>NZ_FMVJ01000030.1 GCF_900102135.1 Microvirga guangxiensis
CTTACTACGATGAGCCGACGGCTCCTGCCGACGACACCGCCATTGTCGAGGCGATCGCCGCCATCTGCGATGAGTTCGAAAGTTATGGCTACCAGCGCGTGGGCGCGGCCCTGCGGCAGGCCGGCATGGTGGTGAACCATAAGATCCGCCGCCTGATGCGCGAGCACGATTCCCCATAATGAGACTAGCTCCCGCGATTAAAGTCGGGCGTCCGATGCCGCGGGTGAGAAGGTACCTGGCTATGAGATTGCCGATTACATTCACACCGGCCACAGCGGCGCTGAGCGTGCCCGCTGCGGCGTGTCTAACCTTCATGCGATCCATCAATAGACAGGCATTTCAGCCCTCGCCTGCGTGGCACTCTCGGCTCTGACGTTGGGGTGAAGGGAGGGCGAGTTGTTTTTGGGCTTGTGACGGGGCCTCCACGAGTCCAGCCCGTTTGAGCCAGAGCTGAAAGTGGAAGTTGGCGGTGTTTTGTGCTTTCCTTTGCGTCTCCTCGACACCTTGGAGCTGAACCCCGGCGGATCCTGGAACATCCTTGAGATACCAGCGGAAGCGCCCCTGAGCCTGACCGTTAGGAATCCGGTACACCCGCGCAAAGATGTGAATATGAAGACTGCCGACCACGTCCTCAGGATTGCGATCGTCAGGGATCGTTGGTTTCCAGCGCAGAGCCATGCCTCACTCCTGGTCTCAGCATTATTCTCCCTATCCTGGGTGGCCTAACGAGATGTTACTGGTCCACCGGGAACGATGCTCACGGCATCTCATGATGATTGATCAATGGCCTGTCATCAGGACATACATCGCTTGCGGAGAATTGATTGGGAGTGGGGCGCACGTTGGATTGGGATAAGATCAGGGTGTTTTATGAGGTGGCCGAAGCTGGCACCTTTACCAGCGCCGCCGAAAAGCTCAGGCTGAGCCAGTCCGCTGTCAGCCGGCAGGTCATGGCTTTGGAGAGCGAGCTCAAGGTCCCGCTCTTTCACCGTCATTCCCGCGGGCTCATCCTGACCGAGCATGGCGATCTGCTCTTCAGAGCTGCCAAGGATATGCACCTCCGTCTCGATAAAACCCGGCAACTTCTGACAGAGACAACTCAGCGACCGACAGGCGATCTCAGGGTCACAGCCACAATCGGGATCGGAGGCATCTGGCTGGCCCAATGCATATCCGAATTCCTCGACCTCTATCCGGAGGTGCGGATCCAGTTGATCTTAACGAGCGACGAGTTGGATCTTTCGATGCGCGAGGCCGACATTGCTATCCGGCTGCGCCGCCCGACCCAGCCGGACCTGATCCAGCGGCGCCTGTTCTCCATTCACTACCATGCTTATGCCTCGCATGCGTATCTCGAGCGTTTTGGAGAGCCGCAGAGCATTGCTGATCTCGATGGTCATTCCATTGTCAGCCTAGGAGGTGACCAGCCGGCCTTCATCCTCGACCTTCACTGCCTGACCGCCCTGGGGCGTCATGCGAAGGACCCTCGTCCAAGTCGTTTGGTGGTCAACGACAGCCTCGCTCTGCGCCAGGCCATTGAATTAGGAGCAGGAATCGGTATGGCGCCGGACTGCGCAATGAGTAGGAACCCGAGGGTTCGACAGGTGCTTCAGGATGTCGAGATGCCGACGCTCGATACCTACTTGGTCTATCCAGAAGAGATCCGCTCGGTAGCAAGAGTCCAGGCGTTTCGTGACTTCCTCGTCACCAAGGCGCAAGAGTGGGCTGTCTAAGACAGATGAGTTGTCAGGTGGGATGTGTCGCAAATCTTTGTTTCAGAGTTTCAGCTCCTGGGGCGGAGGTCTCAATGGCGGAGGACGCGGAGTTCAGGGGCAGGCATTTTAATTGGTTCTGTCGCAAGGCGTGAGCAGGGCCGCGAAAGTAGAAGATATCTGTGACTGGCTCATGCGGCGAGTAGCTCGGACTCCCAGCGGGTGATAGCCGCCGCTTGCAGGCATACCTTGCCTGTCCGTTTCGCATCATGTGCACCATCTCGATGCCACCCAAGAACACCCGAGCGGATGCCGTCGACTTAAAGCCGAGCATCGGCTGGATCCGCCTCTTGACAGCCCGATGATCCTGCTCGATGCGATTGATGAGGTCGGCACTTTGCTGGATCCGGACCGGCTTGAGTTTGCGCATTACCGATCCTGCAGCCGGTCTGTCGCGTCACAGGATAGGGCCGCCTCGCGGCTGGTCCGGCTGCCATCAATCACGAACCGCTCGGGCCGGCCGTGGTGCTTCAGGGCCTAACGCAGGAACCGCTTCGCGGCCGCAAGATTGTGCCGTTCACTGAACCAGAACTCCACCGTGTCGCCGTTGCTGTCGATCGCGCGATACAGATGCCGCCACTGACCACGCACCTTTACGTTTCGTCGACATGCCCCTTGCCAGTGACTATACGCTTGCGCCGGCTGAACTGCTCTAGAGGCTGTTATGGACTGCGATGTAGTTTACGGCCTGTCTTAACATAATGCAGACCAGTGCGATGACGTGGAGGTCAGCAAGAGTTTGAGGT
>NZ_FMVJ01000026.1 GCF_900102135.1 Microvirga guangxiensis
CGAGGTGATGGACCTCGAGCCGTTGCCCTACATCGTGGTGATCGTCGACGAGATGGCCGACCTGATGATGGTGGCGGGCAAGGAGATCGAGGGCGCGATCCAGCGTCTGGCCCAGATGGCCAGAGCTGCCGGCATCCATGTGATCCTGGCGACCCAGCGCCCGTCGGTGGACGTGATCACCGGCACGATCAAGGCGAACTTCCCGACCCGGATCTCGTTCCAGGTGACCTCGAAGATCGACAGCCGCACCATTCTCGGCGAGATGGGGGCGGAGCAGCTTCTGGGCCAGGGCGACATGCTGTACATGGCCGGCGGCGGGCGGATCACGCGCGTGCACGGGCCGTTCTGCTCGGACGAGGAGGTCGAGCACGTGGTGGCGCACCTGAAGCGTCAGGGCCGTCCGCAATATCTCGAGGCGGTGACCGCTGACGAGGAGGAGGCGGCGGCACCCGATGCGGCGGTGTTCGACGCGGGCGAGTTCGGGGCGCCGGGCGGGGATTTGTACGACCAGGCGGTGGCGGTGGTGCTGCGGGACAAGAAGGCGTCGACGAGCTACATCCAGCGGCGGCTGCAGATTGGCTACAACCGGGCGGCGTCGCTGATGGAGCGCATGGAGCAGGAGGGCATCGTCGGACCCGCAAACCATGCCGGAAAACGCGAAATCCTCATGGACCATCTGTCCATGGATGACTGAGCGTCCGATCCGTCATCAAATGAAAGAAAAGGCGGCTCATGCGAGCCGCCTTTCTCACTTCTACGATCTGTCGAAATCAATCGATGACCTGAACGACGGTGCGGGTCTGGGGATCGACGAGCACCGTGCGGTCGTTCACGATGGTATAGCTATAAGGGTTTGCGAGACCCACGTTCTGAGGAACGGAATAGAGACGCACGCGCGGCGGGAGCGGCTGGCCGATAACAACCTCTTCCGACATGGTGATCGACGGGCGACGCTGGGCGACCACATAGCTCCTGACGCGGGTAGATTCTTCAGCAGTCAGGGCCGTACCAACGGCAGCGCCTGCAACGCCACCCACGGCAGCGCCGATCGGGCCACCGACGATGGCGCCCGTCACGGCACCTCCCGCTGCGCCCGAAGCGGTTCCGCTTTGACAGGCGGCAAGAGCAAGAGGAAGTGCGATCACGGCCAAGGTAGCGGCCGAGCTTAGGACACGATTGCGCATGACGGACTCCTTTCCGATTGGCAGAATGCGAACGCGAAACAGCTTGGCCGGTTCCATGAGGAGAAAAACATGAGCAGAAGTTCGAAGATCGCCATCGTGACAGGGGCGGGGACCGGAGTGGGCAAGGCGATCTCCGCCGCTCTCTTGGACCATGGCTACAGTGTCGTCATGGCCGGGCGGCGACAGGAGGTGCTCGAAAAAGCCGCGCAGGAGATTGGCGGGGCACCAGTTCTCTTGGTCACCGACGTAACCGATCCTGCTTCGGTCAAGGCTCTGTTCTCAAAGGTAAAAGAGACATTCGGGCGGCTCGACCTTCTGGTGAACAACGCAGGCATCGGCGCACCGCCGGTTCCTCTGGAGGATCTCACCTTCGAGCAATGGCAGAGCGTCGTCGATACGAACCTGACGGGCGCCTTCCTCTGCACCCAGGAGGCGTTCAGGATCATGAAGGCTCAGGATCCAAGGGGCGGGCGCATCATCAACAACGGCTCCGTTTCGGCTTACGCGCCAAGGCCACTCTCTGCGCCCTATACAGCGACGAAGCATGCGATCCTGGGACTGACGAAATCCACTTCCCTGGATGGCCGGGCCTATGACATCGCCTGCGGACAGATCGATATCGGCAATGCGGCAACCGACATGGCCGCCAAGATCGCCAGCGGAGTCCTTCAGCCCAACGGCACGGTCATGGCAGAGCCCACCTTCGATCCCGCTCATGTGGCGGAGGCTGTCGTCTACATGGCCGGTCTGCCGTTGAGCGCGAATGTTCTCAACATGACCGTAATGGCGACGAAGATGCCTTTCGTGGGCCGAGGGTGAAACACAATAAGTTGACGTGCCAAGCTAGGAAGCCTGGCTCTGCCGCTCCATATGGCTTTCAAAGGCGGTCCTAAAACAGCCGTACTATCCAGCTTTCATTCAGTTTGCTTCCGGCAGGCTGAATGGGCCGGATGCATGCCGGCCTGTTTCATCGCGAGTTCAGCTTCCTAAACAGGGGCATGATCGTTCCATGATAGAGTCGGAATGAGCGCAATCCTCATCAAGATTTTCGCCACGGCTCTCACCCTGAGCCAGGTCCTGGTCGATCCGGAAGCGGTGAAGACGTCGTTCGATCCGGCGCATGACAAGGAGGAGGTCGCAGAGATCCTCAAGAGCGGGTGCACGCATATGCGGCGCGCCTTCGACATCGAGGATATCAACCTCGACGATCTGATCACGACCGCTATGGACGATCCGCAAGCGGTTACAGGCGATCTCAAGATCCTTCAGGGATTGAGCTTCAACGACCTGCACGCGAGTTATCGTCTGTTCTGCAAGAACGAGACAGTGGAGCATTCGCCTGTCGATCTCGGTGAGGTAATTACCTTTTACAACAATGCTGTCGCCGACCTTCCGGATGCGGGCAAACTGAAAGGCCTCAAGCTACCGGGCGTCAGCGTGGTTCTTGACGGAAGCGGCAGGCGCTTTGCCGAAATCTATGAGCCGGATCATCGGCGCATCTGGGTGCAGCTGTCGGACATTCCAAAATCCGTACAACAGGCTTTCGTTTCGGCGGAAGACAAGCGGTTCTATCAGCACAAGGGCGTGGATGAGCGCGGAGTGATCCGAGCTTTCGTCAACAATCTCGCCAATCCGGGGCGACCGGCAGGAGGCTCCACCATCACGCAGCAGGTGGCCAAGAATCTGCTCGTAGGCGACGATGTGACGTACGAGCGCAAGATGCGTGAGATGATCGTTGCTTCCCGCATCGAGCGGACACTCAGCAAAGCCGAAATCCTCGAGATCTATCTCAACTCCATTTATCTCGGACGGACCTCCTGGGGCATCGAAATGGCAGCCCAGAGCTATTTCGGCAAAGGTGCGAAAGCTCTGTCCGTGTCGGAAGGCGCGCTTCTCGCCGGGCTCGCGAAAGGTCCCAACTACTACAATCCCGATACGCAGCCTGACCGCGCACGAGAGCGCATGGCCTATGTATTGAGCCGAATGCAGGAAGACAGCTTCCTGACCGCGGAACAGATGCAGCAGGCTGTCGCCGCCTTGCCCTCGAGGATCGCCTTTCAACGTCCACGCCGGGACAGTGGCTTCTATTTCACCGATCATTTGGATCGGGATGCACGCACCCTGGCTGGGATCGATAAGCTCACCTCAGGCTCCTACACAGTGCGATCCACAATCAATGCCGCTCTGCAGAAAGCTGCCGATGCCGCTCTGCAGGAGGGGCTCGCGCGCTACGAGATGAGCATCGGGAGACAGAAATTTCAGGCAGCAGAGGCCAATCTCGCCGAGGCGATCAAGGTGCTCGATGGCAAGAATGATGATGCTGGAACGCCTGCATGGCGCAGGGCCTTGGAGAATGCGAGGCTGCCTCTCTACGACGTGCGATGGCCCGCTGCCATCGTGATCGAGACGGGTAGGGACAGGAAGACGGGCGCCAATGTGCTTCGCGTCGGTCTTTCCGACGGGCGGGTTCTGTCACTCAATGCCTGGGATGCGGCGCGACGCGACCTAAAGCTTTATGATGTGGTGCGCGTGCGCATCATCGAGCAGAAAGGGAAGGGAGCCGTTCGTGCGGATCTCCGGGTGCCTCCATCGGTGCAGGGTGGTGCTGTCGTTTTGGAGAACAAGACCGGCCGAATCCTCGCGATGGTGGGTGGGTTCTCTTATCCGTTGAGTCAGCTGAACCGCGTGACCCAGGCCCATCGGCAGCCGGGCTCGGCCTTCAAGCCGCTGACTTATCTGGCCGCTCTTTCGAAAGGCCTCCAGCCCAATACACTGGTGTGGGATTCACCCATCACTCTGCCGCCTGTGAATGGCGGCGCGAATGCGCGGGCGCAGGATTATTGGCGGCCGAAGAACTATGACGGCGGCGCAGGTGGCATCGTCACCTTGCGGCGTGCGCTCGAGAACTCGAAGAACCTTGTTACGGCTCGCCTGCTCGACGGCGGAATCGAAGCCAATCCTGCGCGAAGCCTGCAGGATGTCTGCGAACTTGCCGTTGAGGCGCAGCTCTATCTGGAATGTACACCGCATTATCCATTCGTGCTCGGCGCACAACCGGTGCGGATACTCGATATCGCGGCCTTCTATGCCGCCATTGCCAATGAAGGCGCAATGCCGGTGCCTCACGCATTTGAAAGCATCGAGGAGCGAGGCCAGCCACTCTATAGCCGAAAGGCGAAATCTCTGGTGCGGCTCGGCTCTGCCGACGCGGCAGCCTTTTTTCAACTTAAATCCATGCTTCAGGGCGTGCTCGCACGCGGCACTGCCCGCAATCTGAAGGCTCTTGCGCCCTATGCCGGCGGCAAGACTGGCACCTCCGATGACGAGAACGATGCCTGGTTCGTCGGTTTCACCAACGACGTAACCGTGGCGGTCTGGGTGGGGCACGACAATGCAGATGGTCGCCGCCGCACGCTCGGTCGCGGGCAGACAGGTGCGAAGGTCGCGGCGCCGATATTCAAGGAGATCGTGGAAGCGGCTTGGGAGCATCACATGCCGAAATCACCTTTGAGCCCGCCGTCTCCCCAGGCCGCGAAGCAGCTCATCGCGATGCCGATCGATCTCAATAGCGGCGACCGGCTGACCGACGGACAGCGCGGTGCGTTCATGGAGTATTTCCGGCTGAACTGGTTTGGTCGTCTGAGCGAGACGCAATATCGCCTCGTGCCTCAGGATGAAGTTTATGCCTTCCGCAATCCCGATCCGTGGAGCGATGGAGACGAGAGCGGACGCGGCGCTTATGAAGAGACGCCTTACGCGCAAGGACAGAGCTGGCTGGATTCCCTCCGCCAGAACGCTCCTGCGCAGCGGCGCGCCGATCCGGGCTGGCGCTGGTGGTGGGAGGATGAACCTCGTCCAAGACCTCGCCGGGTCGACCCGGATTATCCCTGGGGCTATCAACGGGTTTATTGATGAAAATACTTTCTTCGCTGCGCTGGAGCCTGAGCGCTCTGGCCGCATTTTCCCTGTCCGTTGCTCAGTCCCAGGCAGACGGTTTCCAAGTCGAGGACGTGCCGTCCGTCACTGCGGTGCCGCCGGCACGCATGAAGGCGAAGACGATCCTGTTCAGCGACCGAGCAAGCGACAAAATCGCGGATGGCGAAACCGGGCTCATGCGCTTCGAGGATTGGGCGCGGGTAGAGCCGCAGGAAAAGCGTTTTTTGAGTCTCTTCCCGAACTATGCGGAGCCGAAGATCAAGGTGTCCGTCCATGGCATCGAAAAACCTTATACCGAGAAGCTCCACATGTATGTGGCGGAAACGCGCTTCCTGATCGCGAAGCCTGCGGATTCCATTGATCTGACCCGTTTCGTCAGCCTCGACGTGTTGGAGGCGCTCGATCCTTCCATCAAGCACAAACGCATCACGCCTGATCAAGCGCGCCCGAACTTCGATCCGCAAAGCGCTCATAACCGTCATCCCGAACGACGCTGGTGCGACGCTCCGCAAACGATATGCATCGAATCCCGTTATCCGCTCGAAGGGCGGCTGCCCATTGGCATACGTCTCGCGAACAAACTGGAGGAGGGGGGTAAGAAGATCTCGGAGTTCATGGACTTCCAGACCGAGATCCGCGTCCTGCCGAAGCAGGAGATCGACCAGCAGGGACTTGCAAGCCTTACCAGGATCGAGACGCCTGTAGCCGGCGTGCTGGAGCAGACACTCTTTGACGTGAACCAAGTGATGCAGTTCGGAAAGCTCCTGGCCGTTCTCCAGCCTCATCCCGCGGATCAGGCGAAAACGGTGGTGAGCGTGCTCATGGCGCTCGGCATAGAAACCGACGTTCTGCAACAGAAGAAGGAGTTCGCTAACGTTCCCGTTTTGCGCAATCTCATTCCGGTGCAGGTGCTGATGGGCAAGAGCTCATTCAACACTGGAAATTCCATCAGTGCCGGTCTGCCCAGTTACGTGCGGAACCGAATCCGTACTATCGCCGAAATGCTCGACAAATGAGCTGCCCCCACGAAAAAGCCCCGTTCGAAAGGGCGGGCTGAACGGGGCTGTAAGTTGGCGGAGGCGATAAGGGGTTGCGGGTGTGATGCCTCCGTATCAAGACAAGAATCCAGCGCGAGACCCGGTTCCCGGGGGTTGGCCCCTCCTAACAGCTTGGCAGGATCACGTTTTCTCGACTATGTGGTCCAGATCGAATGCCTCCACCAAAGAGGCTTCTAGTGTTAACACCTGAGCTACGGTTTTGATGAGGTTTTCCATGGCAAAGGCGATCCATTCCATGATCCGCGTTCTGGATGAACAGCGTTCGCTGGGCTTTTACAGCAAAGCTTTCGGTCTGAAGATTGCGGAGCGGCTTGCCTTCGAGGGGTTCACGCTCGTCTACCTGAGCAACCCGGAAAGCGAATTCGAGGTGGAGCTGACCATCAACCATGACCGGACCGAGCCTTATGCGCTGGGCGATGGTTATGGCCACTTGGCCGTCTCCGTAGACGACCTGGAAGCGGAACATGCGCGCCTGACGGAACTTGGCCTTAAGCCGCTTCCGATCAAGGAATTCATGCATCAGGGAAATCTGCTTGCGAAATTCTTCTTCATTCAGGATCCGGACGGCTACAAGATCGAGGTGCTCCAGCGCGGTGGTCGCTATAAATAGCCATCTGCACCGAAGGATCCTTGTCAGTGGCGGCCCGCCCCATCATCCGTTTCCCCGACCCGCGCCTGCGCCAGAAGGCTGAGCCTGTCGTCGCTTTCGACGCTGAGCTTCGCAGCTTGGCGAAGGACCTGACGGAGGCCATGCTGGCAGCGCCTGGTATCGGCATAACGGCTCCCCATATCGGAGTGCTCAGGCGCCTCGTTGTCCTGCGGCTCGAAAGCGACGCCGCTGCTCAGGCATACTTAAATCCGGAAATCGTGTGGTTTTCGCCCGAGACGATCCGGCATGTCGAGGGGAGCGTCTCGATGCCGGGTGTCAATGAGGAGATCGAGCGGGCTGCTCGCGTGCGGGTACGCTATCAGGACCTCGACGGCGTTGAGCATGAAGAAGAGGCGGAGGGGCTGAGGGCCGTTTGCCACCAGCATGAGATCGATCAACTCGATGGGATCTTCTGGATTGACCGTCTGTCCAAGCTCAAGCGGGATCGCCTGATCAAGAAATTCGAGAAGCTCCAGCGCCTTGGGGCGTGATAAGGGAGCTCTAACCGTAAGTGGAGTTGTGCCTTCGTGATTGAAGTCTACCGCATCGAGACCATTGCCACCGAGGAGGCGGGAGGCGGAGTGATCCGACGGATCATGGTCCGCACCGATTCCTTGGACAAGGCGAAAGAGCGCGCCCTCAAGGTGTTCTCCCTCGCCCGACGTCCGCAGTCCCGTGACCCAAATATCGAAGCTGTGCGCGTGCTGAATGGGGCAGGGTACGAGGTGTTTTCCATCAGCACCCGGGACTGATCGGGGTGGATTTCATTCCGTAAGAAGTGGCAGGGGCTGTGGATGAAGAAAACAACATTTGACAGCTCGCCTAATCACCGGTACGAGCGCGCCTCCATCGCAGAAAATTCAGGTCTCGGCCGGACGCGATGGAGATGAAATGCGCGGGCGTAGCTCAGTCGGTTAGAGTGCCGGCCTGTCACGCCGGAGGTCGCGGGTTCGAGCCCCGTCGCCCGCGCCACTTCTCCTTCTAGAGGCTGTTATGGACTGCGATGTAGTTTACGGCCTGTCTTAACATAATGCAGACCAGTGCGATGACGTGGAGGTCAGCAAGAGTTTGAGGTAAGCGCTCGTAATCGCGCACCAAACGACGGAAGCGCGTGGCCCAACTGAAGGTCCGCTCAACCACCCACCGGCGCGGCAACAGCACGAAACCGCGCTTGGCCTCAGGCAGTTTGACCACCTCCAGCTCAATCCCATGCTCGCGGGCGGCCGCCGCGGCCCTCTCGCCTGTATAGCCTTGATCGACATAGGCCAGGTCCACGCTCTCGCCGGTGGCCGCCTGCACGGCTTGGGCCAACTGTCC
>NZ_FMVJ01000025.1 GCF_900102135.1 Microvirga guangxiensis
CGAATCTCAAAGTTAAAGGCAAAGTGACACCAGTTGGTCACGTTGAATTTCATCTTCGGGATCTGGTGACGGCGGCTGGCATTGGGCGAAGATCACGGCGTTCGTGGGCGATCTTGCCTGCCTATCGGCAAACCCTTGAAAAATGATCCACGTACCAACGCCCTTCATCAGGCCATTCTCTCAGAGGGCGTCATACGCGCCAGATGCGCCACAGGTATTCGACGGCGAACAGTCCGCCTGTGAGGATGAAGATCCCGCCCGAGGCCCCGGCTGCGACGAGCGCGCCATCTTTTTGGATCATGCCGACGGCAATGAGCAGGACGCACAGCGCGGGCGGCATGTTGCCGAACGGAATTGGAAGAGCGATAACCAACGCCAGGAGCAGGCACATTGCCGCCAGAACCCGGCTGCGCGCCGTAATCCATGTCAGCCGTGGTCGCGAAAGTTTCTCAACGCGCGCGAGGAACGATGCGGCGCGGTCGGCGACGAGCCGCACGAGCGAAGCGGGAAGCCGCCTCCTTGACAGGAAGCCCGGAAGACCTTGTCCCGCCCCGAAAATGGCCATGTGGGCCGAAACGGCGATCAAGGGAATCGATAGCGCCGTCGACATGCCGGCCACGGGAAGCGGCAATGCCTCCGGCAGTGCGACCAGAGCGAGAATCGCCGGATGAGCACGTCGTCCCGCTATCGCGGCGATGTCGGCTACAGCAACCTCGCCGTGTTCGGCCCGCTTGGCGAGGAGGCGCAGGACTTCCGAAGTAGGCAGAATGGTCGCGGCGTCACTTTGTGATGGCATGTCACCCAACGAAGCGGATTAGGATGTCTCGCTGCTGCCAGATCATCACGATCCCACTCAGCGCCATAAAGCCGACGACAATGGCGCGGAATCTGAGTTCCGGCATGTTCTTAAGCAGCCGCTTTGCGAGCCAGTTGGACGCCAAGGCGCCGGCACCGGCGGCGAGGCCGAAGAGCCAAAGCTGCCCCGACATTGCGCCCAGTGTCGCATAGGTGCCAATCTTCACAAGATGCGTCGGCAGCGAGACGGCTGTCTTGGTGCCGACCATGCGCTCCTTGGTGACGCCTGCGTTCAGATAGAGTGTGTTCATGACTGGCCCCACCGCCCTTATCAGCCCGTCGAGAAATCCGGTGATGAGTTCCGCCGGAAGGAACCACCATTTCGCGACGTCGAAAGTCCTCTCTTTTTGGCCGAAGCGATACTGAAGGACCGTCGACACCAGAAACAGGCCAACGACGATCTGCAGCCACTCTGCCGGCGCGGTCGTGAACAGAGCCGCTCCTAGAAAGCCGCCGAGCGGGGCTCCGGGAAGACCCCACTTGGCCACAGACCAGTCGATGTTCCAAAACACGAGAGCCCGGCCGCTGCCGGCTATCAGCGTAGCCAAAAGTCATGACGGGCGCAACGGCCTGCGCCCCGGTTCTCAACCGCATGCTCGAATGCGCACGCCCGCAGTCCGTCCGCTACCGGGCAAGGTCGATATAGCCAGCGGCATCAAAGACCGTAGTGGGCCCGATACCGCTTTCATGCACCAACGCTAAGGCGTGGGCAACTATAAGCGCAAGGCGAATGCGCGCGTCGGAACATGGCAATGAGCTTAGCTCGAACACCCCTCATCCTGAAGGTAAGCCGTTGGGGAGTTTACCACAAAGCTATGCGCGACGGCTGTGAAATTGCGGCACCTGCGCACCATCGCCGGATTGCGTCGGTGTTCGAATGACGGGAAGATTTCTTCCGGGCCTTTGTTCAAAGCCAGCCGCGCCGCTTGAAGTAGAGATACGGCAGCACGGCCGAAAGCACCATGAGGGCTAGCGCCCAAGGATAGCCGAGCAACCATTGCAACTCGGGCATAAAATCGAAGTTCATGCCATAGATCGACGCGACCAGCGTTGGCGGCAGGAACACGACAGCAGCGACCGAAAAAATTTTGATGATCTGATTCTGCTCGAGATTGATGAGACCCAAGGTAGCGTCTAGCAGGAAATTGATTTTGCTGGACAGGAAGACCGCATGGTCGCCAAGCGACGTGGCGTCGCGCTGGATTAGCTTGATGCGTTGCCGGGCTTCCTTCGGCAACTTGCGACCGTTTGGGTCAAGCGCTCGGCTGCTCGATTCGATGGCGCTGTGATAAGCTGCAAGGCGTCCAATGCTGACGAGGCTTTCCTGCATCTTGGTGAGCAGGTCTCCCTTTCGGCCGATCTGCTCAATCAGGGATTGAAGATTGCGCGTTTTCTTCGAGGCGCTGGAGGACTTGTTTCGAAACACCTCGCGTGAGATTGCGTCCACTTCGTCGCCGATGCGCTCGAGCCCGTCCGCCATCCGGTCGATGATTGCCTCGACGAGACCCAGCATCACCTGTTCGCCGGACGCGCACGAAGGGGTGCTGCTGCGCTGCGCTTTCGCTGCATAGATCGGAAAGGGCTTCGGGTCAGCATGGCGAACGGTGACCAGTGCCTGATTCTTGATGATGAACGTAACGGGTGTCTTGGCTGGGTCCTCGCTTTCGACGTTCGCCACAGCCGTTATGGTCATGAACTCAGCGCCGTCTTCATGGTAGAGGCGATCTGAAAGCTCGATTTCCGCCATTTCGTCGCGCGTCGGAATGTTAATGCCGAGATGCTTCTCGACAAGGTTCACCTCCTCGGGAGAGGGATTGAAGAGATCAAGCCAGAGAGCGTCGGGTAAGCCGGGCTCTTGCAGGCTAGCAACTGCGATCAATGCAACACCGCGCCATAGCGGACAAAACGAGCGAGTTTTGCCCGTCTGCGCGGTTCGATATTCATGGGTTTCTCCTGTCTTTCCAGCGCTTACAACTGCGTATCACCTTCCGGTGCGCCGACGAAGCAAATTGTCTCTGAGCCGGTCCCTTTCGCGCCTTGCTCTCTTTTCGCTGCTGCTCGAGATCTTTCTGATCGCTTGTCGCATCCTGCCGATCTCCTGCGAGGGAGAGCTCATGGTTGCGTAGTCAGGATCGCCGCGGCCAAGCATCTCAGAAAGCCGTTTGCGTATCGCTCGGTAGCGCCCAGCCAACCCGACGAGCAGCTTGGCGCCTAGACTCTGGCGTTTCCCTTCACCTTGTCGGTTGTTCGACAGTGGATCGGCGTAGGTCATGGTTTCACGTCCTTCCCGCGAGCACGGACCGAAAGGATCGCCGCCGAACGACCGGGATGGGCACAACCTCACCGTTTCGGTTCATGCGCTCGATAAACTCGATCTGTTCCCGGAACTTAAGCCTGAGCTTCTTCAGCCCGGTCAGCCTCAGGTAGTCAGGGGCCGGGCGGGTTTGCTCCTCGTCAATGCGGGCCTGGATGCCGGCCCGGTGACGAAGAGATTTCAGGAACTGGTCCATTGCAGCTACCTCTTGTTTCAACAGCCAAAAGGTGGAGCGCGATGCCAAATAGTACCAATTCATTGTTGCAATCAACGTGATAGTGAGGGCCTATAGAGCATGCCCTACCGCCCGACGCTCCGACAGCTTGAATACATTGTGGCCTTGGCTGCGCTCCGGCACTTTGGAAAGGCGGCGAAGGCCTGCCACGTTTCTCAACCAACGCTATCCGTTCAGATCGCATTGGTTGAACGAAACCTTAGGGTCGTCCTGTTCGAGCGGGCATCAGCCACCCTGACTGTAACTCCCGCCGGCGAACGGTTCGTCCGAAGTGCGCGTCAGGTGTTGTCGACCGTCGACGAAATTGTTGAAGACGCATCTCAAGACGCCAAAACGCTCGGAGGACTAGTGCGGCTCGGGACGGCCCCAACATTCGGACCATACTTCCTGCCTAGATACCTCCCAGGCATACACAGCAAATATCCGAATCTGCAGATCTATATCCGTGAAGATCGGCCCGCCTCGGTTGAGGCTGACGTGTCCGATGGCACCCTCGATTGCGGTCTTTGACCTTCCCCCGAACGTCCTGGCCTAACCTTCCACAAGGTTGGCACCGAGAAGCTCTATATGGGCGTTCCAGCCGAGCATCCACTTGCCTCACAAACGAGGATCGCGGTTGCCGCTCTGCGTGGGGAAAGGCTGCTTGCGCTGGGAAGCGGCCATCGCCTGCTCGAGAACGTGCGTCACCTCGCTGCGGCCTCAGGGGCACGCGTGGTGGAGGACTATGAGGGCACCAGTCTGGATTCGATCCGCCAAATGGTCTCCATCGGCATGGGATGTTCGCTTTTTCCAGAACTGTACGCCCGAGCCGAGTTCCGGAAGGACGATGATGTCAAACTCCTCGAGCTCGACGGTTGGAGCGAACGTCGGGAGGTTGGTTTTTACTGGAGAGAAAGCAGCGGACGATACCGGCACTATCAGGCGCTAGTAGATCAGGCCGGGGCTACCGCCCACGCATTGGGAATAGCGCATTAGTTTAGACGAGAGATCAAGCCGGTCCCGAGACCAGTTACCTTCTCGGGAGCGGTAGGAGGAGAGTGCTGTCCAGCTTGGCAATCGAGCCTCCGCTCACGCCGAATCCTGGCGCGTATGTCGCTTTAACGGAGTTAGTTAGTGCCCAGGATAACGAACGTAACTATGGAGATCAGAACAGCGATGTCGTAGGCCCCAAGCCCGACCGCTGTTCCGACCGCACCTGTTGCCCAAAGGGCTCGCAGCGGTAGCAGTCGGGCAGGATCTGCGAGAAGGCGACGCGGGAATTGTCGTCGATGCAGACACCTATTTCTTCTCGGGCGATAGAGGCGGGGGTGAAGGACACGCACGAGGCGTTCATCGAAGCCTCTGACGTTCGCGACGCGGCACGACGCTCAGGCCGTGATCATGCTACTGATGGCAGCTGCAAACCACCACCCCGCCCAGACAGCGGCGGCGGTCAGCAGCAGGCCGCCGGCGACAGTCCAGCCGAACGGCGTCGCCCCTCCACGCAGGGCCAGGACGATCCGCACACCCGCATTCACGCTGATCGCTGCTGCCAGTGGCACAACCGCCTCGGACGCCGGCAACTGCTCGGCCACAACCAGCGAGGCCAGCGCAACCGCGGCGGACCCGGTGCTGACCAGCCCCGCGAGCGCGGCCGACAGGAGGACGGCCTCGCTCCCGAAACGGTCGTTCAGCACGGCGGAGACGACGATCACCGTGGCCACAATCAGGGCAAAGTTGATGGCTTCCGGGACGCTGAAGATACGGCTGGGAAGTTCGAGGCCCTCACGCTTGCCCCCGTCGCGCAATCCGAAACGCGCAAGCGTCACCCCGAAGAGCAGCGCAACCGCCATCGGGATGAGCAGGACCGGGGCTGCAAGCGAAAACATCGAGGGGCTCAGGAACAGCAGCACGATCCCTGTCTGCACGAGCGAGGAGACCGAGGAGAATGTGGCACCGGCGGCGGCCGGGTAGGTTTCGACCGGTCGATGCTGCACTTTCCTCGCCATGGCCACGACGGTCGCGGTGCTTGAAACGAAGCCGGACAGGAAGCCGCTCAATGGCAGGCCCAGCCGGTCACCGAAAACCCGTGTGCAGATGTGGCTGACCGCGCCGATCGCCATCACAAGGATGATGATGACGAACAGGTTCCTTGGGTTGATCGCCCCGCCTGGACCGAAGCCTTCGTCCGGCAGGATCGGCAGGATCAAGAGCGCTGAGACGCCCAGGATCAGCCCGTCGCGGATCTCGAAATCGTTGAGTACCGAGCGGCTGAACTCGCGCAGCACAGTGCGCGCGGCCAAGAGCGCCGCGACCAGAACGCCCGAGGCCGCCGCGAGGAAGGTGTGCTCGACCGACAGCGCACCCAGCACGACCACGATCAGCAGCGCAAGGCTGGTGGTCAGGCCCGCCTGCCGTTCTAGCTGTGACAGATGCGTCACCATGCGCAGGCCGCCGATGACGGCGAGGGCGACGGCCAGCATCGGCCAGCCCCCGGCAATCTGACTCAGCGCGCCGGTCAGCGAGGCGAGCGCGAAGGTGCGCACGCCTGCTGGGGCGGGGCCTCCGGGCTCGCCTGCATTCCGCTCGCGCTCGATCCCGATCAGAAGGCCGATGCCGAGGGCCTCGAGCAGCAATAAAACCTGAGAGGTTTCCAAGGTTATCCCACCATTATGTTACCGCACCCGCAAAAACGAGCTGGCCCCTCGGTAGGCGGGTCAGGCTACTACAGCAATAAGGCCTATCTTGAACCTCGGCCATGCCGTTTGGCAACGGACTTCTGTCCATGGAACGAGAGTACTTACCTTGCGCGGCCGATAGTGGCCCTGTTGAGGGACTCGCACGAGGCGTTCATGGAAGCCACTGACGTTGCTCCGCGGCAAGATCGGTCGCCAGAACGGTATCCTGCGCCGAGATCAAGGATTGCACTGGTTGCACAGTCCAGGATCGGCTGTGAGACGTTCTGCAACCGACCGTTCGACGCGATGGCCGCACGCCGCACAGCTCAAGACCTCCGCCTTGATCACCTGGGTCGGCTCGCCGCACCATTCGCAAGGTAGCCCAGGCACGCGCTCGGTGACGTCGAAGCCGGGATAGGGCGCAAGCCGGGCAGCGGCTGCGAAACCGGCGAACGAGATCGCGAGTGGCGCGCTTGATGGCCTGCATTCTGGTCGGGTGGGTCTCGATGAAGGCCGCGCCACAGCGCGCTACGGCTTCGCGGACGGCACGATCGAGAGCGACGGCCGCAACAATTCCCTTCCACAGTGCAAATGTCCGGGGCCGGTTGTGCCGCGCTGGCCTGCTGCGGCGAAAGGCCGCCAAGCGCGTCGCGGATGTTTTGCGGAACGAGCGGCTTGCTGTCGCGATAGTTGCTGTAGCCTTGTAGGCGAGAGCTCCGAGCAGGGCGACAGCCCCGATCTGCAAAGCGCTGCCGCCGAGCTTCCGCGCGTGCTTTGAGGTCAGGAGCGTGCCCGCCAAACCGCCCGCGAGCGCGCCCGTTTCCGAGTACGCCCACATTGCTGGAGAGGAAATCGCCGAGGCCCGCGCGTCTACCGCGGTCGACCGGTAGTCCGACTTCCGCGTTGCCTTGCCGTGATGCCGGGTCACCGCCAGCACGGTGTTCAGCAGTTTGTTCACGTCGATCATTCTGTTCTCCTGTGATGGACCGGTCGGCTCGTGTCCTTGCGGTCATGCATTTGCGTGATGAGCGGCATCGCATCGGCGATCCATCCCCGCGAACGTGCATTCGCACGTGTTGGCGCCTCAGCAATTCCTGCCGATCGACTCGCCTCCGCCAACGTCTTTTCCAAGTCTCGGTCTCGCGGGTTTGTAGGATCGCCTGGAACTCGCAGAGCTTGCGGCGTACTTCGTCGCGTGTGATGGCAATTCCGCAACGGGTGAGGTCGCCAAGGAGCTTGTCGACGACACCGTAATCGACAAGTCACCGCTTCGCTCCCGTCGCGCATGGCCGGAAATTGCACCGCCCTACTGGCCGGAAATGCCGTCGCCGTTGACAGAGTCACTAGAAGTCTAAAAGGTAGCCCGCAGGCGAACGCACGCTAGCGAACGTAACCCAAATTCGGCACAAGGAGATTCGGGTTGCTGATGGCCGGCTGCGAAAGCTCTCTGTCGATGCGAGCTAAGCCGTCGGCATCGTCGTGGAGGCCTAAAACGTCGAATGTTGCACTCTGCTGCACCATCCGTACTTGCCTAAAAGTACAAGAACAAAGGCGAAACGAACGAAAAGTTGCGTGTCGTTCGGATGATCCTTTCTGTTGGCGGAACGCCGGGAATAGGAGCAATGTTCTAGTGATCGTTGATTACCCTCCGACATGCCACAAGAGATCAGATGTCAGTTGAAGCTTCCCGCCGTGGCGTGAAGGCACGCGACCCAGTGGCCGTCGACCTCGCCTTGCAGGGGGGAGGCGCACACGGGGCCTTTACTTGGGGCGTGCTTGACCGGCTGCTGGAAGAGTCATGGCTGCGCATCGAGGGCATTTCGGGAACGTCCGCCGGCGCTATGAATGCCGCCGTCTTGATCGACGGCTATTCTGAAGGCGGACATTCGGGCGCGCGTGCCTCCTTGGAGCGGTTTTGGCGCCGTGTCTCGCATTCCGCGCGTCTCAGCCCATTCCGACGTGGACCGCTGGACATTCTCCTCGGTCGCTGGACTCTGGACTCCTCACCAGCATTCCTTGTAATGGATTTCACGGCGCGGCTGTTCTCTCCGTATGATCTCAATCCAATCGGCTCCAATCCCCTAAGGAGCATCCTCACCGAGAGTATCGACTTCGGACGCCTCGCGAAAGCGCCCATCAGACTTTTCGTCACTGCTACAAACGTGCGCACCGGCCAGGGCCGCATCTTCCGCAACGTGGACGTGACGCCGGAGGCGCTTCTCGCCTCTGCCTGCCTTCCGACGGTCTTCAAAGCCATCGAGATCAACGGCGAGGCTTATTGGGACGGCGGCTACGCCGGTAATCCGACTATCACGCCCCTCGTGCGCGAGTGCGCCTCGAACGACACAATCATCGTGCAAATCAATCCGGTTGAGCGCCCCGGCACCCCACGCAGTGCGCGAGAGATAATCAACCGCGTGAATGAGGTCACCTTCAACGCAACGCTACTCAAGGAGCTCCGTATGATCGCCGTACTGCGGGAGGTCGCTAACCCCGGCGATTGCGAGGGTGCGCGCTGGGCAGCGATGCGAGTCCATCGCATAGCAAGCCAAGCCATGACCGATCTTGGCTACTCCTCGAAGCTCAATGCGGAATGGGATTTTCTTTGCCTCCTGCGCGATGAAGGCCGCCGCACCGCAGCGAGTTTCCTCGAAGCGCACGGAGGCGATCTGGGGCAGCGGTCGACGCTCGACATCGATGCGCTCCTGAAGGTTTGAAAAGAATGACCGCTTCTTTGCCCGGCACCAGCCTAAGCCTTCTAGGTATTCTCATTGGTCTTGGGCTGCTCGTTTGGCTCGCTTATCGGGGCTGGAGCGTGCTGCTGCTTGCACCTACCAGTGCGCTCGTTGCAGCTTTTTTCTCATGGGAGCCGCTGCTCGCGCATTGGACGCAAACCTTTATGGGCGCTGGGGCGCAATTCATTGCCCAGTTCTTTCCGTTGTTCCTGCTCGGTGCGCTCTTTGGCAAGCTGATGGACGATTCGGGGTCGGTGCTGGCGATTTCCGAGACCATCACCGCGCGCCTCGGCCAGCATCGCGCCGTGCTGGCGGTGGTCCTCTCGGGCGCGGTCATTACCTATGGGGGCGTTAGCCTATTTGTCGCGTTCTTCGTACTTGCGCCGATGGCACACGAACTCTTCCGGCGAGCAGATATTCCGCGCCGGCTCATGCCGGCTACGATTGCGCTGGGTGCCTCTACGTTCACTCTATCGGCACTACCCGGCACTCCGGCGCTTCAAAACGCGATCCCAATGCCCTTCTTCGGTACGACTCCCTTCGCAGCGCCGGGGCTTGGGCTGCTGGCGGCGGCGATCATGCTGGCGTTTGGCTTATGGTGGCTCAGGCGGCGAGAGGCAGCAGCGCGATCCGTCGGCGAAGGCTATAGCTCCAGCCCTGATGCGCCGACAATTGTCGCCACCGCCGAAGATCTCCGCATTCGCGAACTCGTTACCACGGCCCGTGAGTTCGATCCGGCAGAGGCGCTCCAGGGCCGGCATAGCGACACCTGCCCGCCGTTTTGGATCGCAGCCTCCCCCATTGTCGTCGTCGTGGCCGTCAATCTCGTCATGACCTTCGCCGTGCTGCCGCGGCTCGATGCAGCGTTTCTCGCCGACGAGCGGTGGGGCCGCACGTCGCTCGGCGCCGTCGGCGGGGTGTGGTCGGTCGCGGTGGCGCTTATCGTGGCTATTATCGCCCTGGTTATCCTGAATTGGCACCGTCTTCGTTCGCTACGCGAAAGTATGGACGCGGGGGCGAACGCCTCCGTGCTGCCGGCGCTCACAATCGCCAGTCTCGTCGGCTTTGGCGCCGTGGTAGCGTCACTTCCTAGCTTTGACGTGGTCCGCGACTGGGTGCTCTCAATAGGTGGAGGACCACTCGTTTCCCTGTCGGTCGCCACCAACTTGCTGGCCGCGCTCACTGGCTCGGCTTCGGGCGGCCTGACCATCGCGCTCGAAGCATTGGGTGAGCCTTACATGAGCATTGCGCGCGAGCAGGGTGTCGATCCCTCACTTATGCATCGTGTTGCAGTTATTGGGGCGGGCACCCTCGACGGTCTGCCGCACAACGGCGCCGTGGTCACCCTCTTAGCGCTTTGCGGAACGACACATCGCGAGAGCTACTTCGACATCGTCATGGTAGGGATTGTCGGCGCGCTACTCGCACTCATTGTGGTGGTCGCGCTCGGATCGTCGGTCGGGTCGTTCTAACAAGTCCATCCAGCATGGCTTGACCGACTCCCATCGAGTGGTCGGCGTTGATTCCTCTGGTCGCCGGGGTTGCTGACGGAATTTTCGTGGCCGTGTGGACTGACTTGAATGCCACGTCAGCTCACGGGCAATGGGAGCACTACCCAGCGGCGAAGGTCCGCGCCCATAGAAACGGGCCGAGACGGACGAGGAGCGGTTCGTCTGCTCGGCGCAGGCCGAACGCGTTGTTACGCTGCCTTGGAATGGACGCGCCCGGTTTCTGCTTGGGGAAGCTCCGTCTCTTGTTCGACAGAGGCTGCCGCCGGTTGCCCGAGAACTCTTGCGACGGTCATGAATCGCCGTTGGCAGGCGAGCCCGTCGGCCATACTCGCGCAGCAGATCGACAGGCGATTCCGCCGTGCACATGCACTGCGCAGCGCAGTTCCCAACGCGGCGCGGGTTCCGGTGTGTCGCCGCTCAAACCAGCCATTCGCGAAAGCTTGCATCGCATCGAGCACTTTGTCTTGATTCTCCCAGAAGCAGCATACGTTCTTCCGCATTCCTTCCGAAATACTGGAAGCCGGCAAGAAGATTCGATGCATGTAATTTAGTTGCTCGGTCATGTTTCACGCCTTTCATGATACGTCTCCACAAGGGTTCACTTGTTGCATTTCCAGTCTCCGAGGCTTTTCAGCGGCCCAAGACGTAGCTCGCGGCGCAGCCTCGATTGCGCCGTAGGGCGGTGTAAAATTCGGCCACTGGATAGGTCTTTGCTCATTTGAATGAGGAGCGAGGCCGGGGGATGTACGCAGTGGAGGGTCTATGCGCGGGTTCGGCAGCTGGTGTTCAATGAAGGACGGAGCCGCCGGGAAGTGGCGGGCCGGCTTGGTTTGAGTCGGGACACTGTCAACAAGATGTGCCGGTTCAGCATCCCGCCGGGCTATGTTCGCAAGAAGCCGGTGTCTCGGCCAAAGCTTGATCCGCTGATTGGTGTGATCGATGCGATTCTGGAGGCGGACGGGAGGGCGCCGAAGAAGCAGCGGCACACGGCGAAGCGGATCTTCGAGCGGCTTCGCGACGAGCATGGGTTTGCCGGCGGCTATACGACGGTGAAGGACTATGTGCGCCAGGCGCGGCTGCGACAGCGCGATGTGTTCGTTCCGCTGGCCCATCCTCCGGGACATGCGCAAGTGGACTTCGGCGAGGCGGTGGCGTTCGTCGATGGGGTGGCGACGAAGGTGCATCTGTTCAGCATGGATCTTCCGCATTCCGACGCGATGTTCCTGAAGGTTTATCAGACGGAGACGATCGTGGCCCTGCTGGATGGGTTCGTGTCGGCCTTTGCCTTCTTCGGCGGGGTGCCGCAGTGGGTGCTGATGGACAACACGAAGTTGGCGGTTGCGAAGTTCCTTGCTGATGCGGCGTGAGCCGACGACGGCGTTCACTCGATTGATGAGCCATTACGCCTCCCAGGAGCGCTTTGGGCGGCCTAGCAAGGGCAATGACAACGGCAAGGTCGAGGCACTCGTGAAGTTCGCCCGGCGCGCGCATCTGGCGCCGGTGCCGCGCGCGTGGCTTCGATCGATGATCTGAACGCCGATCTGGAGGCAGCTTGTATCAAGCGGCTGAGTGAGCGGGCGGGCCGGGTGAGGGCGCCGATCGGAGAGCGCCTACTGGCGGACCTGGGGGAACCACCGCGGCGGTTCCGAGCGTGCTCCTCGGCTATCACCTCAAGCAGTTCAAGCTGCCCACGGTTCTGCGCGAATACGACAAGGTGGCACGCTAGTGCGCCCGGGAGGGTATTGACCATCCCGGATACCTCCTCCGGCTCGTTGAGCTGGAGCTCATCGAGCGTGAACGTCGGGTGACCGAGCGGCGGATCCGTGAAGCCCGGTTCCCGGCGGTGAAGAGCCTCGACACGTTCGAGTTTACCGCGATTCCAAGTCTCAACAAGATGCTGGTGCTGGAGCTTGCCCGCTCGAGTTCATCACGCGGAGGGTGTCGCTTTGCCCCTAAAGGCGAGATAAGGAACTCAACAAAATCAAGGGCAAGCCTTTGCCGGTAAATGTGAGATTTTGCCGATAAAATCGAGATTTTTCCCCCTAAAAGTGAGACAGCGTTTACAGGGGTGTGCGGCTGGCTGCGATGGAGATGAAACGGGACCTGACAGAGTTCGCCAAGATCGCCTTGCTCCGGACCTATCACAAGGAAGCCCGTTGGCTCGCCACCGTCGATCGTATCGCGCCAGATACAGCACCGCTTTCACACGCAGGATCAAAGAGCACCGAACAAACCTGATCGGCATCTCGTCTTTAAGGGCAAAGAATCTTGCTTTTCGGCACCCAACGCG
>NZ_FMVJ01000023.1 GCF_900102135.1 Microvirga guangxiensis
TGCCGACCAGCCGCTCGAGGGCAGCAATCCGCGCCTCGTACTCCTGGAGCAGTTCAGCCGCAGCCGTATCCTCATCGAGGGCGCCAGCCTCGTATTTCCGGATCCAGATCCGGATCAGGTTGCGCGACAGGTCGTGGCGCTTGGCCAAGCCGTGCAGGGTCTCGCCGGCAAGGTAGTCCTGCGCAACCTGCCGCTTGAAGTCGATGCTGTGGGTGCGGTGCTTTGCCATGGGCTTCAGTCTCCTAAAGCCCGGCAGCCCCGGTCAATTCCTCAGTGCCGACCTGTCCATCTCGTGGGGCGCACCCCACGTACCCGACACGCCGAAACTCAAGCATGTCGAGTTTGCTGTCGATAGCCCTCTTTTGCTCGGCGGAGACGATCCTGCGGGTAAGGCCGATCTAATGGACGGCCACGCCGCTTCGCTGCCTAGTTAATCGGTACGCAATCACGCTCTGCTGATCCTCAGATGAGGCCCAGCACGATGTTGCGGTCATCATACTTTCTTACAAGGCTCCCAAGGCGTTCTGCTTGATCTGCCTCAATTCGACAGAATTTCAGCCCAGTATGATGGCACTCAAGTTCCAAAGCCACGAACAAAAGGGACAAAGAAAAGGGGCGACTGGGAAAGTCAAAATCATGGATTTTGCAGCACCTGTTGCTACATTGCCTATCTACGACGTGCCGTCCGAATGGACCCACCGTTCCTATCTGGACGACGCCGGCTACCGCGCGAAGTACGACGCGTCCGTGCACAACCCGGAGGCGTTCTGGGCCGAGGAGGCCAAGCGCATTCACTGGTTCAAGGAGCCGACCCGGATCAAGAACACCAATTTCGGGCCCGGCGACGTCTCGATCCGCTGGTTCGAGGACGGCGTCACCAACGTCGCCTATAACTGCGTCGACCGGCATCTGCACACCCGCGGCGATCAGGTCGCCATCATCTGGGAAGGCGACGATCCGTCCGAGTCCAAGAAGATCACCTACCGCGAGCTCTACGCGCAGGTGAACCGCATGGCCAACATCATGCGCAACCGCGGCGTCGAGAAGGGCGACCGCGTCACGATCTACATGCCGATGATCCCGGAAGCGGCCTATGCGATGCTGGCCTGCGCACGCCTCGGTGCGATCCATTCCGTGGTCTTCGGCGGCTTCTCGCCGGACTCGCTTGCCAGCCGCATCCAGGACGCCAAATCCGCCTTCGTCATCACGGCCGACGAGGGCCTGCGCGGCGGCCGCAAGGTGCCGCTCAAGGTCAATGTCGATGCCGCCATCGAGCGCGTCGGCGCGGGCGTGGTCGACCATGTGCTCGTCGTGCGCCGCACGGGCGGCGCGGTGAACATGGTGCCGGGCCGCGACGTCTATTACGACGAGGCGGCCGAGCTCGTCTCCGACGAATGCCCCTATGAGGAGATGAACGCGGAGGATCCGCTCTTCATCCTCTACACCTCCGGCTCGACGGGCACCCCGAAGGGCGTGCTGCACACCACCGGCGGCTACCTCGTCTATGCGGCGATGACGCATCAATACGTCTTCGACTATCACGACGGCGACATCTACTGGTGCACCGCCGACGTGGGTTGGGTGACGGGCCATTCCTACATTCTCTACGGACCGCTCGCCAATGGCGCGACCACGCTGATGTTCGAGGGCGTGCCCACCTATCCGTCGATCTCCCGCTTCTGGGAGGTGATCGACAAGCACAACGTGAACATCTTCTACACCGCGCCGACCGCGATCCGCTCGCTCATGCAGGCGGGCGAGGAGCCGGTGAAGAAGACCTCGCGCAAGACCCTGCGCCTGCTAGGCTCCGTGGGCGAGCCGATCAACCCGGAAGCCTGGGAATGGTACCACCGCGTGGTCGGCGACAGCCGCTGCCCCATCGTGGATACCTGGTGGCAAACGGAAACCGGCGGCATCCTCATCACGCCGCTTCCCGGCGCGACGAAGCTGAAGCCAGGATCGGCCACACGGCCCTTCTTCGGCGTAAAGCCGCAGATCGTGGATGCGGAAGGCAACGTGCAGGAGGGAGCAACCGAAGGCAATCTCGTGATCGCCGATTCCTGGCCGGGCCAGATGCGCACGGTCTACGGCGACCACGAGCGCTTCGTGCAGACATACTTCTCCACCTATCCCGGCAAGTACTTCACCGGCGACGGCTGCCGCCGCGATGCGGACGGCTATTACTGGATCACCGGCCGCGTGGACGACGTGATCAACGTGTCCGGCCACCGCATGGGCACGGCGGAAGTGGAATCCGCGCTCGTGGCTCATCCGAAGGTGTCGGAAGCCGCCGTGGTCGGCTATCCGCACGACATCAAGGGCCAGGGCATCTACGCCTACGTGACGCTGATGGCGGGCGAGCAGCCCACGGAGGAGCTGCGCAAGGAGCTGGTGGCCTGGGTGCGCAAGGAAATCGGCCCGATCGCCTCGCCGGACCTGATCCAGTTCGCCCCCGGCCTGCCGAAGACCCGCTCCGGCAAGATCATGCGCCGCATCCTGCGCAAGATCGCCGAGGACGAGTTCGGCTCGCTGGGCGACACCTCGACCCTCGCCGACCCCGCCGTCGTCGACGACCTCATCACCAACAGGCAGAACCGAGCTCGCTGAGCTTTCAATGGGAGGCCTGATCCATGGCCGCGCAAGATTACAACCAACTTCTTCGCAGTCCGCAGTTCCAGGAACTCGTCCGCCAAAGATCGAAGTTCGCCTGGACCCTCTCGATTGCGATGCTCGTCATATATTTCGGGTTCATCCTCCTCGTAGCCTTCGCCAAGCCTCTCCTTGCGACCAAGGTCGGTGACGGTGTGACCTCGTTGGGGATCATCCTGGGACTGAGCGTCATCCTCTCCGCATTCGTCCTGACCGGCATCTACGTTCAACGTGCGAACAGCCGCTTCGACGAACTGACCCGTCACCTCACGAGGGAGATCATGTAATGTCGCGGCTCATCATTCTTACAGTCGCGACGCTGGTCGCGCTGGGTGCAGGCTCCTCCGAGGTTCTTGCAGCCGGACCGGATCTCGGCGCCGTCCAGAGGCAACCGTTGAACTGGACGGCAATCATCATGTTCCTGCTGTTCGTGCTCGGTACGCTCGGCATCACTTACCGGGCCGCGGCCCAGACCAAGTCGGCTGCTGACTTCTATGCGGCGGGCGGTGGTATCACAGGATTCCAGAACGGCTTGGCCATTGCCGGTGATTACATGTCGGCGGCATCCTTCCTGGGCATCTCCGGCCTTGTCTTCGCCAGCGGTTTCGATGGCCTGATCTACTCTATTGGTTTCCTAGTCGGATGGCCGATCGTACTGTTCCTGATCGCGGAGCGGCTGAGAAACCTCGGAAAGTTCACGTTCTCGGACGTGGCGTCCTTCCGCCTGGACCAGACCCAGATCCGCATCCTGTCGGCTGTCGGGACGCTTGTCGTGGTCGCTTTCTATCTCATCGCGCAGATGGTCGGTGCCGGCAAGCTCATCGAGCTGCTCTTCGGCCTGGATTACCTCTACGCAGTCGTGATCGTCGGCGTGCTGATGATCGTCTATGTGGCGTTCGGCGGTATGAAGGCCACGACCTGGGTGCAGATCATCAAGGCGTGCCTTCTCCTGGCCGGGGCCACTCTGATGTCCCTGATCGTCCTGTGGCGGTTCGGCTTCAGCCCCGAAGCCATGTTCGCCGAGGCCGTGAGAACCCATCCGAAGGGTGACGCCATAATGGCGCCGGGCGCCCTCGTAGCGGACCCGGTCTCTGCCATCTCGCTCGGCTTGGCACTGATGTTCGGGACCGCCGGACTACCCCACATCCTGATGCGGTTCTTCACGGTGTCGGATGCCCAGGCCGCGCGAAAGTCGGTGTTCTACGCCACCGGCTTCATCGCCTACTTCTACATCCTGACGTTCATCATCGGGTTCGGCGCGATCACGTTCCTGATGAACGACCCGGGCTTCTTCAAGCTCGGCGCTGGTGGCGCCTATGATAAGGTCAAGGACATCCTCGGCGGCACGAACATGGCGGCCATCCATCTAGCCAATGCAACGGGCGGGTCGCTGTTTCTCGGCTTCATCTCGGCTGTGGCGTTCGCGACAATCCTTGCCGTGGTCGCTGGCCTCACCCTGTCAGGCGCGTCCGCCGTCAGTCACGACCTCTACGCGGAAGTCATCGCCCGCGGCCGGGTATCGGAGCAGAAGGAGGTCCGGATCTCGAAGATCTCGGCAATCGTCATCGGAATCGTAGCGATCGTCCTAGGGTACATCTTCGAGAACCAGAACGTGGCCTTCATGGTCGGCTTGGCTTTCGCGGTTGCGGCAAGCTGCAACTTTCCGGTTCTCCTGATGTCGGTCTTGTGGAAGGGGACCACGACCCGAGGAGCCTTGGTCGGTGGTCTGCTGGGCCTGATCAGCGCAGTCACCATGGTGGTCCTGAGCAAGGCCGTCTGGGTGCAGACCTTCGGCTTCGCGCGGGAGCTCTTCCCCTACGACAATCCGGCGATCTTCTCCATGCCGATCGCCTTCCTCGGCATCTGGACCTTCTCCAAGCTCGATGCCAGCAATCGCGCCAAGGACGAGGTCGCCGCGTTTGATGCCCAATACATCCGGTCGGAAACCGGTATTGGGGCCGCAGCCGCCCACGTCCATTGATCCGCAAGACAATCAGCTGCCGCTCCGGTGCACCGGAGCGGCAGCTCGGCACCCTGACGGAAGGGGTTCATGCAGGGCTTCGATATTACCAATCCGCCGTTCGACCGGCTGTCCTATCAGGAGAGCGCGGAACTGCGAGCCGGACTCGATATCGGGTACTACGCGCCCGAGGAGGTGATCATCCCACAAGGGAGTCCCTCGGACTGGCTGCACGTGGTGATCAAAGGATCGGTTGAGGTCCGGGACCGCAGCACGGTCACAACTGTGCTTGGCCCGAAGGACAGCTTCGACTCCCGCGCTCTCGTCCATGGTGCCGCGGGCGAAGACTTCGTGGCGGCCGAGGAGACGCTCTGCTATCTCGTCCCACGCCGCAACGTTCTCGCCCTGATCCACCGCAACGCCGCCTTTGCTGCGTTCTTCTATGCGGACGTATCCCGCAAGCTCGATGCCTTTGCTCAGCAACGGAAGGCGGAAGGCATGGACAGCGTCCTGCGGGCGCGGGTTGGCGATGTCCGGTATCGTGCCGCCGTATTCGTCGAAGGCGGGATCAGCATCGAGCAGACCGGCCACTGCATGCGGGACCACGACATCAACGCTCTCTTCGTGCGCGACAGACAACGGGTCGGCGTCGTAACCGGTATGAACCTGTCGAAAGCAGTCGTTTTGCGCCGGCTCCCGATCGAAACCCCAGTTCGAGAGGTCTGCCACTTCGACGTCATCTCGGTGGACGTCGAAGACTTCGTTTTCGAGGGGCTGCTGCTAATGACGAAGCACAACAAACGGCGCCTCGCGATCACATCGAACGACCAATATATGGGATTTCTAGAGGATATCGACATTCTAGGCCTGTTCGCGGGCAATTCGCAACTGATCCCGGGGCGGATCGACCGAGCTCGAAGCATTGATGATCTCGCTGCTGCCGCGAGGGACATCGAGGCGCAGGTCGAGCGCCTCCACCGGCAGGGAGTGAAGATTGACGTGATCGCCGAGATGACGTCAGACCTGAACCGGCGGCTATTGGCGCGCGTTTTCGAGATGACCGCGCCGCCGACGATCCAGGAGGCCGGCTGCTTGCTGCTCATGGGATCGGAAGGGCGCGGCGAGCAAACCGTCCGAACCGACCAAGACAATGCCCTTCTTCTGGACAAGGATGTTCCGGCGTTGGATCTCATCCGGTTTCGGGATGGGTTTTCGGAAGCGCTGGCCGGGCTCGGATTCCCTCCCTGTCCCGGAAACATCATGGTTCGCAATCCGGTCTGGTCCCAATCCCTCGACAGTTTCATCCGGCAGCTCAAGTCATGGGTTCTCCGCGGAGATGCTGAGGCCATGATGAACATCGCCATCTTCCTCGATGCAGTGGCGGTGACGAACCCGATAGACATCCTTATCCGAGCGAAGAGGGCGATGTTCGAGCTCATGTGGGGCGAGGCCGCTCTCCTGGCTCGGTTCGCATCGTTAATCGATACCTTCGCGACACCCAACCTGGGCGTTCTCGGCACCATCATGGCAAGTGTCGGCGCCGGCCCAGACGAGATCGATTTGAAAAGAGCCGGAACGTTCCCGATCGTGCATGGCGTGCGCACGCTTGCAATCGACAAGGCCATCCTCGAGACATCGACGGCATCTCGCATCGAGGCGCTCGTCAAGGCAGGCGCTCTGGAGCCATCGTTCGGTCGGGAATTGATAGGCGCGTTGCATGTCTTCATGGAGTTTCGCCTGAGATCCCAGCTCTATGCGCTGCACAAGGGGGAGCTTGAGTCGGAGGCCCTGCTGCGCCTGGATGGGATCAGCACGGTCGAGAGGGACATCCTGCGGGATGCCCTTCGGGTGGTGCGCCAGTTCCGTGACCTCATTCGCAGCCGCTATAATCCCGGGGGATTCTGAGTGAGACGCCAACTGCGTAACCTCTTCTACCGCGCGACTCTGGGAGACCATGCTTACAGGTTTCTGTTCGAGCCGGGACCGATGGATGAGGTAGTGGTCCTGGACTGTGAGACAACCGGGCTCAATCCGCGGATCGACGAGGTGATCGCGGTCGCTGCCGTCATGATCCGCAGCAGCCGCATCATGACGAGCGAGGCCTACACGGCCATCATCAAGCCCGACAGGGTTCTGACCCCTACCTCCATCAAGGTCCATCGGCTCCGCGCGCGTGACGTGGCCGAGGGACGACCCATGCACGAGGTTCTGCCAGAGCTGCTCCGGTTCATCGGGGGGCGCCCCATCGTCGGCTACTACGTGGATTTCGACGTCCGCATGCTCGACAGATATGTTCTCCGGTATATCGAGGCGAAGCTCCCCAATCGTCGCATTGAGGTCTCGGAGATCTACTACGCCCTCAAGTATGGCGGCGCCCCACCAGGGACGGTGCTTGATCTTCGGTTCCAGTCGATCCTAGCAGATCTCGGTATTCCCAATTTTGGACAACACGATGCCTTCAACGATGCCCTGATGACCGCCATGATGTACGTTCAACTCCGGGACATGCGCCAGCGCGGGGTCCGCATTGGCCGCGAGCGCGCGGTTCAGCAGGAGGCTCCAATCGGGGCTTGAGCTCGGTGGATTGCGGGAGACGGAGTGTCTCCCAGCTTCCAGACGCCTGTGTTGCGAAACTGATGCCGGAAGCCATCAACCTTGCCATGATCTCAATACCCTCAGAACCCTGTGAGGATTCGACCAAGCCTGAGGGTCAGTGGCACGAGTTCCTGGTGCTGTTGGCATGGGCAAACATGCAGGCGATTGTCTGGCTTAACCTTGGACCACAACAGATCTTTGTAGTGACCGCAGCGCTAACCCAGTTGCCGGTAAGGCGATCTCTCGTGAAGCGTCGCCACACCGCCAGCTCGGTGGTATCATGAGCAAGCACGGTCGCGGTTTCAGGCAGCCGGATGGTGCGTGTCGCGTCAATCGCCTGGGTTTCATCCGGCGGATCTCCTGAGGGAGAGACAGCCATGGCGCCTGCAAGAGCGGAGCGGCGGCTGGCCGCGATCTTGGCCGCCGATGTCGTTGGCTATTCCCGCCTCGTCGAACATGACGAGGCTGAGACGTTGTCGGCCCTGAAGATTGTGCGCCGGGAGGTCATCGAGCCACTACTGGCCGAGCATCAGGGCCGTATCGTCAAGCTGATGGGCGACGGTGCCCTCGTGGAGTTCGGCTCGATTGTCGATGCCGTCGCGTGCGCGGTCGCCATCCAGAAGGGCGTTGCCGCAAACCAAGCCGATATCCCAACGGAGCGACGCATCATCTTCCGGATCGGCGTCAATCTAGGTGATGTGATCCACGAGGTTGATGGGGATCTCTACGGCGATGGGGTCAATATCGCGGCCCGCCTCCAGACCTTGGCCGATCCTGGCGGTATCTGCATTTCCGGCACGGCGTATGATCACCTTCATGGCAAGCTCGACTGCGACTACGAGTATTTGGGTGAGCGCGCGCTCAAGAACATGGAGCGTCCGGTGCGACTGTACCGCCCCCTTCTGGACGGGACGACCGTACGAACCGCACGGTCCAGGCTCGCACTGCCGGACCGACCATCCATTGCCGTGCTGCCGTTCAACACCATGAGCGCCGACCCCGTGCAGGATCTCTTTAGCGATGGGCTCACCGAGGACATCACCACCGCACTGTCCAAGCTCAAGGGCTTCTTCGTGATCGCCCGCAACACGATGTTCACCTACAAGGGAAAGCCCGTGGATGTGCGCGCCGTCGGGCGCGAGCTCGGTATCCGCTATGTTCTCGAGGGGAGCGTCCGCACGTTCGGCAACCGCGTCAGGGTGACCGCGCAGCTAGTCGATGCAGCCTCCGAAGCCCATCTCTGGGCCGAGCGGTACGACGGCGACCTCGGCGACATTTTCGCCATTCAGGACGAGATCACCGCAAGCATAGTCGCCCGCATCGGGCCGGAACTCCTGTCGGCAGAGCATGCCCGCGAAAGCCCCAAACCACATCATGGCCTCGATGCCTGGGAATGTGTCGTGCGGGCGGTATTCCTTTGTTCCCAATTGTCGGAGGAGAGCAGCCGAAAGATGCTCCCCCTGCTTGATCGGGCCATCGGGCTGGCCCCCGACTATGCCCAGGCGCTCGCCATGAAAGGATGGATTACGATGTGGCGCGCGTTCCAGGGCTGGGAGGACATGGGATACGCCATGACACTTGCCAGGGATGTCGTCCAACAGGCTATTGCCGCGGACGACAAGGAGCCGTGGGCTTACCTTGCGCAGACGATGACGGCTTATGCGACCCGTGACGATCCCCTGGCGATGGCAGCGGTCAGCCAGGCAGTCGCGATCAACCCCAACTCCGCGTTTGCACACGGCCAGTTGGGACTTGCGCATGCAAACGGAGGCCGTGCGGCGGACGCTATTCCTTGCATCGACTACGCTCTCAGACTGAGCCCGCGCGAGGCTTTTCTCGGCGACTTTCAGTTCTACTACGCCATGGCTTACTTCCAGGGCGCGAACTACGAGCTTGGATTGAGCTATGCGCGGGAGGCGCATCGCCTGCGATCCGGCCACCCATATCCGCTTATCATCGGCACGGTCTGTGCCGGACTTCTGGGCGACCAAGAAGCTGCCACGGACTTGCTCGGGCGGCTCAAGTTGCTCGTCCCTGACATCTCACGGAATGCGGTCGGAGCAACATCTTGTTTCGTCCGTGCCGAGGACCGGGCGCGCCTGATCGAAGGACTTGCCCGAGCCGGCTTGGATTGATCTTGCGAAACAGAAACGTCCGTTAATTGCACGAGTCAGAAGTACGTTGAGTTTCTGCAAAGCCGCGACGAGTGGACCTTCATTCGCCGTCGAAGGAAAGCCCGAAACTAGGCTGTCCCGATGACACGGCTGAGTAAGCCATCACTCCGGTGGAAACCGTTGCAGCCTCAGCGAAAGACAGCGGGTGTGACGTCCTGAGCCAGCACATTTTGCAGCCGCTGGGCATGTTCCTCAAAGATGGTTGCGGCTGCGGCAAAGTCCTTGCGGATCACTGCGGCGTGGGCCTGTTCATAGGCACCGACATAAAGTGTCCAGTTCTCCACCGTCAGTTCGAGGGCCATCGAGCGGTGGTAATGGTACACGTGCAGTGCCTCTAGTAGATACGTCATATAGCGGTTACCGGAAAGATCGATGACAGCGCTGTGGTAGCGGGCGATCTCCCGCATAAGCGCTGGATAAGAGCGTGCTGCCTGTGCCAACCGCATCTCAGCAATGATCGGATCAAGCACCGCCTTCAGGTGCGTCTTGGTGTTCTTTCGCAGGGCTTGGAAGAGGGCGCCGGCGTTGAGGCTGGCCAGGGTTTGGACCATGTCGGCGAGATCCTTGCGGTCGAGCTTACGCACCCAGGCGCCACGATTGGGGATCAACTCCAGCACGCCCTGTCCGGCGAGCATGCGCAGCCCTTCGCGCACGGGGCCGCGCTTGAGGCCCACGGCGGTGCAGATGTCGGCCTCGATCAGCTTCTGTCCGGGCGCCAGGTGTCCTTGAGCGATACCGTCCCGGACATACTCCATCACCCGCTCCACATCACGGGATGATCCCTTGGAATGAAGAAGGGTGCGTTGCGACGCATTTTTCAATATGGACAGCTTTGTCATGGACATCTCCGGCCGCTCCTTAGCGGTTATTAGGACCAATGCCATCCGATATTTTTGTTATCAAAAACGGCATCATCTTCATATAAGGCGGGTAAATCCCATGAGACTGCGCTGAATGAAAAAATGGTGGTCGGGCGCACACCGGACTCTCACGTTGACTATCGCAGCGGTCGGTAGGGTCGAACAGCAACGCTTTTGGCTCCGACTTCTGTTGTTGCGATGGTCCTCGCAATCGGTGTCGCTCGCGCGGTTGACGGGTCGATTGGCAATCGGCGGGAAGTGGTCACGAATACCACGACACTTGATGGCCGGCCCAACGTTGGCGAATGGCACACCGGTGAGCTGGCCGTCGTCGGAGGCGACCTGACCGTAAGCGGGAACGCTTTCATTGGCCGTTACCCTACGGCTATCGGTACCGTTGCGGTCACTGGTCTGGAAAGTCGCTTCACGCTGCTAACCGCCTTCAATGTAGGCTACGAGGGCACCGGTTGGTTGATTGTATCGAACGTAACTCAAGTAACCGCTGGCCTTACTATGTCGCTCCACAGTCTGGATCCCGGGCATCATAACGCTGCAAAGTAGTGGGCAACTGGCGAGACGGATCAGTACTAAACCGGCGAATTAACCGTGAGTTCGGAGATGGCGCCACCGCAGGAGTGGGTCATGCCCTGCATATGGCGGGGAAGGGTGAAGAGAGGGTTCTCGTCACGGTGAGAACCTCTGCGCCGGATTGATATTGTTCCGGAAGAAAACTGCACTCGACAGTAGCAAAAAAAGAACCCAGTGCCGACGCGCTAGGTCGGCACTGGGCCATGAAGTTGGTTCTTCTCTCTGCGCCGGCATCTGGTCATGGCCATAAGAGGAAAACAAGCCTTTCATGCTTGTAATCAGTTTTTGTTAGCATTTTCGTCTACAAAATACCCTTGTGTGGCAGAAAAGCGACAGACAGCCTGGCGCCTAGGAGCTACAAAACGCCTGCTCATTTAGGGGGTACTTAGGAATGAAAAATTTGCTTCTCTCCGCAACCGCCCTGGTTGCTCTTACTGCGGCCGCCTCGGCGGCTGACCTTCCGTCTCGCTATGCTCCGGCTCCGGCTGTCGCCGCTGTTCCGGTCTTCACCTGGACGGGCTTCTATGTTGGTGCGAACGCGGGCTACGCCTGGGGCGACAGCGAGGTATCATTGAGCTCTGCCGATCCGGACTTTTTTGGTGCTCTTGAGGTTGCTGGCTTCGGTCGCAGCTCGAACGAGGGCAGCTTCACCGGCGGTGCTCAAGTCGGTTACAATCATCAGATTGGCGCTGCTGTGATCGGTCTTGAGACCGACATCAGCTATCTGAACCTCAACGACCATTACGAGGCGGTTGTCTCGGAGACGGCCCTCGGCGGCGCCCTCGTCGAAACGGAAACCCTGCGGGCTGGTCACAAGGTTCAGTGGTTCGGCACACTGCGCGCTCGCCTCGGCTTTACCCCCGCTGAACGCCTCCTGGTGTACGCCACCGGCGGTGTTGCCTACGGTTCGGTGAAGAGCCACTCCTCGTATGTGACTGATCTCAACGGCGATCCGCTTATGAGCTTCAATGGCTCCAACTCGGATACCCGCTGGGGTTGGACGATTGGCGGTGGCGCCGAGTACGCTTTCACCAACAACCTGTCGCTGAAGGGTGAATACCTCTACGTGAACCTGGACTCGAAGCACTATGCGGCCGCTACCCCGGATGTCCCGGGCGTGACCTACCGCGTCAAGGACGAGACTGCGTTCCACGTTCTGCGCGCTGGTCTGAACTACAAGTTCGGCACCTACTAGGATCTGTGTCGCAGTGACGGTTGGAAAGGCCCGGGAAACCCGGGCCATTCTCTTTTTGATGAGATAGGGATCAGGTGCAGCGTGCCAGGGCAATATCTATTCTATCTAAGCGTATAATCAGGAGCATATGTGGATGTCCTGTGACGCAAGGAGAATCTTCGGGTTAGTGCAGCCCGTGATCAGGGCGGACATGTGTGTGGCCTCAACTGCGGCTCTTCACATGCTACGGGCCCGGATGGGACTTCGCGGATCAGGTCCAAATTTATGTGAGTTTGCTGATCCAGCACGGGATCGGCGTGGCTCCCGCGATGCTCGCACGCTTCCTGCGCCGGCGCGGCTTCACGTATAAAAAAGTCCTGATGGCGAGGGAGTGCGCCCGCGCGACGTGCGGGACGAGCGCCAGGTCTGGCTGGCACAGCGTCAGCGGCGCATGCGTGAGCAGCCACACCGCTTGATCTTTCTCTATGAGACCTACGTCAACACCATGATGACGCGCCTGCGCGGGCGCTCGCGCCGGGGGCAGCGCCTGCGTAGGAGAGCGCCCTTTGGGCACTGGGAGACGCACACGTTCATCGCAGGGTTACGGTGCAGCGAGCTGAGCGCGCCATGGGTGATTGCTGGCCCGATCACCTGGCTGTCACTCGAGGTTTACATCCAGACACAACTCGCGCCGAGCCTGGAAAAGGTGACGTAGTGATCCTCGACAATCTGGCGGTCCACAAGAGCGAGAAGGCCGCCCAGTGTCTGAAGCAGAGAGGGGCCTGGTTCCTGTTTCTGCCACCGTTCAGTCCAGACCTGAAGCCGATTGAACAGGCCTTCGCCAAGATCAAGGCACACCTGCGCAAAGCCGAAGCTCAAACCTTCGGCGCGCTCTGGCGCGCCCTCGGTGACATCTGCAAGCTCTTCGAGCCACAGGAGTGCTGGAGCTTCCTCAAGGCTGCCGGATATGCGTCCGTCTAGCCGTGCGATGCTCTAGAGCGCAACGTAAAGGTCGGCCCGGAAACGCGTGCGTCACAGCTGAACGCTCACCGTGCTAAGTATTTTTGGGGACGCTGTCGGAGGTCAGCCCCCAGTATTGTAGGCCAGAAGCGCACTTGACAAAATGGCTGTGCAACCGGTTACATGATGGCTTAGCCGAGGACTAGCGATTGTGAGAGGTTTCCCAACCGGATTGCCTACGATCAGCCAAGTGGCGAAAGCTGCGGGCGTGTCGCGGGCCACCGTTTCTCGCACTTTCAGCCGACCTGACCTGTTGAAGCCCGAAACAATAAAACGTGTCCACGAGGTGGCCGAGAAGCTCGGCTATGTCCCGAACCAAGTGGCGCGAGCCTTAAGCACCGGACGCGCAGGTAATATCGCTCTGGTCGTTCCGGATATTGCAAACCCATTCTTCCCACCACTCATTCGCGCGGCGCAAGCTCATGCCGATCAAGCGGGCTATGCGGTTTTTCTTGGCGACTCTGATGAGCAGCCGGAGCGTGAGGATATGCTTCTCACAAAAATGGCGACGCAAGTCGAAGGGTTCATTTTGGCCTCCCCCCGTCTTGACGAGAAGAGGGTGCGGGCTCACGCGGCGCGCCGTCCTTTGGTTTTGATCAATCGGGATATTGAAGGATTGCCGCGGGTTCTGATGGATGTCAGTGCTGGGATCACGGCTGCGATCGAGCATCTTGCGAGCCTGAACCACCGCCGCATCGCGTATGTGAGTGGTCCGCCCGCTTCATGGGCCAATCAGCAGCGCGAGCAAGCCGCCATCAGGGCTGCTGAAAAGTTTGCTATCCATCTAACTGCTGTTCCAGCTTATCACCCGAACCATGAGGCTGGCCGAAGAGCCGCTGGTGAACTTGCGAAGCTGCCAATCACGGCGGCAGTCGCATTCGACGATCTCGTGGCTCAGGGCATCATGGCGGGCCTCGCCGATCTCGGTTGGCACATTCCCCAGGACATAAGCATCGTCGGCTTCGATGACGTGCTGGCCGCCACGACCTATCCGCCTCTGACAACGGTCGCTGCGCACAGCGACGATGCGGGCGCGCAGGCCGTGAAACTGCTGACGGAGGTTCTGAGCAAGGGCCAAGTCCAGGACCAGCGCATGATCATCCCGACGGAACTTATCATTCGCGCAACGACAGGCAAACCTGCAAAGCGGCCTCGCACAGCATTTGCCGCGCCACGATCCAAACCAAAGGTCGAAATATCACAACAAAGACCGGAACGGACAGAGACACAATGAAACTTCACCTTCATCCAACAAAGCCAGTCCTTGGAGAAGCCGCCGCTACGATGGGCGCTCAGGCGATCCGCGACGCAATCGCCGCAAAGGGCCGAGCTCACATCATTGTCGCAACCGGGGCAAGCCAATTTGAAATGCTTGAATCCCTCGTACGGCAGCCGGGCATCGATTGGTCGAAGGTGACGGGATTTCATCTCGATGAATATATCGGCATGCCGGACAGCCATCCGGCCAGCTTCCGCCGCTATCTGCGTGAACGATTCACGTCAAAGCTCCCAATCCTGGGCGCTTTTCATTTTATCGAAGGGGATGCGCCCGATCTCAACGCTGAGATCTCACGGATCGGGGATCTAGTAAGGGCTAACCCGATCGATGTGACCTTCGCCGGCATCGGAGAGAATGGACACCTCGCTTTCAACGATCCGCCGGCCGACTTCAATACGGATGATCCATACATCGTTGTCGAGCTCGATGACATCTGCCGACAGCAGCAATTCGGGGAAGGCTGGTTCCCTGCCTTCGAAGATGTTCCTCGGACTGCTATTTCAATGAGTGTTCACCAGATCATGGCAAGCCGCCTCATCGTTCTGTCCGTGCCGGATGCACGTAAGGCCGACGCTGTTCAAAAGGCTCTGGAGGGACCTGTCTCCCCGGATTGCCCCGCTTCCATTCTTCAAAGGCATCCCGCCTGCCACGTGTTCCTCGATCCTGCATCTGCCAGCAAGCTCTCACCGAATTCTCTTCGTGGAGCGGATGAGGGTGCTGGCTGAGGTGGATCGGGACGGATCCGAAGATAAACCAGGGAAGGAACAAGGTCCGATGAGTGCAAGATTGAGAAATACTCTGAGTGCAGCCGCGCTCCTAGTGGCTGGAGTCGTTCTGGCCACGGGCAGTTTTGCCCAAACTCCATCGGCCAAGCCGAAAGCTCCTCTCACGATCAGCATCATCGACGTTGCTGGCGATCTTCAGATCAGTCAGCCAGCAATCGAGAAATTCAGGAAGGATCATCCGGAACTGGTCTCGCGTTTCGTTTTCACGAAGGCAACAGCACCCGAGCTCGCTGCGAAGTTGAAAGCGCAGCAGGATGCGGGGCGCGTTGACATCGACTTTGTCCTGACTGGAAATGATGCCCTGGCCGCCGGCATGGAGCAGGGCATTTGGCTCGAGATCCTGCCGAAATATCAGGATCGCTTTCCGGACTTGGAGAAGCTTTATCTTCCCGGTGCCTATGCAATGCAGAAGATGGGCCGGGGGCAAGCCTTCGTCATTGACTGGTATCCATCTGGACCGTTGCTTGAATATGCGCCGGACCGCGTCAAGGACGTTCCCGATACGGCGGAAGGGCTGCTTGCCTGGTGCAAGGCAAACCCCGGAAAGTTCATGTACGCGCGCCCATCAAATTCTGGACCGGGTCGCACCTTCGTGATGGGGTTGCCCTACCTCCTGGGCGACAAGGACCCGATGGACCCCATCAACGGCTGGGAGAGGACATGGGCCTACCTTAAGGAACTCGACAGCTGCATCGAGTACTATCCGGGCGGCACAACGGCAACGATGAAGGAACTCGGCGAGGGAACACGCGACATCATCGCGACCACGACCGGATGGGATATCAACCCGCGATACCTCGGCATCGTGCCGGAGGAGTTCAAGGTCGCGAGCCTCAAGGGTTTCCACTGGGTGGGTGATGCCAATTACATGGCAATCCCGAAAGGCGTTCCGCAGGAGAAGGTCGATGTCCTTCTCCAGATGATTGCATACCTCCTCAAGCCCGAGCAGCAGGCGTACATGTACGATCACGGCTACATGTATCCGGGGCCCGCCATTCACGGCGTGACGCTCAATATGGCGCCCCAGGAAAGCCAGGACACCATCAAGAGGTTCGGCCGGCCGGAGTACGAGCGCCTAATCGCCGACAACCCGATCGAGCCGCCGCTCGACGCTAAGCCTCTGGTGGCAATGTTCGACAAATGGGACCGCGAGATCGGCAGCGCGAAGATGAAGCAGTAACGGCTTTTTCCATAAGATCATAGGCGGTGCATGCTGCCTATGATCAATTGCAGGAGCGGAGTTCTTGATGCAGAGCATGGGCCTTCTCGACCTTCAGGTGAATGGTTTCGCCGGGATCGATTTCAATGCGGCGGATCTGGACGCGGATGCGCTGGAGGTTGCTCTCGCAGCGATGCTCGGCACGGGTGTGACAACCTGCCTGCCGACGATCATCACGGCATCTGCAGAGGATCTGGCCCGACGCCTTGCCGCGCTCGACCGCGCGGTGGCCGGGAGCCGGCTCGGCCCGATCATGGTGCCGGGATACCATCTCGAAGGCCCCTTCCTGAACCCAGCGGATGGTTATGCCGGGTGTCATCCGCCGCAGGTGATGACGGAGCCCGATGCCGATCTTGTCTTCAGACTTGAAGCAGACCTGTCGCGGCCGATCCTGCTCGTGACGCTCGCGCCCGAGATGCCAGGCAGCGAAGCAGTCATCCAAACGCTGAGCAGCGCCGGAAAGATCGTCGCCGTCGGTCACTCTTCCGCTGATACAAATATGGTTTCAAGGGCCGTAGAGGCGGGCGCAGAGATGTCCACGCATCTCGGCAATGGTGTTCCGCAGACGCTGCCGAAACTCGACAACACGATCTTTGCCCAACTTGCCGAGGAGCGCCTGCATGCGAGCTTCATCGCAGACGGCATTCATCTTCCGCGACCGGCGCTGAAGGCGATGCTTCGTGCGAAAGGGATTGAGCGCTCGATTTTGGTGACAGATGCTGTTTCTGCCGCAGCCGCTCGCCCTGGGCGCTATTCCTTCGCCGGAATGGCGATCGAGCATGGCACGGACGGCAGCGTTCGGCTGCCGGGCAGCCGCTATCTCGCGGGTTCTTCGCTGACCCTGGACAAGGCGATCGGCAACATCGTGCGATGGGGGCTCGGAAGTCCAGAAGAGGCGATCCAGATGGCTTGCGACAATCCGCGGTCGCTTCTGGCTCGGGCATTGAGGGCGCACGGATTGCCTATCCCCGCAGTTGGTCATGTCAGCTGGTCTGCAGATTGGGAGGTCTTGCGGGTCGAACACGGGGACATCGTGCATCGTCGAAAGTAGCCGCCGGGGCGATGCGCGGTGACGAAGGACGTCAGCGGCAGGAACACGTATCGTGTAACAAACCAGAAGGGGAAGAACAAATGGAACGTCAGCCTAAGCACCTCGATCGCCGTATGCTCCTTGGGGGCGCCGCCAGCCTGGCGGCCCTAGCCTCCACGGGCGTTCGCGCTCAGAGCCTTGCTCTTCCGAAAACGCCTGTCGCGCTCAACGTGATCGATGTGGGCGGTGCACTCGCACTGATGCAGAAGGCCTTTGAGGAGTACCGCAAGGCCAAGCCGGAACTCGTATCTCGCATTACTTACGTGAAGGCTCCCGCACCCGAACTGGCATCCAAGGTGAAGGCGCAGCAGAATGCAGGCCGTATCGATATCGATATGGTTCTGACGGGAAGTGACGGTCTTGCCGCAGGGCTGGAGCAGGAACTCTGGCTCAAGCTCCTCCCCACCTACGCCGATAAATTCCCCAATCTCGAGGAAAACTATGAGCCCGCCGCCTTGAACCTACACCGAGCTCAGGGCCGGGGCTATGGTGTGGTAATCAACTACTATCCGTCCGGGCCACTTCTCGAATATGCTCCTGAACGCGTGAAGGATGTGCCGAAGACGGCTGAGGAGCTGCTCGCCTGGGCCAAGGCGAATCCGGGTCGCTTCATGTATGCTAGGCCTGCGAACTCAGGGCCGGGCCGAACCTTCATGATGGGGTTGCCGTACATCCTTGGGGACAAGGATGCCATGGACCCAGTCAACGGCTGGGAGAAGACCTGGGCGTATCTGCGTGAGCTAAACGCCTACATTGATTACTACCCCTCCGGTACCACAGCCACGATGAAAGAATTCGGGGAAGGCTCCCGCGATATCATCATCACTACCACAGGCTGGGACATCAATCCGCGAGCGCTCGGCATCGTGCCGAAGAGCGCCAAAATCGGAACTCTCAAAGGCTTTCACTGGGTATCCGACGCATTCTTCATGGTCGTGCCCAAAGGTGTCGCGGATGAAAAGCTCGCTGTTCTTGTCGACTTGATGGCGTTTCTGCTCAAGCCTGAGCAACAGGCGTTTTCGTACGATGAAGGATACCTTTATCCGGGACCTGCCGTGAAGAATGTGCCGCTTACCATGGCCCCCAAGGAAAGCCAGGACGTTATCAATGAGTTCGGCCGGCCCGAATATGCGGAACTGATCAGCGGGAATCCAATTGAGCTGCCGCTGCCCCCAGAGAAGATGGTCGTCGCGTTCCGTCGGTGGGATGAGGAGATTGGCTCAAAGAGAGCTAAGTAAGGCGCATTGATCTAGCATCGGTGATGAGCTTCCCTGGGCTGCTCATCGCCGATGTGCTGGCCGATATGCCATCATGATGACGTTTCGATTACCGGATTGTTGCCTTCTCGGCACAGGATTTCAGAGACATGAGAACAAAGGGCAAGCAATGGGTTCTAAGACGATAACGCTGGCTGGACCTGGACTGACGGCCGAAATTTCCGAGATTGGCGCCGAAATGGTCAGGCTGCAGGACCAGGAGGGCAGGGATCTGTTGTGGAATGGCGACCCAGCCATCTGGGCCGGAAGAGCACCATTGCTTTTCCCCATGGTCGGGCGCGCAAAGGGTGATCGCATTCGCATCAAGGGGAGAGACTACGAAATGGCGAAACACGGCTTCGCCCGAACGTCGCGATTTTCGGTAGTCGAGCGAGGAGAAAATACTTGCACTCTGAGCCTTACATCGGGCCCCGATACCATGATCAGTTATCCATTTCTCTTTCGGCTCGATGTGACATACGAAATCGCAGGCTCAGTTCTCTTCAATCGGGCCGTCGTGACAAACGAGGATGAACAAGCGCTTCCCGTATCATTCGGCTTCCATCCAGCGTTCCGCTGGCCTCTGCCTTACGGTGCAGCGCGGGAGGCCCACGAAATCATCTTCGAGCGGGACGAAAGCAGCGAGCCAATCCGGCGGGTTCGGGACGGACTCATGACTCCAGTCTGCCATCCGTCTCCGGTTGTCGGGAGCCGCCTTGCCCTCGCGGATGACCTGTTCATTGACGACGCCTTGATCTTTCTATCACCTGCGAGCCGACGCGTCACCTATGGTGCACCCGGCAGCCCTGCGCTCGCGGTCCGCTTTCCGGATATGCCGCATCTTGGGATCTGGACAAAGCCTGGAGCCAGTTATGTGTGTATCGAGCCGTGGCAGGGCTTCGCCAGTCCTGACGATTTCGAGGGCGAGTTCGGCGAGCGTCCGGGAGTTGTCGCCGTTCCTGTCGGAGGAGCAGCGACATTCACAATAGAGATCGCTCTTCTGCCGGGCATGTCACAGTAGGTTTTTTGACAGCAGCATGTTCTTATAAGCTGGTTATGACCAGACATGCCAACCGTCACCGTCGTTGATTTCGATCTTAGATTGTCGCGCATACCATTGGCAGGGCTCTCGTGCGCGGCTGCTCGATTCATGATCGCAATGTGATGCGCGAAGGTAATATTTGGCACGCGCCAGTGGTTTGCCTTGTGACTGCTCAAGCCTCAGACCCAGACCTTTCTTCCTGACGGGCCAAAGGCTGAGGCGGCTTGTCAGGACGCCGCCTCAGTCTGAAAAATCTCCACATGCTCGGCAATCAAAAGAGCCTCCTCAGAATGGATTCCCAGCACCCTCTTGAATGCTTATGTTGCCCTGCTCCAGAAATGGAGCCGGGAGTTGCTAGACGAGTTCATTTGCTGCCGAATGCCGGACTTATCCACCTTATAGGGCGTAATCCAGTAGTTGCTGAGCCGTCTATAGTCCGCAAAGCCTTGCGGGCCGATCTGACATCTCGCAATCTAATCTTCACCTCATGATTGTCAGGATCCACAATATGTTGCCAGGATCCCTTATTTTACTCCCGCTTCGGAACTCATGCCATGAACGCAAACCTGTTTGACCGGCTCGAACGCTCAGTCGACGATCTCACCAAGGCTGCCATCACAACGCCGGCGGAGGAGACGGTCAGCTATGCCGAACTGATCGCCCGGTCCGGTCACTTGGCGAACGTGCTGACCGCCCGCGGGGTGAAGCCCGGCGACCGGGTTGCGGTTCAAGTCGAGAAGTCAATTCCGGCGCTGATCCTGTATCTGGCCACCGTTCGGGCTGGCGCAGTCTATCTGCCCCTCAATACCGCCTACACGCTGTCGGAACTCGAGTACTTTATCGGCGATGCCGAACCGTCGCTTGTTGTCTGCGATCCTGGCAAGCGTGAAGGCATTGAACAACTGGCTGCGAAGGTGGGGGCTGCAGTCGAATCGCTGGATGCGAAAGGGCAGGGCACGCTGATCGAGGCCGCGGCCAAGGCTCCTGATTCGTTTGAGACAGTACAAAGGGCAGGCAATGATCTAGCGGCGATTCTATACACATCAGGCACGACAGGCCGCTCTAAGGGCGCGATGCTGACCCACGACAATCTCGTCTCCAATGCTCTGACCCTGAAGGAGGTCTGGCGTTTCACAGCGGATGATGTGCTGATCCATGCCTTACCGATTTATCATACCCACGGCCTGTTTGTGGCCAGCAACGTCACTCTGTTCTCGGGGGCGTCCATGATCTTCCTGTCGAAGTTTGATGCAGACGACATCCTCGGGCTCATGTCTCGCGCGACAGCTCTGATGGGGGTGCCGACCTTCTACGTGCGCCTGCTTCAGCATCCTGGACTCAGCAGGGACGTGACATCCGGAATACGCCTATTCGTGTCAGGTTCCGCTCCTTTATTAGCCGAAACCCACCGCGAGTGGAGCGCCCGAACCGGACACGCCATCCTCGAGCGCTATGGTATGACCGAAACGAATATGAACACCTCGAACCCGTATGATGAAGACAGGGTACCTGGTACTGTCGGCCTGCCATTACCCGGTGTATCGGTTCGCATTACCGATCCCGACACGGGCGAGGAGCTGGCGACGAATGAGATCGGCATGATCGAAGTCAAGGGCCCGAACGTATTCAAGGGTTACTGGCGCATGCCGGAGAAGACCGCAGCCGATTTCCGCCCGGACGGCTACTTCATCACTGGCGACCTCGGCAAGATCGACGAGCGCGGCTACGTGCACATTCTGGGCCGTGGTAAGGATCTGGTGATCACTGGCGGGTTCAACGTTTACCCGAAGGAGATCGAGGAAGAGATTGATGCCCTTCCCGGCGTATTCGAGAGTGCCGTGATCGGGGTGCCGCACAAAGATTTTGGTGAGGGAGTGACTGCTGTTGTTGTCCGCTCCAAGGGGGCAGACATCGACGAAAAGTCGATTTTTACGGCTCTCACTGGTCGCTTGGCGAAGTTCAAGCTGCCAAAGCAGATTGTCTTCATCGAAGAGCTACCACGTAACACCATGGGCAAGGTGCAGAAGAACATGCTGCGTGAGAAGTTTAGAGACCTGTATGCCGAACCGGCAGGCGCCTCTTAGGTTGCGAAGTCGAGAAGCATTTAGGAGATTTTGAGAAAGCCTTGGGCTGATTGTCACGACTTGCAGGTACTTCTAGTCGCAGAGATTGGCTGAATGCCTTCTCCTGCCCTGTCCTGGATATGGGTCGAACTGCCGCTTTGAACAAGAACATCAGACGTTCAGGTCAGTGAACGAATTTCACCGTCTGCCCCAAACCGGCCTCTTAGGATTTCGGCTCGCCTGGACGATTGTGCAGTTCAATCTCAGTTCGGTAAGCGTGTGCATCTGCCAGAACTAGCGCCGATAATCGAACTGTCTCTTGCCCGCGTTCTTCATCCCCAACCAACAATAAAGGTTGGCCCCAACCGGGACTATCCCGCTTCTCTTCGGTATCTCTTACTAACTCCGTCGTGACTAGAGGCTGTTATGGACTGCGATGTAGTTTACGGCCTGTCTTAACATAATGCAGACCAGTGCGATGACGTGGAGGTCAGCAAGAGTTTGAGGTAAGCGCTCGTAATCGCGCACCAAACGACGGAAGCGCGTGGCCCAACTGAAGGTCCGCTCAACCACCCACCGGCGCGGCAACAGCACGAAACCGCGCTTGGCCTCAGGCAGTTTGACCACCTCCAGCTCAATCCCATGCTCGCGGGCGGCCGCCGCGGCCCTCTCGCCTGTATAGCCTTGATCGACATAGGCCAGGTCCACGCTCTCGCCGGTGGCCGCCTGCACGGCTTGGGCCAACTGTCCCACCT
>NZ_FMVJ01000008.1:0-94019 GCF_900102135.1 Microvirga guangxiensis
GCTTGCCGTTTGTCCTTCGCCGGTCCGGTGATTTGAGCGAGGAGCCTGAACCCGATCCCATCTCGAACTCGGCCGTTAAACTCCTCAGCGCCGATGGTACTGTGTCTCAAGACCCGGGAGAGTAGGTCATTGCCGGGCCTGCCAAGGACAAACGCCTCTTTACATCTTTTGACAACCACACCGCGGTGTCTTGTGAAAACAAGCGCCGCGGTTTGTGTTTGTCTTCCCTCTTGCCGGTGTGGCCTGCCACACCGGCCCTGAGTGACGCGGGGTGGAGCAGCCCGGTAGCTCGTCAGGCTCATAACCTGAAGGTCACAGGTTCAAATCCTGTCCCCGCAACCACTGACAGTGAAAACCCTCGAATGGCTTCGCCTTCGAGGGTTTTTGCTTGCCTGGAGCCCGCCACACGGACAGCGAGGACTGGCTTCGCCTCTTCAGCGCCTGCTGAGCAAAGAGCGAGAATACGCGCCAAGTCGCCGTGGAGAACTGCATCGAGACCGCCCTCCTCCTTCGGCGTCAGTACGATCTTGTCGATCAGCGAGCGGATGAGCTCCATCGCCTCATCCTTGTGCTCCGTCTCGTCCAGAAGTGTCTCAAGCTCTTCCACCTTGCGGCGGTACACGGCCGCGAGGTTTGGATGCACCGAAACATTGGGTATCGTCGAACCAGCGTCCTTCTGAGCCAGGAGAGCGTCCTTCTCCGCTTCCAACTCGGTCAAGCGCGCCTTCATTGACGGCTGATAGAGCCCGTCCTCGATCGCGCGCATGATGCCGTCGATCTTGCGCTGAACGCTTGTGAGCTTTCCGTCGATCTCTGCCGTTCTACCACTCGCCTCCTTTGTCAGCCGATTGACCTCCTCCTGGTAGACATAGGTGAATTCCGCCACCAGCTCCGGTGTCAGCAGGTTCTGCTTCAGGGCCTTGAGGATCCGCGCCTCAATCTCCCGGCGGCTGATCGTGCGCTCGTTGGTGCACATGCCCTTCGAGCGACGCCCGGCGCAACCATAGCGGTCCTTCGCCATGATCGTGTAACCCGCGCCGCAGCAGCCGCACACGAGCAGACCCGAGAGCAGGAAACGGCGCCGGTGAGCGCGATTGAGCGCATTGCCGCTCTCATCCCGCCCCATCTCGAACGCGGTTTTCTCCTGTCGGCGCTTCACCTCGTGCCAGAGCGCATCGTCAATGATGCGCAGGTGCGAAACGTCTGCCCTCTCCCAGCGCTCCGGCGGGTTCGGCCGCGCCACCCGTTTGCCGGTCCTCGGATCCTTCACATAGGAGCAGCGGTTCCAGACCAGCTGGCCAATATAGAGTTCATTGTTGAGAATGCCGGTCCCGCGCTCCTTCTGGCCACGGATGGTGGTGTCCTGCCACGGGCGGTTCTCGGGACCGGGTACATGCTCCTCGTTCAGCCGGCGGGCGATGGCGCGCGGGCTCACGCCATGGGCGAATAGCGCGAAGATCCGCTCGACCACAGCGGCCTCACCCGGGTTGATGACGCGCCCTCCTCTTTCGGTATCCTCGACCACATCGTAGCCGAAGGCCTTGCCGGCAGCAGCCCGCCCCTGCAGCACCCGGCCCAACTGACCGCGCTTGGTCTTCTCGCGCAGATCCGAGAGAAACATCTGCGCCATTGTGCCCAGCATGCCGACATGCATCGTGGTCACTGCGCCGACATTGACCGCATGCAGGCTCATGCCGTGGAACTGCAGTTCGTCATGCAGGCTCGCCACATCCGAGAGCTTGCGCGCCAGGCGATCGAGCGCCTCGACGATCACCACGTCGAACGCGCCCCGACGCGCCTCTGCGAACAAGGTCCTGTAACCAGGACGATTGCTGCTGGCGCCGGAGAGCGCGCGGTCTTGGAAGGTGGCCGTGACCTGAAGCCCCTGTTGCGCGGCATAGCGGCGGCAGACCTCGATCTGATCCTCGATCGAGGCATCGCGCTGGTTCTCGCTCGAATAGCGGGCATAGATGGCGGCGCGCTTCATGCGTCCTCTCCCAATTTGCTCTTGAGCTGATCGAGCAGCGCGCTGACCCGACGGCTCGCCGCGAGGTTGTTGGCCTGGATGTAGTGGCGCTCGGTGGTGGAAAAATGCCGATGCCCGAGCAGCGGCGCAGCCGCGCGAGCCGTATCGGCCGAGACGGCGGCTAGGCTCGAGGCGGCACAGTCGCGCAACAGGTGCGGGTTGATCGGCGCCCCGAACAGGCGACGGGTCAGTTTGGTGACGCGGTGATAGACAGCGTGAGGGTCGCGCAGGACGCCCTCCTTGCCGAGCCAGAGCCTTGTCGATTCCTGCGCTTGCGGAAACAGGAGCCGAACCTCGGCGAGATACCGCTCGAACCAGGGCACCAGCGGCTCCGGTAGCTCGAAGCTGACCGGCTGACGGGTCTTGGTCTCCTCGGCTGGAATGGAGATCAGCCAGCCGCGATCGGTGCTGTTGAGATGGCGTCCCAACTCCAAGGCGGAGAAGTTCTTCACTCGCAATGGACGGACAGCCAAAAGGGCGAGCATCAGGGCGTCGCGGTAGGCGACCGCCTGATCAATCGATAGGGAATCAGCGGGTATGCGCTCCAGCTCCGCAATTGCGGCTGCAAAGATCTCGGCGGTCGGACGCATTCTTGCCCGCCTATCCTTACTGGGGCGAGCATTGATCTGGACCCGGTTGCAGGCCTCCTGCAGCCAGCGCCAGTTCCGATCTGGCGCCATCGCCTGCATCATCACCTTCAATCCCAGCAGCATCGACAGGCGGGTGCGTGGAGCCACAAGCCCCTCTAAATGGCAGTTGTAAGTGCGAACCGCTTGGCGCGTGACACGACCGGCTGGTGCAGAGGCCTGATCAAGCGTGCTGGTCCAGCGCAGGTAACCGAGCCAGCGGCCATAATGCTGGATGTTAGTCAGGCGAGTGCGCGGGGCCCAATGAGCGGCATGTCCGCCCTCGTCGAAAATATCCCCGTTAGCTTGCGCTGTCGCCCAGGCATCCTGGTCCATTTGCGGCCATTCGGACACCGGCAGAGCGCGACGCATCGGATCAACCGGCCTGACCATCAGCGCTTCCCCTTCGACGCTTTGGCCTTCGCCTCATCGAGCAGGCGGTCAACGTGCCGGCCGGCGGCTTTGGACTCGGTCCCGAGATAATGGCCCATGGTGGTGTCGAGCGTCGTGTGGCCCAGAACACGCGAGACGGCGAGATAAGCACCAGGATCGGCCTCGACCGCGATCTTCGCAATCGCATGGCGGAACAGATGCGGGTTCATCTCCAGGCCGGTCTGCCGCATGCCCCGGCGGATCGCATCGGCCATCGCGGTCTGTGACCGCGGCCCGCCACTGGGCCCGGGGAACAGAAACGGGCCTTCCGCCTGCGGAAGGCGCGAGCGGAACGCGGCGATGTGGTGCTTCAGGCGCACGGTGACCTCAGGATTGAGTTCGAACTCCAGCGGCCGGCCCGTTTTGGTGCGCTCCGCCCGGACGACGAGAACAGCCCGGCCCGAGCTGAGCCAAGTGAAGTCGGCCATCTCGAGCGTCCGCAGGGAGCCGATCCGCAGGCCACAATGAATGAGCAGGTCGACGGCCACGGCCCGCTCCATCCGCTTCGCGGCCCGCAGCGGGTTCTTCTCAGTAAGGGCTCGCTTGGCTTCCCGCTCCGGAAAAGTGAGCAGCCGGCCAACATTGCGCGGATCATCGAACTGGCCGAGGCGCTGGCGGTTGCGGTCCGTCATCTGGCAGCGGTTGCCGGGATCGAGCTTGCGACTCACCTTCTCAAGGGTCGCGAGCGTCGCCTCGTCCAATCGGCCATAGTGTTTGCCAATCAGGCGCATGGACCGGGCGAGGTTGTGCACGCGCTGGGTTTTCTTGCCCGAGCGATCCAGGAAGAAGCGGAGAGCAGACTTGAACGCCTCCGGCTGGAACAGCACGCTCAAGGAGGTGATCGCCTCGACCGGCAAACGGCCGGTGTGGACGAGAGCCGAGGCAAACTGACGGAAGTTGTCGATGCGGTGTTCGATCGTGGCGGGCCGTAGAACGCGCGCCGGCGCCTCTTCGTCGAGCGGATCGGGATCAGCCATACGCTGCTTCCAGGCTTCCACATCCGCTTGGAACGAGACCGGGAACGTGCTCAGGGCCAGCGTATATGGCTTCTGCTTGAACGGCGAGGACAGGATTACCTGGGGCCAGCCGGGGATGGTGCGGGCCGAGCGGTTCCAATTGACGATGGTGTTCTTGAGAACATCCTTGGGGTTCTTGATCGCCTCTTCCACCTCGAGCGCCCCAAAGAGACCCGGGAGTGTCTGGGTCGTGACCTCCTCCGGAGGGATGCCCATGATTGAGCAGTAGGTAGTGAGGCGATAGAGGGCTTGGCGCTGATAAGCGGGCTCGATGCGATTGAGCAGTGTCTGCCAGGACGGCGCGATGGCGATGCGCTTGGTCAGCGGTAAGATCGGCTGGCCATAACGCGCGACAGCTTTGGTCACGAGTGAGCGGATGTTGGCGAAGGTCTTCTCGGACAGGTTCACTTGGGCGGCACTCCTGGAGGCGAACAGCTCACGCACCCGGCGCGGGCTCGCTTCCAACTTGTCCAGGGGGCTCTCGAACATCTGTTCGACGCGGTTCAGAGCCGAAACGAGGTCTCGGCGCTGGATGGCGGTCAGGTGTTGGTCGTCTTCGGCAAGCCGCTTCACATCCGCCAGAGTGGTCTGATGCTCGGAGAGAAAGGCAGTTTTGCTACGGGCCAGAAATTTGGGGTCGACATGGTTCATCGGGATCGTCTCGCATGGTCAGCTCTGGCCTCGGGAGGACAGGCGTGGACAGGTGGGCCTATTCGGGAAATAGCAGCTTTCTGGTCCTACGGCGTTCAGCCGGGGGCGTTCTCCCGACAGCCGCTAAGTTATTGACATGGTTGGACAGGAAAGCTCCTTGGTGGCCACTGTTCCTACGCGCGATGGAGCTTCTCGTAGGTGTCCGCATCCTTCGGCGAGATGCGGATCTGGGCACCGATGCGGTGCACTTTGAGTTCACCGCGGGCTACGATGCGGCGCACGGATTTGAGGCTCACCTGCCAGCGGGCAGCAAGATCCTGCAGGGTGAGCAGCGGCTCAGTCTTCGGCTTCATGATTATCCTCCGGTTCGGAATGATCGGACTCGGAGGCAGCAGCTAGTTCGGCTCGGGCGAATGCTTCACGGGCCGCCTGACGGGCCAGCAGCCGAACAAACTCAATCAGTGCCCCAGGCGAGTTCGCCTGATGCCGCAAAGTCTGTGTTTGTTGCTGATCATGTGCTGTCGTGCCCACTGAAGTCCTCCAATGGGCACGACCGTCGCGCAATCAGCACAGCAGGGATAAATCGTTAACGGAGAGTTTTTTGCGCACTCATGACGAAGAGAGCGGTGGAGGATCGAAATACTCCAGCTCCCGTACGAGCAGCGAACGCCTCACGGTCTCATCAATCAGCCGATGCTTGAACGTGTGCTCCGGCCAATAGAGGCCGAGAGCTTGCTTGATGAATGCACTGGCACCACGCTCGACGAGGCCGGTATCGGGATCGATCGTGTGAGATGGTTTGATGCCGAGGATCTCCTGATACGCAACCAGAAGAAGGGTGATGAGTTCACGAAGGTTCTGATCAGGTGTGCTACCGCCTTTGTGGCTCCGCGCCGATTGGCTCTGCTGGTCAGCAACCTCTGCCGCCTTGCGGCTCCAAACGGCCATACGCTGAAGATAAAGAATGTGCCTCGGCATATCGAGATCGCTCGCGTCCAGATTGGTCTCAGATGCGGCTACAATCAGAAGCAACCCCTGTTTCCCGAGCTTCTCCGCGGCTTTGGCCGCTTTCTCCAAACCCTTTGCCAGTTTGTTCAGCTCATTCGCTACCATTGAGGGACGAAGCTTCTCGGGGCGTTCCAGGTACAGTGTGATGATGCGCCTAGTGTCCTCGATCAGTTCGGTCAGAGCCTCGCTGGAAGGACGATGCTCAACGTCGCGCAAGTCGTGCTTGAGCCACTCCAAAAGCCTTTGACCCTGCATCCTGTTTATTCTCCGTTCGGCACTGGTGTCGGCGTGCCGATGCGGAAGAGCATATAGGGGGATCCAAAATGCGACGAGACTGTCTCGAACAGAGGCTCAGCGTATTCGAAGGCGGCCGAGGAGCAAGGCTTGAAGAAGGTCGGCTAGTACTACCACTCCGGACATCTCTTGAACTTCTGCAAAGTGCCACAACCAGACCTACAGCCTTGCCAAGATCATTCCGTCCAGATGAGCAAGGCTAGCCTGAGCCGCTCCTGCGGGTCACCCTGCGGAGCACCCGCGAGACGTCCTCAACAGCATAGGGCTTGTGCAGCAACTCGAAGCCGTGCCGTCCCTCCTCTGCCAGCACATGGCTGTAGCCGGAGGTCAGTACCACCGGAAGTGCTGGATACCGCTGCCGGATCTCCCGCCCAAGCTCGATCCCGCTCATCCCGGGCATCACCACGTCCGAGAAAACCACGTCAAAGCGGGTGTGGTTATTCTCGAGCAGATCGAGAGCCTCGGTGGCATTCGCGGCCCAAGCCGTCTCGTACCCGAGATCCTGCAAGAGCTGCGTTGCGAACTGCCCTACCTCAAGGTTATCCTCGACCACGAGCACACGGCAACCCCGGCCATCCTCCTGCTGCCCACCTGTCCGGGCATAGACGGCAGTCTCGTCAGCGCCAGCCTCGCGCTCAACCTTCGGCAGGTAGAGAGTGAAGGTTGTGCCTTTCCCGAGCCCGCTCTCGACGGCGACATCGCCACCCGACTGCTTGGCAAAACCATAGACTTGGCTCAGGCCCAGACCCGTGCCCTTGCCGACTTCTTTCGTCGTGAAGAATGGCTCGAAAATCTGGCTCAGCTTGTCGGTAGGAATGCCGGATCCCGTGTCGCTGATGGATACTGCCACGAACTTCCCGGGAGCGCCCGCGTGTCCGCGTATCGACGGCATATGGGCAAGGGCATCGACATGTACCGTCAGAGTGCCTTCCCCGTCCATGGCGTCCCGGGCGTTCACCGCCATGTTGACGAGCGCCGTCTCAAACTGGACGACGTCGGCCTCGACGAAGCAGCGCTCGCAAGAGATATCCGTGATGGTCTTAATGCGGCTTCCCACGATGGTGCGCAGCATGTCCGTGACTGCCTGGATCCGCTCGGGCACGTCGAACACCTCGGGCTTGAGCGCCTGCCTGCGGGCGAAAGCCAGCAATTGTCCGGTCAGCTTGGCGGCACGATCCACCGTGTCAGTGATGGCGTCGATGTAGCGGCGTCGTCGCTCCTCGGGCAGGTCGGGCCGGCGCAGGAACTCGACAGACGAGCGGATGATGGTGAGCAGGTTGTTGAAGTCGTGCGCCACCCCGCCCGTGAGCTGGCCTACCGCCTCTAGCTTCTGCGACTGACGCAGCGCCTCCTGGGCTTCGAGAAGCAGTTGCTCTCGCGCCCTGTAGTCCGCGAGGTTGCGGCCGACGGCAATGAAGTTCTGGCCGTCCGGCTCGGGCGAGACGGTCCAGCCGATCGGCTTCCACTCCCCGCTTGACGTCAGGATCCGGTTCTCGAAACGCGTTGGCTGCTTGGTCTCCCCCATCGACAGTAGTGCAGCCACGGTCACCCCGACGTCGTCGGGGTGGATGATGTCGGCATAGGGGTTGGTGAGCAACTCCTGCTCCGACCATCCCAGCACCCTCGTCCAGGCAGGGTTCACCGCGCTCATCTGGCCCCCGTAATCCGCGCGGGCGAGCATGTCCTCCGTCAGGGTCCAGAGGTGATTGCGCTCGGCCGTGCGCGCGGCGACGCGCTCCTCAAGCGTCGCATTCAGGTCGCGAAGGCGTTCCTCGCTCTCGCGCAGGGCTTCCTCCATGAGCTTGCGGTCGTGGATGTCGACGGACGCGCCGAACCAGCGAACGATCTCGCTGGTGCCCGGATCGCGGTACGGTTCGCCACGGACGAGAAACCAGCGGTATTCCCCCGCCGCAGAACGGATGCGATGCTCGACGGAGAAGGTGCCGCCTGTCCGTCTGGCCTCGTTGAACGCGGCCATCGTTGCCATGCCGTCATCCGGGTGAACGTAGTTCGCTGCCACATCGGCTGCCGTCGTCGGCTCATATGTTACGCCGGTATAGCTGCTCCATTGGCGGTTGAAGAACTGGGTCCGTCCCTCCCCATCCGTGATCCAAACGATCTGCGGGACGGCATCCGCCATCAGCCGGAACTGCGCCTCGCTCTCGCGCAGATGTTCCTCAGCGCGTGCCCGCTCCACCGCCGACCAGGTCCGCGAAGCCGCGTCCTCAATGAGCGCGACCTCCTCGGACGACCACTGGTGGGCATCGCGGAAGTTAACGTAGAGCGACGCCGTGAAGCGGCCGTCCCGGACCAGCGGCACCGACACAAACGCATCGGTCTCGATGGCGGCCCAGGTCGCATGGGTTTGCCTCGGGTCGGCCGCGATGCTGTCGCAAACTTCGGTCTGCCCGCTCCGTTGGCGCGCGATGCTCTCCGGTCCGAAGCTGCTGAGCGCGAAGGTCCCGATGAGAGGCTCGACCCCATCGGCATAGCACGTCTCGCACACGATGGTCTCGCCGTCCGCCTGCACCTCGCTGTAGCCCGTCCGGTTTGCTCTCAAGTACAGCCCAAGTGCCTCGGCCGCCGCCGCCATGATGGCGCGGGGATCTGTGAGGTCGCCGAGAGCCTCCTCGAGCTTGATGCGGAAGGACTGGCGCCGCTCGGCAAGAACCTGCCCCGTTGTCTCGGCGACGGCGCAGAACATGCCGGCCACCTGGCCGCTCTCGTCTCGGACGGGCGAGTAGGAGAAGGTGAACCAGGCCTCCTCATCGAAGCCCTTGCGCTTCACGAGGAGCGGCAGGTTTTCCCGATAGCTCGCCTCACCGGCCAGCGCCGCGTCGATCAGCGGGGAAATGTCCGGCCAGATCTCTGCCCAGATGTCGTGGAAGCGCTCGCCAAGGGCCGCGGGGTGCTTGGCTCCAAGGATCTCGGCATAGGCGTCGTTATAGAGAAAGCCTAGCCCCTCACCCCAGGCGACGAACATCGGGAACTTGGAGGTAAGCAGCAGGCTGGTCACCGTACGCAGGGTCTGTGGCCAGGTCTCCGGCGCTCCGAGAGGCGATGTCGACCAGTCGTGCCCGCGCATCAGCGCGCCCATGGTCCCGCCATCGACAAGGAAGCCGCGATCGGCTGCGGGCACTGGCCTATCATCCATCGATGCGGTCTGCTCCGGAAACTGCCGTCTTGCGCCAGCCACACTGTTCCTGCCGCTGGACGAGACGCGGGCAGGCCCGAACGACCTCGCTGGCATTCTGGTACTGACCCGAGGCGACCTGCCCGCGGATGAACGCATTCAGTTCAGCGGTCGGAGAGAGGTTGCGGGACATGGGAAAGGATCCGGTGACGGGGTGGATCTAGCTGCTAACTCGTGACAATCAAGGGACATCCGCCGGCTGCACCGACCGCTCAGAGGCCTGGTCAATTCGGTGATTTGGGCTGCCCCATTGATCAATACTCCGGCACAAGCCGCTCTTCGATCAGCGGAATATCCATGTGACAGGACAGTCCCTCGGGGTCATAGGCGATGCTGATCGTTGCATGACATTGGTGTGTCAGCACCCGATGCAGCAACGTCGAGCCGAAGCCCTTGCGCCGCGGCTGCTCGACTGGCGGCCCGCCCCGCTCCACCCACTCGATGGTAAGCCGGCGCCCTGCTGCCAGATCACTGACCTTCCAAGCCACAGAGATCTGCCCGCCTGGAGCCGAGAGGGCCCCATGCTTGGCCGCATTCGTGGTCAGCTCGTGCACGGCCATGCCAATGGGCACGGCCAGATCGGCTGAAAGCTCCACCGGCGGCCCCTCAAGGCTGATCCGTTGTTGCGCCCCGTCGTCATAATGAGCCAGCTCGTTCCTGAACATCTCGATCAGCGGCGCCGTCTGCCAATAATCCTCGGTCAGGAGGTTATGTGTGTTGGAAAGAGCGACAATCCGGTCCGCGAACGAGCGGTAGAACTCATCGACAGAGTGCGTGGAACGGGCTGTCGCCCCGAGGAGACCCTGAACAGTTGCCAGAGTGTTCTTGACCCGATGGTGCAGCTCGCGGATGAGCAGGGCCTGACGCTCGTGTGTCCGCTGCCGCTCCTTGAGATGCGCCTCCACCTCCCGTTGCCGCAGTCTGGCGCGGAGAGCGGAGCGAACGGCGTTTGCGAGAACGGCCGGATGGAACGGGCGCTCGAGAACCGTGACGTTCCCCAGCAACGCGGTGAGGTGTTCGACAGGTGAGCCACCGCGATGGGTGAGCAGGAGAAATGGAAAGTCAGACCAGGGCGGCTGCCGCTCAATCCATTCCGCGAGTTCGCGGCGGTCGGCATTGAGAAGCGCTTCCTCCGTGATCACCGCGCAGGCTGACACATCCAACATTGCGACAAGCGCCTCAAGGTTGGGGCAGGTTGTCGCCAAGATCCCAACCTCTTCAAGGATCCCCGATGCGACCGCGCCATCTCGTCCATGCGGAGCAAGGATCAGCACGGACACGTCAGCGGCCTGCGTCATTGTCGGTCTCGCGCTCCTCAAGAAGCGAGGCGCGCTGGCCCTCAAACGTCGGTACGCCCGTCAACACACCCCGGAACTGCTCCAGCGGCGGACCAACGCGCAATCCCTGGCTGTCGATCCGGAACTCGCGGATCGTGTCCTCGTGTGAGCCTGTGCGCCGCTTCACCACCGACAGCGCTCTCCGGATGCGGCCGTTCGCCTCAAAGAAGCGAAGCAGCACGACCGCGTCACTCAAGTAGGTCAAGTCGATCGGGGAGACCATCTGGCCGACCATGCCGTGTTGCGCCAGGATCAGGATCGTCACCACGCCCTGCTGATTGAGGTAGGTGAGAAGCTCATGCATCTGGAGCACGATGAACGGCTGCTCCGGCATGGCATTCAGGTAGCCGGTCAGGCTGTCGATCACGACAATCCTTGCTCCATCCCGTTCGACAGCCTCCCGGACCCTCCCGGTGAATTCGCCTGGCGAGACATTGGCCGGATCGATCTGCTCAATGTGAAGCCGTCCGGCTTCAACGTGAGGCGCTAGGTCGAAGCCGACACCCCTGGCTCTTTGCAGAAGAATGCCGATGGTCTCGTCGAAGCTGATCATCAGGGCAGGCTCACCACGCTCCAGGGCGGCCCAGAGATAGCCGAGCGCCAGCGTGGACTTGCCCGCTCCCGACGGACCAATGACGAGGGTGCTGGTGCCACGGCTCAGACCTCCACCAAGGATGGTGTCGAGTTCACCGATGCCGCTGGGGATCGCGTCAAAGGCAAAATCCCTGTGATGATCGGCGGCCACCAGACGGGGAAAGATCCGCAGGCCACCGCGCTGAATGACCAGATCATGGTAGCCGCCCCGGAAGGCGGTGCCGCGCATCTTCGTGACGCTGAGCCGGCGCCGCTCGGCGCCATAGGCTGGAACGACCTGCTCAAGGCGGATGACCGCATGGCTGATCGAGTGCAGATTGAGGTCGTCCTGGTCAGAGGTCAGGTCGTCGAGCATCAGAACGGTTGCGTCATTGAGCAGGAAATAGCTTTTCAACGCCAGCACCTGTCGGCGGTAACGCAGCGAGCCCTGGGACAGAAGCCGGATCTCCGAGAGCGAGTCGAACACGACCCGCCGGGGCTTCACCCGCTCGATTTCCGCCAGCGCCATCTGCACCGTCTCGCCGAGCTCCAGATCGGAGGAGTAGACCAGGCTTTGCTGCTGTTTTGGGTCGAGGCTCAGTTCCGGCGGAACAAGCTCGAATATCTCGATGCCCTCTAGCGACCAGCCATGGCGCGAGGCGACGGACAGAAGCTCTCGTTTGCTCTCGGACAGGGTAATGTAGAGGCAGGTCTCACCCGCTTCGACCCCGGCGAGCAGAAACTGCATTCCCAGCGTCGTCTTACCGGAGCCGGGCCGCCCTTCGATGAGATGAGCGCGATTGGCGGCATACCCGCCGGCCAGAATGTCATCGAGCCCTGGAACCCCTGTCGGGATCGGAGCGGCATCGGAAGGCGACGAAAGCGTCATGGACAGTCTCAAAAAATAAGCGGTTTCGGTTGGATCGACGGTCGAACCCCCATGCTGCGCTTCAAATCCAGATCCGTTTCACAGCCGGGTATGGTCGTCATTTAGGGGTAGCTTGGGCGTCCTTGTAGAGAGGAGCTGTCGATCTGTCTGTCCACATGTGCACACATGGCTCAGGTTATGTGCACAATTGAACGTAGACTGCCCTGGCGCGTTAGATCTGCCGAAGCACTGGAGAAAAGACGCCTAATGCACCCTCCAATGATCCCCTCACGCATCAGGGCGAGAATCGCCAGCAACAACTTGCTGAGCGCTCTCAAGCCGGAAGACCTCGCCATCGTGGCGCCGTCGCTCCAGGAATGGGAGGGCGAGGCTGGAGCTAAGCTGTATCAACCGGGGGATGAGGTCAGGTTCGTCTACTTCCCTTGCGGACCAAGCCTGGTGTCCTTCGTGGTGGAGCTTGAGGATGGTCTGACCGTCGAGACGGCTCTGATCGGACGCGAGGGGGCGGTCGGTGGCATCGTGAGCCAGGGTCGCCTGCCGGCCTTTGCTCGCTCCGAGATCCAGTTCCCGGGGCCCTTCCTGCGCCTTTCGACTGCGGATCTCGAGGAGTTCGAAACCAGATCCGCCAGCCTGCGTCATCTGTTCGCCCGCTATGCAGACTGCATGCTGGCACAGGTGTTCCAGTCGGTGGCGTGCAACGCGGTCCATACGATCGAGCAGCGGACGGTGAAATGGCTGATCGCCGCCATCGATCGGACGGGCGATCATGACATTCCCCTGACCCAGGAGCAGTTGGCCAGCATGATGGGGGTTGGCCGAAGCTACGTCAGCCGTGTCATCCAGTCCCTGAAGGGACGGCATCTGCTGGAGACCCGCAGGGGTGGCGTTCGGGTCCGCGATCTGGATGCCCTCGATGCCTTGTCGTGCGGCTGCAATAACGCCTTGCGCCGCCATTTCGATCAGGTGCTGGCGGGCGTCTATCCAACCATTGAGGAGAGTTCATCTCAGAAGGAAGAGGCAGGCAGTAGGCGCCCTGGGTCCCGGATGAAGGCTTAATCGCCACGTGAGCTGTCGCCGAAGACTGTACGGACGAGCGGCTACGGCCCAGCTTGAAACTTCTGCCAACGAGCCAATCGGAACGCCTTCTGCAATCTGCGCGACCATTGCCACTGTGAGCTTCAGGTTAGCGGATTGAGCGATGCTCCGAAGCAGCGCTCATGCGGGGAGGGAGATCGCCCGCCTCAGCCTGGTGGCGAGGATGCGGTCCTCGGATGCGGCAACGCGGAGACGGAGCACCGCTGACCTCAACCGGGCCGTTTCCTCGGCAGAACCTCGTCATCAGCTCGCACGGCACATGGGCCATGCGGCTCACGCCTTCACGGCGGCCGAGATTCATCACCCATTCCCGGAAGATGGCCGCATCGATCAGGGTCTCGCGCCAGAGCGCGGCGGTGATGCGGGGATAGCGGGTGCAGAGGTTGCGCAGGTCCTCATGGGCGATGAACCCCACCCGGCACTGGCTCATGGTGCCGACGCTGTTTTCGAGCACCTTCAGGTGCAGGCTCTGGAGGTCGGGAATGTCACCAGGAAGGGTGAAGGAGACGATTTGGCGCTTGCCGGCTACCGTGAGCTTGTAGACGCAGGCAAAGCCGCTCAGGAGCAGGCAGGACCGGGAAGGACGGTCGCCCTCGCGCACGATTGTCCTGGTCAGCCTTGATCACCTGCACCTGCATTGGCAGGTCGAGCAGCGCCTGCCGCTCGTCGTCCGTGAGCGTGAAGATGCTCTCCAGCTCGCGGATCATTGGGTTGTAGTCGGGGTGAACGGTGAGTGCATGACGGCACCCCCTGTTGGCAGGCGGGAGCACGTCGTACCTATCAGGTATCAGCGCCCAAGATCAGTGGCTGATAATAATGCCACCTTGTCACACAAACGAATGCCCGTTACTAATCTATGTTATTCTCCAGTATTAACCTCATCGATCAAAGGCAATTCATGGTAATAGTTTTATATTCAGGATTTAACTTTCATTGTGACTAGATTAACCTATGTAGATTGCGCCAAAAGCAAAGCGCTCTAACAGAATAATTTGTTTTCAAGGTGTCCGGCCATTTGGCACTGACCTTTCGACCCAACCTGGAGGGCGAAGGATTTGACCCTCGACATCTCACTTATTACTATTCGCGTGCTCATCGACGGCCATGACACTGATGGCAGGCTTGTCCTTGCCGACAACCAACTTGCCGCCGTGTTCGTGCGCCTCGACGGGACGCACCATGACCCCGAGCACAAGGGCTGGTGGCACCTGGAAGCCGGCTTCGGCAAGTGCAACAGCCAGAACGCGCCCCTGTTCAAGACGCCCGAAGAGGCCGGAGCCTGGGTGGAACAGAAACTGATGCGCCAAGCCGCATAAGTCGCACGGGCCCATGCCTGGAACTCTTCCCGAGCTGCGGCACGATTGCGCTATCCTCTCGCGAGATAGAGGAATATGAAGGGTTCCAGCCGCCGCGGTTCTTCCGGCCGGCTTTGGCTTCAAGCCACCCAGCCCTGAGCGCCCCAGCACTCCTGTCTGAGTGCAGACGTGGGAAAAGGGTTGGCCATGAACACCAATCAAGATGGTCAGCAGCCGCTGGTCGTCCTCCTTGTGGAGGACGAGGCTCTCGTACGCATGACGGCTGCGGATGTGCTGCGGGAAGACGGCGGGTTCAAAGTCGTTGAGGTGGTCAATGCCGATGAAGCCCTGACCGTGCTTGAAGCGACAGCCGACGTTCGCGCCCTGGTAACCGATGTGGAAATGCCCGGCTCCCTAGATGGCTTCACCCTGGCCCGTGTGGTGAAACAGGCATGGCCCCACATCGGAATTGTGGTGACGTCCGGCAGAATGGCACCGGAGCCGAAGGTGCTTCCCTCAGGCGCAATGTTCATCCCCAAGCCCTACAGGCCGGCCGATTTAGTTGCCGCTGTGCGGACGGTGCTGCCGTCCGGCCAGACCGAGACACCTGCCGAGGCTCCGGTCCCAGTGCTTCCCTCAGCCATCAAGATCAGCCAACCTCACACGGGCATAGGTGCTGCGGGCGGCTTGGCACAGCCCCTTCCAGAGCCCGAAGAATAGACCTCGACCGAACGCGGCGTTTCGCAGAGCGGGAATTGCGGAACCGTGGCAGCACATAAACTGTGTCGGAACAGCTAGAGTCAGCTCTGGGTCAACGGGAGCCATTGAGCCCTTGTCTGTGAAGGTCAGCTCACGCCTCCAATGCGGAATTATGGCTAAGGTCAGCCTGGTGCCACTAGCGGCCCTCGCGAGAGGCCTCACTGATGTGAGCGTCAATCAGCTTGCACAATGCACGACTATTCTATAAGTCTCGACAGATGGAATCAGAGTACGTCATCCTGGCCCTCGCGGCGCTCGCGCAACCGACCCGTCTCGACGTGTTCCGCCTCTTGGTGACGCACGAACCCGACGGATTGCCCGCAGGCGACATCGCTCGGGAACTCGCGGTCCCGCACAACACCATGTCCTCACACCTCGGCATCCTCTCCCGGGCGGGTCTCGTCCGCTCCGAACGCCGGAGCCGCTCGATCATCTACCGAGCCGACCTCGATCGGCTCCGCGAGGTAGTGACCTTCCTGCTCAAGGACTGCTGCGGCGGGCATCCTGGCGTGTGCGCTCCATTGATCGATGCCCTCGCCCCCTGCTGTCCTCCGAAGGAGACCCTCGATGGCTGACCGTCCCTACAACGTGCTGTTCCTGTGCACGGGCAACACCGCCCGCTCGATCCTGGCCGAGGGCATCCTGCGCAAGGACGGCGCCGGGCACTTCAACGCGTTCTCCGCGGGCAGCCAGCCGAAGGGGATGGTCAATCCGTTCGCCCTGAAGGTGCTCGACAGCCTCGGCTACCCGACCGACGGCTTCCGCTCCAAGAGCTGGGACGAGTTCGCCGGACCTGATGCGCCCGCCATGGACTTTATCTTCACCGTCTGCGAGGGCGCCGCCGGCGAGGCCTGTCCGGTGTGGCTGGGCCATCCCGCCACGGCGCACTGGGGCATCGAGGATCCCGCCGCAGTCGAAGGCACCGACATCGAGAAGGAACGGGCCTTCGTCCAGGCCGCCAAATACCTCAAGAACCGGATCTCCGCCTTCCTGGCGCTGCCGGTGGCGAGCCTCGACCAGGTCGCCCTCACCCATCACCTGCGGGAGATCGGCCGCCTCGAGGGCGCCACCTCCGGCACCGTTCTCCCCTTCGACCGCCGCTCGGCCTGAGGCTTTTCCATGGACGTCATCATCTACCACAACCCGGATTGCGGCACGTCCCGCAACACGCTGGCCATGATCCGCAACGCAGGCATCGAGCCGCACGTCGTCGAGTACCTGAAGACGCCTCCGACGCGGCTCCTGCTGCGCCAGCTCATCGACCGCATGGGCGTTCCGGTCCGCGATGTCATCCGCGAGCAAGGCACGCCCTACCACGAGCTCGGGCTCGACGATCCGTCCCTGACCGACGACCAACTCCTCGACGCCATGATGGCCCACCCGATCCTGATCAACCGCCCCATCGTCGTCACGCCGAAAGGCGTGCGTCTGTGCCGTCCGTCCGAGGCCGTGCTCGACCTCCTGCCGCCCCAGCAGGGCGAATTCGTCAAGGAAGACGGCGAGCGGGTCGTCGACGAGCACGGGCGCCGGGTGGCGACCGCCTGAGGGAATTTTCGATGTCCATCTTCGAACGCTACCTGACCCTGTGGGTCGCCCTGTGCATCGTGGCCGGCATCGCCCTCGGCCATGCCTTCCCCGGCTTCTTCCAGACCGTGGGCGCGCTTGAGGTCGCCAAGGTCAACCTGCCCGTTGCGGCCCTGATCTGGCTCATGATCATCCCGATGCTGATCAAGATCGACTTCGTGGCACTCGGGAAGGTCCGGGAGCACTGGCGCGGCATCGGCGTGACACTGTTCATCAACTGGGCGGTGAAGCCGTTCTCGATGGCGGCGCTCGGATGGTTCTTCATCGGATACGTGTTCAAGCCCTACCTGCCCGCCGACCAGATCAACTCCTACATCGCTGGCCTGATCATCCTGGCGGCAGCCCCATGCACGGCGATGGTGTTCGTATGGAGTCACCTGACCAAGGGCGAGCCGCACTTCACGCTGAGCCAGGTGGCGCTCAACGACATGATCATGGTGGTCGCCTTCGCTCCCATCGTGGGTCTCTTGCTCGGCCTGTCCGCCATCACCGTGCCGTGGGACACGCTCCTGCTCTCGGTCGTGCTCTACATCGTCATCCCAGTGATCCTCGCCCAGTTCCTGCGCTCGCGCCTGCTGGCCAGTGGTGGCGAGGCGTCCCTGACCGGGTTGCTCCGGGTCTTGCAGCCGCTGTCGCTGGTGTCCCTGCTCGCCACCCTGGTGCTGCTGTTCGGCTTCCAGGGCGAGCAGATCCTGGCGCAGCCGCTGATCATTGCCATACTCGCGGTACCGATCCTGATCCAGGTCTACTTCAACTCCGGCCTGGCCTACCTCCTCAACCGGGTCGCGGGCGAGCAGCACTGCGTCGCCGGCCCCTCCGCCCTGATCGGCGCCTCGAACTTCTTCGAGCTCGCCGTGGCCGCCGCCATCAGCCTGTTCGGGTTCAACTCCGGGGCGGCGCTGGCGACCGTCGTCGGCGTGCTGATCGAGGTGCCCGTGATGCTGTCCGTGGTCTGGATCGTGAACCGCAGCCAGGGCTGGTACGAGCGCGGCGCCGCGCGGCACAGGATGCCATCGGCTAGCACCAAGCGGGGAGTCCAGCCCGGTGAGTGACCTTCCCAACATCGACTTCTCGGTCCTCGACACCCCGGACCTTGGCAACCTGGAGCCACGCCGGGTGTCCACGCACCCACCGCGTATCCTCCTGCTGTACGGCTCGCTGCGGGAGCGGTCCTACAGCCGCCTCCTCACCCTCGAGGCCGAGCGCCTGCTCCGGCACTTCGGCTGCGAGACCCGTATCTTCGATCAGCGCGGGCTGCCGTTGCCGGACGCCACCGCCAGCGACCATCCCAAGGTCCAGGAGCTTCGCGAGTTGTCGCTCTGGTCCGAGGGCCAGGTCTGGTGCAGCCCCGAGCGCCACGGGGCCATGAGCGCGGTGATGAAGACCCAGATTGACTGGATACCGCTTTCCGTGGGCGCCGTGCGCCCGACGCAGGGCCGGACGCTCGCCGTGATGCAGGTGTCCGGCGGCTCGCAGTCGTTCAACGCCGTCAACCAGATGCGGGTGCTCGGACGCTGGATGCGGATGGTGACGATCCCGAACCAATCCTCGGTGGCGAAAGCGTTCCAGGAGTTCGACGAGGCCGGACGGATGAGGCCGTCCTCCTACTACGACCGCGTGGTCGACGTGATGGAGGAGTTGGTGAAGTTCACGCTGCTGACTCGCGACCGTTCCGACTACCTCACCGACCGCTACAGCGAGCGCAAGGAGGCAGCGGAGAAGGAGGCCAGGCGCCTCGCCGCGGAAGCCATGAGGCACGAGGTCAAGGCGGCCGAGTAGAACGGATCGGCAGCCTTGGATGGGCAACCTGGGCTTCGTCGCGGCGTTGCCCTGATGGGCGTTTGCAGGAGCCAAGGCCATGTCCGACCAGAGGTCAGGTGACGATCATCCCCACAAGCCAAAGCTCAATCCCGGGGATCAAGCCGATTTGGAGACGCCTGGGGCGGGTGAGAACGTCTGCCGGGAGTGCAAGGGCACTGGAAAGCTCGGGGACAAGGAGTGCCCGATCTGCGGCGGCACAGGCATCGTCATCGAGGAGATCGGTGGCGCATAGGACGGCAGCCGGCCCGAGCCTCAGCGCTCCGTCATATGCACCAGTTCATGGATCTGCCTGACGATGGTCGCGGCGCGGTAGGGCTTCGGCACGAAGCGCCCGGCATCCGGGATCTCGTCCGGTGCGGGCTGGGCGTAGCCCGAGGAGATCAACAGCCGGACATGCGGCCATCGTGCATGCACCTGCTCGGCAAGCTCCATGCCGTCCATGGATCCTGGCATGTGCACGTCCGTGAACAGCACCTGCACCTCATCGGAGCGCGCCTCCAGCACCGCCATGGCGACATCGGCGTTTGCCGCCTCCAGAACCTGGAAGTCCGCCTCCTCCAGCTCGTCGGCGGCCGTCATGCGCACCAGCGGCTCGTCCTCCACCAGGAGAACAACAGGCGCGTCTTCCATTGAATCCCGTGCCATGTCACGTCACCGGCGGCTGTGGGTCATGTATAGCCTTCTCCGCCTGCACCAGCACGTCGAGGCCGCGCCACGGCTTCGGCATGAAGGTGACGCACTCCGGCAGGTCATCGGACAGCGCGCCGGGATCGCCCGAGGTGAGCACCACCCTGACCGTCGGCCAGAGCGTGTATGCGGCCTTGGCGAGCTGGACCCCGTCCATCTCCCCCGGCAGGCGGACGTCGGCGAAGATCATCGCCACTTCGCCCCCACACTCCTTGAGGCAATCCAAGGCGGCCTCGGCGCTCTCGACCTCCACCACATCGAGAGGGGTCTCCTTGAGCAGGACGGTTGCGAGGGCCCGAACGTTGGGATCGTCCTCGACGATCAAGGCGACATGCGGTTCAGGCTGCATGGCGGTCATGGTCGGCTCTCCTGATTTCCATTTGGCGCAGGATGGCGACGAGCGGGTCCGGGATCGGAGCCTCGAGCACGTCCCTGTAGGTCTCGGCGAAGGCGCGGGCGATCATGAAGGTGGCGACATCCGGAGGGACGTCGTTGACATAGGGCAGGCACACGTCGCCTGAGGCGTCGCGGGACATCGGCACTCTCCTTGGGTACTGGTGTGACGTGCCCGTCGCGGCGGATCGGGCCACCTCGGGCTAACATACGTTAATCGTGTGAACCGTCGATCCCGCGGCGGGTTTCAGCGTGGCGGCAAAATAACCATGCGTTTCAATATATTTCTATCAATCCAGAAATATCGCTTGACGCATGGTCGGGACTCCTACATCTTATTTCCATGGATATCGAACAAGCAGCCAAGCAGCTCGAAGCGCTCGGGAACGTCACCCGCCTCCAGGTCTACCGCACGCTCGTCCGGGCAGGCGAAGCGGGCCTGCCCGTCGGGCAGATCCAGGAGCGCCTCGGCATTCCGGGCTCGACGCTCTCGCATCACCTCCAGCGGCTCCTGCTGACCGGGCTGGTGACGCAGGAGCGGCAGGCCACGACCCTGATCTGCCGGGCCAGCTACCCGGCGATGAACGGCCTCATCGGCTTCCTGGCCGACGAGTGCTGCGCCGACGCCGGATGCGGAAACCGGGCGGAGAACGCCGCCTGATTTCTTTTTGCCCAATATTTCCATCATACCGGAAATAGCGATATAGGAGACACCGATGCTCACGCTGCTCTCCTCCTTCCTCGGGCGGGAACGGCCCGTCGCCACGCACCGCGAGCTGCTGTCGCTGCGCGATCTGGACGACCACCTCCTGCGCGACATCGGCCTGCGGCGCATCGAACTCCATGTTGTCCCCGTGGAGCGGCTCCTCCCCGCTTGCTGCTCAGGAGCGACACGCCGCTGGGCCGAATTCGTTGCCCGCCTGCGCAATACCCTCTCCCCCCAACCTGTCCCGTGCTGCCAATCCTGACAAGGAGCCGTTCCATGACCTCGCTCGACACCCTCCCCGTTGCCATCATCGGCGCAGGCCCGGTCGGCCTCGCCGCCGCCGCCCATCTCATCCGGCGCGGCCTTCCCGCGAAGGTCTACGAGGCCGGAGAGACGGTCGCCGCCAACGTGCGCGACTGGGGCCACGTCCGCCTGTTCTCGCCGTGGGAGTACAACACCGACACGGTGGCCCGCGCGCTGCTCCAGTCCCATGGCTGGCAGGAGCCGCCCGGCAAGGCGATGCCGACAGGATCGGACCTGTACGAGGCCTACCTCAAGCCTTTGGCAGAGACGCCGGAGATGACGGCGGTGATCGAGACGGGTGCCACGGTGAAGGCGATCACCCGGCAGGGCGCTGACAAGGTGCTCAGCAAGGGCCGTGAGACCAAACCCTTCGTCCTCGCCGTTTCCAACGGCAACGGCTCGATCCGGCGTGACCTGGCGCGGGCGGTGATCGATGCCTCCGGGACGTGGACGGCTCCGAATCCTTTGGGTGCGGGCGGGATTCTCGCCGAGGGCGAGGCCGAGAACGCCGAACATATCGCCTACGGCATACCGGACGTGCTCGGGCGCGACCGCGCTGCCTATGAGGGCAGGATAACCCTCGTCGCTGGCGCCGGGCACTCGGCCGCGAACGTCCTCCTCGACCTTGCGAAGCTGGCGGAGCGCAATCCCGGGACGTCGATCGTATGGGCGACCCGCGGCGAGAACCTGATGCGGGTCTACGGCGGCGGAAGCGCCGACCAGCTTCCGGCCCGCGGCGAGCTCGGCTCCAGGCTCAAGGCGCTCGTCGACAGCGGCCGGATTACCTTGGTGCCTGGCTTCTCCGTAGTCCGCGTCAGGACCGCTGGCGGGCAGGTTATCGTCGAAGGCGAGACGGCGAACGGCCTCCGCGAGATCGGTCCCGTCGACCGGATCGTGGCGTCCACCGGGCAGCGCCCGGACCTGAACCTCACCCGCGAGCTGCGGCTCGATCTCGACCCGTGGCTGGAGAGCTCGAGGGCACTCGGGCCGCTGATCGATCCGAACCTGCACTCCTGCGGGTCCGTCCCGCCGCACGGCCATCGCGAACTCGCCCACCCCGAGCCGGGCTTCTACACCGTCGGCATCAAGAGCTACGGACGTGCGCCCACCTTCCTGATGCTGACCGGGTACGAGCAGGTCCGCTCGGTCGTGGCGGCCATCGCCGGCGACCTCGCGGCAGCGGATGACGTCCACCTCGTCCTGCCGGAGACGGGCGTCTGCTCGACCAACCTCCCCGTCGACGGTGCGCCTGCATCCTCGGGCTGCTGCGGCGGTTCCGCCCCGGCGCAGGTCGATGCCTGTTGCGTCGCCGATGCCGAGGCCAAGTCCGCGGGCCAGTCGGGCTGCGGATGCGGCACGAAGGCGTCGGAAAAGGTTGCGGAGCCTGCGGGCTGCTGCTGAGATCGCCCGTGTCGAATCCGGTGAGTGAGTCCCTGGCGAGCGATCCCGCCATGCCGAAACCGTGCCCGAGGGTGGTCATCTCCGCCCTCGGTATCACCCAGATCTTAGCCTGGGGATCGTCCTTCTACCTGCCGACCGTGCTCGCACATCCGATCGCCTCCGACACCAGATGGTCGCTCGGCTGGGTCGTCGGCGGACTGTCCGTCGGCCTGCTCGCAGCCGGATTGGTCGCGCCCCGGGTCGGGCGCACCATCGACGCGAGGGGCGGCCGTCCGGTCCTCGTCGCCAGCTCGGTCCTGCTCGCCGCCGGACTCGCGACGCTGGCGCTCGCCCACAGCCTCCCCGTCTACCTGATGGCCTGGCTCGTGATGGGCCTCGGCATGGGGTCCGGTCTCTACGATGCCGGATTCGCCACGCTTGGCCGGCTGCACGGGAAGGATGCGAGGCGGGCGATCACCACCCTGACCCTGTGGGGAGGCTTCGCGAGCACCGTCTGCTGGCCCCTCAGCGCCTGGCTGGTCGAGCACTTCGGCTGGCGCGGTGCCTGCGCGGCCTACGCCGCAATCCACGTCCTCGTATGCCTTCCGCTGCACGCCTTCGTCGTGCCCGGCATCGGGTCGGTTGCGGCCGTCGGCAGGGCATCCGGCGCGAAACCCGGGATATCCTCACCGCCCCCTCTGACCGGGACCAAGCGGATCCGTGCATTCGCGCTGCTCGCCACGATCCTCACCCTCGGTGCGGTCACGGCGTCCATGATCGGGGTGCATCTGCTCACCTTCCTCCAGGCTCGAGGCCTCGGCCTCGCGGCGGCCGGCGGCCTCGGGGCGCTCGTCGGTCCCTCCCAGGTCGGCGCCCGCGTCATCGAGATGGCCTTCGGCCGCCACTACCATCCGATCTGGACCATGGCGGCCTCCGTCACCCTGGTCGCGGGCGGGGTCATCCTGCTGCTCCTCGGGTTCCCGATCCTGGCGCTTGCCTTGGCGCTCTACGGCGCCGGGAACGGGATCGGATCGATCGCCAAGGGCACCTTGCCGCTCGCCTTGTTCGGACCGGACGGATACGCCTCGCTCATGGGCAAGCTGGCGATGCCCAGCCTGCTCGCCCAAGCATTGTCTCCCTCGATCGGGGCGATCCTGATCGAATGGAGCGGTCCGGGTGCCGCCCTCGGCTTCCTCGCCGGGATGACCTGCCTGAACATTGCCCTCGTCGGGCTGCTGTGGGTGACGACCCGGGGGAGCTGACGTCAGGCCGGCATCCCCGCCATGGCGGCACGCAGGCGTTTTTCGTAGGCGCTGGCCAGGTCGTGCAGGGCCGCGACCGTATCGCCGACATAGGACGAGCCGTGCATCAGGGCCAGGGTGCGCGGGGCAAGCTCGGCCAGCCGGCGAACGGTCGGCGCGATGCTTGGGCCCAGGCTCGTATCGTAGAAGATGTCCTCGGCCGCAAGCGCCGGGCCCACGATGTCGCCTTCGGTGATCGCGGGGCCGTTACCCAGGTGAGTGAAGAGATCGCCGCAGAACAGCGTCCTCGTGGTCTCCTCGAAGATCACGCCGGCATCCCAGCCGTGCGGCACGTGCGGCGTGTCGATGTACCGGATTCGCTTGCCGCCGATGTCGATCACCTCGCCGTTCGACAGCACCCGCGGCGGGCGGTCCGCCATGTCGTTCAGCGACACCAGGCATCCGGTCATCCCATGCGCGACCTGCGCGTTCGGGGCCACGGCCAGCCATTCGTTCATGGCGCCGCACTCGTCGGCCTCGTAGTGGCCGAACGTGATCCAGCGCAGGTTCTCGATCGGCATGATCCGGGACACGGCTTCGGACACGAGCGGGAACATCCTCCGCAACCCGGTATGGAACAGGAGCGGCTCGTCGCCGAGCACGAGGAACTGGTTGAAGGCGAAGCCGGCCGGCGGCACGATGTCGGGCACGTGGGTCGAGAGGCGGTAGATGCGGTCGCCGATCTCGTCGATGCGGGTTTCCATCAGGCTGCTCCCTGGGTTGCCCCTGCCCGAGGATTAGAACCGACCATCCGTTCGGAAGTGCGGCAGGTATGGCCCGTCTCAGGAAACTTCGACGGCCTCTGCGTCCAAGGCGGCGAGGAGGTTGCGGGCCAGCTCGCGCGCGGTCCTGGTCGCGCCGACCAGGGTGGCCGACGCAAACCCCGTCCAGTCGCCGTAGCCCATCAGCCAGAGGCGCGGCTCCTGGACCGAGCGGTTGCCGTCGACCTCGATCCGGCCCTCGGGCGTGATGACGCCGAGACCGCGCAGGTGGTCGAGCGCGGGCCGGAAGCCCGTGCACCAGATCACCGCGTCGACCTGTGTCTCGGAGCCGTCCTCCCAGACCACGCCCGTGCGTGTGAAGCGCGTGAAGGGCCGCACGCTGGTCAGGGCGCCGCGCTCCCGCGCCTCCCGCACCGGCGGCACCATGACGATGTTGGCCAGCCCTCCGGCCGGGGTGCCGCCATCGTCCCCCTGCCCGCGGTAGCGGTCCGTCGCCCGCCGGAAGAGCACCCGGCCGTCGATATCGTCCGGCAGGAACTGGGGCGGCGAGACGGTGACCCACGTGGCGTGGGCCACCCGGGAGACCTCGGCGAGGATCTGCGCCCCCGAGTTGCCGCCGCCGACGACCAGCACCGTCTTGCCCCGAAAGGACGCCGGATCGCGATAGTGCGCCGAGTGAATCTGTTCGCCCTCGAAGAGCTCGGCACCCGGATAGGCCGGGATGTAGGGGTGGCTCCATGTTCCCGTGGCGCTGACCACGGCACGCGCACGCCATGAGCCCTGGTCGGCCTCGACGTGAAGGACACCATCCTCCCGCACGACCGTTCGCACCCGCGCGGGGCGGATCACGGGAAGGTCATAGCGGCGCTCGTAGCGGCCGAGGTATTCGATCACCTCGTCCCTGCCCGGGAAGCCTCCGCCTCCGCTCGGCGGCATCTGCCAGCCCGGCAGGGAGCCGTATTCGGCCGGAGAGAACAGCGTCAGCGAATCCCAGCCGTGGAGCCACGCCCCGCCGGGGCGGTCCTGCGCATCGAGGATGACGAAATCGCGCCCGGCCCGCTTGAGGTAGTAGCCGACGGCGAGACCCGCCTGCCCTCCGCCGACGATCACCACGTCCGTTTGGGCCTGTGTCATGAGGCAGCCTCCCGTTGCCGCGGGACCGCACCATCACGCGCCCCTCTCCCCACATAGGCTGCCCGGCGTCCGGATGCCAAGTGAGGCCCGGGCCAGGTCCCGGTGGTGCCCCGTTCCTTGGGCTCGATCCCATCCGCATTGCCCGCGCGATTGCGGACCATGCGGGATGAGGTCGGAGGCAACGATCATTGTTTCTTACCTGAGGCGTCGAACTGCTTGAGATAGGCGACGAGGTCGCTGATGCGCTTTTCGTCCTTCAGCCCTGCATAGACCATCTTGGTGCCGGGAATCTTGGCGCGCGGGTTCTGGATGTAACTCATGGAAGGTCGCCTCGTCCCAGGTGATGCCGGAATTCTTGTTGGCCGCGGAGTAGGTGTAGCCCTCGACCGACCCCGAATGCCGGCCGAACAGTCCGTTGAGGTGTGGGCCGACGGCGTTCTTGGCGGTCTCGCCCACCTGATGGCAGGCGCGGCACTGGGCGAAGACCTTCTCACCGGCCGCAGCATCCTGCGCATTGGCAGGGCCTGATACGAGGGTCGAGCCGATGAGACCAGAGGACAGCAGGACGGCGGCGAAACGCTTGGACATGGGATTTCCTGATCGAGGGGTTGCTCTTGGGAGAGGTCAGACCGCGAAGCCGTCGCGGAAGGGGTGGAAGAGGATCACGTCACCGGCCTCGACCGGGGCATGCAGCGGATGGATCTCGACAAGCCCGTCCGCCTCGACCAGGGGGCGGAGCCTTGCCGAACCCCCGCGGCCCAGGATCTCGACCGCGGGGCTGCCACCGTCTCCGACGAGGCGGCCCGGGGCGAACTCGGTGCGCCCCGGACGGCGCTCGAACCGCGAGGCGGCGGGCATCGGGCATCCCGGGCGCCGCCGGAATGGCCGGCCCTCGAGCGCCGCGACGACTGCCCCTCCGAGGATGAGCCACGAAACCAGCGCCGCAACCGGGTTGCCGGGCAGGCCGAGATAGGCTGCCGCCCCGATCCGGCCGACCACGGCCGGCTTGCCGGGCTTGAGAGCGATCCTCAACGTCTCGCAGGCCCCGCCCGCCCGAGCGACCGCGGGCGCGGAGTGATCCTCCTCCCCGACCGAGGCGCCGCCTGTCGTCACGACGAGATCGCACTGGGTGGAGACCTCTTGCAGGATCGCTGCAAGAGCGTCCGGATCGTCGCGGACCCAGCCGCCGTCGACGACGTCGAGGCCTGCCTGCGCGGCGAGCGTCATGACCATCGGGCGGTTGGAGTCGTAGACCGATGGGCCGACGAGCGACGACCCGGGCTGGATGAGTTCGCTCCCGGTCGAGATGACCGCGACACGGGGCCGGCGCAGCACCGCCACGGCGGAGCGTCCTTGCGCCGACAGGAGCGCGACATGGCGTGCGTCGAGACGGACGCCCCAGGAGAGAAGACTGTCGCCTCGTTCGATGTCCTCCCCCCGGCGCCGGATGTTGTCGCCGGACCGCAGCATACGATGCAGGACGAGATCGTCGCCGTCACGCCAGCCATGCTCCTGCATCAGGACGGCATCGGCTTCGGCGGGGAGCGGGGCTCCCGTGAAGACCCTGACGGCATGCCCCGGCGAAAGCGGGACGGCCGCCTCTCCGGCCGGGATCCGCCCGACGACCGGAAGCCGCGTGCCGGCCGGAAGCATGGTGTCTCCGAGCGCGACGGCGTACCCGTCCATGGCCGACTGGTCGAAGGCCGGCATGGCGACGCCTGCGGAAACATCCTCGGCGAGTGTGCGTCCGCCAGCGCCATGAACAGCGACCGTTTCCGTTTCCGCGATAGGGTCCGCATAGGCCGCGGCACGGGCGCAGGCGGTGTCGATGTCGACAAGGCTAGGGCCTTCCGAGCAGGCGTCGGCGGCAGGCACGTGAGCATTCATACGGCGATTCCCGAACAAGCGATCACAGGAACGGCGCGCAGGGGTTTGCGCACCGCATGAAAGGCAGCCGGACAGTGATTGCCCGGCCGAAGTCACGGAGGAAGGGCTACACCGGCGGGGTGTATTCCTTCTCCTTGAACGACAGGCCCTTCACCGCCTGCGGGGCATCCGCCAGCTTGCGGATGTTGCCCCAGGTCTGCTTGTAGTTCGGGATGATGAACTCGTTCACCCCGGCCGAGACCACGTTGCCCTGAACGCCCATCGGGTACCCGAACAGCATGAAGGTCTGCTTCGGCCTCGCCCGATCGGTGGGATAGGCCATCGCTTGGGTCGAGCCGTTGTCGTTGTAGACCTCGACGAGGTCGCCCGGCTTGAGGTTCAGTTCCGCCATGTCCCGCGGGTTCATCTCGATGAACGGGTACGGGAAGCGATCCATGACGAAGTCGTTCTCCTGATCGAGATAGGCGCTTTGCCAGACGTGGTTCGCACGGCCGTTGTTGATCAGGAACGCGAACTTCTTCGACTCCTCTTCCTTCCCGGCGGCCTGGAGCCCACGCCACTGGGTCTCCATGAAGATCGCCTTGCCGTCCTTCGTGTTGAACTTGCCGTCGGCATAGAGCCGCTTCGTGCCGACGATTCGCTCGGTCCCGGCAGGGGGCGTCGGCGGTGCCGCAGCCGACGTCGGTTCGGCCTGCATGACCGGCTCCTTGCCCCGCGCGCCCTCGATGGCTGGGCCGCCGACGACCATCCCGGGAGTTTGCCCGGTCGTCGTGCCGCCCTGTGCGGTCGCGCCCTGCCCTTCGACGCCGATCGCAGGCTCCTGGAAGCCGTTCGTTCCCATGGCCCGCAGCCGCGCGTAGGTGACGAACTCGCCCCCCTTCTCGTGTTGGTGGTAGCCGTCCATGAAGGCGTCTTCCTCGGTCTTCCAGTCGAAGCCCTTGAAGCGGTCGGCAATCTCGGCCTTTCCCATCTCGCGGAAGACGCGCTCCATGTGGTTGGCAATGCGGGCCGCGATCAGGCAGTCCGGCATGGCCCGCCCGGGCGGATCCATGTAGCGCTCGGTCAGCCGCATGCGGCGCTCGCCGTTCATCGACGTCAGGTTCATCTCGCCGGACGTCGCGGCGGGCAGCCAGACGTGGCTCGCCTGCCCGATCTGGGTCGGGATGATGTCGACGTCGACGGAGAACAGCCCGCCCTTCCGGATGGCGTCGACGATGGCCGCGACCATCCTGGGGCGGTCGCCCCACGGCACGGCCGACATGGCGTCCTTCACCATGTCGGTGCGGCGCTTGTACGCCTGCTTGAACTGGAGTGCGTTCAGCGTCGTCTTGTAGTGGTCGCAGCCCCAGATGTGGTGGACGCCGCCCTTGCCGCTGATCAGTAGCTGGTCGACGTAGGCCGCGGGCCGGCCGACATGGGCATCGGACGGGCGTGAGTAGCCCTCCTGGTGCCCGCCGAGGCGAACGCACCCGCCGCCGGGGCGTCCGATGTTGCCCGTTGCCAAGGCCACATTCACCAGCGCGCCGTTGGTGCGGTAGTTGTCGTTGCCCCAGATCAGCCCCTTCTCGTAGGCGAACATGGCGCGGCGGCGGGCGCCGCCCTCCTTGGGCTGCGCGATCCACTCAGCCGACTGGCGGATCTGGTCGACCGTCAGCCCCGTGATCCGCGCGGCCTCCTCCAGGGTCGTCCTGTTGCCGGCCACCGCCTTGTCGAAGTCCTTGGTCGAGGCGTCGATGAACGCCTTGTCGACCCAGCCCTTGTCGGCGATGTAGGTCAGCCAGGCATTGAACAGCGCAAGGTCCGTGCCCGGGTTGATGGCCAGGTGCATGACCCGGTCCTTGCCGGCCTCCGCCTCGCAGGCGTTGATCGTGACCGTGCGCCGCGGGTCGACGACGACGATGCGGGCAGGCTCGTGCGGCTCGCCCGGCAACTGCTGCTGCTTCTTTTCCACGGATGTCCCACGCAGGTTCGGGACCCAGTGGTTAAGGAAGTAGTTGGTCTGCGTCTCGAGGGAGTTCGCTCCGACCACCACGATGGTGTCGGCCAGCTCCGCGTCCTCGTAGCAGTTGTTGAGCTCACCCACGCCCATGTCGCGGGTGGCATGGACCTCGGAGTTGTAGGCGGGCCGGTTGTGGATGCGGATGTTCTTCACCTTCATGGCGGAGAAGTAGAGCTTTCCCGTGCCCCAGGTGTTCTCGTAGCCGCCGCCGGCGCCGCCGTGGTCGTAGGCGGAGACGAAGAGCGCGTCCTCGCCCTGCTCGGCGACGATCGTGGCGGTCACGCGCGCCACGAGGTCGAGCGCATCCTCCCAGCTCGTGGGCTGCATCTGGCCGTAGCGCCAGACCATGGGATCCGTCAGGCGCTGCTGCTCGGTGTTCCGGACGGCCGAGTACGACATCTCCGCCATGCGGGCGCCGCGGATCGAGCCGAGGCCCGAGTTCACGACGCAGCCCTTGTCCGGTTTGATGACAATGTGGACGTCCTTCCCGTCCTGCTTGACGACGTTGTACATCGAGGGCGCGTACCAGGCCTCGCTGTCGGCGCCCTGCTGCTGCGAGAGGTCGGTCTTGAACTTGTTGCCGGCGGGGTCGGTGGACCCCTGCTTGTCGATCTCCCAGGTGTAGGCCTTGTAGCCGCATCCGACGATGCAGTAGTGGCACACCACGTTGTGTTCCTTGGCGTCCGCCGGGATGATCGGCAGCCGGTCGATCTGTCTCTTGTAAGCCATGGCGCGATCCTCCTTCAGAGCACGTTCGACAGGCGGCCGTAGATGAGCTCGTCCACACCCTCGGCGTAGATGTCGCCCTTGTCGTCGACGCGCAGCGAGTACTGCGGCAGGTTCTGGGTCGCGTGGCCCCAGGTCTCCTGGCCGCCCGCCTCGCAGTCGAAGACGGAGTAATGGCCGGAGCAGTTGAGGGTGCGCCGCTCCGAATTGTAGTGAAGCGGATAGCCCTTGTGCGGGCAGATGGTCGTGAACCCGACGATGTCGCCGTCCGGTCCCGCGCCGCCCGGCACGCGCTTCCCGAGCTTCAGGAGGACGCCCGGCGCGTCAGGGTCCGGATACGCGACATCCATGGGTTCGTTGACCTTGAGGTCCTGCACGTTGCCGAGCCGATTGGAGGGGTAGGTCACCCGGGCCATCGGCACTGCGGCCTTGGCTGCCGGTGTCGGCATAACCGCGCTGGCAGCGGCACCGGCTGCGGCGACGCCGGCTCCCGACAGGAACCTCCGGCGGCCGAGATCGACAAGCAGATCGCATCGTTTCATGGACGTCCTCCAAACAGAGTTTTTGCTTGGGGGAACAATGCAAGATACGTGCCAGTCGATTGAACTAGGTTAATTGCATGGAAGTGGACACGCCTGCCATGGAGGGCTGGCCCTTCGCATCCGGATCTCCGAACATCTTTGATGGTGAATGTCCGGAAATCCGAACATACAATGGCTCAGACTACATACGGCAGGCTGTGAGGGTTCACCCCAAACATGCCATCGCGACTCTTCGGTCCATGGGAATCCTCTCGAGACATTTCAGAGCGGCGGCCGACCGCTGGCGCGCCGTGCCTGCTCGGTAGCCGGCAGCAGGCGATAGAGATGCCCCTCCGGGTCGTCGGTGATGGCGTACAACGACCCGTCTGGCCCCAGACGCACATCCCGGACCCTGCCGAGTATTCCCTCGAGCAGCCGCTGCTCGGCAATGACACTGTTCCCCGCGATACTAAGCCTCACCACCATCTGGCCCGCGAGGGCACCCGAGACGATAGAGGCTTGCTCCCCGTCCCGGAGCATTGTGAGTCCGGACGGCGCGATCGACGGCACCCAGACGTATGCCGGCCCCTCAATTTCTGGCGCGACAGCAATGCCGGAGCCGACCGGCGAGCCGTCGTAGTTCAAACCGTGGCTGACTAACGGCCAGCCGTAGTTCCGGCCGGGCTGTATCAGGTTGAGTTCATCCCCGCCCTGAGGACCATGCTCAGTGGCCCATAACGCTCCGGTCCGGTCGTCGCCGACGAGCCCCTGCGGGTTCCTGTGGCCGTACGACCAGATCTCGGGCTTCGCGCCCGGCACTGCAACGAAGGGGTTCGTATCGGGGACCGAGCCGTCGGTGCGGATCCGGATGATCGACCCAGCATGGTCGGACAGGTCCTGGGCACGCTGGGGTTCCCAGCGGTCGCCGAGCGACAGGAACAGGAAGCCATCACTGGTCAGGGCCAACCGCCCGCCGAGTTGCTCGTTGGCGCTGGCCGGGGGGTCGCTCTCGAACAGGACTGCCTGATCCAGGAGCCTCCGCGTTTTCAGTTCTAGCCGCGCTTTCAGGATCCTGACGGTCGACGCGTCCTGCGTTCCGTGCGTATAGGACAGGTACACGGTTCCGGTCCGGGTGAAATCCGGGTCCACCGCCACGTCGAGCAGCCCGCCCTGGTCCCCGGTCCGGATCGCAGGGAGGCCCATGATCTCGCGAGGCCTGGAACCGGGCCTCACGAGGCGCAGCCGTCCCGGCTTCTCGGTCACCAGGAACAATCCGTCCGGCAGGAACCCGATCGACCACGGGAACTCGAACGGTCCGGCCACCCGGACAGGAATGAGTCCGTCGGACGTTTCCGGGAGGATCGGCGCCCCGTCATCCCCGGGCACTGCGGATGCGGGTCCTGCCGCCAAGCTGATCAGGAAACCGATGGCGAGCCTATGCGTCAGTCGTCGCTGATTGAACATGAATACCCCGTGCCCACGCGGGTTTCGAGTTCGAAATGGAGCCCAGATCCTGCCTGACCAGTCCTCCCCGTGCCGAACCGGAATGGCGGCCGGTCACGATCTCGGGACTCATGCTGTCCTGTCGGTTGATCGAATGCTGGGCGATCATGCGGCACCCCTGGCATACGTCGCTAGATGCTCCAGGATGAACGCCACGGCCGACCCAACGCCGTTCTCCGTCCGCAGTTCCGCGCCAAGCCGCTCGGCCCGCAGTTGCATCGCATCGTCATCCACGACCGACGTGATGGCCTCCACCAGCCTGGCGACCGTAAGATGCCTGAAGGCGATGGGAGCTGGCCCGACGCCGAGGTCGGCCACGCGCCGCCCCCAGAACGGCTGATCCCCAAAGAACGGGCAAATCACCGTCGGCCTGCCGGCACGCAGGCCGGCCGCCGTGGTGCCTGCGCCACCATGATGGACGACGGCACGCACATGCGGGAACAACCGGTCGTGAGGCGCCGCATCAAGCATGTAGACATGTTCCGATTGGGGCGCGGCTGCCAGGCCGCCCCACCCGCTGGACAAGATGCCGCGCTGGCCTGCTAGTGCCAAAGCCTCCAAGATCATGGCGGTGGTGCGTACGGGGTCGACGGATGGAACGCTGCCGAAGCCGACATACACGGGCGGCGGACCGGCCTGGAGGAAGCCTTGGAGGGAGGGCGATGGCAGCCAAGACTCGTCGTCGAGGAACCAGTAGCCAGTGACTACGGAGTTCCCGTCCCAGTCGATCGGCTCCGGCACCACGGATTTGCTGAAGCCATAGAGCCGGGGCACGGGCACTCCGCGGATGCAGTCATCGCGCCGGGAAGGCGGAAGCCCGAGCACCTCCTCCCGCCAGCGGTTGACGGGTTCGCGGAACAGCGAGTTGGCAAAGCGCAGGAACAGCTCGTGGCTGAGCCGGTTGAGTGGCCCGAGATCCGCGAAGGGCAGCATCGGACTGGGGAACGCCCGGGTCGGCGTCATCCCGGGCAGGGTGAAGGCACAGAGCGCCGGGATGCCGAGTCGCTCGGCGATGTGGACGCTGCCCAGCGCCTTCGGATGATAGATGATGGCGTCGGCTCCGCCCACAGCCGCCCACTGGGCCTCGAGCAGCCGGCGCATCATCGGACGGACTTGGCGAGCCAGCCGCAGGGTCCAAGTCAGCGTGTTGCGGCCCGACAGGGCTGCCCTACCCTCGGGTGTGTCCATTAGGTCGAGGAAGTCATCCGGCAGGGGGGCGAACGGAACGCCAGAGGCGGCCACGAATCCCTCGAACCGGGCCGCGGTGGCCAGCACCACCTCGCACCCCGCCGCCATGAGGCCACGGGCGAGCGCTATATATGGCTGGACGTCGCCACGGGTTCCGAGCGTGTGGATCGCAAGCCTCATGAGACCGCCCGGTCCAAGGCAGGCGGTCGCACGTTCGCGAAGGGGGCGGCGGACAATGTCAAGCCCGCGTCTCCGCCGATGCCAGTAGCATGGCCAACAGACTGCCAGCCTTAGCAAAGCAGAGCGGGTCGCTGGCCGCTAGGTACCGGCCATCGCGGGCGCCATCGCGCCGCATCCGCGCCAGCGCCCAGCGATAGGGGAGATTGCGGGTCCGCGGCCCGTCCCATTGCGGAAGCTGTCCGCGCACCCAACGCATCCGCTTCGGACCGAGCACGCGCGAGCAAACTTCCGCTGCCATGACGGCGGTCCGTGCATGCACGTCCCCGACAGGGACGTCATCGCCCGGCAGGTTACGGAGGCAGCCCTCCAAAAGACCCCAGACATAGGCACCGACCAGGAGATCTGTCATGTGACCGTAGTCAGGCATGGTCTCTATCTGCCTTCCAGTGAAGGCGATGATCTGTGCCTGCACATGACCGGATACGCGCTCGATCACTGCCGGTGCCCGAGACTGCGGCGCCGGCCTGGCCTTCAGTCCCTTGCGGAACCAGTTCAGCATCATGCGCCTCCCGTCTTGCCCCGATGCGCGGCACTCACGTCTACCCGCGCATACTTTCGCCCTCAGAGGTTTATCACGATCGCAAGGCTACCCATGGCCAGGAACACCAGGGTCATGGCGGGATAGGTCGCGAAGATGAGGTGCGATTGCATGAGTGGGCGCGACCCGTTGCGGTGTCCGAACACGATCATGCCGAGGCCGATGGCCAGCATCACAATGCCGATGGTCAGGTTCATGATTTCCTCCCGTAGTCCTTGCCGGACCGTTCGGTGTCGCCGTCATGGTCAGGCATGTTTCAGATCCCGCTCCGGCTTCGACAGGCGCAGGAGGGCGGCCCCGGCGAGAGCCGACAGGCCGGACCCGAGCAGCACGCCGAGCTTGGTGGCGTCCTGAAGCTCCGGCGACGTCGCAAAGGCAAGCAGCCCGATGAATAGGCTCATGGTGAAGCCAATCCCGCACAGCAGCGCGACCCCGTAGAGCTGTGTCCATGTCGCGTTGGCCGGCAGGTCAGCCCAACCCGCACGGATGACCACCCAGGAGAAGGCGAACACGCCGACCTGCTTGCCGACGAACAGCCCGAGCGCCACGCCGAGCGGCACCGGATTCAGGAGGGATCCGAACGACATCCCCGCGAAGGACACGCCTGCGTTCGCGAAGCCAAAGACCGGTACGATCAGGAAGGCCACCCAGGGCTGGAGGACATGCTCGAGCTGGTGCAACGGCGAGGCCGCATCCTCCGGCTTGCCGGGTGAGGCCCGGAGCGGGATTGTGAGCGCGAGGGCCACGCCCGCGAGGGTTGCATGAACGCCGGACAGCAGTACCAGGAACCAAAGCATGGCGCCGAGCAGGAGGTAGGGTCTCAGGTCGGTGAAGCGGGCCCTGTTGAGACCCGACAGGAGGACCAGCACGACGGCCGCGCCTGCCAGCGCTTCGACATTGAGGTCGCCAGTGTAGAAGGCAGCGATGATCAAAACGGCGCCGAGATCGTCGAGGATGGCGAGCGCGGTCAGAAAAACCTTGAGCGAGATTGGCACCCGCGGCCCGAGCAACGACAGCACGCCGAGCGCGAAGGCGATGTCGGTGGCAGACGGAATGGCCCAGCCGCGCGGATGTCCATCGGGTCCGGCATTGAAGGCGAGATAGAGGGCGGCCGGCACGGCCATGCCGCCGAGCGCCGCGATACCCGGCAGGGCCCGCCGTGGCCAGGTGGAGAGCTGGCCGTCGAGCATCTCACGCTTGATCTCCAGTCCGACCAGCAGGAAGAACACCGCCATGAGCGCGTCGTTGATCCAGTGCAGGACGCTCAGGCCCAGCACGTAAGTCGTGAGAAGCCCGAAATAACTTCCCGCCAGGGGCGAGTTGGCGATGACGAGGGCGAGGGCCGCCGCTCCCATGAGGACAAGGCCGCCGGAGGCTTCGTTATTGAGAAAGCCTCGCAGGGCTGAGCGGGGCCGCGGCGTCAGGGCGTGCATCGGATCTCCTTTTCGGGAAAGGGTTAGACCCGCTTAGCCCGGAAAACCGGTGATTACAGCCTGGCGGCGGTGCGGAAACGGCCGAAAGGCCGTTTCATATATGAGATTCCTATACGCGGGGCCGGTTCATGCCTCGCCTTCCGTTGTCATCAACGTCATGGTGGCGGCGCTGGGAGCGGAGGGGCCGTGACGAACGACTGGCAGGATAGTAAGGAGCGAAAGCGCTGGGGCCGGATCGGCATCCGCTCCCTGGGCGGATTTCCGGGTCCATGGCCGATCGCGGTGACGGTCATGGCGATCGCGGCAGCCCTTGCGGTCGCTTTCGTCCTGTATCCGATCACCGGCATCGAGAACGTCGACCTCGTCTTCCTGGCTCCCATCATCGCGATCGCCGTCCGATATGGATTCTGGCCGTCGCTGCTGGCCTGCCTTCTCAGCGCGCTCGCCTACAACTTCTTCTTCATCGCTCCGGTCTACGCCTTCGCCGTGACGGACAAGGCCAGTATCGCAACTGTACCCTTCTTTTTGCTCGTTGCGGTCATCACGAGCCACCTCGCTGCGCGAGCCCGCGCGGCGGCGCTCGCGGCGGAGAGCCGGGCCGAGACGACCGAGGCGCTCTATGCCTTCAGCCGTAAGATCGCCGGGATCGTCAGTCTCGACGATCTGCTGTTGGCCACGGGGCAGCAGATCGGCTCAATGCTGCGGCTTGAGGTGGTGATCCTGCTCCCCGACGACGACGGCAGGCTCGAGGTCAAAGCCGCCTACCCGCCTGCTGATCGTGTCGGCGGGACGGATACGGACGCTGTCCGGATGGCCTGGGACGGGAGTGGGTCGATAGAACGGGGCACCGAGGCGCTGCTCACGGCGCAACACCTGTTCCTGCCGCTGCGCACCAGCCATGGTCCGGTCGGCGCCATTGGCGTCAGCCGGGCCGGGACAGCGCTGACGCCTGACAAGGAGCGGTTGCTGGCGGCGCTGGCCGACCAAGCCGCCGTCGCCATCGAGCGCATCCGACTGACCACGGAAATGGATGCGGCCCGCCTTGCCGCCGAGACGGAACGGTTGCGCTCGGCCCTGCTGAGCTCGCTCTCGCACGACCTGAAGACGCCGCTGGCGTCCATCACCGGAGCGGCCACGTCTCTGCGCCAGTATGGCGAACTCTACGATGCGGCGGCACGCGAGGAACTCGCCGCCACGATCCAAGGCGAGGGTGAGCGCCTGTCCCGCTTCGTTGCCAATCTCCTCGATATGACCCGTCTCAAGGCCGGCGGGATCGTGCTGAAGCGGGAGCCGGTCGACCTAAGCGAGGCCGTCGGCGCGGCCTTGCAGCGCATCCAAGGCCTCCTCGGCGAACACCGGGTCGTCGTGAATCTGCCGGCCGATCTTCCCATGCTCGACCTAGACGTCGTGCTGTTCGAGCAGGTGCTGGTCAACCTACTAGACAATGCCGCCAAATACTCTCCGCCCGGATCTTGGATCGCGATTAGCGCCGCGGGTGACCGACGGAAGGTGGAACTCACCGTCAGCGACGAGGGACCGGGAATCCCGGCCGAGGAACTGGAACGGGTGTTCGAGATGTTCCACCGCGTGAACAAGGGCGACCGGCAACGCGCCGGGACCGGCCTTGGGCTGTCGATCTGCCGCGGCTTCGTTGAGGTCCTCGGCGGGACGATCCGCGCCGCCATCCGGACAGATCGGTCCGGGGCGGTCTTCACCATCACGTTTCCCGAGGCGGTCTTTACCGTCATGCCCCGGGAGGATGCCGCCGAATGAGCAGCCACGGCACCATCCCGCTCGTCGTCGTGGACGATGAGCCGCCGATCCGGCGGCTCCTGCGCACAAGCCTTACCGCACAAGGCTACCGAATTCTTGAGGCCGGGAGCGCCCGGGCCGCGCTCGACATCGTCGCCCGCGAAGCGCCCGAGGTCGTCCTCCTCGACCTCGGGCTGCCAGACCAGGATGGCCTGGAGGTAATCCGGCGGCTGCGGGCCACGGGATCGAAGGTGGCTATCATCGTCCTCTCGAGCCGCGGTGAGGAATCCGCCAAGGTGGATGCGCTCGATCTCGGCGCCGACGACTACGTGACCAAACCCTTTGGCATGGCCGAGCTCGTCGCCCGCATCCGCACGGCCCTGCGCCATAGGGTCCAGCGGCAGGGGGCCGAGCCCTTGTTCACGCACGGCGACCTGTGCGTCGATCTCACCCGCCGCCGCGTGACGGTGCGCGGGGCGGAGGTGAAGCTCTCCAACAAGGAGTGGGACATCCTGCGCCTGCTCGTGCTCCATGCGGGCCAGGTGCTCACTCACCGTATGATCATGCAGGAGGTATGGGGACCGAAAGTCGACGTGCAGTACCTGCGCATCTACGTGCGCCAGCTTCGCCGGAAGCTGGAGGAGCAGCCGGACCGACCTCAACACATCCAGACGGAGACGGGGGTCGGCTATCGGCTCTTGGCCGACGATGTCCGCTGATCCACCCCGGCCGGCGGGCAGACAGGCTGCGAGTGACCACTGAGCCGTCCCGGCATGGTCGGCCCAAAGACGCGGAGGAAATGTCATGGATCATAAGTTCGAGGTCGGCCAGCTCGTGCGGCCACGGGAGAGGCTTCTCGAGAATGCCGGGATCTACGAGATCCTGCGCCCTCTTCCCTGCGGGCCGGACGGCGAGCCCCTTTACCGGATCAGGGCCGCGAGCGGGCCGATGGAGCGGGTGGTGCGCGAGGCCGACCTCCTGCCTGCATCAGGGTCCTCGGCGGACAATGGCTAGGCGTACCGGCCGTCACCCAAGGGCATGGGCCCCATGCTGCCAAACTAACCGAGCCCAGTCGATGGGCAACGGCTCATCCTTGCAATGCCACGGGACGGACGAAGAATGGGCAGGCCCCTTGTCTTCATGTCTCCCGTCAAGGTCGTTGGAGATCAGATGATACCTTACCGGACCATCGTGGTTCTGATGGCAGCATCTCTCTGCCTCGGGCGGGCCGCGGCCCAGGAGCGCACGGTCACCGTCGGGGTTCCTGCCGGCCCCCTCATGCAGCTCGTTCAGTCGCTGGGCGTCGCGTTCCGGCTTAGACCGAAATCGCCGTGGCCGCGGCCGAGGTGAACCCGGACGGTGCCCCGTCGACGGCCGGGATCAATACGGTCCTTCTGCCCCGTCGTATGCTCGACAGGCTGCCGTAAGGACATCTCCCACCACAAACGGTCTTCCGTGGCGATGTCATCTTGGTGGGTTCCCAGGCGGAGATGGCGCGCGTGCGGGGCCTGAAGGACATCAAGATGGCAGTGCGCTGGATCGCCTCGGCTCGCGGGACGCGGGATCGTGAGCTTGCCTTGTGGAACGGCATGGGCGTCAACGTCCACACCCGCTCGACCTGGTACGTCGGTTCACGGGGTGATGAAGCGGAGGTTCTCAGACAGGCCGGAAACCTCGGAGCCTATGTCCTGGTCGAACGTATGACATGGGCGGCCCAGGCCAACCAGCGGGGTCTCGAGGTGCTGGTGCCCGGGGACCCGGTGCTGCGCACCAATTATGCAAGCGCACTGACCCGGGATGGCCGGGAGGAAGCGGTCACCTGGCACGACTGGCTGTTGTCCGATGCGGCACAGGCCGTGATCGCGGAGTTCAGCTTGGGCGGCGTGCGCATCTTCACGCCGGAAAATGGCCACAACGGCGATGGAAGGCCGCCCCGAACGTGAACTTGCCCGGCCGATGGCGCCCCCCTGATCCTGCGCGTCATCTAATACCGCAATTCGCGCCAGGGATCGCAAGGGGGCCAGTTCTAGTGGTACAGAAACAGGACCGCCGGGCAGGCGTTCAGGATCTCCCGGGTGCAGGACCCGAAGATCTCACCGATGCCGCGGTGGCCGTAGGCTCCCATGACGATTGTGCCGGCCTTGAGCGCCTTCGCCAGTCCCAGGATCGTCTCCGCGGGAGTGCCAGCCTCGCGGTCGCCTAGGCCGATGGCATGCGTTTCGGCCGCCGCATGCCGCCGAAGCAGGGTGCAGGCGCGCTCCGCCGTCTGCCCGGCCCGGTCGGATGACGACTGATCGAGCGTCACGACATGGACGACGCGACCTGCGGCGAGACCGAGGAGCGCGAACATATGCACCGCCCGCGACGAGGCCGGGCTGCCGTCGAACGCCACCAGCACCGGCTCCTTCGAGGTATCCTGCCCCAAACCTGGGACATCGTCGGGCACGAGCAGGACCGGGCGAGGCTCGATCCGGACGATGCGATCGACGCACAGAGGTAGCTCGCAGATCTCGCCACCTACGTCGAACATGCTGTTGCGGCCCAGCACGATCAGGTCATGGGAGACCGCCTCGACCCCGACCACCTGAAGGGGATTTCCATCGACCTCGCGGACCTCCAGCGAGGGAATGCCCACCCTTTCGGCGCGCCCGCGAAAGTCCTGGAGGACTGCATCCACCCGCTCGGTCGCGTTTTGGAGTTCCTTCAGGTCCAGGGCAGTCTTGTAGGCCATTCCACCGACCGGCACGGCCTCAGGGCGCTGGATCCAGGCCGAGTTAACGATGCCCAGTCCGTCCACGTGAGCCTTGTGGCGGCGGGCCAGTTCCAGCCCGAGGCTGGCGGCTTGCAGGCTGGACGGTGAACCGTCTAGGGCGATCAGGATACTGCGCAGCATATGGTGTCCTCCTCCTTGCCGATCACGTGGATCGGTGTTGCTTGAGCATTGGCGTGAGCCGGCCCGCACGGGCGACGAGCCATTTTTCGCCTTCCAGGATGAACAGCAGGATTACGCCCGTCGCCACGATGGCCGCACCATCCGGCAGCGACACCGCCTGGGTGTCGAACAGCGCCTGCATCGGCGGCAGGTAGGTGAAGGCAAGCTGCGCCAGGACCACCGCTCCGACGCCGATCAGGACGGGCCGGGTTCCCAGCACCCCCTGCCATGAGAGGGACCGCGCATGCAGGAAGCGGACGCTGAACAGGTAAAAAATCTCCAGCACCACGAGGGTGTTCACCACGATCGTGCGGGCCTCCTCGATCGGCAGGCCGCGCCGGATCGACCATTCGAACATGCCGAAGACGGCGATCACGAACAGGATCGACACGAACACGATCCGCCAGACGAGAAAGCCCGACAGGATCGGCTCGTCGCGCCTGCGCGGCGGACGGCGCATCACGTCCGGTTCCGGTTGCTCGAAGGCGAGCGTCAACCCGAGGGTCGCCGCCGTGATCATGTTGACCCACAGGATCTGCACGGGCGTGATCGGCAGGGTCAGGCCGAGCAGCATGGCGGCGATGATCGCCAGCGCCTCGCCGCCATTCGTCGGCAGGGTCCAGGCGATCACCTTCTTGAGGTTGTCGTAGACCGTCCGACCCTCGTGCACGGCCGCGACGATCGAGGCGAAGTTGTCGTCGGCCAGCACCATCTCGGCAGCCTCCTTAGCCGCCTCCGTTCCCTTGCGGCCCATGGCGACGCCGACGTCGGCCTGCTTGAGAGAGGGAGCGTCGTTGACCCCATCCCCGGTCATTACGACTACCTCGCGGTCGGCCTGCAATGCCTGGACGATGCGCAGCTTGTGCTCGGGGCTGGTGCGAGCGAAGACGGTCACTTCGCGCACGATGGAGCGGAACCGGCCGTCGTCCATCCCGTCGAGGGCGGCACCCGTGGTCACTGCGCCGTCGCTGCCCCGAATGCCGATGGCCGCGGCGATGGCGCCCGCCGTTGCTGCATGGTCGCCGGTGATCATCTTGATCCGGATCCCAGCGGACTGGCACTCCCGCACGGCCGCGAGGGCCTCGTCGCGTGGCGGATCGATCAGGCCGAGCAGGCCCAGCATGGTCAGGCCGTCCTCGACGTCGGCGAACCGCAGCGGATCGGACGGAATCCGGGGCAGCCGTTTCGCCGCGATCCCGAGGACGCGCTGCCCCTGCCGGGCTGCCGCGTCGGCCTGGGCTGTCCACCAAGCAGCGTCCAAAGGCCGATCCCCTGACGCGGTACGGTCCACGGCGCACATGGCAATCACCCGTTCGGGAGCCCCCTTCACGTAGAGGACGGTGGTGCCCTCCGGCAGTAGGTGCAGCGAGGCCATGAAGCGGTGCTGCGCGTCGAAGGGGATCTCGTCGACCCGGCTGAACCAGCGCCTGAGTTCCTGCGGGTCCATGCCGGCCTTCATGGCGAGTGAGACCAGCGCCCCCTCCATCGGATCGCCGTCCACGGCCCATCCCGCCGCCGTCCGGCGCAGGCCGGCGTCGTTGCAGAGGCACGCTCCGCGCACAACCTCGGTTAGGACCGGATCCTCGCTCATGGCGACGGCCTTGCCGCCCGAGAGGATCTCGCCTTCGGGAGCGTACCCGCTGCCGGTCACCTCGAAGCGCCCGTCCGGCGTGATGACCGTTCGCGCCATCATCTCGTTCCGGGTGAGCGTTCCGGTCTTGTCGGAGCAGATCACGGAGACGGAGCCGACGGTCTCCACAGCCGGCAGGCGTCGGATGATGGCGTTACGCGCGGCCATCCGCTGCACGCCGATCGCCAGCGTGATTGTCATCACGGCGGGAAGCCCTTCCGGAATGGCCGCGACGGCGAGGCCGACGACTGCCATGAACGCCTCACCCCACGGGGTTCCGTGGACCATGACGGCAAACCCGAACACGGCAGCCGCCACGGCGAGGATCGCGCCCGTGAGCATGCGGGCGAACCGGTTCATCTGCCGCACGAGCGGGGTGGTGAGCGTCTCCACCTCGCCCAGCAGTGTGGTGATCCGGCCGATCTCTGTGCCCGCCCCGGTGCCGACGACGATGCCCGTTCCCTGCCCTGCCACCGCGAGGCTGCCCGAGAAGGCCATGCAGGTCCGGTCGCCCAGCGCCGCATCCGCGGCGACCGGGCTTGTCTCCTTCTCCACCGGGACCGACTCGCCCGTGAGGATGGCCTCGTCGATGCGCAGGTTCCGGCTTCGGAGGAGCCGCACATCCGCCGGCACCCGATCGCCAGCCTCGATCAGCACGATGTCGCCCGGAACCAGCTCCTCGGCCTTGACCGTCCGGCGCTGCCCGTCCCGGATCACGGAGGCCTGGGCCGAGATCATGGCGCGGATGGCGTCCAGCGCCTGTTCGGCCCGCCCCTCCTGGACGAATCCGATGACCGCGTTCACGAGAACGACGAGCAGGATCACAGAGGTGTCGATCACATGTCCGAGAAGCGCAGTCACCACGGCGGCCGCGAGGAGGACAAGGATTAGGACATTGTTGAACTGCGACAGGAAGCGGGAAAGCGCGGTGCGCCGCTCGCCTTCGGGCATCCGGTTGTAGCCATGCCGCTCGAGCCGCCGCCGCACCTCGGCGGGATTCAATCCCTCATGACGTGTGCCGAACGCGGCCAGCGTGCCACTGGCCGTTGCCGCATGCCATGGAGTTGGTTCCGGTTGCCTGTGCTGGCCCGGGTCGTCCCCGGCCAAGGCGGTCGCATTGTGCATCGTCAGCCCCTCACGACTGCAACCGGACATCCTGCCCGGCTCGGGATATTCATGGCGTGATTGCCACTTTCAGCACACCGTCGCGCTGATGAGTGAGCATGTCACAGGCCTCCTCGATCCGGTCGAGCTTGAAGCGATGCGTCACGAGGTGACGGGTGTGGACCCGACCCGACGCGATGGCGCCCATGAGCCGCCGAATGTGCTCCTCTCAGCATTGGGACATTGCCTTGATCTCCGCAATGCCCATGGCCCAGATGCGCCTATGGGAGGGCATGAGCGGGGGCCGGCCTTATGTCCTCTTGCCGTACGATCTTGTCACCACCCGTCATGGTCTTGATCAGGTAGGCCGGCGGACGCTCGGTTCCGGGCGCGACGATGCTGACGACGCAGTAAGTGCGTCCCTTCTCCCTGTCAGCGACATCAGCGCTCAGGCGGACAAGCTGACCGATGTGAAACGTGGATTGCATGAAACCCTCCTGAAGGCTGCGGCAGGATCGGCACCTGGAATCAGCCACGAGGCCATCCTCTCAGGCTGCGAAGGACTGACCGCGCTGCTGCATCCAAAGCCGATTCAACAGGTCGACATAGGGCTGGCGCCTCTCGTGGTGGGCGGCCCTGAGTCTTTCGCTGATGTACTGCTTGCGCTCCTTGGCGCTGGCGCTGTTCTCGACTTTTTCTAGTTCGACCTGATGCTCGAAATCGATGTGACCCAGCGTCCGCGCGACCTCTTTCATCATCAGGTCAAGGCCGGGCGAGTACATTCGATACTGCTGGCTCGCGTGATTGGACATGTTTCCCCTCCATGATTGTTCATCATTGCTTGAGGCTGCGCTTATCCAAGAAATTGACGGCATCTTGGGCCACTATCGTTGCTGCGGGGCAAAGAGAAACTCCGTATTTTTACGGAGACATGGCCGACAGGGCACCCCCGGCCACGGGGATGTCAGACGGAGTTGATCCTGACATCGGAGGACTGCCGATGGTCCTCAGCAATGTGACGAGCTAACTTGGAGAATGCCGGACGACGCTCATGAGGAAGCCGTTGGGGTGGATCAGGTCGACGGCGCTCCCCGGGCTCTGCGGCCACGTCTCGACCGGCCCGAGCGGCGTTGCCGCCCAGTCGTGGGTTCCGGATGAGACCGGACATCTCGCCCGTGCCTGATGGCCAATCCTCCGGGTGGGCGCTGGCGAGGCTCGTGGTGCGGGGTTCGGTCATGGGATCGCTACACGTCCCGTGAATACACAGCCCTCCGTCGGGATGCTGAGTACGTTTCACCCTAGTTTTGGGAGGCCTCGATGTGATGCCGCCGCATCTTCTCCCACATGGTCGTACGAGAGATCCCGAGCGCGCCTGCTGCCTCGACGATCGCGCCTCCGCTCTGGCGTAGGGCCCGCAGGATTTCCCGTTTCTCCGCCTCGTCGCGCGCGGCCTCGAGCGATCCGGCCTTGGAATCGGTCACGGAGAGGGGGGGACATCGATCAGGGAAGAGATCGCCCGGCATGATCCACGGTCCAGGCGAGAGCGACACCGCGCGCTCGATCCGGTTCCGGAGTTCCCGTACGTTGCCCGGCCAATCGTGCCCGCGCAGCTCGTCGACGGCATGGCCGCTGAGGCCGGCAAGCTCCACCCCGACGTCGTCGGCGAGCATCTCTACGAGGCGCCCGGCGAGCCACTCGATGTCGTCCGGGCGCTCCCTGAGCGGCGGGATGGACACGGTCAACACGTTGATCCGGTAATAGAGGTCCTCCCGGAAGCGCCCTTCCCTCACGCGGGCCGGCAGGTCGGCGTTGGTCGCGCACACAAGCCGTGCCCGAAACGCGACCTCGGTCTCGCCGCCGAGGCGATGGAAGGAACGGTCCTCGAGAAGCCGCAGGAGCTTCGCTTGCAGCTTCAGGTCGAGCTCGCCGATCTCGTCCAGGAACAGGATCCCGTCACGGGCCCGCTCGGCGTAGCCGAGATGCCGGGAGGACGCTCCCGTGAAGGCACCCTTTTCGTGCCCGAACAGCTCGCTTTCCATCAGGTCCTTCGGGATCGCCGCGCAGTTCACGGCGACGAAGGGCGCCGTGGCACCGCGCACGCCGTGCAGGTACCGGGCACAGACTTCCTTGCCGACCCCGGTTTCCCCGGTCAGCAGGACCGGGGCCGGAAGCCGGCCGATCCGCTGGAGGAGGCGCTGGACCTCGTGCATCTGCGGGCTGACGCCGAGGACCGGGGCTGCGCCCTGCTCGATCGGTCGGAGCAACTGGGCGACCCGGTCGAGGAAGCGGCCCGTCTCGAACGGCTTCGTGATGTAGTCCCCGGCCCCGTTCCGCATCAGCCTGACCGCCTGGTCGATGTCCCCGTGCCCCGTCGCGAACAGGAACGGCGGGCACTCCGGCTGGGCCGAAGCCATCCTGAACACGTCCTCGCCCGTTCCGTCGGGCAACCGGATGTCACAGACGACGAGGTCGGGGGCGAACGCGGCCAGGTTCTCAAGCGCACTGCGGCAGTCCTGCCACCAGAGTACCTTGGCTCCTTCAAGCGTGAGCCGCTCCATGAGCGCCTCGCCCATGATCGGATCATCCTCGACGAGCGCGATGGTGCGTCCCTCAAGCGACATCGGCGAGTCCCTCCTCACGGGCAAACGGTATGGCCACTCGGATGGTCGTTCCCTTGGGCAGCCTCGGGGTCACGGCGATGGTGCCTCTACCCTCCCTGACCAGGCGACGCACCATCCACAGTCCCAGGCCGCTCCCTGACGCGGACACCGCTTGGTCACGTCGTCCGGCGAGCACGTCGTGGGCGGAATCCGAGAGGCCCGATCCGCTGTCCTCGACGGTCGCGACGAGGTGGGCGTCCTCCACGGTTGCCCTGAGCGACACCTGTCCTCCCGGCGGGGTGGCCTGGCAGGCATTGAGGAGCAGGTTCAGAACGACCTGCCGGACCACGGAGGGGGACACTCGAACCTCGTCGAAACCCTCGTTCCGCCATTGCAGGACCAAGCCCTTGCGACGGATCTCGGGTTCGATCAGCAGCTTGAGGTCATCGATGTCGGCCCGTTGCAACGAGCGGGCGTCGCGGTCGGCCCGGTAAGTGACCAGTGTCGTGCGGACGACGTCGCGGATGCCCTTGAGGCCCCTGTCGATGAGGTCGATGGTGCGCTTCCGGACGTCGGAGCGCTCGCCGTGTTCCTTGAGGGTATCGATGGCGTTGAAGAGGCCGCCGAGAGGGTTGTTGATCTCGTGCGCCATGCCGGAGGCCAGGCGGCCGAGGCTCGCCAGCCGCTCCTCCTCCGCGAGGTGCCGTGACAGGGCCTCGCGCTCGCGCACGGCCTCGGCCATCCTGTTGAACGCCGCGAAGAGGCCGCGGAACTCACGGGGCGCGGTCGTCACCAGGGTCTCCGGAATGGGTTCGACCGGACCCTCCGGACTGGCCATCAGATGGGAGGCCAGGACGCGCACCGGCCGCATCATCCGGCGGACGGTCAGCCAAGCCGTCAGCGCCAGGACGAGTGTCAGCGCCGCGTTCGTGCCGATCAGAGTCATCAGGACGGAACGGCGCTCCGCCAGGAGGGGCGTGATGTCGAACGAGGCATGGACTGATCCGACGATCCGGTCCCCCGAGGACAGGTCGCGCCGTGCGACGGCCCTGCCCTCGGTCTCGTTGCTCGCGATCGTCGGGGCCGTCGTCCGCTCTGCCAGGAAGGAGGACGGCAGCGGCGACCAGGACGGGTGCCGGCGGGGATCGGACGATGCGAGGACCCGGCCGTCGGCGGACGCAACCACGGTTTCCATGGGCTTCAGGTCCGCATGGGTCTGCCGCGCCCGGTCAATAATGTCGAACACCTCCCACACGTCCTCCCGGACCACCGGCGCCACCAGCGCCGGGGCGAGTCCGTCCAGGTAGACCGTCGCCAGGTCACCAAGATGCCGGGTCTGCGCCTCCTGCAACCGGGTCAGCACGCGTTCGGAGATGAACACGGCAATCGCCGCCATGAACACGATCACGACAGCCGGGATCCTGATCGCGAGCGGAATCCGGACAGTCCTCACCCCGCGGTCCTCCTGAGGATGGCAACCTCGGCGGCAATGGGATCGAAAAGGCTCGGGTCCTCGACCGCAAACCCGTCCAGCCGGAGCGTTCGCAGCACTGTCCGCCCGCTCTCGTCATCGCCCATGCCGACGAGCGCCGACCGGAGCCGCTTCGTTCGGGGATCGTCCGCCGCCGAAGCAGGGCAGGCGACCGGGGGAAAGCCCAGGAGGTCGGACTGCCGGACGATGCGGGTCCTGGCGATGAGGTCCGGCTCGGTCTCGCGCATGACCTCGTAGACGTACCCGTCGATGCTGCCACTCATCGCCAATCCCGACGCCACGGCTCTGACGACGTTGCGGTGCCCGTAGGTGAAGATCGTCTGCCCGAAGAACCGCTCAGGGCTCAGGTTCCGGCGGGCAAGCGCCGCCGCCGTGACCAGCCAGCCGGAGTTGCTGTCGGGGTCCGAGAAGGCATGGACGTCGCCCCTGAGGTCGTCGAGGCTTTCGACCTGGCGATCCCGGTCCGCGATGAGGTAGGAGCGGTAGAGGGGCTTGCCCTGCCAGTGGGGAACAGCGACGAGCGCCAGCCTCGGATGGTTGGCCACGAAGGGAAAGCCGCAGATCCAGGCCGCGTCGAGTTGCCCCGAGAGAAGAAGGGACGTGATCTCCTGGTAGGTGCGCCGCGTGACCAGCCGGACCGGGATGCCCGTCGCGTCCTCCAGGTAGGAGCGCAAGCGGTCGAGAAGCTCGAAATCGGATGTGAGGAAGACGGGTGTGAGACCGAACCTCAGCTCGGGCTGGGAGGCCGCGGCTCGACGGGTGCCCGCAACCGTGCATAGTGCCGCGATGCATGAAACCACGTCCCGGCGTGTCTGCCCGGGGTGACCCATCGTTTCCTCCCGTCCCGGTCTCAGGAGCGTCTTTTGCCGGCATGCTAGGCCCGGAAAGGCGCGGAGGGCAAGTTATCCTGAGTGTAGCTGCTTCTGCCCCAATCCGGGCTGGAGCCAACAGCCATGCCATCCCCGTCGCAAATGTCCGGATCGTGTCAAACTCGGCCATTTAGCTTGGCCGTGACAACGTCCGCTCTTTGGCTGATTCCTGACGCATATTGGACCAAGTCGTATGTTTGGACTTGCGGGTGAGCCAATGGAATAGCGGAGGACGTAGCTCACTCCAGTTGAGCTTGCGTCCCATATGCTTTCCAATCCGGTTTTCTGGGAATTGAACCAAACCTGTTCAGTATCTAAGTGCTTGGGATGGTTTGGTGAGCGTGGTGGGACCCGAACCCAGGACCCTCTGCTTAAGAGTCAGATGCTCTGTAAGCCCCCTTGAAGCCAAGAGATCCTATGACTTAGCCAACCTCCCTGGAGCGCCAAAGCGTCGGTGGTTTCAGGTCCCCGCAACCAAACACAGCAGCCCTCGCCTGGGAACCCCAGCGAAGGCTTTGTCGTATCCAGACCCGGTGAGCCCGCCGAAGAAACCCTCACTCCTCCCGGAACGCCCGCACCGCGTGATCGACCACCGGCTTGGTGAGATAGGACAAAACCGTCCGAGACCCCGTCCGGATCAACCCCTCAACAGGCATCCCTGGAACAAGCCGCAGCGTACCCAGACGCTCACGCTCGCCCGCCGCAAATGAAAGCCGGACAGGGTAATATTGCTGGCCGCTTCTGGGATCCGTCACCAAATCGGCCGCAATCACACTCACATAACCATAAAGCTCAGGCGTCGAACGCTGGTTGAAAGCGGATAAACGCAATGCCGTGCTTAACCCAGGTTGAACCTGGTCAATATCCTGCGGAGATACCTTCACCTCAATGGAGAGCTCATTCGTTTCGGGAACGATCAGCATCAGAGGTTCGCTCGCATTGATGACGCCGCCAACCGTATGCACAACGGATTGGTGAACAACGCCATCCTGGGGCGCATCGCAAGGGCGAGAAGGATGGATGTCACGGTGAGGCGTTTAGCATATCAGCCTCTTCCCAGGTTCGGGTTCGATGAGGGTCGATACGCCTGGAGCCGCAATTTCATCAGACAGAAACGGTCGCAGCGAGCTCTTGTATCTCGTCAAAAAGCTCCGCGGCCTGTTGCGGATCGGTGCAGGGCAGTCGCGCGAGACTGGAGAGCACCATCCCGAGGGAAGCTAACAGGAGCAGGGTTGCTTTCTTCCCTCCCCTCCCGTCACTCCGCCGCACCACGCATGCCATCAGGGCCTGCAGTTCCTGGCATGGGTTCTGCTGCTCGCGCGCCAGCAGCAGCGGTGCGAAGCGGCGCCCGCCCGCTTCGTAGTCCTGGCGCAGCTCGCGGATGAACGCTTCCAGGATAGACTCCTGCCGACGCTCCGCGTCCTGAAGCGACTGTTCGAGCCGGAGGGCCATGCGACGCTGCAGGCCCGAGATCAGGCTGTCCTTAGAACCGAAATGGTACAGGAGGCCACCCTTGCTGACCCCTGCGGTCTGGGCAACGGCGTCGAGCGTGAATCCTGCGATACCGCAAGTGCAGATTAGTCCCTCAGCCGCATCCAGGATGCGGTCACGAGCCGAGACGGATGTAGATTCGTGTCGTGTTGTCATGGTGGAATGCGATGCATCGGTGTGGTCTGGCGGCGTCTTCGACGGCTGAGCGGCCAGACCATTCGTGCCTTGCTATGAAGCCTCGGACGGCAGCGCGTCCTCGTCCCCTCGGGGCTTCGGCTGGCGCCACGCGATCAGGCGGTAGAACATCGGGATCAAGAAAGTCGCGATGAACGTCGCGGCCAGCATGCCGCCGATCACTCCGGTACCGATCGAGTGGCGGCTTGCCGAGCCTGCGCCCGTCGAGATGGCGAGCGGCACAACGCCGAGGATGAAGGCCAGCGACGTCATCACGATCGGGCGGAAGCGCAAGCGCGCCGCGTCGATGGCGGCATCGACCGCGTTCGCACCCTCCTGGCGTCTGAGGACGGCGAACTCGACGATCAGGATCGCGTTCTTCGCCGCGAGGCCGATCAGCGTGACCAGACCGATCTGGAAATACACGTCGTTGGTCAGGCCGCGCAGCCAAATGGCGATGAGCGCACCGAACAGGGCGAAGGGTACGGCCGTGATGACTGCGAGCGGCAGGCTCCACTTCTCGTACTGCGCCGCCAGGATCAGGAACACCATGATGAGACCGAAGATCATCGCCTGGGACCCGGTGCCGCCCGTTTCCAGTTCCTGATAGGCCGAGCCTGTCCAGGCGATCTGGAATCCCTCTGGCATCGCCTCCCGGGCCACGTCCTGCATCGCCGCAATCGCCTGCCCCGAGGTGTAGCCCGGAGCCGGGTTGCCGGTCACCTTGGCGGCGTTAAAGGCGTTGAAACGCTCCAGCTGATCGGGACCGATGACGCGCTTCACCGTCACGAGCGTGCTCAGCGGGATCATGCTGCCCGAGGCTGCCTTGACAAAGACATGCCGCAGGTCGTCTGGGGTCTGGCGGAAGTTCGACTCCGATTGCAGCATGACGCGGTAGTTGCGTCCGAACAGCGTGAAGTCGTTGACGTACAGGTTGCCGAACGTGCTCTGCATCGCCTCGAAGACTGAGTTGATCGGTACGTTCAGAGCCTTCGCCTTCTCCCGGTCGAGGTCGATATTGTACTGCGGCACGTTCGTGTCGAAGGTTGTCCGCACACCGGCGAGTTCCGGTCGCTTGGAGGCGGCCTCGACCAGCTTCGCGGTGGCCGCGTTGAGGCTGGCGACGCCGCCGCCTGTACGGTCCTGCAGGTAGAGCTCAAATCCGCCCGTGGTGCTCAGGCCCATGATGGGTGGCGGGTTGAAAGCGAGCACCATGCCGTCCTTGATGCCGGCATTCATGCCGATGAACGGTCCCGCAAGCTTGCGGGCGTCGAGTTCCGGCGCCTCGCGTTCGGCCCAGTCCTTCAGCGACACGAACGACGTGCCGGCGCTGGTCTTCATGCTGCCCGAGAGCAGATCGAAGCCTGACACCGCGAAGACGTTCTCCACGGCCGGGTGGTTCTGGAAGTTCTCGCTGGCGGCGCCCACCACCGCCTGTGTGCGGCTCAGAGAAGCCGCCGGTGGCAACACGGCGATGCTGAACAGAACGCCCTGATCCTCGTCCGGCACAAGCGAGCCCGGGATCGTCATGAACATGTAGGCAGTTGCGCCCACTACACCCGCCGAGATCAGCAGGCCGACGGCAACGCGACGCACCAGGAAGCGTACACCGGCTGTATAGCCGGCGGTCATCCGCTCGAATGCGCGATTGAACACGCGGAACGGCAGCGCAGGTTCCTGGTGTCCTGGCTTCAGGATCAGCGCGCACAGGGCTGGCGTCAGCGTCAGCGCCACGATGCCCGAGATCGTCACTGAGATCGCGATGGTGACAGCGAACTGCTTGTACATCTCGCCGGCCAGTCCGCCCATGAAGGTGACCGGCACGAACACGGCGCACAACACCAGAACGATGGCGATGACAGGCCCCGTGACCTCACCCATGGCTTTGATGGCGGCCTGACGCGGCGGCAAATGCTCGGTCGACATGATACGTTCGACGTTCTCCAGCACCACGATAGCGTCGTCGACCACGATGCCGATGGCCAGAACCAGACCGAACAGGGTCAGCAGATTGATCGAGAACCCGAACAGGTACATGCCGGCGAATGTGCCGATGATCGAGATCGGCACCGCAATTACTGGGATCAGCGTGGCACGCCAGTTCTGCAGGAACAGGAACACGACGGCGATAACCAGCACGATGGCCTCGATGAAGGTATAGATGACCTCCTCGACGGACACCTTGATGAACTTCGTCGTGTCGAAGGGAATTTGATAATCGATGCCCTCCGGGAAGGCCCCCTTCAGTTCGTCCATCCGGGCGGTCAGCGCCTCCATGGTGGCGAGCGCGTTAGCGCCCGGCTGAAGATAGACCGCAATCGGCACGGCCGGCGTGCCGTTCAGTTCAGCTGTGACCGTATAGCTCTGCGCACCAAGCTCCACGCGAGCGACGTCCTTGAGACGCAGCGCCGCCGCGTTTTCATTCGAGCGCAGGATGATGTTCTCGAATGCCTCCCGATCCGGCAGGCGGCCCATGGTCGTGGCCGAGTAGGTGAAAGCCACGGACTTGTCCGTCGGCTCGTCACCGAAACGACCAGCGGCGAACTGGGCATTCTGCTCGCGGATGGCTGTGGCGACGTCAGTAGGCGTCAGCTTGTATTGGGCCAGCTTGTCCGGACGCAGCCAGATGCGCATGGAATAATCGAGCGAGCCGAGGGCCGAGGCATCGCCCACCCCCGGGATGCGCTTAAGCTCGTCGATAACATTGAGAAGGGCGTAGTTGCCGACATAGGTCCGGTCGTAGCGCGGATCCTTGGAGAACATGGCGACCATGCCGAGGATCGAGGTCGAGCGCTTGGCCACAGTGACGCCCTGCCGGGTCACTTCCGAAGGGAGAAGCGGCGTTGCACGCTGCACCCGATTGTTGACGTCGATGGTGGCCTGGTCCGGATCCGTGCCGAGCGCGAAGGTCACGGTCAGCTGCATCGTGCCGGCGCTGGAGTTCGAGGACTGCATGTAGAGCATGCCCTCGACGCCGTTGATCTGCTGTTCCAGGGGCGCCGCCACGGTCTGGGCCACCGTCTCGGCGCTCGCGCCGGGATAGGTGGCGCTCACGACGACCTGGGGCGGCGTCAGCTCAGGATATTGGGCGATCGGCAGCGCCCGAAGGGCCAGAATACCGGCGAGGACGATGACAATGGAGATGACCGCGGCGAAGACCGGCCGGTCGATAAAAAAGCGGGGGTTCATTACTTCACCGCGACATTGGTATTGGAGCTGGCCGATGCCATCGATGCGGTCACGGGCGCGCCGGGACGAACCTTGATGACGCCCTCGGTGACGATCTTGTCACCCAACCTTAGGCCGGAGGCAGCGATCCAGCCGCCCTCGACCTGCCGGCCGAGCTGGACAGGACGCACCTCCGCCTGGCCGCTGGCATTCACCGCATAGACGAATTGCCCCTGCGGGCCCTGCATCACGGCCGCTTCGGGGACCACGATGGCGTCGCTGAGGATCAGTCCGTCCACGGCCGCCCGCACGAACTGTCCGGGGACAAGGCGTCGGTCGGGATTCTTGACGACGGCGCGGGCCTGCAGGGTTCCGGTCTCGGTGTCGATGCTGCTCGACGTGAAGTCGATGGTGCCCTCCTGATCGTAGACCTGCCCATCACCGAAGGTGATCCTCACCTTGAGGTTCGTGGAGGGGGACCCTTTCGAGGACTGGGCATCGAGGAGGCGGCGGATCTCAGCACCTTCCCGGTCGGCGAACGAAAAATTGACGTAGACAGGGTCAAGCTCGGTGATCGAGGTCAGCAGGCCGCTGTCGCCGCTCGTGCCGATCAGACTGCCTTCCGGCACCTGCTCTAGGCTAGTGATGCCGCTGATGGGCGCCTTGACCTTGGTATAGTCGAGGTTGAGCTGGGCCGTTCGCACCTGTGCCTCGGCCGCCGCGACGGCGGCTGCGCCAAGCTCCTTGGCAGAGAGCGCATCGTCGCGGGCTTTTTCGCTGCCTGCCCCCTTGGCGAAGAGCTGGAGGGCACGTTCGGCGTCACGAACAGCCTGGTTGTATTGGGCTTGGGCCTGCTGAAGCTGCGCCTTGGCACGGGCGAGTTCCGCCTCGAACGGCGCGGGATCGATCTCGAACAGCACCTGGCCAGCCTTCACGGTCGAGCCTTCGTTGAAGTTGCGCTTGAGAAGAATCCCGCCGACACGGGCCCGGACCTGAACCTCGCGGTGTGCCGAGATGCGGGCCGCGTACTCGTAGATTACGGTCACCGCCTTGGCCTTGATCTCAGCCACGGTCACCTGCGGGGGCGGCATTTGCCCTCCTGCAGGCTGTTGCGCGTTTGCGAATGACAGTGGTGTCAGGAGCAGAGCTGCAGACAAAAGGAGACGGGTTGCCGGCATCGTGGGGCGGAGCATCGAGGGACTCGTTTGATTGATGGTGCGCCGCATATATTCATTGACTCACGAGTCAGTCAACTGTTATTGACCTGTGAGTCAGTCAATTCTTTACTGCGCTGCTCCAGCCGACGGTTGGCTAAAAAACGGCATCGTGTTGGTTGATCTGCTGCCTCTTGTGGATGGTTGTGCCGAAAGACGTGTGGCGCCATGCCTTCACGGGCATTGAGTGGAGGGGAAGTTGAGGAGCACCATATGGCAGGAGGCGTAAGAGCCCGCCGCAAGGCAGAGCGCCCCGGAGAGATCCTGGACGCCGCCTTCGAGGAGTTCGTTCAGAAGGGCTACGCAGCCACGCGTCTTGAGGACGTCGCTGCCCGCGCCGGCGTCACCAAGGGCACGATCTACTTCTACTTCGAGAACAAGGAACAGGTCTTCGTGGCGATGGTCCGGGAGTTCTCGCGACCGCTCCACATTCAGGCCGAGGAATTCGCGACAAGCAGTTCGTCCACGGCACCGGAATTCCTGCGCGCCTATCTCTGCTATCTGTACCGCATCCTTGCCACCGATCCACGCAGCAGGGAGATCTTTCGGCTTCTGATTGCCGAAGCAAGTCGGTTCCCGGAGCTGATCGACGAGCACCACCAGAACTTCATGGGGCCGGTGGTCAAACGCCTGCGCGAGAGCCTGGAAGCAGGGGCCGCGAAAGGCGAGATCCGCTCGCCATCTATCTTGGAGTTTCCCGAACTCCTCCTCGCGCCTGCCCTGTCTCTGAACATCTCGATGCTTCTGTTTTCGGATCGGCGACCGATTGACATGGAACGGCATTTCGAGATTGCCGTGGATCTCCTTCTAAATGGACTTTTGCCACGCCCAGCAGGAGATCCTGGTCGGCATTAACGGGTTTCCACTTGGATCTGTTGAGACCCTGTGCCCCCTCGCTCCAACAGATCCCAGCCTCGCATCGAGAGTCTTCCGTTTCGTGTCAGTGGCAAGTTTCCCTGGTTGCCGCTGATCATACGATGAAGAGAAACGATAGGTCCTCGGTGCGAGGCCTTTGTTGTTCCCCCTGTAGAGCGCAGACCAAGTGGGGACGGGCCTCAGTGAAAAATCAGAAGCCCCGAAACGGGTCAAAGTGTATCATAAAGCCGAGCGGATGTAGGTATGCTTACCGCCAGAAAACGGAACTTGGGATAAGGTCAGCCCTCGTGTTAGGAGCAGACGCTCTGAGCCAACAGAGGGGGTGAGGAAGGCGATGCCGAACTGTGTAAGGGATTAAATCGTCCCGGAAGTTGTGTAATCCGAAAATGGGTATGTCTCGAACACAAGCCGGTGACAGGGCGCTGCAACCATGGCGCAAGCTCGATGCTTTTAGCGCAGGGGTAACCTGCACGAGGGGCGAAGCCCAGTTCACACACGATTCAGCAATTTGGGTTGATTGTGCCGTTTACCAGAGCGCGTGACGCACCACATTCTCGCCGAGACTGTCCAATCTCCTATGAGCCCTCCTCCCACCGCCTCCGCCGTAGCCCGCTGTCCATCCACTGAGGGCGTCTCAGCGACGTTGACCGCGGGGAGCGCTGCTCCCGCCAAGGACGCGACCTTCGCCGCAATTGGCTTGACGCTGTTGTCGACAGCCTTCTTCGCCATGGGTGACGTTACTGCGAAGGGTCTAACAGGCACGCTGCCGGCGCTCGAGGTCACCTGGCTGCGCTACATCGTGTTTTGCCTCGTAGTCATGCCAACGGTATTCATCACTCGTGGCGCGAGGGCGATGCACACATCGCGCCCGCTCCTCCAGATCATTCGGGCGCTGGCCATGGCCGGCTCAGCCGTGTTCTTCATCCTCGGACTGGGATACCTTCAGGTAGCCGAAGCCACGGCGATCAACTTCATCTCACCGATCTTCATCACCGCACTTTCGATCCCGCTTCTTGGCGAGACGGTGGGCATCCGGCGCTGGGCTGCAGCAGCAGTGGGCTTCCTGGGGGTAATGCTCGTTATCCAGCCTGGTAGCGCAGCCTTCCAACTGGCCGCGCTGCTGCCGATCGCCGCCGCACTCTCGTGGGCCGTAGCTGCGATTACCACCCGCCGGATGAGCTCTGAACAGCCCGAGGCGACTTTGGCGTGGTCGGCGGTGATTGGGCTGGTCGCCCTGACCGCCTTCGTGCCGTTCCATTGGCGTACACCCTCAGCCGAAGAGATCGGCTTGGCCATCTTGATGGGGGGCTTCTCGACGATGGGCCACTGGCTCATTATCCTGGCCTACCGCAAGACCGCAGCCTCCACCATCGCCCCTTTCTCCTACGTCCAGCTTCTGTTTGCCGGGTTGCTCGGCTTTGCCGTCTTCGGCACCGTCCCCGGAGCCATGACCTTCGTCGGCGGGCTCGTCATCGCGGCGAGCGGCCTCTACACGGCCCACCGGGAGCGCATCAGGACAAGAGAAGCGAGGCTGGCTGCGGCTGGGATCTGCCGCTCTTGAATTGCGAAAAGAACGAACTGGTCAGAGAGCGTTCCGAACCATGCGCTTGGAAGGGCGCGCGTTTTTGAGGCTATGTGCGGATCGACGGCCGAAGGCTTCCTCGACGGACATCACTCCCCGCGAGACCAACGGATCTACATTCTCGCACGTTGCTTCAACCTTGCGAGGGCCTGACTCAGTGGGTCAGCTCGAAGTGCCGCACGAATACTACGACCAATATGCTCTGGGGGTACAAGGTTAGTTGTGAGATGCTCCATGCATCGAGATTGATTGCAAGGTGAGCCAGACATCCAAAGCGTCGGTGGTTTCAGGTCCCCGCAACCAAAAACAACAGCCCTCGCCTGGTAACCCCAGCGAGGGCTTTGTCGTATCCGGACCCGGGTGAGAAGGCAGAAACGATGCGACGAAGGACTTGTTGCCGCTCGGCCTGATGTCCTGACGAGCACAAGCTAAGAATGCGCACTAGGTCACTGTACAGAACCGCATCGAGACCACCGCCCCGTCCCTTTGGCGTCAGCTCGATCGTCTCGATCAACGTACGAACGAGCTCCATGGCTTCGTCGCGGTGTGCGGCATCCTCAAGCAGGCTCTCCAGCTCTTCGACCTTGCGGCGGTAAACCGCAAGGTTCGGATGCACCGATACGTTGGGGATGGTCGCAGACGCATTCTTCTGCGACAGAAGAGCGGCCTTCTCCGCCTCCAATTCCGCAAGGCGGGTCTTCATAGAGGGCTGATACAGCCCGTCCTCGATCGCGCTTAGGATGCCGTCGATCTTGCGCTGAACGCCTGCGAGCTTCGTCTCGATCTCCGTGGCCTTGCCAGTCGCCTCTTTCGACAGCCGGTTGACCTCCTCCTGGTAGGCGCGCGTGAACTCCGCCACCAACTCCGGCGTGAGCAAGTTGTGCTTCAGGCTGTGAGAATGCGCGCCTCGATCTCTTGGCGGCTGATCGTCCGGCCGTTGCTGCACAAGTCCTTGGAATGGCGTCCGGCGCAGCCGTAACCGTCCTTGGCGATGATCGCGTATGCGGCGCCTCAGCCGCCGCAGGCTAGTAAGCTCCAGAGCGGAAAATGGCGGCGCTAGGCTCCATTGAGCACATTGCTCTGCTCGCCGCATGCCGTCTCAAACGCTCCCATTCTCTTATGGTCCGCTTGGAGCCGATTGCGCATCATCTTGCTGAACAATCACTTTTTGATGGGCGGAGATCCCTTTTGCCCTTGTTGCAGAGGCAGGCACCATCCCGTTCATTGCCAACCCTGCGGCCATTCTACCGATGGCACACGCCCTTGCCGCCGCAGCAAAAATCCTTGACAAGCCTAGGTGTGCGGGTACTCTTGTACTCCGGTATACAAGAATGGAGAAGGTCGTGAGCTTGGCAACGGAGTTCCATAGCGTTTTTGCAGCAAGACTTGACACAATGCTGACGGATATCGCCGAACTCGTAGGTATCGAAGCAGGCTCGTATGAGGTCGAAGGCGTAACCCTCACATCTCGCTGGATCGGCGAACGGCTGCAAAAGCAGGGGTTCGAACTCCAATATGAACAGGTGCCCGAACGAGGAGATCGCCTCGTTGCGGTTCGAAAGGGCCAAGGGCACGGTCGGCTGATGATCCTCGGTCACGCGGATACGGTATGGCCTCGCGGTACGCTGGAAAGCTGGCCTTTTGAGATCAAGGGTGATCTGGCTACGGGCCCTGGCGTCGGCGACATGCGAGGGGGGCTCGTTCTGGCTCTCAACGCGATCGAAGTTGCCTCACAGGCCGGAGGCGCCGACTTCGAAGAGATCAAGTTTCTGGTTGTAAGCGACGAAGAGCTGGGCAGTCCGCTTTCCCGGGGCTGGATCGAGGAGCATGCTAAAAATTCCGACTGGGTGCTGACCCTAGAGCCTGGGCGGCCGAATGGCGGCTACTTTACCTCCCGTGGGGCAGTCGGCGCATTCTACATCGAGGCAACCGGGAAGACGGCCCATGCGGCTGCCAACTATCTAAAAGGCGCATCTGCGATCCGCCCTCTCGCCATATTGGTTCCGAAGCTCGAAGCCCTCACGGACCTCGATATCGGGACCATCGTCAATGTCGGAATATTCCAGGGCGGAGATGCGCGGCAGGTTGTGCCGGGATACGCCAAACTCCATGTCGACATGCGGGCGCGCACTCTAGACGCCGCAGAAAAGCTGCAGCAAGAAGTCGAGCGTCTTGTCGCTGAGGTGTCCAGCGAGCGGGTGCCGGTGGTGCTCAAGGGCGGCTGGACGCGTCCGGCATGGTCCAAGACACCCGAAACCCAGGAGTTGTTCAACATCGTCGCAAAGGCATCCGAAGAAATCGGTGCCCCGTGCTTCGAGTTGACCAATGTCGCAGGCGGATCAGACGCCAGCTTCTGTGGCGCATTGGGAGTGCCGACGATTGATGGTCTCGGCCCCATCTGCAATGACATCTGCTCTCGTGATGAAACGATTGTCGTCGAAAGTCTGGTGGGGCGCGGGGCCGTGTTCGCCACGTTGATCGCAGAGTTGTCGAAAAGCGAAGACGTTTAGTGAAAAGGATGACCAGCAGCAGCGGCCTTCATGTTTGTCGTGACGGCGGCGACCTTCGCACTGCCTGGAAGGCGAGCTGCCGTGCTGCGGCATGCTTTAGTGTCAACTGTTAACGGCGACCAAAACTTGAAAAGCGACCTGAGACTTTGGGGGAAACAGGCTATGGGGGCTGAGGCGATAGACGATCTGGCAGGGCGCCGCCTGTCACCGGTAAGTTCGGCGGATGTTGTTTATGAGTTATTGCGCTCGTTAATATTGGACGGAAGGCTGGAGCCGGGGCTGCGTCTCAAAGAAGCGGAAATCGCTCAGAGACTCGGAGTGAGCCGAACACCGCTTCGAGAGGCGTTCACGCGGCTCCTCTCGCACAGGCTCCTCGAGCGGACATCATCCGGCGTTATCGTAGCGGATGTTAAGTCATGCCTCGACGGCATCCGCGCCATTCGCATCGCACTGGAGGGCTACGCGACCAGACTCGCGGTGCCCAATCTCAACCAAGAAGATTTCGAATTCTTAGAGGCTTCTATCAAACTGGCGCAGTCGCTTCCGGAGGAGGCGCATACTGAGCGCGTGCGCAACAACACAGCATTTCACGGGAGGATCTACAACGCGTGTGGAGTCTCTGAACTCCAGAACGCAATCGACAATTATGCAGGGTTTTTTATCAGTGAAGCCAATCTCGCGGCTTTAAGCCGGGAGCAATCGCGAGAAGCAATTGAAGATCATGTGAAACTTCTTGCTGCATTCAGGGCGCGGAACGCAGATGAAGCCGAAAAAATTATGAGAGCTCATGTGATCCGCGGCTTCAACCAACCAAAGGGATCAAAATGAACTACAGCGCAATTCTGCTGACGGCTTGTGCCTTACTGTTGCCGACCGTATCTCAAGCTAAGGAGGTCACCGTCCAGATCTGGGGTTCTACCTGGCAGAGCCTGGTTGAGCCGGCGTCAAAGCGGTTCGAGGAAGCTACCGGGATCAAAGTGAACGTCGTCACGCAATCGACGTCAGGCGAAGGCTTGGCCAAGCTGCAGGCCCAGCGCAATAATCCGACGGTTGATGTCTGGTTCACGACAAATTCCGTCGCCGCAACGGCGTCTAAGGACGAAGCACTTTTCGCCAAGATCCCACCTGCCAAGGTGCCGAATACTGCCGGGCTCATCCCCGGAAGCTATAATGAAAACTGGGTCGCCATGTATTATTATCCCATCGGGATCATATACGATGCCGATGCCGCCCCGCTTAAGATATCCAAATGGTCAGACCTGTGGTCGCCCGAAGTCGGCAAGTCGATCATCGCTCCAAGCATGTCGATCTACCAAGGATCGCTGCTGATGGTCGCCAATCAGATCAACGGCGGAACGATCGACAATGTCGATCCAGGCTTCGAAGCGCTGGAAAAGTTGAACAAGAATGTTGCGCTTTACTACACATCTGACTCGCAGGCTCGCCAGGCGTTTGCGCAGGGTGAAGGCAAGATCCTCATCGGACAGTCAGCCCATTATCGACGTCTCAAGGATGAAGGGCTCAACGTCAAGCTGATTACGCCGGCGCCGGCGCCGATGTACTTCGATGTCATGATGATGTTGAACGGCAAGAATCAAGAGAATGCTGCCAAGTTCATCAATTTCATCGCGTCGGAGAGCGAACAGGCTGCTTTGGCGAAGGCGGAGTACATGACCCCGGTTCATGCAAGTGTTGAGCTTCCGAAATCCCTTGCTGAAACCACGCCCGCCGATGACGCTCGGATGGTGCTGGATGATCTGAAGATTGCCGATCAGATCTCTAATTGGATCGCGCGCTTCGAAGGCATCGTATCGCGCTAACAATCTCACCTATTAGGTTCGAACGTGGGCCGGGCGGCCATCCTGCCCGGTTACCCCCTTTATTATCTGATGGAACGGCGGCTATGGAAAACCTGCAAAGCAGTACTTTGCAACTTAGGAAGCTGACAAAACGCTACAGCTCCTTTGACGCGGTACGCGACCTCGATCTCGACGTGCCGAGCGGCTCGCTCCTGACCCTTCTTGGGCCGTCCGGTTGCGGCAAGACCACTGTTCTCCGAATGATCGCCGGCTTCTTGAACGTAACTTCAGGTCAGATCCTCGTCGACGGCAAGGACATCAGCAGGAGCGAGCCGAACTTCCGAGACATCGGCATGGTTTTCCAGAACTATGCTCTTTTCCCGCACATGACCGTCGAGGCGAACGTAGCGTTCGGCCTCAAGATGCGCGGCGTGACAAAGGAAGAGCAGGTGACCCGAGTGCGCGAGGCGCTCGAGATGGTTCAGCTCGCTCATCTCGCCGACCGCTATCCCAGCCAGCTTTCCGGTGGTCAGCAGCAGCGCGTGGCACTCGCACGCGCGGTGGTCATCAAGCCCAAACTTCTACTGCTTGATGAGCCACTTGGTGCACTTGATCGGCACCTTCGTGAAGGGCTGCAGTTTGAGCTACGCGAGCTTCAGAAGAAGCTGGGCATTACCTCCATTCTCGTCACGCATGACCAGGACGAAGCGCTTTACCTCTCCGATTATATCGCCGTCATGAACCAAGGGCAGATCGAGCAGATCGATACGCCGATCGCGCTCTACGACAAACCTAGAAGCGAATTCGTCGCCCGCTTCCTGGGCGTGCCGAACATCTTTGACGCAAGGATCGTCTCAACCGACGCCCACCACGCCACGATTGGGCTTGGGGGACACACCATGCCCGTCAGCAATATGGACGGCCATGCCGCTGGCGGGGAGTGCAAGGTCGCCATTCGGCCATCCCATATTGAAGTTGTGCGCGCTGATGATGGGCGACTTGGACTTCCCGGGGTAGTCAAGACTGCCCACGAACTCGGAGAACGTGTCGTCTATCACGTTGAGGTCAACGACTTGAAGTTCGAGGCCAACACTCCGAGGAGCAGCAATTTCGAAAGATTCACCGTGGGGCATCCAGTAAAGCTGGTGCTCGACCCCGCCCACACCGTGCTTCTGAGGGCATGATAGTGCAGCGCAGTGATCCTACGAGATTTCTGATAACGCCTGCGCTGATTGTTGGCCTCTTCATCGTCTCAGCGTACGGATATTTCGCGTTCTCGAGCCTCTTCCTGAAGGGGCTTCCAGGGACGCAGTTTGTCGGCGAACTCACGCTCGAAAACTACCGGCGGGTTCTCTTCACCGGATCGAACCAGTATGTTCTACTGAGCACGCTCTGGGCGTCCCTTGTCATCTCGCTAATCACGATCGCTATCGCGGTGCCAATGGCAATGGTCATTGTACGCGCCAAACGGCAGTGGGTCGGCAACATTATCATGCTGGCGATCGCCGTCACCTTCCTCTCAGGCAGTGTGACGCGGGCATATTCCTGGCTCATCCTCCTCGGCAACAAAGGGCTCGTGAACCTCGGACTCTCGGGACTTGGCATTGTCGATGCGCCAATCCGGTTTCTTTACAACTGGACCGGCGTCGGAATCGCGATCTCGCATTACCTGCTGCCCTTCGCGGCTTTCACGTTGATCGGTGCCGTACGGAATCTGAATCCGTCTGTCGAGGAAGCGGCGCGCAGCCTTGGTGCGGGGCGGGCAACCGTCTTCTGGCGGATCACCATGCCGATGCTGTTGCCTGGCCTCATGGTCACGCTGGTCCTCGTCTATTCGGTTGCTCTCGCGTCTTTCCTGTTCCCGATGCTGCTGGGTGGCGGAAAAGTTCGAATGATCGCTAATCAAATCTACGACCGCATGTTCGTGGAATACGACATCCCCTATGCGGCTGCGACGGCCGTTGTGTTTCTCATCAGCGCGTTCGTGTCGATTTGGTTGATTTCGTTCGTCGCCAAGAAAGTTGAGAAGGCCGTTTCGTGATGTTTAGACGTGATCTTGAGGCGAAATACGGCGTCGCCGTCATCTCACTGGCGGCAATAGCAGTCCTGTTCCTGCTGCTGCCGGTGGCTTTCGTCGTCCTCCATTCGTTCAGCCCCACACGGTATTTTCAGTGGCCGCCGACGGGGTTCACCCTGGACTGGCACAAGAAGTTCTATGCTTCATCCATGTTCATGGATGCGGCGAAAAACTCGTTCACGATGGCGTTGATCGTTACGCCGCTCAGCCTGTTGATCGGCATACCGGCCAGCTATGCGCTCGTCCGCGCTGATTTCCGGGGAAAAGCGCTGATCCAGCAGGTCATCCTTTCGCCGCTCATTATTCCGGGCGTCGTGACGGGCGTGTCGCTGTTGGCACTTCTGTCCGCTGGCGGGGTGCGCATCGGGCTCTTCGGCTTGTGCCTGGGTATGCTTGTCTTCGCACTCCCATTCGCCATCCGGGCGCTTTCGGCCAATCTCCTCGGGATCGATCCACGGATCGAAGAGGCTGCCCGCAACTTGGGCGCAGGGCCTATCCGCACCTTTTTTGTCATTGTCATTCCGCAGCTCAAGTCAGGTGTCCTCGCCGCGTCGGTGTTCATTTTCGTCGAGGCGCTCGATAACTTTTCGATTGCGGTGTTCCTGACGGATGACCGGACGAAGGTTCTGCCTGTCGCTGCCTATCAGTACATTAAGGACTTCGACGATCCGACGGTTGCGGCAATGTCCACGGCTTTGATCGTCCTTTCGGTCATTGCGGTCGCGTTGCTCGAAAAGGCCATGGGATTCCAGAAGAGCTTGAGACTGTAGCGTCAGCCCTTGTGGACAAATTCTTGAAACTTACCGCCTCGATAGGCCGAAAACTCGGTGAAGTACAATGACTGAAGTAGTCCGGATTGAACGACTGAAGCGTACCTCTATGGTCTCCATCCATAACGGCATCGCGTACGTTGCTGGGATGTGCGGGAACAAGGGTGAATCGATTCAGGATCAGACCCGCGTCGCGCTCGAGAAGGTCGACCGTTGGCTAAAGGAAGCCGGGACCGACAAATCCAAAATCCTTCGTGCGACGGTCTGGATCTCGGACCGGGCTCATTTCGACGCCATGAATGAAGTTTGGGAGCAGTGGGTCGATCCGGAAAATCAGCCGTCCCGCGCCGCTGGCGTCGTCCCCCCTGCGGCTGAAGGCTACGATGTGGAGATCATCGTAACCGCTGCGATCTGAGGAATCTTTCCAAAATGCAAACCAGCGACAGCAGCAGGCTGACGGTTGCGGTGATCGGGGCCGGTGTGGTGGGGCTCTCCACCGCGCGCTGGCTGCAGCGCAACGGTGTTGAGGTCGTGCTCGTTGACCCGACGCCGCCGTTGCCGGGTGTTCCTTTCAGGAATGCCGCCTCGTTCGGCAATGCAGCGACGATTGCACCCTCGGGAATATTTCCCACGGCAGCCCCTGGTATCCTCCAGAAGGTGCCGGGCATGCTTCTGCGTCGTGATGGGCCACTGACGCTTTATTGGGCTGACCTCTTGGATTTGGCGCCGTGGCTGGCAGCTTTCCTATCCGCTTCTCTCCGCAGCCGGCAGGATCACCTGATCTCGGCGTTGGCTTCACTCATGCGCGTCATTGAGCAAGGGCATGGACCTCTGATGGAAGAGGTCGCGGGCATTCGTCTTGGGCGCGGCAAGGGGAGCATCCACCTTTATCGTGACGCCCAAGAGGCCGAGAGTGCCAAGAAGTCGAACGATCGACGCCGCGCAGAAGGGATCGATGCGCAGTTCTTGACGCGAGACGAAATCGCTGCGCTGGAGCCGAACCTTGCTCCTGGTTACGTAGGCGGGACCATTTTTCCCGGTTGTTATGTTCTTGACACCCCGGAAGCCTATTGCCGCGGACTGGCCGAGGTCATTCAGCGTCACGGCGGCCGCTTTGTTTCTGCCAAGGCCGAACACATCAAAAGCGAAAGTGACGGCGTGCTCATCTACGTGGAGGGTACGACCATCATGGCCGATCGCGTTGTTGTTTCAGCTGGCGCGTGGTCGCGTAGCCTCTCCCGTCAGATCGGGGATGTGCTCAACATGAACACCGAGCGCGGATACCACGTTGCTTTCGCTTACAAAGAGCCACTGCTGACGCATGCCGTCATGTATCCGTCGGACGGCTTCTTCCTGACCCCTCTGTCGCATCAGATCCGCGCCGCAGGCACGGTGGACCTTGGCGGGCTCGACAAGCCTGGCCGCCCGTCGCGCCTCAAGGTCCTTGAGGAGAAGGCCAGGAGAATGTTGCCCGCGCTTGGCGAAAGGCAGGACACTTGGCTTGGCTTCCGCCCCTCAACCCCGGACGGAATCCCGTTCATCGGACCGTCCCGCAGGGATCCCCGCATCGTCTACGCGTGTGGTCACGGTCATTTGGGGCTCACGCTTGGCGGCATCACCGGCAAGCTCGTCTCGGAGCTCATGGCGGGACAAAAGCCGAGCGTCGATTTGACACCGTTCTCCCCTGATAGGGCCATGTTGAGGCTGAAATGATGACTTTTTCCATCGCTCTTCGCTGCCCGGAGACCGGGCATTTCGGAATCGCCGGAGCGGCGTCCTCGATCTCAATGGGTGCCCGCTGCCTCTTCGTCGATCACGATGCTGGCGCGGTCATCACGCAGCACCGAACCGACCCGCGGCTGGGTCTGTCTGCACTCCGTTACCTGAGGAACGGCCTCTCGGCATCGGAAGCGTTGAATAAACTGGTGGGCGCGCCCGGCATCGAATGGCGCGAGCTCGCCATTGTCGATCGGAATGGTTCTACTGCTCTGCGTCAGGGTGCTCACCAGCAGCCGATTTACGCGAACGCAACCGGGGCTGGGATGGTCGCCGTCGGCAATATCTTGAGGAACGACCGGGTGCCAGCTGCCATGGTCGCAGCGGCCGTGGAGGCCGATGGCAAGACAATTGCCGAGCGGCTGCTCGCAGCGCTCGAAGCCGCCGAAGAGGCAGGTGGCGAAATCTTCCCCTTACGGTCGTCAGCGATCAAGGTCGCTGAGCATGGCGGCTTCTGTTCCGTGGATCTACGGGTCGATTATTCCCCCAAGCCTCTGCGCGAGTTGCGTCGCCTTTGGGAGACGTACGAGCCACAGAAGGCCTCATTCGTCGAGCGTGTCCTGGAACCCGACTCCGGCGGACGCGCGACAAACTCACTGGAACTTCTTGCATCTGAGGAGGCGGCACGATGAGAGTCGCTGCAATTCAAACGGAAATGGGTCTCTCCCCGGAGGTTACGGTGCCTCTGGCGGAAGCCGCCATGGCGGCTGCGATGCAAGCGGCAGAGCGGCCCGATTTTCTTATTCTTCCGGAATATTTCTCCTACTACGGACTGGACCAAAAACGGTCAGTGGAACTCGCGCAGCCTCTGCGTGAAACACCAGGCTTCCGGATGGCGCAGTCCTTTGCGAAACGCCACAAGGTCGCGGTGCAAGCGGGTACCATCCTTGCCTCGGTTCCGGGCGAAGATCGCGTGGAGAACGTGAGTGTCGTTTTTGATCGGGAAGGTGAGGTGATTGCCGAATACCGCAAGATTCATCTTTTCGACATCGATGATCTGGGTAACGGCGCCTTCCGCGAGTCCGACTACATCAAGCCTGGAGACAAGATCGTTACATGGGAACTCGAAGGCACCGTCTTCGGTACCGCTATCTGCTTCGACGGTCGCTTCCCTGAACTCTTCCGCGCACTTCGACTGAGAGGCGCTGAAATCATTACGCTGCCGGCGGCCTACACCACTGTCACTGGCGAAGCTCACTGGGAGCTGCTGGCCCGAGCAAGGGCCGCTGAAACGCAATGCCACTTCATTGCCTGCGGTCTGGGCGGATCTGTGGTTGTCGATGGCCAGAAGAAGAGCTGCTACGGCCATTCCGTCATTGTCGATGCGTGGGGCAGAGTTCTGGCGCGAGCAGGAAAGGGTGCGGAGATCATCCAAACTACGTTGGATATGGAGAGCCTTCCCGTCATTCGAAAAAACATGCCGGTCATGAAACAGCGGCGCCTGTTGGGGGATGCAGCGGTAGTCGGCTTCTAAGCATTCAGCTCGAAACAACTCGAATTTGCGCGCCGACAAACCACGGGGGTTTGGCGGAAGGGAGCCTCTTTGCGCTCTCGTTACCTTGGCGGCCGAAGGCAGAGCTAGGGGATTCCATAGAAAGGTATTGAGAAACCATGGAAAAAGTTAACACGGTAGTCGTGGGAGCGGGTCAAGCCGGCCTATCGATGAGCGAGCACCTTGGCAACGCTGGTCTTAGCCACGTGGTTCTGGAAAAGGGCCGCGTCGCTGAAAGCTGGCGTTCGGCGCGCTGGGACTCGCTCCGCGCCAATGGTCCCGCGTGGCATGACCGCCTGCCTAGCCAGAGGATCGACAGCGTTCCGCAGGATGTCTTCACGCCTAAGGAGAACCTCGTCGATTATCTCGCGAACTTTGCCGAGCGCATCAAGGCTCCGGTCCGTACCGGCGTGGAGGTTCGATCGGTCAAGAAGCTCCCCAAGAAGCTCGGCTTCCTCGTTTCGACCTCAGCCGGTGATTTCGAGGCGATGAACATCGTCGCTGCGACTGGACCGTTCCAGGTTCCGGTGATCCCCAACGTCGTGCCTGATACCTCCGGTATCGTGCAGCTGCACTCGGTCAACTACAAGAATCCGGCTCAGCTGCCTGAAGGCGCCGTGCTCGTCGTGGGCGCCGGTGCTTCCGGCGGTCAGATCGCTGAAGAACTGGTTGAAGCTGGCCGCAAGGTCTACCTTTCGCTCGGCCGCCACATCCGCCCGCCGCGCTTCTATCGAGACCGCGAAGGCGCATACTGGACCGGCGTGCTCGGCCGCTGGGACGCGGTCAACCGCGACAAGAACGTCCGCAACATCGCGCTGGCCATCAGCGGCGTCCACACCAAGATGCCGATCGACTATCGCCTGCTGGCTTCCAAAGGTGCCATTCTGGTCGGCCGTACTGCCGGTTACGACGATGGCGAGCTCCTATTCGGCAATGACCTCGCCGAGAATATCGAGCAGGGAAACAAGAGTTATCTGGATACGCTCGACGCGATCGACCGGTACATTGAATATAACGGTCTCGACCTTCCCGAATATCCGGAAGCCCGCAATCTGCCGCCGCAGACCGAGTACGAGAAGAACCCCATCCTGGAACTGAATGTCGCTGAGGCGAATATCACCTCGATCATCTGGGCCTCAGGGTTCAAGCGCGATTACAGCTGGATCGATCTCGATATTTTCGACGAGCACGGCAACCCAATCCACGAGGCCGGTGTCTCCAAGGAGCCCGGTATTTATTTCCTGGGCCTACCGTTCCAGACCAGGCGCCGGTCGAGCTTCCTGTTCGGTGTTTGGTATGACGCGAAATACATTGCAGATTATATTGTCATGATGAAATATTATCATGAAAGGTATGAGTGATCTTTTTTGACTGTAGCTGCCCTCTTCAGACGACCGGTCGCGAAGAGGGCAGCCGCTGCTGGACGCTGGATAGCACAGCCGAACAATGATCGCTTTCGCCTCGGGCGGGCTGCGATTGGCCAATAGCCGCCTAGGTCTTGTTAGTGCTTGAGCCAATCGAGAGCGGCAGCAAGACAGAGAATGTCCGTGAAGGATGAGGCTGTCTTTTCGTAACGGGTTGCAACGGCCCGCCGCTCTTTGAGCCTGGCCCAGAAGCGCTCGACGATATTGCGATTGTTGTCGATCCAGTCTGGCTAAGCGACCGGCGTCTCATGCCGCTGCGGCGGGATCGCTAGTCGGTACCTATGCTCCAGACATGCGCACGAAAGGCCTGGCTGGTGTAGCCGCGATCGGACGCACCCAGCTCGGAACCCCTAGTAGGCTATCCAGCAGTGGAAGGGCTTGCGGCAGTTCGTGCGCCTGACCCGGCGCGATGCGGAAGGCGGATGGCACGGCCCAGTCCATCCGCGATCACGCAAGCCTTGGTGCCATAGCCCCCACGAGACCGGCCAAGCACCTCACGATGGTTTCGTTGAGCTTGAGAGCCCCTTTTCGGCGCGCTCCGGCCGCCTTCTGATGAATGCGCACGCTGGTGCCGTCCAGAAACGTCATTTCAAGCTGGATCCCGTGCTGTTGCACCAGATGAGGAAGAGCAAAGCGCCTCAAGACACAGTGAGTTCAAGCCCTAACACGCCCTAGACTGCGTCAAGAGGCGCAACTGTCGGCGGTTTCAGGTCCGCGCAACCAAATGAAGCCAAAACCCCTGTACGTGAAAACGTCAGGGGTTTTTGCATGATACCGAGAGCGTAGGGCTTCGTTGCGTTTGGAGCCTGCCACCGCGACTGCACGGGGGAGCTTCGCCTCTTCAGCGCTGATTGAGGAAAGAGCGAGAATGCGCGCGAGGTCACCATGCAGCAGCGCGTCTACGCCTCCGCCCTCCTTCGGGGTCAGAACAATCTTGTCGACTAGGGAGCGGATCAACTCCATCGCTTCGTCTTTATGAGCAGCGTCTTCAAGAAGCGTCTCAAGGTCCTCAACTTTCTTGCGGTACACCGCCGCAAGGTTTGGGTGCATCGAAATGTTCGGCGCAATTGAACATGACGTTTGCAGAGTCGCGAGATTCGCCTTCTCGGCTTCGAGCTCGCTCAGACGCGCCTTCATCGACGGCTGATACGGGCCTCTATCTCGACACGCTGCTGCTGCGCACCTTCAACATCTATGCCTACGAGCCGACGCCCTGGATCGATGCCTGGGCGCTCTTCTACTGGGCCTGGTGGATTTCCTGGTCGCCGTTCGTCGGCATGTTTATCGCCCGCATCTCGCGCGGCCGCACCGTACGCGAGTTCGTTACTGCCGTGCTGTTCATCCCTGCCGGCTTCACCTTTTTCTGGATGACCGTGTTCGGCAACACCGCGATGTTCGTGGACACGGGCGTGGCAGGCGGCGCCTTGGGTGCCGCTGTTGCCGACGACGTGTCGGTCGGCCTCTTCAAGTTCTTCGAGTACCTGCCGTTTACGGGCGTCACCTCCGCCCTGGCCGTGCTGCTGGTCACGATCTTCTTTATCACCTCCGCGGATTCCGGCTCGCTGGTCGTCGACGCCATTGCGGCGGGCGGCGAAATCCGGACCACCACCGGCCAGCGTGTCTTCTGGTGCGTGCTTCAGGGTGTTGTGGCGGCCAGCCTGCTCCTTGCCGGCGGCCTCGGCGCCCTGCAATCCGCCACCGTGGCCAGTGCCCTGCCCTTCACCCTTGTCATGCTGGCACTCGTCTGGTCGCTTCTGGTCGGCATGCGCGCGGACCTTGCCCAGCAGGAGGCTCAAGCCAACAGGGCACACATTCCCGCGGCTCAGCCGGCCACAGGCCCGACCTGGCAGCGCCGCCTCGCGCCATCCTCCATGCTCCCACCGAGGCCGAGGTGAATGGGTTCATTGCCACCCAGGTGCGTCCGGCGCTCGAACAGGTCGCAAAGGAGCTGTGCACGCGCGGTCGTCCCTCCCACGTGGTCGATGAGGATAACGGCGGTATCGCCCCGCGCACCCCAGCCGAGGGCGTCCGCGACTTCATCTACGGCGTCAGCCGCAGCGCCCAGGTGATGCCCACATTTCTGTTGGATGCAGGGAAGCCGGACTACCCCTACGAGCCCCGCACCTACTTCTCGAGCAGCGGGCGCGGCTATGACATCATGGGCATGAGCCAGGAACAGATCATCGCCGACGTCCTTGTCCAGTTCGAGCGGTACCTTCTGCTCGTCCAATCGCCGGCGGCGCAACTTCTCCACGGCGCCCCGGAACACGAGCCTGATCCGCCCTCACGGTGACGGAGCCCTTTGCTGGGGCCTCCAGGAGCGAGATGGAAATCGAACCAACCGCAAGCGGACGATCATGTGGAACTGGATTGCGAGCAATCACCAAGTCATCGGCGCCCTGGCGAACATCGCGATGCTGTTTGTCTGGATCGCTTACTTGCAGGTGTTCGTCAGCAGCTATCGTCGGCAGAAGCGGCCTAATATCCTGATCAACCGTGGCGCGGGATCGGGACTTGAGGCCCGGTGCCTAATCAGCAATATGAGCGCCGAGGCGATCTACATCGAAAGCATCATCGCGACTGCCGAGACAACTGAGGGACGCTGGAGTTCCCCGGTGACAGAAATGCTGGAAGGCCGCTCGGACCTGGACCTGAAGACACGGCAAGGTCCGTTGCTGGCGGGACACTTCGTCGACGTGGGATCTTTTGAAAGCCTGATCGACCCCGCGCTTCCGGGGGGTGCTGTCGCTCCGAATGGCCTGGAGAAGCTCGTCGCCTTGGAGTTGAAGGTGGTGGCGGTGCACGGCTCCGAGGATCTCCTGGCCGGGGCGACACGCCGGTTCGAGGTGATCCGGCGTCCCGGCCGGTTGCTCCTGAAAGGGCATTCGGTCGGGACGCACCAGATCCGGTCCCGTCGCGAGCGGGAGAAACTCCATGACGATGTCGAAGCCGATCTGTGACCTGACGGGATCCGGTTCTCCTTAGGCGCGACGGTTCGGAACGAGGCATGCGTCATCACGCCTCCTGCCGGGTGCTCCCGCAAGGCTCCGCGCCGATGGAGCCGTGATGGATCCCATCCCGGCCTTCGCGGTTGACCGTGCATGGAGCGCATCCGCAACATCATCGTCCTCCTGCGTGGACAGCTCTGGATCGTGCCCCTGGTCATGATCCTTCTTGCGCTGGGCCTTGCCTATTGGGTTCTTGGGTCCGCCCCATCCCTGCCCGAGGGGTTGGACGCCGACGAGTTGTGGTGGCTCTACGGCGGCGACGCTGACACCGCTCGGGGGCTCCTGGCGAGCCTGCTGTCCGGCCTGATGACCATGACGTCACTCGTGGTCTCGGTGACCTTCGTCATACTGACGCTCGCAGCCAATCAGCTCGGACCGCGCCTGATCCCCATCTTCATGGGCGACCGCCAGATCCAGGTCGTGCTTCGCAGCCTGGACGGGACCTTGGGTCCCGAGGGCGTGCCGCACATCGGGGTGACGATCGGCAGCGTCCTCACGATCGTGTGCCTGTTCGCCCTGCTGTTCTACGTGCACAAGGTCGCCCGTGCCATCGTCGCCGATAGCATCGTCGCGCGGGTGGCGCACGATCTTCACCACAGCATCGACAGCATGCTCCAGAAGGAAGGCGGGGCCGCCAGGGCCGTACCTGCCGTGCTGCCGCCACGAACTGCCGGCGTATCGCTGGAGAGGAGCGGCTACGTCCAGGTGGTCGACTACGACCGGCTCGTGGCGGTGGCCTGCCGGGAGAGTGCCGTCCTCCAGGTGAAGATACGGGCGGGGCACTTCGTCCTTAAAGGCGGAGAGCACGTCGTCGTCCACGCCGAACGGCCGCCAAGCGACGGAGCAGCCGAAGCCATTAGGGGTGCCTTCGTGGTGGGCGAGGAACGCAGCCCGGCAGGACCTGGAGCATGGCCAGCGCCAGCTCGTCGAGATCGCCCTGCGGGCGCTGTCGCCCGGCATCAACGATCCGTATACAGCCGTGGCGGTGGTCGATCGTCTCGGAGCGGCCCTGGAGGAGCTTCTCGGGCGGTCGCTCCAGCCGACGGTGTTGTGCGACCACGATAAGGCAGTACGGGTCATCGCCCAGCGCTCGGACGTGCAGGGCCTCATGGACGCCGCCTTCAACGCGATCCGGCAGGCGGCGCGCGAAATCCCCAGCGTCCTGATCCGTATAGCTGACGTCCTAGGCCAGCTTGCGCCGGTGCTTCCGTCCCGGGAGGCGCGGGATGCGGTGGTCCGCGAACTCGACAAGCTCGCGGAAACGGCGGGAGGCGCGCGGCTCGCTCCTTGCGACCGCCAGGCGGTGCTGGTCATGATCGAGCGGGCGAGGATCGCGGCCATCGGCCGCCCCAAGGAGAGAACCATCCATGTTCTTTGACTCGTGGGCCGGGCTGGGACGCGTCCTGGCCGTCGGCACGCTGGCTTATGTCGCCCTCGTCGCGATCCTGCGCATCTCTGGCAAGCGCACATTGACCAAGCTGAACGCGTTCGACCTCGTGGTCACGGTCGCGCTCGGCTCCACCCTCGCCACCGTTCTCCTGAGCAAGTCCATCGCCCTGGCCGAGGGTGTCCTGGCCATGGCGTTGCTGGTCCTTCTGCAATTCGTGATCACTTGGTTGTCGGTGCGCTCGCCGGGGTTCCAGAACCTGGTGAAGAGCGAACCGACCCTGCTCATGCACCAAGGCAGGTTCCTGGAAGGCGCCATTCGATCGCAGCGGATCACGCGTGACGAGGTCATGGCGGCGCTACGCTCGAATGGGGTGACCGATGTCGCCGACGTTGCGGCCGTCATCCTGGAGACGGACGGGACCATGGCGGTCATCAAGGGGGCCGACCATGACGCGCGCGAGCCGACCCTGCTCACCGTCCGCAAGCCGTAGCGTCAGTCGCTGCGGACGACACCTTCCCGCCATCCGTCCCCTTGCCGTGCTCACGAACTTGCGATCCGCGCACCGTCGACCGTTCCAGGTCGATGCCGGAACGGGGGCAGCCCGGACACGTTCCGCCTGAGCCTCAAGAGCAAACCGAGAGCGACGACATGGAAACGGACACCAGCATCACGCTGGATCGGATCGAGGGCTTCATCCAGGGCTTCTGGTGGATCCTGCCCAACCTCGGCATCGCGCTGGTGGTCTTCCTGATCTTTCTCGGGCTGGCCTGGGGAGCGCGGGCGGGCGTATCCCGCTTCTTCAACCATCGCGGCCGTCCCGATCTCGCCGCCCTGTTAGCCGGCTTCGCGCGCTGGTCGGTCATCGGCCTCGGCCTGCTCGTCGTCGCCACCATCGTGTTCCCGTCGGTCAAGCCCGCCGACATCCTGGCCACCCTGGGGGTCGGCTCGATTGCCATCGGCTTCGCCTTCAAGGACATCCTCCAGAACTGGCTCGCCGGCCTGCTGCTGCTCGTACGAAGACCTTTCCGCCAGGGTGACCAGATCGTGGTCGGCAGGCACGAGGGCACGGTGGAGTCGATCGAGGCGCGGGCCACCCTGATCCGGACCTACGACGGCAAACGGGTGATCATCCCCAACAGCAGCGTCTACACCGAGTCCGTGACCGTCAACACCGCCTTCGGGCAGCGCCGCAGCGAGTACGACGTCGGGATCGGGAACAGCGACGACATCGCACAAGCCTGCGAAGTGATCTGCACCGCGCTTACGAGCTTACCGAGCGTGTCGGACAGCCCGGCGCCCGAGGCCATTCCCTGGGAGCTGGCCGCTTCGAGCGTGAACATCCGGGTGCGCTGGTGGACCGAGCCGCAGCAGGCCGACGTGGTGCATGCCCGTGGCCGCGTGATTGAGTCGGTCAAGCGGGCGCTGGGCGAGGCCGGCATCGACCTGCCGTTCCTGACCACCATGGTGCTGCTGCACGACCAGACCGAGGAGGCCGACGGCGACCGGACGCGCCAGCGCGAGGGCTGGCCGGCCGGCGACAGCCCCCCGGCCCCGCGCCATCTGAACGAGGTCACCGTCGAGCACGTGGGCGAGGGCGAGGGCGAATAGGGTCAGCCCGAGGAGTTCTCCCGGCCGAGACGCCGCCACTGACCCATGCGGACCTGCGATGTCATGCCTTGCGCCGCAGGATCTCCATCAGGCGCATTGCCTCCTCAGTCAGCCATCGGCACTCCCCCTCGGACAGGTCACGGGACAGGCTGGCCTCGACGCAGGCCTTGAGGTGGTCCCGCAGAATGTCGACTTGGACGCGGTGGAGCGCCGCGACCGCGGCATTGATCTGATCGACCACGTCGCCGCAGTAGCGGCCCTCCTCGATCATCTGTTGCAGGCCGCGGACCTGGCCCTCGATCCGGCGCAGGCGGGGGATCTGCCGCACGTCATCGACAGCGATCCAGCCGTGGCGGTCCTCGCTTCCTCAACGCAAGCGGCGGCGATCCGGGTCGGAACAATACCCCTACCCGGCATGTTGCCTCGACGTCCGCGGGCACGGGTTGCTGCCTGCTCTCGCCGGGCTGCATCCGAGACATTCACCCTTGCCGGAGGATACCCATGCACGTCCAGGAGATGATCAGCACGCACCCGCACGTGAAAGGAGACACCAACAACGCCCTCATCCGCTGCATTGAGGAGTGTTACTCGTGCGCCCAGGTCTGCACGTCCTGTGCCGATGCCTGCCTGGGCGAGGACATGGTGCAGCGGTTGACGCAGTGCATCCGTCTGGATCTCGACTGCGCTGACGTCTGCGCCGCCACCGGCTCCGTGGCCACCCGCCGGACTGGGTCGAACGAGGAGGTGATCCGCCAGATGCTTGAGGCCTGCGCCACCGCCTGCCGCCTGTGCGCGGAGGAATGCGAGAGCCATGCGGGCATGCACGAGCACTGCCGCATCTGCGCGGAATCCTGCCGACGCTGCGAACAGGCTTGTCAGTCGGCCCTCGGCAGCATGGGCCGCTAGCCTCGGTCTTGTGGCGGCCGAAGGCAAGCGGCAGTGGCTCTGATCGTCAAGCTTGTCTCTCGTCAGATCACCCTAACCCTCGCTGGACCGACGGGCATCAGCGCCGGGAAGGAACGGATCCGCCTCGGGGCGGTTAGAGCGTCCACCCCACGACCGCACGCAGGCTCAACCCCTGCACCATTAAGAGACGTTCGCCCTCACGACTCGGTCAGCCTCGGCTCCACACCCCCGTCTTGATCGCGGCGGGAAGGTGTGGGTTCGCCTTCGAGTCAAACTTGGGCGTGCCCTTCGGCAGGGCCTGTTCGTAATCGGCAAGCGCCCCGAACGCCCACTGCCCCAGGAGAAGGATGGCTACGAGGTTCACCAGCGCCATTAGGCCCATAGCTACGTCGGCTAGTCCCCAGACGGTCGGCAGCTCGCCCAGGCAGCCGCCTATCACGGCCAGCAACACGACGACCCTGAACACCTGAATTATCGGGACGGATGCCCCAAGATAGGTAAGATTGCCGTCTGCATAGGCATAGTTGCCGAGAATCGAGGAGAACGCGAACAGGAAGATCACCAGCGTCATGAACATCATGCCGATGTCGCCGAACCAAGCCGCGACCGAGGCCTGGGTCAGGCTCGCGCCGGCGACTGCCGTAGGTTGGGCTGGATCATAGACACCAGAGACGAGAACGATGAACGCAGTCGCCGAGCAGATGATGATCGTGTCGACGAAGACACCAAGGGACTGAATGAAGCCCTGTGTGGCCGGATGGCCGATGGTAGCCGTGGCCGCGGCATTGGGAGCGCTGCCCATCCCGGCCTCGTTGGAGAACAGGCCGCGCTTGACGCCGTTCAGGAGAGCGGCAGCGATCCCGCCGAAAACCCCGGCGGCGGCCTGATCGAACCCGAACGCTGACCTGACAATCAAGGCGAGTACCTCCGGGATCCTCTGGACATGCAGCCCGATGATCAGCAGCGCGAGCGCAATGTAGGCCATGGCCATGATCGGCAGCATCCATTCCGCCACACGAGCGATGGCCCGCATGCCGCCAAACAGCACCGGGGCAGCGAGAACAACCAGACCGATGGCGGTGAAGAGAGGCGGAATGCCATGAGCGGAGTTCAGAGTGTCGGCGATCGTATTGGCCTGCACGGCGTTGAAGGTTAGACCGAAGGTGAAGATCAGCAGGACGGCAAAGACGCAACCCCACAGCCGCGATCCCAGCCCGCGCTCGATGTAGTAGGCAGGACCACCGCGGAACGTGCCGTCGGGCTGGGACACCTTGAAGAGCTGGGCGAGCGTGGCCTCGATGAAGGCCGTCGCCATGCCGACGAGGGCCACAATCCACATCCAGAAGATGGCACCCGGGCCGCCAAGGGTCAGCGCGATCGCCACGCCCGCGATGTTGCCGGTTCCGACCCGCGAGGCCAAGCCAATGCAGAAGGCCTGAAACCCTGAGATCCCCTGCCCGGCCCCTTCGCGCGAGTGCGAGAGGGCAGACCAGAAGTGGCCGAAAAGCCGAAACTGGATGAACCGGGTTCGGATTGTGAAGTAGGCGCCGGCACCCAGCAGGACATAGATCAGCAAATAATCCCAAATCAGAGTGTTGGTCCATTGGATGACGGCGTCGAGCATGGACGATCCTTTCCGGGGAGGATGCAAGGGCGGCTACGCTCACCCAACGCGGTCACTCCGTTCCCGTTCAGTCCTCATGGGGCAGGTTGGTCCTCAGGTGTGCCCGTCAAGTCGAGGGAGCCATCCGGTAAGGGGCGAACAGAACGCCATGGGCGGCGACGAATCCCTCAAAACCGGGCCGCAGTAGCCAGCACTACCTCGCCCCGCCGTCATGAGGCCGCGGGCGAGCACCACGTAGGGCTGCACGTCGCCACAGGTGCCAAGAGTATGGATCGCAAGTGTCATGGGCCCGGCCCCATCGATGGCGCGCGACCACGGGCTCCCGGACGGCACAGTCGCTACAGGCGAGCCCTATTTCTCCGCCATTGCGAGGAGCATGGCCAACAGACTGCCAGCTTTAGCAAAGCAGAGCGGGTCGCTGGCCGCTAGGTACCGGCCATCGCGGGCACCGTCGCGCCGCATCCGCGACAGCGCCCAGCGATAGGGGAGATTGCGGGTCCGCGGCCCGTCCCATTGCGGAAGCTGTCCGCGCACCCAACGCATTCGCTTCCGACCGAGCACGCGCGAGCAAACTTCCGCCGCCATGACGGCGGTCCGTGCATGCACGTCCCCGACAGGGACGTCATCGCCCGGCAGATTACGGAGGCAGCCCTCCAAAAGACCCCAGACATAGGCACCGACCAGGAGATCTGTCATGTGACCGTAGTCAGGCAGGGGCTCTATCTGCCTTCCAGTGAAGGCGATGATCTGTGCCTGCACATGACCGGATACGCGCTCGATCACTGCCGGTGCCCGGGACAGCGGCGCCGGCGCACACTCCCTGACCACCCGCTGTTGTATGGTGCAGAGCTTCCTGTCAGTCTCAATAAGACTGCTGAGGAGCAGTCCGCTAATCACGAGGGCCCGCACTGAGTCACCAAAGGAAACTCTGGTGTCCTTGTGAGGTCTGCTATTACCCGCTTGAGCTGTACTTCCTACTACGCGAGCCGCTCGGGGCTGTTGATGGAAGTAAGGGTATGTGAGAGCGAGTCTTGCATCGGGTGCATTAACACAAATCATGAATTCTGCATGAGCGTGTCCTGCGTCTATTCCCAACCGTGCGAAGGATCGAAAATAAGAGCGCGATGCTGTCGAGCTCGTTCAGTTGCCAATCGCTACACCTTCACGGCGACTGTCGGCCCCTCCGGTGAGGCCATTTGGTCCGATTACGATGGCCTGAATGCCGGAGTTCATACTGATTGCCCTCACCTGATGCCCCTTAGCTTCGAGGGCTGACTTCCAGGCCTCGGCTTCTGTACCGGCTTCAATCTCGGTTGGTCCGTTGCGGCTACCGAAATTTGGCAGGTCGACGGCAACCTGTGGGTCGAGCTTCCAGTCGAGGATACCGACAAGCGTCTTCGTCACGTAGGTGATGATCTGGCTGCCCCCGGGCGAGCCCACTACCGCGTAGAGTTTGTTATCGGCGTCGAACACAAGCGTCGGTGCCATGGAGCTGCGGGGGCGCTTATTTGTGTCAACCCGGTTCGCAACCGGCTTGCCCTCTTCCTCGGGGGCGAAGTTGAAGTCGGTAAGCTCGTTGTTGAGCAGGAAGCCGCTTCGCGTCATGATCCGAGCGCCGAGGCCGTCTTCAATCGTGGTAGTCATTGCAACCGCTTTGCCGTCTCGATCCACAACGGAGATATGGCTCGTACCGAACTCGACGCCATCGGAGGGCGCGAAGCGGAACTCGGTCTTCTGGAACGGCGGGTCACCTGCCTTGGCGCGGCCCATAGACTTATCAGGGCTCACCAGCCCAGCGCGGGTTTTCAGGTATCCAGGATCAATTAGACCACGCACCGGCACGCTCACGAAACCCGGATCGGCAAGGTAGAGAGCACGGTCCGCGAAGGCGAGGCGTCCGGCCTCGGAGATCCAATGTGCCGCATCGGGGCCAGGCCTTATAGAGGCCATGTCCTGGGGCTCAAGGGTGCTCAGCATCTGGAGGACGGCCACGCCGCCCGAACTCGGTGGGCCCATGCCACAGACCCGGTAGGTCCGGTATGATCCGCAGACTGGCGCTCGCTCTTCGACCTTGTAGCCCTCAAGATCCCTGAGAGTCATGTCGCCGGGGTTTGTGGTATGGCGCGTCACGGTCGCGACAATGTCGGCCGCAATTTCGCCGGTATAGAAAGCATCGGCGCCCTTATCGGCAATCTCCCGCAAGGTGCGCGCGAACGCCGGGTTCTTCAGGATCGTGCCGACGGGCTTCGGCTTCCCGTCCTCGCCGTAGAAGTAGGTCCGAGCGATAGGGTCGTTCTGGAGGTACTTGTCCTGGGTGACAATCCCATTGAGATACGGCGAGATCGCAAACCCTTCTTCTGCCAAGCGCATGGCTGGGGCGATCACCTGAGGCCACGAGAGCTTGCCCCAGCGCCTGTGGGCGACCTCCAGGAGGCGGAGCGTGCCCGGTACTCCAACAGACCGGCCGCCGACTACGGCATCGTAGAAGGGCATCGGCTTGCCGTCGCGCCCGAGAAACCGCTCGGGCTTTGCCGCAGCTGGTGCTACCTCACGCCCATCGAGGGTCACGACATCCGAACCATCCCAGTGCACGATGAACGCGCCGCCACCGATGCCGGAATTCTGAGGCTCTACGAGGTTCAGTACGAGCTGGACCGCCACCGCCGCGTCAATTGCGCTGCCGCCAGCTGCTAGAATCTCGCGGCCTGCCTGCGCGGCCAGCGGATTCGCAGCGGCGACCATGTCCCGCGCAGCGGTGCCCGCCTGCTTGGCAGCGCGGCCGGCGGGAGCTTCGAGCGCGGGAGCCGCGGGCTGTGCTTGAGCGCCGGGCATCACAAAGGGAGTCAGAGCCAGTAAACTGAGGCCGAGAGCCCGCCAAAGGGAGTGATGGAGGGTGGTCATGAGGCGCTCCGTGTTGGGATGCTCGTGGAAGGAATATACCCTAAGGGACAAGGCGCGACGAGTCATGCCGCTCCACGCGATCCATTGCTGCTCAATCTCTTGGCTCGCCTGAGAGATCGTGAGGCAGGCGCACTGACGCGGAAATCATAAATTTTGCATCATTACACATATCCAATCCTTCGGGTTGACATGCCTTGGCTTGTAGTGCCCCTCCAATCAGGAGATGGTTCGCACCTCATCCCGTCGCTGGAGGCCCCAAACGGAGCGATTTGGCAATTTATCGAGCGTCGGCGTCGGATCCCGGGCAACCTTTGGATGTGGTCTTGTGGTTGTTCGGTCAACGCACAAAGACGGTCACACCTGTTTCAAGATGCAGGTTACCCGCTAGTATTGCAGCTTGTTACTATCCCCGATTTTGTCAGCGTAGCGCCGCTTCCTTTGATCCAGAACTCCACATCACCGTGGATATAGCGGCCCCCATTCGCTGAGACGGCTTGCGAGAGGGTCGTCTCGGTCAGGGACTCGATCTCAACCAGCTTAACAGATCCCGTACCAATACCAGGATGAGAGAACATGGCTCTAAGCCTTGTACCATCCGCACAGCTATAATGAACAGGCTTTGCATCCTGGGCAGAAGCTCCTGCAGTCGCGCCTCCCAGCAGGAGTGCGATTACGATAGCTATACTTGGGAGAGTGAGTGCCCCGCGCATAGGATAATTTCTTACTTGCCTATCGCTTTCCGCAGCGCCGCATTAATGCGGTCTTGCCATCCGGGGCCATCCTGCTGGAAATATTCGAGTATCTCGTGATCAATGCGCAGGGTAACTGTCTCCTTCATTCCTGGTATCGAAGGAGCCTTCGTAGGACCTTCGATCGGTTTTGTCGTCGCCTTCTTGAAGGCAGCCTCTGCGGCCTTAAGCGGATCAGATGGACGACGGCTCCCGGGTGATCTTGACATGCTTTCTCTCCTTGTCGCTCACGACTGCAGCGCGACGTCCTCTTAGCCGATTTGTATCACAAAGCCTGCTCAAGACCGATTGGGATGTTCCCTCCAGTTTCCAAAATGCGGCTTTGAGCAGATCAGTAGCCCTTCGGTTCGGGCCGAGAAGTGGCAAGTGCGATTGTTCGTCGGTGTTGTGGTGAAAACCAAACCGTCAGCCAGAGTTTGGCGCAAACCGGTGTATGGTAAAGCCCCGCCTTAATGTAAGCGAGTCCGATGCGCCTCGTTATTTTGTTTCGGCGGAGACGTTGCTGGCTTGGCCATAGATCTGCTGTAATGGCACCCGACTCTGGAGCATCGGGGAGACGACCATGGCCAGGGTAAGTGTCCTTCTGTCTGCATGTATCGGCACCATCGGGTCGATGCTTATTTTCGGCGCAGATGCCGAGCCAAGCAAGCCTGAGAAGGTGCAAGCAGCGCTCGAAAGGTGGCTCGTAGAGAGAGCCCCGCTGGAGAAGGTCACCGGCATTGCTGCTTATATCAGCTTCGGGGATCCTGGACCGGCCATCGAGGCGTTTGCTGGCACCACAGGTCGATCATCCTCTGACGGCCCCATCAGCCAGGACACCCTATTTCAGATGGGTAGCACTTCGAAATCGTTCACCGCCGCTGTGATCCTCAAACTCGAGGCAGCCGGCACGCTTTCGCTCGATGATACAATTGGTAAGTGGTTGCCGGAGTATTCCGCTTGGCGGGATGTCAGCATCAGGCGTTTGCTCAACATGACCAGCGGGATCCCGAACTATTCCGAAACTGAAGCGATGTCGCGCTTGTGGGTTGAGGAGCCCCAACGCGACCTCAGTGCGGAGGAACTTGTGAGGATGGTGTATCCCACCACTAGCAGCCTTCCCATAACCACAGGCTATCACTACTCCAATACCAATTACATCTTGGCCAGCATGATTGCCGAAACGGCAAGCAGAAAGTCATTCCGGGATCTCGTTCAAGAACTGGTGATCCGGGCTGTTGGGCTCCACTCGACTTTCTACGAGAGTGGCACCTACCCTCAGGCTGTAGTCCAGCGGCTGGCGCACGGCTATTTCGAGAATCCAGCCTGCACCGACTATCAACCTAAGGATTGTGCGACATCCTGGAACTTGCCACTGGTGGGCCGGGATGTGCGCGCCATGAGCTCATCCTGGACCCAGGCTGCTGGCGGCGCAGTTTCGAACCCACGAGACGTCGACCGTTGGATGCGAGCGGTGTTCGGCGGTCGGGTGGTGCCAGCAAAGCAGCAGGGTGAGTGGTACGTATGATCTCGACCCGGACTGGAGAACCTCTCGACCGGTTAACGGCCGAAGACCCGCGCGGCTTCTCCCTTAGCTTGGTCCAGGCGATACTAGGACCGATGGGAGCGCACTGGTTCTACGAGGGCGAGACCCTTGGCTACCGCACCCTCTATGTCTGGTTTGCACAGGACGATATCTTGATCACGATACAGACCAACTCGCAACCTGCCGACGGAATGGATCAGCTCTACAACGTTGTGACTGCAATATATGAAGCCATAAAGCCGCCTGCCTTACCCTGATTCATCGTGGCTCCTTCAGAGCTGGCTACATAAGGACTGCCGCCTTCAGGCTAACGTCTCAGTAGCATAATAGAAAAACCTTTGCTCACGATCGGCCATATCTAACCTGCGGTTATCTTAGCAGATGGAATCGCCTGACGTTTCATCCAATTTGTTCAAGGCTCATGCTCGCAGCGTTGCTTTGCACGTCCTGAGTAGGCCCTGTTGGCATGCGAAATAACTCAAGGTGATCGATGCGAATTTTGCACAACGTGAATGACGCTATGCGACCCTTTCCGGTCGCCCTGGACGCTCTGGCCCAAATGTGAAGCTGATTATGGTTAACGATTTATTGATAGAACTACGGCGAAAGTAACAGGAGCATATCGCTAGCTCTTAGTGGAGAACAAAGGTGCTTCAGTCTGACCCTGATCAACTTATTGAGGAAACGCGCCTTGATCGCCTCAGAGGGATTCAGCAGTCCAAAAACATAGGGCAATATCCGGACGCATCACATGCGGCATCCGTTTTGATGAAAGCCGTCGATGACCAACTCGCTGGTCATCCAGACATCACGGCCGACCCCGTGCTCTATCACTTGGCGTACAGGGCCTTTGAGGCATTGTTCACGCTGCACCGCGCGCTAGTAACCGAACAGCAAGAATGGGCGTGATCATGTTACATAAGCTATCAAGGTATTTCCGGAGACCTGAACCACCTCTAAAGGTTCTCTTGCATGCGGCGGATATTGACCAACGAGTCAACGGGACACGGTCGAAGCGAGCAAGGATTAGAGACACTTTGCGTAGGTATGAGCAGGGGGGCCTGAAAGAGAACCAGGCGGTCGAGGAGATTCTTAAGATCCTGAAATGAAGTCATCCTTAAACAGTGGTTTAGTCGAATAGCATTCACGTGCAGAATTAGAACTGCACGCCTAACCATTTGTGAGTTGACCGTCGATGGATCCTACTGGTGGAATGGTGAATTGGCACCGAAGCTGGATCTCACACGTTCTAAACACTATCATTGGAACGCGTCATAAGGCCAGGGGATGATCAGGAGCTATCAGCGAATTGATGATGAGACGATGATCCTCGTACGATCACTCGCAGAGCAATTCGGCTGTTCAGTTGAGATTGCGCTGAAGTTCTTGCTCAAGACAGGCCGGCACCCCCAAGAAGTCGGCGAGGATGATGAGACATATGCGGCGAGGCTGGAGAGCCTGCCCGATCCGTACATTTGGGCCTATTGCTCGTTTGATCCTGCAAATGATGCGTGTGGTGAAGGGCTCGGATAATCCTACGAACCGGGGGTATGATCGCGCCGGATCTTAAGTTCTGATCGAGAAAACCTCGCGCTTTGGGTCGGCTCTCGTCCAAGGATATCTGAAGGCTTGGAGTGCATCAAACAAGAACTCGCGACAAATAAGGTGCCGTACGACTGCCTGATGCTTTTGCTACTTCGTGTGGGGGCCCTGATGCAACCAGATGCCCACCCTCGTCGCCCGCTCCCGGACCGAGATCCATGATCCAGTCACTTCTCGCGGCAACGCGCATGTTATGCTCAACCACAATGACAGTATTGCCAGCATCGACTAGCCCATCGAGTTGAGCCACGAGCCTCTCGACATCAGCGGGATGCAGTCCGGTCGTCGGCTCGTCGAGGACGTAGAGGGTATCGCCGCGCTGGATCCTTTGAAGTTCAGTCGCGAGCTTGATCCGCTGCGCCTCACCTCCGGACAACTCGGTCGCGGGTTGGCCCAGCCTCAGGTAACCCAGACCCACCTCGCGCACGATCGTGAGCGAACGATGCAAAGGTGGCTCGTCAGCGAAAAACTCCCAGGCCGCATCAACTGTCATTCCGAGCACGTCGGCGATGGATTTATTGCGGTACTTGATCTTAAGCGTGTCGGCATTGTACCGAGCGCCGTGGCAGGTCGGACATGGATTCTAGCAATGACCCTGGAGCACATGGAGAAGGTCGACACGCTCGTGGTCGACAAGACCGGCACGCTCACCGAAGGCAGGCCCGCGGTGACGGCCATCGTCCCGGCGCTGGACTTCACGGAGACCGAGGTGCTGCGCCTATCGGCCAGCGCCGAGCGCCCGAGCGAGCACCCGCTCGCCATCGCCATCGTAGAGGCCGCCGAGAAGCAGGGCATCACGACGGCCCCGGTGACAGACTTCGACTCGCCCACCGGCAAGGGGGCGTTCAGCACCGTAGAGGGCCGGCGTGTGGTGCTCGGCAGCGCCAAGTTCCTGGCGGAGCACGGCATCGACGTGGCTCCCTTGGCGGAACAGGCCGACAAGCTGCGTGAGGATGGTGCAACCGCCATTTTCGCTGGCATCGACGGAAAGGTGGCGGGCACCATCGCCATCGCCGATCCGGTAAAGGCAACGACGCCCGAGGCCTTAGCGGGCCTGAAGGAAGAAGGCATCCGCGTCGTGATGCTCACCGGCGACAACTGGACCACCGCAAAGGCGGTCGCGCGCCAGCTCGGGATCGACGAGGTCGAGGCGGAGGTGCTGCCGGAGCAGAAAAGCGCCGTGGTCGAGAAGTTCAAGCGCGAGGGCCGCGTGGTGGCCATGGCGGGCGACGGCGTCAACGACGCCCCGGCACTCGCGGCGGCGGATGTCGGCATCGCCATGGGCACCGGCACGGACGTGGCGATGGAGAGCGCGGGCGTGACCCTGCTGAAAGGCGACCTCACCGGGATCGTGCGGGCGCATCGGCTGTCGCGGGCGACCATGCGCAACATCCGCCAGAACCTGTTCTTCGCCTTCATCTACAACGCGCTCGGCGTGCCGGTGGCGGCGGGTGTGCTCTACCCGTTCTTCGGCATCCTGCTCTCGCCGATCATCGCGGCGGCCGCGATGGCTCTGTCGTCGGTCAGCGTAATCGGCAACGCCGTCCGTCTGCGCACGGTCAAGCTCTGACAGAAAGCGGGGTAGGTCGTGACCTTGGCCAACGGCGCTTGCTGTCTCGTGGAAGCCAATGACTTCTTGGGCTTGGTGGAGCCTTCGCCATCCCAGCGGATTGCCTCACAGCCTGAATGATGGATGTGATCTGACCAGTTCCATTGTGCTGAACCGGAAAGCGGGCCCACTCATTTCCCAATCTCAGAAGCCGGGTCCAAAAGGAGAGCCTGCCATGAAAACTCCTATCCTCACCGCTGCCCTGATTGTCCTCGCCGGCCCCGCGCTGGCCCAGGCGCCCGCCGATCACGAGCAGCACCATCCAGGCAGCACTACCGCAGCCCAGGCTCAGTCGACGCCTTCAGCCCGGCCTCAAATGCCCCTCGCCGGGCGCGGGGCACAAATGCCCATGGGCCAAATGATGAGCCGGTTCTCGCCCGAGGACATGAATGCCTTCATTGACGCTCACATCGCGGCAATCCACGCCGGTCTGAAGCTGTCCGCTGATCAGGAAAAATTGTGGCCCCCTGTCGAGACCGCGATCAGGAACCTCGCCAGCCTTCACGCAAGCCATATGCAGGGGATGCGCCGAGCTCGTGGAATGATGGCGAGTGATCCGGTTGAGATGTTACGAGCCATGGCGGACCGGATGAGCAATGGAGCGGACGCGATGCGTAAGCTCGCGGATGTCGCGTCACCGCTCTATGCGACACTCGACGAGGCTCAGAAGCGGCGGCTGCAGGTGCTCGTCCGAGTGGGTGGTCGTGGTATGACAATGCCGGGGATGATGGGCCGAGGAATGATGGGAACCGGTGGCTCTCGGATGCCTGGCGGATCCGATGATGGTGATGATGAGGACGACGGCTGAGGCGGCGCCAGACGTATTACAGCCTACGAGGCTTTGATGGGAATGAGAGCTTGACCTTGCCATCGTGGGAAAGTGCAGGATGTGCACCATCCCGTTGAACCAGAGAAGCCACCATGGGCGGATGCAGCACTCACGCCATTCAGGCAGTGCCCCCTGACGCCGTGACCTCGCGGGTCGAGGACATGATCTGCGGCCATTGCGTCGGAGCGTTCAAGAAAACCATCGCAACCGGCCTGCCGGGTGCTGAAGTCGAAGCCAGTCCAGCCTTTCAGTCTCGCATGGGTCAGCGGCACCACAGATTTGAGTTTCATCAAGGCCATCGTGACCAACGCTGGCTATACGCCGACTGCAGCCTAAGGAAACCATCATGCTAGATCGCCGCCATTTTCTCACCGTTCTCGGAGTCTCCAGCGTGGCCCTCGCGACGGGCGGCGCATTCGCGAAGACGGCCCTGCCGAAGGTTGTCGTGTCCAAAGACCCAAATTGCGGCTGCTGCGACGGCTGGGTCGACCACATGAAGGCGGCTGGCTTCTCGATGGAGGTCGTCACTACGCCAGAGGTGAACCGGGTCAAGGTTCGCCTCGGCGTGCCGGACGAGCTCGCTTCCTGCCATACCGCGGAGGTTGGTGGCTACGCGATTGAAGGGCACGTACCGGCAGCAGCCATCAAGCGACTGCTGGCTGAGCAGCCCCACGGAAAGGGTCTTGCCGTTCCCGGCATGCCAGTCGGATCGCCGGGCATGGAGATCCCAGGAGCAAAACCAGACACCTACGAGGTCATCCTCTTTGGCCCCTCGGGCCAGACCACCTTCGCCCGCTACCACGGCGCAAGCCAGATCTAAAGACCGGAGCAGTCCAGGGGTGATCAGCCATGCGACAGACGAATATGTTGAAGAAAATGCGTGGCGTCGCCCCTCAACCGCTCATGAATGTCGGCTATAGAGCCTCACGCGCACCAATGTTCATCGCTGCAGATTTCGAAGTCCGGCAGCCCTTGAACCTCTGTGCTCCATACTTACGTTTGGAGGGACCCTGATCCGGGCCCCTCTGACGTGAGCCGCCTGGCGCCTACGTGATGTCGGATCCTAATCGATCTTACCGCCAGTGCCGGAGATGGACATGGTCCAGGACATTATCGCTTTCTTCATCAACCTACTTGTTATCGACCCTCTCTACGGTGAAATGAACAAGCGATTGGCTGAGGTTCGAGCGCCTCAAGCCATCATTGCAGAGGTGAGAACATGTGCTGAGAACGCTCTGCCAAGACTGGCTGAGCGAGCTTATGCCGAGCCTCTCTGGGTGATCGCAACCGCCCTTGATGTCTGGACCGGTAGAGCCGTGCCAGAGGACGTGCTGAACACGTCACCACAATGCCAAAGCGCCATGAAAGCAGCTCGGGTATACCTAGAGAGCCGTGGAGCGTGATCGCGGCAGGCCTCGGGGTCGTGAAGGCATTTTTTCTTCCGTGAAACCGGCACTTATCTGTCATCTACACAGAAGGAGCCAGAGCGAAATCATTCGTTCGAGCGCACTCTCTTCTTGACCTATAAAGTATCGTGGAAACCCGACCGCACGAGGACAGATGGGTCGACCTCGACACACGCTCCCGCATCGATCCCGGCGAGATCGCTATAGCTGATCTCGTAGGAGGCTCGCGCCAGGAAAGCGGCAGTGCCTGAACAGAGGCTTAGAACTGTTTCTTACTTGGCTACCCATCCCTATGAAGGCTCATGCAACAGACCAATCGGTCCGTTATATTGATGGCGCCCTGTCAGGAACTACATCGATCCATGTCGAAGATAGCGCGCATGCCAACTGAGAGCCTCGTCCATAATGTGTGGCGTGTGCCGGCCCGGTGCTTCCTTCAAAGCGCGTTGGTAATATTCTTCCAGCGCTGGGCGAAAATGGGGGTGGGCGCATTTCTCAATGATAAGCCGTGCCCGCTGTCGCGGCGCCAAGCCTCGAAGGTCGGCAAGACCCTGCTCCGTGACAATGACTTGGACGTCGTGCTCAGTATGATCGACATGACTGACCATTGGCACGATGCACGAGATTGTTCCGCCCTTCGCGACTGATGGCGACATGAAGAATGAGAGGTAGGCATTGCGTGCGAAGTCGCCGGAGCCGCCGATCCCGTTCATAATGCTCGACCCCATCACATGGGTGGAGTTCACGTTGCCGTAGATGTCAGCTTCGATCAGCCCGTTCATGGCGATTATCCCGAGCCTACGGATGATCTCGGGATGATTGCTGATTTCCTGCGGACGCAGAACGATCTTACTTCGGAACTCCTCGATGCCGGCCTCGAACCGCGCCAATGCCTCGTGGCTCAGCGACAGGGCTGTCGCCGAGGCAAAGGTCAATTTGCCATCGGCGAGGAGATCGAGCATGCCGTCCTGGAGCACCTCCGTGTAAGCGGTGAGGTTCTCGAAAGGACTGTCCTTCAAGCCCATGAACACAGCATTGGCCACGTTACCGACCCCAGATTGCAGAGGTAGCAGCGTATTCGGTAAACGGCCTTTCTTGACCTCGTGCTGCAGGAACTCGATCACATGTCCAGCGATGAGCTGCGAGTTTTCATCCGGGGGCGTGAAGGTAGTATTTCGATCGGCTTTGTTCGTTTCGACAATCGCGATAATCTTGTTAGGGTCACAGGTGAGATATGGGATCCCAATGCGGTCCCTCGGATGCGTCAACGGAATCGGCTGGCGATGTGGCGGCAGCCGGGTCCCATAATAGATATCGTGCATCCCTTCGAGAGCTAGACTTTGCCTATGGTTCACCTCAAGGATGATCTTATCCGCTTGGTCTAACCAGGTCTTGTTGTTGCCTACTGATGAGGAAGGGATCAGGCGCCCTCCGTCCAGAACAGCTGCAACCTCAATGACGGCAACGTCGAGCTGGCCAAGGAAACCGGACCAGACGAACTGGCCGACATGCGAGAGATGAATATCGAGATAGTCCATCTCGCCAGCATTGATGCGCTGCCGACAGGTCGGATCTGACTGGTAAGGCAGACGCATCTCGACGCCATCAACCTTGGCCAGCGCTCCGTCAAGTTCCGGCGCCGTTGAAGCACCGGTCCAGACTCCGATCTTGAACGCCTCGCCACGCTCGTGCGCGGCCACGATATGCCGTGCGAGGGCGAGCGGAATTTCCTTCGGATAGCCGGCCCCAGTGAAGCCGCTCATCCCAACGTTTGTGCCAGAGAGAATGAGAGCGGCGGCCTCGTCAGCCGACATGATCCGGTTGCGCAAGGAAGGATCTAAGACCCGAGCACCGTCAGTCATACTCCACGCTCCGCTTCGCCATACCGGGACCGGTCATAAATCCGCACCAACGGGATTGCAACTTCGCTTGCCGCATAGAAAGGAGCTAGTCGAAGATGCGTCCTTCGCTCTACACCTTGCCAGAGGAATTTCGGACTACAAGAGATTGCGGCATAGCGCAGCATAAGGCTGGAAGACGTCAAGTTCGCTCACGGATTTCACATTGGGCGCGGGAGGTAGTTCGGAGTTGGTCTAGCAGCATGAGATGGTGACCGGCGCCCCATGTACCGCGCTGGGTCAAGCTGCACGGTCCTCACCTGCCGAAGGGCACGTTCTGCATCGCCTTCACGAACAACCGCTCGGTCTCGAACTATGTGCGCCCCAGCTCCGAGGCCGACATGCCCCAGGTGATCGCCACCGCTTGCGGGGCACTCGGCCCATGTTGCGACTATCTGTACGACCCGATCCATGGCCTCGAAGGGTTCGGGATCCACGACCATCATCTCACCTCCTTGCGCACCGGGTGCGTGAGCACGGGGGCTGAGCAGCCGGGCGCATTACTCAGCGGCTTTCTCCGATGGATGCATCCGCCTCCTGAAAGGCAGCAGAGCCACCCGCGACATGCGTCACATTCCCGATGCCCATCTCCTTCATTCGCCCCAGGAGGCGCCATCGAGTGAGTTGAGGGGGATCTTGAGGTAGCGCTTGCCGTTTTTCTCCGGTTCCGGCAGGCGGCCGCCGCGGATGTTCACTTGGAGCGAGTGCAGGATGAGCTTGGGCATCGGCAACTCGCGGTCACGCGCCTCGCGCAGCGCGACGAACTCTTCCTCCGTCCTCGCCTTCACGAGGTGCTTGTTTTCTCGTCGCTGCTGCGCCACCGTGCTCTCCCACTGTGGCCCGCGTCCGCCGGGCTGGTAGTCATGACCGGTGAACAGGCGCGTGTCGTCAGGCAGGGCCATTATCCGCTCGATGCTGTGCCACAGAGTCTTCGCGGAGCCGCCGGGGAAGTCAGCCCGGGCCGTGCCGCTATCGGGCATGAAGAGCGTGTCGTGGATGAAGGCGGCGTCACCGATGACGTAGGCGATAGAGGCGAGCGTGTGACCGGGTGTGAACACTACCTCCACATCCAGATTGCCGATCTTGAAGCGCTCGCCGTCAGCGAACAGCCGGTCCCATTGCGAGCCGTCCGTCGGAAAACTGTCGGACCAGTTGTAGATCATCTTCCAGAGCTTCTGCACCTCGACCACCTTCTCGCCGATGGCAGTGGGCACGCCGGTCTTGTCCTTGAGGTAGCCAGCCGCCGAGAAGTGGTCGGCATGCGGGTGGGTGTCGAGGATCCACTCCAGGGTGTAGCCCTCACGCGCAATGTGGGAGAGGAGCTTGTCGGCCTGGATCGTGGCGGTCGCGCCGGAATTCGGATCGAAGTCGAGCACCGGGTCGATGATTGCGCATTTCTTCGTCTCAGGATCGGCGACCACGTACTGCACGCTGCCTGTGCGTTTTTCGTAGAAGCCCTTCACGATGGGTCGGCCGCGCAAGGGTGAAGAGGTCTGGGCAGACATGACGCTTGCTCCTGTTCTCAAGGGATGACGCAGGGTTTGGGATCCGGATTGATGGGCTTAAGCCTCAGCCATCCATGCGAGGAGCTTCGCGGCGGAAGGTGACCTGGGGCCAATCGGCTGGCACGAGGCGGAAGACCGCCATGCCGACGATCATGGCGGCGACGAACGCGAACACCGGCCAGGGACCGAAAGTCAGGCCGACCAGCGCCGGGCCCGGACACAACCCGACCAAACCCCAGCCGATGCCGAACAGAGCGGCCCCACCGATCAGGCGCGGGTCGAGGTCGCGCCGGGTTGGGATCTCCAGGCGCGGCGCCAGCACGGGCACGCCACGGCGCTTAGCGACGAGATAGCCCAGCGCGGACACCACGACCGCGCCGCCCATGACTAGGGCGAGGCTCGGGTCCCAGGCGCCGAAGATGTCGAGGAAGCCGAGCACCTTGGCCGGGTTGACCATCTGCGAGACGATCAGCCCGAGGCCGAACAACAGGCCGGCGGCGAAGGCAGACAGGATCAGGAGCATGGCTTACATCCCAATGAGGTGGCGGGTGATGAACAGGGTGGCGATGGCAGTCGCCATGAAGATGCCCGTAGCGACGAGAGAGCGCGGCGAGCCGCGCCCGATGCCGCAGACACCGTGGCCACTGGTGCAGCCGGCTCCAAGACGCGTGCCGAAGCCGACGATCAGCCCCGCCACGATCAGGAGTGGCACGGACGCATCGAGCTCGACGGGCGGCAGCACACCGCCGAAGGTGGTATAGACCAGCGGTGCCACGAACAGGCCTGCAAGGAACGCCAAGCGCCAGCCGATCTCGCTGCGGGCCGGATGGAACAGTCCGCCTAGGATTCCGCTGATACCGGCGACGCGCCCATTCAGCACCAGGAACAGGGCCGCGGACGCGCCGATCAGGACACCGCCGATGAGCGCAGATATTGGAGTAAAGTTTTCCATGGCGACCTCCGATCAGCGGGACTTTCTGGCCTTGGCTGGCTGGCAATAGAGCTCATAGAGTGTGGCGAAGAGCTGCTCGATGCGCGGATCGGCAATACGGTACCAGATCGTCTGGCTCTCGCGCCGGGTGGCGACGATGCCCTCATCCCGCATCTTGGCAAGATGCTGCGAAACAGCCGATTGCGACAGCCCCACCGCCTCGGTCAGGGTGGTCACGTTGGCCTCTCCCCATTCGACCAGCTTGCAGAGGATCATCAGCCGCCGCTCGTTGGCGAGTGCGCGCAGGATGTCCGCGACCTCGGTCGCCTTCTGTTCGAATGTTTCGAGGTCGATTTCCACGCCAGGCATAAGGCCATCCGTCTTCATAAGACTAAGCTAATTTAGCATTATCTTATATATTTTCAAGGGTCAGCACGCGGCCTTTAGCTTGCTTGGGAACCGACCCGCCCACGTCCCGTTCCCTACCTGTTGCAGGAAGACTGAACCATGGTTGCAAGCACCGTAGACCGCGTTCCCAGGCACACCAGCCAGGACATCAACCGCCAGATCGAGATGCAGATCGCGGACAGCGTCCGCTGGCACGCGGCCCATCCCGAGAGGATCGGCCGCCGGCTGTACGAGCTTGATCAGGAGTGGGATGTTGAACGGACATTGGAGGCCAACGCCTCGACCCTGGCCTTTACCGGGGTGATGCTCGGCGCGACCGTGGACAAGCGCTGGCTCGCCCTGCCCGCTTTGGTGACTGCCTTCCTGTTCCAGCATGCCGTCCAGGGCTGGTGCCCGCCTCTGCCGATCCTGCGGCGGCTCGGCTTTCGCACGGCTCGTGAGATCGAGACGGAACGGTATGCCCTGAAGGCGCTGAGGGGTGACTTTGGCCCCATAGGGCCGAGCCCGCACGACCATGACAGCCGCGCCAGCCATGCGCTGCAGGCAGCGCGCCTCTGATCCTGACGGCCCTGACATTGCCGCTGGCCTCAGGTCCCCTGCTTCCGGAAGACGACACTGAGGTTGTTGGCGGGCATACGAATGCGCTCGACAAGCTTGAGCCCATAGTTACCTGCGAGCTCCACGACCTCCTCAAGATCTCTGATGCCCCATTCTGGGTTCCGGCCCCTCAGATCCTGATCGAATACTTCGTTGCTCGGAGCTGTGTGCGCGCCGTTCTCCCTATAAGCTCCATAGAGATACAGCACGCCGCTAGGCGGAAGTATCCGGCCTGCCCCGACCATCAGCCCCTGAGTCGCACGCCACGGTGAGATATGGATCATGTTGATGGCCACGACGGCATCGGCTCGACTTACGGGCCAGTCCGGGGTTGCAGCATCCAAGCGCAACGGGGCAAGGAGATTGGGTAACCCTGATGTCGCGCGATGAGCGGCGATGCTGCTCAGGGCGTACTCGTCCTGATCGGTTGACTGCCATGTCAGGTGCGGCAGCGCGGCGGCGAAGTAGACCGCATGCTCGCCAGTCCCGCTGGCAATCTCCAGAACCTTCCCTGCTCTGGGGAGAACTTGCCGGAGGACCTCCAAGATCGGATCGCGGTTACGGGCCACCGATGGCGATGCCAGCGCAGCCTCGCTATGTGAATTCGTCACTGCAATAGTCGCCTCCTGCGGGTACAAGCCGAATAGTCGGTCCTATGCTTCCACTTGCTAAAGCGGACTAAGGTCGTTTGATCCGCGAGAAACAAGAGAGGACGGCCTGAGGTGCTACAAGGAACGTTCAAGCTCGCCGCCGTGATGAGGGCTCGGATAATCCTACAAACCGGGGGTATGATCGCGCCGGATCTTAAGTTCTGATCGAGAAAACCTCGCGCTTTGGGCCGGCTCTGGTCCAAGGATATCTGAAGGCTTGGAGTGCATCAAACAAGAACTCGCGACAAATAAGGTGCCGTACGACTGCCTGATGCTTTTGCTACTTCGTGTGGGGGCCCTGATGCAACCAGATACCCACCCTCGTCGCCCGCTCCCGGACCGAGATCCATGATCCAGTCACTTCTCGCGGCAACGCGCATGTTATGCTCAACCACAATGACAGTGTTGCCAGCATCGACTAGTCCATCGAGCTGAGCCACGAGCCTCTCGACATCAGCGGGATGCAGTCCGGTCGTCGGCTCGTCGAGGACATAGAGGGTATCGCCGCGCTGGACCCTTTGAAGCTCAGTTGCGAGCTTGATCCGCTGCGCCTCACCTCCGGACAACTCGGTCGCGGGTTGGCCCAGCCTCAGATAACCCAGACCCACCTCGCGCACGATCGTGAGCGAACGATGCAAAGGGGGCTCGTCAGCGAAAAACTCCCAGGCCGCATCAACAGTCATTCCGAGCACGTCGGCGATGGATTTATTGCGGTACTTGATCTTAAGCGTGTCAGCATTGTACCGAGCGCCGTGGCAGGTCGGACATGGAGCGTAGACGCTCGGCAGGAAAAGCAACTCGACCATCACGAAGCCTTCGCCTTCGCAATGCGGACAGCGGCCCTTTGCAACGTTAAAGGAAAAGCGCCCTGCGTCATAGCG
>NZ_FMVJ01000008.1:94169-256975 GCF_900102135.1 Microvirga guangxiensis
AAGGGGGCTCGTCAGCGAAAAACTCCCAGGCCGCATCAACAGTCATTCCGAGCACGTCGGCGATGGATTTATTGCGGTACTTGATCTTAAGCGTGTCAGCATTGTACCGAGCGCCGTGGCAGGTCGGACATGGAGCGTAGACGCTCGGCAGGAAAAGCAACTCGACCATCACGAAGCCTTCGCCTTCGCAATGCGGACAGCGGCCCTTTGCAACGTTAAAGGAAAAGCGCCCTGCGTCATAGCGGCGGGCGCGTGCCTGCTTGGTCGCGGCAAAGAGCTTGCGGACATGATCAAAAAGGCCGGTATAGGTCGCTAGGTTCGAACGCGGAGTGCGCCCGATCGCCCTCTGATCGACCCGCACCAAGCGCTTAATTCCTTCCATCCCGCTGACGATTCGACCCTCGCTGGCGATTGTCGCAGCTCGCTCAAGCTCCTCGCCCTCTTCTTCCGGCGCAGGGGCATCGTGACCCAGATGTTCTGCTACCAGTTCAACCAGAGCTTGGCTGACCAGGCTCGACTTGCCCGAGCCGGATACGCCCGTCACGGTCGTGAAGGTGCCTAAGGGAAATGCGACGTCGAGCCCGTGCAGATTGTTGCGTGTAACTCCCGCGAGGCGCAGCCAACCTTTCGGTTGACGTGTATCCCGATGCGGGAGAAGGCTTTCGCCGAACAGGAAGCGCCGGGTCTGCGAAGCCTCGACCTGCATTAGGCCGGATGGCGGACCACTATAGATCACGAAGCCGCCGTTCTCTCCCGCACCTGGGCCAACATCGACAATCCAATCAGCATGACGGATGACATCGAGATTGTGCTCGACCACGAACTGCGAATTCCCCGAAGCCTTCAGTTGCCCAAGCGCATTCAGCAGCGCCTCCGTATCTGCCGGATGGAGCCCAGCGGATGGCTCATCCAGCACATAAACCACGCCAAAGAGATTGGAGCGTACCTGTGTGGCCAGCCGCAGCCGTTGGAGCTCGCCAGGCGAAAGCGTCGGGGTGCTGCGGTCGACAGAAAGATAGCCAAGCCCGAGATCGAGCATGACGCTGAGCCGAGCGACAAGATCCTGCGCAATGCGCTGCGCGACCACCGCCTTTTCGGGATGCTCCGCCTCGATCTTCGCTAGCGGTGGGGCCTTTCCATCTGCATAGGGGCGAAAAATGTCAGCGAGACGGGCGAGAGGCAGACTGGAGATGTCGGCGATGTCCAGTCCTGCAAACGTGACAGACAATGACTCGGGCCTAAGGCGCTTGCCATTGCAGAGAGGGCACTCCGTGCTCACCATGTATTGCGCCACCCGCCGTTTCATCAGTGGACTTTGCGTGTTGGCAAACGTGTGCAGGACATGGCGCTTGGCGCTTGTGAATGTACCCTGATAAGCTGGCTCTTCCTTGCGCTTGAGCGCGCGCCGAACCTCCGCTTGCGTGTATCCCGGATAGACGGGAACAGTTGGCTGCTCGTCAGTGAAGAGAAGCCAGTTGCGGTCTTTCTTGGGCAGGTCTCGCCAAGGCCGATCCACGTCGAAGCCGAGCGTGGTCGCGATGTCGCGCAAGTTTTGGCCATGCCAAGCGGTTGGCCAGGCGGCAATTGCCCGCTCGCGTATGGTTAGCGTGTCATCTGGGACCATCGATCGCTCGGTGACCTCGTAGACCCGGCCAAGGCCATGACATCGAGGACAGGCCCCTTCAGGTGTATTGGGCGAGAACGCCTCGGCATACAGAATCTCCTGGCCGCGCGGATAGTCACCGGCCCGGGAGTAAAGCATGCGCAGCAGATTGGATAAGGTCGTGACGCTGCCCACCGAGGAGCGCGTGGTCGGCGAACCGCGCTGCTGCTGAAGCGCGACGGCTGGCGGCAGACCCTCGATGTCGTCCACATCGGGAACCGGCATTTGATGGAACAGTCGCCTGGCATAGGGCGATACAGACTCGAGATATCGCCGTTGCGCCTCGGCATAAAGGGTTCCAAAGGCCAGCGACGACTTTCCGGAGCCGGACACGCCCGTGAAAACCACAATGGCATCTCGCGGGATCTCAAGATCGACGTTCTTGAGATTGTGCTCACGGGCCCCGCGAACACGGACGAAACCCGTCCTTTCCTGCACAGCCGTCAGTGAAGTGGAGTCGGAATCTTTGTCCATCGAACGGCCCGGTGAAATGTCGGATGCGCGAACATCTAGAGTAAAGCAGCAGCCCTGCCAGAGGAGTATTTTCCAGCTCTGCGGCAAAATACTCGCGATGCATGGTATGAGAGATAAATCGATCACCTGGGCAGATCTTCCGCGAGCACGAAAGCCGTCTACTCGCCGTCACGCCAGAGGCGCTGAAATTTACGGCCGTGCTATCCTCATCCCACAGCCCGCGGACTCAGAAGGGGCTGGGTGCCTTTGCCTTCCTTAGCACCCAATGCGCGCTAGTTTACTTTATATAGATCCGCCCAGGGATCCCCTCTGCATGCCGGGGTTAAGCCCGAGCTTCGGCAAAGCGCGGAAGGCTGACCACAGCGCCATCGTGACGCCGTGGTCCCCCTCACCCGCTATCCGCGAGTCGGTTTCATGATTGCGTCGTTCCAGACGTCAGGTCGTGAAAAACTGCTGTGTGCCGTGAGCTTCAATGGCACCTGCAAGTCGCGAGAGCGCATGTACGTAGGCCGCGCTGCGAAGGGAGATTCCCTTCTCCTGAGCAAGAGCCCATATGGCGTCCCCTTCCCGCTCCATCATCGACTTCAGCCGCGCATGCACGTCCTCTACGGGCCAATAGTAACCTTGCCGGTTCTGGACCCATTCGAAGTAAGAGACGGTAACGCCGCCTGCGTTCGCCAGAATGTCCGGCAGAACGACGATATTCCTGGAGGCGAGAATCTCATCGGCTTCGGGTGTGACCGGGCCGTTGGCGAGTTCTAGAACTACGCTTGCCTTCACGCCTGCGGCATTGTCCTTATGGATCATGTCCTCCAGGGCAGCCGGAACGAGCAGATCGCAATCGACCGAGATGAGATCGTCGGCCGACAGAGTGGAGATGCCGTCAGACCCGGCGAGGCTTGTGACACTTCCCTGCTTCTTGGCCGCGAGGAGCTTTTCGATATCGAGGCCTGTTGGAGAATGGATTGCTCCCTTCGAGTCCGAGACCGCCACGATCTTGTACCCATCGGATGCCAGAAGCCGCGCGATGTGCTGACCGGCGTTGCCGAAGCCCTGGATTACCACCCGTGCCCCCGCTTCCAAGCCCAGTTCCTTGGCCAAACGCTGAACGAGGTAAAAGCCGCCACGAGCCGTTGCATCTTCCCGCCCGAGCGAACCTCCGAGGGCAATGGGCTTGCCGGTGATCACCGCTGGTGTGGCTTCACCTACGATCGAGGCATATTCGTCGGCCATCCAGCCCATGATCATCGAGTTTGTATAGACATCAGGCGCCGGGATATCGCGATCGGGGCCGATGATCTTGGAGAAAGCCTGCACGTAGGCGCGCGAGAGACGCTCCATCTCGGCCTTCGACAGGGTATGGGGATCGACTTGTACTGCCCCCTTGCCGCCGCCATAGGGGAGGTTCATCACCGCGCACTTGAAGGTCATCCAAAACGCGAGCGTCTCCACCTCTTCTATGGTCGAATCCGGATGGAAGCGGATGCCGCCCTTGGTCGGACCGCGAGTGTCGTCGTAGCGGCAGCGCCAAGCCATGAAGGATTTGCGCGAACCGTCGTCCATGCGGATCATCAAGCGGACCTTCGTGGTCTCGCGCGGGTACTTCAACTTTTCGAGGACGTCCGCGTCAAGGTTAAGGTGCCGGGCTGCTTCGTCGAGACGCGTCAGAGCCTGGTCCAGCATGGAGACTGCATGCAATTGATCTCACTCCTGTGTGGTAATGCGATGTTCGTAAGTTGTTGGGCTGAGCCTTAATGGCGACTTCCGTTGCGGAGCGCAACATCTCCGGCAAATCTGCGTCAATCAAGAGCATAGTTGCTTCAGCCGGTTCTTAAGCCGGGCGATACTCCATTCGCGCAAGCACCAATGTCACCTGAAAGATTGCCTTCGCTGGCGATGCAGCTATCTTGATGATGTTATGTTTATGCCCGCGGAACACCTTCGCTTCTTTGCGCATGCAGGTTGCCTCAAAGCAGGCAATTAAGCCCCAGGCGGCTTGACCCGCTGTGGTCGCCGACACTCAGGGGCATCCTCTCACAGTAACTTTGAGCCGCGATACGCGCCGTTCAGGCGTTTACTGATATGTCATATCAATTCGTTATCTGGCATAGCAGTTATGCGTCCAACAGATAACAGTCTTGAGGAGACCTTCATGAGCACTCAGCGTGAACTCCCCCAAATCACCCTCTCGGAGTACGATTACAATCGCCTGCTGTTTACCGCGATGATCTGCCAAAAAGAGACCCCCAACGCGTCCGGCTTCCTGCTCGATGAGTTGCGTCGCGCAAGAGTTTGCCATCCAGCGGCATTACCCGATGATGTTGTGTCGACGAACTGCCGCGTCATCTTTCGCCTTGACGACGAGCCGAAATCCCGTGCGCACCTGCTTGTTCATCCTGAAGACCTGATCTGGCCCGGCGCGGAGATTTCCGTGACGACGCCACTGGGAACAGCGCTCTTAGGCCTTCGTGTAGGCGACCGCATGTCGTTCGTGGAGGATGACGGCACAGCCCATGAAGTATTCGTGGAGGGCATCGGTCTCCGGTTCCTGGACGATGGCACGACGGTCACGCGCACAATCGGCAGTATCACTTGGACTTGAGGCGAGCATAGATCCGAAGATCGAACTGAAGACTCTGCCAGCCCTCACGCTCCCAACAGGCGATGACGCCGGTCTCTCGCATAGCGAGGGTGAGCAGCCATCAGGATCGGCCCGCTATGCGATACGCTCGCGGCTGGGAAATCGCGATGACGCCACCACAATCTCTTTTGCAGGGACGTGATCCGCGCCGCGCTTTCGCCGACACCCGGACGCGATCGTATCAAGCCGTCACACGCGGACGCGTGAACACCTGCCAATAGGCAAGAGCAAAACCTACAAAAGCTCCAGCCCATGCCCCGCCTGCCAGATGCAGCAGCGTGTCACTCCAAGCCGGATGGATCGCAGCACAGACCCGGGCCAGCGCCGCCGTGACGAGCAATAGATAAATCCCCTGCGTTACCATCGTCGCCTCCAGGGTCCTCCCTGTGTGACCGAGGCTCGCCCGCGACATCACTGCGAGGGTCATGATGCCCATGGCACCGCCCGTCCAGGCATGAATCCCAGCGCTTGCAGGCAGGAAACCTGAGGCGGCCAGCCCGACCAGGACAAAGCCGAGCGGAACGAACGCATAGGCCACATGCAGGATCAGGACGAGGCGGTCCCGCCAAGTACGCTCGCCCGCCCACCGCGCAAGACGCAATGCCTGGAGCACACCTGCAGCGATCAGGGCCGCGCCGGTCACGCTCCAGTCAGGTGCGGCCACCCACATCGCAAGGGCCACGCCAGCGGCGATCATGGAGGCGACGTCGAAGCGGCCGAACGAGGCTGGCAGACGGCCGGGATTCTCACGCACGAGCCAGTTGCGGGTAAAGCTGGGAATGATGCGCCCCCCGACCAGCATGATCAGCATCATGGTGGCCGCGATGCCGAGGCGGACGCCGTAATCTGCGGCTCCAAGCACATGGGCCTCGACGTGGAATACGATATTGCCGACGGAGAGGACGCCAAGCGCGATCAGGACCTTGAGGTTACGCCAGTTCTTCCCTCTGATGATCTCCCGACCCATGGCGGCCGCGACGAGAACCAGGAACGCATTGTCGATGAGAGCAGCCGCTTCCCAGCCGATCAATGCCGAGGCAGTGACGGCGATTCGACCTATCGCCCAGGCCAGGACGAGGACCAACAGCGGCCATCCCTGGAGCGGCATGCGACCCGTCCAATTCGGGACCGCTGTTAGGAGGAACCCCGTGATAACTGCCGGAAGATAACCGTAGAGCATTTCATGGATATGCCAGTCGCGCGGGGCGAAGACGGTCAACAGCTCGAGTTCGCCGTAGAAAGCTGGCAGCCACGCCAGGATCGCAAGACCGGCATAGAGCGATCCGAACAGAAAGAATGGCCGAAAGCCGTATGAGAGAAGTGCGGGTCCCTTGTAGTCCCGCAGGCGGGGAATGGGAGCCATCGCCGAGTTCCTTCGCTTCTAGGTCTTGCAAATCGCAGTTTGAATCTCTCGCGCGGACATCGACGCCGCCGCGGCTGAGATGCGGCGGCGTGAGCGTCAGACGCGATGTTACTTGGCTGCGGTCTGTGTGGCCGCGAGCTTGTCAAACAGGTTGGCAAACGCCTGCTTGGCCTTGCCCGGGTGCTTGGCCTCCTTGGCCTGATCCACGTTGCTGGCGTCCCCCACCACGATCATGCCCACCATGCCCATGCCGTAATGCGGCTTGCACTTGTAGCCGTACACGCCGGGCTTGTCGAAGGTGATGGCCAGCTCCTCGTTGATCTTGCCCACGAACTTCTCGCCGCCCTCGGGCAGCATGCCATCGATGATCTCGACGTTGTGGCCCTTGTCCGAGGCCAGGAACTTCACCGTATCGCCAGGATTGATCTTCACCAGTGCCGGCTCGAACACCATCACGCCCTCGGCGCCTTTGTTGAGCATCTTCACCTCGACCTCGGCCGCCTGCGCGATCCCGGCGAAGCCAAGGGCGGCCACGAGGGCGCCCAGTACGATGACCTTCCGCATGATTGTCTCCTGTTACGATGCGAAACCGGTGAGCCTCTGTGCGAAGCTCTTGACAGAGTGATACGCCTCGTTCCCGCAACCGTGTTTGATCTTGCGCAAGGAGTTCGAGCCATTCGCAGTGTGAAAGGGAGGAGAGAGGGTTTTGTTTGCGCTGGAACAAACATGAGGGACACCGACATCTTGCCAGGCTTTCGGCCCTTGGCCCAAGGACACGTGGCAGCCGCTTTGGAAAAGCGGGCCCAGGCGTCTGAACGGAATGAGACCGATGGCCGTTGTTGCCCTTGAGCCTAGCAAGATCCGAAAGGACGTGGTCCACTCCCGCGTCCACAACCTGTTTTTGTGAAAGGCAAAGAATGGCCAGTGTCGATCGGTCCCTCGTGGCGGACCTTCCGATGTTTGCGGGGCTCGCACCGGAGCAGGTGGATAAGATGCTGCAGGAAGCGCAGTCGGTTCGCTATCCGAAGGGAACGGCGGTGTTCCAGCAGGACGAGCAGGCGCATTCCTTCTTCGTTCTGCTGCACGGTCACCTGCGGGTGTTCAAGCTCACGCCGGACGGGCAGCAGGTGGTGGTCCGCTTCGTCGCGCCCGGCGAGGTGTTCGGCGTGGCCATGGCCATCGGCCGCACGACCTACCCGGCCACCGCCCTGGCGGTGGTGGACAGCATTGCCCTGGTCTGGCCCTCCGCGGCATGGCCCCGCCTCATCGCAGCCCATCCGGCTCTGGCGGTCAACACGCTCCAGACCGTGGGCAGCCGGCTCCAGGACGCGCATACGCGCGTGGTCGAGATGTCCACGGAGCAGGTCGAGCGGCGCATCGCTCATGTGCTTCTGCGCCTGGCCCAGCAATCCGGCCGCAAGGTCGAGGCGGGCATCGAGATCGACTTTCCGATCACGCGCCAGGACGTGGCCGAGATGACCGGCGCCACGCTGCACACGGTGAGCCGCGTTCTGAGCGCCTGGGAGAGCCAGGGCCTGGTTGCCGGCGGACGCCAGCGCATCATGATCCGCGACCCGCATAAACTCTTCATCCTCGCCGAGGGCTTACCCGATCGACGGACCGGTATGGCAGATCCCACGCATTCAGCCTAAGTCCTGGGAACCTTCGAAGGCGGCAGCCCTGAGGTCAGCCAGGAAAGTCTCGTGATCAACCCTGTGCTCATGGCAAGCTTCATCGACCGTATGGAAGCAGGCGATAGGGCAGCCGACGCAGCGCATTCCATGGTTCAGAAACACGCGGATCGTCGCGGGCCAGTGCCGCATGACATCGTCGACAGACTGAGTGAATTCGATAGTCATCTGAACCTCCAGCGGTGAACTTGACATCAAGTTTAGGCCAGCTCCCCTGCCCGCTCTTTGTCCCTGCACAAGGTTGCCCCAACGCCCAAAGATTTCGCAGCTGTGTTTGCGCGAGGGCAAAGAGAGGCTTGGACCGATGGGCGAAGGTCAGGTCAATCGATGGGAGGAAGCCATGCCCCAACATTTGGCTAGGAACCAGACGCTCGATCCCGACATCCTCGAATGCTTTGTTGAGGTGATGGATCCGGAGATTGGCCTCAGCATAGTCGACCTTGGCCTTATCTATCGGGCTGAGAGGGGCGACGACGGAATCGCAGTCGCGCTCACGCTGACGACTAAAGCATGCCCACTGGGCGAGATGATTGTGGAGGATGCGCGTGAGCGCCTGTCACGCCGTTTCCAAGATGCGCCGAAAGTAATCGTCAGCTTGGTGTGGAGCCCTCCCTGGAATCCTGACCGCATCACGGACCGGGGGCTCGAGCTCCTGGGCCATCGGCCTCGGGAGACAGCCTGATGAATATGCCGAACGCAGGCTGTTCCGCCGCTATTCCGGAAAACCCTATGCCCTTGCGCTCGTGGACAGGCATAAGATCCGCACTTCTCGCCCTTGGCATTGTCGCTCTTCTGGCCGGTCTGTGGGGCGCGCTGGGACGTTTGGGCTGGCCGCTGCCGCATGGGGCCGCCCTCGCGGCTCTACACGGGCCGTTGATGATCTCAGGGCTGTTTGGGACGCTGATCGGACTTGAGCGCGCCGTGGCGCTGGATCGTGGATGGAGCTATGTGGGTCCGGCTTTCTCGGGCTTTGGCACGCTAGCCCTGCTGGCTGGGGCGCCTTTATCCGTAGGTGCAGGCGCCTATGCCGCTGCGGCGGCGGTGCTTGCGGGCGGGTCGCTGTTGATCACCATACAACAACCGGCCTTGTTCAACGGCGCGCTTCTGTTCGGTGCCCTCGCTTGGCTCGCCGGAAATATCCTTTGGCTGACGGGTCAAGCCGTGCCTGATCTGGTGGGTTGGTGGCTCGCTTTCCTGGTCCTGACTATTGCGGGCGAGCGTCTGGAGCTCAGCCGCCTCATGCCGCGGCGACGCGGCAGCGAAGCCCTCTTCCTGTTTGCTGTCGGACTGCTCGTCGCTGGCGCCCAGAATGGCCTCATGAGTGAGAATGGCGCAATTCTGTTCGGCTTAGCGCTCCTAGTCAGCACCTTGTGGCTGATGCGGCACGACATTGCTCTCGTGAACGTCCGCAGAACGGGCCAGACACGTTTCATGGCAGCCTGCATGCTGGCAGGATATGCGTGGCTGGGTGCCGCAGGTCTTTCTCTGATCTGGTTCCCTCCAGGCGAAAGCGGTCTCGGGTATGACGTCGCACTGCATGCGATCCTGATCGGATTCGTGCTCTCGATGGTGTTCGGGCATGCGCTCATCATCCTGCCCGCAGTCGCGCGCGTTCGCCTGCGCTATGGACCGGTGCTCTACGCGCCGCTCATCCTGCTGCATGCTTCGATGATCCTGCGGGCCAGCGCCGGGATCGCGGGGTGGGAAGCCGGACGTATGGCAAGCGGCATCCTTACGCTCATTGCCTTGGTCAGCTTTGCTGCCAGCCTAGCCATAGCGTCGCGGAACGGTCGTGAAACCTCTCAACTGCCTCAGCCTCGCCAATCGGTGCCGTGAAGCAGACGATGGCGCTTGGCTGCAACTCCAGCCTAGGCGTGGACTGGCCCCTATTCCCTACGGGTCATACTGAGAAGCCGTCCCGGAAGGGATGAAACATGACCTCGTCGCCCTCGGCAATGGGAGCATGAAGAGGCTCGATGCGCACAAGCCCGTCCGCTGCTGCGAGAGGCTTGAGGCGAGCTGATCCGCCACGACCGAGGATTTCGACAGCCAGATTGCCGTTACCGTGAACGATGCGCGCGGGAGCAAATTCCGTTCGTCCTGCACGTCGATTGAAAGCATGGATCATCGGAAGGCGCATGCCAGGGAGAGGTCGTGATCTCCGCCCGTCCAAGGCTGCCAATACCGCACTTCCGAGAAGCAGCCAGGATACAAGGGCAGCCACCGGATTACCTGGGAGGCCGAGATACGTTGCTCGCCCGATTACCCCGACCACGGCAGGCTTTCCGGGCTTGAGCGCAATCTTGAGGGTTTCACCCCGCCCGTTTGCTCTGGCGAGCGAGACCATGGAATGGTCCTCATCACCAACCGATGCACCACCCGTTGTAACGACTAGGTCGCAATGGCGGGCAAGCTCCGAAAGAGCTTCAGCAATCAGTTGCGGATCGTCGCGGATGACTCCCCCATCCAGAACGTCGGCTCCTGCCTGGTGTGCAAGCGCAAGAAGCATCGGACGATTGGAATCGAAGAACGATACTTCAGTAAGCTGCTCCCCCTGCAGGCGAAGTTCATTGCCTGTAGAGAGAATGCCGATCCGTACCTTCCGTCGAACGCTTATTCTCTCCAAACCTTGCGCTGCGAGGAGCGCGATGTGACGCGCATCGATGCGCTCGCCCGGCTGAAAAAGTCCCTCTCCGGGCTCAACGTCTTCTCCGCGCCGACGGATGTTGTCGCCGGATCGAACCATCCGGGTCAAAACAATCCTGCCACCGACATTGGCGACATTTTCCTGCATCACCACGGCATCGGCTCCATGGGGAAGCCTTGCCCCGGTAAGAATGCGCGAGGCGCTTCCTTTCGGCAGGGGCTGCCCTCTGTCGCCGGCAGCAATGCGTCCAGCGATGGTCAGAGCCGTACCAGACGGCAATCCGCCCCCTGCCTCCAAGGCATAGCCATCCATAGCCGATTGGTCGAAGGGAGGGAGCGGCATGACCGATCTTATCGGCAGCGCCAAGGTCCGACCCAGGGCATCGCCCAGGCTAACTTCCTCATGTTCCTTGATGACAGAGGCATATGCCGCTGCCTGGAAGCAAGCCTGCTCGATCGAGATCAGACCATCAGGAGCGTCGCAGGGATGGACCTTGACGGGTTGCGTCACCATCCCGCTCAAGGTCTGACTGCCTCATACATTTTCTGCGCGCCTTCCTGCTGCCGTTGCAGTTCAGGAAGGATCTGCTCAGCGAAGGACTTGATCTCCTGGCGCGGGCTCTGGCTCGCGGCCTGATAAATCTTCAGCTCCTGCTCGATGGCCTGCACCTGGATTTCCGCGTAGCGCCGGCTTAGCGCAAGGTAGTCGAGCGGCTCGAGGTTCTCGATGATAACCTGGTGCTCGAACTCCTTCACCGAAGGAAGCGGCATACTGCGGTCCTTGGCAAAGGCCTCGATGCGTTGAAGAAGCCCTGCCCGGAAGTCGGACGCCGCGGTCGCATAGGCCTTGACCTCGGGCCTCGTCTCGCGACTGGCAGCCAGCTTGGCTGCCTGACCTTGCAATGACGCGGAGCTATAGGCCAGCCGCAGGAACTCCTCCGGCTCGATAGGGCGCGACTGGACAGGGGCACTGGTCGTCCCCTGCCCCAAGACGGCCGGGATCTTGCCTGGCAGAGCCACCGCAAGAATCGAGGCCGCGATGAGCGATGTGAAGGCTTTCATGAACCTACTGCCATCCTGGGACGCCTGACATGTCGGGCAGGCGGTGCGCGATGCCCTTGTGACAATCGATGCAGGTCCTCTGTCCCGTAAACAGGAACTGCTCGTGCGCCGATGCTGCGCGCGGATTCTGCTTTGCAAGGTCCATGGATTCCGAGCTGTGGCAGTTGCGGCATTCCAGCGAGTCATTCGCCTTCATTCGTTCCCATTCCCGCTCAGCAAGATGCTTGCGCAAGGCGAGGAATTTCTCCCGCGTGTCGATGGAGCCGAAGATATGCCCCCAAACCTCCTTCGAAGCCTGCATCTTGCGGGCGATCTTGTTGGTCCATTCATGGGGAACATGGCAATCGGGGCATGTCGCGCGCACGCCGGAGCGGTTCGTGAAGTGCACGGTCCCCTTCAACTCCTCGAAGACGTTAGCCTCCATCTCGTGACAGCTGGTGCAGAATTTCTCGGTATTCGTGATCTCCAGAGCGGTGTTGAAGCCGCCCCAGAAGATAACGCCAGCCACGAAGCCGCCGAGGGTGAGAAAGGCGAGGCTGAGATAAGTCGGTGGGCTGAGGGCCGTTTGGACCCAGCGGTTGCCCCGAAACCAGCCCCATGCGCGAGAGATGCCAGCCGCCATTAGTGCCGCCCCCGTTCGGGCTGACGCTCGGGCTCGGCAAGTTCATCCATGTCGGTGAACACGTTCTCGACGAGAGGCCTCGCGGTCGTCTGCGGCACATGGCATGCAACGCATACGTAGCGCCGTGGCGCCAGTCCACCGAGGGTGTTCCCGTCCCGATCCTGATAGTGGGTCACGCTGATCATCGGGGCTTGGCTCTGGTCCGTGAACTTGCGTGCATGGCACGACATGCACTTGTTCGCGTTCAGGTCCATCGCATAGCCTTCGATGGAATGCGGGATGACAGGAGGCTGATCCGGATAATTGCGGCGCACCCGCACGTCGTCCGTGACCTGACGCTGCATCGGCGGAGCTGGTGTCTCCTTGGTAAAGGGCTCCGGTCCACGAAGGCGCGGTGCATCCTGCGCGAATATGGCTCCGGCAGCCAGACAAGGCCCAATACTGATCAAAGCCGCGAACACGCTTCGCTTCATTGCACATCTCCAGCATCAGCGGTGGCCGCTGAAACAACTTTGACCGCGCATTTCTTGAAGTCGGTCTGCTTCGAGATCGGGTCGGTTGCGTCGAGCGTGACCTTGTTGATGAGCTGGCTGGCGTCGAAGAACGGTACGAAGACCAGCCCCGGCGGCACGCGGTTGCGCCCGCGTGTCTCGACACGGCTGCGAATCTCGCCACGACGCGAGACAATCCTGACTTCCTGCCCCCGGCGTAGGTTGCGCTTGGCGGCATCGTCCGGATGCATGAACAGAACGGCTCCCGGGAAGGCTTTATAGAGCTCGGGCACGCGTAGAGTCATCGACCCGGAATGCCAGTGCTCCAGCACGCGGCCGGTCACGAGCCAGAGATCGTATTCCGCATCGGGAGATTCGGCTGGCGGCTCGTAGGGAGCCCCCATGATATTGGCCTTCTTGTCGGGGTTGCCATAGAACTGGAAGCCAGTCCCCTTTTCCACGTAGGGATCGAGGCCCTCGCGATAACGCCAGCGGGTCTCCTGACCATTGACGACCGGCCACCGCAAGCCTCTCACCTGGTGATAAGTATCGAACGGCGCGAGATCGTGCCCATGTCCGCGGCCGAAGGCGGCATATTCTTCGAAGAGGCCTTTCTGGACATAGAAGCCGAAAGCCTTTGACTCACGGTTCTCATAGGCTGGGTCGATTTCGGACACAGGGAACTTGTTCACCTCGCCGTTGGCGAAGAGAACGTCATAAAGGGTCTTGCCCTTGTAGTCTGGATTGGCATCGAGGATCGCGGCCGGCCAGACCTCGTCGGTGGTGAACCGCTTCGAGAATTCCATGAGCTGCCAGAGATCGGAACGGGCATCCCCCGGCGCGTTGACGAGCTGATGCCAGAAATGGGTGCGCCGCTCCGCGTTGCCGTAGGCGCCCTCCTTCTCGACCCACATCGCCGCTGGCAGCACAAGGTCCGCCGCCATCGCTGTCACCGTCGGATACGCATCCGAGACCACGACGAAGTTCGCCGGGTTCCGGTAGCCGGGATAGGTCTCGTTGTTGGTGTTCGGCGCCGTCTGGAGGTTGTTGTTGCACATGATCCAGTAGGCATTGAGCTTGCCGTCCTTCAACATGCGGTCCTGCTGCACCGCGTGGTAGCCCACTTTCTCGGGAAGCAGGCCATGCGGCAGCTTCCAGATCTCCTCCGCGTGCTTGCGATGCTCAGGATTGTTGACCTGCATGTCCGCGGGCAGACGGTGACTGAAAGTGCCGACCTCACGCGCCGTGCCGCATGCCGAGGGCTGGCCTGTCAGCGAGAAAGGAGAGTTGCCAGGCTCCGAGATCTTTCCGGTGAGCAGGTGCAGGTTATAAACCATGTGGTTGGCCCAGACGCCACGGACGTGCTGGTTGAATCCCATGGTCCAGAGGGACATCACCTTGGTCTTCGGATCGGCATAGATCTTGGCAAGAGCCTCCAATCTTTCCTTCGGAATGCCAGAGAGCTCAGAAGCTTTCTCGACCGTGTACTCGCTCATCAGCTTCGCATAATCCTCGAAGCTCGACGCCTTCGAGACCTGAGCGTCGTTGGCATGCTGTGCCCGCTGCTCCAGCACGTGGTCCGACCGCAGGCCGTAACCAATATCCGTATTCGCCAAGCGGAAGTTGCAGTGCTTGTCGACAAACTCTTTGTTCACCGCACCAGTTTGGATGATGTAATTCGCGATATAGTTCATGATCGCGAGATCCGAGTTCGGCTTGAAGATCAAGCTCATATCGGACAGGTCAGTGGTGCGGTGCTCGTACGTCGACAGCGTCGCGATCCTCACATGCGGATGGCTGAGGCGGCGGTCCGTGATCCGGGTCCACAGAATCGGATGCATCTCGGCCATGTTCGAGCCCCAGAGCACGAAAGCATCGGCGTTCTCGAAGTCGTCGTAGCAGCCCATCGGCTCATCCATGCCGAAGGTACGAATGAAGGTGACAGCAGCTGAGGCCATGCAATGGCGGGCATTGGGATCTAGGTTGTTCGTGCGGAATCCAGCGCGCATGAGCTTGGACGCTGCATATCCCTCCCAGATCGTCCATTGGCCCGAGCCGAACATGCCCACGGCCTCAGGCCCTTTCTCCTTCAGCACGCGCTTGAACTGCTTGGCCATCTCGTCGAAGGCCTGTTCCCAGGAAACCGGCTGCAACTCGCCATCCTTAGCGAACTGGCCGTTCTTCATGCGCATCAGCGGCTGTGTGAGCCGGTCGCTGCCGTACATGATCTTGGACAGGAAATAGCCCTTCACGCAGTTGAGACCCCGGTTGACCTCCGCCTGCATGTCGCCATGGGTGGCTACAACCTTACCGTCTTTCACCCCGACCATGACGCCACAGCCCGTTCCGCAGAAACGGCAGGGTGCTTTCGACCATTGAAGGTGCAGATCCTCGCCGGTCAGGACATTCTGGGCACTGGCCGGCAGCGTGACGTTCGCGGCTGCGGCGGCAGCCATGGCGGCCTGTGTCTTGAGAAGGGTGCGGCGCGTGATGTCCATGGGTCTACTCCCGCTCTGGAACAGGCTCGAAATGGTGGAAGACGAGGGTTGCGGAGAGGACGCCGTCGAGGAGCTGGATGGCATTGATGCGCTCGACGACCTGGCTCTCCGTATCTGTTTCAAGAGTGACGATCAGCTTGCCCGTGTCCTGCCCACCATGGACCTCGGCACCGTTGATCGCACCGATCCCGATCATGATCTCTGGAACGCGCTCCGGGCGCGTGTGAACCACCAGGCTGGAGATATGACACTCAGCGCTCATGACGCCTCCTCGACAGCCGACACACGAATGGCACCGGCAGGACAGGCTTGGGAGCAGTCACCGCATCCCGTACAGGTCTCCGTCACAATCCTGGGACGAGCCCCGCCGATAGCAAGCTCAAAACGCACGGCACCGGTCGGGCATGCGTCACGGCAACTCATGCAGGCAATTCCCTGAAAGGCGAAACAGGATTGTCCGATCAAGGCGACGGGAGATCCGGCAGGCTCGGAGGGCTCGGCCGTAAATCTGCCAAGCAGAAAGTTGCGCCGTTTGAGGTCCGGGGTCTCAACCATCGCGAGGCTCCCGTCAGACCGGACCGGGCGGTCCGGTGAACAGGTAGTACATCCAGACGATAAAGCCCCACCCCGCAACGACACCGACAGCGATGAATGGCCATATCATGACAGCAAGGATGAAGAACGTGATCCATTCACGCTTTCTGCTGCCCGATTCCAGTGGTTCTGATTTCATTGGCGTAGGCTTATGTATTACGTTTTCAGACTGAAACCTGGAATTCCGAGAAACTGCTCAGCTAGCTGAAAAGTTCCCGTGCCAGACTGCAAATTTTCCTTGATGCTGGTCCAGTTGGCCTTTGGTCGACATCAAGGAGGAACCCTATAACTTCCATTATGCCTTACTAGACGCATGAAATCAGCATCTTAATTCGAGCCGAACTTCAGATAGGACATCAATCCATCCAAGCATCGCCATGCTTCACATCACTCCGCACTGCGTTGCAGTTCTGGAAGGTCGTTCCTCAACCAAGCGAGACGCGCAATCGCGCTTCCAGCCATGGCCTGCACCTGATGCAATGCATCCTCATCCTGCAAGGTATCGCCCGCCTCGAGATATCGTTCAGTGAGCAGCTCGGCCAGCGCCACCGGGTCATCCGGCACTGTCTGTGCAGAGATCGCTCCGCCGAGGGCCAAGACAGAGCCGTCTAGATCTGCAGCGTTCCGTCGTGCCTCTTCAGCCATTTGCTCGATGTGGGCGCGCCTGGGCGATGGTGCTTCTACGGCGACGGATTCAAGAAGTTCGGCAAGACGGCGCTCAAGGTCCGCTTGTCCTATTACACTCTCCTGTTTCTGCAGATTGGCATCTTCTTTCCGCCGCTCGGCATGAAAGGCCTGCCTGCGCTCTCGCCGGAGGGTTGCAACATGCCCGAGTTCTTCGTGGGCCATGGTTTCCGCTGCCTGGCGAATTTCGGGGGTCTCCGCATGGGCGGCGACATAAGTCCAGAATGCGAACGCACGCTCCTCGTTGCGCACCGCCATGGAGAGCGCACGGTAGGCACTCAGAAGACGGGGATGGGCCAAGGCCACACCCTCATCATCGAAAGTCTCGGGAGCCTCCCAACGAATACGCGCAAAATCGGGAGGCTGGCCTTTGGTCTTTTCCGACCAATGCACGATGCTGTCGAGGTGGCCCTGCTCCTCGGCAGACAGGCGCTCGAACACCTCGGCCAATGCGGGATCGCCCTCCTGACGCATTCGCGCGGCGATCTCGGCATATCGGGTCGCCGCCTCCTTCTCCATGGCCGCCGCAATCGCGAACAGCTCCTCCAGAGACTTCACGGAACCGGCCGGTTCCTCTTTCAGCAGCGCCATCGTCCTCTCCAGTCGGCCCAGGACTGTCGGGCCCTTTCAGGGTTGACATGCCATCTTTCATGCGATCAGTTTGACACAGATCAATGCCTGCCGAACACCGATTAGCATGATGGTTTTGGGCATAGCGAGATCAATTTCAACAGCCCCGGAAAGATCGCGAACACCAGCCGGAACCAATTTCGGCTGAAAGCCGTTAGCGTTTTTCTGTTCAGATGCATAAACGCTATCCTGGACGGTCCCCTGTTGGCAAAATCGCACGCCCCCGGTCCTGCCCGACGTCTTGCAAATACTAAACTTCCGCTCCTTCGGATCATAGCTCTGCTTGGGGTTATGATGCTCCTCTGGACGGTGCCCGGTATGGCGGCAGGCCGTGTGCAGGAGTTTCTTCCAAAGGCGCAGCCGACCGATTTCTTTCCAGGGGCAGATCGTTTCGGCACACCGCAAGGCGACCCGCCACTCGTTCCCGTTCACCAAGGCGACCGCCTTCTCGGCTACGTCTATCTAAACTCTGATATCACGAGCGCCATCGGCTATTCCGGCAAGCCTATAAATCTGCTTGTGGGCATCGACACCAACGGCGTCATCACCGGGATCAAACTTGTCGACCACAAGGAGCCGATCGTGCTGATCGGCATCCCGGAGCGACGTATCATCGACGCGATGAACACGTTGATCGGGCGCGACATGAAGCCCGTCGCGAGCGGTGCAGAACGCCCGCCCCAGGTCGATATCGTCAGCGGCGCGACCGTGACCGTGCTCGTGATGGGCGACAGCGTCGTGCGCTCCGCCGTTCGTCTCATCCGCAGCGGCCGACTTGGTACCGCCCAGGGGGCACCAGCCGCTGCCGCGGCTCCCCCGGCCGTAAGGACTGTCGATCTGACAAAAAGCGAGGTCCGCGACTGGCAAACCCTGCTCGGAGATGGGTCGGTGCGCCGCCTGTCGCTTACTGTCGGCGAGGTCAATGAAACCTACCTTCAGGCGGGCAACCAAGAAGCAGCCAACAACTCCGAAACAGGCGACCCGAACGACACCTTCATCGACATGTACGTTGCGCCCGTGAGCATCCCTACCATCGGGCGAAGCCTCCTTGGGGATGCTGGCTACGAGCAACTCAAGGCGCGGCTCAAGCCTGGCCAGCAGGCGATCGTCGTTGCCGGTGATGGCGTCTATTCGTTCAAGGGATCGGGATATGTCCGCGGCGGCATCTTCGACCGGGTCGAACTGCTACAGGGTGGCCAGGGCATCCGATTCCGCGACCGCAACCATACACGTCTCGGCGACCTCGCAGCGGAGGGAGCGCCGCCCCTGCGCGAGATTGCCCTGTTCGTGGTGCCTGAGGACTTCACCCTCGACCTGACAGAACCGTGGCAAATCCAGTTGCTCGTGCAGCGCAACGTCGGCGCCAGAGACCGGGCCTTCCTGACGTATAATCTCGAATACACGTTGCCGGACCAGTATCTTCGGATCGAGCAGCCTCCCGCCCTGGCATCGACGCCCGCCCCAGCCCCTTCGCAGCAGGCTCAGGCTGGCGCTCAATCCAATGCGCCTGTCCAACCAGCGCCACCTGCCGAGCCGTCATTGAACGACGCGGACGCACTCGCGGCAGGAGACATCGAGGAGCCGCTCTGGCTCAAGATCTGGAAGACGAATACCGTCTCCATCGGCATCGCCGCCATCGCCCTTCTTGTCCTCACCGCGATCTTCTTTTTCCAAGATGCCTTGGTGAAGCGCCCGAAGATCTATGTCTGGGTCCGGCGCGCGTACCTGACTTTCACCCTCGTCTGGCTCGGCTGGTATGCCAACGCTCAGCTCTCGGTCGTGAACGTTCTCACCTTCACGAACTCCCTTATCACGGATTTCAACTGGGAGTTCTTCCTGGCGGCGCCCCTGATCTTCATCCTCTGGGCGGCAGTCGCAGCGGGGCTGTTGTTTTGGGGCCGAGGCCCATTCTGCGGCTGGCTCTGCCCCTTCGGCGCGTTGCAGGAGCTCACCAACAACATTGCCCAATGGCTCAAAGTGCCGCAGATCACTGTGCCCTGGGGGCTGCATGAACGCCTGTGGCCGATCAAGTACATCATCTTCCTCGGATTGTTCGGCCTTTCTCTCTACAATGTAGCGTTGGCCGAGGTCTTCGCCGAGGTCGAGCCGTTCAAGACGGCCATCATCCTGAAGTTCGTCCGTGACTGGCCGTTTGTCATCTATGCCCTGACGCTACTTGCGGCAGGTCTGTTCATCGAACGCTTCTTCTGCCGCTATCTTTGCCCGCTCGGCGCGGCACTCGCCATTCCAGGGCGCATTCGCACCTTCGAGTGGCTCAAGCGCTGGCCGGAATGCGGCTCGCCCTGCCAGCGCTGCGCCAAGGAATGCCCAGTGCAGTCGATCCATCCCGAGGGTCAGATCAACGTCAACGAATGCATCTACTGCATGCATTGCCAGGAACTGTACCACGACGACCACCGCTGCCCGCATATGATCCAGGTGCGGCTCAAACGCGAGAAGCGCGAGGCACTTTCTTCTCCGTCCATGCGCCAGAACAAAGACGGCGGTTCTGGACCCGCTAAACCAATCATCACCCATAAGGGCAAGGTTGTCGGAACGCCCTCGGACGAACCGACCACAGCCGATGCCCCGACCACCGCCTCATGAGCAAGAAGGAGACTCACATGGCCAGCGAAGAACAGAAGCACGGTCTCAACCGCCGACAACTCCTCGGGACGACTGCCGTTGCCGCAGCGGCCGGCGCGGCCGGTGTCGCTGGCGGAATTTCCCTGAAGGATGCTGGCGTGATCACCTCCGCCGAGGCCCAGACCGCCCCGGGAGCGCCGGCGGCGCGGCCTGCTGTCGCCAATAAGTACGAGGTCAAGCCTGGTGAGCTCGACGAGTATTATGTATTCTTCTCCAGTGGCCAGACAGGCGAAGTCCGCATCGTCGGCCTGCCTTCCATGCGCGAATTGATGCGTGTTCCGGTGTTTAACCGCGACAGCGCCACCGGATGGGGCCAGACCAACGAAAGCCGCAAGATCCTCACGGAAGGTCTAACGCCAGAGAGCGTCGAGTACCTGAAGGACAAGGGTGGCGTCTATACCGCCGGCGACCTGCACCACCCTCACCTATCCTTCACGGACGGCACCTATGATGGGCGCTATCTGTTCGTGAACGACAAGCTGAACACCCGCGTCGCCCGCATCCGCCTCGACGTGATGAAATGCGATAAGATCATCCAGTTGCCTAACCAGCATACGGTCCACGGGTTGCGTGTGCAGAAGTATCCGCGCACCGGCTACGTGTTCTGCAATGGCGAAGATCGCGTACCGATCCCGAACGACGGCAAGATCCTCGACGATCCGAAGCAGTATTCCTCGATCTTCACTGCCGTCGACGGCGACACGATGAAGGTTGCCTGGCAGATCAGGGTCGACGGCAACCTCGACAACGTCGATGCCGATTACCAGGGCAAGTATGCCTGGGCTACCTGCTATAATTCCGAGGAAGGCGTCACTCTTGCCGAGATGATGTCCAAGGAGCAGGATTGGGTCGTCATCTTCAACCTCAAGGCCATTGAGGATGCCGTGAAGAACGGTGAAGCCCAGACCGTTGGCGGGGTGCCGCTCCTCGACGGACGGGCGGGCTCTAAGTTTACCCGCTACATTCCGGTGGCAAACAGCCCGCACGGCATCAACACCGCGCCGGACGGCATCCACTTCGTTGCCAACGGCAAGCTTTCGCCGACTGTCACGGTTTTCGACGCTCGCAAGCTCGACGACCTGTTCGCCGACAAGATCAAGCCACGCGACGTGGTCGTGGCCGAACCCGAGCTCGGCCTCGGCCCGCTGCACACCGCCTATGACGGCAAGGGCAACGCCTATACGACTCTGTTCCTCGACAGCCAGGTGGTGAAGTGGAACATTGATCTCGCTCGGCGTGCCTTCGCAGGGGAGAAGGTGAACCCGGTCATCCAGAAGCTCGACGTGCATTACCAACCGGGCCACAACCATACCTCCATGGGCCAGACCAAGGAGGCCGATGGCAAGTGGCTGATTTCGTTGAACAAGTTCTCTAAGGACCGCTACCTCAATGTCGGTCCGCTCAAGCCGGAGAACGACCAGCTCATCGACATCTCGGGCGACCGGATGGTGCTCGTGCACGATAACCCGACCTTCGCCGAACCGCACGACGCCACCATTGTGCACCGCTCCAAGATCAACCCGCTTCATGTGTGGAAGCGTGACGACCCGTTCTTTGCGGACGCTGTGCAGCAGGCCAAAGCCGATGGCATCACCTTGGAAACGGACTCGGAGGTGATCCGCGATGGAAACAAGGTGCGGGTCTACATGACCTCGGCAGCGCCGGCTTTTGGCCTGGAGTCTTTCCAGGTGAAGCAGGGTGATGAGGTCACGGTTTACGTCACGAATGTTGATGAGGTCGAGGACCTCACCCACGGCTTCGCCATGGTCAATTACGGCATCAACATGGAGGTGGCACCGCAAGCCACGGCCTCGGTCACGTTCAAAGCGGACCGGCCCGGTGTGTACTGGTACTTCTGCTCCTGGTTCTGCCATGCCATGCACATGGAGATGAAGGGGCGCATGTTCGTCGAGCCGCAGGCGTCCTGACGAGATGATGGAAACACGTGCCATGATGCGAATGGGGTTGGCGGCGATCTTCGCCGCCGGCCTCGCCCTGCCTGCTCGGGCTGAACGGATTGCCGTCTCTGCAGGTGAAGCGGTTCAGGAGATCATCGATCGTGCCGACGAAGGCGACGTGATCCTCCTGAAGGCTGGCGAGCATCGCGGCCCCATACGCGTCACACGCAAGGTGACCGTTGAAGGCGAGCCAGGCGCAATCGTTACAGGACCGGGCCAAGGAAGCGTTATCACGGTGTCCGCCCCCGGAGCGGTCGTGCGCGGGCTGACGATCCGTGGATCGGGCGCGAATCTTGAAAAGATGGACGCTGGAATCTTCGTCGAAAAGACCGCCGCAGACGCGCTGGTCGAAAGAAACCGCATGGAGGGCAACCTCTATGGCATTTATCTGCATGGGGCAGAGAATTCCATTGCGAAGAACAACACGATCATCGGCATGGAAGAAGGACGCCTGAACGAGGCCGGAAACGGCATCTCGGTCTGGAATGCTCCCGGTGCCAAGGTCCTCGACAACGATGTTCGCTTCGGACGTGATGGCATTTACGTGATCACCAGCAAACGCAACGTATTCTCAGGCAACCGCTTCCGTGATCTGCGCTTCGCCATTCACTACATGTATACAAATGACAGCGAGATCACCGACAACATCTCGATCAACAATGCTGTCGGCTTTGCCATGATGTTCTCAAGCCGTCTGAAGATCACCGGCAACGTCTCGGACGGCGATCGCGATCACGGCTTCCTTTTCAACTACGCCAATGGTTCCCAGATTGCGGGCAACACCGTATTGGGACGCCTCCAGCCTGCCGAGCGCTGGACCAATGCCGGTACGCGGGACAGGAACGACAAGGAACATGGTCTCCCCGCACCGGACACGAGCGAGGTAGCGCAAGGTTCTGATTTTCGCCCTGGTCCGACGAAGTGCGTGTTCATTTACAACGCAAACCAGAACAGGTTCCGCGATAATTGGTTCGAGGGCTGCGAGATCGGCATTCACTTCACGGCCGGTTCCGAGCGCAACGAAATGGTCGGCAATGCCTTCATACGGAACCGCAACCAGGTGAAGTACGTCAGCACGCGCTACCTCGACTGGTCCAAGGACGGGCGCGGCAACTACTGGAGTGACAACCCGGCCTTCGACCTCAACGGCGACGGTCTGGGCGACAGCGCCTACCGCCCGAACGACCTCGTCGACAAAGTGCTTTGGACTGCCCCTCAGGCCAAGGTACTGATGAACAGCCCTGCCGTTCAGGTTATCCGTTGGGCCCAGGCTCAATTCCCAGCTCTCTTGCCGGGCGGTGTCGTCGACAGCAGGCCGCTCATGGCCCCTCCTCCACGTCCTAAAGTGGCCAAGGGAGGCCAGCCATGACCTCAACCGTCGAAATCAGAAATGTCGTGAAACGCTTCGGCAAGGTCGAGGCTGTCCGCGACGTCTCGTTCAGCTTACCCGAGGGTGAGACAGTGGCGCTCGTCGGTCACAACGGTGCTGGCAAGACCACATTGATGAAGCTCATGCTCGGGCTCATTCGGCCCACGAGCGGCAGCATCACCGTGCTGGGCGACGATCCTGCCGCAGGACAGTTCGAGGCGCGTCGACGCCTCGGGTATTTGCCGGAAAGCGTCTCGTTCAATGCCGCCCTCACTGGGCGCGAAACGCTCGCGTTTTACGCCCGTCTTAAGCGCGAGCCGACCACGGCCGTGCAGCCGCTTCTGGATCGCGTTGGCCTGTCCCATGCGGCAAGCCGACGGGTCGGCACCTATTCCAAGGGTATGCGCCAGCGCCTTGGCCTCGCGCAGGCGCTGCTGGGGGAGCCGCGGGTGCTGCTGCTCGACGAGCCGACGACAGGCCTAGACCCGGCCCTGCGTCATAGCTTCTACGAGATCGTCGAGGAGTTGCGCGGGCGCGGGGCCACGGTCCTGCTGTCCTCACATGCCCTGACGGAACTGGAGGAGCGCGCCGGTCGCGTCATTATCATGAACCGCGGGATCAAGGTCGCAGACGGCACGCTTGACGAGTTGCGCCGCATCGCACGGTTGCCGACCCGCATCCGTCTCAAGGTCTCTGATGTGGGTCTTGCCAACGTTCCGAACTGGCTGGGTCCTGTAGAGGGATGGCGCCGGGTCAATGGCCACATGGTCGAGATCGATGCCTCTGCGGAGAGCAAGATCGAAGTTCTGCGGCGCGCGACCAACGAGGGCGCTCCCGTCGAGGACCTCGATGTGATTCCACCGACTCTTGACGAACTCTATGCACACTTCCTCCTGTCGCAGGAGGCGGCTCGATGAGAAACATCCTCATTGTCGCCCGCAAGGAAATCCAAGAGGGACTGCGCAACCGCTGGGTCCTTGCGACGACCCTTCTGCTCGCAGGCCTCGCCTTGTCGCTGACCTTCCTTGGCAGCGCCCCGACGGGCACAGTCGGCGTACGGGCCCTCGACGTCGTAATCGTGAGCCTGTCCAGTCTCACCATCTTTCTGCTGCCGCTGATTGCTCTTCTGATTTCACACGACGCTATCGTGGGAGAAATGGAACGTGGCACGATGCTGCTGCTGCTGAGCTACCCGGTCGGACGATGGCAGGTGCTGCTCGGCAAGTTCCTCGGCCACCTGTCGATCCTGGCCTTCGCGACGCTGCTGGGCTATGGCGCCGCAGCGGGCGCCCTGGCGGCGACAGGCGCGGAGATTGACGCTGAGAGCTGGATCGCCTTTGCTACCATGATCGGCTCTTCAATCATGCTTGGCGCCGCTTTCATCGCTGTTGGCTATCTGGTTAGCGCGCTTGTGCGGGAACGCGGCACTGCAGGCGGCATCGCCGTCGGCATCTGGCTGGTGTTCGTCCTGATTTACGACATGGCCCTGCTCGGCATGCTCGTCGTCGACCAGGGCCAGATCCTTTCAGGCAGTTTCCTCAACGCCCTTCTCCTGCTCAACCCCGCCGACGCCTATCGCCTGTTCAACCTGACGGGCTCTGCAGGCGTCAGTGCGTTCTCCGGCATGGCCGGAGTGGCGCAGAGCGCCACCTTGAGTCCGCCTGTCCTCCTCGCTGCACTTGCAGCCTGGGCCCTTGTCCCGCTCGCGCTTGCCGCGCTTGCATTCTCCAGGAGAGAATTATGAGAAAGATCATCCTTCTCGCCGCCTTCGCGGGCGCGCTGGCGCTCACCGGGTGCAACGACCAAAAGACCGCTGAGGCACCGCCGCCTCCGCAGGAACTGACGACAGCGGCTATCGGCCATTACTGCGGCATGAACGTGTTGGAGCATACGGGCCCCAAGGGGCAGATTATCCTGGCCAGCCGCAAGGAGCCGATCTGGTTCTCGTCTGCACGGGACGCGATCTCGTTCACGATGCTGCCCGAGGAGCCGAAGGACATCAGCGCGATCTATGTGTCGGACATGGCCAAGGCCTCCGATTGGGATAAGCCCGGAACGACCAACTGGGTCGATGCGCGAAAGGCGTTCTTCGTCGTCGGTAGCCGGATGAAGGGCGGCATGGGTGCGGATGAGGCAGTGCCATTCTCCGACAAGGGAGCGGCCGAGAAGTTTGCGGCCGAGAATGGCGGACGCGTGATGGCCTTCGCCGAAGTGCCGAAGGACTATGTTCTCGGCGCGACGGCCGAGACGACAAGCTCCGTCGAGGAGGGGCATGAGGGCCATGGCACCTCTGCTGCACCGAAGGATGGTCACGCGCACTGAAGGAGCCAGCCATGCCGACCAACCTCTCGCGCCGACGTTTCATCGGAGTCACCGCGGCTGCGGCAGGTCTCAATCTCGTGCCGTTCGGATTTCCGGCTGAGGCCAAAGCGCACCTCGTTACTTGGCGCGGCCAAGTGATGGGCGCGGTTGCGACCCTGCAAGTACATCATCACGACCGTGCTGCAGCCGAGCGCCTCATAGAACGCTCGCTGGCGGAGGTGCGCCGCCTCGAGACGGTATTCAGTCTATATCGTGAAGATTCTGCTCTCGTGACGCTCAACCGGAATGGCGTCTTGATTGCGCCGCCAACGGATCTGATCACACTGCTTACCGAATGCCGGCGCTACTGGGAGCTAACCCGCGGCGCATTCGATCCCACTATACAATCTCTGTGGGCGCTTTATCGGGATCATTTCTCCAGCCCCCACGCGGATCCTGATGGGCCACCCGCTTCCACGGTCAAGGCTGCCCTGGAGCGAGTGGGTTTCGGCGGGGTGACGTTCGACGCGAACCGGATCATCCTGCCCCAGCGCGGCATGGGCATGACCCTGAACGGCATTGCACAGGGCTACTTGACGGATCGGGTCGTGGACAGCCTGCGCGCCGGCGGCATCGAGAGCAGCCTCGTCGACATGGGAGAGCCGCGAGCCGTTGGCTCCCACCCCTCGGGCGAAGCGTGGCGCGTCGGCATTGCCGACCCCGAACATCCCGAGCGGGTCAGCGATACACTCAACGCGGTTGATCAAGCGGTCGCCACCTCAGGGAGCTATGGCTTCCGCTTCGATCCCGAGGGGCGTTTCAACCATCTGCTCGACCCGCGCACGGGCGCCTCGGCTAAGCTTTATCGAAGTATCACCGTCGTATTGCCGACAGCTACGGCGGCGGACGCGTTGTCGACTGCATTCAGCCTGCTGCCGCCCGAGGACATCGAGAGAATACTCCAGCGTCTTGGTGAGGGGCAGGTCCGCTTGGTTACTGCATCGGGAGAAACAATCAGACTTCAGGCCTGAGCTATGGGGTCGGAACCGTAACTGACTCAGGAGCCTGCTGTTCTAAGGGTTCCGGCGCGGTGTCTCACAGCAGAAGAACATCCATGAAAAAAGGCGGTTCTCCAGAACCGCCTTTTTATTGATCCATCCTGTACTGTGTTTAACCGCCGTAGGGCGACACGCAGGCCTGTCGTGGCCCGTTCAGGGGCTGGTAACTGTTGTCCGACACGCGATAGGACTTCCAACGGTTCTCGCACCAATTGACATGCGCCGCGCTCAAGCGAACTGGAGCATATACAGGCGGGGCAGCGACGGCTGGCTGATTGGCGATAGCCCCCCCGATGATGGCTCCCGCAACAAAGGCAGCCGGTGGGAACCACCATCCGTTGTGCTGTCGATAGCCCCGACGGTACTCCCGATACCCTCGATGTCCATTGTAGTAGCCCCAGCCGCCACGCCTTTCGAAGCGAGGACGCTCGACGCGGCGCTCATGGCGCGGACGCTCGATGCGGCGGCGCTCGAACCTGTCTCGGTCGTCACCACGACGGAACTGCACCTGCTGCAAGCTAACGCTCGCGGCATCAGGCTTCATGACAGGTAAAGGAGCTGCATTTACAGTTGATACCGCAGACCCAAGAACGCTCGTAGCCAAACAAGTCGCAACAATACCAGACACTACTCTCTTCATAACTATCTCCGCAGGCAGATGGTGAACTCGTTGCCTGTATGGAATTTTGAGCTCCGCTGGTGAATGCGAACTGAATGCTGGCATTAAGCTTTCGTAATGTTCAAGAGACGTCTTGATCACCGAAGCCGGCGCGCTTCTCCCAAGCCGCGGAATATTCCCTTTGTGTCAAAGGGTGAGAGCGGTCGTATCGCTTGAGATCAATGCCCTCAGAATCCCCTGTTGCGTACGTTCACTGTGTTGCACCATCGCCGATCGCGCCTGTTCCGGATCACGGAGGCGCAACACTTCCACGATGTGGCGGTGGTCGTCACTGGTTTCAGGGTTCACGTCTCGGCTAAGCGCGCCGAGATAGAACAGCCGCGTACACTCGTCGAGAAAGGCACTGACCATAGCCAGGAGACGTGGATTGTTGGCACCTTCGGCAATGGCGATATGGAAATCGCGATTGGCCTTCACGAATGACTGCACGCTCTCCCCTTGAGAGGGATCATACCGAGCCTCTGCCATTGCTTCCAACCGATCGAGATCAGCGGGTGTCAGGTTGAGCGCCGCCATAGATGCGGCGGTCCCCTCAGTCATGGCTCGAATGGCAAACAGGTCGTTGATATCCTTAACGGTTATCGGAGTGACCCTATAGCCCCGGCGAGGAAACGCTTCGATCAATCCCTCGGCGACCAACCGTCCGAGAGCCTCTCGCACTGGGGTCTTGCTCATCGAGAGCTCGTCGGCAAGTTCTGCCTCAGAAAACTCGGCACTGGGACGCAATTCCCCTGAAAGCACCCTTGCCCGCAAGGCTTGGTAGGCGGTCTCGGTCAGCGACAATTTCCTGCTGCGAGCACCTGTGCCATCGCGCATGGGAATGAGGGTCTGCAATCTGGCGTACTCCTACTGTCGAAGCGTGCGGGCATCCTCCAGCACGGTCGCTGAAGCGCCTTCATCGCTTATTCCGTCCTTCTCCCCTGGATTTCCTCAATACGCAAGAGAGTGACACTCGACATGACATATTTTGTAGTATATCACCAGGAATATCACTGAGCTGAGCCAAGAATCTTGGCCGGAGGGGCGTTTGGCGGAAATACTCGTGATCAATCCGAACAGTTCGAAGGAAGTGACCCAGTCGATGCGAGGATGCCTTGGCGTGTTCGATGGCAACGGGCATCGGATCCGCTGCGTGGAACTGGAAAACGCCCCGCCTGGCATCGAAACCGACGATCACGTTTCCCAGGTTATCCCCCTTCTTATCAACGCTGCTGCCAGTGCCCGCGCTGACGCCATTGTCGTGAGCTGCTTCTCGGATCCGGGCATCGATCGGGTCCGCGCCGCGACCCCGCTGCCGGTCACTGGCATTGCCGAAGCCGCCTATTTGACAGCGCTTGGCCTGGGCCGCCGTTTCGGCATCGTGTCTCTTGGCCCCTCGTCTATCGTTCGGCACCGCCGCTATCTCGAAGCCCTGAAGCTCGAACAGCGACTGGCGGGCGACCGCTCCCTCGACATGACAATCGTCGAACTCGTGGCCTCGAATGTGGTGGAGCGGGTCGCGCGGATTGGCGCGGCGCTTCGCGATGAGGATGGCGCGGATGTCGTCATCCTGGGCTGCGCCGGTCTGGGCACGTATCGCGCTGCGCTGCAATCGGAACTCGGCTTACCCGTCATCGATCCGGTCCAGGCTGGAGTCGCCCTCGCCTGCACTCACGCCGAACTCGGATACATGGGAAGAGGACAATGAGCATCGATCTTGTCGTCCGAGGGACGGTCGTCACCCCAGATGCCATTTTGAGAAAGGGTTGGGTTGCCATCAAAGGTGGTGCGATCCATTCCGTCGGCTCTGGGGAGGCTCCGGCAGCCAAAGAAACGCACGATGCCGGCGATGCCTATGTCCTTCCCGGCATCATAGACGGCCAGACCCATGCCGGTAGCTACATGGGGCTTCCCGGCATCGAACCTACGACACGCTCAGCAATTGCGGGCGGCGTCACGACGCTCGTCGACATGCCTTACGACAACCCGGAGCCTTTGAGTTCGGGCGCGCAATTCTCAGCGAAAGTCGAGGCGATCCACCGCTATGCCCACGCGAACGTAGCCCTTTATGGCACCATCATGCCGGGCCAGCCTCTCGATGAGGTTTCTCAGCTCGTGGAATGCGGCGTTATCGGTTTCAAGATCTCTGCCTTCGAAAGCAGTCCGACACGCTTCCCCCGCATCGACGCAGCGATGACCCTCGATCTGCTCGAGGCTCTTGCTGCGACCGACCTGCCGCTCGGCCTTCACAATGAAGACCAGGAGATCGTCCGCTCTCGCGTCGCGCGAGCACGCGCTGCCGGAAGCAACGGCATCGCTGCTCACTCCCCTAGCCGCCCCCCGGCTGCAGAGCTGGCATCAACGGCTCATTTCCTTGAACTCGCCGCGAGCGCTGGCGCACACGCGCACATCGTACACATCAGCGTGCCGCGGGGTTTTCAGTTGGTCGACCATTACGCGCGTGATGGATACCGCGCAACGGGCGAACTCTGCGTCCATTATCTCTGGTTCGATCCTGATCGTGATGGCGATGGACTCGGCGCACGCATGAAGGTCAACCCACCGATCCGCCCGGGTCAGATCGAGTCCCTCTGGCAGGAGCTGATTGATGGGCGGATCGCCTTTGTCAGCTCGGACCATTCGAGCTGGCCGATAGACAACAAGTTCACTGACAGCATCTTCGACGCCGGCGCCGGAGTTCCTGGCATGGAGACGCTGCTTCCGGCCTTCTTCACGGTTGCTAAGGAGCATGGCGCCGATGCGGCTCGAATGACTGCCGATTATCTGGCGGAACGTCCAGCCAGATTCTTCGGCCTGTGGCCGCAAAAAGGCGCGTTGCGGCCGGGCGCCGATGCCGACATCGCGATCTTTGAGGAAATGGAGACGATCTGGGACTCATCGAGAGCCGAAGATGGTCTTTGCTGGAGCCCCTATGACGGGCGTCGGTTCGCTGGCCGGGTCGTGCGCACCTATCTCGGTGGCAACCTCGCCTATGACGGCAACTCCATCGTCAACAAGCTCGGCGCCGGCCGCTTCGTCGCCCGAGGCGCATCCAAATGGTTTCAGAAGGACAAGGCTCAATGACCGACGCGGCTTCAAACCCTCCCGACAATGGCACCGTCGAGAAGGCGATCACATTTCTCTATTATGTCGACCTGCAAAAAGCCTTCGACTTCTACACTCAGGTGATGGGCTTCCCTCTGGAGATCGATCAGGGCTGGTCGAAGATCCTGCGGATTGCCGAGCATGCCTATATCGGCCTCGTGGATGAAACGCGCGGCATGCATCGCGCCCATCCGGTGAAGCCCGTTCAGGTCTGCATCCGCGTTCCCGACGTCGATGCATGGCACCGCTATCTCGCTGCACACAATGTCGCGGCTCTGACGGAGCCAAAGGATAGTTCTGCACTCGGGATCAGGGCTTTCGTCCTGGAAGACCCTGAGGGGTACCAAATCGAGGTGCAGACCGCACTGAGATGAATCCCACCATCGGCGAAAGATCGGCAAAGCATACAAATCACAAAGGGAACTAAAATGTTGAACTTACGCATGACCAAAGGCCGGAATGCTCTGTTTGCGGCTGCTGTCTTCCTCGCATCGACGGCATTGACCGGCACGGTTGACGCCAAGACCCTCAAGGTGGGCCTCACATCGGATGCGGTGAGCCTCGATCCGCAGGCGGGCGAGGAGCTTTCAAGCAACATCCTTTTCTACCACATCTACGATCCGCTGGTGCGCCGGAAGGCTGACCTTTCCTTCGGGCCCGGTCTTGCCGAAAGCTGGTCTCTGACCGACGACACCACTTGGGTCTTCAAGCTCCGCAAGGGCGTGAAATTCCACAATGGCACCGACTTCAAGGCTTCGGACGTGGTGTTCACGCTCGATCGGCTCAAGAAATCGCTGATGGCCAATCTCGGGGCCAATATTTCGGCCTTCCGCGCAATCGACGACTACACCGTCGAGATCAAGACGCCGCGTCCTTACGCCGTCCTGCCGAACGACCTAGCCGCCGTTCTCATTCTCAGCGAGCAATATGCCAAGGAAGTCGGCAACGAGAAACTTGATTTGAAGCCCGTGGGAACAGGCCCCTACAAGGTCGTCGAGTGGATCAAGGAAGATCACATCACTCTCAGCGCCAATAAGGACTACTTTGCAGGCGCCCCCAAGATCGACACCGTCACGTTCCGCCCGATCACGAACGGTGCAACCCGCACCGCAGCGCTGCTCACTGGCGAGGTCGATGTCATTCAGGACCTCAACGTGCGTGACGTCAGCCGTGTCCAGGCGGACGAGCGATATAAGGTTCTCACCCAGCCGAGCCTGCTGAACGTGGTGGTGTCCATCGACAATCGCGAGAAGAGCCCGACGATTGCGCTCGACAAAAACCCGATGGCGGATCGACGTGTCCGCGAGGCCATGATCCGCGCTATCGACACAAACGCGATCAACAAGATCATCATGAACGGCTTGTCGACACCGTCCGATCAATATGTTCCCGCCTCCCATACCGGCCATGTGGATGGGGCGAGCTTCCGCACAACGTACCCCTTCGATCTCAAGAAGGCTGCTGAACTGATGGCGGAAGCCGGTTATGCCGATGGCTTCACCGTCACGCTGGATGCCACTAACAACCGCTACGTAAACGACCAGCAGATCGCTCAGGCGCTGGCTTCCATGCTGGGCAAGATCAAGATCAACCTCAAGCTCAACCTGATGCCGAAGTCGAACTTCTTCGGTTATATCCGCGTCCCGAGCAATCAATCGAGCCTGATCATGAGCGGTTGGGACGTCCCCTCGGGCGACGGCGGCTCGATGTACGGCGTGATGTTCTATTCGCGCGGCAAGAAACAAGGCTATGGCCAGGTCAACCGGGGCTCCTACTCCAACCCCGAGGTGGACGCTTTGATCGACAAGGCGGATGCGACGCCTAAGCTGGAAGAGCGCGATGCGCTCCTGCAGGAAGTCACGAAAATTCTGATGCGCGACATTCCCATGATACCGATCCACTACGAACAGGATCTGTATGCAGCCAAGAAGACAGTCGAAATTACGCCGCGCGCCGACAAGTTCCTTTGGGCCTACGAAATCGACGTCAAGGAGTAAGGCTTCCCGCCTTGCTTATTGAAACGAGATGCCAGCCAGACTGGCTGGCATCTCTGCGTCTTTACTTTCGGCAATCCATGGGAAGACCATCTTGCTCGGCTATACGATAAAGCGGCTCTTGCAGATGACGCTGGTACTCTTCGTAGTGTCTGTCATCGTTTTTTTGATGATGAGCTTCACCGGCGACCCAGTCTTCATGGTGATCCCGATTGACTCAACTGAGGCTGAGATCGAACAGGCTCGCCGTCTACTCGGCCTGGACCGCTCGCTGTTCAGCCAATACTGGATCTTCCTGACGAACCTTCTGCAGGGAGACTTCGGACGCTCCTACGTGTTCAGGCAACCTGCGATGGATCTTATTCTCGAGCGGCTGCCTGCGACTATCGAGATGGTGCTTGTAGCGATCACGCTGGCGACTCTGGTTGCGGTTCCTCTCGGCGTCTATGCTGGAGCCAACCCTAATCGGCCAGCCTCACGGGGCATCATGGCCGGCTCCTTGCTCGGCATCTCTCTGCCGGGTTTCTGGGTCGGCATGATGCTGATTTTCTTCTTCTCAGTCCGGCACCAGTTTCTGCCGTCTTCAGGACGGGGCGAAACTATCCAGTTCCTGGGGCTTCGCCTGTCAATCCTCACAGCTGATGGCTGGTCACACATCATTCTACCCGCCGTCACGCTTGCCCTTGCTACGCTGGCGATCATTCTCCGCATCACGCGCGCCGGCATGATGGAAGTGATGCGGCAGGATTACATCCGTTTCGCCCGCGCAAAAGGTGCGTCGCGGCGGCATATCCTGTTTGGACACGGCCTGAAGAATGCGCTTATCCCGGTCGTGACGATCTTCGGGCTCCAGCTTGGAGACCTGATCGCCTTCGCGACGATTACGGAAACTATCTTCGCCTGGCCTGGCACCGGCAAACTCCTGATCGACTCGATCTATCGCGGCGACCGTCCTGTAATCGTGGTCTATCTCATGCTGACCGCCTTCATCTTCGTCGCCATCAATTTCATCGTCGACATCGTCTACACGCTGATCGACCCACGCATCACTGTGAAATGAGTGGGACATGAACCGGCTTCTTTCCTCAGAATTTCTCTACAATTATCGCAGGAACCTGCCCGCGATATTCGGCAGTGCGCTTTTGGTCATCTTCGGCCTTATGGCGCTCGTAGGGCCGCTCCTCGTAAGCCAGAACCCCTACGACGTGTCGCAACTCGAGTTGATGGACAGCTTCAAGCCGCCAGCCTGGCTGGAGGGTGGTGACAGCCGGTACCTTCTCGGAACGGATGGCCAAGGTCGCGACGTCCTGGCCTTGATCGTCTACGGAGCCCGCATCTCCGCCTTCATCGGTCTGACAGCGATGGCCTTTTCCTGTGTGATCGGCACGACGCTCGGACTGCTTTCGGGCTATTACAGCGGCACCCTCGATAGCATCATCATGCGCATCGCCGACATCCAATTGTCGTTCCCTTCCATGCTGATCGCGCTGTTTCTCATGTCAGCTTTCGGCACCGGCATCGTCATGGTTCTGATTGCCCTGACCGCAGTCGGATGGGTGGTCTATGCCCGAACAGTTCGCGGTTCCACCCTGAGCGAAATCCAAAAAGAATACATTCAGGCGGCCCGCGTGGCCGGGCTCGGCAACTTCCAGATCATCATACGCCACGTCCTGCCGAATGTGATGACACCGCTCATCGTCGTTTCAACGATCCAAGTAGGCACGTTCATTCTCATCGAAGCCTCACTGAGCTTCTTGGGTGTTGGAGTTCCGATCACAGAGCCATCACTTGGACTGCTGGTGAAGGAAGGTTTCGACGTTCTGTTCTCGGGAATTTGGTGGACCTCCGCATTCCCAGGGCTGTTCATCATGTTTCTTGTCTTCGGCATCAACCTGTTCGGCGACTTCCTGCGCGACGAACTCAATCCTCGTCTGCGGTAGATTGTGAAGGAAGTTGCGAGATGAATGAGACGCTGCTCGACATTCGTGGGTTGAAAACACATTTTCATACCTTCGGCGGGTTGGTTAAAGCCGTCGATGGCGTGAGCTTCGATGTCAAAAGGGGCGAAGTCGTAGGCTTGGTTGGTGAATCGGGTGGCGGGAAATCCGTCATCGGCTTCTCGATCCTGCGACTGATCGATCCGCCGGGGAGAATCGAGGCCGGTGAGATCGTCTTCGACGGCGAGGACCTCATCAGGAAGACTGAAGACGAGCTCCGTGCGGTTCGCGGCGGCGAGATCGCCATGGTCTTTCAGGATCCGATGACGTCGCTCAACCCGGTCTACACTATCGGCCGGCAAATGGATGAGATGCTCAAGCTCCACACGGATCTCGACGAGCCCGCTCGTCGCGCCCGCTGCATCCGCATGTTGGAGGATGTCGGCATTTCGGAGGCCGAAAGCCGCCTTGACGCCTATCCACACCAGTTCTCGGGCGGGATGCGTCAACGTGTGGTAATCGCCATCGCTCTGCTGGCGGGATCGCGCCTGATCATCGCCGATGAGCCGACGACGGCGCTCGATGTTACCGTGCAGTCGCAGATTCTGAAGCTGATGCGGCGGCAGATCTCCGAGCGAGGCGCCGCAATGATCCTCGTAACCCACGATCTCGCGGTAGTATCAGAGATGGCGGATCGGGTAGTGGTTCTCTATTGCGGCAAGGTCGTCGAGCGCGGACGCACCGAGGATGTGATCGCTCACCCTGCCCATCCATATACGCGTGGCCTGCTCGACAGCATTCCCCGCATCACCGACCGGCAGCACCGGCTGCGGCAGATTCCGGGCACGGTTCCGGACATTCGTAAACTTGGCAAAGGCTGCAGTTTTCGCGAGCGATGCTTCCGGGCGCAGCCACTCTGTGCCGAACAGGCGCCCAAACTTGCCCCTGTCCGGCACTCGCTGGACGCTGCCTGTCATTTCCCGCTTGAGGAGTCCGAGGCATGACGACGCCGGTTTTAGAGGTTCGTAACCTCGTCAAGGCCTTCCCTGTCGGCGGCGGCATCTTCGAGCGGCTGCGTTTCGCTAAAGGCCACCTACTGGCGCCCCAGAAGATTCTGCGCGCGGTGAACGGCGTGAGCCTGTCCATCGCCCCCGGGGAAGTGATGGCGCTCGTCGGCGAATCCGGATGCGGCAAGTCGACCGTCGCCAAGACCATCGCGCGCATCTATGAGCCTACATCGGGCGAAATTCGGATCGATGGTGAGGATGTCTCACATCTTGCCTTCAAGCAGATGCGCCCTGTGCGGCGCAAACTGCAGATGATCTTTCAGGATCCCTATGCATCCCTCGACCCTCGCCAGCGGGTGAAGGACATTGTCATCGAGCCCCGACGCGCTCAGGCTGAAAAGGGCTTGAGCAGGAAGGCTTTGGAAGCGGAAGCCGTAGCTCTTCTGGCCCGCGTCGGCCTCAACGCCGAGCAAGCGAACCGCTATCCCCATCAATTTTCAGGCGGACAGCGGCAGAGGATCGGAATTGCCCGGGCGCTATCGGTGCGGCCGAAGCTGATCATTGCCGATGAGCCCGTATCGGCCCTCGACGTCTCGATCCAAGCCCAAATTCTCAACCTGATGATGGATCTTCGCGACGAGTTCGGCTTGTCGTACCTGTTTGTCTCCCATGATCTGTCGGTCGTTCATCACATCGCCGACCGGATCGGCGTGATGTATCTCGGCTTCATGGTCGAAACCGCAACCCGCGATCAATTGTTCAACCAGCCGAAGCACCCTTACACAAGGGCTCTTCTGTCTGCGGCACCCACCGTCGACAGAGCTTTGCGCAAGCCGGAGATCGAAATTGCCGGCGAGGTTCCTAGCGCCCTGCGCCTACCCCAAGGCTGCTGCTTCCGCACGCGCTGTCCGTTGGCTTTCGACCGATGCGCAGCGGAGCGCCCTGCCCTTTTAGAACAGCCCGATGGAAGCTCCGTCGCCTGCCACCTTCACAACCAAGCGGCCTGAAGCCAGGAGAACGACCATGTCCTCCATCGTCACGATTCTCCAGCCACGCCTGCGGCTGGACGATCCACATGATTGCACGGATGCGAATGACGTGCTTGCCATCTTCGACGCAATCTTCGACGGGCTGGTTCGTTATGGCCAGGACGGAGGTTACATTCCGGGGTTGGCCGAGCGCTGGCAGGTCAGCGAGGATGCGCGTGTTTGGACCTTCACCCTTCGCGGGGGATTGGTTTTTCACGACGACACTCCCTGTGATGCCGAGGCCGTTTGCCTCTCCCTGCGCCGCATGGCCCGCGCGGACAAGGGTTATACGCTTGGCGCTCCAGGAGTTTGGCACCAATACCTCGGCGATGCCGCCATAGAGGCGACGGACGACATAACCATTACTATCCGTCTCGCCAAACCGATAGCCGATCTGCTCGATATCCTGGTGTATGGCTATGTGCTCGCACCCTCCGCCCATGAGCGGTACGATTCCGGTGATACCACGCAGCCGGTCGGAACAGGCCCCTATCGGATGATCGAAGCAGTCGATGGCCAGGAGATACGGCTGGAGCGCTTTGAACGCTGGCATGGGGCGCCTCCTGTGAACGCGTCGCTCCGGTTCAAGCTGGAAGCGGACCCCGCAAAGCGCCTCTCAGCATTGCGCTCAGGCGAAGCACAGGTAGCAAACAGCCTGGACTACCGGGGTTCTATGGATCTGGAGACCAGCAGCGGTCATACCCGTGCAATATCCCTCATTCCCGTCGCTATCATCTATCTCTTCAACGCAGCACGCGGTCCGTTTAGCGATCCCCGCATCCGGCGGGCCCTCAACCTAGCCGTCGACAGGCAAGCCCTCGTGGACCGCGTCGTACACGGCGCGGCGAGACCGCTGACAGGGTTCGTGAGCCCAGCCCATTTCGGTAGCGCTCCAACCGTCAACAATAAGCCCGATTTGGATGAGGCCCGCCGCCTCATTGTCGAGGCTGGCTTTGCGGATGGCTTGGAGATCGAGGTGGATTGCCCAACGCGGCTTCCCGACGAGGCCCAGGCACTGACGGCGGCCGTCTCTGAGCAGTTATCGGCAATCGGCGTTTCGCTGAAAGTTTTCCTTCATGAGGATCGTGAAGCCTACGCTCACGGTGTCCGATTGAAGAAGGTACGTGACATGTGCGTCTTCGACTCGAGTCCGTTGAGCACGTTTCGGGTCCTAGCCGAGAAGATCGACGCACGGGTGGCAGGATCATGGTGGCTCGGCTACCACAACGCAACTGTCGAAGATCTCCTCGACGAAGGTCGCCGATCGACGGACCCGTCCGAGCGGGAAGCCATCTACCAGCAGGCGTACCGGAAGCTCCAGGCCGATCCCGCTTGGCTCTACCTCTACAATCCGTTGCGGGTCACGGGCCTTGCCGGATCACATCCCGAATGGAGGATGCGAACGGACGGCGTGCTTGATGTCACTGCCCTGCCTGCTTTCGCCTCTCAGGAGCCCTCAGCATGATCGAAGTTGATCTGATCGTCACCGGTGGAACGGTGATCTCGATGGACGCCACTCGTCGCATCATAGATTACGGCGCTGTGGCGATCTCCTCAGACAGGATCGTCGCAGTCGAGGAAGCTGCCGTCATCGCAGAGCGGTATAGCGCCTCTCGAACCATCGATGCATCCGGCAAGATCATCATGCCCGGTATGATAGACGTTCATGCCCATGCCGGCCACGGTCTCATAAAGACGATGGGTATGGAGCAGGGCAACCACTGGGAGGAAATCTGCGGCGCTGCTTATACAACCGGCTCTACACCGGAATTCTGGCATGCCGAAGCTCAACTCGCGGCGCTGGAGCGTCTGCAATTCGGCGTGACGACCGGTGTATCCCTGCTCGGGGGCGGCGACACCATCATGCGCACGGACGATGTTGCCTACGGTCGTGCTCATTGCGAAGGTGTCAGCGCGGTTGGAACGCGGTCTGTAGTTGCCGTCGGACCGACCCGCCCACCCCATCCACGCACGTATGCCACTTGGCGCGAAGGGACTCGGTCGGATTACCAGGTCAGTTTCGAAGATCAGCTTGAAGTCAGCAACGCGCTGCTTCGCGAGTGGCATGGTACCGGCCGTATCCGCATTGCGCTCTTAACGCCCGTATTGCGCAACGAGCATGAAGAGGAGATGTCGCCGGGTGACTATGCTGAGGCGATGGCCCAGACAAAGATCGTCCGCGAACTCTCCAGAGAGGCCGGTGTCGTCTTTACTCAGGACGGCCACCGGAGAGGCTCAGTGACGCGCGCCCATGCCATGGGCATCCTGGGCCCTGACGCCCTGCTCTCGCATGCCATCGACCTCACACCCGAGGAAATCCGCATCGTTGCCGATACCGGTACGCGGATCGCTCACAATCCGAGCGCGATTGCATCGATCCTGGGACGTTGCCCCGCCATCGAGCTGATGGAAGCGGGTGCCGTCGTTGCCATCGGGTCGGACGCCACCGCGCCGGACCGGTCAGGTGACATGTTCCGTCACATGCAGCAATGCATGCACTACCATCGCACCCACTTCCGCGATCCAAAGGTGCTGCCTCCGGGCAAAGCCCTGGAGATGGTCACAATCGATGCAGCGACTGCACTGGGGCTCGAAGCCGAGATAGGATCATTAGAGGTCGGAAAGAAGGCAGATGTGGTTCTGGTAGATATGGCGCGGCCCCATCTTGCGCCCTTCCAGATGCCAGCCTTCCATTTGATCTACTTCGCCAATGGGAACGATGTCGTGACCGTGATCATCGACGGCGAGGTCGTACTTGAGCAAGGCCGCCCCACGCGCATTGAGCCGAGCAGCGTGATCGAGGAAGCCAATCGAGAGGCTGAGGCCCTCGTCGGCCGCATGGGACTTCAAACCATGATCAGCCAACCTGAAGGTTTCTTTGGCTACACCCGATATCCAGCATCACGTGGAGAGCATTAATGACCAGACTGACTGAGGACGCCAAAGGCGTCTATGTGATAGCGCTCACGCCGTTCACTGAAAACGGGGATCTCGATCTCGTCAGTACCGACCGAATGGTTGATTTCTACCTCGAGCGCGGTGCGACGGGGCTGACCGTGCTGGGTATGATGGGCGAGGCCCAGAAACTCACGATCGATGAGTCTCAAGCCTATGTCCGGCGTATCTTGAAGCGGGTCGGCGGGCGCGTGCCGGTGGTAGCAGGCGTCTCGGCGCCGGGATTTGCCCAGATGAAGGCGCTGACCGATATGGTCATGAACGACGGCGCCGCCGGCGTCATGGTCGCACCGCCTTCGTCACTGCGCAATGATCAGCAGATTCTGAACTATTATAAGCAGACGGCAGACTTCCTCGGCGAAACGCCCTTCGTTCTGCAAGACTTTCCGCTGGTGACCGGAGTTACAATCCCCGTTTCGGTCATCCAGGCAGTCATCGACCAGCTTCCCACGTGCGTTTGTCTGAAACATGAGGATTGGCCAGGGCTTTCGAAAATCACCGCACTTCGGACGATGGCGGAGAAATCCGGTGGGCGGCGGATTTCCATTCTTTGCGGCAATGGCGGCATGTTTCTGCCGGAAGAAATGGCGCGCGGGGCAGATGGGGCCATGACGGGGTTCGGCTATCCCGAAATGATGCGCGATGTCGTTAATCATCACAATGCTGGGAATGCGGATCGGGCCCAGGATATATTCGACGCCTATCTGCCGCTTGCGCGCTATGAGCAGCAACCGGGTCTCGGACTTGCAATCCGCAAGTACATCATGGCCAAGCGGGGTGCGATCGCATCCTCCACTCTGCGTAAGCCCGGCGGCGAGTTGTCTCGCGACGACATCGCGGAAATTGAACGCTTGATTGCACGCCAGACTAAGCGGTTGCAGGAGTTAGGCTGATGGACCTCGGATTGCAGAATAAGAAGGCGTTGGTGCTCGGAGCAAGTCGCGGACTTGGTGCGGCCATTGCCCGATCTCTGGCGCTCGAAGGTGTCGAAGTCAATGCCGCAGCCCGCAACAGGGATGCAATTTCCGAATGGGCCGCCACATTGCCGAAAGCAGGAGGGCGCGTCATTCCTTACGCGGTCGACATGGCGGATATCGCCAGCGTCGATACGCTCATAGCAGCGCTATTGGAGGCTGGCGGCGTCGATATCCTGATCAACAACACGGGAGGCCCACCACCAGCACCCGCGCTCGAAGCCAAGAGAAGCGACTGGCTTCGCCAGTTCGAGACGATGGCCGCCAACATCTTTCATCTGACAGGCGCTCTGCTGCCGGCAATGCAGCAGCGGGGTTGGGGAAGAGTGATTTCCATCGCGTCATCAGGCGTTGAACAGCCGATCCCGCGCTTGGCCCTGTCGAACGGCATCCGCTCAGCACTCATCGGATGGTCAAAGACACTGGCTGCGGAAGTCGCCAGAGACGGCGTTACCGTCAATGTGGTTCTACCAGGACGGATTCACACTAAGCGTGTCGATGAACTCGATGCGAGCGCCGCTCAACGAGCCGGGCGCGATGTCTCCGAGATCGCGGCGGAATCTGCAGCTTCGATACCGATGGGCCGTTATGGACGCCCGGAGGAATTTGCCGATGCTGTCATCTTCCTGGCATCTGAGCGCGCATCTTATGTAACAGGGACGAAACTTCGCGTTGATGGTGGCGCCACTAGGTCGATCTGACCGACTTGATCGATGTTCTATCGCTTTGGCCCGCTTATATAAGCGGGCCAAAGTAAACCCCTACGAGCTATCCAGATTGAGAGCGCCTCAATGCGTGCTTGGTGAAGTTCGTGCCCCAGGATGTCTCCGATAGGGGCTTTCGCTCGCAGTCCCATCAGGCGCTATCTCTTTAGCCCGAATGCTCGCTCAGCTCACCGGAGAGTTCATATACCTGGATCCTGGCTTCGAATCCCTTTGGCTGGATCGTGTCGACTGCCCGGAATACGAAACGGTCGGACACTCGGCGTTGGATAGCGTCGCTGACGAGGATATCCGTTCCGTATTCCTTATTGAGGGGCTCAAGCCGCGCGGCTAGGTTCACCACCGCACCAAGGACTGTGTAAGCCATACGGTCATCTGACCCGATGGTGCCAACGACCGCTTCCCCGGTGTGGAGCCCGAACCGTGTCCGATAGGCCGGCCAGCCCTCGCGCTCAAACTCCTCATTGAGCCTCCGGTTGGCTTCGCGGCAGGCCAACACTGCAGCACAGGCGTGGGCGATATGATCGGGATCATCGGCCGGCGCGTTCCAGATGGCCATGATGGCGTCACCGACGAATTTGTCGACCGTGCCGCCGTGCTCCGTGATCACAGCAGACAGCACGGCGAGATAACGCGAGGTGCGAAGCATGACCTGCTCGGGGTCGGCCTTCTCAGTGATCGCTGTAAAGCCTGTGATGTCGGTGAACAGGATCGTGACCTCACGACGAGAGCCTCCGGGTTCGAGGGCATCCCCAGTAGCGACGAGCTGCTGGACAAGACGCTTCGGCACGAAGCTGGCGAACGTTCGCACTACGGTCCGCATGGTCGCAACGGATCGTCCAAGGTCGTCTATCTCTCTGATGATCGATCTGATCCTTCGCGTGGGCCCCTCGGTTTCGAATTTCTGGATACGATCCGTCTCCCGCGCCAGGGCCTTCATGGATCCCGACAGCATCGAGCCGATCCACCAGACGACCGGGAGTGCGGCGAGGACGAGACCGAGCGCCAGGAGAAACAGCCGGCGCCGTCCGGCCTCGATCTCGGCGAAGAACTCGTCGAGCGGCGCCATGACGGCAAGGCTGAGACCGGAGGATCGGGCTGTCCCGATCGAGCGGAACGCCACGACATAGGTCCGCCCATCCGCCGCCTCGAAGATCTGCTGTGTGGCTCCGCCCCGCTGCCAAACATTCAAGGGCTGCGTAATATCGACAGTCACAAGCTGGCCAAGGGGTGGCAGATCGATAAGTTGGCCTGCTGCACGGGTGTGAAAAACCTCCTCCATGCGGGGATGCGCGACGATCTTCCCGCTGTCGTCGAACAGAAATACGACACCGGAGGTGCCGAGCTTCTGCGAGCGCAGGAAGGCATCCGCCTCCGAGAGAAGGATATCCCCGGCAACGATGCCGCGTCGCCCTTGCGGGAACGGCGCCCGCACCGTGTAGCCGATCAGGTTTGCGAGCCCGAAAACGTAAGGTTCGGTGATAGGGCCGGCTCCGGGCTGGAAGGCGTCCCGATACCATGGTCTCTCGCGCGGATCGTAGCCGGCTGTGCCATGGTCTTGCGCAAGGATGGCCAGATCGGAGGAGAGATAGGATGTGAAGCGGACGCGTGATTCCTCCCCTGGCGGTGTCTCTATAATGGTCAGCCTGAAGGCGGCATCGGGTGGCGCCTGGAGCTGCTCGCGAAGTGCAGGCCCTGCCCGATCCAGCATATCGAGTTCAATGAACGCGCCGTCGTCGTAACCGACATAGAGATTGTAAAGTTGCCCATGCCGGCGCAGGAGCGCTGCCAGAGTGGAGTAGAGAGACGGATTGCCGAGGATCGTGCCGGACTTGACAGGCTCGAGCTGCCGCAGGACTTCCAGGATATCGAGCACATCCTTGAACTCCCCGTCCACCCGATCGGCCGTGTGGTCGGCAACCCGGTCGATAAAGGCTAGGGCGGCCGAGCGCGTTATCGAGCGGGCGCGGTCGAAGCTGAGGAAGACCAAGGTAAGGCCCACGGCAAGCACCACTGCCACGAACAGCGTCGTAACAGAGAGTTGAAAGCCGAACCGAACCCGCATGACCTCAGCCTTCTTGTGGCCCCGCCCCTAGTGGCGGCCGAGCCAGTGTACCGATTGCTGCCGCCAAAGGTAGACCGTATTGGCTCCGGCTCACAGGTCGAACATCGGACAATCTCCTGGGAGAAGAGAAGCGCGCCCTGGACCCGACGGCTGAAGTCAACTTCTCAGGGTCTAATCGGCCTCGGCGTGTCGCTTCACATACACAAGACGCTTCGTCTTTTCCCTGCTGGATATTGCACGACTTTGGCCAGCACTCATGCGTCTTGCTGCGTCAAAGGCATACCTAGCAGAGCGCGGCGTTTGAGCCATGGGCTGGCCCGATAACGTGGATCGCGATAGAAGGCATGGCATGCGTCGAGGATGCCGAGGATCCGCCGGGGTCCAAGGTCATCGCCGAACCGCAACGAACCACGCGGATAGCTCAACCCTATTTCGACAGCGCTATTGATGTCCTCCGGCGTCGCGATCCGTTGCTGGGCGATGTCTGCTCCGATGTTCACGATGCAGGCAATTATACGCTGGGCGATAAACCCCGGACTGTCATGAATGACGGTCACGGGGCGACCGCTGGCTGCGAGCAGTGCGTGTGCGGCATCTCTAATATCCGGGCGAGTAACGGGCGTCCTCATCAACGTTCGCCTGCAATCCAGGCCAAACAGGCAATCGACTGCCACAGAACGCGTAGGATCGAGATCATCGTTCAAGGCAGCGGTCGTTGTATCCTCCCCGAACGGCGTCAGCATGATGATGGCCTCGTCGGAAGGCCGGCTGCCGGTTTCAATGCGCGCTCCAGTCGCCGCAACGATGTCGCGCAGGGCATCGGATGCACCCCGATGCCGATTGCCGATCCAGATCTTGAGGCTTTTCAGATCTACCTTGGGAACAGCCGGTTCGAGCGGCTTCTGTGCACGACCATCGACATAGGTATAGAAACCCTGCCCTGTCTTGCGCCCGAGAAGCCCTGCAGCAAGGCGCTGCGTCAAGATCGGAACGGGTCGGTAGCGGGGCTCCTCGTAATATTGGTGGTAGATCGACTCGATGACTGGATGAGAGACATCCAAACCGGTGAGATCCAGAAGTTCAAACGGACCCAGGCGGAATCCCGCCGCATCTACCATCACTCGGTCCACATCGGCGAAGCTCGCAATGCCTTCGGATACGATGCGAAGAGCCTCCGTCGCGAAGGCCCTGCCAGCATGATTGACAAGAAATCCGGGCGTGTCGGAGACCCGAACCGGCCGGTGTCCCATGCGATGCGCTATCGCAGTGAGTGCATCGAGGATGCGTCCGTCTGTCATGATACCGCCGATAACCTCAACCAGTTTCATCAGCGGAACGGGGTTGAAGAAGTGGAACCCAGCGACGCGTTCCGGCCTGCGGGCTTTAGCGGCGATTGCCGTGACAGAAAGCGAAGACGTGTTCGTTGCAAGGATACAGTCATCACCGACCACTTTCTCAAGTTCGGCGATCACCATCTGCTTAATATCCAGTCGCTCAGCCACGGCTTCTATAACGATATGGCAGGAGGCAAAGGCATCGTAGCCCTTGTCCGGCCCAGCGTCTGTCGCCCGCAAGCGACCAACGGCAGCTTCGGCATCTTTCGGGGTGAGACTTCCCTTGGCAGCTTTGCGGCGGATCATATCGGCACTGAAGGCAACAGCCTCAGCGACGACCTCGGAGCGAATGTCGGCCAGGAGAACCGTGATGCCTGCTTCAGCCGCTACCTGGGCGATGCCGCGCCCCATGATACCGGCTCCGATAATTCCAAGAGTGAGATCCGGCCGCGTAGCGTCGATTGTCATCATCAAAGCCCCTTGAAGTTCGGCACTCGCTTATCAAGGAAAGCATGCATGCCTTCCTTCTGGTCTTCGGTCCCGAACATGAGCTGAAACGCATGCCGTTCCATGACGAGGGCAGCATCCAGGGGAAGATCCCCGCCTTGCAGGACCAATTCCTTGATCTTCCTTGCTGCGATTGGCGGAAGCAGAGCGATTGAACGCGCGAGTTCCAAGGCGCGGTCGAGGACTTCGGTGTCAGGGACAACTTCGGTGACCAGCCCCATCGCCTCTGCCTCCTGAGCAGAAACCATTTCGCCTGTCAGCAGGATCTTCATTGCCTTGAACTTCCCGACAGCTCGCAGAAGTCGCTGCGTTCCGCCTGCACCTGGAATGATCCCGACCTTGATCTCCGGCTGTGCGAATTTGGCTCCTTCCCCGGCGATGATCATGTCGGCATGCATGGCGAGTTCGCATCCGCCCCCTAACGCAAAGCCATTCACGGCAGCGATCAGCGGCTTGGGGAAGTCCTTGATGAGAGCCCAGTCGCGCTCGCTCGCGCGAAGCATCATGTCGACAGGCTGAGCGTCTGCCATGGCCTTGATATCGGCACCTGCCGCAAAAACCTTTTCAGTCCCGGTCAAGACGACACAGCGTATCTCGTCATTGCCGGCAAGATCCGCAAAGATCCGAGCCAGTTGTCCACGCATGGCACTGTTCAGCGCATTTCGAGCCTCTGGTCGATTGATGCGCACGAGAGCGACACGATCGCCCCCACTCTCCAGCAAGACCTCCATGCTTCCCTCCTGACCCAACCTGCTTTAATGCGCCATACTTGGATTGGCCCATCGGCCGAAGCCGTCACAATCACTTTTCAGATGGCACCACAGCTGTCGCTTCGATTTCCAGCAATGCGGCCTTTTCCACGAGCCGCACGACTTGGACTAGAGCCATCGCAGGATAATGAGCTCCAAAGACGCTCCGGTAGGCACGGCCCATGTCACGAAGATTGGCTAAGTAATCATCGATGTCGACGACATACCAGGTCAACCGGATGATATGCTGTGGCTTGGCGCCACCTTCCGCCAGGATGGCGCAAATATTCTCGAACACTTGACGCGCCTGGGAAACGAAGCCTTCGGGGAACTCACCCGCCTCGTTCCAGCCCACGACGCCGCCTGTTACGAGGATCTTTCCCTCTGCCATCATGCCGTTCGAATAGCCTTTCGGGACCGGCCAATTTTTTGGCTGCAGAACCTCGACGCCATCATCGAGGAACGGCATGGTTTGGGAGTCTTTAGAGACCGTCATCGACAATTCTCCTGGTCGCGTTCCAAGGCCGCATACAGGTCCCGGGAACGAAAAATCGAAAGGGCATGCCGGTTTGCCGCAGCCTTAGCGGCTACCGCTCCCAGCACCGGATCCATCGAGCATCTTCAGAAGCTCGCGTGCGATCACGACCTTCTGCACCTCCGTGGCGCCCTCATAGATGCGAAGGGCGCGAATCTCGCGGTAGAGTTCCTCGACCTTCACGCCCTTGGTCACACCGAGACCGCCGAAAATCTGGACCGCCTTGTCGATGACGTGTTGAGCGGCTTCAGAGGCGTGCATCTTGGCCATCGCAGCCTCTCGCGTCACACGAGGCGCCCCTTGATCCTTTGCCCACGCGGCGCGATAAACAAGAAGCGCCGCGGTGTCTACGTCGGTCGCCATGTCGGCCAAGGCGGCCTGAGTCATCTGGAGTTCTGCCAGCGGAGCACCGAAGAGATGACGGGAGGAGGCATGGCGCAAAGCTTCATCCAAGGCCCTCCGGGCGAACCCCAGCGAAGCGGCGCCAACAGTCGAGCGGAAGACATCCAGGGTCGCCATAGCGACCTTGAAGCCCTCCCCCGGGTTACCGATCCGCTTTGTCAGCGGAACCCTGCACCCCTCGAAACGCAATGTCGCCAGCGGATGCGGCGCGATAACGTCGATCCGCTCCTCGATGACAAGGCCGGGAGTTTCCGCATCGACCACATAGGCAGACAACCCTCGCGCACCCGGAGCCTCGCCGGACCGTGCGAAGACAATGTAATAATCCGCAATCCCACCGTTGGAGATCCATGTCTTACGGCCATCGATCCGGACATGTTCAGGGCCGTCGGGAACGGCAGTCGTGCTCATGGCAGCGACGTCAGATCCCGCTTCCGGCTCGGATAACGCAAAAGCCGCGATGGCCTCGCCACGGACAACCCTCGGCAGGTATTGCTGCTTCACCGCCTCGGAACCGAAAAGGCTGATCGGGCCGGAGCCAAGGCCCTGCATCGCGAAGGCAAAATCCGCTAGTCCTTCCTCATAGGCCAGCGTTTCGCGGGACAAGCAGAGCGTTCGTACATCGAGGGTCGGATAAAGACCGCCATAGGCCTCCGGCACGGCGGCTCTCAACCACCCATCCTCGCCGAGCTTGCGCACAAGACGGCGGCAGGACCCATCCACGTCGCCATGATCGACAAGGCTGTGAGCTTGGGTCTTTACCCATGCCCCCAGAGACTCCGCATACCGGAGGTGGCGATCTTCGAAAAAGGGCCATTTTAGAAACGTGGCATCGATCATGTCAGTCGCCCTGGAAGACTGGCTTTTCTTTCGCCGCGAAAGCCCTGTAGGCGCGGGCGAAATCTTCAGTTGTCATGCACAGGGCCTGCGCCACCGCCTCAGCCTCGATCGCCTCCTCCACCGACATCGCCCATTCCATGGCCAGCATTCGCTTCGTCATGGTGTTGGCGTATGTGGGGCCCGTCCCGATCATCCGCGCCAGGGCTTGCGCCTCGCTCATGAGTTCAGAGGCGTCGACGAGGCGGCTGAAGAAGCCCCAACGCTCACCCTCCTCCGCGCCCATGAAACGGCCGGTATACAGCAGTTCAGAGGCGCGACCCTGCCCGATGATGCGCGGAAGGATGGCACAGGCACCCATATCGCATCCGGCGAGACCGACTTTGTTGAACAGGAAAGCCACCTTCACACCGGGCGCCGCGATCCGAATGTCCGAGGCCATGGCGATGATGGCCCCCGCGCCCGCGCAGATGCCTTCGACAGCCGCGATGATGGGCTGCGGAGCAGCGCGCATGGCCTTCACCAACTCTCCGGTCATCCGCGTGAAGGCCGTCAGACCCTTCGTGTCCATCTCAACAAGAGGCCCGATAATCTCGTGCACATCCCCGCCGGAGGAAAAGTTGCCGCCGGCACCGGTTACCACAATGGCTTTTACGGTGTCGTCCTTGGCACAGGCGTGAAAGAAGTCAGCCAGCTCGCGGTAACTCTCGAAGGTCAGCGGGTTCTTCCTTTCCGGACGGTTCAGCGTGACCAGAGCGACCGGACCTTCTACGGAGAGGAGGAAGTGGTCGGGCTTGTACTCGGCGAGCGGTAATCTGACTGAGTTGGCGAACTGCATCATTGGGCAACTCCTATGATGGCGTTTCTGGCGGAGAGCTTTGTTTTGGCGAGCAGGCGCATCAAATCCTTCTGCTCTCTCTGCGTGAGCCCGCCAAAGATCTCGGCAATCCATGCCTCGTGCTCGGCAGCCATCACGCGGAACTCCGATCTGCCGGCTGGCGTCAGGTTGATGATCTGAGCCCTGCGGTCGATCTCGGAGACGCGGCGTTCGATATGCCCGGACGTGACGAGCCGGTCGACCAGGCTGGTAAGATTGCCGTTCGACACCATCATTCGCTTCGAGAGATCCGAGAGCGTCATTCCGTCTGGGGTTTTCTCGAGTTGCGCCATCAGGTCGAAGCGCGGAAGCGTCACATCGAACTGATCACGCAGCCGACGACGAACCTCGCCTTCGATCAGCGTGGAGCAGGTCAGCAGACGCAGCCAAAGCCGAAGCTCGTCACGGTGATCTTCGGGCGTCTCGATAGCCTTCGTCTCGGCATCGAGCGGAATTTGCAGGTTACTCATATCAGATTTCTCCACCCGCCACCGCAATGGCTTGGCCGGTCACGGAGCGAGCACCCTCACCGCACAGCCACAGGACGGTATCGGCAATTTCCGTTGGGCTGATCAATCTTTGCTGAGGATTGTGCTTTACGAGCTCGCTTAGTGCCTGCTCGCGAGTTCTCCCAGTCTTCGCCATGATGCGCTCGAGGCTCTCCGCCACGAGATCCGTGTCGGTAAAGCCAGGGCAAACCGCATTGACGGTAACGTCCGTCGTCGCGGTTTCCAGGGCAAGCGCCCGCACGAAACCGACAACCGCATGCTTTGCGGCGCAATAGGCGCTCACATAAGGGTAACCCTTCAAGCCGGCAGTCGAAGCCACGGCGACGATGCGCCCAAACCCTCGCTCTGTCATCGAGCCGAGTACGGCATGCGTGACGTTGGTCACGCCGAGCAGGTTAACGTCGAGCATTTGCCGGAACATTTCCGGACTGGACTTCAGGAATGGAGCTGAAGCGGCTGATCCGGCATTGGCGATCAGGAAATCTACAGGTCCAAACTGCGCAACCGCAGCCTCAACAGCGGCGTGTACGGCGTCATGATCGGTAACGTCGGCCACCCCTGCACCATGGGCAGCGCCCTCTGATACCGCACGGTCGAGGGCCGCCCTGTCCCGGCCCAGGATCGTAACCTTTGCCCCTGCATTCGTTAGAGCGGTGGAAATGGCGCGCCCTATGCCGCGCCCGCCGCCTGTCACTACTGCGTGGCGGCCTTGAAAAAGGTTCGTACCCATATCATTCCGCGGCGAGAGACTTCCCGCTGGCCTCCATCTTCAATTCGGCTCGGGTCTTCGGCTTGGCCTTGATCTTCAGATCCTCCATGTCCTGCCGGTCGCGAACGCTGTTGCGGAAGATTTGGTCCTTTCCTGCGAGATATTGCGGCGGGCAGAAAATGTCCTTCGCGCCATACCACGCGGCAGCCTTCATGGTGAAGAACGGGTCCACCAGATGAGGCCGCGCCAGCGCCACGAGGTCCGCCCGACCGGCTGCCAGAATGGTGTTGACCTGATCAGCCGTTGTGATGTTGCCGACACACATCGTGGCGACCTGGGCCTCGTTGCGCACCTGATCCGAGAACGGAGTTTGGAACATCCGTCCATAAATCGGGCGTGCTTCTCTCACTGTTTGCCCCGTCGAGACATCGACAAGATCGACGCCGTGCTCTGCAAAGGCGCGAGCGATCTCGACAGCGTCATCCCCCGTGATGCCGCCTTCGGCCCAGTCGACAGCGGAAATGCGCACCGACATCGGCTTATGCGCCGGCCAAACTTCCCGCATCGCGTCGAAGACCTCCAGCGGATAACGCAGCCGGTTCTCCAGAGAGCCGCCATACTCGTCCGACCGCTGGTTGGTGAGGGGAGAGATGAAGCTCGCCAACAGGTAGCCGTGCGCGCAATGGAGCTCGAGCATGTCGAACCCGGCTTGGTCTCCCCGCTGTGCTGCACCAACGAACTGCGCCTTGATCGCGTCCATGTCGGCGCGGGTCACCTCCCGGGGCACTTGGCTGTCCGGGAAATATGGAATCGGCGAGGCTGAGCAGATGTCCCAAGCGCCGGTTTCAAGGGGGCGGTCGATCCCTTCCCACATGAGCTTCGTGGCGCCCTTTCGACCCGCGTGCCCGAGTTGCAGGCAGAACTTGGCAGAGGAATTGTTATGAACGAAGTCGACGATGCGTTTCCAAGCCGCCTCCTGCTCGTCGTTCCATAGACCCGCACACCCGAGGGTGATGCGTGACTCCGGCGAGACGCACGTCATTTCGGTGAAGACCAGCCCTGCCCCGCCCGTCGCGCGAGACCCGTAGTGAACGAGATGCCAGTCCCCAGGAATGCCATTTTCTGCCGAATACATATCCATCGGCGATACGACCACGCGGTTCTCAAGCGTCATTTCGCGAAGCCGGAAGGGTTGGAACATCGGCACATTCGGATTTTCGACCGACACGTCGAAACCCTTGTCTCTCACCTGCTGCGCGAAGGTGCGATCGACTGAAGCGACGAAATCCGGCGCTCGCAGGCGTAGGTTGTCATAGGTGATCGCCTTGGCGCGTGTCATCACACCGAAAGCGAACTGGACCGGATCGAAGTTCCAGAAGCGCGCGACATGCTCGAACCAGACGAGGGAAACGTCGGCGGCGTGCTGCGTCTTCTCAACCTCCTCCCGGCGACCGGTCTCGTAAAATGACAGCGCTCGCGTAACATCGGAATCGCGACGGAAAGCTTCATAGAGGGCAATGGCATCCTCCATGGCGAGCTTCGTGCCCGAACCAATGGAGAAATGAGCCGATCCCTTGGCATCGCCGAGCAATACCTTGTTGCCCATGACCCAACGCTTGTTTCGGATCATCGGGAAATTGCGCCAGAGGGAGCGATTGGTGAGAACCTTGTGGCCATTCAGGAACCAGCCAAAGATCTGCTCCATGAGAGCAGCTGATTCCTCTTCCGTCTTCTGACCGAGCCCTGCACGGTCGAAGGTCTCGGGGTCTGTCTCGAAGACCCAGGTAGAACGGTTTGCCTCATATTGGTAGGCATGGGCAATGAATGGCCCCCATTCCGTCTCCTGGAAGATGAACGTAAAGGCGTCGAGTGGCCTCGTCGATCCCATCCATGCAAACTTGTTAGGCCTGAGATCCACCTCGGGTTGGAAGTGATCCGCATACCGGTCCCGGAACCGGCTGTTGATCCCATCAGCTACGACGACGAGATCGGCATCAGAGAACAGGCTTTCGTCATCGACATCGACCTGATAGCGCAGCTCAACACCGAGTTCTTCTGCACGATCCCGCAGGATAAGCAGCAATGTGCGGCGCGAGCAGCCGCAGAATCCATTGCCTCCGATCCGGTGTTCAGTTCCCTTGAAGTGGATCGCGATGTCGTCCCAATAGGCGAACTCTCGCGTAATCCTCTGGTAGCTCGGCGGGTCGTATTTCTCGAAATTGTCGAGGGTCGCATCGGAGAAAACGACGCCGAAGCCGAAGGTGTCATCGGCGCGGTTCCGTTCATAGACGGTGATATCCGCCCCCGGCAGAAGCTGCTTCATCAGGATAGCGAAGTAGAGGCCCGCAGGCCCCCCGCCGATGATCGCCGTTTTCATGCGAAATGCCTCCAAGGCAAAGCCCAATTATTTTAGGCTTAAAATAATTTGAAATCAACCTTCAGATCGGGTGATGCACGATCGACTTGGTCACTGGAGCCGACCCCTGAAACTCCCAGAGGGGTGCACACCCCCACTTCGCCGGCTCTCAGGAGACCTTGGCTTCCTGTGACTGTTCTGCAGCCATCTGGCGAAGCTGGAATCTTTGCAGCTTGCCGGTTTGGGTGCGCGGAAGGGCCTCAACATACTCGATGATGCGCGGATACTTATATGGCGCGATCTCTGCCTTTACATGGTCCTGCAGCGCTTTCGTTAGATCTGCACTGGGCACAAAGTCGGAGCGCAGAACTACGTAGGCCTTCACGACGGCTCCCCGTCCATTATCGGGCGCGCCTACAACGCCGCATTCAGCTACCGCCGGGTGTGTGAGGAGCGTCGCCTCGACCTCCGGCCCCGCGATGTTGTAGCCCGCTGAGATAATCATGTCGTCGGAGCGGGCCTGATACCAGAAGTATCCATCCTCATCCATGAGGTAGGTGTCACCTGTAATATTCCAGCCATCCTGAACATACTTGCGCTGCCGATCATCTGCGAGATAACGGCACCCGGTCGGGCCGCGGACCGCCAAGCGGCCAATGCTGCCAGGAGGCAGGGAGCGCCCCTCATCGTCAATGACCTTTGCCTCGTATCCAGGGACAGGTTTGCCCGTAGAACCTGGACGGATTTCCTCCTCTGCCGCAGCAATGAAGATGTGAAGCATCTCCGTCGCGCCGATCCCGTCCATCAGCTCGATGCCAGTCGCATTTCTCCAGGCTTCGAACGTATCCTTGGGCAGCGGCTCTCCTGCAGAAACGCATTTCCGGAGAGAAGAGAGCTTGTGATCTCCGATTTTGGTGAGCATGGCGCGATAAGCAGTCGGCGCCGTGAAGCAGATCGTCGCCTCGTATTGCATGATAGCCATGAGGAGATCATCTGGACCTGCCTTTTCCAGCAGAATGGTCGAAGCACCGACCCTCAATGGGAAAAGAACAAGCCCGCCGAGACCGAAAGTGAAAGCCAGGGGCGGTGAGCCGATGAACCGATCCGATGCCTGAGGCTTCAAAACGTTGCGTGAATAAGCATCGCAGACGGCCAGCATGTCACGATGGAAATGTATGGTCCCCTTAGGCTCGCCGGTCGTACCGGATGTAAAGCCGATAAGACATACATCATCCGCGGCCGTCTCGACGGCGTTGAACTCGGGAGAAGCCTCGGCGATCAATGTCTCAAGGCTGTCTGACTGGCCCGAACCCCAGTACACCACATGTTGCAGATCGGGCGCCATGGCTCTCGCGCGCTCCATATCCTCTGCAAGGCGATGGTCACAAAGAGCAATGGTGATCCTGGCCTTGTTCAACGGATAGGCAATTTCCTTGGCGCGCAGCAGCGGCATGGTGGCAACGACGACACCGCCAGCCTTCAGCACGGCCATATATGCCGCCACCATCATCGGATTGTTGGCGGAGCGGAGCAGAACGCGATTACCAGGCACGAAGCCAAGCCTGTGCACGAGCACATTGCAGATGCGGTTCACACGCGCCTGAAGTTCGCGATAAGTAAGGGTCTCGGCAGGACTGATGAGGCATGGCTCATCGCCCCTGCCCTCATCGACCCAACGGTCGAGGAAGGCCGCGGCGCAATTCAGCCGATCGGGATACTGAAGCTCTGGACGCGCAAACAGGAAGGCCGGCCATTGATCCTGAGGCGGAAGGTTGTCCCGTGTGAAGGTATCGACATGTGCCGTGTACGCCATCGCTGGTTTCCCATTGCTTTCGCTTGACCGACGATGCGCTGAGAAGATCGATAGGGCTAAGATCGGCCTGTTTCGGTCCAATGCGTAGCTTCACGATCACCAGTGCTTCAGCCGGGATTCATCGATCAAGCCTCTCCTGTCGATCGCTCATCTGCAGAGCAATACGCCTGGACTCACCTCGAATTTATTTAAAGCCTAAAATATTTCTTGGCAATCCCGTGGATCAAATCTAACATTTGGGAACTGTCGAAAACGGAGTATTCGGCTGGATCGTTTTGCGGCAGTATAGCGCCCACCTTCCGTCGAGGCGTCTCACGTCCCGCCGGGAACAATCACGCAGCACGGCAAACGTGCGCAGGGAACAGTGACTCGGGAGACTATGATGAACGTGACGATCAAAGCCTTTGGCCTTGCCGCGGCCGTGACGCTGGCCGCGGCCCCCGCCATGGCGCAGGAGAAGCTGAAAATTGGCTTGCTTCTAACCCTCTCCGGACCTTCGGCTGTCCTCGGCCAGCACGCGCGCGACGGTTTTCAACTCGCCGTGAAGGACCTCGGTGGTAAACTGGGTGGACGGGACGTCGAAGTGGTTGTCGTCGATGACGAACTGAAGCCGGACGTAGCGGTCACGAAGGTCAAGGGCCTTCTGGAGCGCGACAAGGTGGACTTCGTCGTTGGCCCAATCTTCTCGAACGTGGCAGTTGCAGCCCACAAGCCGATCGTCGACTCCAAGACATTCTATATCAGCGTGAATGCTGGCCCTTCGAACCTCGCCGGCAAAAGCTGCAGCCCCTATTTCTTCGCCACCTCCTACCAGAACGACCAGAACCATGAGGTTCTCGGCAAGGTGGCCCAGGACCGCGGCTACAAGAAAGTCTATCTGCTCGCTCCCAACTACCAAGCTGGCAAGGACGCGCTCGCCGGCTTCAAGCGCCACTATAAGGGTGAAATCGTCGAGGAATCCTACGTTCCTCTCAACACCCTGGATTTCCAGTCGGAGCTCGCGAAGATTGCCTCCATGCAGCCTGATGCGATTTTCACCTTCATGCCGGGCGGTATGGGCGTGAACCTCGTCAAGCAATATCGCGGTGCGGGCCTTGCCGACCGCATTCCGTTCCTGTCTGCCTTCACGGTCGACGAGACGAACCTGCCCGCCCAACAGGACGCTGCCATCGGCATGCTCAGCGGCTCGAACTGGGCTCCGAACATGGACAACCCGCAAAACAAGAAATTCGTCGCAGCCTATGAGGCAGCTTACAATGCGGTGCCGGCCTCATATGCCATGCACGCTTATGATGCCGCCCTCCTGATCGACAGCGCCCTTAAGGCGACTGGTGGCAAGACAGAGGACAAGGATGCCCTGCGCGCCGCCATCAAGAAGGCGGATTTCAACTCCCTGCGCGGTGACTTCAAGTTCGGCGCTAACGGCTTCCCCATCCAGGACTTCTATCTCGTGAAGGCCGCCAAGCGGCCGGACGGAAAGCTTGAGACGGAAGTCGTGGAAAAGGTGTTCGACGACTATCCGGACGCCTATGCCAAGGAATGTGCAATCACGAACTAAGGCGCAATGAATGGGCCAGTCTGCTCAAGGTATAGCCTCAAGCAGACTGGCCCTTCCTCTTTCGTGTCACGATCGTGCTCCTATTCCGCGAGTGCCCATCCAGGCGCTCAGCCGATCCAGGCCTGCAGCCAGCGATGAGCCTATGACTGCGACATTCTTTTTCATTCAAGTTCTGAACGGCCTTCAGTTTGGGCTCATCCTCTTCCTTATCGCGGCCGGGTTGACTCTCGTCTTTGGCGTGATGGATTTCATCAACTTGGCTCATGGCGTGCAATACATGGTCGGAGCCTATCTGGTTGCCGCGTTCAGCGCTTGGACGGGCAGCTTCGGCTGGGGACTTCTTCTGGCGCTCCCCTCCGCCCTCGCCTTCGGCCTTCTCCTTGAGGCCCTCATCTTCCGGCATCTCTACGACCGGGACCATCTCGATCAGGTTCTCGCGACCTTCGGCGTCATCCTGTTCCTGAACCAGGCCGTCAAATTCGTGTGGGGCGCGGCGCCGTTGAGCGTGCCGATGCCTGAGATATTGTCAGGATCGGTGGAGATCATGGATGGTCTTCTCTATCCGGTCTATCGTCTTGCCATCATCGGGGCAGGCCTTCTCGTCGCAGCTCTCCTCTATGTACTCGTCAGTCATACGCGCGTCGGAATGTTGGTGCGTGCGGGCGCCACGAATGCGCCGATGGTGTCGGCGCTCGGTGTTAACATCCGTCGTCTTTTCATGATCGTCTTCGGCTTTGGGGCCATGCTTGCAGGCTTTGCCGGGGCAATGGTTGCACCGATCCTCTCCGTGCAGCCCGGCATGGGCGACAACATCCTGATCCTCGCCTTCGTGGTGATCGTGATCGGCGGCATAGGATCAATCCGCGGAGCTTTCCTGGCAGCGCTCCTGATCGGCCTCGTCGATACGCTCGGGCGCTCGTTCGCCCCTAACCTCCTGCGCCTAGTTCTCGATCCTTCGGCTGCCAGTCAGACCGGGCGGGCACTCGCGCCAATGCTGATCTATATCTTCATGGCTGCTGTGCTGTTCTTCCGCCCCTCCGGTCTGTTTCCGGCGAAACGATAGGAGCGCAGCGATGACACAAATGACCCAGTTACAGTCTGCTCCTATGCCATCTGCGGCTACGCGCCTGGACTTCCTTCCCATCGCTGTATTCGCAGCCTTTGCCGTGGCGCCATTCCTGGCATCGTCATCCGGTGCGGAAGGGTATGTGCTGTCCCTTCTCACTCGCGTGATGATCTTCGGCCTTGCGGCGATGTCGCTCGATCTCATTCTTGGCTACGGGGCAATGGTGAGTTTCGGTCACGCCGCCTTCTTCGGCATCGGGGCCTATGCGGTGGGCATCCTAGCAAGCCACGGTGTGGAAGATGCGATCATTCAAGTTCCTGTTGCCCTTGCTGCATCGGCCCTGTTCGCAGCCCTGACGGGGGCGGTCTCACTGAGAACGAAGGGGGTGTACTTCATCATGATCACCCTCGCCTTCGCGCAGATGCTCTATTTTCTTGCCTCTTCGCTGGCGGCCTATGGCGGCGATGACGGACTGACGCTTCCGTCGCGCAGCCTTGTGGCCGGCTCAGGATTCCTCGACAACGACTTTGCACTTTATGGGGCGACCCTGGCCTGTCTGCTCGGCGCATACATGGTGTCGAGGTCGATCGTGGGATCCCGCTTCGGGCGCGTCCTGCGCGGGACCAAGGAAAACGCCATTCGCATGGAAGCCATTGGCTTCCAGCCCTTCCACTTCCAACTCGCAACCTACGTGATCAGCGGCATGATGGCAGGGCTGGCTGGGTGCCTGTTGGCTAATCAGGCGGAGTTCGTCAGTCCTGCCTTCATGACATGGCAGCGTTCCGGTGAGTTGATCTTCATGGTTGTGCTTGGCGGCCTTGGCTCGCTTCATGGAGCCATCATCGGCGCAGCGGCCTTTATTTTGCTGGAGGAGTTTCTGCCGGAAATCGTTCACGCCGCAACCTTCTTCCTGAACGATGACCTTCGCTCGCGTCTCACCGAGAACTGGCAGATGGTCTTCGGCCCCATCCTCATCCTGATCGTGCTGTTCGCCCGCGGCGGTATCATGGGTGTTCTGCGGCGAGGTTCCCATGGCTAGTTCTCTCCTGGAGCTGCGCAGCCTGCAAAAGGCTTATGGCGCCATTCGCGTCACCGATAATGTGAACCTTTCCGTTCGCCCTGGCGAACTGCACGCCATCATCGGTCCAAACGGCGCCGGCAAGACGACACTCATTCACCAAATCTCGGGCATTCTGAGCCCGGATTCCGGGCAGATCCTGTTCGATGGCGAGGACGTTACTCATCTGCCCATGCATCAGCGGGTCCGGCGCGGCCTTGCACGCTCGTTTCAAATAACATCGATCCTCCCCGCATTCTCCGCTCTTGAAAACGTGGCTCTCGCAGTCCAGGCGCGCTCAGGGTCGAGCTTTCGCTTCTTCGGCAAAGTGGCCCAGGAAAGCTCGCTGAACGAAGCTGCCATGGAATACCTGAACGTGGTCGGACTTGGACCGCGAGCGCGAGTCATGGCTGGCCTTCTCTCTCATGGCGAGAAGCGGCAGCTCGAGCTTGCTGTCGGGCTTGCAACGCAACCGAAACTGCTCCTCCTCGACGAACCGCTGGCAGGCACTGGCCACGAGGAATCTCTGCGTGTGATCGAAACCCTGAAGCAGCTCAAGAACCGCATCACCATCATGCTGATCGAGCATGATATGGACGCGGTCTTTTCTCTCGCTGACCGTGTCAGTGTTCTCGTTTATGGGCGAGTGATCGCCACTGATACGCCGGAAGGCATCAGAGCGAACGAGGAGGTGCGGGCCGCCTATCTAGGCGAGGAGGAGATTGCCTGATGCTGTCCGTCCGAAACCTGCAGACATCCTACGGTGCAGCTCAAGTCCTCTTCGATGTTTCGCTTGACATCGCTGCTGGCGAAGTGGTGACGCTGCTGGGCCGCAACGGCATGGGCAAGACCACAACCATCAAGTCCATCATGGGCTTGCTGCGCCCGCACAGCGGTGAGATCCGCTTCGATGGAACCCCCGTGACGCGGCTCGCCCCTTTCAAGATTGCGCAGACCGGGATTGGCCTCGTGCCGGAAGGTCGGCAGATCTTCCCGACCCTGACTGTCGAGGAGAACCTCGTCGCGACCGCGGCCTCACGGACCGGCAAGCGCCGCTGGACCCTGGATGCAGTGTACGAGCTTTTTCCACGATTGAGGGAGCGTCGTAGCAATTTGGGCACCCAGCTTTCCGGCGGGGAGCAACAGATGCTGGCCATCGGACGCGCTCTCATGACCAACCCAAAGCTCCTCATTCTCGACGAAGCGACTGAAGGTCTTGCGCCCCTGATCCGCGCGGAAATCTGGTCGTGCCTCAAGCGACTTCGTGACGAGCGCCAGTCCATTCTGGTGATCGACAAGAATGTGGACGTGCTCTCCAGCTTTGCCGATCGCCACGTCATCATCGAAAAGGGCCGCTCGGTCTGGACGGGTACAAGTGCGGAACTTGTTGCCGACCCCGGCATCAAGGAGCGTTATCTCCACGTCTGATGCAGTCCCCTGCCCTGACATGGAGCTTGTATGCTCAAGAGATCAAACTCGAAGATCATGCGTGAGCAGCCAATGATCGACTGCTCGGCAAAAGATGGTGGGTACATGCTCTATCGTGGAATGGACAAGATCGCGCTGGATGCAGCCTACGACAACCCCCGTGCGGTCGGGCTGCCCGTACTGCAGGGAATGATGACCGACTGGATCGCCCGCGGCAAAGACATCGCATCAGCTGCGCGCCTCACGGAAATACATTATGGCGATGGGGAGCGGAACCGCATCGATATCTTCGAAGCATCCCGAAATTCAGGCTTTCAGGGCAGAGCAACGCTCGCTTTCATCCATGGCGGTTATTGGAGGAGCCAAGAGAAGGAGACGTACCGTTTTCTCGCGAAGGGGGCTCTCGAAAGAGGACTCAACTTTGCAAACATCGAATACACTTTAGCGCCACACCAAACTATCGGCGGCATCGTTCAGGAGATCAAGCAGGCTATATCTCGTCTAAACAGCCACCTCAGCCAGATCATCCCTGATCACGCTTTGCTTCACATGTCCGGCCATTCGGCCGGAGGCCATCTTGTTGCGATGACTCTCAACGAGAGCGGGGTGAGTGGCGGAACCTCGATCAGCGGGATCTTCGATCTAGAGCCGATCAGCTTGAGCTACCTCAATGAGCAGTTGCACCTTAAGCCCGACGACGTAGCTCGATACAGCCCGCAATATCACATTCCCACTTCATCTCCGCCTTTTATCATCTCTTACGGTCGGGAGGAGCTCCCGGAACTCTGTCGGCAGTCCGAAGATTTCCATATCGCCTGGGATGCGGGAATGCTGCCCTCCAGACTGCTCCGTCTGCCTCAGCACAACCATTTCAGTATTCTTGAAGAGCTGGCAGATCCGGATGGTGTGATCCTAGAGGAAATAGTCTCCATTATTTCGTAGACGAGACTGCAATAGTCACCGCGAAATTCAATAATCTTTTTCCGGACGCTGAACATCCGCATCAGGTCGGATCCGACCTACGTACTTGAACTACTGACTGGCGCTTTGGTCAGTCCCTCATAGGCGCAATCGAGATGAGGCGTTGCCAGAACGAAATGCGGCATCAAGATAAGGCTGCTGCTATTCAGCAGCGAAGTCGCTCGACCATCGGCGACCATGGAATTTAAAAAGGGAAGAGTAACTCGATACCGGCCTCAGGAGCAGCAGAGCCTGCCCGCACCATATATACACGACGTGGTAATCCCATTTGCAGCGACCGCAAGACAAACACGGATTTTAGTACTCCTAAAGGTTCTTGTCGCTGCTATTGACCTGCCAACAAAGTAGGCACCTAATTAACCGTGCGTATCGGAAGGTATCATTTTTTCCCCACCCTCTCGAACGCAGTAGTTGGTGCGTATATCAGTAGTCGCCCAACGATGACATGCCATATGTATTAAATGGCATGCACCAACAGACTTGTTAACGTCCTCAGTTAACAGTGGCAATTCAAGCTCTTGCAAAATCTGCACTAACGAGCGGAGACATTTCCATGACCAGGAAACGTAATCTCCTGCGCACTGGCCTGTGCGCAGCAACCCTTCTATTGGCTGCAACAGGAGCCATGGCGGCTGGCAAGACACAGGATCCCGGCACAACGGGACAGAACAACCAGTGCTGGGGCAAAATCGCCTCCGGGCTGGCTCAGTATGACAGCCCTAACTATGACTCCACGACGATGAGTGGCGGCGGGATGGGCATGCATTCGCGGTCTCAAACGGCCGCAGATAAGAATGGCGGGTTCAACGTCTCCAGCAACTTTTTCGGCAACCACCAGGTCGATCGCAAGAATGATCCTACTATCGGTAACGCCGGACGCACGGGAGTGGGTAATGTGTCCGCTGGCCAGCCCCATAACACAGCTCCAGGGGATGGTGGCAATGGACAGCATGCCGTCAACAACGGCGAGTTCTTCACCCCGCTTGTCGATCCAGTGACAGGAACAATCATGGGTGGGACCGGCGTACCCATTGAGTGCGATTTGCTGGATCAAAACATCGCGCCTTAACGCTATGGCGGTTCGCGGATTGCACATGCCACTCATGAGTCGCGGAGATTTATGGCGGCCCCTCATAGGCAGGCGCAATCCGCAGCACTGGAAGATGCGGGGCACAACCATGAAACGTCGCTATCGGATTTTGGCTCTGGGCACGATGCTCACTTCTACCATCCTCCTGCTGCCGCCAGGTTTTGTCCCTAGCGCCCTCCAGCGTTCCGCCCCTGCCCCTCGATACATCACAGCCCCAGTCGACCGGGGCGACATTCGCACCACCCTCTCGGCGACAGGAACCCTCAACGCCGTAGGGACCGTCAAGGTGAGCTCCCAGCTCTCCGGGCAAGTTGCCGAGGTCATGGTCGACTTCAATGACCGGGTTGCCAAGGGCCAGCCCATGGCTCGCCTCGACACGACGGCCTTTGAGGCACGAGTGCGGCAAGCTCGTGCCGGTCTTGAAAGTGCGCGCGCGCGCATTGTTATGGCGAAAGCCAGCATCGACCGCATGGCGGCGGGCCTCCTCCGCGCACGCTCGGCCCTGCAGATGGCCCATGCCAATCTTCAAGGAGCCAAGGCTCGGGCTGATAACGCCCGACGTGACTTCGCACGCAAGCAGGCCCTCGTCGAGCGCTCGACGATGTCGCAGGCTGCAGGCGACAATTCTCTTGCCATTCTTCAGTCAGCCGAAGCCGCACAGCAAGCGGCCGAGGCTGAGCGCGCCGGCGCTGAATCCGCTTTGCTGGCTGCCGGAGCAGACCACAGGTCCGCGGTCTCGCAACTCGCCTTCGCGGAGGCCTTGCTCAAACAGCAGGCTGCTGTGCTCGACCAAGCGGAGGATGACTTGGCGAACACGGTAATCCGCGCGCCCTGTGACGGGGAGGTCATTGGCAAAGATGTCGACCGGGGCCAGATCGTTGCAGCCAGCCTGTCTGCTCCCACTCTGTTCGTCATCGCCCAGGACCTGCGGCAGATGGAGGTTCATGCCAGGGTTGATGAAGCTGATATCAGCCGTGTCCAACCTGGACAGACCGCCGCCTTCACCGTCGACGCCAGCCCCGGTCGGGTTTTCGCTGCCGAAGTCGCGCAGATCCGCAAGGCTCCGAGCCTGGCTCAGAACGTCGTCACTTACACTGTGGTCCTCTCGGCCTCAAACCACGACCTGTTACTGCTGCCGGGCATGACGGCCTTGGCGCAGATCACCATTGACCAAGCCAAGGATGTTTTGCGGATCCCGAACGCGGCTCTTCGGTTCCGTCCTTCAGAAGAGGCTGTGCCGGGCACTGCTCAAGCGGCCGAGGGCAGCGTCAACGCGGTCTGGGTGCTTGAGGGAGGCCGTCCGACCAAGGTTCCCATCCGGATCGGAAGGAGCAATGCCAGTGCCACAGAAATCGTCGACGGTCCGCTGCACCTGGAGCAGCAAGTAATCGTCGGCGTTGCGAGGTCTCCCGCTGACAATTCGCTCCTTGGCCGCCTGGGAGGCGCCCTATGGTCCCGCCACTGATCCAAGCTACCGAGCTTCGTAAGGAGCATAGACTTGGCGACGCGACGGTGACGGCATTATGCGGTGTCAGCCTTACGATCGAGTCGGGAGAATTCATCGCCATCATGGGGCCATCTGGATCAGGCAAATCGACTCTGATGCACCTGCTCGGCCTCTTGGATCACCCCACCGCCGGTAGCTATCGTCTTGGTGGCCGTGACGTCACAGACCTAGGCGCAGACGAACGTGCGCGGACCCGTGCACAAAAGATCGGCTTCATCTTCCAAGCATTCAATCTGCTCGGGCGCAGCACTGCCATTGAAAACGTGGAATTGGCAATGACGTATGCCGGCGTCCCCAGGAAAGAACGGCGGTTACGGGCGGTGACCGCACTCGAAAAGGTTAGCCTCGGTCACCGGCAGCACCATTGGCCTGGACAACTCTCAGGCGGAGAGCAACAGCGCGTTGCTATCGCACGGGTGCTTGCGGCCGGCCCCGGCCTGATCCTCGCCGATGAGCCCACTGGCGCCCTCGACACGGCAACAGGACGCGAGGTCATGGCACTACTCCAAGATTTGAACCGAACAGGTCGGACCATCGTCCTCGTCACACACGACCCAGCGATTGCCCGCTATGCGAAGCGCATTGTGCGCATGCAAGACGGATGTGCAATCAGTGATGAAGCAGTTGTACGGGACGTTGGTTCCGACGATGCAGCCTCACAAGGGCTGGCCTGCCCAGAAAAGACCGCACCATGAATATGGCAGAAACAATACGCATCGCCTGGCGTGCGGTGAAGGCTAATCTCTTGCGCAGCACATTGACTATGCTCGGGATGATCATCGGTGTAGCTGCCCTCATTGCCATGGTGGCTGTGGGAAGTGGAGCTCAGGGCCAGATCGACGAGCAGATCCGCTCCCTTGGCGCCAACCTTCTGATGATCCAGCCCGGCTCTGCCAATCAAGGCGGCGTACGCCTCGGCACGGGCTCGCGCCAAAACTTGAGCGAGGAGGACGCGGCTGCGATAGCAAGTGAAGTGCCTGAAGTCATTGTTGCAGCACCAACGATATCAAGGGCCACGCAAATCGTGCACGCCAATGCCAACTGGTCCACCCTCGCCGGCGGCATCACCCCGGCCTACCTAGTCGCGCGCGACTGGCGGGTCGAGGCCGGACGCGGCTTTACTCTTGATGAGGTCGAGACCGCCGCCAAGGTGGTTTTGGTCGGAGCGACCGTCGTTGACAATCTGTTTGAGGGTGAAGATCCGCTGGGGCAATTGGTTCGGATTGCCAATGTGCCATTCACCATCGTGGGCGTCCTGAGCCGAAAGGGGCAGAACGCCGGCAGCGGTCGCGATCAGGACGATGTCGTGCTGATCCCCTTGTCGACCGCCAAGCTCCGCGTGCTCGGAAGCAATAAGGTAAGTCGGAGCGCTGTAGACTTCCTTATGGTGAAGGTTGTTTCGGATGATGCAATCGTCTCGGCGCAGGAGCAGATCCGACGCTTGCTGCGACAGCGGCACAGACTGGCTTCGGATGCGCCGGACGATTTCCAGATCCGCAAACCTTCGGAGACCATGGAAGCCCGTGCCGCGGCTACCCGGTCCTTCACCTTCCTGCTGGCTGCGATTGCATCGGTTTCTCTGGTGGTCGGAGGGATCAGCATCATGAACATCATGCTGGTCTCGGTCACTGAACGCACACGCGAGATTGGCCTCCGCCAAGCGCTTGGGGCACGCCGACGAGATATCCGGAACCAGTTTCTGGTCGAAGCCACAATGCTGTGCTTGTTGGGCGGTCTGCTCGGAGTAATCGTAGGCACATTTGTGGCAGTTGGAGTTGGCAAGTTGGCGGAGTGGCCAATTTGGGTGAGCCCAGCGTCGATTGCACTTGGGTTTGTCTTTTCCGGAGCCATTGGGGTGTTCTTCGGATTCTATCCTGCCCACAAAGCCGCACTGCTGGATCCCATTGAGGCGCTCCGTTACGAATAGGAGGAGACGGGCCTGCGTATCAGCGCTTTTGCAGCACACCTACAGCTGGAAGCCTGCTGTTCGCGTATCGTCCAGCACCGTCCACAGCCAAGACCTTCCGTTCATTGTCAGGCACGTAACAGGCTGACGATGATTAGCTGGGGATATCGGTCGATAAATATAACTGCATATTGACGACCACACCCATCTGCCACACCATATCTAGTAGTTCATGGGTCCTCGGTGATGAGCCGAGGCTAATAGGGAATCCGGTGAGCCGAAAGGCGAATCCGGGGCTGCCCCCGCAACTGTGAGCGGCGAGCGTCCTGCCATTCAGTGTCACTGGTGAGCAATCACCGGGAAGGCCGGCAGGAGGCAACGACCCGCAAGCCAGGAGACCTGCCCGGAACTGTCGATCATGTCCTCGGGCGGGGTGCCCCGTTGGATCGCTTGGCGAACCGTGCGTCTTTTGCGGTCGCGTTTTGCGTTCCTCGGCCCATGCCCCCAACATTTTGGGGTTGCCGAATGTCTTCTTCCCTTCAAACTGATCACGCTGCTCAGCCGGAGTTCCCTGCCCCTACCGCAAATATCCGCTCAGGCGGATCGGAGCTAGGATATCAGATCATCCGCCGCAATGGTGCAGTCACACCCTTCGATCCGACCAAGATCGCCGTCGCGCTCACCAAAGCCTTTCTCGGCGTTGAGGGATCAACAGCCGCAGCATCCCGACGCGTGCATGACATCGTAGAGGATTTGACCGGCGAGATCGTCTCTGCTCTCACTCGCCGGGCTGAGATTGGTCGCACCTTCCACATTGAGGATGTGCAGGACCAGGTCGAGCTTGCTCTCATGCGCGCCGGCCACCAGAAGGTCGCCCGAGCCTACGTACTCTACAGGGAAGAGCGCGCCGCGGAACGCGCCAAGGTCACACCCGAGATCATCCCGGCAACACCCAGCCTCCAGATGCGTCTTGAGGACGGCACGCGCATCCCTCTCGACATGGCTCGCCTCACCGCCATCGTAAGCGAAGCCTGCGAAGGACTTACCGATGTGTCGGCGGAAGCAATCCTCGCCGAAACGATGCGTAATCTCTATGACGGCATAACCGAAGACGAATTAGCCCAAGCTCCCGTACTTGCTGCCCGTACCCTGATCGAGCGCGAACCGAACTACGCCTTTGCCAGCGCCCGCCTGCTCCTCGACAGCCTGCGCCGCGAAGCGCTCTCGGCCGTCCATGGTGGGGCGCAGCAGGCCACCCAAGCAGAGATGACAAGCCGCTATGCCGATTACTTCCCTGCCTATGTCCGGAAGGGCATCGATGTAGAGCAGCTCGATCCCGAACTCGCTCGCTTCGATCTCGGTCGTCTGGCCTCAGCTCTGAAGCCCGAGCGCGATCTGGAGTTCCAATATCTCGGCCTCCAGACGCTTTACGATCGCTATTTCCTTCACGTCGATGGCGTCCGGTTCGAGCTGCCCCAGGCCTTCTTCATGCGCGTCGCCATGGGATTGGCCCTGCGGGAAATCGACCGTGAGGCCAAAGCGATCGAGTTCTACGATCTGCTATCGTCCTTCGATTTCATGGCCTCGACGCCGACCCTGTTCAATGCAGGTACGACCCGCCCGCAGCTCTCATCGTGCTTCCTCACCACGGTGCCCGACGATCTCGAGGGCATCTTCAAGTCGGTGAAGGACAACGCGCTGCTGGCCAAGTATTCCGGCGGACTAGGGAACGACTGGACACCTGTCCGTGGTCTCGGCGCGCACATCAAGGGCACCAACGGCGAGAGCCAGGGTGTCGTACCCTTTCTGAAGGTCGCCAACGACACTGCAATCGCAGTCAACCAGGGTGGCAAGCGCAAGGGCGCGGTCTGTGCCTATCTCGAAACATGGCATATCGACATCGAGGAGTTCCTGGATCTTCGCAAGAACACAGGAGACGACCGCCGCCGCACCCACGACATGAACACTGCCAATTGGGTACCGGACCTGTTCATGCAGCGTGTGGCCGAGGATGGTATCTGGACCCTGTTCTCGCCGGACGAGACCCCGGACCTTCACGATCTCTACGGACCTGCCTTCAAGACCGCCTATGAGACTTATGAGGCCGCGGCTGCTTCCGGCGGCATGAAGGTGTTCAAGCAGGTTCGTGCGGTGGATCTCTGGCGGCGCATGCTGACCATGCTGTTCGAGACCGGACATCCCTGGATCACCTTCAAGGATCCATGCAATATCCGCTCGCCACAGAGCCATGTAGGCGTCGTGCATTCCTCGAACCTGTGCACGGAGATCACTCTGAACACCTCCCGCGATGAGGTGGCGGTCTGCAATCTCGGCTCGGTCAATCTTGCGCGTCATGTGACGGCGCAAGGCATTGACCATGCCAAGCTCGAGCGCACGGTGCGTGTTGCCATGCGCATGCTCGACAACGTGATCGACATCAACTTCTACACCATCCCAGAAGCCCGCCGTTCGAACCTGCGCCACCGCCCGGTGGGATTGGGACTCATGGGCTTCCAGGACGCGCTTCAGACCCTGCGGCTCCCCTATGCCTCGGGCGGTGCCGTGCAGTTTGCCGACGAAAGCATGGAAGCCCTCTCCTATCATGCTATCTCGGCCTCTGTTGACATGGCGGCAGAGCGTGGGCGCTATCCGAGCTTCGAGGGCTCGCTGTGGTCGAAGGGCATATTGCCTATCGACTCCGTTCAGCTTCTTGCCGATGCGCGTGGCGTTAAGCTCGAGGCCTCCTCGACCCTCGACTGGGAATCCCTCCGGCAGCGGGTAAAGACGACCGGTATGCGTAACTCCAACTGCATGGCCATCGCCCCAACCGCCACAATCTCGAACATCTGTGGCGTATCGCAATCCATCGAGCCGGCTTTCCGAAATCTGTTCGTCAAAGCCAACATGTCCGGAGACTTCACCGTCGTGAACGCCTCCCTCGTCCATGCGCTCAAGGAGCGTGGCCTGTGGGATGAAGTGATGATCTCGGACCTGAAGTACTTCGACGGAAGCCTCGCTTCCATCGACCGGGTGCCGGACGACCTCAAGGCGCTCTATGCCACAGCCTTCGAGATCGACGCCTCATGGCTGATCGAGGCTGCAGCGAGGCGCCAGAAGTGGATCGATCAAGCCCAGTCGCTCAATCTCTACATCGTCAACCCGAACGGCCGGAAGCTCGACTCGATGTATCGGCAGGCTTGGGAGCGAGGACTGAAAACGACTTATTACCTGCGCGCCACCTCGGCGACGCATGTGGAGAAGTCCACGCTGAAGGGCACGGACGGCAAGCTCAACGCCGTGCAGGTGACGCCCGTTGCCATGCCCGCCGGCGTCGCTCCCAACGGCAAGTCGTGCTCCATCGACGACCCTGAATGCGAGGCTTGCCAGTAGTCTCCGCCCGCATCTGACAGGCCACCCTATCTGGCGTGGCCTCCCACACCTATCATTGAAGTCATTCAAGGATTCCAACATGCTCGATTGGTCCGAACCTCGCCGTGTTTCCGATGCAAAGCCAAACCTGATCGCCGCTCCGGCTCCGTCTTCTGAGGCTGCCGGTCTCGGCTCCATCGACCGCTCAGGCGGCCGTATCAGCGTCGACGACAAGCGAATGATCAACTGCCGCGCCGACGTGAACCAGCTTCTGCCGCTCAAATACAAGTGGGCCTGGGAAAAGTACCTCGCCGCCTGCAACAATCACTGGATGCCGACCGAAGTTTCCATGCAGGCCGACATCGCACTCTGGAAATCGAGGGATGGGCTCACCGAGGATGAGCGGCGCATGGTCAAGCGCAACCTCGGCTTCTTCGCGGCTTCCGAGAGCTTGGTGGCGAACAACATCGTATTGGCGATCTACCGCCACCTCACCAATCCCGAATGCCGCCAATACCTGCTGCGGCAGGCCTTCGAGGAGGCGGTGCATACGCACACCTTCCAGTACATCGTGGAAAGCCTCGGTTTGGACGAGGGCGAACTGTTCAACATGTACCGTGAGGTCCCGTCGATCACCGACAAGGCAGCCTGGGCGCTCAAGCACACGCAAGGGATCGAGAATCCCGAATTTACGACGGGCACCCCCGAAGCCGACCAAGCCTTCCTGCGCGATCTTGTGGCGTTTTACGTCATCTTCGAGGGCATGTGGTTCTACACTGGCTTTGCGCAGATCCTGTCGCTTGGACGGCGCAATAAGATGGTGGGTATTGCCGAGCAGTATCAATACATCCTGCGCGACGAGAGCATCCATCTGAACTTCGGCATCGACGTGATCAACCAGATCAAAGCCGAGAACCCGCACCTCTGGACGACGGCGTTTCAGGACGAGATCAGAGCCATGCTGCGTGAAGGCGCGGAGCTGGAGGCGGCTTACGGACGGGATACGATGCCCAATGGCTTCCTTGGGCTGAATGCTGCGTCCTGCGAGCAGTACATGCACTTCATCGCCAATCGCCGCTGCGGCCAACTCGGACTTCAACCCGTGTTTCCTGAGGCCGAGAACCCGTTCCCTTGGATGTCGGAGGCAATGGACCTGAAGAAGGAAAAGAACTTCTTCGAGACCCGTGTCATCGATTATCAGAGCGGCGGAGCACTTGCCTGGGATTAGAGCCCATCATTATTGCGCGCCCTCCCTGTTAGGGCGCGCAATGCGTTCGCCTCATTGGAAAGGCCTTGTCGGCTCTCTCTAAACTGATCAATGCCCTATCGCGGGAGCAGATCAGTCCTGGCTTGCTCGCCCATCAAGGTATGCGCACTCGCTACGTGAGGGGGGCATCCACAATGCAGATGACGCCGGTCGAGGCAAACTCCATCCGAACAGCACCATCGAGGTCTTGAGCAAGACTGCGCTCGATCAAGCGGGTTCCGAATCCCCGTCGGGCCGGCGCTTGGACAAGCGGCCCTCCACTTTCCTCCCAAAGCAGGTAAAGGTGCGGCGGATCCCCGTCATCAACCCGCCAGGTGATCTTGACCTCACCCGTCGCATTGGACAGAGCGCCATACTTCACCGCATTCGTCGCAAGCTCTTGGAGCATCATGGCCAGCGCCAGTGCCGTGTGAGGAAGCAGTCGGACCTTGGGGCCATTCAAATGCAAGCGATACTCGCCACAACTGCTGTAAGGTTCGACCGCCTGCGCTGCGATCTCGTGCAACTCCGCGCCCTCCCAGTTCTCCTGGGTAAGGACATCGTGCGCGCGGGAGAGCGCCAGCAGCCGTCCTTCCAGCGCCGCCTTGGCTTCCTCCATTGTCGGCGCATTGCGCAGCGTTTGCCCTGCAATGGATTGCACGGTCGCCAGAGTGTTCTTCACCCGATGATTCAGCTCGTTAATCAGGAGACGCTGGTGCTCTTCGCTGCGCTTGATATCGTCAATGTCCACGATCACCGCTAAGGCGCCGGCCACTTGCCCATTGGGATCGCGCAGAGGAATGCCGCTCAGGCGCGTCCAACTCTCTTGGCCGTCGCGTGACCGATGCAGGAACTCGATACCCATGACCAACTCGCCGCGCAGAGCGCGCGCCGCGGGATATTGGCTTCTTGGCACTCGGCCGCCCTGGTCATCATGGGCGATCCATTCTTCTCCTTCATCGGGCAACATCGAGGGAATGATGCCATCCGGCCGGTAGCGGCGAAAGGCGGGATTCGCCAGCACTGTCGTCCCTTGCGGTTCAATGAAAGCAACGCCTACAGGCAAATTCTCAATCAGGGTTGCGAGGCGGGTTCGTTCATGCGCGAGCTGCATCGCGAGGCTTTCGATGGCCTCTTCGGCCTGCCTGCGGGCTGTCACATCGCTTGCAGTCCCGAACCATTCGATAATCTCGCCATCATCGCGGAGAAACGGCAGCGCACGCGAATGCACCCAACCGATTGTCCCGTCTGCCATTCGCACGCGGTGTTCCAGTTCGAACATGCTCTTCGTGAGAATGGCTTCCTGGATTGCGGCCATGACCTGCTTGTGGTCATCGGGGTGAACATAGTTGCCGAGCCAAGCCTCGTTCGGGGTGGCTGCGTCCAGGAGGATTCCTCTTCCATCGAGCTTGAGGAGTTCTGTCCAGTCGGGGTTCATGCGATAGACCACGTCGGAGCTTGCCGTCACGAACGCGCTTAAGCGTTTTTCACTGTCGGCCAGTGCAGCTTCGGCCCGCGCACGCTCGACAGAAGACCAAGTCCGCGCGGCGACATCCTCAATCAGTGCCACCTCCTCCGGAGACCAGCGATGAGGATCTCGGAAGTTCACGTACAGGGAAGCTACCAGTCGGCCATCGCGGATGAGCGGCACCGATACGAAGGCGCGTGTCTCGATCGCGGCCCAGGTCGCATGAACCTGCGTCGGGTCGGCTGTAATATCGTCGCTGACGTCGATTTGACCGTTTCGTTGGCGCTCGATGCTGTCCAGGCCGAACGTGCGGATCGGAAAAACCCCGATAATAGGCTCCACGCCATTAGAGAAACAGGTCTCGCAGACTATGGTTTCTCCATCCGCCTGCATCTCGCTGTAGCCTACTCGATTAGCCCCAAGATGCTGCCCGAGCGCTTCGACAGCCGCCTCCATGATGGCGCGGGGATCGACGAGATCCCTTAAGGCTTCCTCGAGTTTGATGCGAAAGGCTTGCCGCTGCTCGGCGAGGATTTGACCCGTTGTTTCAGCGACAGCACAAAACATGCCCGCGACCCGGCCGCTCTCGTCACGCACAGGCGAATAGGAGAAGGTGAACCAAGTTTGCTCGTCGAATCCCTTGCGGTTCATGACGAGAGGAAGGTTCTCCCGGTAAGTGGCCTCGCCAGCCAGGGCCGCGTCGATCAGCGGGGATATATCGGCCCAAATCTCCGACCAGATGTCGTGGAAGCGCGCGCCTAGCGCCTGAGGGTGTTTGGCACCAAGGATCTCAGCATAGGCATCATTGTAAAGGAAGCCGAGTTCCTCGCCCCACGCCACGAACATCGGGAACTTGGAACCAAGTAACAGTCCGACCACGGATCGCAGCGACTGCGGCCATGTTGAGGGTGCACCGAGTGGGGAGGAGGACCAATCATGCGCCCGCATGAGAATGCCCACTTCACCACCGCCGGAGAGGAAATCGAGTTGTCCGGGGGCCGCCCCGCCAGGCAGCCTAGCGTCCATCTGGCTGTTCCATGGCAGGTTGCAGCTGTCGTTCCGCTGAGCGCCCCCACTCATCGAAGAGCCGCAGGGCGGAACGAACGAGTTCAACTGCGCTGGGATAGCGGCCGGAAGTGACCTTGCTCTCTATTAAATCTCCTAGCTCCGAGGGGAGCGAGACATTACGAGTTATGCGGGATTTCATTGGACTCGAAACGATCACAGGCCGGTATAACTTTTAACACCTGAGTTAGCCCTCGGTTTCGACAAAACAAGAGACTGTTCACAGGCTCTTCGCCTTATAACCTTTGCCGTTGTCGCTCGAAATTGTCAGGAGGGATGTATCGATACGTTGGAGAGGGGCCATGTCGTGAGCGGCTGTCCCAGCCAGCTCGGCAGTTCCCTCTCGCAGATTCACGGTAGATGGACCGTTTCGGGCTGGAACTGAAATTTGCAAAACGGATGGGAGAGGCAGCAGTCTCAATGGGCATAGCAGCAAGCATAGCTTGCAGTGCATCCCAAAGCTCTGAAAGCAATCCATTCAGTTCATTTGGCTCTCAGGGCTCCGCCGCGTTCCCTCGTCCCATCCGGTTGCTATCCGGCATCACCACGTAAATCAGGACGCCAAGGATCAACGCCGAGAAACGGAAGGCGGATTCTATGCCATTCCATTGTGTGGACATCCACATCCCGAACCATTCGCCCCCAATAGCGATGAAGCCGACAAGCCAGATCAGGAGACAAACGGTGAGGCCGATCACTGCCAGCCCCTTGGCTTCGATAAAAGCTGAAGGATCGGCGATCTTGCGGAACATCTGGACGGCACCAGCGCAGCAAAGGATAGCCGCCACCACTTCCGCACTGATGATCAGGAGGTAGGAGGCATGATGCAACGTCGGGTTGGTAATGGCGCGGTACTTGATTGTCGTATCCGGAAAGACCGTGTCCATGGACAGGACATGCTGCACGAAAGCGAGGTTCGTTCCGTAGTCTGTAATGTTGCCGAACGCGACAAGACTGACCCACAGGGCAACAGCGCCGACAAGGATTGATTTGGAAACCCGGACAATCATCATTGGTCCATCATGCTGGTTCGCTATTGAGCAGGCCTGGAGATGTTGCCCCCGGCTTTTCCAGCTCAGATACAAGAAAGCTGATGAAGTCCGTCACCGTCTGGGTCAAGGCTCTCCCTAGCATGGTTTGAATTTGAAGGTTTCGCTCGAGAAAGCGGGACTCGCGAAACGGAACGATCGCTACGTGCCCATCCCGTAACGCCATGCGCACAGATATATACGCGGAGAAAGTCACAGCCGAGCCAAGCCTGCAGAGTGTCAAAAGGCTCGCGATGTTGGTTGAGGTCGCGATCGGCTCAAGCGCAATGCCTTTACTTGCGCAGTACATGTCGAGCACACGCCTGATGGTCGCAGCTTCATCGAGAATGCCGATCGGATATTTGAGGAGATCGGATATTTCCACCCTTCCCTGCCCGATCAGAGGATGGTTCGTGCTTGCAATGGCATAGGACGGCATTGCCCGCTGCCATTGGATTTTCACCCCACCTTCCGGTGTCACGGAGAAGGTGACGCCGACATCTACCTCTCCTTCCTGAACGGCTTTGACCACGCCCGCAGGCGAGAGGACTCTTATGTTGAATAGGATATGCGGTCGCTCGCGTAGAAAAAGATGAATCATCTCCGGTATGAAGCTGACAGCGAGCCCTTCTGTAATTCCAAGGCGGATCAGTCCACGACCGGCGTTGCTCAGCTCCCTGATTTCATTGACGATCTGATCACTCTCCAGAGCGGTTCGCTGCGCATAGGATGCCAGCAGCCGTCCCGCCTGAGTGAGGACCATCCCCCGCGAGCGCCTTTCGAACAGGAGAGCTCCCAGCTCGTCCTCAAGCTTCGTGATTTGCCGGCTGACGGCTGAAGCCGCGACCCTCAAACGCTCGGCCGCCGCATTCACCGAGCCTGTTCTCGCGACCTCCAAGAAATAGCGCAGGGCGGACTGGTTCATTTATTTCGCTCCATTGCCGTAACGGCAACGATCCTTTCGAATCATTCTTATGGAAGCAAAAGGAAAGTGTTGGCAAGTTTGGAACGTCTCCAACGCTGGGTTCGATCGAATCGAAACCTTGATTGGATAGTTTTGCAACAAAACAACAAATGACAACTCCAGAGGACCGATGATGTCTCTTCTTCGTAAGGTAGCTACCTTAAGCCTCGCTTCCACCGCTCTATTGACGGGCGTGTTCGGGAGCGCTGCCCTTGCGGGCAAGTCCGACAACACTATTCGGTTCGCTTACGATCAAGCTCCGGAGAGCGTCGACCCCTACTTCAACAACGTGCGCATCGGCGTCATCATTGGCCAGCATGTCTGGGACACGCTCGTTTATCGGGACCCCAACACCAACGAGTACAAGGGCCAGCTTGCCACGGCATGGCGCCAGATCGACGATCGGACGCTCGAGTTCGATCTGCGTCAGGGTGTGAAATTCCACAATGGCGAAGAGTTCGATGCGGATGACGTTGTCTACACGATGAACTTCATCTCCAAGCCGGAGAACAAGGTCGTCACGCAGGCAAACGTCAGCTGGGTCGAGAAGGCAGAGAAGCTGGACAAGTACAAGGTCCGCATCACGACCAAGCAACCCTTCCCGGCCGCGATCGAGTACCTTTCGGGCCCGGTGGTGATCCATCCGAACGAGTATTACGAGAAGGTCGGCCCGAAAGGCCAGAACGACAAGCCAGTAGGCTCGGGCCCCTATAAGGTCACGAACTACGTTCCGGGCAAGTCGATCACCCTCGAGAAGAATCCCGACTACTTCAAGGACTCTCCGAAGCCGCAGCCCAAGATCGCGAAGATCGATATCCGCTTCATCCCGGATCGCCAGACCCAAATGGCGGAAGCCATCTCGGGCGGCGTGGACTTCATCATGCACGTGCCGAAAGATCAGGCCGAGCAGCTTGAAGCGGTCCCCACCTTGCAGGTCGTATCCGGCGAGACCATGCGCATCGTGTTCATGCAGATGAACACCCTTGAGAACACCCCGGCTCCGGCCCTCAGGGATGAAAGAGTGCGCAAGGCCATCATCCATGCCATCGACCGTGAAAGCATGGTGAAGTCCATCGTCGGCGCAGGTTCGCGCGTTCTGAATACGATCTGCTTCCCGTCGCAGTTCGGTTGCACCGACGAAGGCGCCACCAAATACGCTTACGATCCGGCCAAGTCGAAGGAACTCCTGAAAGAGGCAGGCTTCGCCAATGGCTTGGAACTCGATATCGTGGCCTACCGCGAGCGTAACCAGACCGAAGCGCTGATCGGCTACCTGCAGGCTGTTGGGATCAAGACCAACCTGCGCTTCCTGCAATATGCGGCAATGCGCGAGAGCATCGCCGCCGGCAAAGCCAACCTGACGCACCAGACCTGGGGCTCGTTCTCGGTGAACGACACATCCGCCGCGACGTCGAACTATTTCGGCTTCCGTTCGGAAGACATCACCCGCGATCCGCAGGTGCGCGATCTCCTGACGAAGGGCGATACGTCGATCGATCCGGAGGTCCGCAAGGCCTCGTATCGTGAGGCTCTGAAGATCATTGCCGATAAGGCGTATGCGGTGCCGCTGTATTCGCTGCCTGTCTACTACGTCGCTACCTCGGATCTGACGTTCAAGGCCTATCCGGACGAGATGCCGCGTTTCTGGGAAATGTCCTGGAAGTAAAACCAAGCCTAGTGGAACGGCCCATGATGGGCCGTTCCAAAGCTGACACATTCCTGACCATAGGCGAACGCTGTTGCTGCCTTGAGGCGCGAAGCGAGCCTGCGTGAAGCCATCCCGAACTTCCGGCTGCTGCGCGGCCTGGATATGCGCAGCCTATTTTTAGGCAACACGGAGCAAAGCCTTGATTGGCTATATTCTTAAACGCTTGGGCCTGGCGCTTCTTGTAGCGCTTGCCGTCTCGGCCATCGCCTTCTTCCTCCTGCGCCTTTCAGGCGACATTGCAATGGCCATCGCCGGCGAGGGTGCAAGGGAAGAGGATCTTGCCATCATCCGCCAGACCTACGGCCTCGACCGGCCTCTGATCATCCAATATGCCGATTGGTTATGGCAGACCCTCAAGGGCAATTTCGGCACATCGATCTACTTCAAGACTGAAGTGAGCAAGCTCGTTCTCGACAAGCTGCCGACGACGATCTTACTCGGCTTCCTGGCACTTGGGTTCGCGCTGCTGATCTCGATCCCCCTCGGCGTATTGGCGGCGGTCTATCCGAACACCTGGATCGATCGGCTGGCCCTTGCCATTGCAGTTGTAGGTCAGGCGCTCCCCAACTTCTTCTTTGCCCTGATCCTGGTGATGATCTTTTCGATCTCGCTGCGTTGGCTACCGGTCTCCGGCTCTGCCACGTGGCTGCATTTTGTCATGCCGACCATTGCTCTCGGTTATTACGTGGCTCCCGCGTTCATGCGTCTGATCCGAGCCGGCATGATCGAGGTTCTGTCGGCGGACTATATCCGCACCGCACGTGCAAAAGGTCTTCCAGCGGGCAAGATCGTCTTCAAGCATGCGCTTCGCAATGCCGTGGTGCCTGTGGTCGCGCTGACCGCTGTGCAGCTTGGCTTCCTTCTCGGCGGCTCCGTGGTCATCGAAACCATCTTCGCGCTCGATGGCCTCGGCTACCTCGCCTATCAGAGCATCACCTACAAGGACTTCCCCGTGATGCAGATCATCGTTCTGCTCCTGTCGGTGGTCTACGTGCTTCTGACGCTTGCCTCAGACATTGCCAACGCGTGGCTCGATCCGCGCATCAGGGTGGCCTGACATGACCGATATCGCGCTCTCCGTACCCACCATTCCAGAACCATCTCCCACCATGCGGCTCGTCCGCCGCTTTCTGGGACAGAAGGCTTTCGTCATCGGCGCGGGCATCCTAGCGGTGATTGTTGCCCTGGCGATCCTGGCTCCGCTGCTCGCACCGCACGATCCGTATACGCAGAATCTCGCCCTGCGGAATGTTCCGCCTTTCTGGTACCAGAAAGGTTCCTGGCTGCATCCGCTCGGCACCGACCAGTTGGGCCGCGACTACCTGTCCCGAGTTCTCTATGGCGCACGCATCTCGCTGCTCATCGGCGTGAGCGTGGTGCTTATCTCGGGCATCATCGGCACCACCTTGGGCCTTCTCGCCGGCTATTTCGGTGGCAAGGTCGACATGGCGGTGACTTTCCTGGTCACGACCCGTCTGTCCATGCCTGTCATCCTGGTGGCGCTCGCCGTGGTAGCCATGGTCGGCGGCTCCTTGTGGGTCGTCATTCTCGTTCTCGGCCTGCTCAAGTGGGACCGCTTCGCAGTGGTCATGAGGAGCGCAACACAACAGGTTCGGTCCCTCGATTACGTGGCGGCCGCTGAGGCCGCAGGAGCATCCACAACCCGCATCATTGTGCGGGAGGTGCTGCCCAATATCGTCCCCCACCTGATCGTCGTCGCGACCCTGGAGGCAGCGAGCGCCATTCTTCTCGAGGCCGCGCTCTCCTTCCTCGGCCTGGGAGTTCAACCTCCCCTGCCCTCGTGGGGGCTCATGATCTCCGAGGCGAAAGCGTACATGTTCTTCTCGTTCTGGCTCATCGCCATTCCCGGGTCGGCTCTCGCTTTGCTGATCTTTGCCATCAATCTTGCGGGCGATGGCCTGCGCGACGTGATCTCACCGGAAGGACGGGCCTGATCCATGACCGACACGATCCTTGAGGTCGACGGCCTGAGCGTCGACATCGCCACTCCTCGCGGCACCTTGCATGCGGTCCGCGACATCTCCTTCTCCGTCAGGCGCGGGGAAACGCTCTGCCTCGTGGGAGAGTCCGGCTGCGGAAAGTCCATGACGTCGCTTGCGATCATGGACCTCCTGCCGAAAGCCGCGAAGCGCAACGCGCGCCGCCTCGCCTTTGCAGGCCAGGACCTCTCGAAGGCATCCAAGCGGCAGATCAATGCCTTGCGCGGCAACCGCATGGCGATGATCTTCCAGGAGCCGATGACCGCTCTGAACCCGGCCTACACCATCGGCAACCAGCTCATAGAGGCCTATCGCCAGCACAAGAATGCAAGCGAAGCGGAAGCCCGCGAGCGTGCGATCTTTCTGCTCAGCAAGGTTGGAATCGCCTCGGCAGCCGAGCGCCTCGGCCAATATCCGCATCAGCTTTCAGGTGGTCTGCGCCAGCGCGTCATGATCGCGATGGCGCTGATGTGCGGTCCCGAGCTCCTGATCGCGGACGAGCCGACCACGGCCCTCGATGTGACGATTCAAGCTCAGATCCTGCGCCTTCTGGCGGACCTGCAGCGCGAACTCGGCATCGCGATGCTGCTGATTACGCACGATCTCGGCATCGTGGCCCGCATCGCGGATCGGGTTGCCGTCATGTATGCGGGCCAGATCGTCGAGGAAGGACCGACCGCATCCCTGTTCCAGAGCCCGAAACATCCCTACACGCAAGGGCTGATCGACTGCATTCCTGTGCCGGGACGCACGGTGCCGGGCGGACGCCTCGGCGTCATCCCAGGGGTGGTTCCCTCACTCGTCGGCGACATCAGAGGCTGCAGCTTCCGTGACCGATGCAGCCGCACTCAACCCATCTGCAGCCAAGCGCCACCTGTCTATGAGACCCCGGACGGCCAGCGGTGGCGCTGCATTCTGGAGGACGCAGCATGACGGCGCTTCTTGAAGCTCAAGGCCTCACGCGCTCCTTCGGCGTCAGCCAGGGAATGTTCAAGGCTCGCCGCACGTTGCACGCGGTCAATGGCATCAACCTGGATATCCGCAAGGGCGAAGTGCTCGGCATCGTGGGTGAATCGGGTTGCGGAAAATCGACTCTCGCCCGCATGCTGCTCGGTCTCCTGCCGCCGACGGCGGGCAAGATCGCCCTCGACGGCCAAGACATCCATACGCTGGGTCGCAAGGGGATGGCGCGACGCGTGCAGCCGGTTTTCCAGGACCCCTACTCATCGCTCAACCCTCGCCGGACCATTGCATCCATTGTCTCACTTCCGCTTGAGGTGCATGGGATTGGCACCGCAGCCGAGCGGCGCAAGAAGACCCTCGACATTCTGGACAAGGTAGGGTTGCCGCAGCGCTTCGCCGATCGGTATCCGCGCGAATTGTCGGGCGGCCAGCGGCAGCGCGTGGCGATTGCCCGTGCCCTCGTCATGAACCCGGAAATCGTGGTCTGTGACGAGCCGACATCGGCCCTCGACGTCTCGGTGCAGTCGCAGATCCTGAATCTGCTGATGGATCTGCGGCGAGAACTCGGTCTCACCTATGTGTTCATCAGCCATAACCTCGCGGTGGTCGAGCACATCGCGACCCGCGTTGCGGTCATGTATCTCGGGCGCGTGGTGGAACTTGCTGAAACGGAAGCGCTCTTCAAAGCTCCGCGCCATCCCTACACCAAGGCTCTGCTGACCTCTGTCCTGACGCCCGAACCCGGCGCGGGCATTCCCGAAACGGGGCTCGGTCTCGCTTTCCCGGATCCGCTCAATCCGCCGCCCGGCTGCCCGTTCCATCCGCGCTGTCCCGAGCGGATGGCGCAATGCAGCACGATCACGCCTCGGTTTACGGAGCATGGCCGCGACGCTGTGGCCTGCCACCTTCACGATCCTGAGCTGAGAGCCTCCACGCCACGGAACGTGGTGACGCTCAACGCCAACACCGCCCTCAAGCAAAAGGAAAACTCCTAAATGTCTCGCGAAACGGCCATTGCAAAGGCTGAAGCCTATTTCGAGTCCGGTGGCCTCAAGGCCGATCTTGCGCGCCTGATCGCCATGCCGACCGAAAGCCAGAACCCGGATCGCGCCGAGGTGCTCACGGCTTATATCGAGAGCGAGATGCGCCCGCTTCTGGAGAGCCTCGGCTTTACGTGCAAGACCTTGCACCACCCGAAAGCCAAGGGGCCTTTCCTTTTCGCGGAGCGGATCGAGGATCCGTCTCTGCCGACCATCTTCGGCTACGGGCACGGCGACGTCATCCGCGGCCTCGACAAGGATTGGAACGAGGGACTTTCACCCTGGACACTGACGGAAGTCGGCGACCGTTGGTATGGCCGCGGCGTGGTGGACAACAAGGGTCAGCACGTCATCAATATTGCCGCCCTCAAAGCCGTGCTCCAGACACGCGGCAAGCTCGGTTTCAACGCCAAATACCTCATCGAAATGGGTGAGGAAATGGGTTCTCCCGGCTTGCGCGAGTTGTGCGAAGAGCAGAAGGAGCTTCTGAAATCGGATGTGCTCATCGCGTCCGACGGTCCTCGCCTCAATGCAGAGCGTCCGACGATCTTTCTGGGATCTCGCGGCGGCGTAACCTTCGACCTGTCGATCAATGCCCGCGATGGCGGCCACCACTCAGGCAATTGGGGCGGTATCCTCTCGGACCCAGCGATTCAGCTTGCTCATGCGATTGCGAGCATTGCCTCGCCCACCGGCCAGATCCGCATCCACGAGTGGGTGCCCAAAGAGGTTCCCGCGTCCGTGCGCCGGGCGCTCGCCGATTGCGAAGTCGACGGCGGACCCGATGGCCCGACCATCGATCCGGAATGGGGCGAGCCTGGGCTGACACCTGCGGAACAGGTCTTCGGATGGTGCTCGTTCGACGTGCTGGCCATGAAGTCGGGCAATCCGGAGACTCCGGTGAACGCCGTTCCGGCCAGCGCCTGGGCACGCTGCCAGCTGCGCTTCGTCGTGGGCATTGATCCTTATGAGGTTCTTCCGGCTCTGCGTCGCCACCTCGACCGGCACGGTTTCACCATGGTCGAAGTCGCCAAGAGCCGTGACGAGATCTTCCATGCCACCCGCCTCGACCCGGAGGATCCTTGGGTGCATTGGGCGGTCAACTCCCTTGCCAAGACAACGGGCAAGAAGCCGGCGATTCTGCCCAATCTCGGTGGCTCCCTGCCGAACGACATCTTCTCGGAGATCTTGGAATTGCGGACGATCTGGGTGCCCCATTCCTATCCGGGCTGCTCCCAGCATGCTCCCAACGAGCATATGCCGATTGCCATTGCCCGTGAGGCTCTCGGCATGATGGCGGGCCTCTACTGGGATCTCGGAACCGGAGACATTCCATCCGTCGCCAAAGCCTAAACATCACGAGGGGCGGATGTTGCAAATCCAGCATCCGCCCCTTCGCATTGCGAATGTACGCCCTGGCTGCAGCTGGCGCTGCGACCGCAAGAGCTTCTTATGATCTCACTTATCAAACGGGAATGGTACACGATCGCCATTTTTGGGATGGTCGTGCTGGCATGGTTCCTGCCGATCAGCGGCGAGCCTGCCCACGCCTTTTCCATCGGCACGAAAGCCGCCGTCACGCTGCTCTTTTTCTTGCATGGCGCCCGCCTGTCCCGAGATGTCGTGCTGGCCGGTATGATTCATTGGCGGCTGCATCTTTTCGTGCTCGCCACCACCTTCGTCATTTTCCCCATCCTTGGGTTGATCGTCATCGCCCTGCCAAGTCTGGCCTCCTCAGCGATTGGAACAGGCATCCTGTTTCTGTGCGTCCTGCCTTCGACCGTCCAGTCATCCATTGCTTTTACGTCCATTGCCGGGGGCAACGTTCCGGCAGCTATCTGTTCAGCCTCTGCCTCGAACATTTTGGGCATGTTCCTGACCCCGCTCCTGGTCGGATTGCTGTTCCAGACTCAAGGCGGCAACGGAATCTCGCTCGATGCGGTCGAGAGCATTCTCCTGCAGCTGCTTGCGCCCTTCCTCCTCGGACAGCTCGTTCAGCCATTGATCAGTCAATGGCTCGGACGTCACAAGGTTCTCACGCAGATCGTGGACCGGGGCTCCATTCTGATGGTCGTCTATGGAGCCTTCAGCGAAGCCACGATTAGCGGCCTGTGGCACACCCTTTCTGTCGGCGATCTCGCTGCCATTGTGGCGATCGATGTTGTGCTTCTCGCGGTCGTCTTATGCTTCACATATTTCGTCAGCGGTTGGCTCAGGTTCAATCGCGAGGATCGAATTGCCATTACGTTCTGCGGCTCCAAGAAGAGCCTCGCCTCCGGCGCCCCGATGGCGAGCGTGATCTTCGCCGGGCAAAATATCGGCTTGATCGTTCTTCCTCTCATGCTCTTCCACCAAATTCAGCTTATGGCATGCGCTATCCTCGCCCGCCGCTTCGCGAGCAACTCTCGAGAGATGGACAGAAAGCTGGTGGAAGCCCGCTGATGCTTCCCCGGGAACGGCCGAATTCCAAAGCGACAGGACGAAGCGAGCCCCTCGCTTCGAGACTTCATCCCAACATGCCGTAAGAAGGAAAGACGATGACCGCCGTGCAGACACAAGGTTCGCTTGAGATCACGCAATGGCTGGGCGAGCAGCAGGAGGCCATGGTCCAGCTCCTCTCCGACTTGGTCAACATCGACTCCGGCTCTTACAACAAGGCTGGCGTGGATGCTGTAGGAGCGCGGCTCATCCGGTTCTTCTCCGATCACGGAATTGAGGTGGCAGTAACACCCCATGCCGAATTCGGCGATATTCTCCGCGCGGAGATTGGGGATGCCCGCCGCAGCAAAGAACAGCACAATATCCTGCTGCTCGGACATCGGGATACGGTTTTCCCCGATGGAGAAGCCGCGAGGCGTCCATTCAGCATCGCGGATGGACGCGCCTACGGGCCGGGCGTAGCCGACATGAAGGCCGGCTTGGTGATGAATGCGTTCGTCATGGCCGCATTCAAGCACTTCGCGCCTCAGACACCACTCGTCATGATGATGACAGGCGATGAAGAGATCGGCTCCAATGCATCGCGGGATTTGATCATGCAGGAAGCCAGAAGCGCCTTTGCCGTGTTCAATGCCGAGCCTGGTCGGGCCTCCGGCAACTTCGTGACCGGACGCAAGGGCAGCCTTGGCTATCGCCTTGACATCACCGGGAAGGAAGCGCATTCCGGCGTGAACTTCACGGAAGGGGCGAACGCCATTGCCGAGCTTGGGCACAAGATTGTCGCCCTGCATGCCCTGACCCGCGTCGAAGATGGCATTACCGTCAATGTCGGCTTGGTGTCAGGCGGGCAATCCGTGAACACGACCGCACCACATGCAAGCGCCGGATTCGAGGTGCGCTTCGTCACGAACGAACAGCGCGATGCGCTCAGCAAAGCTATCGATTCTATCATGGCGACCACAGTTGTTCCCGGTACTGCGTCAACGCTGACACGCAAAGGTAATTTTCTGGCTCTCGCGCCCACGCCCGAAAGCGAAAGACTCGCAGCCTACTATGCCCAATCGGCTCAGGATTGCGGCGCCACCCTGGAAGGAGAGTTCACCGGGGGCTGCGCCGATTCCGGATTCACCGCGAGCGCAGGGGCTCCAACGATCTGCGGCGTAGGGCCAGTTGGTGGCAAAGCGCATACCGCTGCCGAATATATCGAGTTGCCGACCCTTCTTCAGAGAGCCCAAATTCTGGCGCAAACGATCGGGAAAGTCCTCGCAACCACCTGACACGCCGCCTCAGGGAGCGCTTTCTACCCCATGACTTGGCTGGCCATTTTCCTTAAAAGGGTCTGAGGGAATGCGAAAGGCCTGTATTCATGCATCCGGAATCCGACAGGGTGATCTGTATCGGCGGGGCAACCGTTGACAGGAAATATCGCGCGAATGAGTCGGTTCATCTGAGAACATCCAACCCTGTCGTTTCAAAACGATCTTTTGGCGGGGTTGCCCGTAACGTGGCAGAGAACATCGTGCGGCTTGGCGCGAAGGCCTCCCTCATCTCCATCCTGGGCCAGGATGAGAATGGCGCCGCCATTCGAGAGAACCTCAAAGCGGCAGGGGTCGACACGCAATATGTGACGCTTTCAAGCGACCATGCCACTGCCGAGTATGTGGCTGTTCTTGAACCCAATGGCGATCTCGCCCTTGGATTGGCCGACATGGCAATCTTCGACGCTCTCACGCCAGCCTTGCTGCAGCAGTGCTGGCCCGAAATGTCGGCTTCCTGGATCTTCGCCGATTGCAACCTGCCGTCATCGACCCTGCACGAGCTCGTCGGTTCGGCGCGCCGAGATTCCTCCATGCTGGCTGTTGATGCCGTCTCGATGCTGAAGGTCGCACGTCTGCCGCGCGACCTGAATGGTGTTGGACTCCTCTTCCTAAATCTGGATGAGGCGCAGGCTCTTTTAGGTCGATCCGCGACTGTTCCGGAAGACATGGCCGCGGCCCTGCTCAAGCGCGGTGCTGCGCGGGTCGTCCTCACGCTTGGTGAGGCCGGGTTGATCGCAATGGATGCCTTTGGACACACAAGAGTCGGGGCTAGCCCGGCCCAGGTCGTCGACGCGACGGGTGCGGGCGACGCTCTTATCGCGGGCACTCTTGTCGCGATGATGAACGGCCATTCCTTGGCGAACGCGGCGCAAATGGGTACGGTGGCGGCAGCATTGACACTGGAGTGTCCGGACAGCGTTCGCCCGGATCTCTCCCTTGCTTTGCTGGAATCCGTCATGGCACGGAATGCCAATCAGAGACTGGAGGGGGAAACCCTATGAGCCACGCCATGGACAGCCGTCTTCTTGACTTCACTCCCGAGGTGCGAGCTGCCCTGGATCAGGGCAGAGCCGTTGTGGCTCTGGAATCCACTATCATCACCCATGGCATGCCTCATCCACAGAATGTGGCGACAGCCCGCGAAGTTGAGGCGGTTGTTCGGGAAAATGGAGCCGTCCCGGCAACGATTGCGATCATCGCCGGTAGGATCAAGATTGGCCTGACGGACGACGAACTCGACTGGCTTGGAACCGCAAGCGACGTGATGAAACTCAGCCGGGCCGACCTGCCCTATGCCATCGCGGTGAAACGCCATGGCGCGACGACTGTAGCCGCAACCATGATCTGCGCCCATCTGGCCGGCATTCAGGTTTTCGCGACAGGCGGAATTGGTGGCGTCCATCAGGGTGTCGAAACCACGATGGACATCTCGGCTGACCTCGACGAATTGGCGCGGACGCCTGTTGCAGTGGTCTGTGCCGGCGCTAAAGCCATCCTCGACCTGCCGAGAACCCTCGAATATCTCGAAACCCGCGGCGTTCCCGTCGTAGGATATGGGACAGCTGAATTTCCGGCCTTCTGGAGCCGGACGAGCGGCCTTCCGGCCCCGATCCGGCTCGATAGTCCAGATGAAGTCGCTGCTCTGATCCACACCAAGGAAGCGCTTGGTCTGACAGGCGGCGTCCTTATCGCGAACCCGGTTCCGGAAGCTGCTCAAATCTCCGTTGATGAAATGAAGAGTTTCATCGATCAGGCGGTTGCTGAAGCCAGCCGTCGTGGCATCACCGGCAAGGCAGTGACCCCCTTCCTTCTGTCATTCCTGTTTGAGAGCACAGAGGGGCGCAGCTTGGCCACCAACATCGCCCTGGTCAAAAACAACGCTGCACTGGCAGCCCGTCTGGCGACATCACTGGCGACCCCAGAACGTGTTTAGATGGACTCCCAGGTCGACGACTCTGCGGAACGCCGCAATGTATCCAGGATGCGCATGTTCTTCAGCGCGTCCTCGATACCGTATCCCAGAGGTTCAGCCTCGCGGACGGCGCGGCTGAACGCTTCCCCCTGGAGCTGATATTGATCTGTGACGGGGAACTCGATCGTCTGTGCGGATCGGCCTCCGTGCATGGCCCCGTTGTCCAGGAATATTCGGGTTGGCTGATCTGGAGGGGCATTGAAGGGAATCTCGATTTCGATGCGGCCCTTCGTCCCGAGAACCTGTATCCGCTGATAGGGCACAAGCTGGGTCGAGACCGTAAAAGTAGCATGCCGACCTGCACCAAAATCCATGAGGGCGCTGGTCATGCGGTCAACCCCGAATGCAGGATCGAGGTCCTCAAGCGCAACGACACGGGCGGGCTCCGCATCAAAGAAGTAGCGCCCGGCCACCACCGCATAGCAGCCGATGTCCAGCAACCCGCCGCCACCGATGCCCGCCACATTGCGAATGTTGGATGGGTCGGTGTTGAAGTATGAGAACAGCACCTGGATCGCCCTCACCTCTCCGATGGAGCCTTCCTGAATGAGGCTTCTGGCATGCTGCCATTGCGGATGGTGGCGAACCATGAAGGCCTCGGCGATGAGGACCCTGGATGAGGCTTCCTTGAGCTGCTCCGCCTCCTGAGCAGTGATCGCAATCGGCTTCTCGCACAACACATGCTTGCCTGCCGATGCCGCCATGAGTGTCAGCGGGACGTGCAGATGATTAGGAAGCGGGTTGTAGATGGCCTCGATGTCCGGATCCGCAAGCAGCGCCTCGTAGGAGCCGTAAGCCTTCGGGATGCCGAGGTCCTGTGCCATGGCCTTGGCCGAGGTTTCATTCCGGGAAGCGACGGCGACAACATCGCAAAGCGGGCTTTTCATCATTCCCGGAACGACCTTCGTCCTTCCGATCTTGGCGGTGCTCAAGATCCCCCAACGAACCGGCTTCATGTTGATCTCCCGAGAGTGTGTAGGTTGATGAGAGGCACGCGACTAATCTCTGTCATCCGCGTTCCGATAGACGAAGAAATCGAAATCCGCCGGCAGGGCGCGCCCCGTCAGATCATGCGCAGCCATCCCGACGAAAGCGCCTGTGAACGAACCATGAGCCCCCGGCCCCGCTTCGTCCGACAGGATGCTTGCATCAAGGCTCGGGCCAATAGGTTTCCAATTCACACCATCCATTGACCATCTGAACTGAAGGTCGGCCAAGTGAACATCGACACCCAGGTGAATTGGGCCGTCCACAGGCAGTGGCAAGTCATTGTCGAGCATGTAGGTCATCAGGGAATCCTGAGTGTCGCCCAGACATGAGATGACTTGAAGCACGCGCCTTCCCTCGTCATCGGCAGAGACGGCAAGATAGTGAAAGCGGGCGCGGTCATAGTAGCAGATCAGCCCGGCAAGCTGCTGATACGTTTCCGGATTGAAATCCACCGAGGTCTCGGCCGTATAGCTCCACTCTGTTTGGCGCCGGGCGACAAGTGCCTGCTCGAACCAGCTTCCGATGGATTCACGCCCATAAAGCCGGAGATGCCCCGTTCTGGCACTCAACGAGAAGAGACGTCCCCAATCGGGCGTGCGCAGCCACTGAAACTCGGAGGGCAGCTTTTCATCGTCGAAATCATGGCGCTCGGGCTCGGGGGGGAACGGGTAAGGTGGGAGTTCAGGGCCCTGCACTTCAACGGCCGGCACCTGACCGCCATGGGCAAGGTAGAGCCAGTCGTCGTCACCCCAAATCACCCGCTGGATTGCGGTCTCTCTGCCTAACGGCGAACGCCTTGATCCAGGCAGGGGGCGGCTGCAAAGATGCGTGTGGAAGACCTCACCGGCGGACGTCTCCACATAAACCCCATGACCTGCTCTCTGAAGGGGAGCGTCTGGCGCATCCTTACTCGTCAGAAGATGCACGTCCGGGTGGAGTTCATAGGGCCCGTCGAGGCTCTTGGAGCGCGCCATCGTCACGGCGTGATTATAGGAGGTGCCGCCCTCAGCCACGGTGAGATAATACCAGCCGTTGCGCCTCCACAGATGCGGCCCTTCGACGAGCCCTAGAGGGCTGCCCTTGAAGATGTTCTTGATCGGGCCGACGAGGCATTTTTCCTGCGGTGAGTATTCCTGAAGGAGAATGCCGTCGAAGGAGCTTCGGCGGCGGCGATGATCCCAGACCATGTTGACGAACCACTTCCGCCCGTCATCATCATGGAACAACGAAGGATCAAACCCCGACGAATTCATGTAGACCGGATCTGACCAGGGACCTTCGATGGAAGGCGCCGTCACAAGATAATTGTGCGTATCCTTGAAGTTGCCGAGACGCCGCTTCACGTCAGTATAGATCAGCCAGAAGAGGCCGTCCGCATAGGTCAAGGCAGGCGCCCAGACCCCGCAACTGTCGGGATTGCCGCGCATGTCGAGCTGTGACGCGCGATCGAGCGGGCGGCAGATCATGCGCCAGTTCACGAGATCGCGTGAGTGATGGATCTGAACGCCCGGATACCACTCGAAGGTCGAGGTCGCGATGTAATAATCGTCACCTACCCTGCAGAAGGCAGGATCGGGATTGAACCCGCGCAGGATTGGGTTTCGAATGACGGCCATGGGCGCTTCCCGATGTTATGAATGTTTCATGCGTGGAGGCGGCATCATCCACGCGTCTTCTCCGGCGCAGGGCCGGTGGTGCCTCGTTCAAGCAATTGCAGGGGCAGGCGCACATTCAAGTCCACCTGGCCCGCCTCTCCCTGAATCATCTTCAGGAGCGCTTGCGCGCCCGTACGCCCGATCTCGCGCAGCGGCTGCCGGAATGTCGTGAGCGTCGGCTCGGAGAAATCGGCGAACTCGATGCCGTCGAAGCCGATCACAGACACATCCTCGGGCACGCGCACGCCTGCCTCCTGAACGGTCTTGACGAAGCCGATCGCGCTCTCGTCACAGGCAGCGAAGATGCCAGTCGGCCGCTTTTTCATGCGCAGGAATGCCTGCGCGGCGGCGACGCCGGTCGAGAACGTGAAAGGCCCCTCCCAGCGTACGACCTTCTCGTCATAGCCGGCTGCGGCAAGGCCGTCCTGGAACCCCTTGAAGCGCTCAGTCTCAATGTATGTGCCCGGAAGGCCCGAGATGTAGCCGAACCTGCGGTGACCAAGCTGCGCCAAATACTCTGCTGCCTTGCGGGAGGCTTCACGATCCTGAACAGTGATGTTGGGAATTCCGCTGTCTGGAATGGCGGAGCACATGGCCACGATGGGAACTCCAGCGTCGCCCATGCTGCGCTTGCCGCCTTGTGGAATGCGCCCGTTCATCAGAAGCACGCCATCCACCTGACGGGAGAGTACGAGATCGACATAGCGCACCTCCCTGTCAGTCTGATTGTCCAGGTTGGCGACAATGATTCCGTAACCGCTCTGGGTCAGCTCGTCGTCCACTCCCCGCAGAACCTGAGCGAAGACCGGGTTGGTGAGCCTCGGCGCGACTACCAGCACGGTCATTGTGCGTCGGGTACGGAGGTTACGAGCCGCGCTATTGGGCGTGTACCCACTACGACGGACAGCCTCCATCACGGCCTTGTGGGTCTTGGCACGGACCTGATCCGGATTGGCCAGAACGCGGCTGACCGTAGCCGTCGAGACCCCGGCAAGCTGGGCCACATCCGCGATACGGACTCCCTTCACGCTCTTCCAGCTCCTACGGCTCATAACCGCACTCTTGAAGGCTTAACACAATATCGGCCCAATCATCCCAACGGGTACGTTACGTAAATTTTAGTCTTGACTTACCTTGAAGTCGATTTCAACCTACATAAAATAAGATGTAATCGATTACAGAAAAAGTTCACAACGCTTCTGGGAGGAAGCCATGAGCCTGAAGACACGCGTTTCCGCGTATACCCTTGCTGTTGCCCTCATCGCGAGCACAGGAGCTCTCGCCCAAAAGGCAGAAGTCCTTCACTGGTGGACGTCGGCGGGCGAGTCCGCATCCGTCAAAGTCTTCGCCGACCAGTACACGAAAGCCGGTGGCACCTGGGTGGACAATGCTATCGCTGGCGGCGCCAATGCCCGCGCAGCAGGCATCAACCGCATCGTCGGCGGAAATCCCCCGGCCATGATGCAGTTCAATACCGGCAAGCAATTCGACGAACTCGTCACCAACGACCTCGTTCGCGACGTGGAAAACAAGGCAAAGGCCGGCAAGTGGCGAGAGATCATGCCTAAGCCGATCGTCGAAGCGACGGTCCGCGACGGCAAATTCTTCGCAGTCCCGATCAACATTCACGGTCAAAACTGGCTTTTCTACAATACCAAACTCTTCAAGGACGCCGGCGTCGAGCCTCCGAAGACGTTCCCTGAACTCATCGCTGCCGGTGAGAAGCTCAAGGCCAATGGCGTGATCCCGCTTGCGCTCGGCGGTCAGCCCAACTGGGAGCATAACCTGTTCCGGGCCGTGCTGGTTGGCAATGGCGGTGCAGATCTCTTCCGCAAGGTCTACGGTTCGCGCGATCAGAAAGCGGCGAAAAGTCCCGAATTCAAGGAGGCGACCGAGCTCTTCGGAAAGATGCGTGCGCTTGTCGATCCCGGCTCCCCGGGGCGCAACTGGAATGACGCTGCCGCACTCGTCATCACCAATAAAGCTGCGATGCACTTCAACGGCGATTGGGCCAAGGGCGAGTTCACCGCTGCGGGCCAGACGGCAGGCAATGAATACGGCTGCACCATCGTCGGCAAGGAGCCGAGAATTGTGATCGGCGGCGACGTGTTCGTCTTCCCCACGACCAAGGATAAGGATCAGCTGGCTGCCCAGGACAAGCTGGCCGATGTTCTGCTCGATCCGACGACGCAGCTCGAGTTCAACAAGAAGAAAGGCTCGATCCCGGTCCGCTTGGACGTGGACGTCTCATCGATGGATGTCTGCGCTCAGAAGTCCGCAGCCGTTCTGAAGGATCCCGCGAACCAGGTAGAGGCCATGGAACTCCTGAGCACGCCGAACTTCTCCGGCGCGATGCAGGACGCGGTCACGCAGTTCTGGAACAATCCGAACATGTCGGCCGATGCATTCGTGGAGAAAGTGGTGGCCGCCATGCAAAGCGCCAGCTGAGGCACCTTCTCTCCAATGCGGTCCGGCGGAGCCCTGCTCTCGCCGGACCGGCGACCTCTGAGGGACCTTCCAGATGGCCATTGTCTCTATCCCGAATGCTGTTGCCACATCCGAGCGCCCTGCCAAAAGCCGTCGCATCAACAGAACGCGATTGCCTGCGGCCCTCGCGCTGCTCCCCACAGCGCTGATTGTACTGGTCGTCTATATCGGATGCATGCTGTGGACGGTGCGGCTCTCATTCACGAGTTCGACACTTCTTCCCAAGCTCGATTGGGTCGGCTTTGCCCAGTACAGCCGCCTCTTCATGAACGACCGCTTTCTGGTTTCGGCCGAAAACATCCTGATCTTCGGCGTTCTTTTTATCTCGGGTTGCCTCATCCTCGGCTTCCTGCTCGCTGTCTTCATTGATCAGAACGTGCGCGCCGAAGGGGTCTTTCGCACAATCTTCCTTTACCCTTACTCCATGTCCTTCGTGGTCACCGGGGTCGCTTGGCAATGGTTTCTCAATCCAGGCCTCGGCCTCGAAAAGCTCGTGCGCGACATGGGCTTCGAGAGCTTCACTTTCGATTGGCTGGTGAACCAGCAGATGGCGATCTACACCATCGTCATTGCCGGACTATGGCATGGAGCCGGACTGACCATGGCAATTCTGCTTGCGGGATTGCGCGGAGTTGATGCGGAGCTATGGAAGGCGTCCCGCATCGACGGGATCCCCGTCTGGCGGGTCTACCTTTCCATTGTTCTGCCCCTGCTTCGGCCAATGGTCGTGACTGCCACCGTGCTGCTCGCAGTCGGCGTGGTGAAACTCTACGACCTTGTGGTTGCCATGACGCTCGGCGGCCCCGGCATCGCAACGGAAGTGCCCGCGAAGTTCGTGATGGATCACCTGTTCGAGCGCAACAACATCGCTCTCGGAACGGCTGCCGCCACTGTCATGTTGATCACAGTCGTGGCGATCCTCGCCCCGTGGGTCTACGCCAAATACATTCGACCGCAAGGGAGGCCCGCATGACCACTGTCATACCGCAGGGCAGCCGCCCACGGCGCCTGACGGCCGGGCGCATCGGAATCTACGCGTTCCTGATCACGGCCGCCCTGTTCTTCACCTTGCCGCTCTGGATCATGATTGTCACCTCGCTCAAGCCCATGGACGAGATCCGGCTGGGCAATATCCTTGCGTGGCCTGCCAACCTCACCTTCGACGCCTGGGTGAAGGCATGGTCGTCAGCCTGTACCGGGCTGGAATGCAACGGCATCAGCGTCGGCTTCTGGAATTCGGTTCGAATTCTGATCCCATCCGTCATTCTGTCGATCGCGGCAGGCGCTATCAACGGCTATGCCCTCTCCCTCTGGAGAGTGCGTGGAGCAAACCTGCTCTTCGGCATTTTGCTGCTCGGCGCATTCATCCCCTATCAGGTCTTTCTCTATCCTCTCGTGCGCATCTTCTCCACGACAGGGATCTATAACTCTCTGCTTTGCATCATCATTGTGCATGTGATCTTTGGGCTGCCCACGATGACGCTGCTCTTCCGCAATTACTATACGGGATTGCCTATCGAGCTCTTCAAGGCAGCCCGCATCGATGGCGGAGGCTTCTGGACGATCTTCTTCCGGGTGATGCTGCCCATGTCGACTCCGATGATCGTTGTTGCGGCGATCCTTCAGGTTACTGGCATCTGGAACGACTTCATCTTCGGTCTGACTTTCGCTGGCCGCGAGAACCTGCCCATGACGGTGCAGCTCAACAACATCGTTCACTCGACACAGGGCGAGCGTGCTTACAACGTCGATATGGCCGCGACCATGCTCGCCGCGCTCGTTCCCCTCGTCGTCTATTTCGTTTCAGGACGCTGGTTCGTCCGCGGCATCGCCGCAGGTGCAGTGAAAGGGTAAACATGTCCGCCGTTTCCGTCCGCGATATCAGCGTAGCCTTCGAGACAGTCCGCGTCTTCAATGGCTTGTCTCTCGACTTCGAGGCAGGCGAGTTCATCGTCCTGCTCGGTCCTTCGGGCTGCGGTAAATCAACCTTGCTCAATGCCATCGCCGGTCTTATGGATATTTCCGAAGGACAGATCTGGATCGGAGGCCAGAATGTCACCTGGGAAGAGCCGAAGGACCGTGGCATCGCCATGGTGTTCCAGTCCTACGCACTCTACCCTCGTATGAGCGTGCGCGAGAACATGTCTTTCGGCCTCAAGATGGCGAAGACACCCAAGCCTGAGATCGAAAAGCGGGTCAAGCAGGCTGCGGAACTCCTGCAGATCACCCATCTTCTCGACCGTCGCCCGGATCAATTGTCCGGCGGCCAGCGTCAGCGCGTGGCCATTGGCCGGGCGCTCGTTCGGGACGCGGCAGTCTTTCTGTTCGACGAACCGCTCTCCAATCTCGATGCTCAGCTCAGAAACGAACTGCGTGTCGAGATCAAGCGGCTGCATGCCAGACTCGGCAAGACGACGATGATCTACGTCACGCATGATCAGATCGAGGCCATGACCCTGGCCGACCGGATCGTGGTCATGAAGGATCAGCTCATTCAGCAGGTTGGCAGCCCATCGGAGATCTATCATCGACCGGCCAACATGTTTGTCGCCGGTTTCGTAGGCTCCCCGCAAATGAACTTCATCAAAGGCAGGATCGAAGATACCGGCAGCGGGCCGATATTTGTGTCCGGCCAGCGCCGTCTGCCGCTCCACGGCTACACATTTACCAGCACTCCCACCTCCAACCAGGATGTCGTTCTCGGAGTGCGCCCGGAGCATCTGAGGATTGTTGAGCTTGGCGCCTGGCCTGAGTTCAGCGTCGACGTCGTCGAGCCCATGGGAGCCGACACTGTGATCTGGTGCAGGGATCGCGAGGGTTCGCTCCAGGTCCGCACCAGTGGGGACATCAGATTGTCGCCAGGCGAGCAACTCAACCTGGGGATCGATGCCGCACAGGTTTCTCTCTTCGCGGCGGACAGCGGCGAACGCCTCTAGTCACGAATGCCTTCGCGCTTGCTGGATGGCAGGCAAGCGTCCTCACCTTTCAAACCTCGGGGAATTCATGAGCGTTACAGATTGCCTTTCAATTCAGCTTTACACCCTGCGCTCGATGGAGGACCTCGACCGCATCCTCGATACGGTGGCTCAGGCAGGATATCGGTATGTCGAAACCGTCGGTTCGCATCTCGATGATGCTGGAGGCGTGCGTTCCAGGCTTGATGCGCGAGGACTGAGAGCCTCGTCCAGCCATGTCAGCTTGGCGGCTCTACGGGAAAAGCCGGATGCCGTGATCGAGTCCTGCCGGATTCTAGGTCTCACCGATCTCTACATGCCCGCCGTTCCGCCTGAACAACGCGACATGGCAGCCGATGGCTGGCGATCCCTCGGGCGGGAGCTGGGCCAAATGGCGGAGCGCTTCCAGAAGGATGGCATCCGGCTCGGATATCACAACCACCATTGGGAGATGGTCCCGAAAGATGGAGCCAAGACAGCGCTGGAACTCATCTTCGAGGAAGCTGAGGGCAGCCCCCTCGCCTGGGAGGTCGATGTGGCATGGCTGGCACGCGGCAATGTCGACCCGGCAGCATGGATCGACCGTTACCGCAGCATGATCACGGCGGCCCACGTCAAGGACATTGCTCCTGCGGGACAGAACGAGGACCAGGATGGTTGGGCGGATGTCGGCGCTGGCGTGCTGGATTGGCGAAAACTGTGGCGCACATGCCGTGAAGCAGGCGCCAGATGGATGGTCGTAGAACACGACAAGCCTGCCGATCCTGCCGAGACAGCCCGGGCAAGCATCAACTTTCTGCGCAATATCGAAGGATGAGAATTATGAAAACCCTGAATGTCGGCATCATTGGATGCGGCAACATCTCGGGCATCTACCTCCAGAACATCCCGGCTTTTCGGGGACTGACGTTGCGCGCCTGCGCCGATATGCGGTCAGAGATCGCACAGGCCCAAGCGAGCCGCTACGGAATCGAGGCTCTCTCGGTCGACCAGTTGCTGGCTTGCGAAGACATCGATCTCGTTGTGAACCTCACAATTCCCAGCGCTCACTTCGGCGTTTCCCTCGCCGCGCTCAGTGCGGGCAAGCACGTCTTCTCCGAAAAGCCGCTTGCAGTGGATTTCGAGCAGGGCCGAAAGCTGGTCGATGAAGCAGAGGCACGCGGCCTGCTGCTGGGTTGCGCACCGGATACTTTCCTTGGGGCCGGTGGGCGCCTCGCTCGAAAGCTCGTTGACGATGGAGCAGTCGGGCGGATTCTTTCAGGTTCGGCCTTTCTCATGTCCCACGGCATGGAGCACTGGCACCCGGATCCGGAGTTCTTCTTCAAGCCAGGCGGCGGCCCCATTCTCGATATGGCGCCGTATTATCTCAGTACTCTGGTCAACCTTGTCGGCCCCGTGAAGCGCGTGTTCTCCATGGCGAATATCGGGTTCCCCGAGCGCGTCGTCACTGCCGAGTCTCCTCGAAAAGGTCAGCGGATCACAGTGGAGACACCCACAAGCGTCATGGCCCTTTTGGAATTCGCGTCCGGGGCTCAAGTCACTTTCTGCATGAGTTGGGATGTCTGGAAGCACGGCCACCCGGCTATCGAACTCTATGGAACCGAAGGTTCCTTGCGCGTTCCGGATCCGAACTTCTTCGGCGGCCACGTCGAGATGACCGAGCGCGGCGGAGACTGGCAGCTAAAGGATTCAAGCGAGATGCCGCTCGGAGCTCCGAACTGGCGGTCACCTAACTGGGCGCCTGATGTGCCGTCGCGCGCCAACTATCGCGCCCTCGGCCTTGCCGATCTCGCCAGTGCCGTTCTTAACGGCACGCCTCATCGCTCGACCGGCCGGCTGGCGCTTCATGTCCTTGAGGTGATGCACAAGATCCTTGAAGGCGCTGCCGCGGGACATGCGATGCCGGTCACGACCATGTTGGAGCGTCCTGATATCCTCACTGACCAGGATGCGACTGTGCTTTGGCAGGGACCGCCTCAGACGGCGACGGCAGCCTGAGATACCGACGGCTCGGAAGACCGCATTCGCTCCTGCAACAGGGATTGAGGGCGGTTCTTCCAGGTTGCACATGCCACCGACAACCTTCGTCTAACTCGCTCATCTCGAAGCCGGAGCCGGATAACTCGGCTCCGGCCTCAACAGATGGGGAAGAACTTTATTTGTTCGATTTTGGGAAGCGGGCCAGAAGGCTGACGAGTTGGGCCTGATGATTTGTTCCGGTCTTCGCGAACATCGACTTCAAATGATAGCGAATCGTCTCAGGGCTGACCTTATGCTCGGCGGCGATCTGCTGCGTATCTGACCCTTTGAGGAGAGATGCGGCCACTCGCACTTCAGCGGTCGTCAGCCCAAAGACTTTTTGCAGAATATCCAACGCAACTGGTCTGTGTCCGCTGAGATCTCTGATCAGCAGGATTGCACGTGCGCCTTGAAAAACGTCGTTTGCTTGGCGAACGACCGGATAAGAACTCACGATGAGTGGGATATTGTTGATCCGATTCAGGAAGATCGGCGCCGGCAAGTTGTTCCCAATTTGAGCAGTCGTCTGAGTGCTGGCGGCGATTAGTTCCTGGAGGGCCTTATTGGCCTCACGCTGCTGGGAGCGAAGCCTGGATGAGATCACTTGCAGATCTTCTCCGAGAAACTCCTCCGCCTTTCTATTCATCCGCGTGACTCGTCCAAGCCGATCGAGCAGCACAGCTCCGCAATCGAAGCGCTCGATGCCATCGATCAATCCATCGGCGAAGGCAGCGCGGCTGCTTGCTGCGAGGCGGGCCGCCCTTTGCATGTCTCGCAGATCCTGGTGAATCCTTGATGCTGCGTCGTCGGAGAACGGCTCCTTGTCGACTTTTCGGTGAATAGAGAGCGTCGTCAGCGCTCCGCCGACTTCGCTCAGAATGCTGCCGGCAAACCAACCAAGTCCCTGTGGTCGCAGGAATTCAGCAAAGAGCGGGAGGTGTTCAAGCTCATCCTTAGTGAAGATATCCTGATCCGTTACGATTTCCTTGCCCTTGCGGACCACCGGAACGCCCCGCGCTGCGCGTACATCATGCTTGTACCACTCTTCGCGAACGAACCGCGCGCACATCTCCTCGAGGCTCTCGGATGCAACTACGCCACCGACACAGTCCGGATAAGTTGAAATAATAACTCCATCGGCAGACCAGGCAGCACTCGCCAAGTCGAGCGCTTTCGGCCAAAGCTCAGGAAGAATGGCGGCTTCGTAAAATGCTTCCGCGACAGGCATGATAAACTTTACTTTTACTAATAGTGCCGTTGACTAGAGATACCATTTTGAAAAAGATCAAACTACGTTACTTAGTTTCCTAGGTAAATTTGCCGCACTGTTTTCCCCTCCCTTTTAGGTAAGCCCTTCGTAGTGGCTCCCCCTCTTGTTACTCCCCATATGGGTAGGTTACCCAGCGGTAGTCACTACCCATATGGGCAGTGATCCCCCGAAATTTCCGTGCTTCCTTCCCGCCACGAACCACAAGCACCAAGCCCTTCCCGCGTGGATTCGAAGCGGCAGGGCATCTTCACGGAAGCCAGAGCACCGGCGCCCACAGGCGCGTGCCGGCACATGGAACAGGACCCGACGCGAGTTAGGTCTGGGGGGACAGAATGGCGGATCAGCCCACTCTTACGGTCGATTCAGTAGCTTACGATGCAGAAGGACAATTCTGGACAGTCACCATTGATGGCGTGACAGAGGAATTCGACAGCCCCGTACGCGTTACAGATGGCGAGGATACATACGTCCTGGTCGGCGGCGGCGCCTACGGCACCCTCACCGCTGCCCTTGCCGATGCAGTTGACGGCGACGTCATCATGGTCGCGCCCGGCACCTACACCGAGACGCTCACCGTCAACAAGGACGTGACCATTACGAGCCTCGAGGGTGAGAAATTCGATACCGTCATCGAGGGCGGCATTCACGTCACGGCTAACGGCGTCACCATCGAGGGCCTGACCGTCCAGGGCGGCTCGTCGTTCTTCGGCGCTGGCCCGGCCGGCATCCTCGTGCAGGCCAACGGCGTGACCCTTCAGAACAACGCCCTGTATGGCGCAGCCGACAGCATCGAGACGGCAGGACGCGGCGTGCTCGTGGCGGTTGCCACGGGCGAGGACCTCGTCCTCTCGGGCAACACCATGATCGGCTGGGCCTCTGGCGCTTACCTCAATCCCGGCGCAACTGGCGAGATTACGGGCAACACATTTACAGAAAACAACGTCGGCCTGTCGATGGACGATCCGAGCGGTCTCTCTGTCTCTGGCAATACCTTCGACCGCAACTACATCGAGCAGATCGGTGCTGCCGTTCCGAGCACCGCTCTCGATCTGTCTGAGATCGCGGCGGACAACACCTTCGCGAACACCCCTGCCGGCAAGCAGCAGGTCTTCATCTACGGTGACGGTGACAACGAGGCTATTACCGGTACGGCTGCGGCTGATGCAATCGACGGCGGAGATGGCATCGACACGGTAACCTACGCGGCAGGCGCAAAGATCGCTTTCGTGAGCGGCACCTGGACGGTCTCGCTTAACGGCGTCATCGATACCCTTACGGGTGTGGAGCGCGTCACCATTGGCGGCCAGACCTATCTCCTCGTGGATGAAGACGGCGAAGCCTTCGACTCGATCCAGGGTGCAATTGATCTCGCTGGCGATGGCGACACGATCCTGATTGCGTCCGGTTACTACGAAGAGACGCTCACCGTTACCAAGGCTGTGACCATCACGAGCCTTGAAGGCAATGTCGACAGCACCACTATCAAGGGCGGCATCCATGTCCTTGAGGACGGCGTCACCATCGACGGCCTGACCATCGAGAATGGCGCAGCCTTCCCTGGTGAGACCGCGGCTGGCGTGTTCGTTCAAGCGGCCAATGTCACCATCACCAACAGCACCCTCACGGGACCCAACAATGCCGCAGGATCGCGCGGTATCGTAACGGATGCCTCCGCCACGGGGCTCGATGTTTCCAATAACACCGTAAGCGGCTGGGCCTCGGGTGCCTACCTGAACCCCGGCGCCGCCGGATCGGTCAACGGCAACATCTTCACGGAGAACAACGTCGGTCTGTCGATGGATGATCCGAATGGTATCTCCGTCGCTGGCAACACCTTCGATGACAACTTCAAGGAACAGATCGGCGCTGCGGTTCCGGATAACGCTCTCGACCTGTCCGAAATCGTGGCGGACAACACCTTCGAGAACACTCCCGAAGGTCAGCAACAGGTCTTCATCTACGGCGATGGCGGTGACGAGACCATCACCAATACGGCTGCGGCTGATAAGATCATGGGCGGGAGAGGCACCGACACCGTAATCTACGACGAGGATGCCAAGATCGAGTTCGTCGACGGCGCATGGACTGTCACCAGCAATGGCGTCACCGACATTCTCACAGGTGTAGAGCGCGTCATCATCAGCGGGAAGGCTTATGTCCTCGTGGATGAAAACGACGCAGAGGGCTTCACCACGATCCAAGAAGCGGTCACTGCAGCCGAGAACGGTGACACCATCCTCGTCGCAGCTGGCAACTACTCTGGATCGGTCCTCGTCGACAAGAACGTGACCATCAAGGGTGCGCAGGCAGGTATCGCCGGGTCGGCCGAGGGCCGCGGCGAGGACGAGGCTATCCTGGATGGCGGCTTCCACGTCATGGCGGATGGCGTCACCATTGATGGCTTCTCGATCCAGAACGGTTCCGCATTCCACGGCTCTGGTACGGCAGGCATCGTCGTCCAGGCCAATGGCGTGACCCTGCAGAACAACGTTCTGAAGGATACCGACACCAATCTCCAGGACGGCACCCGCGGCGTGCTCGTGGCGATCGGAACCGGTGAGGATCTCATCCTCAAGGACAACCAGATGGAAGGCTGGTCCACCGGTGCCTACCTGAACCCCGGCGCAGCCGGCACTGTCGAGGGCAATACCTTCAAGGGCAACTATGTCGGCCTGTCGATGGACGCCCCGAAGGGCATCACCGTCACCGGCAACACCTTCGACGGCAATGCCCTAGAGCAGATCGGCGCGCTTGTTCCAGGCGATAGCCTAGACCTGTCTGAGATCGTAGCGGGCAACACCTTCAAGGGCACCCCTGAAGGTCTGCAGCAGGTCTTCATCTACGGCGATGGTGACGATGAGACTATCGTTGGCACGGCTGCAGCTGACAAGATCATGGGCGAAGGCGGCTTCGACACGGCGACCTACGCAGCAGGCGCAAAGATCGCGTTCGTCGCAGGCGATGAGAAGAAGAATGAGAAAAGCTATTGGACCGTCACGCTCAACGGCGTCACCGACACCCTCACGGGCGTGGAGAGTGTCATTATTGGCGGTCAGACCTATTTCCTTGTAGATATAGGTAACGGTGAGCTCGACTCGATCCAAGACGCAGTTGATCTCGCCAGCGACGGCGACATCGTCATGGTCGGCGCAGGTCGTTACAGCGAGACTGTCACTGTCGACAAGGACGTCACCATCCAAGGCTTTAATGCAGGTGTCGCAGGGCACGACCGCGTGAGCCTTGGCATGGGCCAGGAAACCGTCATCACGGGCGGCATCCATGTCCTCAAGGACGGCGTTACCCTTGACGGTCTTGGGATTGCGGCTGGCTCCATCGGCGGCGAAATTGCCGGCGTATTTGTCCAGGCCGCGAATGTGACCATCACCAACAGCGTCCTCACGGGGGACTATGGGAGTTCTGCCCCTACCCGTGGCATCGTGACGGATGCATCCGCCAAGGGCCTTACCATCTCCGACAATGCTATGGCGGGCTGGGCCACCGGCGCATACCTCAATCCCGGCACCACCGGCACCGTGACGGGCAACGTCCTCATCGGCAACAATGTCGGCATCTCGATCGATGACCCGAACGGCCTCTCCGTTACCGGCAACGTCCTGTTCGGAAACACCTTCGAGAACATCGGCCTTGGCGTCTATGCAAATGCTGCCGATGCCGGAGCGATCATCGGCGCCAACACGATCCTGTCGGCGGCTGCTGGAGGCGCGGTCAGCATCTACGGGTTGGGATCGGGTCATACCATCCAGGGTACGGCGTATGCCGACACGTTCTACGGAAGCAAAAATGCTGATGTCTTCGTGGGCGGTGCCGGCAATGACGTGATCAATGGCGGTGATGGCGAAGACACGGCCGTATTCAGCGGAAACCGTACTGACTACGCTGTGTCGCTGGGCCAGAACGGGAAGGTCACGATCGCCGATCTTCGCGGAAATGGCGGCACCGATATTCTTTCGGACGTCGAGTCTTTCCAGTTCAGCAATGGAAAGATCAGCCTGGACACGCTCGTTAACAACAAAGCTCCAACTGCCGTAACCCTGGATGCCAACCAAGTGGCGGAGAATGAGGGCAACGGCATCGTCATTGGAAAGCTTTGGACGAGTGACGTAAACAAGGACGACACCCACACCTACGAACTTATCGACAACGCGGGTGGCCGCTTTGCCATCTCTAATGGCCAACTTGTCGTGTCAAACGGTTCGCTCCTCGACTACGAGCAGGCCCAGAGTCATCAGGTCGTCGTGCGTGCTACCGACATGAGCGGCGCTACCTATGATCAGGTCCTGACCGTGTCGGTGACAGACGTTCGAGACGAAAACTTCGGTGGTTCGTCCGGCTCCGACAATGTCGTCGGCGGCTCGGGCAAAGACCGGATCTTCGGTGGAGAAGGCAACGATCTCCTGGACGGCGGAGCCGGCAAGGACGTTCTGAACGGCGGCACGGGCAATGACCGTCTCGTCGGCGGCGCAGGTCAGGACACCCTGACCGGCGGTTCGGGCAAGGACGTGTTCGTGTTCGGTCACAAAGACACGAGCGCCTCCAAGAAGTCGGCCGACTACATCACCGACTTCTCGCGCAAGCAGGGCGACAAGATCGACCTGAGTGCGATCGACGCCAATGCGACGAAGAAGGGCAACCAGGCGTTTTCCTTCATCGGCACCGGCGATTTCACGAAGGCCGGTCAGGTCCGTTACGAGAAGGAAGGGAAGTACACCTACGTCTATCTCAACACGGACAACGACAAGGCTGCCGAAGCTGTCATCAAGCTCAAGGGCGCGATGGACATGCAGAAGAGCTGGTTCGTGCTCTAAGCGACTGAACATACCTCTCCCGCGATGGCTAAACATCGTGGGAGATCACCCATCGAAGCCCCTGCTGCATCTGCGGCAGGGGTTTTTCATGCATTCAGCCATGCGCGCTCTCAATATCGGACCAGCAGAAAGCTTCTCCTCGTATGGGGAGCTCGATCCGCCTCTGCCGATACCACTAAGGAACCTCGCCCGTGCCGCTAGGAGAGGAACTTATCCATAATCTTGCTCAAGTCCCGCATAGACGACGCCAAGATATTGGCTAGACTGCGATGGAACCGTGTTGCAACGGTTTTGCCTTCATGAGGGAAAACAACGATGTCCATGAAACTGACCCGTCGCGATCTGGCCAAGCTCGGACTTGGCTTTGGCGCTGCTGCCGCTTTGGGCCGCAATGCCTTTGCACAGGCACCGGCCTTCTTCCGTATCGGGACTGGCGGTACCGCTGGAACCTACTATCCGGTTGGCGGCCTGATCGCGAACGCCGTTTCGAACCCGCCGCAACTCGTCCTGACGGCCCAGGCCTCGAACGGCTCCGTGGCAAACGTCAACTCCATCGTTTCGGGCGCTCTCGAATCCGGCTTCACCCAGGCCGATGTGGCTTATTGGGCCTATACGGGCACAGGCCTCTTCGAAGGCAAGGGCAAGATGGAGGACCTGCGCCTCGTTGCGAACCTCTACCCGGAAAGCATCCACCTCGTCGCGGCCAAAGCAGCCAACATCAAGTCTGTCACGGACCTGAAGGGCAAGCGCGTTTCCCTTGACGAGCCGGGCTCCGGCACCCTCGTCGACGCCCGCATCATCCTCAACGGCTGGGGCATCAAGGAAAGCGACGTAAAAGCGGACTTCCTGAAGCCGAACCAGGCAGCCGAGCGCATGCGCGATGGCGGCCTCGACGCCTTCTTCTTCGTCGGCGGCTATCCGACGAGCGCGATCACCGAGCTTGCTGCCACCGGCGGCGGCATCGACATCGTCCCCCTCTCCGGCCCCGAAGCCGACGCCATTCGCAAGCAGTACAATTTCTTCGCAGCGGACGAGATTCCGGCCGGCACCTACAAGGATGTCGGCGCGGTGAAGACCCTCGCCGTCGGCGCGCAATGGGTCACCTCGGCGAAGGTGCCGGACGCGGTTGTCTACGAGGTCGTGAAGGGCCTGTGGAGCGACAAGACCCGTGCCGCCCTCGACGCGGGCCATGCCAAGGGCAAGATCATCCGCAAAGAGAACGCCCTGGCTGGCGCCGGCATCCCTGTTCATGCCGGCGCGGAGCGCTTCTACAAGGAAGCCGGCCTCCTCAAGGGCTGATCGCTCCGACATACACCATCAGCCTCCCGCGCCATCAGTCGCGGGAGGCGCTGTTTTAAGGACGCCTTGCTCGCTCTGCTCGCTTCAGCCGGCACGCAGGCAAATGTCCAAGCCAATTCCAAAGAGCGACGGCGCATGAATGTGTAAGCGCTGCCCGCCGATGAGACCCGCCATGTCCACAGTCGACACATCCGCCCTGATCGAGAATCGCAGCCTCGAAGAGAAGTTCGATCCCGAAATGCGATTCCGCCCTCTCCTGCCGGGTACGGCATGGCTTGTCGCGGGGCTCCTTCTCGTGCTCTCGCTCTTTCACTATTACACGGCAGGCTTCGGCTTGCTGCGCGAGGCAACGCATCGCGGCATCCACATGGCCTTCGTGCTGGGCCTGATCTTCCTCGTGTTCTCCGCTTTCAAGACCGATCAGGACCGGATCGCCCCGTCGAACCTGTGGCGACCAGGGGGCATCTCGCTCATCGACTGGGTCATGGCGATCGCGGTTGCGATTGCGAGCCTTTACGTTCCTTGGATCTTCAACGACCTCGCCTTCCGCGTCGGCAATCCGACCCTGATGGATGTCGCGATGGGAACGACCCTGATCGTTCTCCTGCTAGAAGCGACACGCCGCTCCGTCGGATGGCCCCTGCCCGTCATCTCTATCGGCATGATGCTCTATGCCTATTTCGGTCCATCCATGCCGGGCATCCTGCAGCATCCCGGCGCTTCGTGGTCGAACATCGTCAACCACCTTTATCTCACGAGCCAGGGTATCTACGGCATCGCGCTCGGCGTGGTGGCCACTTATGTCTTCCACTACGTTCTCTTCGGCGTGCTCGCCACCCGTGTCGGCCTCGGCAAGCTCTTCATCGATCTCGCGACCTGTGTGGCCGGGCGCTATGCAGGCGGCCCAGCCAAAGTTTCGATCTTCGGATCGGCCCTGTTCGGCATGATCTCGGGCTCGTCGATCGCCAATACGGTGACCGTCGGCTCCCTTACAATCCCGGCCATGATCCGCGTCGGGTACAAGCGCCATTTCGCAGCGGCTGTGGAATCGGCAGCCTCTACAGGCGGGCAAATCACGCCGCCGATCATGGGCGCGGCGGCCTTCCTCATGGTCGAATTCCTCAACATCTCGTACCAGACGGTCATTCTCGCGGCTCTGGTACCGGCCTTCATGCACTTCTTCGGCGTGTTCATGCAGGTTCACTTTGAAGCGAAGCGTGCAGGCCTGCGTGGGCTGCCCGCAGAAGAGCTTCCGAACGCCCGCAAGGTGATCCGGGAAGGCTGGCAGACGATCATGCCGCTGGCCGTCCTGCTGATGGTGCTGTTCTCCGGTTTCACGCCTTATCTTGCCGCCTTCTGGGGCATCACGGCCTGCATCGTCGTGGGCGTCAGCCGTGTCCCTGCGATAACCCTCGGCTTCCTGGCGGCCATCGCCATCGCCATCGCAACGGGATTCCTCACGCAGCTCGTCTTCTCGCTGCCGGCTCTCCTGTTCGTCACGGGCTTGATGATCTACGCCTACGTGAAAAGCGACGAGGGCAAGGCGAAGGTGATCGACCTCATCGATGCGTTCGTCGTCGGCGCGAAATATGCGATCGGCGTAGGTGCCGCCGCAGCGACAGTGGGCATCATCGTCGGCATCGTGACGCTCACCGGAGTCGGCTTCAAGATCTCGTTCATCGTCACCTCCTTCGCCGCTCAAATGGCGCAGGCCGTAGGTGACATTCTTCCTGCAGGGTTGATGGAGGCGAAGGCGCTGACCCTGCTCTTCACGCTGGCGATGACGGCGATCGTCTGCATCCTTCTCGGTTGTGGCGTTCCGACGACGGCGAATTACATCATCATGGTGACGGTCGCGGCCCCTGCTCTGGTCCTGCTCGGAGTGCAGCCTATCGTGGCTCACTTCTTCGTATTTTATTACGGCGTGCTGGCGGACATTACGCCACCTGTCGCGTTGGCGGCCTATGCGGGCGCGAGCATGGCGGGTGCCGATCCGTTCAAGACAGGCAATACCGCGTTCCGTCTCGGCCTCGGCAAGGCACTCGTCCCGTTCGTGTTCGTCTACGGCCCTGCCATGCTGATCGTGACGCCGGACTTTACCTGGGCAAGTTTCCTTCTGGTAACCGGAGGAGCGATTGCAGGCATCCTGTGCCTGTCGATGGCTTTCGCAGGCTACGCCCTGACGGAAATGCGAGCTTGGGAGCGTTGGCTGATCGGCATCGCAGCCCTGCCGATCATCGCGCCCGACCTTCAAACGACCCTGGTCGGCCTGGCACTTGCGACGCCTGTGCTTGTGTCTCAGGTCATCAAGGCTCGTGGCAGGATGGCATCGGTCCCAGCGTAAGACCGGCACTGTAAATCCATCGACGAAAAAGCCCCCGCTGCATCGGCGGGGGCTTTCTTTTATCTGCCTGACAGGATCAGTCGCAGCGCGGCTTAGATGACGATGAAGTCGCTGTTCGTGAGGGCGAGGCCCGGCTTGAGCTTGGCGAACAGAATGGCGCCCGCTTTGCCCGATCCGTCCCGATCGTAATAGAGATAACCATTCATACTGTTGTAGATCAGGTAATCGTTCTTATCGAGCGCGTGGCTGCCGATAATGAAATAGTCCGACTTCAGCTTTCCGTTGGAACCCAGTTTCTTGAAGATCGAGTTTTCCAGCTTGATCGTATCGTCGGCGACATTGAAATCCGTAATCGTGCTGACATTCACTCTGGACTTCAGCGCTGTGTTGAAAACGAATGTGTCCTTGCCCGAGCCTCCTGACAGAGTGTTCACTCCAAGACCGCCGTTCAGGACATCGTTTCCGGCGTCGCCAGAGAGCCTGTCTCTTCCCGCTCCGCCCGAAAGTGTGTCGTTGCGGACTCCGCCATATAGGGTGTCGTTCCCGTCGCCGCCGGAGAGGTTGTTCTTGCCGGTCCCGCCATACAGACGGTCGTTGCCGTTGCCGCCAATAATCGTATCGTTCCCCACATCGCCATAGAGGATGTCGTTGTCGTCTCCGCCCTCCATGCGATCATTACCAGGGCCGCCGTAGAGAGTGTCTTTTCCTGCGCCGCCGGAGAGGTTGTCGTTTCCGACATCTCCATAGAGCTTGTCGTTGCCGGCTCCGCCATCGAGCCAGTCATTGCCCTGCCCTCCATAGAGGAGGTCGCTGCCGTTGCCGCCAGCCAGGGTATCGTTGCCGCCATCTCCATAGAGCCTGTCGTCGCCGTCCTGCCCATAGAGGATGTCGCTGCCGGTGTTGCCATAAACCTCGTTGGATAATTCGTTGCCGATGAGCGTGAGATACGAAGTGCCGGTAGACGCCTTCAGAACTTCGATGCCGCTCCCCAACACATAAGACGACGTCGCAATGACGGTGTCGTAACCGCTCTCATCGACCACGATGTCCAACGCATCATCGACAAGATAAATGTCGTTTCCGGCGCCCCCGATCAGCGTATCGGCGCCTCCTTTGCCATCGAGGAGGTCATCGCCCGCCGTTCCAACGATCTGGTTTGCGAAGTTGTTGCCGACGAGGGTCAGAGAACGAACGTGCGCGGCCGCCCTCAACACCTCGACCTCCGCGTCATTCGCCAGCGCGTAGCTCACGCTCGTATGAACGATGTCGTATCCGCCGCCTATGACCTCGAGAATGCGATCTTCCTTGCTGTCGACATAGTAGGTGTCGTTTCCGTAACCTCCCTCGAGGGTATCGTTCCCGCCTCTTCCGTCGAGAATATCATTGCCTGCATAGCCTTCCAGGTAGTCGCCGGGCGACGAACCCGTGAGAACGTCGTTCCCAGCTAGGACCACGGCTGCTGCAGACGCACCTTGACGATGGAAGGAGAGAAGATCGGTGTAGGAGAAGAGGACCGGCCCGCCGATTGCGCCGATGGTGAGCCAAGGCGAGCTGCTCGGACCGAAACGCAGATAGGAGACCTCTCCAGCAGCACTTGAGAGGATCGGCCCTTCATATTGAACGTCAACGAGCGACTGATAGACGGTCACCCGAAAATTCACGCTCCAGCGAGCAGCTTCGCTGACAGTGGTAAAGCTGTTGCTGAAAATGGGAGTGAACAGTGCCTGCACACGAAGGCCGGCAGGCATGCTTTCTTGAAATGTAACAACGGCCATATGGTGCTTTCGGACCGGTCCAAAACATGGCGGACCGGGAATCATCCTATGGATCAGGTAGGATGAGGCAGGAAATATCGAGCGCGATGTTTTCCTACCACTTACCTTCCGTTAGGAGAATACCCCCTCAAGCAACCAAGCCCGGGTCTGCGTCGAAAGCACTCAATCCGGGCTATGCCACCGACTGAACACTGTCTTCCTGGTCGTCATCCGTCGTTGCGCTACGCTCCAACTGAACCGCATAGGCAGCCTCCAGTCCCCGGAAACGAAGGGTGTCGTCAGGCTCCGAGAGCCCGGCCACGACAGGAACGCGTTCCGTGAAGCGGGTGAGAGCGCTGCGCATGCAGCGCACGTTGCGGGTGACCGGATGAACACTGTCTGCGGCATCCTTCACGATAGCCCGCGCGGCAGAGTAGAGATCGTCCACAGCTGCCTCTATGCCGGGATCGCGCCTCATCAGGCTCATGGTGTTGATGAGCAGGATACGCAGGTCGCGCAGATTCGTGTCTTCCCCATGTTCCGCAATCGCGTCCACCACCACTTCAATCGCTGCGATCCTTTCGCGGATCGTCTCTGCGAAGCTCGTATCGGTCATGACCGCTACCCCCGTGAGTCGCCTGGAATGATTCCATCGGCTTACGGGAGGAGGATGCGCCCCTATGGTTAATGAATGCTTACGGCACCCTCGAAAGCCTTTGTATGTCAGGCTTTCCGAATCACCGGGAATCCGCCGAGCGCGAGAGAATCCTTCCCTCTAGCAGCCCTCGCAGACGCCGCGCCGCGCCTTCTGCTCCAGCTCCTCGCCTCTCCTTTGGAGTTCCTGCTCGCGAGAGGAAGGTTCGACTGATGAAGGTGTGCCTGTCGGACGTCCGCCAATGCCGCCCGTGGTCGTCGGGGAAGTACCGCTTCCGCCCAACTCCTGCTGGGGGAGCGGACGAGCGGAGTTGTTTCCGGATGGAGCAGTCGAGCTGCTTGAAGGTGCCGCGCCTCCCGAGGCGGCCCCTCCTGTAGTGCCTCCGCCTGCTCCTCCTCCGGAAGACGAGCCTTGTGCCCAAGCGGCGCCAGCCACGAGGGAGCCGGCAATGAGAATGACTGGAACGGTGAAGCGCATGAGCACTCTCCCAGGCTGAGGACCTCGCAAATCAACTCGGCTTGGATGCAGTAAGTTTCAAATCAGCGGTGCCATATGACGAGGCTGACAGGCAGAGATGGATCGAGCACCTGACGCATTCCCGGCTTGAGCCCCGCATCCGAGAGCACCGTTTCCGCGCTCTTGCCGGAATCGCATTGCGAGAACAGGGCAATGCCATCGGGAACGACGACGCCTTCAGCCCTTGTGAGGTGAAACGCGTCATAGCCGATCCCGAGGAAGAGATCGAAGACTCGGCGCCCGCCGGGAACGGCGACCCTTCCGCCATGGGGCAGAACCCTGCGAATGGCCTCATCCCATGGGAGTTTCTGCGGATTCCACCACCATCCGTCGACCCTCCTCTCAATCCCCTGCGATGAGGAGGAGAGAACTATCCGGACGCGATTTCTGGGATTCGGATTGGCTTCGTGCCCCAGCCGTCCCAGCACGGTTACGTCTGACCGGTTGAGCTCGGCCTGAAAATAAGCCCAATCCGCATCATTGCGCAGCACTTCCGGCGTATGGCCGGTTGCATCGGCGATACGGTCATTGTCCGACACGATGGCATAGCCATGAATTTCAACGCGGGACATGACGCAGCCTTTCCTCGGAACCATGGACGAGCGCTGCGTTCATGAGAATCCACAGCACCAGCGCATTCAGCACGTGCCAAAGCGCATGCGTGCCGAGTGGTAGCGCAGAGCAGACCGCGCTGTCGATGGAGCGGAACACAAGGGACAGGAAGAAGACGAAAGCCGCCCACAACAGCGCCTTGCCCGGCTGCGTCACTCCCAGGCTTCGGCACGCCGCTCCTACGAGGAAAAGCGCCATGAGAGCGGGCAGGTAACCCACCGATCCGTTGAGACTGATGCCGGGAAAAGCACTGAACCACAGACGCCCGAAGGAAGTGTTGAACACAGCGAATGCTGCAGTGAACGCGATGGAAGAGACGAGCCTCAGTCGCAGGTAGCGGCGCATGGCCAGCAGGAAGTAGCTGTAGATGAACACCGCAATGGGCAACACATCGGCCAGCAACGACCATCGGTTGGCGAAAGTGTGGAACAGAAAGCTCCCTATCCCGACGATGGCGCTCACAGTGATGAGCCAAAGGGCAGGCCAGTCAGCCCGATCCTTGCCTTGCCAGATCCAAAGGGCATAAGCAGCAGCCAACAGGAAGAACCCATTGGAGACGGCATTGATGGGCTCTGCCCAAAAGCCGGGACTAAGGCGCTCGCAATAACTGTCGATCGGCTGAAACCAGGAGGATGTCATGAGGTTGTTTCAGGCATGCGCGGGACGGGGGTGCTCCTGTGAGACATTCAGAAACATAATCCCACTGCATTGAGTTTCCACGACAACGCCTGCCTCGAAGCCACGTCCATCAGCATCGGAATATACCCATGGAAAAGCGTCAACTCGGTCGAAGCAACCTGCAAGTGCCCCCGCTCTGCATTGGGGGCAATGTTTTCGGCTGGACGGCGGATGAGTCGACATCCTTCGCGCTTCTCGATGCCTTCTTCGACGCGGGCCTTACGTTCATCGACACAGCCGATGTGTACTCGAAATGGGTTCCGGGCCACACGGGCGGCGAGTCGGAAACGATCATCGGCAAATGGATGAAGGCACGGGGCAACCGGGACCGGCTCGTGATCGCCACCAAGGTCGGCCAGGAGATGCCTTACGGAAAAGGCCTCTCGAAGCCCCATATCCGCATGGCCGTCGAAGAGTCCCTGAAGCGCCTTCAGACCGACTATATCGATCTTTATCAATCCCATATCGATGATGCCGGAGCCCCGCTCGAGGAGACGCTTCATGCGTATGCGGAGTTGATCCAGGCTGGAAAGGTGCGGTTCATCGGAGCCTCGAACTACAATGCGGAGCGGCTGAGCGAAGCTCTCGACATCAGCGCCCGAAACGGCCTGCCGCGCTACGAGTCTCTGCAGCCGGAATATAACCTCTACAATCGCGCCGCATACGAGGATGCCCTGGAGCCCGCCTGCCGCGACAACGGAATCGGCGTCATCCCCTATTACGCGTTAGCCAGTGGCTTTCTGACGGGCAAGTACCGTTCCGAGCAGGATTTCGGCAAAAGCCCGCGCGGCGGGTCCATGGGCAAATATCTGAATGCGCGCGGCCTCCGCATTCTGGAGGCGCTCGACAGCGTCGCCGAGAAGCACAAGGCGACGCCGGCTCAGGTTTCACTAGCCTGGCTCATGGCCCGCCCCGGCCTTACAGCCCCGATCGCCAGCGCGACCACTCCATTGCAGGTGGAGGATCTCGTGGCCTCAACGGCCCTCCAGCTCGATTCATCCGATATGGAGGCCCTCACCAGGGCATCGGCCACTTAGCGGCAGCCGACGTCTACACATTCGATGCGAGTGGAACACTCCGCTATCTGCAAGCTCAGCCATCTTGCCAGATGCGTTCCGACATCCGATGAAGGCGGAGGATGCATGAAGAAGGCACAACGATGCGCATTGCCACCTGGAACGTGAATTCGATCAAGCAGCGATTGGACCACCTCACGACCTTCGTGAAAAGTGCGGATCCCGACGTGCTCTGCCTTCAGGAACTGAAATGCATGGACGAGGCCTTTCCCCGGGCCGAGGTCGAAGCCCTGGGCTACAACGTCGTCACTCATGGGCAGAAGGCCTATAACGGCGTTGCCATTCTATCCAAGCGCCCGCTCGAGGATGTGCGCCGTGGGCTGCCGGGGGATGAGAGCGACGAGCAGGCCCGCTACCTCGAAGGCACCATCTCGACCTCGACGGGCGTGGTCAGGGTCGCGTCGATCTATCTGCCCAACGGCAATCCTATCGGCACACCCAAATTCGACTACAAGCTCGCTTGGATGGACCGGCTCATTGCTCACGCGCGCCGCCTTCTCCCGCTGGAAGCCCCCCTGGTGCTGTGCGGCGACTACAACGTGATCCCCGAGCCCAAGGACGCAGCCGCTCCCGAGGCCTGGATGGGCGATGCGCTCTTCCAGCCGGAGAGCCGCGCGAAGTTCCGGGAACTCGAGAATCTCGGCCTCCTCGACGCCGTCCGCGCCTGCAGCGACCAGCCGGGGCTCTATTCATTCTGGGACTATCAGGCCGGGGCCTTCCAGCGGAACAACGGCATCCGCATCGACCATCTCATGCTCTCGCCTCAGGCCCAGGACAAGCTGAAGAGCGCCTCGATCCGCAAGGAAGTGCGCGGATGGGACAAGCCCTCCGACCATGTGCCGGTCATGGTGGACCTGGATATCGATTAGGCGCGCTTAACGGCGGGACTGGATGTACTGTTCGAGCAGGGCGAGCGCCAGCTTGCGGTCGTTGTCGCTCGCCGCGGCAAAGGCCTCCTCGTAGAGGGTCTCGATCCACTCGTCCTTGGCGGAATCCGTCACAGCCTCGCGAGCAAGCGTCAGCCACATCAGGCCCTTGGCACGCTGGCGCGGAACGCCTTGGCCGTTCATGAGCATGTGGCCCAGGAGAGCCTGCGAGGGGTGATGCCCCTTTTCAGCCGCCAAGTTGAACCAGCGCGCGGCTTGGCGCGCATCCCGGGAGACGCCGGTTCCTTCCATGTAGAGGCGGGCGAGATTGTACTGCGCGTTCGAGTCGCTGAAATAGGACGCCGCGTAGTTGAACATCTCCACGGCCCGAACCGGGTTGGCAGTCACATAGGTGCCCTTGATGCCATCCAGGAAATAGGTTCCGAGCGCGACGAAGGCGCTGGAAACGACCAGCGCATTCGGGGAGTCCGGGCTTTCGTCCGCATGCTGGTCAGCGAGCCTGGAGAAATACTCGAACGCCCTCAGATCGTCATGCTCGACGCCGTCGCCATCGGCATACATGCGACCGAGCTTCCAGAGCGCCAGGGTATGCCCCTGCCCTGCCGCGTATTCCAGGGCAGCAGCAGCGCCAAGCTTATCGCCTGCATTGTAGTCGCGCATGCCCGTGCGCAGCGCCTCGCGAACGGAGCCATACTTGACGTGCGGCGTCAGGACGGGCGAGAGGGATGGCGTCAAAGGCTGAGGACGCGGCGCGGCATCGAGAGCGAAAGCGGAGGAAGAGCCGATCAGAACGAAAGCGCAGGCAGCCGCCATCGTCAAACGGTCCGTAAGCTTCAGCTTTTCGATCAGGCGCGCATTCATGGACTTCTACTCTTTTCCATCCAGTTCCCACGGGAATCCCAACGGAATGGAACTCCTGTGATCTGCCATGTGCTGCGCCACCTATGCAATGTCTCGCGCAAACAGGTCGACCGATAGCGTTAATCGGAGTTACCCCTGAAGCGCTTCATCATAAAGCGTTGGTTTAGAAGCACTTTAACTGACTTCTACAGGTGCTCGCGCTTTATGGCGGGATCGCGGCGGCGCTTTGACCAAGAGCGGCAGGATGAGGAAGCTTTGTGGGTGTTGCCCCCTGGCAACATCATCTTCCCGTTCAGTTTCAGAAAGAATACTGCAAACGCCGTCTTCACCAAGTGCGGCAGCACACAGGGACGCAGGTTGTCGTAACGCTATCAAGTTATAGATGCTCCTCGGCCAGAGCACAACGCAACGGATTTAGAGAATACTACACGCTCTATACGCCTGAATACGCTTGCTCTGCGAAACTATATTTTTGGAGCATCACAATGGCATCGTATAATGAAGCTTTACGCCTCTTCGTTTTTGACAAGGACGAAACAGCCGAGTTCGTCATGAGCCCTGGTATGGGCAACTGCAGTGTTCTTGGAAATAGCCTCGGCAATCGAATAACCGGGAACGATGGAGACAACAGTCTCGACGGTGGCGAAGGCGCCGATTTTCTGATGGGCAATGACGGCAACGACACCTACATCGTCGATGACGTCGGAGACGTGGTCTATGAATGCCCGGATGAGGGTTTCGATACCATCAAAGCTTCAGTCGACGTCAATCTCAACTTTCATGGGTTCTATACCGAGAGGCTCATTCTGACCGGTGGCGCCTCCAGCGGCATCGGCAATGGGCTCAACAACGAGATCATCGGCAACAACAATCTCGTCAATTTCCTGGATGGCGGCGGCGGCGACGATATCCTGAGAGGCGGAACTCAAAGGGACCAACTCATCGGTGGCAAGGGCAACGATTGCCTCGATGGCGGCGGAGGAAGCGACCAGCTGGTGGGCGGTGAAGGCGACGATACGTATGTCGTCCATAGCGGGCACGAGACGATCCTGGAAACAGCCGGCCAAGGCTGGGATCAAGTCAATGCCTGGACGAGCTATACGCTCAAGAGCAATCTCGAAGCTCTCAAGCTCCTTGGAGACTCCAATATCTCTGGAACCGGCAACAGTGCGAACAACAGCCTGACGGGAAACAACGGAAGAAACAACCTCCAAGGCTTGGAGGGGAACGACACGCTCGACGGCGGAGCAGGCGAAGATCGCCTGGAGGGAGGAACGGGCAACGATACGTATTACGTCGACGACAAGGACGACGTCGTTATCGAGGACCTGACCTCGGATGGAAATGACACGGTTTATACCTCGATCGACTACACGCTGAGCGAGTTTGTCGAGAACCTCATCGCTCACGGCTCGGGCGCAATCCGCCTGACCGGGAACGAGCTTGCCAATACGATTACGGGCAACGACCAGGCCAACATCATCGACGGCGGCGCCGGTGCGGACAGGATGGATGGCGGAGGCGGCAACGACATCTACTACGTAGATAACGTCAGGGATGTCATCACCGATGTGGCCGGTTTCGATACGGTCAAGACCACATGCCATTATACGCTGAACGGAACTCTGGAGAACCTTACCGCAGCCAGCGGTTCGAATGCTCTCAAGCTCACTGGCAACGCCTTGAACAACGGAATCAACGGCAATCGGGGCAGAGACACTCTCAAGGGCCTTGGCGGCAACGATACTCTGAACGGCAAGCAAGGCTCCGACATCCTGTACGGCGGAAAGGGCCAGGACACGTTCGTGTTCGACACCCACTTGAGCGCAGGCAATATCGACAAGATCTGCGACTTCAACTTCAGGCAAGACACGATCCATTTGGACAATGCCATCTTCAGGAAGCTGGGGGGCGGCTCCATCAATAAGCCCGGCAAGTTGAAAAAGGCGTTCTTCACCGTCGGCAAGGAGGCCAAGGATGGGAACGACTATATCGTTTATGATAAAGAGAAAGGCGCTCTTTATTATGATTACGATGGATCGGGTCAGGGTGCGGCTGTTCTCTTCGCACGGTTCAAGGCCGGCACGATCATCAAGGCGGATGACCTGATGATCATCTGATCCATATTCAATGCCCTGCCATGGCCGGCTTGTCCGGCCATGCTGCTTCAAGAGCCTACGACGCCCGATGAAAACCAGACCTGATCATAGACGGCGACTGCAGTCTCATCGGGCAAGCGCTCACTCGTCGGCCAGATCGAGCGAACACTTGCAAGATCGGCCTCATTGGGCAAGCTCTTCGAGGCATGCTCATCCTCCGTTCCGCTGCACGAAATGAAGCCTACCGTCATGAGCGGCGTGGCGCTGAAGCCCCCTTCCAGACGACGCACCATGATGGCAGGCCCCCACCCCTCATGCGGCTGCCACGGAAAAATCAGTCTCCCGCCCGGTTTCAGAGCTTTCAGCCACTCGACGTCCGGGGCCATGACCCCGGCATTCACGTAGATCACATCGGCTTTCGGGAGAGGCCGCCCGAAAGCAGATTCGCCATGTACCTTCACATGGGAATACGCGCGCAAATTCTGTGACGCCTGCGCTGCGAGGTCCGCTTCATACTCATAGGCTTCCACGCATCCGTGAGGCTCTACCAGGCTCGCCAGGATCGCGGTGTAATAGCCCAAACCCGCTCCCACATGGATGACAGTCTCTCCGGCCTGCGGGCATACCTCATCGAGCCAAGCAGCATGGAGCGCAGGCTCCCCATTGTTGATGCCGCGTTTACGGTCGATCGCCACGAGAACGTTGTCGTAGATGCCGGCAACATCGCTTGTTCGGGTTGCGATGCCGACGCTGATCGCGGTCCAGGGCGGAGGCGGAAGAAAGTTCTCGCGGGGAACGGTCGCGAAGGCCTGCTCGATGCGCCTGTCACGAAGATCGGTCAGGCGCGCGATCTGCTCCGCATATTCGGAGCGGTATGTCTCAGATGCAGTGTTGGACATACCTTGCAATACCCGCCGTCCTCAGCCGGTTCCGAACATCCCCCAATTCGCCGGATCACATCCTGAATACGCCGAACTTCGTTTCAGGAATCGGTGCGTTCAACGCAGCCGAGAAAGCCAGCGCCAGTACGCGGCGGGTTTCCGAGGGCAGGATGATGCCGTCGTCCCACAGGCGCGCGGTGGCGTGATACGGGGAGCCTTCCTCCTCGTACTTGTTGCGGATCGGCGCCTTGAAGGCCTCCTCCTCATCCGCGCTCCAGTCCTTGCCCTCGGCCTCGATGTTGTCGCGCCGGACCGTGGCGAGAACGCTCGCCGCCTGCTCGCCGCCCATTACCGAGATGCGGGAGTTCGGCCAAGTGAACAGGAAGCGCGGGGAATAGGCTCGGCCGCACATGCCGTAATTGCCTGCGCCGAATGAGCCGCCCACGAGAAGCGTGATCTTCGGCACCTGCGCGCATGCTACCGCCGTCACGAGTTTCGCGCCGTCCTTGGCGATGCCGCCGGCCTCGTACTGGCTGCCCACCATGAACCCGGAGATGTTCTGGAGGAAGAGCAGCGGGATACGCCGCTGACAGCACAGCTCGATGAAATGCGCCCCCTTGAGTGCGCTTTCCGAGAACAGGATGCCATTGTTCCCAATGATGCCGACCGGCATGCCCCAGATCCGGGCGAAGCCCGTCACGAGGGTGGTGCCGTAGAGCCGCTTGAACTCATCGAATTCGGAGCCGTCGACGAGCCGGGCGATAACCTCGCGGATGTCGTACTGCTTCTTGAGATCGGTCGGTACGATCGCCTCGAGATCGTCGATGGAATATTTCGGCTCCACCGGCTCGGCGAGATCGATGTTGATCGTCTTGCGCGTGTTCAGGGTGCCGACGATCCGGCGCACGATGGCAAGGGCATGCACATCGTCGGTGGCGTAGTGATCCGCGACCCCTGACTGACGGGCATGCACATCCGCGCCGCCGAGATCCTCCGCCGAGACCACCTCGCCGGTCGCGGCCTTTACCAGGGGCGGCCCGCCGAGGAAGATCGTGCCCTGACGACGCACGATGATGGTCTCGTCCGACATGGCAGGCACGTAGGCGCCGCCCGCCGTGCAGGAACCCATGACGCAGGCGATCTGCGGAATGCCCATCGAGGAGAGCGTCGCCTGATTGTAGAAGATACGGCCGAAATGCTCGCGGTCGGGAAACACGTCCGTCTGGTGCGGCAGGTTCGCGCCGCCGGAATCGACCAGATAGATGCAGGGCAGCCTGTTCTCCCGCGCGATCTCCTGCGCGCGCAGATGCTTCTTCACCGTCATCGGGTAGTAGGTGCCGCCTTTGATCGTCGAGTCGTTGCAGACGATCATGACCTCGCGGCCTTCGACACGTCCGATGCCCGTGATGATGCCAGCGCCGTGGATGGCGTCCTCGTACATGCCGTGGGCGGCAAGAGAGCCGAGTTCCAGGAAAGGCGCTCCCGGATCGAGCAGGCGCATCACCCGTTCGCGCGGCAGGAGCTTGCCGCGGGCGAGATGGCGCTCGCGGGCTTTAGCGGGTCCGCCTTCAGCGACGGCCTGCCGCTTGGCCTGGAGCTCCTGAGCGAGGTCCGCCCAGGCGGCGCGGTTTGCCCGCGCATTATCCGATGAGAGGTCGGCTGAAGTGGCGATAACGGGCACGGCGTCAGGCTCCCTGATTTTTCTTTTAGCTCCTCACGGTCGAACCGGGGGCTCTCCGTCAGTAGCTGGGACCAGGGAGCCCGGCAACTCCGCCATCAGGCTGAGGGATTAGCCTTTCGCACGAATGACGACTTCCTGGCGAACCACGCCGGAGCCGCAGCGATAGGCGATGCCCCGGACGAGGGACCAATCATGCGTGGTCTGCTGGAGGTAGAGATGTGTGCCGCCCAGGGCGACCACGGCCTCTTTCATGCTGTCCGTCGCGGAGCCGAAGCCTGGGGTGGTCGGCACCACCGGGCTCACCTCTCCCAGATTCTGGCAAACGCGCACGTCGGCCGGCGAATCAACGATATGCACCAGATCCGTTGGATCGGGGCGGTAGGCGCAGGCCGAAACGCTTACGAGAAGGAGAGAGGCAAGGAGAATGCGCTGCATGAAAAATCCGCCAATAGTCACCCGTTTGCTCTAGCTTAGAGCACGAAGCGGCCTTGAGGAGAAGCCTGACGATGGCAGGTGTGAAAAACTGTCATTCAGTTGCCGACGGGCAACGGCCCTACGACCCTCTCGGTGGGACCGAAAATATCCTCGAAAGCCCGGCGCATTGCCGCGTCGACCTCGGGCATGGTGACCGGGATTCCCAAATCCACGAGGCTGGTGACCCCATGCTGGGTGACGCCGCAGGGGACGATGCCGGAGAAATGGGCGAGGTCCGGTTCCACGTTGAGGCTGATTCCATGATAGGTCGCCCAGCGCCGAACCCGGATGCCGATCGCGGCGATCTTGTCTTCGGCAGCCTCACCCTTGTCCGGTCGGCGGACCCACACCCCCACCCGGTCCTCCCGGCGCTCGCCCCGGATGTTGAAGGTCGCGAGGGTCTGAATCAGCCATGCTTCGAGGGCCGCCACATAGCGGCGCAGATCGGGCGTGCGGCGCTTGAGATCCAGCATCACGTAGGCAACCCTCTGGCCGGGCCCATGATAGGTGTATTGCCCTCCCCGCCCCGTCTGGTGAACCGGAAAGCGGTCGGGATCGACAAGATCGGACGCCTGCGCCGAGGTTCCGGCCGTATAGAGCGGCGGGTGCTCCACGAGCCAGACGAGCTCGCGCGCCCGGCCATCCGCAATCGCCTCGGCCCGCGCCTCCATGAACGCCACCGCCTGCTCGTAAGGGGTCAATCCCTCGGCGATAGCCCATTCGACTGAATCGGAGCCGCTTTCGCTCAAGAATCGTTCAACCAAGCTGTCGCGAGGATTCGCCACCATTCTACCTTCTGCTCGTGAGAATCGAGTTGTGGTCACCGGAAGCCTCAAGGGTCAATATGCGACCTCTTCGGACCGGCCTTCATATAAGGATCGAGGGTGGTGTCATGCACACCCTCTGAGACGAATTGTCGAGTTTCCCGACAGATTGAAAAGATGGGCTTGCGGTGCCCGAATTCATCTGTTAGATCGACCGCCTCTTCAGGAGAAACCCTCCTGAAACCGAGTTCGCGGTCATGGCGGAATTGGTAGACGCACTACCTTGAGGTGGTAGCGGGGAGACCCGTGGAGGTTCGAGTCCTCTTGACCGCACCAATTTATCGGCACTCTTCGTGCCGGTGACAGAAAGGCCCCTTTACGGGGCCTTTTTTGTTGCCCATACCGAGCCGCGCCCCAGGTTCTAGAGCTGTGCTTCTCGAACCTGAATCAATCTTACAGCAACGGCGGCTAAACGATTCCCTGAACGAGGCTTTTCAGGTGCATTGCATCGGCTTGCACACGCACCTAAAAGGCCCCGGCAACCTTTTGAGGACAGGCTCATGATGGAAGTCGAAAACAACACGACGCTTCCACCGACCGAAGGGCCGGGTCCTCAGCCGCTCACCTTCAGAGACGAGGAAGGCGAGATCAATCTGGAGTTCCTGGCTGCTGCCGCGGATGCCATCGAGGCTTCCGATTCCGAGCGCCTGCAGGAACTGGTGGACGACTTCCACGAATCCGAACTTGGCGACCTGCTCGAAGCCCTCGAGCCGGAGCACCGCCCTCGCCTCATCGAGCTTCTCGGGTCGGCCTTCGACTTTACCGCGCTGACCGAGGTGGACGATGCGGTCCGCGAGGAGATTCTCGAGGAGCTCGAAACATCGACCGTCGCGGAAGGCGTGCGCGAGCTGGATTCGGACGACGCCGTCACGATTCTCGAAAGCCTTCCCGAACAAGAGCAGGCTGAAGTCCTCGAACAACTCCCGGCTATCGAGCGCGTCGCGTTGCAACGCTCTCTCGACTACCCCGAGGACAGCGCCGGTCGGCGCATGCAGTCCGAGTTCATTGCCGTGCCGCCGTTCTGGACCGTGGGGCAAACCATCGACTTCATGCGCGAGACGGTCGACCTGCCCGACACCTTCTACGAGATTTTCGTCATCGATCCGGCGGGGCATCTTCTCGGCGCCGTCGCCCTGGACCGGCTCCTGCGCTCCAAGCGCCCGGTCACGATCCGGGAAATCATGGACGACGAACCGGATCGTGTGGAAGCCACCGACCACCAGGAAAACGTCGCCCGCCTCTTCGAGCGCTTCAATCTCGTTTCCGCCGCCGTCGTGGATGCGGAGAACCGTCTTGTTGGCACGATCCTCGTCGACGACATCGTCGACGTGCTCGAAGAGGAAGCCGACGCCGACATCAAGCAGCTCGGCGGCGTGAAATCGGACGAAGAGCTGTCGGATACGGTGTTCTACACCCAGCGCAGCCGGTTCCCCTGGCTCTTCGCCAATATGTGCACCGCCTTCATCGCCGCTGGCGTCATCCGCATGTTCGAAGATTCGATTCAGAGCATGGTGGCGCTGGCGATCCTCATGCCGATCGTCGCCTCCATGGGTGGGAACGCCGGCACGCAGACCATGACCGTGACCGTCCGCGCGCTTGCCACCCGAGACCTCGGGCGCTCGAACGCCTGGCGGATCATCACCCGCGAGGCGGCGGTCGGCCTTCTCAACGGCCTTGTCTTCGCAACCATTCTGGGGAGCTTGGCGGCGCTGTGGTTCCAGGCGCCGGAAATCGGGATGGTGATCGGGCTCGCCCTCATCACGGTTCTGCTCTTCGCGGCGCTCGGCGGCATTCTCGTGCCCCTCACCCTCAACCGTCTGGGCGTGGATCCGGCCGTTTCTTCCGGTCCCTTCGTGACCACGATTACGGACATCGTGGGCTTTTTCTCCTTCCTAGGAATAGCAACCCTGTGGTTTAAACTGTAATCGGATTGCGAAGAGCCGGATCGTAAGGGGGTTGTTAACCCACTTCAGGCATCCCTGATGCGATCAAGTTCTGCGTTCATTACAGATAAGCCCGATGAAGACACGCCGCCGTTCCTCCCGCCGCTCCAAAAGCTCCGGCCTGACGACGTTCCTTCGGGTTGCGCGTTTTGGCGCCTTGGCCACGATTGCCCTGGGGCTCGCATCATGCGCCGTTACGCCGAGCATGACGTCCAGCCGCTATCCGACGAAGAGCGACGCACGCCCTCACCATGGCGTCGCCAAGGCCCATCGCATGCCGATCCACGGCGTCGATATTTCCAAGTGGCAGGGCAAGGTCGACTGGGCCGCCCTGCGCCAGGCCGGCACGAAATTCGCCTTCATCAAGGCCACCGAAGGCGGGGACCATGTGGACAACCGCTTCATGGAAAACTGGTACGGCGCGAAGCAGGCCGGCGTTCCGCGCGGGGCCTATCATTTCGTGTACTGGTGCCGCCCGGCCCATGAGCAGGCGGCGTGGTTCAGGAAAAACGTGCCCGCCGACCCGGAGGCCCTGCCCCCGGTTCTCGACGTGGAATGGAACGGCCAGTCCGTGAATTGCCCGAAGAAGGTTCCGCGCGAGCAGGCGCTCGCCATGATCGATACGATGCTGCGCGAGATGGAAGCCCATACTGGCAAGCGTCCGATCATCTACACCGACATCACCTTCCATAAGGAAATCCTGGAAGGCGAGTTCAACGATTACCCGTATTGGATCCGCAGCACCGCGGCGGAGCCTCATGAGCGGTATAGCAACCGCCGCTGGACCTTCTGGCAATTCACCACCACCGGCCGCGTGCCTGGCGTCACTGGCGATGTGGACCGAAACACGTTCTACGGCACCGAAAATCAGTGGCGCATGTTCGTCCAGAGCGCCTGCGACCCGCGTGATTATCGACGCCTCGCAGCTCATGGACGATGCCAGCCCCTGGATCCGATCCAGACGGCGAGCATCGACGAGTAATCCTCATCATCAAACCACACCTCAAGCTCCCCTCCCGCAAGGCAGGGGAGCTTTTTGTTTGAATGGTCATTCGACCAATTTCCTTAGGCCTCCCTGCTTGAAAAGGTCAGCACTGCTGTCCAAGATGATAAAAGAACGACAAGCGATCCACGGCGCATCGACGCCAGTGGGCATGTGGAGGATCCAGGAATGCTGCCGAACGCCTCAAAAGCCTTCAATTTCGACCTTGGCGAAACCGCCGATGCCATCCGCGAGACCGTGCGCGACTTCGCCCAGGAGAAGATCGCGCCTCGCGCCGAGGAGGTCGACCGCACGAACCAGTTTCCGCGCGATCTCTGGCCCCAGATGGGTGAGCTCGGGCTCCACGGCATCACGGTCGAGGAGGAATATGGGGGCACGGGCCTCGGCTATCTCGAGCACGTGATCGCGATGGAGGAGATCTCTCGTGCCTCCGCATCCGTTGGCCTTTCCTACGGCGCGCATTCCAACCTCTGCGTCAACCAGATCCGCCGCAACGGCACCGACGAGCAGAAGCGCCGCTACCTGCCGAAGCTCATCTCCGGCGAGCATGTGGGCGCGCTTGCCATGTCCGAGCCCGGCTCCGGCTCCGACGTGGTCTCCATGCGCACCCGCGCCGAGAAGCGTGGCGACCGCTATGTGCTCAACGGCAACAAGATGTGGATCACCAACGGCCCTATCGCCGAGACGCTCGTGGTCTATGCCAAGACCGATCCGGAGGCCGGTCCGCGCGGCATGACGGCTTTCCTCATCGAGAAAGGCTTCAAAGGCTTCTCCACGCACCAGAAGCTCGACAAGCTCGGCATGCGCGGCTCCGACACCTGCGAACTGGTGTTCGAGGATTGCGAGGTGCCGGAGGAGAACGTGCTCGGCCAAGTCGGCAAGGGCGTGAATGTGCTCATGTCCGGCCTCGACTATGAGCGCGCGGTGCTGGCGGCAGGCTCTACCGGCATCATGCAGGCCTGCATGGATGTGGTGCTGCCCTATATCCACGAGCGCAAGCAGTTCGGTCAGGCCATCGGCGAGTTCCAGCTCGTGCAGGGCAAGATCGCCGACATGTATGTCACGATGAATGCTTCAAAGGCCTATGTCTATGCTGTGGCCAAGGCCTGCGACCGGGGCGAGACGACCCGCGAGGACGCGGCCGGCGCAATCCTCTATGCGGCCGAGAACGCCACCAAGATGGCGCTCGATGCGATCCAGCTTCTCGGGGGCAACGGCTACATAAACGACTATCCGACAGGCCGCCTGCTGCGCGACGCGAAACTCTATGAAATCGGTGCCGGTACCAGCGAAATCCGCCGCATGCTGATCGGGCGCGAGCTGTTCAACAAGACGGCTTAACGACGATCAGATCGTCCACACATCCCGCGTGATGGCGATCAGGGACAAGCCCTTCTCGCCATCTCTGAAGATCAGGCGAAGGCTTTTCCAGTTCATCGCAGCCTGGTCGCCGTCACCGCGGATGTGCAGCTCGACGACAATGCCGTCGGGCGCATAATCGTGATTGTTGTTGATCTCGTTTCCGCGCTGGCGGGGCTCGTTGTAGAGCACCTCATCCGGCTGCCGATAATCCGCGTTCCAGACGAATTCATCGAAATATTGGCTGCAGGTGATCTCGATGGGATCTCCGCTGCCGTCCCTCTCTCCCCATAGCCGCACCTCTCGATCCGTGACGCAGCTTTGCAGGTCGGGGCGCGAAAGGCGCACATCGCTGTCGTCCAGCATCACGTAGGGACTCACGGTAAGGCCATTGTCCCCGACGAAGGTTGCAAGCCTGTCGAAGTCGCGCTTCGCCAAGGCTTCCAGCACTTTTGGGACGAGCGCTTGAACAGCCTGACGTGCAGCCTTCGGTTCCGTCTGCTGCGCGCAGGCGGGAAGAGCAAGGACCGGGAGAACGAGAAGCAGAGAGGCGGCGAGGCGTTTCATGGCGGCTTATTCCAGAAGGGCGACATTGATAGCGGCAATGGCAATAATGGAATATTGAAACGTGGCAATGGATGCGTCTTGTGGTGGCCATCTGCGCAGGTGCCCGCTATGAGTAGCCTACCCCAACGTCAGGAAATTCTCATGACCCTCGACAAAACGATCGCCGACGCCCTGCGCGCTGCCTCCACCGCCACGATCACCACCGTTCTCCTCAAGAAAGGTATACGCCGCTGCTGGATGAAGGGGCCGATGCCAGCCTTCAATGCCACGGAGAAGCTGGTCGGCAAGGCCTTCACCCTGCGCTTCGTGCCGGCCCGCGAGGATCTTGCGACACCTGAATCCTGGGCCTCTCCGATCTCTACACGTGCCGCCATCGAAGCGATGCCGGAAGGCTGCATCGCGGTTGTCGATTCCATGGGCGTAACCGATGCCGGTATCTTCGGCGACATTCTCACGGCACGCATGAAAAAGCGCGGCGTCGCGGCCCTCGTGACGGATGGCGTCATTCGCGATGCGGTCGGCGTGGAAGGCACGAATCTGCCTGTCTGGTGCTCGGGCGTTGCCGCTCCGCCTTCCGTTGCAGGCCTCACCTTCGTCGGCTGGCAGGAGCCCATCGGCTGCGGCGGCGTGGCGATTTTCCCGGACGATGTGATCGTTGCTGATCGCGATGGCGTCGTGGTCATTCCGGCTGCCATCGTGGAAGATGTTGCGAAAGCTGCCGTGGAGCAGGAGCGTTACGAGTTGTGGGTGATGCGCGAAGTGGAGAAGGGCATCCCTCTCCCCGGCCTCTACCCGCCGAATGCCGAGACGAAGGCGCGCTACGAGGCCGAGTCGAAGGTTTAACGAGAAGATACCTCACCCTCATCCTGAGGAGTTGTGTTGAGGCCTTCATCTCGAAGGAGCGTTCCGAGGCAATGGAACCTCCTTCGAGGCCGTCACGGCGCAACCCTTCAGGACAGGGTGAAACTCACAAATGGACATAAGGGCGGCTGGTGTTTTACTACGTTTCGAAGATTGTCTGGTTCTTCACGACACCGTCCAACTTTCTCCTCAGCCTCATTCTGCTGGGCCTCGCCCTTGCCCTCTTCCGCCGGCTGCGGAAGTTCGGCATTGGACTGTCATTTGCCGCCACCATATTGACGATCGGCCTCGGCCTCCTGCCCGTCTCCACCTATCTCATGGTCCCACTGGAAGAGCGCTTTCCACCATTCAAGGACGATGGAAGGCCGGTCGATGGAATCATTCTGCTGGGAGGCTCGGTGGACGCGTCGGACTCAGTGTCCCGCGGGCAGCTGGTAGCCAATGAATCGGCTGAACGCCTGCTCGATACGATCCAACTCGCTCATCGCTATCCTCAGGCCCGCATCCTCATTTCCGGCGGTGGCGGCAACGTCTTCGGAGATGGGGTCGGAGAGTCCCCCGTCATCGCCGAGTACATGAAAAGCATCGGCATCGATCCCAACCGCATCCTCATAGAGGACCGCTCCCGCACGACGTCGGAGAATGCCCTCTACTCACGTGAAGTGGCGCAGCCGAAGGACGGCGAGCGCTGGCTTCTCGTGACCTCCGCCTGGCACATGCCCCGTGCCGTCGGCGTATTCGAGAAGGTGGGCTTTTCCGTCACCGCTTATCCAGTCGACTTCCGAACGGGTGGCGGATCGAACAACTTTCGCCTCTTTGCCTTCACATCCGATGGGCTGCGGCGTCTCGATGTGGTCGCAAAGGAGTGGATCGGCCTCATCGGCTATTACCTGACAGGCCGGACGAATGTGCTGTTTCCAGCGCCTCAATCCTCAGCGGTCGTCGTAGGAAGCGCCAGCCGATAGGTGCCACGGAAGTCGTCGGGATCGACCGGCTTGCCCTTTCTCACGATCACAATGCGCCCCTCCTTCATCAGGCGTACCGCGACCCGTCTCAGGGGCTGCATGAGAGGCCCCCACTCCTCCGACCGGTGGCCACCGACAGCACTGGCCACGTCCGTGGGACTGATCGACCTGCCCGGACCACGTTCGTTGAGAAGCGCGAGCATGACCCTCTCCAGCTCCTCCTGATTCACGCCCTTAGTCATGCTTTCCTCCCAAGGCGGCATCGCGCGCATCCGAGATGAATTGGCGCCGCCACATGACGAACAGGACACCAGCGGTCGCGGCGATGAACAGATACGCGCTGATGAACCAGCCGAGATAGGCAAGCGAGAAGAAGAAGGCCCGCTGCCCGCGATTGAAATGCTTACCGGCAACGACGTTCATGGCGGCGGCTTGGCGGGCGACGGTCATGGCCTCCTCGCGGTTGCCTTCTTTCAGCACAGGCACCGCACCGACGAGAATCGCCATGTAGTTGAACAGCCGGTACGACCAGGCAAATTTGAAGAAGGCATAGACGAAGATGACCGCAAGGCCGATCACCTTGGCTTCCAGAGCAAGGCGGGTCGGCGGCTCGCCGAAAGGCAAATCGGAGAAGATCGGCAGAACGCTGTCAGTCGACCGAAAGAGCGCCAGCACGCCACCGATGGCAATGAGAGAGGTGGAAGCGAAGAAGGCCGTTCCGTTCATCAACGATGCCATGATCGTGGTGTCCACGATCCGGTTCTCGCGCACCACCAGCTGCTCCATCCAGCGGAAGCGATACTGGTTCATCACCTTGTTCAAGCTTTTCTGCCCCGCATCCGTGAATTCGACTGCGGCGTGATAGCCGAACCAGGCCAGGATGAAGAAGCCCAGCGCCACATAATCGAGAAGGGTGAACCCGAGCACACTTCGTCTCCCGTTGACTCTATCGCTATCATGCCCAGTTTGATGGAAGCCTCATAGGGGAGCGATTGAACCCATGCCTCAGACCATCACACGCGGCTACAAGACATTGCTCGAGGAGGCCAGCGCAAAGATTCAGACCTTGCCGACTCAGGAAGCAATAGCCCTTCACGGCCGCGACGATGTCGTTTTCGTGGATCTGCGCGATCCACGCGAGCTGGAGCGGGAGGGCCGCATTCCCGGCGCGGTACATTGTCCGCGCGGCATGCTGGAATTCTGGGTCGATCCGGAAAGCCCCTACCACAAGCCGGTCTTCAACCAGGACAAGACCTTCGTGTTCTTCTGCGCCGCCGGTTGGCGCTCGGCCCTGTCTGCGGCAACGGCGCAGGATATGGGCTTGAAGCCAGTGGCTCATATCGAGGGCGGCTTCACGGCCTGGAAAAACGCCGGCGGGCCTCTCGAGACGGTCGAGCCCAAGGCCTAAGCGGTTCTGCGCACCTCAAAGCCGTCCACATCCACGAGATCGTGGTCGCCACCTTCAACGGGCTCGACCAGCTGCACCAGGGAACCAGAGGGCCCCTGATGGCAGGCCTTGAGCATGATTTCGACCATCTCCCCGGGGCCGGAGAACACCGCCTCAACGCTGCCGTCGTGCCTGTTTCGCACCCAGCCCTTGAGCCCGTGCAGTTCGGCCTGATGGTGCGTCCAGGCTCGGAAGCCTACGCCCTGAACGCGTCCATGGATCAGAACATGTGCGATACGGTCTATGGTCATCTTTCCTCAGTAATGCGCGTGACGGGTGTCGGTATGACGTCCTGCATAATCCTCGTCCAGGGTCTGGATGGTACGCTCTCCATTCTGCGGATCCACTTTCCGCAGGATCTCGTCGACCTTCGCCTCCAAACGGTCATTCCCCTCCTTCGACTGGGGAGAGCCGACATAGAGAAGGATCGCCAGACCGCCGACCTGCCAGAGAAGCTGCAAAAATTCTGATTGCCAGTTCTCCAGCGTATCCCGCATCATCTCAACCAGATAATCGGACATGAGGATCGGCTGGGCGTGGGCCTGTTGCTCGCTGACATAGGCGAACCAGCCGAAAAGCCAGTGACCGACAAGGGAAATCAGGAAAAAACCGAGGGTGACCCAGGCATAGCCGTAAGCCTTCAAGACCGAACTTTTCTTCACGCTTGAGTTCATCGCGACACCTCTTACGCAGCACGCCGGATTCAACGCGCGCCTATGGCAAAGGTTCTGCAAGAGGCAGGCCGTTCTATTTGCGGATCGTGCTGGAAGGGGCGCCAAAGAGCGGGCGGACTTTAGGCTGCTGCGCGACTGGAGCAGCGGGGGCCGGACCGTTCGGTAGCCACATGCCGAGGCTCTTGATGTAATCCGCTGGCAGTCCGGCGTGGCCAGCCGCCTCGATCACGCCTTCCATGTAGCCGGGCTTGGGCGTGCCCGGTTTGGCGTTTCGCCCGATATAGACGACGGCACGGCGAGGCCCCTGCTCCGTCACCACCGGCTGGACGACCTTGGTGTAAAGCCCGGTCGCGAGGCTCTCGTACCGATCAAGCGCCGGAACGTCCGCCAGAGCCAGATCCCACAACATGCCCCAGACATTACGCTGCGGATCGCGCGTTACAGTGGCATAGCCTTCATCGAAGATGATGAAGCGATGACGCATGAGCCGCGCGATGCCCACCGGCTTCGAGGCCGGGCATCGTTGAAGCATGGCAGTTCGGTCCATGTTGGACCCATAGGCGAAATAGAGAGGCATGGGACCTGCTTAGGACTGGCCGGTCCTCTCAGGCGAATTCGAGAATGACCGCATCGACTGCGAGGCTATCGCCTTCTTTGGCGTGAATTTTGGCAATCGTGCCGTCGCGCTCGGCGCGCAGGACGTTTTCCATCTTCATGGCCTCGACGATGCAGAGCGGCTCACCGGCCTTCACTTCCTGGCCCTGGGATACGCTGATAGCCTTCACCAGACCCGGCATGGGACACAGCAGCTGCTTGCCCGTATCGGCCTCCTGACGTTCCGGCATGAGCGCCGCCAGTTCCGCCTCACGCCGGGTATAAACGCGCACCTCGGCGGAGGCTCCCGCATGAGCGAGGGCGAACCCGTTGAGGATGGGGCGCACCTGCACCGCGATGTCCTCGCCCCCGACTGTGCCGGTCCAGACCGGCTCGCCGGGAACCCAATCGGACTCCACCGGCCAGGATCGGCCGTCGACCATCACGAGAACACCTTCCTCGTCGTCCTCGATCACCACGTCGTACTGGGCAGAGCCCAGCATCACGACACGCTCCAGATCGAACTGCACGGCGGATACGTCACGCATCTGGCCTGAGATGTAGCGCTTGCGCACGTTCTGGAGGTGGTCGATGGCAGCCGCCGCCGCGGCCATGCGAAGCGCCACCTCTCCTTCCGGCGCGGGAGCCTTGAACCCTTGCGGGAATTCTTCCGCGATGAAGCCGGTGGAGAGCTTGCCGCTCTTCCAGCGCGGATGCTGCATGAGGGCCGAGAGGAACGGGATGTTATGGCGAATGCCGTCGATGGCGAAGGCATCGAGGGCCGTCGCCTGAGCCTCGATGGCCTGCTCGCGAGTCGGCGCATGGGTCACGAGCTTGGCGATCATCGGATCGTAATAGATCGAGATTTCGCCGCCTTCGTAGACACCGGTATCGTTGCGCACGGTCACACCGTCCTGCTCGCCTTCCTGCGGCGGGCAGTAGGTGACGAGACGGCCTGTGGAGGGTAGGAAGTTGCGCACCGGATCTTCCGCATAGATGCGGCTTTCCACGGACCAGCCGTTGAGCTTCACGTCGGATTGGGCAAGGCGCAGCCTCTCGCCGGCGGCCACGCGGATCATTTCCTCCACGAGATCGACGCCGGTGATCATCTCGGTGACCGGGTGCTCCACCTGCAGGCGGGTGTTCATTTCGAGGAAGTAGAAGGACTTGTCCTGCCCTGCCACGAATTCCACCGTTCCGGCGGAATCGTAGCCCACGGCCTTGGCAAGCGCCACGGCCTGCTCGCCCATGAGCCTGCGGGTCTCCTCATCGAGAAGCGGCGAAGGAGCCTCCTCGATGACCTTCTGGTTGCGGCGCTGGATCGAGCATTCGCGCTCGCCGAGATAGATCACGTTGCCGTGCTTGTCGCCGAGCACCTGAATTTCGATGTGGCGCGGATCGGTGATGAATTTCTCAATGAAAACCCGGTCGTCGCCGAACGAGCTGGCCGCTTCCGACTTGGCGCGGGCAAAGCCCTCGGCCACCTCGTCGGAGGAATAGGCAATGCGCATGCCCTTGCCGCCACCGCCGGCGGAGGCCTTGATCATAACGGGATAGCCGATCTCGTTGGCGATCTTGACCGCCTGCTCGGGTCCTTCGATGACGCCAAGATAGCCCGGAACCGTGGACACCTTCGCGGCTGCGGCCGCCTTCTTCGACTCGATCTTGTCGCCCATGGCGGCAATCGCGCCGGGATTGGGGCCGATAAAGACGATTCCGGCCTCAGCCAGCGCCTTGGGGAAAGCCTCACGCTCGGAGAGGAACCCATAGCCGGGGTGAACCGCCTGTGCGCCGGTCTGCTTGCAGGCCTCGATGATCTTCTCGATCACCAGATAGGACTGGGCAGCCGCTGCGGGGCCGATATGAACGGCCTCATCGGCCATCTCCACGTGGAGCGCATCCTTGTCGGCATCGGAATAGACCGCCACGGTCTTGATGCCCATGCGTCGAGCGGTCTTGATGACCCGGCACGCAATCTCGCCACGGTTCGCAATCAGGATCTTGTCGAACATGAGCCTCGGACGCTCCACCATAAAAACTAAATGCCCCACCTCCGTTACTGCACATCCGTGCATTCGGGAAGCGGGGCTGCGTTTAGCTTTTAGGTTAGATTGAAGCGAATGGTCAGGCTGCCATGAGGTTCAGGCGGGCCTGCTGGCGCCCGCGCATGATGAAATCGAGCAGCGCCACGTCCACATAGCCCGCCTCGTCCAGGATGGCGTAGGCGATGTTCATGGCGTTTCGGCTCGGGCCGCTCACCTCCAGAACGGTAGCGAGCCAGAGGGCATCGTCTCCGCTCACGACGCCCGACGGGGCCCGCTTCCAGACCACGAAGTCCACGACGAGCTTGGTGAGCACCGGGCCCCAGCTCTCGTCGGCCTCGACCATCCGGTCCAGAGCCAGGAGCGACTCAACCTCCAAGCGGCTGGTGATACCCGCTTCCAGAAGCTCGCCAGTCAGCATCTTCACGCCATCGACCGAGATGAAGTTGCGCTCTGCGGCGCTATCGATGAACTCGCGAAGGTTATCCTTCAACATCCCTTAGACTCCCTCCGGCTATTGCTAGAATGCAGCCGGTTGATCTCTTGTGTGGAAAGGAATGTCACACGGGCACGGGCCGCAAACCGTTAACGCGAAATGCTGAATCGGCGTTGAGGTTAAGCCTTGCTGAGTGTCTTTGGTTGCTGGAATCTTGACGTCCGGAATTCTCCAGCAACAGCGCGGATTTCACCGCCCTTCGCCGTCAGCATTGCAATCCCGCAAGGTTGCCCTTTCAGCACTTCCTCCCGCAGCAGTGGTACTTATCTTGAAGTTCAACGGCGCGCTTCTGCGCCAGTCGTTAAGGAACACAGCCATGCGGCACCACGGCATTCATCACGTCACCGCCATCGCGGGTCCTGCCCGTCGCAACCTGGATTTCTACACCCGGGTCCTTGGACTTCGCCTCGTCAAGAAGACGGTGAACTTCGACGATCCCGGCACCTACCATTTCTACTTCGGCGATAGCCACGGCAGCCCGGGCTCGATCCTCACCTTCTTCCCCTGGGAGCATGTCGCACCGGGACGCAACGGCGTCGGCTCGACCTCCGAGACTGCGTTCCGTGTGCCGGAAACGTCTCTCGGCTACTGGACGCACCGCTTCCTCGAGCAGGGCGTCGAGCATGGCGCGCTGGAGAAGCGCTTCGGTCAGAGCGTCCTGCCCTTCAAGGATCCGCATGGCACCAGCCTGTCCCTTGTCGGGGTGGCAGATGCGGGCGGCGATGGCGTCTGGACGGGAAGCGAGATCCCGGCTGAGCATGCCATCCGTGGCTTGGAGGGCGTGACGCTGCTCGTCGAGAACGGCGAGCCGACAGGCGCGATCCTCACCGATGTGTTCGGCTTCCGTGAGGTGGCGCGGGAGGGCTCTCTCGTTCGCTACAAGAGCGATGCCAGCATCGGCGGCACGGTCGACATCCGCAGCGTCGGCGGCTTCCTGCCGGGACGCATGGGCGGCGGCTCGGTCCATCACGTGGCCTTCCGTTCGGCGGACGATGCAGACCAGGCCGAGATGGTGAGAAAGCTCGCGGAGAACCATGGGCTTCACCCCACGGAGCAGAAGGACCGCAACTACTTCCGGTCCGTCTACTTCCGTGAGCCCAACGGCATCCTCTTCGAGATCGCCACGGATGAGCCGGGCTTTGCCGTCGACGAGGCAGAGGATCGCTTGGGCAGCGAGCTGAAGCTGCCTGACTTTCTTGAGCCGCGCCGCTCCTCGATCGAAACCCATCTGCCTGAATTGGCTTGAAGCAAAACCCCTCTCCCGACACCGCGTCGGGAGAGGGAGAAAGCAAAGTTATGACCGAATTGTCCTTCATCCACCGCTACGAACCCGCCAGTGAACCGGCCCGCCCGCCCCTGCTGCTCCTGCACGGCACCGGCGGCGACGAAACCGATTTGCTGGCGCTCGGCCGCACCGTCTCCCCCGGCTCCGCCCTGCTCTCTCCGCGCGGCAAAATTCTGGAGAACGGCATGCCGCGTTTCTTCCGCCGCCTGGCGGAAGGCGTGTTCGATGAGGAGGACGTGCGCTTCCGCGCCAACGAGCTGGCGGATTTCGTCGCGGAGGCACGCAAGGCTTATGGGCTTGAAGCGCCGATTGCGCTCGGCTTCTCCAACGGAGCGAACATCGCAGCCGCCATGTTGATGCTGCGCCCGGACGCGCTCGCCGGCGCGGCGCTGCTGCGTGCCATGGTGCCGCTGCAGGATGCGCCGAAAGCAGACCTGACGGGCAAGCGTGTGCTGATGGTGTCGGGCCTGATGGACCCGATCATTCCGGTTGAGAACTCAAACCGTCTGGCTGCATCCCTCTCTGAATCAAGTGCCGATGTGCAGCATGAGACGCTGCCCACCGGACACGGTCTATCGCAGACTGATCTTCAGCTGATGCTGAAGTGGTTTGCCGTGAGCGGTGAGTAAGCGACGCTCACAAACAGCCGCCTCATCTTAAGAGGCGCTGATAAAGCGCGGGTAGCCCTCCGCCCCCTTGTGGGAGGAGCTGGAGGTGGGGGTGTGAGCGCCAAGATCTCAGAACGTGACGCCAACACCCCCACCCTAACCCTCCCCACAAGGGGGAGGGAATTCTGCGCCATCCCTTTGCTCTCAGGATGAGGGCTTTGCTTGTTACCTGCTAAATTAAAGAGCGCCCGTCTCGAAGAAGCGCTCCATCGCTTCCTCTGCAGGCTTGATGTCGATCCCACGCTCTTTCAGCCAGGCGTCGTCGTAATGCGTGGAGCGGTAGCGGTCTCCTGAATCGCATAGAAGCGTCACGACGGAGCCCTTCTCCCCTCTCTGCGCCATCTCGCCGACGATCTGGGCCACGACCCAGAGATTGGTGCCCGTCGATCCGCCGCAGGAGCGTCCGATGCGGCGGGAGAGAACGCGAGCCGCCGCGATGCTGGCGGCATCCGGCACCGCGTAAGCGCGGTCGATGAGTTCGGGCACGAAGGACGGCTCACAACGCGGACGACCGATGCCTTCGACCACGGACGGCGGGTTGGACACCGTGCACACGCCGCGATCCGCCAGATGCCTGTGGAACACGGAAGCCTCGGGATCGGCGAGACACAGCTTCGTCGGCAGACGGCGATAGCGGATGTAGCGTCCGAGCGTCGCGGAGGTGCCGCCCGTGCCTGCGCCGACCACGATCCAGCTCGGGATCGGATATTCCTCATGCGCCATCTGGCTGAAGATGGATTCCGCGATGTTGTTGTTGCCGCGCCAGTCCGTCGCCCGCTCGGCATAGGTGAACTGGTCCATGTAATGGCCGCACAGTTCACGCGCCAAACGCGCGCTCTCCTCGTACATGGCCGCAGGCGAATCCACGAAATGGCTCTCGCCGCCATAGAACGCAATCTGCGCGATCTTTTCCGCAGACGTGGAACGCGGCATCACGGCGATGAAGCGAAGCCCCAGCATCCGCGCGAAATAAGCCTCCGACACCGCCGTCGATCCACTCGATGCCTCGATGATCGTCGTCTCCGGCCCGATCCAGCCGTTGCACAAGCCATAGAGAAACAGCGACCGCGCCAGCCGGTGCTTGAGGCTCCCTGACGGATGCGTAGACTCATCCTTCAGGTAAAGCGAAATCCCCGGCACCGCAGGCAACGGCACCTGCAACAGATGCGTATCCGAGGAGCGGTTGAAGTCTGCCTCAATGATCTGGATGGCATTCGCGACCCATGAGCGATTACAAGGTGCGAGCATGATCACAGCGGGATGTTGTCGTGTTTCTTCCAGGGCCGCTCGGTTTCCTTGTGCCGCAGCATCGCAAGAGCTCGCGCGATGCGGCGGCGGGTCGAATGCGGCATGATCACCTCATCGATGTAGCCGCGCTCTGCGGCGACGAAGGGCGACATGAAGCGGTCCTCGTATTCCTTAGTGCGCGCGGCAATCTTGTCCGCATCGCCAATGTCCTGGCGGAAGATGATTTCCACCGCGCCCTTCGCGCCCATCACGGCGATCTGCGCGGTGGGCCAGGCGTAGTTGATGTCGCCGCCGATATGCTTCGAGGCCATCACGTCGTAGGCGCCTCCGAAGGCTTTACGCGTGATCACCGTCACCAGCGGCACGGTCGCCTCGGAATAAGCGAATAGCAGCTTCGCGCCGTGTTTGATGAGACCGCCATATTCCTGCGCGGTGCCCGGCAGGAAGCCCGGCACGTCCTCGAAGGTGACGATGGGAATGTTGAACGCGTCGCAGAAACGCACGAACCGCGCGGCCTTGCGGGAGGCGTCCGAGTCGAGAACGCCTGCGAGCACCATCGGCTGGTTGGCGACGAAGCCGACCGTGCGGCCTTCGATGCGCGCAAAGCCGGTGATGATGTTCTTGGCGTAGGATTCCTGGATCTCGAAGAAGTCGCCCTCGTCCACGACCTTCTGGATCAGCTCCTTCATGTCGTAGGGCTTGTTCGGGTTGTCCGGGATCAGCGTGTCGAGGCTCTCGTCCGTGCGGTTCGGATCGTCGAAGCTCGGGATTTCCGGCACGCCGTCCATGTTGTTGGCGGGCAGGAAATCAATGAGGCGACGCACCTGCAGCAGCGCCTCCACGTCGTTGTCATAAGCGCCGTCCGCCACAGAGGATTTGGCGGTGTGTACCTTCGCGCCGCCGAGTTCCTCCGAGGTCACGGTTTCGTTGGTAACGGTCTTCACCACGTCGGGGCCCGTCACGAACATGTAGGAGCGGTCGCGCACCATGAAGATGAAATCGGTCATGGCGGGCGAATAGACGTCTCCGCCCGCGCAAGGCCCCATGATCACGGAGATCTGCGGGATGACGCCGGAGGCGATCACGTTCCGCTTGAACACCTCGCCATAGCCGCCGAGCGCCGCAACACCCTCCTGGATGCGCGCGCCGCCCGCATCGAACAGGCCGACGATAGGGGCCCGCATCTTCAGCGCCATGTCCTGGATCTTGGTAATCTTCTGGGCGTGCGCCTCGGAGAGCGAGCCGCCGAACACCGTAAAATCCTTGGCGAAGACAAAAACGGTGCGGCCGTTCACCGTGCCCCAGCCGGTGACGACGCCGTCACCGGGGATCTTCACCTTCTCCATGCCGAAATCGTTGGAGCGATGCTCGACGAACATGTCGAACTCCTCGAACGAGCCCTTGTCCATGAGGAGTTCGATGCGCTCCCGCGCCGTGAGCTTGCCTCGGGCATGCTGCGCCTCGATGCGCTTTTCGCCGCCACCGAGACGGGCCTGGGCCCGCCGTTCTTCAAGCCGTTCGAGAATGTCTTTCATGGGTGTTCCCTGGTCCCGGGAGGAGATTGCTTGCTCCCGCTTAACACAGGGACAGGACTCTCAAAATCCCACTAACGGCGTGTGCTCCACAGCACTTTGCAAAGGAGGCTGCAGCCTCAAAACATAAAACGTAATATCATTTTAGGCGCAAAACACTGAAGCCGTTCTGAGGATGTGCGGCAGTTTATGGGGTTGCGGCGTCCTATTGCTGCATCAACTTAAGGCCGCTGGAGCATCCCCTCCGTCAGCCTTTTCTATTCATGCATTCGCCAGCCGGTAGACTTCCGAGGCTGCCCTGAAATCGGCTTCGCGCCTGCGTCGGCGCTCCATGGCCTCTTCATCCTCACCCCAGACGCTCTCCTGATAAAGCTCGTCCACATGGGCGGCCGCCCATGCCTGATCCACATCGAGCGGCCCTTGAGTATGGGCAAGCGCGATCAGCACCGAGCCGGACAGAGTGGTCATCACGTGCAGGGCGGCCAGGGCGAAGGGCGAATGAATACGCTCGATCACGGATCGGAGAGCGGCAATCGCCTCCTCCGGCTGCGTCACGTGCATAACGCCCTCAGCCAAGGTGAAACGCGCCCCATGGGCATCCCTGGCCCAGTCGAGAACCGGGTTCCAAGCAGAATCCTGCGACTGGACGAGCCGCGCAGGCTCGCTCACCCTGTAATAGATGAGATCGGACCCCACATAACGGGAGAGATCCTCCACCACCTCGGCCTGACGGGGTTTAACACCGTCAATGGCAGAGTTGACGATACGGGTGATCGGCATGGTGGCCGGATCAATTTCCGTCCCCTGCTCTGCCCATTCGCGGGCCATCGCCTCGGCAAGGGCGCGGGACGGCACCGCTAGGGCCTGCTTGCCCGGCGTCTTGGCCACGCGCCCGTCGAGGGTGAGATGGAAAAGGCCGTCGCGCTCCTCGACGCCCGCTTCCTTGTAGAAACGCTTGGGCAGCACAGGCTTCATGCCGGCTTGGGCCGCCCGCATGGGGTTCGGTTCGTCTTGGTCGGGGAACCAGTCGCGAGAATCTGTCATGGGCAAAAGATAGGCGTTCAGGCAGGAAGATACGAGGGTTTGGCAAGGAACGCGTCCAGCACCGGCTCCAGCGCCGCATAGCTGTCGACGATACGGGCTGCCCCCGCCTCGTTCAGCGCAGCGACTGGCTGGAAGCCCCAGGAGACGCCGACCGGCAGCGCCCCGGCGGCACGCGCCATGCTCATGTCGAAACTGGAATCGCCGATCATCATCGTGTCGTCCGGTGCGATGCCCAACTCCTCCATGGCCTGCAGGATCATGGCAGGATGAGGCTTCGAGGGCGCATCGTCAGCCGTCTTGGTCGTAGCGAACACACCCTCCCAGCCGTGCGTCTCGATCAGCAGAGTAACGCCTCTGCGGGATTTTCCCGTAGCAAGACCGAGCAGCACATCGTCCCGCGCTTTCAAGCGGTCGATGCACTCGCTAGCCCCAGGAAAGAGCGGAGCATCATTGGCCGGGTCCAGACGCAGGATGTTATAGGCGTCCTTATAGGCCTGGGCCAGGGCTTCGACCGGGGCTTTCGGACCCGCAAGAACCGTAAAGGCCTCGACAAGGGAAAGACCTACGATGGAAAGCGAGCGTTCCCGGCTCGGCGGCTCCAAATCGAAGGCCTGATAAGCCCCACGGATCGAGGCGACGATGATGTTCTGGCTGTCGACCAGCGTACCGTCGACATCGAAGAGAACGAGTTTCACGGATTGCCCTGTCTGAGCTTAGCCTTGAGGTGCGGAGCCGCGGCAGAACTGGGGAGTGTTAATATTCCAGTTTCCGCATTTGTCGCAGGCCGTTGCCAGCAAACCGATACCGACCACGACGGCAGCCTGAAGAATACGCTTCATAACCCGAGCACCTTTTTATGAAGCGGCACCTTATTCAATTATTTCGCCTGCCGCCAGAAGGCCCAAGTCATGTTCGACATGATTTCGCGTTGCTGCTCATAAGGGAACCTCACCCGAGTTTTGGGCTTTTAAGTCTTTTTCGGACAACTCCGTTTTATGGTATCGCTCCTCGCCAGGTTATCTCATCTTCAATCAACACGGCCGAGCTCTCACAGGCATAAAGACAATATGAACAAGCCTGCCCCTCAGGATACGGATGCCCTGTTGAAACGCCTCGAAGAGCTTGAGGCTGAGAATCGGGAGCTTCGTGCAAAGCTGCACGAACAGGTCGCTTTGTCCGAGGCCAAAGCCCTGCATTACGCGGCTGCTGGGCGCGAATACGCGCAGGAAATGTCGTCTGCCAATGCCCGCATCGAAACGCTGAAGGACACACGCAGCTCTCTCCAGGCGAGTGAAAAGCGCCTGGAGGAAAGCGAGACGAGAGCAAGGGCGAGCGAAAAGCAGCTTCGGCAGATCGCTGACAATCTTCCGGCTCTGATTGCTTATGTGGATGCGGATCAGCGCTACCGCTTCAACAACCACGCCTATGTTTCCTGGTTCGGACGCACGCCGGAGAGCCTTTATGGGGTGTCCCTGCTGGAGGCCGTCGGCGAGACGGGTTACGAACGGGTACGTCCCTATGTGGATACGGCGCTCCGCGGAGAGCGGACCAGACACGAATGGTGGGCTCCCCTTCCAAGCGGCCTGAAGTTCGTCAGATCGGAATACATCCCTGATCAACGCGATGACGGCAGCATTGCCGGTTTCTACGTGCTTGCCTCCGACCTCACCGAGTCCAAGCGCTCGCAGGCAGCGCTGGCCGAGAGCGAAGCGAGACTCCGCCTCGCCATTGATGCAGGCCGCATGGCGGTATGGGAAACCGACACTGCAACGGATACGATCCATTCATCGCCGGAATTGAACCGATTGCTCGGTTTCGAGCCCGACGCATCGCCCAGTTCGGCCGAGATCAGGAGCCGCTATGCTCCCGGTGAGCGGGAGAAGGTTCGGCGGATCGCAGCTGAAGCACTCAGGCGTGGGGAGCGTCATGCGGAGACGGAGCTGGAGGTTCGATGGCCTGACGGCTCGCAGCGCTGGCTGCTTTTGCGCGCGGAGATGAGCGAGATCGAGAATGGCATCCCGCGCCGCACGATCGGCGTTGCCCTGGACATCACGGATCGCAAGAAAGCCGAAGAGCATCAGCAGTTGCTGATCAACGAACTCAATCATCGCGTGAAGAACACGCTCACTACCGTGCAATCCATCGCCACCCAGAGCCTCCGCAATGCAAGAACGGCGGAGGAGGCGCGCGATGCGGTCGAGGGGCGCCTGTTTGCCCTCTCCCGTGCTCATGACGTTCTCACCCGTGAGAACTGGGACGGCGCCTTCTTGAGCGAGGTGGTGCAGCAGGCCATTGAGCCATTTCAGAATCATGGCGGAGAACGTTTCAGCGTCTCCGGCCCCGACATCCGCCTGCCGCCCCGCATCGCCCTTGCCATCGCCATGGCGATCCAGGAGCTCGGAACGAATGCGGTGAAGTACGGGGCGCTATCGAATGCCAAGGGGTGCATTGCTATCGCCTGGACCGTTCTCGAAGAAGCAGGCACCCCTCATCTCAGAATGACCTGGGAGGAAACCGAAGGCCCGGCAGTCGTCGAGCCGAAGCAGCGCGGCTTCGGCACCCGACTGGTCGAGCGTAGTTTGGCTCAGGAGCTGAACGGCTCGGTGGAGATCAACTTCGCACCGAAAGGGGTCGTCTGCACGATCAACGCCCCCTTGGCCGAAAGCTGAACGGCGTCACGCAGCCGCCAGCTTCGTCTCGCTCCGGGCAACGATCCGGCGGACTTCATCCCCTTCGATGGTCTCGTCTTCAAGAAGCGCATCGACCAGGGCATCCAAAGCATCGCGATTATCCTCGATGCAGGCTTTCGCGGAGGCATACATCTCCTCGATGATGCGGCGGATTTCCTGCTCCACCTCCCGCGGGAAGCTCTCCCCCGAACGCGCGACCTTCACCATGCCGATGGCAGGGCTCATGCCCCATTCGGTGACCATGCGGGTAGCGATGTTGGTTGCGTGAGCAATGTCGCTCGCCGCACCCGTCGTCACCTTGCGGGGCCCGAAGACCACCTCTTCCGCCGCGCGGCCGCCCATGGCGACGATCAGATCGGCCTCGAGCTTCTCAACGGGGATGCAGTAGCGGTCGTTCTCGGGCAGGCGCATGACGAGGCCGAGAGCCTGTCCGTGCGGGATGATGGTGGCGCTGTGCACTTTGTCGGAGCCAGGTGTCAGGCAGGCGCAGAGAGCATGGCCTGCCTCATGCACGGCGACGAGCCTGCGCTCATCGCTGCTGATCACGAGGGACCGGCGTTCCAGGCCCATGATGATCTTGTTGCGCGCGGCCTCCAGATGATCGCGGCCGATTTCAGCCATGCCCGCACGCGCCGCGAAGATCGCTGCCTCGTTGAGAAGGTTGCCGAGATCCGCGCCGGAGAACCCGGGTGTCCCCCGGGCGATCGAGGCCAGATTCACGCCGTGAGCCAGCTTCAGGTTACGTGCATGCACGGCAAGGATGGCCTCGCGACCGGTAATGTCGGGAAGGCCGATATGTACCTGACGGTCGAACCGGCCAGGGCGCAGCAGGGCGGGATCGAGCACATCGACGCGGTTCGTTGCGCCGATGACGATTACCCCCGAGGTGCTGTTGAAGCCGTCCATTTCCACGAGAAGCTGGTTCAGGGTCGATTCGAACTCGCGATCCGCCGCGGATCCACCGCCGCCACGCTTGCGGCCGATAGCATCGATCTCGTCGATGAAGATCAGGCATGGCGCACGTCTGCGGGCCTGCTCGAACAGCTTGGACACCCGGCCTTTGGCGATGCCGATGAGCGGAGCCGAGAAGTCGCTGCCCGAGACAGCCATGAAGGAAACGCCGGCCTCACCCGCAAGAGCCTTGGCGATAAGCGTCTTGCCCGTTCCTGGGGGACCTACCATCAGCACGCCGCGCGGAATGCGGGCACCGACCTTCTCGAAGGCCTGACCATTGCGCAGAAAGGCGATAACCTCCTGAAGCTCGGCCTTCGCCTCCTCCTGGCCCGCAACGTCATCGAAACGATCGGGAACATCCTTGACCGTTCGGGGCCAGCGGTTGGTCGGTTTGAAATCCACCTGGACGGCGACAAGCGCCAGCACTGCCGCCACCATGATAAGAGAGATGATGAAGCTCGCGGCGTGGGAAGGGTCGATGCCCGAACTCTCGAAGTCGACTTCCGCGCCGTTGGCGGTCGCCCGGTCAATGGTCTGAGCGCTCAGCAAAGAGGTCGGCAGACGGACGAAGGACTTCTCGTCTCCGATCCAGACGGAAAGGCCACCATCCTGCACCTGAACCTTCTGGACCTTGCCGGCGTCCAGTTCACGGGAGAAATCCGAGTAGGCGATCTCTGGGACTTTTTCCGAGAGGAAGAACGGCACCGACACAGCTGCCGCAACCACGGCCAAGGCCAGAATGGCAGCAGTGATGGCAATGCTCTTCCTGCCCAAGAGCCTTCTTGCTTTCTCGATCACACTAGACACAGACGCCCCCTGTCGGCTTCGTTTCTTATCGGCGAAGTCCGACCTCTAGTCTTTTTTGACGCAGTTCGCAGTACGGCGAAAAAGCACACCCGGATTGAAGGGAACCCGGATCAGTTCAGAAGATCGTGATAATCCTTATGCCTGCGAAGCCAAGTGTAAGCGTAGCCGCACAGAGGCGTGATCGTGCGTCCCTCGGCCCGGGCGATCTCGGCAACGCCGCGCATCAGTTCGCCAGCGGCGCCTGTACCACGCAGAGGCGGAGCCGCCTCAACATGACGGATGACGAGATCCTCTCCACGTCGCTCATAGGTCGCGAAGGCGAGATGGCCGTTCCGCTCAAGCTCGAAACGACGACCGACCGTGTTGTCGCGAATGGCGCTGCTCATGCTCCAACTCCGTCTTTATTTCATCTTGAGGAAGAACGTTACGCCATGGGGTGCGTTCCGAATACTGCCGCGCTTGACGAATGAGAGGAACAAGCCGGCCCGCCTCCGGTTTCGGGAACCAGGAGGTTGAATCCATGCCCAGCGTCTTTCTCGATTGCGATGGCGTTCTTGCCGATTTCGACAAAGGAGCAGCCAAGATCTTCGGCATGCCGCCAGGAGAATACGAGCAACGTTACGGCCTCAGGAAATTCTGGGCAAAGCTCGGAGCAACGGAGGACTTCTTCAACATTCTCGAACCCCTCCCGGACGCCATGGAGTTGTTCGAAGCGGTTCGGCACCTCAATCCCGTGATCCTCACGGGCCTGCCTCGCGGCAACTGGGCCGAGCCTCAAAAGCGCCGTTGGGCCGAACGACATTTTCCAGGCGTCGAGGTGATCACTACGACGGCGGCCCTGAAGCGGGAGCATTGCAGTCCCGGCGATGCTCTCGTTGATGACAGGGACAAATACCGCCATCTCTGGGAAGGCGTCGGCGGCATCTTCGTACATCACAGGAGCGCGTCCGACTCGATCCGCCAGTTGCGGGAGCATGGGTTCCTTTAAGTGCTCATTCGCTGTTCAAGGCGCGCCTTCACCGCAGGCCATTCCTCCGGGAGGATGCTGTAGACCGCCGTGTCGCGGATATGCCCGTCAGGCATGATCATGTGCCGGCGCAGGATGCCGTCGAGCTTGGCGCCGAGGCGTTCAATGGCCGCGCGGGATTGGTCGTTCTGCGAATGCGTGCGGATCTCGACAGCATTGCATCCCAGGACCTCGAAGGCATGCCGGAGCATGAGAAACTTCGCATGCGTGTTTACGAAGGTGCGCTGCCAGGATTTCGCGATCCAGGTGGTGCCGATTTCCACCCGCTGATTGACCGCATCGATATTCATGAACCGCGTCGAGCCCACGACCCGGTTCCCGTCCTTCACCACCGTTGTGAAGGGAAGCGCAAGACCCGCGGCCTGTAGCTCGAGAGCTCTTCGCACATACTCTTCGAAGCCCTCCGGCCTCGGAACGGTCGTTGTCTTCTTCTCCCACTGGTTGCCGTCGCGGGCGGCTTCACCGAAAGCCGGGACATCGTCGAGGCTCATGGGCCGGAGCATGAGACGGTCGGTCTCGAGAGTTACAGGTTGGATAGGAAGCATGGTCGACGGGCCTCAACGCGCTTGGAGCTTCGCCATTCATCGTTGAGCCCGAGGCTACAGTCAAACGGCATCGACCGGGGAATGGACGCCCTCCCCGGTCGCGAGAGCATGAAGGCTCTTCCGCTCAGCTCAGCAGATAGACAAGAGCCGGGAGGCCCACTGCCAATCCCGCAAGTGTCCAGGCTCCGACAGCCTGCTGCCAGGCCGCATCGCTTGTCGAATTGCGCAGACGCCGGGCGAAGGCTCCTGCTTCCGCCGTATGTCCGCTGAGGCACGAACAGAGGGCATAATGCGCCTGCCCATCGGAAAGACCGAAATACCGCATGGCATCGCCGAGCTTGTCGCTTTCAAGCCCATCCGCCCGCAGAACCGGATCCTCGTAGGCGATGGTCAGGGGAGAGTTGTTCTCCCGCACCAGAGCCCGCTCGGCCGGGGGTTTGTATTCGATTTCACCAAGGGAGTTCAGACGCCGTGCCGGATCGCGCTCGAGAAGGCTGATCCACCGATCCAGCCGCTCCTGACGGGAGAGAGGTTTTGGCTGAACGTCGGCTACGCTACGGAGATAGTCGAGATCTTTATGCTCCATCGATCTCCTCCTTGCCAATGTCCCGGCCAACCGAGTGGCTGGCCGGGACATGGAATGGTGCGCTTCAGGCGCGGCAAAAGTACGACAAGGAGAGTGTCGAAAAGGAGATAGTTCGAATTACTCCTCTGGCGCCTCAACGATGGGATCGTACTGGCTCGTGTCGAACCCGAGGAGGTTGAAGCTCTGCTGCATGTGAGGCGGCAGCGGCGCGGTGACGTCGATAGGCTTTCCAGTTCGCGGATGAGCGATCACGATGCGTCTCGCCAGCAGATGCAGCTTGTTCTGGATGCCGCCGGGCAGTTCCCAGTTCTCGATGTCGAAGTACTTCGGATCGCCGACGATGGGATGGCCGATATGGGCCGTGTGCGCGCGCAGTTGGTGCGTACGGCCCGTCACCGGCTTCAGTGAAAGCCATGCGAGCTTCTGCGCCGCCGTCTCGATGGTCGCGTAATAGGTGAGCGCGTGGCTTGCGCCCTCGTCGCCATGATGGGCCACCTTCATGCGGGAATCGCCCTCGTCGCCCTCCTTGGCGAGATAGGTCGAGACCCTGCCCTGCCGCACGCGCGGCACGCCGGCGACCAGCGCCCAATAGATCTTGCGCGTGGTGCGTGCGCGGAATGACTTCGCCATGGTGGACGCGGCAAAGCGCGTCTTGGCGATCACGAGGCACCCCGCCGTGTCCTTGTCGAGCCGGTGGACGAGGCGCGGCTTTTGCCCCTCTGCATCGCGCATGCATTCGAGCAGTCCATCCACATGGCGCGTCGTGCCCGAGCCGCCCTGCACCGCAAGCCCCATGGGCTTGTTGATGATGAGAACGTCCTTGTCCTCATAGAGCGTCACGGACTTCAGGAATTCGAGATCGCCCTGGTCCTTCGCGCTGCTGCGCGAGACCGGACGCGGCTGATCGAGCTTCAGGGGCGGAATGCGAACCTTCTGTCCCGCGGTAAGCCGCTCGTTGGGCTGCGCCCGCTTGCCGTCAACGCGCAATTCGCCTTTGCGGACGATGCGCTGGATGTGAGTGAAGGCAAGCTGCGGGAAGCGGGCGACCAGGAAGCGGTCGACACGCATGTCCGCCTCGTCGGGCTCGACCACCAGCGTCTGCACGCCCGTCGCCAGAACCTCCTGAGCCTCGGCCTTGGCTTGGGCGCGGGTGGGCTTTTGCGGAGCCTCTGCCACAGGCTTTACGGGAGCTCTGCCTGCAGGTTTCTCGCGTCTGGCATCAGCGGCTCTTGCCGGCGCCTTGGCGACCGGCCGCTCGCGCCGTGCTTCTTCGGGACCGCTCTTGCTCGCCGGTTTGGCGCTGCGCGGCTTCGCCGGTCCGCTCTTGGCAGGCCCCTTACGGGCAGGCTTGTCCTCGCGCGAGCGGAAACCCTGCCGCGCGCCAGACCGCCCGCCTCGGGCCCCATTCTGTCCTGAACTGCTTTTTCTCATGAGAAGTGGGTACCAGAGCGCCGCCATTGCGGCAATCGAGGTCTTAAGCCGACAGGGCTCGCATCAGCGCCAAACCGGCAACAAGACCCATGACGGAAAGAATGACGGAGGCCGCCACGTAGCCGAGCGCCAGCCCAGTTTCGCCCCGTTCCCACAGCAACACCGCATCGAGCGAGAACGCCGAGAACGTGGTGAAGCCGCCGAGAATTCCTGTGGTCAGGAACAGGCGAAGGGGCTGGTTCCATCCCTCGCCTGCCTTGAAAGCCAGCCACCCGGCAATGGCGCCCATGACGAAGGAGCCCAGCACGTTCACCGTCAGGGTGCCCCAGGGAAGCGCGGTGCCACAGTAGCGGGCGCAGCCGACATTCACCCCGTGGCGAAGGGCGCCGCCGATTCCGGCTCCGAGGAAGACGAGGAGGTAAGCCTGCATCCTTACTCCTGCTCGTCCTCGCCGTTCCTCTCACGGCGCAGCTTCTCCCACCAGTCGAGCCGCTTCTTCACCTCGCGCTCAAACCCACGGTCCACCGGCTCGTAGAAGTATTGCCGCCCCAGCTTCTCCGGCCAGTAATCCTGCCCCGAGAATGCATCCGGCTCATCGTGATCGTAGCGGTAATTGTCGCCATACCCGATCTTCTTCATGAGCTTGGTGGGCGCGTTGAGGATCGTGCGAGGAGGCATGAGGGAGCCATGCTCCTTCGCCACCCTGGTCGCCGCCTTGTAGGCCGTATAGAGCGCGTTCGATTTAGGCGCGGTCGCGAGATAGACGGCAGCCTGTGCCAGCGCGAGTTCACCTTCGGGCGAGCCAAGGAAGTCGAAGGCATCCTTGGCCGCATTGGCGATTACCAGCGCCTGCGGATCGGCGAGACCGATATCCTCCACCGCCATGCGCACGAGGCGGCGCGCGATGAAAAGCCGGTCCTCGCCGGCATCCAGCATGCGAGCAAGGTAATAGAGCGCGGCGTCCGGGTCAGAACCGCGGACGGTCTTGTGGAGCGCGGAGATGAGGTTGTAATGCCCCTCCTGCCCCTTGTCGTAGATCGGCGCGCGGCGCTGAATGATCTCCTGCAACTGCTCAGCATCGAACACCTCGTCTGGCTTGGCCGAGCGCCAGACCTCTTCCGCCAGCGTGAGCACGGCGCGCCCGTCCCCATCGGCCATGCGCACAAGGGAGGCGCGGGCCTCCTCGTCGAGCGGCAGCGTCCTGCCCGTGATCTCCTCGGCCCTGGCGAGGATCTTCGCGATCGCTTGTTCATCCAGAGACTTGAAGAGAAGCACGCGCGCCCGGGACAGCAGCGCCGCGTTCAGCTCGAAGGACGGGTTCTCGGTTGTCGCGCCGACCAGCGTGATCGTGCCGTCCTCCATGACGGGCAGAAAGGCGTCGAGCTGGGCACGGTTGAAGCGATGGATCTCGTCGACGAAGAGCAGCGTGCCCTTTCCCATGGATCGGCGATGCCGGGCGGTTTCGAACACCTTCTTCAGGTCGGCTACGCCGGAGAAGATCGCGGAGATCTGGTCGAAATGCAGCTCAGTCTCATGGGCGAGGAGCCGGGCAACTGTGGTCTTGCCGGTGCCGGGCGGTCCCCAGAAGATCAGGGAGCCCAGGGACTTCGAAGCAATGAGCCGGGTCAGGATTCCATCCGGGCCGACGAGATGATCCTGCCCTACGACCTCGGACAGCTTCTGCGGACGCATCCTGTCGGCCAGGGGCCTGGGTGCGTTCTGGTCGAGACCGGCGGATGAAAACAGGTCGCTCATGAGGACGAAGAGCTTAGGCGCGCATAGACGTCCGGGTCCAGCCGCGCCATGAGCCTTTCCGGATTTTCCAGTGGTGAAAAGCCATACTGCGCATACAGGCCATGGGCGTCCCGCGTCGCCAGCATCCAGCGGCGCAGGTTCTGAAGGTCCGGATGCTCCATGATGGCGCTCACCAGGGCCTTGCCCGCTCCCTGTCCGCGCGTGCTCGCGCAGACGAAGACATCGCAGAGATAAGCGAAGGTCGCCTTGTCCGTCACAACCCGGGCGAAGCCGCGCAAATCACCGACGGCATCGCGCAAGGCAAAGCACAGAGAGTTTTCTACCGAGCGCTCGAAGAACGAACGTGGCTGATCCTTGCCCCAGTAAGTCTCCGATGCAATCCAGCGATAGGCCGTATCGAGATCACCCGGAGAGAGCGTGTTCGAAACCGTCCACCCGCTCATCGACCGAGAACCGTCGTGAAGACGCGGCCTCCGCGATTGATCGTGATCTCCCAATAGCCTCCGGTACGCTCGATCTGACGCTCGGCATCCTTGGTCGAGGCCAGCCGCTCGCCGTTGATGGCAACGACCAGATCGCCTTTTTCGAAGCCGACGCTCGCGGCCACGCTGCGCTCTTCAAGCTCGGCGATGACAACGCCTTCATCCGCCACTTCGATCTGAAGCTCATCGGCTACTGCGGGTGAAATATTGACGAGGGTCGCGCCCGCAAATGGGGTACGCGCACGACCACGCACCGGCTCACGGGATGGGGTCTCCGGCGGAGGCATGAGCCTGACCTGGAGCGTGTTCTGCTTTCCGCCGCGCAGCACCGTCAACGGCACCTGACCCTGGGTGCCTTTGAGCGTGAAGCGATAGCCGAAGGAATCGGGGTTATCGACCGGCTGACCATCCACCGCGAGGATCACGTCGCCCCGCTTCAGGCCGGCCTCGGTGGCTGGGCCTTTGTCATGAACGGCGGTGACGAGAACCCCTGTCGGACGCTCGAGCCCCAGACCCGTGGCGATGTCGCCGTCGACAGGCTGAAGCCGCGCGCCGAGCCAGGGGCGTACCACGTTGCGCGCGCCGCCCTTGGCGGAGTTCAGCACCACCCGGACCATGCTGGACGGAACAGCGAAGCCGATGCCGATGCTGCCGCCGGAGCGGGAATAGATGGCCGTGTTGATGCCGACCACTTGACCGTTCATGTCAATGAGCGCGCCACCCGAATTGCCGGGATTGATGGCGGCATCCGTCTGGATGAAAAACTGATAATCGGAGATGCCCACCTGCGTGCGCGCCAGTGCGGAAACGATGCCCTGGGTAACTGTCTGGCCGACGCCGAAAGGATTGCCGATGGCTAATACGATGTCGCCGACCTGAAGAGCCTCGGAGTCTCCCAGCTCGACCGCCTGAAGGTTCGAAGCGTCCTTCAGCTTCAGCACGGCGATATCCGTACGGGAGTCGCGCAGCAGGATATCCGCCTCGAATTCCCGCCTGTCGGCGAGAGCCACCTTCACCTCGCTCATGTTCTCGATGACGTGATTGTTGGTGATCACGAGACCGGAGGGATCGACGATTACGCCCGAGCCGAGGGAATTCTGCGAGCGACCGCGGGGGCCTCTCGGGGCATCGTCGCCGAAGAAGCGGCGCAGATACTCATCCATGGCCGAGTTCTGACGGCGGGCGGAACGGCTGGCATAGACGTTCACAACGGCACCTGCCGTCTGGCGCACGATAGGAGCGAAAGAGAGCTGAACCTGCGCCTTGCTCTCGGGTGTCACCCGCTGCGTCTGGGCTGCCGCCTCCCCTGCTACAAAGGCCAGGGCAACGGCGATGATCGACAGGCAGAACGGTGAAAAGCGCATCACGGCGAATCCCTTCAACAACGGCAACCATCGATAAAACGCGAGGACCGAAACACCAAGTTCCAACATCCCCGATCTGGTGCCTGATCCCACAAGCAAAAAGGGCGGCCCGAAGGACCGCCCTTGATGAAGTCTAGCGAAGCCGAGCGATTACTCAGCGGCCTCGACGATCTCTTCCTTCTGGGTCGGACCGGAGTCCTGGCCGCGCGCATCCACGTCGCGGTCAACGAACTCGATCACAGCCATCGGGGCATTGTCGCCATAGCGGAAGCCAGCCTTCAGAACGCGGGTGTAGCCACCGTTGCGCTCCTGATAACGCGGGCCGAGAATGGCGAACAGCTTCTTCACCATCGCCTCGTCGCGGAGCTGCGACATGGCCTGACGGCGGGCATGCAGGTCACCGCGCTTGCCGAGGGTGATCAGCTTCTCGACGACCGGACGGAGGTCCTTGGCCTTCGGGAGGGTGGTGACGATCTGCTCGTGCTTGATCAGCGCAGCAGCCATGTTGGCGAACATTGCTTTGCGGTGCTCGGTCGTGCGGTTGAAGCGACGACCACGAAATCCGTGACGCATTGGCTCTCTCCTTGATCTTACGGCCGCCGTGCCAAGGTACGGCCGTCTCTCTTATGATCCCCGCACTCCGGCGAGGGGCAGATTTGAAGCCGCCTTCCAGGTGAAAGGCGGCTTCAAGAAACTCAGTAGTGCTCTTCGAAGCGCTTCGCGAGGTCTTCGATGTTCTCCGGCGGCCAGCCGGGCACGTCCATGCCGAGGTGCAGGCCCATGCCGGCGAGAACTTCCTTGATCTCGTTGAGCGACTTGCGGCCGAAGTTCGGGGTGCGGAGCATTTCCGCCTCGGACTTCTGGATGAGGTCGCCGATATAGACGATGTTGTCGTTCTTCAGGCAGTTCGCCGAACGGACCGACAGCTCGAGTTCGTCGACCTTCTTGAGCAGCGCGGGGTTGAACGGCAGCTGCGGAGCAGCGGCAGCGGTCTCTTCCTTGCGGGGCTCTTCGAAGTTGACGAAGACCTGAAGCTGGTCCTGCAGGATGCGGGCGGCATAAGCCACGGCATCCTCAGGCGTCACAGCGCCGTTGGTCTCGACCGTCATGATGAGCTTGTCGTAGTCGAGAATCTGGCCCTCGCGGGTGTTCTCGATGCGGTAGGACACCTTCTTCACCGGGCTGTAGAGCGAGTCGACCGGGATCATGCCGATCGGAGCATCCTCAGCGCGGTTGCGCTCGGCAGGAACGTAGCCCTTGCCGGTATCCACCGTGAACTCCATGCGGATCTCGGCGCCCTCGTCGAGGGTGCAGAGTACGAGCTCGGGGTTCAGGATCTGCACGTCGCCGACCGTGTTGATGTCGCCGGCGGTGACGGCGCCAGGGCCGGTCTTGCGAAGCGTCATGCGCTTCGGGCCCTCGCCCTGCATCTTGATGGCGATGGACTTCACGTTCAGGACGATGTCCGTCACGTCCTCGCGGACGCCCGGAATGGACGAGAACTCATGCAGCACGCCGTCGATATGGATCGACGTCACAGCGGCGCCCTGGAGCGACGACAGGAGAACGCGACGCAGCGAGTTGCCGAGCGTCGTACCGAAACCACGCTCGAGCGGCTCGGCCACGACCGTCGCGATGCGCTTCGGATCGTCACCGGGGGCGACTTCGAGCTTGTTCGGCTTAATCAGCTCTTGCCAGTTCTTTTGGATCACAACCACACCTCTTGAGGTACCGCTCGAAGGGCGGCGTCAAAGCCGGCCCTAAACCGGAATGCGCGCGGGCCGTAGCCCACGCGCCGGATGATCTTGAATTAGACGCGACGACGCTTGCGCGGGCGGCAGCCGTTGTGCGGGATCGGCGTCACGTCACGAATCGAGGTGACGGTGAAGCCGGCCGACTGAAGGGCGCGGAGCGCGGACTCACGGCCGGAGCCGGGACCGGACACCTCGACCTCGAGGGTGCGCATGCCGTGCTCGGCAGCCTTGCGGGCTGCGTCCTCAGCCGCAACCTGGGCGGCGTACGGGGTCGACTTACGCGAGCCCTTGAAGCCCATCGCGCCAGCCGAGGACCACGAGATCGTGTTGCCCTGGGCGTCGGTGATGGTGATCATGGTGTTGTTGAACGAGGCGTTCACATGCGCCACGCCGGAGACGATGTTCTTACGTTCGCGGCGGCGGACGCGGGTCGCTTCTTTTGCCATTCTGCTGGTCCTTCAAACGCGCCCGTCATGCCAGGCGCTCGGGAGAAAGGGCCACCCGGACTGGGTGGCCTGTGAATTCTTACTTCTTCTTGCCGGCGATCGGCTTCGCCTTACCCTTACGGGTACGGGCGTTCGTGTGCGTACGCTGGCCGCGGGTGGGCAGGCTGCGACGGTGACGAAGACCACGATAGGCGGCGAGATCCATGAGGCGCTTGATGTTCATGGACACTTCGCGACGAAGGTCACCTTCCACCATGTAATCACGGTCGATGGTTTCACGGATGGCCAGAACCTCGGCGTCGGTCAGCTGGTTCACGCGGCGCTCGGCCGGGATGTTGACCTTCTCGATGATCTCCTGAGCCTTCTTGGGCCCAATGCCGTGGATATACTGAAGCGCGATCACAACGCGCTTGCCGGTCGGGATGTTGACGCCTGCTATACGAGCCATCGTCCGTCTCCATGTGGCGAAGCCTGAGCTTCGGTTGATGTTTATCGCGCGTCCGGTGGAGGCCGGCCCCTGCGCGGGCTTATTGCAACACAACAAACCAGAGTGGCTTCCTAAGAAACCCTCTGGATATGCAGGTTCATGTGCAAGAGGCATGGCCCTAGCGAGATTCCCCTCGCATGTCAACCCCCTACTCTTCAGCGACCCAGGATTCCCTTGACCGCTTCGGTCACTTCATCAATGGGCATCATGCCATCGACGGTCTTCAGCATGCCCTTGCCCTGGTAATAGGACGACAAGGGCGCCGTTTGAGTGCGGTAAGCCTCGAGTCGGGTCTTGAAGACTTCCGGATTATCATCCTTGCGGACCTGTTCGCCGCGGGCCTCGGTTTCCTGGGCGCGCTTGACGATGCGCTCCACGAGCTCGTTTTCATTGACCTTGAACTCGACGACGGCGTCGAGCTTGAGGCCCTTTTCAGCGAGCATGGCATCGAAGGCCTCAGCCTGGGCCACGGTCCGGGGGAAACCGTCGAGGATGAAGCCTTTCTTGGCATCGGCCTCTTCGATCCGGTCCGCGATGATGCCGACCACGATATCGTCGGAAACCAGATCGCCCCGGTCCATCACGGCCTTGGCCTTGAGTCCGACCGGCGTTCCGGCAGCCACCGCTGCGCGGAGCATATCGCCGGTCGACAGCTGAGGGATCCCCAGGCGCTCGACCAGACGCACAGCCTGGGTCCCTTTACCGGCCCCAGGCGGCCCCAGCAGGATGATCCTCATAGACTTATCCCCTCACAAGTCGAAGGATCTCCCGCCGTGCGGTGCGGGAGACCCGATCTTTTAACGCCGCCGCGCGCCCTTCAGCTTCGCCTTCTTGACGAGGCCCTCATACTGGTGGGCCAGCAGATGGCCGTGTACCTGGGCAACTGTGTCCATGGTAACAGACACGACGATCAGAAGCGAAGTGCCGCCAAAGTAGAATGGCAGGGCCGCATATGAGACCAGAAGCTCTGGAATCAGGCAGATGATGACGAGGTAAGCTGCACCGATAACGGTGATGCGAGTCAACACCTGATCGATGAAGTCGGCCGTCCGTTCACCGGGGCGAATGCCGGGGATGAAGCCGCCCTGCTTCTTCAGGTTGTCAGCCGTCTCGGTCGGGTTGAACACGATGGCCGTGTAGAAGAAGGCGAAGAAGGCGATCAGGGCCGCATACAGGAACATGTAGGCCGGGCGCCCGTGGCCCAGGTAGGCCGTGAGCGTGGCAATGATGCCTGTGCCGTCCGCGCTGCTCTGGAAGCTGGCGATGGTGGCCGGCAGCAGGAGAAGCGAGGATGCGAAGATCGGCGGGATCACGCCCGAAGTGTTGAGCTTGAGCGGCAGGAAGGAAGTCTGCCCTTCGTACATGCGATTGCCGACCTGGCGCTTCGGATAGTTGATCAGCAGGCGGCGCTGGGCACGCTCCATGAACACCACGAAGTAGATGATGGCGATCGCCATCACGATCACGCCGATGATCAGCCCCGTAGAGATCGCGCCCTGACGGCCGAGCTCGAGGGTGCCGGCAATGGCGGTGGGCAGGTTGGCCACGATGCCCGCGAAGATGATGAGCGAGGTTCCGTTGCCGATGCCGCGCGAGGTAATCTGCTCACCCAGCCACATGAGGAACATGGTGCCGCCGGTAAGCGTGATGACCGTGGAGATCAGGAAGAAGGGGCCAGGATCCAGCACGATGTTGCCGGAGCTCTGCAGGCCCACGGCAATGCCCCAGGACTGGAACAGCGCGAGGAAAACCGTGAGGTAGCGGGTGTACTGGTTCAGGATCTTGCGGCCCGCCTCGCCTTCCTTCTTGAGCGCCTCGAGGGAGGGCAGAACGGACGTGAGGAGCTGGACGATGATCGATGCCGAGATGTAGGGCATGATGTTCAGGGCGAAGATGGCCATACGCTCGACGGCGCCGCCCGAGAACATGTTGAAAAGGCCAAGCACGCCGCCGCTGGCGTTCTGGAAGCTCTGAGCGAGGGCCTCCGGATTGATGCCGGGCAGCGGGATGTAGGTGCCGAGACGATAGACGATAAGCGCACCGAGGGTGAACCAAATGCGCTTCTTCAATTCTTCGGCTTTGGCGATAGAACCGAAATTGATGTTTGCGGCGAGTTGCTCGGCTGCTGAAGCCATTTTTCGTCCCCGAAATACCCAAGCATGATCGACGTAAAGCGAAGGCGACCTCCGCACGGACCATGCAAAAACTTGGAAGGCAGGAGCTTGATCGCGCCTTCGCGAGGCGCAGTCAAACTGAAACTTACGTAACTCACATCACACAAACGGCGGCCACGCGATCAGACGCGGGCCGCCGCTTGGATCTGGCTTAATGTGGGCTCAGGCTCACGCCTGTGCAACGGCGCCCAGGAGGGTCACCGAGCCGCCCGCCTTCTCGATCGCCTCGACGGCCGACTTGGACGCGCCATGGACCTGGAAGGACAGCTTTGCCTTGAGCTCGCCCACGCCGAGGATCTTCACGCCGTCACGCGGCTTGGAGACCACACCGGCGGCAACCAGCGACTCGACGGTCACGGTTGCGGCCTTGTCGAGCTTGCCGGCTTCGATAGCCTGCTGAATGCGGCCGACATTGACCTCGTTGAGGTCGATGGCGTTCGGCTTGTTGAAGCCGCGCTTCGGCAGACGACGGTGCAGAGGCATCTGACCGCCTTCGAAGCCTTTGATGGACACGCCGGTACGGGACTTCTGACCCTTCACGCCGCGGCCACCGGTCTTGCCTTTGCCCGAGCCGATACCACGGCCCACGCGCATGCGGTTCTTGGTGGAACCTTCGTTATCGCGAATTTCGTTCAGTTTCATGATCGCTCTCCTCACTGCCCGTCGACAACGCGCACGAGGTGCTTGACCTTCTCGATCATGCCACGCACGGACGGCGTGTCTTCGAGGGTCGAGGTGCGATGAAGCTTGTTGAGCTTGAGGCCGATCAGCGTCTGGCGCTGCTTGGCCTCGCGGCGGATCGGCGAACCGATCTGCTCAACGGTGATGGTGGTTGCTGCTGCTGCAGGCTTCTTTGCCATTGTGGAAGCCTCCCTTACGCGTCAGCGCCAACGTCGGCAGACGCATCGGCGTCGCGACGGCGAGCCTGCAGCGTCGAGACCTTCAGGCCACGGCGCGCAGCCACGGAGCGCGGGCTGTCCTCGTTCTTGAGCGCGTCGAAAGTCGCGCGAACGAGGTTGTAGGGGTTCGACGAGCCGAGCGACTTCGACACGACGTCCTGCATGCCGACTGCCTCGAAGACAGCGCGCATCGGACCGCCTGCGATGATGCCGGTACCTGCGGGAGCAGCACGCAGCACGACCTTGCCGGCGCCATGGCGGCCGTTCACGTCGTGGTGCAGAGTGCGGCCCTCGCGGAGGGACACGCGGATCATCGCGCGCTTCGCAGCGTCGGTCGCCTTACGGATCGCTTCCGGAACCTCACGGGCCTTGCCGTGACCGAAGCCGACGCGACCCTTCTGGTCGCCGACGACGACGAGAGCAGCAAAGCCGAAACGACGGCCGCCCTTCACGACTTTGGCAACGCGGTTGATGTGGACCAGGCGATCCACGAATTCGCTGTCGCGCTCTTCGCGATCAGCACGTTCTCTGGGTTCTCTTGCCATGAGACCTCTCACTTGCGCGGGCGGCGGGCCCGCTCGCTAAGGGGTTTATACGATACCCGCCGTAAAGCACGATCGGGACGGGAGGTAAACACTCCCCGCCCCGCTCATGAATTATCGTAGAATTAGAAGTCCAGACCGCCTTCACGGGCAGCGTCGGCGAGAGCCTTGACGCGACCGTGATAGAGGTAGCCCGAGCGATCGAAGATCACCTGCTTCACGCCAGCCTTGGCTGCGCGCTCTGCAACGAGCTTGCCCACTTCCTTTGCGGCCTCGACGGTCGCGCCGGTCTTGAGCTTGCCCTTGAGATCCTTCTCCATCGTCGAAGCCGACGCGACGGTCACGCCGCGCACGTCATCGATAACCTGGGCATAGATTTGCTTGGACGAACGGAACACCGACAACCGCGGGCGTCCGTTCGCTGCTTTCCTGATCGCACGGCGTACACGAGCCTTGCGGCGATCTTCAGCGCCTTTCTTCTCAGCCATGATACGTCGTCCTTACTTCTTCTTGCCTTCCTTGCGGAAGATGAACTCGCCGGCATACTTGACGCCCTTGCCCTTATAGGGCTCCGGACCGCGGTATTCGCGGATCTCGGCGGCAGTCTGGCCAACCTTCTGCTTGTCGATCCCGGACACGACCACTTCCGTCGGCTTGGGCGTCACGATCGTGATGCCGGCCGGGATTTCGTAGTCGATGTCGTGGCTGTAGCCGAGCGACAGCTTCAGCACCTTGCCAGCGACGGCGGCCTTATAGCCGACGCCGTTGATCTCAAGGCGCTTCTCGAAGCCGTTGGACACGCCCTGCACCAGGTTGGCAACCTGAGCGCGGGAGAGGCCCCACTTGGCGCGGGCAATCTTGGACTGGTCGCGCGGGGTCACCGACACGGCGCCGTTCTCAAGAACAACCGACACTTCTTCGGGAACGAGGAACGAGAGTTCGCCCTTCGAGCCCTTCATCTTAACCATCTGACCGTCAACGGTCGCCGTCACACCCGACGGAACCGGAACCGGCTTTTTGCCTACTCGTGACATTTTCGAATCTCCGTGGTTCTGTGCTGATGCCTAGGCCTTAGAAGACCTTGCAGAGCACTTCGCCGCCCACGTTCTTCTCACGGGCCTCATGATCGGCCATCACGCCCTGAGGCGTCGAGAGAATGGTGATGCCCAGACCGTCGGCCACGCGAGGCATGGCGTCGACGGAAGCATACACGCGGCGGCCCGGCTTGGAGACGCGCTCGATGGAGCGGATCACCGGCTGACCGTCATAGTACTTCAGCTCAATCGAAAACTCGGTGCGGCCATTGCCGAACTCGGTCTGCGAATAGTCGCGGATGTAGCCTTCGCTCTTGAGAACCTCAAGAACGCGAGCACGGAGCTTGGAGCCAGGGGTGGAAACAGTACCGCGGCGGCGCATCTGCGCGTTGCGGATACGGGTGAGCATATCGCCCAACGGATCGTTGATCATATGATGCTCTCCCTATTACCAGCTGGACTTCACGAGGCCCGGGATCAGGCCCTTGTTGCCGAGCTCGCGCAGAGCGATGCGCGACATGCCGAGCTTGCGGTAGTACGCACGCGGACGGCCCGTGATCTCGCAACGGTTGCGGATGCGGGTCTTGTTCGAGTTGCGCGGCAGCTCAGCCAGCTTGAGGCGCGCCTCGAAGCGCTCCTCCATGGACTTCGACTCGTCATTAGCGACCGCCAGGAGGCGCTCGCGGCGGCCGGCGAACTTCTTCACCAGCTCACGACGATGCTTGTTCTTCTCAATAGCGCTTTTCTTAGCCATTTTTTATCTCCAGTGTCCGCGTCTGAGGACAGCTATCCTCACTGCCGGAACGGGAAGTTGAAGTGACGCAGCAGAGCGCGGGCTTCATCGTCGGTCTTGGCCGTCGTCGTGATGATGACGTCCATACCCCAAACCTGCTCTACCTTGTCGTAGTTGATCTCAGGGAACACCAGGTGCTCCTTGATGCCCATTGCGTAGTTGCCGCGGCCGTCGAACGACTTGGGGTTCAGGCCCCGGAAGTCGCGAACGCGGGGAAGCGCGATGGTGACGAGACGATCGAGGAACTCGTACATACGCACCTTGCGGAGCGTAACCTTCGTGCCGATCGGCATGTTCTCGCGGACCTTGAACTGCGAGATAGCCTTACGGGCCTTCGTGATCACCGGCTTCTGACCCGCGATGAGCGCGAGGTCGGCAGCAGCGACAGAAGCCTTCTTCGAGTCGGCAGTCGATTCGCCAACGCCCATGTTGAGCACGATCTTCTCGATCTGCGGCACTTCCATGGGGTTCTTGTAGCCGAATTCTTCAATGAGCTTCGGACGCACCACTTCTTCGTAGTGCTTCTTCAGCCGCGGCGTGTAGCCGTCCACCTGAGCCTTAGCCATCGATCAGGTCTCCCGAGCGCTTGGCGAAGCGAACCTTGCGGCCGTCTTCGAGAACTTTGAAACCAACCCGGGTCGGCTTACCGTCCTTCGGGTCTGCATAGGCCAGGTTCGACAGCTGGATCGAGGCCTCTTTCGAGATGATGCCGCTCTCCTGCGTCGCCGTCTGGCGCTGATGGCGCTTCACGAGGTTCACGCCACGGACAACCGCGCGATCTTCCTTGGGGAGCACCTGCACGACTTCACCGGTCTTGCCCTTGTCGCGACCGGTCAGGACAACGACCTTGTCGCCCTTCTTGATCTTCGCGGCCATTAGAGCACCTCCGGCGCAAGCGAAATGATTTTCATGTGGTTCTTGGCACGCAGTTCACGCGGAACGGGGCCGAAGATACGGGTGCCGACCGGCTCTTTCTGATTGTTGATCAGAACGGCGGCATTGCGGTCGAAACGAATGACCGAGCCGTCAGCGCGACGGATGTCCTTCGCGGTGCGCACGACGACCGCCTTCATGACGTCGCCCTTCTTCACGCGGCCGCGCGGAATAGCCTCTTTCACGGATACGACGATGATATCGCCCACGGAAGCGTACTTACGCTTCGAACCGCCGAGAACCTTGATGCACATCACGCGACGGGCGCCGGAGTTATCGGCGACGTCAAGATTCGTCTGCATCTGGATCATGGCTTTGATCCTTTCCTTTGTTTCAGACAGGTTTCCGGGTCAAGGCACGATTGCCCCCCGGACTACGCCTGACGGGGATCTGATGTCCCCTGCCCTTCAAATGTCGAGAGAGGCGGTCGTATACACGAACCGCCCCTATCGGACAACCCCAAAAGAAAGCCTTTTTAGGCCTTCGCTTGGTCGACGAGCACCCAGGTCTTGAGTTTGGAGAGCGGCTTGGTCTCTTCGATGAAGACCGTGTCACCCACCTTAGCTTGGTTATTCTCGTCGTGAGCGTGGTAGTTCTTCGTCTTACGCACGGTCTTCTTCAGGACCGGGTGCGTAAAACGACGCTCTACCTTCACGACGACCGTCTTGTCCTGCTTATCGCTGACAACGACGCCCTGCAAAACGCGCTTCGGCATCTTGATTTCCTCTTAAGCCTTAGCCGCAGCGGCCTTCTGGCGCTGCAGTGTCTTGACGCGGGCGACGTCCCGGCGGACTTCACGGACGCGTCCGGTGTTCTCGAGCTGGCCGGTGGCGCGCTGGAAGCGGAGGTTGAACTGCTCCTTCTTCAGGTTCAGCAACTCTTCCGACAGCTGATCAGCGGACATTGCCTTAAGGTCAGAGAATCTCTGCTTGGACTTCATGATCCCCTCTCCTTACTCGGCAATGCGCTGGATGAAGCGCGTCTTGATCGGGAGCTTGGCAGCGCCGAGACGAAGCGCCTCACGGGCGGTCTCCTCGGTCACGCCGTCGATCTCGAACATGATGCGGCCAGGCTTTACCTTGGCTGCCCAATACTCGGGAGCGCCCTTACCCTTACCCATACGTACTTCGGTCGGCTTCGTCGACACCGGCACGTCCGGGAAGATGCGGATCCACACCCGACCCGCACGCTTCATGGCGCGGGTGATGGCGCGGCGAGCCGCCTCGATCTGACGAGCATTGATACGCTCGGGTTCCATCGCCTTCAGGCCGAACTGGCCGAAGTTGAGGTCCGTACCGCCCTTCGCAGTGCCGGAAATACGGCCCTTGAACTGCTTACGGAACTTGGTTTTCTTCGGTTGCAACATGGCAAACCTCTCCTGACCTCTCCGTTACGCCGCGTTCTCGCGGCGGCCACCAGAGCGGCCTCCTTCGTCGTTCATCCGCTTGTCCTGAGCCATCGGATCGTGCTCAAGGATTTCGCCCTTGAAGATCCAGACCTTGATGCCGCAGGTGCCATAGGTCGTAAACGCCGTCGACACGCCGTAATCGACGTCCGCGCGCAGCGTATGCAGCGGAACGCGGCCCTCGCGGTACCATTCGAGGCGGGCGATTTCAGCGCCACCCAGACGGCCCGAGCAGTTGATACGGATGCCCTCAGCGCCCAGACGCATCGCCGACTGAACGGCGCGCTTCATGGCGCGGCGGAAAGCGACGCGGCGCTCGAGCTGCTGAGCGATCGAATCGGCCACCAGGGTAGCATCGACTTCCGGCTTGCGGACTTCGACGATGTTGATCGCCACATCCGCGTCGGTCATCTTGGCGACGATCTTGCGGAGCTTCTCGATGTCGGCACCCTTCTTGCCGATCACCACGCCCGGACGACCCGAGTGAATGGTGACGCGGCACTTCTTGTGCGGACGCTCGATCACGATCTTCGAAACGGCGGCCTGCTTCAGCTGCTTCATCAGAGCTTCGCGGATCGCCATATCCTCATGCATCAGCTTGGCGTACTCGCCCTTGCCGGCGAACCAGCGCGAGTCCCAGGTCCGGTTGATGCCGAGCCGAAGACCGATCGGGTTAACTTTCTGACCCATCTGGTTCTCCTTTATGCCTGTTCGGCAACTTCCCGAACCACGATCGTGAGGTTCGAGAACGGCTTTTCGATACGAGCACCGCGACCGCGGGCCCGGGCGTGGAAGCGCTTCATGACAAGCGCCTTGCCGACGAATGCCTGGCTGACGACGAGATCGTCCACATCGAGGTTGTGGTTGTTCTCGGCGTTGGCGATGGCGCTCTCGAGGCACTTCTTCACATCGCGAGCGATGCGCTTACGGGAGAACTCGAGATCGGCGAGAGCTGCAGAAACCTTCTTGCCGCGGATAAGGCCCGCAACGAGATTGAGCTTCTGGGGGCTGACGCGCAGCATGCGAGCGACGGCTTGAGCCTCGTTGTCGCTCAGCGCGCGAGGAGTTGCGGCCTTACCCATCTTACTTCCTCTTCGCCTTCTTGTCCGCTGCGTGGCCGTGGAAGGTGCGGGTCGGCGAGAACTCACCGAACTTGTGCCCCACCATTTCCTCGCTCACGGAGACGGGAATGTGCTTCTGACCGTTGTAGACCCCGAACGTGAGGCCCACGAACTGCGGGAGGATCGTGGAGCGGCGGCTCCAGATCTTGATGACCTCGTTGCGGCCCGAAGAACGGGCAGCCTCGGCCTTCTTGAGGAGGTAGCCGTCGACGAACGGACCCTTCCAAAGCGAACGTGCCATGACGTGCCTCTATCCTTACTTCTTACGAGCGTGGCGGCTCGACACAATGAACTTGTCGGTCCGCTTGTTCGAACGGGTTTTCTTACCCTTGGTGGGGACGCCCCACGGGGACACCGGATGGCGGCCACCGGAGGTACGACCTTCACCACCACCGTGCGGGTGGTCGATCGGGTTCATGGAAACGCCGCGGTTATGCGGGCGCTTGCCGAGCCAGCGGTTACGGCCGGCCTTACCGATCGAGGTGTTCATGTGGTCGGGGTTCGACACCGCGCCGATGCTGGCGAAGCACTGACCATGGACCATGCGCTGCTCGCCGGAATTCAGGCGGACCGTCACGTAGCCTTGGTCACGACCCACGATCTGAGCGTAGGTGCCGGCAGAGCGGGCAAGAGCGCCGCCGCGACCGATCTTCAGCTCGACATTGTGGATGATCGTTCCCACCGGCATGTTGCCGATCGGCATCGCGTTGCCCGGCTTAATGTCGACCTGCTCGCCAGCCGACACCTGGTCGCCGACAGCCAGACGCTGCGGAGCCAGAATGTAGGACTGCTCGCCGTCGGCGTAGCGGATGAGCGCGATGAAGGCGGTGCGGTTCGGATCGTACTCGATCCGCTCCACGGTCGCCACATCGCCCATACGGCCGCGACGCTTGAAGTCGACCAGGCGCAGGGTGCGCTTGTGACCACCGCCACGGAAGCGGACGGTCACGCGACCCATGTTGTTACGGCCGCCGGAGGAGCTCTTGCCCTCCGTCAGCTTCTTGACCGGCTTGCCCTTGTAGAGCTCGCTGCGGTCGACGATCACCAGCTGGCGCAGGCCGGGGGTGATTGGTTTGAACGTTTTCAAAGCCATCGGATCACTCTCTCAACCGATCAGAGGCCCGTCGTGACGTCGATGGTTTGGCCCTCTTCGAGGGTCACAACCGCCTTCTTCACGTCCGACCGCTGGCCGCGGGTGCCGCGGAACAACTTCACTTTGCCCTTGGTGACAAGCGTGTTGACGCTCTTCACCTTGACATCGAACAGCTTCTCAACCGCTTCCTTGATCTGCGGCTTCGTCGCTTCCGGGCGCACCTTGAACACGACCTTGTTCTGCTCGGAAAGAGCGGTCGCCTTCTCGGTGATGACCGGGCTTACGATCACATCGTAATGGCGCGGGTCCAGGCTCATTTGAAGCGCGCCTCCAGCGCATCGACAGCTGCCTTCGTGAGAACGAGCTTCTCGCGACGCAGGATGTCATAGACGTTGATGCCCTGCACCGGCAGGACGTCGATGTTCGGGATGTTGCGAGCAGCCCGCTGGAAGTTCGCCTCGATCTCGGCGCCACCGATGATCAGGGCATTGCCGAGGCCGAGCTTGCCGAAGCGCTCGATGAGAGCCTTCGTCTTCGGCTCGGAGAGCGTCGCATCGTCGAGCACGACGAGCGAGGCATCCTTCGCCTTGGACGAGAGAGCGTGCTTCAGAGCGAGAGCGCGGACCTTCTTGGGCAGGTCGTGAGCATGGCTACGAACCTGCGGGCCGAAGGCGCGGCCGCCGCCCCGGAACTGGGGAGCGCTGGCAGCACCGTGACGGGCGCTACCGGTGCCCTTCTGCTTGTAAACCTTCTTCGTCGTACGATCGATGTCAGAACGGTTCTTCACAGCGTGCGTACCAGCCTGGCGCTTTGCAAGCTGCCAGCGAACGCAACGGGCGAGCAGGTCGGCGCGCGGCTCGAGACCGAAGATGGCCTCGTTCAGATCGACCGAACCGGACGTCTTGCCCTCGAGCGTGGTGATATCGAGCTTCATCACGCATTCTCCTCTTGGGCCTGCTCAGCCTGGGGGGCCGGCGCAGCGTCGTTGGCCGAGCGGAATGCGCCGGGCATCGGCACTTCCTTCGGCAGCTTCCGCTTCACCGCGTCACGGACAAAGATCCAGCCGCCGGCAACGCCAGGAACGGCGCCTTCGACGAGGATCAGACCGCGCTCGACGTCGGTCGACACAACACGCAGATTCTGCGTGGTGACGCGCTCGACACCCAGGTGACCTGGCATCTTCTTGTTCTTGAACGTCTTGCCGGGATCCTGACGGCCACCGGTCGAACCGATCGAACGGTGGGAGACCGACACGCCGTGAGTGGCGCGAAGACCGCCGAAGTTCCAGCGCTTCATACCGCCTGCGAAGCCCTTACCGGTGGTGATGCCCGTGACGTCCACGAACTGACCGGCAATGAAGTGATCAGCGGTGATCTCGGCGCCCACGGGGATGACAGCATCCTCGGAAACGCGGAACTCCGCGAGCTTGCGCTTCGGCTCGACCTGCGCAACGGCGAACCGTCCGCGCTCAGCCTTCGAAACGTTCTTTACCTTGGCCTTGCCGACGCCGACCTGCAGCGCGGTGTAGCCGTTCTTTTCCATGGTCCGGTGAGCGACAACCTGGCAGCTGTCGACCTTCAGAACCGTGACTGGGATATGTTCACCGGCATCCGTGAAGATGCGGGTCATCCCGAGTTTCTGTGCAATGACGCCTGAGCGCATGTGCGTATCCTCTCGGCGTGTCTACCGAAAGCTCCTAGCCCAACGGCTTAGAGCTTGATTTCCACGTCCACACCAGCAGCAAGATCGAGCTTCATCAGAGCATCAACCGTCTGCGGGGTGGGGTCCACGATATCGAGAACACGCTTATGAGTGCGCATCTCGAACTGCTCGCGCGACTTCTTGTCGATGTGCGGCGAGCGAAGCACCGTAAAGCGCTCGATGCGCGTCGGTAGCGGGATGGGCCCGCGAACCTGGGCGCCGGTCCGCTTCGCAGTCGACACGATTTCACGTGTCGAAGCGTCGAGGATCCGATGGTCGAACGCCTTAAGGCGAATACGAATGTTTTGACCGTTCATGGCTTATCCATTCAACAAGGGAAGCGACCGGACCGTAATCCGGCCGCTGTCCTTTGATCCTCTCTTATCAATCCATCACGGCGGCGACGACGCCGGCGCCGACGGTACGACCGCCTTCACGGATAGCAAAGCGCAGCTTCTCTTCCATGGCGATCGGAGCAATCAGCTCCACTTCCATCGTGATGTTGTCGCCCGGCATCACCATCTCGGTGCCCTCGGGCAGCTTCACCACGCCCGTCACGTCGGTCGTGCGGAAGTAGAACTGCGGACGGTAGTTGCCGAAGAACGGCGTATGACGGCCGCCCTCTTCCTTCGTCAGGATGTACGCCTCGGCCTTGAACTTCGTGTGCGGCTTGATCGAGCCCGGCTTGCACAGCACCTGGCCGCGCTCCACGTCCTCGCGCTTCGTGCCGCGCAGCAGAACGCCCACGTTGTCGCCAGCCTGACCCTGATCGAGCAGCTTGCGGAACATCTCGACGCCCGTGACCGTCGTCTTCTGCGTGTCGCGCAGACCCACGATCTCCACTTCCTCGCCGACCTTCACGATGCCGCGCTCCACGCGACCCGTCACCACCGTGCCGCGGCCCGAGATCGAGAACACGTCTTCGATCGGCATCAGGAACGGCTGGTCAATCGGACGCTCCGGCTGCGGGATGTAGCGGTCAACCTCAGCCATCAGCTCAAGCACGCGGTCGCGGCCGATCTCAGGCGAGCGGTCTTCCAGAGCGCAAAGAGCCGAGCCCTTCACGATCGGAATGTCGTCGCCGGGGAAGTCGTACTTCGACAGAAGCTCGCGCACCTCGAGCTCAACCAGGTCGAGCAGCTCGGCGTCGTCGACCATGTCGACCTTGTTCATGAACACCACCAGAGCCGGCACGCCGACCTGACGGGCCAGAAGGATGTGCTCGCGGGTCTGCGGCATCGGGCCGTCAGCCGACGACACCACCAGGATCGCGCCGTCCATCTGGGCGGCACCCGTGATCATGTTCTTCACGTAGTCGGCGTGGCCGGGGCAGTCCACGTGCGCATAGTGGCGGTTCGTGGTCTCGTACTCAACGTGCGCCGTCGAGATCGTGATGCCGCGCGCCTTCTCTTCCGGCGCCTTGTCAATCTGGTCGTAGGCGGTGAACGTTGCACCGCCAGACTCAGCCAGAACCTTCGTGATCGCAGCCGTCAGCGACGTCTTGCCGTGGTCAACGTGACCAATCGTGCCGATGTTGCAGTGCGGCTTATTGCGTTCAAACTTTTCCTTCGCCAT
>NZ_FMVJ01000028.1 GCF_900102135.1 Microvirga guangxiensis
TCTCGATTTTATCGGCAAAATCTCACATTTACCGGCAAAGGCTTGCCCTTGATTTTGTTGAGTTCCTTATCTCGCCTTTAGGGGCAAAGCGACAGCCGCGCCCGAAAACACGGCGGCAACAAGGAGGGCGAGCTGACCAGTGAGCATGGCGGATTCCCAGGCTGCTCGCATCGTAAGCCTTTGCAATCGTTCATGCATAGCCGTTACCGTACCGGGAGCGGCTGCCGGCGGGCGTCCGCTGGTTCTCCCGGAACCGATTCCGCCCGGTGTCGGTCACGGGCGAATGCTGCGGTGAAGGGGTGCATCGGGGCTTGACCGGGAACCGCAATGGGCGCATCTGGCTTGTCCATCCGCAGCCTGCTTCGGCAGACCGCAGACCCACAGGAACCCTGAACCCGATGCCGAGCGACAGTCACAGTCGATTGACCACGCCGTCACTGGCCTGCGCGGACGCCTGATCGCTTGATCGGCTCGCCCGCGACCGGCCCGCGACGGCTGGTCGGAACCGAGGTGAGCCATGACCCTCCTGAACCTGTTCTCCTCCCGTGCCCGCATGGGCAACGGGGATATCCAATCCGACGACCGCAGCATCCTGCTGATGGTGGTCCTTCTCCTTGGCCTCGTGTTTGTGCCGATCATCGGCCTACACGTCGCCGCCGTTGCCCTCGGCCCTGAAGCCGGAACATCCCCGCCAGACAACCTCGCCCATCACGCCACCCCGCCGAAGCCCACGCGCGGCTAGCCGTTCCTGCCTGAGGACTACCCGATGATGAACTTCCATGGCCTGCGCCAGGGCCGACTCGTGCGCCTGGCGCAGGACAGCACGACGCTCCCGGCCCCCGCCGACGTGCTCTGGATCGACCTGCTTGATCCCGCGCACGAGGAGGAGAAGGCAGTGGAGGCGATGCTCGGGCTTCAGGTGCCGACCCGGCAGGAGATGGCCGAGATCGAGGAGTCGGCCCGTCTGTACCAGGAGCATGATGCCTTGGTCATGACGGCCGTCATCATCAACGGCGTCGCCGAGGGCCGGCCCGCCCGCACCCAGGTCACCTTCGTCCTGACAAAGACCCATCTGGTCTCGGTGCGCTACGCCGATCCGGTGCCCTTCCGCACGTTCATGGCCAAGTGCCAGCGCCAGCCGGAAGCCCACACCACCAGCGACAGCCTCCTCGCCTCCCTGCTGGAGAGCATCGTCGAACGCGCCGCCGACGTGCTGGAGATGGTCGCCGCCGACCTGAACGAGGTCTCGACCAGGCTCTTCGTCGAGGACCGTAATCCGAAGCGCCGCAAGGTCAAGCGCGTAGAGGATGAACTCCAAGCCCTCATTCGTCGGCTTGGGCGCAAGAACATGACCGTGGCGATCCTGCGCGAGAGCCTGCTGTCGCTCTCGCGGCTCATCCCGTACGTGCGGCAGGGGGCAGAGCAGTGGCTGACCAACGGCAGCCCGGCCCGTCTGAAGCAGGTCGAGCGGGACCTGCGCTCCCTCTCGGCCTATGAGGGGCAGCTCTCGTCCGAGATCGTGTACCTGCATGAGGCGACGCTCGGGCTGATCAACCTCGACCAGAACCGCATCATCAAGGTGTTCTCGATTGCCGCCGTGCTGTTCCTGCCGCCCACCCTGGTGGGCACGATCTACGGCATGAATTTCGAGTTCATGCCGGAACTGCGCTGGGACTACGGCTATGCTGTCGCCCTGGTGCTCATGGTGATCTCGGCCGTATTGCCCTATCATTGGTTCAAGTGGAGGGGCTGGCTCTAGTCCTCGTCCCTCCGGCTGATCGCCAGGAGGGTTGCCATGCTCCACCCCGTGCGCGTGCTGTGGTTGTCCGCCTTCGTCTGGGTAGTCACCTTACTGCCAATCGTGCCGGCACAGGCGCAGACGGAGGTGGATCTCGCCCTCGTCCTTGCGGTCGACATCTCCTACTCGATGGACATGGACGAGCAGGAGTTGCAGCGGGAGGGCTTTGCCGAGGCGTTCCGCTCGCCGCTCGTCCATGACGCGATCCGCAACGGCATGCTGGGCCGAATCGGCGTTACCTACATGGAATGGGCAGGCTTGGAGGACCAAAAGGTGATCATCCCCTGGACGGTCCTCGACAACTCCGAGAGCCTGATGGCCTTTGCCGACCGGATCACCTCAACCCCTTTACGGAGGGCGCAGCGCACCTCGGTCTCCGGTGCTATCGACGCGGCTGCGAAGCTATTCGAGAACAGTGGCCTGGAGGCAAATCGCAAGGTGATCGACGTGTCCGGCGACGGGGCCAACAACCAGGGCCGCCCTGTCACGCACGCCCGCGACGAGGCCGTTGCCAGGGGGATCACGATCAACGGCCTGCCGATCATGCTGAAGAAGCCGGGCTCGCTCGACGATCCGGATCTCGACATCTACTTCCGCGACTGCGTCATCGGCGGCCAAGGCGCCTTCATGGTACCAGCCCGGGAGAAGGAGCAGTTCCAGCAGGCGATCAAGACCAAGATCATCCTGGAGGTCTCAGGGCTGTTGTCCCCTCCGGCTCCGCTGGTCACGCGAGCTCAAAGCAGGGACGCCAGGGCAGACTGCATGGCGGGCGAGACCCGCTGGCGCGACCGGACGGGCAACTGAAGGCCGCATCCGGACCGCAGAACCTTGGCTATTGCGTCGTACGGAGTCTCTCTCATGGTTCGCCCTTTAGGTCGGCTGATTGGGCTGCTGCTTCTTGGTTCATCGACGGCGCTTGCGCATGACTGGTATCCTGCCTCCTGTTGCAGCGACAAGGATTGCCGTGCTTTGGCCGAGGAGAGCGGTGAAACGGTCGCCGAGACCAGGGATGGTTGGCAGCTCTGGGACGGGCGCGGCATCGCGCGGGGGATCGCCAGGCTGTCCCCGGACCAGCACTTTCACCTCTGCGAGTCACCCGCCAGGAAGATTATCTGCTTCTTCGCCCCACCAGGCGGATCCTGAGCCTGAGGTCTTGTGCATGCCGGTTCCGTGCGATTGACCAGCGCTGTGGCCATTGCATCCGCGCGTCTCAGCTCTGGATCGACCGAATTCGACGAAATGTCCTGCCTGCCAGTTCAGTGCATTGGCCCTGGCCGTCAGGCAGATGGCCTTCACCCGAAAGCGCAGGGCGATCCCCGCCAAGTGCCGTGCAGCCTCCGGTCGGCCGAAGGTGGCTAGGGTGTTGGCTAACACGATCAGGTGCTCGGCTGCATCCTCCTGCGCCGTGGCCTGCCGCCTCAGGGAGCGGCAGCGCTGCCACAGGGCCAGGCGAAGCCGTCGTGTTGCCATGTCCGCCTCCTCCACGGGCCCGTGGCCTAGAATCACCCGTCTTGCCACTTTGCGTTGCATCACGTTGTAGGACGTCCTGCCTGAACGGATGCTTAGGACGATCGGCATCGCGCACCGTTGCCCCCTTGCTGCTGCGGCAGTGGTGATCTTGGGAGCCCCGAGCGCTCATGCCATGACGGAAGTCGATCTGGACGGGGCCTCCGGCGTCGGGGGCGAAGCGGAGCTTGACTAAAACCGGCAGCGGTTAGAGCCAGTGGTTCCGCCGGAAGCGCCAGTAGAGACCGCCACATACCGACACGATGACTGCCAGCACGAGGGCATAGCCGTACTTCCATTCCAGCTCGGGCATATGCTCGAAGTTCATGCCGTAGATGCCCGCCACCGCCGTGGGCACCGCCAGGATGGCCGCCCAGGCGGCCAGCTTGCGGGTGATCTCGGTCTGCTGCGCCTGCCCGGTCATCAGGCTGGTCTCGAACGCGAAGGCGAGCACCTCGCGCAGGGACTCGATCTCCTCCTGGACCCGTCGGATGTGGTCGGAGACGTCGCGGAAGAGCGGCTGCATCGCGGCATCGATCCCGGGCAGACCCGGCTGCTCGAGACGGCGGCAGACCTCCACCAGCGGAACGGCGGCATTGCGCAGGCGCAGGAGGTCCCGGCGGAGCTGGTACAAGCGGCTGATCTGATGCCGGGGCCGGTTCGTGCCCAGGATGCTGTCCTCGATCCCCTCCACCTCCGCCTGGATCATCTCGATCACCGGCATGTAGTTGTCGACGATGAAGTCGAGGATGGCATAGAGGATGAAGTCCTCGCCCTCCGAGAATACCTTTGGAGCGGCCTCGCAGCGCTCCCGCACCGGCGTGTAGCTCGTCGAGGCGCCGTGGCGGACCGAGACCACGTAGCCGCGGCCGACGAACAGGTGCGTCTCGCCGAAGGCGATGCGCCCCTCTACCATCTGGGCCGTCCGGGCCACGACGAACAGCGCCTCGCCATACTTTTCGATCTTGGGCCGCTGGTGGGCCTTGAGAGCATCCTCGATGGCCAGATCGTGCAGGCCGAACTCCGCCTGAACCCTCCTCAGGAGATCGAGACCGGGCTCGTGCAGGCCGATCCAGTGTCACTTTGCCTTTAACTTTGAGATTCGTCGCGTTGGGTGTCGAAAAGCGACATTCTTTGCCCTTAAAGGCGAGATGCCGATCAGGTTTGTTCGCTGCTCTTTGATCCCTGCGTGTGAACGCGGTGCTGTATCTGGCGCGCGATACGACCGACGGTGGCGAGCAAACAGGCTTCCTTGTGATAGGTCCGGAGCAAAGGAACCTTGGCGAACTCTGTCAGGTCCGGTTCCATCTCCATCGCAGCTAGCCCCCCTGTAAACGCTGTCTCACTTTAAGGGGGAAAAATCTCGCTTTCATAGGCAAAATCTCACATTTGGCGGCAAAGGATTGCCATTGATTTTGTTGAGTTCCTTATCTCGCCTTTAGGGGCAAAGCGACACCAGCCGCGGCAGGATCGGTTGCCATGAGCCTGTTGTTGGTGGGCATGATGGCGAAGAACGTGACGGGCCAGTTCGCAATCATGAGCAGCGCCCCGATCACCCACCCGACGTGCTCGGCCTGCCACCACGCCGCCAGCCCGAGCAGGAAGCCAAGGACCGCGAGGGGCGCCTGCATGGCCAAGCCATGCTTGTAGGATGGCTTCCACTCGGTCAGCAGGGCGTGATCGTCCAGCCCTAGGCGGGCGGGCTGCTCGGCCACGTTGATGTAGAGGGCCGCTGTCACTTTGCCTTTAACTTTGAGATTCGTCGCGTTGGGTGCCGAAAAGCAAGATTCTTTGCCCTTAAAGACGAGATGCCGATCAGGTTTGTTCGGTGCTCTTTGATCCTGCGTGTGAAAGCGGTGCTGTATCTGGCGCGATACGATCGACGGTGGCGAGCCAACGGGCTTCCTTGTGATAGGTCCGGAGCAAGGCGATCTTGGCGAACTCTGTCAGGTCCCGTTTCATCTCCATCGCAGCCAGCCGCACACCCCTGTAAACGCTGTCTCACTTTTAGGGGGAAAAATCTCGATTTTATCGGCAAAATCTCACATTTACCGGCAAAGGCTTGCCCTTGATTTTGTTGAGTTCCTTATCTCGCCTTTAGGGGCAAAGCGACAG
>NZ_FMVJ01000010.1 GCF_900102135.1 Microvirga guangxiensis
CCGCTGCACGACCGCGTCGTCGTCCGCCGCATCGAGGCCGAAGAGAAGACGGCCGGCGGCATCATCATCCCGGATACCGCCAAGGAAAAGCCGCAAGAGGGCGAAGTCGTCGCCGTCGGCGCTGGCGCCCGCGATGAGAGCGGCAAGGTCGTTGCTCTCGATGTGAAGGCCGGCGACCGCGTCCTGTTCGGCAAGTGGTCCGGCACCGAGGTGCGTATCGACGGTCAGGATCTCCTGATCATGAAGGAATCCGACATCATGGGCATCGTCGGCTAATCAAGCCTTCGACCCATCACAGATTTCCAATTTAACTGGAGGCTAAGCCTATGGCTGCCAAAGACGTTAAGTTTTCTACCGAAGCCCGCGATAAGATGCTGCGCGGCGTCGATATCCTCGCCGATGCGGTGAAGGTGACCCTGGGTCCCAAGGGCCGCAACGTCGTGATCGAGAAGTCCTTCGGCGCTCCGCGCATCACGAAGGACGGCGTGTCGGTCGCGAAGGAAATCGAACTCGCTGACCGTTTCGAGAACATGGGCGCCCAGATGGTGCGCGAAGTGGCCTCGAAGACCAACGACATCGCCGGTGACGGCACCACGACGGCAACCGTCCTGGCCCAGTCCATCGTCCGCGAGGGCGCCAAGGCTGTTGCCGCCGGCATGAACCCGATGGACCTCAAGCGCGGCATTGATTTGGCTGTTGCTGAAGCCGTGAAGGACATCCAAGCTCGTGCCAAGAAGGTGGCTTCATCTGAGGAGATCGCCCAGGTCGGCACGATTTCGGCCAACGGCGACGCCTCCATCGGCGAGATGATCGCCCATGCCATGCAGAAGGTCGGCAACGAGGGTGTCATCACCGTCGAGGAAGCCAAGACCGCCGAGACCGAGCTCGACGTCGTAGAAGGCATGCAGTTCGACCGCGGCTATCTCTCGCCGTACTTCATCACGAACGCGGAGAAGATGGTTGCCGAGCTCGAGGATCCCTACATCCTCATCCACGAGAAGAAGCTCTCCTCCTTGCAGTCGCTCCTACCGATCCTCGAGGCCGTGGTTCAGACTAGCAAGCCATTGTTGATTGTGGCGGAAGACATCGAAGGCGAGGCGCTCGCTACCCTCGTGGTGAACAAGCTCCGTGGCGGCCTGAAGATTGCCGCCGTGAAGGCGCCGGGTTTCGGTGACCGTCGCAAAGCCATGCTGGAAGACATCGCGATCCTCACCGCCGGCCAGACGATCTCTGAGGATCTCGGCATCAAGCTCGAGAACGTCACCCCCGACATGCTCGGCCGCGCCAAGCGCATACGCATCGACAAGGAGAGCACCACGATCATCGACGGTGCTGGCTCTACGCAGGACATCGAAGCCCGCGTGCAGCAGATCAAGGCGCAGATCGAGGAGACCACCTCGGACTACGACCGCGAGAAGCTGCAGGAACGTCTTGCCAAGCTCGCAGGCGGCGTCGCGGTGATCCGCGTCGGCGGCTCGACCGAGATTGAAGTCAAGGAGAAGAGGGACCGCGTTGACGACGCGATGCATGCCACCCGCGCTGCGGTCGAGGAAGGCATCGTTCCTGGCGGTGGCACGGCTCTGCTGCGGGCCAAGGCTGCGGTTGCCAAGCTCTCCAGCGACAATCCTGATGTGAAGTCCGGCATCAACATCGTGTTGCGTGCCCTTGAGGCTCCGATCCGCCAGATCGCCGAGAATGCTGGCGTCGAAGGCTCTACAGTAGTTGGCAAGATCAACGACAACACGAAGTCCGACACCTTCGGCTTCAATGCTCAAACCGAAGAGTTCGTGGATCTGCTTCAGGCCGGCATCGTCGATCCGGCCAAGGTCGTCCGCACGGCTCTGCAGAATGCAGCCTCGGTCGCTGGTCTGCTGGTCACCACCGAAGCCATGGTCGCCGAGACACCGAAGAATGACGCTGCTCCGGCCATGCCCGGCGGTGGAATGGGGGGCATGGGCGGTTTCTAAGCCCTGTCTCCAGCGTGATATGCGAAGAGCCCCGGAGCGATCCGGGGCTCTTCATTTATGTTGTCTGGCTACTGCAGCCCGGAATTGTTCTCAGGTCTGAAGGTCAATGTCGAAGTCGAAGCGACCTCGCCTATGACGACTGGGATGCTCGTGATTGACTGGTGGCGTGTTAGCGGTCGGACAACGAATTCCTACGTAGTCCGAGACATTGATGTTGCCGGATTCTACGACACCATCTTCGAGAGCTTTCGCCGTCTGCCCTGGTGGCGACCTCATCTCAGCATAAGAGAATAGGATTTGTCGCAAATCCAGTCCCGTTCCAAAAGGAGGAGCGGTATGCTCCCAGAGTTTATGCAGCAAGCAGGTGAAATTTCTCAGCAATTGAGTATTGCGGCGCGCAGGCATACTCGCCTGTTGCTTGCGCATCATGTGGACCAGCTCGATCCCACTGAGGATCACACGGGCCGTGGCCGCGGACTGGAACCCAATCATGGATCGGACCCGGCGCTTGATGGCGCGATGATCCTGCTCGCTACGATGATTGAGGTAGGCACATTGCCGGATGCGAATAGGCTTCAGATCACGCTGTGTTCTATCCTGGAGCCGGTCTGCGGTATCACACAACAGGATCGCTTCGCGGTTCGTCTGGCTGCCGGCGATCACGATCCGCTCAGGCCGGCCATGCCGCTTGAGAGCCTTGCGCAGGAACCGCTAGGCGGCAGGCAGGTTGCGCCGCTCATTGAACCGAAACTCAACCGTGCCGCCATGGCTGTCGATCGCGCGGCACAAATACATCCAGCGACCTCTCACCTTGATGTATGTCTCGTCGACATGCCACTTGCCGGTCGCGGCTCGCTTGCGGGTATTGAGGCGCTTCCGAAGTTCGGGCGAGTACCGGACAATCCATCTGTGGATCGTGGCGTGATCGACGAAGATGCCGCGCTCGTCCAGCATCTCCCTAGTTGCGGAGGCTGAGGCCATAAGCGAGGGACCACCGAACACGTCGAGCAGAACCTGTTGCAGCTTGTGCCAGACACCTGCGTGCTGCCAATCGCGCAAGCGCCGCCAGCACGTCATCCCCGAGCCGCAGCCCATCTCCTGGGGCAGCAACTCCCACGGCGTGCCAGAGCGCAACACGAACAAGATGCCAGTCGAGGCTGCCCTGTCACTCAGCCGGGGCCGTCCACCCTTAGGCTTGGGAGGCTCAGGGGGAGGAGGGGTTCAATCACCGCCCACTGGGCGTCGGATACAAGTGGTTTGGCCATGCCTGACCAACGCTCTCAACCCAGTTTTGTTAGACGCTCTTAATTAGGCGTCGCAATTCTCAACAAGTGCGCCGCGCGAGCCTCAATAATCCGACGGACAACTTTAAGAATTTCATGGGCAATGCCCGCCTCCTCAAACTCTGCTAGAAGCTTGTCTGCCTCGCCTCCGATGCGCCCTGCCAGTTCGGCTATGTCCTTGACTAGAAGGCGCTGAGCGCCGCGCGTCTCCGGGACGAGCGTGAGCCAGTGTTTCAACTGTATCGTGTCTGGAGCCGAGCGCCCTCCAATCGCCATAGCGAGCTTCTTTGTGAGCCGCGGATATGCAGCCGTACATACCACATCGTATAGTGGCGCGAGGTCAGGAACCTTGCTTCGATAGAGTAGGGCGTAATTCTTCCCGTGAGCGTCCGCGTTGCCGACAAGGTAGTGGAAGATCAGCATTCGAAGGAAGCGCAGACGGTCTGCCGCCGGACGCGCGGTGGCGCGGCCAATCAGGTCCAGTGCCTTCTCTGTCCCCGGTCCGCCTTCCTCTTCATATTTGAGCTCCGGCGGTACGCTCAAAGCCTGACAGAAATCTTCCTGGTGCAAGCGGGTAATCGTTCCGTCCTTGTGTGGCGCGCGGTCATAGCGCTCAACGATTAGGAAGGGTATCGCGCCAGTGCGGCGCATCTCGACGGCCGGCACCGGAAATTTCAATCGCGCTGCAAGGCGCAGGCAGAACAGCTCGTTCTCTACTGTGCCGTCGAGCGCCTGAATGAAGGGCTTGAGGATATGCGTAGTTGGTCGGCCGCCTTTGGCGAGGCCGATATCGTCGCCTTCTACGCAGACTGCAAGTTTGTCTTGCGCACCAGCTAAGGACAGCCGGACACCTTCCTCACCGCCGAGCAAAGGTCGCTCTCGTAGCTTGCCAATGATTTCTTCGAGCCGCGCCGGGTTCAGCAGCTCGACACCATCGTCATCCGACGATGATGGCGTCTCGCCGGTCCGATAGAGAGACAAGGCACCAGCGCATTCACCACCGATTACCTCCAGGAGCCCGAAGGCATTACCGGCTGAAATGCCGAGCGCACCCGCGAGGCGCTGCCGCGCACCCTCATCCGGCAGCAGACCCGAGAAAAAGGGACGAACCACACGGTCGGCGTAAGGCGCCTCCTGCAACGGCATGGAAAAGGAGATGGGGTGCGGCTCTCGTCCGGCGAGATAGCCGGGATCGTAGGCGTAGCTCAGAGTACCTGCCTCGTCCTGGGCTAGGGTGCCCGCCTTTATATCGCCGAACCAAACATCCAACAGGTGCGTCATGGCGCACTCTCTCGGCGGCTGCCGACGGAGACGCTAAGGCCTAGAGCGGCAGCCACCCGAAGAGCGCGGCCGACCTGACAGCTCTCCTTTCCTGCCTCCAACTCGCGCACGAACCGAACCCCCACGCCGGTAAGCCCGGCAAGCTGTTCCTGTGTGAGTTTCTGCGACTTCCGCTCCTGGCGGATTATGAGACCAAAGCTTCTGCTGTCTGAAACGGATTGCATAAATCATCCCTATTGGGACGATTATAGCAGGATAAGGAACGAGAATCAATAAAAAGAACCGATCGGGACTTTTTTGGCCGCCGATGGACCCTTAGTCGATCAATCGTCCCGATCGGGGTGATGATGACGCAGCCTTGCTTCTATCAGAATTACTAAACGGTGAGACACCTTGGTCCGCTGCTCACCTGTGACCGGCCCCAAACTCTCACGCTCTGGTGCTGGCACTGTCAAGCTGTTGAAGTAAGACACACCGATCTTGGTTCGGGGCCGGGTTAGGCGACAGTCACGGTGCCAGTGACCTCTATCCAGACGCGGAAGGCCCGAGCGCGAGCCTGCCGCCGATCAAAAGAGAATACAGGTATACCCCTGAGACTGCGGTTGGAATAGTTACAAGTTGGCCCGAAAATACCGAGACATTTTTTCGAATTTTCATAGTACTTACAGGGAAGGCGCGCCAATCTATCTCTTCTAAAACTTGGCCGCACCCCTTCATTGTTTGGATATACTCTGGTGAATTGAAACTAAATTATGCCGTAGAGGTAACGCCTCGTTCGGACAGATCTATGTCGTTTCGGACTGTTAGATCTGACAACTCCTATCGTAGCGCTAGTTCAGCATTGTTTTCTGCCGCCGAAGCCATCCCTGCCCCTGTAAAGCTCGACTTTGTCCAACAGCATGTTTTCGCCAATGCCATGTCTTCTTATTTGGACAAATTATGTCTTCGCAGCTTGGGCCTCGAGATTTCTGGAACTTAGAAGTGAGACGGTTCTTGAGGCAAGATTGCTGTCTCAGACTGGAACTACCAGCCTAGGAGATTGTAAGAAATTACCTTTCTTGATCCATTTTGTCTAACTGCTGTCGATTTCCCCTTGCGTGAATGGATAAGAAATCCATGGAGGCGAACCACCGCCAGGGGTAGGCTGCTCCCAAATCCAGGTATTGGTCCACGGTCCACGCAAAGCCCCGGTACCAGCTGGCAGCGACAAAGCCTGCACTGTCGAGGTAGGCCTCAAAGCCGTCGAGGTGGTGCAGGTTGCGGGTGTTGAACCCGTGCCATACCGGAATTCCCGCTATGTCTTTCTTCCAGACAGACAGCGCATTGGCGCTGATCAGGACCGGTGCATGGAGGGATCGGGCAGCATCGATCAGCGGCCCCCTCATGACATGAGGGAGCCCGAGGATAAACTTGAGCATGGAAGGACCGGACTTGCGAGGACTTGGCCTGAAACTGGCACAAAAAAGGACCGGCAAACGCCAGTCCCTTGGACACTTCAATAACTTATGAGAACGCCTTGAGAGGCGAAATTAACGATGCTGGTGACGCTGTTTTCGGTCGTGCCATTCATTGAGCAGCACAGCGCCCCATGCCAGCGCCAGCACCAAAGCTGGTGTCGCCACAAAGGCTAGAAACGATGTTCCACTCATGCTTCTAATCCTCTAAGTGCCCGTCGTGCTGCCAAGTGTATGTAGCCCGACGGCGGTACCAAGGAAACCCAATACGGCTAGCCCCAGTTCCGAGTTCGCCAAAGCGAGCCCGAGGCCATTCACTTTGAATATAACACCTGCGATTGGAGTTGCTACTCCCACGGTTACGAAGGCCGTCGAGGCCCGATCAATGGCGTTGGCGAGGAGTTTTCTCCTCTCGTTCCGGACATGCTTCAACTCAAGGTGCCTCCCTCCCGATGTACGATCGTGGTCAGGTTGAGCTTCTTGGGGTTTGTCATCCCTATGGCTCATGGAAGGCGACCTTGAAGGTTCACGCGACTTGCGCGTTTGACTGGCTGGCGATTGCTTCCAGTGCAGCCTCGGCGCTCTGCTGCAGGCGGAATTCGGCCAATTGCTGGCGAAGGCTCAGATACAGTGGCCGGAAGGCCTGGCCGTTCTGTTCAACAAGGTCGGCGAGAATATTGACGGCCTTGAGGAGCTTTTCCTCTGAGATCGGTTCCCGGTCGGTGCGTGGCCAAGCCGTCATGATGTGTGCTCCTTACTGTTGAGGAGGCACACTGGCGCGATGATCTTGATGTGAAGTTAATCTTGCATGCGGCCTGTCCAGGATACCGAAGTTTCCTCCCTTTGACGCTTGCTTCGCGATTGCCAAGCGACCTTCGCACAACGTTGCAGGGCTAATGGACGAGCAAGGAATGGGAGTTTCTATGTGCAAGCGAAGACAGACTAGGCTGCCAGTGCCGCCACCGCCGTCCAACGACAACTTTCCAAAACCTGCTGGTCGCGCGGTGGCTTTGGAGCCACCGCTATCCCGACTAGAGATCCTCTCGGTAGTTCTTGAGCGGGCCGATCGCATCAGGCTCGACTTCGTGGCGAGGGGCGTACTGAAGATCCAGGGGAAGAATCCAGGGGTAGCCTACAAATCCGCGTAGCCCTTCTGGCGCTGGATCGTTGCCCATGCCTCCAAGGCCTGGGTGGCTTCGGCTTCGTCAGGAAACAGCTCGACTTTTTCCTGCCCTTTCGATCCAACCTGCCCCCAGTTGTGGACCAGCCGGATTGTGCCGAACAGATCCCGCTCGATCATCAAGCTGTAGTATCGCGCCCTCCCCTGCTCCGGGTCCCGGCGGTAAAGCACCACGTGGTGCCGGATCGGCGAGCGGATGTCAGGCATCAGTAGCCTGAACTCAGGAAGTTGGCTTGTTCCGCATTGCGAGCCCCATCTCCCGCGTCATCGCTTCCTCGATGTCCTCGAGGCTAACCTCGGTGGCGTGGCCGCTGCCAGAGGCTGGCCCCGCCGATGCCCTGGTTCCCTGATCCTGCTTGGCCTTGGGCGGATTGATCGGCATCCGGGCTTGGGCCGGGAACCGGTTGTCGAGGGTATCGATCAGGCTATTGAGAGTCGCATTGGACAGCGGCACGTCGGGAGCCTCGCTCAACCCGTTGAGGGCGAGCCCTTGATTTGTGAAGCGCGCCTGGCCGGTCACCTCGGGCCCGAACCATTCCAAGGGGCGGAACGCTCTTGCCTCTTCCAGACTGCCGAACTCAACGGTGACAAGGTGAAGGAGGCAGGGCCGCATAATGTGATCGACCAGGGCCGTATAGGATCCGATCGGCAGCTTGGTGCGGGCATAATCGACCTCACCGGCACACACATCAAGCAGGGCGTGAGCATGCGGGGTTGGCACTTCGGTCCGATCCTCGGCCTCTCCGTTCGGACCTGAAGTCTGGAGGATCAGAAAGGCCCGGTTCTCCTCGAGGTGGACGAAGGTGAGCCTGTCGCCTTGCGTCGGAAAGAAGCCTTCCACCTGACGGTAAACGCCTTTCTCACGCTGGATAAGGCGGGCCACAGACGATGAGATGAGGAACCGGCGCTGAAGGGGCATGATACCGAAGGACTGAAAATGGATTGCGGAGATTAGGCTCTCGTATATCGCAGCGTAAAGCCCAGCAACCATGGATGCGGTAACATCGTGCCCGATCACAGTCTGGAAGACTTCTCCTTATCAAGAATCTGGCGCTTAGTAAGATACTGGCGATTGCAGAGAAACAGCGGCTCCGTGTCTTCACCCCGCATGTCTGTCCACCCGATGATGTTCGATACCGGCACCGGGTGATAGCGCGAGGCGCCCTTGGGCATGGGCTCGAACAGGATGACTTGATTGTCGGGGCTCTCCGCCAGGGCGCCGGTGAAGGAATGGCCGGAGCAGACGTGAACAATTACTACCCGATCGAGAGGCAATTGCATGAGTTCAGCAAGGGGATCGGCATCGGCCGCGCTAGCTTGGACGCTGGCAATCAATTCGTTGCCGACGTCGAGCTGGTTCCGCAGCTCCTGAACGAGATCGAGGCCCTGTCCACCAATATGCGTGGCGTCCTGCAGACAGAGGACGTCGGATTCATCAGTTTCAGAGAGAGACAGACGTTCGGTGTTGGCGAGAATGGCAAAGAAACTCTGAATCTCGGCGAGCAATTGGACGACCGTCTTCGATTCAGTTGAATGGGCGGTGGTGTCCATAAAGAGTCCTTACGGAAATCTGAGGGTTTAAGCGGCGATCTGCTCACTGAGCTTATCGATGAGGTCGTTGGCACGGGCCATGATCCGGGTCCGGACTTCGAGCTCGTTCCCTGAGTATTGATCAGGGTGATAGATGAGGGTCACGGCTCGCCGCAGTTTCGTGAGATGCTCTTTCGCCCGGACGGGCTATGCGCGAATGAACAGCTCTGACGCTGACCAGAGGCGTTCTTCCTGAAGGGACGGCCCGGCTGCAGGCTGTTCGGGGGGATTGGGCAGGCTTTAGCCTGCGGCGCTTGGATGGTGGCAAACAGATCGATTGAAGAACTATCGCCGACCACCAGATCGGATACCGGCACGGGGACCATGAGCTTCTCAACCCCATAGTACACAATCAGGGTCATCGCCTTGGTGAAGTCGCCGTCCCTGCCTGCAAAGGCACTGCCGTAGTGTACCGAACCGTCCTGTGCAACGGCTCGCAGCTTCCGATAAACACCCCCGTTCGATGCCTGGAAGACGGCGTCGGTGAGGCGGATGTCCAATCGGTCGATCCGGCCATCAGTGCCTGTCTCTGGTTCGCAGCGGCTGATGTTGAGGAAGCCGAGGTGAAACCAGCTGTTATCGTTGTGGGCATGGCGCATCGTCATGGCGGAACCACCATTCATCGAAAACTGGGAAGGAAGGGGCGGTGAGTTGACGGTGCCGGCCGTCAGGCAAAGAGGACGTGACTGTGCCCGTCCTCGAAGGCCTCCAGACCAAGGTCGCGGCTGTCCTCAGCGAGGTCTTTTGCAAGCGAAGGCTTTTCGAGAGTTTGCCACTGGGGCCCTTCCGCTTGGGCCTTGTACTGGTTGGACCAGCGCTCGACTGCGGCAACGGTAGCGGCAACCATCGCCACGCGATTGTCCCAGCGACCGCCGTCGCAATCGATCCCTCCGTGGACGATGGCGATGGCGCCCTGTTCCTGAAGCACGGCGATCCTCGCCTTGAGCTTCATCCGTTGCAGCAGGGGATCGATCCTGTTGCGAAAGGCCTCACGGCATACACGACGGATAAGACTGCGGGACTTGCGCGTGAGCTGCATCGTGACTGCCCTCCCTCTTGGGGTTTTGACCGATTGTCGGGTTCACACAATGCTCGACTTCGATATTGCTCGAAGGCTCCTGCTCAACTCTCTAGAGAAACCTTTAGATGGTCTCGGGGGCAAAAATTCTGTACTGAGTTTCAACCAAAGCCTCGAGGCCGCTCTTAGATCCATCGGTATAGTACCAGCGGCTAAAGGCGGCTGACTGAGAGTGCGTTCCAACCGTCACCTCGGCCATCCGGCACTGCATATCGCTTGTGCTCCGAAACCCGTTTTCGATGGCACTCTGCTCGGAACTGCGGGGTTGGCCCGTCTTTGGCCCGATAATCTCGGGCATGGGTGCTGGGGGATTGGAAGCGAAATCGCGCCCTTGACCATCTAAGACCCGAAACAACGGATTCTGAGTAAGGGAAACAACCATGAAGTTACCAATGACAATAACATCGTTCTTATAATCGCGTATCTGCTGCAGAATGAGGCGAACGCTTCCCGAATTAGAAACACAGATAACCGCAATATATCTGACCGCGCAGCGCGATCCCCTCCCTCCTTGACACTGCGCCCACTAAGTGTGGGGGAACACAGAAGGCGCACCAGAAACGTATAGACTAGCAAACGATCTGCAGAGCCCAAGCTAAACAGCGGGTCTTGGTTCACCTACTATTCAGGTCGATGAGGCCAATATCAACAATAAGGTAGGTGTTTACATCATTGAACCCATTAGGAGTTCGGGAGAATTAACATGCGTAAGATTGCAACTCTTGCTGCTGTTGGTGTTCTCGCTCTCGGCATGCTCTCGACCTCAGATGCCGAAGCTCGATCTGGGCGTCGCGGTGCTGCTGTCGCGGCTGGCGTTGTCGGCCTTGCGGCGGGAGCCATCATCGCTGGCGCTGCGTCTCAGGCCTATGCGGCACCCGCCTACGGCTATGGCTATGCCGCGCCCGTCACGTCGTACCGGTATGGCTACGATGACGGCTACTATGCGCGCCCGGTTTATCGGGAACGGCGTGTTGTCCGCTACTATGAGGAACCGCGCCCGGTTTACCGCACCCGGCGTGTGGTGCGATCCTATAACTATGGATATGCACCTGTGAGGAGCCGCACAGTCACCTATAGCTACGGTTCGCCCTATTACGGACATGGCTACTACGGCGGCTGGTAATGGTTATCCGATCAAACAAGCGAAGGGCGGCTCACCAAGAGCCGCCCTTCTCTGTTCAAAGCGCCTGAGCGCGAGGCTCAGCCTCGCGCTCAGGCGACTGGTAGCGCATTGCCGGCTCCTTTGCAGTTGGGCGCGCCCGCGAAGCCGCATGTTAAACACAACGGAGTAGCAGTAAACTTTAGTTGCCCGTCGGCTAGACGCGAAAAAGCCGCCGGCGTCGGTCGTGCCCGGCGGCTTTCAATCGATGTTGCCTTGCAATCACTCAGCCGGGCATTTCTTGAATTTCTTGCCCCAAAGCGGCTCTAGATCGGGGACAGGGGTGTAGCCGGCTGGGGTGAGTTCAAGTGGTCCCTTTCGGCCATAACCAGGGACTTCAGCGATGAAGACATAGTCCCCGTCCTTCTCCTTGCTTCCAAAGATCCAAGCGAGCTTTCCATCGGCGCGAGCTCCCCCAGAGAACGTTTTGCTGAGTTCAACACCCCGATAAACGTGCGGAGTGCCCTTTACGAAGATCGTGATGTTGTCGAGCTTGACGTCAACCCGATCGGCTGCCGGGTTCTTGCAATCGAGCGACCAGACAACCCGATACTCAGGATAGTCTTCGAGCGTGAGGGCAAAAGTAGGCATGGAGGAGGCTGCGAGGATTGCGGCCGCGATGATCGCACGCATGATATCTTCCCATTCGATTGTCCAAAATCGGGTTCCGATAGAGGGCCCTGCACAGGCCTAATCCCGGAATGCCGGGGGATTCCCGACCCGCAGCGGCTTGTCAGAACCGCACGTGAACAAGCTCACGTTCGCGTCAGCGATTTCAGCGGCCTTGGCATTGGCATTCTGAATGCTGGCGTCCACGTAGGCGATGTGGCAGGCGTTCTCGCCATTGAGCTTGGTCACCACAAGAACCTGCTTGGTGATCGATTTCGGCACGGGCGTGCTCTGGACCTCAACGTTGACGTACGCCCGGTAGATGGTGGCGTAGGGCTTGCCATTCTGAAGGCGCCATTCGATCTTCTTGCCCGTGAATTCCTGACTTGGAGTGAATCCGGGCTCATGCTCCCCATCTTTGCCGAAGGCAACTCCGCCGAGGGTAACCGCATCTATGAAGAAGGGATCGCGCCCCACGCCCCGGCACTTCCACTCCACGATCTCACCCTCGCCTTGGTTGCTGAGAGTTTTGCAGGTTTTTCCAGAAGTCTCTGTATAGGCCACAGTTCGGCCGGTTCCGGACGAAGTTTGAGCCAAAGCAGGAAAGGCAAAGGTGCAAGCGGCCGCGGCGAGGACGACAATTTCCGGGTTCATGGCTGGTTGATCTTGCTGCAAGTTTTGTATCCGAGCGATATTTTGTTTGCTCAGGGTTGGATAGCCAAAACGTAAGTGAGCGTTAATGGCAGGCGATTTGGCGGCCACATGGGACTTCCACCCCGGCTCGTTGGAAGGGGCGGAGCATTATGCATCCGCTTTTCCGCCCGCCCCTCCAGGTGTTCTTCCCCACTACTCGGCCTGGCCGACTGGCTGGGTTTCGCTGGTAACAGAGACGATGGGACCGCAACCCTTCCTGAGGGTCACCATCACCTTCAGGACGATGGTCTCCTCGTCCTCTTCGATCTCGCTCATCAGAGGGTATGCCTTGTCGAAGACGACATCTCGAACCTCCCGCTCGAAGTGCGTCCGTGCCTCTCCCGTGATCTTGGACAGCATTGTGGCGTACGAGCTGCTGTACTCACGCTCCTGCTGATCGTAGTCTCCCGCTTCATCGTTAAACCAGTGAATGCCACGCATCATGCGGGAGTGCGCTTCGTCCTCGCGCCCCTTGGCGAGGATTACGTTGGGGCTGTACGTATCCCAATCAACGTTGAAGTAGATCGCCGCAATCAGGGCGGACAGGGTTCTATCGCCACCTTAGGGATCTTCAATCGTGAAGGTAAGCGCCAAATCGACTACCACACTATCGTAGAGGTCCTGGATGTTGGCCTTGGTGATTGCGGCCCCAAAGTCGGTATAGGTCAGGGGATCACCGGATTCGCCGTCATTGAGAGGAACCTTGATCTCGTCCCCTTCGGCTTTGATGACAAGGGTACTACCCTTGACATAGGGAACGACGCCTTTTCCGAGCGCGTTCACGATCTCTACATCCTCGAACATGACCCGTGCTACGGCGGGGCAGCCACCCATACCGGGAAAGCTCTCGAGCATGGATTCGAGATACCCGCTGTCTTGAACGCTGTGGCGGTCAAGGTAGACCGCGACGATTTCATGCCGCGCCAGGCGATCGCCGTCGGCAGAGATTAACCCTCCATCGGAAGGAATCCATCGAACGCCAGCGAGATTGGAAACCACACGACGGGCGGGGGATTGGGAACGGGTAAGCGCTCCGCAGCGGATGATCGGCGACAAGCCTGTTAACCAGGTCGGGTCGCGAGATCATCTTGCAATAAAGGAGATCGACCGTTTTCCAGATCAGTTCCAACCCTTGGTCCTTGATCAGGACGTCACGCTAGGGCAGTCTGAGCTTCAGATGGGTGGTGTCGTGAACGTCGATCAGCACAATGGTAGCGTAGCTGGTGTCGATGAACGCCTTTTTCTCGGCGTCGAGGACGACTGTTCGTTCCACGGAGGGGATCTGGTTCTGGGCCTGTGCGTCGCTCAGGCCGATGACTTCTCCGAAGAAATTGATCCACGTCTTCTCCGATCGCCAGTACTCTCCTTTAACGCGAGCGAGCTTGATGGTGACGCCATGCACCATCTCAGTTTCGATGGCAACGATGTTAGCAGCGAATGGCTGAAGGCTGTGATCAAGGAAGACTTTTGGGATAACGACAGTAGGGACGTCGTTGGGAAAGCCTTTGAGGGACGCAGTGAGGCCCGAATAGCGGACGCATCGTTCGATGATCTCACCAAGCCGACGCTTCTCCTGCTCCCTGGCAATCTTGCCGCCTGTAAATCCCTGGATCCGGATTGACAGTCCCTCTTGATGCGGGAAGCCACGCGTCAGCGTAGCGGTGGCGCCGCCTACGAAGGCTTCCTTAGGGATCTCCATCTCCCAATCATGGGAGCGCACAACGACATCATATTTTGCCAGAGAAAAGAAACCGAGCCCCGCAGCCCGTTCCGATTCTTCCGTCGCAGCGTCGTTATTGCTGCCACCGGCTGTAAGCAGGATATGGGCATTCTCTGCCGTCAGGCCGTGTCCGTCGTCGACGATGATCAGATCGCCATCGTCGACGCTGAACTGGATGTTGTTGGCTTTGGCGCGACGGGAGTTCTGGATCATCTCGTCAATGATGCAGTCGGTCGAGTGGCTGAAGAACTAATCCGCCCGGGTGATGAGCTTGCGGCCGAGGGTGGCTTCGATGTGGGTAGTGGTCAACGTGTTCATTGCAAATGCCTAAAAGGATGAGGAGTGCTAGCCAGCGAGACTGAGAAGAGAGGTGACGGCGTTGTCGTTACGATGCTCCTCGGCGGCCTTGAGCACATTCGCCACCGCAGGGAAGAGCTTGACTATATCCTGATAGGAAACGCAGTCGTTGAAGGCCTGAACGAAGGCTGGCACCTGGGCGAACTCGGCCATCACAGCGGGGGAGATCTCCTCGTCGATGACCTTGATATGATCTTTGAGGCTGCCCTGATACATCTCGACGCTGGGGGTTTCAGTCGTAAGCGCCCAGGACAGCGATGCCACCGGAAGGAACGAGGCGGCTCCGCCCTCCCCTTTCTGGATAACGTGGCGGAAGTTCAGAATCTCGCAGGCCATCGCCTGCTGACTCCTTGATCCTTCAGGCAACCGGAAGGTCAGAAAGTCAGGATGGGAGCAGTGATCAACCCAGACACCCCAAAGGCTGCGGTAGGTGTGTGAGATTTCGACGGTCCCGAGGAGGCGTGCGGCTTGCGCTCCGAGATCGATCTCGGAAGTAGACAGGGCAAGCCCGGCTGCAGTGAACTCGCCGAACGATTTGTATCGACCGGAGGCGATGGTGCCGATCTGGTAGGCACAATGAACGATGTCGTTGAGAAGTCGAGAACGACGCTCGTACAGGGGTTTGCAGGAACTGGTATTGATCAAGGTAACCGCGTGCGATAGCGCGCGGGTCCGATGCCCGTTCCTGAGCTTGAAGTCATGTGTCATGGAATCCTCCGGTCGACTTGGCGCCGGTAAGAGTGGGATGCGGTTCCATCAACCATGCGTCGAGCCCGCGCCGTCAGCGTCTCTTCTTTTGGGGATTGAGAAATCCGACTGGCAAACCTTGAGCCGCCAAAGCAAAAAGGCTGGCCCGAATTCAATCGGAGCCAGCCTCGAAACTTAGAATGCAAACGCCCTGACAGAGTTTGCGTGCGGAGCTTGCTCTGTCAGGGCGCTTTTGTCAGGTGCCGGTTGCAACACCTTCGTCGGCATAATACCGCAAGGGGGCAATCGGTTCAATCCAGCGCGTGAATTGATGACGATGCTGTGAAGGGATCGTGAAGATCGTGAGTCCGCTCGCTGCGCTACGCGCTCATCTGATCGCGACTGTCATCGACTAGGAACCCGCGCACCTGCTCAAAATTATTAGACCGGCTGTCGATCCAAGCCTGCAGGTGTTCGGAGTAGACCCCAAGCGAAGGACCCCCCTCGTCGAAGAACGCGGAGACGTAAGCAGCCGCAGCTGACTGCTGCGATGCAACGACAATAAACATTGAATAGTGGCCCCCAGCCCAAATCTTCCAAACGTTCACGTCCCTATTCGTGCCGTTGAGCGTCTCCAATCGGAGCGCTCAATCTTTTGGTCATTTGTTAACGAATAGGTGATGTGTTCGGTCGCTGCATTAGTTCTTTTAGCGTCTCTGCTGCCTTGGCAACACGAAGGGTAATGATGCCACGCTCAATAGATTTCCCATTCTCGTCCTTCGTGCCATTGAAGAAGCTGTCGCGGCCCGCCTTCGACATTTTAAGAACAGCGCGTGCCTCACACTCGCGCTGCCACTCTTCAGACCATCTGCTGACTGGCCTTCCTGTGATTTCCGAAATGGCAGTGGTGTCGCAGGAATAGGTCATATCTATCAGATAATTGAGATTGAATAAGGCTGATCGTAAACGGCGGGCATATTAGGCGTCAGTCGGGCTCCGTCCGGTTGCGTGCGGCAGATTCCCGAGCATTGGCGTCAGATTCATTTCTTGGAGCACTTTGTAGACCGAGCGTGGGTTGCATTCGTCCTTGCGAGCGACGCACTCGTCATAGGTACGGATGTAGTCGTTGCAGGGTGCGAGTCTCTCCTGTACGGGTTGCTCCGAACATGCAAGGTAGGCTTGTTGTACGAGGGCAGCGACATAAACGGATTCTCGTGCGAACTGTGCGGGCGCCTCCGTGATGTTCTGATGCACAAGAATAAGCGAGGCTGGTCCTCCAAGAATGGCGAGAGCGATAAGGCCGTGGCGGATCTTCTGCATGCGTCTAACTCGAACCGTTTTGGTTAAGGAGACGTTAACCGGGATCTCCTTCCCTCGGCGTGTACGAAACAGCATCGAGGCGCTTCAACCCCCTTACGAAGGAAAGCTGATGACAGACCACTCTCACGACGACGAGCAAGCCAAAAGCAAATCGGAAGCCAGCACGCCTCAACTGGACCGGCTAGAGAAGCTCGCGAATGCAGCGGCAACGGCCAGTCAGGAAAAGCACTGGCGGGCGCGCAAGAGCGGGATGCAGTTGGACGAGCAATCATCGGAGGTCCGTGATCTCAGTCAGGATGCAGAGGCCAGAGCGCAGGCCGAGGACGCCTTGAAGCGGATGATGGCCAAGCCGCAGAGCGGACGGCGGCGCTGACAGGAATTGTGGCACTAGAGAGTTAAGGAACTGTTAGGGGTCCTCTCGTCATGGTTCCGTTCCTTTGCGCCTGCCGGTAACGAGGTGGCGCCCCAATGGAGAATACAATGACTGAAGCCAAAGCAGCCAAGAAGCCGAACCCGGCCCTGATGAAACCCTTGAAGCCGTCGCCGGAACTGGCTGCAGTGGTTGGCTCCGCTCCCCTTCCCCGTACGGAGGTGGTGAGCAAGGTGTGGGAATACATCAAGGCGAACAACCTGCAGAACCCTGCCAACAAGCGCGAGATCCTGGCCGATAGCAAGCTCCAGGCCGTGTTCGGGGGCAAGGACAAGGTGAGCATGTTCGAGATGAACAAGCACTTTGCGAACCACCTCTCCTGAGCACCGCAATTGAGACCGGCGAAACGGCGGGGTGTCGTGGCTGTCCACGAATTGTTAAGCTTAGCCGTTTCATAATGATCGGGTCGGGCGCGTTGCGTATCAGCCCGATCAGTCTCCCATTGCCCCCATGTGCGGAGCTTGCCCTGGCCGAGGGTGGCTCTGTCGCAAACCCTTTGTTTCAGAGTTTCAGCTACTGCTCCTTCGGTTCAGGGATGGAGGGTAGCGTGTTCAAGGGCAGGCATTTTGATCGATCGGTGATCCTGCTCTGCGTCCGATGGTATCTCGCTTACAGCCTCAGTCTGCGCGATCTTGAGGAGATGATGGCCGAGCGCGGCATCTCCGTCGACCACGCGACGGTGCATCGCTGGATCATCCGATACTCTCCCGAACTGCTCGAACGCTTCAATCGCCGGAAGCGATCCGTCAGCTGGAAATGGCATGTTGATGAGACAGACATCAAAGTCCGCGGGCGGTGGACGTATCTCTACCGCGCCATCGACAGCAATGGTGACACAGTCGAGTTCTGGTTCAGCGAGCGGCGCGATCTGGCTGCTGCCAATCGGTTCCTGAGCAACGCCCTCAAGCGTCATGGCCGGCCTGAGCGGGTCGTGATCGACGGGAGCCAGACCAATCGTGAAGCGATCCTGTCCTGCGATACGACAAGTCGGCTCCAGGATCGGTCGAGACGCAAGCTGAAACCCATCAGGATCCGTCAGAGTACCTACTTGAATAATCGTATTGAGCAGGATCATCGGGCCATCAAGCGGCGGGTTCGCTCGATGATGGGGTTTTAAGTCCATGAGTAGCGCTCGCGCGATCCTGGGCGGCATCGAAATGGTACATATGATGCGAAAGGGACAGGCAAAATACGCCTGCGCTTAGCAACCTTCGCTCGCCGAGCAGTTCGAGCGGCTCGCCGCACAAGCGAATACAAACCGCTTTAGGATCTTTCTATTTCGACTCGGAAATTGCGACAGAGCCTTATCTGAACGTCGGGCGTGCACCACGCGAATTAAAACGACTCAAACTGAGATACCTCGCCAGGACCTGGTTACTGTGAGCCACAAGGATTCGCAAATCGCCCCTCCTTGGCCGAGGGGAACGACTTCGCCACATCATCATTGTGTGCATGAAGGCTGCTTCATGGGGCCTTCAGGACTAGGAGGCCTCCTCATCTACCCGGCAACGGCGGATGAGGAGGCCTTTCGGTACCAGTCTACTCACACGTTCAGTTGCGCTCACTAAAGGGACTGATGATGTCTGACATTCCCGAGCCTGATCTTCCGTCTCCACATACACCCGACATACAGGATCAGACGCCCTTGTCGGATGTGCCGCCAATGCCGCCGGCTGAGGTCGAGGAGACCAACGAGCCAGCAGAGGGCGACGCGCCGGATACGGATGATCGCGAAGGCGAACCGCCAACGATCCCGCTTGACGTTCCCTTTATCCGCCCACCTGGAACCCAGTAGGTTCGTACCGCCTTCTATCGGGGCTTCTGCTCCCGAAGCGATATACCCGCCGGAACCTTCAGCTCGCCCTCGTCGCCATCAAGGTCGATGAACCGGCCATTCCTTGGGATGACCAGCCCCTCACCGATCCTTGGGAGCTTGGACAATGCTGTGCACGCGATAGCAGATGTGTGCCCACCCGATATTTCGGTTCCCGACAAACGGCCAGATGTGGTGTCCCTCGAAAGCTGACCTTTGATCCGGATGTTCTGATCGGGGAAAGTCCAGGTAAAGCTTCGGCCATTCTGTTTCCAACGTCCCGGCCATTGACCGGGCTTCGTCCGGGACGCGTCGAAGATATAGGGGCTCACCTCACCGTTCTCGTGCTCCCCTCCCCCCACGCCACCGCCCGGATAAAAGGTGATGACAAGCTGGGATCCATCAGAAGCTCGGGTGCATTGCCAGAGGGAGCCTGCAAGGCTCATGCCGTCGGCAAGGGCGGCTGAGGACGCCACCACAATCCCGATCGTGGCGAGCAGGAAGCGTTTCACGGGATCGACTCCGGTCAGGGCTGGGAAACCACCGTAGTCCGTACTTCCTTACTTTTTTAGGTCAAGCCGCCGGATTGGATCGGTCGGAATTGCCGCCGCTGGATTCGAGGATGCACACGAAGGCGAAGATGCTGATCACAGCTACCAATTCCGCCGTGGGCAGGAGCCAGGACGGAGCACTCGCCCGCAGCGGTCCGATTACTGCCAGCGAGAGGAGGAAAGCAACCACTGCGCTCCACATGAACATGCGAGACCTCCCTTTAGAACGCGGTGCAGCCGTAGCTGAAGGAAGATGAACAGCCAATGACAGGCTCATGTCATGGCAAGGAGGATTTAGGCGCCCTATAGCTCGGCCTTGGTTGCGTGATCTGCCAACAGCGCATCAAAGGGCTCAGGTCTGTGGATAGCGTAGCCCTGTGCGAAAGTGAGCCCCATAGACGAGACCAGTTCGAAGGTCGCCTGATCCTTGACGAATTCAGCAACCGTCTGAGCTCCAAGTTCTTGGGCGATCTGGTGGATCGACCTGACGATGTATCGATCCACCGCGTTCGTCGTCATGTTGAGAACGAAGCTCCCGTCGATCTTGACGATGTCGACGGGAAACTGGCGCAGGTAATTGAACGAGCTCAGACCGACGCCGAAATCATCCAGTGCAATCTGGCATCCCATCTCTCTCAGCCCGCCAACGGTCGTGGCTGCGACAGCCATATTGCTGATCACAGCCGTTTCTGTGATCTCGAATGCGAGGATTTCCGGCGCGACACCGGAATTCTCAAGGACCTCCCGCACGTAAGCTACGAACGAAGCATCGCCAATTGAAGCGGCCGACAGATTGAGGTGGATCCGGGTCAGGCGATTGAGGTCCCCTGCCCGTCCGACAACGCTCAGAGCTTCCTGTACTACCCAGCGGTCGATGTCCCTGATGAGGTCATACCGTTCTGCGGCCGGGATAAACACGGATGGCGGGATAATGGCCCCGTCCCGGTCCACCATCCGCACCAGGATCTCATACCGATCTTGGGCCAGATCGGCGCATGCAACGATCCTTTGAGCAAAGAGCAGGAACCGTCCCTCTTCAAGGGCCAGTCTGATCCCCGCGGCCACACCGATCTCGCGGTGACGATCGACAGCTTCGCTCTGCTCGGGCCGGTAAATACTGACCCGGTTCCGCCCTGCCATTTTGGCCGTCAGGCAGGCAACATCCGCCTGAGCCAGGACCGCACTCGTGGAAGGGGTACTGGGCGTAATCTCAGCCACCCCGATACTAGCCCCGACGCTATAGCTGCGATCGCCCCATGGGAACTGGATAGCACTGGCCGCGGCATTGACCTCCTCAAGGATTGCTCTCGCGTCGTCGAGCGAGCACCCTAGCAGGATAATGCCAAACTCATCCCCGCCGAGGCGTCCGATGACATCGGCTTCGCGCAGATATCCGGGCAATGCCCCTGCGACGCCCCGCAACAGGGCATCGCCCGCTGCATGTCCGGCGGAGTCGTTGATGAACTTCAGGCGGTCGAGGTCGACAAACGCCAGGGCATGCTTGATGCCTGTGTTACGGCTTTCCGCCAGCGCCTCTTCGAGCCTCTGCTCGAAGGCGGATCGGTTCAGGAGGCCGGTCAGCTCGTCATGGGTGGCGCTGTACCTGAGCCGCTCCTCAGCTTCACGCCGGGCCGTGATGTCTTGATATTGGACAATCATGTAGGCAGGCCGGCCTATCTCATCGCGCAGGAGAGAGGCAGACCTGAAGACCCAAACTTCCGTACCATCCTTGCGCTTCAAACGTTGTTCGCTTTCAATGACGTCGATCTCTCCTCGCAGGAGAGGGCCATCGTTGGGTAGATCGTCACCCGGGACAGTCAGGTCGGTGACTGTCTTCGACAGCATTTCCTTCTCAGAGAATCCGAACAGCCCGCAGAAGGCTGGATTGACCTTGAACACGGTTCCGTCGAGTTGCAGGAGCGCCGTTCCAATCCCCGCTCCCTTCATGGCGCCACGGAAGAGCGCTTCGTTGTGCAAGGCTTCCTGATGTGCGGCTCGCCTCCGGCGGAGTTCCCGCCGCAGGCTGAGAGCTAGAGCCATCATGGCTCCGGTCAGCATCAGCACAATGGCGCCAATCGTCAGAGCCCGACTCTGCCAGACGCCGTAGACGTCATCGAGTGAGCGTCCTACGTTAAGTATTATCGGGAACTCCCCGATCTGGGTGAATGTGTAGAGCCGCGGGACGCCATCGAGGGGCGAAGAACTGGCCTCAAACGATCCTGAACGGTGCTCTGGATAGTAACGATAGATCTCGGCCTTGCTGACATCGATACCAAGTTGCTTCTCGTTGAATGGCTCCCGCACAAGCAGCTTCTTGTCAGCTCGCATCAGCGACATGGAGCCGTTCGAGCCCAGGTCCATCTTACGGAACAGGTCGGTAAAGTAGTCCAAGCTCAAGCTGACATACGCGATCCCGGCAAAACGACCATCCGGATGGGAGAGCCGGCGACTGAACACGAGGCCCCATCCAAGGCCAACCGAGCTCTTGATGGGCAGTGAAACATAGAACCCTACGTCTGCACTATCCCGGTGGACGGTGAAATACTGGTTCTTTGCGACATTGATGATCTCCGGGCTCATAAAACGGGAGTGGTGCTTTATCCTCCCTTTTTCATCGGCTACCGCGATGGCTGCAAAGTACTGCGCTGTGGCAACCTGGTCGAACAGCAGCTGGCGCTGAAGCTCCGACCCCAGCTGAGAAAAGTCAGGCTGGCTGACGCGGCCGATGATCCTCTGGATCGTCAGATCGATGATCTCGATATTACGAGAGATGTCCCGACTAACCGAGGCAACAAGATTGCTTGACGACGCCTTGGCCTGGTCATGAGCGTTCCCCCTCGCATCGTAAATAAGGGCCACGCAGAGCAGATTGAAAACCGCAGCCAAGACCACAACGTTCAAGACGGGGTTGCGAGCAATCAGTTTTTCAGGCTGGGAAAGAGAGATCACGAGGCAGTTTCTTAGGCAGGACTTCAACGATACTTGTGCACCACAGACCGCAATCCGGCCTGACCGAAATAAGCCAGATAAATTTCTCGAGATCCATTCGACAAAGGAAATTGATGACCGTTCTGCTTACTGGATGCACAAAATCCTGTTGAACAACTCTTATAAGATGCCCCAGGCCCGGTAGCGGGTACGGCCGGTAAGCTATCGCGGCAGGGCTCCGCCGGACAGTTGACTGCTCCACACTCGGGAATTAGGGGTCTGATTGTCAGAACAAGGAGATTTATGCGCAGCGACTTCAGCACAAAACGACCCTGAGGGGTAAACGGCCGTCTGGCCGAGTGGTGAAACGTGCGCATACGCGCTTAACTGACGGAATCTCAACATGAGTCTTGATCTCCAGATCCGGCCCTACACGCCGGAAGATAAATCGCGTTTGCTCTCGATTTGGCGAGCAGCATCGGAAATCGGCCATCCATTCTTCAGCAACGACCAGCTCAATGAACAGCAGAAGGTCGTCGGAGAGGTATACTTGCCTCAAGCGGAGACTTTTGTCGCGGAACACGATGACGCGCCCGTTGGCTTCATTGGCATGCTCGGTCACTTCATCGGTGGCCTGTTCGTGGCGCCTGAGGCACACGGGCAAGGAATTGGCCGCGCCCTGGTCACCTATGTTCTCGAGCGCAACCGGGCCCTCGAACTGGATGTCTACGCACTGAATGAGACTGCAATCGGCTTCTATCGCCGGCTTGGGTTCGTTGAAGTTGAGCGCAGGTCAACCGACGACAACAACCAACCGTTTGAAGTGATCAGACTCCGCATTGACACTGAATGAGATTAGTCGAGGCCGCCTTCACAGGCGCCTCGACCCAAGCCGTAGACTCATCCATCTGCAACCCAGTAAGAGGCTATAGCCCCGGGCATGCATTGTCGGCCAGACACTATCGCGGAAGAGCGGAACCTCGGCCGTGAGGCTACGTTCCCATTGGGGGTATCAGGAGCTCACATGCAGATGTTTGATCTAAATAAATTTGCGCAAGCGGGATTGGTCGCCCTGCTGCTCGCCGGGTCAACTCTGGTGAGTCCAGTGTCTGCTGTAGCCGCAGACCTCCCTCCATATTTCGCGGATCAAGAAGCGGTTCTGGAGCCCCCACCGATCCGGCGTCGGCTTGCGGTCGAGGAGACATATATCGCCCCACCGATCGAGCACAGGGTGATTGAACGCAGAGTAATCGAGCGCCGCTATCTTGAGGGTTATGAAGGGCCCGCTCTGGTGCCGCAGCAGCCTTTGCCGATTGTGTCTGTGGATGAGAGCGAAGGCTATGAGGGTCCTGCCCTGGTCCCTCCCCAGAATGTCCCGATCGTTTCTGTGCAGCCGGTCGTGCCTCCACCCATCTATCGGCAGAGAGCTCTAGACATCCCTTCGCCAGTTGAGGAATGCAGCGTTGTCGTGACAAAGCGGGTCGATCCTTATGGTGCTGTCACCACGCGCAAAACAAAGATCTGCGACTAACCTAGGATCTCCCGAATGTGACCTCTCCCCACTAACCGCGCTGCATCACGTCCCAACCTCCATCTCCTTCATAGAAAGATCGGACGGCCTTGGTTTGTCAGGGGCATAACCGCCCCTCAGACAATACCCCAAGCTCGGTAGCGTGTACGGCCGGTCAACTCGCGTGGGAGCGCGCCACCCAGTTGCGCCATCATTAGATCGACCGCCTTGGGCGTGACCTTCAGCATCTTCGCACCAAGGGGCACCGTCACGAGCGGACGGGACAGGAACAGGTTCACCAGCTCCGGCAGCTTCGAGTTCGAACGGGTTTTGGCGGTCACCCGACCCATCAGCTCACGAGCCAGGATCAATCGCTCCAAATCCTTGTTGGCGATATCGAGGGCTTCCTCGATCACGCCGCAGAAGCCCTCGAGTTTGTCCTTCGCCCCTTCCCTGCCCTGCGGACGGAACTTGGATTTTTTGAAGCCTGCTGCCAATGGCAGGAGATGGTCCGTGAGCCCTTTGGCACGGAGGATCGCTGCGGCCATGGTCAGCCCGAGCCACGGCAAGCGGGTGTACAGGTTGAGATCCAACCATCCATTCCAGGCCACCGCCGCGGCCGCAATCGCCGGCCAGTGCGACGTCCGCTTCACGAGGTCGAGCCACAGGTCTTCATGTTCGGCTTCGTCCTGGTCAGGATCATAGAGCAAGTGCGACCGGCTCTTTGGGAGAGGCGTCTCTCCGGCAAGAACTTTGTTGGTTCGATCAAGCAGGGCATCGATCTCGGCGAAATGAGCTTTCAACGGATCGGCGTCGTTGGCGAAAGCTGGGTAGGATTCTTCATCGGTTGGGTCAGGCCGTTTGCCCTTCTTCGCGGGGAGGTCTGGGGAAAGACCGCCGACACCTCTAAGGGCAGCGAGGCCATCGATCGAGAGTGGCCACGGAGCTTTACGGGCCATCGCGATGCGTCGCGCCCGAAGCGCTGCGGCGGCCCGAGTGAGTTCATGGGTGGGGCTTCTCACATCCATCCCCGCATCGTGCAGCACCAGGTCGCCGACATCGACCAGGTGACCATCAAGCAGCAGGGCGCGAACTGCTTCGGTCATGTCGCAGCGGGATTGCCACCCCGCAGACAAGCCGGACGCCTCCAAGCGCGCATCGAACCGAAGAATGGAGATCGTGAGCAGCTCCATCCGGCCAACGATTTCCTCCCACGGCAGGTCTGGGATCGAGAGTGCCTCTGCCTGACCGGTTCCGAACTCGAAATATCTCACTGATAGGTGCCCCCTAGCAGTTCGGGGATATTCCCCGCCTAGGATAAGTTATTGATGTGGTTATGAGTGAGTGGCATACGAGAAGCAATATGGGGGTTTACTATCTTTTGACGGGAGCTCGTCACGTGGTGGCTTTGGGTATCGATAAATGGTGCTTTATCGGGAGTGTTGCCCGCCCCGCCAGAATGGCGGCATAGCGCTGCTGGTCCCCTCTTCGCAGGCTACCATGACAACCGTTTCTCCCCCTTAAATCCCATGGCAGCTGCGACCTACTCGTGGTCGTGCGCAAGCGCAGCACCCTTCACTTTATACTGCCGGGCGTCGAGTTCAGACCCGACGAGACTGCGTCAGAGGTTGTTGGCCAAGAGCTTTATGAAAAACTCGAGTTTGTCTTCCTGGCTCTTTTACAGCTTTTGCTGCCTGTGAGCCAAGTGATAATATCCTGGCGATCATGGTCGCAGCACACCTGCCCGCGCACTCTCCCAATAGCCTAGCGAGTTAGCAAACCTCTCTACAGATTCCACGATAGATTGGGTATGGCTCGTGATGGTCTGCGCGTAGGCTATCTTGATCTACAAGCCTCGTATTTGGTAGCCCCGTAGTTGTTTACGACGAAGCCCTGATTCCAGGGCCTCAGCAGCCCTATCTTCCGTTTGGTGAAATTCGACCCGCTGGCGGCTGCGCTGGCCGATCCGACCCCGTTCACGGACCAAGGTTGGATCACCAAAGAGCGATACATTCTGTGACGGATCAGAGCGTTCCAAGACAAATACATTGAGCTTTTCGGACATGAGCCCAGTGTCGTGATCTGGGGTACGCGGTCTAATGAAAAGCAGGAATCTTTCACAGGGTGACCGATTCACAATCCTGATGAAGCGTATCCAATGCGCTCTGTTCACAGCTGGTGGTGTCCGTCCAAGCATTAGGCCTACTCTCATAGGCTCAATCGACCTGAAGCCGCGAAAAGCAATGTATTGGATTGGCGTCATGCTGATTTTTTCCCATCCGAAGCAACCACGCGCAAAAGAGCCATGACCATGGGTCCGACCGAGAACTTACCCTCCCGCGCTCGTTCCGTGAGGTTTCGTAGGTAACCACCCGCGCTTACGATCATCTCGGATCGTTGAAGAATCGCGGCAATCACGACTGCAGCGTCTTCTTCGCCCATGACAGCACGGGCCTCCTCCCAGGCTGATGGGCTGATCCCCAAGGACCCTCTCACGACACCGGCCGCAGTGATGAGGTCGCGCCAGCTAGAAATCCCCTGCCCTCCCTTCGTGTACATCGCGATGTCCGGACAGGCCTGCAGAATGAGGCTCAGGGAAAAGGCCCGAATGGGAGGCTTCTTGGGTTCAGGTTCTGGCGCCGAAGTTTCTTCCAGCCTCTTCTGGAGGCCGTGTTCAGAATCTAAAAGAGGGTTTGAGTTTGAATTCTGATAGTGGCGCTCAGTATGAGACTCATTGGCGCTCATATTCTGAGGTTTAAGCTGAACTTTCAGCAGGTTGTCCACATCAGCCCAAAGGCTTCGCAGATCAACAGCAATAGCCTCCAGAACCGAGGCCCCCGCCGCCCGGGGCGGTGTCTCGTTCAGAGCTGCAAACCGCGCTCGAAGATCGTTCCAAGAACCCGGGAGATCCTCATCAAGAGCCATAGCGATTGTCTTCCCAATGTCGCGCCTGAGGACGGTGATTTCCTCCCGCAGGAGGTAACGGGCTTTCCTCTCAGCTCGGGCTCGTTCGGCCAGGCTCTCGAACTCCGCGGCTCGAGCGACAAGAGGTGAAAGGTCGAAGCCGAAAGCCTGCTCGATTGTGCCCCCCTCCCCTTTTCGGGCGTAGCGTTTGCCGTTGGGACTGTCGCGACGGATCAACAGGCCCGCTTGCACAAGAGCTGCCAGATGGCGCCGCAGGGTCGCCGGCGACATCCCGTTCGCCCGGAAAGTCAGGGCCTTGTTGGACGGGAAGACAATCAGGTCCGCCCCGAGCTGCAGCGTTGTATCCTGGTGGAAGGTCAGAAGCGCGTTGAGCACGCTTAGGGCTCTGTCTGAGATGCCGAGTGAGATCTTGGCCTCCCGAAGGTTGTCGAAAACCTTCCACTTTTCAGCAATGGCGTCTTTCGGTCCGGCCTCTGAGACCGCTCGTGCGGCGGCCGTAGCCAGCGATAGGGGTCGCCGACCGAAGGGGGTAGTCGATTGATGTACCGTCATGGCATTGACCCTTTTCAGGCCATGCGTGTCCGTTCTCATAAGCGAAGACGCTCATGAGGTGAGGCAAAGCTCAGGTGTTCAGAGAAATTGGCGTTTCCCCGTTGACACTAGATTCGGTGTGTGGGACGTTGAAGTTGTTCTCGGACTTCATTGTCCCACTGATTTCCACGGCCTCCGGAGTTGGCGCTTCGGGGGCCGTTGCTTTTCCTACATCGTCACGCCTTGGCGCTTCTCCTCTGTTTGGTTTCCCGTACGACCTGATCGTCCGGCCCATCGCTGCGCGCGAGAATCGGCCGATAGGACGTCATCCATGCCTCCACAGAGTTGTCGTGGAGGCAAGAATCATTAAATTTTTGAATTTCCTCAGGAACTCCGGGCCAGGAACTCGAGAATTTCCGCTCACCCACATTAGGGCCGCATCCGCTCAGCAACTGGGAGAGATCCCAAGTTGCCGATTTGCTCGCAGAGTGGCGCATGCATTCGCTCAGTCGAACGTAAACCCGACTTGCGATCGCCTTCCCATTCAGAGAGCTTCTCGCATTCCTGCTATTAGCCCCTATGATGTGCGCTGGGTAAGCCCAGCTCTTGAACGATGCTGCGAGCACCGCACCCTCCTTGTGAGGGCAAAGCAAGAGCGTTCACCGGAATCCGATGTTCATTGACTACGGACTATCGGGATGGCATAAAGATTGTCGCTAAACGATCTTAGCTGCCGACCCTCGGTCGCTCCAAGGGCCTCAGAGTTACCAGCTCTGGGGCCCTTTGCTTTGCGTGGTTAAAACACTCTCTTCGTGGCGTCTCCGGAAAAGACCATACGAATTGCGGCAGACATTGCTGCCTGCCGCGACGGATAAAGCCCACGCTCGACAGCTTCGTCGATTGCGGACGTAATAGACTGGTCCACCCAAACGGTAGCCTCCTTTAACCCTTGAGCTCGTCGGGCTTCCCGATGGCGCTGTATGCGTTCACGGTTCGTTGGGTCGGCCATGGATTGCTCCATTTCTTGTAACGACTCAACGCTGCCCGATTCTGCTTCGACGTTGGAGTCAAAATGCAAGAGTGAATCAGAATCACGTTGGAAAACTCCAGGGGCTATTTCCCGGCGCGCCTAAAACTGCACGGCATTGAGGCCCTCTCCGGCTAAAGCTTCGTGCGAAATGCGCTATAAAGCTCGTCCAGTTGCTGTGCGACGAAATCCGCAAAACCAGGGTCAGCCTTTGTATCGAAGAGGATCTCAACTCCTCGACTAGAGCGTGTCACAGTCGCAGTGGCAGGCCCCCATTCGCTTCTCCACGTCTTCCGCTGAACCTTCTCGGACTTTGGCGGAAGTCCGGATGCTGCATTGAGCACGCGGATGAAGCGCTCGTCACTGTTGATTGAGGCAAAGCCATCCTCAGCAATAGCTTTCTCAACGCGCTTGGCCGCTGTTTTATCTTCAATGCACTTAGAGAGCTTGATCCACCGGTCTCTGCCTGCTTTCGGTGCTGGGCCGATCGCTTCGATGATAAGCTCTGGGACTCCTTTTGCGACGGAAATGAGTTTCGACAGTTCTGTCTTGTCGGTTGAAAGAGCCTGCATAATCACACTGCGATCAAAGCCCCGAGCTTCTATTCGCGCTGCAAAAAGCGCTCGTTCAATGTAACTGAGGTCTTGTCTCTCTGAATTCTCAACGCCCTGCGCGACGATCAGATCTTCGTCCGAGAGGTCGCGGACAAACGCTTTGACTTTACGACCTAGTGCAGCGACTGCCTTAAGCCGGCGGTGTCCGTACGCAATCTGATAGTAGCCGCTTCTTGACGGATGAGGGCGAACCAGGATCGGGACCTCTTGCCCCTTCTCCTCAATCGACTGCATTAGGCTGCCGATTTCGAGGTTCTCCAGAGAGCCCAAGCGATCGCGTATGATTGAGCCGTCAATAAGGGATGGGTCTAACTCCACGATTGTCAGCCCGGATGCCAGAGCCTTCTGAAGGGCTTTGGTTTCCTCTTCGATCTGCCCGAGGGCAAAACCCATCGACCGGACCGGGCCGGCGGGTACCCGATCTTGTCTAAGGTTCGGTGCTGTAGGCTTCGTAATCGTATCAGGGCTAACTTCAGTGACTGGTAATTTTATGTGTGATCTCTCAGGAGCGGGCGGAGCAGGTTCAAGTGCTGCTTTCTCTCCCGCTGATGGAATCGAGTATAGGTCCTTAATACGGTCGCGCCGGCTCATTATGCCCTCCCCCAAGCTTTGTGTACGAGGCTGAGAATTTCACGATTAACCGCATCAAGGCTCTCGATGGCTCGATCAAAAGTTGCCCTGGAGACGGCTCCACGCTCAAGCTCATAAAGGCTTTGCTTCGTTAGTCCCGCATCCGCAATTGCGGTCGACTTCCATACGCTCGCAGCGAGAACGTCATCGCCGAACAATCCGCGAAGTAGCGCGACGATCTGCGACTGCGGTCCGTCATGGGGCTCGTGCCGCGTGATGACATAGCGGACAAAATCGTGCTGCATGTTCCCGCCAGCACGGCGCAGAACAGCAAGCAGATCAGCGGCCATTAAGAGGAACTGTGACATCGAGGCGATATCGACCATCTGAGGGTGGATAGTGATGAGCAAGGAGGTCGCTGCCAGCAGCGCACCGAGCGTTAGGTAGCCAAGTTGTGGCGGGCAGTCGATTACGACGATGTCGTAGCGGTCCTCAATATCGCCAAGGGCGTCTGCGATTCGGCGATAGAAGTAACGCCCCTCCCCTCCCCCGCTATTAATCGCCTGCGGAGTCTCATGTTCGAACTCCATGAGTTCAAGGTTGCCGGGAACGAGATCAATCCCGTCGAAATACGTTGAACGGACGATTTCGGAGAGCGGGCGCCGTTCGTCGTCGTACCGAATGGCACCATAGAGCGTATCGTTTGGTTCAAGATCAAATTCGGGCTGGATCCCGAACATCGAGGTCAGAGACGCTTGAGGATCGAGGTCGACAGCTAGAACGCGATACCCCTGCAACGCGAGATACTGGGCCAAGTACAGCGTAGTTGTTGTTTTAGCAGATCCACCTTTGAAGTTTGTGACTGCAATTGCTTGCAGCTTTTCTCCTGACCGTCGGTGAGGAAGATAAAGATGGGCGTCCTTTGGCTTCGCCTCAGCCAGGTAGCGGCGAAGCTCATTAATCTGCTGGAGGGTATAGGACCTGCGGCCGCTCGGTGTGGTCTCGGGCTTGGGTCCGGCACCTTCTAGGGAGAGTTGGCGAAGGTAGCTATCACTTACACCAATCAGCTTTGCCGCCTCCCCAGAAGTGAAGGTCCGGAGTTCCTTTGTTGCTTCAGGCGGAAACAGCCGTTCACGGAGTTGCAGGAGTTGATTGGATAACAGTTTCGCATGAGCAGAGATTCTGTCGTCCGTCGTAAAAAGCTCTTCAAGACGAGTTGCCTGCGCTGTCACAGTAGGATCTCCTAAAACGGTTCAGCTTGCTCTTTTGGACTAAAACCGTTTTAGGCCGCAATATCTTTCTAGCAGGTTAATAACGATTAACCTAAGCCTGTTGCTGTGCTGCACATGAACCGCTTTCACAGATCGAAATAGGATGCTGCCGCTAACAGCGTCCAATTTAGGAGCGGCCAACCTTATCCTTCTCCTTCCACGTCCAAGGGGAATGCATTCACCAGGTCCTCGTGGACGGTTAGATGGGGATCTCTCCATAGTTCGGTGTTGGCGGCGGGTCGATTGTTTCCTTTAATTGTCGTCGAGCGTATGGAGAGTTGGCGGCCGCCAACTTGTTGGACATTGCAACTCTCCAGGGTGTCTTGATGAGAACTAGAGGTCATAGAACATAACTCACGGTCATCAGACTACACAGTGTGCTTCTGAAAGGTGGCTTAGCAGCGTGCGGCACTAGACGTTTCTTTGACGCCACTTGACTACCAACCTAGGATGTCACCGGTGTGGGAGTAGCACTGAAATGCCATCACCAAGCTAGTCCCGCAGCTCATTCTCAAGGCCCCAGGCTGAGCAACCAATGTGTCCGCAGCCAACTTGCTCGAGAGCTGGCACCCTACTCCGCATATGATGCCACCTCGCCCCTGCAGTCATACCCCTTTCCTTGGCTCGCTCAATGATGAACCTTCGGCGCTTTGAAATAATCTAGCCGCCTTTAGGTTCGAACACTTATCCGGTCTAGGATCTCTATGATTGCTTTAGGCGCCTCTGCCTGCACCGCATAAGATTACACTTGCCCGCTGCTCGCTTAGGAGTTGAGAGCCCTCGACCGGCGGATACTCTGAAGGAAAGAGTGGTCGATCTGGGTATTAGATACTGACCATACGATGCGGTTCTGCACCAGATTGAGTTGACGCCTGCCATCAGGCAGTTAATCGTTGCAAGGTTGCAGCCCAGCACGAGGAAGTCTGTCTCGCCCCGGCGCTTCACCTCTGGCGGCCTGGTAGTTATCAGACAGTCTCTTTTTGGCGCCTTCGTTGCTTCTCACGAGTAAATCAGTTGGCACCTAGACGGGGCTGGGAGTTGAGAACCCATCCTGGAGTCCAGCGTCTGAAGAGCCGCTCGACCCGTGGCAAGGAGGATCATTTTCAGCGCTCCATCAACGTCATGCAGGGCGTCAGATCGACATGAGCACAGATCTACCTAGAACAGCTTTGGTATGTCGGGTGAGGACTGAGCACTTTTCGACTATGACGCTGCGATTGTAACGCGGTCAGGAGATCAGATGGCGTTGCGGAGGTCACCCCACCTGAGGGCATCCATAGAACACCTGGGTTCTGCGTACGATTTAGTTTGCCATCACGACTCTGTTGTTCCCCGAAAAGATCGAAGTATAGGAGCCGCGATTCACTTGGACGTGGATCATGAGATTCTGCGTCGGCCTTCAGCTGGCAGGCTTCCCAGAAGATTGAGTGAAACCAGGTACATTCATCAGCCGGGACAAAGACGTGGACCTGGTTCATATTCGAGAGAGATACGCTGCGCTGCGGTATTGACACAACCTGCGTAGTTACCAAAGAGCGACAGCAACCGGTGAATTTTGATATGGCAGCGGTGGTACAAAATTGTCAGAGGTTGCTGCGGTGAAACGGGAGTTGTCACGGACCACCCGTTTTCGCGCCGCGTAGAAGTTGGCGGCCGCCAACCGCCCATTAGATCGGAAGAGAAATAAACGGCTCAGGCCTAACCAAGCGTCCTGCGTTGCACGATACCTAGTTGGCAGAGCGGTTAGCTCATACTTGGTCGGGGGGATGCCATCTCGTAGTAAAAGACGGCTGCTCACTCTTTGAAAGAAGTTCACGAATTAAGTTTTGGCTATCTAAGTCATAGGGAAAGGCCAGACCTAGGCCGCACACTCGAATAGTCGCCCCGAGCCGCCTTTGAATCACTCGGTAGTCCGCCGATTATCAGCACATGACACTCAGAGAAGCTGCTTCAGGGGCGTTCTGCAAGAGTTGGCGGCCGCCAACTCCACCGACGTCAGCTTCCGGATCTGCTCGCTGCTTCTACAAGACTTCTCTCCATGAGCGCACGCCAAAGCTCACGGAGCGGCGGTGGAGCTGGCGCTCCGCATGACTGCTGACGTGTCACCAGCTAAATGGTGAAAGCATCTTCGGCACACCCCGAAGTGCTATGGCATTGTTCTCGCTGCTTGATGTTTGGAACTCCAATTTTTCGACATGACGCTTCGGAGCAGGGGAGGAGCCAAGCCTTTCTTAGCGAACGAGCAAGGTTGGCGCAGAAAACGAACCACTCACAATCGGCGCCTCCGCTATCGCATCATGTTAGACCCTCCCTCGGATCAAGACGTTGGCTTGCACTACTTCTTAGAGTGCTGGACCTCTCCGTGGAGAGACGCCGGCAGAACCAACCCTGCTTCGCGAGCCCGGTCGAGCTGTTTCTTCACGGATGAGGCCGACCAGGTGAGGCCGCCCCGCGGCGTACGCTCCCGCATGCGCTCAAGTTGCGCTCCAATCTCTCGGAGCGAGAGGCCTGAGTCTGCCATAGCAATGCCCGCGATCAGTATCATGAGCCGGTCTTCTGGGTTCTTGCGTGGGGCAGGCCTGAGGAGGACAGAGTCTGCCATATGCTGCGACACCAGCTTGCCCACGGCACGCCGCAGGCGGGCCACAGTCCACGATTGCCCACTGTTCGCCAGCACGCGGACTACATCCTCCCAGGGCTGATGTGGCCGCATACGACGCACCGTTGGCATCCATCGATCCGCGCCAGCGATCAACTCGTTGAGATAGACCTTCTCCCGAGCAAGGGTGATCTTCCGGATGGCGTCTGGCCGGCGCTCGCGCATCCCTGGATTCCCTGGCTTCCGGCCTCTGGCTTTAGCTGCCTTGATCCCCGCCCGCGTACGTTCTGAGATAAGCGACCGCTCGAGTTGGGCCACCGCGCCAAGCACATGCAATGAAAATATTCCTTGCGGCGTCGAGGTATCGATAGGATCGCGCAAGGAACGGAAGTGAGCCTTCTTGGCTTCAAGCGTTTCGATCACCTCCAAGAGGTGGCTCACCGAGCGCGCAAGACGGTCGAGGCGGACAACGACAAGGACCTCGCCCGGCTTGATATCGCGGACAATCCGCGCCAGTACCGGCCGGGCGCGGCTTGCGCCGGAGCCATGTTCCTGATGGATCTCAGCACACCCGGCCGCGCGTAACTCGTCGAGCTGCGCATCGTGCGCCTGATCCTCCGTCGATATGCGGGCATAGCCAATGAGCCGATTTTTCGAGAGGGGAGGGGCCATCAATCGGATTCCGAAGCCTGTTGCAGCCACTTGTACACTTTCGTTCACTGCGAGCAACTGATCGTTTGAAGACGTCTTTTAGGCAATTCTGTTAACCAGAGGGAGAGAGGAGGGCTTTCCTAAGCTCTTCGAAACTGGCTTAAAACAAGGACTTCTCGAGCCATTTTGCGGCTTCGTTGGATCCTGAACCGTCCGCGGACGCGCCGTCGATAGCACAACACTCGACTGTTGCGCATGCTGCTTTGCAGAGAGCCGAATGGCTCCGTCTCCCATCGTATTCAACCCTGACTTTACTTCTCTTGGCTAACCAATAGTATGCTGCATCAATGGCTTAGTCTGAAGACGCAAGCTCGGCTTTCGCAAGCAGGGCAGGGATGTTCGGTGAAGAGCAACTGACGCCCCGTACTTCTGCCATGTCGGATCTGCTGAGGGAGACCGTCGTGGCTCTCATAGAGACAGTCACGATTGTCATCCGGTGCTTCGATGCAAGGCTGGAGACGTCTGGCTTGGCCGCCAGTGCCAGTCAGCCTCACAAGATCATTTGGTCTCGCGACAGAGCGAGTGCATGGCTCCTTTGGCGCCAAACTCATGAACGTGGAAACAATCCTAGTCCCGGCCATGTTCGGCAACCGCATCTCCACCCTAGTACGCCACCCTGCTGGCCCTACATAGCTGCCCTGGGCTGGCTCTGGCCCGCACCTCACATAGAGTTCTCAATGTCATTCCAGGACACTGCGCGAACGGGTGGGCGAACATCCTCGTTGGCGCCATTCCGGCATCGCATCTTTCTGGCTGTCTGGATTGCCAGCCTCGCCTCTAACTTCGGCGGACTGATCCAGTCGGTGGGAGCGGCCTGGCTAATGACCTCCATCGGTGCATCGGCTGATCTCATTGCCCTAGTGCAAGCCTCAACGACGCTGCCGATCATGCTGTTCTCGCTCATGGCCGGTGCCATCGCCGACAACTTCGACAGGCGCAAGCTCATGCTCACCTCGCAGCTCTTCCTGCTGGCGGTGTCGGTCGCCTTGACCTTATGCACCTATGTCGGAGTGTTGACACCTTGGCTCCTGCTGGCCTTCACCTTCCTGGTCGGCTGCGGCACCGCCTTCAATGGCCCCGCCTGGCAGTCGCTGGTAGGCGAGATGGTCCCCCGCAGCGATTTGCCAGCAGCGATCGCTCTCAACAGCATGGGCTTCAACATCGCTCGCAGCGTCGGCCCTGCGCTCGGCGGCATCATCGTCGCAACGATCGGTGCCTTCGCAGCCTTTGCGGTCAATGCGTTCAGCTATATTGGGCTGATTGCCGTTCTGGCCCGCTGGCAGCCTGCCAAGCCACCTAGAGTGTTGCCACCCGAGACCCTCGGGGCCGCTATGGCGGCCGGGATCCGGTATGTTGCCATGTCTCCCAATCTCAGCGTGGTACTCCTGCGAGGTGCGATGTTCGGCGTCGCGGCTATCGCAGTGCAGGCCCTGATGCCGCTCATTGCCCGAGATCTGATCAAAGGAGGGCCACTCACTTATGGCCTCCTCCTTGGTGCCTTCGGCATCGGAGCGGTTGGTGGGGCTCTTCTCAGCACTCGTCTGAGGCAGGCCCTGTCGCTTGAGGCTCTCGTGCGTATTGCCTTCCTCAGCTTTGCCTTGTGCGCAACTGTTGGGGGACTAAGCCCCTTCGCGTTTCTGACAATCATTGCGATGGCTCTGGGTGGGGCGAGTTGGGTGCTCGCGCTCTCGAGCTTCAACGCCACCGTGCAGCTGTCCTCGCCGCGTTGGGTAGTCGGCCGCGCTCTCGCGCTCTACCAGATGGCGACCTTCGGCGGCATGGCCTTCGGCAGCTGGATTTGGGGTGTGGCGGCCGAGCACTACGGAACGGGGGATGCTCTTCTGATCGCGGCGGTGGTGCTGGTTACTGGAGCCGCCGTCGGTCTGTGGCTGCCTTTGCCCGAGTTGAAGACACTCAACCTCGATCCCTTGGACCGGTGGAGAGAGCCTGATCTTGCTGTCGACATTCTACCGCGCAGCGGCCCCATCGTGATCACGATCGAGTACCGGATCCGAGAGGAGAATGTGGTGGCCTTCCTCGCCGTGATGGCCGAGCGACAGCGGATCCGGCGGCGGGACGGCGCTCGCCATTGGACCCTGCTGCGGGATCTGGAGAACTCTGAGATCTGGGTCGAGCGATACCATAACCCGACCTGGCTGGACTACGTGCGGCACAACCAGCGCATCACGCAGGCAGACGCTACCGTGGGCGAGCGGCTCAGGGAATTGCATCAGGGGCCGGACAAGCCGCGGGTGCGACGCATGATCGAGCGCCAGACCGGTGGGCTAACCCCGGAACCTGGAGCTCAGACCCATGATTTGGCCGAGCCCCTGACGGATCCGACCCGGTCATCCTAGGATCATGTGACTGCACCTGCGAGCTGCCTAGCCGGAGTGAGTTTTCAATCGTATCCGTGGATGACCACTCTTGGCTAATGCGAGTACGAGGCACAGGCCGGACATGGGCTAAGACGTGTGGTTGCAAAGTGACGCAAGAACGCAGTTCGGCATGCAAGTGGTGTCAGGTATGCTGACCAGCACTGGTTGAGAGGACCGACACCTTAGGGAGTTGCGCCATGCCGAACTGACCGTGAGCTGGGACGAGGATGGGCCTGTGTTAAAGACGGCAGAAGTGGAGAGCCTGACATCCGATCGGTGCTGGAGTGCTCCGATTGGGCAGCTGACGGACGACGAGCGGCAGAGGATACCTTTTTCAGTAATCCACGTTAGGTTCCAGAACCTGATGAAGGCGACCCCTTCCTAAGGGCATAGAGTTGCTGAGAGAGGCTCTGACTTTTAATCAGAGGGTCCTGGGTTCGAGTCCCAGCGCGCTCACCATATTTCTCAATGACTTACCGGCGCATTGAGATCGGATCAGAAGGTTTGCACAATCCGCCGTGCGCACCCCGTGCGCACTAATGGGTGCTTTTTTACTCGTCCTCTCACGGCGAAAACAGGGGTTCGAGTCCCCTAGGGAGCGCCAAAGGTTTCAAGGGCTTAGCTGGCAAGCCCAGCAGGTCTGAGCATATTTCTCCAAAATCTCTCCAAAAGAGCTATGCATCCGAGACCCACGCTGCAGAGCCCGAATTTGCTCGGCGCGCGGTGGTCAACGCTTCGTGTTCAGGCCGTGAGTGATCGTCACGCGATCGAGCTTTGGCTCCGGCCGAGCTTCTGCGCCGCTCTCTAGACAGCTATTCAGCACCATGATCTCTCGGTGCTAGATTCAGGCCATGGCGAGCCTATCGCGAGCCGCATTGCAGGCCAGGGCGTGCAGTTCGATCTCATGCGCTAAGACTAAATGGCGTCTGAAACCGGCCGCTCGGGGCATGCAGCTCGGGCATTCTCCCGGCTCTCCCGCACTTCGGCGGTGAAGCATCAACGCCATGCAGTGGCGCAAGGCATTTCCGGGTTCATAGTCCAGTCTGTGGTTTGCCTCGGGTCCCGCGATTTCCTCTCATCAGGGTCACGGAGCGTTTCAGGATCGCTTGGCGCTCCTCCTGCGCCTCAAGGAAAAAGTCGAGGACGAGGGAGGAGCGTGGACTGTTGGCTGGGTAAAAGACGCCGAAATTGAAAGTCACTTCCGGCAGGAAAGGTCGGACTGCCAGCCCTTGCTCGGCAAAGGTCTCAGCCGTGAAGGGATCGGCAATAGTCACACCTAAACCTTCTTTGACGAGCTGACAGGCAATGGCGGTAATTGGCGTCTCGACTTGCACTTGATAGGCAACGTCAGCATCGCTGAGCACCCTTTCCAGAGACCGCTGGACGAGGCTGTTAGGGCCATAGCCAATGAACGAGGCCCCTGCAAGATCCCGGGCCTCCACATACGGCTTCTGGGCGAGGGGGCTTGTCTTCGGCAGCACGCAGACGCCAGCGGCGCGGTCAAAGACCTCTACGTCCAGCCCTGGCCTCTCGAAGGGCAGCATCGCAAAACCAATGTCGAACTGCTGGCTCGTCATGGAAGCAGCGATGGTTTCGGACCGTTGAACCTGCAGGGAAGCCATGACACCCGGGCGGCGTTTCAGGAATCGCGACAGGACGCGTGGCAGAAAGGTCTGGGCGAGAGCTGGCATGCTTACGATGCGCAAGTGGCCGATCCGCTGCTCCTTAATCTGCGATGCGCGGTGGATGATTTTGTCGAGGCCGTGAAACGAGCGCTCCACCTCCTGGTAAAGCAGTTGGCCCTCGGCGGTCGGTACTGTGTGCCCATCAATGCGCGCGAAGAGTGAAAACCCAACATCGTCTTGCAGCTGCTTGATGAGACGGCTGATGGCGGGCTGCGACGTTCTCAGGAGACGTGCCGCTTTGGTGAACCCACCGGTCAGAATGACAGCCTGGAAGGCTTGGAGATGGCGGTGGCTGATGTGCATCGGACCAGATCTTAATGCCCAAACATGATGATGCAGAAGTCATCATCTGCCCAAATCGGATGCGGACAAATGACTGCACGGTGTGCGATGGTCATATCAGATCTGTATAATGGGATAATCAATTATGCAATTGACATATCGTGCTACTCCCCGAGACTGAAACACGACCTGCAACGACGTCCGGTGGATGGTTTAACGGGAAGAGACCGATCTCGCGGAGCTTGCCATTCGCAAGCGATCGAGGGGCATCGGGCGTCAGCGTGCAGGACCAACAAGGGGAACGATATGAATCACAGCTCCAAGGTATTTGCATGCGTATCAGCGCTCGTTGCTGCCGGCGCAATTTCAGGCGCCGCGCAAGCTCAAGAGCCGAGGACAATGTACGTTGCCGGGTACGGCGGCTCTTTCGAAAAAGCGATGCGCGAGACGCTGCTTCCTCCCTTCGAGAAAGCTAACAACGTCAAGGTCGAGTACGTTGCTGGACAGTCGACGGCAACGCTCGCCAAACTGCAGGCACAGCGCGGCAAGCAGGAAATCGACGTTGCCATCGTTGACGACGGTCCAATGTATCAAGCCGTGCAGTTCGGCTTCTGCGCGCCCATCGAAAAGGCGGCCGTTCTCGACGACGTCTATCCAATCGCCAAGCTCGATGAGAAAGCGATCGCCTTTGGGATCGGCGCAACAGGCCCGGTCTATAATGAGAAGATCTTCGCTGAGAAGGGCTGGCCGGCGCCGACCTCCTGGAGCGATCTCGGCAATCCTGCCTTCAAGGGGCAGGTTTCGCTGCTCGGCGCTGCGAGCACGACAGGTCTGCACGGTTTGATCCTGGTGGCTCGCGCCAATGGTGGGGGCGAGAAGGATATTGAGCCGGGCTTCGTCGCCTACCGTGACAAGATTCGCCCAAACATGCTCACCTTTGCGCCCTCCGCCCCAAAAATCGAGGAACTCCTGCAGAACGGCGAGATCGCGATGACTGTTGTGGCACGTTCGCGCGCTGTCGCACTTCAGAAGGCGGGTCTGCCGATCAAGATCGTCGAGCCGAAGGAGGGCAACGTGGCTCTCATGGTTACGATGTGCCCGGTGGTGGACAGCGATGTGCCGGACCTGTCGCAGAAATTCGTGCAGTATATGCTCTCGCCGGACGTCCAGAAGATCCTCGCTGGAAATGGGTACGGCCCAGTGAATAAAACCACGAAGCTGACCACTGCAGAGGCCGAGGGGGTCCCCTTCGGCGAGGAAGCCGTCTCCAAGCTTGTGAAGATCGACTGGCCAACCGTGAACCAGAGCCGCGCCGCCTGGACGCAGCGCTGGAATCGCGAAATCGAGCGCTAGAGATCGACAGAGCGGCCTGCCGAGATCGGCAGGTCGCCCGCACAAGGCAAATACAAGATGAGCAAGATTGTCATCGAATCGCTCGTGAAGCGATTCGGAGCGTTTACTGCGCTCAACGGAATCGATTTGTCGATTGCGCAGGGCGAATTCATTGGCCTCCTTGGCCCTTCAGGCTGTGGCAAGACGACGACGCTGAATATCATCGCCGGCTTTGAGGAAGCGACCAGTGGGCGCATCGCTCTGGACGGGCGCGATCTCGCAGGTGTCCCCGCTAACAAGCGCGGAATGGGGGTTGTCTTCCAAAGCTATGCCCTGTTCCCGCACATGACGATCGCCGAGAATGTCGCGTTCGGTTTGGAAATGCGCAGGATGCCCCGACTTGAGCGTGAAAAGCGCGCGCGGAGCGCGTTGGACCTCGTGCGCCTGGAGCACCTGGCCGATCGTTACCCGCGCCAGCTTTCAGGGGGACAACAGCAGCGTGTCGCAGTCGCTCGCGCGCTGGCCATTGAGCCATCTCTGCTGCTCCTTGACGAGCCACTCTCCAACCTTGATGCGAAGCTGCGCGAGGAGATGCAGGTGGAACTGCGCGCGATCCAGCGTCGGGTCGGCACTACAACTGTCATGGTCACCCATGATCAGGCAGAGGCGCTCGCCACCTGCGACCGCATCGCGGTGATGGACGCTGGCCGCATCGTGCAACTCGCCGATCCTCTGACCCTCTATGACAGCCCCAATACCCAGTTTGCTGCGTCCTTTGTCGGCAAGTCGTCCCAGCTCTTCGGGGAGATTGTCGCAGTGGAGGGCGAGAGGGCCCTGGTGTCGCTCCGAGGCGGAGAAAGGCCGCTCTCCGTCGCCGCCGTTCCCTCGCTCGCCAAGGGTGCCCAAGTCGTGCTCGCTCTGCGTCCGGAAAAGATTTCCCTATCCACTTCTCAGGAAGATGGGATGCTGCGGGGGACTCTAATTTCGCGCGTGTTTCAGGGGAGCTCTTGGCTCTTTGTTGTCGATACGCCGGCCGGGACCGTGCTCGTCTGCGAACTCCATCGCGGCGCACCGAGCTTCGTCGAGGGACAACCGGTCGGCGTGAGCTGGTCAGCGGCAGACGCAGCGCTTCTTCCTCGCGAGGCGAGCCATGACTAAAACCAGACGACAGAGCGCTCCCTATGCCCTGAGCCTGCCAGCGATGCTGCTCTTCACAGCCTTGCTCGTAGTGCCGCTCGCGATGACGGTCGTCTTGAGCTTCCAGAACTATGACCTCAACACAGGCGCCATCGGGGGCTTCACGCTTGGCAATTATCTCGATGCGTTAGGCGACCCCTACTACCACACGATCTTTCTACGCACGATCGGTATTGCTTGCGCGACAACCATCTTATGCATCCTGATCGGCGCGCCCGAGGCCTATTTTCTGTCGCGGATGCAGCCTCCATGGCGGTCGATCTTCCTGATCGTTACACTCAGTCCGCTGCTGATTTCGGTCGTGGTTCGGACCCTTGGATGGGCGCTTCTGTTCGGACGGAACGGTGTCATCAACGAGACCCTCGCTGCTCTCGGAATTGGTGCTGGTCCAATCCCGCTTCTTTACACCACCCATGGGGTTGTGATCGCGCTCGTCCATGTCTCCGTCCCCTTTATGGTGATTTCTGTGTGGGCCTCGCTCCAGCGCCTCGATCCACGGGTCTCAAAGGCGGCTCTGTCACTTGGCGCGAGTGAGGCGACCGTATTCCGCCGCATCATCCTGCCGCAGATCATCCCCGGCGTTCTCTCAGGATCGCTAATCGTGTTCGCGCTGGCCGCAAGCGCCTTCGCGACCCCAGCGATCATCGGCGGCCGCCAACTGAAGGTGGTGGCGACATCGACGTATGACGAGTTCCTCGGCACACTCAATTGGCCCCTTGGCGCGGCGATCGCGGTCGTGCTGCTGGTCGTAAACGCCACGATCATGCTGACGTATAACAACCTGCTCGAACGGCGTTATGCGAGGAGCACCCGATGAACCGGAATGGCCCTCTTGCCTTGCTTTTCCACGCGTTGTTCGTGGTGTTCATGATTGCGCCGCTCGCCGTGGTGATCTGGATGTCGTTCACACCGGACAATTTGCTCAAACTGCCCACGACAACGCTTTCACTGCGATGGTTCTATGCCATCCTCAACAACCAGCAGTTTATCAATGCCTTTGGCTTGAGCATCCTCCTGGGCGTCATCGCCGCGACCCTCGCAATTCTGCTTTCCGTGCCGGCAGCGCTTGCTTTGTCGCGCTATCGGTTCCCGGGACGGGACGGTTTGGTGGCCTTCTTCCTGTCGCCGCTGATCATCCCGCATGTGGTGCTGGGCGTCGCGTTCCTCCGTTTCTTTACGCAGGCCGGCATCACGGGATCCTTTGCGGCTCTTCTCGGCAGCCACGTGCTCGTGATCTTTCCTTATGGGCTCCGCCTAGTCCTGGCTTCGCTCACCGCCTCCGATCCCGCTCTCGAAAGGGCAGCCGTTTCTCTCGGTGCGAGCAATTGGACGGTCTTCAAGCGAGTTGTCCTGCCTATGATGATTCCGGGTGTCGCTGGCGGCTGGGTAATCTCGTTCATTCAGAGCTTCGATGAGGTCACGATGACCGTGTTCGTCGCGACGCCGTCCTCTATGACGCTTCCCGTACGCATCTACCACTACATCGAAGAATCCATCGATCCCCTCGTCGCCTCTGTGTCGACGGTCGTCATCTTCGGAACTTTCCTGCTCATGTTCGTCGTCGATCGGATCTACGGCCTCGACCGCATGCTGGTTGGACCAACGAAATGACATCCCCTCATCACGAAATCTACTCTTCAGGATTAAAACGATGAAAGCTATCGTCGTAGGTGCCGGCATCGTCGGCTCATCAGTCGCCTATCGCCTTGCGCAAGCCGGCGCATCCGTCACTTTGATCGAGGAACGTGGGGTGGGGGGTGGTACATCCCGCGTAACCTTCGCGTGGGTGAATGCCTGCGAGAAGCTGTCCTCTGAGGCCTATTACCGCCTCAACTTCGCCGGTCGCGAGGCCCACGCGCGCATTCTCGAGGAATTTTCCGATGCCAACTGGTACCATCGCCCGGGTGTCATTCAATGGCAGGGCGCAGAAGCAGAAGCAGGTGGTAGAGACTCCGCGGAGCCGCTCGACAAGCTAAGGCAGTTGCAGACCTGGGGCTATCCAGCTGAACGCCTCTCCCATGATGACCTCCACCGGCTTGAGCCCGAACTGAACTCCGAGGTGGTGGGTAACGCTCCGGTGATCCTCTATCCCAAGGACGGATGGTGTGATGCCGTCGTCTATGCGGGATCCGTCGTCGGCGGCGCGATGGAGCGGTATGGGCTGACTCTTGTTGATGCAAAGGTCACAGGCCTGAAGATCACGGCCGGACGGTGTGATGGCGTCGTCCTTGCCGACGGAACGGTTCGTACGGCGGATATTGTCGTCAACTGCTCCGGGCGGTGGTCCAACGACGTCGCCTCGGAGAAGGAGTACCAGATTCCCTTGGCGCCGACGGTGGGCCTTATCGCCTACACACAGGCGGCAGGCGTCAAGCTCAAGCGGGCCCTGCGTACGCCCCTCGTCAACATGCGCCCTGATGGCGGCGGCCGCTTCATGTTGCGCTCCAACGAACTCGATAAACTTGTTGCGGCAGACGCTGCTCCGACCACTGATCACCCACAGGCACAGGAATTGCTAAGGCGCGCGAGGAAAACGATCCCGGCTCTTGAGAAGATTGAAGTCGAGGCCGTGCGCATTGCCATCCGTCCCATCCCAAAGGATTCCTATTCAGCGATCGGCCCCGTGCCCCATCTCGACGGCTACTATGTCGCGGTAACACATAGCGGTGTGACGCTTGGACCGTTTATCGGCGAGGCGGTGGCCGATGAGGTGATCAACAACCGCACCCGGCCAGAACTCGCCGATTTTCGCCCCAGCCGTTTCTTCAACTGATCGACAGCCGGACAAGGAGAGCGCCATGCGCATCGGAATTATTGGAGCGGGTGCCGTTGCCTTCGGCAGCGCGGCGGTGCTGGCGCAGAGCGGCCATCAGCCCGTGCTGTGGTCACCGTCGGGGCGGAGGACGGCCGAGCTGGCAAAGGGGCAGCCACTGACGAGCGAGGGAGTTGTCGAAGGGACCTTCAATCCTACAGTAGCAACCACGTGCGCTGAGGCCGTAGCTGGCGCGGATGTGATCCTGCTGGCGATGCCCACCAACGGCCATCGTGCGGCGATGGACGCCATGGCGCCACACCTCGCCGCCGGCCAAGTCGTCGTAATCAGCTCGCATTCTTCGCTTGGCGCCCTCTATCTGGCCAAGCTCCTCGCCGAACGGGGATTATCGATCCCCATTGTGGCTTGGAGCACAACGGTGCTGCGGGCGCGGCAGCGTTCGCTGACCTCTGTCAAGATAGCCACCCTTCGTGGCAAAGTGGATATCGCGACGCTTCCTGTGTCCGAGAGCGAACGCGGCCTCCAGACGTGCGTTGCCTTATTTGGCGAGCGGTTTGTCCAGCGCGCGGATGTGCTCGCCATCGCGCTCAGCAATGTCAATCCGCAGAGCCACATGGCCCTGGCCTTGTGCAACCTCACCCGCATGGAGCGCGGGGAGGATTGGGGGCAGACGGAGAACATGACTGACGCGGTCGGGCGCCTGTTGGAAGCGATTGATGCGGAAAGGCTCGCCATCGCTGCGAAGCTCGGACGCAACGTTCGGACCATGCGGGAGCATTACTCACTCACGTATGGGGTGCCTGACGCCCCGATCGGGGAGACAGCACGATTGCTCGTGACCCGCACCGAGCGGACAGCTGGACCGGCGACCATCGACACGCGCTACGTCCTTGAGGATGTTCCGTTCGGCTTGCAGCAGAACCTGGTTCTCGGACGCATGCTCGGGATCGACATGCGGCTCCACGAGGCCGGGATGGCGATTTTCTCGGCCCTCTACGGTCGGGACCTCAGCGCCGAGAACGACCTGCTGCCAGCCATCGGCGTGCAGGAGATGAGCGTCGCGATGCTTAACGAAATCGTCGAGCACGGGTGGAAGACACCCGCCATGGCCTGAGCCGAGAGATGCACGCCGAGATCCAAGGGATGATCCTTGGATCTCTCTCAACCATGAGAGCTTCTGGCCGCCCTTTGATTGCTGCACAGGAAGCCAGGAGGAAACACACAATGACATATCAGCCCGGCCGCCATTTCCTGCAGATCCCTGGCCCGACGAATGTTCCGCTGCCCGTCCTCTCGGCGATCGCAATGCCCACGATCGATCACCGCGGCCCCGAATTCTCCCGTCTTGGCATGGCGGTGCTCTCGGGGATCCGGACGATCTTCAAAACTGAGCATCCTGTCGTCATCTATCCCGCTTCAGGGACAGGAGCATGGGAAGCTGCTCTCGTGAACACCCTTTCGCCTGGCGACAAGGTGCTGATGTATGAAACTGGCTGGTTCGCGACGCTTTGGAGCCGGATGGCCAAGCGACTCGGGATCGAGGTCGAAGTCATCGCAGGCGATTGGCGCGGTGGCGCCGATGCAGATGCGATCCGCGAGCGTTTGAAGGAAGACAAGCAAGGCGCGATCAAAGCGGTCGCCGTCGTCCATAATGAAACCTCGACCGGTGCGGTGACCAATGTCGCTGCTGTGAGGCGCGCCATCAACGACGCCAACCATGATGCATTGCTCTTGGTCGATACGATCTCATCCCTCGGCTCTATCGACTATCGGCACGATGAATGGGGAGTCGACGTGGCTGTCGGCGGTTCCCAGAAAGGACTCATGCTTCCGCCTGGCCTTTCCTTCAACGCCTTGTCTCCCAAAGCTATCGCCGCGAGCCGGACGGCACGGCTTCCGCGCGCCTTCTGGGATTGGGAGGAGATGATCACCATAAACGCCAAGGGTTTCTTCCCCTACACGCCCTCCACCAATCTGCTGCAGGGATTGCGCGTCGCCATCGGCTTGCTGCATGAGGAGGGCCTCGAAAACGTCTTTACCCGTCATGACAGAGCAGCGGAAGCCACCCGCCGGTGCATCGAGCATTGGGGTTTTGAGATTCAATGCAGCAATTCTGCAGAGTATTCGTCATCCCTCACGGCTGTTCGGTTACCTGAAGGGCATTCTGCCGATGCTTTGCGTGCCGAGATCCTGTCCCGCTCTAACCTGTCGCTTGGCAACGGACTTGGGCAATTGGCTGACAAGGTGTTTCGTATCGGGCATCTCGGAGATTTCAGCGCACCGGCGGTTATGGGAACCCTTTCGGCGATCGAAATGGGATTGCGCGCTTGCGGCGTTCCGCATCGCTCCGGGGGAACCAATGCAGCCCTTGGATTCCTGGTAGGCAATGCGGGAGCATCGTGACCCGAAAGACAATACTCCCGTGGACAGGCTCACACTAACGTCACTTCACGATAGCAGTGTTCGCTATGCCGGTGACGAGAGCGATGGATGCTTCTGAACAAAGATGGGGAGGTGGTATATTTGCACCGAGCCAGCATTGTGCTTGGTAGTCTGTGTTGATTCCCGGCGCAGACGCTTAAACAGCCCAAGCCTTCCCGCTTCCGCAAAACAAGTGGTGCCGCTCCCAGACCTCGAAGTTGCAGCTACCAGTTTACGTTACTACTCCCGGCTTCACGAGAATCCAATTTGGATTCACGCATCGGACAACCAGTTCCTGCCTTGAGGCAAGGACGGGATAAATCCTATTCCAAGCGAACGCGGCTCACAGTCTCGCAGTATCGGTCACCATAGGCTCAGCCTGACTGAGCTGCTGCATTTCACTCCCCAAAAGGCCGCCGGATACTCCGAAAAAACACCTTTCTAGGTGTGTAATGCAGGGTAAAGCTGGAAGTCACAGATCCGGCGATGTTGCTTTCACGTCACGCCACTGCCCATCGAGCGCAGCGGGCGGTTCTCCTAAAATCAACGTCACGGGCTTTGGAAATCAAACCTCAGCTTGAATTTCTGCGACCTAAATGTGTGTCATGAAACCTTGCGTCGCAGGGATTTCGTCATTAGCTGCCCTGCAAATTTGAATTCCGACGGCTCTTTTAGGGCACCTTTCGTGACGTGTTGCGAGGATTTTCAACGTCCGGTCTGATGGCAAGCATTTATCCTTGACGCTGTGCCTGTTCTCAGGCTTGCCGGAGCTTATGAAAGTCCCGGCAGCATCAGTTTGCGCGATCAAGTTTTACCGCCTTTTTGGCAGACGAAAAATGGGCCTGAACCTCACGAGAGGCGCTTTTGTATCGAGGGCGAAGCCAGGTTGAAAAAGCGTCTTTTGCAGATCGCAATGGTCCGCATGGGTCCCCCAGAGTGCCCGGGGAGGGTTTTATAAAAAATGTGACCTGGAATTTTCGGACAATGCAGGAAACATGTTCGGCCGGTCAGGTCATTGTGGGACGGTCTTCGAGGAAGATGCAAGAATCCCTTGAAAGAGGCGTCGTGTTCGCGCCCACACCGATGTAGGATTCCCTGACCCAAGCCTTGAGGTGCACATGCGCTACGATAGCGACTACAACGGCTACACAATCTTCTGCGACGGAGTGCGGTGGATAGCTGAGACCACCGACGAAGACGACGACATTTTGCTGCACATGAGGTCTGTGCGCTTGGAAAGGGTGATCGAGGCCATCGATGACATACAGGCCTGCGACAGCTCCCTGCCACCTTGGCTCGCGGCCTTGTGGGGCACCGGCAGCAGCGCCCAACACGAGCGGAACGGCGCAGGGCTTGAACGTGGGCCATTCTCCGGCGCTCTCGATGGAGACCCTCTCGAGCCGTGCCATGGCCGTTCAACGCGGCCAGATCGGCGTGCCATACTTCGGGCTGAGTATCGCCGCGACCGCTGCCCGGCGCGTAGTCGGCAAGGCTAGGGAACAGACCTTCAGCCGCTTGCTTGATCGAGCGCTTCTCAACCCGGCGATAGCGGCCGCTCTCCTGAAGGAGAACAACCCTGCCAACCGTCCTGCCATGCGCCGGAAGGAGCAACTCTGGCTCGGCAATGAATCCTCTACCTTCATCGATCTCTTGGAAGACGAGGAATAGGATCCGGTTAAAGGGGGATTATGCGGAGGACAGGATAGGGAAAGTAGGCGCTAGGCAATCGGCTTAGCCTTTGTCTTCTGCGCTAGCTCCGCTGGTCTCAGGACTGGGGTATTGCTCGAGAGCAGCTCGGCTGCAGCGATCCCTGCGGCCGGTGTAGAGTATGCTCGTGACGGTGTTGATGGTGAGGACATCGTGCCGGACGTGGCAGTATCGAAACGTATCTTCAGGGAAAGCCGCTATTGGTGGGGAATTGTTCAGTGCATGCGGAATAGAAATGACATATGATAAAGTCTTCGTGCCTTTTAGTGCACTGTGTGCCCATGAGTTCGATGTCATTGCCCTAGCTTCGCAGCTGTCAGAGCCTAGTAGGAGAACGACAATGAAGTGCCATATACTTCCTACTGTTCTTTCGGTACCTATACTGCTGTTCACCACATTGGCGACAAGCGCTCAGACCACCACAATCGTGGCAATTGGCGCAAGCAACACAGAAGGCAAAGGCTTATCATCGCAGGAACAGGCTTTTCCTGCTCAGTTGCAGGCTATGCTTCGGGCGAATGGCTATGACGTGAGGGTGATTAACGCCGGAATCAGTGGTGACACACCACAAGGGATGTTGGGCCGTCTCAACTCTTCGGTGCCGGCGGGGACACGTGTGGTTATCCTCAATCCTGGTGGGAATGATCTACGTGGCTGTCAACAACGGCGTCGTGGCACATGTGCTAGCCAAGAGGAACACGATGCGAGCGTGGCTCAGATCAGAGCTCAACTCCGCGCGCGTGGCATCCCCGTGATTATGGCTAGGTTTGGCGGGTTGCCGGACGAGAACCGGCAGGGTGATCGGCGACATCTAACTCCAGAAGCGCATCGTGCTGTTGCAGCACGTCTGCTACCCCAGGTCATTGCGGCAATAGGAGGACGTGCATCGCGTTAATGGGAGTGTGCCGCTCGGCTCGGTCGCCGCACGAGCACGTGAGCCGATCTCTTCGTTGTGCCGTTTGGAGCTTTCTCAGTCGCTCCTTCGCTCCGCCGCTCATTAAGGAGCGACAGGTAAGCAGTCTTGAAGTCGGCACCCTGCCGGCGAACTCGTTCCGTTGCGAGCTTCTCTAACCGGAAGCCCGAGCGATTGCGTCTCAAACAAACGCGCCTTCTGTGCCCTCTCCGATGCTGGAGTTTCCAACATTGAGATCACCCTCGCAGGCGTAGGGATCGACTGGGGTGGCGTTGGATAGGGTGAGGGTCTGCAGACGCTACTTATACTGCTTATTTCAGAAGCTAGTGCCGATTTGGGTCAAGACTGTAAGGCGCAGAGAGACTGGCTTCTTATGGCAGGCCAGATTGCATTGTTCGAATTTGCTACGCGGGTAAACACTGCCTCTCAGTGACCTGACCGGGGTTTTGGACCAGGCTCACTGAGAGCCTACTGCATGATTGCGGATGTGGGTAGCTGCTGTGAGATGGCCTCCATTGTCATCGGTGCGGGCGGCCGATAGCCCAAGGATGAATGAGGCCGCACGCGATTGTAGTGATCCCTCCAGGCGCCGATCACGATCTGAGCCTCCTTCAGGCTGTAGAAGATCTCCAGCTTCAGGCACTCGTCCCTGAGTTTCCCGTTGAAGCTCTCACAGTACCCGTTCTCCCACGGGCTGCCCGGCTCGATGTACAGGGGCTTGGTCCCGAGCTGTGCCAGCCACTCCCGCAAAGTTCGGGCGACCATCTCAGGCCCATTATCGCAGCGCACATGTTCAGGCACGCCCTTGGTCAGCATGGCGGCCGCCAGCGTCTCGATCACCCCGAAGCTGTTGATCCGCCGTGCCACCCTCAGGTCCAGGCATTCTCGCGTGAACTCATCGATGAGCGTCATGATCCGCAGGCTCCGTCCATCATGGGTGTGCCCCTCAACAAAGTCGAAGCTCCAGACGTGATTGGCTCGCTCGGGCCGCAGCCGAATGCAGGAGCCGTCGTTAAGCCACAGCCGAGCGCGCGGCTTGTGCTTCTTGGGGACCTTGAGCCCCTCGCGGCGCCAGATGCGCTGAACCCGATCCCGCCCCACCTTCCAGCCGATCCGCTGCAGCAGGGCGGTGATCCGCCGGTAGCCGTACCGCCCATACTGCGAGGCGAGCGCGATGATGGCTTGGGTCAGGGCATCCTCGTCAGCCCGGAGGGTGGGCACATAACGCTGTGTTCCCCTGGGCTGGCTGACGATGCGGCAGGCGTGGCGCTCCGAGAGGCCGTACTTCTCCCGGATGCGGCTGACCACCTGCCGGCGCCGCTCGGGGCTTAGATGGGGTATTCGGGGCGCGTCGCGCTACGGGAACCGTGGCAGGATGGCATCCGATCTCAACCAGGAGCATCGCCATGCAGCACTTCGTCGGTCTCGACGTCTCGGTTAAGGAGACGGCCCTCTGCGTCCTTGATAAGGACGGTTGTATTGTTCACCGCGCCCTCGTGGAAAGCGACCCGAAGGTGCTCAGTGAATGCCTCCTCAGCCTAGGATACGAGTTCAGCCGGATCGGTCTTGAGGCCGGCCCGCTCTCACCTTGGCTCTACGCCGGCCTGATCGAGGCAGGCTTGCCGGCAATCTGTGTTGAGACCCGGCATATGCATGCGGCACTATCGGCTCGGATCAACAAGACTGATCGTAATGATGCCCTCGGCATTGCACAGATGATGCGGGTGGGCCTGTTCAAGCCGGTCCACGTGAAGACGCCAGCAAGCCAGCAGCGGCGCCTGCTTCTGACCTCGCGTAAGCTCCTTCAGCGCAAGGTTTACGATATTGAGAGCGACTTGCGGGGACAGCTGCGCAACTTCGGGCTGAAGGTTGGCATAGTCGGAGCCGTTGGCTTTGAGACACGTGTGCGGGAGCTCGTGGCTGGCCATGTGTTCATCGCATCCGTCATCGTTCCACTGCTGGAGGCTCGCTCAGCGCTGCGAGCACAACTCATCAAGCTCCACAAGATGCTCCTGGATCTTGTCCGGGCTGATCCCATCTGCCGCCGCCTCATGACAGCACCAGGTGTAGGGCCGGTGGTCGCTCTTACCTACCGGACGTGCGTCGACAATCCAGCGCGGTTCAGTCGCTCCAAGTGCGTCGGGGCCCATTATGGGCTTACCCCGCGCCTCTACCAATCTGGCGAGACAGCCAGAATAGGCCGGATCTCCAAGTGTGGGGATGCGATGCTGCGAGCCTCCCTCTATGAGGCGGCTCTCGTCCTGCTCACGGGTCCCCGGAGCCGCTGGAGCGCGCTGAAGGCCTGGGGTGTTGCCGTTGCACGGCGCCGCGGCATGCAAAAGGCAATCGTGGCGGTCGCACGCAAGCTCGCCATCGTGCTGCATCGGATGTGGCGGGACGAGACGGACTTCCGCTGGTCAGCGGCCGCATGAGTTGAGCCCAAATCCGTTCTGAGCTTCTCCGGCACGGAGAAGGTCCCTGCGGGGACGAAGGGAGTGGGCGAGACCGGGGAAACTGGAGCGATAGCTTCGGCTGATCGCGCGGCTTAGATGGCTCCGCCCACTCCTTCTGATCCCATCATGAGGCGGCTGCATCGCCGACCTCGGAGAGAAGCAAGAGCTCCGCAGGACCATTCATCTGCAGCCGAAGGAAGCACGCATAAGGGAGTTGACCTATGAGCCCCGAATAGAGAACAAGTTTCCCTGCGAGATGTCCTTAAGGATCTGCTTCTCCAGCGAGAGGTCGGCGACGAGCCGGCGCAAGCGAGCGTTCTCCCGCTCCAAATCCTTCAGGCGCCTAGCCTGTTCGATTTGCAGACCGCCGTACTCTTTACGCCAGCGGAAGTAACTCTGCTCCGAGATGGCGGCGTCCTTGCAGGCGAGCGCGATGCTCTTGCCCTGGGCGAGCTGCACCTCGATCTGCCGCAACTTGGCGATGATCTGCTCCGAACTGAACCTCTTCTTCGGCATCTTGAGCTCCTTGGTTCCAGGTCAATCCTCTCAATCAACCTGGTCCAATTCCACCCAGTCAGGTCACTACCGCATCGGCGTCGCGGTCGGCTGTCGTCGGGGACGAACGAGACGGTCTTTGGCTTGATCTACGGGGCCGCGAAGTGGGATGCGATCAATGTCCGGCTCGGCGCTCTCTATGCCCATCATAATGTGGACGTGAACCGCACGATCACCGTCCCGGGATTTGGCGACCGCGTGGGTTCGTCCTATGACGGCTTGAGCCTGATGGCCTTCGGCGAGGTGGGCTACGCATTTGATCTCGGCGGACTGACCTTGGAGCCGTTTATTGGTGCCTCGGTCATGCGCCTGCGCCTGGACGGGTTCCAGGAAGAAGGTGGTGCGGCGGTCCTGACCGGATACGGGCTCACCTACGATCTCGGCACGACCACTCTCGGCCTGCGCACCGAGGCGAAGCTCGGCCTCGATCTCCCGCTGACCGTGCATGGCATGGTCGGATGGCGGCATGCCTTTGGCAACGTGAACCCCTCGGCCCTGTTTGCCTTCTCTGGCGGAGCCTCGGCCTTCAGCGCTGCAGGCATTCCCATCGACCGTGACGCCTTTGTGGCTGAGGCGGGCCTCGACTGGCAGATCGGTCAGAATATGACGCTTGGCGTGCCTTATGCCAGTCAGATCGGCAAGCGGGCTCAGGAGCATGCGGTGAAAGGCAGCTTTACCTGGCACTTTGAGACCCGGTGAGAACAGTCAGGCCGATGTGCGAATGGTGTGAGCTGCCAATGTCAGGGGAGTATTCAATTCTCACGCGGGCCGATCGTGGCGAAACTAAGTTTCCATTTTTGACGGGGTTGGTGTAAGCGTTACGGATTAATCTGGCCCATACATGTAAACCGGTCACAGGCCTTCGCTCGTCTCAGAAACTGCTAAGCTTGCTGACTAAGCCGTTTTTTCTTGGATACCCTGATCAATGATACGCAAGCGACCGAAATTCCTCGGCACCGGCATAAGGACTGCGCTCTTGCGAAGCGTTGGCCTGCCAGAGAGTGAACGCGTCCCCGCAGCCATGACTCTGTCACTGCTCGTGGCCTGCGTCGTTGTTCTCACGGTCAGCGCCACTCTTGGCGCATTCGTCTACACATATCGGGCTCAGCAAGACCTTTTGGCTCTCCGGACGGAGAGCCGTGACGTCCGAATCGTCCAGTTGGCCCTGCTCGACATCGAGAGTAGTGCACGAGGCTATGCCCTGTCCTCGCGGCCCGATTATCTCCAGCCCTATAGCGTTGGCTCGCAAGCTCTCGATGACAACCGGGCGACGTTGGGAAAGCTCGACCGGTTCGTGGCCGAGCTGTCCGGCAGTGCCCTTGGCACCCAGACCGTGTCTTCTCTCATCGCCCATCTCCGGTCCGAGCTTTCCAAGATGACCAGTGCGGCGCAACCCGGAAGCACCACTGGCGCCGAGCAGTTCGCCTACCTGGACAGTACCAAAGCAACTATGGACACGCTGCGCCAGATCCTGGGCCAGTTCCTGGCGGCCAAGGCAGGCGAGGCCACCCGGGCCGAGGACAATGTCGCTGCGCTACAGAGGCTTCTTCTGGCGCTTCAGAGCATCAGTGGAGTTGCGATCCTGACGGCGTTGTTCCTGGCCTTTCGCGGTTTGGTCAGCCAATCGCGAGCGCGGGCGACTGCCATGGGTGAAGCGGTCCAGAACCGGGATCAGATCGGACATCTGCTCTCGATGGCCGACATGTTGCAGAGTGCCATGGGGTACGAGGACGCCAATGCGGTGCTGCGGGCGACTGCCGGACGGTTGCTGTCCGGTTTTGGCGGCGCACTCTACATCTTCAACAACTCGCGTGACCGGCTCGACCTCTCCACCGCGTGGAATGGCGATGGGGTTGATGCGTCCCATCCTCAAGTCATCCCGCCATCGCAGTGTTGGGCGCTCAAGCGGGGCAAGCCCCACATCAATCGTGGAACCTTTGGGGCGCTGCGCTGCAGCCATTCACTGGAGGGGCAGAGCGCACTTGAAATCCCAATGCTGGCGCGCGGCGAGGTTTATGGCCTCCTGCAGATCTTCAGCGACGACCCGACCGGCGCAGGCTTGGAAACCATCAAGCCGCTGGCGATCGCCCTGGCGGACAGCATGTCGTTGGCTTTGTCGAGCATTGCGCTGCGGGAGCGTCTCCGCAACCAAGCCCTGCGCGATCCTCTTACCGGGCTCTACAACCGCCGCTTCATGGAGGAGGTGCTCGAGAGCTTCGCGCTCCAGGCCGAGAGGCGGAACGCGCCGATGTCGGCGATCATGATCGACCTCGACCATTTTAAGAAGTTGAATGATCAGCACGGTCATGCCGTTGGCGATGCCGTGTTGCGTGATGTCGCCGCTGCCATTGTGTCCGCGCTGCGCAAGAGCGATATTGCATGCCGCTACGGCGGCGAGGAGTTGATCGTCCTGTTGCCGGACAGCGATCTTGTCGCCGCGCGCACAAAGGCGGAGGAAATCCGTAAACGCATCGCGGATGTCTCGCCGGTCGAGGGAGTCGTGGTGAGCGCGTCCCTTGGTGTGGCCTCGATCCCGCAGACCTCGGCTAGTCCTGCGGATCTCTTAACGATGGCGGATGCAGCTCTCTACAAGGCCAAGCAGGAGGGACGGAATCGGGTCGAGGCGGCGCCCGCACGGATGGCGCTCGTCAAACCGTAAGGCCCCTGGTCGGGAACGCCGACGGCTTGCTTCGACAACTGAGCCTGTTGGGTCGTTGAGGCTCGTTTTTTCGATGTGCGTGATCGCTGCGCCATTCACGCTCACATGGCGGTGTACCAATGAGCATTCAGGGCATCAGCCTACAAGGCTAGCAGCTCGTCACTCGCACTGGCAGCTGCCGATTCAGGCGCGATCCAAAAGTAGCCCGAGCGTCCGCAACTGATCTTAAACAGGGCGGACTTTTAGATGTTTGATCCCAGGGTTTGATGGTGCGATATTATCCTCAGGATGGAGGGACGCGCTATGGGCCAAGTTCTCCATGGGAGCGCCACAACGACAGAGGCAATCCGTCGAGCAAGACACAATAGTCAAGCGAGCCTGAGAGCCCTGGCCGAGCGCCATGGCATCACCCCCAAGACCGTCACCAAATGGAGGAAGCGGGACACCACTGCAGATCGCCTTCCGCCGGCATACTCTCCTGCCGCTGGACGACTGCCTCTACGCTCTGCAAGCCACGATCCCGCACCTGACGCGCTCATCGCTCCATCGCTGTCTGCAGCGCCATGGCATCAGCCGCCTGCCCGAGGTGACCGGCGACAAGCCGGCCAAGAAGAAGTTCAAGAACTATCCCCTCGGCTATTTCCACATCGACATTGCCGAAGTGCGCACTGAGGAGGGAAGGCTCTATCTGCTGGTTGCGATTGACCGCACCAGCAAGTTTGCCTTTGTGGAGCTGCACGAGAAGGTGACGACCGGAATCGACGGCGACTTCCTGCGCGCGCTGATCAAGGCGGTGCCGTACAAGGTGCACACGGTCCTGACCGACCATGGCATTCACTTCACCACCCCCAGCAACACGGCATCAGCAGTCCCGCTGATCCAGAAAGCGATGAAACGCGGCGAGCTCTTCCGGGCTCATGCCTTGGAGTATGCCTGTGCCCAGAACGATGTGGACCATCGCGTGACCAAGCCGAGGCATCCCTGGACCAATGGTCAGGTGGAGCGGATGAACCGCACCCTCAAGGATGCGACGGTCAAGCGCTACTACTACGACAGCCATGACCAACTCCGGCAGCATCTGACTGACTTTGTGAGCGCCTACAACTTCGCCCGAAGGCTCAAGACCCTGAAAGGCCTCATCCCCCTACGAGTTCATCTACAAAACCTGGCTCAAGGAGCCCAAACGTTTCAAACTTGATCCAGTCGATCAAGTTCCGAGACTGAAAATCTAGCTTGGCCAGATCAGGTCCTTGGGATGGTCGAGTAGGCGCGCGGCGGTTGGGCTCGTCATTGATCCGGTAGATCACGCGGCAGTTTGTTGACACGGCATCCTTGCGTAGCCCTGCCGAGCGGCACAGCTAGGCCCGACGCAGTTCCTTGAGCAGGAAGTTCGGCTCCGGCCAGTGCAGTCAGCACCGGGGCATCGCAGCGAACAGCAGGTGGTTTTAGTCGTTGATCGCAAGCGTGATCGGCGGGAGATCAGACGGCACGTTCATGAAGACTCTTTTTTAGGAACGCCAAGCCTGCAACGCGCCGAGACATTAGGTAGGATGGGGCAACATGATCGCTGGCACGTGCCCAATTGCATGGGCAAGGGCTCTGATAATATCTTGGGGGTATTGATAATTCCGAGGATCCGGCGCAGAGCGGGTCGGGTTCCAGGGCGACTGGCGTTCTTTCGGACAGACAGAATGAGCCCGAAGGCAAAGTTATTTCACGAGCCTAGTCATTTCGTTAGATTGCCCACCTGCACAGAACGACAAGTCCTCGATTCCGTTCCCGCACGGCAGATGGAGAGCAGACGGCGGCCGCTTTTAGACGAGTTGTCTGGTGTGGACGAGGTGGCAAGTGGCGTCTGAGATCAGTCGCCTCTGCACCGTGCATGCTCTTCCTAACAAGCATGACCGGCCAATATATCTGGACCGGGAGCGGGATGGTATTGTGGATGGCACGATGATGAGATCGCTGTTGCCTGTGATGGTGTTGGGAGCCTTGCTGATGAGCACGTTTTCGGGGTTTGGTTCGAGTGGAACCCCTTCGCCCCTCGACCGCCAACTCATCGCCGCCGCAGAGCAGGGAGATCCCGACGGCGTCAGGCGCGCCCTGGGGAAAGGGGCGAGCATCGACGCGCGTGACAGCCGACAGCGAACGGCCCTCATGGCAGCTGTCCAGAGCAATCACGTTGCCGCGGCGAAAGCCCTGATCGAGGCGGGCGCCGATGTGAATGCGAAGGACGAGATCAACGACAGCCCCTACCTGCTCGCCGGTGCAAGGGGCTATCTCGAAATCCTCAACCTGACGCTGGCTCATGGCGCCGATCTCAAGAGCACGAACCGCTATGGCGGCACGGCGCTCATTCCCGCCGCCGAGCGCGGGCACGTGGAGACGGTGCGCACCCTGATCGCTGCTGGCGTGGATGTCGATCACGTGAACAAGCTGGGCTGGACCGCATTGCTCGAGGCCATCATTCTCGGGGATGGTGGGCGCAGACATGTGGAAATTGTACGGCTGCTGCTCGATGCAGGAGCGAGCGCCGACCTTGCCGACCGCGACGGAGTCACACCCCTGCAGCATGCGCGCCGGCGTGGCTACCATGAGATCGAACAACTCCTGACCGCGGCTGGCGCACGCTGAACTGAGAGACGAGGAGAAACGACATGTCCCCAGCCGAGCGCTTCCTCTGTGAAGCCATTGATCTGGCGCGCGAGAACGTGCGCAAGGGCGGCCGCCCCTTCGGTGCGGTCCTCGTCAAGGACGGCGCCGTCATTGCCACGGGTGTCAATGAGATCCACACCACGCAAGACCCGACCACTCATGCCGAACTCCAGGCGATCCGCGCGGCGAGCCGGGCGCTCGGCAGCCCGCGCCTCGATGGCTGTGTGGTCTACGCGAGCGGTCATCCCTGTCCAATGTGCCTGTCGGCCATGCATCTCACGGGCATTCGCGAAGTGAACTACGCCTACTCCAATGATGACGGCGAGCCGTACGGCCTGTCGACGGCGGCCATTTATGCGGAACTGGCAAAGCCGCTGGCGGAGCAGTCGCTCAAAATCGCCCATGTGCCCGTCCGCCTTGAGGAGGGGGATATCTACGAGATGTGGCGCGACGCCACCTCGGTCCCGCCCGACGGGTCCGATTCCGGCAGGTCCGCGTAGACAATCCCATCAGCGGTCGAACGGGCTGCGGATGTCATCGACGCCGGCCCGATGTTGCCAGGTCCCAGGATGTGGAACACCGCACGGCCGGAGGCGAGCAGGTAATCGGCGATGATCCGGCGGTGGCAGCGCCACCACACCGACTCGGCGGCCTCTGTCGCAATCTCTGACAGCGAACTGAAAGACCCCGGTATATTCCGTCGCCGCTTATGCAGCTGTCGCTCGAACTGCCCCGCGAGCGACAGCTGCTGACTACAGGCGTATTTCGCCCCTTTCTCGTCATTTGCACCATCTCGATGCCGCCCAGCACACCGCGAGCGCTATTCATGAATTTGAAACTCATCATCAGATGGAGCCACCGCTTGATTGCACGATGATCCTGCTCGATACGGTTATTGAGGTAGGCGATTTGCCGGATTTTGATTGGCTTGAGACGGCGTCTTGATCGATCCTGTAACCGGATCTCTGCATCACTCAACAAGATCGCCTCTCTGTTGGTCTGACTGCCGTCGATCACAATCCGCTCGGGTCGGCCATGACGCGTGAGCGCCTCGCGCAGGAACCGTTTGGCCGCTGCCAGATTGCGCCGGTCGTTGAACCAGAATTCAACCGTGTCGCCGTTGCTGCCGATAGCGCGGTACAAATACATCCACCGTCCGCGGACCTTGAGATAGGTCTCGTCGACGTGCCACCTCTCGGTGACCGCTCTCTTACGCCGATCGAACTACTCAAGCAGTTCAGGCGACTAGCGCACGATCCCTGTGAATGGTCGCATGATCAACCGAGATCCTGCGCTCGGCCATCATCTCCTCGAGGTTACGTAAACTGAGGCTATAGGTGAGATACCACCGCAAGCACAGCAGGATCACGGATCGATCGAAATGACGGACTTTGAACATCTTTCACCTCCGAAGCCTGCCGGAGGCATAGGCCAAACTGAGTTACTAATGGGTTTGCGACAGTACCGTCCCCAATACAGGATGGCGTCGACTCGAATCGTTGAACACGCAGAGGCCGACACTGCCGCTATTTCTTAGACATGATGACATTCTGCCAGTGGTGGTGGAGAACTTCCACATCGCCATCGGTTAGGAGGTGCATCGCTCCGTGCAACTGCTCGTCGGTCCAGTTCCACCACTTCATCTCGAGCAATTTGGTGATGAGAGACTCGTCAAAGCGACGTCGGATCGGCTTGGCCGGATTGCCCCCAACGATGGCATAAGGTTCCACATCTCGCGCCACCAGAGCACGGGTGCCGATCACTGCACCGTCCCCAACCGTCACGCTTGGCATGATGATCGCCTCGGACCCAATCCAGACGTCGTTGCCGATCACCGTGTCGCCTGTGGCTTGAAATCCATTTTTCGCTCCTGCGAAGGCTGGGACTTCCGGCATCCAGAAGAATGGAAAAGTGCTAATCCAATCGGTTCGATGGCCTTGGTTGCCTGCCATTATGAACGCGGCTCCCGACCCAATGGAGCAGAAGCTGCCGATGACGAGTTTATCGACACCTTCGCCTGAGGAAAGAAAGCGAGCACAATCGTCAAAGTTGTGACCATGATAATAGCCTGAGTAGTAACTGTAGCGACCGACGATGATGTTCGGGTTCGTGACCTGTTGGTCGAGCGTGATGCCCTTGAATGGGCTTTCGAAGAAGTTCGTCATAGAGAGACCATTGCATGTGCGCCGCATGGGCGGCGACTGCCTGCTAGCAAGAACGCGAGCGGATGCCTGAGAGGGTATTGAGATGCTCGCATCCAAGCCTCTCGCATCAGGTATGCGGACGCACGAGGCAGGTGATACTCAAGGCTTTTGCCATTTCGGGAATATGCCGCATCATTGGCGCCTAGACAATTGTTGGAATCCAAAGAGCAGAGTTTCCAATTAGACGTGCGCCATCCAGTCATGACGATGCCCATTTGAGAGCGCGCAACCGCTCAGAATTGGAAAGCTGCCCCTTGACCCATTAGAGAACAGCATCGGCCCGGAACAAACTCTGACCTCCTGTCGACTTGGGATGTTAATGCCAGATGCTTGCCTATCCGAACACGTGTGCATAGATTCTCTACGTCCGGCTAGCGGGCGATCCGCTTTTCCGTATCAGCTCATAGAATTTACACAGAACTACGATTAAAGCGGAGCAAGTCCCAATGGAGGCGTCTTCAGATCATGAAGATAATCTGAAACGCGACCGCGGGATTCGCAACTTTGTAACAGCAGAAGACGTGGCTCGGCTTGCAGGTGTCTCCCGCTCGGCCGTGTCGCGCACGTTCACGCCGGGAGCCAGTGTCTCTGCAGATGTGAGGCTTCGGGTCCAGGAAGCTGCCAAAACCTTAGGATACAGGGTCAACCGCCTCGCCCGAAGCCTGATTAGTGATCAGTCCAACCTCGTCGGCGTCGTCGGCGCGAACCTGTCCTTGCCCTTCATGGCCCGCCAGCTCGACGAGTTGAGCCGTGCGCTTCTCAGGCGCGGCATGCAGTGCCTGCTCCTGAACGCCGCCGAGGCGGAACAGGGGATCACACCGCTGATCGAACTCATCCTGGAGTTCCGCGTGCGGGCTATCGTCGTGATGTCCGGCTCGCCCCCCTCATCCATCATCGACGATTGTGTGGCTAACGGTGTTCGGGTGATCCTGGTCAACCGGCAGGCTGATGATGCTGAAACGGACACAATCATCAGCGACGATCTTGGTGGCGCCCGCCTTGCAGCCGGTCGGCTGCTTCAGGCCGGGTGTCGACGTATCGGCGTGGTTGGCAGCGGAGCCCGTACGCCAACCCAGCTTCGTCGACGGGTCGCCTTTGCGGAATGCATTGAAGAGGCCGGGATCGAACCCGTCGTCTGGGCTTCGGGCGAGACAACCTACGAGACTGGCATAGAGGCAGCTGAAGGACTGCTCGCCTCCCATGATCTTGATGGCGTATTCTGCGTCACTGACCTACTGGCCCTTGGGTTTCTCGATGGTGCCCGCAGGATGGGTCGGCGTGTTCCTGATGACCTCTCCGTCATCGGCTTTGACGATATCCCGCAATCCGCATGGGTTCCTTATCACCTGACCACTGTCAGGCAATCGATGAGCGATCTCACCGAAGCCGTGCTGACGGCCATTGAGCGGGAGATGCATGGGAAGGACATGGACCTTGTCCATGAGGTCCTCCCAGTCGAGCTTGTCGAACGAGCGACCGTTCGCCCCACCGCCTGATCGATTAGCGACTTTCTTTCCAAGAATACCTCTTGCAACCCTTGCACACGTGTGCAAACTTCATCGTTATTCATCCTCAACCCTCAAGCGGACCATTCTTCGCAACAGGGATGGCTGAATAGCGCGAGCTGACTGCCCTCCAAGCATACCGGATGAGAGCACCGAATAATCAGCCGCCTACGGGAAACGTTATCGAGCCGTCTCAGGCTTTGGGAAGGACACGAGGGAATGACAGGTTCGGCGGCACCAGCACAAACACCATCGAACATACCTTCCACACGCGCCATCCTGGGACGCCTACGGCATTTCTTCACCCAGCCAGAACGCCTCCTTGGTATTGTGCTTGCTCTAGTGCTGGGAGCGCTGGTTCTCGTGCCGTTGTTCGAGTTGGTCCGGGAAACTCTCACCGTACAGCCCTATGATCGCGCTTATCTGCCCAAGGCTCAGCCAGGAGAGTTCACGCTCTTCCACTACGAGCGCGTGTTCGCCGGCCGCCTTTCCTGGGCGTTGTTCTACAAACCCTTCTTCAATTCGCTGGTCACAGCATTTGCCGCCACCGCAATCTGTCTTGCCTTCGGCGCGGGTCTCGCTTGGCTGATCGTGCGCACGAACATTCCGTTCCGGAGTTTTCTCCATACGCTGGTAATGATCCCCTACATGCTCCCGTCGTGGGTGATGGCGCTGGCCTGGATCACGTTCTTCAAGAACGACCGCATTGGCGGAGCGTCGGGCGCTTTCGCTTACTTCTTCGGCGTGCAGCCGCCGGACTGGATCGCCTACGGCCCTATCCCAATCATCATCTGTCTGTCACTGCATTACTATGTTTACTCCTATCTCTCTGTGTCGAGCTCAATCACGAGCGTCGACAGCCAAATGGAGGAAGCAGGAGCGATGGCGGGTCTCTCACGTCTGAAGCAGTTCCTGTGGATCACCGCGCCGCTGCTGCTCCCAGCCATTGGCTCCGCAGTGGTGATGACCTTCATTCGGGTGGTCGGATCGTTTGGCACGCCTGCCGTGCTCGGCATGCCGGTCCGCTATTTCGTGCTGCCAACACAGATTTACGCGGCTATGGGGACGCGCAATGCAGGCGATGGCTTCCTGCTCGCACTGGTGCTCGTGGTTCTCGCCTGCCTGTTCATCTTCATCAACCAACGTCTTATCGGCGTCCGCAAGAGCTTCGTAACCCTCTCTGGCAAAGGCTTCCGCAACAAGGAAATCGACCTCGGACGCTGGCGTTGGCCGCTCTTCATTCTTGTCATTCTGCTTATGATAGCAGCGGTCGCATTTCCACTTGTGCTCTTGGTCCTGCAATCGCTGATCAAGACAGCGGGCAATTACAGCCTCAGCAACCTGACCCTGCACTATTGGATCGGCGGGGGAGGTGAGGGCGTCGACCAGCTGCAGTCTGCCCTGATAGACAATGGTAACATCATCGACGCCACCTGGAACAGCCTCAAACTGGCATTCCTCACCGCCATGATGACTGGCATCTTCGGATTCCTCATCGGCTATGTGGTCGTCAGGACTCGCGGCTCTCTCACCTCGCGCACCCTAGAACTGGTGGCCTTCCTGCCGTACATCTTCCCGGCCCTGGCCTTCGGCGCGATCTATATCGGCATGTTCGCCCGCCCGTTCGGACCGGTCCCGGCACTGTACGGCACCTTCGCGCTGCTGGTCCTGATTTGCTCGGTTAAGACGCTGCCCTTCACGTCGCGCACCGGGATTGCGGCGCTCCTGCAGATTGACAAGTCGCTGGAGGAGGCGGCCCGCGTCCAGGGCATCGGCTGGTTCCGCCGAATGGTGCGGATCATCGTACCAATTGCTGCTGGGGGGCTTCTCTCCGGCATGCTGCTTAGCTTCATCAGCATCATGCGCGAGCTGTCGCTGATCATCCTGCTAGTCACGCCGTCCACCAACGTGCTCGCCGGTGTCATCTATAACTACCAGAACCAGGACATGCCTCAACTCGTCGGCGTCGCCACCGTGCTGCTCGTCGCCATCGTGATTACGGTCAACCTGGTCGTCCGTGCCTTGTCGACAAAAGCGAGGATTGGAGCAGCCTGACCGCTTCGTCCGGACCGCTCGACACGAAGAGAAACGAAGGAGGAAGCCCATCATGACACCGACATTCAGAAACGCCAAAACCTGGCTTGCGGCCGGAGCCCTGACCTTTGCCCTGACGACGCCGGCCCTGGCGCAGCAGGCTGATCCCAAGTGGGATGCATGGCTGCAGAAGAGCCAGCTCGGCCCCTACCAGAAAAACGAGAACTGGGACGAGGTCATCACTAACGCAAAGAAGGAGGGCGAAGTCGTCGTCTACTCCTCCACTGGCACGATGCTGAAGGTAGCTGAGGATTTCGCGAAGCTCTATCCCGAAATCAAAGTAAAGGCCTATGATCTTGGCTCTGAAAAGACCATTGAGAAGGTGGTGCGCGAGCACCAGGCCGGCGTCTATGCAGCCGACGTGGTCTACTCGGGCGGCACCGAGCAGATGGTATTCGATCTCCTGCCGAACCACCGCATCGTCAACTACGTGCCCTCCTATCTGACCGACAGGATCCCCGCCGAACACCGCGAGCCGCTGCTGACGCATGTGATCGAAGCCTACGGCATCTTCTATAACTCGGAGACCTACCCGCAGCCGCCGATCAAGACCATCTGGGAGCTCACGGAGCCGCAATGGAAGGGCCGCTTCTCGATGAAGTCGCCGGCCGGTTCACTCACCACGCTGATGACGCTTGCCGCCATCGTCGAGCATTCCGATGAGATGCAGAAGGCTTATGAGGAGCATTACGGCAAGAAGCTCGAACTCTCGCCTGGCGTCGAAAACGCGGGCTACGAGTTTCTGCACCGGCTGATCGGCAACGACATCGTCATCTCCGATAACAGTTCGAAGATCGCGACGGCGGTCGGTCTTCGCGGGCAAGCAAAGCCCCCGATGGCGTTCTCGGTCATCCACTATCTGACCAAGAACCAGACCGACAATTACGCAAACGCGATTCCCTACGATCTGAAGCCCGCGGCGCTGTACTCGTATCCCACCTATGTCGCGGTCGCCGGACAGGCGCCGCATCCGAATGCCGCGAAGCTCTTCGTGGCGTTCCTGATGGGCAGCAAGGAGCTCAATGCCAATTCGGAGCTCAAGCCTCCGTTCAGGTCCGGGAAATCGCTGGAGCTCCTGCAGGGCATGGCCGCCTTCTATCAGGTCGGCACCTTCTCGCCGCGCACGGACGTTCCGCCGCCGCCCCACAGCGAGATGTGGCCCAAGGCCCGCAAGCTCACGGCGTCGCCTGAATTCGTGAAGGACAATATCGCGAAGATCAGCGACTTCTGGATGGCCGAGACGAGCCGATAACCTAACCTGAATGGCTTCCGCACGAGAGAGTGCCCATGTCTGAAATCACCCTCAGAAACATCACCAAGTCGTACGGAAGCCATCTGGCTCTTCCGAGCCTCGACCTCGACATCCCGAAAGGCAGCTTCGTGACCTTGCTCGGGCCGTCGGGCTGCGGCAAGACCACGACCTTGCGCGTCATCGCTGGCCTCGAGCAGGCGACAACCGGCGAGGTCGTGCTCGGCGGCAAGACGGTCTACTCCAGCCGGAACGGCGTCTTCGTCCCGCCCGAGCGCCGTGGCCTTGGCTTCATCTTCCAGAGCTACGCCCTGTGGCCGAACATGAAGGTCGACCGGAACATCACACTGGCGCTCTCGGAGGCGAAACAACCGGCGCATGTGATCAAGGAACGACTTGCCGAGGCGCTCGCAAAGGTCCAGCTGACCGGGCTGGCGGACCGTTATCCGTCCGAGCTGTCGGGAGGCCAGCAGCAGCGGGTGGCCGTGGCCCGCCTGATCGCGGCCCGCAACTCGATCCTGTTGATGGACGAGCCGTTGTCGAACCTCGACGCGAAGCTCCGGACGGAGATGCGCACCGAGCTCAAGCGTCTGCATCGAGAGTTGCAGGCGACCACCGTATACGTCACGCACGATCAGGTCGAGGCGTTGACTATGTCCGATGTCATCGTGGTGATGAGGGACGGCGTCATTCAGCAACAGGGCTCGCCCTACGAGATCTATCACGACCCTGCCAACCTCTTCGTCGCCGAGTTCATTGGCGATCCCAGGATCAATCTCCTTGACGGAATGCTGGAGACTGTTGAGGGCGAGCGGATCGTGCGTTTCGAGGATGCCGCCATTCCGCTTCCGACAAGCCTGCAAGGCGCAAACGGCCCGGTGACATTCGCGATCAGGCCGGAGAATATCGCAATCGTCGAGCGGCAGGGTCCGTTCAGCCTTCAGGCTGAGGTCGACATCGTCCAGCCCACCGGATCACAGACGATCATCTCGCTGACGGTCAAAGGGCATCGAGTCACGGCGCTCATCCCACGTTTCGAGACCTCTCTGCCGCGGAACAACATCTGGATCGAGTTCCCCGCTGACCAGCTCACCTTCTTCGATAAGGGCAGCGGGAACCGTATCCCATTAAAGCAGTCAGTCGTCGGAGCGTCCCAGGCGGCATGAGAGCCACCTCCAACGGAAGCTCGGTTGGAAGCACAAGAAGAATGCTGCGGTTCACCAACAGGCGGGTCGCAATAGCATGCACATGAAAGCAGGATCTGACTAACGATGGCGACACCATTCAACTTCCCACGCCCCCCTATGAGCCTCATCGTTGAGGATCTTCCACCGTTCGGGGTGAAGCTGTTCGTCGGCGATGCCAATGCGGCGTCGGACAGAGCCCTGCTTGAAAGCAGCGACATCGCCATCGTGGTGAACTGCGCCGTCAACCTCGATATCGACTACACGGCGGGCATCGGAGCCTCCGACGTCGCGTCGCCGCACGGACCTGTTCGGAACTACAAGCTGGGTCTCATCGACGACGCGGGCAATCCGGACACAATGCTGCTCGCCGGCTATTATCTGCTCGACGGAGCCCTGCACCAGCAGCTGCCCGACCGTTACACCTATCCGCATCGCCGCCGCGGTAATGTCCTGCTGCACTGCCGCGGAGGGCGTAGCCGATCCGTGATCCTCGCGGCTTTGTATATCCACATCCAGATACCCGACCGTTTCCCCACCCTCGAATCGGCGATCGATCATCTGCGCGTCACGCGTGAGCTTCACCCGGACGAATGGATGGAGACACCGAAGCCGATGCTGATCAAGGCCGCTCGTCATGCAGCTGAGTGGATCCGGCGTATCGAGCATGAGAAGCATCCGGCGCCACAGCCCGTTTCCTCCAGCCAGTAAGCAGGACAAACTTTCATGCCTCTCCCGAACACAGCCAGAACCACGGTTCCTCCCTCTTTGTCCGCAGCAGATAAATCCAACCTCCGCCTGTCCGTAGCATGCGCAGTTGCTCGCGAGGCTGGAGCCCTGGCCCGACGCCGGTTCAACGGACGGCCTGGCACAGCCGGCATCAACCTCAAAGGACACCAGGACTATCTTTCAGCCGTAGACGCCGAGGTGGAGGGTCTAGTGCGTGGACGGTTGCTGGAGAGCTTCCCGGAGGATTCCTTTTTCGGTGAAGAGGGTGGGGGATCGTTCGACAACAATGTCTGGGTGGTGGATCCGATTGACGGAACTGCGAACTTCGTGCGCGGGATCTCGCAATTCTGCATCTCCATCGCCTATGTTCGTGACGGGCAGACCCAAATCGGGATCATTTATGACCCGATGCACGATGAACTGTTCGCAGCGGAGCGCGGCAGAGGTGCGACCCTGAACGGTGAGCCGATTCAGGTCAGCGGACTGGGTGACATGCAGTCCGCCACCATCGAAGCCGGCTGGTCGACCCGGCTCCCGCTTAGCCAATACGTTGATCTTGTCGGCCGCATCCTGGCGGATGGAGCAGGGGTCCGTCGCGGAGGATCAGGCGCACTGGCGCTAGCCTATGTTGCGGCCGGCCGGATTGACGGTTATTGCGAGTTGCACATGAACTCATGGGATGCCCTCGCCGGGATGCTGCTGATCGAGGAGGCGGGAGGCTGGGTCAATGATTTCCTCGCCAAATCGGGATTGCGGAACGGCAACATAGTGCTCGGCTGCACTACGGGTCTAATGAGTCCTCTCGTCCGCGCGATGGAAATAGCCTGAGGCTCACCAGTGTCCTATCCTGAAATGGGGGCGCTGCACCTTGTTGTGGCAAGGAGAAGTTGCGCTACCCGGAATCTTTGAAAGTGGTTCTGTATGCTGTTCTCGACCGATGATGCCGAAGCTGTGAATCAGCTTCTCCGCGAAGCAGCGCGATTCGAGATAATGCCCCGCTTTCGGAACCTCTCGACCCACGAAGTTCGGCAGAAGTCATCACCTATGGATCTCGTGACGGATGCCGATGAGGCAGCCGAGCGGGTGATCGCCGCTGGACTGCGGCGAATGTTTCCGTACGCCGTCATCATTGGGGAAGAGGCCACGGAGCGTGATCCGTCGCTGCTGAACAAGCTGGCGGACGCGGACCTTGCCTTTCTGATCGATCCGGTGGACGGCACCAAGAATTTCGCTTCGGGTCTCCCGCTATTCGGGGTGATGGTGGCGGCCGTCATGCGAGGAGAGATCATTGCCGGTTGGATCCACGACCCGATCGGGGACGATACCGCGATCGCCGTTCGCGGGGAGGGAGCATGGATTCAGCGGTCCAGCAGCAACGTTGACCTTCGTGTCGCGCATCCGGTTCCACTCCGTGACATGTCAGGATGTGCGTCCTGGCATCATATGCCGGAGCCCATACGGTCGACCGTGGCGACGAATCTAACGGGCTTCGGGGCCGTCGCATGTTACCGCTGCGCGGCCCACGAGTACCGACTGGCAGCTGCGGGGCATTGCCATTTCCTCGTCCACGCGAAGCTGATGCCTTGGGACCATGCGGCAGGCTGGCTACTCCACCGGGAAGCAGGCGGCTACTCCGCACGGTTTGACGGATCGCCCTATCGCCCGGCTCTCCACGACGGGGGCATCATTTGTGCCCCCGACGAGGAAGGCTGGCGGATGATTTATGAGCGCCTCTTCAGAGACTCTTCGGGGCTTCGAAACACGCAATCCTAAGATAGGTTATCCAACTAAGCCGCATAATCTATAGACCTGCATGCAGCTCTCAGTAACAATTCTCGGGCACCGTTGCATTAACCTCGGCCGTTTAGCGAGGAGCGGTTCATCAAGGATCCGCTCCCGTGTCTCTGTTCAAGCGCCGTCGCTTCCCGGTTGAGATCATCCTGCTGTGCGTGCGCTGGTACTGCAAGTATGGGATCAGCTATCGCGACCTGGCCGAAATGATGTCTGAGAGCGGTGTCGCCGTTGATCCATCCACGATCTTCCGTTGAGTTCAACGCTATGCCCCAGAGATGGAGAAGCGAGTGCGACCCTACCAGGGACACCGTTCAGGCTCCTGGAGGGTGGACGAGACCTACGTCCGCGTAGGAGGCACGTGGAAGTACTTGTTTCGAGCGGTTGATAAACACGCCCGGTTGATCAGCTTCGTGCTGTCCGATCGCCAAAATTCCAATGCTTCTCATCGCTTCCTGCGTAAAGCCATAAACGCGATGAGCGGTTATCCGCCATCATCTATCACGGCGGATAAGCTGGCATCGTATCCCAAGGCAATCCTGCGCCCGCAGAACGAAGGTCACTTGGGGCATCACGTGAAGCATCGGACATCGAAATACCTCAATGACATCACTGACGCGGATCATGTTGCGCTCAAGCGCGTGATCCGGCCGACGCATGGCTTCCAGACGATGAAACCCGCTGCCGCGACCCTGAAGGGCTTTGAGATTATGCGCATGATCCGCCGCATCCAGCGAGAGCGTCAAGCAACAGGCGATATCCGTCTGACCAATCAGCTCCTCGGTATTGCTGGCTGAGCGGCCCCTTAAATTGGGCCAGTGATGCCGTTTTCAAGTTACTGCAACTGTGCCGATGGGTATTGCACCCGCACATGTTCAAATCTCCGTTTCAACGCAAGTGGGGGAAATTTGCACCTCCCCACGACGGCAAGGTCAAGCGCCAATCTTCATGGAAAGGAGGAACGCGGGCGATTGGAAGCATCGGGAACGGATCCGTCGCAAACTTTTCGTTTCAGAGTTTCAACTACTGAGGCTGCGGTCACAGTAGCGGAGGCAGCAGTGTTTAAGGGCAGGCATTTTGATCGGTCGGTAATTCTGCTGTGTGTCCGCTGGTATCTCGCCTACAATCTCAGCCTCCGGAATTTAGAAGAGATGATGGCCGAGCGGGGTATCGTGGTGGACCACGCTACGGTCGGCCGCTGGGTGGTCCATTACTCACCCGAGCTTCTCGAGCGATTCAATCGACACAAGCGACCCGTCAGCCGTAAGTGGCATGTCGATGAAACGTATATCAAAGTGCGTGGGCGGTGGATGTATCTCTATCGAGCTATCGACAGCAATGGTGACACGGTCGAATTCTGGTTCAGTGAAAAGCGCAATCTGACAGCCGCCAAGCGGTTCCTGAGCAACGCGCTCAAGCGGCACGGACGGCCAGAGAGGATCGTCATCGACGGAAGCCAGACTAATCGAGAGGCTATCCTGTCATGCGATACAACAGACCGGCTCCAAGACAGAAGGCGGCGTGATCTGAAGCCCATTCGTATCCGCCAAAGCGCCTACCTGAACAATCGGATCGAGCAGGATCATCGGGCCATTAAGAAACGAGTGCGGCCGATGCTTGGGTTTCAGACCATTGACAGCGCGCGTGCGATCCTGGGAGGCATCGAAATGATCCACATGATGCGTAAACGGCAGGCGAAATATGCCCGCAATCTGCACCCCTCGCTCGCGGAGCAGTTTGAGATCCTGGTCGCCTGAGCGTTGTATCCAGTCCGGCCAATATCTTGGCACTCAGCAAAATTTGCGACGGATCCCCTTTCCGAACCCTGCGCACGGAATTGAGAATCCTCTGGAGGCCCAAGATTCGCGTGACGGTCGCTTCCATCGTACAAGTCGCCCGCCACTGTACTAAATCGGATGCACTCGTCGATGCACGCTTATGAGGCCATCGTTCGTCCCGGAGACACCGCTTGCCTTCCCGACCTCGCCAAATGCGACTTCTCCTTCGAGGTCACGGTCGAGCGTTCCGAGCCATTCGAGGGCGGGCAGACCATCCCGGTCGCCCCGCCATACCGTAAGACTTACGACTTCAGCACAAAAGAATTGGCCGGCTACATTGAAGATCCCAACAGAGGGCTTTTCGTGGCGCAGGTGAACGGAAGCTCGATTGGCTATATTGCCCTGTCTCAGGGCTGGAATAACTATGCGATCATTGAGGACTTCGCAGTGGATGTCTCCTATCGCGGGATGGGCATTGCTCGCCGCTTGATGGATATAGCTGTCCAATGGGCGCGAGAAGCTGCCATGGCAGGCATCCGCCTTGAAACTCAATCTAACAATGTTGCCGCTTGCCGCTTCTACGGGCGGTATGGGTTCGTGCTCGGCGGCTATGACCGCTATCTGTATCAGGCAATGCGTCCCGGCACCCGAGAGGTTGCCTTGTTCTGGTACCTGCCGTTCGCGCGGCAATCCTCATCGCCAGTCCCATGAAAGCCTCGTACCACGGCATCCTGTCATGAAGACAACTGCAGCAGTTCACTTCCGCAAAAATCATGACGCACTGTATGCTGGTTCATATTACATAATTGGCTGCGGACGTTTCCGGATCAGGTCACGGAAATCTGGTGGCGTTTCCTATCGAATGCCGCATCGATACGATGCTCCCTCTAAGATGAGCGCATGTTTGAACGCGGAAAACCGGGTCGACTTGTCACCTGCGTGACCCTTCGGGACGCTGGCGCGGCCCTCTGGGTCCGCACAATGCGTCAGGAGGTCTGCGGCAGGGCGCTCGCCTCATATTGCGCCGCGAACTCGGGCGCTGGCGGGATCGGCTTGATGATGTCGATCAGCACGCCGTTCGGGTCCTTTGTGATGAAGTGTCGTTGCCCGAAAGGCTCGTCCCGCAGAGGGATCAGGATCGGCAGCCCGGCCGCCTGGGCTTCAGCGTAAAGGGAATCCGGGTCCTCGACCTCGAAGTTGAGGATCATTCCGGAGGTGGGCCTGCGGGCCTCGGCCGGGATCGAATCATGCACACTGTCGAGGATGGCGAGATTGACTCTCTCCTCGTGAACGGACTGCAGGTGCACGTACCATTCGCTTGTAAACAGCGGCCGGAAGCCGAAATGCCGCTCGTAGAAGGCGGTCGTCCCGGCGACATCGCGGGTCATGACCACTGGATAGTAGCTCGTGATCTTCATCTCTGTTCAACCTTCACATTATGACATACAATCTGTATGTTTTTGACGATTAACATACAGGCTGTTTGCATGCAACAGAGGCGAAGCAATTTGGAACGTACGGAGGCGACGCGAACGGCTCTCCTGCAAGCCGCCCGCGCTCTCTTTGTAGAGAAAGGCTATGCGGAGACATCTACGCCTGAGATTGTTGCGGCAGCCCGGGTGACGCGTGGGGCGCTCTACCACCACTTCACCGACAAGCGCGATCTCTTCCTCGCGGTGCTGGAGCGGGAGGCGCAGGCGGTTGCCGGCGAAACCGAAGCCTCAGGATCTCCAGACCTCCCCCCACGGGACGCACTGCTCCACGGGAGCCTGGCCTACCTTAACGCTATGTCCGTTCCCGGCCGCACTCGCCTACTCCTCATTGAGGGCCCGGCCGTGCTTGGCCCGAGGCAGGCCGCAGCCATCGACGAAGCGCATCCGGCCCGCACTCTGCGCGAGGGTTTGGAAGCGGTCGCGGGATCGTTGCGGGACCCGTTCCCGATCGCAGCCATGACCGCTCTGCTGTCGGCAGCCTTCGACCGCGCGGCGCTCGCCATTGCGGAGGGAGCCGATCCTGTCGCCTTCGAGACCGCTATGATCCGCCTTGTGGAGAGGGTCACGGCCTCCGGATGAGCCCAGTCACGAAACTATAGAGCGCCGCATATGAAAGGGAGGATCCGGTTTTCCGCGCCCAGCGATACCCTCTTTCCAAAAGAAGGAACTGGATCAATCCCCAGCGTGTGAATCCGTTTTTGGATCCGTGGCTCAAAGAAAATTGCATCCAGCAGATAAACGCTTTGCTGCACGAGGCTTTGCTGCACGAGATGGTCTCCCGTGGATCGAACCGGTTTCCGCCCGAGCTCATTATTCCTGCTCCCACAGGTCCAGTTTGCTCTCCTCCTCCGAAGCCGATCTTCGACTTCACCACTTCGGCTGTGACTCTACTGCGGCATTGACAGACTTAACTGTTCTGTGTTCACTTTTTGTTCCGCTGAGGGGGAAGATGAGGGGAGCACGTATGCGGAGACGTTCTGGGGCCTGGTCGGAACCGCTCGTGCGGCTCAATGATGAGGAGGGCCGCCGCCATCTCGTCAGAGTTGGCCATATCAATGCGCTATCCGGCACGGATCTGCTTCAGAACGAAACATTTGTGAAGCTCGGCTCCCAAATCGTCCGTGTACCGGAGCCGCTCGACGCGGTTCTGGAGCGAGTGCTGGGGGAAGAAGACTGATCGGCACCTCTGTCAACACGGTCTCGAAGAAGAATTACGGGCAAGAGAAGCGCTACAGAGGGCGAGGTATCGCTCAAAGCAGGATCACAGCCCACAGAGGATCAAACCATGGATGCCTCCACGCGTCTCGAAGCACACGCGATCATTGATTGCCTCGTGGCCGATGGCCAGACCTTCTCCCGAGAAAAGGCACGCCGTCTGATTGAGCTAGTTCCAATCACGCGCCACCGTCGCTTGTCGTACATCGGAGCCTTTAAGAGCCGTGGATCGAGTTTCAGAGCGCACGCTGCCAGCGTCGGTGACGTCAACCTACAAGGAGAGCCCTACGAGAAGAAGGTCACGCTCAACGTCCCGCCCTCTCACAAGATCGGTGGGTACGTAGTGACACATACGCCGGGGCACATTGCCATTGAGCTGATGTGGAGCAATACGCAGTCAGACCACACAGGACAGGCCTGCGCCATGACATACGATGCACGAACGAGAGAGCCGGAGGCGATGTCCATTGCGGTGCAAAAGACACTGACCGTGCTTTTCATCAGACTCGCATACGTCTCCTTCGTCCCTTGGAAGACGCTGGACTCCTCAAGAATGTGAGTGAGGTGAAGGTACCATCACCGACCTAGGGCTCGGCGCGCTCTCAAGTGATCAGAACACACTCTCGCATATTCAGCAGAATAGAGATGGGGCATCGCTCGCCTCCCGGGCTATGTCCTTACCAACGCACAGCCCACCCACAATGATGCGAGCTCAAATTAAGAGCGCTTTAGTAAGGTGCAAGCATAAAGGCGTTTTCCGGTAACGGCCCTTGGTGGAAGATCGAATCATTGATCGGACCGGTAACCCGTCTCGCTCAGTATCCATTTCCGAAAAGCGAGGACACGCGGGTCCTCACTATTGCTCTCCGGGTAAACCAGATGATAGGCGTACTCCGGAGCCACGCTGACGCCAATGTCGAACACCCTCACCAGCCGTCCATCGGTAAGATCATTCGCGATCATGTCCAAGTCAGCCAGACCGACTCCGCCACCTTCGATGACCGCTTGAACGACATGGCTCGAATCGGGGAAGCCAACGCACTTACCATCGTCGAAGTCGTTGACGCCGGCCGCAGCCATCCACATGCTCCAGTTGGGCCAGACCATACGGTCGGTCTTCCAGTCTACGTGAAAGAGCGTGTGGTGAAGCAGATCCCGCGGTTCTTCCAGTCTGGCACCGCTTTCGATCAGCTTCGGGCTGCAGACTGGAGCGATCACCGTGTCGAACAAACGGTCCGATCGCGCCTGGTCATAATTCCCAGTGCCAAACCGGATAGCAACATCGACATCGTCGAAACCAAAGTCCCTTATCTCGTCGGTAATGTCGAATGTCATTTCAAGGGTCGGGTTCTCGGCACGGAAGCGCGTGAGTCTGGGCAGGAGCCAGTTCGTCGCAAACCGTGCACTGGTCGAGATGCGCAGATGCGCTGAGTTCCGGGCCGTTCTGTTGGCGCGGCTGACGCCGCGTTGGAGCGTTTCCAGGGCATCGGCGACAGCCTCGAACAACACGGTGCCGCTCGGTGTGAGCCGGATGTTACGGCTTGTGCGCATAAACAACACGATGCCGAGTTGGTCCTCGATTTCCTTAATCTGATGGCTCACCGCCGCCGGCGTCAACCCAACCTCAGCGGCCGCACGCGTGAAGTTCAGGTGCCGCCCCGCAGCCTCAAAAGTCCTGAGGGCTCGTGTCCCGGGCAGAATGCGGCTCATCGATCTTCAAACCCCATTTGATGGACCGTCGAAAACTATTCGTTTTTCCAAACTCGTTCAATCGGAGATGGTCCGGGCATCGACAACCATGTGTATGGGGACCGAGCGCCGGTCCGCCCCAACACCGATCCTGGAGTGAGCGAATGTCCTCTCGTGCAGCCTCTTTCGTCGTTCAATGTAATGGTCAGGAGGCAACCGCCGATGACCTAGCACCTCTCGCCTTTGCCGGCTACGCTCACTTCACTGCCATCCAAGTGCGGGAGGGCCGAATCCGTGGCCTTGATCTCCATCTGGAACGGCTTCGGGTTGCCTCGGTGGAATTGTTCGGCCGAGCATTGCCCGACGATCAGATTCAGTTCTACCTACGGGCGGCGCTGGAGGTCGGTCCTCCCGACCTTTCCCTGTTAGCAACGGTGTATTCCCCAGCCGGCGAGTTCACGGTTGCCGGGTCTGACGTCGAACCCGTATTGTTGGTCCGCACTGGGCCGGCCGCGTCGGGCCCGAAGGGTCCGCTGGCACTGGCACTGGTCAACTACGAGCGGGTCCTCCCGGCCGTGAAGCACGTCGGCGAGGTGGCCAAGACGTATTTCCTCCGGCAGGCAGTCGATCAAGGCTTCGATGATGCCGCCTTCGTTGACCGGCAAGGGCGGCTGAGCGAGGGGTCGATCTGGAATCTGGCATTCTGGGACGGCACTGCCGTGGTGTGGCCTGCGGCGGAAATGCTGTTGGGCACCACTATGGGTATCGTTCGCCGGCAACTGGATCGCATTGGTGTCCCCCAGCGCATCCAAGAGATCACGCTCGACGACCTGCCGGCCTTGGCCGGCGCTGTGGTCATGAACTCGTGGACACCGGGTGTGCCGGTCCACCGGATCGGCACGGTGCCCTTGCCCGAGGCGCCGTCCTTCCTGGACGCGCTTCACCGCGCCTATCAGGCCGAGCCGCTCGTCTCGCCCTAGCTGCGAATAGCCGGCCCTGAAAGGTCGTTGGCTTCACTGGTCAATTCCTGGTAATCGTGATGTGGATCGTCACCAAACGTTGCCACTGGGATGAAAGTGCAACGTGTTGGCTTAGCACTACAGTTGCACCCACTAGTTTTGCGCTAGTTATCTCCTGATCTGACACAGGAGGCTGCCATGACGGGTGTAGCCATCGAGCAGATGCTCGAACTCTGGTGTGTAGAGTTGCGTCAGGTCAAAGTTCATCTCGGGTCGCTGTTTGCCCATCCCAGTGTCGCTGCCTCGGCGGCGACCTTCCTCGATGGGTTGCTCGGGCCTGAGCGGCGCAAGACCGGCTGGATGCGGGCCGAAGCCGCTGGCGATCCAGGCCCCTGGCGCCAGCAGGCGGTGCTCGGGCGTAGCCACTGGGACGCGGATGTCTTGCGGGACATGGTGCGCGACTATGCTCTCGAGACGCTCGCCTCGCCTGGGGCCGTGCTGGTGATCGATGAGACCGGATTTCTCAAGCAGGGCCAGCACTCGTGTGGCGTGGGACGCCAGTACACTGGATCGGCTGGCAAGATCACGAACTGTCAGATCGGCGTGTTTGCGGCTTATGTCTCGGACAAGGGCTGCGCCTTCATCGATCGCCAGCTGTATTTGCCTAAGGACTGGACAAGTAAGCCCGAGCGCCGCACCGCCGCTCAGGTGCCCGACAGCATCGGCTTCGTCACCAAACCCGAGATCGCCGCGCAGATGATCGAGCGGGCGATTGCGGCCAACATGCCGTTCGACTGGGTCTCCACCGACACGGTCTATAGCGTGGGCCGGATCGAGATGCAGTTGCGCCGGGCTGGCAAGGGCTATGTGCTGGGCGCGCATGCCTCTGATCAATTCAACTCCTGGATCGACAAACCCGAGGTCGCCGGCACGGCCGAGCAGATCGCAAAGGCTCTTGCGCCTGAGGCCTGGACGCGCCTGTCAGCCGGTGACGGCACCAAGGGAGCGCGCCTGTATGACTGGGCCTATGTCGAACTCGCTGATCTCGAGGCTGACGAATACAACGAGCACCTCACCGGCCTGTGGACACGCGGCCTGCTGATCCGGCGCACCCTCTCTGATGGGGACCTGGCGTTCTTCTCGACCTGGTGTCGCGCCGGTACGTTGATCGAAGAATTGGTGCGGGTCGAGGGCCAGCGCTGGGCAATTGAGGATGCCTTTGAGACAGCGAAGACCGAGTTGGGTCTCACGCACAACGAGACGCGCTCGTGGCATGGCTGGCACCGCCATGTCTCGCTGGTGATGCTGGCATTTGCCATGATGGCGGTGGTGCGCCAGCGCGCCAATACTCTGACCTCACCCCAAAAAAGAAGCGACGAGGCCAAGCTCCGGCGCTTGTGCGATGGTCTGTCCAGGAAATCCGCCGCGTGGCCACACGCCTCCGGCAACGCCGGATCGAGCCCGCCTTCGTGATCGCCTGGTCCGCTTGGAGACGAGCGCATCAGGCCATGGCGGAAGCCTCACATCGCAAGCGAAAGGTGCAACTGTAGTGTTAGGAATTCGACCCAATTATCTTGTAGAGCTGGTCGAGCCGGGCAGTTCGCGGCCAAGTAGTCGCAGAAACATGATCCAGTGGCGCTGTGTTCGGAAACCTCAACGATGACAGACCTCGACCAACTCTCCAACTGGCGGACAGAGGTCTGCGGCCTCGGCCCTGAGCCACTTCAGCAAGGCCATAGCCCGGGGCTCCTGGCTAAGGTCTGTTCTTGTCAGCAGGACATATTGGTGACCATTTGGCGTGAATCCGAAGGGGGCCACAAGCCGGCCTGTCCGGATCTCGTCGACGACCAGAGGGTAAGGACCGATCGCAACCCCCAAGCCCGCCACGGCCGCCTGGATGCTCAGGTAAAAATGTTCGAACGTGCGGCCTTCTCGTGAATTCGCAGTCTTCTCATTCTCCTTGCACCACCGCTCCCAGGCATCCGGGCGCGTCGCGGAGTGAATCAGTGGCAGGTTCAGGAGGTCGTGGCGGCGCGCAGATGTCTCAAGAAGTGCCGGGCTGAGAACAGGCCCCACCGTCTCCTCGACGATAGGGAAAGAGTAAGTATCTGAGTCCCACTGAAAATCGTCTCTTCTGACGGCTATGTCGATACGGTCCCGATCGAACTGCACGGGACCTCCCGCTGCAACGACATGAACCAGAAGGTCAGGGTGGCACTCACCGAGTCTAGGAAGTCTAGGGATGAGCCAGCGCTGGGTCAGGGTGGGTTCGCAAGACAGGACAAGGGGTGTAGGTACCTTCAGCCTAATCTCTTCGCAAGCATCCCGGATAAGATGAAATGCGTTCGCCGTTGCTGCAAGCAGCCGGCGACCCGGCTCTGTCACATAAACACGCCTGTTCCGCCGTTCGAAGAGCGCGACTCCAAGCTGCTCCTCAAGATTCTTGATCTGGCGACTTACTGCACTGTGCGTCAGATGCAATTCGTCAGCAGCCTTGGCGAAGCTTTCGAGACGCGCGGCCTTCTCGAAGCAGCGCAAGGCATTCAGAGGGGGGAGACGTTCAGTCATTGGAATACGTGCGTTTTTCTCACCGATAGCCTTATCAAATCATCATTTTCACAAGCAGACAATTCATCCTACTCATCCATGAGCCGGACGATGAGGGATGCGCCCCAAGCATAAGATCAGGCCCACGATGAAGATCGCAGTTGTTGCAGATGATCTAACAAGCGCCACGGATGGCGGCATAGCCTTTGCTCAGGCCGGGCATCCGACCACGGTGGCGCTGAGCCTGGAACATCTTGGGGCAGCAAGCCGGTGGGATGTCGTATCAATCGACGCCGACAGCCGTATTCGATCTCACGATGAGGCGATTCGGCGCGTTCACGATGCGGTCTTCCGATTGCGGGACCGCGACCTTCTCTACAAGACCGTAGACTCTACCATCCGTGGCCATCTGGCCGGCGAGCTAGGCGCAGCGCTTCGGGCATCGGGGCGGCACGCGGCCATCTTTGCTCCGGCTTTCCCGGAGGCGGGCCGCATCACCCGGGGCGGGCGCCAGCTCCTCGATGGGGTCGGGATATCCGCGACGGCCTTTGCCAACGACCCCCTTCATCCCGTGCAAACCGATGACATCGCCAGTATCCTGTCGGCTGCAGGCGGGTCCATTGCCGTATTGGACAGAGCCTCCGCAGGCAGGCGGGATGTTCTGGAATCGGCTTTGAGGAACCATTCCATCCTTGTCGTCGACGCCGAAACGCCTTCCGATCTCCGCACTATGGTACGCGCCGTCCCCGAGCCGACCGATCTGGTCTGGATCGGCTCTCCGGGACTGGCACGAGCCCTCGCGGAAGCGTTCCCCGGCCACACTTCGCCTCCCCGTCGACCTCGCTCAAGACGCGTCCTGGTCGCCATCGGAAGTGTCAATCCGGTCAGTCGCGAGCAGCTGGAGCATCTGAGGCCCCACGCCGACCTTGTCGTCGAGGTCGACGCGATGAAGGCCGCTGCGGCACCGGAGGAGGCCGCGCGGGAGGCCGTTGCCTCCCTCGGTCCCAGCAGCAGCATGCAGACCGTCGTGGTGACCTCCACCCTCGGCGAGATCCGGGTCGGCCGGGAAAAGGCATCCCTGGTGGCCGAATCGATCGCGGCCGCGGTCCGGATCCTCCACGCGCAAGCTCCCTACGACGGGTTTGTCCTCACCGGGGGAGACACGGCGATCAAGGTTGCGAGAGCCCTGGATGCAACCGGAATCGTGCTTGAGTCGGAGCTGTCGCCAGGCATTCCCATTGGGGCTTTCGTGGGCCGGAATCCCGCGCGCGTCATCACGAAGGCAGGAGGCTTCGGCGATGGCGCCAGCCTCACGGATGCCTGGAGGCACCTTACAATGAACGCCACATCGAAGGAGAGCGCGGCATGAAGCCGATCGGCATTACCATGGGTGACCCGACGGGCATCGGTCCCGAGATCATCGCCAAGCTCTTTCATGAGACCCCTTCGACCCAGGCGATCGTCATCGGCGACGAGACGATCATGCAGCGCGCCGTCGACCTCGTCGGGAGCGGCATGGCCATCCGCCGGATATCGCATCCCTCCGACGCGGTATTCGCCCCGAACACGATCGAGGTTGTCGCCGAGACCCGGCTCCCGGTCGACCTGCCCGTCGGCCGGGTCGATGCGCGTGCAGGTCAGGCGGCCTACATCTATGTCGAGCGCGCGATCGATTATGCTCTTCAGGGCTCCATCGGGGCGATCGTGACATCGCCGATCAACAAGGAGGCTCTCAAGCTCGCCGGCATCGACTATCCCGGGCACACCGAGATCCTGGCCGAGAGGACCGGAACGAGCGACTTCACCATGATGCTCGCCAATGACGAACTGCGCGTCGTGCTCGTGACGATCCATCTCTCCCTCGCCGATGCCATCAGGCAGGTTTCGATCGAAACCGAGTTGAGGGCGATCAGACTGGCCAACGAGGCATGCCGCCGGTCCGGCATTGCGTCTCCCAGGGTTGCAGTGGCTGGCCTCAATCCGCATGCTGGGGAGAATGGCCTCTTCGGCCGAGAGGATCTCGATTTAATCGCGCCAGCCATCGAGCTCGCCCGGGCCGAAGGAATCGACGCGACGGGTCCCTGGCCCGGAGACACGATCTTCATGCGGGCACGTCGCGGAGAGTTCGACGTTGTCGTCGCCCAGTACCACGACCAGGGTCTCATTCCGGTCAAGTATCTCGGGATTGATCATGGGGTGAATATCACGCTGGGTCTTCCGTTCGTCCGGACAAGCGTCGATCATGGTACCGCCTTCGATATCGCCGGGGCGGGCAAGGCCGATCACCGGTCCCTGCAATATGCCCTCGCCCAAGCCGAAAAGTTGAATGGCGCGATGATGGAAAGCCCAGTGCCTGAATTTATCTTCATGCTCACGCGTCAGGACCGCACGATCCCCGATGCGATGGACCGCCTCGAGGAAGTGCTGGCTGCAGGCGTCAGGCATATCGGCTTCAAGGATGTTGGGCTTCCCTTCGAGGACCTCAAACTGCTGGCATCGGCCATTCGCCGGGGCGGGGCAAAGCTCTATCTCGAGGTCGTCAGCCTTGATGAGACGAGCGAAGTGAAATCGGCCAAGGCTGCCGTTGCTCTTGAGGTGGATGTTCTCATGGGCGGAACGCGCCCCGACGCGGTCCTGCCGATCATCAGGAGCACTGGGATCGAGTATTATCCGTTCCCGGGCAAGATCGTCGGACATCCAAGCATCCTTCTGGGACCGATCGAGGATATCGTGGAAAGCGCCAAGACTCTCGCCGCCAAGGAAGGCGTTCACGGGCTCGACCTCCTGGCCTACCGGTTCGACGGGGATGTTCCCGAGCTGATTCGTCAGGTCTGCCGCGAGATATCGAAACCGGTGTACATTGCGGGATCGATCGATCGTTTTGACAGGATCTGCGACGTCGTCCGCGGACAGGCGGCCGGCTTCACGGTCGGAACGGCCGCCCTCGACGGTGCTTTCCCGGCCGAGGAGCCTGGATTGACGGCGCAGCTTGCCGCGATTCAAACGATGATCAAAAAGGCCCTCACCCGTCATCGGTCCGAGGGTCCGTTCAGCCATGTGGCATGACAAAGCTCATTGCCCTTTCAAGGAATAGATCATGCTGGATAAGGTTCAACTCGACGCCGCCTTTGCCATGTTTTCGGACTACTGGAGTCCGAAGGTTGCGGGCGAAATCAACGACATGCAGATCAAGCTCGCCAAGTTCAAAGGCGAGTTCATGTGGCATCATCACGACCACGAGGACGAGCTGTTCCTCGTTCACAAGGGAACTCTTCTCATGCGGTTTCGTGACCGCGATGTCCGGCTCGGCCCCGGTGAGTTCATCGTCGTGCCACGCGGTGTCGAGCATCTTCCCGTAGCGGAGAGCGACGAATGCGAGATCGTTCTGCTTGAGCCGAGGACCACGCTCAACACCGGAAATGTCGAGAATGAGCGCACGGTTCGCGACCTTGATCGTATCGCTTGAGGGACACGGCAATGGCGACCGGATCTTCGCTGGGCCTGTGGCCCGTTCTGAGGGATCTTCAGGGGTGCCGCTGGATTGACCTGACGCATGCCTTCGACAGGAACATTCCTCATTGCAGCTCCTTCGATCCTGAAGAGCGCATCACGCTCTATCACTATGACGAGGGCATAGGACTCAAGGGCCATGGGTTTCTTGCGCATGAGTATCGGCATACGGGGCAGTGGGGAACGCACGTGGATCCCCCGGCCCATTTCATCCGCGGCCTGCGCCATCTCGATGAACTCCCCGTGGAGGAGATGATCCTGCCGCTTGTGGTGATCGACATCACTCGCCGCGTCGCGGAGGATCCGGACTATTGCGTCTCTCTCGATGACGTTCATGCCTGGGAAGGCCGGAACGGACCTGTTCCGCAGGGCGCTTTCGTGGCAAAGCGCACCGGCTGGTCGCGCCGCTGGCCGGATGCCATGGCCATGAAGAACTTCGACACCGAGGGAGTTTCGCACTTTCCGGGATGGAGCCTTGAGGTTCTTCAGTATCTCGCCGAGCGCCGGAACGTCTCCGCAATTGGCCACGAGACCACCGATACGGATCCGGGAGTTGTCGTCTCGCGGCGCGAGGCTCCTCTGGAAGCCTACTGGCTCGCTCGGGACAAGTGGCAGATCGAGCTTCTGGCCGAACTGAGCGAGCTGCCGGAAGCCGGGGCGATCGTGATTGCGTCTTGGCCTAAACCGAGAAAGGGATCGGGCTTCCCGGCACGAGTCTTCGCCATCGCGCCGGTTCAATAGGAAGCAAGAAGCGGCGAATCAATATTGCTCTGTTACCAGGACCCGTACAGATCTGATCCCAACATTACGGATGCCGTCTGCCGATGATGCATCCCTCGGCCAGCATTGATGCACGAGAACCGATGCCGACTGCTCCTGCACAATCCTAGTGGTGGTATCTACGAATCACAGCCAATTGGGAGCGGCACAACGAAAGCGGTATTGGTCATTACAATCCGCATTGTCACCGCTGCTGCGGTTCGCAGGCAGGAGTATGGCAGCGAGGGCTCGATTATCGGATGCATCGGCCCCCTCGACAATCGACTTGATGACGCCGGCTGAGTCGATCCGAGCGCCATCGCATCTTTCGATGTGCCCGCCATACGATCCCGACCTACCATAACCTCGAAGGATCTGATTGCTGTGGGAGGCATCCGGGCCTAGAACGGTGCTGGTGTTTCGAGTATATTGTGGATCCCCGAGCAATCGTAGCGACTCAGCTAGGCGGCTTGCTAATGGTGTAGGCCCGCCGCTCTCTCAGAGAAAAATGATAGTCAGCTGAGGATGTCGCGATAACAGCGGAGCCTAGTAGACACTAGGCACGAACCATACCGAAATGCTCTTTATAGGATTGCGGATTAGTTCCTAAGCGTCGAACAAAGGCGCGACGCATAGTTTCCTCTGATCTGAAGCCGCACCGCAACGATGCGCGGGCGACGGACGCCCCCTGTTCAAGCAACCGTCGTGCGGCCTCCACACGAATGTCTTCGACTGCCCGTGCCGGAGTTCTTCCCGTCACACGTTGATAATGACGAGTGAAACTGCGCTCGCTCATGTTCACTTGGTTGGCAAGAGCTGGGACGGACAGATCAGCTTGTAGGTTTTCCATGATCCACGCATGGAGACGATCGAAATGACCGTGGCCTCGTTGCAGCGCTAGTACTGAACTAAACTGCGCCTGTCCGCCCGAGCGCTTCAGATAGACGACAAGGTGTCGGGCCACAGCCAATGCCTCTGCGCCGCCTAGATCGGCCTCAACTAACGCTAAGGCAAGATCAATCCCTGCGGTAACGCCCGCTGATGTCCAGATACGTCCGTCCTGTATGAATATAGGATCAGGATCGACGCGGACCTGCGGGAAGCGCTTGGCGAACTCAGCACAACGATGCCAGTGCGTCACCGCGCGCCGCCCGTCCAGCAGTCCTGCTGTGGCGAGCAGAAAGGCGCCGCTGCAGACAGATGCTGTGCGCGTGGCTGATTCTGAACGGCGACGAAGCCATCCGATCAGTTCATGATCGTCGCATGCGGCATTCACCCCGCGTCCTCCAGCCACGATCAGGGTATTCAGAGGTATACCAGGATCAGGTAGGGAGTGGGCAGCAATCGTAAGTCCAGCACTGACAGTGAAACTGGCATCTTTGGCGACTACAACCGGCTCGTAGGGAGGGCTTTGGCCATCCGTCGCCGCGAGATCGTTCGCGTATGAGAAAACCTGCAGCGGCCCTGCAACATCAAGAAGCTGAGCATTGGCGAACGTGAGGATCTCTATGCGACGCATGGGCTTTGGCGCGATTCGAGGGGTGATTGGCGTTTCCGCCAACGAATGGCCTGCCATAATCGGATCGTCAACCAGGAGATTCCGAATGGGCCTTCGTTTTGGTATTCTTGTATTCCCTATGATCCAGCAGTTGGACCTGACCGGTCCCTACGAAGTGTTTGCCTCCGCAAGAGACGCCGAAGTTGAGCTCGTCTGGAAGGATCATGAACCAGTCAAGTCTTCCACGGGTCTGACTCTCACTCCTACGGCGAGTTTTAGCGACTGTCCGGACTTCGATGTCCTCTGCGTACCTGGCGGCACGGGAACCAATCCATTACTCCTTGATGAAACAGTTCTTACGTTCATACGTAAGCAGGCAACTAGCGCACGCTATGTCACTTCCGTCTGCACCGGATCTCTGGTTCTCGGTGCCGCGGGGTTGCTTAATGGTAGGCGAGCCACCACACACTGGAATGCTCATGATCTTCTGACTCACTTCGGAGCCATTCCCGTCAACGAACGTATCGTTCAAGATCAAAACATTATTACCGCTGGTGGAGTAACCTCAGGTATCGACTTCGGTCTAGCCGTCATTGCGGAGCTCCTCGGCCGAACAGAGGCAGAGACAATCCAGCTGATACTGGAGTACGAGCCCGCGCCACCTTTCCAGTCCGGTACGCCCGAGCGAGCAACGCAAGATGTTTTAGCGACAGCACGGACCCGGCTGAAGCCGACCCGCTCAGCCCGAGAGGCGATTATCGCTGAGTGGGCTCTCAGCCATGGCAAATGAACGGCAGAGGATCGCAGGGGGCCACAGTTACTGAGTTTGCTGAGATGCCCTTTCGCGCTTAAGCCGATCTTTGGACAAATCCTCTGGTGGAGGGGTGAGGTGCCAAAGCGCCGTCGTCGCGAGAATGGCCACAACGAGAATAAGTTCGATCCGCGTCGAGCGGGACAGTTGCGAAACTGCTGCTCGCTCGCCGCCGATTGCTCCGTCCGTCAGCCAGAAACGGTTCCAAACGGCAAGGGCGAAAACCATGGCGACCAGAGCAAGTTTGACTGAAAGGACTTGTCCATAAGGTGTCACCCATAGCGCGTTGATACTTGGCAGTTGAACCATAGCAAGGAGCATACCTGCACCGGCAAGTGGGAACACGGCGAACGGAATGGCATGGGTGAATCGCTGAAGAAGCAACTTGCTACCTGCCCCCCACCTCGCGAATGCAATCGAAAGCGGGAGAAGGGAGCCAATCCAGAAGATGATCCCGACAGCATGCAGAAACATCGTGGGACGGCTAAGCCAAGGCGGGCGCGTCTCTACCGCATGACTCTGCGCAGTCAAAGTGATGCCGGCCAGAACCATTGCGCAGAGGGACAACGACTTTCCGAGCAAGCCTCGCAGGTTAAGCGAAAGGAGTCCAAGGATGAGGCTTGGGGCAGCAAAAAGTCCGATCTCTATCGTGTCGGTTACGAGGTCATCTCCTGGTGCTGACGTCAAGCTGTCTCCATGTAGAACTGCGTGGCACGATGCGAGCAGCTTCAAGCCAGCTGCAGCAATCGCGACAGCAAGACAGCCAACAATCAACCCGCGCACAATCCACACACCAGGCCTCACCCTGCCTGCCACCCAGTTACTGAAAAAGGCGCCGCCGACACCGACAAGAAGTCCAATACAGAGCACAACTCTCGCGAGCCAAGTCAGAATGGGCGATTGGGCCGTCTCCGCAAAGATGGTGACGATTGTATCGCTCAGAGCCTCTGGGCGACCGCTTCTCGGACAACTCGCGAGATGCGCGCTGCCGAATCTGCTGGCCAATTCTCCATTGTAGGCACAATGTCGACAGACCAACGATGCTGGAATATCAAAGACAGCAGCCCAGATCGGAGCGATCCCCGACACGGGGAGCCGCTCAACAGATATGGGCGCCTGTGATTGCGATTGCGGGGAGTCAATGGTCCTATGTGGTCTTTGCTCTGTCTCAGCCAAAAGGCGATTCTCCGGCTCACCCCAGGCTCGGCCGTCAAGCGCAATGGTATCCATGCCAAAGGCAAAAACTCCGCCGATGATAGCCATCGCTAGAGCGGCCATCCCGCATCGACGAAGAAGAGGGATGATTGTTAGATCGTGGAGCATCGCGTCCCAAACTCCGCAATGAAGAGCCTCAGTTAACTTAGGTCGCGCTGTAATAGGGGCGACAGCAGACGTATTCCCTTGGACCAAATGTCCAATGCCGCCACTCACACGCCGACTGTAACAAGCCCGCGAAACATCCTTGTGAAACCTTATGGACCACGATGATCGCTATATCGCGCTGGCTTATCGAGAAGCCCTATCGAGGGACCGTCATCAACATCGCCATGCTGATAACTGTGCTCGCTCTAATTGGAAGTGCAGGCCTGCTCAGGATAGTCGGAGGGGGGGCTGTTGCCATCGCGGCCGCCCATTTCTTTCTACACGCAGCCAGGCGCGCATTCCTGTCGCGTGCCGCTATGAACCTGTATCAGGCTTTGCTGATATGGGTTCCTGGTGTCCTAGCCGTCGGCCTCGCAGCAGCAAGCCTTCACGTCCTCACAAGCTATGAATCAAACGCGCTCGAGTATGGAATGGGCACGGTGTTACTCGCCTGGCAATTGGCGGTGCTGACTGTTGCTGGCTATGACCTCAGGGCTCAGTCAATGCGCCGTAGCACCGCTACAGGGGACTTGTGATGGACTTCCCACTTTTCCACCTTGATCTTCTCGGAAACCGTTGGCTGATCGCCATCATCGCGATTACGCATGTGCTGATCAATCATGGGCTGGCGGTTGGCATGATGCCTCTGATTGCCGCCATGGAATGGTACGGTCACCGGTCGCAGGACGCGCGCTGGGACAGGCTTGCGTACAGAATCCTTTTTGTCTGCTTCCTTATCACCACCACCATTGGCGCGCTCACCGGCGTCGGTATATGGTTCTCCGTATCATTGGTGAACCCATACTCCATCGCGAGCCTCATTCGGGTCTTCTTCTGGGCATGGTTTGCTGAGTGGCTCGTCTTCATCACCGAAGTCTGCCTTATCCTTGCCTATACATTGACTTGGAAGAATTGGAGTACGCGGGGAGGCAAGTGGAAGGTCCGGCACATTAGACTTGGATTTGCACTCGCGCTCTTCTCGTGGATTACCATGGCGATCATTGTCGCGATCCTCGGGTTCATGATGGATCCTGGCAATTGGCTAACAGATCACAGCTTCTGGATTGGAGTGATGAACCCGCTCTATCTGCCGCAGCTGGCTTTCCGGACGCCACTCGCTGCTGCAATGGCTGGGATCATTGCGATGTTTCTTGTCCTGTTCTACACGCAGCGGGGCGACGCTTTCCGGTATGATGCCTTACGTGCAGTTAGCCTCTGGACCCTAGCCTTTGCACCACTCGTCATCATTGCGGGCTGGTGGTACTACACGTCTGTTCCTGGCGCGATGAAGGAGAATCTTGGGGTCTCTCTAGGAACACTGGAATTTGCAGACTGGCAGGAGCGGTTCCTCCAAATTGCTGCAGCCACCGTGATCACGATCCTGCTCGTTGTCCAGTTCGCGATCTTCAGACCGAAGCTCCTGCCGCGAATTGCACTTGTCATTCCCTTTCTATCCATCCTGTGGATGACTGGACACTTCGAACGAGTGCGAGAGTTCATTCGAAAACCCTACATTATCGGACGCTACATGTACGCGAACGGCATTCGGGTAGACGACTATGCACTGTTGCAACGAGATGGCGTCCTCAAGTATGCGACGTATTCAAACCCGCTTTCTGAAGCCGAACTTGCGGGGATCCCTGACGGTCTGTCGGAGCCAGAACGATCTGCCCATTTAAGGGCCATTCAGCAAGGTAAAGATGTCTTCATGATTACCTGCTCGCGCTGCCACTCCGGGCACGGCTCCAATAGCATCTCAGGCCATTTGCAGCGTATGTTCGGCGATCAGCCTTGGACCCCGGACCTCACGGCGAGCTACATCGAGAATATGCACTACGCGCAGCCTTATATGCCGCCATTTCCCGGAAGCAAGGCTGAGCTGCGACTTCTTGGTCGTTATCTGGAGCACCTTCAGAACAATAAGGCCCCGATTCCAGGCGCACAGTCGGTCGGCGTTGTTGTGAACCGCAATCTCTCGACCCGAACCGCGACGCACGACCACTAGGGGGCTGCACGGCAATGAATGAACTTCCAATTCCCAGAGAAATTCCGCTTCCTCAACCAGCGCCTGAACCTGTGTTGGTTGGAGTCCTAATCGTCTTCTTCCTGATGCATATTGTTTTCGTCAATCTAATGGTCGGCGGTGCATTGCTGACGCTGTGGTATCAGCTGCGCGGCTTGAAAGAGAAGCGCTACGACGATCTGGCCTACGCCATTGCGTCGACGATTACGGTCAACAAATCGATCGCAGTCGTACTCGGTGTCGGGCCCTTGCTTGCCATCAACACGCTCTATACTGTTTACTTCTACTCGGCGAACGCTCTTACTGGAATCTTCTGGATCAGTGTAATTCCGCTGGTGACTCTCGCATTTCTTCTCACCTACTTGCATAAATATCTTTGGCGACAGATGGAGCCTTTCAAGGAACTTCACATTGGCATCGCTGTGGTCGTCTGCATTCTCTTCCTGTTCATCCCTTTGATATTCCTGACAAATATCAATCTGATGTTGTTCCCCGAACACTGGGATCGGGTGAAGGGCTTCTTTTCTGCACTAGCCCTACCAAATGTGCTCCCACGATATGCTCACTTCATTCTTGCCTGTCCTGCGATGACGGGCCTACTCATGGTCTGGCTGTTTCGGAGAAAGGAAAGGCGCAATTCAACAGTAGCAGGCTTCAAACGTGATGACCTTGTTCGAATGGGATATCGGTGGGCTTTCTGGCCGACCTCCGTTCAGTTCCTGGTCGGGCCCGTTGTCCTGATGACCTTGCCGCGGACACAGGAAGTCAGCCACGCCGCCATGGCAGTCTTTGGAATTGCGACGGTCGTGGCGCTGGCGATGGCACACCTGATGTTCACGGAAATCCGGCGAGCAGGCGAGGCAATTGGACGGAGCTTTGGCGCGATTTGCATGATGATGCTGACCGTTGTAGCGCTTATGGGAACCGGGCGACATCTGTATCGTGAGGCAGCCGTCGCACCACATCGTGAGCTTGTACGCGCTAAGACCGAGCAGTACATGCAAGCGGTCGATGAGGCGCGCCAGCAATCCGCCCGCGATCAGCAATCGGGGGGCGAAGCAAAGTGATCCCCAACTCCCTTGATCAACGTGGGTCGGAGCGCGACCTTTTTTTGAGAGTTAAGGCCCGAGGTAATCATGCCTTCCGGGCTTGAATCATCTATCAGACGATTAAGGGATTGATCACCATGGCAACGATCTGGGGTCCGCTCATCCTTCTGTACTTTGCATGCTAGCGCTGCTCGATCTTCTCCGGTAATGAGCATATACAGCGAAACGAACAAGAAGAACCTTCTGCTCCTGATTCAGCTGCGGTGGGTCGCCGTCGGCGGCCAGATCACCACGATTGCTGTCGCCCACTGTTTCTTGGGGATAGAACTGCCTCTCGCGCCGATGGGAACGGTCATTCTCTGTCTCATCGGCCTTAATGGTGTAAGCCTACACAGATACTGGTACCAGAGAGCCCTTCGGAACGGAGAGCTTTTCGTTGAACTTCTGCTCGATGTAGCAGCCCTTACGATTCAACTTTACCTCAGCGGAGGCGCAACAAACCCGTTTGTTTCGCTCTTCTTGCTTCAGGTCATCTTAGGAGCAGTTCTGCTCGACCCATGGTTAATGTGGGCCCTTGTCCTAACCACAAGTGTATGCTTCGCCTGGTTGACGTCTTCATATCGCGGGATTGGTATCCCACATACCCACCGAGGCACATTCCTGGATCTGCACATTCAGGGCATGTTTATTTGCTTCATCCTCGCATCAACGCTTCTCGTTCTGCTCATAACGAGAGTTCACAATAATCTCAGGGCGCGCGACGCGCGCCTCGCGGAGTTAAGGCAGCGGTCTGCGGAGGAGGATCACATTGTAAGAATGGGATTGCTGGCGACGGGCGCGGCGCACGAGCTTGGTACGCCACTTGCCACACTCTCAGTTATCCTCGGTGACTGGCGACGCTTGCCCTCGCTGATGTCGAACCCGGAGATCGCGGCGGAGATCAGTGACATGCAGGTAGAGCTTGAGCGGTGCAAATCCATAGTATCGGCTATCTTGCTGTCGGCAGGTGAGGCGCGTGGGGAGGGAACCGTCCATACGACGATCCGCTCCTTCTTTGACGAGGCTGCCAGGGAATGGAAGGCTCGCAGGTCGCCGAGCCAGTTCAGCTACACCAATGGGATTTGTTCGGACGCTTCAATCGTTTCCGACACGGCCTTGAAGCAGGTGATTTTCAATCTGCTAGACAATGCGCTTGAGGCCTCTCCCGGGTGGCTCGGACTTGAGGTCGATCGGCAGGGCGGTAACCTGGTGGTTAGGGTCAGCGACATCGGACCCGGCTTCGCGAAAGAAGTGCTTCACGACTTTGGGAAGCCGTATCGGTCGACCAAGAGTGCTCGTGGGCGAGGGCTCGGATTGTTCCTTGTTGTCAACGTCACCCGTAAACTCGGTGGTACGCTGAGCGTACAGAATGCGGAGGGACGGGGTGCTGTTGTCGTACTTACGCTTCCGTTTGACGCTCTTTCGCCTGGAGAAGACCATGGTGACTAGACGATCAGTCCTGATAGTTGAGGACGACGAGGTATTTGCCCGCACGCTATGCCGATCGTTCCAGCGTCGTGACTACGATGTCTTTCATTGCGCAGGACGTGAGGAAATAAGTCCCGTTCTTCGAGAGATCTCACCCCGATACGCAGTCGTCGACCTGAAGCTCGCGCGTGGATCGGGGCTTGAATGCGTCAAGCTCCTAAGAACGGAATGCCGCGGAATCAAGATCGTTGTGCTGACGGGATTCGCGAGCATTGCCACAGCAGTTGAAGCAATAAAGCTCGGGGCGTGCCACTATCTGGCCAAGCCTGCCAATACCGACGACATTGTCGCGGCTTTCGAACGAGCGGAGGGGGACGTCAATGTACCAGTGACTGACCGAGGGACCTCGATCAAGAATCTCGAGTGGGAACGGATCCACGAGACATTGGCAGATGCCAACTTCAACATATCCGAAGCTGCTCGGCGCCTCGGGCTGCACCGACGGACACTCGCTCGGAAGCTAAAAAAGAGGCATGTGAAATGACCATCGGGGCGGCGATCCTCTATCGGATTCGCCAGCGACATAGATTGCACTGCGGGGCTGCTGGTCGAGAAGGCAGACGATCTTATGGCTGCCACCGCGCCCGTGTTCACAATGAGACGGAGACACTCAACGATCCGAATTGTGGAGCCGGAGACTGTACTTGCTGGACAGCTTCCGCTCCTTCTTTGCAGGTGAGTTCCATCGCACAAGTGTATTGTTTCGACCTCCTCGATATCAGTCGCTTGATTGGCCGCGCGGGGCAGATCCAATCCCACAGTACTTGGCGTTGTAGCTGCGTGAACGCGGATTAGAGGTGTCGTCGAGTGGTCCTAGGGCGCTTGCTCGTTCCACGCCGGGACGTTAGATGCCCCGCAATTGCTTACGATTAAACATCAGCGCAGAGGCGCTGATCCACTGCGAAATGTTCCAGCGAAAACGCGTCACTCGTTCCCGACTGACACTTCGTCAGGACGGGATAGCTTCGGGTGCATTGAGCGCGTGAGGGGAGCGGGTTGGGACGTGGAACGGCGGTAAGGGGGAGTAAACCGTTTCGGGATAGAAGTAATTAGTTTACTTCGCTTGAAATACGTTCGAGAACTGGAAGCAGTTCTGTTGGGTCTGGACGCCTTGTGTAGTCTGGATTGACCTCCGCGTAGGCGATCATTCCGTCCTGCCTCACAACGTATCGTGCAGGCATCGGGAGTGTCCAGCTCGGATCACCATTGATGATTGTGAGGTCGTTCCGAAAGACTTCAGTGTAGACATCAATCAGGTAGTCTGGAAGCTTGTAGCGAAGACCAAACTCGCCGGCAATACTATTGGACGGGTCGGAAAGGATTGGGAACTCGATTGCGTTCTCGCGCTGCGACCGGCGACTGTTTGCAGGGGTTTGTGGAGAGATTGCGATGAGATGAGCTCCATGTGATCTGATTTGGGGTAGGAAACTCTGCAGTGATCGCAGCTCGATGTTGCAGTAGGGGCACCAGACGCCACGATAGAAGGAAATGACCAATGGCCCCTTCTTCAGCAATTCGTCCGATGAAACCGGTTCGCCATTGGAGTCATTTAGCGTGAAAGACGGAGTCAGGTCTCCTACTTTGCGGGCTCTCGCCGCGGCACCAGAGGCAACGAGTTCATTGGTGGCGCGGTGCATCCATTGGTGTACCCAACTGGGCACAGTTATCGGCCCCTCGCCAGCCTCAAACTTCGATCTGAGCGCATCAAGCGCATCCTGGAGAGCCATTGCCAATCCTTTCGATCCAGCGCTCAGAGCTGGAGCATCACTAACGATCCAATGCAGGAGAGAATGTCTCAGCTGGGCAGTGGTATGAATGACATTTTGCCCACGCTTTCCGCCAAACTGGGCCAGTCGTGATCGACAGTTAGGGGCACTTGTATAGAGTGTGGACGGGTGCCGCTCGACCCATTATCGCCCCGCCGAAGCGCGGGATTGAGGGGGAAGGGTAACTCTGCGTTGGAATGGGCGCTAGCCAGTAAGACAGGACCAGAACCCCTGGTGTAGGTGCCGGTAGTTCGGAAATGGGGGCGGGGGCGCCGGACTATTTTTGGTGTCTGTACTTCTCGAGGACCACCGATGTCTCCTGTACGGTCTCTTTCTGATGGAAGAATGATCGGTGACGGGTGCTCGTCTGCAAACTGATCTCTTGGGATCGCAAAAGGGCGTTGTAGAAGCTGATGACGGATCTGCGGAGACACCTGGAGGGACACTGGTCCGGCGGCCTGTTAGCTGCCGCGATGGCCTATTTCCTGTTCCTCCAGAGCCTGACTGGAGCCATCGCCCAAGGAGCGTCGGCTAGCGCCGTCGCAGATCGATCCTTTGTCACCTGCTCTTCCATAGACAGCTATCATGAGACCGGCGATCCACCCCAAGGCTCCGGCGACGGTCACCATAAGTGTTGCGGCATCCTCTCCCAGCTCTCAGGCGATAAGGTTGGCACGCTTTCCGATGGCCAACTTGTCTTTCTGCGTACCGACCCTTTCCATGAAGTACTGAGGTCAGACTGTTCCATTACTCCCGGCGGCGAGCGCAAGAAGTCCCACGCTGCGGAAGCGCGTGCACCGCCTCAGCGGAGCCGAGCGCCGATCTTTTTCGCCCACCGTTCCTCGTGAGCGGCGATGTTCCTAGCTGCGTTCCTGGACGCTGACCTGAGCAACAGTCATGTCTGATCAAACCTTGCGCGGGGGGCGCGGCGTCGCGCGCTCCGACGCAGCCTCTACTGACCTCTACCGCGCCGTCTGGCGTTGGCACTTCTATGCCGGTCTTCTGGTCCTGCCGTTCCTCATCGTCCTCTCAATTACCGGCGGCCTCTACCTCTTCAAGGATGAAATCGATGGAATCGTCCATGCTGACCTCAAGCGGGTCGAGGTGCGGGACCCGTCCAACCGAGTTGCCCCATCGTCCATGGTTGCGGCGGCTTTGGTCGCGCATCCCGGCAAGGCGGTCAAGTACACTGATCCAATCACGTCGACCGCATCGGCCGAGGTGACGATTAAGACGACTTCCGGTCAGAACCTGGCGGTTTACGTAAATCCCTACGGTGGCCAAGTGCTGGGATCGTTACCCGATCGTGGCACAGTCATGTGGACGGTGCGCTACCTCCACAGCCTCAAGTACTTCGGGACCGTCACCCGAGCCTTCGTTGAGATCGCGGCGGGGTGGTCGATTCTTCTCGTGGGAACGGGCATTTATCTCTGGTGGCCAAGACGACAGTCCGGAGGCGTATTGTCCATTCGAAGCACGCCGAACCGGCGAGTGTTCTGGCGAGACACCCACGCGGTCACGGGCATCTTTGTCGGCTTCTTCATCGTGTTTCTAGCCATCACCGGCCTGCCATGGTCGAACGTCTGGGGTGGCAAGGTCAACGAGTGGGCCAACGGCCACAATTTCGGCTATCCGGCCGGCGTGCGCGTGGCGGTGCCGATGTCGGACGAGCACCTGGGCCACGTCAGCCCGACTACCTGGTCGCTGGAGCAGGCGCAGGTGCCGGAAACCGCCAGACACGCCCATGGCGCGGAGCCGATCGGGCTGGACAGGGCCATTGCCATCTTCGACGGCCTGGGTCTGCACAGGGGCTACACGGTTGCGATCCCTACGTCGGCCACGGGCGTCTACTCGGCCTCGGTCTACCCTGACGACGTCGCGCAGCAGCGGGTTGTTCATCTCAACCAATACTCGGGGAAGCCGCTCATCGACATGAGCTATGCCGACTACGGCCCTCTCGGGAGGTGGCTGGAGTTTGGTATCAGTGTCCACATGGGGCAGCAGTTCGGCCTGGCGAACCAGCTTTTCCTAGTAGCGGTCTGCGTGGCAGTCGTGGTGCTGGGCGTTTCGGCTGGAACGATGTGGTGGAAGCGCCGGCCCACCGGATCGCTTGGCATACCGCCGGCTCCGGCCGATAAGCGCGTGCTGCGAGGCCTTCTGGTCATCCTCATCATGGGTGGGATCCTATTCCCGCTCGTGGGCGCCTCACTGCTGGTGATGTTGACTCTTGATTGGGCGCTCACGGAGCGGACTAGAAGTGTCGCTTGATCAAACTGAATGGTCGCTGGTGCGGCGACGGTCCAGTCTCCTGGCAGGGCGACTTGTAGGCCTGTCCCTGATGCACTGGGCCGCAGGTTCAGCGAGACGATCGGCAGTCCCAGGCGCGTACTCCACCACTCCGGTCACCGATGGCGCCGATCCCGAAGAAGTCGTTCTTGATGCCCTTGGCCTCCGGCATTCAGGTGAACGGGTTCTCGGCTCGAGGGACGATCGGCAGCAGCCAGTCCTGGCCGAAGGGGTGGCCGGCGATCAACGTCTTCCAGCTGCACGGGGTCGGCAGAACCTAGTTGCGATCTTTAAAAATGGCAACGCAAACTGGCTTGCCTGTGTTTGTCGATAAGGCGTCCGACAGAATGGGCCTAGCGCGCCTGAAGGGGACCTGTTTCGAACCCGAACCTATAGGACGTCGGGGGGACGCCGATTTCGTCCAAGAAAGCTCGGCGCATAACCTCTGCGCTTCCAAACCCGCAGCACGCTGCGACGTCCTCAACGGGACGCCGGGTCTGTTCGAGCAACGTCCTTGCGGCTTCAACCCTCGCCTTACGGATATAGCGTGCCGGCGTAACTCCGATCTCTGCGCGGAAGACTCTGCTGAAGTTACGCGGGCTCATCGCCATCTGTGATGCGAGACTCTCGACTGTGAGTCGATCGCCAAGGTGCTCTGCGATCCAGGCCAGAAGCGCGACCAACGTCCTCGAAGATGGCGCCTCTGCTGCCAACGCTACACTAAACTGGCGCTGTCCACCCGTTCGCTTTAGGAAGACAACCATTTGCCGCGCGACCCGCAGCGCAAGCTCACTGCCAATGTCCTCTTCGACCAGTGCGAGCGAGAGATCGATGCCAGCGGTCACACCTGCTGACGTGTAGACGTTTCCGTCCTTTACCCAGATGGCCTCCGAGTCTACTCGGACGTTGACGAAGGCGGATTGAAGCCGGTCCGCATAGGCCCAATGCGTAGCGGCTCTCCGGCCGTCAAGGAGGCCCGCCTTCGCCAATACAAAGGCCGCCGTGCACACCGACGCCATTCTCCGGACACGCGTTTCATGCTCTTTGAGCCATTGCATGAGATCACTGTCGAGGGGAGTCGACGCCGCAGAGCCATCTCCACCTATTACGATGAGCGTGTCGATTGGACCTCCGAGGTCCGTAAAATGGAAAGGAGCCTTCATCTCAAGTCCACAATCGCCGCCTATCACGCAGGAGGCGCCGCCGGATGCTACGGTGATGCGATATGGCAGAGTTGCGCTGCCGTGCAGAACATTGGCGAACTTAAATACAGTCAGAGCGCCCGTAAGATCCAACTCCAGAATCGGAGGGACCGCGAGAAGAACGATATGCAGAGGCGGCTTGCTTCTTCTGGACTTCGACACAACTTCGAACTCTACACTGTAGCCTCGGAACGTCGTCTTCTGTTTATGCAGTCACGCCCGCTCATTGGCCGATTTCGTGGGCATTATGTCATAGCGGCCATATGATCGTCCGTCTATAGGGACGCTGACACCCTTACTGGAGCGATCCCTTGACCGCAGCCCTCCCAATTCATGAAGATGAACTGAAAAGCATGCGCGAAATGCGCGTTAAGATGACGGACACCGGCGTAAAGCCTTTCAAGGTTGCTGTTGTTATCAGTCCTGGCTTTATTCCGATGGATATGGTGGGCATCCAAACTGTGCTAGGGACCTGCCCCGGCGCCGAGCTCCACCTTGTTTGGAAGAAGCGCGAGCTCGTCGAGGGCTTTCCCAACTGGTGGACCATGCCGACCACGACGTTTGAGGAATGTCCTGACGATCTTGACGTGCTCGCGGCTCCGATGATGCCGCCGGAGGTGATCAGCGACCCAGACGTTGTGGACTTCTTCCACAATCGTGGGGTCAAAGCGCGATATATCATAGGAGTCTGCTGTGGAGTGCTCCTCGCAGGTGCAGCCGGCCTAGTGCGCGGCAAGCGGGTCACAGCAAGCTACAATGCCTTGTCGGTGCTTAGTGAGTTGGGGCCTTCGGAAGTGCTCCCACCTGGCAGTGGGGTTGTCGTTGACGGGAACCTCTATACGGCAGGTCCGGGCATCGGAAGTTTCGAAGCCTCGCTTCTTGTTGCGGCAGACGCTTTCGGTCAGCAAATGGCCGCGTTTGCTGAGCTGGCAATGGAGTATGACCCGCATCCTCCTTTCGGGACGGGCAATGCGAGCAAGGCACACCGTGACTCGCTCGCAATGCTGGAGGCGCTGGAGTCGCACATGGTGCCGCTCTATCGCTCTGGAACAACAGCCGCTCTGGCAAGAGTCGCTAAGTTCGACCTCCCTTCCGCCGTCAAAGAAAGCCAGCTCTATGGGGAGACATCGAATGCAATTTGATCGTCGGGAGACGCTGCTTTCCCTCTCAGCTCTTATGGCGACTCCCTGGCTGTCTCAGCTCGCGCATGCCACGGTCCCGGCAAACCGTCGGGTTGCCATTTTATTGTTTGATGGCGTAACGGCATTGGATGCGATCGGCCCTTACGAACTGCTCCATCGGGTTCCGGGGCTGGAAGTGACTTTTGTTGCTGAGACAAAGGGCCCAGTTACTGCCGACAGCGGCGCCTTGAGGTTGATTGCAGAGCAATCGCTGACGGATGTTCAGGAGACCGCAATTCTCATCGTGCCCGGTGGTGGGATTGGCGTCCGGAGGGTGCGTGAAAACCAGCGTGTCATGGAATGGATCAAAGTCATCGATCAAACCACAACTTACACGGCAAGTGTTTGCACGGGCTCGTTAATTCTTGCTGAAGCGGGCTTGCTCAAGTCGCGAGATGCTGCCACGCATTGGGCGCTGAAGAATATGCTCGGTGAGCTTGGCGCACAGTATAAGCCAGATCGCTATGTCCGCTCTGGAAAGTACTGGACGTCCGCAGGCGTTTCAGCCGGCATCGATATGACATTGGCTATGATTGGGGAGATGTACGGCCGAACTGAGGCCCAAATCCAGCAGCTTGGACTTCAGTACGACCCTGACCCACCGTTTGATAGCGGATCAGATCAGAAGGCTTCGCCAGAGATCATCGAGGCCTTTCTCGCCCGGCGTCGTCGCTAGCCTCCGCTCCGAGAGGCGCCACGAAACTATACACCGGCGCGCGGTCGATACCATGTTCGAAGTGGACTCTGAAGCTTCTGCTGCCCTTCAGCACCCGAGCTTTGTCAGTTGCAACTGGGCTGAGGATGGAATCAGGATCAGATTCAGTCTCACCTCACCATGCTACAGTGAACACGCTTCTTAACATCCCAATGTCTCTATTGGCTGTGTGCTGCAATCGCTCGGCCTCCGGCAACAAAAGACAATAGACTTGAACAGATGATCAGTTTTGGATTCGTCTGCGCTACAACGGAAATCCTGATGTAGTTGCCCAGGGCCATCCGCAGCTACGTCGATGCGTACAATGCGAAAGATGTTGATTGTATGCTAACTTGCTTTGCTAACGACGTGCATTTTCAGAGTCTCTCAGGGGGCCAAATGAACGCTGAAGTCAAGGGAAGCCGTGAATTGGCAGCTTTGGCAAAGATGGGTGCCTGAGCGTTCACAGAACGGCATCCATTGGTGACTAACTGTATCGTCGTCGCAAACAGGATCGTGATAGAGGCTGACTACAGCGCTACTGTCGCAACTGACCTTCCGAATGGATGGACCGCAGGACAACATCACAACTTCAGAGGAACTAGCTACTTCGAGTTGATGGGCGGCCTGATTGTGACAATCGTGGATGCAAGGTGATCGTCGCCGGTCAAGCACTTGCATACGACTTAGCCGCGCTGTGCCGCGCGGCGATCAGGGTGGAAGTTGAGCGGCAATCAACTTGAGAGGTGACGCCGCTGCCGCTCCGTAGGGAGGGCCGAGGCCCGACCGGAGGGGCGGCAGCGGCGACGGCGCGATCCCTCAGGACCGCACCGTCTGGCTGTCGTGGCCGACCGGGTAAGGATTGGGGTTCTTCACGTCCAATGAGGAACCCAGCCTTTGCCCGGCCGCCACATCACCGACTGCCAGATGAGACTCTACATGAAGCTTCGTCAGACCGACACCACTCCGATCGCCGCCGCCAAGGCCGGCTTCAGCTCCTCCACCGCCTATCGCATCGACAAGGACCCGCGCTTGCCCTCGCAGAGGAAGGCGCCACGCGGGCGAAGGCGCCCCGATCCGCTCGAGGCCGTCTGGGACAGCGAGATCCTCCCGCTGCTGCAAGCCGCCCCGAGCCTGCCCCCGTCGCTCTCTTCGAGGAGATCATCCGTCGCCATCCCGAGCTCGGCACCGGCATCCGCCGCACCCTCGAGCGTCGTGTCCGCGCCTGGCGCGCCCTGCACGGCCCTGAGCAGGAGGTCATCTTCCGCCAGGTGCACGAGCCCGGCCACATGGGCCTGTCAGACTTCACCGACATGGCCGATCTTTCCATCACCATCGCCGGCCAGCAGCTCGATCACCGGCTCTATCACTTCCGGCTCGCCTATTCCGGCTTCGAGCATGCCCACGTGGTGCTCGGCGGCGAGAGCTATGTCGCTCTCGCCGAGGGGCTGCAGAACGCCCTCTGGGCGCTCGGTGGCGCTCCACGCGAACACCGCAGCGACAGTCTCTCGGCTGCCTTCCGCAACCTGGATCGCGACGCCCGCGAGGACCTGACCCGGCGCTACGATGCCCTGTGCACCCATTACGGCATGGAGCCGAGCCGCAACAACACGGGCGTCGCCCATGAGAACGGCTCCATCGAGATCGTGCACGGCCACCTCAAGAAGGTGATCGAGGATGCCCTGCTGCTGCGCGGTTCGCGCGACTTCGCCGATCTTTGTGCCTACCGCCGCTTCGTCGACGAGGTGGTCGGGCGCCGCAATGCCCGCAACACCCCGCGCATTGCGGTCGAGCGCACCGCCCTTCAGGAGCTGCCGGACCGGCGCACCGCCGATTACGAGGACGCCATCGTCACCGTGACCTCGACCAGCGGCTTCGTCCTGCGCAAGGTGTTCTACAGCGTGCCGTCGCGCCTGATCGGCTACCGGCTGCGCGTGCGCCTGTTCGACGATCGCCTCGAGGTTTATCTCGGCGGCACGCACCAGTTCACGCTGCCGCGCGGGCGGGCTCATCCCAACGGCCGGCACGGGCATGTGGTCGATTACCGGCACGTGATCCACTCGCTGCGGCGCAAGCCCATGGCCCTGATGGGACTGGTCTACCGTGATCAGCTCTTTCCCCGGCAAGCCTATGCCCGGGCCTTTGAAGCGATGAGGGGCCAACTTCCCGTCCGGAGCGCCTGCCGCACCATGGTCGACCTGCTCGCTTTGGCGCATGAGCGCGCCTGCGAGGCCGAACTCGCCGCGCGCCTCGATGCGGATCTCGATGCCGGCCGGCTGCCGGATCTCAAGAGCTTGCGCGTGCTCTTCAGTCCGGATGCCGGTGCCGTGCCCGACATTGTGGTCTCTCATGTGCCGCTCAGCGCCTACGAGGAACTCGCCCGCGTGCATCAGGGAGAGGTCGCATGACGAGCCCTGATGCCATTGATACCGGTCGCCTGACCCTGCCGCTCAACGACCTGCGGCTTCCCGCCATCAAGACGATCTGGCCGGACTTCGCCGCCCGTGCCGACAAGGAAGGCTGGCCGGCGGCCCGCTTCCTGGCGACTCTGGCCGAACACGAGATGGCCGAGCGCGCCAGCCGGCGCATTCAGCGCCATCTCGACGAGGCGCGGCTTCCGCCCGGCAAGACCCTCGACAGCTTCGACTTCTCCGCGGTGCCCATGATCAGCAAGGCGCAGGTGATGGCGCTGGCGGCCGGCGACAGCTGGCTCGAGAAGGGCGCCAATCTGCTGATGTTCGGCCCGCCGGGCGGAGGCAAATCGCACCTGGCGGCAGCCCTGGGCCTGGCCCTGGTGGAGAACGACTGGCGGGTGCTGTTCGCCCGCACCACCGATCTGGTGCAGAAGCTCCAGACAGCGCGGCGGGATCTGCAGCTCGAGGCGGCGATTGCCAAACTCGACAAGTACCACCTGCTGATCCTGGATGACCTCGCCTATGTCAGCAAGGATCAGGCCGAAACCAGCGTTATCTTTGAACTCATCGGCGCCCGGTACGAGCGTCGCTCGCTCTTGATCACGGCCAATCAGCCCTTTGGCGCCTGGAATTCGGTCTTTCCGGACCAAGCGATGACGCTCGCCGCGGTGGATCGCTTGGTGCATCACGCCACCATCTTCGAGATGAATGTCGAGAGCTATCGCCGCAGAGAAGCCATTGAGCGCAAACGCGGACCAGGTCGTCCGCCGACGCGCGCGACAATCAAAACCTCATCCTGATTGACGCTCGCAACGACAATCAACAAAGTGCTTGCATCTGTGTCGCGGCGCGACAATCATCGTCTCGCCGCGACAGCCAATCACCATCCTGATCGCCGCGCTCCTCCGATCCAGATCGTCGCGCAATACGCGCTGGTTACCGAAACCGCACCTTATATTGATAAGGTATCTTCCAACCAGTGTGTACCCGAGGCAGATACGAGAGGCTACGCCGTTCCATCGTCTCATCAACCTAAGCGATGTAGCCTTCTCTAGTGCCGCAGTCTGTCATGGGGTCGAGGGTCGCCGCAGATGTGTGGTCTGATCCGAGCGACGTAGGCGCCAGCTGTGGGCTCTAGATCCAGGAAGCGGCTCGATTGAAGCGGGTAACGGGCAGTCAACTCAAAGTATTCTGGTTGCCAAACTTGCGATGATCGTTTTCAGAAAAGCTCGTCCAACAGCAAGTGGAATTGCAGCTTGTGTTGATCGGGCTCAGCAATGCCATACTGATGAAATAGCCTCTCCTGTAAGGACCGGCCAAACTCACCAAGACAGTTCCAGAGTATGGCAAGGTCCTGGTATCGGTCAGCGACACCAACTCTCCCAACGTCGATGCAGCCGACAACCTCGCCTTCATGGATCAGAAGATTATCCAGCGAGAAATCGCCATGCGTGACGACAGGATCAGGTGCGAGTGGCAGAAGAGCGCTCATCGCCTCCCAAACTTGCTCGGCAGTCCAACCTTCCCGTTCCTCATCAAAGTCATCAGCGTCTACCCAGCCTTCATCGATACGAATTCGTGCACGGTGAAGCCGAAAGGTGTGATCGCTGTTAAAGGGACACTCGCTTATCGGGATCGTATGCAGCCGGCGCAGGAATGCCGCCAGCGCGTCAACAACGGCTAGGCCAGCGTCGGGGTTTGACTCAAGTATCTGGTAAGCCGTTCTGCCAGGCATGGCCGTCATTAGCAGCCATGCCTGATCGTGTGTCCGAACAAAGTGCTTGATCGCTGGCACAGGTATATATCCTTTAAGCCAGCCCAGCCTTACCATTTCGTCGGTGATTTCATCGGCAACGGCGTCCTCGCCGTACTTAAGGTACAAGCCAGCCGCGTCGGCTTTGCTGTGGAGACGGTAGACGGCGCCGCCGGACTGACCGACAGTGTTCCGCGCCCATTCATAATCCGTCAGCATGGCTGGCATGCTCATTACGGTCGACGGAACGGCACAGGCTTGCTCACGCTCTAAGTGGACCACTGAACAACCTCTCTGCAAAACGTGGTGCATTCACTTATGACGAAGTATCGCACAGTCAATGCATACGCAAGAAGAGTGCGAGAGGCCATTTGGTAGAGAGAAGCCAATCGGGCGACTCCCAGCATTCATTCCAGGAAGCGCCATGGGCTCTGACCATCATTGTGAGCTCAACACAAAGTGCTCTGGCAGATGCGGTTGACGCAAGTCAAAAGCTTGTCGGCTGGGTTGTTCCCGGAGAGGGTTGTGGGCTCCCCAATGTAGACTTTAATTGAAGTCTCTGGGCTGCCAGTTCTGGGAAAAGACCCTGGGGCAGGCCGTGGAGGTCTAAATAGCGAACCAGTACTCCATCAGGCCAGGCCATGAGGCACTGGTGGACGTGAACGGCAGGTGGCAGTAGGCCGCTTCACGTGATACCGAGCGCAGGGGCCCAGCATCACACGCCCGAGCAGCAGGAACGGCAGATTGGCAGCGACGGCCACAAGGACGTCCGAGGCGATCAGCAGGACCGAAAAGGCCAGAACTACAACGCGGCGATCGATCCGCCTCGTTGCCGCGGAGATCAGAAGGCTTGTCACCATCCCGACGACAGCCGTCGCAGTCACGGCCTGTCCTGCGCTTCACGCGGTGATCCCCAGATCGGTCGCCACGGGCTTCAGCAGACTGGCGGACAGGAACTCCGCCGCTGCCAGGACGAACACGTCGAACGTCATGGCAGAGACGGCATCCCACGCAAGCTTTTCCCCTGTCAGGGCTGCGTCCCTTGTCTTCCGCAACTGAGCCATCGAGATGTGTTTCTCAGCTGCGCCATTGTAAAACTGAGAAATTCAGACAGCTTAGTCGCCTGTGGTCAGCCCAGAAATTCGGTCCTGGTACGTTCAATGACAATCTGGCGAAGCGCCACGTTGGGCGGTGCAGCCAACGCATATAGGATTGCGTCGACCACATCTCTGTTGCTTAGACCGTCTGCAACTCCTCGCGCAGTTTCCCACGCTGGATCTAATGGCGAGACGTCTTCTATCAACCCCGGATAGATGGATGTGATGCGAATGTTGCTGCCCTTCACCTCCTCGATCAGCCCTTGCGAAAAGCTATCTTGAGCCCCCTTCGCAGCTCGGAATGGAAGCGACGATCCGACTAGACGTGCGTACTGCAGCCCGGACATTGATACCACAGTATGGATGTCCGCTCGTGGCCGAGCCCGGAGCAGGGGCAACAGACGTTTTGTGAGGGCTATCGTCCCAGACACCGTAGAGTTTATCACTGCTGCGATACTGTCATCACTCTGGCAATCTAGGGCTCCGCTCGACCATTGTGAGCCATTGTGGACGAGGGCGTCCAGGTCTGGATGCTGGCGCACGATGTTATCGGCCGCATCGGCAATTGAACTGAATTCTGTCAGATCACACACGAATGCATCCGGAAATCGGTTGACCCGTTCACCAACTGCCGCCCTCACCTGTGCCAGGTGCTCAGGCGAGCGGCCTAATAAAATGGGTATGGCGCCTCGATCCGCAGCAACGATCGCCAGTGCCCTTCCCAACCCACGGCCGGCACCGGTAATCGCGATCTTCCTTCCAAGAAGTGTCATGTATGTGTCCTCCACAGTGCATTTGAGTTGTGTGGTTGGATAGCGGCGTTGCTATCGCTCTTTTGGCGTTGAAAGCTCTTCTCCGGGAGCCACTCCGACATGACGATGTCAGCTACGGGTCGAGTGTAGAGATCAAGAACGTTGGTCATCGATAAGCTCCGATCGCCAGCATTGTTGTTGGGTTACGCATCCGGAATCATCGCGCAGTGCTAAAGGATACGGATGGGGCGATCCGCTGTGCGCGCTGGCTCAACCAGACGCTTAAAAGCACCACAGCCATGCCGACAAGCTGCATTGCGGTGAGGTGCTGAGACAGTACCAACCAGCCGAGTACGACGGCTGTTAAAGGGCTGAGGAGTCCAAGTGGGGCGACTGCGGCCGGCTCCAATCGGGCAATGCCGCGGAACCAGAGTATGTACGTTAGTGCCGCTCCGATCAGGCTAAGATAAGCAAGACCGAGGACGTTGGCAGCAGTCAAGGAGGGTAAGAGCGGCTCGAACCACAATGCAGCCGGGAGAAGCAGAAGGCCACCTGCACTCAATTGCCAGGCAGTGAACGTCAGCAGGGAGACTGGCGGCTGCCACTTGCGGCTTAGTACTGTCCCTCCCGCCATTGACGCCGCGCCGGCAAGACCTGCGGTCACCCCGAGCGGATCCAGCGCGGCCTGCGGCGTCAGGATCAGCATGCCAACGCCAGCTGCGCCCGCAAGCGCGGCCCCAAGCGACAGGATTCGTATGGGTGATCCCAAGACCGGATAGGCGAGCACGACCACCATCAACGGCTGAATGGCGCCGACCGTGGCGGCCATGCCGCCCGGAAGCCGGTAGGCGGAGATGAACAGCATCCACCAAAAGATTGAGAAATTGAGCGCCCCGAGCACGAAGATGCGGAACCACCAGACTCCCGTCGGAAGCTGCCGGATGATCAGCAACAGAAGGAGCCCAGCTGGGAGCGCCCGCAGCATAGCCACGGTCAGAGGATACCCTTGGGGTAACAACTGCGTGGTAACAAGATAAGTGCTGCCCCAGATGGCAGGCGCGACGGCTGTTAGCAGCAGATCGGAGGTCTTCGTCGTCATGCGATCTTCAGAACCTCGGTGAGCGGGCGGCGAGGCTTTTGCGGCCAGTTGCCGGGCGCGGCGCGGCCGATTGCGACCAGCATCACCGGCACCTCATCCGGCCCAAGGCCGAACTCACGCTCCACGCCTTCGGCATCGAACCCGACCATCGGACACGAGGCGAGGCCGAGCGCCTCAGCGGCATGGATCAGCGTCGCGCTTCCAAGTGAGGCCGAGCGGACAGCCTCGTCGCGAGCTGTCCGAGGATTGGCATACTGTGTGCGGGCGCCCTCCTGCCAGTCTAAGACCGTACCCGCCGGCATGTATCCGGCCTCCACAAAGGGACGCAGCCGTTGTGGGATGGCAGCGTGGTCGGGCAGTGAGCCGCAGACGATGAAGGTGACGGCCGCATCTGACACTTTGGCCTGGCCATAGGCTAGTTGGCGTAGGCGCGCCTTCGCCTCAGGCGTTTGCAGCGCGATGAAGCGCCAGTTCTGAAGGTTGTAGGCGGTTGGCGCCCGCGTCGCGAGGCGCGTGAGCTCCCCGATCTCTGCATCCGTCAAGACATGGCTGGCGTCGAACCGGTTCGCCGAGACGCGCCGCTCGATAAGGGCAATGGCAGGGTTGGTCATGTTTCCGTCTCCGTAGGGAAGAGGCATCGGAGAGAAGGGTATTCATGTGAATTTTAGTTGATAATTATCGATTGGTGAAAGATATTGTTCACCAAGGGAAAACAATCTGATGGACCGATTCACTGCCTTGCAGGTGTTCCGCCACGCGGCCGAGTTGAACGGCTTCGCCGAAGCCGGACGGCGGCTTGGCCTGTCGCCGGCGGCGGTTAGCAAGAACATCGCCGAGCTAGAGGCGCATGTGGGGACCCGGCTGATCCACCGCACGACGCGGCGCATGGCGCTCACCGAGGAGGGCAGGATCTACCTGGAGCACGTCGTGCGCGGGTTGGACGCGCTTTCAGAGGCGGACGAGACCCTGTCCCCGCTCCGGAAGGAGCCGAGCGGCACCTTGCGGGTCAGCGCGCCGATGACCGTCACCCTGACGCAGCTCTCCGCCTCGATCCCCCGCTTCCTGTCACGCTACCCGCAGATTACCCTAGACCTCCATCTCGACGACCGTCGGGTCGATCTCATCCGGGAAGGCTTCGACCTCGCTATCCGGGGCAGCGACAGCCTGGAGGACTCCAGCCTGATCGCCCGGAAGCTCACGGTCATGTCGCACGTGCTCTGCGCGGCGCCGGCCTATTTCGAGGCAAGGGGCAGGCCAAAGTCGCCGTCCGACTTGAGGTCGCACGAGTGTATCCGGTTCAGCCTCTCAGGGCACGCGGACGTATGGGAGTTCCACAAGGACGGGCGCACCGAGCGGATCCCGGTCAGTGCCCGGTACTCGGTGACGTCGAGCCTCGCTGTCCGCGATGCGCTGCGGGAGGGATTCGGTCTGGGTCTGATCCCCTTTCCCTACGTCGGGGGCGATCTGAGGGAAGGACGGCTCCAATGCACATTGGAGGACTGGAGCACGGTGGAGACCACGCTCTATGCCGTCTATCCGTCGCGGCAGCATCTCGCCCCGAAGATCCACGTGTTTCTCGATTTCCTGACAGAGGAGTTCAGTCGGGTATGAGGGCGATCACGCGTGCTCTCGACATGCAGATAACCACACCCGGAGCGGCCCAAGTGTTCGAAAACCCGATCGAAGCGCAGTGTCAAGATCGCGCCCGCTCTCATAGCCGACCACGGTCGTACCGGGAAAGTAATCAACAGCGTGCGCTAAGATGCCCTGCCAGATGATCTCAGGCTCGACGTCCGAGGCGAAGACGTTCGATACTCCAATCACGTCACCTCCCTCGTTCAAGATACCGCCACCAACAATCCGGTTGTCGCACCTGATAGCAATAAACTTGATCCCGTGCTGCGTCAGTAGCGATGCCCGGAAGATCCCGCCGTTAGGCTCACCTGCTGCTGAACTCTCATCTCCTCTCCAGACATTTTCCCAAACATTCAGCTCCGATGCCAAATGGATCTCGGTCAATGAATAGCCCGGCGGAAGAGGATCAAGCTCCAGCGCCGGTAGACTTAGACCGATCCACTCTGCTTCGAACAGCAATCGAAATCCAAGGAAGCCGAGGTCGAGGCATGAGAAACTATCCTTCACGGCCCAAGCTTCGGCGCGTGGCTTCTCAATCAGGGCAGATATAGTCAGCAATTGCTCTTGGGCGGCTTCGGGACCCGCCAAGGTCACTGCGTCGGGATAGTACTGCGGGGTGCCAGAACGATTCAACCAGAGCCCGTCCCGGAACTCTCCAGGGCGGCCATGAACCTTACAAACTGCATCACACCATAGAGCGTTGTTATGGGCAGCGTGTCCCACAAGATGGGATGGCATAGTCGATGCGTTCATGTTCTCTACAGGCCTGCTTCTCGTGCATTCTAAGGAGACTAACGGCTAATCTGTCGCGACATGGTATCGTCGACCCGTTGAGTTGACGATACCACCAGAGCACACGCCTCGGCGAGGCTACGAGAGAGCTACTTCTGGCTCAAACAGAGGCCGATCTGTTGTCCCCATTCATCTCCTACTTGCCATCTACGCCGCTGTTAGTCGGAGTTCTGACAACATGGGGACTTAAAAGATGCATTCTTCGCAGGTCAAGTGGCTAACGCTTCTCGTCATCTCCAAACTCTTGATCCTCTGCGGCAATCCGCACGTTTCTCAGCGTTACTGCGCACAGAATTGCCAGCGTCGAGATCCCAAGAGCCGTAAGCATAGTGGATGCGCTCATTCCCACAGTGAATGCGTATTTCGCCGAGCCAAGCAGATCACCCGGCAGACGATCTGCAACTGACGATGCTGCCCAAAGACTATCTTCGACCGTGCTTGAAATATCCTCTGGAAGGTCAGCAGTAACGCGCTCGAGCATCAGCCTACGGTAGATTGCCGTGGTAAGGCTGCCAAGAATGGCAACACCAACGGCGATACCGAGTTCCTGCACGGTCTCGGACATGGCCGAGGCAGAACCGGCCTTCTCTGGCGGTGCGGAACTCACCACTAAGTCAGTGCCGAGGGCGGCGATTGTGCCCAGACCGAGATAGACCAGCCCGTACCCTGCCGTTACCAGAGCAAGACCCGATATCCATGGTAGCAAACTGAGAAAGAGATAACCGACTGCGGAAAGGGCTAACGCAGCGGCCATGATAAATCCCGGACGGACGTAGCGAGTAAGAAGAGGTGCTCCAATTCCAGCCGCGACCATCATCAACGCCGGGGGGCCCATCCACATACCGGCAGTAACGGCTGGGAGGTCCATGACTAGCTGCAAATACTGGGTGACCAACAACATAGCTCCGCCGACACCGATCAATCCAAACAGCAGGACGCTCAGGGCAGCGCTGAAGGTCCTGTTCTCGAAGAGACGCACATCGAGCAGCGGGTTCGTGAGAATACGCTGCCGCCTTACAAAAATTCCTGCAAAGGCGATTCCGATGGCCAGTGCCAACGCGGATCCGTAAGACAAGCCAGTCTCTGCGCTATCCTTGATGAAGTAGATCACAGGCAGGATCGCGGCGAGAGACAGAGCGACGCTGAGAAGGTCGAGCCGACCATTCCCGGGTGCCCGATACTCAGGCAGCAACAATGGGCCTGCAATGAGCACAATGCCGACGATGGGGAGCGCCACAAGAAATGCTGACCCCCACCAGAAGTGCTCCAGCAGCATCCCTCCGACCAGCGGTCCGGCAGCCATGCCAAGAGCGAACATGGTCGCCCATATCCCTATCGCCAGAGCCCGCTCACGGGCGACAAGAAACATGTTGCTAATCAGCGCGAGGGTTGATGGCATCAAGGTTGCGCCAGCGACGCCAAGCATAGCCCGAGCGACAATAAGAGTGTTAGCAGTTGGTGAGTATGCGGCGAGCACGGAGGCAACGCCGAAGGCGGCAGCGCCAATCATCAGCAGCCGGCGACGGCCGATCCGATCACCCAGTGTGCCCATGGTGATAAGGAAGCCCGCAATCATGAAGCCATAGGCGTCCATGATCCACAGCGCCTGACTGCTACTCGGCTGCAGGTCCGCCGCAAGCGCCGGCATCGCCAGATAAAGCAGGGTCACATCTAATCCGAGCAGGGCGGTCGGCAGCGCAAGCACGGCCAGCCCGCCCCATTCCACGGGCCCGGCCTTTCGCCGACGTTCAGCTGGGATGGTCTCCGCCGGGACCTCCCGAAAACCAAGGGAACTTTGATCGCATTCGAGTGACATGCTGCCTCCTGAAAGTCTGGCGGCATTCTCGAGATAGATTTAATCTGTTACAATTTGGCAGTTTATGCTGTTACTCGGGACAATACGATATGCTGGCTAGATCTCTTGAGCGCACACGGAAAGAACTCTCGGATTTCCTACGGCACCATCGACAGCGATTGACACCCGCCGACGTCGGCCTGCCGAGCGGCCGCCGCCGCCGCACTCCTGGGCTGCGCCGCGAGGAGGTTGCCACACTCGCCGGTGTCGGCATCACCTGGTACACGTGGCTTGAGCAGGGGCGCGAGATTGGCGTTTCTGAGGACTTTCTTCTGAGGCTGGCCAAGGTGCTCAAGCTCGACGATGCCGAATGCTGTCATCTATTCCTTCTAGCGCATCGTCGGCCGCCGCCGGCCGAGCCGTACCATTGGCCGGTCGTCTCGCCGCTTGTACAGCAGCTTATGGATGAGTTGGAAGCTCGACCGGCGTATGTCTTGAATCTACGGTGGGATATCATTGCTTGGAATCCGGCTGCAGATCGGCTGTTCGGCTTTTCGCGAAAGGAGCCGGCAGACCGGAACATGCTTCGGATGGTGTTTGCGGATCCGCATCTGCGCTGTCGCCTTCCAACGTGGGGAAGCGATGCCCCACGCCTCGTTGCGAGCCTTCGGCGCGACCTCGCTCTCGTTCCTGACGACTCAGCGATGCTCCAGCTCATAGACGATTTGAAGAAGCTCTCGCCCGATTTCCGACACTGGTGGAACGGGGCTCAGGATCATTCGCCATCTCGGGGGCTGTCTTCCCTCGCTTCTGAGAACGATGTTCTGAAGTTCCAACATGAAGTCATGACCATCGACGAATACCGGCACCTGCGGATCGTTGTGTATTTCCCGGAAGGATCGAGGGAGATTCTGGAGCGCGATCCAAAATCCCACCCGGTGCGCCGGGCGGTGTAGACCAACACTGCGATGCCGGAACGCTGCTACCGAATTCCTTGACTAGCGCGTCCGGTGCGACAGGGCGTGCTATCGGAGATCCTGCTGCCGGGGCAGGCAGAGCAAGGTGCCGAAGTGATCGACTGAGTACGGACCGAGATCTGACATCCAAAATTAGGAAGCAGCTTGGGAGATCAAAGGCTGGTGCCATGACGATGTAAGTGCTGAGCGGGCGATCCGACCGAAGTCCGGTTTGGACTTTGATGACCACTCCGAACTCCGGCTTTCGATAAGGGAGCACCTTGGAGCTCAGCACAGCTGCATTTTTGCGACCCACCCATCCGTCGAGCGGTTGTCTCAATTAGTTTGACATGTCTCATTTACTCAGGAATTGCCCAGCATGTGTTTCGGCGTGCAATGTTGACCCTCTGAGACGGGGGATCGGCGTCCAAATTTGACCCCTGCGGCTGTCATGCGAGCACACTGCCTGTCCTGGATCAGGATAGGTGGCAGGGGATAAAGGGCGTGGACACGATTGCACGGATCCGGCGCGAGTTCTTCGTGCGCGGCAAGACGATCAAGCAGATCGCCCGCGAGCTCCACATCGCGCGCAACACCGTCCGCAAGGTGCTGCGCTCGGGAGCCACCGAGTTCCGCTACGAGCGCGAACGCCAGCCTCTGCCGCGGATCGGCCCCTGGAGGGAGGACTTGGATCGACTGCTGGCGCTTAACGACGCCAAGCCCGCTCGGGAACGTCTGACCCTGATCCGATTGTTCGAGGAGCTGCGGGGTCTTGGCTACGAGGGCGGCTATGACGCCGTACGCCGCTATGCCAGGAGCTGGCGTCGGGAGCAGTCCACCTCTGCGACCGCCGTCTTCGTGCCCCTGAGCTTTGCGCCGGGCGAAGCCTATCAGTTCGACTGGAGCCATGAGGTCATCCTGCTCAACGGCATGCCGGTGACCGTCAAAGTCGCCCATGTCCGGCTCTGCCACTCGCGCATGATGTTCGTGCGAGCCTATCCGCGTGAGAGCCAGGAGATGGTGTTCGACGCTCATGATCGCGCCTTCGCGTTCTTCAAGGGCACCTGCCGGCGCGGCATCTACGACAACATGAAGACGGCGGTGGACGCCATCTTTGCGGGCAAGGAGCGTGCCTATAACCGTCGCTTCCTCCAGATGTGCGGGCATTACCTGGTCGAGCCGGTCGCCTGCACGCCGGCCTCCGGCTGGGAGAAGGGCCAGGTCGAGAACCAGGTCGGGCTTGTACGTGAGCGCTTCTTCACCCCGCGGCTGCGGGTGAAGAGCTATGACGAGCTGAATGCCTGGTTGCTTGATCAGTGTATTGCCTATGCCAAAGCGCATGCTCATCCCGAGCACCGCGAGCGGACGATCTGGCAAGTCTTTGAGGCGGAACGGGCCAGCCTGGTGCCCTATCCCGGACCGTTCGATGGCTTTCACGCCATTCCCGCGTCTGTCTCCCGAACCTCTCTGGTTCGTTTCGACTCCAACAAGTACTCGGTGGCCGCCAGCGCAGTCGGGCGCCCGGTGGAGATCCGGGCCTATGCCGACCGGATTGAATGCCGCCAGGACGGCCGGATCGTCGCGGAGCATGTCCGCTGCTTCGGCCGCGATCAGACGATCTTCGATCCCTGGCATTACGTGCCGGTCCTGGCCCGCAAGCCGGGAGCTCTGCGCAATGGGGCTCCGTTCAAGGACTGGGTTCTGCCCGCCGCCCTTGAGCGTGTCCGGCGCAAGCTTGCCGGCCAACATGATGGCGACCGCCAGATGGTCAGCATCCTGGCAGCGGTGCTGAGCGATGGACTGCCGGCGGTTGAGGCTGCCTGTGCCGAGGCGCTAAGTGAAGGCGTCTGGTCCGCTGACGTGATCCTCAACATTCTCGCCCGGCACCGCGAGCCTGCCCCGCCACTGACGATCACGACCCCACAGGCGTTGCGGCTCCGGCATGAGCCGCAGGCCGATTGTGCCCGCTACGACAGCATCAGGAGGGCTGTATGATGGAACGGACTGAGATCCTTACGGCGATGGGCAACCTCAAGCTCTATGGCATGAGGTCGGCCTATGACGAGATCATCACGACGGCCGTCAAGCGCAGTCACGAACCGCAGCGGGTGGTGGGCGATCTTCTGTCTGCCGAGATCGCCGAGAAGCAGGCGCGCTCGATCAAGTACCAGATGACGATTGCCAAACTGCCCCTGGCCAAGGACCTTGAGGACTTTGTCTTCTCCGGCACGCCGATCAACGAAGGCCTCGTGCGGGATCTGGCCGGTGGGGAGTTCCTGACCCAGGAGCGCAACGTCGTCCTGGTGGGCGGCACCGGCACAGGCAAGACCCATCTGGCGATAGGGATTGCACGAGCGTGCATTCGCGCTGGATCCCGCGGGCGGTTCTACAACGTGGTTGACCTGGTCAACCGGCTGGAGGCTGAGACCCGTGCAGGCCGGCAGGGTCGGATGGGGGACTATCTCTCGCGCATGGACTTCGTTGTGCTGGACGAACTCGGCTACCTGCCGTTTGCCCAATCGGGTGGCCAGCTTCTGTTCCATCTGATCAGTCGGCTGTACGAGCAGACCTCTGTGATCGTCACAACCAACCTGGCTTTTGGGGAATGGCCGAGCGTTTTTGGTGACGCGAAGATGACCACGGCCTTGCTCGACCGGCTGACCCACCACTGCGAGATCGTCGAGACCGGCAACGAGAGCTGGCGCTTCAAGAACCGGATCTGATGAAGCCGCAGAAAGGCGGCACTGCATTTATGCTCGCAGGGTCAGAATTGGATGCTGATCGAGGGTCAAACTTGGAAGCCGATTGACAGAGCATGGGTTGAGCTGGATGCTGCCGCTAATCGTAGGGCACGCCAATGCACTTGACCTCCTGCTATCAGCACGCAAGGTCACTAGTGACGAAGCTATGCGGATGGGCCTCGTCAACAGGGTTTACCCGGCGGATACCCTACTCGAGAATACGATGGCATATGTGCGCGATCTCGTAGATTACGTATCGCCTAGAGCCATGGCCGTGATCAAGCGACAACTCTACGAGGTTCCCTTCCAGACGCTCGCGGAGGCGGTCACCTACGCCAATCACGAGATGGCTCTGAGCATTCGCAGTGAGGATTTCCGCGAGGGAGTTGCTCACTTCGTCGAGAGGCGGCCACCACGTTTTTCTGGGAAGTGACTACCAATGTCCGCATTGCTGACAGAAAAGGAACTGGCCTTCCGTGAAGAGGTTCGTGCGTTCCTGGCCAGCGAGCTACCCGACGATATTAGCGGGTGGATCCTATCCGGGGAACTCGCCCGACGTGAGGACACTATAGCTTGGGCGAGGATTCTCCATCGAAGAGGATGGGGCGGATATACATGGCCGCGCAAGCACAGCGGGCCGGGATTCACCCCCATCCAGCGCTACTTGTTCGAAGACGAATGCGCCGTGGCGGGTGCGCCAGAGATTGTACCCTTTGGCCTAAAGATGGTCGCGCCCGTGATTATGGAGTTCGGCAGTCATTGGCAGAGGGAGCACTTCCTGCCGCGCATCGCGAGGCTAGATGACTGGTGGTGCCAAGGTTATTCCGAGCCTGGTGCTGGATCCGATCTTGCCTCGCTGCGCACACGCGCGCGCCGGGACGGCGACTTCTATATTGTCGACGGCCAGAAGACCTGGACGACCGAGGCGCACGAAGCGGATTGGATATTCTGTCTCGTGCGCACTTCGACAGAAGCACGCAAGCAGGACGGCATCAGCTTTCTTCTTATCGATCTCAAGTCTCCAGGCATCACTATTCGCCCCATCATCACCTTCGATGGCAGGCATGAAATCAACGAGGTCTGGTTTGAGAATGTCCGCGTGCCAATTCAGAACCTGGTGGGCGAAGAGGGAAGGGGATGGACCTATGCTAAGTACCTCCTCGTACATGAGCGCTTGAACTTCGGTGGCATGGGCTTCTGCAAGCGTGAGATCGGCCGCCTCAAGCGCCTCGCACAGGGCGTTCGACGCAACGGGGGACCTGTTATTTCCGACCCGGCCTTTCGCGCTCGACTCGCGTCGCTTGAGATGAGGCTTGCTGCGCTCGATATGACAAACCTGCGCTTTCTGCGCGCGGCTGAGCGCGGAGAGACCAGTGAGCTGCATCCGCCTTACCTGAAGATTCTGAGCTCGCACCTGCAACAGGATATCGCTGAACTACAGGTGCGGGCACTCGGATCATTCGCAATGCCGACCGCATCCAGTGAATTTCGCAACGAGACGGTGGAGGATCCGGAATTCGCCCACGTGAGCCCGCGCTATTGCAACCTGCGGAAGACCACAATCTACGCCGGGTCGAACGAGATCCAGAGAGAGATTGCCGCAAAACATTTGCTGGGGTGATGGAGAACAGCATGAACGACTTCGGCGACGGGTTCGCGTTTGTGCCGACAGAAGAGCGATCCCTACTGCATGATATGCTGGGCCGTTTCTTCGACGAAGCGGACACGTCCGTCTCGAACTGGCGAGAGCTGTGGCAGGCTTCGGCCGATCTCGGCGTGCCAGCGGCGGCATTGCCTCCGGAGGAGGGGGGCATGGGTCATGGCCTTGCGATGATGACCATCGCAGAGCGGATCGGCTGGGCTGGCGTCGTTTCTCCCTTCGTCTGGTCGTCGGCGGTCGCGACACGGGCCCTTTCGCGGCTAGATTCCTGCGAGGCACTGGCGCGCCACCGGCACAAGCTTGCCGCCGGCGAGAGCATTGCGACGATTGCCTTCCATGAGGACGATACGTACCCGATGATCTTTACCCCCCATGCTCATGCGGTCAAGGAAGGAGATGGGTATCGTCTTAACGGACGGAAACGGATGGTTCCGTTTGGTGCCGAGGCCCAGCTTGTCCTTGTCCCAGCTATGTTGGAGAAGGAGCTGGCTCTCTTCGCCGTCGACGTCAGTACGCACGGCTCCGTGATACGCCGATACGCTGCGGTCGATCTGACACCGTGTGCAGACCTTTGTTTCAAGGACATCACGCTCGATGGCGACGCACTTCTGGCATGCGGCCGCCAAGCGGAGGACCTCCTTGCGTGGATGCAGGATGCATGGATCGCCGCCCTTTGTGCGGATGCGGTCGGTGCTATGCGTCGGTTGGTCGAAATGACAGGATCCTATCTGAAGGTGCGCAAGCAATTTGACCGCCCACTTTCGAGCAATCAGGCTCTCAGGCATCGTTTCGTGGACCTGGACATAGAGCTGGCACAGGCCGAAACCGTCACAGAATGGGCAGCCGCCGTCCTGGACACGGCCACCGCCCCCGAGCGGCATCGGGCGATTTGCACCGCACACTACACGGTGGTCAAGGCAGCCTGGAAAATTTCCCAGGAGGCCGTACAGATGCATGGCGGCATCGGCATGGCGGCCGAGACGCCGGTTGGTCTCTACTTCAAGCGTCTCTTGACGACGGCGCTTGTTGCTGGGGACGAAGATCGGGCCATCCTGGCCTACGATCAGAAAATTCTGGAGACAGCATGAAGCACTATGATCGCGTTTTCATCGATGGTCAGTGGATTCCAGCAACAGGGGCCGATCACTTCGATATCACTGAAGCAGCGACCGGGACAGTTATAGCTCGGATATCCGCAGCGTCTCGAGCTGACCTCGAAGCGGCGGTCGACAGCGCCAACCGTGCGTTTCCTGTATGGTCTCAGCTTCCACCAGCAGAACGTGCCACTGCACTGCGCCGCATCGCGCAGGGACTCAAGGCCCGCTCAGACGAAATTGCGAGATCTGTAGCAATGGAAGTGGGCATGCCATTGAAGCTTTCGAACCGCATCCAGGTGGGCAGCCCGATTCTGGCGTGGGAGGCCTATGCCGATTTGGCGATGGACTTGCCGAGAGAGGAGCGCATCGGTCACTCCCTTGTCGTGCATGAGCCGGTTGGCGTCGTGGGGTGCATCACACCCTGGAACTATCCCTTGCATCAGGTGACTGCAAAGGTGGCTGCGGCGCTCGCCGCGGGCTGCACAGTTGTCCTAAAACCCTCCGAAGTAGCTCCAATCAGCGCGTTTATCCTCGCTGAGGTCGTGGCGGAAGCAGGTGTGCCAGCAGGAACCTTCAATCTTGTCTGTGGCGAGGGAGCTACCATTGGCGAGGCGCTTGCTGCCTCACCCCGCGTGGACATGATATCATTCACCGGCTCGACGAATGCAGGCAAGCGCGTTGCAGCTGTTGCGGCTGACACTGTTAAGCGTGTTTCGCTAGAGCTTGGCGGCAAGTCGCCGTCCGTGGTGCTCGACGACGCTGACCTGACCCAGGCTGTCCGCGGGACCATTGCATCTTGCTTCTTGAATTCCGGGCAGACCTGTTCCGCCCTCACGCGTCTCCTAGTGCCGGAAGACAAGTACGAGCAAGCGAGGGCTATCGCCGCTGAAGCGTGTGCCGGCTTTACGCTCGGCAATCCGCTCGACCCCGCGACTCGGGTCGGCCCGCTCGTCTCTGCCCGCCAGCAGGAGCGTGTCGTCGGAATGATACGCAAGGGATTGGACACTGGTGCCGATCTTATTGCTGGCGGCTCGGACCCTGTCGATAACATGCAGGGCGGTTTCTTCGTCAGACCAACAGTTCTTGGTCGGGTCGCTTCGGATAGCCCTGTTGCCCAAGAGGAGATCTTCGGGCCCGTACTGGTCATTCAGACCTATCGTGATGAGGAAGAGGCCGTCCGCTTAGCGAACGGAACTCAGTATGGGCTTGCCGCCGCGGTCTGGTCCGGAGACGAGGCCCGCGCGCGACAGGTTGCAGGTCGGATCCGCGCGGGGCAGATCGATATTAACGGGGCTCCCTTCAATCCTGCTGCTCCATTCGGAGGATTTAAGCAGTCCGGTCATGGGCGAGAAAATGGCTCGTTCGGCCTGGCAGAGTTCTTAGAGCCGAAATCCATTCAACTTCGGTCCGAGCGGTCGTGAGACGTCGTATGAGCTGAGGCCTTACTGCAGGCCCGGTCACTAGCCACTCGCACCCGGAGAACATTTCCGGGTGCTTCAAGATCGTGGGGTCATCGCAATGAGCAAAAACCCTCGTGTTAGACCGCAGATTGGCAGTGCCGCTTCCTTCGGCATTGGCCAAAGGAAAAGTGTTACAATGAGTTAGATTTCGCTCTCGCCCATTGTGTACCAACGTTGTGTGCCGGTGCTGATGACAGACTAGAGCTGGAAATCTCCCAATCTTGGGGCCAACCGCGCGAAACTTGGAGACTAACCTACGTAAGTTCTTGCCGTGCTTAGCCTTTTAAGAAATAGGGTACCTGCGCCGTGTAGCTCAGGGGATGTGTCGCAAACGGTTTGTTTCAGAGTTTCAGCTACAGCTTCTCGGGCTTCAGGGAAGAGGGTAGCATGTTCAAGGGCAGGCATTTTGATCGATCGGTGATCCTGCTCTGCGTGCGGTGGTATTTAGCTTACAACCTCAGCCTACGGAATTTGGAAGAGATGATGGCTGAGCGCGGCGTCTCCGTTGACCATGCCACAGTGCATCGCTGGGTCGTTTGTTACTCTCCCAAGCTGTTAGAGCGGTTCAATCGGCGCAAACGTCCCGCCAGCAGGAAATGGCACATTGACGAAACCTACATCAAAGTCCGTGGCCAGTGGCGGTATCTCTATCGTGCGATCGACAGCAACGGCGATACCGTCGAGTTCTGGTTCAGCGAACGGCGCAATCTCACAGCCGCCAAGCGGTTCCTGCACAAGGCGCTCAGGCGGCATGGCCGACCCGAGCGGATCGTTATCGATGGTAGTCAGACCAATCGTGAAGCAATCCTGTCATGCGATATGGAATACCGGCTCCAGGATCGGTCAAGACGTCAGTTGAAGCCAATCCGGATCCGGCAAAGTGCCTATTTGAACAATCGCATCGAGCAGGACCATCGGGCCGTCAAGCGCCGGGTTCGACCAATGCTCGGGTTTAAGTCGATGGTATCCGCCCGAGTGATCCTAGGTGGGGTCGAGATGGTTCACATGATGCGCAAAGGACAGGCAAAGTATGCCTGTCACCCGCAGCCATCATTAGCAGAACAGTTCGGTCTGCTCGCTGCCTGAGCGTATAACGGGATCTCGACCGTCTTCGTATGCCAATTCCAAATTTGCGACGCATCCAATTGGGGAGCACGGTAATTAGCCTATGGCCACGCCTGGAAGGCTTAGATCTGGTCCGCCCTGAATTTGGCTGGGCTCCCCCGGCCCGCCGTTACTAACGCTGCCGAGTGCGTAACCGGACAGAGACGAAGATGGGCCGGCCGTCTCATCACCTCGCCACCAATACGCAGCCTGTCCGTGTGAGGGCCTTGCGGCAAAACTGGGGTATTGGGCCCGCCGCTTGGTCCAGATGGCAGGCCTTAGCACTCTCGCCCGCGCGAGCGACCCTCAGCAGCCACGATGTTCGCCACCTTCTGCATCAGATTTGCGGTATTGGGCCCAACTGCTTTGGCCGTGCGTTAGTAACGGATTTAACGCACCAGCTCCAAAACTGAGGTATTGGGCCCAGCGCCTTTCAAGGCGCGTTAGTAACGAATATTGCAGACGTGCGGCACAACTGCGTTATTGGGCCCACAGGTTAAGCATCGTTGTCGTGGGCTATTGCGAACAGGCTCTTCCCCTCATCACTGCTTCCGGTCAGACTCTCCTTACGGGGATTTTGATTTGAGTTTTCCGGGAGAGCTTATGGCCCTGACAAATACCGAGCGGCAGCGGATCTATCGCGAAAAGCTGAAGGCAGGGGCTACACGGACAGAAGCCCTTGAAGCAGAGAATGCTGCGCTCAAGCAGCAGCTGGAACAGAGCCGCCGCGTGATTGATGAGCTCCGGACGGCCAACCACCAAGCTGTAGTACCCAAATTCGATATCCCGGAAGGCACCGCCGCAGTCATCTGCTTGTCTGCGCACGAGGTGCATCGCTTAAATCGCATGAAGAAGTGCCGTCAGTTTCTCCCTGATGGGCGGCGCCCGCTGGCCTTCGACACGTACCGGGTGCTCGGGCTGAACATTTCGGGCTGGGAACGTATGCCGCTAGAGTTCCTGGCTAAGTTCGGCCTGCTCGATGCTGCACGCATATGGAAGAAGCAGGAGGCGTCAGCGCTCCGACGGATCAATATCACTGAGTTTGGCTTTGATCCCTGGGAAAGCTGACATTTGTCCCAATCCACCGAGAACGGCGCGAGTGCGCTTGAAGAGCTTAGGGCAGGCGAAGCGGTACATCCGCGCTTCGCCTGCCTCGTAGGAGCCGCTGATCCGCCCCGCATGACCGGAATCGGCCCAAGCATGCTCAACCAAATATGGTTAACAAAAGGTTACAAACTACTGAAATAAAGGCCAATATTCTTGGGAACCCAAGCTGGGCAGCACCGTTGTTGAAGCTGTTTGGCAACGGGTTCAAGGATGATGACTGCTTCAAACAATGGCATAGCTTTGATCAAAGAAGCCCAGGCGGCTCGGGTTCGAGCTCATATCCGTGGCATGCTCTCCCGGCTGCAGTTGCACCATCGCAATCTCATTAAGGAGGCTGCATAGAGAAAACCCCGCACGGGAGAGAGGCGGACGGGGTTCTCTTTGAAGGCTTGGTACGCTACTCAGCCTGCACTATATGTAGCTGAAGAGGGTAAAGAGCTCGTTGTCCTAGTCGAGACCTGCGATCCTCAAGAGGTCCGTGATTACCCGCATCCCAGGAAGGCCGACGCTTCTATCTATGAGGGTACTGCGGCCGCTCCGTCCCGCTCCGGCTGCTGGTGACGGAACAATTTGCCGAGCCAAGTGCGGAGGTACCTTGCCATTGCCGTTTCTGCGGCTTCGCTTGGTTCTTTAAGCCAATCGATCAGCCGCAGTGGCAGGTCTATATCCTTGCAGTCAGGATGAAGACGTTCGAGGAAAGCGATAGCACCAACCGTCAAGGCAAGACGCTCAGAACGCGAGGGATCTCGATGGGACGTCGACCCATCGGGGAAACTCCAAAATGCATTAGAGCTTGCTAGCGTTCTAACGCACCTGCCTTTCTTTGGCTGATGGTCTGAGGTCCTCAATATTTCGACTGAGCCCCTCAACCCAGCTAGAGAGCCGTGCCAGTGGGGAGGAAGTGTTCTGCTTGAGTATCGACCAGTCCCAACCCACGGATGAACCTCCTCGATTGGAAGTCCCTCATTCTGTCGCGCACCGATACGGTAGAGCATTTGGACTGCGGATGGATTCGCAAGTTCGTCTTCCATCTCGAGGCAGAAAATGGTCGAAGAAAGCCCTCTAAATCGCTCGCATCACGTCGACTGGCTACAATAGCGTGCAGCTTCCAGTTCCAGAAGAAGTGCTCCTCCAAACGTCGCGCCAATAGCTCCTTAAGAAAGTTCTCGCGATCAATCTCGACTGGAGGAAGATCCAGGCGGCTGCGCCCTATAACCTGTCCAATCCAAAATGGAGACGAGCTCACTCACGTATTCGGAGCCTTTGAGTTGGACATCCAGCCGGAAACACCGGACAACCCGGCATCCGTCAGGATTGCCCTCATGCGCTATACCCGGGCCGAGGACGGACGTCTGCTCATCACTCCGGAGTGCGCTTCCTTCGAGGAAGTGGAAGGGCAGATCAATTCCCTTCAGGACGAGTTGGACGAGATCTGGGAACGAGCCCGCCGAGCCTTCCAAGTCGCCTAGAGGGCATCGCCCCTTTTAGGGACTCAAGAAACTACTGGCTGCCATTATCCCACCCTTGACGGAACTACTGGCTACCAGTACCGTTATGACCATGCAAACCGTCATCCAGACCCCGACCTTCCTTGCAGACGCCAAGGCCGCAGGCTTGGAGGATGGTGAGCTTGCCGACATGGTCGCGACCATCGCCGCCAATCCGCAGATAGGGGACATCATCCCCGGGACGGGTGGGGCGCGTAAGGTCCGGTTCGGAGGCAAGGGCAAAGGCAAGTCTGGGGCCTATAGGGTCATCACCTATTACGCCGCTGAAGACGTGCCCGTGTTCCTCCTCGCGTTGGTGGATAAAGGCCAGCGGGCCGACATCAGCCAAGCAGACAGGAACGCCCTTCGCCAGATCCTTGGCACCCTTGCGGACGAGTACAGGGAAGGCGTCCGCAAGAAGCTGCGCACCACAAAGGCGCGGCGATGACTTCTTGAGAACATGCGAAACTGAGAGCTGGTAGCTATGGCATCCCTTGGAAAACGTCTCCTTCAGGCAGCGGAAGAAGCCCGGGCCATTGCTCGCGGTGAGGCCGATCCGTCCACCTACAAGGTCCACGTACCCGCAGAAATTGACGTGAAGGCCATCCGCCAGGGCCTACGCATGACGCAGGCTGAATTCTCAGCCCGGTACGGCTTCCCGCTTGGCACCCTTCGCGATTGGGAACAGGGCAAGGGCAAACCGGACACCTCCGCCCGGGTGCTTCTCCTCGTCATCTCGAAGGAGCCCCAAGCCGTCGAACGCGCCCTTCACGCCGCATAGGATTACACATGGTCAAGACATGGCACTCCGCCCCGGGAGACAACTAAACCTGCCCGAGTTGCGGGGCAGTGTACACGGTGACTCTTCACCGCCTCCCCACACGGGACAAGGATTCCGCTGATTGTGAGTGTTGCGGCCACGTGATGGCGGAATGGAATGACACCGAGGTTCCATCCTTCAAGTTGATCGAGACGCCCAAGAAGCAGGCTAGAGCATCGGACGCTTATACGGACGCATATCCTGCGGCCCTGAGATGGTTCCAGCGTTCTTCTGGCTCGAACAAGTTGCAGATGTCACCGCGCGCTCGCCAGAGCGCATCGACAGTTCGGGCTTCGGCTTTGCACAGGTACGCCTTGATCTTGGCAAAGGCCTGTTTAATCGGGTTCAAGTCCGGCCTGTAAGGTGGCAGGGACAATAACTAAGCTCCTTGCCTCTTCAGGCATTGGGCGGCCCTTTCATTCTTGTGAGCCGCGAGGTTGCCGAGGATCACCACGCGCCTTGGTGCAAGCTCACGGCCCAGGTCTTCTCCACATTGAACGAGCTTGCGATCGAGGCGGTTCGGACCCGAGCAGAGCGGATCACCGACGAGGCCATTGAGGCGTGGCGGCCGGCTGTCGATAAGGAGGCTGCCTTCTCATGACGGGTGGCACTTCATGTGACACTGAGAACGGCGTCAGTCTCACATGAAGTGCACAAATCGGCTTCCAAATCGACCGGTCCCATCATGAAGTGCAAATCAACACCACTGCCCCATGAGCTGACAAAGCGTGTTTGCGCTGAACGGCGCGCGCTTTTAGGGATTAGGGAAATGTGATGATGACAAGAGCGAAGATATTTCTCTCGTGTGCGGTGCTTAGGGCTTTGGCGGAGTCGGAGGCATCAGCGGGGGCGGAGGATCGGGATCCTCGAAGCTGCGCCAGATGTCACCTTCCTCCGGCGCGTCGTTGAGGACGTCCGCAAGGCCCTTTTTATATTCCTTGGGGACCTTGTCCTTTCCCCACATCGTGTTTGCGGAATAGGCGTCGAGATCTAGGTCTGTCGTCTTGCGAATGTTGCGGACGATCCCTTCCTTAAGCACGCTGTTGTCGCGTCCGGTGAGGATCCGCAAATTGTCGGCGCTAAACGCTTCTAGCGGGTTTTCGACCTTGCGCTTCACATGGTCAAGGCTGCACTTCATTTTGACGCCCGCGAGGGTCAAGTCCGGGGCAGAACCTGCGGACGTGCCCTCGAACCTAATCCCAAGTTCCTTGAGCTCCTTCACTAGCGCATTGTCGCTCCGGACGCTCTTCCAAAAGGCCTTGCGGATATCGTCCCACCTCTTCTTGACGATGCCCTTGATTTCCTTCCTCAACGCGTGCGGCAGCAAATTGAGCACGTCTTGATCGAGGATGTTTTTGTCGAGCTTCTTCTTGACCTCATTCCATAGCTTTGGATTGTGCTGAAGGCCGTTCTTGATCGCGGTCTTGATCTCATCGACATACTGCTTCTGAAGGTTCTTGGGCCAGTGCTGCGCGATTCGAGGGATCTCGGAAATCTTGTCGCGAAAGAGCTTCTTGACAGCTTCGACGCCACTGAGCCTGTCGAAACTCTTGCCTTTCCGGTTTCCGAGCCGGACCTTCCGCTTGCTTAGTTTCTTCAGCTCAACCTCATGGGCGAGGATCTGCTTCTCTTGCTCGGCAGTGAACTTCTTGGGCTTCTGCGCCTTAGGTACATGCGGCCCACGACCAGACCTGACCTTCGGCACTTTCTTCTTTGGGATGACCTTCGCGTGCGGAATGAGCCCCTGACGCGTCTTCCAAGCCGCCTGCACCTTACGAACGCTTCTTGTTCCAGCCTTCCCAACCATGCGCGCAAGGCCACGTGAAGGAACTAGGATGGTAGAAGGATTGCCTAGAGCACCGACTGCCATCTGCAGCTTCTCATTGCCAGTATATTTGTAGACAATGTCTGCCGCGAGCTCGGCGACCTGATCCTCGATGAGCTCCTCGATAAGCCCACTGATCCCGCCGGTGATGAAGACGTGCGTATACTGGAGCAAGTCGAAGAAGGCAGGAATGAGGACGAGGAGATGCTGCGTCCCTTCCAGTAGCTGATCAACGAGATACTGATCGAGCCATTTGCCTGCAACTGTCATGTCAACGTGGAAAAGGTGATGCTCAATGCCCTCAATGCTGACAATCAGCCCTCGTCCTTCGACGAGGACGAGACTTGCGGAGCTGCCGATCTTGCCCCGCTTCACGGAGCGCGCGGCTGCCGCAAGATTCCCAGTAATCCACATGGTCCGGTCCAGGATCGATGGCTCAGCAATGATCTGGTCGGCGACGCCGTCGCGCTCTTTGGACGACAGCAACCGGATGCCCCTACTGTCCGCGAACAGCAAAAGGTATATATGGAGGGCTGAAAGCCCAATGAAGTTCACGCCGCCGGCACGCGCCCCGTCATTGGCGAACGGATAGAGGCGGTCAGCGTAGTCGCTGAAATAGTAAGACGTCATCAGCGGGTGGAGGAGGAGGTCAATCTCCTCAAGGCGAAGAAAGCTAGTCTGGACCTTATGATAGCCGCAATTGATCGCCGTCATGACCGCGCGCTGGATACTGATCAAATAGATTTCGTTGAATAGCCAAGCGTGAAGCGAGTGCGGGCGAGCGCTTAGCCTGACGACCGTGTCGCGGCTCCATTTGAGGATCTGGAAGGCACGAGCGACGTCCTGCACCTGGCTCGCCCAGCGGCCAAATTCATTGAGCGCCTTTTCGGCACCCTCCGGATCCTTCCGGACGATCAGCTCGTAGTACAAGGCACCAATCTTCGTATCATATTCCTTCTTGAGCGGCTCGCTGAGCGCCGGCTGGAAGGCGAGCATCTGATGCTCCTCTTCGGGCGGGAGACCGTTCTTCAGTGCATAGAGGTCTACTAGGATCTCAAAGAAGGTGAGGCTCTGCCGCTTGAGCTTGATTTTCTCGGTGAGCTTCAAGCGAATGTTCGAGGTGAGCACGCTGTTGTCTCGTTGAAGCCGATCGAAACGCGCGCGGAACCGATCGCCTCGCTCTGCCACCAGAGTGGGCCGATTGAGCAGCTTCAGCGCTTCCTGTAACCACGGGTCATAAAAGAGCGAAGCTTCGATCCGCTGGGTGACCAGCAACTCGAACGTGCTGCCCGAGATGTAGACAGCGTCCTTGCCGCCCTGCTGCTCGAGCTTCTCATGATCGTCGTAATAGACGCTGAGCATTGCGTCGAGCGCTTCCTCGGTGGTGTTCCGCTTGACGAACTTCCTAAGACGGTCGTGATATGGCTGGGTCTGCTCGGCCGTGCGCATGGCCGTGGCGAGTGCTTGGTGCAAATGGTCACGGAACGCTTCGTCGACCCGGCGGGCCATCACCCGCCCTCAGTTGGGATCGTCAATCGGTACCGTCGGTCCTGCAGCGATCCCTGTGATCACCACCTTCTTGTCAATGTCTGGATCGTCGAGTTCGTCGTTGAGGATGCGATGGGCGAGCAGCAAGTTTCTTAGCGCCGCAGAGCGCACGTTCTCCTGAGTGAGCTTAACCTCCATCGAACGCTGCAACCGCTTAAGGCCCTCATGAAGCGAGGTGCTGGCGGGGAGAGCCTCGATGTATAGCGAGCCAGTCGGAACTATTATCTCCTCGCCGTCTCGAAGCGGCGACTTCAGGAGTCGGGCATACTGCCGCCCGAGCTGGTCCTTGATCTTGTTGAACTCCAGCGTGGTCAGTCCTTCTTTCAGGCGCACCACATACTCGGCGAACTCATCGAGTGTCCAATTACCAACGTCGTCGGGATCGGTGAGCTCCTCGAATCCGCGGAGCACATAAGGCTCCATCATGAACTCGGTGAGCGGATTGGATTCCCTGAGTGCATACATCGCATAATTGCCGAAGTAGCCTTTCGCCTCGTTGAGGTGAGCGACCTTCCCCAGTGGTTCCGTTCCAGCAAGCGAAAATTTGGAGATGACGGTCGCTTCGTAGATCTTGGTCGGCTCGTTTGGCCCTGCATTGCGATGAACATAGGGGTTCATCGCGTCCTCGACCGGCTCGAACGCCCCGAAGTTGTATTGGCTCTCGTCCTTGAATCTCGGGACCGGCGTCTCGTGCAGTTCAAGGAACATCTGGTCAGGCGGCTGATGACTCCAGATCTGCTGCATGTAATATGTGATGTTCTGCTTCAAATGGATGCGGAGCCTCAGCACCATTGCACGTTGGTTCTTGTTATCAGCAAGTAGCCTCGCATAACTCTCGGTGAGAGCGTTGAGTGCAGTGACTTCACGCTCCACGCGCATCAGCATGTCGCGTTCTTCCTCGATCGACCGCTGGATGGTTTCCTTAAGCGTATCGAGGCGATTGTCGCCGACATTGGGTTGGTCGGGGTTGAGGAAGTCCCCGACCGCTTCCATCGCATCCTCGCTAAGCTCGATCGCCGAGCCGATACCCGGGATGCTGCGCACGATGCTTCCGAAAAGTCCTCCGCCTCCGCCACCACCTTCCGCGCGACGCGCGGCGGTCACCAGCATCGATTTCTCTAGCATCGAGCGGTAGCTGGCAGTCCGTTCGCGGACGATCTTCAGCTGCTGCTTTAATTCGGCAAGGATCTGCCGCTGCTGGATGATGTTGGTCTTCAGCTCCTCGATCGCGACCTGATCGCCAACGATGCGACTGCAGAGATAGTCGAGCGCCGGAACGAAGCTGTCGTCGAGAAGGACGCGCCTCAGGATCCAGTCGTGCGACATAATCCAGCTTTCATTGATCTCGTGCGGTGCTGGCATCTCCAGAGCGACAAAAACGACGGGCGTCAGCCGGTGGAGGCGCTCGCTAATCCGGTAGCGGCGCTGGAGTTCGTAGAAGATGAAGGTGACGGCGAGCTCATCATTGGGATTGCTGAGTTCGCCCGTCTCTACCGTCTCATACTCGTCCGACTCTTCGGTGGTGACCTCGACGTTGTATTCGTCCTTAAACTCCTGCGCGGCCTTGATGACTGATTCTCGGAAGCTTTTCTTGGCCTGGTCGCTATTCTGACTGGCTTCGCGGCCGAACGACATCTTGGAGGTAGGGCCCGTTCCTCCCGGCGTCGACTGCTCGGCGCTCATCTCGAAATGCGTCTTGGTCTGAGCCTTGGAGACGATATCCTGCTCCAGGCGCGAAGTCTGCGCCATCTCATCCTTGCGGATCACGAGATGGTTCTTGACTTCTTTCTCCGCGCGCCTCGTCTTACGGCGAATAGTCTTGGTATAGCGCTGCACCTCCTTAGGGGCGAGCGTCAGCGTCTTGGCGATGCGCCCGGCCTGATAGACGACCGGGCACCAGCGCTGGCGGTAGGTGACGAGGCAACCGAAATTGATGCTCCGCTCCTGGCGATTGGCAGCGAAGGTAGTGAAGGAATAGGGTTCCTTAAGTCTCTGATTGAGTTCGTTGATGATGTCGGGGAGCTCATCGGAGGGCTCACCGGTGGGGTTCTTAGTTCCTTCGAACACGCCGTCGATTGGGCCTGCCCAAACGGGCGGGAACGGCCTTCTACCCACGGGTGGAGTAGGTGGCGCATTTCCAGCGGCCTTTGCCAGGACAGTAGGGACGCTCGAGCTGGCATCGCTGGCTGAGGCGCGGAACACGATCTCACCCGCCTTGGTCAAAGCCCGAATGGGATCGCGGTGCGTTGTTGGACTCGGCGCTCCACCCGCCTTGACGATCTGGTCGTAAGCCGTCTCGGCAAGGCTCAGGACGCCTTCGTCGATCGCTTCCTGCCAGACGTGGCGGAAGGCGATCTGGAGGTGACTGAAGTCGTATAAGGCGCAGTCCTCAGCAGGACTAGGCCGAAATTCAAGTCCTTGCATGCGGCTGGATAGATCGCCCTGTGTAGCCTTGGGCTCTAGCCCGGCGAGGACGGCTTCCTCTGGCGAGGTCATGTTGACCGTAAGCCGCCCCAGGAACTTATCAATGTCACCTTCCTCGAGCGCTTCCGCATTAGGACCGAGCACGTCGGTCGTACCCGGGACCGTGGGCTGCTGCGTCTCAGCTGGCGGTGGCTGGATCTTGATTCCAAGGGCCTCCGCGGCGGAGCGCTCTTTTGGCGAGAAGTCCCGCGTGAGCACGGCAAGGGGACTCTCAGCAGTATATTCGAGCTCGCTTGTTAGCATGCTCTTACCGAGCACGATCCTAAGGGCCTCGCGCGATATCTTACCACCGCTGAGCTCGGCGGCGACTGCATCGTGCTGCGCTTCGGTGAGCGCGAAGCGAACCTTGACCGGCGCCCGGTCGCCGCCGTCATTGATAGTGCTGCCAAGATCGTTGGCCATGACGGTAGCCGAGGCTCCCTCAACTGACGCGCCATCCCTGACGAACGTGTCCGACGCCGCACGGGTGCCGGTGACGCGGCTCAGCCGCTCCGCAATCTTGGGCAGGAAGTCGTCGTTGAACTGCTTGGCGATGCTCGCCGCGCGCTCGATCTTCAGACCGCGTGCTTTGGTCTCCGCCTCGCTAATCTGCACGTTGTCCTCGGCAGCGCCAATAATGCGTCTCTTAGTGACCTCGACGGGTTTGGCGTCTTCCTCTCTAATGCCTGGGGAAGTTATTCCTGATTTCCTGAGCTGCTCCTCAGGAATTTGGATCAGGTAACTCTCGTGGTTCGCCGCGCGTGGCCGGACTTTGGGGGAGACGAAGAGAGGGGCTGTCTCCTGATCCGCTACCTCTGGGCCTGAGACGATGACGAGGAGATTAATCGGCTCGCTCTCTCCCTCAGTTTTGTCGAAGGCGAGGAGGAAGGTGCCGTCGGCTCCCGTGAAGCCGGAGGCGAGACGCCGGGTCTTGGAAAGTACAGTGACTGTAGTGGTGAGTTCGGGCCCCGGGACGTCGAGCGCAGCGACGACCAGACCTTTGACTCCAAGACCGCTCTCTTTGCACACGACCTGCCCGTGGACGGTACTCATGAGGACCTCCTTGAAAGAGCTGGACTGGCACTGATGTCACACGACCCGAATCCGGTTTAAAGTCTACCTTGAGTACACCTGGGAAATAACCAAACTAACTTTACCATGTCAGCTGCTCTACAACAATTGCGCCGCTTTTACCGTGTGGCGGCTGGAGCTAATCTATGGGCGACAGGCGGTTCGGTAGTCTTACGATGACATCTGGCACTGGGGAGGTACCGCCTCCAGCACCCGACGAGGCATTAGCCGTTCTGCCGGCTCCGTTGCATTAACCTTGGCGTTTTATGGGATGACGGCCATCTGAGGAGCCGCTCTGTTGTCTCTGTTCAAGCGCCGGCGCTTTCCAGCCGAGATCATCCTGCTATGCGTCCGCTGGTACTGCAAGTACGGCATCAGCTATCGTGATCTGGCGGAGATGATGCAGGAGCGTGGGGTCGAGGTCGACCCATCGACGATCTACCGATGGGTTCAGCGCTACGCGCCGGAGATCGAGAAGCGGGTCCGCTAGTACCAGAGATTCCGGTCCGGTTCGTGGCGTGTGGATGAGACCTACGTGCGGGTCGGAGGGCGCTGGAAGTATCTCTTTCGAGCGGTCGACAAACATGGCCAGCTCATTGACTTCATGCTCTCTGATCGTCGCAACACCCGAGCCGCTTATCGATTCTTGCGCCAAGCCCTCAAGCTGATGAGCGACTATCCCCCCATTCTCAATCACGACCGATAGATTGGCCTCGTATTCAAAGGCCATTCGACGCTTACAAAGCGAAGGGCTGCTGCCGAAAGCTGCCGAGCCCCGGACCTCGAAATAGCGGAACAATGTCATCGAAGCGGATCACGGTGCGCTCACGCGCATCATTCGGCCAACCCGCGGCTTCCAGAGGATGAAAACCGCCTCCGCAACCCTGAGAGGCTTTGAGGTCATGCGCATGATCCGCCACGGCCACTGCACTCTGCCGCAACCCGGTGTGACAGGCGAGATCCGTCTTGTGAACCAGCTCTTCGGCCTCACCGCCTGAGCAATCCACTCAGGCTGGGTTCGTCGCGCCCTCTCCAGTTAATGCAACAAAGCCTAAAAAACACGGTTGGTTGTTCGCGGATCAAAAAGGTGGACATTGCCACTCAGTCCTAACGAGATCTTCTGCCCTGGCTGGGCGACGACCCGATCATGAAAGACGGCCGTGCTCGGAACGTCACCCCAACGGAAGACGATATGCGTGTCGGCACCAGTCGGCTCTACGAGTTCAAGGGTAACTGAAAGCTCTCCATTAAGTCGAAACTCTTCTGGACGAATGCCCAGGATTGAGTCGCCATCAAAATTCCAACGCTTAATGCCGAGATTAATTGCGGGCCCATTCTGAATCCTGAACAAACCCGAACTCTGTTCATACTTACCTGGGACGAAGTTCATTGCAGGTGATCCGAGGAATCCAGCAACGAAAACATTGGCAGGTTGATCATAGAGCTCCAACGGTGTGCCGACTTGCTCAATGCGGCCGCCGTTCATCACCACTATCCGATCAGCCATTGTCATGGCTTCGATTTGATCGTGTGTGACGTATACGGTTGTTGTGTCCAGCCGCTGATGCAGGGCCTTGATCTCGCCGCGAGTATGGACACGAAGCTTCGCATCAAGGTTCGATAGAGGCTCGTCAAAGAGGAAGACCTTCGGATCCCTCACAATGGCTCTTCCCATAGCCACCCGCTGACGCTGTCCCCCGGATAGCTCTTTTGGATATCTGGCAAGAAGGTGGTCGAGACCAAGGATGCGGGCCGTTTCCTTAACCTTGGTCTCCTGCTCCGACTTCGGGACCTTCCTGAGCCGGAGCGAAAACGCCATGTTCTCCGCGACCGTCATGTGAGGATAAAGGGCATAGCTCTGGAAAACCATGGCGATATCGCGATCCTTCGGCGGAACATCATTCATCCGAATGCCATCGATAAGAAGATCGCCGCCGGAAATGATCTCCAACCCGGCAATCATTCTCAGCAGAGTTGATTTTCCGCAGCCAGAAGGCCCGACAAGAGCAACGAACTCTCCTCTCTCGATGGTGAGATCAATGCCGTGGATCACTTCAATATCACCGTATGCCTTCCGGAGCCTCTGAACGGAGATGTCTGTCATGTCCTCTTCTGCTCCCATGGCAGTCACGCTGATTGGCTATTGACGAGCATATTTATCGAATGCATATATTTTGTAAATTATTTTTTATTAGGAATGCAAATGAAGATCACGGCTGTCAAGGCAATCCCTCTGGAGGCTACATTTGCGAGTATCTTCGGCGGCGAAGGCCAAGTGCCAGCGCAGCTTAAGACGCCTGCCGCACATTTTCAGCGCATCCCGCGTAAGGGTCAGTACAGTACTTTGGTCATCGTTGAGGCCGATGATGGGAGCGTCGGATACGGAGAATGTTTCGGCTTGCCGCACCCTGTTCAGGCAACAGCCTTGATCAATGAAGTCGTTGCCCCGACCTTGATCGGAGCATCTGTTGGCGCCCCTGATGCCATGACAACTGACCTGAGGGCCTATTTCTACGCCTTGGGGCTCACACGTGGGGCAGCTATGGAGGCGTTGAGCGGAGTTGATATCGCTCTATGGGATCTTCTGGCTCGGTCAAGAAAGCAGCCGCTCGCGACCACCCTTGGCGCTGAGCCTGGCCCTGTCAGCGTCTACGTCAGTCCAATCCCGTTCCGGAACACGCCGGTTGAAACTGTGGCCGAGGTCAATGACTTTATCCGCCAAGGCTACAAAGCCTTCAAGCTCAAGGTGGGGCGAGGCGTGAAGGTCGACCTTGATCATATAGAGGCGGCACGAGACGCGGCAGGCACCGCTCCGCTCTATCTGGACGCAAATTGTGCTTATGATGTCGACAGTGCGATCGAGTTGGCGAGGCACCTCGATCGCTTCGATATCGCTTGGCTTGAAGAGCCTATCAATCCAGACAACCCTGAAGGGCTCCGAGCCGTCCGCGCCGCCTCACCCGTTCCAATTGGAGCTGGCGAAAATGAATTTACTCAGGAAGCGTATCAAGCACTCATCAGGGCTGAGGCAGTCGACTTCCTACAGTGTAATATCGGCCGGGCTGGTGGCGTCTCTGGCCTAATTGCGACTGGATCACTCTGCCGCAAGCACGGCCTAAAGCTAGCTCCTCATGGGGTCGGAGCATGCGTTGCAGTTGCCGCGTCGGTTCATGCGTGCAGGGCAGCCGAAGCCTTTGTGACGTACGAAGTCAATCGCTTGATTAACCCGCTTCGAGACAAGCTCGCACTGGCCCCAATTGAACTCAGAGACGGGATGTTGGTCGCATCCGACCGAGCTGGTCATGGTGGAGAACCAAACCCAGATCTTCTCGACACCTATACCCTCCATTGGCAGACGGTTGGACAATGACAGCAGGCGCCTTCTCTCTTGAGTCCGGGGCTCTCGGCAAAACTCTCGGCGAGAGTGTTCGCAGCCATCTCGCGGGTCTGATTATCAGGGGTGAGTTCAAGGAAGGAGAGCGGCTGTATCCAGAGCAGATCGCGGCGCGGTTCGGCGTCTCTATTACACCTGTTCGGGAAGCTCTGATGCAACTCGCTGCGGAAGGCTTCATTGAAAGTGTGCAACGTCGTGGGTTCCACGTCCGCATACCAACAGCTGACCAAATTCGCAATGTTTGGCAGGTGCGCCAGTCGCTGGAACTTTGCGCTGGCGAGCAGGTGATCAAGCGCCTTAAGGAGGGAACGCTCGATCCCCATGCCCTGGACCGCCTAGATGCGCTTCAGAAAGCTCAGTTGAAGAATACGTCTCACATGGATCATGCGACGAAACTTGAGCTGAATGGGAGCTTCCATACAACGATCATCGAGTTTGCCGGGAATCCCATTCTCGCGTCCATGTACCGCAGCCTGCAGCATAAGGTCGTTGGCGGGCTGGTACAAAGTGGTCTCGATACGTGGCGTAGCCGTGTCGAAAAGGAGGGCCAAGAACATAAGGCGATTATCGATGGTCTGAGGAACCAAGATTATGCCGCCTATGACTCATCGGTACGCACTCACATTGCGAGATCGTTAGACGATGCACTTCGCGATCTGGCGACTCGACAATAACCACTAATAAAAAGGGAGGATGTAATGTCGAAGATAAAGGCTACTGGCTTGGCGCTCTGCGCAGCTCTCTCGGTGACTCTGCTTTCCCCTGCCGTCGTGATGGCAGACACAGTCCGAATGTGGACGTTCTTGAACCCGGCAGGAACCTCTCCGCGTGAAGTTGCGCTCGCGCAAATCATCAAGGATTTCGAGTCCGCGAATCCCGACATCGACATCGTCGTTGAACCGCAAGTCTGGGATCAAATGACACCGAAGTTCCTGGCCGCCCACGGAAACCGGTCGGCACCCGACATTATTTGGGTAGTTACCGACTTTCTCGGTGACGCAATCCAGTCAGGCTCGCTCGCGGATCTCAATGAACTCTTTATCAACAAATGGTCGGAAGAGAAGAAAGCGGATTTCAAGGATGCCTATTGGAATCTCACGTCGGTTCAGGGCAAGCAATACGGGCTGTTCGCTTCGCGGAACTACATCGCGCTAATGTATCGTCCCGATCTCTTCGCGAACGCTGGAATTAAGCCTGAGGATATTAAGACGTGGGACGACCTAAAAGCGGTTGCCCAGAAATTGACCGTCAAAGACAGTGGCAACAAGGTCACCCGCTACGGCTTCTCCGCCGCGTATAGCGAGCAGCAAGCAGATCCACATCCCGTCATTCCACACATCCTCGCAAGCGGCGAGCCTCTCTTCACGACCGAGGGGAAAGCTAACTTTGCTTCCGACGCAGGGGTGAAGGGTATGCAGTTCTTCACGGGAATGGTTAAAGACGGAATCTCGCCGTCGCAGGCAGCCACCTGGACGGTAGACGATCTCTTCGAGCAATTCGCCTCCGACCGAATCGCTATGGTACAGGGGTCTGCCGTCCGTGTATCGACGCTTCAGGGCAAACTCGGCAAGGATAAGGTCGCTCTCATGTCTTGGCCTGGAGCTGTGGCCGGAAAACCCTCGCCCTCAGTCATGGCCGGCTGGTCGGTCGGGATCTGGTCCGGCAGCAAGGTTAAGGCATCTGCGGCGAAGTTCATGGATTTCATGATGTCCGATCCAGGCGATAAGATCTGGACGGCAGTCGGGGGCCAAATCCCGGGAAAGAAGTCCACACTGAAAGAGCTGGAGAACTTCATTTCGCAACCTGGCAACGGCTATCTCGCGGTAGCTGCTCGAGGAGCGGCAGAAGCAGGCTGGCTGACTCCGATCGATTTCTCGGTAGGCGGATACAGGCAAGCCCTGAACCGCGCCACTCAGCAGATCATCGTTGACGGGAAAGATGTCAAAGCTGCGTTGAAAGAGGCAGAGGAGCACTTCAATCGCCAAAACGGCCGTTGATCCGCCTCCTAACCCAAATCTGGTGGCCGAGATCTCGGCCATCATTCCTTTCAATGAAGCCAGGTAAACAATGACTTCGCGCTCGACGGGGCTACTTTACATAGTTCCAGCATTCTCCGCGCTCGCGCTGGTTCTATTCTCTCCTGTGTTCTATGGCTTTTGGTTCAGCCTTCACAGAATCCGCTATGGTACTGCCAGCGAGTTCATAGGGCTTGGAAACTACACTCAGCTGCTTTCCGATCCCGGAATGGCAGCCACCTTTGGCCGAACAGCTATCCATACAGCTGTCTCTGTGGCGCTGACTGTAGCAATCTCACTAGCCATTGCGCTGTGGGTTCATCGGTTGCCCCCCAATCGCGGTTCCATCGTGCAGATGATTGTGATCATCCCGTGGATCACATCGACAGTCGTGGCCACTCTGCTTTTCAAGTGGGTCTTTATCAGCGACATCGGCATGGCCATGTCGATCTTGAGAATGTTCGGCCTTCCTGATCTGCAGCTTCTGAGCGATCCCAATTCGGCGATGGGCCTTCTAATAGCGGTCTCGGTTTGGAAGCGTCTTGGATATGCTTTGATCATTCTCCTTGCTGGACTGAAATCGATACCCGAAGACTATGAAGAGGCCGCCTCCCTCGACGGTGCAGGACCATGGGACATCTTCCGGCTTATCATATTGCCTCTCCTAAAAACCCCGCTTCTGCTGATCGTGATCGTGCTGACACTCTCGAACATCAATACAGTGGAAAGTCCCTTGGTCCTGACTGGCGGCGGCCCTGGCTCTGCAACACGAATCCTCGCCATCGATGTATTTGACCGTGCTTTCGTGAATTATGATCTGGGTTCAGCGACGTCCCTGGCTCTCATCATGTTCCTCGGAAACGTCTTGCTCGTACTGGCATATGTCCGCTTGTCAAAGTGGAAGGTCTGATCTCATGCGCAGCACAAAGACGGTCAATCGTCGAAATCTTACGCGTTGGAATGGCATCCTGATCGGGGGATTTTTCACATTCCTGATCATCTTGAATACTGCTCCGCTGCTTTGGGGCACACTCACTTCCTTGAAAAGCGAAGCGGATCTGTTCCGCTTCCCTCCCACGCTCTTCAACTTCACACCGACTATGGAGAACTATCAGCGCGTCTTCGACAGCGGCTTCAGCTATTCGCTGGCAATCTCTCTGATATATAGCGCCATTACCGTCGTGATGGTGCTGTTGCTCGGCGTTCCCGCCGCATACGCATTCGACCGCTTTAATTTTCCGGGCCGGCGGCCTCTGTTCCTGTTGGTCGTGGCGAGCATTCCTCTTTCTCTCGGCGCGGCTGCTCTCTTGATCCCGAACTACATCTATTTCCTGCGCCTTGGCCTCACTAACCAGTATTTCACTCTGCCTTTGATCTACACCGCGCACCAGTTACCGATGGCGATCTGGATCATCAAAGGCACCATCGAAGGCATCCCGCGGGAACTTGACGAGGCTGCAGTTGCAGACGGAGCTGGACACTTCATGATTCTGAGGATGATCATTCTGCCGCTTATCCTTCCTGCCCTTGGAGCTGCGGGAGTGATGGCGTTCGTCGGCTCTTGGAACGAGTTCGTTGCCTCGACTGTGATGGTGGACGCTCCCGAGCTGCGTCCTGTTCAACCCGCGATCTACAACTTCATTGGCTACTTTGGTCGAGAATGGGGGCCGCTCTCCGCCGCGGCAATCATGGGAGTTGTCCCAATCCTAATCGTATTCATGCTTCTCGGCCGCCTGATTGTGTCTGGCCTGACGAAGGGTTCAGTTAAAGGCTAACCAGATCGCTGCAGGGCCATACTTTGGAGGCAATGATGATAACGAAGCAAACTCTTAGCTACGCGCTGGCCGAAAAGGTCATCGGTTGGGCAGTCGACAAGGCAGAGGAAATGGGTGTGCCCCAGAATATTGCCGTAGTTGATGACGCAGGCCACCTAGTGGCTTTCTGCCGGATGGATGGCGCAAAATTCTTCTCGATCGAGATTGCCATGACGAAGGCTTACGCAGCAGCTGGCTTACGCGCATCCACGCATGAGGTCGCCCCGAAGACACAGCCTGGAATGCCAGGCTACGGAGCTCAAGCGCTCAATGGCGGGCGGTTCACTACCCTTGGAGGAGGCGTTCCACTTTCCGTGGACGGGCGCACTGTCGGCGCCATTGGTGTGAGCTCTGGTACGGTCGAGCAAGACACTGAGGTCGCGCAATATGCGGCAAACACCTTCCAAGAATATGTCAACTGAGTAACTACGAGCTGAGATCCGAGGGTTTCAAGAGTGTCAAGCTGGGATTATATCATTGTTGGTGGTGGTAGTGCGGGATGTGTGCTCGCCGGACGCCTTTCGGAGAATCCACGTCTTAAGGTACTCCTTGTCGAGGCCGGAAGAGATTTGAAACCGGGTGAGGAAGAGGACGCAATTCTAGATACCTACCCGGGCCGTGCGGCTTTTGACCCTCGGAACCATTGGGATGGCCTGTTGGTGAACTCAAAGCCGTTCCAACACAATGTTCATCAGCCGCCAGCAAAGCGAAAATATGAGCAGCCGAGAATCATGGGAGGTGGCTCCAGTATCAATGGACAGATCGCCAACCGTGGCACTCCGGACGACTACAATGAATGGGAGGCACTTGGAGCCTCAGGTTGGAATTGGGAGAGCGTGCTCCCGTTCTTCAAGAAGCTAGAAACCGACCTTGACTATGAGGGTGAACTTCATGGGAAGGATGGACCGATCCCGATCCATCGTATTCCTCAAAGCAAGTGGCCCGAATTGTCATTGGCAACAGAACGTGCCCTGACGGAGCTCGGTTTCCCGTCCATCGGCGACCAGAACGGTGTATTTGGCGACGGTCATTTCCCCATGACCCTGTCGAACAACGGCGGCAAACATCGAGTATCAACTGCGATGGCCTATTTGCCAATGAGTGTTCGTGCACGGGCGAACCTGTCGATAATGTCTGATACTCAAGTCGCCACTCTCATCACCGAGGGCTGTCGCGTTGTCGGAGTTCGAGTCCAAGACGGGTCAGGATTTCGAGACCTTCAATCACGTGAGGTGATCGTATCCTCAGGTGCTCTACACTCGCCTGCTGTTCTTATGCGCTCCGGTATCGGTCCCCTAGTGGAACTTGAGCGGGTCGGCATCGAGCCGATCCATGTCCTGGATGGCGTGGGCAAGAACCTTCAAGAGCATCCAGGCATCTCGCTGACAGGTTACATTGAAAAGGGTTGCCGGCTGCAGCATACCCGCCGTCATATACATCTCGGACTTCGATATTCCTCTGGAGTTGAGGGTTGCGGCCCAGGCGATATGTTTGCCATGATGGCTGCAAAATCCGCATGGCACCCCCTGGGCGTAAGGCTCGCCTCGATGATCTCTTGGGTTAACAAGGCAGAAGCGCGCGGATTCGTTCAACTGGCAAACAGTGATCCGCTGCACCCTCCAACAGCAGAATTGAACTTCCTGGGTGACTCTCGGGACATTGAACGGCTTGCGAATGCCGTCAAATTAATGGCACGCGTATTTATGACAAATGCTCTCTCCGGGATCCTCTCTCATCCGTCCCCATCGAGTTACTCGGGGTTCGCCAAATCACTTGGCAGACAGACATTGCGCAACTTCCTTCTGACCGCACCAACAGCTGTCATTATCGATGCGATCCCATTCGCTCGAAAGAAGTTCATGGAAGTTGCTGTGGCGAATGGCATGACCGTCGATCATTTGCTCGGCGATAGTGAGGCTCTCAACGACTACGTACGAGACAACGCTTTCGGACAATGGCATGTCTGTGGAACCTGTAAGCTCGGTTCCGCCAATGACCCTTCAGCAGTGACTGAACCTATAAGCGCTCGTGTGATTGGCATGGAAGGACTGAGAGTTGTCGATGCGTCGATCATGCCGACAGCGCCTCGAGCCAACTTGAACATTCCAGTAGTCATGATTGCTGAGAAGGTGTCCGCAGCAATCTTGGAGGAAGAAGCCAGAAGGCGATAGCAGGTTGCCGGAACAACTACGGATGGATAGGTGTCTTCTGTGCTGTTCATCCGTAGTCGCGTAGGCACTGCCATATGTGGACGCTCCCCTTTGACAATAGATTTGTTGATGCGGGGAGATCACGCGGCACTGTCAATTTAACGAACTGAAGGCAAAGCGCCTCCCTGAGACGACAGATCAGGCGGCACTTGCGACATCAGTCACCTCAGTCCATACCTGAAAGGCCCGAGCGCGGGCACGGCGATGATCAGCGGTGTTGATGTTAGCGGGACGGCGGAAGACGTCGTCGGATCTGGTTGGCGAAGCTGTGGCCGAACTTCAGCGCCCGCTGCCAAATGGTCTCATGGCTAACCTCGATGCTTCTTGCTGCGAGCATCCCCTCCACCAGCCGGAGGCTCAAGGGAAAGCGGAAGTACAGCCAGACAGCATGGCTGATCACTTCAGCCGGGTAGCGGTGGCGAGCATAGCGACGAGGTCGGGTCGGTTCCATACCCTGGCTTATGCTCAGGTCCAGTCGCTGTCGCGTTAACCTGACGATGCCCCTTCGAGACTTATAGGCTACGAGCACCGCCCGCCTCCTGGTGAGCTATGACTTGCTTGCCGGCAGATCCCCTCGAGACGCTCACATCATAGCTGGACAGGCGAAAGCCTCAGACTGCAAAAGCAGCGATTCAAAGAGACGATCGTGACCTTCAAGGAGATCAAGCGTCTACGAGGTTATCAAAACCAGCCTCGGACCATGTCCCATCTTTAGGGCGGTCTGGCGAAGCATTGAGACGCCGACGCATGTCTTTGCTCGCCTTGAACACAGGAACAGCCTTCTGGGCACACTTACTGCGGCTCCCGTGCGGGGATTGCGTCCCATTCGCGCATTGCGCTGACGCACGTAAAATGCGCCAAATCCGCGAAGCTCAACCCTTCCGCCCTGCGCAAGCGCGCTCGCAATGGTATCGAGGATCGCATTCACGATCTGCTCGATATCGCGTGGATACAGATGGGGATTTTGCCCAGATAGCTTCTGGATCAGTTCGGATTTGATCATGCCTGGAATCCCCTTCGTTCACGGCTTTCTTTCGGGAACGTTGCCGGACGGGCAGGGAACCGTCAAGAAACCGGAACAGGGCGGATCCGAGACTGCTCTGCTGCATGGAGATTATGCTGCGTGGGTACGCTTGGTAATATGCGCCCGGTAGGCCGCTGCAGACTTCATCGTAATCGCGCCTGCTTCCGTGAGCGTTGCAATCTCAGCCTTCGCCCTTTGGGCGGCCCACGCAGCATAGGATAACTTCAACGCGACCTGGACGCGATTGGCGATGTGCCTGCGATGAGCGCTGGCCTGTCGGGCATTGACGGTCTTCTCATCGACGAGCCGGTCCAGTTGACGATACGCGCGTATCGCTTCGGTAGGAGTATAGCTGTCTTTCTGGTTGCGTCGCAAATTCTGAGCAGGACGAAAGAGGAACTAAAGTTGTCTGAAGGGTTTTGTCGCAAACATTTTATTTCAGAGTTTCAGCTACTGGGATGGAGGCTTCAGTATCGGGGGAATTGATGTTCAAGGGCAGGAATTTTGATCGCTCGGTGATCCTGCTCTGCGTCCGATGGTATCTGGCTTACAATCTCAGCCTGCGCAATCTTGAGGAGATGATGGCCGAGCGCGGCATCTCCATCGATCACGCCACCATCCATCGGTGGACGCTACGTTACGCCCCACTCCTTCTGGAGCAATTCAACCTCCGCAAGCGGGCCGTCACCGGGAGGTGGCACATCGATGAAACCTACATCAAGGTGCGTGGACGGTGGACCTTTCTCTATCGAGCTATCGACAGCAACGGTGATACCGTTGAGTTCTGGTTCAGCGAGCGGCGCAACCTCACCGCTGCCAAACGCTTTCTGGCCCGAGCACTGAAGCGGAATGGCCGTCCGGGACGGATCATCATCGACGGCAGCCAGACTAATCGCGAGGCGATCCTGTCCTGTGACACGGTGGACAGACTACGGAACACGTCTCGGCTAAAGCTGACGCCAATCAGGATCCGGCAGAGCCAATATTTGAATAACCTCATTGAGCAGGATCACCGTGCGATTAAGCGGCGGGTGCGGCCGATGCTTGGGTTCAAGTCCATAGACAGCGCCCGTACGATCCTGAGCGGTATTGAGATGGAGCACATGATGCGCAAGCAGCAGGCGAAGTACGCCTGCAATCCGCAGCCTTCACTTGCAGAACAGCCCGACCTGCACCCCACCGGAACCCGAGAAGGAACGGAAGCCCAAGGCGCAACGCCAATCCACAGGCACGACACAACAACATCAAGCACACCGCCAACAACAAACACCAAGCGGGAACAGCACCCCACCGAGGCCCGCCCGAGGTGAGCACCCACGGAGGGAGCAAGCAGGCAACCCACCCGGAGGGCTAATGCGGGAACAACCCGAACGCCCATCGCCCACACCAAGCCGAGACGCACACAGCAGACTGCACCGAGAGCCCGCCAATCAAAGAAGGGCAACGCCCCCACAGAACCCATCCAGCGCCCAACAATCACCACGCCGCCCGAACGACCCCCACCGGCAGCCACACCCACACAGACACAGACGACCCGAACACCACCCGAAACAACAAACTAAGAACAAAACAGCCCCGGCCGGACGGCCACGACACACGGGGACCCCCCACCTGAACGCAACGGGCAAGGAGGCAACCCGAGCAAACCCCTCAGACAGCAAAACAGCCAGACACGGCAACAACTCGACCAACCAGAACACGCGAATCCAGTAGGACTGCAGGACCGGCGACACCCCACCCGCCCCCCGACCGAAACACCCGGGACCATCCTCCACTCAGACACCACCGAAGCCAAAGAAAGCCAGAAAGGCAGCCACCAACGAGGACCGAACCCCCAGCTCGAAACCACCCACGACAACCAGCCCAGCCGCGCCTCAGGATCAGGACACAGCGAACAAACACGAGGATGAGCCAGAACGCCCGCCCACGAAATCGTCGAGAACAAAGGCAGGCTGCAACAAGAGGAAAACCACCACCGACCAACCCCCACCCACCAGCCCGCCCCACAAACAGGAGGGCACTACCCAACACCCAGCACCAGAGGGGCCATCCCCCGCCCCGACAACAACAACACCAAAGCCGGAATCAACCCACCAAACCGAGACCCTGCGACACACCGGCCACCAGACAACCCGGCGGCGCCATGCCAAAGAAGAAACCCATACGCAACTCCCAAACGCCGAAGCGCACACGCAGAACACACGCCACGCCGAAACAAGCCACCGAGCCACGGAGCGAGATGACGCAAAACGGGAAGAACAACAGAAACGCCAGCGGGAACACGTGAAGGAAACACAGCACCGTAAACGATTCCGCCTCGCCGCCCGACACAGCAAACCAGAAGGCCGAGACAGAGCCAGACCGCAAAGCCATGGACAACAGCACCCCACACAAGCCTTCAGGCACGCAGCCCAAGGGAGGCAACGACAACAACAGCCGGCGCTCGTACAAGAACACAGCCACGACCGCCGCAGTGCCGCACGACGACGACAGGAGAAACACCAGGCACCCCAACGACCGCACCAGCATACAGCACCAATGCGAACACACCGGCACAACCAGGGAAAAGCGCAAAACGCACAAGCGCATCAGCAAGCCCTCCGACCAGAACCCCGCGACGCCGAGCAAAGCAGAACCGCCCCACAAGGAGCACGGCAGCAAAGAGACCGAGATCGCCACCACCACAGACAGCCACGCCGCCAAGACGACCCAAACCACACTGGCGCCGCAGAAGAAGAACGAACGCGCCCCGCCCGAGGCCAGCCCGATCGCCCCGGCGACCGCACCCACAAACGCAATGACCACCAAGACAAAAAGCGGACAGGACAGCACCGCGAACGAGAAGAGCGAAACCCCGCCCTTGGCCAGCACCGACGTGGCCCAACAGCAGAACACGGCACCAACAACCCAAACGCCGAAGCCAACCGCAGCGACGGGCACCCCGGACAACAACGAGGCCAGCAGCCTCCACAGGCCCCCAGAGAAGCGCTGCAAGCGGACAAGCACGGCGCCGGGAAAGACCAAGGACAGGACCATCCGCGAAAGCGCCGACAGGCCCAACGACAACAACAAACCAAAGCACGCAGACGAAAAAATCCCGACCAGGGAAGAAACGATCCCGCAAGCCGGACAAGTGAAGAGGAAATAGACGAGGCACCCAAACCCGCAAACAGGCGACACCTCCAGCCCCGCAAACCAACCGAAAAAGCCCGGCCAGTCCCCGCCCCCCCTGAACACCAAGGTAGAGAACAGCAACACAGACGACCTCAACAAGCAGGACGACAGCGTCCGAGAATAGCCGGAGCACAGCACAAGCAGCACGGACCTCAGCTACCGATTCCCGAGCAAAACCCAAGGACAACGAGTCCCAACCAGCGCCGAGAAGCCTCCCCAAAGTCAGATCAGCGGACACAACGACAACAACAGCCAAAAAAAGACGACACAGCAAAAGATCCGACCATCAGACAAACAGGAGCCACGGACCGGGCTACCCAAACACAAACAGACCCAGCAACCGAGGAACCAACCGCGGCCAGAAACCAAGCGAAAACCCACGAGCGCAACCTGCCGCACAAGGGAGAGCCACGAACCCAAAAGAAGCAACGAGCGAAGCAGACAGCACGCCCCCGAAACGCGCCGCCGAGAACCCGCCACACCAAGGCAACCAACAACCCCCAACAGCGACACTACCAAAACGACGCGAGCCCACGACTTCGCGACAACCAGCGCCGAGACCAGCCCGCGTCAGAAATCCACAACAAAAGCAAACCCGGCAAGCAAGCGCAGGACGCAGCCGCCCACCTACGCACCCCGCAACTGAACCACCAAAGCCACAAGCCCCATAACGACCTCCCCAAAGAACCACGCCGACAAAACGACCGCAAGGAAGGCAGCCGACACCACACCCGAGAGACCAAAAACGCAAGGCAGCAACACAGCGGGGTCATAAACGCCAAAAACCAGAAAGAACAGCCAGAAGCAGGCCGCCCCCACGCAGCAGGCCACGAAAGCAAGCTCCCGAAAGCACAGACGACCGCACGAACAACCCAAGATCAGTATCCCGGCAGCAAAAACCGGCGCGTGCAAAACCCGCGCAAGATAGGAACAGACGAGCCCGAGCATCCGGACCCCAGCAAAAAGCCGCCGACCACCCAACGACCAAAAGCGCGCAAGAGCCCGCGCCAAGAAGATAGCCACCCCGACCAAACGAGACAGCCCCAAACCCCCAAACACAGGCCGCCACTGCAGGCGCAGCGCCGCAAAAACCACAACGACGGAAGTCACCCCGACAAACCCGCCGGAAGAGCCACAAAGCAACGACGATGACGCGAAGCCTCCACCGGAGCCGCCACAACAAGAAAGCACCGACACCGGCCGGCCCCGACCAAGACCGGAATACCCCCCAACCAGCCCACGAACCCTCCGCGAACAAGGCCAACAAAACCAACACCAAAATCCTCGCACCCGATATCCCCCTCGAACCCACCGCAAGCAGGACCCAGGAGACCACGGAAAAAGCGAACCCAACCACCGGCGAGACGCCGAGAACGAACCACACGAGCAGCCAAGAGGCGCACCCCGCACCACCCCCCACCACACCCCAAAAGGGGCAAGCACAGCCGAACACGGCGAGAACCACCGGCAACAACCCCGGCTGCGAGCACCTCGCGAGCACAATCACCAGCGAGGCCGACACGCACAGCAGAAGACGGCTCCGAAGCAACCACCCGACAGCCCCACTCGCCGCAACCGACAGGGACAGCGAGAAAAGGGACAAGGAGAACAACAAGGCCGCCCGGCTCCAACGACGCGAAAAGCCCAAAACCACCGCCACGAACGACCACGAGTAAGCAACCCCAGCGACCACTCCTCCGAAACCAACCAACAACAACTACCCGACGAAGAACAAAGCGCCCACACGAACCGCAGGAAGCCCCACCAACAACCACGGAAAGCCGACGCCAGGACAGAGCCGCCGGACCCGCCCAAAACCGAGCCCCACAGAGGCTCAAAGAATGAGAACGCGGTCACACGACCGCAAGACAACACGCTGAAAGAGCAGCCAGCCCAAGCCACCCCCAAGCCACCCCGCCGGCACCTAGAAGCCCCACAACAATCCCAGCCGCCAGAACCTCCAACAAACGAAGACGAAAAAACCCACCACCCCCAACAAACCCACGCCCCAGAACGCGCCCAACAGCGAATCACCCCAACAACTCAAGAGGCGCAAGCAAAGAAAGCCAAGCGAAACCGCCAACTCCCACGCGGACCAAAAACACAAAAAAGCCCGAGGCCAAGCGAAAGACCCCAACCGAACCACCCACAACAATGGCGACACGGACGAAGCCAGGCACAGGAAACGAAGCAAGCCGCCCACCGCCAAACACGCCAAAAGCAAGGCCATCAAGCACAAGGACCGACCCAACGGGAAAGACAGCGACGGAACCAAGAACAAACCGGAGCCGACACCGTCGCGCCAGAAACAGACCCGACAACAGCACCAGTCAACGCGGACGCTAAACCCAACAAGCAGACCGAAAAGCCAATACCGCATAACCGCACCGAACACGATCACCGCCCCGACAACCCCCACGTGCCATCGACGCCACAGGCCAAGCACGCGCACAACGACCCCAGGAACCGGGACGGCACCAACTGGAGCCACAAGCCCAGCAAACACCACGAGAAAAAGACCGCCAACAACCAGCCGGCGCTCGCCAAGCAAGACCACCCGCTCGCCACCCGAGCCCGGAACCAAAACAAACAATGCTCCAGCAACAGCCCCCGATGGAACACCGAACCCGCAACCCACAACGACCCCCAGGCAACATGCGCAACCGCCGACCACGACCCCGAGACCCCCACCCTGACCCCAAACCCAAACTAAGTCAACGACAAGCGCAAGGCCGCAAACGACACCGAGCGACCCCCACCCCACACCAAAAGCAACACCGCAACCGCCATCCGAGGCAGAACCGCGCCCGCAGGCCCCAGGACCGGCGCAAACGCAAGCCCGCAAAAACGAGCCACGAGCCGCAACCGGAACGGGAACGCCAAGCCAAACACGGCCAAACCCGGACCAGCCGGCAAGACCGCCCGGGAGTCGACGCGCACCCACAGAACGCCCAAAACGCCCAAAGACCGAAAGCCCACCACCGCGGTCAGCAGAGGCGAACCCCCGAAACCCCCCCCACACCCACAACCCCGACCCGCCCAGAGGGCAAAGCCGAACCCCGACCCACACCCAACACCCTCAACAGCCCCCAAAACACAACCGCTCTCCGCCGGCGCCCCCGACAAGAAGCCCCCGCCCAAGCAAGCGGGCCGCACCAAGCAAGAGCCAGGGACCGACCCGAAGCAGGAACCCAACCCAAGCACCCAAGAGCCAACGCCGCCGCCAAAGCGCCCGCAAAGCAGGCGGGCCAGATCCCGATGCAAGCGGCGAACACCGCGGGCGAGACCAGACCCCCGACAAAGACCGACACAACCCACCACCGCAAACATCGAAACAACCGCAAACACAGCCCAACCCCAGGAACAGGAAGGCCACCGAGCGCCATAAGACCTCAAGCCACACCGACCAGCAACGCCCGAGAGAATACGGGCACCAGCGCCTCGCGCATCAATAAGCCCGACAACCGCGACGGGCCCACTGCCCAAGCGAACGCGGAGACCACCGGCAAGCCCGGGCAGACGGCCAGCCACCCCCCCGGCACGGAGAGTACCCCCCACGCCAACACCCCGGCCACCACCGCCCCGATCCACCACCCCACACGAACCACGAACATGCCGACCTCCCGCGCCGCGGCAAACCCACCCATTCGCAGCACGCACAGCAACCCCCAGCCGCACGAAGCCGGCACGCCCCCCCAGGAAAAGGAGCAAACCGCCAAACCCACCAACGACCCCAGCTGGCCGCAAGCCACGAACCGCACCAACGAACCGAGACGCGAGAGCGAACCCCAGAGCAACGCCACCTCGCCCCCCGGCCCCGCGGAAATGGCCCTCCACACCGGGCAGTACACCGACAAGTCACCACTCGAGCCGACCACGCCCGACACGACCTACGCCGAAGACGACCCAAAAACCATCCAAACCACCAGCAACCCCGACAGGAAAAACCCCCCCGCCCCCGCGAAAGAGACAGGAAAAGACAACAACCACGCGAAAGCCGCAGAGAAGACGCCCGCCGCAAAGGCCAGAGACGCCAGAAACAACAACCTCACAACCACGCCCACCGACACAGAAGAAGCGACCACCACGCCCACGGGGCGCCTCCGCAAGCCCGCAGACCGCGACCACGCGCCGAAGCAAACAGCCAACCCCCGCGACCTCCAAAACAGCAAGCCGCTGGCGACCCACAGCGTCACCACCCACAGGAAGAACCCCATCAAAACCAACAAGACGAACCCCACCAACACAGCGTTCAACGAGCACAGCCACCAAACCGACAAGAAGACAGGACCGATGCAGGACCGGGACGACATCAACGCCCCGACCACGGCCCCGACCAAGCCGAACCAAACGCTCAAGCAGAACCTCACGACGATCCGCACCAGCCACAACACGATGATCACCCGCCTGAAGACCCCTCGCGCCGACCAGCCGAGCGACGCCACCACCAACGCAAACCATAGACACCATACCCACCACGACCGGAACGACGCCAGCAGGCCCACGATCGCCAACAGCGACACCCACAGCACGAAAGCGGACGGCACCCCGGTCCCAAACCAGACGATCACCACCAGCCCCAACACAAGAGAGACAACAATCCGCAAAGACACCAAGAACCGCCCCACAACCGCCGCCAGGCACGACGAAGACCAAAGACCCAAGCCCGACACCGACCACCCGGAGACGCAAACCACGAAGCCCACGGGCGAGCCCCCGAAAAAGGAGGACGCCAGCTCCAAGAGCGCCACCGAGACCAGCACCCTCCATGCCCAGACCGCCACGCCACCAAAACAGCCAAACAAGAAGCCGGACACCAAGGCGAACATCACCCATACCCCCCACGACCCGACCCTCAAGACCATGATCACCAACCGGGCCAAAACAGCCGACAACAGCACGCCTTCCCCCACAACGAGCCCAACGGCACCGGCGGAGCAAGCAAAGGCAAGGAAAAACCCGACAACACCAGCCAACAGGAGGACCGCGCCAGCGCACCCACCGGCGAAAGGCCGAGTGCGCCGCAGAGGCGCACGAAGCGCGCAGCCAAACCGGGCCCCCTGCGCCCCGCAATGGGACACCCCCTCGAAAACCCGATCACGGACACACATGCCAGACCCCCCGGGCGCGCCCGGAGGACAAAGACGCGCGCCGACAGCGCCACGCCTGCCTCGATCGCAAGCATCACCAGAAAGACACACGGGAGCGGGACCGACAACAAGACCAAAAGCAGGCCCGAGACGAACAGCCACGCCTGGGAGGCCAAGGACCACAACGCCGCCAACAGCAGCAGGACCGAGCGAACCGGAAGCAACGCCCCGCCAAGGACCACGCCCAACCGCAGCCCCCCGCACAACGCCCTCACAGACGAGATCACCAACGCGCAAAACCCGAAGGCGACTACAAAGCACCAACCCCTGGCAACCCACGACGTACACCCCAAGCCGCCGACCGCAACGCCGACCAACAAGGTGTCCAGCACCACCCCCCACAGCACCAGCACCACCCGCGAGAGCACGTACCCGACCATCCCCCCAAGGCGGGGGATACGCAACCCAGCGAGCACCAACGGCCCCACGCCGGGGCGAAGCAGCCCCCCGAGGATGGCCAAGACGGCGAACAACCAGCACCCGGACACACCCAGCACGCCCACCAACGACACCCGCACGAAACAGATGCCAAGCCCAGGCAGCACCGCCACCATCCCGGCCAAGCCGGAGAAGGCCGTCCTGAACCGTCTCACCACCACCCGAGGCGGATCCGCGGCGATCCCGGTCAGCCGTCCGCCCCCACTCATCCCGGAGAAACCGACGAAAAAAGCGGACGCGGCAGAGGAATGCGCCAGCACCACCGAAACCGCGCCCTCGAAAGCAACGCGCAAAACCGCACAAAAACCCGCGAAGAAGCAGCAAACCAAGACGCGCAGGCGCAGCCCAAAGACCAGCAACACAAAGAAGTGACCCCCAAGAGCCTTGAACAGGTCCCCGCAGACCCAGACAGCAGCGCCACACACCATCAGCGAACAACACCCGAACAGGACAGACACCGGAACGAAGCAGGGAAAGCCCCCAACAAAAAACGAGCCCACCATCAACGAACAGAACACCGACTACAGGAGGCGAAAACTCAGACGCGCCAAGAAAGACACGCACAAAGAGGCCCAGGAAACACTCACAACCGCGAACACCAAAAACCACAACCAGACGAACCCCGCGGACCGCGACTCGACCAAAAAGGAGAAAACCAGCGAGAGACCCGCCCGACACCGCCAAAACAAACTCAGCACCAACAGCGAGGCGCCGCACCCCCCGAGCAATCACGCCTACAACGCCTACGCCGACCAAACCAGAGAGCAGAGGGCCAGAAAGCCCACACAGGCCAGCCCCAAAGCGACCCACCAAATGGAGGCACAGAAGAACCAACACCGCAACGAGAGCGAACAACACGAAAAAAGACCTCAACAGCCATGACAACAAGAACCAAAAGCCAACCAAGCACGCAACCCAAGGAAACCCCAGCTCGGCCAACGGAGCAACCCAGAAACCCCCCCTGGAAGGACACAAAGCAAGCACGAAAAAGCCCGCGAACACCAACGCGAGGGCTGCCACGAAGAACGGGGCCGCCTCAACCCGGCCGCAAGGCAACGCTGCGCAACAAAAAGGAGGCGGCCCCACCAAACAACCCCCAGAACGAAAGACCTCGCGGAAATGCCCCGGCAGATCGGCCCCCAGAAACCCGCCAGCCCCGGCCACGAAGGCGCAGACTTCAAAGCCGCCCGACAGCAAGGGCCTACCCCCCACATAGGCGGCCTCAAACAGAGCGCACCCCGACGCGAAACCCCCAAAAGCAGGACACCAAGCCCAAAACACCCAAGGACCGAACGGGCCGCACGAAACCTTCACCCCCTCCTAGAGCTCAAGGACCAGAACGCAAACAACCGCCCCAAAGGGACCCGACTGAACCGCGGGAGCGGCAGACGGCCCCACCAGAGCGGCCAGGAGAGCACGGGCAGAAAAGCCAAGAGACGCAGACGCAAACCTCGCTGAACCACCAGACCAGAACGGACGCGCAGGAAAGTCCCGACCAAGATCCCAACGACCGGCACCACAACCACCGGACGGCGCAAGACGAAACGGGACACCCCGCCCCCACCCGCGAAGACCCCCGACAGCCGGACAGAAGCAAAAAGAAACAGAGCCCCGCGTCACAAAGGGTCCCAAAAAAGCGGCAAGAGCACAGCAGACGGACCCGAACGCCCAAAACCCCCGAACCACACCGCATCCGACGGAACCAAGACGGACGAAGGAGCCGACCCGCGCAGCAAGACGACCAACGACGGAGGCACAAACAACGCCATCAACCAGCGCACGAAAAAGACCCACCGGATCCAGACCAGCATCGAAACGCTCAGCCCCAGAGCCGCCGGACGCGGCCGGAAGACGGCCCCAACCAACGCGAAAGAGGCACAGCACGAGAAAAACGACGATCCACACCCCGAGCAGAAAAAAAAGACCCACATACTCAAAGCACAGAACAAAGAAACAACCCTGACCATCAACAAACTACAAAAAAACGAAACAAAGACGCAGCCGACAACCGCTCAGGGACAAGTCGCCGCAGCACACCAAGACCCGACCGCCTGGAAGCAGCCGCAGAACAAACCAGAACAGGGCAAACAGCGCCAGAACCAATGCGAAGGCAACGACGAACAGGACGACAAGCCACCCTCCGAGACAAAAAAAAGAAGACACAAGAAACCCTCAACCCCCAAGGCAGCAATATGACCGGCCACATCCGGGAGAAAAGGACCAAAGAAAAAAACAAAACCAGCCCTAAGGCAAAAACACGCCGAACCGCTGGCAGGAAGACGAACCCAAAACGCGCCCGTAAAAGCCTCCAACAACACGCAACGAAAGAAAGAACCCACCACAAGAACGCAAAACAACGCCGGACCAAGCAAGAACAAGAAAAAGACCCGACAAAACGAGCCAAGTGCACCACCGCCGAGCCCCAGTCCCACCAACCGAAAGCTCAAGAAAAAAAGAACGCGCAGAACAAACACAAGAACAAACAAGACACCCCGAGCGCGCCCAAGCACCCGAACAGCCGCCATCCCGAAGAAGAACCAAAGAAAGCAAGCACCAAACAACCTAACCCACCCCAGCTCACGACAGACCAATTCGAATAAGAACCCCGAAGCGGAACGAAACCAGGAAGAAAAACCAGCCAGCGCCAACCGCAACAATCAGGAGCAGACCCATAAGAACCCCAGCGAGCACCAAAAGCACCCCAACATACTGAACGAGCTCGTAGGACGAGCCGATCAAGACCAACAGCGCCACAACAACAGCACAAGCGGCATCCAAGTACACCACAACCGCAGAGACGTCCCGAACCACCATCTGCCCCACAACACCAAAGAAGAACTACCCCCCAACGACCACACCGAGCCCAACCAACTCGACAATGAGATCACCACAAAGATCGCCCAAACAAACCGTCAGAACCGCGCGCACGCCGCAATCCGGCAGAGCATCCCCGCACGACACCAAGAAATCACCACCCGTCAGCGCAGCATCGAGAACGCAGAACAACACGCCGCCCGCCTAACCGGAAACGGCACCCCGGATCACGCGCCAAAGACCCCTGAAACCGCGAACGGAAAGACTCACAACAACAGCAGCGACCGCACGGCGATGGAACTCAAAGACAAGCAGCTGCCCAATGAAACCCGCGAGATCCGCAACAAAAACGGAGTAGGACACAAAGCCAGACCCGACAGCAAAAACCAGCAGACCGCCCTTCACCGCCAGAACCAGCAACTACGTGAGACCCACTTCACAAGAAACATCCGAAAGCAGAAGGAACGAAAAAACGATGGCCAGGCGGACAAAGAAAAACAGCCAAAGCCCCAACAAAGCGCAAACAGCCCTGAAATACAAGACAAAGAAAAACAGCAACAGCACCAAAACGCCGAACCCCATAGTCAGCCACACGAACCGAAACAGGCCCCGAGCCGAGATAGGACAGCCACCATGATCGGACTCAACCAACCAACCCTACAGAGCCGCAATGAAACCTACCCCACCACGGAGAGAGACCAGCGGGAACGCACAAGAAGACAGGACGAAACGCCCAAAGAGCAACAGCAGGGTACACACCTCGAGAACCACACAAAGCACCAGTGGGTTACCGCCTAGCGGAGAACCCGGAAAGCAACATCGTCGGACGCCAGCCGCAAGGAAAAAAACAACCGGAAAACTCAAGGCGGAGACAAACGGACAGCAGCATGCCAAAAGAGAGGCGCACCCCAACACACAAAAACGCAGCTCCAGGAAGCCGCTGTAAGGAGCAATCAAGAAACACCAAAAACAAAAAGAACAGAAGGTGAACGGTCAGAAAAAATCCAGCACCCAGAGAAGCAGGCACAGCAGCAACCCCAAGAGAGAATCAAGTGCAAAGCCCACAAGGGAAAAAGCCCCAACAAAACGACCAGCCAACCGTCTGAACCGCAAAGAAACACCGAAAGGGGACGGCTGAGACCTGCACGCCGACCCCGCACGCTGTTCACCAACCGCGATCCGGCCAGACAGCGGAAGAAACCGCCGAGCCGCCCACCACAGGCCGAAGGCCCGACCGCGCCACTCCCCAGACGCGAACAAACACCCATCGGCCGCAATCAGCCCGCAAAACGAACCCGTAGCAACGACACCAACAAAACCACGGCACACACCCAAAGCCAAGGGCCCGCCCTAATCGATGACCACGGCAGCAGCCGCAACACAAACCACCCCCACCTGGCGACCCACAGCCACAACGCAGACAAGAGGCGGCAGGTCAAACCACGGCAAATACACGCCCAAGACGAGGCCAACGCGATCGAGAACCGCACCAACCCTCCACGCCAACGCCCACAAACAACCAAGGAGAGCCGCCACTAACCATACCGAGAAGCAAAACAGGAAGGAACCGCGTACCGAAGGCGCAACAGCCCAAGCCCCCACCACGACAGCCCGGGAAACACCATATGGAACATCCAGGAAAGCACGCAAGAGACCAAGAGCCAGCAGAACCACGCCCAGGAACCAAACAAGACCACCAAACAGCCAGAACAACAGCCGGCCAGCCCCCCAGCAAACAAGCCGAACGCCGCCATCATCCACCCAAACCAGACAACAGCCACACAGCCCGACCACGAGCGCGCCAAGGCCAGATCCGCAAGCATGAGCACCTCAAACACCCCAACGCGCAACACCGGGGCGAGGAAAACCGAGCCCAACGGGCAACCGCCAAGCAGCCCCACGCAAACCGGAGAGCCCCAGCCGAGCCGCCCCAACAGCCACATTCCCCCCCCCCCCAAAAACAAACGCAAACCCTTCCACCACGACGGCCGAAAGGGCCCGTCCCACACCCGCCTACCCAACCGCCCCCAGCACCTCGAGGTGGAAGAAGGCCAACGCCCGCCGCAAATACGCCGAGACCGGCCCCCCAACAAAAAACCCACTGCGAGCGAAACCCTGAACAAAACAGACCGCATCCGGCAGACGAACGCCCCGTTCCCCAAGCGGCAACACACGCGGCCCCGAAACAGCAACACCACCACAGACGAACCGCCGAGAGACCAAAGCGTCCCCGAGAACCGCCCGCCCGACGAGCCACTCAACCCGGTCCCCGAGAAAAAAGGGGACAAAGCGCCCCGAGAAATCCAGACGGAAACTCACAACGGCAACGCCATCCCAAGCCCGGCAACCCCCCCAAGCCATACAAGCCCCGAAGGCAAAACCGCGACCCCCTACGAACGAGACACAACGCACGACCGGAAAATCCAGGAGCACCGCGAACAAAAACAGAAGAGGAACCCGGGCCGCCAGCGAGAAAGCCCCGCGGAACAACACGACAACAACGGCAGCCAGGCAACCATCGCCCACACAAAACCCCGCCTCCCCAAACACCAAACCACCGATCCAGCCGCCAACGACATCACAAACATCAAGCACAACCAGAACCCGGCCACAACAAAGCGGCGCAAGCGCATCCCCCAAGCCCGCCGCAAGACCCGACCACCCCAAGCAAACAACCCAAACGAAAGCCAAGACAAACCAGCCACCCTCCTAAAGCACCGCACCGACAAACAGCGAAACCCAGACCCCACCCAGGCCCGCGAAAGGTCAGCAAAGAAAGCAGACGCGAACCAATCCCAGAAAGGGAACAGGAACAGGGCCGCAAACCCGCGCAAGGCCATGACCGACGCAGGCAAGATCGAAACCCACAAGGCCAACAACGCAGCCAAAGACGCCGCAAGAAGCAACGCGAGCGCCACGCCACACAACAACAACCGACAGAACGAAATATCCGACACCGCCACCGCCACGAGCCCGGACGTGAAGAACAAAACCTCCCACCCCCCCGCCACCACAAAGCAAGACCCCAACCGCACCACACACCGAAACGCCACGGAGAGCAGCAGCGGCAAACAGCCCCACGCCAATAGCAACGGGAACTCGACCCCCGCCAACAGCACCACAAGCAGCACCTACCCACCCAACCAAACCAAAAACGGGAAGGAAGAGACCAAGGACGCCAACGCCAACACACCCAAGAAACCCCCCGCCAACAGCAAGAAGCAAGAGACGAGCCCCCCGGGAGACGACAAAGACCACGACAGCAACAAGAACGCAAAGACACTCGACGCCCGCAACCACACGGGCATCCAAGCCGCCGCCAGCACCCAGGAAACAGAAAGCAGCCAAGACCGCAGCGCCACCGACGACCGCATCGAACCAGACATAGACACGCACGAAAAGGACGGACAGACCAAACGCAGCCAAGTCCCCAACCAAGACCAAGACCCCAAGCTGAACCCCGGAAACGGCCACGCCCAAGAAGCCGACCACAAAAACAAACAGAAACCCCAGAACTTCAACCCCCTCCCCAACCCGAACAGCCGCCGCCAACACAACAACACCATCAAGAAGGACACAGGCAAGTAATACAGTCAAGCAAAACAAAAATTCCGCTCCGCAGATAGAACACACAAAAAAACAGTGAAGTAAAAAAGCAGAACCAAAAAAAAACCGACCCAGAGCAACAAAGGGAATAAAGAGATCTACCCAAAACCCCACAGAGATCCACACCTCCTCCAGCCACAAAGAAGGGCCGCACATAGCCCAACCCAATCCCAGACAGGGGAAAAATACAGCAACCAAGAAACAAAAAAAGAAAAAACCAAACGAGACACCCGCCCAGAACAACCAACCCGCCGGCAACAAAGCGACCATGAGGCGCGGGAAGGGCCACCAACCGGTCGAAATCGAAACCATCTCAACCGGCTCCCTCGGCCTCGACATCGCCCTCGGCGTCGGCGGCCTGCCCAACGGCCGCATCATCGAGATCTACGGCCCCGAATCATCCGGCAAAACGACCCTGACGCTCCACACCATCGCCGAAGCCCAAAAGAAGGGCGGCGTATGCGCCTTCATGGACGCGGAACACGCGCTCGATCCCGTCTATGCCCGCAAACTCGGAGTCAACCTGGACGACCTCATCATCTCCCAGCCCGACAACGGAGAGCAAGCGCTCGAAATCGCCGATACCCTCGTGCGGTCCGGCGCGATCGACGTGCTCGTCATCGACTCCGTGGCCGCCCTGACGCCAAAGGCCGAAATCGAAGGTGAAATGGGCGAGAGCCACCCAGGCCTCCAGGCCCGGCTCATGAGCCAGGCCCTGCGCAAGCTCACCGGCTCCATCAATCGAACGAACACACTGGTGATCTTCATCAACCAGATCCGCATGAAGATCGGCGTCATGTACGGCTCGCCGGAGACGACCACGGGCGGCAACGCCCTGAAATTCTACGCTTCGGTCCGCCTCGACATCCGCCGCGTCTCGACGCTGAAGGATCGCGACGAGCCGATCGGCAACTCGGTTCGCGTCAAGGTCGTCAAGAACAAGGTCGCTCCGCCCTTCAAGCAGGTCGAGTTCGACATCATGTTCGGCGAGGGCGTGTCCAAGGTGGGCGA
>NZ_FMVJ01000007.1 GCF_900102135.1 Microvirga guangxiensis
CCGCTGCACGACCGCGTCGTCGTCCGCCGCATCGAGGCCGAAGAGAAGACGGCCGGCGGCATCATCATCCCGGATACCGCCAAGGAAAAGCCGCAAGAGGGCGAAGTCGTCGCCGTCGGCGCTGGCGCCCGCGATGAGAGCGGCAAGGTCGTTGCTCTCGATGTGAAGGCCGGCGACCGCGTCCTGTTCGGCAAGTGGTCCGGCACCGAGGTGCGTATCGACGGTCAGGATCTCCTGATCATGAAGGAATCCGACATCATGGGCATCGTCGGCTAATCAAGCCTTCGACCCATCACAGATTTCCAATTTAACTGGAGGCTAAGCCTATGGCTGCCAAAGACGTTAAGTTTTCTACCGAAGCCCGCGATAAGATGCTGCGCGGCGTCGATATCCTCGCCGATGCGGTGAAGGTGACCCTCGGCCCCAAGGGCCGCAACGTCGTGATCGAAAAGTCCTTCGGCGCTCCGCGCATCACGAAGGACGGTGTGTCGGTTGCGAAGGAAATCGAACTCGCTGACCGTTTCGAGAACATGGGCGCCCAGATGGTGCGCGAAGTGGCCTCGAAGACCAACGACATCGCCGGTGACGGCACCACGACGGCAACCGTCCTTGCCCAGTCCATCGTCCGCGAGGGCGCCAAGGCTGTTGCCGCCGGCATGAACCCGATGGACCTGAAGCGCGGCATCGACCTCGCTACCTCCGAGGCCATCAAGGACATCCAGGCTCGCGCCAAGAAGGTGAAGTCGTCGGATGAGGTCGCCCAGGTCGGCACGATTTCCGCCAACGGCGACAAGGACATCGGCGAGATGATCGCCCATGCCATGCAGAAGGTCGGCAACGAGGGTGTTATCACCGTCGAGGAAGCCAAGACCGCCGAAACCGAGCTCGACGTCGTGGAAGGCATGCAGTTCGACCGCGGCTATCTCTCGCCGTACTTCATCACGAATGCCGAGAAGATGGTTGCCGAGCTCGAGGATCCCTACATCCTCATCCACGAGAAGAAGCTCTCCTCGCTGCAAACCATGCTGCCGATCCTTGAGGCCGTTGTGCAGACCGGCAAGCCGCTGCTCATCATCGCCGAGGACGTGGAAGGTGAGGCACTCGCCACCCTCGTCGTCAACAAGCTGCGTGGCGGCTTGAAGATCGCCGCCGTGAAGGCTCCGGGCTTCGGCGACCGCCGCAAGGCCATGCTCGAGGACATCGCCGTCCTCACCGCCGGCCAGACGATCTCCGAAGACCTCGGCATCAAGCTCGAGAACGTGTCGCTCCCGATGCTCGGCCGCGCCAAGCGCGTCCGCATCGACAAGGAGAACACCACGATCATCGACGGCGCTGGCAAGAAGGAAGACATCGAGGCTCGCGTTAGCCAGATCAAGGCGCAGATCGAGGAGACCACCTCGGACTACGACCGTGAGAAGCTCCAGGAGCGTCTCGCCAAGCTCGCAGGCGGCGTCGCGGTGATCCGCGTCGGCGGCGCGACCGAAGTCGAGGTGAAGGAGAAGAAGGACCGCGTCGACGACGCTCTGAACGCCACCCGCGCTGCGGTGGAAGAAGGCATCGTCCCCGGCGGCGGCACGGCTCTGCTCCGCGCCAAGGCTGCGGTTGCCAAGCTCTCTAGCGACAACGCTGACGTGAAGGCCGGTATCAACATCGTCCTTCGCGCTCTCGAGGCTCCGATCCGCCAGATCGCCGAGAACGCCGGCGTGGAAGGCTCGATCGTTGTCGGCAAGATCTCGGAGAACAAGTCCGACACCTTCGGCTTCAACGCTCAGACCGAAGAGTTCGTGGACATGCTCCAGGCCGGTATCGTCGACCCCGCAAAGGTCGTCCGCACCGCTCTGCAGGACGCAGCCTCCGTGGCCGGTCTCCTCGTCACGACGGAAGCCATGGTCGCCGACGCTCCGAAGCGCGACAACGGCGCTCCGGCCATGCCCGGCGGCGGCATGGGCGGCATGGGCGGCATGGACTTCTAAGTCCTCCGCTCAAGCGACCAATAAAGAAGGCCCCGGATTTCTCCGGGGCCTTTTTCGTTTTGCAGCAATGAACGTTTACGCCGCCTGCTTCAGCAGGCCCTCTGCTGCAAGCGCTTCCTGCACCTTCGGGCGTGCGGCTACGCGGGCCTGGAAGGCGGTGAGGTTCTTGAAGGACGAGATGTCGATGGCGTGGAAGTTGGTCCAGTTCACGACCGTGAAGAGATAGGCGTCAGCGATCGTAAAGGTCTCGCCCATCAGGAAGGGCTGCTTGGCCAGCGTCTCATCGAGATAAGCGAAGCGGCTGGCGAGGCGCTCCTTCGTGGCAGCCTTCACGCTGTCGGGCGTCGTAGGGTTCCAGAGCGGAGCGAAGCCTTTGTGAATCTCGGAGCTGATGAACGTGATCCATTCGATCAGGCGATAGCGCTCCATGGTGCCGTTGGCGGGCGCGAGGCCGGCATCGGCTTTCTGGTCCGCGAGGTACTGGATGATCGCAGCGGCTTCCGTAAGCAGCGAGCCATCGTTCAGGGCCACGGCAGGCACGTAGCCCTTCGGGTTGATGGAGCGGAAGTTCTCGCCAGCCTCCGTGAGGTGCTTCGAGAGGTCGACCTTCACGAGGTCGAGGCTGAGGCCTGCCTCGCGGGCGACGATGTGGGGAGCGAGCGAGCAAGCGCCTGGGGTATAGTAGAGCTTCATGGGTCTGATCCTTTTTGTCGAGATTTAGGCTGCGGGCTTCAGCGAGGCCGGAGCGGAGAGAAGCGGAAGGCGGGATGACGGCTTGAGCGCGTAAGCGCCATCGCCGAGAAGGGCTTGTGCCACAGAAAGGACGATCAGGTACAACGGGTATTCCCAGCCGCCCCCGGGGGCGGAGAAGAGCCAGCCATTGCCGATGTGGACCCAGGCAGCCCCGGCCAGCACCGGCAGGAGGGCCAGCGCGACCCAACGGCTCTGGACGCCGAGAACCAGCATGATGCCGCCGATGAGCTCGGCGAAGAACGTGGCGTAAGCGAGGAAGGCCGGCAGGCCGAGAGACTCGAAGTATTGCGCCGTGCCCGCAAGGGTAAAGGTCATGAGCTTCAGGACCAAGCTGTGAGCGATGAACATGACGCCGAGCGAGACGCGAAGCAGGAAGACGCCATGGGCGGTTGAGGAAGTCTGTGACATCGGAAAACTCCATGCAGATGCATTAATATGAATATGCACTTGCATGGAAATGTCAAATATGATGCAATTGCATAGAAACAGGGAAGGCTTTGCCGTGGCGCAAAATGTGCAGGAACCATCGGAGGCGGTCACCGATGCCTGGGTCTGTCTGATCCAGGCCGGAAAGGAAGTCGCGGGTGGGATCGAGGCAGAGCTGAAGGCGTCCGGCTTTCCGTCCCTGCCTTGGTACGATGTGCTTCTGCACCTGAAGAAGCAGCCCGATGGGCGTTCGTCTCCTCGGGAAATCGAGAACGCAGCGCTTTTTGAGCAATACAATCTCTCGCGCCTTCTCGACCGTATGGAGGGAGAGGGGCTCGTCAAACGCATTCCCTTTCCTGGAGACAAGCGGCGGCAGCTGGTCGAGATCACGGAGGAAGGGCGCTTGCTCCAGCGGCGCATGTGGGGAGTCTACGGCCCTGCCATCAATCGCCATATCGGCGGCAAGCTATCCGAGAAGGAGGCTGAGCAATTGGCTGCTCTGCTGCTGAAGCTCAGAAGACCCAAGAACGATCCGGGCTGCTAAACGTTCATGAGATAAGACGGCTAAGTTCCGGCGGACGACAAGGATAGCCCGTGAGAGAATGCCCCTCATCGCTCTTGAAACTGCGGTTCGGCATCCTGGTCGGTTCTGCCATCCTGCTCGCCCCGGCCGCTTTGCTCGCGGGCTGCTCCTTCGCCGCCGCCCAATCTGCAGAAGCCACACAACCAAGCTCCACCGCGATCCGAACGCCCGATTTCGACGAGAGCGTTCGCTGGTATCAGGACAAGCTGGGGTTCCGGTTGATAGCCGAGCAGAATTTCGTTCAGGGGCGCACGGCGGTTCTGGAGCAGGGCGGTTTTCTCCTCGAACTGGAGGAGGTCGATCGTACCCTGCCGGCGGCTGGCGAACCTCCTGCCACGAGCCGTATGGAAGCCACGCGGCATCCGGTCGTCAGCCTGTTCGTGAGCGATGTGGACGCCGAGATCGAGCGCCTTCGCAAGACAGGCGTGGAGGTGCTCCAGGAACCGCAGGATGAACTCGATGGGCGATACCGCACGGCGCAGATCCGCGACAATGGCCGTCACAGGATCGAGCTGCGTGAACCCATCGACGAGAGTGGCGGGTTCAACCCCACAGGCCGGTGAGAAAACATCCGGGCTCACGGAATAATCCATGGCTGGGAGTGTCTTGAAGAATAGGTCATCACGACCTTTCAGGAGGACACACATGAAGCTGTTTTTCGGTTCCGCTCTTCTCGCCGGCGTTCTTCTGGCTGCCACAGGAGCGCTCGCTCAGACGGCAACTCCTGCAAAGGTGGCCGACACCAGCAAGGGCAAGGCCCTTGTCGATGCCAAGGGCATGGTGCTCTACACCTTCGACCGTGATGCAGCGGGCAAGTCCAACTGCAATGGCCAATGCGCTCAGAACTGGCCGCCGCTCATCGCAGCAGCAGGAGCTTCCGCTTCCGGCGATTGGACGATTGTCACCCGTGACGATGGCTCGAAGCAGTGGGCGTATAAAGGCAAGCCGCTTTATCTCTGGGTCAAGGACACCAAGCCCGGTGAGGTGACGGGCGACGGTGTCAACAATGTCTGGCACATTGCCACTCCATAGTCATTGCCACGCTCATGCGCCTCATCTTTGATGGGGACGAGGTTGTGAGAGTTTGACATTGGACGAGATCGCTTCCCTTCTCGAGCCGCAGATCCCAGGCTTGCGACGCTATGCCTGGGCGCTGTTGCGCGATGATGAGGCCGCGGACGATCTCGTCCAGGACACGCTGGAGCGGGCGATCCGCCATTGGAGCCAGCGCCACCGCGACGGCGATCTGAGGGCATGGCTCTTCGCCATCCAGCGCAACCTGTTTCTGAACGCCTTGAGAAAGCGCAAAACCCATGGCGTTCAGGTCGGAGTCGAAGCGCTGGAGAATTCGTCCAACGCGGATAATCCGGAGAGTCGCGCGGGCTTGCGCGATATCCTGGCTGGGCTCGATTCCTTGCCGGAGGAGCAACGCTCGGTGCTTCTTCTGATCGGGGTCGAGGATCTGTCCTATGAGCAGGCTGCACAGGTCCTGGATGTTCCGCTCGGCACGGTGATGTCCCGCCTCAGTCGTGCGCGCGGACGCTTGAGGGAGTTCATGGAAAACGGCCGCACTGCCGTTTTGAGGAGTGTGAAGTGACGGGTGCGAGACCCATCGGTGAGGATGACCTGCAGGCTTATGCCGATGGCCGGCTTGAAGCGGCACGTCTTGAGACCGTCAAAGACTATCTCTCTTCCAATCCGGGAGTGGCGCAACGGGTCGAGCGAGAGATGGCGCAACGTGAAGCCTTGCGCGCGCGTCTCGCCTTCAAGATGCAGGAGCCGATTCCGGCGCGCTTGCGCGTTGCCAATCTCATCTCTGCCCGGAAGCGTCCGGCGCTCTTTAAAATGAAGGGCGTTGCTGCGGCACTGGCGTGGCTGGTGCTGGGAGGCATTCTTGGCGCGGCGGGCGGTGCCTGGTGGAGTGAGCGCTCCTCCTCGCAAATGGCCGTTGCCGACAGCGCCATTACGGCTCACCGGCTTTATGTGAGCGAGCGGCTGCATCCTGTCGAAGTGCCGGGCGAGCAAGAGGCTCATCTCGTGCAATGGCTGTCACGACGTGTCGGGAAGCCGTTGAAGGCCCCCGATCTCAATGCGCAGGGCTATCGTCTTATCGGAGGAAGGCTTCTCCCGTCCGGCAGCGAGGCGGCTGCGCTCTTCATGTACGAGAACGAAGGCGGCAACCGCCTCACGCTTTTCGCTCGGTCCAGTTTGGAGGAGAAGGAGACCGCATTTCGCTTCGAGATGCAGGACGGCATCTCGGCCTTTTCATGGATTGACAACGGGTTGTCCTACGTCGTCTCGGCCAGAGCCGACCGCACCCAACTTTTGCCGATCGCAGAGGCGATCTATCATCAGTTTCAGACGGCAAGCGGCCCGGTGAAGGGCCGCTTGTAATCGTTGCATTTTGTCAGCCGAAGACAGAAGGGTCGGGGCCGACGCGGCCGCTCTTGTCGTTCATCGTTTCGATGATGCGCATGTCGTCCGCGTCCAAGGTGAAATCGAACACGTCGATGTTTTCGCGGATGCGCGTTGGATTGATCGATTTCGGAATGACGATAAAGCCGCTGTCGAGGTGCCAGCGCAGGATCACCTGGGCAGGGGTCTTTCCATATTTCCGTCCGATGGCGGCGAGCGTCTCATCCGTGACGAGGCTGCCCTGGCCGAGTGGGCCCCAGCACTCCGTTGCGATGTCATGCTGCGCATGGAACCGACGCAGTTCCGTCTGCTGGAAGCGCGGATGCAGTTCGATCTGGTTCAGGACAGGAACGACTCCCGTCGTGTCGATCAGGCGCTGAAGATGCGGAACCATGAAGTTCGAAACGCCGATGGATTTCACGCGTCCCTCTTCCTTCAGGCGAGCCAGCGCGCGCCACGCATCGACATACCCTTCTCCGCTGGTTCCGGGCCAGTGGATGAGATAGAGGTCGACATAATCGAGCTGCAGCCGCTTCAGGCTTTCGTCGAAAGCCACCAGCGCTCCATCGTAGCTGCGCTTGTCGTTCCAGAGCTTGGTGGTGATGAAGAGCTCGCTGCGCGGCACATTGGATGCGGCAATCGCCTGACCGACACCTTCCTCGTTTTCATAGATCGCTGCCGTATCGATGGAGCGGTAACCTGCCTGGAGGGCTTCGGTCACGCAGGAGACGGCTTCCTCGTTCGACACGCGCCAGACTCCATAGCCGAGTTGGGGCATCGAGTTTCCATCGTTCAGGCGAAAGGAAGGGACGCTTGGCATCAAATAGCTCCTGAAAAGGGATGAAAGGCTGCGAGACAGAGGTAGGGTGGGCGGTCGGATAGACAAACCATTACAGGGATGCACGCCGGAACCGGTGCATCGGAGGCCGCGTTCCCTAGCTTAGCATCGGCATGATGTAAGAACGGGAGTGCCCTTTGTCCATTCCGGAAGCCAGAACCGGCACACCCGATCCGACCCTCGATGAGGGCGAGTTTCGCCGCCGCTTTCTACAGCAGTTCGAGGATCCTGCTTTCGAGCCATTGGCCCAGGAACTGCAGCGCGTCGCGGATGCGGCCTGGGACGCCTATAGTCACCATCGCAAGAGCCCGAAGACCCGCAAGGCGGGGCCAGGCTTTGCCGATCCGAGCTACGATCTTTCGGTCGAGTGGATCGCAGCCAGAGAAGCAATCGATCAGGCGCAAAAGCGGCATGAGGATGCCAATGGTCCCGCGCGTTTTCTGTTGATTGCAGCCTCATCCCGCAGTGAGCACACATGTCCCGGCGAGATGTCCAAGAGCTATCGTCTCATCGAGATTGCAAGCCAGGTTCTCGCCAGCGGAGAGAATACACAGGTTGAGATCCTGGAGCTCAGCCGGCTGACGTCGGAATACGGACGTCATATCCATCCATGTAAGTCCTGTTTCTCGACAGCGGCTGCGCTCTGCCATTGGCCGTGCTCCTGTTATCCGAATTATTCCCTCGGGCAGACGCATGATTGGATGAACGAGATCTATCCCAAATGGGTGGAGGCGCACGGTGTCATGATCGTCACGCCCGTGAACTGGTATCAGGTCTCGTCTCCCCTGAAGTTAATGATGGACCGCCTTGTCTGTGCCGATGGCGGCAATCCCGATCCCACATCGACCCATGGCAAGACGGTGGAGGAAGCCAAGGAGCTTGAGCTGAAGGGGTGGGATTATCCCAAGCACCTCTCTGGCCGCCTGTTCTCGGTGATCGTGCATGGCGATGCAGAGGGAGCCGACGGCGTGCGGCGCAGCCTGTCGGACTGGCTGCGAGCGATGGATCTCGCTCCCGCCGGCAACCTCGCCGAACTCGACCGCTATATCGGCTACTGGAAACCCTATGCCACCAGCCATGAGGAGTTGGACCGCGATCTCAGCGTGCAGGACGAGGTACGCAATGCCGCCTGGACGTTGCTCGATGCGGTCACGTCGAAGAGGGCAGGTCATTGGGCGGAGGCCGGTAACCGGCTGAAGGAGCCCCGCCAGAAATAAGCGGCAGATTGCGGCGCCACGATGGAGACGGGTTCAGCGAAAAGGCCGGGCATGCACCCGGCCTTCGAATGAGACGGAAATCGTCCGGACTTCTTATTTCGGCGCGGATTTTACCTCGGTGTCCCATTTCTTCAGCAGGCGTGTACGCTCTGCAACCGAGCCGTACTTCACCGTGTCGTAGTTGATCAGCTTCATCTCGGAGAGCTTCGGTGCGCTGGGCGAGATCGGAGCGTTCTTGTTGGACGGGATCGAATAGATCTTCAGGTCCGCGCCCACCAGCTTCTGCGCTTCCGCCGTGAGAGCCCAGTCGACGAACTTCTTCGCTGCATCCTGGTTCTTCCCGTTGACGACGGAGACGGAGCCTGTCTCGTAGCCTGTGCCCTCGCAGGGTGCGACGGTCTTCACGGGAGCGCCGTCGGCGATCATGGTCACCATGTCGTGCATGAAGGCGATGCCGATGGCGGTTTCACCCAGGGCGGTCGCCTTCACGGGTGCTGCGCCCGACTTGGTGTATTGATTGATGTTCTTGTGCAGCGCCTTCATGTAGTCGAAGGCCTTGTCCTCTCCCATCAACTGTACGAGCGATGCCAGGAAGACATAAGCCGTACCCGAGGAGTTCGGGTCGGAGACCTGCACTTCGTCCTTGTATTTGGGATCGAGCAGATCGGCCCAGCATTTCGGCTCCGCCAAGCCCCGGCTCTTGAGAACCTCTGTGTTGTATCCGATGCCCAGCGCGCCGAGATAGGTGCCGGTGGCCCGGTTCCCCGATTGCTCGGAGAAGCGCTGCGCCCAATCATACAGCTCCGGCAGCATGGGCGATTTGTAGGCGACTGTGAGCCCTTCCTCCGCAGCTTGAATGTGGGAATCGCCGGGGCCGCCCCACCACACGTCGGCACGCGGGTTGGAGGCTTCGGCGCGGATCTGCGCCAGGGTTTCGCCGGTGCTCTTGCGCACCATCGTAACCTTGATACCGGATGACTTCTCGAAGGCTGCGACGCCGACGCGGCACTGCTCTTCCAAGATCGAGCAATAAACCGTGAGCTGTTCCTGAGCCTGAGCCGCGAGAGGTGCGGCGCAGAGCGTGGCGGCGAGAGCGACGCCAGCTAGCAAATGGCGCATGGGGCTTTCCTCCTATCGTGCCGAACATCTCTCGGTCCGGCTTGTTGATGGTGACAGCGACATGAGGGAGCTTAGCCGGCTTCCTTGTCAAGGTGGCTTTGCTTGCACCCTGTTCACAGCTCAACGAAAAAGGCCGGGCACATGGCCCGGCCTTTCCAAAAAGTCTTCAGGTGGCTTACCAGCTCGTCAGCACGGCGCCTTTGAACTTTTCTTCCACGAACTTCTTCACCTCGGGCGTGTGGTAGGATTCGACGAGGGCCTTCACCCACGGCTTGTCCTTGTCGGCGGTACGCACGGCGAGGATGTTCACGTAGGGCCCCTTGGGGTTCTCGCGGGTCAGCGCATCCTTCACTGGGTCGAGGCCAGCCTGCGTGGCGTAGTTGGTGTTGATGACGGCGGCATCGACGTCGTCGAGCACGCGCGGAGCCTGGGCTGCGTCGATCTCGGTGAACTTCAGGTTCTTGGTGTTCGCCGTGATGTCGAGGATCGTCGGCTTGAAGCCCACGCCGTCCTTCAGCTTCAGCAGACCCTTGTCCTGGAGCAGCAGAAGCGCACGGCCTCCATTGGTCGGATCGTTCGGGATCGCGACGCTCGCGCCGTTCGGCAGCGCGTCGAACGCCTTGTGCTTCTTGGAGTAGACGCCGATCGGGAAGTTCACGGTCTGCGCGACGGTGTCGATCTTGTAGCCGCGGGCTTCCTTCTGGTTGTCCAGGTAAGGCTGATGCTGGAAGGAATTGGCCTCCAGCTCTCCCGAGGAAAGAGCCTCGTTCGGCACCACGTAATCGGAGAATTCGACGATCTTCAGATCAAGGCCCTTTTGAGCCGCGATCGGCTTCACCGCTTCGAGGATCTGTGCGTGCGGGCCAGGCGTCACGCCGATGCGGATCGTTTGCGTCTGCGCGGCAGCGGGCAGGGCTGCGAGCGCGAGGAGGGCCGCGAGGCCCAGGTTCTTCAGGGACATGAGAGACTCCTTACATAAGGTTCTGAACGACTTGGATGGATCCGGGGATGCATCCTGTGAGAGTGCAAAATGCCGGGCGCGAGGCCCGGCACTATCTGAGAGAAAAGACGTGCTTTACCAGCTCGTGAGAACAGAGCCCTTGAACTGCTCTTCCACGAACTTCTTTACTTCCGGCGAGTGGTAGGATTCGAGAAGCGCCTTGACCCACGGCTTGTCCTTGTCCTCGGAGCGCACGGCGATGAGGTTTACATAAGGCCCCTTCGGATTTTCGCGAGCGATAGGGCCCTTTACCGGGTCGAGGCCGCCTGCCGTTGCATAGTTGGTGTTGATGATCCCTGCATCCACGTCATCGAGCACGCGCGGTCCTTGAGCGGCCTCGATCTCGACGAACTTGATCTTCTTCGGGTTGTCCGTGACGTCGATGGGAGTGGGCTTGAAGCCGACATTGTCCTTCAGCTTGATCAGGCCCTTGTCCTGGAGCAGCAGAAGCGCGCGGCCACCATTGGTGGGATCGTTCGGAATCGAGATCGTCGCACCGTTCGGCAGGGCCTCGAGGCTCTTGTGCTTCTTGGAATAGACCCCGATCGGGAAGTTCACGGTGAGGCCGACGCTTTCAATCTTGAAGCCACGATCGGCCACCTGATTGTCGAGGTAGGGCTGGTTCTGGAATGAGTTTGCCTCGATATCGCCCGATGCGAGGGCTGCATTCGGAACCACGTAGTCGGAGAACTCGATGATCTTGATGTCGAGTCCTTTCTTGGCTGCGATGGGCTTCACAGCTTCAAGGATTTGCGCATGCGGACCCGGCGTGGCGCCGATGCGGACAACCTGTGTCTGTGCAGCGGCGGGCAGGGTAGCGAGGGAAAGAAGGGCGATGAGGCCCAGTTTCTTCAGGGACATGCGGGGGCTCCTTGTGCGGGGTCCTGAGAGGCGAGATCAACCGTGACGGATGCGCTTGTTGAGATGTCGGGCAAGGCGGTCGCCGATGCTCTGCACGGCCTGCACGAGCACGATGAGCACCACGACGACGGCAAGCATCATTTCAGGCATGAAGCGCTGGTATCCGTAGCGGATGCCGAGATCGCCCAGACCGCCGCCGCCGACCGCGCCCACCATGGCCGAGAAGCCGAGCAGAGACACGATGGCGAGCGTGAGCCCCAGCACGATGCCGGGCAGGGCCTCGGGGATCAGAACCTTCAGCACGATCTGAAGCGGCGTTGCGCCGAAAGCGCGCGCTGCTTCCACGAGACCCTGATCCACCTCGCGGATAGCGCCCTCGATGAGGCGCGCAATGAAAGGAGCCGCCGCAATCGTCAGCGGCACGATGGCCGCGTTGGTGCCGATGGACGTGCCCGCGATCAGGCGGGTGAAGGGAATGATCGCGACGACGAGAATGATGAACGGCGTCGAGCGCGTGGCATTGACGACCACGCCGAGAATGCGGTTCACCCATGGTGCCGCGAACAGCTCGCCCTTGCCGCTGGTGGCGAGGAACACGCCGAGCGGAAGACCGAACAGAGTGGCGATGAGCGCCGAGACGGCGACCATGTAGAGCGTCTCGCCAGTGGAATTGGCGATGAGGCGGATCATCTCAGGCGACATGGCCGAGGACCTCCGTGTCGAGACCGTGTTTATTCAGGAAGTCGAGGGTTTTCAGCGATGCGTTTTCCGGCACGCTCACGACGAGCGTGCCGAAGGGACGACCTGCGATCTCATCCACCGCACCTGAGAGGATGTTGGCCTCGATCCCTTGCTCGCGCGCTAGCTTCGCGAGAACCGGGTCCGTTGCATGCGGCCCGCGAAAGCCGATGCGGATCACCGTCTGGCTGTTCGGCGAGGGCTCATGCGTCAATCGGCTCTGCACGTAAGGCGGCAGAACGCGGCCCGCTTCGTCGCCGAGGAACGAGCGCGTCACTTCATGGTGCGGGCGCGTGAACACCTCGAACACGTCACCTTGCTCGACGATGCGCCCGCCTTCGATCACAGCGACTTCACGGGCAATGTTGCGGATCACCGCCATCTCATGGGTGATGAGCAGGATCGTGAGGCCAAGCTCGTCGTTGATCTTGGAGAGGAGGTCGAGAATGGAACGGGTCGTTTCGGGATCGAGCGCCGAGGTCGCCTCATCCGATAGGAGCACTTTCGGCTTGGTCGCAAGCGCGCGGGCAATGCCGACACGCTGCTTCTGACCGCCGGACAGCTCGGACGGATAACGGTTGCGCTTGTCGGTCAGGCCGACGAGAGCGAGGAGTTCCTCAACCCGCGCCTTGATCTCAGCCTTGTCGTAGCCGGCGACCTCGAGCGGCAGGGCAATGTTCTCCGCCGCCGTGCGGGAGGAGAGCAGGTTGAAATGCTGGAAGATCATGCCGATGGAGCGGCGGGCATGGCGCAAGGCCGATTCAGGCAGGGCCGCGATGTTCGCGCCATCCACGATCACCTTGCCGGAGGAGGGCTTCTCCAACCCATTCACGAGGCGAATCAGGGTGGACTTGCCAGCGCCCGAACGGCCGATTACGCCGAGGATGGAGCCTTGCGGTACGGCAAGGTCGATCTCCTGCAGAGCTGTGACGGGCTGGCCGTCCCGGCCTGGAAAAGTCTTGGAGATCTTTTCCAGGCGCACGATCGGCTCAGCCGGGATGAGGCGCTGGGTCGGCTGGTCGCCAAAATATCCGAGAGGGGCGTTCATAGGGTCGCTTTGAGGTCGTCTCATGAGTGGATATCACACATGGGGGATCGCGTTCTCTATGTCAACTGAATTGTTCTTTAAAAAGGATTGTGTGTTCTGAAGAACATCCTTGGGTGTGGAATACTTCCTTCCGCCTGTCTGCCGCGACATCACGAACCGGGGATTGCCTTCAGCTGCCGGACATTTCTCCTTGCTTTCGCCATGAGCACAGTTGATCGGGCTGCTCTATGTTCCTATGGAGCCCTAGAGGGGTTCCCCGTCAGGAGACAAGAATGATCAAGGCGAGCATTGCGCTGGCACTCATCGGTTTGGGCGTTTTGGCCGCGTCTCTTTCGGGAGCGCTCGAGGTTCCGTTCTACCTGCCGCTCTCAACCCTGGCCTTGGCTGGAATCCTGGTGATCGGCAGGGACATTCCGAAGTTCCTGCGCATCTTTCTGGTGATGCTGGCTGCGACGCATGTGGTTCTGGTCCTGCTCATTCTCGGAGCTGTCCTGGGGGCGATCACCGGCGATTACACGGGTTATGTTCCACCGCCTTCCGCCGCTCTTGGCGCAACGGCTTTCGGCGCCCTCATCTACGGCTTGTCCCATGTGCGCGTTATCCAAACCGTGTGCCGCATCACGGATCGCTACCTCGACTCTCAAGCCGACAGCGTCATCCGCATTCCGTTCATCGGTCTCGTGCGGGCACGTGAGGGAACCATCGGCACGTGGATGATCGCTGTCCTCATCGCGATCAATCTTGCGCAGGTGGCCCTCAACGTTCGCCTCAGCTTCTTCTCTCGCGACATGTTCAATGCGCTCGAAGCCAAGGATGCGGCGGCCTTCTGGTATCAGCTCTTCGTCATCTTCACGCCGCTTGCAGGTGTGTTCGTCGCCATCGCATTGACGGAAGTGCTGCTCCAGAACGTGCTGACCATTCGCTGGCGCGCGTTCCTCAACACGTATTATGTCGGCGAATGGCTGGACAATGGGGCGCATTACCGGATGCAGCTCATGGGCCGCGGAGCCGACAACCCCGACCAGCGTATCTCGGAAGATCTGCGCAAGTTCGTGGAGAGCACCTATTCCCTCTCCATCGGCTTGATGAACCAGGCTGCGACGCTCGTGTCCTTCGTCGCGATCCTCTGGACCATCTCGGCGGGTTTCACATTCCCGGGAACGAGCTATGAAGTGCCGGGCCTCCTGGTCTGGGTCTGCGCAGGCTATGCCATTCTCGGCACATGGGTTACGCATCTCATCGGGCGTCCCTTGATCCCGCTCAACTTCGAGCAGGAGAGAGTGGAGGCGAACTACCGCTTCTCGCTGGCGCGCTTGCGTGAATATACGGAGCAGGTGGCGCTTCTCTCTGGCGAGACAGCCGAGAAGGAGGGATTGTCCCGCCGCTTCGGCCAGATCGTCGACAACTACATGCGGATCGTGGTCCGACTCATCAAGCTCAACAGCTTCACCGCCGCCTACTTCCAGGCCAACGTGGTGGTGCCCTACATCCTCACCGCTCCCTACTACTTCATCGGCAAGATCACCCTTGGACAGATGCAGCAGGTCGTAGGTGCATTCTCCCGGGTGGAATCGGCGCTCACCTACTTCATTCAGATCTACACCACGCTTGCCGACTATAAGGCGGTGCTCGACCGTCTCACGACCTTCGAGGGGGCCATTGCTTCCGCGCAGCGCGTGGGCGGTGAGAGCAAGCTGGCGATCACGCAGTCCGCCAGCCGTGAACTGCGCCTCAAGAATCTCAATGTCGGCCTGCCGGATGGCCGCACGCTCATGCATGCGGACGGACTTGCCTTCCGCCCGGGCGAACGCACGCTGATGACCGGCCCCTCAGGCTCCGGCAAGTCGACCCTGTTCCGGGCCATCGCGGGAATCTGGCCGTTCGGCGAGGGCGAGGTGCTGGTGCCGCAGGGCCAGAGCATGATGCTGCTGCCGCAAAGGCCCTACATCCCCATCGGCACCCTGCGCGAGGCCGTGGCTTATCCCTCCCACGGCGACACCTATAGCGATGCCGAGCTGGCCGCTGCCCTGCGCGCCGCAAAGCTCCCGCAGATTGCCGATAGGCTCGATGAGGAGCGTGCCTGGGGCCAGACTCTATCGCTCGGCGAGCAGCAGCGTCTCGCCGTTGCGCGCGCGCTTCTCGCCAAGCCCGATTGGCTGTTCCTGGACGAGGCGACGGCGGCCCTCGATGAGCCGACCGAGGCCGAGATCTACGAAGTGATCAAGCGGGAGCTGCCCCAGACGACCGTGGTCTCCATCGGTCACCGTTCGACGCTGATCGGCTATCACGACCGGCGCATCGACCTGAAGCGCGCCGAGAACGGTCTCTCGACCCCTGTGGACATGATGCAGCCGCAACCGGCTGAGTAACCAGTAACCACTGCGTCATCCCGGGGACCGCATGTCGAGAGTGAGGCTCTATTCTGCGAACGATCCCGGATCGGCTGAGGCCGTCCGGGATGACGATGCAGCAAAAACAAAAAGGCCGGCAGCGATGCCGGCCTTTTGCATGAGCAAGTCCACTCTTACAGCGAGCGCTCGAAGAGAAGCTCGCCGTTCTGGCTCTTGATGATCAGGTTGCGGCCCTGGATATCCCACTTGCCGGAGGTGCGCAGCGCCATCAGGAAGGCCTGCTCTGTCGCCATGGTGGCCTTGTCGCAGGTCTTCTTCGTCAAGGCGAAGGGAGCGACCGCGAGGCCCTGCTCACGAAGCGGGTAGGCCGTGGTGGAATAGGTGTTGCAGCCGGAGAAGCCGGTTGCGCGGAGCTGGTCGTCGAGCTTGAAGCTCGGGCGCTCGATGCCGCCGAAGGGCTTGCCGTTCAGGCTCACCGCCACCCAGGACGACCCGAGAGGGAAGATCTTGCCCTGCGCGCCCGGCTGGGGAACCTTGGTGTCCACCTGTCGGGTCGGGCCGGCAGGCCGGCCGTAAGTTGCCGCCGATTGGGCATAGGCCACGGAAGCGGTGGTAGCGAAGGCCGCCAGAAGTGCTGCAAGTCGAAAGGCGCTCATCGAAACCTCTTCATCGTAGAAACGCCGGAAACATAAGAGGCCTTGACTGAGGAAGCAACGCCCGCGTGATTTTAGTCCCGACAGCGGTCTATAATCACCTTAAAGTGAGCAACCGAGACAGAAGAAGCTATATAGAAGTTTTCAACCGGTAGGCAATTTCCTTCTGAAGATCGGGGTCGGTCTTTAGATCGAGGAGGGCTTGCCGTGCCTCCTTTCGGCGGGAGCGCGTGAGATTGCTGACGATCAAGACGCGCGAGGGGCCGTATCGGCGATCAGTGATAAGAGAAATCATCTTTGGCAGATCGTCCGCCGTCGCCATGCCGCTGAGCGCAGTCATCAACCCAGCTCGAAAGTCTTCGGCCAGTTCGGGCCACCGGTTGGTTACAAGTTCCCAAACCTTCTCCCATGCAAAGGCCCGAGCCTCTTTAACGGCGAGCGCGCGGGCGATGCCTTCGAGATTGCGGGGTGCGTATGGGCGATCCAGGTGGGCGGCAAGCACAGGAAGCGCAAATGGGTAGGGAGCAGGCATATTCACCAAGTCCCATACCGAATTCACGTTCACACCGGCTTTATGCAGGGCTGCGATCAGCGGGGCCTCATCATGGCGTAGATCCTCGCTAGTCGCGGCCCGCAGTTGCTCCATTTGGGCATGGCGGGCGACCCACTCGGGATCGGCGGCGAGTTGTTGCATCAGTTGCTGTGCTGTTGTGGGTGTCCGCTTCGGCACTCTGTGTTCCTGGGAGGGTTTGCCTGCAGGGCTCACCCGATCCGCTTCAGAAGCCTCTCAGTGAGGGCATTGGTCGGACGGAACAGGTAATCGAAGGTGCGCACGGTGATGTCCTGCGCGCCGATCCCCTGCAGGGCGGCCACGATATCGAACATCGCGGAGGCCGGGCAATGGAGCACCACCTCCCGGCCGAGTGCATTGCCGAAGGGCTGGACAGCGCCGAAATCCCGGGCAAGGGCAGTGAGGGCCTGTCCCTTGGCCGGATCGAGGGAGGCCCGGATCTCGCGGCTTTCCCGCGCTTCTTCCTCCGCTGCGATGCGGGTCAGAACGGCGGTTGCAGCCGCGCGGGCCCGCTCGGACCACGGCGCGCGGGCCGAAGCCACGAGATTGGCCTCTGAGCGCAGCATCACGCCGTCATCGAGGATCTTCAGAGCATTGGCGGCGAGGGTGGCACCGGTTGTGGTGATGTCCACGATCAGCTCTGCCGAGCCCGCTCCCGGCGCGCCTTCTGTCGCGCCCAGGCTCTCGACGATGCGATAATCGGCGATGCCTTTCTCGGCAAAGAAGCGGCGGGTGAGGTTCACGTATTTCGTGGCGACGCGCATCTTGCGGCCATGCCGGGCGCGAAGATCGGCGGCGACCTCATCGAGATCGGCCATATTGCGCACGTCGATCCAGGCCTGGGGCACGGCGACCACCACATTGGCGTTGCCGAAGCCGAGCGGGGTGAGGATTTCAACCGCCTGGTCCGCATCGGCGATCTGCTCGCGGATCAGGTCCTCGCCGGTGATGCCGAGATGCGCCGCGCCCGTGGCGAGCTGGTTCACGATTTCGGAAGCCGACAGAAACGCCACCTCCACATCGGGCACACCTTTCAGAGTGCCGCGATAATCGCGCGCGCCGCGCGATTGGGAGAAGACGAGACCGGCGCGGGCGAAGAAAGCGGCCGCGTTCTCCTGCAGGCGGCCCTTGGAGGGCACCGCCAGGATGAGAGGGGAATCGGTCATCAGGGTCTCCCCACGATGCGGTCGAGCCAGAAGGAGCAGCCCACCGCCGGGATCGGGCTTTCGGCTCCCAGGTGCTCCAGCAATCGGTCATAGCGACCGCCGCCCACGATGGGCTTGCCATCGCTGCGGCGCGGGTCCTGCACCTCGAAGATGAAGCCCGTATAATAGTCGAGATTGCGGGCGAAGGTGGCGGCAAACGAGAACGCGCTCACATCGAGCCCGCACGCCGCCATGAAGCCGGTGCGCTCCTCGAACAGGCCGATGGCCGCGCTAAGGTCGAGCCCCGCATCCCTGGCAAGCAGGCGAACGGCATCCGCCGCCTGGTCAGGGTCGCCGGAAATGGTGAGATAGCGCTCCAGAACCTGCCGGGCCTCGTCGGAAAGGCCGGTCCGGTTGGCGGCGCGCGCGAGGAAGCGCTCGGCGATCTCGCCGGCGCTGCGGCCGCCCACGGTCGCGATGCCTGCAATCGAGAGAATGTCTTCCACGAAGGCTTTTGCCGCCTGTGGCGCCTGACCTTCGATGGCTGCGAGAAGGCCTGCATGTTCCTGGGCCCCGGGACCGTCCGTCTCGGAGAGGCTGACAAGTCCCTGGCCGGAGACGATGGCGCGGATGACGCGGCGCTTGGCTGCGGGAGCGACGCCCAGGCCATCGATGAGGGCATGAAGGAGCCCCATGTCGCCGAGCTTCACGCTCGTGGCAGGGCTGCCAATCGCCTGCAGGCCTTCGAGAGCAAGGCCAAGAATTTCCGCGTCGGCTGCGGCGGCATCCGTCCTGCCGATGGATTCAAGGCCCGCCTGGAGAAATTCGCCGCTCTCGCCAGGGCGCATGCGGAAGACAGGGCCGCCATAGGTATAGCCCGAGGGGCGGGCGCCGTGAGAGCTCAGATGCTGAAGGCAGACGGGAATGGTGTATTCGGGCCGCAGGCACAATTCCGTACCTGAGGCATCCTGCGTCACGAACATGCGCCGCCGGATGTCCTCGCCCGAAAGGTCGATGAACACGTCCGCCGGCTGCAGAACCTGCGGTTCGACACGCGCATAGCCCTCGCGCTCGAAGAGCCCGATCAGCGCAACAATAGCATCCGTCTCCGTCACTGGCCTCGCCCAAATCCTTGTGTTCGGCATGCTCTCTAGCAATGCCAAGCCAGGAAGGCGAACGTTTTCAGCGGGAAGGGTGAACGGAGGAGAGGCTGGCGGAAGAAGGCGGTCATCCCGGGGCCGCTTCAGCGGAACCCGGGATCGCACGAGGACTAGGGCGCTTCATGCTGACGACGCTCCCGGATCGGCTCTGCCGTCCGGGATGACGAGGTAGGAAAGGCTCATCTCTTCTGGGCGGTATCGCCCTTGGCCTTGGAGGTCTTGCGCTTGCTGTGGTCGCTGGAGCGGTGAACGTATTTCACCTTCTTGCCCTCGCTCTTGCCGGCCCCATCGTCCTCGCTTGCTCCGCCGGTGAGGCTGGCTGGCAGGAAGTGGCGGGCAGCTTCCGTCACCACGCCGGCAACGGCGCCAGCGGCGGTCTGGGTCAGGTCCACACCCTGCGAACCGGCATCGGCCACGGCGGCGCCGGCCTTCTTGGCGGTGCGGGTCCTGGTGAGGGCAGCAGCAGCGGCGCCTGCGGCAGCGATCAAGGCGTCTGCCAGAATTTCGCGGCCGAGATCCGTGTTGATGAGGTCCATCAGGCCCGATTTCTTGGCGCTCTTCGCCAGTTTCGTGCCTGTGCTCTTCTTGTCGCTCTTCTTCTGTTTGTCCTTGGCCTTCGCCATAGTTGTCTCCTGATAGTCAAGCTTCAGGAGACAACCCAGAGAAAAGCGCCGGGGTTCCAGCGGGCTCGAGGCTCAGCCGAAATGCCGCGCCAGAACCTCGCGGACGGCCTCCACGATCTTGTCCTCGGCCACGGAGAACTGAGCGGGGCGGGCGGCTTTCCATTCCTCATTGGAGGAAATGGCGGCGGCGGCTTTCGCACCTTCGATCAGGTCCTTGATCTCGACTTCGCCGCGCTCGCGCTCGTTGGAGCCCTGGATGATCACGCAGGGGCTCTGGCGGCGGTCCGCATACTTCATCTGAGCCTTCATCCCCGATGAGCCGAGATAAAGCTCAGAGCGGATACCGGCCTGACGGAGCGTGGAGACCATGCGCTGGTAGGCGGCGATCTGGTCCTTGTCCATGACCAGGACCACCACCGGGCCGGGTGTCTGGGAGCCGGACACGATAGGGCTCTTCACCATCTGCAGGGCCGACAGCAGGCGCGAGACGCCGATGGAGAAGCCGGTGGCCGGCACGGGCTCGGAGCGGAAGCGGCCCACGAGGCCGTCATAGCGCCCGCCGCCACCGACGGAGCCGAAGCGCACGGGGCGTCCGTCCTCGTCCTGAACCTGGAAGGTCAGCTCGGCTTCGTAGACTGGGCCGGTGTAGTATTCGAGGCCGCGCACGACGGACGGGTCGATGATCACTCGATCCTCATACCCTGAAGCGGCGACGAGAGAAGCGATCTCCGCCAGCTCGGTTGCTCCCTCAAGGCCGCGCTCAGAGGAACCGACGACCTTGCGCAGGTTCTCGACGGTTGACGCATTGTCCGCGCCCTTGGCAGCCGTGAAGGCAAGCACACGCTCAATGGCTTCGGGTGACAGATCCGCGCCTTTCGTGAAGTCGCCGCTCTCATCCTTGCGGCCCGTACCGAGCAGCTGGCTCACGCCTTCAGGGCCGAGGCGGTCGAGTTTGTCGATGGCGCGCAGCACCGTGAGGCGCTGGCCGGCCTTGTCGTCGCCGCCGAGACCGATAGCCTCCAGCACGCCGTCGAGAACCTTGCGGTTGTTGATCTTGATGATGAACTCGCCGCGCTTGAGGCCGAGCTTCTCCAGCGTGTCGGCGGCCATCATGCAGATTTCCGCATCCGCCGCGACGGAGGCAGCGCCCACCGTGTCGGCGTCGAACTGCATGAACTGGCGGAAACGGCCCGGGCCCGGCTTCTCATTGCGGAACACCCAGCCTACGCGATAGCTACGATAGGGCTTGGGGAGCGCGTCGAAGTTCTCGGCTACGTAGCGGGCAAGCGGCGCGGTCAGGTCGTAGCGCAGCGACAGCCACTGCTCGTCGTCGTCCTGAAACGAGAAAACGCCCTCGTTGGGACGGTCCTGATCGGGTAGGAACTTGCCGAGCGCGTCGGTGTACTCGACGAAGGGCGTCTCGACGCCTTCAAAGCCGTAAAGTTCATAGGATTCGCGGATCGCCGCGAGCATGCGCTCGGTAGCGGCGAGATCGGCGGGATTGCGGTCGGCAAAGCCGCGCGGCGCGCGGGCTTTGATCTTGTCGGCCTTGGACATGGTGTAAAAGCAGCCGTTTTAAGTGAGAAAAGCGTGCTGCGGTCCTACTCCGTGCGCGCCAGAGGGGCAAGGGTTGTTGCCATATAGGCAACATTCAGCCGTCGTCCCGGACGAAGCGGAGCGTAGATCCGGGATCGTGCGACGAGAATAGCGCCTTATCCTGAGCGCGATCCCGGGTTCCGCTGCGCGGCCCCGGGATGACGTGTGCAGTATAGGGATTTAAGCGACTGCCTTGATCACCTTGCCGAGCTTGTCAACGATCTCGCCGATCTGGTCTTCGGTGACGACGAGGGGCGGGGAGAGGGCAATGGTGTCGCCGGTAATGCGCATCATCAGCCCGAAGTCGTGGAAGGCGCGGTCCATGGCCTCGAAGGCGCGGGCGCCGACGGCGTCCGGACGCGAGGCGAGGTCGATGGCGCCCACGAGGCCGATGCTGCGGATATCGAGCACGTTCGGCAGGCCTTTCAGCGAGTGGATCGCATCGGCCCAGACCGGCTCGAGCGTCTTGGCACGCTCGAACAGCTTCTCGTCGCGGTAGATGTCCTGAGCGGCAAGAGCGGCGGCGCAGGCGAGCGGGTGGCCGGAATAGGTGTAGCCGTGGAACAGCTCGATCATGTTCTCCGGGCCATTCATGAAGGCATCGTAGATGCCCTGGCGCACGAGCACACCGCCCATGGGAACCGTGCCGGAGTTCACGCCCTTGGCGAAGGTGATCATGTCCGGGATGACGCCGTATCGCTCGGCTGCAAACGCCGTGCCGAGGCGGCCGAAACCAGTGATGACCTCGTCGAAAATGAGCAGGATGCTGTGCTTGTCGCAGATCTCGCGCAGGCGCTTGAGATAGCCCTTCGGCGCGGGCAGAACGCCGGTGGAGCCTGGCATCGGCTCGACGATCACCGCCGCGATGGTGGACGCGTCGTGCAACGCCACGATGCGCTCGAGCTCGTCGGCCAGATGCGCGCCCCATTCAGGCTCGCCCTTGGTGAAGGCCTGCTGCTCGCGGTTATAGGTATGGGGCAGGTGATCGACGCCCGCGAGAAGCGAGCCGAAGAACTGGCGGTTCTTCACGATGCCGCCCACCGAGATGCCGCCGAAGCCGACACCATGGTAGCCGCGCTCGCGGCCGATCAGGCGGGTCTTGCTGCCCTGACCGCGCACATTCCAATAGGCGAGGGCTACCTTCAGAGCCGTATCGACCGCCTCGGAACCGGAGTTGCAGAAAAACACGTGGTTCAGGTCGCCCGGCGCGAGCTGGGCAAGCCGCGAGGCAATGGCGAAACCGCCGGCATGACCGAACTGGAAGGCGGGAGAGTAATCGAGTTCCTGAGCCTGCGCCTGGATGGCGGCCGTGATCTCGTCGCGATTGTGGCCGGCATTACAGCACCAGAGGCCAGCCGCGCCGTCGATCACTTCCTTACCGTCGGGGGTGTAATAGTACATGCCCTTGGCGCGGGCGATCATGCGGGGCCGTTGCTTGAACGAGCGATTGGCCGTGAACGGAAGCCACCAGGCTTCCAGATCGTTCGGTGATGAAATGTCGTTGGCGGCCCGAGACTGAGCGGTCATTTTATTCCCCGGTGAAAACTTGGCGGGGCGGAGCCTATCAGCCGTTTTCGAATGCCGCAAAGGAACTTTGGACGGTAGGCATGAGCGTGGCGCAAGCCACGCATCAGCCTGTCATGCCATGAGCTTCATAGCCTGCCGCATCAAGAGCGCGGGCAACTTCGACGCTCTGCGCTTTGGTGACCACGTGGACACGGCCATGTTCCAGATCGACATCAACCTGGGCGCTGGGGTCAAGACGTTGAATCGCCTTGGTGACCGCGTTCACGCAGCCCTGGCAGGTCATGCCGTCCACCTGCATCAGCAGGTCCTTGCGGGGTTCTTCCATCGAGAGGTCCTTTCAATGTTGTGCATTTCCCGCAACAGAGAGCGGGCAAAGTTATCCATTGTTGCAACGCAGCGCTTGTGGGCCGAGGCTCTGTCTGTAAAACAAGATTACATTACTGATTCGCTTAATTTGGCCGAGCCAGGGGAGCGGGGGCACCCATGGTGACCGATAGGGTTCACATCGATAAGGAACTGAGGGCGAAATTGTTCGCTCTTGCGCTTGCAAGCCTTGCCATGACGGGCGCAGCCGTCGGCTTTCTGCCGGCTGACGCTGTGATGCCCCTGGTGATCTTCCTCGGCATTGCGGCCTCCGCAGGTCTCGTGCTGGCTTGGAGGAAGGCCGACGAGGCATCCTCCAACGCTCAGCTGGCGATGGATGAACTGGTCGCCGTGAACGAGCGGCTCGTCGCGCTCGAGCAGCTTCTGCAGGCCAATCCGACCACTACGCCCGCCCTGCGCACCACCATGGCCGAGGTCACGGGAACGGTTGGATTGCTGGGAGGCGTCGTGCGCGAGCTCGCGAAGAACGTCGCCACCCAGAACCGGGACGTGGCCGAGCTGAAAGGCCGTCTGAAATCCGACGATGCCTTGCCTGAAAAAGTCGCTCCCGTCATGCTGCCGCAGACTGCTGTCAGTGCCAGCCGGCCCGCTCCGCAGCCTGCGCCCCGCAAGGCGGAGGAGGAAATCCGCCGCATGCGCTTGATCATGCAGGCCTTCGAGTCCGACAGCATCGAGCTGCATCTGCAGCCCATTGTTTCCCTGCCTCAGCGTAAGATCCGCTTCTACGAGGCCCTGGCCCGCCTGCGCCTTGCGGATGGCACCTTGCTCGGGCCATCGGAATTCCTCGGAGCACTGGAGCGTCTGGGCCGCGCGCCGGAATTCGACCGACGGGTGCTCAACCGCGCCATGGCGGTGGCCTATCACCTCATTACCAAGGGCAGCGAGGCCATTGTCGGCGTGAACCTGACCCCCCATTCCGTTCGCGAGCCTGGCTTCCTTTGGTCGCTCACGGGGCTTGTGGACGCCGCGCCCGAGACGCTCGGAAAGGTCGTGCTCGAATTTCCGCAGGAATGCTGGCGCGAACTCGACGCTGACGGAAAGGAAGCCTTGTCCGTCCTGCGCGACAAGGGCGTGCCGCTCTCCCTCGATACGGCGATCGACCTGCGCTTCGATGCCCGGGAGCTGGCCAATCTGGGCGTGCGCTTCGTGAAGCTGCCGGCCGAGCTTCTTGTGGCTGCCGAGCAGGACGAGCATCACCACCTGAGCCCGGAACTGGGCGTGCGCGATTTCGCCTCTGCCCTGCGTCGCGAAGGCATCAGGCTCGTGGCCGAGCATGTGGAGCGCGAGGAGACGGTGCCGGTTCTGTCCGAAATCGGCGTGCCCCTGGCGCAAGGCTTCGTCTTTGCGGCGCCTCGCGCCGTCAAAGCCGAGGTGCTGGGAACGGCGCCTCCTCAGGCTCCGTCCAAGAACGCTCAGCCTCTCCTGCGGCGTGCTGGCTGAACGGGCCGGTTGACTTAAGGACCGCAAGGGCCTACCCGCCCGGTTCCATACTCGGAGATGGTTGCCGCATGTTTGGGCGGCGAGCCGGATCCACTTTGCCGAAAATGCTCTAGCGAGATCCTATGACAGCCTCCTCCCGTCCCGCTCTCGTCGAGGGCCTGAAACCGCTTGCCGAGAACTACGACCTCATCCTTTGCGATGTCTGGGGCGTGCTGCACAACGGTGTGAAGGCTTATGAAGCGGCGGGCGATGCGCTGACGCGCTTTCGCGAAAAGGGAGGGCGGGTCGTCCTCGTGTCCAACGCGCCGCGCCCCGGCTCCTCGGTAGGCACGCAGCTCGACGGCTTCAAGGTTCCCCGCACAGCCTACGACGCCATCGTTACCTCCGGCGACCTGACCCGGCTTGCCATCGAGGAGCGGATCGACAAGGTAGTGAACCATATCGGCCCGCCGCGGGACATGCCCATCTATAACGGTCTCGATGTGCGCTTCGGCTCCATCGAGGAGGCGGATTACGTGGTCTGCTCGGGCTTCGACGACGATGAGCGCGAGACTGTCGAGAACTATCGCGAACGCCTGGAGGCCATGCGCCGCCGCGACCTGCTGATGGTCTGCGCCAACCCCGATCTCATCGTGGAGCGCGGCCACATGATCCTGCCCTGTGCGGGCACGATTGCCCTCGCTTACGAGGAAATGGGCGGCAAGGTGTTCTATGCGGGCAAGCCTCATGTGCCGGTCTATGAGAAGGCGCTCGCTGTTGCGGCTGAGCTGGTAGGCCACACCATCCCCAAGGAGCGGGTGCTGGCGGTGGGGGACGCGATCCGCACGGATATCGCAGGCGCAGTCGGGTTCGGAATCGATGCTCTCATGATCGCGCGCGGCATCCACGCGGAAGAGCTTGGCCTGCATAAAGGCGATCTCGTCTCCGATCATGTGCAGGATTGGGTCGACCGCCAGCCCGTGACACCGACCGCCATTGCCGACGTGCTGTCCTGGGAGGCGTAACCCGCCTCTCTTGACCCTACGGCCGGTTGAGGTAGAGACCCGCTCATGCCCTCCGACAAGCCCTTTCCCAAGGTCCCGTCATCGTTCGCGGTTTGCCGCGACGGTGAGCCTGTGCCTGGGAACATGAAGGGGGCAGTTGCGGCCATCGGCAATTTCGACGGCGTCCATCGCGGTCATCGCCATCTCATCGACATGGCGCTCAAATCCGGCAAGCCCGCCGCCGTTCTGACCTTCGAGCCGCACCCGCGCAGTTTCTTCCAGCCGGACAAGCCACTGTTCCGCATCACGCCCGAGCCGGTGAAGCTTGAGATATTTGCCCGCCTCGGTCTTGCGGGCACTTTCGTGCGGTGTTTCGATCGAACGCTGGCCGCTCTCGACGCAGAAGCCTTCGTCGGCCTTCTCGCGAAGGACCTCGAACTCTCCGGCGTCGTGATCGGTCACGATTTCCATTTCGGGCGCGGGCGCGAGGGCAATCCGGAACGCATGCGCGAATTGTGTGACAGGTTCGGTCTCAAGTGTCTTATCGCCCCGGCTGTGGTCGAAGGCGCCGAGCCCATCTCATCAAGCGCCATCCGCGTGGCCCTCGAGGCGGGAGACATCGCAGCCGCCAATAAACTGCTCGGCTATCGCTGGTTCGTCCGCGCAGAAGTGCGCCACGGCGACAAGCGCGGGCGCGAACTTGGTTATCCCACCGCCAATATGCGTCTGCCCGACGATTGCCGCCTGCGGCACGGCATCTATGCAGTACGCGCTGCGGTTGACGGCATCCCCGTCGATGGCGTCGCGAGCTTCGGCCGCCGCCCGACCTTCGACAACGGCGCGCCGCTTCTGGAGACGCACCTGTTCGATTTCAAAGGCGACCTCTACGGCAAGACGCTCGATGTGGAGTTCGTCGGCTGGATCCGCGGCGAAGAGCGCTTCGATGGGATCGAGACGCTCATTGCGCAGATGGATCGGGATTCGGATGAGGCCAAGCTGATGTTGAAGGCCGACCGCACCCCGTCGATGATCGCTTAGCCCGCCACTTCACCTTCGGGCGCACCGCGTCCCAGTTCATCCGGCAGGGGGTCGCCTTCCGCCACGAAGCGCATGGAAACCGAGTTCATGCAGTAGCGCTCGCCGGTCGGGGGAGGGCCGTCCGGGAAGACATGGCCGAGATGGCCTTCGCAGCGGGCGCAGCGGATCTCGGTGCGGATCATGCCGTAGCTGGTGTCCCGCACGAAGGCGATGTGATCGCGGTCGATGGGGTCGAAGAAGCTCGGCCAGCCGGTTCCCGATTCGAACTTGGTGCCGGCATGGAACAGGGGCAGGCCGCACAGGCGGCAGCAATAGGTACCCTTCTCCTTAGCGTCGTTGAAGATGCCGCAGAAGGGCCGTTCCGTGCCATGTTCCAGCAGGACGCGGCGCTCCTCGTCATCGAGGTTGTTCACCAAGGCATGGAGCTGCTCGGCAGAGGGCGGCGTCAGGTCGAAGCCGGCGCGGGAGCGCTTCTGTTCGGTGGCGGAAGGATGATCCATTGTGCTTTCCCCTCTTCGAGAGTTGGAAGCCCCTAGGCCGGGACGTCGTCCAGGTTCTCGGGCTCCTTGATGGGATGTCCGTTATGCTCTGCCCTGAAGGCGGCAGAGGCTTGGTAGGCTTTCCGGCGGAGGCGCATGATGATGCCGAGGGGCTGATGGGCGGCAAGTCCGTGCCAGGGGCTGAAGGACAGGCCTTCATCGATGGCGGTGGCCTTGGCGTCGCTCCAGGCCTCCTGGGGAGCAACCGTGATGCGACCAACGGGAATATAGGGAGACTCCTCCTCTGGCCACAAGACGGAGGCGTCCTCGACCGGCATCCGTTCGAGATCGGTGCAGAGCTGCACCCGCAACTCCCACTCGCCTCTGTGGGTGCGGAAGAAATCCACTACGGCCTCGCGCAGGCCATCGGGCTTTCCCGTCAGGTCGAGAGGGGCGTCCTTGAGAGCTTTCAGCTCGGGGCTGACCGGCGCGACGGAGATCTTGGCGATGTAGTCGCCGTAGCGGAGCGGAGCCTGCGAATAAAACGTTTCGCCCAGGATATGCGTCATCGGGTGGCCGCCGAGCGACTTGAGGGCGACGCTCTCACCGCCGAAAGCCTCGATCACGTTTTCCAACCCGCGGGAAAAGGCCGACACGACCTTTTTGGTCCGATCCAGCCGGTCGGTGGTCTTTTCCAGGAGCTTGAGGTTCTGGGCAAAGAGCTTCGGCGTGGCTTGGAATGCCGGACCGTTCACCAATACGAAGTCCTGCGTTCTGCCGCCCTCCGATCCCGGCAACCGCTCGCCATCGACTTCTGCGACCTTGATCGACAGGCCGCGCGGGGTGGACACGCTGTCGTCGAGGATGTCGCCCGGCGTGGTGGAAAGCCTCATGACCACCGGATAGGTGGCCGCTTTCGCGAAAAGGCCTTGAGCCAGGCTGCGAGGCAGATCCGGCAGAACCCGCAACTCCCCCTTCAGGACCCCATGACTCTTGGCATGGACGCTGCGCACCGCACGGCCGTAATCCTCGAACGTCTGTTCCCGAATCTTGCGCATGGAATCGAGGATCTGAGCCGCGATCTCCGCCTCATCGGGATGCGGCGTCTCGACGGAGGGGGCGTAGGGGATCAGAGAGGCGGGAGGCGTGGGGCGGCCTTGAGACACGAGAGGCTCCGTTGAATTTTGTCCTTGAGGGCGACCGGAGGCAAAGCGGAACCGCAGCAATTGTTCCGAACCGGGCAAGCCTTTCGCGTCCCTGCTTTATTATCCGGCTCGGCGCTGCTAAAAGGCTCCCATGCCCATGGTTTTTCAGGCTCCAGCCGCGGCCCGCATCCGCGCGGCGCGAATTATCGGCCCGGCCTTTGCGTAAGCCGCGAAGGTCCGGGATTGCTGCCGTTCGCCCTAAAATGAAGCCTGATTTCTAAGCCCCGCAGCCAGGGGCCGCTTGGAACGATTGACCGTCATGACCGATAAGCCCGAGAGCGCCGCTCGCGACTATTCCGAAACCCTGTTTCTGCCGCAGACCGAATTCCCCATGCGGGCTGGCCTGCCTCAGCGCGAGCCGCAATTCCTGCAGCGCTGGAACGAGATGAAGCTCTACGAGCGTCTTCGCGAGGTTCAGAAGGGACGCGACCGCTTCGTGCTGCACGACGGCCCTCCCTATGCCAACGGCAACATCCATATCGGCCATGCCCTCAATAAGATCCTGAAGGATCTCATCGTCCGCTCGCAGGGCATGCTGGGCTTCGACTCCAACTACGTGCCGGGCTGGGACTGCCACGGCCTTCCCATCGAGTGGAAGATCGAGGAGGAGTATCGCGCCAAGGGCAAGAACAAGGACGAGGTGCCGATCGTCGAGTTCCGCCGCGAGTGCCGTGCCTTCGCGGAGAAGTGGATCGACGTGCAGCGCGAGGAGTTCAAGCGCCTCGGTGTCGGCGGCGACTGGTCGAACCCTTATCTTACCATGAGCTACGACGCGGAAGCACAGATCGCCCGCGAGATCATCAAGTTCGCGGTGAGCGACCAGCTCTATCGCGGCTCGAAGCCGGTGATGTGGTCTTCCGTCGAGAAGACCGCTCTTGCTGAAGCGGAAGTCGAGTATCACGAGAAGACCTCCACCACGATCTGGGTGAAGTTCAGGATCACCAACACCCTGGATGGTGACCTTGACGGCGCATCGGTGGTGATCTGGACGACGACTCCCTGGACGATTCCTGCAAACCGCGCCATCGCCTATGGCGAGAACATCGCCTATGGCCTCTACAAGGTCACCGATGCCGCCGAGGACAACTGGGCAAAGGTCGGCGACCGCCTCGTGCTCGCCGACAAGCTCGCGGAGGACGTATTCAAGGCTTCGCGCGTTGCCGGTTACGAACGTGTGAAGGATGTGCTGCCGGTGATGATCGAGCGCTGCGCGCATCCGTTCCGCGGACTTGAAGGCGCGAATGGCTATTGGGACTTCGCGGTGCCGATGCTGGTCGCCGATTACGTCACCGACGATGCCGGTACGGGCTTCGTGCACACTGCGCCCGGCCACGGTGCGGACGACTACAACACCTACGTGAAGCATCGCGACGTGTTCGCCGCCTGCGGCACGAAGGAGGTGCCGCACACGGTGTCTCCAGACTCGTCCTATTTCCCCGATGTTCCGTTCTTCGCGGGCGAGCGCATCTACGACGACAAGGGCAAGGATGCGGGTGCCAACGAAGCGGTGATCAAGAAGCTCGTCGAAGTCGGCGCGCTGATCGCGCGCGGTCGTCTGAAGCACCAGTATCCGCATTCCTGGCGCTCGAAGGGGCCGCTCATCTTCCGCAACACGCCGCAATGGTTCATCTCGATGGACAAGCCGCTCGACGGCAAGGGCGACACGCTGCGTCAGCGCGCGCTCAACGCCATCGAGAAGACGGAGTGGGTGCCTGAATCCGGCGAGAACCGCATCAACGGCATGATCGCCAACCGTCCCGACTGGGTCGTCTCGCGTCAGCGCGCCTGGGGCGTGCCGATTGCCGTCTTCGTGAAGAAGGGCACCAACGAGATCCTCAAGGACGAGAAGGTCAACGAGGCCATCGCCGACGCTTTCGAGAAGGAAGGCGCGGACGCATGGTATGCGGATGACGGTTCGCGCTTCCTCAAAGCCGGCGGCTATGACCTGAACGACTACGAGAAGGTGAACGACATTCTCGACGTGTGGTTCGATTCCGGATGCACGCACGCCTTCGCGCTCGAGAAGCGTCCCGACCTGCAGGTAAAGCGTAAAGTGGACGGCGGTCCCGATCAGGTCATGTATCTCGAGGGCTCGGACCAGCACCGCGGCTGGTTCCATTCCTCGCTGCTGGAGAGCTGCGGCACGCGCGGACGCGCGCCCTACGACATCGTCGTCACGCACGGTTTCACGCTCGATGAGCAGGGCCGCAAGATGTCGAAGTCCCTCGGCAACACGGTCGCGCCGCAATCCGTCATCAAGGAATATGGTGCGGACATCCTGCGTCTGTGGACGGCTTCCGTCGATTACTGGGACGATCAGCGCATCGGTCCCGAAATCATCAAGACCACGGCGGAAACCTATCGCAAGCTGCGTAACACGATCCGCTGGATGCTGGGCTCGCTTGCGCATTTCCGTGACACCGACAAGGTCGAAGTCAGCGCGATGCCGGAGCTGGAGCGCTTCGTGCTGCACCGCCTCGTCGAACTCGACGGTGAGATGCGCGAGGCCTACAGCACTTACGACTACAAGCGTGTGGTAGCCCTGCTGAACTCGTTCATGACCACGGACCTGTCCGCGTTCTATTTCGACATTCGCAAGGACACGCTTTATTGCGATCCGATCTCGAGCGTTGCCCGCAAGAGCGCGCTGACCGTGATCGATCAGACGTTCCGCTGCGTGGCGACCTGGATCGCGCCGATCCTGGCCTTCACCGCCGAGGAAGCCTGGCTCGAGCGCTATCCGAATGCGGAATCGGTGCATCTCGAAACCTTCCCCAAGGTGCCCAGCGAGTGGCGTAACGATGCGCTGGCCGAGCGTTGGGCCAAGGTGCGCCGCGTTCGCCGCGTCGTCACGGGCGCGCTGGAGATCGAGCGTGCGCAGAAGCGCATCGGTGCAAGCCTCGAGGCGGCGCCCGTCGTGCACATTGCCGACGAGGGACTCTTCCAGGCCGTTCAGGGCCTCGACATGGCCGAGATCTGCATCACCTCCGCCATTCAGGTCGTGAAGGGCGAGGGGGCTGAGAATGCCTTCCGTCTCGAAGATGTGAAGGGCGTCGCCGTAGTGCCGCAACTGGCTAAGGGCCGCAAATGTGCCCGCTCCTGGAAGGTCACGCCTGACGTGGGCAGCGATCCGGAATATCCGGATGTGACGCCCCGCGATGCGGCGGCTCTGCGTGAATGGGACAGGTTGAAGGCGGCTGCGGAATGATCAAAGGCGAAGGCTCCCAGGCGCCGGTTCCCGACGCGAATGTCCCGAACACCGCTCCGCAGCGCTCCCGCGCTGCGGGCAAGCCCCGTGGCGCGAGGAAGGCAAAGGCGGCTCAAGGAAGCCTTTCCGTTGCTGCGATCCTTGGCTTCTCGGCGGCCTTGATCACCCTGATCCTCGATCAGGCGACCAAGATCTATACCCTGTTCGTGTACGATCTGCCCCTGAAGGAGCCGGTAGAGTTCGCCCCCTTCATCAACCTGATCGTGGTCTGGAACCGGGGCATTTCCTATGGCCTCTTCCAGCAGGACGGGGATCTAGGGCGATGGGTGCTCATCATCGTCTCCATCCTGGCGGCGATCGGATTATCCATTTGGATCCGCCGGACTAGGGCCAAGCTCCTTGCCTTGTCCTTGGGGCTGATCGTGGGCGGGGCCATCGGCAATGTCATCGACCGGCTGGCCTATGGGGCTGTATTCGATTTCATCCAGTTCCAGGTGGGAGACTGGTCCTGGTACGTGTTCAACGTGGCGGATGCCGCCATCGTTGCGGGTGTGGTTGGATTGCTTTATGACTCCTTTGTCCTGGAGCCGCGGCGAGGCCGCTAATCCTCAAGCTGCCTTATGTTCGCCCTAAAGAGCGATCAGGCGTTCCAGGCATAATGAGAAACAATGGTGGGTGTGCCATGAAGGGAATGAAGATCTTTGGCCTTGCGGGTGCTTTCGCGCTCGCGCTCGGCGCCTCGGCTGCCTCGGCCCAGGAAGGCGAACTCTTTAAGAACCTGCTTGGCAATATTGGTATTATTCCCAAAGACAAAGAGCCGATCATCTATAACGAGCGCGCACCCCTGGTGCTGCCGCCGAAGATGGATCTCCCGGCTCCGGCAGCCCCCAACGGTGCTGAGGCGAATAACACCAACTGGCCCAAGGACCCTGACCTAGCCGCGCGCCGCAAGGCTGCCGCCGAGGCTCGGACGCCTGTTACAGCTACCGATTTCTACAAGAACAGCGAAGGCAAGCGTCTCTCGATCGAGGAGATCCGGGCTGGCCGCAATCCGAACCAGCGTGCCGGTCTTCCGGAGCCTTCGGGCGGCTGGTCGAACGAGAACAGCCGCATGACCCCGGACGAGCTGCGCTCCTTCTCCACAGAGAAGAAGGCTGAGCTGTCCGGTGACGGAATCGAGCGCCGCTACTTGAGCGATCCGCCGCAAAATCTCCTGAAGGCAGCTCCCGGTGCTGCTCTCAAGGCCTCTGCCGATCCTGTTCCTATGGGCGATCCCGACAGCCCGCAGGCCTTTATCGCACAGCAGAACCGCAGGCGATAAAGCACTGCCAAATCCTTCCTCCTTCAGGCGAACGGGCACCCCCGCTTCGCCTGAAAACGTTCTGGGGCCTCGCAAAGCCAAGCCTGTTCACCCCTTCAGGCGCAAACCATGTCGCACCTCGAAGGCATCCTGCCTCGCTTGCTTGCTCCCCCGATTGGACTATTCCCGTAGGGATTATCCTACGAAACGATTTGATGCGTTTAAGGTTGAACCGACATGAAGACTGCCTCCAAGCCCATTCTCAGAGCCGATGCCTCATCCTTCGGGCACACGGAAGGCAGCGGTCCGAACTTGTCCTCGTTTACTCTCGACAACGGTCTCGATGTTGTGGTGATCCCCGATCATCGCGCTCCCGTCGTCACGCACATGGTGTGGTATCGCAACGGCTCGGCTGATGATCCGATCGGCCAGTCCGGCATCGCGCATTTTCTCGAGCATCTGATGTTCAAGGGCACGGAGAAACATCCGGCTGGCGAATTCTCAAAAGTCGTGTCCGGGCTTGGCGGTCAGGAGAATGCCTTCACGTCCTTCGACTATACGGCTTACTTTCAGCGCGTGACGCGCGAGAACCTGAAGGTCATGATGGAGTTCGAAGCGGACCGCATGACCAATCTTCTGCTGGAAGAATCCGTCATCGCTCCTGAGCGCGATGTTGTGCTCGAAGAGCGCCGCATGCGTGTGGAAACCGATCCTTCCGCTCAGCTTTCCGAAGCCATGGCCGCGTCTCTCTTCGTGCATCATCCCTATGGCATTCCGATCATCGGCTGGATGCATGAGATCGAGACTCTCAACCGCGATCATGCGCTTGATTACTACAAGCGTTTCTACACCCCTGAGAACGGCATCCTCGTCGTCGCAGGCGACGTGACCGCCGACGAGGTGCGCCGTCTGGCCGACACGACCTATGGCCGGATCGCCCCGCAGGGCAAGCGCCCGTTGCGCGTGCGTCCGCGTGAGCCCGAGCCTGTGGCTGCGCGCCATATCACGGTGGCCGATCCGAAGGTCGAGCAACCGACGATGCAGCGGCTCTATCTCGTGCCGTCTTGCCGCACAGCTTCCGAGCGCGACTGCTATGCGCTCGAGCTTCTTGCCGAAGTGATCGGCGGCGGCCCGACATCGTATCTCTATCGTAAGCTCGTGATGGAGCGCGGCATCGCGGTGAATGCCGGCGCGTGGTACATGTCGTCCGCCATGGAAGACACGCGCTTCTGCGTCTATGCGGTTCCGGCCGAGGGCGTCTCATTGTCCGCGCTCGAAGAGGCCGTGGATCAGGTGCTCAAGACAATTCCGGCCGAGGCGCTCGATCTCGAATCCATTGAGCGCGCCAAGACGCGCCTCGTAGCTGAGACGATTTATTCCACCGACAGCCAATCGTCGCTCGCTCGTATCTACGGTTCCGCTCTCGCCATCGGCGAGACGATCGAAGACGTGCGCCGCTGGCCGGTGGAAATCGAGACTGTGCTCAAGGAGGATCTCGCCTCCGCCGCCGAGTGCTATCTCGTCGCCCGCCGCTCCGTGACGGGCTATCTGCAGAAGTCGGCATCCTGACCGCCTGCATGGAATCTGAGGTAAAGATGACCGCTTCCGTAGAAACCCTGTCCTCATCCCCGACCACCGTGAAGGCTCTGACCTCCGCGAGCGGTGTCGAGGCATGGCATGTTGAATCCGATGTGGTGCCGCTGATCGCGGTCTCCTTCATTTTTGAAGGCGGATCGGCGCATGATCCTGCGGACAAGCCCGGCGTCGCGCAGATGCTGGCGCGCCTGCTCGACGAGGGTGCAGGCGAATATGATTCCGATGCCTTCCAGGAGCGTCTGGCCGGACGTGCCATCGAACTGTCCTTCAATGCAGGCAACGATGCAATCGGCGGTTCGCTGAAGACGCTCGTCAAGCATGCGGATGAGGCCTTCGACCTGCTACGCCTGGCGCTCGTCGAGCCGCGCTTCGATCAGGATGCCATCGAGCGCGTGCGTGCGCAGACCATTGCGGGATTGCGCTATCAGCAGAACGATCCGGGCGTGATGGCCACGCGTCGCTTCTTCGAGGAAGGGTTTGCCGGGCATGCTTATGGCCTTCCGACTTCGGGCACGCCGGAAAGCGTCGCCGCGATCACGCGCGACGATCTCATCGCCATGCATCGCGCGATGATCGCGCGTGGCCGTGTGAAAATCGCAGTCGTCGGCGCGATCTCTTCCGAAAATCTGTCGGTGCTGCTCGATAAGGTTTTCGGCTCGCTTCCCGAAGCGAAGGCGCTCTCCGTCATAGAGCCGACCGGTTTGCAGAAGATCGGCTCGCGCATCGTCGTCGATCTCGACGTGCCGCAATCGGTCATCCGCTTCGGCACGCCGGGTATCGCATGGCGCGACCCCGGCTTCATCCCGGCCTATGTGCTCAACCACATCTATGGCGGCGGCTCCTTCACCTCGCGCCTTTTCCAGGAAGTGCGCGAGAAGCGCGGCCTGGCCTACAGCGTGGGAACATCGCTCGTAAGCTATCGCGCGGCTTCGATGACCTGGGGTTACACCGCCACCAAGAATGAGCGCGTGGTGGAATGCCTCGATGTGATCGCGAGTGAGATGATGCGCCTCAAGGAAGAGGGGCCCTCCGACGAGGAGCTGCAGAAGGCGAAGGATTACCTCACCGGCTCCTATGCGCTTGGCTTCGACACCTCGACCAAGATCGCCCACACCCTCGCGCAGATTGCCTTCGAAGGGCTCGGCATCGACTATATCGGCCGCCGCAATGCCCTGGTCGCATCCGTTACGCAGGCTGATATCCGCAAGGCCGCCGAGCGCATCTTCGGTGACGGCAAGATGCTCACCGTGATCGCAGGGCGTCCGACGGGGCTCTGAGCCTGCGAACTCAGACTTGAACGGCGAAAGGGGGCGAAGGCCCCCTTTTTCTTATCATTTTTTGATAAGTGTCAGTCACTTATCGGCATCCCCTAGCCGCCACCCTATCTCTGCCCTAAAGTTCCGCTTCCCTTTCTTGAACGAGAACAAGTCGGAGTACCCGCATGGCCCTGCAGCAATCGATCGATCTGGCCCTGGAGACCACCATTGGGGAGGGCGGTCTTTCGCAAGGTGCGTTCGAGGTGGCCCTCGAGGCTGTGGGCAAGGCCATGGAGCGACTGGCGCAGGATGATGCTTCGGGACGGCTGCCGCTGCTGCACATGCCGCGTACGAGCGACGATCTCGCTGCGGTGAAGGAAGCTGCCGCCTGGCTCCGGATGGATGCGACGGATGTGGTGTTCCTCGGCACCGGCGGATCGAGCCTGGGCGGTCAGACGCTGGCCCAGCTGAAGGATTATGCTGTGCCGGGCGTCGGCCGCTTCACCGAAAGCCCGCGCGTTCACTTCCTCGACAATCTCGACCCCATCACCTTCGATCATCTGCTGCACAAGCTGCCGCTGTCCTCGACGCGTTTCGTAGCGATCTCGAAATCCGGCGGCACAGGCGAGACTCTGATGCAGACCATCGCGGTGCTCTCCGCCCTCGAGAAGGCGGGCTTGAAAGCCATGCCGAAGGACATGTTCCTCGGCCTGTCGGAGCCGCGCAAGGAGGGTGGCAAGAACGCTCTGCGCGATCTTCTGGAACCCGAGGGCGTGCGCTTCTTGGAGCACCACACGGGGATCGGCGGGCGCTATTCCGTGCTGACCAATGTGGGGCTGCTGCCCGCTGCCGTGCTGGGGCTCGACGTCTCCGCCATCCGCCAGGGCGCGGCTGAAGCCTATGAGCCGTTCCGCAATGGCAGTGCCGCCAAGGATGCGCCGGCGGCGCTTGGCGCTGCGCTCAATGTAGCGGCTGCAAAGGAAGGCAAGGGCATTGCCGTCACCATGGCCTATGCCGACCGTCTTGAGCGCTTCACCCGCTGGTGGGTGCAGCTCTGGGCTGAAAGCATCGGCAAGGACGGCAACGGCACCCAGCCTGTGGCCGCGATTGGTCCGGTCGACCAGCACAGCCAGCTCCAGCTCTATCTCGCCGGGCCGAACGACAAACTGTTTACCGTCATGACGACCGGCGTGGCCGGACAGGGCCCGCTGATGGACGAAAAGCTCTCCAAGCGTGCGGGCGAGCCGGGCTTCGGCGGCAAGCGCATCGGCGATCTTGTGGCGGCCCAAGGGCGCGCCACGGCCGATACCTTGGCCAAGAACAGCCGTCCGACGCGGCGCATCCACATCGAAAAGCTCGACGAGCGCGCCGTGGGCGAGTTGCTGATGCATTTCATGCTGGAGACGATCCTGACCGGCTACGCGCTCGGCGTCGATCCGTTCGATCAGCCCGCCGTGGAGGAGGGCAAGATCCTCGCCAAGCAATATCTGGCGCAGGGGTAAGAACATCCCCGCCTTCCTCCCCGGGCCTGCTGCGGGGGGCACGGCCTTCAGCGCCGTAAGACCTGCATGGCCGGGACATGCCCGGCCATGATCAGGAACATCATGTTCTCACCTTGCGAATCGGCAGGGGAATAACGTCGCGGCTTCTGGCATCGGCGGCGTTCAATCCCTATCTTCTTGCTTCCGAATCCCTAGACCAGAAGCGTCTCATGTTCGTTCGCCGCCTCGATCCCATCCTCGTCGACCGCATCGCTGCGGGCGAGGTTGTCGAGCGTCCTGCGGCGGCCGTGAAGGAGCTGGTTGAAAACGCCATCGATGCAGGTGCTGGCTCGGTCGAGATCACTGTAGAGGCTGGCGGCCGCCGTCTTATCCGCATCGTCGACGATGGACAGGGGATGACCCCCGAGGACTTGGAACTCGCCGTCGAGCGCCATGCCACCTCCAAAATCCCCGACGGTGATCTGTTCTCTATCAATACTCTGGGCTTTCGGGGCGAGGCGCTGCCCTCCATCGGTGCGGTGGCGCGCCTTGCCATTACGACACGGATCAAGGATGCCGAGACGGGCTCCATGATCGTGGTGGAAGCTGGCGTGAAGCATCCCGTGCGTCCCGCTTCAGCGCCGAAAGGCACGCGCGTGGAAGTGACGGATCTCTTCGCCGCCACGCCCGCACGCCTGAAGTTCCTGAAGAGCGACCGCTCCGAGGCGCAGGCCGTGGCGGAGATTGTCAAACGCCTCGCCATTGCGCATCCGACTGTGCGCTTCACCCTCTCGGGTGAGCACATCACGTCCTTCACCTATCCGCCGGAGGAGCCCGGCAAACATGGATTCCTGCGTCGCCTGTCCTGCGTGCTCGGCTCCGACTTTCATGAGAATGCCATGTCCATCGGCGTCGAGCGCGAGAACGTTCGGCTGACCGGCTTTGCGAGCTTGCCGACCTATCATCGCGGCACCTCTACGGCGATCCATTTCGTGGTGAACGGAAGGCCTGTGCGCGACAAGCTGCTGCTCGGTGCGGTGCGCGGCGCTTACGCCGATGTGATGGCTTCGGACCGCCATCCTGTTCTGGCGATGATGATCGATCTCGATCCGCGCGCGGTGGACGTGAACGTTCATCCGGCAAAGACCGAAGTACGCTTCCGCGACCCCGCCTTCGTGCGCGGCTTCGTAGTCGCCGCAATCAAGGAAGCGATCAATCGCTTCGGCATGCGCGCCTCCTCGACAGTGGGCGCGCGCACACTGGAGAGCCTGCGTCCGCAGGGGGCGCTGCCGTCGCGTCCCGCTTACGGACATCACCGTCCTTCCATCGTTCGTCCGGCGAGCGGTTTCGCCAATTGGCAGGCACCGCTCGATCCTCCTTCGCAAGGCTATGCATCCGGTTTGTCCGAAGCACAGGTCAGTCTGCATGATCTTGCAGCGCCGTCCGCCGACAGCCGCGCCACGTTGACCGAGATTGAGCCGGAGATGGAGGCCTCGCCTCTCGGCGCTGCGCGTGCGCAAGTGCATGGCACCTACATCGTGGCGCAGACGCAGGACGGCATCGTCATCGTCGATCAGCATGCCGCGCATGAGCGCCTGGTCTATGAGCGCCTGAAACGCGAGCGCGCATCCTCGGGCATCGCTCGTCAATTGCTGCTGATCCCCGAGGTGGTCGATCTCGATCCTGTGGATGCGGACCGCGTGCTCGCTGAGGCTTCAACACTGGAAGGACTTGGGCTTGCCGTGGAGCCTTTCGGTCATGGTGCGCTGCTGGTGCGCGAAGTGCCATCCGCGCTGGCCGGAGGGAGCATCAAGGCGCTCGTGCAGGATGTGGCCGATGCTCTTGCCGAATGGGGGCAGGGTGCCGCCAATCCGCTGGAGGAACGCCTCGACGCCGTTCTCTCACGCATGTCCTGCCACGGTTCCATCCGTGCTGGACGCCGCATGCGCCCGGAAGAGATGAATGCGCTGCTGCGCGAGATGGAGGCAACGCCTCTTTCCGGTCAATGCAACCATGGGCGCCCCACTTACGTGGAGCTGAAGCTCAGCGACATCGAGCGCCTATTCGGGCGGCGATAAGCCGACTGCCTCAGGCCGAGCCTTTCAGAACGAGAATGCGCGAATCCGGCTTCTCATCGCGCTCCAGTTCGACCCGCAATTTTTCATATTCGTCCTGAAACGAAGTGCGATCCTGATCGATGCGGTTCAGGAGAGCACGCGTTTGTCCTGGGTTCTCCGTTGAACGGGTGAACGAGACGCCGAGGGAACCCTGTTGGCGCCAGCACATATGTGCGCGATGGACCTGCAGCTCGTGGGCTGCGATGAAAAGCTCGAAGCTCTCAGGCACGGTCATCTGGTGTTCTAGAGCGATCCTTGCGCCGCCTGCCGATATATCCTCGATTCTGCAGGAGATCATGGAATCGGGACCGAGCACGATCTTGGCCAGATGCTGGGTACGAAAGCGCTTGGCTTGCCTACGATTGGCAATCTGGTCGCAAGAACTCATGGACCTGACCCACTGATGATTAACGCCGCACTCGCGTCTTAACCTTACGTTAACTATGCGCTCAAGTACTACGAACGGCTAATCCAGAAGAGATGTGGGAAGATGGCTGAGGATAAGTAGTCTTCCCGGGAGGTTTTTCATGACGACGATGGCCATCAGACTACGCGGCATACCGGACACGGAGGCTTCCATCGGATGGGCGGGTGGCCATTCCGTCGTCGTCGATCGCCCTGAAGGCAAGGCCGGGGGCATGGGGCTCGGCTTCAACGGCGGCCAGTTGCTGGGATTGGCGATCGGCGGCTGCTTCTGCAACGATCTCTATTATGTGGCGCACGAGATGGGCATCGCGCTGACCCATGTCGCTGTGGACGTCAGAGTGACCTTTGACGGCGATCCCCTTCGCGCGACAGACGCCACAGTCGAGATCGCAGTCGAATCCGCCGACAAGGAGGCGAGGCTCGACGAACTCATCAGAAAAGCGAAGGAAACCTCGACCGTGAGCAACTCGATTGCTCGCGGCATACCTGTCAGCGTCGCATCTCGCCTGTAGAGCTATTTCCCGCGTGACGGGCCTTCCCGTTCTGCCGATTGAGCCCAGATGTTCAGGTTGCCTTCCATTGCATAACTGTCGATCTCGGCAAGTTCCTCTGCGGTGAACGAGAGGTTCTTGAGAGCGCCGACGCAATCCACGACCTGCTCGGGTCTGCTGGCGCCAATGAGGGCCGACGTCACGCGCCCGCCGCGCAGCACCCAGGCCAGTGCCATCTGCGCGAGCGTCTGCCCGCGCCGCTCCGCGATCGCATTGAGGTTGCGGATGCGTGAGAGGTTCTCGTCGTTCAGGAAGCTCGTTCTGAGAGACTTGCTGGCAGCTGCACGGCTCTCTTCGGGAATGCCGTTGAGATACTTCGTGGTCAGCATGCCCTGCGCCAATGGCGAGAACACGATGGAGCCCAAGCCTAGATCGTCGAGCGTATCCAGCAGGCCATCCTCCTCGACCCAGCGATTGAGCATGGAATAGCTCGGCTGGTGGATGATGCAGGGTGTCTTGAGCTCGCGCAGAATGGCAAGTGCTTCGCGCGTGCGACGGCTGTTGTAGGAGGAGAGGCCGACATACAGCGCCTTGCCCTGACGCACGGCGGAATCGAGCGCCATCATGGTCTCTTCCAGCGGCGTCTCCGGATCGAAGCGATGTGAATAGAAGATGTCGACATAATCGACGCCCATGCGCTTGAGACTCTGGTCGAGGCTCGACAGAAGATACTTGCGGCTGCCCCATTCGCCATAAGGTCCGGGCCACATGCGATAGCCCGCCTTGGTAGAGATCACGAGTTCATCGCGTAGTCCATGAAACTCGGAACGCAGGATCTCGCCGAACAAGGTTTCCGCCGAGCCGGGAGGAGGGCCGTAATTGTTGGCGAGATCGAAATGCGTGATGCCCAGGTCGAAGGCCGTGCGGCAGATCTCGCGCGCGGTGGCCGCCGATTTATCCTCGCCGAAATTGTGCCAAAGCCCCATGGAGATCGCAGGCAGCTTCAACCCGCTTCGTCCACAGCGGTTGTAGATCATCTCGTCATAACGATGAGGGGCGGGCTGATAGGCCATGGCGTTCTCCGGGAATGCACTGCACGGCAGGCTGGCACACGGGACATAGCTGTGTCGAGGCAGAACCAAATCCAGGTCCGAGGACGGCTCAGATCTTGAAGATAAGCTTGGCTACAAGTGAACAATTCCTATGAGCCAGCGTTAGCGGAGACCCGATAGGCCTGTCGGAGGACCGTCATGCACAAGTTGTCGTGGAGCCCTGTTCTGCTTGGAACGGGTATTATTATCGCACTCCTGGGGCTGGCATTGGGAGCGGGCGGCCTTTGGCTGATCACCTTGGGCGGCTCCTGGTACTATCTCCTCGCAGGCTTGGGCTTCCTGCTAACAGCCTATTTGCTTGTCACCGCGCAGCCTGCTGCCCTTTGGGTCTATGCAATTGTCGTCGCAAGCACCCTGATCTGGGCGCTGTGGGAGGTCGGCCTCGACTGGTGGCCTCTCGGCGCGAGAGGCGGCTTGGTGTTCCTGATCGGCTTTTTTCTCCTGTTGCCCTGGGTCAGGCGCGCATTGAGAGCAGGGCCTCAAAATGCCGCCGAGCGCTCCATTCCGCCGCGCATCTCCGCTTTTAGCGGTGCAGGGTTGCCCTTGAGCTCAATCCTCGGCGTCTCGCTCGTAGTGGCGATTGCGTCTTGGTTTACGGACCCTCGCACGATCGAGGGCACCGCACCCGATGCGCGTGCGCAGGTTCCCTCCGATGCACTCGGCGTTCCTCCCGATGAATGGCACGCATATGGGCGAACAGGTTACGGCCAACGCTATTCACCGTTGAACCAGATCACGCCGGCCAATGTAGCCAATCTCGAAGTCGCCTGGACCTACCGCACCGGCGACATTCCCAGATCGAAGCCAAGCGACCCGGTGGAGACGACCTTCCAAGTCACGCCGCTGAAGATTGGCAACCGGCTTTTCCTCTGCACACCTTATCAGAATGTGATCGCGCTCGATGCCACCACCGGACAGCAGATCTGGCGCTACGAGCCGAAAGTGCGCGGAGAACTTGCGCTCCAGCATCTGACCTGCCGTGGCGTTTCCTATTATCCTGGAAACGGCGCCACCGCGCCGGCCACCCCAACGGCTCCCCAAGAGGCGCAGGCTCAGCCTGTTCCCGACCTGCCTGTGGCCGCCGCATCGAGCGCGCAGACGGTGCCGGAATGCAACGCGAAACTCTTCATGCCTACGGCCGATGGACGCCTGATCGCCATCAATCCTGACAACGGTGCCGTGTGCGCGAATTTCGGCGGCGGCACAGGACAGATCAACCTGTGGCGCAACATGCCGAACGTGAACCCCGGCGCTTACTACTCCACGTCGCCGCCTGTCGTCGCGCGCGGTCTCATCATCGTCGGGGGAACGGTGCTCGACAATGTCTCGACCAGTGAGCAATCGGGCGTCATCCGTGCCTTTGACGTGAACACCGGTGCGCTCGTGTGGAACTGGGATTCCGGAAGGCCCGATGTCACCACGCCGATTGCGCCGAATGAAACCTATGTGCCGAACTCGCCGAACAGCTGGTCCATTTCCAGCGTCGATGAAGAACTCGGCATGATTTATATTCCGCTCGGCAATCAGCCGCCCGATCAGTGGGGTGGCAACCGCAGCGAGAACGTGGACCGCTTCTCGTCGTCCGTCGTTGCGCTCGACATTGCAACGGGGCAGCTGCGCTGGGTCTTCCAGACTGTGCACCATGATCTATGGGATTACGACGTTCCCTCGCAGCCGAGCCTGATCAACCTGACTGTCAATGGACAGGATGTTCCCGCGCTCGTGCAGCCGACGAAGCAGGGCGAGATTTACGTGCTCGACCGGCGCACCGGTCAGCCCGTACTGCCTGTCACCGAAAAGCCTGTGCCGCAGGGTGCCGCGCCGGGAGACAGGGTAACGCCGACACAGCCGGTTTCCGCCCTGTCTTACGATCCCCCGCCACTGAAAGAGAGCGACATGTGGGGCGCGACGCTGCTCGATCAGCTCGCCTGCCGCATCATGTTCAAGCAGTTGCGTTATGAGGGGCGCTATACGCCGCCATCCTTACAGGGCACGCTGGTCTATCCCGGCAATTTCGGTGTCTTCAACTGGGGAAGCATCGCAGTCGATCCGCAGCGTCAGATCGCATTCACGACACCGACTTATCTCGCCTTCGTCTCCCAGCTCATTCCGCGCCAGGATGACAAGACGCTTTATGTGCAGGGCGAAGAGCGGCCCGAGGGCAGCCTGCCTGCGCTCAACGAGAACTTCGGTGCGCCTTTCGCCGTGAAGCTCTATGCCTTCACGTCTCCAATCGGCATTCCATGCCAGGCTCCGCCCTGGGGCTATGTGGCCGCCGCAGATCTCACCACAGGCAAAACCATCTGGCAGCACAAGAACGGCACGACACGCGATGCATCGCCCGTTCCACTGCCCCTGCCTCTCGGCGTGCCCAATCTCGGCGGGCCGATCATGACCGCTGGCGGCGTCGCCTTCCTCTCCAGCACGATAGATTACTATGTGCGCGCCTATGACGTGACGAATGGCCAGCAGCTATGGGAGGACCGGCTCCCCGCAGGCGGCCAATCAACGCCGATGACCTATACGGGCGAGGACGGGAGACAATATCTGCTCGTCGTGGCAGGGGGACATGGCTCGCTTGGCACGAAGACGGGCGATTACGTGATCGCCTACGTGCTGCCGAGACGATAGCCTAGAGCATGCCGGCGCGGCTCTCGCTGAACCACGCCGGCATGGTTTCAGAATTGCGTGATCACGCTGATGCCGAGGCTCTCGAAACTGTCCATGTTCATGAGGGCGGCGGGAGCGTCCTCAAGGCTGATCCTCTTGCCGACGAGCTTCTCGGGCGTAAGCTTTCCGGTCTCAATCATGTTCATCATGGCCTGATAGCGGAACGCCTGCATGCCGTGGCTGCCGAGAATTTCGAGCTCCCATCCGATCACCCGATCCATCGGGATCTGCGGCCTCGAGTGATCGCCGAGCATAAGGCCGACCTGTACGTGACGTCCGCGGCGGCGAAGGTTTGCAATCGAATTGAAGCAGGTGACAGGGCTTCCGAGCGCATCGATGGACACATGCGCGCCGCCCTTCGTGATCTCGCGCACAGCCTCGACCACATCCGCGACCTCGCGCGCATTGATCGTGGCCACCGCGCCCATCTGCCTGGCGAAGGCCAGCTTCTCCTCCGTGAGATCAATGGCGACAACATTCGCGCCCATGGATGCAGCAATCATGATGGCCGACAATCCGACGCCGCCGCAGCCATGCACGGCCACCCAGTCTCCAGGCCCCACGCGTCCCTGATCGACGATGGCGCGGAACGACGTGACAAAGCGGCAGCCGAGGCTCGCAGCCGTCTCGAAATCGAGGCTCTCAGGGAGCGCGACGAGATTCGTGTCCGCGTAATCGACAGCCACGTATTCCGCGAACGAGCCCCAGGCCGTGAAGCCCGGCTGGAACTGCTGCTCACAGACCTGATGATTGCCGGAATTGCACTCATGGCAATGCCCACATCCGCCGACGAAAGGCACCGTGACTCGGTCGCCCTTCTTCCAACGTGTGACTTGTTTGCCGGTAGCAAGAACAGTGCCTGCCAATTCATGTCCCGGCACATGCGGCAGCACCACATCCGGATCATGCCCCATCCATCCGTGCCAATCGCTCCGGCACAATCCCGTCGCCTCCACCTTGATCACTACACCATCCGTGGACGGCGTCGGATCCGGCACGTTCTGCACGCGAGGCGGCTGACCGAATTGCTCGAAGAGAACGGCTTTCATGACGGGCCTTTCATGCAGGAGGGAACAGGAAAGGGCGGTATAGCGGGAGGGTGACGCTGGGGCAAATGCGGCTTTGATAGGAATTAGGTTTGCCGCGAATGGTTATGCCCTATAGCGCCCGAACACCACCTTCGTCTCTCCGTAATCCCGCCGCTCGATCTCTTCGAAACCTTCCGGCAGCGTCACTTCTACGCCCTGCGCTTCCTCAACGATCACGAGCGCATCGGGCGTGAGCCAGCCGCCTGCCGCGCAGGAGCGCAGGGCCTTAGGCGCGAGGTCCTTGCCGTAGGGTGGATCGCAGAACACGACGGAGAAGGGGGCGTTGGGGGCGGCTTCGCCCATCTTGGTGGCGTCGCGGCGGAAGAGGCGGGTGGCGCCGCCTGCGCCAAGGGCTTCCACGTTCTCGCGGATGATGCCGCGCGCCTGCGCGCCGTCGTCGACGAAGAGCGCGAAGGCGGCGCCGCGCGACAATGCTTCGAGGCCAAGCGCGCCGGTCCCGGCGAACAGGTCGAGCACGCGCGCGCCCTCAATGGGATCGTCGTAGCCGTGTTGCAGAATGTTGAAGAGCGTCTCGCGCAGGCGGTCCGATGTCGGGCGGATGGCGTCCGAGTTCGGCCCCTTGAGCGAGCGGCCGCGCCAGCGCCCGCCCACAATTCTCATCGTTTAGTCCTCATCAACGGCGGCCGCGCGGGCCGCCTTTGGAGCCGCCCTTCGAACCGCCTTTGAAGCCGCCCTTAGATCCACCGCGGGGGCCTCCCTTGAAGCCACCGCCGCCACCACGCGGCCCGCCGCGCGAAGGTCCGTCGCCCCGCGGGGGACCACGGCGCGGACGCTCATCGCCCCCCTCGCTGCGAGCGCGGAAGGGACGATCTCCTTGGCGAGCGCGCGGGCGGTCCTCTCCGCCTTCGCGCGAACGGAAGGGCCGGTCGCCTGCCGGGCGGCGCGGACGCTCGCCTTCGTCACGACGGGGGCGGCCTTCGCCGCCTTCACGGCCACGACGGGCGGGCGCTGCATCGCGGTCGTCGCGGCGGCGCGGACGATCATCGCCGAAGCCACGTCCCCTGCGCGGCGCAGGAGCCTCTTCCTCTTGCGGCTGGCGCACGAGGCGCTCCACCACGACCTTGCGGCCTTCAGACGAAGAGATTGCGCCGATGCGCTCGCGTTTGCGCTCGGCAGTTGCAGCGCGCGCCTCGCGCGGGTCTGCACCACGACGCGGAACTTTCTTGCGCGGAGCATCCTCGTCGGTTTCACCTGCGCGCCACACGCTCTTCTTCACGTCGAGACGCGAAGGACGCTTCTTCGGCTCTTCCTCATCGCGCTCGAAACGATCCTTGCCGAAACGTTCCTGGCCCCGCGCACGAAACGGCTTGTCGTCGCCGCCGCGCGAGCGCGGACGCTCATCGCGATCACGGCTGAAGCGGGCAGGGCGCTCCTCGCGATCGTCACGATCCTTCTTCGACGAGCCGAAAGGCGCGATGGGCTCGCGCACGGGGCTCTCGAAGTCGACGCCCGCTTCGGAAGCCAGGGCTGCGCCAAGCTGATCCTTCAGGATCTTCGTCTTCACTTCCTCGGCGAGGCCCTGCTCGAGATCGCCGAGCTGGAACGGGCCGAAGGACATGCGGATCAGGCGGTTCACCTGCATGCCGAGATGTTCGAGAATGCGCTTGATCTCGCGGTTCTTGCCTTCGCGCAGGCCCATCGTGATCCACACGTTGTCGCCCTGCACCCGGTCGAGCCGGGCTTCGACGGGACCGTATTCGATGCCGTCGATGGTGATGCCGTTGCGAAGCCCGTCGAGATCGGCCTGCGTGATGTCGCCATGCGCGCGGACCTTGTAGCGCCGCAGCCAGCCCGTATCGGGATGGGCGATCACGCGTGCGAGGCCGCCGTCATTGGTAAGCAGCAGCAGGCCTTCCGTGTTGATGTCGAGCCGGCCCACCGCCACCACACGGGGCAGATCCTCGGGCAGGTTCTCGAATACCGTCGGGCGGCCTTCCGGATCGCGGGCCGTGGTCACGAGACCGCGCGGCTTGTGGTAAAGCCACAGGCGCGTACGCTCCTTGGTAGGCAGAGGTTCGCCATCCACCGCAATGCTGTCGGCAGCCGTCACGTTGATGGCGGGGCTCTCGAGAACCTTGCCGTTGAGGGTCACACGGCCTTCCGCGATCATCGCCTCCACATCGCGACGGGAAGCGACGCCCGCGCGGGCGATGACCTTGGCAATGCGCTCCTCCGTCGGCTCCTGAGGAGTTACAACGGCGGCCTCGGGGCGCTCCTCGCGCGAACGGTCCTCGGCGGAACGGTCGAGGCGGCGGGGCCGCTCATCGCCGCCGCGGCCACGGAACGGCCTGTCACCGTCCTCGCGACGCGGGCGGAACGGCTTGTCGCCTCGTTCGGAACGCTCACGGAAGGGGCGGTCCCCATCCTCGCGGCGGGCACGGAACGGCTTGTCACCCTCGGGCCTGGGGCGGCGGGGACGCTCATCGTTGTCCCGGCTGCGGAAAGGCTTGTCACCCGCGGCGCGCGGCTTGCGGGGGCGGTCGTCATCTCCCCGGGCGCGGAAGGGGCGCTCGCCGCCTTCGCGGGATTTGCGGAAGGGCCGGTCACCGGAGGTGCGGCCACGGTCGGAGCGTCCCGAGGAACGGCCCTTGCGATTATCGTCGTTGCTGTCGGTCATAGGAGCCTGATAGCAGAGGAAGGGAACAGAAGCGAGTGACATGAACAACGCCGACCACAATCCATCCGATCCGGCTAAGGTGGATCCCAATCTGGATCCCATGAGCGTGGCCTTCGAGGAAGCCCGTGCCGCAGCGGCGCGGGGGGAGGTGCCGGTCGGGGCCGTGATCGTGAAGGATGGCCGCATCGTCGCCAGCGCCGGCAACCGCCCCCGGGAGTTCCGCGACCCATCTGCCCATGCGGAAATGCTGGCCATCCGCCGCGCCTGCGAGGCGCTGGACGACGAGCGGCTCCCCGGCTGCGACCTCTATGTGACGCTCGAGCCCTGCACCATGTGCGCGGGCGCGATCTCGTTTGCCCGCATCAGGCGGGTTTATTATGCCGCCCACGATCCGAAGGGCGGGGCAGTGGACAATGGAGTGCGCTTCTTCGATCAGCCCACCTGCCACCATGCGCCGGAGGTCTATGGCGGCATCCGTGAGAGCGAAGCGGCGGCCCTGCTGAAGGACTTCTTCGAAGGCAAGCGTTGAGAACATTGCATGAGCTGCCCGGAGCAGATCGCTCCGGGCAGGCTGCACTCAGATGGCGAGATTTTAGCGCTCGGTGTCGGTCGTGCCCGTTTTGGAGATGGGGGTCCTGCGCTCGTCATCTACTTCGACTTCGGTCTTGCGCACCGTATCGGAGACCGTCTCGGTCCGCTGGTCGACGTCCTTGCGCACGACGACTTCCTCGACGACGCGGGCTTCCTTGTTGACCACAGCCTCTTCGGCGCGCTCCTCCATCTCGATGGTGCGTTCGCGGAAGAGATCGTTGCTGTCACCGACAGTTCCGGCACGCATGCTGCCTTCGACCGGGCGGCGCTCGACTTGGACATGCTCCTCGCGGAGGGTGACCTGCTCCTGCACCGGGCGCTCGACAACATGAGACCGAATGCGAACGCGGCCGTGGCCAACTTCGCGCTTGCCGACGTGCAACTCTTCCTCTGCGACCGGGATCACTTCGTCACCGGTCTGCCGACGAGAGGCCTGCAGGTCATCATCGGCATACATGCGGTCCGATGAGGACAGTTCGCTGTCGGTTTGCAGGCTGTCGCGTGCGCGCATGCTGCCGTCGCCCGTCAGACCGGCTCTGCCTAGCATGCCTGCCGAGGTCGTGGGGCTGGCGCCGAGATCCGCAACGCCAGAACCGTATCCGCTCCAGCCTTCAGATCTCCAGGCATCCTGCCGCTCATCGATATCGAGGACATTGTCGTTGTCCAGAATGTCGACCACGCGATCGACTTCATCGTCCTCGCAACGGACGGCGACCAGTGCATGGCCACGGCGCACACCTTCAGCATAGGCGTAGGCGTCATCGCTCGGCACTCCGTTGTCTCTCAGATAATGCTCGACCCGATCATTGTCCGAGGCGTCCCGATTTTCGTCAAAGCGGCCTGCTCCTTCCCAGAAGCGGTTGCTTCCGGTGTTGCTGAAGAGGCAGATGCTGCCCTGGGAGACACCGGCTTCTTCCAGCTGGCGGACAATGGAAGAGGCTTGAGCTTCGCTTTCGAAAAGGCAGGTCACAGTCTTGGCCATTGTTGAATCTCCAAACCGCCCATACGTGATGGCGCGGTCGTCAGATGTTTCACTCGTCTAGAAACAAAACTGTTGCCACGCTTCTGAAAGGACTGTCTGGCAACAGACTCACGCCGTACCAATTGCTGCTTGACGGCTTCGTTCCGCCCCAGCCGGGCATTCGATGGAATTCAGGTCTTTCTGCTCTTTTCGGCTTCGTCCGCGGGAACGCGCTCAACAACGGCGCGTTGTTTGCGTCGCTGAACTGGAAGCTCGACCTCTTCAGTGCTGGTGCGCTTGCGAATGTGCAATTCCTCCTTCAGGACAAGTCGTTTCTCCACCACGAGGACTTCTTCGAGGATCGGAACGATTGTCACGTCGGCTTCCGTACGGATGTCCGGGGCGCGATCGACGACACGATCGATGGGCACACGGGTTATCTCGACGGTTTCTTCGTCAAGCGAGGCCTTGGCAAATTCTTCCACGACATCGACAACGGTGCGGACACGAACTTTTCCAGTCGTGACCATGCGCTTGTCCAAGTGAAGTTCTTCCGCAATGAGAGGAATGTTCTCAGTGGAAGCGTCGTCTGGAGCCGATGACGTGTCTGAAGGAGAGTTAGGCATGAAGAGGAACCCCGGCTGCACTTGTGAACGTGCCGGTTGAGTGCGGGTTTCCTCGAGCGCAAGAGATAATGGCAGCGCAGGAAGCGAGGGAGCAGTCCGCGCGCTGCGGCAAGTCAGGGATGATTGGCTAAAGCGCTACGAATGGCTTTATCCCAGAAATGCTTGCAGGGCTTCCAGCGTCGCGCTCGGGTTTTCTTCCGCCACGAAATGGCCTGAGGTCACACCAGTGCCGCGCGCCTTGGGCGCAAAACTCTTGTGCCAGATCTCCAGGGGCTGCTTGCGGTCTCCGACAGGGCCGCTGACGAATTCGAAGTCGCTCCAGATCAGGTAAGTCGGGCATTGGATCGTCTTGCCAGCGGCCAGATCCGCCTCATCGGCTTCGATGTCGCGCGTTGCTCCAGCCCGGTAATCCTCGCAGAAGGCATGGATGCGCGTCGGCTCGTTGCAGCTCTGCCAGTAGGCCTCGAGAGCGCGGGGATCGAAGGCCTCGAGGTCGCCTGCTGCAGACCAGGCTTTCATCAGTCCCTCGAAATAGCGAATGGGATCTCGGACGATTTCCTCTTCCGGTTTCGGCGCAGGTTGCGAGAGATACCCCCAATGCGCTTCGGGAATATTGCCTGAGCGCATCTGCTCCCACACGTGATAGGTCGGCAGGATGTCGAGCAGGGCAAGGCGCTCGACGCGGCCTGGATGATCGAGGGCAAGGCGATAGCCTACGCGTGCGCCGCGGTCATGGCCTACCACCGCAAAGCGCACGTGGCCGAGAGCCTCCATCACGCGGATGACGTCCTGGCCCATGGCGCGTTTCGAATACGTTTCGTGCTTGGCATCGCCCTTCGGCGCTGTGGACCACCCATAGCCTCGCAGATCCATGCAAACGACCTTGTGCGTCTCTGCGAGCGTCGGTGCCAAGCGGTGCCACATGGCATGGGTTTGCGGAAATCCGTGCAGCAGCACCAATGGCGGACCGTCGCCCTTCGAGCGCGCGAAGATGCGCCCGATATCCGTATCGATCCAGTGGCTTTCGAATCCGGGAAAGAGGTCGCTGCTCATGGAGGGGCCGCTTAGTGGTTGCAGGAAGAGTACTTCTGAACCTAGGGGATTTGCGGCATTTGTCAGCCCCGCTCACGCTCCACTGCGCGCCATCCGATATCGCTGCGGCAGAAACCGTCCGGCCAGTCGATCCTGGCGACGGCCTCATAGGCCTTCGCCTGCGCATTCGTGATCGATTGGCCGAGCGCAGTGACGTTCAGCACACGTCCACCATTGGCGACGATCTTGTCGGAATCCTGCTTGGTGCCCGCCTGAAAGACGATAACGTCATCGAGAGCTTCCGCCTTTTCAATGCCGCGGATCTCGGAGCCTTTTTCAACCGACCCAGGATAACCTTTTGCTGCCATGACGACAGTGAGAGCGGCCTTGTCGGACCAGCTGAGCGAAACGCTGTTCAGTTTGCCCTCAGCGGCTGCAAGCAGCGCTTCGACGAGATCGGAATTCAGGCGCGGCAACAGCACCTGCGTTTCGGGGTCGCCGAGACGGGCGTTGTATTCGATCAGTTGCGGTCCGGCCTTGGTGAGCATGAGGCCGGCATAGAGAATGCCCTTGTAGGGCGTGCCGCGCGCGGCCATTCCCTTCAACGTGGGCTCGATGATCTCGAGCATCACACGCGCCTGCAATTGCGGTGTGAGAATTGCTGCCGGGGAATAAGCGCCCATGCCGCCGGTATTGGGGCCCTGGTCGCCATCGAAAACGCGCTTGTGGTCCTGCGCCGTGCCGAAGGGGATTGCATTGGCACCGTCGCACAACGCGAAGAAGCTCGCTTCCTCTCCTTCGAGAAAAGCCTCGATCACGACTTCGGCTCCGGCGGCGCCCAACCCGCCGCCGATCATCATGTCGATGGCGGCTTCTGCCTCCTCGAAGGACATGGCGACCACGACACCCTTGCCGGCGGCAAGGCCGTCCGCCTTCACCACGATGGGAACGCCGTAATTCCGCACATAAGTCTTTGCAGTCTCCGCATCCGTAAAGCGCCGGTAGGCTGCGGTTGGAATATTGAACTCGGCGCAGAGGTCCTTGGTGAAGGCCTTCGAGCCTTCGAGCTGGGCAGCGGCCTTGCTGGGGCCGAAGGCCTTGATGCCAGCCGCCGTCAGATCGTCCACGAGACCGGCCACGAGGGGCGCTTCAGGGCCAACGACGACAAAGCCGATGGTCATCACCCGGCAGAAATCGATCACGGCCTGATGATCGGCTACGTTCAGGGCCACATTGGTGCCATGCTGCGCCGTGCCCGGATTGCCTGGAGCAATGAAAAGGCGCTGGCAGAGGGGGCTGGCTGACAGGGAGCGCGCCAGGGCATGCTCGCGGCCGCCCGAACCGATGAGAAGGATATTCATGGTTGTGAGCCCTTCGTGAGAACGTTCGGGCTCTTAGCCGCTCAGGGAACTTTCGCCTACCCCGAAAATGCGCAGGACGGTTTCTGATAGGGCTTCAGGGAAGCTGTCCAAGGAGCTCTGTCAAATCTCGGCAAGAATCTTCCTACGCCAGTCTAAGGGGTCCGCCTGCTGCTTCTTGCGAGGCCGCGCCGGTTGCTTGGCATGGAGAAGCCTGAGGCCCAGAGAATAGCCGAAGGCGCTCATTATCCCCATCGTCGCCAGGATCAGGACAAAAAAGCTATAGGTTCCGTTCAACATATGCAGGCCTAGGTTGTGGAGCGTCCGAGGTCGAGCCGATCAGCTCGCCCTTCTTTCAAATTCCTTTAGGGAAGCTCTTTCAACCTAGATTTCGTTGCGAACCATTAGCGGCCCTAATAGGGTCGCCCCATGCGCCGTAATATCCCCCTGGAAAGCCTCCGTATCTTTGAAGCCGCCGCGAGGAACCTGAGCTTCACCATGGCGGCCACGGAGCTGGGGCTCACGCAAGGGGCCGTGAGCCAGAGAATCCAGAATCTCGAGGCCAAGCTGAATACGGCTCTCTTCCGCCGGCTGCCCCGCACTCTCGCTCTGACGCATCAGGGAGAAATTCTGGCGCGTGCCGTCAGCCGGGGCTTGGAGGAGTTCGAGAGAGGCTTCGAGCAGCTCGAGCACGACAGGCAGGGAGACCAGTCCGTCCTTCGCCTGACAGTCACGAACTCCCTTGCGACCTGCTGGCTGCTGCCTCGGCTAGAGCGGATGACCGAGGAAAGCGGTTCCGTCCCCATCATGCTTCTCGTCGATGACCGAATGCTGGAACTCGGCACCGAGGCCGATCTTGGCCTTCGTTTCGGCAGCGGGCGTTATCCTGGCCTGAAAAGCATGCTCCTGAGCGAGGAGGCGGCATTCCCGGTTTGCAGCCCGGGCTTTCTGGCAGCGCATTCAGCGGCTCGCAGTTTCGGCGATCCTGAACGAGCCGGGGAGTGGGGCCGGCTTCCCTTGCTCGTCGACACAGTCGCCGAGAGGGACGGCAGCGGATGCGGATGGGCGGATTGGTTCTCTCATCATGGCTTCGCATGGCACGGTCGCTCTGCGGCCGCCTTCAACTACGCCCATCTGGCCTTGCAGGCTGCCGTGGAAGGGCACGGCATCGCTCTCGCTCCTCGAATCCTCGCAGCCGATGATCTTGCGAGCGGCAGGCTGGTTCGCATCGGCCAAGGCGCTGCCATGCCGGTGCGGTTTGCCTATTACCTCGTCAGCGCGGCGGAACTGCCCGCGCCCGAAAGGCGGGTTGCCTCCTGGCTCTCGCGGGAGATGAAGCTGGCCCAGGAAGCGGACTAGCTTGGGGCGTTCGGGCTCCTGCGGCGTTCAGGCAGTGGACAAAGAAAATTTCGCTGCGGATTGCCCACTCCGGTTCCACGCTCCGGCCTTGGCAGGGAGGGGGCGGAGCGATTAGGTTCTCCTCATGTTCGCAGAAAAAGCTCCCTCCAACGCCCACGAATGGTCGGTCTCGGATCTCGCGGGCGCTCTCAAGCGCACCCTTGAGGATGCCTTCGGTTTCGTGCGCCTCCGGGGCGAGGTGTCGGGCTACCGCGGGCCCCATTCCTCGGGCCATGCCTATTTCTGCATCAAGGACCAGAACGCCCGCATCGATGCAGTGATCTGGAAGGGGGCCTTCGCCAAACTCAAGATCCGCCCCGAGGAGGGGATGGAGGTCATCGCCACCGGGCGCATCACCACCTTTCCGGGTTCGTCCAAATACCAGATCGTCGTCGACAGCCTGGAGCCGGCCGGCATCGGCGCGCTCATGGCGCTCCTCGAGGAGCGACGCCGCAAGCTCACGGCCGAGGGCCTGTTCGCGGCCGAGCGCAAGCGCCGCCTGCCGTTCCTGCCGGGCGTGGTCGGCGTCGTCACTTCGCCCACGGGTGCCGTGATCCGCGATATCCTTCACCGGCTTGAGGACCGCTTCCCCCGCCACGTGCTGGTCTGGCCGGTGCGCGTGCAGGGCGAAACCAGCGCGGCGGAAGTCGCGGCCGCCATCAGGGGCTTCAATGCTCTTCAGCCTGGTGGAAAGATACCCCGTCCCGATGTGCTCATCGTCGCTCGCGGCGGCGGCTCCATCGAGGATCTGTGGGGATTCAACGAAGAGGTCGTGGTGCGCGCGGCCGCCGAGAGCGACATTCCTCTCGTCTCGGCGGTGGGACACGAAACCGATACCACGCTCATCGACTACGCCGCCGACATGCGCGCGCCGACGCCGACGGGCGCTGCCGAGATGGTGGTGCCGGTCCGTGTCGAGTTGATGGCCGGCGTCAACGATCTCTCCCGGCGTCATACGGAGACGATGCTGCGCCTCATCGAGCGCCGCCGCTCGGACCTGCGCGCCACGGCCCGTGCGCTGCCGACGCCGGAGGCATTGTTCTCGCCCAAGCGGCAACGGCTCGATCTTGCTGCGACGAGGCTCTATCCGGCACTGGCGCGCAATGCGCGCGGGCATGAGGAGCGCCTGCTCAAGGTCGCTCGCCAGCTCGCGCATGTCTCGCCGGTGGCAAACGTGGCACGGATGCGCGCCAAGCTCGATGCGGTGGGCTCGCGGCCCTACAACGCGGTGTGCCGCTTGGTGACACTGCGTGAAGAGACGCTGAAGCAGCTCGATCGTCGTCTCGTGGTATCCCGCGAGACGCTTTTGCGCGCGGAGCGCACGCGCCTTGCGCAATCGACCGAACTCACGCAGCGCGTGGCCGAGCGCCTGGTTCCGGCGTTGAAGGGGCAGCTTGCACGCAAGGCGGATCGACTCGAGGCCGTGTCGAAACTCTTCGACAGCCTGAACTACAAGTCGGTGCTCAAGCGCGGTTTCGCCCTCGTACGCGATGCGGATGGCCTGCCCCTGCGCTCGGCGGATGCCGTGCTCGACGGCCAGCCGCTCGTGCTCGAGTTCGCGGACGGCAAGGTCGATGCCACCGGCGGACGCATCGGCTCCCGGCCGAAGCCCGTAAAGCCCAAGCTCGTCGTGGTGGAAGAGCAGGGCGCATTATTCTGATCTCGCATTGAAAAAGCCGCCGCCTGCACCCTTATAAGGTGCATCCAGTACTCTGTTGGCCTGCATGATGAACAAGCTTGAGCGCAGCGGCGGCGAAGCCGTCGTGCAATATCTCGACAGCAACCTTCGGGTCCTCAAACCCGGTGCTTACGTGCGCTGCGCTGTCACGGGCGCGGAGATCCCGCTCGACGAGTTGAAGTATTGGAGCGTGGAGCTGCAGGAGGCTTATGCCTCGCCGGAGGCAGTGATGATGCGCATCAACGGCGCGAAGCCTTCCGGCGTCGATCAATAGAAACGCCGGTCTAAGGACGCCGCAAGCGTCTGTCGCTGATCTTGCGCAGAATGAAGTTGCGCAAAGCCATCTCGTCGTCCAGTTCAAGACGGACGGGCAGAACCATCAGATCTCCCCAGACGCCCGGGCCGTTCATGCTGGCGATGCGAACGAAATCTTTTTCCGTTGTGACCGCCTGAAGGCCCCGCGCCTCCGCGATCTTGCGGAGCTTATCGAGATCGCTTCGATTGTAGGGGTGATGATCGGGAAATGCGCGTGTCTCTTCGACGATGGCGCCGCAGGCACGCAAAGTGTTGAAGAACTTTTCCGGTCGTCCGATGCCTGCGAAGGCGAGAACCCTCTGGCCCTGCAGCTTCTCGGTCAGCATCTGGTCTGGAGCAAGCCTGCCCTTGAGAATACGCTTGCCCCAGCGTTCTGCCTGCCGTGCGACGGCTTCTCCCGCCTCACCCTGACCAATGATGAGAACAGCATCGACCGCAGGCCATTGCGCGTCCATAGGCGCGCGCAATGGGCCTGCAGGCAGGGGCAATCCGTTTCCGATGCCGATTGCTCCATCGACGACGGCAATCGCGCAGTCTTTCCTGAGGGACGGATTCTGTAGGCCGTCGTCCATGATCAGCACAGTGGCGCCGATTTCATGGGCCAGACGCGCGCCAGCCGGGCGGTCTACGGATATGATCGCGGGAGCCATGGCGGCCAGGAGCATGGGCTCATCGCCGACTTCGAGTGCCTTGTGCTGCGTCTGCACCTGTATGGGACCGCGTAGGGTGCCGCCGTAGCCGCGCGACAGAAAGGCGGGGCTCTCGCCGGCCTCGTCCAGGATCTCCGCAACGGCGAGTGCCGTAGGAGTCTTGCCTGCGCCTCCTGCCGTGAAATTGCCGATGCAGATGATGGGAAGAGCGGCGCGCTCTCCGGCCTGCCGCATCCGACGACCGGCGATGGTGCCGTAGATCGAGCTGACAGGGCGCAGAGCGTGGGCCAGAAGAGAAGAATGTTTCTGCCACCAGAAGCCCGGCGCGCGCATCACCGTCGCGCTCCGATCTTCGCCTGCACGATGAAGGGCTCGATGGATTGCATGGTGCGCTCCACGGCGCCGCCGAGCGATTGCACAGCTTCTCCGGCAGCGCGGGACATGTCGCGCGTCAAAGCGGTATTCGTGAGAAGCTCGCTGACGGCGCGGGCGAGCGCCGTCGAGTCCTTCACCATCAGCGCGCCACGCGCGAGATCGATGGCAGCATAGACATCTTCGAAATTGTGAACGTGAGGTCCGTGCAGGATCGCTGCCCCGAGCTTGGCCGGCTCGATGGGATTCTGCCCGCCGTGGGCCACCAGCGATCCACCCATGACCACGATGGGTGAGAGGCGATAGAACAGCCCCATCTCGCCCACTGTATCTGCCACATAAACATCGGTCGCACGATCAGGGTGAATGCCCTCCGAGCGGCGACTGGCGCGCAATCCTGCCTGCGCGACGATGGCTGCAACCTCAGGGCCGCGATGAGGATGACGCGGCGCGATGATGGTGAGCAGATTTGGGTGCCGCTTGGCGAGCGCGCGATGCACCGCGACGATCACGCCTTCCTCGCCCGCATGGGTGCTGGCCGCGAGCCAGACGGGGCGGCCTGCGATGAGGCCGGAGAGATGCGCTACCACGCGCGGATCTGAGGGGGGCGGGGCCGCATCGAATTTAAGGTTGCCGGTCACCACGACGCGCGGCGCGCCGAGACGGGCGAGCCGCGCCGCATCATCCTGGGTTTGGGCAAGGCAAAGGGCAAAGCGTTCGAGCAGGCTCCTGATGACCCCGGGAAGCTTCTGCCAGCGCTGGAACGAGCGATCCGACATCCGCCCGTTGACCATCACGAGAGGGATGTGGCGCTCGTCGAGAGCCATGATCGTGTTCGGCCAGATTTCGGATTCCGCGATGAGGGCAAGATCAGGCTGCCAGTGATCGAGGAAGCGGCGCACATAGCGTGGCACGTCGAGGGGCACGAATTGGTGCACGGCCCCGGGAGGCAGGCGGCGCGAGATGAGCGAGGCGGAGGTGCGCGTGCCGGAGGTCACGAGCACCGCGAGCCCGCGCTGGGTCAGGCGCTCGACCACGGGAAGCAGGGACAGGGTCTCGCCGATGCTCGCGCCATGCACCCAGATCAGGTGGCCCTTGGGCCTCTGACGGCTGGGATAGCCCTGGCGCTCGCCCAGGCGCGAGCGCTCCTCGCGCCCTTTGCGTTGCCGCCACAGGAGAAGCCCGAGCACGGCCGGTTCGAGCAGGGCTGTGGTAGTCCGATAGGCCTTGAACAGGATCGGTGTGCTCATGGGCGCGTTCCTCCTGCAAGGGCTGGGGAGGCTTTCGCGCCGGGGTCTCGCGATCCCACGAGGGTGTAAGCCCGCTCATGAATGGCGTCGAGTTCCCGCTCCACCTGCTGGCGGAAGGTTTCGAGCGCCTGCGCATCCGCGTCGCGCGGGACATGGACCGGCTCGCCCAGCACCATCGCGCCACGCCCGAAGGGCAGGCCGATGCTGGCCTTGTCCCAGCTGTTGAAGTCGACGCGACGGCTCGTGACCACGGCAACCGGCACGATGGGACGGCCGGACATCTGCGCGAGGGTCACGATGCCCTGGCCGCAGACCCGCGAGATCTTCGGGATGTCGGCGGTCATGACGACCATCTCGCCGTCCGCGAGCGCCTTGAGCATACCGCGCATGGCCTGGACGCCGCCTTTCTTGCGGATGTCGCGGCCACGCGCGCCTGAGCCGCGAATGGCGCGGATGCCGAGATGGCGGAGCGCAATGGCGTTGAACTCCCCGTCGCCGGACCGGGAGACGAGGCTTGCCGCGCGATCCTGGGGACGCTTGGCGAAATGAATCATGAAATGCTGCCCGTGCCACATGGCGGCGATCACGGGCATCTGGGGGGCGATCCGGTCATAGGCATCCGCCGGTTCCATGACGAACCGGTTCGTGCGCTGCACGAACTTGAGATAGCCCGCGACCAGGAGACCCAGGGTCTCCTGAACCGGTCGCGAGCGCGTGATGCGTTTGACGAGACCCATCGTGGCCTTGAGGCTTTTAAGCCTGCGGCTCCAGCAGGCGGTGCAGGTGTACGATGAAGTAGCGCATCTGCGCATTGTCCACCGTGGCCTGCGCCTTGGCCTTCCAGGCAGCGTGAGCGGTCGCGTAGTTCGGGAAGATCCCGACGATGTCGAGGTTGGAGAGATCCTTGAAATCGACGGACTCAAGGTTTTCGAGCTCGCCGCCGAAAACCAGGTGAAGAAGCTGCTTGCCAGGCGTGTCAGTCATGTTTTCAGAACTCTTCCGAAGAAATGGATTTGGGTTTTTGCTGCGAGGCCAACCTTGTTCAGGTCCTCATGGCTCCAATAGCACGAGGATGCAACCGTGACGCAACGGCAATCATCTCACCATGGCGTGGATGAGGTTTGTTGTAAGTCGGGGGCGCTCCTGACAAATCGGTCAAAATCCCTCCGGCCTCCCGCAGGATGAGATCAGCTGCGGCGATGTCCCAGTCCTGTGAATTGTGGGAAACGAGTCCGACATCGATGGAGCCCTCCGCCACTCGGGCGAGCCTGAGCGCCAGGGAGGGCACCTTGGGCAAGCGCTCGATGGGGCTGAAATTGTCCGCAAACCGGTCAACCAGCGGCTTGGGCCCGGCCACGCGGGCTGGGGCGGAAGGGGCCATTTCCGATAGCTGGAGCCTTTCTCCATTGCACCAGGCACCGCCGCCGAGAACGGCCTCGTAGAGGCGGTCGTGAATGGGGGCAAGGAGGACGCCCAGCACCGGAGAGCCCTCACATACGAGGGCGATGGAAACAGCCCAGTCCGGATGTCCAGAAGCGAAGGCCCGGGTGCCGTCGATCGGGTCGACTACCCACACATGGCTGCGGTCCAAGCGCGCGGGGTCGTCCGCCGTTTCCTCCGACAGCCATCCGGCCTCGGGAAGAAGCCCCGTGAGATGGTCCTTCAGAAAGGTGTCGAGAGCGATGTCGGCTTCCGTGACTGGGGAACTCTGCCCCTTGTACCAGAGCCGGGCTGCTGTCTGCTTGCCCGCGCGGAAATAGGGGAGGGCCAGAGCGCCGGCCCGGCGCGCGGCATCGCGGACGGCAGCGGACAGGGATGACAAGGAATCGTCTGACGGAGAGAACATCGGTTTCAAGATGGGAGAGATCGGCGGCGGATGCCAGGGAGGGCGTTGAAGAAACCTTGTTTCTTCTCAAGAAGATTGCGCCGCTCAGATCAGGGCATCGACGATCATGGCCGCGAACAGGATCAGCCCGGCATCCCGGTTCGAGCGGAAAAGCCGCAGGGCGCCTGCGCCGTCGGAGCGGTCGAGCCGGGTTACCTGCCAGCCGAGATGCAGGGCGAAAATACCGAGGCCGATAAAGGAGACGATGCCCACATCCGCCTGACGAAAGGCCGCGGCCATGAGAGCGATGGTCAGGACATAGCAGAGGCCCACGCCCATCTTGACCCGCTCGCCGAAGAAGCGGGCGGAGGATTTGATGCCGGCGATCTCGTCGTCCTCGATATCCTGCAGGGCGTAGATGGTGTCGTAGCCCACGACCCAGGCGACGCTGGCGAAGTAGAGCAGAACCGGGGCGAGGCTTAAGGAGTCGAAAACAGCGGCCCAGCCCATCAGGGCGCCCCAGGAGAAGGCGAGTCCCAGCACGATCTGCGGCATCCAGAAGAAGCGCTTCATGAAGGGATAGAGCGCAACGACGCCAAGCGATCCGAAACCGGTCGCGATAGCGAAACCGTTGAACTGCAGAAGAACCAGAAGGCCGATGAGAGCCTGAAGCCCGAGGAAGGCGAGCGCCCCTTTCAGGCTGACCTGGCCAGAGGGCAGGGGGCGCTGGCGGGTGCGCTCGACGCGGATGTCGAGGTCGCGGTCGACGATGTCGTTATAGGTGCAGCCGGCCCCTCGCATGGCGACCGCGCCGATCAGGAAGAGGACGCAATGGAGCGGGTCGGGCCAAGGCTGCCCCTTCGCGAGGGCGGCAAGAGCCGTCGACCACCAGCAGGGGAGCAGCAGCAGCCACCAGCCGATAGGCCGCTCGATCCGTGCCAGGCGCAAATAAGGGCGCAGGCCCACCGGTGCCCACCGGTCGGCCCAATGGCCGCGTACGGCATCGGGAAGGGATGACGCCGCAGGACGCTCCATCACTTAAGGGACCTTCTGCTTAGAGGGCGCCTTTCGGAACGCTCAGCGTGCCGGTCAGGCCGCCGCCCAAGCGAGGACCGCCGCCCTGCTCAGCCTGCTGCTTGGCGCGCTTTTCAGCCGCGGCCATCTTCGCCGCAGCACCGCAGGCCTGGGACCTGAAGGTCTGGGCACGCTTGTGATCCTGCTCGAAGCCCTGGACCACCTGATCGGGAACCTGGCACCAATCCTTGTTGGTCGACATCCATTTCAGGCCGGCATCCCCGTTCGTGACGAGCTTGCCAAAGACGGTGCAGGCGGCGCGGGGATCGACCTGCTTCTTCTTGCCTCCACCCATGAGTTCGGAGACCTGCTTGACGATGCTCTGGCGCTCGACCAGGATCTTCTGACCTTCCTGACAGGCGCTCGACTGCGCGGAGGCAGGAGCGGATGCGAAAATGCCGACGGCGGCAAGCGTGGCCATCAAGGTCAAACGGATGTGCGTCATGGCAAAAACCCTTCAAAAAGCCAGCGACGTCTCGCCAGCCTGTGCTCTGTTAACAGGTAAAAGCCCTTAAGGCCAAGGGGCGATTGGTCGCCTGGGCCCAAGCTGTGCCATGGCGCACCTGAACGGCAGGTTAGCGCAAAGCGCCGGTCTCTTCCCCAAGACCGGAGGAAGTTGCTAAAGCTCAAGGGTCAATCTCTCAGGGGTCCCATGGCCGGTTACGATTTCAATGCTCCCCGCCTCTGCGTCGATTCTCAGCTTCAAAAGAACGCGAGGATCGCTCTCGACCGTGCACAGGCCAATTATCTGCTGAACGTCCTGCGCCTGAAGGATGGGGAGAGCGTGCTGATCTTCAACGGGCAGGATGGGGAGTGGCGAGCCGAAATCTCCGTGGAGGGGCGCAAATCCGCGGATCTCGTCTGTGTTGAACAAACCCGCCCCCAAGAGGCGCGGCCTGACCTGATCTATGCGTTCGCGCCCCTCAAGCATGCCCGGCTGGATTACATGGTCCAGAAGGCCGTGGAGATGGGGGCAGGGGTTCTCCAGCCCGTCATCACCCGCCGGACGCAGAGCACGCGGGTGAACCTGGAGCGTATGCGCAGCAATGCCATCGAGGCAGCGGAGCAATGCGGGGTCATCACGATTCCTGAGGTGCGGGATGAGGAAAATTTAGAACGGTTTCTCAAAGGCTTGGAGAAAGATCGCGTCCTTGTGTTCTGCGACGAGGATGCGGCCGTTGCAAACCCGGTCGAAGCTCTTGCCAAGCTTGGGAACAAAGGATCAGGCGTTGCCGTTATCGTGGGCCCCGAAGGGGGGTTTACCGATCAGGAGAGAGCGCTTGTCGCCGCCCACGAAAGATGTGTTTGCGTATCGTTGGGACCGCGCATCCTGCGAGCAGATACAGCCGCTGTGGCTGCCCTCGCAATCGTTCAATCCGTGCTCGGCGATTGGAACTGACGCCCCCATCCGACGATGGACTTTTCCAAATCGCCTCTAGCTTGAGAAGCTTAGCAGTTTAAAGCCGGTTCGCCCCACTCACGCCCTATTCGGAGCGAGTTTGGTGCGACATCCGGCTTGCCTTCGAGCACGCAAGGGTCATTCCTGAAAAACAAGAGGAAACCGGGAAATGAGCTGGGATTTCAAGTTCGGCATCGAGGAAGAATACTTCGTGAACGATGCCGCCAAGCGGGATGTGGCCAAGGGGAAAATCAAAGAGTTCTTCACCTCATGCCGGGAGCAGCTCTCGGATGACATCCAGCCCGAGATGCTCGAGCCGCAGATCGAGATCGCGACCAAGCCGATGGTCGATTTCGCGGAGGCCCGGTCGCAGCTCATGGGCATGCGCTCTTCGGTGGGCGCGATCGCCCGTGACTACAACCTGTCCATCATGGCGTCCGGCACGCATCCGCTCGCCGTCTGGTCACGCGTGCGCGCCAGTGCTCAGCCGCGCTACGGCAAGGTGATGCACGATCTTCAGATGCTCGGCAGCCGCACGGTTCTGTGCGGCATGCATGTGCATGTGGAGGTGCCCGATCTCGGCGCGCGCGTCGATATCATGAACCGCATTCAGCCTTATCTCCCGCTTCTGCTCGCGCTTTCCACCTCGTCGCCGTTCTGGCAGGCGCAGCGCACGGGCCTGCTCGGCTACCGTCTCGCCGCGTATCGCGAGCTGCCGCGCACCGGCCTCCCGGATCTGTTCGAGGACGCTGCGGATTATCAGCGTTACATCGATACATTGGTGGCGGCCCGCGCCATCGAGAATTCGAGCTATGTCTGGTGGGTGATCCGGCCGTCGCTGAAGCATCCGACCCTCGAGCTGCGCGTGGCCGACAGTTGCACGCGAGTGGACGACACCATCGCCATTGCCGCCATCTATCGCTGCCTCGTGCGCCGTTTGAGCCTCGATACCAAGCTCAATGCCGGGCAGACCGGCGCATCCCGCGCCATCAACGACGAGAACTGCTGGCGCGCCATGCGTTATGGCATCCACGGCAGCTTCGTGGACGAGAAGACCCGCAGCGCCAAGCCCGTTCGCGAATTGCTGGATGAGGTTCTCGACATGATCGAGGACGATGCCAAGGAGCTCGGCTGCGAGCGCGAGGTGGATCTCGCCCGCTGGATCGTGGCCCGCGGCACCAGCGCCGACCGGCAGCTCACTCTCTATACCGAAGCCGTCGGCCGTGGCCTGTCGAGCCGGGATGCCCTGGCCAGGGTTGTCGACTGGCTCTCCGCGGAAACGGTTGGGGATCTGGTCGTTCGCCATTAGGATGTTACAACTGGCCCCACAAAATGTGGGGCCAGGCATCATTGCAGCTTGGCCTTAATCCACCTATCTAGTCCCGACCTGAGTCGGCGCGCCTTGAACGCGCTTTTTGGATGAGGTGATGTATGGCGCGGGACGTATCCGATACGACCCCCATTGGCGCGCGTTCCGAGCTTGTCGCGTGGATCGCTGAAGGCGAGAAGCCGCGCGAGACGTGGCGGTTGGGCACCGAGCACGAGAAGGTTCCTTTCTACAAGGCCGATACCAGTCCCGTTCCCTACGACGGAGGCAAAGGCATTCGCGCGCTGTTGGAGGGTCTGCAGGAGCGCACCGGCTGGTCGCCCATCATGGAAGACGACCATCCCATCGGTCTCTTCGACGAGAAGGGCGGCGCAATCTCGCTGGAGCCCGGCGGACAGTTCGAGCTCTCCGGCGCGCCGCTGAAGACTTTGCATGAGACTGCCGCTGAAACCGCGCAGCACATCGCCGACGCAAAGGCGGTCGGCGAGAAACTCGGCATCGATTTCCTCACCCTGGGCATGAGCCCGTTGTGGACGCGCGCCGAGACGCCGGTGATGCCCAAGAAGCGCTATGGCATCATGACGAACTACATGCCGAAGGTCGGCAGCTTGGGCCTCGACATGATGTACCGCACGTCCACCGTGCAGGTGAACATGGACTATGCGTCCGAGGCGGACATGGTGAAGAAGCTGCGCGTGTCGCTGGCGCTGCAGCCCATCGCGACGGCGATCTTCGCCAACTCGCCATTCACCGACGGCAAGCCCAACGGTTTCCTCTCCATGCGCTCCGAGATCTGGCGCGACACGGACAGGGACCGCACGGGCATGATGGCCTTCGCGTTCGAGGATGGTTTCGGCTACGAGCGCTATGTGGATTGGGCGCTCGATGTGCCGATGTATTTCGTCAAGCGCGACGAGACCTATCATGATGTGGCAGGCGCCTCGTTCCGCGATCTTCTCGCGGGCAAGCTCTCGCAGTTGCCGGGGGAGCGCGCCGTGCGCTCCGACTGGGCCAACCATGTCTCGACGCTGTTTCCTGAAGTGCGCCTGAAGCGCTATCTCGAGATGCGCGGAGCCGATGTGGGCAATATCGAGCACATCGTTGCGCTCTCCGCGTTCTGGACCGGATTGCTCTACGACGAGGCGGCGCTCGACGGGGCCTGGGAACTGGTGAAAGGATGGAGCGCAGAACAGCGGGAGCAGCTGCGCGCCGATGTGCCGAAGCTTGCCTTGAAGGCAACAATTGCAGGGCGCTTCGTGCAGGATGTCGCTCGCGATGCCGTTGCGCTGTCGCGCGAAGGCCTCAAGCGCCGTGCCTGTCTTGATGGGGCAGGGCAGGACGAGACGAAGCACCTCGCCTACGCCGAGAAGGTCGTTCTTTCAGGGTGGACGTCAGCGGAGCGTTTGCTGGAGCGCTATCATGGCGCTTGGGGCGGATCGGTGAATCCTGCCTTTACGGAATGTGTGTTCTGAGTCCTTAGGGCTCCTCAGGCTGAGTTGTAGAAGGTGCAGACTGAGGAGCGCGCGATCATAGATTTTGTTGATATGATATAAAATAATGTTATCAATAGAGGCCTTGTTGTCCGGTAGAACCGGTTACTCTGCTAAAAGGTCTCTGTTCGATGTCCAAGAGCTCGAAGCTCCCGAAGGTCCCTACCTCAAAGAAGCTCATTGCCAAGCCTGTGCTTTCCCCGAGCTTTGTGGCCGCAAACGGTGCCTCGATCCCCGACGGTGACACCTTTGTCGGCACTGGAACCGAGGCGACCTCTTTAACAGATGTTACCCTTGTTGCCGGTGCAGAATATGTTTTGACCGAGGGAGTCGATGCTGTGACGGGTACTGTCGATGACGACAGCATCCTCGCAGCACCAGGTGCGCTGAGCCCCCTTGACGAGATCGATGGTGGGGCAGGCAACGACACTCTCAAACTGACTGACGGCGGAATTCATTCCCTGTACACCGTCGGTAAATTCACCAGCGTCGAGACCATCCTAGGTTCCGACACCGATGACAGCATAAGTCTCAGGGCAGATCAGTTGCAGGATGTGAAGCTCATCGATGGTGGCGAGAACCATTCGGAATGGGGTGACCGTATCTTCATTGAGGGGACCACCATCGACCTGACGGGCATAACAATCCAGAATGTCGAGAATATCTATTTGATTTCAGACGGCGCGACTATCACGGTCGAGGACATCGCCAAAGTCAAGCTGATCGATGGGCGCTCAACCAGTGATGACAAGCTAATTGTCACTCATGGCATTCTGTCGGATGCGGAGCTCCAGGAGTTGCATGATCGGGGCATCGACACGATCTTCGATGAAAGCGGCGAGAGAAGCACCAATACTGCTCCCACAATCGGCGGTCTCAACGGAGATACAGTCAAGACCTCGGCTGGTGGAACCGCTCTTCTCGACCTTGGCGGGAATGCGACGGTCACGAGCGATGACCCTACCTTGGATGGGTTGGAAGTCATAAGCTATTCATCCGGCGAGTTTCAACTCGGCATTCAGACCAGACCCAATGAAGTCGAACTGACCGACGGATACAACTGGTTGAGTGGTGTCATCATCGATGGCATCGAGATCGGCTATCTCGCATCGGATAATGGTGGATGGTATTTGAACATAGCATTCAACGAGAAGGCCACGCCAGCGCGGATTGAGAAACTGCTGAGCGCGTTGAGCTACACCAATCTGTCCCCCGACCCGAACATCTCCGAGACGCACTACGTTGAGGTCATTGTAGCGGACAAAGGCGGGCGCATAGCAGAGGCTACCGTTGCAGTCACCATTGAGCCATCAACAACATCGGAACCGAATGGCTCTCCGACCGATCTCGAACTGAATGGAACAACCATCCTTGAGAACTCCGCGGGCGGTACGAAGATCGGCAGTTTCTGGGCGGCCAGTGAGCCAAATGCTTATCTGACCTACGAGATTCTTCTTAGCGACGGCACCTGGGGCGATACGGACGGGCGCTTCGTCATCTACGGCGATGACCTTGAGGTCGCCGACGGTGCCGTGCTCGATTATGAGACACAGGCCTCTCACACCATCACCATTCGGGTCACGGACGAAGCGGGCCAGAGTGCGCAAAAGACCTTCACCATCACCGTGGGCGACGTGTCTCCCGAGCAGATCAACGGCACACCTGGCCGCGATAGCCTTGTCGGTGGCGCGGGCAAGGACATCCTGAATGGGGGAGCGGATGCCGACACGATGGTGGGCGGCGCCGGCGACGACGTCTACCATGTGGATGACGCCGGTGATGTCATCATCGACACTTCCGGTGACGATGTGGTGCTCACAACCGTAGACTATGTAGCGCATGACGGTATCGAGGACATCATCGCAGGCGGCGACGCCGTGTATCTGACCGGCAATGCCGGCAACAACGCCATCGAGGCCAACAGCAGCGATAACGTGATCAATGGACTCGGTGGCGACGACAGGCTGTACGGCGAGAGCGGCAACGATACGATGGATGGCGGCGACGGCAACGACATGCTGAATGGCGGCACCGGCAACGACCGCATGATCGGCGGATCAGGCAACGACATCTATCATGTGGACAGCAAGGGCGACGTGGTCGTCGAAGCCAAGAACGGCGGCACGGACCTTGTTTACAGCGCGGTCAGCTACACGCTTGCCTCGAACCTCGAGAACCTCGTCGGCACCGGCGCGGCAGCGCTCACTTTGATGGGCAACAGCCTCGCCAACGGCATTCTCGGCAACGACGCCAAGAACACGATCAAAGGCGGCGCAGGAAATGACACCGTCAACGGCGGCGGTGGCAACGACGTGCTCTATGGCGGCAAGGGCAAGGACGTGTTCGTGTTCAACACGCCGCTGAACAAGAAAACCAACAAGGACAAGATCGCGGACTGGTCGGCCCGGGACGACGTGATCCATCTGGAGAACCAGGTGTTCACGGCGCTGAAGGCGGGAAAGCTCGGCAAAAGCTCGTTCGTGCTCGGCGACAAGGCGAAGGACAAGAACGACTTCGTCGGCTACAACAAGAAGACGGGCGATCTCTGGTATGACGCCAACGGCAGCAAGGCGGGCGGCCAGGTGGTGTTCGCCAATATCGGCAAGGACAAGAAGATCGCCTTCAACGATTTCTTCGTCATCTGATATGCGCATGAAAAGACGCGGATCTCCCATGGGAGATCCGCGTCTTCATTTCTGTTGCCGATCAGAAGCGGATGTTGAGGCCGCCTCTGACTGTGTGCTCCTGATCACGCCGGCCCATGGTGCCGGAATATGACACGTTCAACGTCACGTTCTTCGCGACTTCCCAGTTCAGGCCGGCTTCGACCACGAGGCTGTCCCGGTCGATGGGGGCGCCTGTGACCGGGAACGGGCGGCCGTCGCCCACATAAGAGAACGTGGCTTTCGGCACGATGTCGCCGAAGGCGTGACGCCAGCCGAGCAGCCCCTTGAAGGTGATGGCGCCAGCGCTGGTCGGCATGGTGGCGACGAGGCGTGCGCCCAGGGTCGAATAGGTGGTGTCGAAGGAATGAACGTCGCCTGTTACTGCGAGTTCGGAGCCTTCCTCCCACACGCCGCGGCCTGCCACATGCACATGCGCCAGTCCCGCGAAAGGCTCCAGCATCACCCGGTCGCTGAGCATGATCTCATAGCCGACCTCGCCGAATGCCTGGATCGAATCCACGGAGCTGTCGGAGCGATTGGTGCCGGAGAAGCCCGTGAAGCGGATGTCGCGGACCATATCCACTTCATGATGGGCATAGGCTACGCCACCGCGCAGGTTGAGCGCCCCGAACGCGGCGGAACCGTAAACGCCGATATGCATGCTCTCCACATTGCCGCCTGAGGCGAGTGCGGCGAAGTCCAGATCCGTCGAGAAATATCCTGCCGCGATCCCGAGGCGATACGGCGTGCCGAACCCGCTGTCGACGCCGAACACGAGGCCAGCCGTGCTGCGCTCCAAGGCATAGGACGTCGGCGTGGCATCCGTGGAGCCCCAGGAGCCGATGGCCTTGGCCCACATGGTCCAATCGTGGGTCGTCTGCGGAACGGAAACCGGAATGCGCGTGGTGTTCGCCGCCTGTCCGGGCAGATCGACAGCATATCCCGCTGTGACGAACTCTGAAGCGACTAAGTTCGGAATGCCTTCCGAGCACCGCAAGCGGCAAAGCACTGCTGACCTGAAGAGATCGTCATGCACCAGGATCGTGCCCATGGCGCTGACGATAGGCGCTCCGGAAGTTTGATCGAGGACGAAGGGAAGCTCGTCCTCCGTCACCGTATCGAAGGGGCGAGGCGCAGGGCGATTGTTGGGGAGCGGGCGCTCGCGACGCATGAGGACGAGATAGATGTTGTTGCCGTCCTTGCTCAGCACGGGACTGAAGAACGCCAAGTTCGTCGTCACGTCAGAGAACTGGCCCGTAACGCCGCCTTTGGCCGTGAGAATAGTCCAGCGGCTGCCGGGAATGTAGTTCCCCGGCAATGCATTCACCTGCACGGTGCCACCCTGAACACGCGCCGTGCCGTCGGCTACGATCCTGTCGCTCTCTTGCGATGCATTGAGATCGATCTTGTAGATTGTACCATTCGCGATGAGGACATTGCCGGTAACCGCAAGCGAGCCGATGCCGTTCATGCCCGGCGACAAGGTGCTTCCGGAGCGCGCATCGATGCCGCCGATGGTGCCCGAGCCGCCGAGTGTTGCGCCATCATAGACAATCATGGATGAGCCGCGCATGGTCCCCGTCACCATCAGGCCGCCTTCGCGCACATGCCAGGGCATGGTGCTGTCATTCGTGCCGGTGACGGTCCAGGTCGACGTGCCGACCTTCTCGTAGTTCTCGAAGTTGCGGTATTGTGCAGCCGCGCCGATAAGGGCGGAATCGAACGATGCGTTGACGGCGCCTCCCAGCGTGAAAGTATCCACGCCTGCGCCTGCATCGACGAAGCCGGTAATGTTGGAGGTCGCGCCGATCAGGAACGTATCGTTGCCGGCGCCGAGTTCGGCCGCTGCACCTCCGCTGAGATTGGAAATGCGGCCGAAGTTTTCAATGCGCTCATCCCCGTCGTCGAACCTGAACGTTTGGGCTTTTCCGCTTTCTATCACACCCCCGACTTCATTGATGATCGTGGTGGTCTCGCCCGCCTTGCTGTAGACCCATATGCCGTAAGCATCCGTTTCCGAGGTGCGGATCGTTCCACGATTGATGATGAGATTATTCGTCCCGAGGCCGACCTTGAGCCCACGCGCTTCAATGCCGAAAGTGGTGACGCTGCCGGAATTGATGATCGTGTTGTTGCTGCCATAGGCGCGCATGGCGTTGCCCACGGAGCCGGACGTTCTGATGCTGCCGCGATTGGTCACTGAGTTCCCATCGCCATCCGCCCGCATTCCTTCGGAGCCGGATCCCTCCGTTTGAATCGAGCCGCTGCTTATCAGAATATTGCCGTTGCCTTTCGCGAACATTCCGAAAGCCGACGCGCCGCTTCCGGTATGGATGATGCCGTTGTTGGTCAGCACATTTCGATGACCTTCGGCACGCATTGCTTCTGCTGAGGCTCCGCTCGTGCGAACCTGGCCTTCATTGATCATGATGCCGTCGTTGCCGACAATCTCCAGCGCATCCGTGGAGTTGCCGTCGGTCGTCATCGTGCCTTTGTTGGTGATGGTGATCGTGTCGCCTCGGCCCAGAAGGCCGCTGTAGGTATCCCCGTTCACAACGGCATCCCCTTCATTGAGGATGGAGCCGCCGCCGATTACCTGGGCCAATGGCTTGGCGTTGCTGACGGAACTGCCGGAGCAAACTACGTCATTTCCGGTTTGAACGCAGGCCGCATAACCGGTTTCCGTAAAGATGATTGAGGATACGGAGCTGAACAGAACCAGACGGACAAGATGGGTGAAAGACGTTGTGGTCTTTGAATGTCCAAAGCGATTGAAGGCGGTTGCAACAGCGTTTATGCAGCACATAGGCTTCACACCTGACCCATTTGATTACTTCAAGCATGGCCATCTAGGCAGCTCTCGATGCTCGCCACCTCTCTAAACGGAGGGGTTTTTGTTCTTCAGTGAAGAAAAAAATCTTGATAAGCTGGCGGAACTTTTTGCCAAGTTCTGTAACGGCATTTCACGGGTTAGGCCTGGCGCTGCAGCAGCCTGAAACAGCGGAAGGTCGGGCCCATGCAAAAGATCCGTTGGCCTACCGAACGCCAGGTTCCCTTAGGTCGCTTCAGCTGTTGTCCTTGCCCAAACCATCCCTCTTTTCAGTGGGAGCAAGAACTATCTCGTGAAACCTGCTTCTTATGGTCACGATCGGGCTTTTCACTCTTGACGGAATAGAGTTGCATGGAGTCCAGTCGAACATGTTTCAAAGCGGCTGCGGGAGAGTCAGATGCGCCATTTCGTGATCATTGCCATTCTGGCCGGCCTGACGGGTTCAGCCTTTGCCCAGGGAGCGGCACCGGCGGCTCAAGGCCTGCAGATCACGGTGCGGCCCTCCGGTTACGACACCGAGGCGAACGATGCCCTGAAGCGGCAGGAGAAGCTGCTCAGGCGCCTGGAGCAGAGCAATCATATGATCCGCTCCATCTGCATCAATTGCGGGGATGCGTGGAAGCACCAGATCTACGAGCCCTTCAACCCCTATGCGTCCCTGAACCCCTCGGCGCGTCCCACGGAATAACCGGGGCACTCGCTTCATGCGCAAGGTCTTCCTTCGGTCTTTTCTCGGCAATTCTGCAACCTTGGCCTCTATTGAGGCGCATGCCGTAGCCTTGTATAAGGATGAATGCGCTTGGGGGGCCTCGCGTTATCACTCGGGAAGGGGTGTCACCGAATGGTGACGTGAGACCTGTATGGCGTGGGTTTATCTGACACTGGCAGGTCTATTGGAAATCGGTTGGGCCATTGGGCTCAAATATACCGAGGGCTTCACCCGGCTTATGCCGTCGGTCCTGACAGCCATCAGCATGGTGGCGAGTGTCCTCCTCCTGGGACTTGCCCTCAAAACCCTTCCTGTCGGAACCGGATATGCCGTCTGGACCGGCATTGGAACCGTAGGCACGGCAATCCTCGGTATTGTTCTCTTCGGTGAGCCAGCCACCGCCCTACGCCTTGGCTGCATCGGACTGATCGTCGTCGGGATCCTCGGTCTCAAGTTTGCAGCGACCTGAGGGAGAACCGCGCAGATGGTTTTCTCCCCGAGCAAAACTTATTCCTCGTCGCGATGGCTCAAGATCTTCGTAGCATTGATCTGCCTGCTCATCCTCGGCCTCGAAGGCTGGAGAGACTGGACCGAGCGTGAGGATGAGTTCAGCCGGATCGAGAGCGAGATGCGCAATCTCGCCAAGTCGCTGACCCAGCATGCGGAGGATACGTTCAATCTGGCCGACGCCATCCTGGTCGATATCGTTGACAGGATCGAGCGGGAGGGAACTGAGGCCGACCAGATGGTGGGGATGCAGACCTTCTTCTCCGAGCGTATTCAGACATTGCAGGCTCTGAAGACGCTGACAGTCTTCAGCGAGGACGGCTTCGTCCTGAGCAGCTCTCTGCCCGGCCATTCCAAGGTGAACGCCAAGGATCAGGCATTCTTCAAGCATCATGCCACCTCGCCGGACAGAAAATGGTTCTTTGGGCCGATGATCCCGGATCCAATCGGGAGCGATAAGGTGCTGACCTTGTCCCGGCGTCTCAATAAGCCCGACGGCAGTTTCGGCGGTGTCGTGCAGATCAGCATTCCGCCCCGCTATTTCGCGAATTTCTTCAGCCGCATCGATGTGGGATCCGAAGGCTCCATCGTCATGCTCAGCACCATGGACGGCAGGATCTTGTCCCGCTCTCCTTATATCGATCAAGCCATCGGTTTCCGACCGGAAGGCTTCGGGTGGCTGCTGAGCGGAAGCCCTTATGGATCGCGTTCCTACGTCTCTCCGGTCGACGGCATCTTGCGTCTTGCAGGCTATCAGCGAAATCACGTTTACCCGGTCGTTCTTCTGTCCGCCGTGGGCCAGGAAGAAGCCTTGAGAAGCTGGCTGCTGGAGTTTCAGATCCGCGCGCTGCGTGTTGCGGTTCTCATCGGCCTCATTATCGTACTGGGCTGGAGGCTTGCCAGGGAGCTGCTGCGCCGAGAACAGGCCGAAGCCGAACTTGCTGTGCTTGCAACAACGGATGGTCTCACAGGGCTGGCCAACCGCCGCACCTTCGACAGCCGGTTGGAAATCGAATGGCTCCGCGCCTCTCGCGACGCAACGCCTCTTTCGCTTCTCCTGATCGATGTCGACCAGTTCAAAGCCTATAACGATCTATACGGCCATCAGCAGGGCGATGAATGCCTGCGCAAAGTGTCGAAAGTCATTGCGGAAACGGTAAGCCGCCCTGGTGACTTCGTCGCCCGGTATGGCGGCGAGGAGATTGTGGTTCTCTTGCCGGGCTCGGAGGAGGCAGGAGCCGCGAATGTCGCCGAGATGATCCGCGCGCGTATCGAGGCACTTGCGTTGCCGCATGAGGCGAACCCTCCGACCTTCATCCTGACGATCAGCATCGGCAGCGTCACCCAATCGCCTGCCTTCGGGCGCTCTCACACGGGCCCTGCCGAATTGATCCACATGGCCGACAAAGCTCTCTACAAAGCCAAGCAAGGCGGTCGCAACCGCGTGGCGATCGCACAGGCCGCTTAGTGCTTTGTACAGGAAGGAGTTTAACTCCTTAAGCCTGAAAGCTCATGCCAGAGAAAGAGAAATTGTTTTCTCGTAAGAAAAATATGTACCTTAAGCGAGAGCGGATCTGCTCTCGCTTAAGGTACTCACGTCAGTTCAGATGATGAAGAAGCTGTCGTAGGCGATCTTCTTGTTCTTGCCGATATTGGCGAACACAACCTGCCCACCTGCCTTGCTGCCGTTAGAATCGTACCACAAATCACCAGTCTTCTTGTTGTAGCCCACGAAATCGTTGGCGTCCTTCGCGTTCGCGCCGATGGTGAAGAAGCTCTTCTTGAGCGTACCAGCCTTTTTGAGGGCCTTGAAGACCTTGTTCTCCAAATGAATTGTGTCGTCCCTATAGTTCCAGTCGGCAATCTTGTCCTTGTTGGCGCGACTGTTCAGGCTCGTATCGAACACGAACGTGTCCTTGCCCGTGCCGCCCCACAGATGGTCATTGCCTTTACCGCCATACAGCTTGTCAGGGCCAGATGTTCCTACAAGCTTATCCTTGCGGGCGGTGCCTCGCACAATATCCACTTCATCGCGTACACTGATGATGAATGTCTCGCTGGTCACGCCGCCCAGACTGTCCGTCATGGTCACACGGACGTTATGCGAAGCCGCTTTCTCGAAGTCGAGCGCGCGTGCCACAACGAGCTGATTGTTCACGATCTTGAAGGTATCATCGCTGGCAATGCTGTACGTGATACCGACGCCATGGACATTGGTTGGGCTAAACGTGCCGACGACAGCGTCGATGGCCGCATTCTCACCAATCGAAAGCTCGCTAAGAGCGGGCGTGTAGATCAAATCATCATCAATGACTTGTCCGGTTGCGCTGCTCTCTTTCTCTTTGATCGCAGCGTTCGTCGAGTCCGTCAGAGTGATCGCGAAAGTCTGGTTGCCCTCCGCAATCTGATCCGCCTTGATTTTCACGGTGATGGTGGCCGTAGTCGAGTTGCCGCTGAACGTTACGGTGCCAGATGTCGTTTCAACATCGTCATCATCGATAGCGCTTAGCTCCCAGCGAGCCGTAGGGCTGCCATCGGTGCTGCTACGGGTCACCGTGAAGGTAAACTCGGTCCAGCTGCCATGGCTGCCCTCGAGCTTGATGGCATCCTTTGCCTTAATGGAGAGTTCCGGGAGTGCGGCGACAACGACCTGCCGGTCGCTGAATTGGATATATTGAATGTTCTTCAATGTATCCGTTCCGTCGCGTGCCGCCTTGTCTGAAACCTGGTAATCGCCGTTGGCGAGCTTTGTGATGCTGTAATCGGCCATCACGCCGGAGAACACGGCGGTGTTCGCGCCGGTTGCGCCGTCGAGCAGATCGTTGCCTGCGCCTCCATTGAGGGTGTCATTGCCGGCGCCGCCCCACAGCGCATCGTTTCCACCGTTGCCGTTCAACGTGTCGTTATGATAGCCGCCATCGATCCTGTTCGCCTCCGCCGTACCGTTCCAGGTGATGCCGGTCACGTGCTCCGGGCTCGAATAGCCTGCCTTGATGACGGCATCGGCTGGCTTGCCTTGCGTGGTGTAATCCGTCGGCGGAACATAGAGCGGATCCGTGGTGGTCTGATAGCTCCACAGCAATGCGCCATCGAGCCATTGGCCGCCGTAGTTCTGCATCACATGGAAGAGGGCTTCGTAAGCGAGTTGCTGCTCCTCCAGGTCCACGGGCTGGGTGTCGCGAAGCCAGCCGGGGCTCAGATTGGTGCCGTCATAGCTGGCATAGCCGATCTCGGTGAAGATGACCTTCTTGCCCCATTTCTCCGAGAGCTGCTTCCATGTGTCGACGACCGAGGTGGTGCCGTACACCTGTTGCGAGTTCCAGTTCACCGGCGGCTTGATCCAGGAATCGATCAGCTGGGTCAGCGTCGGATCGTAGGTACCGTCGGGGGCCATGCTGAAATAGGCATCGACGCCGATGTAGTCGAGCTTGTCCCAGAACTCGATGGCCAGCGCTTCATCATCCGTGGCGGCATAGGTGAGCTTGCCGGAATAGACGGCACGCACCGCATCGATGATCTCCTCCCACTTCTCCGTATAGGTCCGGCCGCTGGGGCAGACCTTGTCGGGGTCGGTCATGCTGCGCATCTCGGTGCCGATGCAGAACATGGCCGCGCCTGCTTCCTGCGCGACCTTGGCATATTCCACCATCATGGCTTTGTAGTTAGCGAACCACAGGTCAGGATCGGTGGGCTCGATCAGGGCGCGCCAGACGCGGTTGTCCGTTTCCACATGCGGCTTGACCACCACGTTCAAGCCCTTGGCGACAGCATCCATGATGCCTTGCCTCACTTGGGCGAAGGTATCGCTCTCGCTCATCCAGGGCGTCGTGGGATTGAGGTTGAGCTTCATCTCGTTGCTGTACTGGTTCGACATGAAGAAGTTCGGAACCAGACTGATGGTGTTGGCGCCATTGGCCTTGATCAGATCCATGGCGGAAAGGCCGTCGGAGGATTGGAAATTGCCGCCCCAATAGGAGGGCAGGCTGATGCCTTCCCACGTGAAAATGGACTCGCCTGTCGTCATGGAAAATGCCCCAGTATCGTGAATCATTACGTTATTATGTTATAATCGTAGCCACGCCTTCTCTCTGGTTCAAGTCTCGCGACGCCGCAGGTCTGTCGAAGTGACATGAAAAAGCCCCTGAAGATGACTTCAGGGGCTTCGAAGAAACAGAACGAATAAAGAGATCAGATCTGCCGGACAGCGCCCTTGGCGGCGCTGGTGGCGAGCATCGCATAGGCCTTGAGAGCCGCAGATACCTTGCGCTTGCGCGGCTGAGCAGGGTGCCAGCCCTTGGCATTCTGCTCCTCACGCCGGCGCTCCAGCTCGGCATCGTCGACAGCGAGATGGATCTTGCGGTTCGGAATGTCGATCTCGATCCGGTCGCCGTCGCGCACGAGGCCGATGGTGCCGCCTTCGGCCGCTTCCGGCGATGCGTGACCGATGGACAGGCCCGAGGTGCCACCGGAGAAGCGGCCATCCGTGATCAGGGCACAGGCTTTGCCGAGGCCCTTCGACTTCAGGTAGCTGGTGGGATAGAGCATCTCCTGCATGCCGGGCCCGCCGCGCGGACCTTCGTAGCGGATGACGACCACGTCGCCGGCTTTCACCTTGCCGTTGAGGATGCCGCTCACCGCATCGTCCTGGCTCTCGAAAACGATGGCCGGGCCGGAGAAGACGAGGATGCTTTCGTCGACGCCCGCCGTCTTCACGATGCAGCCGTCGAGGGCGAGGTTGCCGGAGAGCACGGCGAGGCCGCCGTCCTTCGAGAAGGCGTGATCCTTGTCGCGGATGACACCGCCAGCGCGGTCCGTGTCCACGCTGTCATAACGGCTTTCCTGGCTGAACGCGGTCTGCGTCGGCACGCCGCCGGGCGCGGCGCTGAAGAACTCGTGCACCGAATGGCTGTTGGTGCGGCGCACGTCCCAGCGGTCGAGGGCTGCCTTCATGCTTTCCGAATGAACCGTCGGCACGGAGGTGTCGAGGAGGCCTGCGCGGTCGAGTTCGCCCAGAATGCCCATGATGCCGCCAGCGCGGTGCACGTCTTCCATGTGCACGTTCGCCACGGCAGGCGCGACCTTGCACAGCACCGGCACGCGGCGCGACAGGCGGTCGATGTCGTCCATGGTGAAGTTGACTTCCGCCTCGTAGGCGGCGGCCAGCAGGTGCAGCACCGTGTTGCTCGAGCCGCCCATGGCGATGTCCAGCGTCATGGCGTTCTCGAAGGCGGCGAAATTCGCAATCGAGCGCGGCAGCACGTTCACGTCGTCCTGCTCGTAGTAGCGGCGGGCCAGGTCGACGATCAGGTGGCCGGCTTCCACGAAGAGGCGCTTGCGGTCGGCGTGGGTCGCCAGCGTCGAGCCGTTGCCCGGCAGCGAGAGGCCGAGCGCCTCGGTGAGGCAGTTCATGGAATTGGCGGTGAACATGCCCGAGCACGAGCCGCAGGTGGGGCAGGCGGAGCGTTCGATGACTTTGATGTCCTCATCCGCCACGTTTTCGTCGGCAGCGGCCACCATGGCGTCCACGAGATCGAGCTTCTTGGTCACGCCGTTGAGCACGACCTTGCCTGCTTCCATGGGACCGCCGGACACGAAGACCGTCGGGATGTTGAGGCGCAAGGAGGCCATCAGCATGCCGGGGGTGATCTTGTCGCAGTTGGAGATGCAGACCATGGCGTCGGCACAATGGGCATTGACCATGTATTCTACGGAATCGGCGATCAGCTCCCGCGAGGGCAGGGAGTAGAGCATGCCGTCATGGCCCATGGCGATGCCGTCATCCACCGCGATGGTGTTGAATTCCTTGGCGACGCCGCCCGCCTTCTCGATTTCCCGGGCGACCAGCTGGCCGAGGTCCTTCAGGTGGACGTGGCCCGGCACGAACTGGGTGAAGGAGTTGACCACGGCAATGATCGGCTTGCCGAAGTCGGAATCCTTCATGCCCGTGGCCCTCCAGAGGCCGCGAGCGCCCGCCATGTTGCGGCCGTGGGTGGTGGTGCGAGAGCGATAGGCTGGCATCGGTTTATCCCGGTCTTCAAAAGTCTAAGCGTGCCTTGTTCGGCCGAAATCAAGCGACATGCAAGCGCTTTTGCTGCCGCCTTTAGGCGCAGAATGCATCCCAGGCCGGCGTTTTCGCGCAATTTTATTATCGCTCAGCTTGGAAATTCGCCTGATCCGAACCGGCCAAGCCCCCTCTGCGTTGGTCCCGCAACGCAGCCAGAAAGGGCGAAATCATGGTGCCGGATACCGATTGGGATGCCACAGCCCACCTCCAATTCGAGCCGATGGCCACACCGAAGGGCAGCACGCCGCCCCACGGCAGCGACGTGATCGAGTTTTCAACTCTCCGGGAGGCCGTCCACTGGGCTATGAACAACGAGGCGCCAGCCGGCATGCATGCGGTAATCCGGACTGCATCCGGCGAGGTGATCGAGCCGAGCCATCTGGAAGAGCTCTGGGCGAGCTTGCAGGGGCCTTAAATCCAGCCGAGGCTCAACGCCCCGACGGCGAGATAGCGGCCGGTCTTGGCCAGGGCCACGAGCAGGATGAAAATCGGCAAAGGCTCCCGCATCACGCCCGCGACGATCGTGAGAGGGTCGCCGATGATCGGAACCCAGCTGAGCAGGAGCGTCCATCGTCCATAGCGGTGATACCACTTCTCTGCCTTCATCATCTGCTCGCGCTTCACCGGAAACCAGCGGCGGCCCTCGAAGCGGCTGAAGAAGCGCCCAATGAACCAGTTCACGACGGAGCCGAGAATATTGCCGACGCTCGCCACGAGAATGAGCAGCCACCAAGTGTAATGCTCGGCCACGAGCATGCCGAACAGCACCGCCTCCGATTGAAACGGGAAGATGGTGGCGGACAGGAATGCCGCTGCGAAAAGAGCGCTGTATTCGGCAAAGTGCTGCATGAGATCCGTCATCACGCCGTAGTGGGCCACCGGCCTTAACACGCTTCCCCAGGCTTCCCAAACGTGGCTTTGGCGCTGAAGGCTGTGCTCCAGCTTGCGCGGCTGAGTGAAAGTGCATTACCAACGGGCCGCGTCCGGCACAGGCCGGCTTTTTGCGGAATCTCTTCAGGATAGGGCTCTTGGAACAGTTCGACGTTGTGGTGATCGGCGCCGGCGCCGCAGGCATGATGTGCGCGGCAGAGGCCGGAAAGCGCGGCCGCTCCGTGCTGATCGTCGACCATGCCGACAAGCCCGGCGAGAAGATCCGCATCTCCGGGGGAGGGCGGTGCAACTTCACCAACCTTCATGCCGCGCCCGCCAACTACATTTCCCAGAACCCGAGCTTCTGCATCTCGGCCCTTCGGCGCTATACGCAGCGGGATTTCATCGCTCTCGTGGAGCGCTACGGCATCGCTTACCATGAGAAAACGCTTGGCCAGCTGTTCTGCGACGGCTCGTCACGACAGATCGTCGATCTGCTCCTCAATGAGATGAAGCAGGCAGGCGCCGAGCTGCGCCTCAGGACCTCCGTCACGCAGGTGGAGAAGAACGAAGACGGTTTCCGTCTCGCGCTTTCGAGCGATGCCGTTCAATGTCGCTCGCTCGTGGTGGCAACGGGCGGCAAATCCATCCCGAAGATGGGCGCCACCGGTTTCGGCTACGATCTCGCCCAGCAATTCGGGCTGAACGTGGTCGAGACGCGGCCCGCCCTCGTTCCGCTCACGCTGGAACCTGTGATGCTGGACCGGCTGACGCCCCTCGCCGGAGTCTCCGTCGATGCGGTCGTTGCATGCGGCAAGACGAAATTCGCCGAGGCCATGCTGTTCACACATCGCGGCTTGAGCGGCCCGTCCATCCTTCAGATATCGTCTTACTGGCGCGAGGGCGCGGAGATTGCCGTGTCCATGCTGCCGGGCGTGAACCTGTTCGAGGAGTTGCGCGCGGCGCGTGCGCAAAACGGCAGGCAGGCGTTGCAGACGGCACTGTCCGCGTTTCTTCCCAAACGGCTCGCGCAACTGGTCGCTGAGACGGAAAAGGGCCCTGCAAACCTCGCCGATTATTCCGACAAGCACCTGCGGCGCATCGACGAGGCCGTCAACCAATGGCGCTTCAAGCCGGCGGGATCGGAGGGCTACCGCACCGCGGAAGTAACCCTCGGCGGCGTCGACACGCGCGAGCTCGACTCGAAGACGATGGAGGTCAAGTCCGTTCCCGGGCTCTACATGATCGGCGAGGTGGTGGACGTGACCGGCTGGCTCGGCGGCTACAATTTCCAATGGGCCTGGTCATCCGGCTGGTGCGCGGGGCAGGCGGTTTGAGCGAGGGCGCTCAAACGCATTCCTGGATGGTAATCCTTCATGCATACGAACCAACCTGCATATATGTAGAGAGAACGTCGGTGCTCCCGATGTCAAACCGAAGGCGGACTTGAAGTAGACTAGCGGCATTTTCCCGCTCGGTGCTGCCTACACCCGCGAGGCGGCGGCATGCGTGCAGCCGCCTGCGCGCCAATGTCGGAAATGATGCGAAAAAGTTCCGACGCCACCGGCGTCGGAACTTTCTTTTTTCAGACGATAGGCTCAAACGACGCAGAAATCAGCGGCAGAGAGAGAGAGGTTTTTTGCGAGCTTGGCGAATTCCAACGGCGTGTACTTGGAGCCTGAACCGTCGGCATCATAGGACAGGACGCCTGTTTTCTTGTCGTAGAGAATGTAGTCGTTCTTGTCCTTGGCCTTGCCGACCTTGAAATACTTGCTGTTCAGTTGCACCGGCGACGCCTCGGAGCCCTTTCCGAGCTTCTTGAACACCTTGTTGTCGAGCCAGATTGTATCGTCCGCCACGGAGAAGTCGGTGATCGTGTCGAAGTTCACTTTCCGATCGGTTTTGGACGTGCCGAGCCTGGCATCGAACACGAATACGTCCTGCCCTGTTCCGCCGGTGAGGATGTCGTTGCCGTAGCCGCCGTTGATCTTGTCGTTACCGGCGCCGCCCGTCAGCGTGTTTTTGGTCCTGGTGCCGGTCAGAACCTGGCCGCTCTGTGAAGGGGTGGGTTCCACGGGTGCCGGCGTACCAGGGGTGCCGCCCGGTCCTGGAGTGACAGGGCCCGGTTCAACAGGGTCGGGTTTCGGATCTGGGGGAGGGGGCTGAAGATCAACCGTCTTGTCGCTGAACTTGACGAACTTGATATTCTTCAGAAGATCCGTCCCATCCTTCTCATGGCGCTTGTCGGCAATGGTGAATGTGCCATTGGCATTCTTCGTCACGATGTAATCAGTACTGGCACCGGAATACACGGCTGTATTCGTCCCGCTGCCGCCATCGAGCGTGTCATTGGCGCCCTTGCCCTCCAGCGTATCATCGCCGCCGCCTCCGAGGAGGGTGTTGTCATAGGCATTGCCGCGGAGGGTGTTTTTCAATTCATTGCCTGTGAGCGTTACGTCATGGCTATAGGCAGCAATCTCCAGGGTCTCGACATCGACTCCTGCATCAAGAGTGTAACTGACGTAAGCGATGAGCTTGTCATTGCCTTCACCGGCGCGCTCCACGATGATGTCTCCTGCATCGTGGATGATGTAGGTATCATCGCCGAGCTGGCCGATGAGATGATCGTCACCATAGCCTCCACTCAGTCTGTTGTTGCCGGAATCTCCTATCAGCATGTTTGAAGCAACATGATCGAGCGTGACGGACAGACTGATGTCCTTGCTAGAATCAAATGCTCTGATGACCTCGATGTGAGCGCCGACGGTTATGTTTGTTCGGGCGTATACCGTGTCCACTCCGCCGCCTTCGTATTCGAAGATGCCATCGTCTTCATCGGCATAGTAGACATCATTATGAAGGCCTCCATAAAGGATATCTGCTCCTTGGCCGCCACTGAGGAAGTCCTGCCCTTCGCCGCCGTAGAGAATATCGTCGCCACCTTCTCCGTACAGACTGTCATCTCCACCCCTGCCGTACATGATGTCTTTTGCATCGCTGCCGCGGCGTGTATTGTTACCTGCATCCCCCTCCCAGGTCACTGTCGCGGACAGAGGCGCGAAAAGGGAGCTGTCGATTGCGGCACTGCTCCTCACCATCGAGAGGAAATCGACTGCAATCGGGTATAATATTTGAGGTGCTTCATCCTTCGGGAAATTCATAACTCTGCTCCTAGTCCTCTTGGCCGCGAAGGTTATTCCTGCAGCGGTGTTAAACGTAATTACGTTTCAAGACTTAGGGCGTCGTCATAACCCGGCAATGGTGAGCATGTGCGCTTGCGCACATGCCGATGAAGCTGCGGGCCGGACGGAAAAGCTGGCCTAGGCTGCGGAAACCGATCTTGAAGGGCTGAGCTCGGTGAGGCGCCGGCTAAGTTCGACCACTTCTTCTTGCGTCTGGTAGAGACCGAAGCCGATCCGCAGGCGATTGCCTCTGACGTCTGTGATCACATGCTGACGTTTGAGGCTGGCATAAATACTCTGCGCCTCCGGTGTCTCAAAGGTAAGAAAATTGCCGCGGCGCATCTCATCCTGCGGCACGACGAGGCGGGCCTGGTTGAGCAGGGGGCAATCGGCAAGGTGCTGCAGGAAATGCTGCTGAAGCGCCTTGGCATGCGCATGGATGATGGCTGGTGTTATGCCCTCGTGGGATAGCCAGCGCATGACCGCGTTGAAGCGGTAGAGACCAGATGGATCGAAGGTCGAGCCCATGAAGCGCCAGCCGTCCGTGCTGTATCCGACCTGTCCCTGTTGCGCATTTGCGAGATTGCCGAAGGCGGCATACCAGCCGGTGTCGCGGGGACGCAGGCCCCATCCTGGCGGGCAATGCATGAAGCAGGCGCCTTCACCTGCCATGGCGTATTTGTAGCCGCCTGCGATGTAGAAGGCGCGGTCCGCGATGGTGGCGAGATCCGTCGCCCGCGCCATGAAGCCATGATAGCCGTCGATCACAACCATCGCATCACTGCTCACCGATTCCACAAGCCTGCGCACATCGGCTTCAAAACCGGAGTTGAAGAACACCTGGCTCACGAAGACGAGGTCATAGGAGTCGTTGGCCGCCGAGCAGAAACGATCCTCGAAGCTCGCAAGCGGCTCCACCGGCACGCGCGTGACGGAAACGGCATTGTCTTCCTCCAGGCGCGCGATTTGTCTGGTGAAGGAATGAAACTCTCCGTCCGAAGTCAGGATGCGGATGGGCCGGTCAATAGGAAAGCAGGAGAGGATCCGCTTGAGGAATTCATGCGTGTTGGGCGCAACCGCGATGGTGCCGGGATCAGGCAGGTTGAGGTGGCCCGCCACATGCGCGCGGAACTCGTCGAGCACGGGCCCGAGAACATGCTCCCATTTGTCGTCGATGAGACGCGCAGCGTCGTCCCAGGACTGCAGATGCGCTTCGCGCGTCACATTCGGCCAGGGGTGATGGCTGTGGGCCGCGAAATGCAGGCGCTCCGGCGCGGCGTTGAGAAAGCGGGAGAAGTGTGAACGCAGATCGAGCATGTAACGCCTCGAGAAAGTCAGAGATTGCCGCGTACGGACCAGAGTTCCGGAAAGAAGTAGCGCTCCAGCGCCTTGCGAAGATAGGTGACGCCGGTGCTGCCGCCGGTGCCGCGCCGCATGCCGATGATGCGCTCCACCGTCTTCATGTGACGGAAGCGCCATTGCTGGAATGCATCCTCCAGATCGACCAGCTCTTCCGCAAGTTCGTAGAGGTCGAAATGCTCGCCGGAATGACGATAGATGTCCTCCCACACAGCTTCGACGCCAGAATGCGCCGTGTAGGGCTGCGTCACGTCGCGAGCGAGCACTTCCTCAGGAACGGCATATCCGCGCCGCGCGAGAAGACGCAGCGCCTCGTCGTAAAGGCTGGGCGCGCGATAGGCGGCCTCCAATTGATCGGCGATGTCGCCGCGATGGCGGTGCGGCGCCATCTTGAGCTCGTCCTTGGCTCCGAGCTTGAACTCAACGAGGCGGTACTGCCAGGACTGGAAGCCCGAGGACTGCCCAAGCGCAGGCCTGAAGCTCAGGTAATCGGATGGCGTCATGGTGGAGAGCACGGTCCAGGCCTGGATCAGCTGTTCCTGAATCCGGTTGATGCGCGCCGTGCACTTGAAGGCAGGCTGCAGCTCGTCGGCGCGCAGATGGGCGAGGGCGGTGTCGAGCTCACGGTTGAGGAGCTTGAGCCACAGCTCCATCACCTGATGGATGGTGATGAAGAGCAGCTCGTCATGCTCCTGCGTCAGGGGCTGCTGGGCGGAGAGAAGCGTGTCGAGCTGGAGATAGTCTCCGTAGCTCATGTCCTTCGTGAAATCGGTGTGGATGCCTTCCGTAGGTCCGTTCGCCATCATTGCCCTCCCCAGCCGTCTGCAATGCCTGAATCTCTTGTCGTTTCAGGTAGCCTTTGAGGGGAAATAGGGTCAACGCGAACAATGTCACCAGGGAAGGGGCCGGAGAATTGGCATCCGGCTCCCGAGCGGCTAGGTTGCGGGCCGATTTGCCCCTTTGAACGGAGACCATCCGCATGAGCGATACGCTTCCAGACCGCCTGTCCACCAACCCGAACAGCCCTCATTACAACGAGGAGCTTCTGGCCAAGGGTATCGGCATCCGCTTCAACGGGGCCGAGAAGACCAACGTCGATGAGTATTGCGTCAGCGAGGGCTGGGTCCGCGTGATCGCCGGCAATGCCAAGGATCGCTTCGGCAATCCCATGACCATCAAGCTCAAGGGCAAGGTCGAGCCCTACCTGCAATCCACGGACTGAGCCTTCCGGAGTGCTGCTGCCGGAGCCCGTCTGAGGCGGGGCCTCCGGCCCGCGTGGATTCGTGCCTTGCGGCATGCCCCGCCTGAAACTTGTTTGATGCAGGTGGCGCTCAGGAACTCTTGCGAGGGCCGACGAGGCCGAACATCGCGCCTTGCGGATCCGTGGCGACGATGATGTGGACGCCGCCCGGAACTTCGGCGGGACCATAATGGATCATGCCGCCATTGTCGGACACGGCTCCTGCGGCAAGGTCGATATCCTCGACGCCGAAGTAGAATGTCCATCTCGCGGGTGGCCCATCCTCCTGCCTGTTCATCACGGCGCCGATGGTTTGGCCGTGATGGTCGATGAACTGATAATCGCCCATGGCCCCCATCGGCATCGCGTCGCCTTTCTCCCATCCGAATAGGCCGGAATAGAAGGCCAGAGCCGCTTTCTGGTCATTGGCGGCAAGCTCGTTCCAGTGACAATGCCCACGCTCGGTCTGGGAGAAGGCCGTGCTGGTGCCTTCCACCGCGCCGCGCATCACATAGAACACGACGCCTTCCGGATCGGCCATCATTGCAAATCGGCCGACTCCGGGAATGTCGGTAGGCGGCATGTGCTGAATGCCGCCGGCCCGCACGATGTCCGACGCCGAGGAATCCACATTGTCGACGCCGATATAGCCCAGCCAGCATGGGCGCATGCCTGCTGCCGCGGCGCCTGCCGGAAGCCGCATGAAGCCTGCGACATCCGCAATGCCGGTCCCGAAGATGCTGTAGTCCTGGGTCGCTTCGCCCGCCGGTCGCGCCTGCCAACCGAGAACAGCGCCGTAGAACCGTGAGGCCGCGGCTGTGTCGGTGGTCAGAAGTTCATACCAGATAAAATCGCCATGCCGATTGGTCATGAAGCACCTCTCAGACGTCGAGGATCGGCATGAAACCGCCGAAGATCATGCGCTTGCCGTCGAAGGGCATCGTTTCGCCCATGGCCCGCATGCGCGGATCGGTCATGATCTTTTGGTTCGCGGCATCCCGCACTTCTTTCGAGGGGTATTCGATCCAGCTGAAGACGACGACCTCGTCATCCTTGGCCTTCACGGCCATGCGGAAATCGGTGAGCTTGCCGTCAGGTACATCGTCACCCCAGCACTCGACCATGCGGGTCGCGCCGAATTCCTTGAACAGGGGCGCGGCTTCCGCCGCGTGCTTGCGATAGGCTTCCTTTTCGCCGGCAGGCACAGCCACCACGAATCCATCCACATAGCTCATCGGTCGTCTCCCTAGGCCCCGCGCTTTCAATCCTGCTTCTGCAAGTTTTGATGTTCATTGTTGACTTTTACGTTGATATCAACATAATATTCTCATGTCAAACAGCCGCGATGTTCCCTTCGATACGACAATCCATATTCGGGATGCCTGCCTTTGCCTTCATGCTCAAAGGGCGGCGCGCACCCTTTCGAGAATCTTCGACGAGGCTTTCCAGCCGGTTGGGATTACATCCGGGCAATTCTCCCTGCTGAATGCCCTCAATCGGCCCGACTCGCCGAAAGTCGGCTCTGTGGCGCAATTGCTGGCGATGGACCGCACAACCCTGACGGCGGCCCTGAAGCCGTTGGAGCGCGACGGTCTCGTCACCATCAAGGTGGATCCGGATGACCGTCGCAGCCGCCTTCTCCACCTCACCGAGACAGGCCAGAAGGTGCTGGCCTCCGCAGTGCCGATCTGGCGCGATCTTCATGCGGCTGTCGAAGCGGAGCTGACGGCGCTCCAGCCGGATGCCTTGCGTAGCGCATTGAGCACCCTGTCGCGATCAAGGTCGTCGCGGCAGGGATAATTGCCATAATATTTGCGGAGGAGGGGCCTCGCGATCCGTCTCATCCAGTCCCAAGGCTGGACGCGGAGCCAAGCCGCCCAAGTTTTAAGACAAGCTTGTCAGCCGGGGACGATCGTCGTCCTTGAGAAAGGCTTGTCCCGCATGCTCTCCCGCAGAGCTTCCCGGTCAATCAAGGCCGCCGTCTTCTCGACGGCTTTTCTCGCCGCGCCGCAGACGGTGGCTCATCGCTGGTATCCGTTCTGGTGCTGCGACGATAACGATTGTCGGGAGCTTGTCGCGGCAAACGGCGAGACGGTCATCGAGACGGAGGACGGCTACCGCCTCTGGGATGGACGTTTCATCGGCCGTGAGCACAGCAGGCCTTCGCCCGACCGGCATTTTCACTTGTGCGAAGAGCAGACCACGCGGGCGATCATCTGCTTCTTCGCGCCTCAGGGGCAGTCGTGACGGATATTCGCACCCTTGCAATGATCTGCGCCGCGCTTCTCGCAAGCCTCGCCTCGCTGGCGGGGCCTTCCTGGGCGCAGAGTTTATCGAACCCCGCTTTTTCCGAGGCAGATCCGCCGGGACTTCCGTCCATCGGCAAATGGATGCTCACGGCGCAGGACGTGCCGTCCGACTGGCTCGGCGAAGTCTATGAGGGCAAGATCCTGCGGGAGCCCATCAACATCATCATCGTCGATGAAGGGGCCATAAGCCGTGCCGACGCCGTCGCCCGTCTCATCGCAGCAGCGCGCAGCGCGGGCTATCCCATCCGCCTCGGACATTCCGCCGGATATCAGGCCGTGATCGGCGGACAACTCTTCGCACAATTGCCCAAAGGCTGGGACGATGCTTTCTCCAACGAGGTGTTCGAACTCAGCAATAACCACGGGCGCATCTTCGGCCCATACATGCTGGGGCAGATCTATCTTTTTACCGGGGCCTTCAGCCGCGAGCGCGTGGACCCTTTCCGCTGGCCCGGACACCGTTTCGCATCCTTCAATCAGGCGCGAAACGATTTCGTTGAACGAATGGACCGGACCACCGCTTACAAGATGTCCAGCTCCGTCAGCCTCGACAATGCGCTTGCCGACAATCCCAAGCTCACGACGGGCGACCATGACGGCAATGCGTTCATCCTGCGCGCGGGACCTTAGGCCATCGCATCGGATAGAAAGCCCGCATAGGCTTTCGGGTCCACGTTTCCGCCGCTGATGATGATGCCGACGCGCTTGCCCTCGCACGGGACGATGCCGTGCAGAGCTGCTGCTGCGGCAAGGCATCCGGTCGGCTCCACCACGATCTTCATGCGTTCGGCGAAAAAGCGCATGGTGTCCACCAGCATTGCGTCCGTCACCGTCACCATGTCGCTTGCGAGCGCGCGGATGATCGGAAAAGTCTTCTGACCAATATACGTGGTCTGCGCGCCGTCCGCGATGGTGACGGGAACGGGGATACGCACGATGGTCCCTGAGCGGAAGGATTGCTGGGCATCATTGCCGGCTTCAGGCTCGACACCGACGATCCTGCATTCGGGCGAGAGCGCCCGTGCGGCGAGCGCCGAGCCTGCGAGCAGACCGCCGCCGCCGACGCAAACGAGCAGCAGGTCGAGTGGGCCGACTTCCTCGATCAGCTCCTTGGTGGCAGTGCCTTGGCCTACGATCACATCCTCATGGTCATAAGGGGGGATGAGCGTGAGCCCACGCTCGGCGGAAAGTCTGCGCCCGATCTCCTCGCGGTCTTCCGTGTAGCGGTCGTAGAGCACGACTTCGCCGCCATAGCCCTTGGTGGCAGCGACCTTCATGGCCGGAGCATCCTTCGGCATGATGATGACGGAAGGCACGTTCTGAAGCTGACCTGCATAGGCGATGGCCTGCGCGTGATTGCCCGAGGAGAAGGCCACCACGCCCCGTATCTTCGCATCCTGCGGCAGCCGCGCGATCGCGTTATAGGCGCCACGGAACTTGAAGGCGCCGCCTCTTTGCAGGTTTTCCGCCTTGAAGAAAAGCCTGGCTCCTGTGCGCTCATCGGCAGTCCTGGAGGTAAGCACTGGCGTGCGATGGGCGATGCCCTCGATGCGCTGCGATGCCGCGATCACGTCATCATAGGTGGGAAGGCTCAGGCTGTCGGCGGAATTCGAAGAGGTCATGGAGCGCGATTCACGTGATTTTGTTCTGCGTGACAGCCATAGCATTTGTGAGAGGCGGCACAAAGACAATCGCGTCCTTCGCGCAGCTTCCTGACCGAAGCAAATTCCTGGAACGGTGACACTTCCGGATGGTCCCGGAACGCATGCCCCTCACAGCCGTTCTCCGCTGAAGCGAATTCGAGAGGAGACTCGTCATGGACCTGTGGCGGATGATTTTGTCGGAGCATGCGAATATCGAGGAGCTCTGCCGCGAGGTGCTGGAGGCGACACCGACAGGCCCGAACAGCCGCGCCGAGCTGTTCGAGGATTTGAAGGACGAGCTTGAGCGCCACATTGCAGCCAAGCAGAATGTTCTCTATCCGGCTTTCTCTCACGACGGCCGCACGGAAACCTATCTTCACGAGCTCGACGACGAGCATCGCGACATTCGGCGTAGGCTGGCGGCGCTCTCCGCCCAGCCGAACAAGAATACCCGGCAATGGGCGCTCGATTTCAAGGAACTCGCCGGCGTAATCCGCCATGCCTTCAGCCTGGAGGAAAATGGCGCACTGGTGACGGCCCATGGCCTCATGTCCCGCGAGGAAACGGATGAGCTGCGGCGGGCTTATGAGCGTGAAAAGATCGCCTCTTACGAGGCATCCCGCTGGCACATGCCGCAGGCGATGATGCCGAGCCGCTACGGCATGCCGACAGGCATGACCTTCGGCCTGCTGGCGGGCGCGCTCGCCATCGGCGGAGCGGCTCTCGCCTGGAGCCTGACACAGGGCGGTCGATCCCGCTCCAACCAGCCTCTTCGCCCTGCGCGTCATCGCCCGGAGCCTCCTTTCCCCCTCGATAGCGGCGTGATTGACCGCTCCTTGAGCCGTCGCGGCATGGAAGGCCGCGCTTCCTCCGGCGCTACTGGGATGCAGCGCGGCATGGGACAGCAAAGAGCGGGACAGCAACGAACCGCACAGCCGGGGATGGGGTCGCCCCGCGTCACGGAGACAACCTCCACGATGGATCGCCCTGATACACGTGCGGGTGGCGCAGCGACCGGCTCCAGCGCCGGTTCGGACGAGAACTGGTTCTCATCCGCCAATCCGCCTCGTGCGCCTTCGGGCCTTTCGACCCCCCTGCAACCCAGCGGGACAGTTCCGAGCGGCAGCCCTGCTTCGTCGGTGGGTTCAGTGGGAACCGGTGGCGGGCAGACGGAGAATAGGAGCACCGGTTCTCCGAAGCAGGAAGGGCAGTAACATCGTTCTGTCATGACATCGGGCCAAGCTGGCCTATATCCCGGGCATCCCATCCGTTCCTCGCGGGAGATACCCGATGGATGACGCAGGCTGGCCCGAACTGTCCTATCCGCAATGGCGCGATACTGCTGCCACCCTGCAGCTCTGGACGCAAATCGTCGGGAAGGTGCGCCTGTCCCTGACCCCCTGGCTCAATCACGGTTGGCAGGTGCCGCTCTATGTGAGCGCGCGCGGGCTCACCACGTCGACCATGCCTGTGGGGCGCGAGATCGTGGAAATCGAGTTCGACTTCATCGCCCATCGGGTTCTCGTACGTACGAGCCGGGGCGACGAGGGCATTCTCGCAATGGAGCCGCGCAGCGTCGCAGAATTCTATGAGGAGCTTTTCGATCTTCTGCGCGGCATCGGCGTGCATGTTACGATCAAAGAGAAGCCGAACGAGGTGCCTGATCCGATCCGCTTCTCGGAGGATCGCACCCATGCCAGCTACGATGCGGATGCGGCTTACCGTTTCTGGCGCGCGCTCGTGCAGACGGACCGCATCTTCAAGCACTTCCGCACCTCGTTTCTCGGTAAGGCCTCGCCGTCGCATTTCTTCTGGGGCAGTTTCGATCTCGCCGTCACACGCTTTTCAGGGCGGAAGGCACCGCTTCATCCCGGCGGCGTGCCGGGATTGCCCGACGACGTGACGCGTGAAGCTTATTCCGATGAAGTGAGCAGCGCAGGCTTCTGGCCGGGCAACGATGCCTACCCGGAAGCAGCGTTCTATTCGTATGCCTATCCTGAGCCGCCGGGATTTCGCGATGCCAAGGTGCCGGAAGGCGCTTTCTTCGACACAACCCTGAGCGAATTCATTCTTCCGTACGATACCTTGCGCAAGGCTACCGATCCCGATGCGCTGCTGCTCGAGTTCCTGGAGAAAATATACATTGCCGCTGCCGATGCGGCGAAATGGGACCGCGCAGCTTTGGAATGCGAGATGGGCGTTCCCGCGCGGGTGAGGCCGATCTGAGGATCACGTCTCCTTCACGTTCGTGCCCCAGCGCCGGTGCAGGAAGCGCTCCCAGGGGGAGAACAGCAGGCGGTCGACGAGAAGGCCGATCACCACGATCACGATCATGATGCCTATCACCTGCTCCATGGCGTTGAGCTCGCGCCCGTAATGCAGCAGATGGCCCAGTCCGAAGCCGGTGAGGATCGTCACGTAGATCTCCGCCGCCATCAGCGAGCGCCAGGCGAAGGCCCATCCCTGTTTCATCCCGCTCACGAGAAAAGGCAGCGATGCGGGCAGGATCACCCTCGTCCATTTGTGGAAGCCCTCGGAGCCCATGGTGCGCGCGGCGCGGGCATAGATCGGCGGAATGTTGCGCGCGCCGTGATCGGTGGCAATGATGACCGACCATACGGTGCCCATGATGACGACGAAGAGCATCGCGCCTTCCGTCTGCCCGAACCACACGAGGGCGAGCGGCACCCAACAGACGCTGGGCAGCGTCTGGAAGCCCAGCGCCAGTGCGCCGAGGGTGTCCTCGAGAAATTGCGACGTGCTGGTGAGGAGCCCTAGCGGGAGGCCGATGAGCACGCCAGCGAAATAGCCGACGAGGAGGCGCTTCAGCGTCACCCAGGTGGATTCGACGAGCGTGCCGTCGAGGAGCGCGAACCAGATGTATTCCGCCACGAAGATCGGCGATGGCAGCAGCACGGACGACCAGCGCCCGCTGCGCACGGCAAGCTCCCACAGGCCGATGAGCGCGGCGAAAAAGAGAAGGGCAACGGCAAAGCGCTTCATTCGAATGCGGCTCCGTTGGCCGTGCCTTTCAGCGCGGCGGCGATCTTCGAGGAATAAGCGGCAAGCTCCGGGCTGTTGATGTCGCGTGGGCGGGGCAGGGGAATGTCGAAGATCTGCGAAATGCGTCCAGGCGAGGGAGTCATGAGCACGATGCGGTCGCCGAGGCACACGGCCTCACGCACATTGTGCGTGACGAACACGATGGTCTTGCGGCTTTCCATCCAGATGCGCTGAATGTCGTCGTAGAGCTGGTCGCGTGTCATGGCATCGAGCGCGGCGAAGGGCTCGTCCATCAGCAGCACATGCGGATCGGGCGCGAGCGCGCGCGCCAGGGCCACGCGCTGCTTCATGCCGCCGGAGAGTTCATGCACATGGGCGTGCTTGAATTTCCCGAGCCCCACGAGTTCGAGATATTCGTTCGCGATGCGACGGCGTTCCTTGCCGGTAAGATCAGGCCTGAGCTTGAGGCCGAACATCACATTGCCGAACGCATCCAGCCACGGAAACAACGCCGATTCCTGGAACATCACGAGGCGCTCCCGCCCGGGGCCTTCGATGGCCTTTCCGTCGGCCAGCACGCGGCCCTGATCCGGTTTGGTGAGGCCGGCGATGATGTCGAGCAGGGTGGATTTACCGCAGCCGCTGGGGCCGAGCAGGCAGACGAACTCGCCATCCGCGACAGACAGGGACACGTTGTCCAGCGCCTGCACGATGTTGCGCTTGGGCGTGAACCATTTCGACACGCCTTCAATCTCGATCTTGGCCGGGCGCGCTTCGGATGAAAGAGTGGCTGGCGCCTCCATCAAGGCGCCTCGAGCATGCGGTTCAGGTCGGGCGTGCCTCGTAGGAAGCCCACGGCCTGCGCGCTTGTGACGAAGGACTGGAAGGCCTGCAGAGTCACATCCGGCGTGATGTTCATGCGTGCCCATGCACGAGCCACGAGCTCGGGCGCCATGCCTACCTTGAAGGTAGCCTCCAACTCCTCGCGGGCAAGCCGCTGCGCCTCGTCCGGGTTCTGCCTGATCCATTCCGTGAGTTCGCGATGGGCCGCCACGAAGCGCTTGGCGAGATCGCGGTTCTTCGACAGGAATTCAGCGCTCGAGACGAGCACGGTGGTGATCGCATCCTTCTCCTCTACCAGTATCTTGCCGCCGGCCTCGGCTTCGAGACGCGAGACCCAGGGCTCCACGGTCCATACAGCATCGAGCTGCTTCGCCCGGAACAGGGAGAGCTGGTCGGGATTGCTGGTAGGCACCACTTGGGCATCGCCGCCCGTCTGCGTGATCCGCAGACCCCCGGCGACAAGCCAGGCGCGGGCAGCCACATCCTGCGTGTTGCCGAATTGCGGCGTGGCGATGCGCTTGCCTTTGAAGTCGGCAGGTTTCGTGAGCGTGGAATCCCCCTGCACCACGAGGGCCGAGCCGCCGTTCACCGCGCCCGCCACTATGCGCACTTCATCCCCACGCGAGCGCGCATAGGCATTCAGTGCCGGGTTCGGGCCCACATAGGTAAGGTCGAGGGACTTGGCGAAGATCGCCTCCATGGCGCTCGGGCCGGCATTGTAGGCATACCACTCGATCTTCTTTACGCCGGGGCCCAGGCGATCCGCGAACCAGCCTTTGCCCTGCCGCTCCATGGCCCGGGCCACGAGGGCCTGCACATGGGTGATGTTGGGAAAATGCCCGACCCGCAGGGTCGTTGCCGCCTGCCCGAAAGAGGGTGCCTGCGCCGCCAGCCACGAGAACGCCGCGAGCAGAAAAAGCCGCCATCCTTGCCGCATCGATGGACCTCCATGCCGTGGGAACAGGCTAGGCGATCCGGAAGCAAGGTCAATGGCGGGCGTCGCCCCCGCCCGAGCCGGGCTTGACGGTCGTCTCAGGCAAACCGGCTCCGCGGCACCCCCTCATCGATCTTGCGCTCTGGGGGGAAGTGTGAGGGAATCGGGAGGGGGCTCGCCTTGCGACGGGAGGCCGTCATGCGGACTTATTTCGTCTTCCAAGCTGTGAACATGCCCGGGCTGCGTGGTTACACCGACGAGCCTCGCGCTTCGATACTGCCATCCGAATACGGCCCATGGATCCAGGCTCGGGAGATCGGGCCTGGGGAGGAGTGGAACCTCGATGTCAGCCGCGCGGTCGTGGCCGCCGGCATCCTGGAGAACGGCTTCTATCTCTCAGGTCCGATCAATCAGGCTCCGCCGCGACCCGTCATCGAGAGCGACCGTGTGGAGGGAACGGCGGTCTATGGCTCCAATAATGAGCAGATCGGCACCATCAAGCGGCTTATCATCGAGAAGGTGAGCGGACGCGTGCTCTACGTGGACGTGACGTTCGGCGGATTGTTCGGCCTCGGCGTGCATCACCACACCATTCCGTGGGACAAGCTCACCTATGACAAGGAGCTCGAGGGCTATCACACTGACATCACGGAAGAGCAGTTGCGCGGCGCACCTGCCTTCGCAGATGAACGGCGCGACAAACTCGATCGAGACAGCGACCGCGAGATGCAGAATTACTGGCTCAATCGCCCCTGAAGGCCGCACAAGCAAACGCTATAACCTGAGAATATTTTGCCACTGATCCGCCATATCACGCGGATAGCAATGGTCTGCTTTCGTCGTGTATCGACGCAACAACATGCGGGTGTGGACTATGCAGATTGGCAATCTTTCTCGAGCGCCTATCAGGTCGCGAAGCATCGCTGCATATCAGCTGCTGCGCGTTTTCATCGTCGTCGTCCTTGCCGCTTCAGGCGGCTTTGCCTTGTCCCTGACAGTAGAGAAGCAGGACACCGTTGCCTCCCTCGATCGCAACGATGGTGCAATTGTCCTGCATGCCGATGAGCCGCGGGACCAAGCAGCAGCGGTGCAAATCGCAAGCGCAGATTCACCTGCAATCATTCCGGCGGATAGCGGCGTCACGCCACCGGCGGTCGCAGAAGCATCTGCTGAGGGAAGCGCGTCTATCGATGCGCCGAATTCTGTGAGCGCCGATCACGCCGCAGCATCGAGCCGCGATGCGCCGGTTCCCGCAACCGGACAGGCTGCCACCGCCCATTCATCACCGGAGATGACGGGTGCGGTGAATGTTGCTGGCGTTGCAGCGGATGATGCTTCTGATGGCGATCTCGTCGATCTCAACAAGGCCTCCTTCGAAGAGCTCAATCGTTTGCGTAACGCAGGCGCCCTCGGTCGAGCCATCATCAAAGGCCGCCCTTATGCCTCGGTGGAGGACCTCGTGAAGCGCAAGGTCATCCGCCGTTCGGTCTACGAGAAGATCAAGGATCAGGTGGCGGTGAGGTGATTTCCACGCATCGCGGCAGGGCGGTCAGAAGCCCGTGTCGAGGATCAGCACGGAAATGTTCTGCTTCGGGGTGAAGTTCTTCTTCACCATCTGAAACTGCGTCGGCGCAATTTTCCTGACGCCTTCGCCGCAGAAGCTGACGAGGTTGTCGGGGTGTCCCTTATCCACCGTCAGCGTGAAAGTGCCGATAGGGCCGGCCCAGTTCGCACCCGTGACGAGGATGTAGTCGAGGATGCGCTGGCTGCCGCCTCCCGATTTCAGCTGACGGGCGGCCCATTTCTTCGCTCCCTTGATGAAGTCGCCGTCCATGCAGGAATTTTCGCCGACGAGATACATCTCCTCCGCGGTTTTGGCGCGGACCATCGAGTCCAGAGACAGGACGGTCGCACCGACACTGGGCTTGTAGCGATGCTGAATGATCGTGTCCCGTCCGGCGGGAAAGGTCTGCTGCCAATGATAGGCGCCCGCAAGCGCCCAATTGGGAAACATCTCGTCGCCGGTTTCGAGAAGGCCTTCCCGTTCCAACCGGTCGATGGCCTGCCGATCCAGCTTCTTCAGCGCGGAATCCACGCGCTCCGAATAGGGCGGAATTGGAATGTCGAGATCACGCAATGTCTTCGTCACATCCCGCCCATTGAGCACGGCCTTGGCTTCGAACTGGACCGCAGAAGGCTGACCGTCCACGGAAACGGAAAACCGCATCGGGTTCGCCTCAGGACCGTCGGGATAATCCGCATCCGACATGGTGCGGCCAACCTCCGGCATAGGGAAAGCTACAAGTCCCTTGACGTCTTGGGAGGTCAGGTTGCGAAAGCGGTAAGTGACCCGCACCTCATTCATTGAAAGGAACAGGTCCTCCGACACCATGCTGACGGCATCGGTCTGGGTGAAGACGAGCTCCCCGGCGGCAAAATGCGCCATCGTGTCATTCGCCCGGACCGCTCCCGGCCAGAAACTGACCGATGCCAAGGCTGCAAGCGTCAGAAGATAGCGCACGGAAAAACCCCTCGATGGACTGAGGCAGTCACTATTCCGAAAAGCCCAAGCGGGAAAGAGCTATCATGGAAGCTCGCGCTTGAAATGCCTTCGGCATCCGTCCAGCTTATTATATCGGGAGCGCATGAACGGCGAGGTGTGATGTACTTGGCTTGAGGGCTCCTCCCTTCAAACCGCATCCGTGAGAAACTGCCGAATCTCGGCTGCCAGCCAGTCGCGCACTGCACAGACCTTAGGGTGATCTCTATTGCCTGGACGATAGACGAGGTCATAACCTCGTTCTGCCTTGAGACGGTGCTGGGGAAATGGGGCAACCAGACGCCCGGCGGCAATGTCTTCTGCGACCAGCACACTACGTCCGAGCGCCACACCCTCGCCGCGAATGGCCGCCTCGATGGCCATGCTGCCATGACTGTAGATCGGACCACGGCTCCTGGGGGTGCCATCCGCACCCGCCAGCGCAAACCATCGTTCCCAATTCGCCAGCATGCGGTCGTCATGCAGCAAACGGTCTTCATGCAGCAATCTGCACGCAGCAAGGCTCCTGACGGATAGCAATCCACCCATCTCCTCTCGATAGGCAGGGCTGCACACCGGCGTGAATGTTTCCTCCAGGATTCTCTCCGAGACAACATTCGGATAGCGGCCATAACCGTAACGCACAGCCGCATCGATCCGCTCGTTCATCAGATCCGCATCAGGGTCAGTGATGTCGAGGTGAATATCGAATTCGGGGTAGCGCGCTATCAATCGATGCAGGCGTGGCCCCAGCCACTTGCTCGCGAATGAGATGCCCGTGCTGATGGTCAGCTGCTCAGCGCTCTTCTGCCCGCTGATGCGTTCGGTCTCTCTTATCAAATCCGCCAGCAGGCGGGAGACAGCCTCGTGAAATCGGGCTCCTTCATCGGTCAGGGCGATCCGACGTGTGAGCCGCCTGAACAGGGCAACACCCAGATGCTCTTCAAGTGTCTTGATGTGCCTGCTTACCGCGCCGTGGGTGACGTGCAATTCCTCGGCGGCCAACGTCATGCTCAAGAGACGTCCGGCAGCCTCGAAGGCGCGCAGGGTTTGCAGGGGAGGGAGACGCTCGATCATGATCTTTATGTGTGAGTTTGGCTCACACGTTACGTGAGAACAAATGGTTTGTCAGCCAGGAGCCGCGGACCTAGCACTGTGAACAGACCACGATGGCGACATCGCCTCGATTTCCCGCAGAACTGCTCATGACAAGCCAAAACGCAACGGGCATCCCCACCGCCCCATCCCAGGCCGCCGTTTCTCCCCATCCGGCTGCTCCATCCATGGGCAGCTTTGCGTCCATGCTGCTGCTCGCTGTCATGTGGGGCCTGTCCATTCCCATCACGAAGCTCGGCCTCCTGACATTGCCGCCTCTGACCCTGACGGCGCTGCGCTTCGCGATTGCCGTACCCCTTCTGATGCTCCTCATCCTGGGCAGGCGACGCCTGCCATGGCGGGCGCTTCCCCGTGTTGCCGCCCTCGGCATATTGGGCATCGGCGTCGGGCAGATTGCCCAAACCTTTGGGGTGGCAGGTACGTCGGCCTCGGTCGGCACCATCATCTCGGCGACTATTCCAGTTTTCGTGGTGGTCTTTGCCGCCTTGCGCCTGAAACAATCCATTTCGGGACGTCAGAAGCTGGGGTTGCTGGCAGCCTTCATCGGCATTGCGGTGGTTGCTTCCGGCAATGGAGGCGGGGCGAGTTCTGAGCTTCAGACCAGCGTGGCCGGCGCTGGCTTCATGCTGCTCTCGTCGCTGGCGATCGCGTTCTATTACGTCTGGGGCGTCGAACTCACCAATGAATACGGCACTGTCGTCGTGGCCGCTTGGAGCACATTGTTCGGCTTCGCCGCGCTGATGCCATGGGCAGGCTGGGAGATGGGGCACGTTTCGTTCCAGATCACCGCTGAGGCCGTGGCGGCTGCGGCATATCTGGGGCTCATCGTCACCGTCGCAGGAATGTTCATGTGGCTGAATATCCTGCGCACGGTTCCGGCCGGGATTGCAGCGAGCATTCAGTATCTGCAACCGGTCATCGGCATCGCTGCCTCGGCTGCGATGTTCGGTGATTCACTGGGAGGCCTTTTTGCGGTTGGCGTGTCGCTGATCCTGGGCGGTCTTGCCTTGACCGTGACATCTCCCGGCAAGGCAAGCCAAGCGATCTAGGATCAGCGCGCCGAGACAGCTAGGGCCCACTGCGGCTGCCGGGTGTGCTCATGCAAGATTTGCCGGCGATCACCTTTCCATAGCTGTCCCTTCTCAAATCCCTCCGCCGCTTTCGAACCACCATTCCCGTACCTCCCAGCCATAGCCTTCTTCCTGCATGATGCGCTCGAGATGGGCTTGGAGCTCGTCGCGCAGCTCGTGAAGCGTACGAGGGGGCGCCTCGTCTTGTTCGTAGGTGAACTCCGTGCGCTGCGGCGGGGAGGGAGGGTTGCGCTTATCGATGTCTCCCAGCACGCGGGTGAGACGAGCGAGTGGTTGGAGGGAGCGCTGAGCGAGTTCCACCGGCATGTCCTCAAGGGCGTCCGCATGACGCTCGGTGAGTTTCCAGAGCTTTTGCGTTACCCGCTCACGATGATTGAGCGCCCGGGCCGGAACGGCGGCGCCTGGCGGACGCTGCCAGCCTTCCTGGGCTACATAGCGAGAGATGGTGGTGATGGAGACGCCGATCTCCTCGGCGATGCGCTTGTAGGGCCAGGTCGTGCCCTCCACGAATTCGCGCATGGCGGCGACGCGGGCAGGGGTGAGCTTCTCGCGGAGAGCACCGGGGGTCTTTGTAGAGATGTTGTTATCGAAAGAGGAGTTGGAGGAATGAATTGTCATGACAATCACTTTTTTAGAACAAAAGACGAACATTATGCCGCATATGGGAAAACAGTCAAGGTTGGAGTAAGGATCTGGGCGACCGTCTCGCCTGCGAGCAGGCGAGACGCAGCGGATCCGCGATCAGGAGCAGGCGTGCTGACTGAAGCGGCCACTCGTCCAATTGTGCGCCTCCGCTCCCGTCGCTCCCTCGAGGGGGCGTGCGCTAATCTCCACCCTGCGGCCCTGGATGGCGTTCTGAGAAATGATGGGATCATGGACGGTGTGGCTGGAAGACAGGGCAGAATGCGATTTCGAAGGGTGAAGAGAGTTGGATCGGTATTGGCACTCGCTCTGATGCTGCCCGTGTTCATAGCTGTCGGCGCCATGGCGGAGATCGCGCTCTATTCCACGCGCTTCAGCGAAGGGCCGGCCGATGCGGCCATCGTGCTCGGCGCTGCGGTCTATACGGACAGGCCTTCACCCGTCTTCGAGGAACGCATCCGCCATGGGGTGAACCTCTTTCGCGCAGGCCGGGTGCGGCGTCTTGTAATGACCGGCGGCCGCGGGCCGGGCGATCGACTGTCGGAAGCGCGGGCCGCGCGCGACTGGAGTGTGGGGCAGGGAGTGCCGCCCAACGCGATCCTCCTGGAGGAGGCATCCAGCACCACGCAGGAGAATCTGACCTTCGCGCTGCCTATCCTGAGGCGGCATGGGGCGAAGAGAGTCTTGATCGTCAGCGACCCGCTGCATATGCGCCGAGCCATGGCTATTGCGCGACGTCTCGGGATCGAGGCGGAGCCGTCACCGACTCCCACGAGCCTTTATGTGGGATGGAAAGCATGGGGCATGTTTCTGGCAGGGGAGGCGTATTACCTCACCCGCTGCCGGGTGAACGGGAATTGCTGAACCGCCGTTTCATGGGGTTTTCAGGGACGTTTGAGGCGTTTCATGAAACGTTTCATCACCGTTTCAGCAAAAAACGATGACATTTCATCATTTGTGCTGATGATCCAACAGGCGTAATCGAAGCCTCTTGAGATTCTTCGAGACCATGCCATGACCCAGGCCGCCGCCACGATGTCCGCTCAGGACGCCAAGCGCTTCGACGGAACCACTTTCGGGCTCTATGCCGCCACCGTGCTCCTGTGGGGCGTGAGCTGGATCGGCATTCGCGCGCAGCTCGGAGTGGTCGCCCCGGAGATGTCGGTGCTGTGGCGCTTTCTGCTCTCCGCCGTGCTCATGTGGGGCTGGGTGCTCGCCACCGGCCATCAGGTGCGCTTCCCGCTCGCCGATCACCTGCGCTTTGCGGCTGTGGGATGCTGCCTGTTCTCGTTCAACTTCATCTCGTTCTATTACGGCGGTTTGAGCGTGCCGTCGGGGCTGCTCTCGGTGGTGTTCTCGCTCGCATCCGTGTTCAACCTGGTGCTGGGCTTCGTGATCTTCCGGCAGAAGGTAGAGCCGCGCGTGGCGCTCGGCGGCGTGATCGGCGTTGCGGGGATCGGGCTTCTGTTCTGGCCGGAAATCACGGGTGCGGGCTTCAACGCGGCGGCGCTGAAAGGCCTCGGGCTTTGCGTGATGGGCACGCTGTTCTTCTGCTCGGGCAACATGATCTCGACGGTGGTGCAGCGCCGCGGCGCGCCGCTTCTCTCCGCCACCGCATGGGGCATGACCTATGGCTGCGTGGTTCTGCTGACGCTGAACGTCGTGCGCGGCAACGCCTTCATCATCGAGCCGACGATGAAGTATATCGGCTCGCTGCTCTATCTTTCCATCGGCGCGTCGGTCCTGGCGTTCATGGCCTATCTCACGCTGCTGCGCCGCCTGGGCGCCGCGCGCGCAGGCTATACGACGGTGCTGTTTCCCATCATCGCGCTTGCGGTATCCACCCTGCTCGAAAGCTATCAGTGGACAGCTCTTGCCGGCATCGGCGTGGTGTTCGCCCTCGTCGGCAACGTGCTGGTGCTGCGCAAGCCCTCCGCGAAGTAGCCGTTACTCCGCGGCGACCCCATACACGGGCCGCGTCGAGCCGAGGTTGTCGAGCGACTGCTTGATGTGGAAGCCCAGCGCATCCGCCAGCGGGTTCTCCTCGCCGCGCGCGCGGATCAGGCCGATCTTGCACGAGGGCAGGGCGGGGAAGCCGTCGGAGGGGCCGAGAATCCGCATGCCGGGGCGCACGGCGCTTTCCGGCAGAACCGACACGGCTAGGCCCGCGAGAACGGCTGCGCCGACAGCGGTTGAATGGTAGCTCACATAGGCCACGCGGAAGGCGCGGTCGGCGCTCTCCAGGGCTTCCGTCGCCGAGTGCCGCCAATCGCAGTTCGGACGCCCGAGGGCGAGCGGAATCGGGGTTTCCTCATGCACGCCGTGGCGGGCGGAGGTGACCCACAGCAGCTGCTCGATGCGCACGATCTCGGACGGGCCGCGCCGGTCCACATGGGTGATGATGGCAAGGTCGATGTCGCCATGCTGGACGCGCTCGATCAGGTTGTGCGTGGGCTCGCACATCACCGTCACCTCGGCCTTCGGGTTGGAGCGCGAGAAGCGGGCCAGGATCTCCGGCAGGTAGCGGTCGGCGTAATCGTCCGGCAACCCTAAGCGCACGCGGCCGGTCAGCTCGTGATCGTTGAAGGAGGCCATGCATTCCGCGTTCAGGCGAACGATCCGGCGGGCGTAATCGAGCAGGCGCTCGCCCTCGTCGGTGAGCTTGGAGAGGCGTCCGTCGCGCTCGAAGATCGCCTTGCCGACCCGGTCCTCCAGCCGCTTCATCTGCATGGACACCGCGCTCTGCGTCTTATGCACGATCTCCGCCGCGCGGGTGAACGACCCCGTATCCGCAATCGCCACGAATGTCCTGAGCTGATCGATATCGAGCAAGTGCATGGCTTCCGCCTCCCCATCAATATCAATGATGATACATATCTCAAACTATCGTTTCAAGTGATGAAACGTTTTGTGCTAAACGTTACAAATAGCAACAAAAAATTGCTTATAAGTATCAATGGCTTGAAGCGGCAGGGCCGTGGCAGATCTCTGGAAGATTGCTGGTATTTCTCTGACACTTTTCGGAATGTTCACGGACATCTCTGAACGACCGTGAAAGCAGCGAAGGCGAAAGGAGACCCGACATGACCCGGTCTGCAGCACCCGTCACGACCCTCCCCGGATTCTTCGGCCCGGGTCCGTTCGTGCGCACGCTCGTTTCCCTCGCCAAGGCTTACATGGATCGCCGGGAGGTCAGGAATCTCGCCGAGCTGGACGAGCGCATGCTCAAGGATATCGGCCTCACGCGGGACGATGTGGTGAGCGCGCTCGCAGAGCCGCTTCATCATCGGCCATCATGGGTATTGGTTCGATGCACCAGGCCGACCCTGCCGGCTCCACGGCCGGCCGCCGCACATAACGTCCGGCCGGTGGTTCAACTCGTGAGCCGGGCTTAAGGCTTTCTGGAGCCCGTTTTCCAGGCCTCCTCGAGAATCGACTGAAGGGATGTGAGATACTGCATCTGCATCTCCTGTCCCTTCTCCATCATTTCTCCCAGGGATGGTTGCGCGGGCTCCTGCGGCTTCGTGGGCGCGGACATCTGAAGGAAGCCCGACATCATTTCCTGAAACGGATTCACGGCAGGCTTTTTCTCGGGCTCCGGGAGCTTCATCCAATTGCCCCACAATTCCATCCAGGGATTGGACGCATCCTGCCTGGGTTTCTCCTCCGCGCTTGCGAAGGTTGGAGCGCCCTGAGCCTGAGTCCTCATCCATTGGGACAATCCGCCCGCGACAAGGCCTGCATACAGAGGCAAGATCTGCTGCATGGTCTCGACACCGATGCCGGCGAAATCGGCCGCCTGATGGGCCACGCGACGGCTTGCCTCGTCGGAGCCGAACAGCTGGTCGAGAAGGTGCCTGCCTTCCTGCTGGGCCTGCGGGGTGAAGGAGCGTGCCGCCATCTGCCAGAAATTCTGATAGCCGCCGCTCATCAGCGATTGCAGGACGCGGTTCGGGTCGTTGCCGATCATGGCATGCTGCAGGCCCATGATGAAGGCAGGCATGAGCGCCGCCATGGCTCTCTGCTGCTGGTCGCTTGTCAGCTGGAACTGCCGGGCCAAAGCCTCGAAACCTGCCTGTGTCTGCGCCTGTCGCATCAGGTCGAACCAGTTGAACATGGCAGACTCCTCGAATGCCGGTGCGTTCCACCCATTTCTTACGGGATCGGAACAGCTTGCCTCTCCAGACGGCGGATTGTCCAGAACGCAGTGATGATGGCCGCAATTCCGAAGACGATGGACCCGGCGCCGATCCCGAGCAACGCGCCCTTCGGCCCGCCGATCTGGGCTCCGTAGTAAGCGAATGGAATCATGCCGAGTGTCGCCCGCCCCCAGTTGAAGAAGGTAGAGAGAAGGGGATAGCCCAGATTGTTGAACGAGGCATTGGCGACGAAGACCAGACTGACGAAGAGCCAGATCGGTCCGCTCAGCTGGCAGAAGAACCGCACGAGCTCAGCCGTGAGCGGCGGTGCATTGAACGCGATGACGATCGGCGTCTGAAGCAGGAACAGCAGCAGCCACACGCCGAGGATGTAGAGGATCATGAAGGTCAGCGAATCCTTCAGGGTCTGCTTCATGCGGTCGTACCGTCTGGCGCCCCAGTTCTGTCCCAGAACGGGGCCGATGGCTCCCGCGAGCGCAAAAACGCCTGCGAAGGATACGGGGACGACGCGGTCGATGATGGCCGAGGCTGCAATGGCCTCGTCGCCGAACTGCGCCATGATGCCCGTGAAGAAGGCATTGGCCGCAGGTGCGGCGAGGTTGGTCAGAATCGCGGGAACGGCGATTGCGAAGAAGGGCCGCGCATCGCGCAGAATGGATTTGAGGCTGGGCTTGGCAAGCAGCTTGTGAGCGCGTGTCACATAGAGATAGCCGACATAGAGATAGGCCACGCGCGCGATATTGATCGTGATCGCGGCGCCATCGGATTTCAGATCCAGGGCGAAGATCAGGACCGGATCGAGCAGAACCGTGACGACGGCGACCGAGAGCGTCGCATACATGCTGCGCTTGGCATCCCCCGCCGCCCGCAGGATCGTGGAGAATGCCATGCCGCCGGCCATGAGGGCATTCGTCGGCAGGGCGATCCAGAGAAAGCTGTGAGCGATCTGATAGGTGCGCCCGCTCGCGCCCATCGCTCCCAGGATCAGCGGGAGGAACGGCAGAGCGATCAGGCTGACGCCCAAGCCGATGGCGGTCATGATGATGCTGCCTGATGTCGCCAGGCGTCTCGCATCGTCGTAGAGGCGCGCACCCATGGCGCGGGACACAAGCGCCCCGATGGGAATCATCAGGCCCACATTGATGGAAACGCTGAAGAACATCACGACCGTCGCGATGCCGACGCCCGCCGTCATGCTCGGATCGTTGAGCCAGGAGATGTAGAGCAGCGACACCAGATCCACGATGAAGATGGCGATCAGGCCCGCGCCGCCGGTTGCCGTCATCACGAGCACGTGGCGCATGGTCGAGCCCTGCACGAAAACCGGCGTATCGGAATGCGTTCCCGCTGACGATCCTGCAGGCTTGATGTCCATCAGAGGACTCCCTCGCCGAGAATGTCCCGTGTTTCGGGACTCAAGGCCTTGGCCTTGGCGGTCGGAGAGGTAAGAGGCTCGGGCTCGATCCTGGCGCCCACCACGAGTTCCGCGCCACCCATCGCGCCGATCTCCTTCTGCAGGAAGAGGCGCGCGATATCGCGCTTTCGCACATCCTGCGCGCAGCTGGCGGCTGTCTCCGCGTCGACGCCTAGTTCCTCGAGGGCCGAGCGGCCGAACACGATGGCGGATTCGAACGTTTCGCGAAGCTGATAGTCGACGCCGATCTTCAGAAGCCTCACCGCATGAATGCGGTCGTATGCACGCACGAAGCTGCGGGCATTGGGAAAGTTCTCGTGAAGGATCTCGGCGATCCTCTCGATGGTGTCCGGATCGTTCGTGCAGATGCAGATCATCTCTGCCTTCTCCGCGCCGGCGGCACGCAGGACGTCGAGGCGCGTCCCGTCCCCGTAATAGATCTTGAGGCCGAAGCGGGCCGCATCGCGCACGCGTTCGACATTGTTGTCGATGACGGTGGCGTTGATGCTCTGAGACAGCAGAACCTGGTTCACGATCTGCCCGAAGCGTCCGAAACCGATGACGAGAACACGGCTCGAGAGCTCGCCTTCCTGTCCGGGAAGATCATCCTCGCCATGCTCATCCGCACGTTCGGGGCGGGAGAGCAGGGCCTTCTCGACCAGGGTCGAGAAAATCGGGCCGAGCAGCATGGTAATGGCGGCAAGCGCAGTGACGATCTGCACGTCCTTGGGAAGCATCAATCCGGCGCTCAGGGCGACAGGCAGGAGCACGAAGGCGAACTCGCCCGCGGTGCAAAGAAGCGTGCCTGAGCGCAGGCCCTCGCGCCATGTGGCTCCGAAGAAGCGGGAAAGAACCGTGATCAACAAGGTCTTTCCGAGGATCACGACCGGAGCGGCAACAGCCAGCAGCATCCATTGCTCGCGGACAAGGGCGAGATCGATGGACATGCCGACGCTCATGAAGAACAGGCCGAGCAGCATTCCGCGAAAGGGCTCGATATCGGCCTCGAGCTGGTGGCGGAAATTCGACTCGGCGAGCAGCAGGCCGGCCAGGAACGCGCCCATGGCCATGGAGAGACCGACTTCCTCCATGAGCAGGGCAGCACCCAGCACCACGAGCAGCGCTGACGCCGTCATCACCTCGCGTGAACCGGTGCGCGCCAGGATGCGAAAGAATGGGTTGAGCCCATAGCGGCCGACCAGAACCACCGCTGCGATGGCCGCAAGAGCTTCGGCTGTCACCAGAAGCCTGTCGACTATCGAGCCGTTCTCGACGGCCATGCCGGAAGCCAGGAGGGGCAGAATGGCGAGAACGGGAACGACCGAGAGATCCTGGAACAGCAGAATGGCGAAGGAGCGCTGTCCATAGGGGGTCTGCAGATCGTTGCGCTCCCCCAGCATCTGAAGGGCGATGGCGGTGGCCGAGAGCGCCATCGCGATGCCGATGACGAAGGCCGCGTTGGGGCTCAGGCCCACGGCCAGCGATGCGCCGCCGAGGCAGAGGGCGGTGAGGGCCATTTGGGCCAAGCCCAATCCGAAGATGTCCCGCTTCATGGACCAGAGGTGGGAGAGCTTCAGCTCCAGCCCGATGATGAAGAGCAGCAGGACGACGCCGAGCTCCGCGACCGTGGCAATGGTCTGGGGATCGCCGACAAGGCTCAGGCCGGAGGGGCCGATGGCGATGCCCGCCGCCAGATAGCCAAGCACGGCAGAGAGGCCGATGAGGCGGAAGAGGGGCACGGCAATGACCGCCGCCCCGCAGAAGGTCAGGATGGGTGGGAGAAAGCTGACATGGGAGGCTGCGCTGGCCATCGGGCGATCGGAATCCGGTGAGCGGTGTACCCTTTCTAGGGAGTCTTGTCCCGCAGGGCGAGTGTTTCTTAGGGCATTCTGCGGCTATTCTCTTCCTTGCGGGGAGTTGACCGGGCGAGGGGCTGAACCGGTGATGTCATCCCCGGCGAGCGTCAGCGAGGGAAGGGGATCCACGATCAACCGCGGCGCTATGAATTCACTTCCCCTCCGCTGCGCTCCGGCCGGGAATGACACTGTCGGGCTGCGCTTGGTGAACGATGCGCAGCTGGCTCGAACCGCGAATAACGGTCGCTCCCGCTTGACAGGAGGCCCCTCGTCTCGCCACATCGCGGGATCATGACGAAGCCACCCCTCGACATTCTGCTTTGCGCCCCGCGCGGCTTCTGCGCCGGGGTTGTCCGCGCCATCGACGCTGTCGAGAAGGCGCTGACGATCCATGGCGCGCCGGTCTATGTGCGCCACGAGATCGTGCACAACAAATACGTGGTGGAAAATCTGAAGCGGAAAGGGGCGGTTTTCGTGCGGGAGCTCGACGAGATCCCGGACACGAAGGCCCCCGTCATCTTCTCGGCCCATGGCGTGCCGAAATCCGTGCCGGAGGCCGCCGAGGCCCGCAATTTCTTCGCCATCGACGCCACCTGCCCCCTGGTGACCAAGGTCCATCGGGAGGCGCAGGTGCACCACAAGCGGGACCGTCACATCATCCTGATCGGCCATGTGGGCCATCCGGAGGTGATCGGCACCATGGGGCAGCTTCCGGAAGGGGCCGTCACCCTCGTGGAGACCGTGGACGATATCGCCCGCCTTCAGCCTGCCGATCCCGAGAACCTGGCCTTCGTGACCCAGACGACCCTGTCCGTCGACGACACGCAGGACATGGTGGAAGCCCTGAAGGCGCGCTTCCCGTCCATCGTCGGCCCGCACAAGGAAGACATCTGCTACGCCACCACCAATCGCCAGGGCGCGGTCAAGCGCGTGGCGCCCCAGGTCGATGCGATGATCGTGGTGGGCTCGCCCAATTCCTCCAACTCGCAGCGCCTGCGCGAAGTGGCCGAGCGGGAAGGCTGCGCTCTGGTGCGCCTGATCCTGCGCGCCGAGGATATCGACTGGTCGCTGTTCGGAAACATCCGCAGGCTGGGCATCACCGCTGGAGCCTCCGCGCCGGAAATCCTGGTGGAAGAAATCATCGACGCCTTCGCCGAGCGCTACGAGGTGTCGGTGGAGAGCGTGTCGACGGCGGACGAGAGCGTATTCTTTCCTTTGCCGCGCGAGTTGCGTGAGCAGGCGGCGGAGTAAAAGGTGGCAGTCTATACGGAAGTCAGCGACGAGGAGCTCGAAGGCTTCCTCGCAACCTACGACATCGGCACGGTTCTTTCCTACAAGGGCATCGCCGAGGGTGTGGAGAACACCAATTATTTCCTCCACACGACAGAGGGCTCCTACATCCTCACGCTGTACGAGAAGCGGGTGAGGGAAGCGGACCTGCCGTTCTTCCTCGGGCTCATGCAGCATCTCGCCAACAAGGGCCTGAACTGCCCGCTGCCGGTCAACAACCGCCAGGGACAGCCCCTGGGCCGCGTGGCCGGGCGCCCCGCCGTCATCATCACGTTCCTCGACGGCATCGCCGTCCGCCGTCCCACGGCCAAGCATTGCGGGGCTCTGGGCGGGGCGCTGGCGCAGCTGCACCTCGCCGGCCAGGATTTCGCGATGGACCGGCCGAACGCCCTGTCGCTCGATGCCTGGGCGCCGCTTTTCGGTCTCGCGGAAGCTCAGGCCGATACCGTCTCCGGCGGATTGGCGGAGCGCACGCGGCGTGAACTCGCCTATCTGCAGGATGCATGGCCCAAGGGCCTGCCCACGGGCATCATCCATGCCGATCTGTTCACGGACAACGTGTTCTTCATCGGCTCCGAGGTGTCGGGGCTGATCGACTTCTATTTCGCCTGCACGGACGCCTTCGCCTACGACGTCGCCATCTGCCTCAATGCCTGGTGCTTCGAGCAGGATGGGTCCTTCAACCTCACGAAGGGCCAGGCGCTGCTCGCGGGCTATCAGGCCGTCCGCCCGCTCACGGCGCAGGAGATCGAGGCCCTGCCGGTGCTGTGCCGGGGTTCCGCCATGCGCTTCATGCTCACCCGCCTCGTGGATTGGCTCAATGTGCCGCCGGGCGCGCTCGTGAAGCCGAAGGACCCGCTGGAATACGACCGCAAGCTCCACTTCCACCGCCATGTAAGGAACGCCCGCGAATATGGACTCGAAGCATGAGCGGTTCTGAACGCATCCTGATCTATACCGACGGCGCCTGCTCGGGAAATCCCGGACCGGGCGGATGGGCCGCGATCCTGTTCTTCAAGGGCAGCGAGAAGGAGGTGTCCGGCGGCGAGCCTCACACCACCAACAACCGCATGGAGATCCGCGCGGCCATCGAGGGCCTCAACGCCCTCAAGCGCCCCTGCGCGGTGGACCTGTTCACGGATTCCCAATATGTGCGCCAGGGCATCACGCAATGGATGCACAACTGGAAGCGCCGAGGATGGCGCACCGCCGACAACAAGCCCGTGAAGAACGAGGACCTCTGGCGCGAGCTCGATGAGGCCGCGTCCCGGCACGATGTCGCCTGGCACTGGGTGAAGGGACACGCGGACGATCCCATCAACATCCGCGTCGACGAGCTGGCGGTTTCCGCCATGCAGCCTTTCAAGAAAAGACGCGCATAGAGCATCGACGAAAAAGCCCCTGCCGGCATCGAGCGGGCAGGGGCTTCATATGTTCGACGGTGTGAAAGGATCAGAGATCCTTCAGGATGTTGTCGGCGCCCGACACCTGAGCCTTGGACGGGGTGTCTTCGATGTTGATCGCCTTCACGACGCCGTCTTCTACCACCATGGAGTAGCGCTGCGAGCGGATGCCGAGGCCGAAGCCGGTTCCGTCCATGGTGAGCTTGATCGCCTTGGCGAAATCGCCATTGCCGTCCGACAGGAAGTCGATGCCTTCAGCGCCCGAGGACTTGGCCCAGGCATCCATGACGAAGACGTCGTTGACGGCGGTGACCAGGATCGAATCCACGCCCTTCGCCTTGATCTCTTCCGCGCGCTGCACGTAGCCGGGCAGGTGGTTGCGGTGGCAGGTGGGGGTGAACGCGCCGGGAACCGCCACGAGCACCACCTTGCGCCCCTTGAAGAGGTCGTCCGTCGTCTTGGCGACCGGACCGTCGGCGGTCATGACGCGGAATGTGACCTGGGGGAGGCGTTCTCCAACCTGAATGGCCATGCACTTTTCTCCAGAGCTGATGCGTTAGGAATCCATGGCCTTCACTAGCGCGGCGAATTGCCGGCGTCGAGGCTCACTTGCGTCTCGATGGCCTTGTCTCCAGCAACCAGCGTGAGGGTGAGGGGAACCGGGCCCGATGCATCCTTGGGTTTCTCCTCCACCGTCACGGTGAAGCGATTGTCCGCGTCGGCCGTGGAACTCGAGACATACCAATTGTCGGGAGCCTCGGCGAAGAGAGCAGGCTTCTCCCCGGATGGAGCCAGGACGGAGACGGACAGTTCCGGCTTGGCGCCGTTCCGGGGCTGCACGGACAGAACGGTGAGTTCGCCCTGCGCTCCCACGGCCTGCCGCCGTGGAACCTTGGCCATGAACGTCTCGATCGCCGCGCGCTGGGGACCGGCCTCGGTGAGGCCCATGCTCAGATCCGCATGGGCCGGGATGCAGATATCCTTGCAGACGCCGTAATCGACGACGAGCGCCAGCTTGACCGGCTTGTCGGCGGCCTTGGGCTTCACCACGACCGGCAGGACGACCTCGTGGCTGTAGACATAGGCCACGCCCGCCGCATCCTCATGGCGCTTGGGGGCCGGCCATTGCACCTCCACGGATTCCACGTTCTCGGAGGCCGACCAGTCGAAGCTGGGCGGCAGTCCCGATTCGCCGGGGTTGCGCCAATAGGTCTTGAAGCCCTCATCGAGAGTGATCTGGACGCCGGAGAGCCAGTTCTCCCCCTGCCTCCCGCCCGACAGCAGCCGCACCTGCGAGTGAAACCCCTGCGCCGAGGGTGACGCGGGAGCAGGCTGTCCAAATGCGGAGAAACAGGACAGGCTCACAAAAAAGGCGGATGCGGCGATGCGTAATGTCGATGTCATGGAACTGACGCCTCCCTGAGGCGCTTCCTTTATGCGTTTTCTATTCGGGTCTGCCATCCACGATCCCGTGATCGGGTTTTGCTGGCCCATTAAGGCAGATTTCGAGACATGAGCTTCCAGCTAGATCCTTACGGCGCCGGCTCCCCGTATCTTGACGGGCAGCTGCTTGTGGCAATGCCCGGTATGTCGGACGAGCGCTTCTCGCGCGCGGTGATCTATGTCTGCGCCCATTCCCCGGAAGGGGCCATGGGCATCATTCTCAACCGTCCTGCCGCAAACGTGAACATGACGGACCTTCTGGTCCAACTCGAGATCGTGCCCGAACTGGACCGCATTCATCTGCCGGAGCAGGTGGGCCGCATGCAGGTTCTCATCGGCGGCCCGGTGGAGACGAGCCGTGGCTTCGTGTTGCATTCGCCCGATTTTCACATCGCCCAGTCGACGCTGCCCATCGACGACGGGGTGTGCTTGACCGCGACCATCGACATCCTGCGCGCCATCGCCCAGGGGCGCGGCCCCCGGGCTGCGGTGCTCGCGCTCGGCTATGCGGGCTGGGGCGCGGGTCAGCTCGAACTCGAGCTTCAGTCCAATGGCTGGCTGAACTGTCCCGCCGATGCCGAACTGATCTTCAGCACGCCTGCCGATATCCGCTACGAGATGGCCCTGCGCCGGATTGGCATCGAACCTGCCATGCTCTCCATGGAAGCGGGCCACGCCTGAGGTCTTACGCAGCCTCGGTGCTGGTCGCGCCTACGAGCTGACGGGCCTGCATCACCGACATCGGCTCGCCGAAAACGGGGCCCTGCGCATATTCGCAGCCGAGCTGGTAGAGCTCAATGGCTTCCGACTCGCTTTCCGCGCCTTCCGCGACGATCTCCATACCGAGTTCGTGCGCCATCTTGATGATGGAGCGCAGGATGACCGGATTGCCCGACGCCATCTGGCGAACGAACGACTCGTCCACCTTGAGCGTGTCGAACGGGAAGCGCAGCAGATAGGAGAGGGCTGAATAGCCCGTGCCGAAATCGTCGAGCGAGAGCCCGGCGCCGAGATCGCGCAGGCGCGCCAGCATCTGGGCGGAGTATTCCGGATTCTCCATCACGAGACTTTCCGTCATCTCGATCTTGAGCGAGCCGGGCAGAACGCGTGTGCGCGCGATCACGGTCTTCACTTCCTGCAGCAGATCGTGGCGCAGGAGGTGGTGGCTCGACATATTCACGCTGGCGAAGATCGGCGGCTCGACCTCGAGCGCATTCTGCCAGATGGCGAGTTCCCGCGCCGTCTGCTCCAGCAGGAATACGCTGAGCTTGACGATGAGGCCGGTCTCCTCGGCAATCGACATGAAGTCGTCGGGCGAGATGCGGCCCAGGCGCGGGTGATCCCAGCGCAGCATCGATTCGAAACCGGCGATGGTGCGGTCTTCGAGGCGCACGATGGGCTTGAACAGAACCTTCATCTCGCTGCGGTCCAGCGCATGGCGCAGATCGCTTTCCATGGTGAAATGGTCGCTGCGGTCCGAGCGCATGGTGGGGCGGAACACCTCGATGCGGTCGCCGCCGTGACGGCGCGCATGCGCCATGGCGATCTCGGCGTTACGCAGAACCTCTTCGCGACGGGCCGCGATCTGGGGATCGTGCAGGGCGATGCCGATGGAGGCGGTGAGGAAGATCTCGCGCTCGGCGTAGGTGACCGGCGTGGTCACGATGCGCCGGACCATGTCGGCGAAGGCGATGATGCGGTCGGTCTCGCGCTCGGAGAGGAGAATGATCGCGAATTCGTCGCCCGAGATGCGCGCGAGCGTATCCTGCGGCTTCAGGAGGCGGCCGAGGCGGCGCGAGAGAGTGAGCAGGATCGAGTCGCCTGCGGCATAGCCGGATTGCTCGTTCGATTCCTTGAACTTGTCGATGTCGATCACGAGCACGGTCGGGCGTAAGGCATCGTCCTGGCTTGCGAAGGTCAGCGCCGCTTCCAGACGATCGTAGAAGAGCTGGCGGTTCGGCAGGCTCGTGAGGTTGTCGTGCACGGCATCGTGCAGCAGGCGTTCCTCGGCGTTCTTGCTGGTGGTCACATCGGCCAGCGTGCCGACGATGCGGATGACCTCGCCGTCCGAGCCGATCACCGGACGCGCCTTCAGGCGGAACCAGTGATGCGCATTCGAGGCCGAGCGCAGGCGGAAATCCTGCACGAGGCGGCCGCGGCGCTGCTCGATCACCGTGTCGAGCGCAAGGCGGTAGCGATCCTTGTCGAAGGGGTGGATCAGGTCGAGCCATGCGGAGGCGGGCCCTTCGAGGGTGCCGCGCTTCAGTCCAAGCTGATGCTCGATCTCCGGGCTCACGAAGATATTGTCGGACACCACGTCCCAGTCGAACACGATGTCGCCCGCGCCGGCCAGCGCCAGCGCACGCCGCTCGGTGTCGTTGACGAAGCCGCGCGCGAAACCGCCGCCGGCGAAGGCATGCTGCATCACGGTGAAGCCGATGAGCATGACGATCAGCACGAGGCCGCCGACGAGGGCAGGAGGCACGAGATCGGAAGCGAGCTGGCCGAGGACCGTGAAGCTCGCAGCCACCGTCCACGCGATCAGCAGAAGCCAGGTAGGCACCAGCATGATGGCACGGTCATAGCCATGCGTCGCGAGGTGGATCACGAGGATGAAGCCGATTCCGGCAACGGCCGCGATCGACATGCGCGCCACGCCGGAGGCCACCGAGGCATCGACGACGGCAAGCAGCAGCAGCGCGCCGAGGAAGGCGAGCCAGAACGCCGTCACGTGGCTGTAGCGGACGTGCCAGCGGTTCAGGTTGAGATAGGCGAAGAGGAACACGAGCAGGGTGGCCGCGAGCACCGCTTCCGCGCCAGCGCGATAGATCTGTTCCGTGACCTCGGAGATCGGGAACACGCGCTGGAAGAAACCGAAATCGATGCTGGCATAGGCGAGCACCGCCCAAGCCAGGGCTGCGGCCGCCGGGAAGATGAGAGCGCCCTTCACCACGAACACGATGGTCAGGAACAGGGCCAGCAGGCCCGCGATGCCGATGATGATGCCCTTATAGAGCGTCAGCCCGTTCACGCGCTCCTTATAGGCAGCCCCATCCCAGAGATGGAGTTGAGGCAGGTTGTCGGTGCGAAGCTCGGCCACGAAGGTGACGGTGGTGCCGGGATCGAGCGTGATGAGGAAGACGTCCGCGTCGGGGCTGTCGTCGCGCTCGGGCCGGATGCCTTGGCTCGCCGTGATGGCCGCGATCCGCGAGGCTCCGAGGTCCGGCCAGATCACGCCCGATCCGGTGAGCCGGAAATGCGGGGCGACCAGAAGACGGTCCACCTGCTCGTCGGTATCGTTGGTGAGCGCGAAGACGATCCAATCCGGCCGGGTGCCTGCCTCGCGCGCCTTCACGGCGATGCGGCGAACGATGCCGTCGCGGCCCGGGGCCGTGGAGATGCGGATTTCATCGCCATCGGATTTGTAGCGCTCGATGGCCTGCGTGAGGTCGATGGCCTTCATCTTGGGGTCGACACGCACGGATTCCACCGCCCAGCCGGTCGTCGGCAGGGCCAGTCCCATGAATGCCACCAGAAGGAAGGCTATGGCGAAAGATACGATCCGCACCGCTTCGGTTCTTTCGTCCGGTCCAAAAGTCGAAGGCAGATTGGTACCGGTCAGGGAGCTTGAGGGCAAGCCGAAGCCTCCCGAGGCCCCCACTTGTCCGCATGACTCGTTATTTATCGTTAACCACGCGCATGGAGGCCTTTTGCGGCGGGATTGAGGTGAAATGGACATAACGTAGCGGCATGTGGCCTTTCGCAGAGACGCATTATCCCACACTCATCCTCATCTTTGGGCTTGTTGTGGGGATATGCGTCCTACCGCCTGTGGCCTCATCCTCAGTATCTGGTTGGAAAGAATATGGCGGGTGTTTCCCTCCCCCTTGTGGGGAGGGTGAGGGTGGGGGTGTTGGCGTCACGTCTTGAAGCAGTGGCGCTTACACCCCCACCTCCAACTCCTCCCCACAAGGGGGAGGAGGGCTGCCCAGCTTCATCAGCCGCGCAGGCCAGCCGTGATGACCTCGAGAGAGGGCAGGCCCTTGATCGGCCCGATGGCTGCAACGGTGGGATTGCCCTGCAGGAGAAGGCGACCCGCCTCGCGCACGTGGTCCTGGTCGAGGGCGTCCACTTTCTTGACGATCTCGTCGCTTTCCACGATGCGGCCCCACGAGAGGAGCTGGCGCGCCATGCGCTCGATCCGTCCGCCGGGCGTTTCCAGTGCCGTCAGCAGAGCCACCTTCATCTGCGCCTTGGAGCGGATCATCTCGATCTCGCTGATGTCCGTGGTCGCCTGGCGCATGCAGTCGAGGGTGACTTTGGTGAGTTCCTTCACATCCGACCCTGCCGTGCCCGCGCCGATGCCGAAAAGGCCGCAATCGGAGAAGGGCCAGTGGAAGGAATCGATGGAATAGGCAAGACCGCGCGTCTCGCGCACCTCATGCCACAGGCGTGAGGTGAGGCCTCCGCCGAGGATATGGGCGAAGAGATGCGTAGCATAATAGCCGGGATCCTTGAACGACAGGCCGGGCAAGCCCAGCACGATGTTGGCCTGTTCGAGCTTGCGCGCAATGCGCCGCTCGCCGCCGGTGTAATGTCCGTTCTCCGGTGTGCGAATGTCCGCTGCGGGCATGGCGCCGAAGAGGCGCTCGGCCGCTTCGACGATCTGCGCATGATCCACGTTGCCGGCCGCCGCGAGCACCATCTTCGATGGAATGTATTCTCGGGCCAGGAAGGCGCGGATCGTGCCCTCGTTGAAGCTCTTGATCGTCTCCGGCGTGCCGAGGATCGGGCGGCCGACGGGCTGGCCTGCGAAAGCCGTTTCCATGAACGCGTCATAGATCAGGTCGTCCGGCGTATCCTCGACGGCGGCGTATTCCTGCAGGATGACACTCTTCTCGCGCGCAAGCTCCGCTTCGTCGAAAGCGGAGTTGATGAGAATGTCGCCGAGCACGTCGAGGGCGACATCCACGTTCTCGCCGAGAACGCGTGCGGTGTAGCTCGTGTATTCGACGCTGGTGGCGGCGTTGATGTCGCCGCCCACATTCTCGATGTCTTCCGCGATCTGCCGCGCGGAGCGGCGAGCGGTGCCCTTGAAGGCCATGTGCTCGATCAGATGCGACAGGCCGTGCTCATGCGCCTGCTCATGGCGCGAGCCGGTGCCCACCCAGACGCCGAGAGTGGCGGTGGCGACTTCCGGCATGTGCTCGGTCGCGACCGTCAGGCCGTTGGAAAGCCTCGTGATGTCGACGCGCTTCTCGCGGACGAAATGCTGATTCATGCGGCGGCGCCTTTGACCGCCCGCGCGCGTTCGCGAATGAAGCGCTCGACCGCAGACTGATCGTTGGGAAGAACCGTGAAGCTCTCATTGCGCTCCATCAGATCGGCCATGTGCGGCGGAAGCGCGGGGCGCACGCCTGTGGCGCGCTCGACCGCATCCGGGAATTTCGCCGGATGCGCGGTGGAAAGAGCCACCACCGGGACGTCGGGCTTGTCCTTCAGAAGCGCGCGTGCTGCGCGGGTGCCGACGGCGCTGTGCGGATCGAGCACGTAACCGGTGCTGCGATAGGTCTGCGCCATCTCGTCGGCGACACTCGCCTCGTTCACCGCGTGAGCCGAGAACTCCTCGCGGATGCGCGCGAGAGGACCTGCTTCGATCATGAAGGAACGCGACTGGTTGAGGCTTGCCATCAGGCGTCGGATTGCCTCGCCGTTGCGGTCATAGGATTCGAACAGCAGGCGCTCGAAATTCGAGGAAATCTGAATATCCATCGACGGCGAAGTCGTGGCCTCGACGCCCTTCATCTCGTAGGCGCCGCTTTGAAGCGTGCGCGCGAGAATGTCGTTGGCATTGGTGCCGATCATCAGCCGCTCGATGGGCAGGCCCATGCGCTTGGCGACCCAACCGGCGAGAATGTCGCCGAAATTGCCGGTCGGCACGGAGAAGGAGACGGGGCGGTGCGGTCCGCCGAGGGCGACCGCTGCGGTGAAGTAATACACCGCCTGCGCCGCCACGCGGGCCCAATTGATGGAGTTCACGCCCGACAGCTGCAGCTCGTCGCGGAAGCCGCGATGGTTGAACATGGCCTTCACCATGTTCTGGCAATCGTCGAAGGTGCCTTCGACGGCCAGCGCATGCACGTTGGGCGAGGCCACCGTCGTCATCTGGCGGCGCTGCACGTCCGACACGCGGCCATGCGGGTAGAGGATGAAGATATCGACCTGATCGAGGCCCTTGAAGGCCTCGACCGCTGCGCTGCCCGTATCGCCCGATGTCGCGCCGACGATGGTGGCGCGCGCGCCACGGCTTTTCAGCACATGATCCATGAGGCGGCCGAGCAACTGCATCGCCACGTCCTTGAAGGCGAGCGTCGGGCCGTGGAAGAGTTCGAGCAGGAACAGGTTGTCGTCCAGCTGCGTCAGCGGACAGACCGCGTCGTGCCGGAACGAGGCATAGGATTCGTCGATCATGTGGCTGAGGTCGGCGGCCGGAATATCGCCGTCCACCAGCGGGCCGAGCACGGCCTTCGCCACCTCCGCATAGGATCGTCCGGCAAAGCCCTTGATCGTGTCCGCCGACAAGCTCGGCCATTTTTCCGGCAGGTAGAGGCCGCCGTCCCTGGCAAGGCCGGTCAGAAGCGCGTCGGAAAAGCCAAGCGCGGGAGCTTCCCCGCGGGTCGAGACATGGAGCAAGGTCAATCTCCTGGAAATGCGCCCGGACATTAGGTGCAGGGGCCGGTCACGGCAAGCCGCTTCTGGCGCGGCATCATCCCTTGATACGCCTCCAGGCGAAGGCTGCGAAGACGGCCACGAGGGTGAGCGCGATGCCATACCAGGTGACGGCGTATTGCAGGTGGTTGTTGGGCAGCGTGAGCGGGGTTTGCCCGCCGCGCGGCCAGCCGCCCGGGTTGGGCGTGGCGTCGGCGTCGATCAGGAAGGGCGCAACGCTCTCAAGTCCGCGAGCCGCGGCGATTGCCTGGGGATTGCGGGCGAACCAGAGGTTCCGGGCCAGATCGTCGTTGGGCGTGAAGATATTGCGCGCTTCCGGCGCCCGCACGAGGCCCGTGACCGTGACCTGCCCGCTGGGCTGAGATTGCGGGCGCGTGGCCGGGTTTTTCAGATCGGTCGGCACGAAGCCACGATTGATCATCACGATCCCGCCCGTGGCGAGCCTCAAGGGGGTGAGGATGTAGTAGCCCTGGATGGGAGCGCCCTGCCGCGTTCCAGGAGCGAGGCCGTAAACGTGGGCTTCCAGATCGTGCAGGAAGGTGCCGGTGACGCGCACCTTCCGGAACTCGTCCTGGTCGGCGTGCCAGCGGGCCCATTCCGATTCGGGCAGAATGGCGCCCGGCTCGCCATAGGCGCGGGTCTCGATCTGCTGGATCAGGCTTTCCTTCCAGGCCTTGCGCTGCATCTGCCACGTGCCGAGGCTGAGGAGAATCGCCAGGGCGATGAGGGCAGCAACGCCGGGAATGAGAAGGGAGCGGCCCTTGTTGAGGCTGGCGACGGTCACTTCTGGAAACGCCCTTCCTCGGCCTTATGGAGATATTGGCTCGCCACCAGCATGCCTTTGGCCGGGCGGATCGGTGGAATGCAGGTCAGCAGCAGGAACGGCAGCGTCGTGATCAGATGCACCCAGAGGGGCGGCTCGAAGGTAAGTTCGACCCAAACGCCGAAGCCCGCGGCCGGAATTCCCATGATGATCATCACGAAGAAGGCCGGGCCGTCTGCCGGATCGGCGAAGGAGTAGTCGAGGCCGCAGACCTCGCAACGCGGAGCGAGGGTGAGAAAGCCGTTGAAGAGACGTCCCTTGCCGCATCGGGGGCATCGGCATTTGAGGCCGGCGAGGATCGGGGACGACGTCTTCGGGACCTGGGCCACGTTTCTTCTCCGTGAGATGCCTCCGCTCACATGGGGAGGGGAGGCGTAAAAACGAAGGGCGGCCCGAAAGCCGCCCTTGATCTTGGTTCCGTCTCGAGCGGCTTTAGTGTCCGCCTGAATATCCGCCGTAGCCCCACACGTAGATGGCGGCGAAGAGGAAGAGCCAAACCACGTCCACGAAGTGCCAGTACCATGCGGCGAATTCGAAGCCGAGGTGCTGCTTGGGCGTGAAGTCGCCGCGATAGGCGCGCAGCAGGCAGACGGCGAGGAAGATCGTGCCGATCAGCACGTGGAAGCCGTGGAAGCCCGTCGCCATGAAGAAGGTGGCGCCGTAGATGTTGCCGCTGAAGCCGAAGGTGGCGTGGCTGTACTCGTAGACCTGGACGCAGCTGAAGATCGCGCCGAGGATCACCGTGAGCCACAGGCCGGTCTTGAGGCCCTGACGGTCGTTGTGCAGGAGCGCATGGTGCGCCCAGGTGACCGTGGTGCCCGAGGTGAGCAGGATCAGGGTGTTGAGCAGGGGCAGGTGCCAGGGATCGAAGGTCTCGATGCCCTTCGGGGGCCACACGCCGCCGAGAGCCTCGACGCGCGAGAAGACCTGCGGGTCGCCGGCATAGAGGGCCGCATCGAAATAGGCCCAGAACCATGCGGCGAAGAACATCACCTCGGAGGCGATGAACATGATCATGCCGTAGCGGTGATGCAGCTGGACCACGCGGGTATGGGAGCCCGTATTGGCTTCGCGCACCACGTCGCTCCACCAGGCGATCATGGTGTAGAGCACGCCGATGATGCCGGCGCCGAACACGAAGGCGCCGATGTCCATGCCGGCGATGTTGAGGTCCTTCCACCAGGTGACGAATCCGAAAGCCATGAGGAAGGCGCTGACCGAGCCGATCAGCGGCCACGGGCTCGGTTCAAGAATGTGGTAGTCGTGGTTCTTGGCGTGAGCCTCGGCCATTTTAGTCGTCTCCGTGCCTCGATTGTGACTTCGCTTTAGGACGTTTCAGCCTAGCTTGTCACGTTCCTTATTGAACGGTTGATGTGGTTGAAGATGTCACCTCCGCCACCGGCTTTCCCGCCTTGGACGGGAAGTAGGTGTAGGAGAGGGTGATGGAAGAGATGTTCTTCACGTCGGAATCCTGCAGCAGGCGCGGGTCGATATAGAACACGACCGCCGATTCAAGGGTTTCCCCCGGCTGCAGGGTCTGCTCCGTGAAGCAGAAACATTCGAGCTTCGAGAAGTAGGTGGCGGCCAAATCCGGCTGCACGTTGTAGGTCGCGATCCCGGTGGCGGGCTTATCGCTCGTATTGGTGACCTTGTAATAGACCGTCATGGTCTCGCCGAGCTTGACCTTGACCTCGGGCTTTTCCGGCGAGAAGCGCCAGCCCAGGCTCGGCACCACGTTGGCGTCGAAGCGCACGGCAATCGTGCGGTCCACGACCTGCGAAGTGTTGCTGTCGCGCACGATCGGCGTGCCGTCGAAGCCCGTCACCCTGCAGAAGAGATCGTAGAGGGGCACCGAGGCATAGGCGAGACCGACCATGCCTACGACGATGCCGAGGCAGGTAAAGGCGGTGCGTTGCATTTTGCGCTGATTGTGCGGTGCTTCGGTCATACTGGTCTCACATGGGGCGATTCAGGACCTGAGGTCCCAGCTTCGCAATCGTAATTGCGAACAGGATCAGGCAGAGAATGCCGAGCGTCAGACCCAAGGCGCGAGACCGACGCTTGCGGCGCAGTTGCTCCTCCGGAGTGGGACGATAGGAGTTCATATCCGTCATCGCCTTACCCCAGAACCGGGCGGAAGAAGCCGAAGCCATGCTCCGCGAGAAGCGTGGCGAACAGCAGGAAGAGGTAGAGGATCGAGAAGGCGAAGAGCTGCTGGGCCACCCGCATGGCCGGCTCGCCTTCGCGCAGGCGATAGACCTGGATCGCGAGCGCCAGCATGCCGAGACCGCCGATGAGCGCGACCACAGCATAGGCGAGGCCGCCGAAGCCGAAGAAGACCGGGGCCATGCCGAGCGGGGCCAGAAGCACCGTGTAGGCAAGAATCTGAAAGCGGGTGGAATCCGGACCGGCGACATTCGGCATCATTGGGATGCCGGCGCGCTCGTAATCGCCCGATTTCACCAGGGCCAACGCCCAGAAATGCGGCGGCGTCCACATGAAGATGATGGCGAACAGAATGACGCTGTCCCACGCGACGGAGCCGGTCACGGCGGCCTGCGCGACGATCGGGGGGAGGGCGCCCGCCGCGCCGCCGATCACGATGTTCTGAGGCGTCGAGCGCTTCAGCCACATGGAGTAGATCACGACGTAGAAGAAGATCGTGAAGGCCAGCAGGCCCGCTGCAAGCCAGTTGCTGGCGAGACCGAGGATCAGCACCGAGCCCGCGGAGAGGGTCAGGCCGAAGGCCAGGGCCTCGTTGGGCTGGATCTTGCCGGCCGGGATCGGGCGCTTGCGGGTGCGGGTCATCACGGCGTCGATATCCGCGTCCCACCACATGTTCAGGCAGCCCGAAGCGCCGCCGCCGACGGCGATCATCAGCAGGGAGATGAAAGCCAGAATCGGGTTCACGTCCGGATGGCTGACGACCATGCCGACGAGCGCCGTGAACACGACGAGAAACATGACCCGCGGCTTAAGGAGAGCGAAGAAGTCGGACACGTCACCCTGCGAGAGACCATTGCTGGCGATGCTCTCGTTCTGGGGCTTGGTCAAACTGTTCGACAGGGTGTTCATACCAAATGTTCTTCCGAAATGCTGAAAGGGGTGAGGCTTAAAAAAGGCGCCTCTCGATGTCAGCTCCTCGCCGGAAGGCTTCGCTCGCCGAAGCCCTCGGGGGAGGAGCACGGGCGGCGATTGCCGCCCGGCTCGCTTGATTAGTGGCCCGTATCGACGATGCGGGGCAGGGTCTCGAACTGGTGGAACGGAGGCGGGGAGGACAGGGTCCATTCCAGCGTCGTTGCACCTTCACCCCACGGATTGTCGCCAGCCTTCTCCTTGCGGACCAGCGCGTAAACCACGCCGAACATGAAGAAGAGGATGCCGGCGCCGAAGATGTAGGAGCCGATCGAGGACACGAGGTTCCAGCCGGCGAAGGCATCCGGGTAGTCCGCATAGCGGCGCGGCATGCCCGACAGGCCGAGGAAGTGCATCGGGAAGAACAGCACGTTGGCGCCGATGAAGGCGATCCAGAAGTGCACCTTACCGATCCATTCCGGCATGATGTAGCCGGTGATCTTCGGGAACCAGTAGTAGATGCCGGCGAAGATCACGAACACGGCGCCGAGCGACAGCACGTAGTGGAAGTGAGCCACCACGTAGTAGGTGTCGTGCATGTAGCGGTCGACCGGAGCGTTCGCGAGCACGACGCCGGTGACGCCGCCGACCGTGAACAGGAACACGAAGCCGATGGCCCACTGCATGGCCGCCGTGAAGCGGATGGAGCCGCCCCACATGGTGGCGATCCACGAGAAGATCTTGATGCCCGTGGGCACCGCGATCACCATCGTGGCGAACACGAAATAGGCCTGCGTCTGGAGCGAGAGGCCGACCGTGTACATGTGGTGCGCCCACACGACGAAGCCGACGACGCCGATCGCCACCATGGCGTAGGCCATGCCGAGATAACCGAAGATCGGCTTCTTCGAGAAGGTGGAGATGATGTGCGACACGATGCCGAAAGCCGGCAGGATCATGATGTACACTTCGGGATGGCCGAAGAACCAGAACAGGTGCTGGTAGAGAATCGGATCGCCGCCGCCCGATGGCTCGAAGAAGGTGGTGCCGAAGTTACGGTCCGTCAGCAGCATCGTGATTGCACCCGCCAAAACCGGCAGCGAGATGAGCAGCAGGAAGGCGGTGACCAGCATGGCCCAGGCGAACAGCGGCATCTTGTGCAGCGTCATGCCCGGAGCGCGCATGTTGAGGATCGTGGTGATGAAGTTGATCGCGCCCAGGATCGAGGACGCGCCGGCGAGGTGGAGGGCCAGGATGCCGAAATCGAGCGCAGGGCCAGGGTGTCCCGTCGTCGACAGCGGGGGATACACCGTCCAGCCGCCGCCGAAGCCGAGCGAGCCCGGAGCGCCTTCGACGAAAAGCGAGCAGAGCATCAGGGCGAAGGCGGCCACAAGGAGCCAGAACGAGATGTTGTTCATCCGCGGGAAGGCCATGTCGGGCGCGCCGATCATGAGCGGGATGAACCAGTTGCCGAAGCCGCCGATGAGGGTGGGCATCACCATGAAGAACACCATGATGAGGCCGTGGCCCGTCACGAAGACGTTGAACGTCTGCGGGTTGGCGAAGAACTGCAGGCCGGGCTCCTGGAGTTCCAGACGCATGGCGATGGACAGAATGCCGCCGATAATGCCGGCCATGAAGCCGAAGATGAGGTAGAGGGTGCCGATATCCTTGTGGTTCGTGGAGTAGAACCAGCGGCGCCAGAAGCCAGGAAGATGATCGTGGTGATCCGCGTGAGCGGAATCAACTGCATGTGCCATGATGCGACCTCTATGGTCCTTGTTTTAAATTACTGAGCGTTCGCGAACTTGACCGGAGTCGTGTCTTCCGTGGAAGCATAACGCTGCTTCGCCTCGGCGAGCCAAGCGGCATATTGCTGCTCGCTCACGACGCGGACCTCGATCGGCATGTAGGGGTGACCGTTGCCGCAGAGTTCAGAGCACTGGCCGTAATAAACGCCTTCCTTCTCGGCCTTGAACCAAGTCTCGTTCAGGCGTCCGGGAACGGCGTCGACCTTGATGAAGAAGGACGGAACGGCGAAGGCATGGATCACGTCGGCCGAGGTGACCTGGACGCGCACGACCTTGCCGACGGGCACGACCATGGCGTTGTCGGCACCGAGCAGGCGCGGCTGGTCGGGCTTCAGGGCCGCCTCATCGGTGACCATGTTCGAGTCGAACTTGAAGCCGCCCTGATCCTCTGGGTACTCGTAGCCCCAGTACCAGGAATAGCCCGTGGCCTTGATCACCACGTCCGCCTGCGGCGGAACCAGCTGCTGGCGCAGGAGGCGGAAGGACGGGATGGCGACGGCCACCAGGATCAGCACCGGAACGATGGTCCAGGCCACTTCAAGCAGGGTGTTGTGCGTGGTCCGGGAGGGAACCGGATTCTTCCGCTCGTTGAAGCGGGCGATGATCACCAGGAGCAACGCCAGCACGAGCAGGCAGATCGCGGCAATCAGCCAGACCAGGTAGGTGTGGAAGTCGGAGGCGCTCTGCCCCAACTCGGTCACCATCTCCTGCATGCCCATTTCCCAGGGGGAGGGCCGGCCGGCTGCGGCCCATGCCTCACTTATGCCCAACACAAGTGCGACCGCTGCCGTGGAGAGGGCGGTCACCGATCGACGTGCATTCTCGATCCGCATCGGCGTTCCAAAGCTCCTAAAAGATACGGTGGCCGGGCGGCCACGAAAGCATAAAGGGACAGCATGGGCGTGCGAATAGCGGCGCCCAGCTTGCGCCGTCACTTTAGATTTGTGCCAAAGACCACAGGACGCGCCGAAGCGCAACGGTTCTGTGGTCGCAATTTATGCGTCATAACCGCCGAAACCGGTTGTGATCCCCACCTTATCCTTCTCTCGCTTGACATTATGGCCCCTGCCATGGTCCCAACGGCCAAAGATTTGGGTCGGAGCGGCGGAGCCGCCGCCCTTGGAACGAGGACTCAAGAAGGAGAGACCGATGGGCGTATCACGTTGGGTCCGCTTTGGGACGGCGGCATTTCTGGGGCTTTCTGCCTTGGCCGCTGCCGGCGCCGCCCATGCCCAGGGCATGGTGAAGAACACCTATGGCGATTGGCAGATGCGTTGCGAAACTCCTGCGGGGGCGACCGCCGAACAATGCGCTCTCGTTCAGAACGTGGTGGCCGAGGACCGTCCGAACGTCACCCTCGTGATTATTGTGTTGAAAACCGCCGACGCCAAAAGCCGACTTCTTCGCGTCGTCGCGCCCCTGGGTATTCTCCTGCCGTCCGGCCTCGGTCTCAAGATCGACCAGACGGATATCGGCAGGGCTGGATTCGTGCGTTGCCTCGCAACGGGTTGCGTTGCCGAGGTTGTCATGGAAGATAATCTCATCAATCAGATGAAGACTGGGCAATCCGCCACCTTCATCGTGTTCCAGACGCCCGAGGAGGGCATCGGCATTCCCGTGTCGCTGAATGGATTCGCGGCCGGTTACGATGCGCTTCCGTAAGGGCTTAAAGAAGCAAGCCGGGGGATTCGATGGCTAAGGGTTTGAGTGCGAAGGCCGGTGCGGCGCTGACGGTTCTGGCCGTGTCGGTTCTGGCCGGATGCGCCGGGTCCGGCGAGAGCGGCGGCATGGGCATCGGCGAGATGCTGCTGACGGGCGGCGCCACGCTTCCTCCGGTCCAGGCCACGCCCACGAGCGACGTATACTGCCCGCCGGTGACGGTCTTCGAGGGCGGGTCCGCCATTCAGGGCTATGCCGGCGGCCGCGCCGGCGACGCATCGGCCCTGCGGAGCCAGATCGCCATCAGCAACCTTGCCCGCGAATGCGTCGGCCAGCCTGACGGCTCCACCCTGGTGAAGGTGGGTGTGGAAGCCCGCGCGCTCCTGGGCGCAGGAGGCGGAGCAGGGCGCTACAACGTCCCGGTCCAGATCGTGGTGAAGAGCCGCTCGGGCGTGATCGCCAACCGCAGCCGCAGCGCCGTGGCGGCCATTCCGGCCGGAAGCGCGCAGACGACCGTCACCGTGGTCGAGGACAACATCCTGGTGCCTGCAAGCCAAGCCAACGATTTCGAGATCGAAGTGGGTCTTGGAGGCCGGGCCGGACGCCGGGGCTAGGGCCGACAGAAAACCGTTTTCAGATAAAGGCCCGGTCTCGCCGGGCCTTTCGCTTATGGGGACGTCTTCCGACGACCTACAAGGGGTCGGTCACAGCTCATATGGAAGTCGGATAAGCGCGAAACGATCGGCGCTGGATCGCCGACCGCCAGGCAATGCCTTTACCAAGGCTGACCTCAGGAGAGGGTGGGTGAGCCCACTCTCTGGTTCAGGGGCATGGCGAGCACCTTGTCGATCCGGCGCTCGTCCAGGTCGATCACCTCCAGGCGCCATCCGAGCACGTCGACGGACTCGCCCGTGTTCGGCAGGCGCTGCAATTCGCTGATCACCAGCCCGCCGACCGTATGATAGCTGCGCGGCTCGGGAAGGGTGATCCCGAGGACATCCGCCATTTCATCGACGGGCATGGAGCCCGCGAGCAGCCAGGAGCCGTCCTCGCGGCGGACGGCGTCGGGCTCCGGCGCCTCGCCGTCGGAACGGAAGGCTCCGACGATGGCCTCCAGCGCGTCGGCCGGGGTCACGACACCTTCGAAATGCCCGTACTCGTCATGGACGAGCGCCATGGGCACCTCCGAGTCGCGCAAGGTCGCCAGCGCGTCCAAGGCGTAGAGAGTGTCCGGGATCACCGGCGCGCTCTGAACCTGGCTTCGGATGTCCAGGGGCTGGCCCGACAGCAGGGCCGCCAGAAGCGCGCGCGACTGGACCACGCCGATGATGTTGTCCGGCGAGCCATCGCTGACCGGCAGGCGAGAGTGAGGGGTCTCCAGCAGGAGGGCGCGGATGGTCTCCGCATCGTCCTCGACATCGATCCAGTCCACATCCGTGCGCGGGGTCATGAGGCCGCGGACCGTCCGGTCGCCGAGGCGCAGGACGCCGGAGATCATGCGCCGTTCCTGCTCCTCGATCACGCCTGCGCTCTCGGCCTCGCCGACGAGCATCTTGATCTCCTCTTCGGTCACGGTCGTTTCATCGCCCGAGGGCGTGCCGAAAAGGCCGAAGATCAGGCGCGTCGAGGCATTGAGGAGCCACACGGCGGGCGCGGCGACCTTCGAGAGCACCAGCATGATCGGAGCCATCGTGCAGGCGATGCCTTCCGGATGACGCAGGGCAAGCTGCTTGGGCACCAGCTCGCCGATGACGATGGAGAGATAGGTGATGACGCTGATGACGATGCCGAAGCCGAGCGGGTCCGCCGCTCGTTCCGGCATGCCTTGATCCATGAGGATTTGCGACAGGCGGTCGCCGAGAGCCGCGCCCGAGAAGGCGCCGGCCAGGATGCCGACGAGGGTGATGCCGATCTGGACCGTGGAGAGGAAGCGCCCCGAATCCTCCATGAGGGTCAGGGCGGTGCTGGCGCCGGAGCGTCCCTGTTCCGCCATGGCCTTGAGGCGGGGCCTGCGTGCGGACACGATAGCGAGTTCTGAAAGCGCGAAAACGCCGTTCAGGGCGACGAGAGCAAGAGCGATGACCAGTTCGAGCAACGATGTCAGGAGCTGCCGACCGGATCAGGCCGCGCTTTCCCCCTTCTGTGGATGATGCCCTAACATGGGGGTTCGAAGCGCTGCCGTCAATTAAGACGGGGAGATGAGAGTTGCGGCACCCTGTTTTGTTGACAGGATCATATTTCCTCTTCAGAGCTTATGTCAGCCGATGATCCCCGCGGAAGAGACCGGGCCACACGCCCGGCGCCGAAGGCGCAACCGCCCCGGAAACGCTCAGGCCAAAGGACCGCGAGGGAGCTGGCACTCTGGAAAGCGGCGATGCTTGTAAGGGGCATCGCCCACCGACGGGCGTAACCTGCCGCAAAAGCGGATCAGGGAAATCTCTCAGGTCTCGTGACAGAGGGGGCGCACAGCAACGGGCCGAAAGGCTCGATGAAACGCGCACCTTTGAGGGAACACGATGGCCGAGACAGCGCACAGCGATCAGCCGCTTCTGAATACGCCGCTCCATGCCGAGCATGTGGCGCTCGGTGCCCGCATGGTGCCGTTTGCCGGTTACAACATGCCGGTGCAGTACCCCACCGGCATCATGACCGAGCACAACTGGACCCGCGAGCATGCGGGCCTGTTCGATGTCTCCCATATGGGCCAGGCATTCCTCGTGGCCGACGACAAGAGCCATGAGACCGCAGCCAAGGCGCTCGAGGCCCTTGTTCCCGCCGATGTGCTGAACCTCAAGCCGAACCAGCAGCGCTATTCGCAGCTGCTCGACGAGAACGGCGGCATCCTCGACGACCTCATGGTCACCCGCGTGGGCGCTCCCGGCCACGAGGGCTGGCTCTATCTCGTCGTCAACGCTTCCATGAAGGAGCAGGACTACGCGCATATCCAGGCGCGCCTGCCGCAGGGCGTGAGCCTGAACCGAAAGGACGACCTCGCGCTGATGGCGCTGCAGGGTCCGTCAGCCGCTGCCGTGCTCGGCAAGCTCTCGCCCGAGGCTGCGGATATCCCTTTCATGATGTCCGCCGACGTGCAGATCGACGGCATCTGGTGCCACGTTTCCCGCTCCGGCTACACCGGCGAGGACGGCTACGAGATTTCCTGCAAGGCAGGCGACGCGACAAAACTCTGGAACACGCTGCTCGCTGATCCTGAAGTGAAGCCCATCGGCCTCGGTGCGCGCGATTCCTTGCGCCTCGAAGCGGGCCTGTGCCTCTACGGCCACGATATCGACACCACCACATCGCCGATCGAAGCCGGCCTCAACTGGTCCATCCAGAAGCGCCGCCGCGAGGAGGGAGGCTTCCCGGGCGCCGCGCGCATTCAGCGCGAGGTGAAGGAAGGCGCTGCCCGCGTGCGCATCGGCATTCTGCCGGAAGGCCGCGCTCCCGCTCGCGAGGGCACCGTGATCACCACGCCCGACGGACGCGAGGTCGGCATCGTCACTTCCGGCGGCTTCGGCCCCACCGTCAATGGTCCCATCGCCATGGGCTACGTGTCGAAGGATGTTTCCGCCATCGGCACCGATCTTCATCTCGTCGTTCGCGGCAAGCCGCTGCCTGCCAAGGTCGCCGCCATGCCGTTCGTACCGCATCGCTACAAGCGCTAATCCCAGGGGAGAACAACAATGACCACGCGTTACACCAAGGATCACGAATACATCCGCGTCGAAGGCGACGCCGGCATCGTCGGCATTTCCGATTTCGCTCAGGGCCAGCTCGGCGACGTCGTTTTCGTGGAGCTGCCGAGCGTCGGCAAAACGCTCAACAAGGGCGATGAAGCCGCCGTCGTCGAGAGCGTGAAGGCCGCAAGCGAAGTCTACGCTCCGGTTTCCGGCGAAGTCGTCGAGGTCAACAGCGATCTCGAAGCCACGCCCGGCACCGTGAACGAGGACCCCGCCGGTCGCGGCTGGTTCCTGAAGATCCGCCTCACGAACCCAAGCGAGCTCGACGGTCTGCTGACCGAGGAGCAGTACCAGGAATTCGTGAAGTCGATTTCGTAATCGAGAGCGTCACGAAACTCTGCCTCATCCTGAGGAGCCGCGTGAGCGGCGTCTCGAAGGAGGATTCAGAGAGCACTGGAGACGCCTCGCCCTTCGAGACGGACCTGACGGTCCTCCTCAGGGTGAGGCTTCGTGGAGAACGAAAAGTCGGGCAAGGCCATGGCACACGAATACACGGCCACAGTGGTTTGGACGCGCGGGGAAGGCGAGGCTTTCTCCGACAACAAGTACAAGCGTGGCCACCGTTGGTCGTTCGACGGCGGCATCGAGGTTCAGGCGTCGCCGTCACCGCTCGTGGTGCCCTTGCCGTATTCCCGCGAGGATGCTGTCGACCCGGAGGAAGCGTTCGTGGCATCCATATCGAGCTGCCACATGCTCACCTTCCTTCACATCGCCGCCAAAAGGCGCCTCGTCATCGACCGTTACGAGGACAAGGCGCTCGGTGTGATGACGAAGAACGAGAACGGGAAATTCTACGTCTCGAAAGTGACGCTCAACCCCGAAATCGCGTTCTCCGGCGACCAGATTCCGACGCCCGAGCAGATCGCCGACATGCATCACCTCGCTCACAAGGAATGCTTCATCGCCAATTCCGTGGTCACGGAAATCGTGGTGGCGGGCATCCCGTGACAGCATGAGCATCCGGCGAACCATCATATCTATCCCCCTCCCCCTTGTGGGGAGGGGCTAGGGGTGGGGGTGTGAGCGCTACATTCTGAGATGTTGGCGCTGACACCCCCACCTCCCACTCCTCCCCACAAGGGGGAGGAGAGCCCGTTGCGCCTCTCCTGCCTGCTTCTGCACAAGGGGAGAAATTCGTGAGACACGCTAGCAAGGTTTTTAGCCGATGCGTTATTTGCCTCTTTCCGACACCGATCGCAGCGAGATGCTCGCGCGCATCGGCGTCAAAACGGTGGACGAACTGTTCGCCGATGTGCCGAAGAACCTGCTCCTGAAGGAGCCGGTCGACCTGCCGCGCCGCAAGGGCGAATTGGAGGTGGAGCGCATCCTCTCCCGCATGTCGTCCAAGAATGTGCCGGCATCCTCCGTGCCGTTCTTCGTGGGCGCTGGCGCTTACAAGCACCACGTTCCGGCGACCGTCGATCACCTGATCCAGCGTTCCGAGTTCCTCACGAGCTACACGCCGTATCAGCCCGAGATCGCACAGGGCACGCTGCAATATCTCTTCGAGTTTCAGACGCAGGTCGCCGCTCTCACCGGCATGGAAGTGGCGAACGCCTCCATGTATGACGGCTCGACCGGCACGGGCGAGGCGGTGCTCATGGCGCACCGCGTCACCAAGCGCCGCAAGGCCGTGCTCTCCGGCGGCCTGCATCCGCATTACGCTGAAGTGGTGCGCACGCTCTCCGACATGGCGAGCGATCAGGTCGTCACCATGCAGCCGGACGTGGCGGGCTCCGAGGACATTCTCTCGCAGATCGACGACACGACGTCCTGCGTCGTCGTGCAGTCGCCGGACGTGTTCGGTAATGTGCGCGACCTGAAGCCGATCGCCGAGAAGGCGCACAAGCATGGCGCGCTGCTGATCGCCGTGTTCACGGAAGTCGTGACGCTCGGCCTCATGGCGTCGCCGGGCAGCCAGGGCGCCGACATCGTGGTCGGCGAGGGCCAGTCCATCGGCAACGCGCTGAACTTCGGCGGACCTTATGTGGGTCTTTTCGCCACGCAGTCCAAGTTCATCCGCCAGATGCCGGGCCGCCTCTGCGGCGAGACGGTGGATGCGGACGGCAATCGCGGTTTCGTGCTCACGCTCTCGACGCGCGAGCAGCATATCCGCCGCGACAAGGCGACCTCGAACATCTGCACGAATTCGGGCCTCTGCGCGCTGGCCTTCACCATTCACATGACGCTGCTCGGCGAAACGGGCCTGAAGCGTCTTGCCCGCGTGAACCATGCGAATGCGATCAAGCTCGCCGACCAATTGGCTGGCGTGAAGGGCGTCGAGGTTCTCAACAAGACGTTCTTCAACGAGTTCACCGTGAAGCTGGCAAAGCCTGCGGCTGAAGTGGTCGAAGCGCTTGCCAAGAAGGGCGTGCTCGCGGGCGTGCCTGTGTCGCGCCTGCTGCCCGGCGCCGGCCTCGACAATCTGCTGCTCGTCGCTTCCACCGAAGTGAACACCGATGATGACCGTGCGGCCTTCTGTGCCGCCTTGAAGGAGGTTCTGTGATGTTGAACCGCCAGGGACGTCCCACCCAAGCCGGTCAGGCCGGCACCACCGAGCATCCGACCTTCACCGGCAACAAGGCGCTGGCGCAGGTCGAGCCGCTGCTCTTCGAGATCGGCCGCTACGACACGACCGGCGTCGACATCGACGAGCCGGAGGATTTCCAGCCGCGTCTCGGCGGCCTGGAGCGCAAGGAGGCCATCGGTCTTCCGGGTCTCTCCGAGCCCGAGACCATGCGCCATTACGTGCGCCTGTCTCAGATGAACTACGGCATCGACACTGGCCTGTTCCCGCTGGGCTCTTGCACGATGAAGCACAATGCGCGCCTCAACGAGCGCATGGCGCGTCTGCCGGGCTTCTCCGACGTGCATCCGCTGCAGCCGATTTCCACCGTGCAGGGCGCGCTCGAACTCATGAACGAGCTCGGCCGCTATCTCGTCACGCTCACCAACATGACGTCCGTCGCGCTCTCGCCGAAGGCCGGCGCGCATGGCGAACTGTGCGGCATGATGGCGATCAAGGCCGCCATCGAGGCCAAGGGCGAGGGCAAAACCCGCAACGTGGTGCTCGTGCCCGATTCCGCGCACGGCACGAACCCGGCGACTGCAGCCCTCATCGGATTCGTGGTGAAGCCGGTTCCGGCCCGCGAGGACGGCTGGGTGCATGTGGAGGACGTGAAGGAGCGTCTCGGTCCGGATGTGGCCGCGATCATGCTCACGAACCCCAACACCTGCGGCCTCTTCGAGCCGCAGGTCGCTGAGATCGCGAAGGCGATTCATGATGCGGGTGCCTACTTCTACTGCGACGGCGCGAACTTCAATGCCATCGTCGGCAAGGCGAAGCCGGGCGATCTCGGCGTCGATGCCATGCACATCAACCTGCACAAGACCTTCTCGACGCCGCATGGCGGCGGCGGCCCGGGCTCCGGCCCGGTGGTGCTCTCCGAGCGTCTTGCGCCTTACGCGCCGGTTCCGTTCGTGCGCGTGGGCAAGGACGGCTTCGAGCTGGTTGAGGAAGCGGCCGACGCTGCCGAGAAGCCTTTCGGCCGCATGACCGCCTTCCATGGCCAGATGGGCATGTATGTGCGCGCTCTGTCCTACATGCTCTCGCATGGTTCGGACGGGATGAAGCAGGCGTCAGAGGACGCCGTGCTCAACGCCAACTACATCCGCGCCGGACTCTCCGACCTCATGTCGCTGCCGTTCGGCAACAAGCCGTGCATGCACGAGGTGCTGTTCGACGATGCGTGGCTGAAGGACACGGGCGTGACCACCCTCGACGTGGCGAAGGCCATGATCGACGAGGGCTATCACCCGATGACCATGTACTTCCCGCTGGTGGTGCATGGCGCGATGCTGATCGAGCCGACGGAGTCCGAATCGAAGTCGTCCCTTGATCTCTTCGTCGCGACGCTGCGCGATCTCGCCATGGCGGCCAAGAACGGCGACACGGAACGCTTCACAGGCGCTCCCTACCACGCCCCACGCCGCCGCCTCGACGAAACCCGCGCGGCCCGCAACCCGATCCTCAAATGGACAAAGCCGGCTCCGGTCGCGGAAGCGGCTGAGTAAAAACGACGCAATTCTCCGGAAATGCCGCCCCTTCGGGCGGCATTTTTCGTTATGGCCTCAAGGTTGTGACCGATTGGGCACAGCTTGTTAGGGGAAAATTTGCCAAAGTATATACGCACCTCTCTGTTTGGAGAGGAGGCAAATCAACGGCCCTGAGCTAATGGGGTGTAACGTAACGGCAACTCTATGCGATGCCGGGTTGATGAGGTGAAGCTAGGCTTTCCCTCATGCGTTGGCACCGCTGGCTAGGGCTATGCCCAACTCCATTTGGCAGGTTGCCCCCGGTCATCGTGGACGGTGAAGACAGAGCGCGATGACGGCTTCGACTAAGGTAGGCTCAACTTACCGCCCCGAAATCCAAGGAGTCCGCACCATCGGCGCCCTGCTGGTGGCATGCTTTCATATCTGGGGCGGGCGCGTCTCGGGCGGGGTCGACGTCTTCTTCGTCATTTCCGGATTCCTGATCACCGGCTCCCTCTACAAAGAGGTCCAAAGACACCAGACCATTGATGTGGTTGCATTTTGGTGGCGGATCGCCAGACGCGTGGTCCCTATGGGAATTCTGGTTCTATTCTTTACGTTCCTGGCGATCATGGTCTTGATGCCGCCTCTGGAGCAGCGGGATTTTCTGCCGGAGATCGCCTACAGCGCCCTTCACCTTGAAAATTTCAAGCTCATGAGGAACGCGGTCGATTATCTCTCCCGCGACAATCCGCCGAGCCCGACGCAGCAGTTCTGGGCCCTGTCCGTACAGGTACAATTCTATGCGGTCTGGCCCTTTCTTCTCCTTGGGGTGGCCTTTGCCGCTCGCAAGGTCCGTTCGGCATGGACCGCATTCGCCCTGGCTCTAGCCTTGGTATTCCTTGCATCCCTCGCATATTCGATCATCCAGACCGGCCGAGACCCATCCCCGACATATTTCAATACGCTTGCCCGTGTCTGGGAGTTTGCAATCGGCGGCCTCGTTGCCGTCGCCGCGCCTCACCTGAATATTCCGCCAAAGGTGCGTTACGTCGCGGGATGGGTTGGACTGATTGCGATCCTCAGTTGCGGCTTCCTGGTGCCTGCCTCCGCGCATTACCCCGGCTATGTCGCCCTCTGGCCTGTGCTCGGCGCAAGTCTCTTGCTCATTAGCGGCAGCAGTGGAGTGCGCTTTGGCGCCGATAGGCTGCTGAGTATGAAGCCCCTGGTTTTCATGGGGGACTTCTCCTTTTCGTTCTACCTGTGGCACTGGCCGATCCTGATTTTCGCCATGCTCCTGACAGGCGAGACGAGCTTGGATCTAGCCCAGGGCCTTTCCGTCATCGCCGTAGCGCTTTGTTGCGCATATCTTTCTCATCGCTGGGTCGAGGAGCCTATTCAGACCATAGGCTTCGGCAAAACGTTCAGCCGCTTCCAGATGATCGGAGCTGCGCTGGTTCTGCCCGTCCTCCTGGCTGCATCCGTCACGATTGCGGTCGTCACTCACCCAGGAGGTGCGTCTGCTTCCATAGCGATCGAGGAATACCGCAAGCTGCCTCTTCAGCCGCCTTTGGAGACAGCGATGGGGGATATTCCCCGGATCAATCTCGACAACTGCAACCAGGCAGAGAAACGAGTCGAGTTGATCTCCTGCACGTACGGTAACAAGACTAACCCCACAAAGACCATCGCTCTTGTGGGCGATTCCCATTCCGCTCACTGGTTTCCCGCTTTGGAGGTCCTAGCGAGGGAGAACGACTGGCGCCTTGTCGTTACGACAAAGGACGGATGTCCTCCCATGGCCTATGACCGCATGCATGCAACCTGCCGTGAATGGACGGAAGCCTTGGTGCAGCACTTGCTCAAGCTGAAGCCGGACGCAGTATTTACGACATCAACGCGCCCTAATCGCGGTCGTTTGCGGGATTCCAGTGGAAACGCCGCGAATGAGGGGAAGAAGGAATACGTCCCATCTGAGTTCCTCGAGCATTGGGCTCGCTTCGAGAACAGTGGTGTCACCTTCATCGCTCTTCGCGATACGCCGCGTTTGATCATCAATGCGCCCCGATGCCTCTCCGGCGCGCCTTCTCCCGGAATCAACTGTGGCCGCCCGCGCTCTGAAGTTCTGGACGACAAGGACCCGAGCACACGGCTGAACCCAAGACCGACGAATGTGAGTTTCATCGATCTCAACGATCAGTTCTGCACAAGGTACATGTGCCCCCCTGTTCAGAAGAACATCATCATGTACAGAGACGGCACCCATCTGACGGCAACGTACGCTCGCCATCTCGCTCCTGCTCTCGGTGAGAGAATGGAGAAGGTCCGGCCGGATCTATTCCTGCCGGTTGCCCAGCGGAAGACAAGCGGACAGCGGGTCACTGACGCAGGCCAATAAGCTGTAAGGTTTTTGACAGCTGCGGCTCACGCACATGGCGTGCAGAAGTCCTCGTCGGTAGTCGCACCTGCATGTTCGGAGAGGATGCAAGCCGTTTTCTTCCTGATAGGAGCAAACTCAGGGAATTACTTCACGTCACCTGAGTTGTTACGGCAGCATCCACTCAGAGAGTATGTTCAGAATTTCTGGCGGGGCGTCCGTTGCGGGCATCTCGCAAGATGCACCATGGCTTTGATCTCGTCTCTCCAGGCGAGCTCCTCCCTTCGCTGCCGGAACTATGAAGAGCATAGGTTCATGGTTGCTGCGAGAGCTGAGAACTCGACTTACCGCCCCGAAATCCAAGGGGTCCGCACTATCGGCGCCCTGTTGGTGGCGTGCTTTCACATCTGGGGCGGGCGCGTCTCGGGTGGCGTGGATGTCTTCTTCGTCATTTCCGGTTTTCTCATCACCGGTTCTCTTTACCGGGAAGATCTGAAAACAGGTGGCATTCGGCTGATCGTTTTCTGGGGGCGGATCGCCAGAAGAGTTGCGCCCGTTGCTTATTTCGTTCTTGCTCTGACTACGATCGCGGCTTTCGTTCTGTTGCCCGGGGCAGAAGTGTCGCGATTCCTGAGCGAAACGATCGCCAGCGTCTTTCATGTCGAGAACATCAATCTCATGATGAAATCCGTTGATTATCTCGAGAGGGATGCGGCGTTAAGTCCGGTCCAGCAATTCTGGGCTTTGTCGATCCAGATTCAGTTCTATGCCGTATGGCCGTTCATGATCCTGGCAACCGGCTGGCTATCGCGCCTGTTCAGCCGGCCCGTTGCAATCCCGATCATCGTGCTGACGGCGGTTTTTGTCACTTCGCTCGCTTACTCCATCACTGAGACTGCAGCGGATCCGGCTCCTACCTACTTCAATCCGCTAGCGCGCGTCTGGGAGTTTTCCCTGGGTGGTCTCGCTGCGATCCTGCTCCCGCATGTAGCGTTGCCGCACCTGATGCGGATCCTAGTGGGTTGGGCGGGCCTAGCACTGATCGTCAGCTGCGGCTTCATCATTCCTGCTTCTATCAAGTTTCCAGGCTATGTCGCTCTCTGGCCGACGCTCGGCGCGGTTCTGGTCCTCGCTTCCACTCATACGCAGAGCCGATACGGTGTCGACCGGATCTTGGCCTCGAAGCCGCTTGTGCTGCTAGGCGACGTTTCGTTCTCCTTCTACCTCTGGCACTGGCCGATCTTGATCTTCTACACGGTCGTTCAAAACAGCAGCAAAGTCGGACTCGGCAGTGGATTACTGATTCTCTTGGTCTCTTTAGTCGGGGCCTATGTGACGACACGCTTTCTCGAACAGCCCCTTCAGCGCTCGCCCATCGGCAAGCAGAAGCCTTGGCAGATTCATGCGCTGTCCACGGGATGTGCTGCGCCTGTCATCGCGGCGGTGCTGGTCTGGATCATATCCCTGCATGTTGCGGAGAGCCGACGGGAGGAGGCTATGACCCTGATGAAGGCGCAATATCAGGGTGGTGCATTCCCGCTGACACGTGAGGCTGTCGTAAAGCCGGGCATTCCTATTTATCCCCCTGAGGAAATGCTGGAGCCACTAAAGCAGCAGTATTGCCAGCAAAGCATCGCCAAGAGCGAAGTCATTACTTGCGAGCGAGGTGTCAGTAGAGAAGAGGCCTTGAGGACGGTTGTCGTCGTTGGTGGCTCGCATTCGGAGCATTGGCTGCCGGCGATAGGGCAAATTGCGCAAGAGCAAAAATGGAGGCTGATCGCCATCACCAAAGGAGCGTGTCCCTTCATGTTCTTGCCAGATATGGCATCGCCGTGTGCCATCTGGAATGAGAGCGTTTATAAGCTTCTGGTAGAACTCCAGCCCGATATGGTTTTCACCACGTCGACCCGCCGCAGAATTACTCGTCAAGAAGGCGAGTCGATACAATATGTTCCGGAGAGCTATCTCACACAATGGGAAAGGCTGGCTGAAAAGAACATTCAGATCGTTGCCATTCGCGACAACCCAAAGATGCAGCTTAACCTCTTGAGATGTGTTGCAGCCAATCCGCGCGATGTCCTGCCCTGCTCAAGGCCACGTCATGCGGTCATCGATCCTGTCAGCCCTGTAGAATTGCTCAATCCTCAACCTAAGAACGTTGCATTCATCGATCTGACAGATCGGTTCTGCGATCAGGAATATTGCTATCCTGTCGGCGGCAATGTGTTGATCTATCGCGACACCCAACACATTACCCGGGAATATGCCCGTACGCTGGCAGCTCCGCTCTCGCAGGAAATCAAGAGGGTTCGCCCGGATCTTTTCTCTCCGGTTGATCCGAAAAGCACGGACAAGCACCAGATTGTTGAGGCGGACGGATAGCTGGCGACTGAAGCGCGATATCCGTTCACGCATTCCGTAAGCTGATGGGTCAGTTCTGCTCGCCTCGTCACCGAAGGATCGTTTCGGGCAGTTCTTCCATTCGTTCGATCAATGCCGTCGCACCGGCCTGTAGCAGTTTCTGCGCATGGTTCGGCCCGCAATGGCTGCCGCCTGTAAAGCCGATCACGCGCATTCCGGCGGCAATGGCCGCCTGCACTCCCGCGGTTGAATCCTCGATCACGAGACAATCCTTCGGATCGGCGCCCATCCGCTCCGCTGCAAAAAGAAACAGGTCGGGCGCCGGCTTGCCGTGCGCCACCTGCGTTGCACTGAAGACGTTCTCGAAGAGATCGGCGAGGCCTGTCACGCGCAGCGATAGAGCGATTCGTTCCGGGACTGAGGAGGAAGCGACGCAGCGCGGATAGGGCAGGGCGAGAATCGCCTCGCGCACGCCGTCGATCGGTTGCAGCTCCGTTTCGAACCGCTGGTAGAGAGCGGTGTTGATTCGTTCGCTCAGATCCTCAGGCAATGTGCAGGCATGGTCCGCCTCGATGCGGGCGATCATGTCCTTCATGCTTTTTCCGACGAATTCGCGTGTGATGTCGTCGACGGTATAGGGCAGACCGAGCCCGGACAGGATGTCGGCGTCGATCTGGCAGGCGAGGGTCTCGGAATCAACCAGAACACCGTCGCAGTCGAAAATCAGCAGCATGTTTCCTCTCAAGCAAAAAGGCCGCCTTTGAAGGCGGCCTTTTTAAACGGTGCCGGTGTTGCGCGAGCTTACTGCAGCTTCGCGCGCACGTCGGTCAGGCCCTTGCTCACCAGCGCCGAGGCGGTGCTGCCGTTGATCTCCTGGCGCAGCACGCGCTCGGAGGCCTTGACGGCGGCGTCGACAGCGGCGGCGCGGACCTCGGCGGAGGCCTGGGCCTCGGCCTGGGCGATCTTTGCCTCGGCGGAAGCGGTGCGGCGCTTCACGAAGTCGGCCATCTTCTCCTGGGCTTCGGCGGCAAGGCGCTCGGCCTCTTGCTTGGCGTTGGAGACGATCTCGGCGGCCTCGCGCTCGGCGGCGGCACGCTTGGACTCGAACTCCTTCAGGAGGTTTTCGGCATCCTGACGCAGGCGCTTGGCCTCGGCCAGTTCGTCGGCGATGCGCTTGCCGCGGGAATCGAGCTGATTGCCGATGGTGCGGGGAACGCCGTAGTAATACAGCAACCCGATGAAGATGAATAAGGAGACGGCAACCCAGAAGGTGGGATTGGCTAGCATGGGGCTCTCCTTACGCCTGGGTTTGATCGAGGGCGGCTTCGACCGACTGCGGAGCAGGGGCCTTGCCGGTGATCCGTTCGACGATGGCCGTGGCAGTCTCGGCGGCGATGCCGCGGACATGGCTCATGGCCTGCGTCTTCTTGGTGGCGATGGTGGCTTCCGATTCAGCCAGACGCTTGTTGAGGTCGGCTTCCAGGGCCTTGCGCTTGGCGTCGCTCTCAGCGGCGAGCTTGGCGCGGGTTTCCTGGGCGAGAGCCTGAGCGCGGCCCTTGGCCTCGGCCAGAGCCTTCTCGTAGGCGGAGCCTGCCTCTTCCGCACGGGCCTTCATGGCGGCGGCCTCGTCGAGATCCTTCGCAATGAGCGCGCGGCGGTTCTCGATGATGCCGGACAGACGCGGCAGAACGAGCTTCGAGAGAAGCGTATAGAGCAGCACGAAGGTGATCGCGAGCCAGATGATCTGACCGGCGAAGGTTTCCGTCGCGAAAGGCGGGAAGGTGGCATCCGCCGCGTGGGCGCCGCCGTGAGCTTCCGTACCAGCCTGGGTGGTCTGAGCCTGAGCCATGGAAAAACGGTCCTGGAATGTGGAAATGACGGCGGGTTTTCCGCCGTCACTGTCTCAAGCAAGGCTTCAACCTGAGCCTTGCTCTCCCGATCACCGAAAGAAGTGAATTAGGTGAACAGCAGGAGAAGGGCGACGACGAGGCAGAAGATGCCGAGGCCTTCCGCGAGCGCCGCACCGATGAACGCACGAGCGAACTGGCCGTCGGCAGCCGACGGGTTACGCAGGGCGCCCGACAGGAAGTTGCCGAAAATGTTGCCGACGCCGAGAGCGGCGAGGCCCATGCCGAAGCAGGCCAGGCCCGCGCCGAGGTACTTGAAAGCGATAGGATCCATCGTGATCTCCTAGGGGTGATGATCGGGAGAGAGGGAAGAGGGACGACGCCGCGCCTTAGTGTCCCGGATGCAGGGCGTCGTTGAGGTAGATGCAGGTCAACACCGTGAAGACGTAGGCCTGCAGCGCGGCGACGAGGAACTCGAGCGCCGTAAGACCAACCGCCATGAGAAGCGGAAGAGGGGAGAGAAGCGCGATGCCGATGCCGGCGGTGCCGAGCGACACCACGAAGCCGCCGAAGACCTTGAGCGCAATGTGGCCGGCCAGCATGTTCGCGAAGAGACGCAGGGACAGGGAGATCGGACGTGAGAGGAAGGAGATGATCTCGATCACGGTGATGAAGGGCAGAAGCCAGCCCGGCACGCCCGAGGGCGTGAAGAGATGCAGGAAGTGCAGGCCGTGGGCGACGAAGCCGTAAACGATCACGGTGCCGATCACCAGGAACGCGAGCGCGAAGGTCACGACGATCTGGCTGGTGACGGTGAAGAAACCTGGGACCATGCCGAGCAGGTTTGCCGTCAGCACGAACATGAAGAGGGAGAACACGAAGGGGAAGAACTTCATGCCTTCGCGGCCTGTCGTGTCGGTCAGCGTGTTGGCCACGAAATCGTGCAGGATCTCAGCGACCGACTGCGCACGGCCGGGAACCAGGGCCTTCTTGCGCGTGGCGTAGAGCAATCCACCGACGATGACCGCTGCAGCGCCGAGCATGAACAGCGATGAATTGGTGAAATTGATAATCGGAATGATGGGCTTGACCTGAAATTGTTCGATCGGGCTCGCCATGATCCGCTCTCAAATCCTGCTGTTGCGCTGCTGCTTAAACGTTACCGAAACCGAGGCTTCTCACTTTTTGTCGTCATACCGGGCTGATTTCACTGCGCCCGATGCTCGAAGAAGATTGAGCATGCCGGCGCAGAAGCCGAGGATGAGACAAATAATGAGACCCCAAGGCGAAATGCCGAACAGTTTGTCGATGAGCCAACCCAGCACGCCGCCGGCAAGAACCCCTGAAACGAATTCGGCCGAATACCTGAAGGCCTGGCCGATCGCGGTGTTGTCTTGCTTTGGTCGTTCACGAGGTTCAGCCTCAGCCCGCTGTACGGATGCTTGTGAGATCCGTGCATCGAGAGATTTCAGCCTCGCCGAAAGGTTGGCGTCATCGGCACCATCCGGTTTCCGCTCATTTTCGCCGTTCCGCCCGGTAGGGTCCGCCATTGCGATCTCCTAAAAAGCGTTGCGGGAAAATGCTTGGAAGCCTGGCCCCGAAAGCCGGGCGCAACATATGAGCGGGGGTCCCCCCTGTCAAGGACCGTCTGAAAACAGTTAAGTAATTGATAAAACTAGATAAAGTGCGTTTTCACGCATACTTGAGCAGAAAGCGCACACGTTTTTAAGGCTGAAGGAAGGCGGGCCTGAAAGCCTTAAGCTACCTCAAGAATGCGCTCAGCGCTCTGGAGGTCCACTGACACGAGCTGCGACACGCCCCGTTCTGCCATGGTGACGCCGAAGAGCCGGTCCATGCGGGCCATGGTGATCGGGTTGTGGGTGATGACCACGAAACGGGTTTCCGTCTGCTTCGACATCTCTTCGAGGAGTGCGCAATAGCGCTCCACGTTGGCGTCGTCGAGGGGCGCGTCCACCTCGTCCAGCACGCAGATCGGCGAGGGATTCGTGAGGAACACCGCGAAGATGAGCGCGGTGGCCGTCAGCGCCTGCTCGCCGCCGGAGAGAAGGGTCATGCTCTGAGGCTTCTTGCCCGGCGGGCGGGCCAGAATCTCAAGGCCGGCTTCCAGCGGATCGTCCGAATCGACCAGGGTCAGTTCCGCCGTGCCGCCGCCGAAGAGGGTGGTGAAGAGGCGCTTGAAATGATCGTTGACCACGTCGAAGGCGGCAAGCAGGCGCTCACGGCCTTCGCGGTTGAGGCTTCCGATAGCCTGACGCAGGCGCTTGATGGCTTCCACCAGGTCGTCGCGCTCGGTGGCGATGCCGGTGTACTTGGTCTCGAGTTCCGTCAGTTCCTCGTCGGCGCGCAGGTTCACCGCGCCGAGGCGCTCGCGATCCGCCTTGAGGGAGTGGAGTTTCGATTCGATCTCGCTGTGCGAGGGGAGCTCGGTCACTTCCCGCAAGCCGGCCATCTCGATGAGGCCCGCCGGCGTGGTTTCGAGATTCTCCGCGATGTTGCGGGTGATTTCGGCCAGGCGCTGCACGGCGGCCTCGTGGCGGGCCTGGGAGCCGGCGCGGGCCTCGCGGGCGGCGGCCAGGGCTTCGAGAGCCGCGCGGGCGCTGCGGTCGGTCTCGGCCAGCCCAGTTTCGGCGTCTGCGAGCCGGTCGGCGGCCTCCTTGCGCTTGGCTTCCGCTTCCTCGACCTCGTTGATGAGGGCGCGGCGGCGCTGGAGATAGGTGTCGGGAGCCTCCAGCAGGCGCTGGTGCTCGTCCTGGGCGCGCTCCAGGCGCTCGCCGAGATCCTCGTTGGCCTTGGCGGCGCGGGCGGCGCGCTCAGTCCAAAGGCGGATATCGGCGGCAATCGAATCCTGACGGCGGCGGCGGAGTTCCGCTTCGTGCATCAGGGATTGAACGGCGGCGCGTGCCTCGGAGGCGGCGGCTCGGCGCTCGGCCACCCGGGTGCGCTCTTCGAGGAGGCGGCTTTCGAGATCCGGCGCGGGAGCGAGATCCTGCAGGGCGCTTTCCGCATCCTGCACGCGCTCCAGGGCTTCGGCCTCGCTTTCGGAAAGGCGGGTCAGGCCTTCCTGCAGGGCCGAACGGCGCTGGCCGAGTTCGGCCTCCTTGCGCTCGGCGACGGAGAGGCGCGTACGGGCGGAATCGAGCGCCTGTCGGGCCTGACGGGCGGCCTCGATAGCCTGCATCTCGCGGGACGCCGCCTGACGGACGGCCTCAAGAGCGCCCTCGGCTTCGTGCCGCAGCTGCTCGGCCTCTTCGCGGGCCTCTGCGGCCTCGCGCTCAAGGTCGCCAAGGCGGTTCTTTTCGGCCAAACGGCGGGCCGCAGGCGAGGGGGCTTCGGCAGCGGTGGTGAAGCCATCCCAGCGCCACAGGTCGCCTTCCTGCGAGACCAGGCGCTGGCCGGGCTTCAAGAGGCCGCGCAGGCGCAGGCCGTCGTCCCGGTTCACCACGCCGATCTGGCGAAGACGCCGCTGCAGCTCCACGGGAGCCCGGGCAAGATCGGCCAGCGACCGCACGCCTTCGGGCAGGCGAGGATCGTTCTCGCCGGAGCCGGTCATTTCCCAGTGGTGCGGGGCGGAAGGATTGGTCGAGGCTTCGAGATCGTCGCCAAGGGCTGCACCCAAGGCTGCCTCGTAACCCTTCTCGACCGTGATCTGGTCGAGGGCCGGAGGCCAGAGGTCGCCGGTTGCGGAGGTCACGAGCTTGGCGAGGGTCAGAACCTCCGTCTCAAGCCGTTGCGCCTTGCGTTCGGCCTCGTTGAGAGGCTGGCGCAGGCGGTTCTCCATCTCGCGGGCGGCGGCCACGGCCTCGCGGGCCTCGATCACCGCTTCCTCGGAAGCCTGGGCGGTTTCCTCGGCGATTGCGGTTTCCTCGCGCAGGTCGTCGATGGGCGGGCCGTCATGGGTCGAGGAGGCGGCAAGCGCCTCGATCTCGCGTTCCAGGCGCTCCTTCTCGGAGCGGAAGCGGGCTGCGCGCTCCATCTCCTCGCGCACGGAGCGCTCGAGGGCGGCGCGGCGGGCGTTGAGATCGGAGGTCTGGGCCTGGAGGGCGCTGAGAGCGGCCTCGGCCTCGGCCAATGCGGCTTCGGCGGCCTGAAGGCGCTCCTCGTTCTCGGCGCGAACGTCGTCAGCCCCGTCGGTGGTCTGGGCGATCTCGGCAGCCTCGATCTGAAGGCGCTCGATGGTGGCTTCCGCATCGGCGCGCTGCGCGGCCTCGCGGGCGATGTCCCGGTTCAGGTCGCCGATATGGCGCTCCAGCTCGACCAGGCGGTCCTTGGAGCGGCGCTCCTCCGATTCCAGCTCGTTCCGGGCATGGGTCAGGCGCTGCAGGGCGGCTGCGGCCTCGGCCTCGGCCTGCCGCAGGGCAGGGATGTGGTGGGCGGCGACGGCCTGGGCCGTGGCGGTCTGGGTCTGGGCCTCGGTCAGGTCGGCAACGGCCTTGAGGTCCTCGGCCACCTGCCGTTCGGCGGTGGCGGCCTGATCCCGCGCATCGGCATAACTGATCGCGTACATCAGCGCTTCGAGGCGGCGGATCTCGGAGGAGAGGTTCTTGTAGCGGGAGGCCTGGCGGCCTTGGCGCTTCAGGCTCTCGACCTGGCTTTCCAGCTCCCGGATCACGTCCTCGACGCGCACAAGGTTGTCCTCGGCGGCCTTCAGGCGCAGCTCCGCCTCGTGGCGGCGGGCATGAAGGCCCGCGATGCCGGCGGCATCCTCGAGGATGCGGCGGCGGGATTGGGGCTTCGCCGAGATGATTTCGCTGATCTGGCCCTGGCGGACGAGGGCGGGGGAGCGGGAGCCGGTGGCGGCATCCGCGAACAGGATCTGCACGTCGCGGGCGCGGACTTCCTTGCCGTTCACCCGGTAGGTGGAGCCTTCCTCGCGTTCGATCTTGCGCGAGATTTCAAGGACATCCGCGTCGTTGAAGGCGGCGGGGGCCGTGCGCTCGATGTTGTCGATGGTGAGCATCACCTCGGCCCAGTTCCGGGCGGGCCGGCCGCCGGAACCGGAGAAGATGACGTCGTCCATCCCCGTGGCGCGCATGTTCTTGTGGGAATTCTCACCCATCACCCAGCGCAGGGCTTCCACGAGGTTGGATTTTCCGCAGCCGTTCGGCCCGACCACGCCGGTCAGGCCCGGCTCGATCAGGAAGTCGGTCGGCTCGACGAAGGTCTTGAACCCTGCGATGCGAAGGCGCGTCAGCTTCATGGACGCGCCTTCCCGTCCCGCCTCACGGCAGGGTTTTGGGGCTTACTCGCCCAGCAGAGGCTTGATGACCTTTTCAATCTCATCGATCGACAGGCTTCCCGGATGACGCTGGCCATTGATGAAGAAAGTGGGCGTGGAGTCCACATTGAACTGTTCCATACCCCGGTTCTTCACCGCGTTGACTGCGTCATAAAGTTTCTGGTCCTTGAGGCAAGCATCAAATTTTTCCTGTGAAAAACCTGCCTGCTTCATGAACTGACGGAGCGCGTCGAGGGGCTTGTCCACAAAGGCCCAGTTCTTCTGCTGCTCGAAGAGCATGTCCGTGATCGGGTAATACTTGTCGTTGCCGTCGCAGCGGGCGAGCATGAAACCGGCGGTCGCCAGCGGATCGAGGGGGAACTCGCGCAGGATGAAGCGCACCTTGCCCGTGTCGATGTAGCGCTTCTTCAGCTCCGGCCAGGTGGTGGCATGGAAGTTGGCGCAGTGGGAGCAGGTGAGCGAGGCGTACTCGACGATGGTCACCTTGGCGTTTTCCGGGCCGAGAGCCACGTCGCCGAGGGGGCCTGCTTGAGCCAGATCCTGAACGGCCACGTTCTGGGCGAAGGCCGGAAGGCTCGTGGCGAGATAAGCGGTAACGGCCGCGGTCCCGAGAAGCTGAAGCGTCTGACGCCGGGTGATCATGTGAAGGGAACTCCTGAAGAGGTTTCGTCCTGCGGTAGAATGCCTGGAGCGTGGAGGCAAGCGTCCGTTATCTCACTCTTTCGTGCGTGAACCGGAGCTGACAATCGCTTGGCCGAGCCGGTCGAGGGCGGCCTTGAGGCTGTCCTCCTCGATCCCGCCGATGGCCGCGCTGACCTTCGCCTTGTCCGCCGGAGAGAGTGAGGGCACGGGGGGCTTCCTCTTCTCAACCCGCCGCACGGGGCCTTGTTTCAGGACGATTTTGCCGATGCAGCGCCAGCCGTAATAGGTGTTCACCCGGTCGATGACGGTCGGAGCCATGTGCTGGAGCTCAAGGGCGAAGGCGCTTTCCACGCGGATCACGAGGGTGGCGGGCTCCGGTCTTGCCTCCGGGTCCGCATGGGGGGCTTTCCGCTTCCATTCGATCTTCAGCGGCTGGGTGAAGGCGGCGAGCCGCTCCCCTACGATATCCGCCCAGGCCATGATGATGTCGGAGGTCGCAAAGCCTTGCGCCGCCAGGCTCGGGGAGAGGCAGACGTCGAGAAACTCGGCAAGGGGGCGGGCGAGGGGCCTCGGTCGTCTCATGTTGAATGCTCAAAAGCCGCGTTGGAATATGAGTGCAAGACCGTTATTCCACGTCACATGTTAACGCCCGCTTTGAGCGCGACCAAGCCCGACCCGCAGGACCTGCTTTGCTGGTACGACCGTCACCGGCGCGATCTGCCGTGGCGCGCCAAGCCCGGCGAGACCGCAAACCCTTACCGCGTCTGGCTTTCGGAGATCATGCTCCAGCAGACGACGGTGGCGGCGGTCAAGCCTTTCTACCTCAACTTCCTTCAGCGCTTCCCCACGGTGGAGGCGCTTGCCGAGGCTCCCACGGATTCGGTCATGCAGGCCTGGGCGGGGCTCGGCTATTATTCCCGCGCCCGCAATCTCCATGCCTGCGCCAAGGCTGTTGTGGAAAAGCATGGCGGGCAATTTCCCTCGACCGAGGCCGAGCTCCTGAAGCTCCCCGGCATCGGCGCCTATACGGCAGGGGCCGTGGCGGCGATTGCCTTCAATCAGAAGGCGGCAGCGGTGGACGGCAACGTGGAGCGGGTCATGTCCCGCCTCTTCATGGTCGAGGAGCCGCTGCCGAAGGCAAAGCCGCTCATCCGCGCATTGACGGAAGAACTGGTCCCCGAGGACCGTCCCGGCGATTTCGCGCAGGCGGTGATGGATCTCGGCGCCACCATCTGCACCCCCAAGCGCCCGGCCTGCGCCCTCTGTCCGTGGATGAAGCCGTGCCAGGCCCGCGCCGCGGGCTTGCAGGAGACGTTTCCGAAGAAGCAGAAGAAAGAAACCGGGCAATTGCGCAAGGGTGCGGCTTTCGTGGTGCTCCGCGCGGACGACACGATCCTGTTGCGCACCCGTCCGCCCACAGGCTTGCTCGGCGGCATGGCCGAACCGCCGACGAGCGATTGGGAGCCTACTTACGAGCCTTCCCGCGCCGTGCTCGACGCACCCATCGAGGCGCGCTGGCAGCGCCTTCCCGGCACGGTGCGCCATGTGTTCACGCATTTCCCACTGGAACTGACGGTGCTCTTCGCGAAAGTGCCGAAGGGGACGCCCGCGCCATTCGACATGCGCTGGACGCCGCGTCTTCAACTGCATGAAGAGGCGCTTCCCGGCGCGATGAAGAAGGTGCTGGCGCATGCCTTGGGCGATCTGCCGGGCGCGAAGACTGCGAGCAAGAAAGCGTCTCCAAAGACTGACAGCTGATCAGCCGCCGACCAGCGCCTTTTGACTGCGCTTGAACAGCGTTGCCAGCGCGTTCGCGACGCGTGTCACGTTCGGACGGTTGCGGCTGCGGCGGTGCATGACGAGAAACACGTCCTCGATGAGATCGCCTTCGGGCTTCATCACCTGCACGAAATCGGGATCGGAATCGCCGAGCCAGCAGGGAAGGAAAGCAGCCCCTAGACCTGCCTTCGCGGCCTGATAGCGGATCGGCATGTCACCAATGCGGGCCGCGATGGTGCGGCCTTGCGCGAACTCGGCGACATAGGCGGCCTGGCGCGACAGAGTTGGGTCTTCCGGCGGAGCGATGACGGCTTCGGGGTTGTCCGTCGTGGCGTAGATGGCGAAGGCAATCTGGCCGATCTTTCGCGCTACGAGATCATCCGTGCCTTCGGGCAGAGTGCGCATGCGAAGTGCGATGTCAGCCTCACCCGAGGCGAGATCGAGCCTGCGGCGGGTGGGGATGTAGGCGATCTCCACCGGCTCCGCGGCTTTGTGCAGTTCCGCGGAATGCAGCGACAGGAACATGGCGACGGAGGATGTGGCCGTGATCCGCACGGGCGCGTCCGGGTCGGGGCGATAGGCGGCGGCCGTGCGCGAGATGACACTTGCCGCCTCGCCCATGGGAGCAGCGGCTTCCAGAATTGCCTGTCCGGCTTCCGTCAGGTCGAGATTGTTGGGACCGCGCTGGAACAGATCGAGCCCGAGGGACTCCTCCAGCGCCTTGATGCGCCGGGCGATCGTCGGCTGGCTCTGGCCCAGGGCCTTTGCCGCACTGTTCATCGATCCATGAGCCACCACGGCCAGGAAGATCCGAAGGTCGTCCCAGGACGGTTCGGTGATCGCAAAGCGGAAGGGATCGTGAGACGCGTGAGCCATGACAGGATGCTAAAGCGGTTGACCGGGATTGGCATAGGGGATTGTTCCGGATTGGGGACAAGTCCACCATCGCCCGAACTCCTGACGCCCGCACCCCTCCGCCAACGTGAGAGCGCTCTACGGTTTTGGTGAGGGCGAGGGGCTTCACAAGCCGGAACGCTTGAGCGAGAAGCGCGCACGTTTCAGGAAGGAGCGATCATGCGCGGCACCATTTTCTCCGGCGGCTTCGAGCTGGCCTATTCCATCGAGGGGCAGGGCGTGCCCGCCATCGTGATCGGCAGCGCCGTCTATTATCCGCGCACCTTCTCGAAAGGCTTGAGGCAATCCCTGCAGCTGATTTTCGTGGATCATCGCGGCTTTGCAAAAGCCTCAAACGACCTGAAGCCGGAAGACTACACTCTCGACGTTGTGCTCGACGACATCGATCTCGTCCGCCGCCATCTCGGGCATGAGAGGGTGATCGTCATCGGGCATTCCGGCCACGGCTACATGGCGCTGGAATACGCCAAGCGTTATCCGCAACACGTCTCGCATGTGGTGATGATTGGCACGGGCCCGAGCCATAGCGCTCTGCATCAGGAGGCTTCGGAACGCTACTGGCAGGAATCCGTCTGCCCCGACCGCAAGGCGAGGCTCGCGAGCGATCTGGCGTTGTTGCCAAGCGAGATCGAGCCCGCGCCCGAGAAGCGCTTCATCACCTTCTGCATCCGTCTCGGCGCGAAGAGTTGGTACGATTGGACTTACGATGCCGCTCCGCTCTGGGACGGCGTGCACGTGAACATGCCCGTTTTCGATCACCTCTGGGGCGAAACGTTCCGCGATCTCGACGTCCGACAAGGGTTGGACAAGTTCGACATCCCGGTCTTCCTCGCGCTCGGCCGCTACGATTATCTCGTCGCGCCTTATGCGACCTGGGACGCCTATCGCGGCAGCTTCAAGGATCTGACCATACGCGTGTTCGAGAAAAGCGGGCACACGCCGCAAATGGAAGAGAGCGAGCTGTTCGATGCGGAATTGCTGGAGTGGCTGGCGTCAACTGCGACGCACTTCGTAAAGTAAAAAGCTTCATCCTGAGTAGCAGACGCAGTCCGCGTCTCGAAGGAGGCTCCAGAGTGCACTGAAACATCCTTCGAGATGGCGCTGCGCGCCTCCTCATGATGAGGGCATTGGTAGTCAAACGAAGATGGCCGGGACAAGCCCGGCCATGACAAAAAGCAAATTTGTTGGAAGGCTACGCCGCCATCTCCGCGCGCACCTTGGTGCGGAACTCGTCGATGGAGATGAGCTTGCCGTCCCGCTCCACGTTCCAGAAGGTCCAGCCGTTGCAGGAGGGGAAGCCCTGCGTGAGCGCGCCGATCTTGTGAATCGAGCCGACGATGGGGCCTAACGCCAGCGTGCCGTCGGCGCGCACCACCGCCTTGTGGCGGCGGCGTTCGTCCACCAGCGTTTCGCCCGCCTTCACGTATCCGCCCTCGATGAGGGAGAGGAACGGCACGCGTACTTCCGTGCGCTTTTCCGGCGGAGCGGAAACCGACGCATCATCGAGCGGGACAACCGCGTCGATGCGCTTGCGCGCGGCCTTCGCATAGGTCGGATCGCGCTCAAGCCCGATGAAGTTGCGGCCGAGAAGTTTCGCGACGGCGCCGGTGGTGCCGGAGCCGAAGAAAGGATCGAGCACCACGTCGCCCGGGTTGGACGAGGAGAGCAGCACGCGGGCGAGAAGCGCTTCGGGCTTCTGCGTCGGATGCACCTTGCGGCCGTTCTCGTCTTTCAGACGTTCGTCGCCGGTGCAGATCGGAATGAACCAGTCCGAGCGCATCTGCACGTCTTCATTGCCGGCTTTCAGCGCGTCGTAATGGAAGGTGTAGCCCTTCGAATCCGCGCCGCGGGAGGCCCAGATCATGGTCTCGTGGGCGTTCGTGAAGCGGCGTCCCTTGAAGTTCGGCATCGGGTTGGCCTTGCGCCACACGATGTCGTTGAGGATCCAGAAATCGAGATCCTGCAGGGCCGCGCCCACGCGGAAGATGTTGTGATAGGAGCCGATCACCCACAGCGTCGCGTTCTTCTTCATCACGCGGCGCACGGCAGAGAGCCACGCGCGGGTGAACGCGTCGTAATCGGCAAAGCTCGCGAACTTGTCCCAGTCATCGTCGACAGCATCGACGAGGCTCTGGTCCGGGCGCGTGAGCGCCTGCTCCAGCTGGAGATTGTACGGAGGATCCGCGAAGACTACGTCCACGCTCTCAGGCGGGAGCTTCTCGAGATTGGCGATGCAATCGCCGAGAAGGATCTCATTGAGAGGAAGAGACTTCGGCTGGACGACGGAGAGGGGCGTTTTACGCCCCGTCCGAGGAGCCGGCGCAGACCGCCCGGTACGCGAGACACTAATCCGGGAGGCGGCGCCGGCAGCCCCGGTACGCGAGGTACCCATGGGTGATCACCGGTTACGCAACTGACATTCAGGATCATCGTCCGTTAGGGTAAAGAACGCGTTTAAAAGCGAAAAAAAATACGTGCTATTTTGGGTCGGCAAAACTTGCCGACTTATTGAAAAGATTGAGCTTTTTGGGTTAACGCGCGTTAGGTTTGGTTACAGGTCCAGTAACCCTTGTTTCAAAGGCGCGAAACTCAGGCGATGGAAGGGGCATGGACCATCGGCTGCGAGCACCTGGAGATGCACTTTCGTGCTGTAGCCCGCATTGCTCGCGAATCCATAAGCCGGATAAGCCTCGGAAAGGCGCGCCATCATCCGGTCCCGCACCACTTTCGCCACGATCGAAGCGGCAGCAATCGAGGCGATGCTCGAATCACCCTTGATGACGGCTTCCGTCGCACAGGGCAGGCGCGGCGGATCGTTGCCGTCCACGAACGCCATGTCGGGCGTGCAGGGAAGGGCGGCCATGGCGCGGCACATGGCGAGCAGGGATGCCTGCCGGATATTGATGGTGTCGATCTCCGCATGGGACACCGAGGCGATGCCGACTTTCGACGTCGCAAGGATTTCAGCAAACAGCGCCTCGCGCTTCTGGGCGGAGAGCGCCTTCGAATCCGCAAGGCCTTGTGGGGCGTTGTCGAGATCGAGCACGACCGCCGCCGACACCACTGGGCCTGCCAGGGGGCCGCGCCCCACCTCATCGAGGCCGACGATGCAGGAATAGCCCTGCGCGCGGGCTGAAAGCTCGCATTCGAGGCCAAGGCCCGGTTTCTTAGGTGAGCGAATCGGTGCGGTCATGGGCCGGATCAAAGCGGCAAGGGGCGCCTTTGTCATCCGTACATGATGCCATGCGACCGTTCGAATCGCGGACCCGGGCCGATCAGGGACCTCCCAGGGTGAGGCGCCTGTTCCCTCCCCCTTGCGGGGAGGGGTAGGGGTGGGGGTGGTCCGACCGGGTGAGCGCTCAAACCAGTGAGACGCTGGAAGACCTCTCCCGGGTGGGAGAGGTCGGAGCGCAGCTCCGGGTGAGGGACTGCCTGATCCGGACAGGGCGGTCCCTCACCCCTGCCCCTCTCCCACCCGGGAGAGGGGGCTGTAGGACTGTTGGGCTTTCTGGATGAAGTGCAGCGCTTCGACTTTACGACCCCCGCCCTCAATCCCTCCCCGCAAAGGGGGAGAGAAGCGCGTTCTGCTGGTCACGCGATCCCAGCTCGGCTTGCGCCGTTCGGGATGACGCTCTTCGATCAGAATAGCGACAACTGCCCTGTCTCCTTCGCTGGGGCCTTGAAAAGGTCCTTGCGCAGGGACAGGTTGCGCTTGTTCAGGCCGAGCCGCTCCGTGGCGGTCTCGAAGCGGCGGCCGATCATCCAGGCATAGGGGCCGACGCCCGATTGGCGCGTGCTCCACTCGGAGTCATAATCCTTCCCGCCCCGCGCTTCCTGAAGCAGCGAGAACACGTGCTTGAGCTTGTCGGGGTAGTGCTCCACCAGCCAGTCGCGCATCAGGTCCTTGAGGTCGTGCGGCAGACGCAGAAGCACATAGCCCGCTTCCTGCGCGCCGGCCTGCTGCGAGGCCTTCAGGATGTCCTCGATCTCGTGATCGTTGATCGCCGGAATGATGGGAGCCACCAGCACGCTCACCGGTATGCCCGCCTCCGAGAGCTTGCGCACGGTTTCAAGACGTTTGGTCGGCGTGGCGGCGCGAGGCTCCATTTTGCGGGCGAGCCTCGGGTCCAGCGTCGTGATCGAGATCGCCACTTTCACCAGATGCTTGTCGGCCATCTGGCTCAGAATATCGATGTCGCGGGTGACGAGCGCCGATTTCGTCACGATGCCGACCGGGTGGTTGGCGCGGTTCAGAACTTCCAGGATCGAACGCGTGATGCGGAATTTTCGCTCCACCGGCTGGTAGGGATCCGTGTTCGCGCCGAGCGCGATGGTGGCCGGCTGGTAGCTCGGCGCCCGCAGCTCCTTTTCCAGGAGCTCTGCCGCATTGGGCTTGGCGAAGATCTTGGTCTCGAAATCGAGGCCCGAGGAGAGCCCCTGATAGGCGTGCGTCGGCCGCGCGAAGCAATAGGAGCAGCCGTGCTCGCAGCCGCGATAGGGGTTGATGGACCTCTCGAAGAGAATGTCGGGCGAATCATTCTTCGTGATGATCGTGCGGGCCTTCTCGACGATCACCTCGGTCGGCAGGGGAGGCAGCTCGTCCTCGATGTCCCAGCCGTCATCGAAACTCTCCCGCTGCGCGGGCTCGTAGCGCCCGCTCGGATTCGCCATCGAGCCGCGACCGCGCCTGCGCTCCATCTCCACCCGGTAAGCAGGATCGTCCATGCGCCGCCGCGCGGCCTCCGCCGCCTCGATGGGCGAGCGCTTTACAGGTTTCGAAGGAGCAGGCTGGTCCTTGAAACGAATGGACATGGCGGCCTCGGGCGAATCTCGGTGAAGAACACTATTAGAACAGAACAAATCGGGAACAAAATCAAGTGGCCTTATGATCATGTTGCTGGCGACGGCTTCATCCGAAGGCGATATAAGAGGGCTCATGATCACAGTTCTCGTCCGCGTCAGCTCCGGGCCCGAGGCCCTGGCAGCCACTTTGAGCGCCCTCGTGCCCGCTGTTGCGGCAGGGCTCGTGGGCGATGCCGTCATCCTGGCTCATGGACAGGACGAGACGCTGGTGAAAGTGGCCGACGCGGCAGGAGCCACCCTGATCGTGGCTGATGACGTTTCCTGGGCAGACGGAGCGCAGGCCGCCCGCCGCGAGTGGCTGCTCTGCCTCGACGACGGCGACATTCCGCAGGAGGGTTGGATCCGGGTTCTCGACCGGTTCGTGGCGCTGGCGCCGCCGGAGCGCGGTCTTGCTCGGTTCCGCCGTCACGGCGACGGCATGTCGGGCTTGATGCGGCGCATGTTCTTGCGCTCGAAAGTTCACGCGGGCGATCTCGTGCATCGCCGTGTGCTGCTCAACGAAATGAAAGCGCGTACGCCCGTGCGTTTGTCGGCCCGGATCGAGCGCGATCCGGTGTTCGGGTGATAAGGCTGGCGGCAGCACTGCCTTGAGCCTCGTCCTTCGAGACGCCGCTTCGCGGCTCCTCAGGATAAGGCTTTTGCTGAATATTCAGCCCTGCAGCTTCCCGCGTTTCAGGTGCTCGTCGAGGCGCGGCATGATCTCCACGAAATTGCAGGGGCGGTAGCGGTAATCGAGCTGGCTTACGAGAATGCCGTCCCACGCATCCTTGCACGCGCCGGGTGAGCCCGGCAGCACGAAGATGAAGGTGGCGTTCGCCACGCCCGCCGTCGCCCGCGATTGGATCGTGGAGGTGCCGATCTTGTCGTAGGAGATGCGATGGAAGATTGCGGAGAAGCCGTCCATGCGCTTCTCGAACAACGGCTCGATGGCCTCCGGGGTTACGTCGCGCCCTGTAAAGCCCGTGCCGCCTGTGGTGATGATCACGTCGATGGCGGGATTCTCGATCCAGCCTTTCACCTTCGCGCGGATGGCTTCCACATCGTCCGTCACGATGGCGCGATCCTCAAGCGTGTGACCGGCTTTCGCGATGCGTTCGGCAAGCGTCGCGCCTGACTTGTCCTCGTCGAGAGAACGCGTGTCGGATACGGTGAGCACCGCGATGCTGAGCGGAATGAATGTGAGCGTTTCGTCGATGCCGGGCATGAAAGAACTCTCGCGTGATCGATGTGGTTGTAGCGTAGAGTCATTCGTTCGACCACACGCGTCATCCCGGACAGAGCGTAGCGCCGATCCCGGATCGTATTCAGGAGAGGGCGCCATTCTCGTCATGCGGTCCCGGGTTCTGCTTTCGCAGCCCCGGAATGACGTCTCTGTTTTAAAGCCTGCTCGCCCTGAACGTGTCGCAGGACTGCACCGAGCCGCTCTTGAGGCCAGTCGTGAGCCAGCGCATGCGCTGCTCCGAGGAGCCGTGGGTGAATGAATCCGGTACCACGCGGCCTTGGGATTGTTTCTGCAGACGGTCGTCGCCGATGGCTTCGGCGGCGCGGATCGCTTCCTCGATGTCGCCCTGCTCGAGCGATTGCCAGCGCTGGTTGGAATGATGCGCCCACACGCCCGCTAGGCAATCCGCCATCAGCTCGACGCGCACGGAAAGCTGGTTCGCCTCGGAGCGGCTGACCTCCTGCTGGCGCTGCTGCACGCGCGGCAGGATGCCGAGCACGTTTTCCACATGGTGGCCGACCTCGTGCGCGAGCACATAGGCATAGGCGAAGTCGCCGCCCGCACGGAAGCGCTGCTGCATTTCCTGGAAGAAGGAGAGATCGATGTAAACGGTCTGGTCGAGCGGGCAGTAGAACGGCCCCATGGCCGATTGCGCGCCGCCGCAGCCGGAGCGTGTCGCGCCAGAGAACAGCACGAGCTTCGGCTCACGGTATTCACGGTTCGCCTGCTGCGGCAGAACCGTTTTCCAGACGTCTTCCGTGTTGCCGAGAACCGCTGCTGCGAAGCGGCCCATCTCGTCCTGTGGCGTGCCTTGCTGGCCCTGCTGCTGCTGATAGCCCGAACCGCCGCCTGCGATCATCTCCGCGCCGCCGATCAGGATGCGCGGATCGATCCCGAGCGCCCAGCCGACAAGACCGAGGATCAGAACGGTGCCGATGCCGAGACCACCTGCGCCGCCCATGCCCATGCCGCGACGGTCTTCCACATTTGACGAGGTTCGAAAGTTATCCCAGCGCATGATCCACCTACCAGCAGCGGCATCGAACGCCGCAGGAACTTAAGGCGTGAGCATATAGCTGGGTTCCGGCTCAGGCAGAAGGAGCTTATTCCTTGGCGTCAAGCGCCCGGCGCAAGGCCATGAAATCGCGCCAGCCGAGACGCTTCTGCAGAGGCTGGCGCAGAAGATAGGCCGGATGCAGGGTCGGAAGCGCCCTGATCTCGCGCCCGTCCTCGGTCTTGTAGGAGAACCAGCGGCCACGGGTGCGGAGGATTCCCTCCTTCAGGCCGAGAAGATTCTGAGCGGCCGGGCCTCCGAGGCACAGCATGAATTCCGGTTTCGCCAGTTCGATCTGCCGCGCGATGAACGGCTTGCAGATCGCGATTTCCTGTGGGGTCGGCGTGCGGTTGCCCGGCGGACGCCACGGCACGATGTTGGCCACATAGACCTGGGATCGGTCGAGGCCGATCGTGGCGAGCATCCGGTCGAGAAGCTGGCCCGAGCGGCCCATGAAGGGCTTGCCGATCCGGTCCTCGTCCGCGCCGGGAGCCTCGCCTATCAGCATGACGCGGCCTTCCGGGTTGCCATCGGCGAAGGCCAGGTTCTTGGCGGAGAATTTCAGGGCGCAGCCTTCGAAACCGGCCAGGATCGCTTCGAGCTCCTGCAGCGACTGCGCATGCCGGGCCTGCTCGCGGGCCATGCTCGCGACCTCATCCGGCGCGCTGGCGGCCACCTTCGGCAGGGCGCGAGGCGAAGGAGACGAGGCAGGAGATGCCGGGGCGCGGGCGGGCTGCGCCTGCTGGGCAGGGCCTCCGGCCCGAGCCGGTTCGGCCTTGGGCTCCGCGAAGCGATTATGCGGGGTTTCGTCCAAGGCAAGATCCACCCCCGCCTCGACATGGAAGTCGAGCAGCGCCTTCAAAGCATCGCGGTCGGAGGGGAGATCCTGCATGGGATGTATGTAAGCATTCCGAGGCCGATGAACAACTCACAGCATATGAAGGGCCGGCCTTGTCGTGGAGGGCGGGCTAACAAAGCACTGCCGCTCTTCCCCTCCCCCTTGCGGGGAGGGGTAGAGGTGGGGGTGGTCTGATTGGGTGAGACATCAAACCAGTGAGACGCTGGAAGACCTCTCCCGGGTGGGGGAGGTCGGAGCGCAGCTCCGGGTGAGGGACTGCCTGACCCGGACAGGGTACACCCTCACCCCTGCCCCTCTCCCACCCGGGAGAGGGGATGTGCTGTAGAGCTGTCGTATTCACTGGAGCAGACGCAACGCTTCGACTTTGCGACCCCCACCCTCGATCCCTCCCCGCAAGGGGGAGGGAACATGCGCCATATCTTTGTGAGACAGCCTCAGGAAATCAGGTCGAAGAGCGTCGGGCTGTCGTCTCGCCGGGCGTTCTCGATGGCGAGCAGGCGGCGCTTGGTCAGGCCACCGCCATTGGCCGAGAACCCGCCGAGCTTGCCGCCCGCCGCGACGACACGGTGGCAGGGGACGATGATGGGAAACGGGTTCTTGCCCAGGGCCTGGCCGATCAGCCGGGCATTATTGATTCCGACCTTGGACGCGATTTCCCCATAGGTCAGCAGCCGTCCAGGCTGGATGCTTGACGCAACCTCGTAGACGCGCCGGTGAAGCTCCGGCACGCCTTCCATATCCAAGGGGATGTGGGACAGATCGCGCGCTTCGCCCTTCAGCAGGGCGATCACATCGTCGATGATGGCCCGAATATGGGCCGGCGGGGCAGCTTCCGAGCTTCCCGGAAAACGCTTTGCGATGCGGTCGCGCGTCCTGGATGCGTCATCCTCCGGCAATTGCACGCCCATGATTCCACGCCCGTTCCAGGCGAGGCCGCAGACGCCGATGGGCGTATCGAAGAGCGTATGAAACGCTTCGTGCTTGGAGGCTTGGTCCTGCATCGGTTCATTCTAAGCACCATCGACAACAGGAACAACTTGGGACGGAGCCTGCAAACTTCTTGAAGAGAAGAGAATATATCGCCTTTCGGCATAACCTTATGCTGAAAGGGAACTTTCCGCTTAAGTCTAATGAAGCTAGGACAATTCCAAAGAAGGCTGCACTTGAGAACTTCGCCATATTGTTCATATGTAAACGATCTGGTTTTCAAGTCGCGTACAGGAGAGAGAACTCATGTCCGATCTGCCCGCCCGTGAATCCATGGAGTTCGACGTCGTGGTCGTCGGTGCCGGCCCTGCGGGTCTGGCGACGGCCATCCGCCTCAAGCAGCAGGCGGCCGAGAAGGGCGCCGACATCTCCGTCGTGGTGGTGGAGAAGGGGTCCGAGGTCGGCGCTCACATTCTCTCCGGCGCGGTGATCGATCCGATCGGCCTCGATGCCCTCCTGCCGGAATGGCGCACCGATCCCGACCGTCCGCTCAAGACGGAAGTGACGGCGGACGAGTTCATGTATCTAGGCCATGCAGGCGGCGTGAAGCTGCCCAACGTGTTCATGCCCAAGCTCATGAACAATCACGGCAACTTCGTGGGCTCCCTCGGCAATGTCGCCCGCTATCTCGGCCGCAAGGCGGAGGAACTGGGCGTCGAGATCTATCCGGGCTTCCCGGCGGCGGAAGTGTTGATCGAGGACGGCAAGGTCGTGGGCGTCGCCACCGGCGACATGGGCATCAGCCGCGACGGCGAGCCCAACGCCAACTTCACCCGCGGCATGGAGCTTCGCGCCAAGTACACGATCTTCGGCGAGGGCGCGCGCGGTTCGCTCACCAAGCAGATGGTGGAGCGCTTCGGCCTCAACGAGGGCCGCGATCACCAGAAATACGGCATCGGCATCAAGGAGCTGTGGCAGGTGAAGCCCGAGAAGTTCCAGCCGGGCCTCGTGCGACATTCCATGGGCTGGCCGCTGCCGAACAATTCAGGCGGCGGCTCCTGGCTCTACCACTTTGACGATAATCTCGTGTCCGTCGGCTTCGTGGTGCATCTGAACTACAAGAACCCGACCCTCTCGCCCTTCGATGAGTTCCAGCGCTTCAAGACGCATCCGATGGTGCGCGACGTGTTCGAGGGCGCCAAGCGCATCGGCTACGGCGCACGCGCCATCATGGAGGGCGGCTGGCAATCGGTGCCGCGTCTCTCGTTCCCGGGCGGTTGCCTCGTGGGCGACTCGGCGGGCTTCGTGAATGTGCCGCGCATCAAGGGCAGCCACAACGCCGTTCTCTCCGGCATGCTTTGCGCCGACCATGTGTTCGAGGCGCTGCAGGCGGGTCGCGCCAATGACGAGGTTTCATCCTACGAGGATGCATGGCGTTCTTCGCCCATCGGTTACGACTTGAAGCGCGTGCGCAACGTGAAGCCGCTCTGGTCGAAATACGGCACGGCGGCGGGCGTGGCGCTCGGCGGCCTCGACATGTGGCTGACGGAAGTCTTCAACTGGTCGCCCTTCGGCACCATGAAGCACGGCAAGCCGGACCACGAATGCCTGCTGCCGCTCTCCCAGGTGAAGCCGATCAAGTACGACCGCCCCGACGGCGTGCTCACCTTCGACAAGCTGTCATCGGTGTTCCTGTCCAACACCAACCATGAGGAGGATCAGCCGGTCCATCTCAAGGTGAAGGATATGGGCCTGCAGAAGGCATCCGAACACGATGTCTTCGGCGGCCCCTCGCAGCGCTACTGCCCGGCTGGCGTCTATGAATGGGTGGAAGGCGAGGGCGGTGCCCGGTTCCAGATCAACGCGCAGAACTGCGTCCATTGCAAGACCTGCGACATCAAGGATCCGAACCAGAACATCAACTGGACCACGCCGGAAGGCGGCGGCGGACCGAACTACGTGAATATGTAAGGAAGGTTGTTATCCCGGGGCTGCGCAGCAGAGCCCGGGATCGCGTGAAGAGAATAGTGCCATATCCTGCGGACGATCCCGGATCAGCTGACGCCGTCCGAGATGACGCTTTGGGCCCGGATGGCGCCTTGGCCTTGGCGTGAAATCCTTCACTCTCACGAGGCTTTTACGCCTCCAGCGGCAATTGTCCCCTTGCGACGGCAACAGGGAAACGCCATTCTCCGGCCTGATTTGGCGCACATCTCCTTATGTTCTCACCTTGAGATGTCGCGATGATTGGAGCCGCGCTTCGTGCCCACGTTCAAATTGCCTTTAGCCCGCAAGGGTTTGCCCGCATTCGTCCTGATGGCGGCCGGCCTTCTGGCCTCGCCGGCCTTGGCGAACAATCCAGATCCGAATGAGCCTCTGAGGCCCGCTCAGAGCCTGGAGGGCAACTTCCTCTCAGCTTATGTAGCCGGTTCCGCCCGCGACACCCATGCCGCCTCGCTCTATTTCCGAGAAGCCATTCAGGAGGATCCGGGCAATCAGGAGCTTCTGGAGCGCGGTTTCGTGGTGTTCCTCGCCAGCGGCTCGATGCAGGAAGCCTATCGGGCGGCAGAGCGGCTCTCGGCCCGTGATTCGTCCAACAATCTGGCCCAGTTCGCCCTCGCGGTCCGCTCCATGAAGGCGCAGAAATATGGCGATGCCCGTTCTCGCCTTGCCAAGAGCGCGCGCAGCCGCCAGGCGGATCTCACCGCGACGCTGCTGACCGCCTGGGCCTATGCCGGTTCCAAGGACGCCAAGCAGGCTCTGGCAACCACGGACAAGCTGCGCGGCACGCCGGGCAACGATCCGTTCAAGCAGTTCCGTGAATATCATGCGGCCCTGATCGCCGATGTGGTGGGCAACCCCGCCGAGGCTGAGAAGCGCTTCAAGGCGGCCTACGAGGGCGAGAAGAACACTCTCCAGGTGGTGGATGCCTATGGCCGCTTCCTTGCCAAGCGCGGCAAGAAGAACGAGGCGATCGCCATCTACAAGGCCTTCGACGAGCTTGCGCCGCGTCATCCCATCGTGAAGGCCGCTTTGACCGCGCTCGAAGAGGGCAAGCCCCTCATGCCGCTCGTCACCAATGCGCAGGACGGCGCGGCCGAACTCCTCTACGGTCTCGGCGTGGTGGGTAATTCGCAGGGCGACGAGCTGACGGCCACCATCTATCTCCAGCTCGGTCTCGATCTGAAGCCGGATCACCCGATGGCTCTGATCACCCTGGGCGACGTCTACGAGCGCCTGAAGCAGTACGATCAGGCTAACGCGGTCTTCAACCGCGTGCCGAAGGATTCGCCGGTGCGCACGAGCGCCGACATCTCCATCGGCCAGAATTACGAGCAGATGGAGCGCGGCGAGGAGGCCATGGCCTATCTCGACAAGCTCATGAAAGAGCGTCCGGACGACGTGGAAGTCGTCATGGCGCTGGGCAATGTGCAGCGCTCGCGCAAGAAGTTCGCGGAAGCGGCCGAAACCTACGGCAAGGCCATTGAGCTTGTGGGCACGCCTCAGCGCGGCCACTGGATCCTCTTCTTCTATCGCGGCACGTCCTATGAACGCGCCAAGCAATGGGACAAGGCCGAGGCAGATCTCAAGAAGTCCCTGGAGCTGGTGCCCGATACCTTGCCGGCCGGCAAGGCGCAGGTGATGAACTATCTCGCCTATTCCTGGGTCGACCGGAACGAGAACATCGATGAAGCTTTCAAGATGCTCACGAAGGCGGTGGAGCTCGCGCCCCGCGACGGCATGATCATCGACTCCCTCGGCTGGGCCTATTATCGGATGGGCCGCTACGAGGACGCCGTGCGCGAACTCGAAAAGGCGGTAGAGCTGAAGGCGGGCGATCCGACGATCAACGATCACCTGGGCGACGCCTATTGGAAGGTGGGCCGTAAGCTCGAGGCGAAGTTCCAGTGGGATCACGCCAAGGCTTCGAACCCCGAGCCCGAAGATCTGGTCAAGATCCTCCGGAAGATCGATCACGGTCTCGACGAGGTGGAAAAGAACCCGACCGCCGCCGAGAGCGCACCTGCTCCCTCACCGGCACCGGCCGCCCATAACGGCGGCTGACAAGCGACGCTTTGCTGAAATGGCCGGGTTTTGCCCGGCCATTTTGTTTGGCGGCCAGACCCTTCCCATCGATCCGTCTCTCGGGCATGGAAGGAACATGCCTCAGCCTCTTTCTACCCGTGCACCCGCCAAGATCAACCTGAGCCTTCATGTTCTGGGGCGTCGGGCGGATGGATATCACGCGCTCGAAAGCCTCGTCGCTTTCGCCGGTGTGAGCGACGATCTCCAATTGACCCCGGATCCCCGGCTGTCCTTGCAGGTCAGCGGGCCGACCGCCGCGTCGGCGGGACACGATGGGGATAATCTCGTCATGAAAGCCGCGCGGCTTCTGGCGGAGCGCGTGGAGGGCCTCAAGGTCGGAACGTTTCATCTCACCAAGCGCCTGCCGGTCGCAGCCGGAATCGGCGGCGGCTCATCCGATGCGGCGGCGGCTTTGAGGCTGCTTGCGCAACTCAACGATTTGCCATTGTCGCATCCTGCCCTTCGCGATGCGGCGCGGCTGACAGGCGCGGACGTGCTCGTCTGTCTCGAGCCTCGAGCCCGCATGATGCGAGGCATCGGGGAAGAGTTGGGCCCAGCCTTACAGATGCCGCCGCTCTTCGCCGTGCTGGTCAATCCGCGCGTGCCCGTCGAAACGCCGGCCGTGTTCAGGGCGCTCGGACTGCAGCCGGGGCAACAATTGCAAGGCCTCGGTCATCCCTCTGCCGAGGCGACGTCCCGCAATGATCTTCTGCAAGTCCTCGAAGCAACCCGCAACGATCTTCAGCCGCCTGCTCTCAAGGTCCAGCCGATCATCGAAGAGGGGCTCGATCTGGTATCGTGCACCGAGGCTTGCCGCCTGGTGCGCATGTCAGGCTCAGGGGCGACGGTTTTCGGGCTCTATGACGATGCGTCGAGTGCCGCGAAGGCGGCTCGTTTCGTGCTGGATCATCGACCGCAATGGTGGGTCGAGGCTACGGAGCTGCACTAGCCCCGTTCTTCGAGGCGTCCGCGCTGCAGCTGTCGTTCAAACAGAAAGCCGGACCGTCACTGCTGACGATCCGGCTTTTCGTCGTTCAATCGGCTTCAGCTTTTACCAGGCCGGAATGATGGCGCCCTTGAAGCGCTCTTCCAGGAACTTCGCGACTTCGGGCGATTGGTAGGATTCCACGAAGGTCTTGATCTCCGCGCGGTTCTCGTCACCCTGACGGGCGGCGATGAAGTTCGCATAAGGGTTGCCCTCGCGCTTCTCCACCGCGATCGTGTCCTTTCGGATGTCGAGGCCGCCATTGAGTGCGTGGTCGGTGTTGATCACGGCGGCATCGAGATCGGGCAGGGCGCGGGGCAGCTGCGCGGCGTCGAGCTCCGAGAACTGAATGTTCTTCGGGTTCTCGGCGATGTCGAGCAGGCTCGGCGACAGGCCCTTGCCCTCCTTGATCTTGATCACGCCTTCCTGCGCCAGAAGATTGAGGGCGCGGCCGCCGTTGCTCGGATCGTTCGGAATGCCGATCTTCGCGCCCTTGGGCAGGTCGGCCACGGCTTTCACCTTGCTGGAATAGAGACCGATGGGCTGCACGAAGGTGAAGCCGACGGGCACGATCTTGTAGCCGCGCGCCGCGATCTGCGCATCGAGATAGGGCTTGTGCTGGAACGCGTTGGCGTCGAGATCCTTGCGGTCCAGGGCCTCGTTCACGAGAGCATAATCGGAGAAGGGCACGAGCTCGACGTTCAGGCCCTTGGTGGCGGCCACCTTCTTGACGACCTGCGCCACCTCCTCTTCGGCCCCGGACATGACGCCGACCTTGATGCTCTTCTGCTGGGCCGCGGCGGGCAGCGTCGCGGCAGCAAGGGCACCGAGCGCGAAGGTCGCGGACAAAAGGGTGCGGCGGGTGAAAACGGACATGGGAGTACCTTTCAGGCAAAGTGCGTCTGGGCTTCAAGTTGAAGCCGGACATGTGGTTCGGGTTGGGATGAGGAAGATCAGGCGTCGAGGCGACGACAGTATTCGGGCCGAGAAGGCGGTGAGATCGGCATGAATGGCAGTGCAGTCATCAGTCGCGTCATAGCCCATCGATCCTCGTGAACCACGAGGCGGAAGCCGCTCGTGGCGCTTTAGCCTTTGATCACGCGGGGCAAGCTGCTCGTCTCAAATCACCGCGGCCTTGAGACGAGTGGCCTCAAGGCAAGTCCGTTTTAGACCGGCGGGATTTTATGTCAACCGATTTGTTCTGTAAAAAGAACAGCGCTGCTATGCTCAATATGCACGGGCGATGCAGAAATCGACCGTCTCGAGCAAAGCCTGCTTCATGGGGCTCGTGGGGAAGAGGGCGAGCGCATCACGAGCCATGGAGCCGTAGTGGCGTGCCCGCTCCACCGTGTCCTCCAGGGACTTGTGGCGGCGCATGATGCTGATTGCCTGTTCGAGATCGCCGTCCTCGATCTCGCCCTGTTCGAGCACGCGCTTCCAGAAGGCGCGCTCCTCCGCCGAGCCGCGGCGGAAGGAGAGAACGACGGGGAGGGTGATCTTACCCTCACGGAAATCGTCGCCCACGTTCTTGCCCAGTGTCGCGGCCTTGCCGCCGTAATCGAGGGCATCGTCGATGAGCTGGAAGGCGATGCCGAGATTCATACCGTAGGAGCGGCAGGCGGCTTGCTCGGCCTTGGGACGGCCGGCAATGACGGGGCTGACCTCACAGGCGGCGGCGAAGAGTTCCGCCGTCTTGCCGCGGATCACGGCGAGGTATTCATCTTCCGTGGTTTCGGTGTTCTTGGCGGCGGCGAGCTGCATCACCTCGCCTTCGGCGATCACGGTCGCGGCGGCGGAGAGGATGTCGAGGGCGCGGAGCGAGCCCACCTCCACCATCATGCGGAAGGCCTGACCGAGCAGGAAATCGCCCACGAGCACGCTCGCCTCGTTGCCCCACTTGATGCGGGCGGCGATCTTGCCCCGGCGCATGTCGCTTTCGTCCACGACGTCGTCGTGGAGGAGAGTGGCCGTGTGCATGAATTCGACGGCGGCGGCGAGCTTCACATGCCCGTCGCCCTCGTATTCGGAGAGGCCGGCGGTCGCCAGCGTCAGCATGGGGCGTAGCCGTTTGCCGCCCGATGAGATGAGGTGGTTCGCCACCTCCGGGATCATGGTGACCTCGGAACCGGTCCGCGACAGGATCATCGCATTGACCCGATCCATGTCGGCGGCCACAAGGGAGACGAGCTTTTCGATGCTCGCATTCTTCTCGGGATGCTTCTCTTCGAAGGGAACGACGACGCCCACGTGTTGAAACCCGGGTTGCCGGCTGTGATGGCCGGTAGGAATATTCATTCATGTGGCATGGCACTTTCCATGCTGCAATGCAAACGCTTGCCGCAGAGGAAGGTAGCCTGCCGATGGTCGAAAACGTCCGAACCAACGATCTCGTTCTGATCGGTTTCCTACAATCCTTATTGGAGAACGCCAATATCCATGTGCTGGTGGCAGATATGCATGTCAGCTCCATCGAGGGAATGATCGGCGCCTTTCCCCGGCGGCTTCTGGTGCCCGATGACGAAGTGGAGGAAGCCCGCCAGCTCATTCGCGAGGCCGGTCTCGCAGGCGAGCTGCGCGATGAGTGAGATCACGGAAGATTGTTTGCTGGGAGGCCGAGTCACCCTGATTCAGCCCGCCAAGGGGCATCGGGCCGGCACGGATGCCGTGCTTCTGGCAGCAAGCGCGCCCGCGAAAGCTGGGGACAGGGTGCTCGATGTGGGAGCCGCCACCGGCGCGGTCGGGCTCATGGTGGCCGCTCGGGAGAAGGAGATGCGCCTAGGCTTCGTTGAACGGGATGTGGATCTGGCCGAGCTATGCAGGCGGAACTGCAGGGCGAACGGGGTCGAGGCCGACATCTTCGTAGCCGATCTTCTCGATAAGAAGTCTCGTCATGCGGCAGCGCTGAACCCTGAAACTGCCGATCTGGTGCTGACGAATCCTCCTTTTCTCGAAGAAGGTCAGGCGCGAATCTCGCCGGATCGGGGCAGGGCGGCTGCTCATGCTCTTCCGGCGGGAGGGCTCGAAGCATGGCTCAAGATATGCCTGAGCCTGCTCAAGCCCAGGGGGAAGCTCGTCCTGATCCATCGGGCCGACCGGCTGGCAGATTGTGTTGCCGTTGTAGGGAAGAGCATGGGGGGAATTGCAATTCGCTTTGTCCATCCCGCCATCGACCAGCCAGCAATTCGTATTCTGCTATCCGGCGTTAAGGGCAGCCGAGCGCCTTTGCGTATTCTGCCGCCTGTCGTGCTCCATGGGCCGGATGGCCGTTTCAACTCTGATGCCGAAGCCCTGCACCGGGGAGAGGCACTCCTCGTCGACTAACCCATCTTCGGCGGTTATTTCGGATTCAGATATAATGATATATAATTTGTATAAGCGCGGGTTGGCTCAAAACGGGCAAGGCGTTTGGACAAGAAAGGGGGCTGTATGGAAGGAGATAAACTCTCTCTTTCGAGCGTTGCTCCAACCACCGGCTCATTCTGGCATGAGAGCCTGCACTGGTCCCAAAAAGAAGAGGGTGCGGCCACGAGGGTGGATGAGCTCATTGCCGAAACCGAGGGCCGGTTGGGAGTTAGCCTTCCTAAGCTCTTGAAGGCTTTGTATCGAAATCGCAATGGCGGTTACACGAGCTACCGGTTCTACGCGAAGACGCCTGATCCGCGTCCGGTTTTCGACGATTGGCACTGCGTCATTCTCGATGGGGACATCCATCCGGTCCATAAACTGGAGACACTGGGAGAGCTCTCGGACATGGTCGACTACGGAGATGACGATTCATCCTTCCGTAGCCGCTTTCCCAATGCCGACCTACTGATCGTCCTTGCCCGGCATGGATGGGACTGCTTCCTGTGCCTCGATTACCGGACAGATGGGCCAAGCGCCGAGCCAGAGGTCGCTTTTCTTGAGGAGGGAGCAGATGGGCTGGAGGAGGTTCTGCGTGTGCCGAACTTCGAACAGCTTTTCACAGGCTTGAGGAAAGAAGAAGAGCCCGCCTTATGAAAAAGGGCGCCTCAGGCGCCCTTTTCGGTCATTACCAGCGGTAGCCGGGCCGGCGAACCGTGCGGCAGACCTCAACCCCGCGGCGAACCCAGCGGTAGCCGTTCCAGACCCTGCGGGGCTCGACCCAGCAGCGGCGGGCTACGGGAACCGGACGATAGGCCGGGGCAGGGCGGTAGACGCGGCGGCCATAGTGCGGGCGCCCGCGATCATGGCGCACGAGGACCGGGCCGGAGCGGTATTCCACAACCGGACGGTACCCGTAATAGGGCTGAGCCTCGGCCTGCGGAGCCGAAAGGGCACCAAAGCCAAGGGTGGCAAAGCCGAGAAGACCGATAAGCAGCTTGCGCATGTCAATTTCTCCTGAGCCGCAATGGCTTGGACCATGAGCGGCATGTGCCTGGATATTATCCATGCTGAATCTTTAAACGGACTTAACTGAACGAAGGCCGAAACTTTCCCTAACGGTACGTTCATCTTGGGAAGCTGCACCGCACGCACTACATAAAGGCCATGGCTCAGACATCTTTCTCCTCCCTGCTTCCGGCCCGTCTTCAGTTTCTCCTGCCCAGCCGGTACCGTAGCTATTCTCACCCCATCGTGCCGGTGCTGCGCCTGTCAGGCGCCATCGGGGCCGTCATGCCGTTCCGTTCGGGGCTGGCCATGGCAAATGTAGCCTCGATGCTGGAGCGGGCCTTCTCCGTGCCTGGTGCGAAGGCAGTGGCCATCGTCATCAATTCCCCCGGCGGATCGGCAGCCCAGTCTCACCTGATTTTCAAGCGCATCCGAAGCTTGGCCGAGGAGAAAAAGATCCCGGTTCTCGCCTTCGTGGAGGATGCGGCGGCCTCGGGCGGCTACATGATCGCCTGCGCGGCGGATGAGATTTATGCTGATCCTGCCTCCATCGTGGGCTCCATTGGCGTGGTTTCCGCGAGCTTCGGCTTCCAGGAATTGATCGCCCGCATCGGCGTGGAGCGGCGCGTACACACGGCGGGCGAGAACAAGGCCATGCTCGATCCGTTCAGGCCAGAAAACCCGGAGGACGTCGCACGCCTCAAGGGCCTTCAGCGCAAGATCCACGAGGTTTTCGTCGATCTCGTGAAGACCCGACGGGGCGAGAAGCTCAACGATTCCTATGAGGATCTCTTTTCAGGAGCCTTCTGGGTCGGCGCTGAGGCGCTGGATCTCGGGCTCATCGACGGGCTCGGCGATGTCCGCTCCGTTCTGCGGCAGCGCTTCGGCGAGGATGTGAAGTTCCGCATGATCGAGCCTGCCCGCCCGCCGCTGCTCGCCCGCCTCATCGGCCGCCGTGCCGTGACCGGGGGCGGCCTCATCGACCCGGCGGAAGTGGTGGGAACCCTTGAGGAGCGGGCGGCCTGGGCACGGTTGGGGCTCTAGGCAATTCCGCCCTTATGGTGGCGCTGGTAGCCCTCCTACCCCTTGTGGGGAGGAGTGGGAGGTGGGGGTGCTGGCGCTGAACTGGACCAGCGTGGCACTTGCACCCCCACCCCTAACCCTTCCCCACAAGGGGGAGGGGAATATGTGCGGCGCTTGACTTGAAGCCCCCATCATCCCAAGGGTTCGCTCAAGATTTTCAAAGACCGGACGCTCTCATGACCAGCGAACCCGCGCACATGAATCCTGCGCGCTCTTTCCAGGGCCTGATCCTCACGCTCCAGCGCTATTGGGCTGAACAAGGCTGCGTCATCCTGCAGCCCTATGACATGGAAATGGGCGCAGGCACCTTCCACCCGGCGACGACATTGCGGGCTCTGGGTCCCAAGCCTTGGCGTGCAGCCTATGTGCAGCCCTCCCGCCGCCCCAAGGACGGCCGCTACGGCGAGAACCCCAATCGCCTTCAGCATTATTACCAGTTCCAGGTGATCCTGAAGCCGAACCCCCCGAACTTGCAGGAGCTCTATCTCGGTTCGCTGAAGGCCATCGGCATCGACACCTCCCTGCACGACATCCGTTTCGTCGAGGACGATTGGGAGAGCCCGACGCTGGGCGCCTGGGGCCTCGGTTGGGAATGCTGGTGCGACGGCATGGAAGTCTCGCAGTTCACCTACTTCCAGCAGGTAGCGGGTTTCGAGTGCTCGCCGGTTGCGGGCGAGCTGACCTACGGCCTCGAGCGCCTTGCCATGTATCTGCAGGGCGTGGAGTCGATCTACGATCTCAACTTCAACGGCCAGGACGGCGACCGGAAGGTCACCTACGGCGATGTATTCCTGCAGGCCGAGCAGGAATATTCGCGTCACAACTTCGAATACGCCGACACGGAAATGCTCTTCCGCCACTTCCGCGACGCGGAAGCCGCCTGCCGCAAATATCTCGAAGCGGGCGAGCCGAAGGACGGCTCCAACGACAGCCGCCATCTCATGGCACTGCCGGCCTACGACCAGTGCATCAAGGCCAGCCACATGTTCAACCTGCTCGATGCGCGCGGCGTGATTTCGGTCACCGAGCGCCAGAGCTACATCCTGCGCGTCCGCGAACTGGCGAAAGCCTGCGGCGCGGCATGGCTGAAGACCGAGGGCGGGGGCGTGGCTGCTTAAGCACCGCGCGCTCACCCGTTCCCTCAACACGTAAGTTTCATATCTCCCATGCCCGATCTTCTCCTTGAACTCTTTTCCGAAGAAATCCCCGCCCGCATGCAGCGCCGTGCGGCGGAGGATTTGAAGAAGCTTGTGACCGATGCGCTGGTGGAGCGCGGCTTCCTCTACGAGGGAGCGCAGGCCTTCGCCACGCCGCGCCGTCTCGCGCTCACCATCATGGGCCTGCCCATCAAGGGCCAGGATGTGCGCGAGGAGCGAAAAGGGCCGCGCGTGGGTTCGCCCGACGCGGCGATCCAGGGCTTCCTGAAAGGGGCGGGGCTCGCTTCGCTCGACCAGGCGAAGATCGAGAGCGATCCGAAGAAGGGCGAGTTCTACGTCGCTATCATCGAGAAGCCCGGCCGCGCCACCACGGATGTGCTGGCTGAGATCCTGCCGCAGATCATCAAGAATTTCCCCTGGCCGAAATCCATGCGTTGGGGCGCGGCTTCGGCTGAAGCCGGCAGCTTGCGCTGGGTGCGTCCGCTGCAATCGATCCTCTGCACCTTCGGACCCGAGACGGAAGATCCGGAAGTGGTGCGCTTCGAGGTCGACGGCATCACCTCGGGCGATGTCACCTATGGCCACCGTTTCCTCGCGCCGGGTGAAATCCGCGTGAAGCGTTTCGACGATTACGTCCCGGCTCTCGAGCGCGCGAAGGTCGTGCTCGATGCGGATCGCCGCAAGGACATGATCCTGCACGATGCGAAGGATCTCGCCTTCGCGCAGGGCCTCGAACTCGTCGAGGACGAAGGCCTGCTCGAAGAAGTCGCCGGACTCGTGGAATGGCCCGTGGTGCTCATGGGCTCGTTCGATGAAGCCTTCCTCGACATTCCGCCCGAAGTGATCCGCACTACCATCCGCGCGAACCAGAAATGCTTCGTGCTGCGCGATCCTGCGACCGGCAAGCTCGCCAACAAGTTCCTGCTCACGTCGAACCTCATCGCCAGCGATGGCGGCAAGACCATCGTCGGCGGCAATGAGCGCGTGGTGCGCGCCCGCCTCTCCGACGCGAATTTCTTCTGGAAGACGGACCAGGGCGTGAAGCTGGAGGATCGTCTCGAAAAGCTGAAGAGCATCGTGTTCCACGAAAAACTCGGCACGCAGTTCGAGCGTGTGGAGCGCATCGCGGCGCTTGCCAAGGAGCTTGCACCCATCGTCGGCGCAGACCCCGCAATGGCCGAGCGCGCCGCGCGTCTCGCCAAGGCCGATCTCGTCACCGAAATGGTCGGCGAGTTCCCCGAGCTGCAGGGCCTGATGGGCCGCTACTACGCGACGCTGCAGGGCGAGAACCCATCCGTCGCCGCTGCCATCGAAGAACACTACAAGCCGCTTGGGCCCTCCGACCGCGTGCCGACCGATCCGGTGTCGGTGGCCGTGGCGCTCGCCGACAAGATCGACACGCTCGTCGGCTTCTGGGCTATCGACGAGAAGCCGACGGGGTCGAAGGATCCCTATGCGTTGCGTCGTGCTGCGTTGGGCGTGATCAGGTTGGTGCTCGAGAACAATATGAAGTTGTCTGTCTCGGAGCCGAGTTTCCATGCGAGCGCCATGCACGATTTTGCAAAATACCTTCGCACTCGCTCCGATGAACTCTCGGACATGGAAACCATAGCTGAGAAGATGGGCAGTGAGGAGCTTGAAGCGTTCGCAGAAAAGCTCGCAGGTGGAACCAAGGCAATCGTACTGGATGATGCACGAGAGGCATTCGGCAATAGAGGGTTGGTTGCTGACCTCCTCTCCTTCTTCGCCGATCGTCTGAAGGTCTATCTCCGCGATCAGGGCGCGCGCCACGATCTCATCGATGCCGTGTTCGCGCTCGAAGGCCAGGATGACCTGCTCATGGTCGTCCGCCGCGTGGAGGCGCTGGGCCGCTTCCTCGATACGGAGGACGGGGCGAATCTGCTCGCCGGCTATCGCCGCGCGGCCAACATTCTGCGCATCGAGGAGAAGAAGGACGGGCGCACCTACAATGAAGCTCCCGATCTCCAGATCGTGAACGATCAGGGACAGATCGAGGAGAAGGCGCTTGCGGTGGTTCTCCACCAGGCGCGGGAAGAGGCGGCTGCCGCTGTCGCCAACGAGGATTTCGAGGGTGCGATGCGCGCTTTGTCCCGCCTGCGCCAGCCTGTGGACGCGTTCTTCGACAAGGTAACCGTGAATGCCGAGGATCCGGCCCTTCGCGCCAACCGCTTGCGCCTGCTCAACAGCATCCGTGAGGCGACCCGTACGGTGGCCGATTTCTCCCGGATTGAGGGATAGTAGAGTTAATTCCCATTAAGGTGTTGCATGAGGGGCACAGCCAAAGGCCCCTCAGAGGCCTAGGTAGTCGGCAACACCTTTTCGGTAGACTCACCATGTTCCGACGCCTGCTTCTCGGCGCTGTCCTCAGCGCCTCCCTCTCCGCCTGCCAAACCGCCCAGCAGCCCGCGCCCGTCCAGGCCGCGGCAACTGACGATGCGGCGTGGTATATCGGCTCCATGCCCGACAAGCCGTTCGACGTTCCGCTCGTCGACCGCCGGCTCATGGATGCGAAATACGCCAAGCAGACCGTGAACTACGATGGGCCCGAAAAGCCTGGCTCCATCGTGGTCGATATCGACGAGCGCATGCTCTATCTCATCCAGCCCGACAAGAAAGCGATTCGCTACGGCGTCGGCGTCGGCAAGCAGGGCTTCTCCTGGAAGGGCGTGGCCTCCGTCGGCCGCAAGGGCGTATGGCCGTCCTGGCGCCCCACCAAGACCATGAAGGGCATCAACCCCGACCTGCCGGAGCACCGCGAGGCCGGGCTCGACAACCCGCTCGGCGCGCGCGCGCTGTATCTTCACCAGAATGGCGCAGACACTCTCTTCCGCATCCACGGCACCAACGAGCCCTGGAGCATCGGCGAGCAGGTCTCTTCCGGCTGCGTACGCATGCTCAACGAGGATATCGTCGATCTCTACGAGCGCGTTCCCGTCGGCGCCACGGTCTATGTGAAGCGCAATGGGCGCTATCGCGTCTGATATTCAATTGCAGAGCTTCAAAAATGGCCGGGCATGTCCCGGCCATTTTTATTTGCAGAATGATGTTCTTGGCGAGGAGATCTCCCCTAGATTGACCTCCATTGAGCCCTCATATGCAACAAAGGAACCTTGGCTGTTCAGCTTGCGTTTGGGCACTAGATGTTTCAAGCCAAAACCTGCGCTGCAGCAGGGCGTGTGACGAGCCAAGGGATCTAGCGATGACGCAGTGGGTATATACCTTCGGAGACGGCAAGGCCGAAGGCCAGGCGGGAATGAAGAACCTGCTTGGGGGCAAGGGGGCGAACCTCGCCGAGATGTCCAATCTGGGATTGCCGGTCCCCCCGGGCTTCACCATCACCACGGAAGTCTGCACCTATTACTATGACCATGGCCGTTCCTATCCGCAGGAGCTTAAAAGCCAGGTCGAGAACGCTCTGGACTTCGTGGGCAAGCTCACGGGCCGCACCTTCGGCGATGCCGCCAATCCGCTGCTCGTTTCCGTCCGCTCCGGCGCGCGCGCATCGATGCCGGGCATGATGGACACGGTGCTCAATCTCGGCCTCAACGACGTAACCGTCGAGGCGCTCGCCAAGGGCGCGGGCGACGAGCGCTTCGCCTATGATTCCTACCGCCGCTTCATCACCATGTATTCCAACGTGGTGCTCGATATCGGCCACCATCACTTCGAGGAAGTGCTCGACGAGTACAAGGACCGCAAGGGCTACACCCTCGACACGGACATGACGGCTGAAGACTGGAAGGCCATTCTCCCGCGCTACAAGGCGCTGGTCGAGAAGGAGCTCGGCAAGCCGTTCCCGCAGGACCCGCAGGAGCAGCTCTGGGGCGCCATCGGCGCCGTGTTCGGTTCCTGGATGAACAGCCGCGCTATCAAGTACCGCGAACTGCATGCCATCCCTGCCAGCTGGGGCACGGCGGTGAACGTGCAGGCCATGGTATTCGGCAACATGGGCGAGACCTCCGCCACCGGCGTCGCCTTCACCCGCAATCCATCCACCGGCGAGAAGGAGCTCTACGGCGAGTTCCTCATCAATGCGCAGGGCGAGGATGTGGTGGCCGGCATCCGCACGCCGCAGGACATCACGGAAGCGGCCCGCATCGCCTCCGGTTCCGACAAGCCTTCCATGGAAAACGCGATGCCGCAGGCCTATGCCGAGCTGGTGCGCATCTACGGCATTCTCGAGAAGCACTACCGTGACATGCAGGACATGGAATTCACGGTGGAGAAGGGCAAGCTCTGGATGCTCCAGACCCGCAACGGCAAGCGCACCGCGAAGGCTGCGCTCCGCATCGCGGTGGAGCTGGCCTCCGAAGGCCTGATCACGCAGGAAGAGGCGATCACCCGCGTCGAACCTGCGGCGCTCGATCAGCTGCTACATCCGACCATCGATCCCAAGGCCGAGCGCAAGATTCTCGCATCGGGCCTTCCCGCTTCTCCAGGCGCCGCTTCGGGCGAGATCGTGTTCAATTCGGACGATGCTGAAGCTGCGAAGAAGGCAGGCCGCAAGGTCATTCTCGTGCGTGTCGAAACCTCGCCGGAAGACATTCACGGCATGCATGCCGCCGAAGGCATTCTCACCACCCGCGGCGGCATGACCTCGCACGCAGCCGTCGTGGCGCGCGGCATGGGCAAGCCCTGTGTCTCCGGCGCTGGCTCGATCCGCGTGGACTACGCCAAGCAGACCATGACGGTGGCAGGGCAGACGCTGAACAAGGGCGACGTGCTCACCATCGACGGCTCGAACGGTCAGGTGCTGCTCGGTCAGGTGAAGATGCTGGAGCCGGAGCTCTCCGGCGAGTTCGCAACCCTCATGGGCTGGGCCGACAAGGTGCGCCACATGAAGGTGCGCGCCAATGCGGAAACGCCGCTTGATGCCAAGACCGCCCGCACCTTCGGCGCGGAAGGCATCGGCCTGTGCCGCACGGAGCACATGTTCTTCGAAGGCGACCGCATCGTGGCGGTGCGCGAGATGATCCTCTCCGACGACGAAGCCGGACGCCGCGCTGCTCTCAGCAAGCTTCTGCCCATGCAGCGCAAGGACTTCGTGGAGCTGTTCACGATCATGAGCGGTCTGCCGGTCACGATCCGCCTGCTCGATCCGCCGCTGCACGAATTCCTGCCGCATACGGATGCGGAGATGGAGGAAGTGGCGAAGTCGATGAACACTTCCGCCGACAAGTTGAGGCACCGCGCCCGCGAGCTGCACGAGTTCAATCCGATGCTCGGCTTCCGCGGCTGCCGTCTTGCCGTAGCCTATCCCGAGATCGCCGAGATGCAGGCGCGCGCAATCTTCGAGGCGGCCGTGGAAGCGGGACGTGCGACGGGCAAGCCCGTCGTGCCGGAGGTCATGGTGCCGCTCGTCATGACGAAGCCGGAACTCGACCTTGTGAAGGAGCGCATCGTCGCCATGGCCGAGGCCGTGGCGAAGGAAAGCGGAGTGGCGGTCGAATATCAGGTCGGCACGATGATCGAGCTGCCGCGTGCGGCGTTGCGCGCGGGCGAGATCGCGGAATCGGCGGAGTTCTTCTCCTTCGGCACCAACGACCTCACGCAGACCACGCTCGGCATCTCGCGTGACGATGCTGCGTCTTTCCTCGGTCCGTATACCCAGAAGGGCCTGCTGCCCGCCGACCCGTTCGTGACCATCGACCAGGAAGGCGTGGGCGAGCTGATCAAGCTCGCCGTCGAACGCGGCAAGAAAACCCGCAGCAACATCAAGCTCGGGATCTGCGGCGAACATGGCGGTGATCCGGCCTCGATCCATTTCTGTCAGCAGACAGGATTGGATTACGTGTCCTGCTCGCCGTATCGCGTGCCGATCGCGCGCCTCGCGGCAGCGCAGGCCGCGCTCGGCAACAAAGCAGCGAGCCAGGCATGATGGCCTTGTCGCGCGTGAAGCTTCTCTACATCGGGGCGGTGCTGGTTTCCGGCATCGTCATCGGTTTCGTCGTTCGAAGCAGGCCCGAGTGGCAGCAGCTGGCCGTGCCGCCGGCTGCATGGCCCTTCGCGGTGTCGCTCGTCATCGATCTTGTCATCGGCCAATTGGCGGCTCAAGGTAAGACCGAGCCGCTCACCATGGGCGACCGCTTCGTCGCGGTGATCGGCGCGGGGCTCATCGTGACGCTGATGACGGCGTTGTAAACGCGGGGGACGGATATGGCGCTGCACAAGGGATCATGCCATTGCGGCAAGGTGGCATTCGAGGTCGAGACCGACCTTTCCCAGATCATCGAGTGCAATTGCTCCATCTGCCGCAAGAAAGGCTATGTGCTCACCTTCGCGCCGCGCAGCGCATTGAACGTGCTCCGCGGCGAGGAGCACCTGTCCACCTACACCTTCAACACGCACACCATCCGCCATCGCTTCTGCGCTTCGTGCGGCACGGCAACCTTCGGCGAGGGGCAGCAGCCGGGCGGCGAGCCGATGGCCGCCATCAATGTGCGATGCCTGGACACGGTGGAGTTCTCCGAGGTGAAGCCTACCCCGTTCAACGGCAGGGACAGGTAGTTCCGTAAGCTCTTCGACACTTCTCACGTTACGGCGTCGTCTCGAACGGCGTCAGCCGAGCTGGATCGTTCTAAAACGGGGCGCGTGTTTCCCTCCCCCTTGTGGGGAGGGTCAGGGTGGGGGTGCGAGCGCTGAACTGGACCAGCGTAACGCCGACCCCCACCTCCAACTCCTCCCCACAAGGGGGAGGAGGGTTCCCGTGCCATTCTTCTCATGCGATCCCGGGTTTTGCTCAGCGGCCCAGGATGACGCGTTTGTCCGTGTCGTGAAGGCAATGTCTTAGATCGCTGCAGCATTTGATCGACGCAGGCCTACGATCTGAAACTCCGCATACATCAGCACGACAAGCGCCTGCATGATCACGAAGGCATAACCTGCGCTCGTGGGCGAGACCCATCCGCTGATGAGAAGCAGCAGGCTGTCGGCTACCCAAAGAATGTTGCCGGCGATTACGGCCCACACGAGGCCCCTGTGCATCTGCTCGCGCAGTCCAAGCCACGCAAGCAGCGCCATGTAAGGCAACAGAACCGCACCCGCGATGCGCAGCAGCATCTCCGGCAAGCCGAGCAGCTGGCTCAATGGCCCGGCAGCAAGCAGCATCAGCAGCCCGAACGCACCGCTCGTGGTGGCGTCCGCCAGCAGGGCCTGGCGAAGAAGCGGGGAGGGGTGGATCGTCGTCATGGCAGGTTCCTTTCAAAGCGCGGTCGGTCATCCAACCGGCTCGAAGGATCGTGTAGATGGAGAAGGCAGTCGATTACGTGTCAGGTAACGATGAGTGATGATCATGAGAAACGGGCCGCTCCTGAGAAGCAGCCTGCCGTTTGTCTCTTGAGATCAACCTGAGATGATGTGCCCGTCTTTAGATGACGAGGAAGTCGGAATATTTGAGGTTCAGGTTCTTCTTCACCTTGGCGAACTCCACCGCCTTCTTGCCGCCCGAGCCGTCTGCGTCATAGGACAGGACGCCGGTCTTCTTGTTGTAGACGATGTGGTCGTTGCGGTCCTGCGCCTTGTCGATGGAGAAGAACTTCTTGTTCAGCTTGCCTGTCTTCTTCAGCTTGGTGAAGATCGCGTTCTCCAGGTGGATCTTGTCCTCCTTGAGCTTGAAGTCGCTGATCGTGTCGAAGTTCACCTTGCGGTCCGTCTTGTGCGTGCCGAGCTTTCCGGCAAACACAAATGCGTCCTTGCCCTTGCCGCCGACAAGCACGTCATTGCCGTAGCCGCCTGACAACGTGTCGTTGCCGAGTCCGCCATCGAGCCGGTCCTTGCCGTCAGCGCCGGTGAGCGCATTGGCTAGGCCATTGCCGGTGAAGCGGAGCGCGGACGATCCGAAACCGGTGAGATTTTCCAGTTCGGCGCCGAGAGCATAGCTGATGGAGGCGATGACCGTATCGGTGCCGCCGCCGGCGAGTTCCGTCACCTGATCGCCAGCGCTATCGACGTGGTAGGTATCGTTGCCGAGGCCGCCGGTCATCGTGTCGATGCCGGCGCCGCCATCGAGAATGTCGTTGCCGGCTTCGCCCCTGAGCGTGTCGTTGCCGGCGGCACCGCTCAGCGTGTCGTTGAAGGCTGATCCGTAGTAGTCATCGTTGCCAGCGCTGCCAGGGACGGAAACACCTACCGTGCGGCCATCCACGATCTGGCCAATCACAGCGTAATCGCTGATACCATTGAACAATGGTGAGGTCACAACGATCCGACCGTCTGCGAAGGTTGAGATGTCGAGAGTCGCAAAGAGATCAATGTCGATTGGACCGGCGATCTTGGTATTGCTGCTGGTCCTGTTGCCATCGGCATCGAAGAAGGCCACTCCGACATCCATTTTGCCGAACTTGCTCGGATCTGTTTCTGTCGTCGACACGAGCACGACGGCGAAACCTCCGTTGGACAGCGCAGTCACATCGGAGATAATTTGAAGCGGTGCATCAGAGCCGTAGACGCTGAACTCCGCACCGGACTTGCTTCCGTCCGCGTTAAAAATCTGTGCCTTGCTGGAATAGCTTATTCCGGTAGAGGTGCCTTCAGCCGACAACCAAGTGACAACGAAGCGGCCATCTGAAAGCTTTGTCGTCTTCGGAACATCTGATAGTACCTGTGCATTTGAAACAAGAAACTCGCCCGACGGCTCTCGCCCATCCGTGTAGAAGTTCCTGCCATAGACGAGTGTGTCGTTTACGCTGTACGATCGATAGAACACGGTGTAGCCATTTCCCGACGCTACGACGGCTGGAGTGGCCTGATGACGCTCATTTGCCGTATTGGCCAGAACCTCTGCGCCGGACTGGAAGCCTCGGGCATCGAAGGCCTGAGCCCTGACATCGAAATTGCTGAAGCTGTTGCTGTTATCCTCGAAGGCGACGACGAATCCTCCATTCGCAAGAGCAGCGATTGAAGGCGCATTCTGCGAGCCAGTCTGCGTGGTAACATTGACCTGAAAGTCCGCGTCGCCACCTGCTGCGCCGGTTCGGTTGAAAGCCGTGCCGTCCGCATTGAAGATGCGGGCGCGGATTCCGGAACCATCCTTATCCTCCGCGCCACTGCCGTCCGCCCAGGCGACCACGAAGCGCCCATCGTTGAGAACGGTAATGACAGCATTTTCCTGGTCGCCATCGGTCGTGGTGTTGACGACGAACTCGCCGCCTCTCTTGCTGCCGTCCGCGTTGAAAATCTGGCCACGGATGGCGTTTCCGGATGTGTCTGCGCCAGTCTGACTCGTATCAGTCCAAATGGCCACGAAGGAGCCATCGGCGAAGGTTGCGGTTTCCATGGCGAACTGTTCGCCTGCGGTCGTGCTGACGCCGAACGGATTGCCCCAAAGTGCTGGTGTGGTCATGGTCTTCCCCTGCGTAACGTTGGTTGATGAATCTTAACTATATAACATTGGGAATATCGTCGCCCTCCACTCAACGCAAGGGGCACCAGCCTCCTGGCTGTCTTTACCTCCAAGGTCATGGAACAGGCGTTCGGCCCGCGTTATGGTCCGCCTATGAGAACGACCAATCCTGTCCAGCATTTCGGCGATTACCTGCGCGAGTGGCGCCAGCGGCGGCGTATGAGCCAGATGGATCTGGCTCTCGAAGCCGAGATCTCGACCCGGCATCTGAGCTTTCTCGAAACGGGCCGTTCGCAGCCCAGCCGCGAGATGGTGCAGTTGCTCTCAGAAAAGCTCGACATGCCCTTGCGCGAGCGCAACGTGATGCTCGCCTCCGCCGGTTTCGCGCCGGTCTATCCCGAACGCTCCCTCGACGATCCGGCCTTGCAGAGCATGCGCGAGGCCATCGGTCTCGTGCTGAAAGGGCACGATCCGTTTCCGGCGCTCGCGGTCGACAGGCACTGGTCGCTGGTTGCCGCAAACGATGCGCTGTTCTCGCTTGTGCACGGTGTCGATCCCGCGCTGCTGAACCCACCGGTCAACGTGCTGCGCCTGAGCATCCATCCGGCAGGCCTCGCGCGGCGCATCGTGAATTTCTCGGAATGGCGCGATCATCTCATCGCACGCCTGCATCATCAGGTGAACGTAACGGGCGATGCAGTGCTCTCCGCGCTCATCGAGGAATTGCGCTCCTATCCGATCCCCGATGCCGCCAGGCGCTCGCCATCCTCGAAGGCCGATCATGCGAGCATCGTCGTGCCTCTGAAGCTGATGACGGAGGAGGGCGTGCTCACTTTCTTCAGCACGACGACGGTCTTCGGTACGCCCGTGGACGTGACCCTCTCGGAACTCGCCATCGAGGCGTTCTTCCCCGCTGATCCGGAGACAGGGAGCGCGTTGCGGCGCATGGCCGAGAAGCGGCAGGCCGCCGCAGGGGCGCAAGCAGTTTAAGGCTCTGTCTTAACCACCCATCAACCTTAACCCGCGATAACCATAAGCAATGGAAGCCTTCTGTTCGATGCTTCCCTTCTGTTTGAGTGGGTGTTCGCGTGCGTCTTCGGAATCGTCGCTCTCGGGTGAAATGGATCTGCGCCACCACCGCGCCCTGGGCGCTGGCGACCGGCCTTCTGATCTCGTTCACCGCTGCCGCCAGCAACGACCCGCAGGCCGGTGTGAGCTTCGCGCCGCGCGGATCCCTGGCTCGCCTGACGCAGACGGCTCTCGTGCCGCCCATCACCACCTCCATCGCCGGTGGAAGATTGGATCTCGAGCGCGACGTCCTGAGATTCGTGCCGCGCTACGATCTGCCCGACCACATGCTGAATGGGATGCTTCCCAAGTCGGATCGCAAGGTTGGCGCGGTCGCTGATCCGGTCGTCGTCAGGACAGGGAAGGGCGATCCGCTCGTCGCCCCGCACATCACCCTGTCGCTGCGCGCAAGCCAATTGCGACCGGATCTCGCGCAGGTCGGCGGCTCCCGTCTTCTCTTCGGCCAGGACGAGCGTCTCCTGCCGCCCACCGTCCTCATGGAGGGGCAGCTCGAAACACCTGAGATGGAGCAGGGCTTCGAGCCTTGGGAGGCTCCCGAGTTCACCACCACGCGCCAGACCATCTCCGTGCAATCGCCCGCAGCGGCGGCAGCGGGTTCGACAGGGGCTGCCGCGAGCCTCACCACGCCGATGGTGAAGCGCGCGATCACTCTCTCGTCGACGACTCCGGCCCCGATGGAAGCGACCCCCATCGAGATCGCCGCCGCGCCTGTCTCGCCACGGCTCGACAAGAGCGGCTTCGGCACAAGCCTCGTGCCCAAGGCCGACGAACCATCGCAGCCTCGCTATGCGGACCTCATCGACCCGGACAACCTGAGCAAGGAGCAGCGCTGCCTTGCGGAGGCGGTCTACTTCGAAGCGCGCAGTGAGCCCGAAGAGGGCCAGGCCGCCGTAGCGCAAGTGGTTCTCAACCGCGTCAAGAGCGGCCTCTATCCGTCCTCGATCTGCGGGGTGGTCTATCAGAACCGCCATCGGCATCTGGCCTGCCAGTTCACCTTCGCCTGCGAAGGCAAGGCCCTGCGCACGACCGACACGGTCTCCTGGGAACGCGCCAAGCGGGTGGCGAGCGCCGTGCTCGAAGGCAAGACCTATCTCGCCGATGTGGGCGGTGCGACGCACTACCACGCAAACTACGTGCGTCCCTACTGGGCCCGCCGCCTGAAGAAGATGGACGTGATCGGCCGCCACATCTTCTACAAGCTCAAGCCTGGGCAGACCTGAGCGGGATCGCGGGCCATATCACTGCGATCCATCACGGCCGCTCATGCCGAAGCCTACAAACTTTCAATGTTTCTGATGTCAGACTTCCGCTAGGATCCGCCCTCCGATTTGCCTTTCGAGGGCTGTGCCCATGTCCGCACCCACGTCTTCTGCGCCCGCCGCTCCATCCCGCGTCTCCCCTGAAATCATCGTTCTGGCCGGTTGCCTGATCGCGTTGATCACATTCGGGCCGCGGGCTTCGGTGGGACTGTTCCAGATCCCGATGACGACGGAGTTCGGCTGGGGGCGTGACACGTTCAGCTTGGCCATTGCCTTTCAGAATCTTCTCTGGGGTGTCGGCCAACCTTTCGCGGGCGCGGTGGCGGACCGGTTCGGGGCCTTCCGGGTGCTCTGCTTCGGAGCCTTGCTCTATGCCATCGGTCTTGTGGTGATGGCCTATGCCTCGACGCCGAGCGCCCTGCATCTCGGTGCGGGCATTCTGATCGGCTTCGGCCTCTCCGGCTGCTCGTTCAATCTGGTGCTCGGCGCTTTCGGCAAGCTCCTGCCTGAGCAATGGCGTCCCATGGCCTTCGGTGCAGGCACGGCGGCAGGCTCCTTCGGCCAGTTCTTGTTCCCGCCCATCGGCAACGTTCTCATCGACTCGTTCGGCTGGCACCAAGCGCTCGTGATCTTCGCGGGTTCGGTTCTGCTCGTGATGCCGCTGGCGCTGGCGCTTGCAACCCGTCCGGGTGCGGCTGGCCAGGCGAGCGCGGCCAACGTGCCGAATCAATCCATCAGACAGGCGCTGACGGAAGCCTTCCAGCACCGGTCCTATGTGCTGCTGGTGCTCGGCTTCTTCACCTGCGGCTTTCAGCTCGCGTTCATCACCGCGCATCTTCCGGCCTATCTGAAGGATGCAGGACTCTCTGCAGCCGTGGGAGGCTGGACGCTTGCCGTGATCGGCCTTGCCAACGCCTTCGGCTCGCTCGGTTCCGGCTGGCTCTCCACGCGCATGTCGAAGCGCTGGCTCCTCGCCTGGATCTATTTCGGCCGCTCGATCGCGATTGCAGCCTTCATCCTGCTGCCCGCATCGCCGGTGACATCGATTGCCTTCGGCATCTCCATCGGCCTCCTGTGGCTTTCCACCGTGCCGCCCACATCCTCCCTCGTGATGCTGATGTTCGGCACGCGCTACATGGCCATGCTCTATGGCTTCGCCTTCTTCTCGCATCAGGTCGGCGGATTCCTCGGGGTGTGGCTCGGCGGGGAGCTGTACGAGATCTACGGCAACTACACGCTCGTGTGGTGGCTCTCGATCGCGCTCGGCATCGCCTCGGCCCTGATCAACCTGCCGATCAAGGAGCGTCCGGTCGAGCGTGGCCCCGCGCTTCAGCCGGCGGAGTAAAGCGGTAACTCGTTCGAAGGGATGAGGCGATCACGCTTGCCCTGATCTTCCCTCGCGCCAAAAATCGGTGCGAGGAGGATTCACGCTCATGGGAACGTTCAAGGCACTCGTCATCGACAAGAATGAGGCGGGTCAGTCCGTCAGCTTTCGCGATTTCAATGAGACCGATCTCATGGATGGCGATGTCACCGTCCGCGTGTCTCACTCGACGTTGAACTACAAGGACGGTCTTGCGCTCACCGGCAAGGCGCCGGTGGTGCGACGTTTTCCGATGATCCCCGGCGTCGATCTCGTCGGCACGGTCGAGGCCTCCTCCAACCCGGACTTCAAGACGGGCGATGCGGTGATCCTGAACGGTTGGGGCCTGGGTGAGACGCATCTTGGCACCTATGCGGAAAAGGTACGCGTGAAAGGCGACTGGCTGATCCCGCTGCCGGCAGGTCTTTCCCCGCAACAGGCCATGGCCATCGGCACGGCAGGCTATACGGCAATGCTCTGCCTGATGGCGCTTGAGAAGCACGGGCTTACCCCTGAGCGCGGCCCTGCGATCGTCACTGGCGCGGTCGGCGGCGTCGGCTCCGTGGCCGTGGCGCTGCTCGCGCGGGCGGGTTGGCATGTGATCGCCGCGACAGGACGGCCTGAAGAAGCGGATTACCTGAAAGGCCTCGGCGCTTCCGAGATTCTCGACCGAAGCGAGCTGACGGGCGCCGTGCGGCCGCTGGCCAAGGAGCGCTGGGCCGCCGGTGTCGATACGGTGGGTTCGATCCCGCTTGCGAACGTGATCTCGATGACGAAATACGATGGCGCGATCGCCGCCTGCGGCTTGGCAGCAGGCATGGACCTGCCTTCCACCGTGGCGCCCTTCATCCTGCGCAATGTGGCCCTGCTGGGCGTGGATTCAGTGATGGCGCCCAAGGCGCTGCGCATCGAGGCCTGGAACCGGTTGGCGCATGAACTCGATCACGGCAAGCTCGCATCCATGACCTCCACCATCTCCCTCGATGAAGTGATGGAAGCAGGGCGCAGGATCGTGGAAGGTCAGGTCAAGGGGCGTGTGGTCGTGGCTATCGCCTGATCGGTCGGCCTTCTGCCGCTGCCCTCGATCCAGCGCCGCTGCTTGGCGATCTCGGCGGCCATGAAATCCATGAAGGCGCGCACGCGCGCCGATTGGCGCAGATCCGGATGGGTGAGCAGCCACAGGCCTGCCGAGAATTCCGGATTCACGTCCGAGAGGCGCACGAGGTTCGGGCTCGCATCCGCGATGAAGCAGGGCAGGGGGCCGATGCCGATGCCGGCCTCGACGGATTCCGCAAGCCCCAGCACCGTGTTGACCTTGTAGACGATATTCTCCGGCGCCACGCGGTCGCGCACGAAGCGGGCGGCCTTGAGAGCCGCGAGGTTGTCGCCGAGCGCCACCCATGGACGGTTGTAGAGTTCAGGAGAGTTGAGATCCGTCGGCTGATGCTGATCCGGGAAATCCTCCAGCCGCCCATAGATGGCCCAGGCGATGGTGGCCACGCGTCGGCCGACGAGAGTCTCCGGCGGATCGTCCGTGGCGCGGATCGCCACATCGGCGTCGCGCTTCGACAGGTTGAGCGCCTGGTTTGCGAGCACCACGTCGAGCCGCATCTCCGGGTTGGTCTTCACGAAACGCGAAAAGAGATGCGTCAGCATATGAACGAGCAGCGTATCGTTCGTCGTCACCCGCAACTCGCCAGCGGGGGCGACGGCCTGACCCGCGAGCTTGCGGGTGAATGAGGTGACGTTCTCCTCCATCTGCTCGGCAAGGGCGGACATCTCCTCGCCGGCCGGCGTCAGCACATAGCCGGTCCGGTGCCGCTCGAAGAGCTTGACGCCGAGATTCTCTTCCATCTGGCCGAGTCTTCGGAAAACAGTCGAGTGATTGACGCCTAAACGTTCTGCCGCACCAGCAAGGCCGTTGGCCTCGGCGATAATCTTGACGAGCCTGAAGTCGTCCCAGTCGAGATGCTGTTGTTTAGCCATGTTCACTTGCATTAGTGCAATGGGAGCCCTGCATATCTAGCACTGGTTTTGCATGCTGGAAAGGTTATCTTAAGAGCATCACGTAATTGCAGAACTGTTTTGCCCAGGCTGGCTTAAAGCCGGGCCGGAACGTGCCTGCGCTCATCCCTTTCGCATTGGAGATCACATGACCAAGGTTCTTGTGCTGTATTATTCGTCCTGGGGACACATTGAGCAGATGGCCTACGCCGCCGCCGAAGGTGCGCGCGAGACTGGGGCCGAAGTGGTGGTCAAGCGTGTTCCCGAGCTCGTCCCAGACGAGATTGCCAAGGCCGCCCATTACAAGACCGATCAGAAGGCCCCCGTCGCCACCGTCGAGGAACTGCCGGAATACGATGCCATCATCTTCGGCACCCCGACCCGCTACGGCACCATGACGGCGCAGATGAAGAACTTCCTCGACCAGACCGGGGCCCTGTGGGCGCAAGGCAAGCTGATCGGCAAGGTGGGCTCGGTGTTCACCTCCACGGCGACCCAGCATGGCGGCCAGGAAGCCACGATCCTCACCACGCTGCCGGTGCTGCTGCATCATGGCATGGTGGTCGTCGGCCTGCCTTACTCGTTCCAGGGCCAGATGGGTGTCGACCAGATCCGCGGCGGCTCGCCCTACGGCGCGTCCACGATTGCCGGCGGCGACGGTTCTCGCCAGCCGAGCGAGATCGACCTCGACGGTGCCCGCTTCCAGGGCAAGCACGTGGCCCAGATCGCTGCGAAGCTCGCAGTGAAGTAAGCGCATTCAGGCGGAGCGGGTCACCGCTCCGCGGCAGCGCGCCGGAGGCGGTCGTTGATGGCCTCGCCCAGGCCCGTCTCTGGAACCGACGCGACCGCGATGGTGTGAGCGCCCGAGGCATCGAGCCGCCTGAGATACGAGAACAGATGAGCGGCGGCCTCCTTGAGGTCGCCGCTTTCGCTTAAGTTCAACGCAGCCTTGGCCTGCTCGCTTTTCGGCAGAGAAGAAGAGCCGAACAGCAATGCGGCCTCTCCAGGCTCGATGCGCGTTGCATTCAGGCGCACTTGCGCGCGCGGTGCGTAGTGCGATGCGAGCATGCCCGGCGCGAGCGGGTTCTTTTCGCCGCCCTCAAAACCGCTTTCGAGCGGCTGCCCGATCAGCGCCTCGATCGCCTCGCGCGCCACGCCGCCCGGGCGCAGCAGGCGGGGTGCGCCGCCGAGGCAGGCAACAATCGTGGATTCGACGCCCACATCCGCCGCGCCGCCTTCGACGACCGCATCGATGCGTCCATCGAGATCGCCCAGCACATGATCGGAGGCCGTTGGGCTCACGCGTCCCGAGCGGTTGGCGGATGGCGCGGCCACCGGGCGGCCGGTGGCTTTCAGCAGGGCATGGGCGAGGGGATGGGCAGGCACGCGAAGGCCCACGCTGTCGAGGCCGGCGCGGGCGAGATCGGAGATCGTACAGGTGGGCGCTACCGGCACCACGAGGGTGAGGGGGCCTGGCCAGAAGGCCTCGGCCAGCTTACGCGCGGTCTCATCGAAGAGGCCTTGCTCCTTGGCGGCCTCGAAACTCTCCAGATGGGAAATGAGCGGGTTGAAGCTCGGGCGCTCCTTGGCGGCATAGATGCCTGCCACGGCTTCCGATTGAGTAGCATCGGCCCCCAGGCCGTAGACCGTTTCGGTCGGGAACGCCACGAGGCCGCCGCGCCGCAGAATGGCCGCGGCTTCAGACAGACCGGCCTCATCGGCGGATAGACGTGCCGTCCGTAGCATTGACCCGCGATCGTTCACGTCTAAACTATTCCCTGTTTCGAGATGATACCATGGGCGGGTTTAACCGCGCGTGGTAACGCGTCAATATCCAAAAGCCATTTGCAGTGAGAGGAAATGCCATGAGCTATCGCGCGCCTGTGTCGGATATCGTCTTCACCATGCGCCATGTCGCGGGTCTGGACCGCGCCGTTGCCGATGGCCTCTATGGCGACCTCTCCGTCGATCTCGCCGAGACCATCCTGGACGAGGCCGGGCGCTTCGCCAACGATGTGATCGCTCCGCTCAACAGGGAAGGGGACAAGGCCGGTGCGAAGGTGAAAGACGGCATCGTCACCACCGCTCCTGGCTGGAAGGAGGCCTACAAGGCCTGGACGGAGGCCGGCTGGAACGCGCTTCCTGGCCCGGTTGAGTACGGAGGGCAAGGATTGCCGACGCTGCTGAACTCCGCCTGCGTCGAGATGTGGAATGCCGCCTCCATGGCCTTCGGTATCGGGCCGGTCTTGACCCATGGCGCCATCGAGGCGCTGGAGGCCCACGCCTCCGACGACCTGAAGAGCCGCTATCTCGAAAAGCTCGTTTCCGGCGAATGGACAGCTACGATGAACCTCACGGAGCCGCAGGCAGGCTCCGATCTCGCTGCGCTGCGCTCCCGCGCCGAACCTGTCGGTGACGGCACATACAAGATCACGGGCCAGAAGATCTTCATCACCTACGGCGAGCACGATCTCACCGACAACATCGTCCACCTCGTGCTCGCGCGCCTGCCCGACGCACCACAAGGCACGCGCGGCATCTCGCTGTTCCTCGTGCCGAAAGTTCTGCCCGACGGCACGCGCAACGATCTGCGCTGCCACAGTCTGGAGCACAAGCTCGGCATCCACGCCTCGCCCACCTGCACGATGATCTTCGGCGACAACGGTGGCGCCATCGGCTGGCTCGTAGGCGAGGATAACCGTGGTCTCAACTGCATGTTCACGATGATGAACAATGCGCGCTTGGCGGTTGGCCTGCAGGGTGTCGCCATTGCGGAGCGCGCTTATCAGCAGGCGCTGTCTTACGCGAATGAGCGCAGGCAGGGTCGCGCCATCGGCGCCGTCGAAGGCATGAGCCCCATCGTCGTGCATCCCGACATCCAGCGCAGTCTTCTCACCATGAAGGCGATGACCGCTGCAGCCCGCGCCATCTGCTACATGACGGCGGAAGCCATCGACCGTGCGCATCTGGAGCAGGATCCCGCTCGTGCCAAAAAGGCGCACGAACGCGCATCGCTTCTTACTCCCGTTGCAAAAGCATTCTCGACCGATATCGGCATGGAGGTTGCCTCCCTCGGCGTGCAGGTCCACGGCGGCATGGGCTTCATTGAGGAAACGGGCGCGGCCCAGCATTACCGCGATGCACGCATCGCCCCGATCTATGAGGGCACGAACGGCATTCAGGCCATCGATCTTGTCACCCGCAAGCTGCCGCTCTCCGGCGGCGAGACAGTGCATGCACAGATCGCTTCGATGCGCGCCGTCGTTACAAGGCTACTGAAGGAGAACGTCCCCGCCTTCGGCGCTACCGCCTCGCGCCTGCGCGATGCCATCGAGAGCCTGGATCGCGCCACGAGCTACATGCTCCAGGCCATTTCCTCCAACGCGCAAGGCGATGCGCTGGCTGGAGCAACGCCTTACCTTCGCCTCTTCGGTCTTGCCCAGGGCGGTGCGGCTCTCGCGGAAACAGCGCTTGCCGCACATGCCCTGTCAACAAGCGGCGATGCCGATCCTGCACATGCAGGCCGCATCGCGCTGTGCCGTTTCTTCGCGGAAAACATCGCGGTCGGTGCGAAAGGACTGGAGGACACGGTCCTCGGTGGCGCGGGTTTCCTGCAGGATGCAACCCTGGCACTGGCGAGCTGATATCATGAGCCTCAAGGGAAAGACTCTCTTCATTACCGGCGCTTCGCGCGGCATCGGTCTCGCCATTGGCCTACGGGCCGCCCGGGATGGGGCGAATGTGGTGATCGCGGCCAAGACCGCCGAACCGCATCCCAAGCTCCCCGGTACCATCTACACGGCTGCGGAGGAGATCGAGAAGGCTGGCGGCAAGGCGCTGCCGCTTGTTGTCGATGTCCGCGACGAGGCGGCGGTGAGTGGCGCAATCGAGAAAACCGTCGAGACCTTCGGCGGTCTCGACATCGTGGTCAACAATGCCAGCGCCATCAGCCTTACGCCCACAACGATGACCGACATGAAGCGCTTCGATCTGATGCATCAGATCAACACGCGCGGCACCTACATGGTCTCGAAATACGCAATTCCGCATCTGGAAAAGGCCGAGAACCCGCACATCCTCATGATGTCGCCGCCCCTCGATATGAAGGAGAAATGGTTCGCGCCGCACCTCGCCTACACCATGGCGAAATACGGCATGAGTCTCTGCGTGCTCGGGCTTGCCGGTGAGCTGCGTCCGAAGGGCATTGCCGTCAACGCGCTCTGGCCGCGCACGACGATTGCGACGAGCGCCGTGAAGAACCTGCTCGGGGGCGACGAGATCGTGCAGGCCAGCCGCACGCCGGAGATCCTCTCCGACGCGGCCTATGCCATCTTCCAGAAGCCTGCCAGGAACTTCTCGGGACATTTCCTCATCGACGACGTCTTCTTGAGTGAGGAAGGCGTGACGGATTTCGAGAAGTACCGTGTCGATCCGACGAAGCCGTTGATGCCTGACTTCTTCGTGCCCGACGATATTCCACCGCTGAAACAAACATCATAAAGGTCAGGCGATCACTCACCTGATGAGGCGGAGACGGCTATGATCTTGATCCACAGGCCGGCGCAGGCGGTCAATCCCAAGGGGGAATCCCTCGACCGTTTCGTGCTGCCGGAAGGGGAGCCGATACCTCCGGATGCCATCTGGGTCGACCTGATCGATCCCAGCCGTGACGAGGACAAGCTCGTCGAGCATCACCTCAACATCGAAATTCCGACCCGGGAGGAGATGGCGGATATCGAGCCGTCCGAAATCCTCTACCATGAGAACAATGCCCGCTACATGACCGCGCGTGTTCTCTGCAGCTCGGACACCGACAACCCCAAGCTCATCGATGTTTCCTTCATCCTGACCGAGCAGGCGCTCGTGACCGTGCGCTATGGTGAGCCGCGTTCCTTCAGCATGTTCATGTCCCGCGCCGGGAAGCCGGGTGGATGCCGTCACCAGCCGGAGGCGGTTCTCGATGGCCTCGTCGAGGCGATCATCGACCGCGCCGCAGAAATTCTCGGTACCGTGGGGCAGCACATCGATCGCCTTTCGCAAGCGATCTTCGAGAACGAGAAGAAGGGCAAGCGCCGAACCGCGTCATTCCGTGCCGCCTTGAAATCCATCGGGCGCAAGGCTGACGTGATCTCGAAAGTGCGCGAGAGCATGGTATCGGTCGAGCGTCTTCTCCTGTTTCTCTCCGCAAGCATGCCGCGCCCTCAAAAGACGCGCGGCTATCAGGCTGAATGGCGCACGGCCTTGCGGGACGTTCAGTCCATCGAGGAACATGCGACCTTCCTATCCAGCAAGGTGCAGTTCCTGCTCGATGCCACGCTCGGCCTCGTCTCCATCGAGCAGAACGATATCATCAAGATCTTCTCGGTGATGTCCGTCATCTTCTTGCCGCCGACGCTCGTGTCGTCGCTCTACGGCATGAATTTCAGGCTCATGCCGGAGCTGAACTGGGAATACGGTTATCTCTGGGCCATAGGCCTCATGATCTCGGCCGCTGTCGTTCCCTATCTCTTTTTTCGCTGGAAGCGCTGGCTATAGGAATAGTAATTTCTTGCTCCGTGGCATGGCCGCTTCCTTGCGGCATGACGGAGAGATGAAGGACGTATCATGTGCGGGCGCTATGCCATCACTCTCCCTCCAGATGTTTATCGGGATTTCTACGGGTATTCGGAGCAGCCGAACTTTCCTCCGCGCTATAATGTGGCCCCAACGCAGCCTGTGCCGATCGTATTGGAGGATCGCGGCGAACGGCATTTCATGCTGGTGCGTTGGGGTTTCCTGCCGTCCTGGGTGAAGGACCCTAAGGACTTTCCGCTCGTCATCAATGCGCGCGGCGAGACGCTTGAGACGAAGCCCACCTTCAAAGCGGCGCTCAAGCGCCGGCGCTGCATCTTCATGGTGGATGGCTTTTATGAATGGCGTCGCGACGGCCGGGAAAAGACGCCGTTTCTCATTCGGCCGCGTAGCCGCAAGCCGCTGCCGATGGCGGGCTTGTGGGAAACCTATTCCAGCCCCGACGGCTCGGAGATCGACACGGCCGCCATCGTGACGACGGATGCGAACGGCACCATGTCCGCTGTGCACGACCGCATGCCGGTGATCCTTTCGGAAGAGAACATCGCTGCCTGGCTCGACGTGAGCGATGAGCGTGCGAGTGTCATGAATCTGGTAAGGCCATGTCCGGACGACTGGCTTGATCTGGTGCCCGTCTCGAGCCGTGTGAACAAGGTCGAGAATGACGATGCCGACCTCATGGAGCCTCTCACTCACCCGGAACCGGCGCCGGTGCGCCAAACCAAGCCGAAGGCAAAGAAGCCGCTTTCCAGCGATGAGGATGACCAGGGCAGCCTGTTCTAGGCGCATCCGCAAGCGCTGACCAAGCAAGACGCTATGATGTCTTCTTCAGCCTCCATGACTGTGCCATTCGATAAGAATTGTCTTGCAGGTCTCGGGCAAACCGGAATAGGGCAGGGACAAGGCGGTGAGTGTCCATTGATGCTCGAGTTGGTCGCTCTCCTGTATTCTGCAAGCAGCAAGCTGGGATGCGTGAGAGACGCGAGGAGAAGGCATGAGAGTTTTCATCAGCGCGGATATCGAAGGTTGCGCAGCAATCACGAGCTGGGACGAGGTCCACAAGGGGCGGGCGGGCTATCAGGAATTTCGTGAGCAGATGACCTCGGAGGTCGTCGCTGCCTGTGAAGGCGCCCGTGCTGCGGGTGCGACCGATATTCTGATCAAGGACGCTCACGAGAGCGGCTGCAACCTGATCGTTTCCCGCCTGCCGGAATATGCCCGCATCGTCCGCGCCTGGAGCGGGCATCCCTATGTGATGATGTTCGGTCTGGACTCCAGCTTCGATGCGGCCCTTTTCATCGGCTATCACGACGCGGCGGGATCCGACAGCAACCCTCTCGCGCACACGATGAACGACAGAATCGCGCGCCTCACGATCAACGGCGAACTGGCATCGGAATTCACGGTGAATGCTTACACGGCTGCCTTGAATGGTGTGCCGCCTGTTTTTCTCTCGGGAGATCGCGGGATCTGCGGGGCCGCGAAACGGCTTGTTCCTGGAATGACGACGGTCGCTGTCAGCGAAGGATTCGGGCGGGCCACGCTATCGGTTTCACCCGCAACGGCCCTTCGTATGATCCGCGAGGGAGTCGAGGAATCGCTGAGCAGAGATCTCTCACGTTGTTCGCTCAACCTTCCTGACAGGTTCGAGGTCGTTCTCACGTTCAACAATGCCAGCGATGCCTATCGTTCCAGCTTCTATCCAGGCGTAGAACACTCTGAACCCTGCACGCTGCGTTTCGTCTCGAATGATTATTTCGAAGTCTTGCGCACGATCCGGTTCATTACGGTGTGAGGCGCGAGGCTTTGCGCATCAGCAGCTTTCCAGAACTCGTCCACGATGGGGCGGCTTCGCTGGGAATGCCGGTAAAGGCGGATCTCGATCGTTAAGGACCAGGCGGGATCGGAGCTGGCGGGCACAAGAGTGCCGTCGGCCAGTTCCGCACGGATCAGGCTCATCGGAAGCCAGGCAACGCCCCAACCCGCTATAGCCATGGCCTTATGCCCGATGGAAATGGTGTTCTCATGAACCACTCGTCTCTTCAGCGGAGGGCGGTTGGCGAAGAGTTTGTTCAAGGCGACGCCAAAGAATGAAAAATCGCCATAGCTGAGGAACGGCATGTCTGTTCCATGCGCCAGGGCTCTATCGAGTTCCGGGCCCTCTGGATGCGCGCGCGAAACCGGCAATACGCGTTCAGTGCCAAGCACGAGATAAGGAAATCTTGTCTGATCGAGCTGGAAAGGCACCGAGGCATGGGCATAGGTGAGCAGGAAATCGCTGTCCCCATCCAGAAGAGAAGCGATGTTGTCCTCGATGCCGCCCTTGTCCGGGCTGAGATGAGAGCTGAAGGGCGGCAGCAGCTTCTGAATCGATTGCAGCCAATCGGGGAAGAAAGTGACGGTCAGCGTATGAAGGGCCGAGAAGGTCAGGCGATGCTGCTCGATGGCAGGATCCGGGCGCAGAGCGAGTCGATGATAGTACCATTGCTGTACTGTCTGCACGGCGATCGGCAGAAAGCGCTTGCCCTCATGAGTGAGCTCGGACGGATAAATGGCGCGGTTGATGAGCGTCACGCCCATCCATTCCTCGAGCTGGCGGATTCTTCGGCTGAAGGCCGGTTGGGAAACTCCGCGCAGAGACGCCGCTTTGGAGAAGCTCAGATGCTCAGCGAGACAACAGAAGTCCTCCAGCCATTTCAGCTCCATAGCCCCTTGGTCCTTTCCGTAGGAATGCCTCGCAGATGAAACCTTCTATCTTTATGCGTTTTCTGCATCAGCTTTAGAGAAACACGGCATTAGCAATAAATTGCCGATCTCACTAGCTTCCCCGCGAGACTCATCCTCCAAGGGGAACGGCGTTGTCGAGAACAGTCTATGTCAATGGAAGCTATGTGCCGGAGCCAGAGGCGCAGATTTCGATTTTTGATCGAGGCTTCCTGTTCGGCGACAGCATCTATGAAGTGAGCGCCGTCATCGGTGGAAATCTCATCGACAACGATCTCCACTTGGACAGGCTCGAACGCTCGCTTCGTGAACTCGATATTCCGATGCCCGTATCGCGAGACGATATCGTCGCGATGCAGAAGACTCTCATTGCGCGCAATGAGATCGACGAGGGGCTCGTTTACCTGCAAGTCACCCGCGGCAGCGAGGACAGGAATTTCGATTACAGCGACACTTTGAAGCCGAATCTCGTCGCCTTCACGCAGAAGAAAAAGCTGCAAAATACTGCCGCACATAAGGATGGTATCAAGGTTGCCTTGGTCGACGATATCCGCTGGGACCGGCGAGACATCAAGACCACGATGCTGCTGGCCCAAGTGCAGGCGAAGCGCCAGGCGAAAGCCAGCGGCTGCATCGAGGCATGGATGGTGCAGGATGGCTTCATCACGGAAGGCGCGTCCTCGACGGTATTCATCATTACGCAGGACGGAAAAATCGTTACGAGGCCGAATTCGAGGGTCACTCTGCCGGGATGCACGCGGCTCGCAGTCCTGAGGGCTGCTGCTGCCCATGATCTGCAGATTGAGGAGCGGCTGTTCACCGCAGACGAGGCTTATCTCGCCCGGGAGGCCTTTCTCACAAGCGCTTCGAGCTTTGTGACGCCGGTCGTCGAAATTGCCGGCCATCGGATTGGAGACGGGAAGCCCGGTCCGATCACACGCCGTGTTCAACAGATCTATCTAGAACTCGCTCTCAAACAGAGCGCCGCCTAGTAGGTATCATCACCAGAAAAGCCAAAGGGGACTGACTCAATGAATAAAATTCTCAAAACCGCTCTACTCGCCTCCGCGCTCGCATTCGCCGGAACGGGCATCGCTTCCGCTGAGACGGTTGGTTACGGAAAGTGCGAACTGACTGGGAAGAAAGGCTCTCACTCGATCAATCCTGCGGTGCCGGGCCAGTTCACCGTGATTATCAATCTGCCGGCCGTCGGCCAGTTCAACGGCGACACGCCGGACACCGTCCGTGACGGTTATGAGTTCTGCATGGCCGTCAACATCGCCCACCGTCTGGGCCTGGACAAGGTCAAGCTCGTCAATGCTTCGTTCGACTCCATCGTTGCAGGTCAGAACAAGGATTTCGACATTGCTCTCGCGCTGATCTCGGTGACCGAGCCGCGCAAGAAGGTGGTCGACTTCTCGACGGTCTACATGGAGTCGAGCTACGGCGTCGCCACGAAGGCTGATGCTAATGTCACCGAAGCCTCGCTGAAGAGCGGCCGCGTCGGAGTTCAGGCCGGCACCACGCTGGTTCCTTTCGCACAGGAAACCCTGAAGGCTTCCAAGGTTGACGTGTACGACGACACGGCTTCCATGTTCACGGCTGCAGCTGCAGGCAAGGTCGATGCCGTCATGACGGATCTCAGCATCGTTCTCGGGCAGGTCGCAAATTCCAAAGGCCGCCTGAAAGTCGTAGGCCAGTATTCGAGCGGAGGCCAAACGGCCGGCATCTATCCCAAGGGTACGGCCAGCAAGCCGGTGATCGACAAGATCATTCAGGAGCTGAAGGACGACGGCACTCTGAAGAAGCTCGAAGCCGCCTACCTCCTCCCGTCCTGGGGCGGCGTCTCGCCGGATAGCATCCCGACCTGGAAGCACTAAGACAGGTATCATTTTTGATGAACACATCGGCTGTTCTGGCCAATGTCGAGCGCGCCAATCAATGGCGCGCTCGTAGCAAGGTTCGCGCGTACGGCGCTCTGACCTGGGCCGCATTTTCAATCACTGCGATCACGTTCCTGGCTGTGGCTGCCACGGTGATTTCGATCGCCCAGTTCATGATTCAGGAAGGATGGAGCACAGGACCCGTCTGGATTGCGGGCCTAGTTCCTGTCGCGCTGTCCTTTCTCGTGGTTGCGGGTGCTGCGAAAGCGGCTCGCTTTTCGAGCAAGGCAAGATCCTCGGCTGAGGTTTATGAGGCGCGGGCTTTGGGCGCCAAGGCAGCCGAGGCGTCCTGGAAAACCATATCCTATTCCGTCGCTTTCCTGATCCTGTGCGCGCTTGCCTGGTTCATGGTCGTGAACGATGCCGCGGTCAGCCGCACGTTCTTCGACATGGATCTCATCGTGCGTTCTGCCGTGACGGTCATCAAGGCTTTCGGAACCAACGTTCTCATCTTCGCGGTTTCGGCGGTTTTGATCCTCGTCTGGGCGCTCGTGATCGCCATCGCCCGCACGTTGCCGGGTGAGGCAGGGCGCCCGATCCGTACGATCGCGATCATCTACAGCGATCTGTTCCGTGGCCTTCCCGCCATCATCACCATTTATCTGATCGGCTTCGGCCTGCCGCTCACAAACCTGCCGATCCTGAAGGATCTCTCTTCGAACGCTTATGCGATCATCGCGCTGACGCTCACCTATGGCGCTTATACCTCCGAGGTTTATCGCGCAGGGATCGAGAGCGTTCATCCAAGTCAGATCGCCGCCGCGCGCTCACTGGGGCTCTCCTATTTCAGGACCATGCGCTACGTGATCGTTCCTCAGGCGGTGCGGGGCATCATTCCTCCACTGATGAACAATTGCATCAGCCTTCAGAAGGATACGGCGCTTGTGGCCATCATCGGCACGATCGACGCCTTCAACCAATCGAAGATCATCGCAAGCAACAACTTCAATCTCTCGGCGGTGACCACGGTCGCCATCATCTTCATCCTGATTACGATCCCGCAGGCTCGCTTCGTCGACAAGCTCATCGAGCGCGACCGCAGCAAGCGCCGGTCCGGATAAGGGGCGGATGACCGTGACAATCGAACCGCGGAAGGGATATCACCATGGCACTCGTTGAGATCGACAAGGCCTACAAGCACTATGGCAGCGTCAGCGTGCTGAACGGTCTCTCCTTGAACATCGAGGAGCATCAGGTCGTCTGCTTGATCGGGCCTTCGGGCTGCGGCAAGTCCACCCTGCTTCGCTGCATCAACCGGCTCGAGACCATTCAGAAGGGCGAGATCCGCCTGCATGGCGACCGCATCACCGGTCCTGGCGTGGACCTCGATGTTCTCCGGCGCGAGATCGGCATCGTCTTTCAGGGCTACAACCTGTTCCCGCACATGAGCGTGATCGAAAACATCACCCTTGGCCCGCTCAAGGTGCTGGGGATGGACAGGTCCGAGGCGCGCGACAAGGGCATGGCGCTTTTGTCCCGTATCGGCCTGGCCCATAAGGCGGACGAGTTCCCGGACCGTCTCTCCGGCGGCCAGCAACAGCGCGTCGCCATTGTGCGCGCCCTGATGATGGACCCTGCGCTGCTTCTCCTCGATGAGATCACGTCAGCGCTCGATCCGGAACTGGTCTCTGAGGTGCTCGACATCGTGCGCGATCTTGCCGCAAAGGGCATGACAATGGTACTCGCGACCCATGAAATGGGTTTTGCGCGAGAGGTTGCCGACAAGGTCTGCTTCCTGCAGGAAGGCGTCGTATATGAGGAGGGGCCTCCCTCTCAGATCTTCGGAAACCCGCAGGGCGAGAGAACAAAGGCGTTTCTCAAGAGGATCATCGACGCCGGCCGCCTTTGAGCCTCGTCGAAACAGCCGGAGCTGGTGATGAACCGCACGATCAATGATTTCGGGCTCGTCTGCGGCATCCTTCCGCAGGGTGCAAAGAATGCGATCACGGATGTTCCTGGCGTCCAGGTCGGGCATTGCACCCTCCGGGATGGAGACATCAATACCGGCGTCACGGCAATTCTGCCCCATTCCGGCAATCTTTTTCGCCGCAAGGTCGTTGCGGCCTCCCACGTCATCAATGGTTTTGGGAAATCCACGGGCCTCGTGCAAATCGACGAGCTCGGAACGATCGAAACGCCCATCCTGCTGACGAACACCCTGTCCGTCGGCACCTGCGCGACGGCTCTGATCCGCGAAGCCATCTCGCAGAACCCCGATATCGGACGGACCACATCGACCGTGAACCCTGTGGTGGGGGAGTGCAACGATGGGCCGTTGAACGACATCCAGGCTCTGATCGTCTCCGAGCATCATGCGAGGGTCGCTTTGCAGGCTGCGCATGACGGTCCGGTCGAGCAGGGCAGTGTGGGTGCCGGAACCGGCATGACCTGCTTCGGCTTCAAGGGCGGCATCGGATCATCGTCCCGGCGGATCTCGCTCGATGGGAGCGAGCATCACTTGGGCGTCCTCGTGCTCACCAATTTCGGCAATGCGGGCGATCTCGTTCTTCCCGATGGCCGCCGCCCGTCTCCGAAGACTGTCGAGAATTTGGCCAAGGCGCAGGAGAAGGGCTCGATCATCATCGTCCTTGCCACGGATGTTCCGCTCGAGCACCGGCAGCTCACCCGCGTCGCAAAGCGTGCGGGAGCAGGCCTTGCCCGGCTCGGCTCGTTCTGGGGACATGGCAGCGGTGACATCGCCATCGCATTCACGACAGGAAACACAATCGATCACGACAGCAAGGCCGACGTGGCCGAGATGCGTGTTCTGAACGAGGATCGGATCGATCTGCTGTTTCGTGCTGCTGCCGAGGCTACGCAGGAGGCCGTACTGAATTCCATGCTCTCGGCCGATGAGTTTGTTGGGCGAGGCGGCGCAACTCGCGTATCGTTGGTGCAAGTCCTGCGCCGTAGCGAGCTGAAACCTTAAAGCGCCAACCATGCGAGCCGGAAATCGTCAGGATAGGCTCCGCCGCTCGAAAAGGCAGTTATGACATGACGGCATCCAAAACCTCCCGGCCCATCGTCGGTATTCTCGGCAACCGGATCTACGACGGGTTGCTGCCAACTCAGGCGGTCGACGAAAAGTACCTGCATGCCGCGATCGAATTGGCGGATGTCGACGTCGTCATCATCCCGTCTCTTGAGAATCTTTCGGGGATGGAAAATATCCTCGACCGTCTGGACGGTGTTCTGCTCACTGGAGCTGCAACCAATGTCCACCCGAAATACTTCGATCCCGAGGCGGATCAGGACAGCTACAAGCCATTCGATGCGGGCCGGGATGATGCCGCGCTCAAGCTCATCCGTTCGGTTTGCGATAGAGATATCCCGCTGCTTGCCATTTGCCGTGGCATTCAGGAAATCAACGTCGCATTCGGAGGAAGCCTTTACGCCAACATCGCGACGGACGACGAACATCACTGCCACACCACGTGGGTGTCCGGCGCGCCCCTTGAGCAACTATATGGACCTGCTCACGACCTGCTCGTCACGCCGGGCGGCTCTTTGGAAACCCTGACCCGGCAGGAGCCCTTCAAGGTGAACTCGCTTCATGTTCAGGCCATCGAGCGGCTTGGTGAAGGCCTGACAGTAGAAGCACGCGCGCCGGACGGAGCGATTGAGGCCATCAGCGTTCAAGGCTGCACTTTCAGCATGGGAGTCCAATGGCATCCGGAGTTCCAGGCTTCAGAGAACGAGCTTTCCCGCAGCCTCTTCAGCGCGTTCGGGTCGGCTGTGAGAGCGTATAGTCAGAAGAGAGCGGCACGCTAAAAGTTCTCTCGCTGCAAACTTGAGGCTGCACTCGAAGATACTTCACCGGCACGACGCTACCGGAAACGGATGGGCGGAAAGCTGCTGGAACAGCTCTCCGTGCCAGCGCCGCCTCTAACCGCCCTGCATGGGCTCAAGATTGGTCGGCTGGCTCTCAACTTTCGGTTCAAGCGTGAGGAGCGTTCTTGCGCAGTGCCCGAAAGAGAGCCTCAGCATTGAGGCGCTGGCAAAGATCCGGATCGGCCTGAGGCTTAGAGCCGCAGATCGATCTCGACCAGCTTTTGCCCCGGGGTCGGCCTTTGGGCATTTTATGCCTGGTGTCGTCCATCACCTGCTCTGCCTCCGGCATCGGTCTAATGTGTTTATGGAAACAGCAAGTTAGCTGTCTATTACTTGGTGTCTTATCGCGCGGAAGTCCGCTTGAAAGTAATTCTAAGTAATTAAATAACATATCTATTTATATTACTTGAAATATTAATAAAACCCGCGTCATAAAATCCTAACCTGTATCAAAACTGCTCCGCCAGTAATGGTGATGAGCAACTTGGTGCCGGATGCCTAACATCCGTTCCGGTACCACGGTCCTTGCGGGTAGCTGGCGATCCCGAAAATTCCCGTGCCCGATCCGGACGCTCTCCGAGACAAAGACCAACACATGACCGCTCCTGCCGACCGCCTCATCATCGCCAGCTATTCAGATCTCGGCCTCAACAATAATAATCAATCGCAAGTCGGGATCGGCCTCTATTACTACGGTCTACCCGGTACACAGATAGGGGCAGGATACACGCTCGAAATTGTCTATCGTGGGGCTAACGGAGCCCCGACGACATGGTTCATGCCCGTTCATGATGTGCTTCAATCGGGCACCGAGTACATCATCATCGAGGATACTTGGTACGACTACATGGATTCCCTTCCGGGGGTCTTTGGCTTCCACAATACTGCCATGATCAGCACAGGAGGCGACTCCAAACCCGATGTGATCGCGCTTGTCCTAAAGAAGGACGGTATAATCGTTGACACGCTCGGAAATCCTAGTGGCAGCACGCCGCTTCTTAACGATCCAGGGATCGTGGTGCGTAACACCAATTTCGCAGAAGCGGGTGGAGACTATCTTGCAAGTGACTGGAACTTCCTGGCGACGAACGATCCATCGCTTGGGGGGAATCCCTATAAGTACGTGAATGGGTTTACGGGAGCCGTTGCGCCTGCTGCTCCCAGCATCGTCTCTGTTTCCTCGCCCACCGATAATGGGAGCTATAAGGCTGGCGATGAGATCATCGTGACGGTCACGTTCAACCAAGCGGTCGATGTCGATTCCGTCGGCGGAACCCCGACCTTGCAACTCGAGACCGGCAGTACCGATCGCTTCGCAGTCTACCAGAGCGGCAGCGGCACCGACACGCTTACGTTCAAATACATTGTCCAGGCTGGCGACAGCAGCAGCGATCTCAACTATCTCCACACAGGGGCGCTGGATAAAGCAGGCGCCACCATCAAGGTGAGGGGCGGTACGACGGATGCCTCGCTGGGTCTGCCTGCCCTCAACAGCAGCACTTCGCTCGCTGGCAGCAAGGCGATCATCATCGACGGTATTGCACCCACGCTCACCATCACCAGCAACAAGTCGGTTCTGAAGGCAGGCGAGACGGCAACGATCACTTTCACGTTCAGCGAGGATCCCGGCTCCCGCTTCACCTGGGACGGCACTTCGGGACATGTGGTCGTTGATGGCGGCACACTCGGCGCGATCTCCGGCAGCGGTCTGACGCGCACAGCGACCTTTACTCCGTTAGATGGGATCGACACTCGTACCGCCACCATCGCAGTCACACCCGGCTCTTTTACGGATGCGGCTGGCAACCCGATTGTCGTCAACAACACCGCGCTGGTCTCTTTCGACACCAAAGCGCCAACGGCCACGATCTTGAGCAGTGCCTTCTCCGACGATACGGGCGCTTCGAATACCGACTTGATCACTTCTAGCGCGGTGCAGACCATATCCGGCACACTGAGTGCCGCCCTCGGCGGCGGTGAGCGGGTCGAGGTCTCGCTGGACAATGGCGCTAGCTGGAGCACGGCCACATCTACCGGCACCAACTGGTCGCTGCCAGTTGTGTTGAGCGGCAGCAGCATCCTGCAAGTGCGCGTGGTGGATGCTGTCGGAAACATCGGTGCTGTGCATTCACGCCCCTATGCACTCGATACCGCTGGCCCATCCGCACCATCCGCACCTGACCTCGTCGCCTCATCCGATACTGGTAGCTCTGACAGCGACAACATCACCGGCGATACCACTCCGACCTTCAGCGGCACGGCGGAAGTTGGCGCGACGGTGATTCTGTATTCCGACAACACTGTCATCGGTTCGACAGTCGCCGTCGGCGGCGTCTGGACGATCACCACCTCTCCTCTCTTGGCTGGGACGCACACCATCACCGCCAGAGCGGTCGATCCTGCCGGTAATACCAGCACCGCATCGGAGGAGCTCGAAATCCAGATCATTACAGGGGCACCCACGGCCCGGGTGGCCAGCATGGCATTCTCGAGCGACACCGGCGCCTCGGTGACAGACTTCGTGACCAACACGGCCAGCCAGACCATCAGTGGGACTCTGGACGCAGCGTTGGGGCAGTACGAGCATGTTGAATTGTCGTTCGATGGTGGACAGAGCTGGAGCGTTGCCAGAGTTGATACCCCCACGAGCTGGTCGTTTTCGACCACGCTTGTGGAAGGCACACACATGATCGCAGCGCGTGTGGTAAATCCCGTGGGCAATAGCGGTTCAATGCTTGCACAGGGCTATACGCTCGATACCGAAGCACCGGGTGTGACGATCCGCAGTGACGTGACGCAGCTGAAGATCGGCGGGATTGCAACTATTACCTTCACGTTCAACGAAGCCCAATCAGGATTCGGCCTCGACGACATCGTCGTGACCGGGGGGACGCTGGGCCCGCTCTCGGGCAGCGGCCTTGTTTACACCGCCGTCTTCACGCCAACTTCCGGCATCAATTCCACTCAGGCCAGCATCATGGTTTCCCCTGGGGCCTATGTGGACGCTGCGGGCAATAGCAACGGCGCCAGCATGAGCCTTGTGCTGCCCGTCGACACTTTGGCCCCAGGCGCGCCGTCCGTGCCTGTACTGGCTACTGGCAGCGATACTGGCAGTTCCAGCATCGACAAGCTGACCAACAACAACAGGCCGACCTTTACCGGGACTGCAGAATCCGGCGCGACGGTGGTCTTGTACGACACCAATGGCGATGTGATCGGCAGCGGCACCGCCGTGAACGGTACATGGACGATTACACCTACCGCCGCACTGGCCGGCGGTGTGCACACGATCAGTGCCAGGGCGATCGATGCCGCAGGCAACGAGAGTGCTGTTTCAGGTGGCCAGTCTGTCACCATCGATACGACAGCGCCGAGCCTGACCATCACCAGCGACGTCGCGATGCTGAATAGCGGCCGGTCGGCGACCATCACCTTCACCTTCAGCGAGGATCCCCACGGAACCTTCACCTGGGAGGATATCAGTGTCGTCGGTGGGACGCTGGGCCCGCTTTCGGGAAGCGGTCTTGTTTACACTGCTGTCTTCACGCCTCTCTCGGGTGTCAATACCGGCACAGCCAGCATCGCGGTGTCCTCTGGGTCCTATGTCGACGCTGCGGGCAACTCGGGCAATGCAGGTGCAATGGCTGTGCTGACCTTCGACACGGCAGCTCCGGCGGCGCCGTCGATGCCGGATCTGGTTGCAGCCTCGGACACCGGCGGTTCCGACAGCGACGATATCACCGGCGATACTACCCCGACCTTTACCGGCACGGCGGAAATCGGGGCCACGGTGACGTTGTACAACGGCTCGACACCAATCGGCACGGCCGTTGCCGTCGGTGGCACCTGGACGATCACGAGCTCTACTCTCCCGGCTGGAGCTCACACCATCACCGCCCGGGCGACCGACCTTGCAGGCAACCTTGGCCCGGCCTCGCAAGCGCTGGAGATAGAGGTCATTACCAACGCGCCTTCCACGCAGGTAATCGACGTGGCCCTCTCCTCCGACAACGGTCAGTCGAGCAGCGACCTCGTGACCAATCAAACAGCTCAGACCGTGAGTGCCACGCTCTCGGCTGCGTTGAAGAATGGAGAAACCCTTCATGCTTCTTCCGATGGCGGTCTGCACTGGACCGACATCACGGCGATGGTGCACGGCACGGCGGTGAGCTGGACGAATGTCAGCCTATCCTCAGGCACCAATACGCTGCAGTTCAAGGTGATCGACGCGGCCGGCAACGAAGGCCAGAGCGTGAGCCGGACCTACACCCTCGATAGCGTTGCTCCGACAGTCGCGATCACCCTGTCTGCCGACAAGCTGAAAGCGGGTGAGACGGCGACCGTCACCTTCACCTTCTCGGAAATTCCGGTTGGCTTCACGGCCAGTGATGTGACGGTGGAGAACGGTACCTTGTCAGGGTTTGTGGTCTCGGGATCGGATGCGAAGGTTTACACCGCGGTCCTGACGCCGGCCACCAATGTTGAGGACGCTCACAATCTGATCACGGTCGGCACCGGCTGGAGCGATGTGGCTGGCAATACGCCGTTGAGCAGCACGGTATCGCCGTCCTTTGCCGTGGAAGCGCGACAGACCGATGGTGTCGATGTGGTGGAAACGCCGATCACCAATTCGGACGGCAGTGTCGGACGGATGCTGACCATTCCGGTGGTGACCTCAACCCGCCAAGAGCAGGCAGGCACGTCCACGCTGGCCGACATTCCCCTGGTTGTCTCCGGCTCCGGCGTGCCGCTTTTGCTGGCCCAATTACCAGTTGGCTATGGCCTTCAGGTCACCGGCTCGTCGTCTCCAACTCTTGCCGGCGCGTCACTGACGAACCTGATCCGTGAGATCGTGGCGCATACCTCGACGGGATCGTCCGGACAATCCTCGCTCACCGAAGGCGGTACTGGCTTCCTGCAGGGATTGTCCGGCAGTACCCCAATCATCGTGCAGACCCTTGTGCCGACGGTGAGCCCAGGCAGCAGCACGGTTCCGGGCGCACCGCTGGTCATCAGCGGCAGCAGCGATCCGAGTGCGCCAGTCACGGCGGTGGTGATCGACACGAGTAGCTTGCCGTCTGGCAGCCATATCGAACTCCAGAATGTGGACTTCGCCGCGGTCATCGGCAGCGTAAGGGTCACCGGAGGGGACGGCTCGCAGGTCGTGTTCGCGGACGACGCGAGCCAGCACATCGTGCTGGGTGCCGATGACGACACCATCCATGGCGGCGGCGGCAACGACTACATCGGCTCGCATGGCGGCGATGACTGGCTCTATGGCGACGACGGCAATGACACCGTCTCCGGCGGTGCAGGCAATGACCATCTTTGGGGCGGTTCCGGCAACGATAGGCTCGATGGCGGACTCGGCAACGATACCCTGAGGGGCGATGCTGGCAACGACACGCTGTATGGGGGTTCCGGCAACGATGCCCTGTGGGGCGGTTCGGGCAAGGACCGGCTCTACGGGGAGGCCGGTAATGACAAGCTGAGAGGCGAGGCCGGCAACGACTGGATCCTGGGCGGCCTTGGTCGCGATCAGATGTGGGGCGGTGCCGGCTCGGACACCTTTGCGTTCCACTCTGTTCGTGAGAGCCGCGTCGGCTCGCAGCGCGACATCATTCGCGACTTCCAGTCGGGCCGGGACAAGATCGATCTGCGCAAGATCGATGCCGACGCCACCCAGAAGGGCAATCAGGCCTTCACTTGGAGTTGGGCCGACAAGGCCTGGCCCTTCCTGAACCCGCACAAGGCTGCGACCGCGCTCCTGGGATCGGGCTTCACCGGCAAGGCGGGGCAGTTGCGATATGAGAATGGCATTCTGATGGGCGACGTCAACGGCGATGGACGTGCCGATTTCGAGGTCAGGATCATCGGCTCCTTCGCCAGCGGTGACGTGATCCTGTAAGCCTCCAGGACAAGGCGGGAGAATTGACAAAGCCCGCCTTGTCCAACTGTCTCTTCACTGTCCCACCTGGAAGCCGCCGAGAGTTCGCTTGAGAATGAAGCGTGAAGCGGTACTTGTTATCTGCGGCGCGACAGCGTTTTCGCCACCTCGCGGCGCAGAATGCCGACGACTTCCAGATGCGGCGAGTGTTTGAACTGATCCACCGGGATCACGCGCTCCAGGCGATAACCGCTGCTCATCAGGATCGCAGCATCGCGCGCGAAGGTGGCGGCATCGCAGGAAACGCTCACCACGAGCGGCACCTTCGAAACCGCAAGCTGCTTGGCTTGCGCTTCAGCGCCCGCGCGCGGCGGGTCGAGCACAACGGCATCGAATGCGTTGAGCTCCGGTGACAGAAGCGGCCGACGGAAGAGGTCCCGCGCTTCGGTCGTAATCCGGCGAAGGCCGGGTGTCGCGCGAAATGCCTTGTCGAGGGCCGTCATCGAGCCCTGATCATATTCGACGGCATGAACCTCGGATTTTTCCGCGAGGCGCAACGCGAAGGGGCCAGAGCCTGAAAAGAGATCCGCGATACGCTTGGACCGCTCGCAGGCTTCGGTCACGAGGCGCGCAAGTGTTTCCTCACCGAGGCGCGTCGCTTGCAGAAAGGAGCCCGCAGGAGGCACGACCGAAGCGCGCCCCATGATGATTGCCGGTGGGCGGCGCTCGACAATCGCATCGCCATGGATCGACAGGCGTGAGAGATCGAGCTTTTGCGCGAGGTCGATCAGGCTGAGGCGATCCGTATCCTTCAACGGTCCGTGCCCTCGCACATCCACGTCAAAGCCTGTTTGGGTGTTCGTGATCTGGATATCGAGTGGTTTCCGCGCAGCCTTCAGATGTTCGCCGATGGCGCGGGCGATGCCAGGAGCCTGCTCCTTCAAAGGAGGCTCGGCGATGGGGCAGAAGCCGATCTCGACGATCTTGTGGCTGCGTGCCGCCATGTAGCCCACATGCATGGCCCGGTCGGGAAAGCGCACATGCAGCGTCACGCGGCGGCGGCCCTCGCCATGGGCATCGATCAGCGGTTCGATGGGAGCCTCGATGCGCGCCTGCCGCAAGGTGTGCGCAAGCGTCTCCTGCTTCCAGCTCTGATAGAAGCCGTGCTTCATGTGCTGGGTCGCGCAGCCGCCGCATTCATCGAAATAGGGGCAGAACGGTACCTCGCGTTCAGGCGAGGCCACATCGACGCCGATGAGATCGGCGCGCGAGCCATCGCGCTCGATGGTGACGGTCTCACCCGGCAACACCTTCGGCACGAAGATGGGACCGGTGGCGGTATCCGCAATCCCATCGGCTTTCGCGCCGAGGCGCTTGATCACAACTTGCTCAGCCACGGTGGGCTCCCAACAAAAACTCTCGATTGCCGTCCCCGCCTTCGATGGGGGAAGGGACGATGCCATCGACTGTAAATCCAAGTGATGCGATGAAGGTTCGGATATCCTCGCACACCGCACGGTGTACGGCTTCATCGCGAACGATGCCCTTCTTCACGTTGTCGCGTCCTGCCTCGAATTGTGGCTTCACGAGAACCGCCAGCTTTGCTTGCGGCTTCAGCAGGGCGACGGAAGTGGGCAGTACGAGCTTCAATGAGATGAAGCTCACATCCGATACAAGAAGATCGGCAGGCTCCGATACGATTTCAGAGTTGAGCGAGCGGGCATCCGTGCCTTCGAGATTGGTCACGCGAGGATCGTTCGCTACCTTCGGGTGAAGCTGCGAATGGCCGACGTCCACTGCGTAGACGTGCTTCGCATCCCGCAGCAGAAGCACTTCCGTGAAGCCGCCAGTGGACGCACCGATATCGAGACATATGCAGCCCTTGGGATCGATGGCGAAGGCATCGAGCGCGGCTGCTAGCTTCACGCCGCCGCGGGAGACGTAAGGATGCGGCTGCTCGGCGGCGATGACTGCGTCGTCCGGCATCGTCTCAGAGGCTTTGCGGATGACCGCGCCGTTCGCGGTCACAAGGCCAGCCGCAATGGCTTCCTGCGCCCGGGCGCGGCTTAGGAAGAAGCCACGCTCGACGAGCACCACATCGGCACGCTTGCGGGTCATGGATGCTTCAACCTCATGTGACTTCACAATCCTTTCAGGCTCGGAACCGGCACCTGTCGGAGAACGTATCCGTTTGACCATTCACCAGACCCAACGGAGCCCCCATGCTCAGCCGCCGCCACCTTCTGACCGGTGCAACGTTACTTGCCGCCAGCGCTGCCATTCCTCGCGCTTGGGCGCAAGCGCCTTCCGGCCCCTTCAAGCTCGATCCTCTGCCATATGCCCCGTCCAAGAACGAGCCTCATATCGACGCCCAGACCATGGAACTTCACCATGGAAAGCACCATGCGGCCTACGTCAACAACCTGAACGCCGCCTTGAGCCAGAACGGAGAACTGGCCCGCATGCCGCTCCATGAGATGCTGGCGAAGCTCGGCGAGATGCCGGAAACAGTGAGAACCGCCATCCGCAACAATGGCGGAGGGCACGCCAATCACACCATGTTCTGGCAGATCATGGGCGGATCGGGCGGTGAGCCCTCAGGGGAGATCAAGAGCGCCATCGACCGCGATCTCGGCGGCTTCCAGAAGTTCCAGGCCGACTTCAACACGGCAGGCGAGAAGCAGTTCGGCTCAGGCTGGGTATTCGTGACGGTGAGCCGCGACGGCAAGCTCGCCCTGGTGACTAAGCCAAACCAAGATACGCCGCTCATGGATGGAGCGCGGGTTCTGATGGGCAACGACGTGTGGGAGCACGCTTATTACCTCAAGTACCAGAACCGCCGTCCCGAATACCTCAAGGCCTGGTGGAACGTGCTCGACTGGAACCGGATCGGCGAACGCTATGCCGCCGCGAAAGCGGGGACTCTGACGATCTAGCAGCCAGTCGAGGCTGGCTCACCGTCGGCTTTCAGGCCCTTGGCAGCCCAAAGGCAAGGACTCCTGCAATCTATAGATGCTGTATTGCGAATCACTATCTTGAGTTGCAAGAGTGTGTGGGTGCCAGAACGGCATGTTTGGGGGCCTACATGAAAGCACTGTTTGCTGGACTTCTTGCATCTCTTGTTGCCACCGCTGCCCTGGGTCATCCGGGCGGCCTGAACAAGGATGGATGTCACAACAACCGTAAAACCGGCGATTACCATTGCCATCGGTGATACGGCGTCGGGTTTCGCGTTTCAGGTGACCTGAATGGCCGGGCTCGTCCCGGCCATGACCGTGCGGGATCAGGCGCGCACTTCGCGGATCTCTTCCTGGCCCAGAGCCTCGAATACCTTCGTCACGATTCCGGCTGCATCCAGTCCGGCTTCGGCATAAAGCCGCTCGGGTTTGTCATGGTCCTGGTACATGTCGGGCAGAACCATGGAGCGCACTTTCAGCGTGCCTCGGTCGAGCGCGCCTTTGTCCGAAAGCAGTTGTAATACGAAGGAGCCGAAGCCGCCGATGCAGCCTTCCTCGACGGTGACGAGAACCTCGTGCTCGCGAGCGAGGGCAAGGATCATCTCCTCATCGAGCGGCTTGGCGAAGCGCGCGTCGGCGACGGTGGTGGACAACCCGCGAGCCTCCAGATCTTCCGCAGCCTTCAGCGCCTCTGCAAGGCGCGTACCGAGCGAGAGGATCGCGATGCGATTGCCTTGTTTGACAAGGCGGCCCTTGCCGATCGGAAGCGGCACGCCTTTACCTGGAAGGTCTACGCCAACGCCTTCGCCGCGAGGATACCGGAAGGCGATGGGGCCGTCGTTGTAGGCCGCGGCGGTGGCGACCATGTGCATCAGCTCCGCCTCATCGGCAGCCGCCATCACCACCATGTTCGGCAGGGTGCCGAGATAGGCGATGTCGAAGGAGCCTGCATGGGTCGGGCCGTCCGCGCCCACAAGACCAGCGCGGTCGATTGCGAAGCGCACAGGCAGATTCTGAAGCGACACGTCGTGCACCACCTGATCGTAGGCGCGCTGCAGGAAGGTGGAATAGATCGCGCAGAACGGCTTGAAGCCTTCCGTCGCCAGGCCTGCGGCAAACGTCACCGCATGCTGCTCGGCAATGCCCACATCGAAGGTGCGGGCAGGGAATTCCTTGCCGAAAAGATCGACGCCCGTGCCGGAAGGCATCGCCGCCGTGATGGCCACGATCTTGTCGTCGGCTTGCGCTTCCCGGATCAGGCTCTCGCCGAACACCTTGGTGTAGGAAGGGGCGTTGGCCTTCGGTTTTGCCTGCGCGCCCGTCACCACATCGAAGGTGACGACACCGTGATACTTGTCGGCGGCAGCTTCCGCAGGCGCGTAGCCCTTGCCCTTCTGTGTGACCACGTGAACGAGGATCGGCCCCGTCTCGGAATCGCGCACGTTCTTCAGGATCGGCAGAAGGTGGTCGAGGTTGTGGCCATCGATGGGGCCGACATAGTAGAAGCCGAGTTCCTCGAACATGGTGCCACCGGTCCAGAACCCGCGGGCATATTCCTCGGCTCGCTGCGCCTTCTCGTAGAAAAACTTCGGCAGCTTTTTCGCGAGCTGCTTGGCGGCTTCGCGGATGCTGCGATAGGCACCACCGGACACGAGGCGCGCGAGGTAGGACGACATGGCGCCGGTGGGCGGCGCAATCGACATGTCGTTGTCGTTGAGGATCACGATCAGGCGGGAATGCATGGCGCCCGCGTTATTCATGGCCTCGTAGGCCATGCCCGCGGACATGGCGCCGTCGCCGATGACGGCGATCACATTGTTGGCCTTGCCCTCCAGATCCCGCGCCACGGCCATGCCGAGGCCTGCCGAGATCGAGGTGGAGGTATGGGCCGCGCCGAAGGGGTCGTATTCACTCTCCGCGCGCTTGGTGAAGCCTGAAAGGCCACCGGCTTGACGTAAGGTGCGGATGCGGTCGCGGCGGCCGGTGAGGATCTTGTGGGGATAGGCTTGATGTCCCACGTCCCAGATCAGCCGGTCGCGGGGTGTGTCGAACACGTAATGGAGCGCCACTGTCAGTTCGACCACGCCAAGGCCCGCGCCCAGATGCCCGCCCGTGACGGAGACGGCGCTGATGGTCTCGGTGCGGAGCTCGTCAGCAATCTGCCTCAGCTGGCTCTCAGGGAGCCGCCGGAGGTCTTCCGGGATCTTGATGGTATCGAGGAGGGCTGTGGACAAAGTGACCCCGGATCCGGTTGTTATCCCTGTGACTTATTCGCCCACATCCAGCGGAGCAGTGCCGGAAGCGGCTCCATCCGGGCCGATGGTGATCTTTTCGATTCGGGCTTCGGCCTTCTTCAGAAGCTGCTCGCAATGCTTCTTCAGGGCCTCTCCGCGCTCGTAGATGGCAATGGAATCCTCGAGGGGCACGTCGCCACGCTCGAGGCGGCGCACGATTTCCTCCAGCTCGGCCAGGGCCTTCTCGAAGGGGAGGGTCTTGATGGAAGTGGTGTCGGTCATGCAGCTATCCGCTTGAAAATTTCGTTGTTATGCCGCGTTTCTCACGAGATTGCGGCGTTGCCCGGCCGGCGGACGAGAAACCTCTGATAAACGAGGCCGATGCCGATGAGAACAAGCCCAAGGCCAATAAATGACAAGGCCCGCATCACGCCTTCCAAATTGGACAAGTCGACGATGAACACCTTCATAACGGCGAGCACAAGATAGACCGCCGAGGCGATGCGCGCAAAGCGACTGTCGCGGAGGAGACCATAGCCAAGGAGTGCAATGCCGATGACGAGGAGGGCGACCGAATAGCTCCATTGCTCGCCTTGAGCGAACCCGCGCCAGAAAAAGCCCAGATTCGGGCCCTGGAAGATGCGGCGGATCTCCAGCGCTACATAGGCCCATTGCAGGACGAGGCTCAGGATCCCAGAGGCGAGGGCGAAGTAAGGGGGACGGACGCCCCTCTCCACATAGGCCAGAATGCCGGCTAGGATCGAGGGCAGGAGATAGGCCGGGATCAGGCTGTTGAAGATCATCCCGCCCGTAACCCTGTCATTGGTCAGAAGAGGGTTCTCGATCACGATCAACCCGATGGCGCACACGCCGAACGAAGCCACCTTGAAGATCAGCGAACCCCAGCGATAGACCGGATCGGCTCTCCGGAAATCCATGCGCGTGAGAACAATTGCGAAGACAAGGCTTTGTGTCGCAAAAAGACCGGCCTCCAGGAGGCTGAAATCCGCTGCCAGCGGATTGCCCGCATGAAGGGCATGGCGGATTTCGAAGAAAACCAGAAAGGCCGCGAAGACGATGGCGAGGCTTTCCGTGAGCTGGACGGTGCGGTCGCGGCCGCTGCGTTCCAGGAGGCGGCTCGCCCACCAGAACGAGATGGCGGGAATGCCGTAGCCCCAGAGAAGCCAGTTGAAAATGACCGGTCCCGGATCGCCGCCCACGATCGTGGGATCCCAGATCAGGCGTCCGAGCACGGTCAAGCCGATCACGCCCACGGCATAGCGCAAGGCGGGAATAGCGATACGGTGAGCAACCCACGCGGTGCCGAGAGCCGCAAGCGCGAAGGCGACCGTCAGCATTCCCTTCTCGAGTGCAAAGGTCAGGCCGAGAGCCAGAGCTCCCAAGGCTGCCGAAGCGGTCGCGCCGAGGCCAAGGCGGATAGCAGGATCCTCATCCGTTGTGCGAAGGCGCATGAGCCATTGCGAGGCGAGGACGAAAGCAAGGGCCACAATGCCTGCGACGATGGCGAAGGAGAGGCTGCGCTCGAACTCAGTCACGCGCCAATAGGCGGCGATCAGGGCAAGCAATGGCCCGGCGCTCGCTGCGGCGGCGTACCATGCAGCAACGGAGATGTTCAGGCCGCGCGAGCGCGCCAGCCGGAGCAGGGACGCACCCGCGATCAGCAGAGGCAGAAGGGCGGCCAGGGCGAGATAAGTATTGAGGGCATAGGGGCGAAGCGCAAAGGCGTCGCCGCTCTGGAAGAACAGGCTTTCCGGAGCATCCCCGATATCGGAGGCGAGGGGCCAGGCCAGAAGAGTTCCCGCCGCAAGCGCGGCGCTGCTCGCCGCTGCTGTCGAGACATTGGCGATGCGCAGGCCTGCGCCCAGCAGGATCAGGGCCATGGCGGTCACGAAGACGGGCCGTCCGCCGCCAGTATAGACGGAACTCGCTACGACGATTCCTGCAAAAGCGAATGCAAAGAGAACCACGCTCGCGGCCTTGTCGATGCGTGCCTCGTCGTCCGCGACATGGCGATAGGGATCGACCGCGAGGAAGAATGCGGCAAGCCCTGCTTGGAGCGCCAGATGCGCCATGGCGGGCAGCACGTTCGATCCATCGATGAAGAAGATCGGCGCCGTCCAAGGCAGTGCGCCCGTAGAGGCCGCCAGCGCGAGCCAGCGCCACAGCCGGAGCCTCGCGACGCCGAAGGCGGGCAGAACGACGAAGGCGAGATAGATCACCAACGCCCAGGGCTGCGGCCTGTCCGACGACACAAGGAATGGGCTGCCCATGGCGCCGAGAAGGCCGAGTGCTGCGAGTGCCGGGCCATGAAGTGTCGAGGCGATCATGGCGAGTATCGCAATGAGCCCAAGCAGCACGAAGGTCATGCCGGGGCCGATCAGGCCATAGAGCGCATAAGCGGCATAGGCCGAGGCGAAGGCGGTGCAGGTGCCGGCGGCGGTCAGAATGCTCGGGATGTTGGCGCTGGGAATGCCGAGCAGGCCGAAGCGGCTCTCGCGACGGCGCATCCATTCACCCGCGCCGATGAGGGCGAGCGCGAAGAGAATGCCGAGAATGATGCGTGTCTGCGGCGTGAGCAGATTCTGCTCGATGGAATAGCGCACGAGAAAGATGCCGCCGAGAGCGAGCGCTACGCCGCCCACCCAGACAGCCCACCGGGAGCCGAGCTTTTCCTCGAAGCCCTGGCGGGGCGGAACCGGTTGAGCCGCGGCAGCAGGGATCGGCGGAACGGAGGTCGGCTTGGAGGCCTCAGATTCAGGTGGCGTTGCTTCCACAGGCTCGGCGACTTCAACCTCCGTAAAGGCAGCCTCTTCGGCGGCAAGGTCGTCGCTGGGCCTTTGAGCCGGGCGCATCTCCGACTCGAGGCGGTTCAGGCGCAGTTGAAGGTGTTGAACCTCGCGGCGTGCCCGGATCGCGAAGATCAGGCCGAAGAGAGCGATGATGGGAGAGGCGACAGCAACCAGAAGCGCCAGAAGAATGCCAAGGCCAAACAGCACGTCGTCCACGAGGAAGCCCTTCAGAATGGAAATCAGGGCAGCTTCCGAACGGTGGAATCGGGTGAGCCCTTGTTAAGCTGTAACATGAAGGGCGTGCCCTCCATAGCCTCCGCCCCCCGGCCGATGGCGCGAATGGCTTCAACCATGCGGCCTTGGCGTTGCAGGATATCGTCGGCAAGCGCTACGAAGTGCGCATTGGGCGTAGCCGAAGGTGCGGCTTCGCGCAGAAGATGGGCGAGTTCGGCTTCGTCGCGCTCCGGTGCCAAGGCGCAGGCGGCGATATAGGCCGCCGCCGTCGAGCGGCTGATGCCGGCCCAGCAATGGAAGAGCAGGGGGCTTGCACGATCCCAGGCGCTCACGAAGGCAAGCAATCGCTCCATGTGCTCGGGGCCCGCCAGAACATAGCCCTCCATCGGCTCCACGATGTCGTTCACGCTGATGGTCAGATGACGATCCGGGGCGATGGAGGCGGGGCGCTCCACCTTCGCGCCGGTCCCGATGAGGCTTACCACATGGCTCGGGCCGACAGCGGCAATCGTCTCGTTCAGGCGGGAGAGGGAGCAGACGTGAAGAGTGGGCATGGATTTTGTCTTAAGACATGAATTCGAGAACACGTTCGCGAAAACGCTTCTCAGCCTCTGCTACCGGCCAAGGCTCAAGAAGTGGGTAAACGCTGCGCGGCAACGGTTCGGGACGCCCGAAGAACTTGATCGCTTCCTCGCGTCCGAAACCTGCGAGATGAGTCGCTTCCAGAAACGCGGCCTGCCTGTCAGCCTGCTTGATGAAGCGCTTCAACGCAGCGCTTGGGGCTGCAGGCAATCCGAAGTGCAGATGGATCGCGCCGAGCAAGCCTGCTTCGATCTTCTTGTACGCGTCGCCGATGACGGCCTTGAAAGGCGAGATGATGTCGCCGATCACATATTCCGGCGCATCGTGCAGCAGCACCGCGAGGTGTGTGGCGCGTGGCATTTCGGGATCGAGTTGGTTGGCAATCGCTTCGACGAGCAAAGAGTGCTGCGCGACGGAAAAGATATGCCCGCCGATAGTCTGTCCGTTCCAGCGCGCAACGCGCGCGAGGCCATGCGCGATGTCGTCTAGCTCCACATCGAGAGGGGAAGGATCGAGCAGGTTGAGGCGGCGGCCCGAGAGCATCCGCTGCCAGACGCGGGGTTCTTTCGCCATCAGAGCTTCTCGGCGATGGCGGCGCATTCCGCGTGGCGGTGGCAGCCGACGAGATGATCGTTCACCATTCCCACGGCCTGCATGAAGGCATAGACGATGGTGGGGCCGACGAAGTTGAAGCCTTCGGCGCGCAGCGCCTTCGAGATGCGCTTCGATACATCCGTTTCCGCCGGCACGTCGCTGCGGCTGATCAGGTTGTTCTGGACAGGACGACCATCCACGAAGTTCCAGAGGAAATTCGAGAAGCCGCCGCGCTCCTGAATGGCAAGCCATGCGCGTGCGCCTGCAATCGTCGCTTCGATCTTGGCGCGGTTGCGCACGATGCCCTTGTCGAGCATCAACGCCTCCACATGCGATTGGTCGAAACGCGCGATCACGGCTGGATCGAAACCGGCAAAAGCCGTCCGGAAGTTCTCGCGCTTCCGCAGGATCGTGATCCAAGACAGGCCCGCCTGGAAGCCGTCGAGAATGAGTTTCTCGAAGAGCGCTCTATCGTCGAATTCGGGCACGCCCCATTCGTTGTCGTGGTAGGCGACATAGAAGGGATCCGTGCCGGGCCACCAGCAGCGGTGCTTGTTGTCGGGGTGTAGGATCAGTCCGTCGGTCATGGGCAAGGTGTAGCGGCCTTCGATGAAAACGGGAAGATCGGCTGAAGGCTGAATTCAGCCCTGAGGCTGCAGGGACTTCCGGTAATACACGACCCTCTCGGTCTCCTCGAAGCCGATGGCGAGATGCATGGATTGAGAGCGACTATTGTGGAGTTCCACATCGGAGGCCAGTTCCGTGCAGCCGAGGCTTCGGGCCCATTCCTCCACGGCCCCGCACAGAAGGCGGGCGATGCCTTGCTTCCGATACTCCGGACTGACGTAGATCCCCTCGAGGAAGGCGACCGGAGACGTGGTGCAGCCATTCACGTAATCATGGCGCAGCGCCGCTTCCGCAAAGGCAAGGGCGGTGCCGTCGGTATTCCGGGCGAGGAAGGCGATGGCCTGTCCCGGATCCTTGAGCATGTCTTCTGCCTCCAGGGCGTGGTCGGACAAGGCGGTATCCGGCCATAGCTCACGCCGAAGCCTGATCCATGAATCGAGCGATTGGTCATCGCAGGCGGTGATCCGCATCAGGCTCCCCGGTTGTCGACAAGATCGGCCATGCGGAGTGAAGCCTCATCGCCCGAGCCTCGTAAGCCCTGGGCAACGCCGCGCCGGTCCGTCTCCGGCTTGTTCTGGCTCACCTTCCACTTGCCCTCGATCCGGGTGATCTCGATCTCCACGCCCACGATGCCTTTGAGCTGCGCGGCCAGAAAATCGGCGGGCGCATCGCTCACCGACCATGGCTCTTGCCGCACCGCTTCCTGGGCCGAGGTCATGGCCGCGACCTGGTGCAGAAGCCATTGTGGGTCGTCCATCACCCGCATGTGTCCATAGGCCTGAACGATGGCATAGTTCCAGGTCGGCACCACCTTGCCGTGCTCGCGCTTGGCCTCGTACCAGGACGGAGTGATGTAGGTTTCCGTACCCTGGAAGACGACGAGGACCTCCTGAGCGGGATCGAAGTCGCGCCATTGCGGATTGGCGCGGGAGAGATGCGCCCGCAGGGTGCCGTAGGGCGATGCCGTCTCATCCAATGCGAAGGGAAGGGGGTTGGCGATAAGGCCCGAAGTCCCACAGGTCACCAGAAGCCCAAGCGGATGAGACTTGATGAGGGCGTGCTGGACCTCCAGGCGGTCCTCGCGAAAGTGCGGAGGCTGATACATGGCATTCCCGTTTCGATGTAACGGGAATGCTAATCCCAAGTCTCAGGGCGAGGCCAATGAAAAAACGAAATTCCGTCCATCAGCGAAACGGATCGGTTCTCAGGAGCCGATCCGCAGCGCCCGCAGCTTGTCGGACAGCTCAGTCCAGCGATAGGGCTTGCTGATGAAGGACACGCCTTCGTCGAAGCCTTCCGAGGGCAGCGCCGACATGGGATAGCCGGAGGCCAGCAGAACCTTGATGCCGGGCCGCAACTCGCGCGCCTTGCGGGAGAGCTCGACGCCATTCATGCCATTAGGCATGATGACGTCGCTGAACAGAACATCGATTGGCGTGTTCTGCTCGAGCACGCCGATGGCTTGGATCGCGTCCGTCGCGGTCAGCACATCGTAGCCGAGGCTCTCGAAAATTTCCGTCGCAACATCCAGAACGGCAGGTTCGTCTTCGACGATGAGAACGGTTCCAGCGGTGTCGCGCGCAGGCCTGACCGTCTCTGAGGAGGGCTCCTCGCGAGGATCCTGTCCATCGCCATGGGCTGGAAGCAGCATGGTGATCGTCGTGCCCTTTCCGGGCTCGCTGCCGACTTCGATATGTCCCCCCGACTGCGTGATGAAGCCGTAGACCTGGCTCAGGCCGAGGCCCGTTCCCTTGCCGATTTCCTTGGTGGTGAAGAACGGTTCGAAAACGCGCTCGGCCACTTCCTTCGTCATGCCGATGCCTGTGTCCTGAACCGTCAGCACGACATAGGGGCCGGCGGGAATGTTCCAGATAGCTGAGCGCTTGTCGTTCACCATAGCCTCTGCAACGGTGATCATCAGTTCGCCGCCATCCGGCATGGCGTCGCGGGCATTCACCACGAGATTGAGGAGCGCAGCCTCGAATTGAGCGCCATCCACATTGATCGCGCTCACATGAGAGGGCAGGGCGAGCGACATTCTCACCAATTCCCCGCAGGCGCGGCGCAGAACGGTCTCGAAACCTTCGATGAGGCTATTCGGATTGTGCCGGGCCGGCTGAAGAGGCTGCCGGCGCGAGAAGGCCAGCAGTTGCTGGGTGAGCTGTGCGCCTCGTTGCGCGGCGCGCTGCGCACCTTCGATAAGACGTGTCTCGCGGGGGCCGGACACGTTGCGGGTCAGAAGGTCGAGGCTGTTGACGATGATCGTCAGAAGATTGTTGAAGTCATGCGCGATGCCACCGGTCAACTGCCCGACGGTCTCCATCTTCTGCGCCTGGAACAGGGCAGCCTGCGCCTGCTCCAACGCTTCCTGCGCATTACGGCGTTCGGTGATGTCGCGCGTGATCTTGGCGAAGCCGATCAGCTGCTTATCGTCGTCATAGATCGCATCGATGACGACGCTTGCCCAGAACCGGGTGCCATCCTTACGCACGCGCCAGCCCTCGGCATCGAAGCGGCCTTCGCGTCGTGCAATCTCCAGGGCGCGCTTCGGCAGGCCTCTTGCGCGATCTTCCTCGGTATAGAAGCGCGAGAAGTGCTGGCCCCTGACCTCGTCCTCGGTGTAGCCCTTGATGCGCTGCGCACCCGGATTCCAGTTCGAGATGTGGCCTTCCGGATCGAGCATGTAGATGGCGTAATCGGTGACGCCCTGCACCAGCAGGCGAAAACGCCGCTCGCTTTCGCGGAGCGCTTCTTCCGCCTTGCGGCGCTCGGTGAGGTCGCGGGTGATCTTGGCGAAGCCGATGAGATTGCCTTGGCCGTCGATGATCGGATCGATCACCACATGGGCCCAGAAATGCGTGCCGTCCTTGCGAACGCGCCAGCCTTCAGCTTCGAACTTTCCTTCGCGCCGTGCCGTATCCAGCGCGCGCTGGGGCAGGCCGCTTGCGCGGTCTTCTTCCGTATAGAAGCGTGAGAAATGCTCGCCGAGGACTTCGCTTTCGATATAACCTTTAAAACGCTGGGCTCCGGAATTCCAGCTTGCGATGATGCCGCTCGGATCGAGCATGTAGATGGCATAGTCCGTGACGGAGTCGACAAGGAGCTGAAAACGTTCCTTATCGGGCGCCGTCTCGTGCACTTGAACAGCAATCATCGAGAGACCCTTGAGAAGATTTCCTCGCGCATGACTTTCGGCACGTAGGAGATCTGTTCGCGGCTAACGCCATTTCGCTTATCCGGGTTCCTTGGAATTGGCTCCTAGGCCGGCTTTCCCGACGATTGGTTATCACCTTCCCCGGGGTAAGAAAAGTTTACCCAGTCAGGCTTCGTCAGTTGAACGGGGATACCGCCTGCAAGGATGGGATGGCCGGAGGCCAGGGCATCGGCGGCGCGGTCAAGGCGGATCATGATGAGGCCCCTGCCTTCCATGCCGCTGCCGGTCTTTCCCAGGATCTTCTCGCCCGCTGTCACGTCGACGCCTACATCGGCGGCAAAGCCGCCTTCATAAACCGCCGGAACGATGCGTGTGCGCGCCGTTCCCCGGTGCTGCATGCGCGACACCACCTCCTGGCCTACATAGCAGCCCTTATCGAAATCGACCCCGTGCAGCTGGTCCATGAGCGCTTCGTGCGGGAAGGCATCCCCGAACAGAAAGTCGCGCCCACCCTCCGGCACGCCGAGGGCGATGCGGTGAGCATGATAGGCTTCCGGGGGGGCCTTGGCGAACTCCGCCACGTCCTGGGCGGCGACAATCGCGCGCCAGCCGAGGGCAGACAGGCGAGGGTCTTCCGTGACGAGGCCGACTTCATCGTCAGGCTTGGCTTCGTCCCAGCCTGCCACAACCGCCATGGCCTCGGACATATCCTCGATCGTGGCCTTGGCCCGGAGCTTGTAGAAGCTCAGCCGCTTGGCGAGATCGGGAATAAAGACCTTGAAGGTGTCGAGATAGTACCCGCCGCCAATCTCGTCAGGTGCCTGGAACACGAGGAAATCGAACAGGATCTTGCCCTGTGGCGTGAGCAGGGCACCGAGCCGCGCGGCTTGCGGAGAGACCCGGTCCAGATCGCAGGTAATGAGGCCGTCGAGAAAACTCTTGGCGTCCTCGCCCGAAACCCTTACCACGCCCCGGTCGGCTAAATGGACTGACGGCATGTCCCGCTCCAGTTGTTCAACACTCAGAGCGTGACATATGCCCCCTTTGCTCGAGCCTCAAGGGATGAGATCGCCATGCCCCAAACCTTCGACCTGATCCTGAAAGGCGGCATCGTCGTGAATCACGACGGACGCGTGGAGCGTGACGTCGGTATTCGAGGCGGCGTCATTGCCGCCATCGGCGACCTCTCGCAGGCCTCCGCCGGCCGCGAGATCGATTGTCGCGGCCTGCACATCCTGCCCGGAGTCATCGACACGCAGGTGCACTTCCGCGAGCCTGGCCTCGATCACAAGGAGGATCTGGAAACAGGTTCCCGCGCTGCCGTCATGGGCGGCGTCACGGCGGTCTTCGAGATGCCGAACACGGACCCGCAGACGACGACGCCCGAGGCGCTCGCCGACAAGGTGCGGCGAGGCCATCACCGCATGCATTGCGACTTCGCGTTCTGGGTCGGCGGAACGCATGAGAACACCAAGGACGTTGCGGAACTTGAGCGCCTGCCGGGTGCCGCCGGCATCAAGGTGTTCATGGGCTCGTCTACCGGTTCGTTGCTCGTCGAGGATGACGAGGGCATCGCCAACATCCTGCGCAAAACGCGCCGCCGCGCTGCATTCCACTCTGAAGACGAAGCGATGCTGCGCGCGCGAAAAGACCTGCGCGTCGAGAACGATCCGCGCTCCCATCCTGTCTGGCGCTCGGCGGAAGTGGCGCTCACCTGCACGCAGCGCCTCGTGCGCATCTCCCGTGAGACCGGCGCGCGCATCCACGTGCTCCATATCACCACGGCGGAGGAGATGGCGCTGCTGAAGGATTACAAGGATCTCGTCTCCGTCGAAGTCACGCCGCATCACCTGACGCTTGCGGGCCCTGAGGATTACGAACGCCTCGGCACCTACATCCAGATGAACCCGCCCGTGCGTGACGAACATCATCGCGCCGCGATCTGGCAGGGGCTCGATGAAGGCGTCGCCGACATTCTCGGCTCCGACCATGCGCCACATACGCGCGAGGAGAAGGACAAGACCTATCCCAACACGCCGTCGGGCATGACCGGCGTGCAGACGCTCGTCCCCATCATGCTCGACCACGTGAATGCGAGCAGGCTCACCCTCGAGCGCTTCGTCGACATGACGAGCGCAGGCCCCAAGCGCCTCTTCGGCATCGCCAGGAAAGGCCGCATCGCCGTTGGCTACGATGCGGATTTCACAATTGTCGATCTGAAGCGCACCGAGACCATCACCAACGACTGGATCGCCTCGAAGTCACAGTGGACGCCTTATGACGGCAAGAAGGTCACCGGCTGGCCCATCGGCACCATCGTACGCGGCAACGTGGTGATGTGGGACGGGTCTCTTGAGACAGCCTCGCAGGGCGAGGTGGTGCGGTTCGAGGAGACGCTGCGCGAAATAGGCTGATGCTCTTCAGTTATGACTACAGGGTTTGTCGTTCTTGCATGAGCATGCGATCCTAAAAAGCGGATCTATTGACCAAGGATCTCCACTCTTTCCCGTCATGATAAGCCGCACCGCCTAAGCCTGCCATCAACATCACTCCATCGCCAACGGAAAGGTTTTCGGCACAATTGCTGATTTCCAGAGGGAGATCGCAAACATGAACAACGTCATCGATGATTTCATGAAGAATGCCTTCTTCTGATGTGCTGTAAACTCGATCCTGAAACCAGACCATGTCCTTGAAACGGGCGGGCATCCAAGTGCTCTCATGGATCTGAACCCACCGATCCATGCGGCCCTTCCAGACGCCTCCGCTTGCATCAGAGAGGTATACGTAACCGTCACCACCACAGCAGACTGCTTCTAGATAGTCCTTGTTCGGAAAGCCGAGTTGCTGCCAACGGTTTCCATCGAAGCGCCAGACATCGCCTTTCCCGCCGATACAGTAGAATTCTCCGGTATCGAACGCATCAAAATCCTCAAAGCCATAGAGAGCGCTCGTTTCATCAGGATCAGGCTGGAACTCGAGATTTGAGCAGAGGGAACGCCACTGGTTCATATTTTCGCGGCAGGCTAGCCCTCGGTATCCTGTAGATATGTGTGTGAGGCCGCCAATCGTCTTCACCTTTGTCACCACGCCACGCAGAGGCCCATGCCTGCTGCCTGGGATTGGGTTCTCGAATCCCTTGAAGCCACTCCCGATAGAGAGAACCTTGCCGTCCATATCGACGCCGACGAACTGGCCTAAGGGTTCCCGAGATGCTCCAGCATAGAGTCCCTGATATCCTTTATAGGTTGCGTAGCCCCAGCGTTTGTCGGCAGGCTCATCCAAATAGCAGGACACTATGCGGGTTGGGCGTTCGGCATCCGATAGGGAGGTGTCCTCCTCCATGTCGAGATCGGCAGGGAGAAAATGGGGGTCATCCGCAACAAGGACGAAGTACAACATCAGGCTGGAACGGACCACGCAGTCAGTGATCTTGTAGTCCTCAAAGCATTCTCTATAGGCAGCTTCATCTATCAGCATGTCGGCAGTTCCGGCCAATGTCGATTTATGAGAGCGTGAAATTTAAATGTAATAAGGTATACTTTCGTCCATACTCAACAGCAGTGCACATGCTTCCGCTGCACTAAAAGCCGGCAAGATACCAGCACTGCTCACGGTTATAGAGGCTACGCGCAACTACCCTGGATGCGGAGGTAGCCTAACAGCTTAATGCTTCAGCGAAACCGCCATCGAGAACGCACCGCTGCGGATCTTGTCGGCGAGCGTGGCGGCATACTCGGCCACTGCGTCCTCGCCATAGGTGGTGACGAGCTCCGTGAAGGCGGCGAAGAGCGCGGCCTGGGCCATGCAATCGGCATCGAGCCCATCGAGCTCGGCCTCGGCAAAAGCCTCGGTCACATAGCTCAGGGCAGCCTGCTTGATGGCGCTGAGTTCGGGCAGCTCGGTGAGGGGGACGTCGTTATCGTTCATGAATCCTGGCCCCTTTGAAGGGGCGGCGCGCGGGTTCGGTTGATTCGACTTTAGGACATCGCGCCGTCCCATCGCCAGCATCACCTTGCAAAGAGGTTAACGCGAGAGGGGCTGCCTCGATAAATGTGGATAAGGACTTTCGCCCTCATCCTGAGGAGCACCCGTGAGGCTGCGTCTCGAAGGAGGATCCAGAGCACACTGAACCATCCTTCGAGACGGTCGCTCACGCGTCCTCCTCAGGATGAGAACTGAGCAAAACCCTCAGCGTGAGGCAGAGAAAGCAGGAAGGCAGTCAATCAGCCGCCATAACGTCCGGTGATATTGCGAGCGAGCTGCTCACCTTCTTGAATGAAGCGGGCCGAAGCCTCCTGGGCCGATGCCGTGCAGACGCGGTAGGTGAGGGCATAGGCCTGATAGCCCTTGTTGTAGGCTCCGGCCAGGCGCTCCTTGCGGCCCGGGGTCGTGCCCTCCGTGTCGATGAGGATCTGCATGCGCCGGCTCCACTCGCCGGCGTCAGGCGCGGTGCAGAGAGGGCGCAGCATGGCGAGCGCGCCCATGATTTCGGCAAGACGCAGCAGCTCCTTCTCATACGGCGCTGGAGGCGGCTCGACCACGGGAGCGGGCTCGGCCTGTTGCTGCTGTTGCGGCGCCCCTTGGCGCGGCGGTGTCTGCTGCTGCCGTCGCTGTTGGGGCTGCTGCCGATATTGCGGCTGTGGCCTGTATTGCGGTTGGGGAGCCTGTTGCGGCGCGTTCGGGTCGCGCGGCGGGCCGAAGAGGCGCTCGAAGAAGCCCTGTGCGCCCGCGGGCTGGAAAGAGGCCGGCAGCATCGCCAGAACGGTGAGCAGAACAGCGGTACGCTTCATAGGCGCGAATCCTCGCGGGCGATCCTGAAAGCCTGCTCCAGAATTCCGGTAAGCCCCGCTGTCATGGGCAGATCGGCGATGTCCCGTTCCGTAACCCAACGGATGTCCTTTGCTTCCGGTCCTGTCTGGGGTTCGCCGGAAACCCAGCGTGCTGCGTGGGCGGCGATGACGACATGGTGCTTTATATGGCCTTTCTCATCCCTTTCAATGAATTCGACGGGAGCGATCAGGCCGATGAGCTCCGCCTCGACGCCAACCTCCTCACGTAATTCCCGTAAAGCCGCTTCGCCCAGAAGCTCGCCGGTCTCCACCATGCCGCCGGGCAGGGAGTAAAGCCCCTCGCTCGGCGGCTTGCCGCGGGCGGCAAGCAAGATCCGCTCGTCGCGGATCACCGCGACCGAGGCAGCGAGAATGGGACGGGAGGGATAGAAGCGGTCGCTGGTCATGAAGGCGATGGCTCCTCGCCAACAACATACAGGGCACGGGGTCTGATAAGCCGGGCCTGGCTGCGCTGCTCGATGGCATGGGCGAGCCACCCGGCCGTACGTCCAACAGCAAAGAGCGTAAAGGCCGCGCCGCGCGGGAGTCCATAGGCTCTTTCCAGCATCACGAGGGCGGTGTCGATGCTGGGCTTTCCGCCGGCGGCTTCGATGGCTCGCAGGGTCGTTGCATCGGAGGAAAGCAGAGGAATACCTTCGAGGATTGCCGCCGCGCGGGGATCGCCTTCGGGGTAGAGCTTGTGCTGAAAGCTCGGAGCAGGGGCCTTGCCGGGAGCCTCCAGATAGGTCCGCACCCGCTCGGTCATGCCGCCATGATAGGGTCCGCTCAAGGCCGCGAGCCCGGCGATGATGGCGTTGCGTAGGGATGCACCGGTCGAGGCCGTCACCCTGACCGCGAAGGCGGAAGAGCTGAGCTCGTGATCAGCGCACAGGACGAGGGACCGGCGGATGGGAGCAGCGGCCCGAGGCACCTTCCAGGCGCGGGCCAGGTGCTCGTGGAGCGGTTCCGCTCCAGGGCTGGTGCCGCTGCCTGCCGCAGCCATGAGACGCAGGATCGTCGCGATTTCCACGGATCGCATCTCCTTTGGTGCAGGCTCCGAGAGAAGGCGCAGGGCATTGGTGACGTAGGCGTGGAGGCCCTCCGCAGGGCCCGGCAGATTCTCCGGAATGATGGAAGGCAGGCGAAATGCCTCTGCGTCCAGGCCGCCGATCAGCAGGCGCGCAGTGTCTTCTAAGGACGCTGACCTGGCCCACGCGACGGCATCGTGCCCGCGGTAGAGCAGCTGTCCGCCCTTGATCTGCGTGATTCTCGTCTCGAGCACCGGCAGGCCCCAATCAAGGGCCGTTGCTGCTGCGGCGGTCGGGCGGCGGAAGCGGGCTTTTCGTTCAATCAGAGCTTCGACGTCGTCTCGGGCGTAGAGCCGTTGGCGCGGATCGTGGGGCGAAGAGAACGAGCGGATCAGGCCTCGGCTCACATAGGCGTAGAGGCTCGCCCGGCTGATCCCGAGGCGGGCGGAGGCTTCTTCTGCCGAGGTCAGTTCAACACTCATATATTGATATGTTGATTCAAGATTGACGGTTCTGCAAGCCGGACCAACTCTCCTGGCAGACAAGGAGTTTTCCATGAGCATCGGACTTGATGACGTCATTGCCGCTGAGACGATCCTGAGCCACGTGGATGGCGAGGCGGGCCGTCTCATCATCCGCGGGCACGATCTCGAGGAACTGGCAGGCCGCATGTCCTTCGAGGATACGACGGCAATGCTGTGGGACGGGCTGGTGCCGGACGTCTCCGATCCAGGCGCGCTCTTCGGCGAGGCGCGGGAAAGGGCGTTCCGCTATCTCTCGCCGCTGGCCAGGAGTCTCTCCGGCCTGTCGCCTGTGGAAGGCATGCGCCTGTTGCTTTCGGCCCTGCCGGATTCCGATGAAGACCCTGCCTCCCTTGCGGTCGGAGCCTCGGCGGTCGCCGCAGCCATGGCGATCCGGGGCGCGAAAGGTTTGGGCCCGGTCGAGCCTGATGCATCCGCCGGTCACGCGGCGGATCTTCTGCGCATGATCAAGGACGCACCCGTCGATGAGGCCCGCGCGATGGGGCTCGATACCTATCTCGTGACGGTGATCGACCACGGCCTCAACGCGTCCACTTTCACCGCCCGCGTGGTGGCCTCCACTGAGGCAGGGCTGCTTTCCTCCGTGGTCGCCGGATTGTGCGCCCTGAAAGGGCCGCTCCATGGCGGCGCTCCCGGACCGGTGCTCGACATGCTCGATGCCATCGGCACGATCGGAAATGCGGATTCCTGGCTCGATGACGCCATGGCGCGGGGCGAGCGTCTCATGGGCTTCGGCCACCGCATCTATCGCGTGCGCGATCCACGCGCGGATGTGCTGAAAGCCGCGGCCGCGCGCCTGAAGGGGAACAACAACCGCATCGCCTTTGCGGAAGCCGTCGAGCAAACGGCCCTGAACGTGCTCCAGCGCCGCAAGCCCGGCCGCCGTCTCGACACCAATGTGGAGTTCTACACGGCGATCCTGCTGGACGCGCTGGGCGTGCCGCGTGAGGGCTTCACCCCGCTCTTTGCGGCAGGGCGGACGGCAGGCTGGGTGGCCCACGCTCTCGAGCAGGAGAGTGTAGGCCGCATCATTCGCCCGCAATCCCGCTATGTGGGACCGTGGCCTGCACAGGCGGCTTGAGCGATCGATTGAACGTGTCATCCCGGACGGCGCAGCCGATCCGGGATCGCAAGACGAGAATGGCGCTCTATCCTGAAAACGATCCCGGGTTCTGCTCCGCAGCCCCGGGATGACAGCAGTTCTTAAACGTGCTGCCCGCCGTTGATGTGCAGCTCCGCGCCGGTCACGTAGGAGCTCGCTTCGGTGCACAGGAAGTAGATGGCTTTCGCCACCTCGTCCGGCGTGCCGAGACGGCGCATGGGGAGCTGCTCGACGATCTTCTCCGTGCCGGGGGAAAGGATCGAGGTGTCGATCTCGCCGGGGGAGATGGCGTTCACGCGAACCCCGAGAGGCCCGAAATCGGCCGCCATCTCGCGGGTGAGAGCGGCAAGCGCCGCCTTCGAGGTGGCATAGGCCGCGCCCGCGAAGGGATGGACGCGCGAGCCGGCGATGGAGGTGACGTTCACCACCGAGCCCTTGGCGCGGGTGAGCTCGTCCTGAAGGCCGCGGGCGAGCATGATCGAGGCGAAGAAGTTCACCTGGAACACCCGCAGCCAATCATCATGGGAGGTATGGATGGCATCCAGCCTCGAGCCGCCGGGGCCCTTCGGAGAAATGCCCGCATTATTGACCAGCGCGTGTAGGCAGCCGCCTTCGGCTGCAAGCCGCTCCTTGACCTCGGCGATGGCGCGGACGGTGTCCTCGCCATCGGCGAGATCGACCTGCAGGTGATCCTCAGGACCCATCTCCCATGGGCAGTTCTCCGGGAAACCGTGGCGCGAGCAGGTGATCACCCGCCAGCCGGCGGCGGAGAAGCGCTTCACCGTGGCATGCCCGATCCCGCGGCTGGCGCCGGTGAGCAGCATGATGCGGCGGGAGGTGTTGGACGAGGAGGACATTTCATCAATCTCTAGAGAGGAAGGCGGACCCTTATCTCATCGGCACGGCAAGTCCTATGGATAAAGACGGACTTTCCGCCAGCCATCGCCGTCGCGGGTAAAGACGACGCGGTCGTGGAGCCGGAAGGGCTTGTCCTGCCAGAACTCGATGGAGACCGGCGCGATGCGGAAGCCGGTCCAGTAGGGAGGGCGCGGCACTTCGCCGACGGCGTATTTCGCGGTGTTGACCGCAACAGCCTTCTCCAGCGCGAAGCGGCTCTCCAGAGGGCGCGATTGCTGGCTTGCCCAGGCGCCGATGCGGCTGTCCCGGGGGCGGCTCTGGAAGTAGGCGTCGGCTTCCTCGTCGCTCACCATGGTTACTGGTCCGCGGGCGCGAACCTGACGGCGCAGGCTCTTCCAGTGGAGCACGATGGCGGCCTTCTGCTGGCCGAGAAGTTCGCGGCCCTTGTTCGATTCCGTGTTCGTGTAGAACACGAAGCCGTTCTCATCGAACCCCTTCAGCAGCACCATGCGAACGTTGGGCAGGCCGGTCTCGTCGACGGTGGCGAGCGCCATGGCGTTCGGGTCGTTCGGCTCGGAGGCTTCCGCCTCCTTCAGCCAGGACTGAAACAGGACGAAGGGCTCTTCCGACTCGGTGAAGTCACCGGTTGTTAACGGGTTCAATGTTTTATCTCGTCGTGTGACTTTTCGATCTTAAGGGGGATCCAACGCGTGCCGTGGACCAATCCGCGCCGTTATAGATCAGATGCATTCCTGCGCGAAGCCGGGAAAATTCTGGCTGCGGGATTGATCGCCCTGTCGACGTCCGCCTGCAGCTTTTCCCTCGGCATGATGGGCATGGGCGACGATGAGCCCAAATCCACGGGCGCGATTGCCCCGACCGATGCTGCTCCGCAAGCGGTTGCCCCCCTGTCAGCCGATCTCGACGAGGAGGATTGGCGCCGGGCGAAGGCTGCCCTCGCGGTCGCCCTCGATCCTCAGGGGCCCGGCACCCAGGTCTCATGGGACAACCCCGAAACCTCCATGAAGGGCAGCTTCACCCCTGCCGGAGCGCCGTTCGTGAAGAACGACGAGATCTGCCGCGCCTTCAACGCCCAGCTCAGCGGTCCTGCCTCAGCCTCCCTCCAGGGCACTGCCTGCCGCCTGTCCGGCGAGGAATGGGCGATCAAGGAGGTAAAGCCGGCAGGGGCCGGAGCGAAGCCGGATAAGTCGCCGGCTAAAACGGCCAAGAAGATCGCCAAAGCTTAGGCTGCCGCCATCAACTCGTTGCAAAGCGGCAACACTTCACCCATATGAACCCTTGAATTCCGTAGGGCAGTTCTGCCCTAATCCGACGGTTCATGGATTATCCAACATGCGAAACCCCTACGACGTTCTAGGCGTATCCCGCTCCGCGAGCGAAGCGGAGATCAAGAAGGCGTTCCGCAAGCTGGCCAAGACCTATCATCCCGACAGCAACAAGAACGATCCGAAAACCAAGGACAAATTCGCCGAGATCAATGCCGCCTACGAGATCCTGGGCGATGCCGACAAGCGCGGGCAGTTCGACCGGGGCGAGATAGATGCCGAAGGCAAGCCGCGCTTCCAGGGCTTCGAGGGCTTTGGAGGTGGCTTCGGCGGACGGGGCGCGGGTGCTCAGGGCTATGAAGGCTTCGGCTTCGGCGGACGCCGCGCGCGCGGCTTCTCGGGAGGCGACACGAACGATTTCTTCTCCGAACTTTTCGGCGAGGCGTTCCGCTCGGCCGGAGCGGAAGGCATGCGTCAGCGACAGCAGAGCCGGGCTCAACCCCAGAAGGGTGAGGATGTGGCTGCCACGCTCACCGTGACTCTGGAAGAAGTGGCGGCCGAAGCCAAGAAGCGGGTCCGCCTTCCCACCGGGCGCGATCTCGACGTGGTCATTCCCAAGGGCGTCAGCGACGGGCAGGTGATCCGCCTGCGCGGACAGGGGCAGGGCGCTCCGGGCGTGGACCCGGGCGATGCGCTGCTCACCATCAGGATCGCCCCCCATGAGCGCTTCACCATGGAGGGAGCAAACCTCCGTTCGCGCCTGCCGATCCAGATCGAGGAAGCCATTCTCGGCGGTTCCGTCCGCATTCCCACCCTGACCGGTGCGGTGAGCATGAATATCCCGCCCATGACCGATTCCGGCCGGACCTTCCGGCTGCGCGGCAAGGGGCTTCCCATGAAGGGCGGAGACTTCGGCGACCTTCTGGTGACGGTAGAGATCAAGCTTCCGCAGATCGTGGACGAGAGCCTGATGGATTACGCCCGGAAGCAGCGTTCCGCTAAGGCAGAATAGCAAAAATTCACGATATAACGCCTGGATTGGGCCTCTCAGGCCCAAGAGGGCTTCCCCACGCCGGTGCTCTCGGCTAAAGAAGCCGCTCTTTTTCAAGTGTCCAGCGACGATCTAGGTGAATCATGGCGGAGACAAAGGCCACCGGCATCCTGGCCGGTAAGCGTGGCTTGGTGATGGGCGTGGCGAACAACCGTTCGATCGCCTGGGGCATTGCGCAGGCTGCTCGCCAGCAGGGCGCCGAGCTCGCTTTCACGTATCAGGGCGATGCCCTCAAGAAGCGTGTCGAACCCCTCGCAAAGGAACTCGATGCCATCGTCGTCGGCCATTGCGACGTGACGGACGGCGCCACCATCGATGCGGTGTTCGAGGAAGTGAAGCGCGTTTGGGGCTCCATCGACTTCGTGATCCACTGCATCGCCTTCTCCGACAAGGACGAGCTGACCGGCCGCTACGTGGATACCACGGAGGGCAACTTCTCCAAGTCGCTGCTGATCTCCTGCTATTCCTTCACGGCCATCGCCCAGCGCGCCGAGAAGGTGATGACCGACGGCGGCTCGATGCTGACGCTCACCTATTACGGCGCCGAGAAGTGGATGCCCCACTACAATGTCATGGGCGTCGCCAAGGCCGCTCTCGAGGCGTCGGTGCGCTATCTCGCAGCCGACCTCGGCCCCAAGAACATCCGCGTCAACGCGATTTCGGCAGGCCCGATCAAGACGCTGGCCGCTTCCGGCATCGGCGACTTCCGCTACATCCTCAAGTGGAACGAGTATAACTCGCCGCTGCGCCGCACGGTCACCATCGAGGAGGTCGGCGAAAGCGCGGCGTTCCTCGTCTCCGACATGGCCCGCGGCATGACCGGCGAGATCATGCATGTCGACGCCGGCTACCACGTCGTCGGCATGAAGAACCCGGAAGCACCCGACCTCTCCCTCGACAAAGAGTAATCATCAGTTCCATGAACCCGTCTCGCCCGAAGATCTATTTCATCCGCCACGGCGAGACGGACTGGAATCTGGAAGGCCGCCTCCAGGGTCAGAAGGACATCCCGCTCAACGATCTCGGCCGCGTGCAGGCCGAGGAAGCGGGCCGCCGTCTCCAGTCCGTTGCCCCGCATTATGAAGACCTCGCCTATATGGCGAGCCCGATGCTGCGTACCCGCGAGACCATGGAGATCCTGCGGGGAGCCATCGGCCTCCATCCTGAAGGCTACAAGCTGGACGAGCGCCTGGTGGAGATCACGTTCGGTGCTTGGGAAGGGATGACTTGGAAGGAAGTCCGCAAGGCCGAGCCCCAGCTCGCTGCGCTCCGCGAGCGCGACAAATGGAACTACATCCCTCCGGGCGGCGAGAGCTATGCCATGCTCGTGGACCGCATCCATCCTGTCATCGAGGACATTACCCGGGACACGGTCATTGTCGCCCATGGCGGCGTTGCCCGCGCCTTCCTCGCGCTCTGCTGCGGTGTCAATTCACGTCAGGCCGCCAGCATGGATATCTGGCAGGGCAGGGTGCTGGTGATCGAAGGGCGCAATCACCGCTGGGTGTGAGAGGCCTCCCCGGAGGCGGCACCTTCATTCACATTCCAGCGTTGATGGGCATGCAATATGTCTGCGATGCTCCGGGCGGGAAGACTTGGTTTCGGATCGAGACCGAGGGCGAGGCCGCGCTGGAAACGGATGTGATGAAGCATGCGGTCGAGAAGCATTTTCGACAGGCGTGGGATGCAGCCACATGTGGCTATCAATCGAGCTCGTCGTCCTTCATCGAGCAGAACATCGGCCTCAAGGCTCATGTCCAGCGCGTCATGCCGCTTTTCCTGACCTTGCGTGATGCGGAGGGCAATGCCCTGGCGACAGCGATGCTGCCGCCCGGAGGGAAACCCGACCCGGCCTTCCGGATCATCATCGTGGGCCCGGAGAACCGCGATCCTTATCCCGAGCACGAGGGAGCCATCGAGGCGCTGGGCGCGCATTTCGGCCTTACCCTCGACCGAGCCCGCTGCTACCCCTACCGGTAAATCCTCTTGTAGAGGGCACTCCCGCAGCGGTCGGGCGTGACACCCGCGCGCTTTGGTTCTAAGACGCTTTGAACTTTCGAAGAAGCGCCATGTCCTACAATACCTTCGGTCACCTTTTCCGCGTCACCACCTTCGGCGAAAGCCACGGTCCGGCCCTCGGCTGCGTCATCGACGGCTGTCCGCCGATGATCCCGATCGAGGCCGCCGAGATCCAGGCGGAGCTCGACCGCCGCCGCCCGGGCCAGTCGCGGTTCACGACCCAGCGCCAGGAGCCGGATCAGGTGAAGATCCTCTCCGGGGTGTTCATGGACGAGCGCACAGGCCAGCAAGTCACCACCGGCACGCCCATCGCGCTGATGATCGAGAACGTGGATCAGCGCTCGAAGGATTATTCGGAGATCAAGAACTCCTATCGTCCGGGTCATGCGGATTTCACCTATGACGCGAAATACGGCATCCGCGATTATCGCGGCGGCGGCCGTTCCTCTGCCCGCGAGACGGCGGCCCGCGTGGCGGCAGGCGCGGTTGCGCGAAAGGTTCTCTCTGGCGTCACCATTCGGGGTGCCCTCGTGCAGATGGGGCCCCATGCCATCGACCGCGGCAACTGGGATTGGGACGAGGTGTCCCGCAATCCCTTCTTCTGCCCGGACGCGAAGGCGGCGGCTTTCTACGAGGAATATCTCGATGGCCTGCGGAAAGCGGGCTCTTCCATAGGCGCAGTGATCGAAGTTGTGGCCGAGGGTGTTCCGGCGGGTCTCGGCGCGCCGATTTACGGCAAGCTCGATTCCGATCTCGCCTCCGCGATGATGTCGATCAACGCGGTGAAGGGTGTCGAAATCGGCGATGGCTTCGCGGCTGCGGCGCTGCGCGGTGAGGAGAACGCGGACGAGATGCGTTCCGGCAATCAGGGAGCGCCGACCTTCCTGTCGAACCATGCGGGCGGCGTCCTCGGCGGCATTTCCACGGGCCAGCCGGTTGTCTGCCGCTTCGCCGTGAAGCCCACCTCGTCGATCCTCACCCCCCGCTCCAGCGTGACCCGTACAGGCGCTGAGGCCGAAGTGATGACCAAGGGCCGCCACGACCCCTGCGTCGGCATCCGCGCCGTGCCGGTGGGCGAGGCCATGATGGCCTGCGTGCTGGCCGACCATGTCCTGCGCCATCGCGGGCAGGTTGGCGATAGCCCGGCTTGGCCGTTCAAGGCTTGAAGTTCGCATACGTCGTCGCCTGCCTTGTGCCGGTGACTCCGTTTGTCTCACCCTCTCCCTCATCCTGAGGAGCAGCGCAGCTGCGTCTCGAAGGGGGTTTCAGTCCTCTCTAGACTCTCCTTCGAGACGGCGCTTTCGTGCCTTCTGAGCATTGAGGCGGCTGCTTCTTTGCAAACCTCAATCGGCAAATTTTAGTTTTACTAAAATCGCTCCATCGGCTAAGTCAGCCGCATGAAACTGGCTGAATGGTTGTCCCGGAACGGCGTGTCCCGCGTGGAATTTGCGCGGCGGATAGGCGTCACGCCTGGCGCCATTACCCAGATGTGCAATTCCGAACATGCCTGGCTTTCGCGGGACACCGCCGAATTGATCGCTCGTGAGACCCGCGGTGCGGTCACGCCCAACGATTTTCTGCCCCCATCCCTTCAGGAGGCCTTGATGCCCAATTCCGTCACCGAAGCTATCGAGGCTTTCGCTCGTGGTGAAATCGTCATCGTGACCGATGACGACGACCGCGAGAATGAGGGCGATCTCATCGTCGCCGCCTCCCTCTGCACGCCGGAGAAAATGGCCTTCATCATCCGCAACACCTGCGGTATCGTCTGCGCCCCGCTGACGGCTGCGGAAGCGCGCCGCCTGCGCCTCGATCCGATGGTGGCCTCGAACGATGCGCCCCTCGGTACTGCGTTCACAGTCACTGTCGATGTGAAGCACGGACTCACCACCGGCATTTCCGCCGAGCAGCGCTCCAACACCGTGCGCGCGCTCGCCAACAACAACATGGGCGCGGCCGATTTCGTGCGGCCCGGCCACATCTTCCCGCTGATCGCCAAGGATGGCGGCGTGCTCATGCGTTCGGGCCACACTGAGGCGGCCGTCGATCTCTGCAAGCTTGCGAACCTGCCGCCGGTGGGCGTGATCTGCGAACTCGCCAACGACGACGGCACGGTGATGAAGGGCACGCAGATCGACGCCTTCGCCGAGAAGCACGACCTCAAGCGCATCTCGGTGGCTGAGCTCATCGCCTATCGCCAGTCCCGCGAGAAGCTCGTGGAGCGCATCGCCACCTTCCCGGTGGAGACGCCTTGGGGGGCGTTCACCGGTTATGCCTATTCAACCCCGTTCGACAGCGTGCAGCATATGGCGGTTGTCCATGGCCGCATCGGGGACGGCACGAACATTCCCGTGCGCCTGCACCGCGCCAACGCGCTCACCGACGTGTTCGAGGGTGGCAAGACGGTGGCCGCCGCCATGCAGCGTTTCGTGAAGGAGGGCAGGGGCGTTCTGGTCTATCTGCGCGATGGAACGGCGGGAGTGCCCACCACCACTTTCGCCGAGAGCGAGGAGACCGCCTCCGAAGTCGCGCGCACCAACCAGTGGCGTGAAATCGGCCTCGGCGCGCAGATCCTGAAGGATCTCGGCGTAGCATCGATCCGCAATCTCGCGACATCGAGCCGTTCTTACGTGGGCCTCAGCGGCTTCGGGATCGAGCTGCTGGGCGACGAACCGATCGAGGGCTGATCGAAAAGCCCTTCATCCAAAGCACAGCCTCATCCTGAGAGGCTGGCCCATGAGGCGCTGACGGCGTCGTTCCTCCGCGCAAAGAGGAGGAGCGCATGCGCCACATCTTTTCGGGGCCAGACGCTCAGGATCAGGCCAGCATCTGGGAAGCGACGTCAGGTGCTCATCTCGCGCCCCATGAGGGCATCGAGATGAAAGGCCGTCGATTTCGCCAGTCCTTCGAGATCGTAGCCGCCTTCCAGGACCGACACGATCCGCTGGCCGCAATGCCGGTCGGCGAGATCCATCAGCTTGCGCGTCGCCCAGGCGAAATCCGTCTCTGTGACGTTGAGGCTCGCAAGCGGGTCGCGCCAATGGGCGTCGAATCCTGCTGAAATGATGATGAGATCGGGCCGAAAGGCATCGATGCGCGGAAGGATGGCTGTGTCCACCGCCTCGCGGAAAGCCTCCGTGCCGTCGCCGGCGTTGAGCGGCGCATTGACGATGTTGTTGTGCTCGCCCGTTTCCGAGATGGCGCCCGTCCCGGGATAGAGCGGCGCCTCATGCGTCGAGCAATAGAGCACGCTCGCATCGCTCCAGAAGATGTCCTGCGTGCCGTTGCCGTGGTGTACGTCCCAATCGAAGATCGCGACGCGCTCAGCGCCGTACTTCTTCTGTGCATGTCGTGCGGCAATCGCCGCGCTGTTGAAGAAGCAGAAACCCATGGCTCTGATGCGTTCGGCGTGATGACCCGGCGGACGCATGGCGACGAACGCGTTCTTGACGTGGCCCGACATCACTCCATCCACCGCCTTGACCGCGCCTCCGGCGCCGCGCAGGGCAGCCTCGTAGGTGCCAGGTGACATCACCGTGTCCTCGTCGACGCGGACGAGGCCCTCCCTGGGGCTGATGTCTCGCAGCTTGACCACGTAATCTTCGGGGTGCGCCAGGGTGAGGTGTTCCATCTCGGCCATGGGAGCCTGATCCCGGATCAGGCTGGTGAAGCGCTCCTTCTCCAGGGCGCGTTCAATGGCGCGGATGCGGTCGGGGCGCTCCGGATGGCCAAGAGGGGTCTGATGGTCGAGGCTGGCCGGATGGCTGATGTAGAGCGTGGACATTCAAACACTTGATTTGGGTGGAAAAGCAGTGTCGCAGCCGTGCGCGCGCCTGTCTATGTTGTTGCGATGCAACACTCGAATGGGGTTAACCGTGGCATTGTTCAGGCGATTCGCCTATTGACCTTAGGTTAGTCCGCCCTATCGTAATATTGTTACGTAACACTCGTGCTGTCCTGGCGGCAGCAAAGCAGAGCTCTGTTCCGATGCGCCTTTCGAGCCTCGTCTTCCTTCTGGCAACCATGGCAGCCCTTGCCGGCTGCACCTTCAAGGGTATCCCCGATCCCCAGGTTTCTGCCCGCGATTCCGAATGGATGGCGCAGGTTCCGCCCGCACAGGAAGAGCCGCGCTATGGACGCTATCTGATCGAGGACCCGACGGGCGAAGCTCCCGGTACGATTGTCGTCGATACGAAGCAACGCTTTCTCTATTACGTAATGCCGAACAAGCAGGCGATCCGCTACGGCGTGACCGTCGGTGACGAGGCCTATGGTTGGACTGGCACCTCGCGCGTCGCCCGCAAGGCCGAATGGCCGGATTGGAATCCTCCCGCCGAGATGAAGGCCCGCTGGCCGCATGTGCAGTTCACGAAGGGTGGCCCCAACAACCCGCTCGGCGCCCGCGCCCTCTATCTCTATGAGGGCAACAAGGACACGCTCTATCGCATCCACGGCACCAACGAGCCTGAAAAGATCGGGCAGGCGGTATCGTCGGGCTGCATTCGCATGCGCAACATCGATGTCATCGATCTCTACAATCGTGTGGGGCTGAACACGAAAGTGATCGTGCGCTAATGCGCTGAATCCGGATAAGAAAAAGCGCCCTCTGGGCGCTTTTTTGTTTAGGCACGGCGCCTGATCAGCGGTCGATCGCGGCTTCCTTGCGCAGGATCGCAGGAAGCTCCTGCGCCTTGGCCTTTGCGGGCTGATGCTTTGCGGAGCGCATGGCGGCGGCGAGGGCGGGAAGGGCAACCGGCTTGAAGGCCGGAACGGCCTCGGCCGGCTTGGAGCTGGATTGCGGATCGCGGTTCTGGGCGTTCGAATTCATGATAATTTCCTCCGGGTCCGGCAGATGTTTGCACCTGCCGTTCATGATCGGGGAGCCATGACTTGAGTAAGGCACGTCCTCGCTCATGTGCGTGTTGTCCCACACATGATGCATTCAGGCTGAATCCAAGATTAACGCTGCAATATTCCAGCGTTGCCAAGCTTCATTTCGTTGGAGCTCGCTTTAGGCGCCGCTTGGTTGGAACGGGCGGCCAGGATCGAAACCAGGGCCATTGCGCCGATCATGCCCATGTGCTCGCCAGCCGTATGGAAGGCCATGATGGCGCGCTCGCCTTCGAGCCGCCAGAAGGCATGGACGATCGGAATGGTCAGAAACGTAAAGACCCCGAGCATGCCGGCCCCGAGCCATGTGCCCCTGTTGAGAATGATGAGCGCCGAGCCTGTGAGCTGAACGAAGACGGTGAGGCCGTTGAAGAGCCAGGCCGGCTCGAGCCCGAACTGGCTCATCTCCGCCATGCCGCCGCTGAAGTCTATGAGCTTGATGAGGCCGCTGCCCCAGAACGGAAAGGTGAAGAGAACGCGAGCGGCGATTTCAAAGACGTGGCTCGATAGGATGGCTTCGATCCAGCGTGGTGTCATGGTCAGTCCCCTTGGTGTCTTGCCGTAACGGCATGGGACTGTGCTTAAGGCCAAGCCTCGTGATCAAATGTGCGAAGCCGCACGCTTCGCAAACGCTTCTCCATCTCTCAACCCCATCTCGTAGGCCTTGCGAATGCCCGACGGGTTGGTGATGTCGAATTGCCCGATGGGAACGGGGACGGATGGCTGGATGTAGGTGCGTCCCTTCACGTGCGGGAAGGCGCGATAAAGACGCGAGAGGATGACCAGCGTCTTGCCCCCTTGGGCTTCCACCGGCAGCAGAGGCTCGGTCGGTACGTTGTCCACGAGGCCGCCGTCGAGAGCGGCCATGCCGCCGATGCGGCCGACCGGCATGAAGGGCGGCACGCTCGCGCTCGCCATGAGTGCGCCCGAGACTTCTGCAGGCGTTTCGAGATCCTGCAGGCGCACGAATTCGGGACTGAAGCCGAGCACGCGGCCGCCGCGGGGATGGACCGGAGAGCGCCATTTCTTCTCGATCTGGTACGTGGCGATGCCAAGCGGAACGGCAATGGAGAGCGGCAGGTGGCGCGGCTTGCGCGCAAGGCCGATCAGGATCTCCGGACCCTGTTTGAGGCGCGTCAGGGCTGCGTCGTCGATGATCGCTTCAATGAGGCTGCGGTACATGAGCGAGACGGGCCAAGGGGAGCCCTCGCTGCGCCATGCCCTCCATTCGAAATTGCGGCGGCCCTGGCTGCAGCCCTCGGCCACCATCTCATTGACCTTCCGTCCCAGGCCAAGAAGGCTATAGCAGGCGGACCATGCGCCTGCGCTCACGCCGACAACCATGGACGGGGTGAGGCCGAGGAGCGGGGAGGCCGCTTCCCAGAAACCACCCTGCCAGTAGCAGCGGTTACCGCCGCCTGCGAATGCCACGGCATCGAACATGAGTGCCTATAGTTGAAGTTTGGCGAGGGTTGCATCCTCCTGGGCGCGGGCAAGTTCGCGCCAGGCGAGCACGATGCGCTCAAGATCGGCAAGATCCCGTTCGGGCAGGGAGCCGAGGGTACGCTGCACATAGGCGCGCTGGGCAGCAATGCCCTTCTCGGCGAGGTCCCGTCCCTTCTTCGTCAGGTAGAGTGCATTGGAGCGCCGGTCTCCGGGAATGGAGCGGCGCTCCACGAGATCGGCCTCCACCATCCGGTCGAGAAGTCCGGACACATTTCCCTTGGTCACATAGAGCCGCTCCGCCAGTTCCTGCTGGCTCAAGCCTTCCCGTTCCGTCAGCGTGGACAGCAGGTCGAATTGGGGGATCGACAAGCCCAATGCCTTCAACTCGCTGGCAACAGTGTTGACCGCGCGGCGATGCAGGCGAATGACACGAAACCAGATTCGAAGTGGATCGGCGCCAAGATCCGTGGGTGCGGGAGAAGGGGACGTCAAAGATGGTGGCTCCTGGTAGAGGCAGACAGTTTATAGTGAAACAATCCTTGGCGTCATCCCTGGAGGAGAGCGCCAGCCACTAAAAAGGCTAAGCCTCTCGCCGCATGGTCATGAAGAAGATGGGGAATGTGCGCAAAGTAACATTATAAGATTATGATCTCATGCTATGGCTTCCCAATCTTCCCTGAAGGTTAGGACAATGACTGCCTCAATCTCCTCCAACGCTCCCCTCATTTCGCCTCAGGCCTCCCCCATGTCCTTTTCGGGACGCGGGGGTGAGTTCCTGAAGATGCTGATCGCCGGCAGCCTCTATCAAATTCCGACGTTCGGCTTCTATCGCTTCTGGCTGACTACGAAGCTGCGTCGTCATCTCTGGGCCAACACCCAGGTTGAGGGTGAATCTTTCGAATATACCGGGACGGCGAAGGAATTGCTGGTCGGCTTCCTGATCGCGCTTGCGGTTCTCGCGCCGCTCTACATCGCGCTTTTCGTGCTGTCCTTGGCGTTCGAAGAGATCGCTGCCTTCGCCAGCATTCCGCTGATCCTCATCCTCTACGTGCTTGCGCATTTCGGCAGCTATCGCGCACGCCGCTACCGCGCGACCCGCACCGTCTTCCGTGGCGTGCGCTTCTGGATGAAGGGCTCCGGTTGGGCTTATGCCTTCCGCGCCATCATGTGGGACTTCGCCACGATCCTCACGATCGGTCTCGCACTGCCATGGGCTATGGCGAGCCTCGAGCGCTACCGCATGCGCCACACCTATTTCGGCACCGTTCAGGGTGACTTTTCCGGTACCGGCTGGACGCTGTTCAAACGCGGCTGGTGGGTGTGGGCTATCGGCATCGTCCTGATCGCCGGCTTGGGCCTGGGCAGCGCAGAAGTGTTCAATTCCTTGGCCGATATGGATCTTGATCTCGGAGAGGACATGGACGCGTCAAAAGCTGCGGCCTACCTTGCGGCGCAAATCGCGGTTGGCGGGTTGCTCCTGATCTACATCGTCCTGATGCCTCTCGTGATGGCCATCTTCACTCGCTGGTACTTGGATGGATTGCGTTTTGGTGAGGCGACCGTGTCGAGCCAGCTGCGGATCGGCACGTTCTACGGCCTCTTCTTCAAGACGTTGTTCTCGTCCATCGGCTTCCTGATTGCGTTTGGCCTCGTCTTCGCCCTTGGAGCCTCTGTCGCCGGTGCTTTCTTCCAGGATGCCATGAGCGACATTCAGGCCAACCAATGGACGGCGGGTGCAATCGTGATCGGTCTCCTGGGTGCGATTGCTTATCTCGTGCTCCTCCTCGGCTTCGGCGTGATCCAGCGCTACTTCTATGGCCGCGGCCTGTGGGCAGCGATCGTCACCACGACGACAGTGTCGAACCTGAGCTCGCTCAACGCGGCTGGTGCTGCAGGCCAGCCTGCCGGCACCATGGGCGAGGGGCTCGCCGACGCGCTCGACTTCAACGTCGGCATTTAAGGTGAACCATGATGGATGCGGTGTTCTATGACGGAGTGAGCGCCCGGCGCAGGGACGTCACTCTCACGGTCACCGCATCCAGTCTCGACATTCATGAGGGAGGCGAGTGGATCGCCTCCTGGCCTGTTGCGGACGTCCGGCGGAAGGATGCGCCTGACGGCGTCGTGCGAGTGACGCGCGAGGGTGGGCCCGATCTGGCGCGGCTCGACGTGACGGATCCCACCGATCAGGCTGCCATCCGGCTGCACTGTCATCGTCTCGATGCGCCGGAGCACAAGGAGCGCACGGGACGCATCGTATTCTGGTCCGCGGCGACTGCGGTTTCGATCATCCTGTGCGTGCTGTTTCTCATCCCGCTTCTCGCGCAAACGCTCACGCCCCTCGTTCCGGTCGAGTACGAACGGCGCATCGGCAAGGCGGTGGACAATCAGGTGCGCGCGATCTTCAGGGGCAAGGTCTGTGACGCGCCGGAAGGAACTGCTGCTCTCCGCGTTCTCACGGATCGTTTGAGCAAGGCGGAGGGAATTGAAGCTTCCCTCGACGTGGCGGTGCTGGAATCCAGGATACCGAATGCCATCGCGCTTCCCGGAGGCCGGATCTACATCTTCCAGGCGCTCCTGGACCAAGCCGAATCCGCCGATGAACTTGCCGGCGTGCTGGCCCACGAGATCGGTCACGTGGTCAACCGCGACGGGCTTCGCAAGCTGATCCAGTCCAGCGGAACGTCCTATCTGTTCGGGTTGCTGTTCGGCGATGTGACAGGCGGCGGCGCCATCGTGCTGGCGAGCCGCTATCTCGTCGACAGCGCCTATTCCCGCGACGCCGAGGCGGCCGCGGACGATTTCGCTGGCAGGACCATGGTCGCTTTGGCGCGTCCTGCTTATCCGATGGCGCTGTTGCTCAAACGCATCGAGAAGGACGAAGATGACGAGGGAGGCGAGGGGGAGCGGAACAAAAGAGCCATTCCCGCTTTCCTGTCCACTCACCCGATCACCGACCAACGCCTGAAAGCTTTGGAAAAACAGGTGCCTTCCCAACCCGGCGAGCCTCTTCTTAGCCAAGGGCAGTGGCGCGCACTCAAAGAGATTTGTAAAACCTCCTGATGCGGCGTCTCATTATTGAAGAACCTTATTCCCGGCCGGCCAAATGGTCGCCCACGCTGGCGTGGTTTGCGCTGATCGTGACGGTGCTGTCGGCGCTGATGATTCGCTTCAACCGCATCGATTATCAATCGGGTTTCATCGCCCTGGGGCTTGGACTTGCGATTGCGATCGTCGCAGTCGGGTTTTCCCTCATCGCCTTCATCCGTATCTGGCAGGAAGGGCGCCGGGGCTTGAGCAGTGCGATCAAGGGCTTGCTGCTGGCGGCCCTCGTTCTCGGCTATCCGTCCTATCTTGGGCTCAAGGCCCTGACATTGCCGGCGATCAGCGATGTCTCAACGGATACCGATAATCCGCCGACATTTTCGCGCTCCCGCGCGACCCTTGAAGCCCGTGGTGGTCGCGTGCCGCCCGATGTCGGTCCCGAAGAGCGCGAGATGCAGCGCGAGGCCTATGTGCAGATCGCGCCCCTCAGCCTGGATATTCCGCCGGAAGATGCCTTTCCCCTGGTTGTCAAAGCCGCAGAAAATCTCGGGTGGCAGATCGTCGAAACCGTCCCTCCCGGCGGTCGCACCGGGATCGGACGGTTGGAGGCGATAGATCGTGGCTTCCCGCTGAAGCTGCCCGACGACATCACCGTGCGAGTTCGTCCCCGGGTCGACGGGACACGGATCGATATCCGCTCCGCCTCCCGCATCGGTCATCACGACCTCGGCACGAATGCCGCGCGGATCCGCAAATTCCTTGAGGAAGCGTCCAACCTGGCACTGGCGGTGAAATAGGTCGCGTCAGGTCGGGCGATATTCGCCCGTCAGGCTCGGGAGGCCGTCCGTGGCGGCCTGCTCCTTGGCCACCAGATCCTCCAGATGAGCGAAGACCGACAGGCCTGCCGCATTCACGAGAGCAGGGTTCAGGCCCTGATAGATGGCTGCGACGATTTCGGGAATCGTGCGGTCGCCTGCATTCAGCCGATTGAGAATCGATGCTTCGCGCAGGCGGCGGTGATGGATGAGCGCGCGCAGGAAGCGCTGGGGATCCTGAACCGGGCCGCCATGACCCGGCCAATAGACCATTTCTTCCCGGCCCTTCAGCTTGTCGAGGGAGGCCATGAACTCGCTCATGGAGCCATCCGGCGGCGCGATCACGGTCGTTGCCCAGGCCATCACGTGATCGCCGGAGAACAGCGCCTTCTCCTCGGGCAAGGCGAAGGCCAGATGATTGGCCATGTGTCCGGGGGTGCTGAGAGCCTCCAGGGTCCAACCGGGGCCCTGCACCGCCTCGCCCTCGGCGAGCTCCCGGTCGGGGGCGTAATCCTTGTCCGAGCTTGCTTCGAGAGAGTTCACTTCGCCGCTGAACAGGGGGCGGGCGCTGCGATGCGGACTGCACCCGACGATCATGGCGCCCGTTGCCGCCTGGATGGCGCGGGCGGCAGGGGAGTGGTCCCGATGGGTATGCGTGACCAGGATATGGCTCACCGTCTCGCCCTGGACGGCTCTGAGCAGGGCCTCGATATGCGCCGGGCTGTCCGGGCCCGGATCGATGACGGCTACCCGGCCCGAGCCTACGATGTAGCTGCAGGTGCCGGTGAAGGTGATGGGGCCGGCATTGTCGGCGACGATTCGGCGGACGAGAGGGCTCACCTGCAGACATTCGCCCGATCGGGCGGGTGGGCGAGTATCGAAAGTGAGGTCGTCTGCCATGGGGATCCTTGGAAATCTCTGCCGGTTCCGGACATCTTGGCCGTTCGGCTGCTTGAGACGCCGATCAGACCCACCTATAAGGCTTACCAAGCCGCCCGTGAAAGGCGGAATCATCTGGAGTTCATCTTATGGCGACTGGCGCTTCCTCGCTGTCCTCTCCCTCGACCCTTGTCGGTCTCCTGTGGCCGTCCAAGGACGATGCCCGTTTCGCCGCGCTGCGCGCCATCGTTCTGATGGCTGTGGGCACGGCGCTGCTCACCCTCTCCGCCAAGGTCCAGGTGCCGCTGCCTTACGTTCCCATGACGTTGCAGACCCTGGTCGTGCTGATCATCGGCGCGTCCTATGGCTGGCGTCTCGGCGGCGCGACCGTCGGCCTCTACCTTCTGCAGGGCGCAATGGGTCTTCCCGTGTTCGCCGGCCCGGTTGCCGGCCCGGCCTATCTCATGGGCCCCACGGGCGGCTTCCTCTTCGGCTTCCTGGCGGCTGCAATGGTCATGGGCTTCATGGCCGAGCGTGGCTGGGATCGTTCGCTGACCCGCGTCATCGTGATGATGAGCATCGGCCATGCCGTGATCTTCGCCTTCGGCCTGGCCCAGCTCTCGCTGGTCATGCCCTTCGCCAAGGCCTGGACCGTGGGCGCAGCCCCGTTCGTCGCCGCAACGGTGGTGAAGACGGCCCTGGCCGTGGCCCTGATGCAGGCCGCCTGGTCGGTGACCCGCCGCGGCTGAGGCTTGAGCGAATCGACGACAAAAAAGAAGCCGCCCTCGGGCGGCTTCTTTCGTTTTGAAAGACGTCGTCGGCTTAACCGGCCGAATGCACGAGCCGGAGATTGGGCTTCGACTTGATGCTGTTGTGGCGGAAGGTGATGTCCACCCACTGCTCATCGCCGCCTTCTTCGATGGTTCGGTAGCCCATCTGCTTGGCGATGGCCTCTACCTGTCCGAGATTGGCGCGTGAGATCCAGCGCGAAAACTCCAGATTCTCCTGGTCCATGAGAACGGCAATCATACCGATCTCGACACCCTGGTCGAAATCTTCGCTGCGGCCGGGAAAACGCAATCTCAAACCCTCATCGAGATGAATATGTCGCATGGTGGGAGCCCCCAAATCGCCGTGTGCGGCATTCTTTTGTTGGACTGTATCAACATTCTCAAAGAACAGGAAGGCGGCATGGACGCGCAGCACCGCAACAAAACTTGGCCTTGATGCAAAGAAGGCCGGAACCCCTCCTTCGGACCGCTCATTAGCCCTCCAAGAGAGTTCGACAGATCCCGGAGGCCAATCCATGACCGAGCGCAAGGTCACTGCCTTTTTCAACACCTATGACGAGGCTGCCAAGGCCGTGCAGCGGCTGGAAGCGGCACAGATCCCGAATTTCGAAATCAGCCTGATTTCCAGCAACGCCAACGACATTGCCTCTCGTCATGCCACGCGTTCCCTCGAAGGAGAGGACGGCTCGCACGAGTTTGCCGGTGCCGGCGCTACGGCGGGCACGATTGCGGGCGGCGGGGCCGGGCTCCTGGCGGGGCTTGGCACTGTAGCGGTTCCAGGGCTCGGGCCAGTCGTGGCAGCCGGGTGGCTCGTTTCGACCCTGGTGGGAGCAGGGGCGGGGGCTGCCTTTGGCGGCCTCATGGGCGCATTGGCCGATGCCGGTCTCAACGAGGACGAGGCCAAGGCTTACGTGGAGGGCGTTCGCCAGGGCGGGACGCTGGTGACGGTCCGCGTGAGCGAGGGCGATATGGACCGGGTCGTGAATATCCTCGACGACGAGGGGCGCATCGAGCCAGGCCGGCAGGAGCGGGACTGGCGCTCCGAGGGGGCTGCTCCGCCCATCGGTGCCGCAGCCTCCACCACCACGGGGTTGATAACCGACCTCATGCCCAACCCCCTCGACGAGGAGGACGACCACACGCTGCATGTGGAAATGGAGGATGAGCGCCTCCGGCGTATGAAAATCTCAGGAACCGACAAGATTTAAATGAAAGAGGGGCCGCCAGGCCCCTCCATCGTGCTCGGATCGTGCGGCGGTTCAGCGGCTCTTGCGCATGATGTTGTCGAGGCTCCAGACGCCACCGCCGGCTGCCACGAAGTAGAGAAACACGAAGCAATAGAGAATGGCGGCGTCCCCGCCGTTCAGCACGGGGAAAACGCTCTTCGGAGCATGGGCGATCCAATAGGCGCATGCCATCAGGCCCGAGAGCACGAAGGCGACAGGGCGAACGAAAAGACCGAGCACGAGAAGCGCGCCGCCAAACAACTCGAGTACGCCTGCGATCCAGGACAGGCTGAACATGGCGGGCGAGGCGCCTTCCGGAAAGCCCAGAATCTTCTGTGTGCCGTGCGCCATGAAGATGAGAGCGGAAACGATGCGCAGGACGCTGAGAAGGCGTGGCGACCAGGTGGAAGCAAGCGAGTGGGTGTTCATCAATAAGATCTCCGGTGAAAGGGGATAGCGGCGCTCAAGCGAGGGGCGCCAGCTGCTGGAGCCCGGGTTAAAGGTCGCGCTTCGTAATTTCCAGGTGCCAAAGCACACGCTTCGGTAACGAATTGCTTACCATGCCCACAAGACGCTTTGATCGTTCTGGGAGGTTGGGCGTTTCCCTCATGTGAATAGTACAGGAGGCTGCCATGACCATCCTCGATCCTCGAACTGGCCAGCTTGTGACGATCGACCTCAAGCCGCGTCCCCGTTACTGAGAAAGAGCGCAGTCTTCTTCTATCAGTACCCTGCGTAACCTTTTCTGATCTTCATTTTTCACGACACCAACCTCATTATGTTTCGCAAGACGATGTGTGCGGAACATCACCTCCCACCTTTGTGACACATGGTTCCGGCGCGCCTGCCGGAACCTGAAAGCCGCGCCTGCATTGGCCTTGCAACGGCAAGTCCCGGTCGCGTTAGGGCCGAGGTTTTTGTTGGCTTCGTTCCGGGTGACTTGCACTTGGACACGCATTCTTTGCAAAGCACGATAGAGTTGGGAGAGTAAAATGGCGCTGACGGGTCGCTTTAACCTTCGCAAGACCTTCACGGGTCGCATCATCCTTCAGGTCGAGGAGGAGGTGCAGGGGTTCTGGGGGCGCATGACGGGCCGCCCCAAGCTGCACCGGCGCTGGCGCGACGCCAACGTGCTCGATCTCGCGGCTCCCGAGCTACGCTCCCTAGTCGACCTGCGTTTCCGCCCTCGCTACATGCCGCAGGGCCAGGAGCCTGCCCAGGACTGGCCGAGGGCTCCCCGCCAGCTGGAGGCTCTGCCGGCTCAGACCCTTCACTATGAAACCTACGACGAGAACGGGCGCTTCTCGACGCATTAGCAAGGGTCGGTTGACAAATTGCTTGCGAATTGGCGCTCGCCCCTACGAGGCACCAACGCGACAATCGCTCCGCGAGCGCTTAGTGGCGTTAGGAGACGATCGGACTACGGGATCGTCAGCGTCACATCCCCCTCCATCGACGTGATTGTGGATATCTCCTGTCGGCAGTTTGGATCGGAGAGCAGCAACATCCCCATTGGATCGCTTGCGCAGGACGGCCGCATATCGGCCTTTGCCTTGAAGAGCCATCCTATGGGATCGCCGCAGCAGAGCGCTTGATCGCAGGCGGCCGCACGACCCTCAACCCCCCTAGGGCTTGGAACGGATCGGTCGGGTTTCGTGAGGCGAAGAAGCTCGCAACTGGGACGACCCAGCCTCTGGGGCGGTTCGTCGGGGATGGTGGAACGGAATGACTTCCGCTGTGGGTTGGGCGGGCCGCTCCGATGGCATCCGATAGTCGAGAACTTGGTTCCCCGCGAAGTTCTTGAGGTAATCGGATATGGTACTTTTTCCGGTCATGATTGTGCGGATGATCCCTGTTCTTATAGGAATATAGCGACCGCGTTGGGTTGCGTCACCCTGTCATCACGCCTAAGTCCCGCACTCGCCTGCTGGGCATCAATTCCGGTGTTCCAATTGGGGTAATGGCATCGCCAGATGCTCTTTGAGAATGCGTACAATCTCGGCGACTTCTGATTTTGGGATAGCAAATCCCACAGCTCCGAAGGCTGGATGATCGAATGCAAGGAGCGAGCCGTCGATTTGCGCGACTTGGATGTACCAGTTCGGATGGTAGACGGTGCGAACTTCTTGTCCTTTGAGGGGAATCATTGGGCATCCGTCTAACAGGCGGGCCCTGGCCTCGCCGAGAATGCTAATCAGGCTGGAGAGTTGATCGGCATCGAGTTGGACCGGTTTCGCCCCTTGCCCGTTCCCAACAAATTCGATCTCGGCAATCTTTCGATCTTGTGAGATCCGCACCCCGATACCAATGTCAGTCATCCTTGCTCCCCACTGCTCTGCCATCCCGTACCATGGGACAGGTCACCGAAACCTAAAACCCTACTTCAGGATGGGTGTCTCGTTGATCATGGCAAGGGTCTGCCTTCGGACTGCTTCGTCCTAAACTGCTGCCGCCACACCGCCAAGAGCTTTGGTGGAGGTCTGTCGGTGACGGATCAACCAATGCATCAGCGAGAACTCGGGCAGCGAACGCCCAGGCCGGGCGCATGCCGACTTTGTGTCCGCATCACGCACGTCACATCCCAGCATCGCCATTTGACCAGCCCAGAGGACAGCTTTGTGCCGCACCGCCAACAGGAACTCTTCCTGAGCGCCAGGTGCAAGCCCCAGCTTCAGGCGCCCCACCTTCGAAATGCGCTCGCGCTCAGCAATCAGCATCTCGATCGTCGCGGACGGTACCCGTGCTAAGCAATGTCCGGATCAGTCTCTAGAGCGAAGATTAAGGGCAACGGGAATTAGCGAAACTGAGGCTTGCTGATGCGCGAGCGTAAGGCGATCTGGGCTCCAGGGTCGACCTGGGCCACCGGGAGATCGACTGTTGGCTCCTTCGTTCTCTCACCGGAGGCCGAGACCCATCCATTCCCAGATTGATACGACCAGAACACATGCCCTGTTTGGTGGGACAGCCGGATCGACGAGGTGAGATTATCCAATACGTAATCCCCCTTATCGGTGCGGGCCACCAGAACGGCATGGGCTACTCCTTGTGCGGTTGCGCCAACGGCGATGGAGAGAGCCGTTGTCGGCCAGCCCTGCTCCAGCAGGAGCTTGCGCTTGAGCAGGGCGAAGTCCTCACAATCCCCTTTGCCGTTGTTGGGGAGGGCCCATACATCCGCACGCCCGTACTGCTCAAGATCGGAGACTTCAACTATGGTGCTGTTAACATAGTTGTTGACCTGCCGCAGCTGCGCCATCCGCTCAGAAGTCAGCGCAACAGATGCGCTAGGTCGTGCTGCAACGGGAGCTGCCGAGAGCCCAACAAGGGTGGTCAGCAGACAGCCGCCGACAAGACGAGACGGATGGAACATGGATGGCCCCCTCGAAAATACTGTGTCTGCGCTGGAACCGAGTGCGTTGGTCAGCGTTTATTTCCCCCTTAGAGTCCGATTCTGAGCCAAGAATAAGGCAACTCCCTAAGCCGTCCGGTTTGAGACGGACCGCAACTTAAAATTTTCTCGGCAGAGAGGGAGCGTCTAGCGGTGGCTACTTGAGACGTGCAGAGCAGTGGGGAGATCCGCTAAACCCTTGGGGGCCGTCCAAGCAGCCTATGCGATCATCGCCATGGTGCTTTCTCAGAGGACAGATTGCAGCATACGGTGATGCAAAGGCGTTAGGCAATCGCCATACCCGCTTGAGTCGCTGACGTTGCCTTGGAGCTGAATCGTTTTCGATGATCTGACGGACAACATTCGCATGCCGCGTCGACCAGTCCTGAATTGATCGGAATATGAAAGTAAGAATGGTCGGAGTGATAGGATTCGAACCTACGACCCCCTCGTCCCGAACGAGGTGCGCTACCAGACTGCGCTACACTCCGACACCGATCTTTCACCGGGAAGGCCGGTCTTATAGCGGTGGGTTGTCGGGGCCGCAAGGGGAGATTTGCGCCTTTTGGCAGATATCTTTCAAAACGGCTCCGCTTGCAAAACCGGGTTGCCAGAGGGAGCGCGGCCGATTATGTACACGCTCAAGCATTGGGGCGTCGCCAAGTGGTAAGGCAGCGGTTTTTGGTACCGCCATTCCCAGGTTCGAATCCTGGCGCCCCAGCCATCTCTCATCAAGGTCGGCGTCTCCTTACAATTCTTGCGCGATGGAGCGCTTCCAGCCTCGGCAGGCCACCTGCAGCACAATCCTGGAATACGGAGGGTATGCGTCGGTGGAGTCGGTCGCGTGCGGCGCAGAGCCTGAGCAGACTCATGATAGCCCCTCGTCCCCAGACTACAACCGTCCCCGGTGGGGCACCACCTCGTTGAGGCGCTGCATCAGTGCTTGCCCGATCCCGCGACCTCTTGCATCCTCCCTGACGACGAGTTCATCAATTTTGATAAACTCAAGCTCTCCCCCGTTCGAGGAGCGGACTGTGCAACTCACGAGGCCAACAATCTCACCGTCCAATTCCGCCAACAACACCTTGATGCGGGGGGTGGGGCCAAACGCCTGTTCGCGGAGACGGGCCTCGTAGGTCTCAATATAAGCGGACAGATCTTCACCATCCGCGAGTTCCTTCATCACCACGACAAGTTTGGGGACGTCCTCGACTTTGGCCTCGCGGATCGAGACTTCGCTCTGCATCGCCATTCGTTGCACGGCCTCTTCGAATATGCGGTTGATCGTCCTGATGCCCTAACCACGATCCCAAGTCCATATTTTCCCTCTGGAGCATAGAGCTCCCTCCGTTATCCGATTGGAGACACCTCCCGATCAGAATTGGCAGAGCATAGCGGACCGATCTGCGAGATAGAGGGCGCAGGGACCTGTCACGTTAACGGTGAAAAATCGTCACCTCGCTTCTGCATATACTAGGATAGATCTGGTTTCGCAGTGGTTACCAGAGTGATTCGGGTTTTTTTAGAATGGTATTCTCACGGATCACACTATCGACGAGGCCCGATGCCCGTTGATACTTGCCGTAGGTCACTTTACCGACCCCCGCTAATGTGTTTCGAACCACCGTGATGTTTTTCGAGGGCAATTCGATCTCAGTGTATTCATTTGCAATTTGGATCCCCCGCGCAGGGCGGCCATAACGGTAAAAATCTCTGTTGTAAGTGTGATAAACTTTGTTGTCCTGAACGACGGTTCTCGGCGCATTATCAAGATAGATATTCACGCTGTAACTGTCGAAGACTGTGTTGTCGCGAATGTCGACGCCTTGGGTTGATTGAATGCCAATTCCTTCGCAGTAATTGCGGTAGGAGCGATTGCCCTGCACAACGCTACGATCGGATGCATGTAGTCCGATGGCTTGAGGCCAGCCACTCTCCCACGACCGCGCCTTGTTCTCCAGGCAATTGTCCCAGACCTCGTTGCGCGCGATCAGGTTTTCATAGGATTGGCCGGCGTCTGTGTGACCGGCCCAGATTCCGCCTCTTCTGCTTCCAAAGACCTTGTTATCTGTAATCTGGACGTGGTGCGTTCCCCAGGCTGCAATCCCGGTGCGTGTCGAATGGCGGACCGTAAATCCTTTGAAGCGAATATAACTCGCGTTGATTTGTACAAGTGAGGTATCCGGCGGGGTGGCGGATCCGTCGATGATTACGTCCTGCCCAGGCGCAGGTTCAAACGTGATCGGAAGTTCCGGCGTTCCTGCAACAGGGATTTGGACCACCTCCTCATACACGCCGCCCAGCACGGTGATGGTCGCGCCCGGCGCCGCAACCTGGGCTGCTTTTGAGATGGAGCGAAACGGTAAAGCTAGGGTTCCAGGATTGGTGTCATCGCCCGTTGTTGAGACATACAGTGTCGCCGCGTTGACGGGAGCCGTCAGAGGTAGAATTACGGCGAGGATGATCATCATGTTCGAATGCGCGGGAAGCACGCGAGGCCCTCCTGATCGAATGGGGTTCAGTCAAGGTACCTAAAGAGTGTACTGTAGGCTTGTGGGCGAGGGGAGCCATCAATATACTTTAGAATAGTCTAGGAATACTTCTTTGATCCATGCGGATCTTGATCCTGCGCGCTTGATGAAAGAGCTTCAGCCCTCTTGGACGCTAGGGCTTAGAACCTGGATATGAAACTCCCCTTGACACTGTGCTCCTGCGCAGAAGCGCCGATTTGTCCCTCGTAGCTAACCCCCATATTGAAACTTCTGCCCGCCTGCCAATAGATGCCTGCCTCTGTCACAAGGGTGTACCGGTTCAGAGGAACACCCGAGATCGTGAACGTCGACGATGATCCTCTGAACGCCAGCACCATCTCAGGCTCAACCTCACTATGGGCGTGACGCCACCCAATCATCCCACGCACCAGCAGTGGGATACGGTCGCCTGCCTGCGCCTCGGCGCGGACGCCGACCGTTGTCGTTCCGAGGTCGTAATCCCGCGCCCGACCGATCAGGGCCGCAGCCCCGCCCGCCTCAGCGAAGCCATTTGTGTGCGTCCGAAGGAGCGAGGCATTGACAAACGGTTCGATGGCAACCGGTGCAACCTCGAAGCGATATCCGAGCTCAGCGAAAGCCTGAGCTGTCCACCCCCCATAGGAAGCCGCTGCCGTGCCATTGAAGCCGGGGAACCGCACACTCCGCTGTATGTCGTAGTCATGAAAGGCGTAGGAGCTGCCAAGGCGCGCGTTGAGACGGCCCCAAGAGGCTCCGCCATAGAGAGATCCAAAAACGGTTTCGGTGGAGCCGGAAGACAGTCGCGCGTCTGCATCGAAAGTTGTGCGAACGAAACCGCCAGCCATACCGATCCGGTAGACATCGTCGACGTTGGCCTCTGCCCCAAGAAGGAAGCCACCGGTGGCGGTGTCGAGGTCGTCCGCATTCCCGTTGCTTTTCACTGTCCCCCACGAGCCAGCGCCTTCGCCCCAGAGGACAAAGCGCCGGGGATCAAAGGTACGTGCTGGCAGAGCGGACAGGCGGGTGGATCCGCCTGCTGGGTCAGCAACATGATAGCTGCTCTGAGTGAAATAGGGACGACTTCTCGGCTGTGGTTGGCGCAGCCGGGCCAGGACGGCATTTTGAACAAGTTGGGCGTCCTGCAACGCTGTTGTCATGGCCGAGCTATGGATCTCACCTGAGAGCGCATCGAAGGCTTGACGGGCGCCCGCAATGCTTGATCCTAGGACTGTGTCAAAGAGCTCGTGTCCGGCGCCGAGCCGCTCGATCGCCGCAGCGGTGCTGCCTTGGTTTCGGGTGAGTGCAACCGAGGCGAAGGTGGATCGCCCTGGATCAGTCCTTCGGGTCAGGGTCAGAACGACGGCATTTTCCCCATAGCCGAGGGTCGGGGACACAAAGGCGAACTCAGCCCCCGTGGCTCCCTCAAAGGCACCAGATACGGATGATGCATTGAGGATGGTGTAGGGGCTGTTAGCCCTGTAGACCGCCCCTTGATCCGGCAGGACTTCGACGAGGCCGCCAGCCAGTGTGGCGCGACCTGATGCAGCGATCCTGTCGGCCTGCCCCGCAGGCCCGAGCCCCACAGCATAGACTGAGCCTGGCAGGAAATTCACATCGCCGGTCACGGTCATTGTGCCCACGGTCGTACCAGGCGAGATCGTCGAGCCACTCTGGGCCGAAAGCCCGCCAATCGTACCGTCCCCGGTTAACACGGCGCCACTGCCCACATTCACTGGCGAGTTTCGCAGGGAGCCATTGACCGCCAATGTTCCGGCTACGACGGAGGTCGCGCCTGATAAGGCGCTGTCACCGGTAAGGGTGAGCAGACCAGGGCCAGCTTTGATGAGTTCGCCTGCGCCTTCGAGTGGTGCAGCCAGAACGATCGCCTGGTCCGCTGACTCGAGCGTTCCCCCGGAAGGGCCAGTCTCCAGTACCGCAACGTTCGTTGGCCCATCAATCCTCCAAGTGCCTTGATCAAGGGTCAGGCGGTCAACTCCGTTCATTCCGCCCGCCAGCCGCGATCCGCCGGTCATCACAACCCGGGTGTAGCCTGATGTTCGGCCCTCCAGATCCGAAACAGTGCCGATCGCCTCGCTGCCATCCAGGGTCAGCGTGACGATGCCGTCACGGCCATTATCGCCGCGGGTCACTTTCAGCAAGCCAGCATCTCCGCGGAGTTGCGTGTTCAGAACATTGAATGTAGCGGCTTGACCAGCCAGGTCGAACACAGCGTCAAAAACCGGGCCCCGGCTTCTCACCGTCGCATGGCTGACCTGGACAGTTGCATTGCCCAACGAGGCGATCCCGGCGCCGCCGCTGTCAATCCGGCTGTTGGTGACAGCGAGGGCGGCTGCCGTCACCGAGGCACCGGCGCTGTGAGGGCCGAGGGTGGAGATGGTGACATGATCGATTGCGGCCGAACCACCGTACGTGGCTGCTATGCCTGACGACTGCGAACCCGTTGTCCGAATTGTGCCCCCGGACAACGCGATGGCACCGCGCCCGTCCGCCAGGGCGGCCGCCGTTCCGTCTGCACGTGTCGAGATCTCAGCGCCGCCGGAGATCGTGCTGCCCGAACCAAAGGCGTAAAGGCCGTGGCCCGAGCCGGTCGTCGTGACAGATCCCCCCAGCAAGTGCACGGTGCCACCAGACAGGGCCGCGACGCCAGCGGCTTGCGATCCTGAGACTGAGATCCGGGCCGAACCTGTGACAGAGCTTCCCGTCCCGATCGACCGAATCCCTTGTGCCCCATTGCCCGATGTATGAATCGCACCGCCCGTGAGCCAGACTGAGCCGCCGTTAACGGCTTGGACGCCATAGCCATCCTGCCCTGTGGTGGTGATCTGCGCCGTGCTGGTGATCGTGCTGCCGGTGCCGTTCGCCAGCAGCCCTGGTGCGGAGCTGCCAGTTGTCGCAATCGTGCCGCCGACGACGATCGTGCCACCCGCATCGGCGAACGCGCCCGCTGCGCCCGCGCCTGCGGTTTGGACGGTCGCTGTGCTGGTGATCGAGGAGGCATGGCCGGTTGCGAAGAGACCATGGGCAATTGGGCCGGTCGACGTGATCCACCCGCCGATCTGCTCAACAAATCCCGCAAACCTGGAGAGGATGCCAATCGCACCGGGTCCGCTCGTCGTGACATTGGCGCTGGAGACCAGTCGGCTGCCGGCGCCCTCAACGAGGAGACCGGCGGCATCGCGTCCGGTCGTCGTCACGGTTCCGGCTGTCAGCGTGGCAGAGCCGCCCGCCTGGATGAGCGCACCATGGCTGTAGTCGCCTGTGGTCGAGACCTCCACGGCACTGTCAATATGGCTTTGCCCTCCAGAGCTGTAGAGGCCAAAGGCCGCGACACCTGAGGTGCGGATCGCGCCCCGGGTCAGAGTGAGGGTCCCCCCCGCCGTCGCGGCCACGCCGGGTGCGTTCGCGCCGGTTGTGCTGACCAGGGCCTCACTGGTGATCTGGCTGCCCGTCCCATCAGTCAGGAGGCCAAAGGCGTCGGCCCCAGCGGTTTGGATGCTGCCATGAGTGAGCGTGATGACACCCCCGGCCCGAGCAAACGCGGCGTACGCGCCGGTTCCAAAGGTCGTCAGATCGCTACTGCTGACGATGTGGCTGTTGGTACCAAAGGCATAAAGACCCATGGCCGATCGCCCATCGGTGGTGATGGAGCCGCGGTCGAGCGCGATCACGCCACCCGTCTCGGCCGTGCCACCATGGGCATAGGAGCCCGTGGTGGTCACTGTGCTCCCCGAGCCCTGGATGCGCCCACCCTCGTGGGCATAGAGCGCTGTGTCACTCGCTAGCATGACAAAAGGCGGGACGGTCTTGGTCTCGCCAGGGCCTGCATCCACCTTCTGGGCGTGAGCTGGCGCAAGTGAAACCAGGATCAGAATTGGGGCTGAGACAACCGAAAACGCATGACCGCACACCCTCAGCTGGCGGCGCTGGTGATTTCGGATGGAGACTTCGAAGGGCATTGACGTCTCTGCTACAGCTCAGATTCCTAGCGTAGGAATGGCTGTCCGCAGGTTAAGGGGCCATTAAGCATACCGACTAATTGCGGAGGTTTCTGGCTCGCGCCCGACACGCGATCGGAAATTGGTTCAACGTCTTGGTTGAGTTCCTGGACGGCAGCCGAGGTCAAGACGAACGCAAACTGAGGTGAGCATTTGATCCAAACCTTAGAGGCTGTTATGGATCGGGGTCGAGGTCATTGCCGTTCTGGCAGGATGACCTCTGCCCGTAAACCGTAACCCCTGCGATGTGTCTGACGAAGAATGGGCATTGGTCGCTGTATCTGAAGCTCTTGCCCGAGGAGGCCTGCCAGCGTGAGCATTCCGTGCGCGAGGTAGTCACCGGCCTGCGCTCTATCGTCAAAACCGGCGCTCCTTGGCGCGGGATGCCCATTGATCTGCCGCCCAGGGCGGCCGGCTGTCAGCAGGCCCACCGCTGGCTCAAAGCCGGCTGCTTCGGGCAATTGGCCCATGATCTGCGCGCAGTGCTACACTTGGCAGCCTTACCCGACAGCAGCCCGCTGCCGCGTCATACCTCAGAGGCGGCGCGAGATGTCGAGCGGCAACCTGGAACGCTGGTCGACCTGCCTGTCAATGCGCTGGTCTGTATGATGCTTCGCCAAGCAGAAAACTATGGTGTGTTCCATAGCAACCTCTAGGTTTGTGAATTGTCCATGGCCAAACGTTTTCTCGTCACTGGTGGAGCCGGATTTATCGGCTCGGCCGTTGTTCGCCGCCTCATCAGCGGAACACACCATCACGTTTTGGTGGTGGACAAGCTGACCTATGCCGGCAATCTGGATTCGCTTGCTCCCGTTGCGAGCGATCCCCGCTATGCCTTCGAACGCGGCGACATCGGCGATACCGCGCGCATGCGAGAGATCCTCAAGCGCTTCGCGCCGGACGTCATTATGCACTTGGCCGCCGAGAGCCATGTGGACCGGTCCATCGATGGGCCGGACGCTTTCGTGCAAACCAACGTGGTCGGCACCTTCGCTCTGCTGCAGGAGAGCCTGCGCTACTGGCAGAGCTTGGAGGGCGAGCGGCGCGATGGGTTCCGATTCCATCATATCTCGACCGACGAGGTCTTCGGCTCATTGGGGGAGGATGGGTTCTTTCATGAGCGCTATCCCTATCAACCCAATTCGCCGTACTCCGCTTCGAAGGCGGCATCCGATCATCTCGTGCGGGCCTGGCACCACACCTATGGCCTGCCCACCATCATCACGAACTGCTCGAACAATTACGGGCCCTATCACTTCCCTGAGAAGCTGATCCCACTGATGATCCTGAACGCATTGGAAGGCAAACCCCTGCCGGTCTACGGCAAGGGCGATAACGTGCGCGACTGGCTCTATGTGGACGACCACGCTGATGCTCTCATCCTCGCCGCCGAGAAAGGGCAGGTGGGTGAGAACTACAATATCGGCGGGTGGAACGAGCGAAAGAACATCGATGTGGTGAAGGCCATCTGCGCGATCGTGGATGAGCTTGCCCCCGATGCTTCGATCGGTCCCCGCGAAAACCTCATCACCTATGTTTCCGACCGCCCAGGGCATGATCTGCGCTATGCCATCGACGCATCCAAGATCAAGCGCGATCTGGGTTGGACGCCGGCCGAGACATTCGAAAGCGGTTTGCGCAAGACGGTGGAGTGGTATCTCGAAAACCGCCTCTGGTGGGAGCGCGTGCGCTCCGGCGGCTATCAGGGCGAGCGACTGGGCGTAATCGCCTGAAGGCCTTTGGATGACGAGCATGCTGCATATCGAACCCACCGCTATTCCTGATGTAAAGATTCTGACGCCGAGTCGTTTCGAGGATGGGCGTGGTTTCTTCTCCGAGGTCTACAACCGCAAACGCTATGAAGAAGCGGGCGTGACACTCGATTTCGTGCAGGATAATCATTCCCTATCTGAGAAGGCTGGCACGATCCGCGGCCTGCATTTCCAGACCGCTCCCTTCGCACAGGACAAGCTCGTGCGCGTCGTGCGAGGACGTATTCTTGATGTAGCGGTGGACCTGCGCAGATCCTCGCCGACTTTCGGGCAGCATGTGGCCGTGGAGCTTTCCGCCCAGAACTGGCGCCAGCTTCTCGTGCCGATCGGCTTCGCTCATGGTTTCTGCACCTTGGAGCCCGATACGGAAGTTCTCTACAAGGTCACGAACTATTACTCGGCAGCCCATGATCGGGGCCTTGCCTTCGACGATCCGGCACTGGGCATCGAGTGGCCGGTCGATGTGAGCCAAGCCGTCCTGTCGGAGAAAGACCGCAAGCACCCGCGCCTTGCCGATCTTCCTGCCTGTTTCGATTGAGGGTAGGGGATATGACGCATCGCCTTCCCTTTGACTTGAAAGGAATCCAGCTTTGAAAGGCATCATCCTGGCGGGAGGAAGCGGCACGCGCCTGCATCCGATGACCCTCGTGACGTCGAAGCAGCTTCTGCCGATCTATGACAAGCCGATGATCTATTACCCGCTCACCACGCTGATGCTGGCGGGGATTCAGGACATCCTCATCATCTCGACGCCCGACGATCTGCCCCGATTCAAGCAAATGCTCGGAACCGGCGAGCAATGGGGCATTTGCCTGTCCTATGCGGAGCAACTGAAGCCGGAAGGGCTGGCGCAGGCATATATCATCGGTGCGGAGTTCGTGGGGACCGAGCCCTCGGCCCTGATCCTCGGGGACAATGTCTATTACGGCCATGGCCTGCCGGAGCTGATGCGCTCAGCGTCCAGTCGGCCCAAAGGCGCAAGCATCTTCGCCTACCATGTGAGCGATCCATTCCGGTACGGCGTCGTCGAGTTCGACAGAGCCGGCAAGGCGATCTCCATCGAGGAGAAGCCCAAGCAGCCGAAATCCAACTGGGCCGTTACGGGTCTTTATTTCTACGATGCGCAGGTGGTCGATATCGCAGCCCGCATCAAGCCGTCCGCTCGCGGCGAGTTGGAGATCACCGATGTGAACCGGACTTATCTGGAGATGGGACAGCTTCAGGTGGAGAAGATGGGCCGCGGCTACGCATGGTTGGACACGGGAACGCCGGACAGCCTCGTCGAGGCAGCCGAGTTCATCCGGGCCCTGGAGAAGCGCCAGGGTTTCCGCATCGCCTGCCCGGAGGAGATCGCTTTCAACTTGGGCTGGATCGACCGTGAGCACTTGCGCGCGCTCGCGCAGGCTCTCTCAAAGAGCAGCTACGGTCAGTATCTTCTCGCGATTGCCGAGGCGAAGTTATAAGGTGCGGCGCGGGTTCTCCTCTCATGTCGGGGAGAACTTCGATCGATATATTGACACGGCACATCGGCACTTCAACTATTCTCCCCCAGCGCCTCGGAGCAGTGGGCGGACCCTCCCGGTCAGCGGCATTTTTTTCGCTGAGAAACAGATAGGCAACAGCAATGAATATGGGTTTGGCAGCAGTCCAGTCTTCCCTCAAATTTGGCACCAGCGGCCTGCGCGGTCTGGTGACGGAATTGGACGGCATTCCGGCCCTCGCCTACACCCGTGCCTTTGCGGAGATGCTGAAAGAGGACGGCGCGGCCGCCGCAGCACAGGGCCGGGTGCTCGTCGGGCGGGATCTGCGCGCCAGCAGCCCAAGCATTGCACAATTGTGCTGCGCCGCTCTGGCCGAGGCTGGGCTGGTGCCTCTCGATTGTGGCGCTCTGCCCACGCCGGCCCTGGCCTATCATGGCCTGCGCTTTGGACTGCCGGCGATCATGGTCACCGGCAGCCATATTCCGGAGGACCGCAACGGCTTGAAGTTTTATCGGGCGCAGGGCGAGATTGATAAGCAGGATGAAGCAAGCATCCTCGCCCTCCACGCCCAATTGGATGTGCAGACGCTGCCTGACCATGCCCGCCAGGTGCAGGCGGGTGCGCCGGACGCCGATCTCCTCGCCGCCTACCAGGCCCGGTATCTTGATTTCTTCGGGGGCGGGGCCCTGGCTGGGCTTGTGGTCGGGGTGTATCAGCACTCCTCGGTCGCGCGCGATGTGATTGTGGAGGTGCTAGAGGCGCTTGGCGCCCGGGCGGTGCCCCTGGGGCGAGCCACCCGTTTTATCCCTGTCGACACCGAGGCGTTGCGGGCCGAAGACGAGATCCTGGCGCATCAATGGGCGAGCGAGCACGTTCTCGATGCCATCGTCTCCACCGATGGCGATGCCGATCGCCCATTGATTGCAGATGGAACCGGAGCGTTTCTGCGCGGCGATCTGGTGGGGGCGATCACCGCCCGCGCGCTGGGAGCCGATGTGATCGTGACGCCTGTTACGTCCAATTCCGCACTTGAAGCGTCCGGCGCGTTCCCGCGCGTCATTCGCACCCGGGTCGGGTCACCCTATGTGATTGAAGGCATGGCACAGGCGGCCCGCGCGGGCGCCCGCGCGGTTGTGGGCTTTGAGGCCAATGGCGGTGTTCTGCTCGGCTCAGACATTCAGCGCGGGGAGCGCCATCTTGCAGCGCTGCCCACCCGAGATGCTCTGCTGCCAATCCTGTGTGCGCTGCATGAAGGTGTGGCGAAGGGCAAGTCGCTCCAGCAGATTGGCCTCGCGTTCGGGTTCAAGGCCGCGGCCAGCAACCGGCTGAAGGAGGTCGCAACAGACCGGAGTGCCGCCTTCGTGGCGCGGTTGGAGCAGGACACGGCGTTTCTGGCGGAGATCCTGGCGCCGTTGGGTGGGGTGGCCGGATGCGATAATCGTGATGGGCTGCGGGTCACCGCAACGAATGGCGAGGTCGTGCATTTCCGGCCATCGGGCAATGCGCCTGAATTGCGGGTGTATGTTGAGGCGGCAACAGCCGAGCGCGCGGAAGAACTCCTCAGCTGGGGACTGCAGGTGGCAACACAGCATACCCGTTGATGTCATCGGGCATAGTGGCATCGTCTGATTCCCTGCCCTGGACCCAAACAGCACTGACCGAAGCGCGCTCACACAGTGTCGTGCGTGACTGCGGCATTTCCCTGCGGGCCACGTTTGCGTCACCCCGACAGGAGTGGAGATCGCACCTCTTTGTGTTCAGGTAGTATGCGGACTGGGACATGGCGTTGCGGTTGATTTGGACGATCCCGTGCTGTTCAGCAGTACCGGCAGGGGTATGACGGTGTGATCGATCCAACGAATAGCAGTCTGGGTGCGACCGCTCTGCGGGAGCTTGCCGAAGAGACCGATATACAGTCCCCGATGGCCGGTTGCTCGACAGCCTGTTGCCCAATCCTGCCACCCACACGAGCCAGGTCGATGTAGTCCTGGCCTAAGCCGCACAATTGACCCTGGCGCTGATGCTGGGCCTGGGCAAGATGATTTCGGTGGTGCGCGGCCTGTGGGGAAGCGATCGAGATGGCTCTCGACTGTGCACTGATTCACGCCCAGCACGTGGGCCTGTTGCTGATCAGGCTGAAGACAGCCAACCTTCTTAAGATCGGCGGGTAACACAATACTCCAGCATGTTTCAGTTCTTCACAGATCTCACGTGCGTATTGATCGTTTGGGTCAGGGTTAAGGCCTGCCGGAATGTGCCCGACCGGGATCACCCCCTAACACGATCCTTGAAGCGCAGCTTGACCGCCACCCATGTGGCTGCGGGCCTGTATAGGATCTGCTACTTCAGGATCCCTCAGGCGGCCCGCTTTGACTAGAAATGAGCCAAGATGCCGCACGTAGGCAGCATCGAGGGGCAACTTACTGGCATTGTTGAGATTTCGCTATGGCTTAGGCCGTCTAGCCGAATGGACGCACAGCCTGGCACCAGCATAACCCTGAAAAATACTTGTCTGCCGGTTTGGTTCCAAATGTCTGATGTTTGGTCGCCAAGTGAGAGCAGCTTCAGAACACTGCTGACCAAAAGTATGGGTAGGGGTATGCCTGCTGTTTCGACTTTCAGCCTCACGGGCGATGCATACGTTGATGGTATCCTTGGCGATCGGAAATGGGCCGTCTCCAGCCTGTCTTACAGTTTCCCCGTAAGCGGATCCTACTACGGTTCTTCCTATGGTGAGGGCGAGAATAGCAGCGGTTTTGGAGCCCTCAATGCGGCCCAACAATCGACCGTGCGTGCAGCCTTACGGATGTATGCTGCTGTTGCCAATCTGAGTTTTACGGAGATTGCGGAGACGGCCACGCAACATGCGGATCTGCGGTTTGCAATGTCAGGTGTGCCGAGCACCGCGTGGGCTTATTTCCCAAGCACTGCCGCCGAAGGGGGCGATGCTTGGTTCAACAAGACGGATTACACCAGCCCTGTTAGAGGCAACTACGCCTACCTGACTTTCTTGCACGAGATTGGGCATGCGCTTGGGCTGGAGCATCCACACGAGAGCGGGCTGCCCGTCGACCGGGACTCGCTCGAGTATACGGTGATGAGCTATCGCTCCTATGTCGGGGCCTCCACGGCGAGTGGGTATGTCAATGAGACCTGGGGGTATGCCCAGTCGCTGATGATGTACGACATTGCCGCTTTGCAGCATCTATACGGCGCGAATTACTCCACCAGCAGCGGCAACACGACGTACTCATGGAGTCCGGCGACAGGCGAGATGTTCATCAATGGGGTAGGGCAGGGCGCTCCCGGGGGCAACAAAATTCTCTTGACTGTCTGGGACGGCAGCGGCACCGACACTTATAATTTCTCGAACTATGCTACGAATCTGAAAGTGGACCTGCGACCGGGAGAATGGACTATAACGTCCTCGGCGCAGCTTGCTCAGCTCCATTGGGGCGGCTCCAGGATGGCGGTTGCCAATATCGCCAACGCGCTCCTGTACCAAGGCGACGCGCGCTCACTTATCGAGAACGCAATCGGCGGCCAGGGTGACGACCAACTCACGGGAAATATTGCAAATAATCACTTGTCCGGGGGCATCGGAAACGATGTGCTCTATGGGCTTGAAGGCGACGACACGCTCGTAGGTGGGTTAGGACAAGATTTGCTGGTGGGCGGCCTCGGTCAAGACACTTTCCACTTTAACTTCCTATCTGACGGTGGCGATACCATACTCGATTTTGAAGCCGGGATTGACCGTATAACTTTCTCGGTCGCGGGCTTCGGCGTATCCGGCAGCGGACGCCCCAGTGACGTTGGTGTCGAGTTTATCTTCTCTGGTGCTCCCAGCAAGGTGGCACCTTCCATTTTATTCAGCATGCAGGAGAACAGCCTCTACTGGGATAGCGACGGTATTGGAAATGCTTCCATGATCCTTATTGCCAAGATCGGTGCTGCGGCTCCTTCCTCTGTTGTCAAGAGGGGATTGGGTGTTGCTCCGGCGGATTGGCTGGTGGTTGGCACAGGTGATTTCAATGGCGATGGCACCAGCGATATTCTGTGGCGGCACA
>NZ_FMVJ01000033.1 GCF_900102135.1 Microvirga guangxiensis
CGTTCTCAGAAGATAGTTTTCTTCTGAGTTGTATTGATCGAGAGTCTTGGTGTCCCTCGACGAATATTTGGATTTTGCGCCAGAGGAGCCTCCGGGCCCGCAGATTGCTCCGCAGTCGTGGGCTCATGTCTTGTGCCAGGGATAATCTTATTATCTCTGGCCTCGGAGCGAGCATGGCTTTTTCCTGCATTGCTGCCTGAACAAGTCGCTGCTCTGTCCGGATGAAAAAGCGCGAAGCCGCAAGGGCGCCGCGCTGAGTTGGGCCGATATAAGCGATTCGAAATTTAATGCAAGTGGGCAATCTCATGCCCGGTGCGGTTTCTCAGGGGTCGCGCCTGACCGCCCACACAAACTTATATGGGCATGCCTCCGGGGTGTTTGAAGGGAGGTGGCTATTTGCAGGTGAGGGTGGGGATGGTCGTCGCCTCCTAATCCTCTTTTTACCTTTCAGGGGTGTAACTGCTGGGGAACGAACCCTCTCGGGCTGATCTGTTTCAGCTCCAACCTCATAATGACAATGCATTTCAAACGCCGGCCTTCCCCTGTAGCCGATCAAGGCTATGATTCTTCTCTTCCAGAAAGCGATCAGACCGCAGGCTCCAGAGGAGCAGGCGGCGCTTCTCTACAGAGTATTCAAAACCAGCTCTCCCGTCCGACACCCCCAACGGGATCCGAAGTGCGCTATACGCGTACTCCAGACCGTGTCTTGAGGGAGAGGCTGAAGCAGGCTGCGCCGTCGGCGGCCGAGAGCCCGCAGCCCATCCAGCCTCCGGTTCAGCCGACGCCCGAGCTTCCTAAAGCGTCGAATCCGCCGGTCGTGCCCCCGGCGCAGAGAAATCCTGCCCCGGCCAGCAATGCTCAGGATGCGCGCGGAGTCCACTATTCGCGTACTCCGACCCGGATCACGCCGCAGGCTTCTGCGAGGCTGCGTAATACCGCAGTTCCAGAGAGGGCTGCCAGAGCCGAGCCGGTGAGGGGACCTGCGCAGAAAGCACCTGGAGCTGATGTGAGGTCTCCGGTCGCAAGGACGGCTCCTGCACAGCAGCCGGCTCCGGCACCGAGCGTCTCGATGGGCTTTGAGCTCCCCGCAGTCCAACAATCTTATTCTTTCCTCTGGCAGCCAGGGACTTATCTGCTTGACCCCACCGTGCCGACCAAGGCTCCCGAGCCGGTCGAGGCAAGGCGTGAACGCAGCGCTCCGCCTGCGCGGAAGCCCGCCGTGCCGAACCGTGTGGTGGCAAGCGCCCCTGCTGCTCGCGTGACGCCTGCGCAGAGCGAGACGCCTCCCTGGGAGGATGATGCTGAGGAGTTTGCTGCGGACCTCGCTGTTGTCGCAGAATATGAAACGGAAGAGGAACCCCATCCTGCCCTCGCAGCAAAGCCTGCGCCGCGCGCTGTAAGCGTTCGCACGCCTCCGGTTCCGGCTAACGACAGCTTTGGAAAGGTTCATGCTTCCATTCCTGTCGCGGCGTCGTTCGATTTCGAACTGCCTTCGATCGAGTTGCTCGCGGAGCCTCACGATCAGAACAGCGTAGTGGTACCGCCCGAAGTGCTGCAGGAGAATGCCGCTGCGCTTGAGAACGTGCTGTGGGACTTCAACGTCAAGGGAGAGATCATCAACGTTCATCCTGGTCCTGTGGTGACGTTGTATGAGCTTGAGCCTGCGCCTGGGACGAAGTCGTCGCGGGTGATCTCGCTGGCCGACGACAT
>NZ_FMVJ01000005.1:0-137807 GCF_900102135.1 Microvirga guangxiensis
AGGCCCGTCAGGTGCCCGCCCATCTCGAGGATAAACACGGGAAGGGTCAGGACCAAGCCGATCCAGAACCGGCGCGTCATGTCGACGAGCTCGTGACTGGGACCCGTCTCTGCGGTGGCAACGACGGGCTCGAGCGCCATGCCGCAGATCGGGCACGAGCCTGGGCCGACCTGGCGGATCTCGGGGTGCATCGGGCAGGTGTAGATCGTGCCCTCCGGCACGGCCTCCGCGTTTCGGGCGGTAGCTGGCTCGACGTATTTCGCGGGCTCGGCCATGAACTTCGATTGGCAGCCGGACGAGCAGAAATAGTACGGCTTGCCCTGGTACTGCGCCCGGTGGGTGGTCGTATGCGGATCGACCGTCATCCCGCAGACAGGATCCTTCACCGTCCCGGCATCCGTTGCGGGTTCATGGTGGTGATGACCGTGTCCGGCGTGGGTACCATGGTCATGACGGGCGTGGCCCTCATGGGTCTTGGCGGCTTGCTTGTCATTCATCGCGGCTCTCCGCATGCGTCTTGTCGAAAAACGTGAAACCTAGGCCTTCCCACGGTGGGAAGGTCAAGCTTCGGTGGGCTGGCGTTTCCTGCGTGGACGCTTCGCCTGGCGCGCTGCCGCCTCCCTGCCGGCATCCCGGTCCGGTGCAACCACGCCGGTCCCCTGATGCGCGGCCTCATCGAACACCGCCTTGATCTCGCGCAACCGTCCCGCCGCAGCGGCATCGAGCGGACCGCTGGCGGTCAGGATCCTGTCGATCGTCTCGGCCCACAGCCTGATGCCTCCCGCATCGGCCCGCGCCAGCAGGCGGGGCAGGGCGGCAATGGCCGCCTCCGGGTCCAGCCTGATGAGGTCAGCCTGCTTGTGGATCGCCTGCTTGAGTTCCGCCGCCGACAGGTCGGTCACGCCGAGGCAGTGCTTGCACAGGCGCTGGATGAGATTGAACCCGCGCTCGTCGACGGAGCCGCGCAGGCTGCCGACATAGGCGGTGGCGCGAATGCCGGCCTCGAGCAGGCCGCCCTCGGCGATCTCGTCCCGCAGGCGCTCGTCCTTCTCGGCCAGGAAGGCCTGGTGCTCCGGCGTCTCGCCCGGGTGTTGGCGGGGCTCCTTCGCGTCGGTCGCGTTCAGTCCCGCCCAGGCCTGCACCCAGGGCGAGCCGTAGACGGCATTGAACGTCTGTTCCTGGACGGCATCCCGCCACAGCCGCCATTGATCGAGGGACGCCTCGACCGTGCGCGAGATCATCTCCTGCGCCTGGAGGAAGGGATTGTCGGCGGAAGCCGGCTTGCGGCTTTCCCGCGCTTTCCGCGCCTCGCCCGCGACCCAGCCCATCCACGGATTGCGGTCCGAGGCCAGTTCGTAGGACAGGCGCAGCGGATGCAGCCGTTCGAGCCACTGCGCGGATTGCGGCGTGACCGCGGCGCGGACCCAGGGCTGCACGAAGGTGCGGTAGAGGCTGAGATTGACCTCCGAAACCCGGGCGACGGCCGCAAAGCGCCGGTCGCTCCCGGGATCGGGTTTGACGATCCGGCGAACATCGTCGAGATCCCGCCGCTCGAGCGACAGGACGTAATCGCCGAACGCCAGTTCCGGGTGGAGGGTTTGCGGTCCCTTCTCCTGGAGCCTTGCCTCGTAGATGCCGGACGGAAGGGCATCGATGAGCTCGATGTTCGTCGCGAATTCCTGGTGCTCCTTGCGGCCGACGCTGCCCGACACGAAGATCCCCAGGTGCCCGATGCTGTCATGGAGCGCGTAGATGATGGTCTGGTCGTGCGCCCGCACGTCGCCGTCATCGAGATAGAGGTCGGTGATCCAGCCCAGCGCCTGCGGCGGCGGCGAGATGTTGTCGCCCATCGAGCAGAAGCACAGGATCGGCGAGCGGATGTTGCGCAGGTCGATCCGCAGCCCGTCGGAGGTGACCAGTTCCGCCGTCGCCAGCCCGTTGCCGATGAACAGGTTGTCGACGATGTACTGGATCTCGACATCGTTCAGGAAGACATGGCCGCCCCAGTACTTCTCGAAGCCGAGGTAGCGCTCGCGTTCGGTGTCGACTTTCGAGAAGAGGTTGTACTGCTTGGTCCAGAGCGTGTTGGCCGGGTTGAGGTTCTCGAAGTTCTGGACCAGCCAGGCCCCGTCGAAGCGCCCCGCACCGAGGTCGCTGGTCAGGGCGGTGAGCCAACTGCCGCCGAGCAGCCCGCCGGCGTAGCGCATCGGGTTCCGGCCCGGCCAGCCGGCCCAATAGGAGAGGGGCGTTCCCGCGACGATGATCGGCCCGAACAGCTCGGGGCGGACGGCGGCCGTCATCAGGATCTGCCAGCCCGCCTGGCAGTTGCCGATCACGACAGGCTTGCCCTCGCTGGCCGGATGCAGGGCAATGACCTTCTCCAGGAAGGCGGCCTCGGCCCGCATGACGTCCTCGACCGTCTGGCCCGGCACCGGGTCGGAGAGGAACCCGATGAGGTAGCAGGCATGGCCGGCCCGCAGCGCCACCCCGATCTCGCTCTCGGCCTTGAAGCCGCCGATGCCGGGACCGTGCCCGGCGCGCGGATCGACCACGACGAAAGGCCGCTTGCGCCCATCGATCTCGACGCCTTCCGGCGGAACGATGCGGACCAGTCCATAATTGACGGGGCGCTTCAGGTCGCGACCGGACATGACCCGTTCGAACCGGAAGCTCAGGACGTTGGGCGTCTCCTCCGCCAGGTGGGCCAGATACTGGTTGCCGCGCTCGCGCATGACGTCGGCGTAGAGCAGGCTGCGCTGCCAGGCGTCCACGGCGTACTCGCTGACCGAGGCGACGGTTGCGAAGCCGAGGGGCTCGAACTTGAAGGGTTCCTGTGCAGGCATGTGTCACCTCCTTGCCAACGGTTCGGCCCCGGCTGGGACCCGGCCGCTACTTGCCCTTCTGGATCCTCACGACCGAGATCTGGCCGTTCACGCGGTCCGCCTGGAACTGCACCTTGTCACCGGCCTTCACGCCTTGGAGCAGGACGGGGTCCTGAACCCGGAACACCATGGTCATGGCATCCATGTCGAGGTTCGGGATTGGCCCATGGTCGATCGTGATCTTGCCCGCGCCCGTATCGACTTTCTCGACCGTCCCGGACACGGTGGGGAGGTTCGCCGCGGCAGGTTGGGCAGCGGCTTGCGCCGGAGCGGCGGCCTGGACCTGCGGGGCCGGGGCGGAAGCGCCCTTCTGGTCGAGCGGTCCCGATCCATGCGGCGGCTGGTCCGCCTTGGCGCGGTAGTCCGCCTGGCGGTTGCGGACCTGCCACTCCTTCAGTTCGTTGATCTGCTTCTGCTGCTCGTCGATGATTTTTTGCGCAACCCGGCGGAGTTGCTCGTCGGCGCCATGCTCGAGTTGCGTCCGCGCGAGGAAGATCAGGTCCTCGTGGTGGGCGATGAGCAGGGCCGCGAAGTCCTTGTCGGGGTCACCAACGAGCTTCATGTCCTTGAAGCGCTCGTCCATGACCTCGCGAACGCGCTCGTAGGCGGCGGGCGCCCCCTTGGCGGGCTGCGCCTGTGCAAGACGGTCCGGGCCAATGGCGGCGATGGCCAGCAGGGCCCCGACGGCGGTGAGGGTGGTGGTCAGGAGTTTCATGGCAGTCTCTCGCTGGACAGAGGGAGGGGCCGCCCCGCAACAGTGGGTCTCGGGCACATGTTGCGGGGCGGCTGGGGCGTTATTTGCCCTTCTTGATCGAGGTGACGGAGATCTGGCCGTTCACGCGGTCGGCGGTGAACTCGACCTTGTCCCCGGCTTTGACCTGCTTCAGCAGGGCGGGATCCTGGGCACGGAACACCATCGTCATGGAATCCATGTTCAGGTTGGGGATCGGACCGTGGTCGATGGTGATCTTGCCTGCGGATTCGTCGACCTTCTCGACGGTGCCGGACACGGACGGCAGGCTCTGCGCGAGGGCGGCGCCCGACAGGCTCAGGGCGGCGATCAGGCTGATGGCGAAACGCTTCATGGGAAACTCCTTTTCGTGGCTCGAAGGCGAGGGGATCGGGTCCGTCACTTGACGACGACGGTACCCTTCATGCCGGACTCGTAGTGGCCGGGGATCAGGCAGGCGAACTCGAAGGTGCCGGCCTTGGTGAAGCGCCAGACGATCTCGTTGGAGCCGTCCGGTGCGAGCCGCTTCCCGTTCGGGTCGTCGTGCTCCATGTCCGGGTTCTTCTCCATCTGGATCTTGTGCTTGGCGTTGTTCTCGATCGAGTCGAGCATGAACTCGTGGTCGACCTGGCCGGCGTTCCTGAGCACGAACTTCACCTGCTCGCCGCGCTTGATCTCGACCTTGTTGGGTTCGAACAGCATCTTGGCGTCGTCGGTCTCCTTCATGGTGACCTCGATGGTGCGGGCGACGGGCTTCTTCGGGTCGCCCGGCTCGCCGGCCGCGAACGACCTGTGGCTGTGACCGGCCTCGCCGGGGCCGGCCAGCGCCACGGCCGTCGAGAGTGCAAGGGCAGCAAGTGCCCCTGCGAGAGGTTTGACTGTACGAACCATCGTTGTTGCTCCTTTGGCATCGGTTCCTGTCGGGATCAGTGATTGCCGTGACCGCCAGCCGCGCGGACCGGGCGCTTGCGCGGGTCGATGGCGCGGAATTCCGCCGCCTTCACGCCGCTGTCGGGCGGGGACGCGCGGGCGGGCTCGGCGAGCTGCTCGCCCGTCCACTCGTAGGCGACCGTGCCCTCCGGGTGCTTGTACCAGCCCGGATCCTTGTAATCGTCGGCCGCCAAGCCTGGCCGCACCTTCACGACCGAGAACATGCCGCCCATCTCGACGGGGCCGAACTGGGCGAAGCCCGTCATCATCGGCAGCGTGTTGTCGGGCAGCGGCATCTCCATCGAGCCCATCTCGCCCATGCCGGCACCGCCCATCGGCATGTAGCCCGGCGCGACCTTCTTGATGGCCGGGGCCGTCTTGTTCATGTTGACGCCGATGTAGGTCTTCACGTCATGGCCCATGGCGTTCATGGTGTGGTGCGACTTGTGGCAGTGGATCGCCCAGTCGCCGGGTGCATCGGCCACGAACTCGAAGGCACGCATCTGCCCGACCGCCACGTCGACCGAGACCTCCGGCCACGCCGCCCCTTCCGGCACCCAGCCGCCGTCGGTGCCCGTGACCTTGAAGTCGTAGCCGTGCATGTGGATCGGGTGGTTGGTCATGGTCAGGTTGCCGAACCGGACGCGGACCTTGTCGCCCTGGCGCACCACGAGCGGGTCGATGCCGGGGAAGACGCGCGAGTTCCAGCACCAGAGATTGAAGTCGAGCATCGTGTTGACCTTCGGCACGTAGCTTCCGGCCTCAATGTCGAAGGCGTTGAGCAGGAACACGAAGTCGCGGTCGACGCGGCGTTCGGCCGGGTCGCGCGGGTGCACGACGAAGAAGCCCATCATGCCCATTGCCATCTGGACCATCTCGTCGGAGTGCGGGTGGTACATGAAGGTGCCGGATTTCTGGCAGATGAACTCGTACACGAAGGTTTTGCCCGGCGGGATATGCGGTTGGGTGAGGCCACCGACCCCATCCATGCCGTTGGGCAGAAGCTGGCCGTGCCAGTGCACGGCCGTGTTCTCGGGCAGCCTGTTGGTGACGAAGATGCGCACCTTGTCGCCCTGCACGGCTTCGATGGTCGGACCCGGCGACTGGCCGTTGTAGCCCCACAGGTGGGCCTTCATGCCGGGCGCGAGCTCGCGCACGACGGGTTCGGCGACGAGATGGAACTCCTTCCAGGCGCCTTTCTGGCGCCACGGCAGCGTCCAGCCGTTGAGCGTCACGACGGGCTGGTAGTCCGGCCCGCTGGTCGGGTAGAGCGGCGGCTGCATGGTGGCCTCGGTCATGGTGGGCGCCTCGGGCAGGCCCGCGGCCTGCGTGCGCCCGCTGATCATGGAGGCGCCGGCGAGAGCCAGGCCCCCGGCGCCGAGGAAGTTCCTGCGCGATAGGTCGGTCATGTGGTCTCTCCGTTGTTGTCAGTGCGCGGCCGCGCCGCCGCCGGCGGCAGCAGCCACGGCCTCCCCGCCACCGCCTTCCGCACCGCCGCCGGCCCCGCCGCCCACGAGGGCGGCCTTGAGGTCCGTGGCGGCGACCCAGAAGTCGCGGCGGGCGTTGATGGCGTCGACGTTGCTGAGGATGCGGCCACGGGCGTCGAGGATGAGCTGGCTCACGTCGACGAGCATGCCGCTGTACTGGAGCAGGGCCTCGTCCTGGATGGTCTTCTGCAAGGGCAGGACGCGTCCCTGGTAGTGCCGGGCGAGGTCGAAGTTGCCGCGATAGCGGGCATACGCCTCCCGCGCCTCGGAGCGGACGTTGACGGCCCGCTCGGCCAGGCGGTTCGCGGCCGCCATGTAGGCTTCCTGCGCGCCGCGCGTCGCCGTGGCCCCGAAGTCGAAGATCGGGATGGTGAACTCCACCTCGAGGCCGCGACGGTTGATCTTCTCCTTCTCGACCTCGACCTCGCCGTGGTCCTCCGTGAAGGACTTCGTGCGCTCGTAGCTCGAGAGGCCGGCGAGCTCGATGTCGGTGACGTAGCGGGTGGCACTGGTCAGGCCGTACTGTCCCGCGACCGCGTTCAGGTCATGGCGCAGTGCCTGAAGGTCGACGCGGCTCTCCAGGGCACGGCGCTCGATGTCCCTGGCAGTCGCGATGCGGGCCGGGAGCGGCGGCAGGGAGTTCGGCAGGCGGAAGTCGACGTCCCGTCCCCAGACGCCGAGCTGCCGGATCAGGCGTTCGCGCTCGACCTTCTGATCGATCCGGGCGCGGGCGAGCTGGGCCCCGAGTTCCTGGTAGAACGCGTGCTCGCGGGCCTGCTCGAGCTTGTTCAGGGCGCCGCTCTCGCCGAGCTGCTTGGTGAGTTCCGAGGCCGTCTCGGCGGTCGCCAGCGCCTGCTGCATGAAGGCGACCTGCTGGTTGGCGGCGATCGTGCGGTAGTATTGACGCCGGGTTTCCGCGGCCAGCCTCAGTACGGCCTCGGCGGTCCGGAACTGGGCCGCGCGGAAGCGCTGCTCGGCCACGGCCGCCCGGGCCGGCAAGGTGGCAAGCTCGAACAGCCCGATCAGGACCTGGCGTTCGATCTCCAGTTCCAGGCTGCCGCCAAGACGGGACAGGGCCACCGTCGGATTGGGCGGCAGCGTCGCCTGGACGTACTCGGCCTCGGAGATGCCGAGGTCGTTGAACGCGGCTTGCAGGCCCCGGTTCTTGAGCAGGGCAATCTGGACGGCGCTGTCCGGGGTCAGAGGACGCTTGAGCAGGGCCTCGGCCTGCTGCTGCGTCGCGAGGGCATCGGCCTCGCTGGCAACCTTCACGACGTCCTTGTCCAGCTCCGCGTAGGCGACCGTCCGGGCGGTCGACAGCCCGCCGTCGGCCGAGAACGAGACGCAGCCGCCCAGCATCAGGGCAGCGGCGACGCCCCCGAGCAGCCGCAGCCGGCGCGCAGGTCCCGCATGGTCATTGTGGGTCATCTTTGTGGTGTCCTTGCGCATGGGTCATCGGCCGCGTCGGGCGGCATCGTCGCTGTCGCCGCGTTCCGGATCGGCCCCGGGCGCGACGCGTCGGTTGAGCTCCCGCCAGTCGAGGGGATCGACGACGTCGTAGGCGCGCACGCCTGCCGTGACGGAGGAGTAGGCCGGCGGGCGGGTGCCCACGGCGGGATCCGCGGCCGCGACGAGGTAGGCGGGATGTTGGGTCGGCACGCAGGCAGCCAGGCCGAGGCCGAGCGCCGCCAGTGGAATCAGTTTCAGCATGGGATCCGTCTCCGGACGGACCTCCACGGCAGGATCGACGCGGTGATGACGGCGTGACGGGCGGCGTGTCCGCCCCTCGTCACGGGTCTGGCGTTCGATCATTGGCGCGGGAGGTTGACCGTCCTGGGTGTCAGGTCGGGCATGGCTGGCGGTGGCAGCAGCCATGCCGATGGGTGCGGGCGCAGATCGCCCGCTCCTGGGTCAGGCGGTTCGCGGTGGCCTGTCGGGTCCGCCCGGGACGATGCCTTCGACCTGCTGGTCGCCAACCACGGCAAGGACGGCCGCGGAGGCGCAGGGCACGTGAAGCACGGGAGCCGCAAGCGCCTGGACGGCGTGGCAGGCGCCCATGTTGCAGCAGTCCGTCCCTCCGCTGCCGTGATCTCCCGACGTGGGGTCGCCGCAGTCGTTCCGGGTCGAGGCATGATCGTGGGCCGACGCAGGCTCCACGTCGACCGCGCGCTCGTGCGAGTGCGTTGCGTGATCATGCCCGAGGACGGTCGCCGCCGACGCGGGACGCTCACCCGACGCAGCCGCATGCGGCGCGGAAATCACGAGGATTCCCGCGGTGACCGCAAGCAGGACAGCGATGATGAGGCCCACGAGCCGCAAGGGAAGTCTCCCGTCCGTCAGGATTGCATGTGTGTCACGATAGGTCTGCTTCGGCAAGGCGGTCCAGAAGGCGGCATGCCCTCCGGACCGCCTCGTCCGTGCCGCGTCAGGCCGCCTCGGAGGGCGTGTAGCCAGCCTCGGTGACGATGGCCTTCACCGCCGCCAGGTCGGCCGTGCCGCGGATCGACACGAGCCTCGAGGCGGGCTCCGCGTCGACCTGCGTTCCGGGCAGGGCCGCCTCGACGGCCTTCTTGATCGTGCCGGCGCAGTGTCCGCAGGTCATGTCCTCGACGCGCAGGGTCAGGCTGCCGTCCTTGGGCATCGTCGTCTGTCCGGCGTTTTCGGTTTGGTGGGTTGAGCATCCGCACATGTCTTGTCGCTCCTTTGCGATGGTGAGGATTCGGATGCTGCGGGTTCCAACGCTGGCAAGGTCAAGGGCAGTCTCGCACTTGCCGGCGTGCTATCTGCATGACATTCCCCCTACGTTATTCATTGCCGTACGGCGACCATGTCCCACACCAGCAGGGTCAAGGCGAAGCTGCTGGCGCGGGGGCGCCGGATCCGGGGCCAGGTCGAGGCGGTCGAGCGCGCCCTGGAGGCGGAGATCGGCTGCGCCGACGTGCTGATGCTCGTGGCCTCCGTGCGCGGGGCGGTCAACGGGCTGACCGCGGAGTTGACGGAGGAGCACATCCGCCATCATGTGGTCGCCCCAGACGATGAGCCGGATGCCGACCGTGCCTGTGGAACCCGGGAGCTGATCGACGTGGTCCGCACTTGCCTGAAATGAGCCGCGGCAAGCGATCCGCCATGGATAGCCTCCCTTCCTCGCCTGGGCTTTACCGGGTTGCGTTCCGGCGCCAACCGAAACATGCGGCTGTCATCTACGGCCCCTGACGGGCAAGGCGCAGAGCGGCATCCTGACCGGATTGCAAGATCGCATCCGAGAGAGATTTGTCCGTGGTGACCCGGGCCAGTTGCAGTGTCCCGATCATAAGACCAAAGATTGCATAAGCCGTTTCCCGCGCCTTCTCCTCCGGCAGGGAGGAGGTCAGCTCGGACGCGATGATCGCCACGATCCCGTCCGCCGCGCGGGCCATGACCTCGCGGGTCCTGGGATCGTTGCGAGCAACCTCCTGGGCGAGCGCCGCCACGGAGCAGCCGGCCTCCGGCCTGTCGCGATGGGCAGTTCTTAGGTACCGGCGGACGATGGTCTCCAACCCGTCCTTTCCCTGTTCCTTGGCGGCTTTTACTTCCTCTGCCCAGGTCTCACAGTTGCGCGCATGAGCTTCGGAGATGGCTTCGCGAACGAGGTCGTCTTTCGACTTGAAGTGCGCATAGAAGCCCCCGTGCGTGAGACCGGCATCGGCCATGAGGCCAGCAAGGCCCGTCGCCTCAATGCCCTTCGCTCGAAAGCGTGCAGCCGCCACATCCACCACCCGCTTCCGTGTCTGGTCCTTGTGTCCCTTCTCGTAACGCATGCTCGCACCTTTCCGCGGTTAAGCCTTTACATTATGAACACCATATTATATGTCAACCATCATATAAAGGAGGTGCCCATGTCGCCGAACGATCCAGTCGTCATCGTCTCCGCTGTCCGCACGCCGCTCGGGCGCTTCCAGGGCGGCCTCTCCGGCGTGCCGGCTCCTGCCCTTGGCAGCCACGTCATTCGGGCCGCGCTGAAGCACGCCCGGCTCGAGGCCGGGACGGTGAGCGAGGCGGTCATGGGCTGCGTGCTGTCGGCCGGGCAGGGGCAGGCCCCGGCGCGGCAGGCCGCCCGCCTGGCGGGGCTGCCGGATGCCGTCGGCGCCACGACCATCAACAAGGTGTGCGGCTCCGGCATGAAGGCGACCATGCTGGCGCACGATCTCATCCTGGCAGGCTCGGCCGAGATCGTGGTGTCGGGCGGCATGGAATCCATGTCCAACGCTCCGTACCTGTTGGCAAAGGCACGGAGCGGCTACAGGGCCGGGCACGGCCGACTCATCGACCACATGATGATGGATGGCCTGGAGGATGCCTATGAGGGTGGCAGGCCTATGGGCGATTTCGGAGAGGCGACAGCCGAGGCCTATCAGTTCAGCCGGGCTGATCAGGACGCCTACGCGGTCGAGACGCTCACCCGTGCCCGCAAGGCTATTGAGGAAGGCGCATTCGCGGGCGAAATCACGCCGGTGGTGGTCGCCGGAAGAACCGGAGACACCATTGTCGAGACGGATGAGAACCCGCTCAAGGTCTCGCCGGAGAAGATCCCATCGCTCAGGCCCGCGTTCCGGCCCGACGGCACCATCACGGCCGCAAGCTCCTCCGCCAATGCGGACGGAGCGGCGGCTCTCGTGCTGACCCGCCGCTCGATAGCGGAGCGCGAGGGCACCCCGATCCTGGCCGTGATCAAGGGACACGCCACCCATTCGCAGGATCCGGCCTGGTTCACCACGGCGCCGATCCCGGCGATCCGCAAGCTCCTCGACAAGGTGGGCTGGAGCATTGGGGATGTGGATCTGTTCGAGATCAACGAGGCGTTCGCGGTTGTGGCGATGGCGGCGCAGCGGGACCTCGGCATCCCGCGCGACGTGCTCAACGTGAATGGCGGCGCCTGCGCCCTTGGCCATCCCATCGGCGCCACCGGCGCCCGTCTGATCGTCACGCTGCTGTATGCGCTGGAGCGTCGGGGATTGTCGCGTGGAATCGCGTCCCTGTGCATCGGAGGCGGCGAGGCCACCGCCATTGCAGTAGAGCGTGTGGCTTGAATACAAGGCTGACATTCTGGAGATTTCGATATGCGTAGAGTGGTCGTGACAGGCATGGGGATGGTTTCGCCCCTTGGATCAGGGGTGGAGATCAACTGGAAACGACTGCTTGACGGACAATCTGGTATTCGCGCGTTGCCCGGCGAGATGGTCGCCGATCTTCCCGCCAAGATCGGTGGTGTCGTTCCTGACCGCATTCAGGACGAGGATGGTGGCTTCGATCCGGATCTCGTGGTTCCACCCAAGGATCAACGGAAGATGGATCGCTTCATCCTCTTTGCCCTTGCGGCCGCGCGGGAGGCCCTGTCGATGGCAGGGTGGCAGCCCGCGGATAAACAGGCCTTGGAGCGTACGGCCACAATCGTTGCTTCGGGGATCGGCGGTTTCCCGGCGATTGCCGACGCGGTGCGGACGGCGGATTCGCGCGGCGTAAGACGGCTCTCGCCGTTCACCGTTCCGTCCTTTCTTGCAAATCTCGCTGCCGGCCACATCACGATCAGGCATGGCTTCACGGGTCCCATCGGCACTCCTGTGACAGCCTGCGCTGCAAGCGTGCAGGCCATCGGTGATGGATTGCGCATGATTCTATCCGGAGAGGCGGACGTGGCCATCGGCGGCGGCGCGGAAGCATGCATCGATCGGGTGAGCCTCGGTGGCTTTTGTGCGGCGCGCGCCCTTTCAAGCTCGTTTAACGGCACGCCGGATCAGGCGTCTCGTCCCTTCGATAGGGACCGCGACGGCTTTGTCATGGGGGAGGGGGCAGGCATCCTGGTCATCGAGGAGCTGGAGCACGCGCTTGCACGTGGCGCACAGCCGATTGCTGAAGTCGTCGGTTATGGCACGACAGCAGATGCATACCACATGACGGCGGGCCCTGAGGATGGCAGAGGTGCCGCGCGTGCCATGGATCTGGCCCTCAAACGCGCGGGATTGAGCCCGATCGACATCCAGCATCTCAATGCCCATTCAACCTCAACGCCAGTCGGTGATCGGGGCGAGATTGCCGCCATCCAATCAACCTTTGGGCGGGATGGAACCGTGGCGGTCAGTGCGACAAAGTCGGCGACGGGCCACTTGCTGGGAGCAGCAGGTGGCGTGGAGGCTATCTTCACCGTTCTCGCGCTCCGGGACCAAGTCGTGCCGGCCACTCTCAATCTGGTGAATCCCGATGCACTCGCCGATGGGATCGACCTCGTGCGCGGGTCGGCCCGTCGCCAAGGGATTGAGCATGCCATGTCAAATGGGTTCGGGTTCGGGGGCGTCAACGCGAGCGTCGTGTTTCGGCGCCTGACGTGATCTGTGACATCCGAATAGGGTCGAGCTGACGCGGACATGGCCGTCGCTCACGTCACGCGACCATCGCCATTCCGACGCTTGTCATCCATGGGTCTGATGACCCGCTCATCCATCCGGCTTGTGGCCGGGACACTGCGGCTTCGATCCCGAAGGCGGACCCCATGCCGATCGGCGGAATGGGGTATGATCTGCCGCGTGCACTGGATCGCACGGTCATTGAACCCAACGGCGGGACGGCTCGGCGGTCATTGCCACTCGGGACGTTTGGGAGGAGACATCGATCATGAGCATGGCGGGCGACACCCATTTCTGGGATCGGATCTCACGAAAGTATGCCATGTCCGCCATTGCGGATCAGGCCGGCTATGAGCGTACGCTGGACCGAACCCGGGCCTTGCTGGGACCAAGTGACAGGGTGTTGGAACTGGGCTGCGGAACAGGAACGACAGCCCTTCGGCTCGCGGGCGCCGTTCGAGACTATCTTGCGACGGACCTGTCCGCCGGAATGATCGCGATCGCCAATGAGAAGCACGCCGCCGGCCTCGTCCCGACCCTTGCCTTCCGGATCGCGACCGTAGAGGCGCTTGCGCCTGACGCAGGACGGTTCAGCGTGGTTCTGGGATTCAACTATCTTCATTTGGTCCGTGATCTGCCCGGTACGCTGCGCCGCATCCACGCCTTGCTCGAACCGAGAGGACTGTTCATCTCCAAGACGCCCTGCCTGGGGCACATGAACCCGCTCATTCGGTCCGCCTTGTTGCCTGCGATGCGGGCCATCGGGAAGGCACCCTATGCGGGCGTCTTTCGGGCCGCGGACCTGAGCCAGCGAATCCGGGCTGCGGGATTCGATATCCTTGCCGCCGAAAGCCACGCCACGAAGGGCAATGACAATCGTCCTTACATCGTGGCCCGCAAGAGATGACAGGGGCGGCCGGTGCCGTGCGGGATCGACTGGCTTGCATCGGGTTCATTTCAGGTAGGTGCGGACCACCTCGATGAGCTCGGCGGCGCCCGCTTATGCGCGCCAGATCTCGATGGGGGCACTGCGGCCCCTCAAGGCCCGAGAACCGACGGAACGGAATGCATCGACGACGGACAGGTCGCCCGCCGCCGCCTCGCGGACTCTTGCCATGAAGGCCTCACTGGCGATGACCCCGCAGCCCAGCTCACGCGTGAGGCCCTGGAGCCGGCTGGCCGTGTTGACCGTGTCGCCCACCACCGTGAACGCCATCGAACGCTCCGAGCCGAGGTCGCCCATGACCACCGGGCCGTAGTGAAGGCCGATGCCGATCCCGATGGCGTCCTGGCCGCTGCGCGCACGCTCGTCGTTCCACCGCTCGACCTCGGCCAGCATGGCTTGGGCGCAGGACAGCGCCCGGACGGCGTCGTCCGACGCGGGATCGGGAACCCCGAACGTGACCAGGAGGGCATCGCCGATGAACTTCTCGAGCGTCCCGCCGTGCGCGAAGACGATCTCCTCCATCCGGGCATGGAACCCGCGCAGGAGTTGCATGACCTCCTCGGGAGCAAGCCGCTCGGACAGCGTCGTGAAGCCCTTGATGTCGGCGAAGAGCACGGCCACCTCCTGCCGCCGGTCCCCGCCGAACGGCTGGTCGGACCGGGCAAGCCGTTCCACGACCCGGGGCGAGAAGTAGCGTGCGAGGTTGGCTTGCCGACGCTCGGCGCTGGCTCGGGTGAGCGCCAGACGGCGTGAGCGTTGGACCGCCGCCGCGAGCGCCGCCGACACCAGGAGCAGCACGAGGGCCTCGGTGTACCACTGCCCGATATGCACGAAGGTGACATCGCGGAACGCCTCGACGGCGTTCGCGGCGAGGCTCCCGGACATGCTCGGGACGCCAATGCGAATCTCGGGGTCGAGGGCGGCAACGGCGAGGGGAATGGACCAGCCCAGCACCGCACAGACCCCGGACCACAGCAGCAGGAGGGGATCGAGGGCAAAGGCGCGCAGGGCCAGCAGGAATACGAACCAGAGCACCAGGCCGCCCTTGAGGGTCACGGTGACCGGGATCGTGCCGTCGAGCCAGGGGTTGGGCAGGGCCAGGACGGCGCCGAGGATCACGCTGTCGAGCAGGGCGAACGCCATGGCGATGCCACGCGGATGGCGGTGTCGCTTCAGGATCGCGAACTCGGCCAGGCCGGAGGCGAGGACGCCTCCCACCGCCGCGAGGTTGAACACGGCGGCCCAGCCGACGTGGAGCAGGTCGTGCCCGAGCCAAACGAAGGCCACCGCGAGAAGCACGATGCGGACCTTGGCGGCAAGGCGCAGCCCTTCCTGCTCCTCGCGGCGCAGGGAGGCGGCCACGCGATCCGGCAGGGGCGCGGCTCCGAACGTGCCCAGGAAGGGCACCGCACTGGCGAGCTTGATCATACGGACGTCCTCACCTCGTTCGCCTCCAGGGTCATGGAGTCCCGGGCGACGTGAGGCAGCGTGCTAGTTGCGAACCCTCTTCGGCGCCGTGCCACGACGTGCCGAGCGAAGGCCGACCGTCCCGAACTGCGGCGACGAGTGGATGTCGATCGATCCCACCTCATGGCCGCTCTGAAGGCCCTCGATGATCGGGCACTCCGGCCGCTCGTTGCCGTGGCAATGCTTCGCGAGGTGCTTGAGCGTCGCGGCCATCTCCTGCAACTCGCGCGCCTTCCGCTCCAGGATCTCCACGTGCTCGAGCGCGATCCGCTTCACGTCCGTGCTGGCACGTTGCCGGTCCCGCCACAAGGTGACGAGTTCCGAGATCTGCTCGACCGAGAAGCCGAGGTCACGGGCCCGCCGGATGAAGCCGAGGGTGTTGACGTCGTTCTCGGAGTACACCCGGTACCCGGCTTCGGTGCGAACCGTCTTCGGGATCAGCCCGATCGACTCGTAGTAGCGGATCATCTTGGCCGAGACGCCCGAGGCGTCTGCTGCCTGTCCGATGTTCATGGTCTGCTTCTCCGTTCTTGCTTGAAATCTTGATCAGCCGATTGCGACGGGGGCAAGCGCCTCGGCAATGCGGGGCTTCTGCGATTGGAAGGTCCCATAGAAGACCTGGTCGCCGATGACGGTGATCGGTGCAACGCGTACCCCTGTGCGGGCCTTGGCCTCGGCCATGATCACCGGATCCGTCAGGTCACGTTCCTCGAAGGATAGTCCGAGGCGGGTCAGCCACGCCTTGAGGGCATGGCAGTCGGGGCAGGTCGGGGTCGTGTAGACGATGATGGTGGGCCGGGAGGGCATCGTTTCGCTCCATGGAAGAAAGCCGGGTCCGCCGTCGTTGGCGGACCCGGTCCGATCAGCGGGTGGCAAGGGCAGCAGGCGCTGCATCCAGGCCCGTTTCGAGGGCGTCATTCGTCATGGCAGGCTGGAATCCCCTCAGCCGCAGGGCATTGCCGAGGACGAACACGCTCGAGAGCGCCATGGCTCCGGCCGCCACGACCGGCGACAGCAGGGTGCCGTCGATCGGGTAGAGGACGCCGGCGGCCACGGGGATCAGCAGTACGTTGTAGGCGAAGGCCCAGAACAGGTTCTGCTTGATGTTGCGGATCGTGGCCTTCGACAGCGCGATGGCGTTCGCGACGCCGCGCAGGTCGCCGGACATGAGCACCACGTCGGCGCTCTCGATGGCGATGTCGGTGCCGGTGCCGATGGCGAGGCCGACATCCGCCTCGGCCAGGGCCGGGGCGTCGTTGATGCCGTCGCCGACGAAGGCCACCTGGCGGCCACCGTCGCGCAGCCGCTTCACGACCTCGACCTTGCCGTCCGGGAGGACCTCGGCCACGACCTGGTCGATGCCGACCTGGCGGGCGATGGCCTCTGCCGTGCGACGGTTGTCGCCCGTGATCATCGCCACCTTCAGGCCGAGGGCATGAAGGGCCGCAATCGCCTGAGGAGTCGAGGGCTTGATCGGGTCGGCGACCGCGATGATGGCCGCAAGCCGGCCGTCGACGGCGGCGTAGAGCGGGCTCTTGCCTTCGTCACCGAGCCGGGCCGCGGCTGCGGCGAAGTCCGCGACCGGATAACCGAGCCGCTGCATGTAGCGGTCGGCGCCGACCTCGATCCTTCGACCCTGAACCCCGGCGGAGACGCCGTATCCCGGGACCGCGTCGAACCCGTCCACGGGGGCAAGGCCCAGGCCACGAGCCTTGGCGGCCTCGACGATGGCTTCCGCGATCGGGTGCTCCGAGCGGGTCTCCACCGCCGCCACGAGACCAAGAACCTCCGCGTCGCTGAAGCCGGGAGCAACGATGAGGTCGGTGAGCTCGGGACGGCCCTTGGTGAGGGTTCCGGTCTTGTCGAGCGCCACCACCTCGACGCCCTTCAAGCTCTGGAGCGCCTCGCCCTTGCGGAAGAGCACGCCGAGCTCGGCGCCGCGACCCGTGCCGACCATGATCGAGGTCGGCGTGGCAAGGCCCATGGCGCACGGGCAGGCGATGATCAGCACGGCGACCGCATTGACGAGCGCGAAGGTCATGGCGGGCTCAGGGCCGAAGACCAGCCAGACCAGGAAGGTGAGGGCGGCCGCCGCCATGACGGCCGGCACGAACCACATGGTCACCTTGTCGACCAGGGCCTGGATCGGCAGCTTGGAGCCCTGCGCCTGCTCGACCATGCGGATGATCTGGGCCAGCACCGTGTCGGCCCCGACCTTGGTCGCCCGGAAGGTGAAGCTGCCGGTCTTGTTGATCGTGCCGCCGACGACGGCTGCGCCGGCCGCCTTCTGCACGGGAACGGGCTCGCCCGTGATCATCGACTCGTCGACGAAGGAGGAGCCCTCGGTCACCTCACCGTCGACCGGCACCTTCTCGCCGGGGCGAACCTGGACCAGGTCGCCTGCGCGAACCTGATCGAGCGGGACTTCGACCGTCTCCCCATTGCGGACGACGCGGGCCGTCTTGGCCTGCAAGCCCATCAGCCGCTTGATCGCCTCGGAGGTGCGGCCCTTGGCCTTGGCCTCAAGCGTGCGGCCGAGGAGGATCAGCGTGACGATCACCGCCGCAGCCTCGTAGTAGACGTTCACGGTGCCGGCGGGCAGGACCCAGGAGGCGAAGGTCGCCACCACCGAGTAGCCGTAGGCGGCGGCCGTGCCGAGTGCCACGAGGGAATTCATGTCGGGCGCAAGGCGCATCAGCGCCGGGATGCCCTTCCGGAAGAAGCGCAGGCCGGGGCCGAACAGGACCAGCGTCGTCAGGACGAACTGGAGGTACCAGCTCTCCCGGTGTCCGATCGTGTCCATGACCCATTCATGGACACCCGGGATGAGGTGAGAGCCCATCTCCAGGGCGAAGACGGGCAGGGTCAGGAGGGCTGCGAGACCAAGGGACCGCGTCAGGGCGCGGTACTCCCGCTGGCGGCCTTCGCGCTCGCGGTCGCCGACAGGCTCGTCGCCCACCCGGCGGGCCTCGTACCCGACGTTCCGGACGACCTCCTCGAGGACGGCCGGGGTCACCACGCCCGCCAGGTGGCGGATGGTGGCCTTCTCGGTTGCGAGGTTGACGGACGCCCCAAGCACCCCGGGGGCAGCCTTGAGGGCCTTCTCGACGCGGCCCACGCACGAGGCGCAGGTCATGCCCTCGATGGCAAGCTCCGTCGTGTCCTCGGGTACGGAGTAGCCTGCGGTCTCGACGGCCAGGGCTGCGCCGGCAGGATCCGCCGGTCCGCGGAAGGTGATCTCGGCACGCTCGGTCGCCAGGTTCACGTTCGCCGCCGTGACATGCGGCAGGCCCACCAGGACCTTCTCGACCCGTCCGACGCACGAGGCGCAGGTCATGCCCTCGATGGGCAGGGACAGGGTCTCCCCCGTGTTTTCCGTTCGCTTTGCAGTGCCGCTGGCCATCGCCGTTTCTCCTTGGTCATCTGACTTAGGAGAGGTGTAGTCCTTCCAACGATGGGAGGGTCAAGCGCCGAATGCAAGTCGGTGCGGACTTCGGATTCGGCGTTGCCTCCGACGGGCTTCGTGCATGAAGGGGAGGACTGAACGGATCGCGGGATGAGGCCTTCCGTCCCCTCAGGCAGCGGTGTTGAACGGAGCGGCGACGGCGCGCCGCTCCCTCCTATCGCCGCCAGTTGACGACCGCGACGCCGACCAGGGCGAAGGCACCGCCGATGGTACCGAGCAGGGTCGGCGTCTCCCCGAGCCAGGCGAAGCCGAGGAGAGTGGCGACGGGCGGCACGCAGTACATGAAGTTCGACGCCCGGCTCGCCGGCAGGCGCGACAGTGCGATGGACCAGGTGCCATAGGCGACGAGGCTCGGCACGAGCCCGAGGTAGATCGCGGCCTGAATGCCCGAAGGCGACGCGACTGCAAACTGCGAGGCGGCATTCGGCAGCCAGGGTGCGAGGACGAGGGCGCCGAGCACCATGTTCCAGGCCGAGACGGTCAATGGCTTGTGGCGGGCGAAGAGCGGCTTCTGCACCACGGTCGTCACCGAGTTGCAGAGGGCCGCGCCCAGGATGAGCAGTGCTCCGGTGTCGAGACGCATCCCGTCGCCCTCGCCAAAGGCGATCAGGCCGATACCCGCGAACGATAAGGCCGTCCCGGCCCAGGCGCGGGCACTGAAACGCTCGCCCAGCACGAGCATCGCAAGTCCGGCCGTCATGATCGGGTTCGTGTTGATGATGAAGCTCGCCGCCCCGGCCGAGACCGTCATCTCGCCCATGTTGAGCAACGCCGTATAGAGCGCCACGAAGAGGATCCCGCCTGCCGCCAGCCGGAGAAGGTCCGGCAGCGTCGGCCATGCCGGGCGCATGACGGCGAGGAAGAGCGCCGCCGGGATGGCCGCGATGGTGAACCGCAGGGATCCGAGCTCGACCGGGCCGAAGGACTCTAGCCCGGCGCGGATGGCCGGGAAGGCCGAGGCCCAGGCCAGGATCGTCACGACGACGGCGGCGGCGGTCACGCCGCCGATGGATCTGTGCCCGGAAGCCGGGGCGGCAGCGATGCTCATGGTGGTACCTCACGGAGGGAATGGCGAAGCTCGACATTCCCGTGAGGCGAGCTGATTGACAATCGAACAATTCGAGCATCACCTGTGAGCATGGATCACACCTCACCAGCCCTGCCACCGCTCGATGCCCTGCGCGCCTTCGAGGCCGCAGCCCGCCTCGGCAGCTTCTCGGCCGCCGCGAGCGACCTCCACCTCACGCATGGCGCCATCAGCCGGCAGGTGGCCAAACTCGAGCATTGGCTCGGCGAGAGGCTCTTCGACCGACGGGCCCGCGGCGTCGTGCTGACGCCCCAGGGGCAGCGCCTGCACCAGCGCACGAGCGAAGCTTTTGCGCTGATCGCCGACAGCTCCGACCGCTGGGTCGAGCGGCGCGGCGCGGCGATCGTACGCCTCACGACGATTCCTTCGATCAGCAGCTTGTGGCTGATGCCGCGCCTGAAGGCCTTTGAAAGCGGCAATCCGTCCCTGCGGATCGAGTTCGTGGTCGAGCATCGCAACACCGATCTCGAAGTGGAGGGTATCGATCTCGCCATCCGCTGCGGCCGCGGCAGCCTGCCGGGACGCGTTTCCGTGCGCTTGTTCGAGGAGCATTGCTTTCCGATCGCCTCGCCGGACCTGGCCGGTTCGCTCGGAACCGGGGCCCCGGAGCGGGTCCTGGAATACCCGCTCGTGCATGACTCGGACGCATCGGGATGGCGCGCCTGGTTTGCCGCCCAAGGAATGGACTACCGCCCCCGGCCCCAGGACCGCCGGTTCGAGGACTACAACCTCGTGCTCGATGCGGCAGCCCATGGTCTCGGTGTGGCACTGGCCCGTCCGCCGCTGGCCGGGGAGGCCCTGCGCAGCGGGCGCGTCGTTGCGGTTGATCGGCGGACGGCGCTCAATCCCGTCTCCTATTGGCTCGACAGACCCGCAAGCCGGTTGCGACCGTCCGCGGCGGAGCTGGCTCGAAGGATCATGGTGGAGGCGATGCTGTCCGATGCGATGGCAGAAACGTTCCTGAAAGCGTAGAGCCTCTCCGTACAGTGCCGGAAGCGTCCCTTGGCATCGCCGCCTGCCAAGATTCTCGCAATGAATGTATTCACGAACTGGGCCGCGCTGGCTACTTGCCGCGGTCGGCAAGCCACTTCTTCATCATCGCAATCTCACCTTCCTGGGCCTTGATCACCTCTTCGGCGAGTTTGCGGACCTCTGGATCATGGCCGTACTCGATCACGACTTTCGCCATGTCGATCGCGCCCTGATGGTGGGGGATCATGCCGCGCATGAAGTCGACGTCGGCATCGCCGGTGAACTCGACCATCATGCCCTTATGCATGCTGTCGTTGGCGACGATGTAGGCTTTCGTCGACGGGCTATCGGATGCCGGCATCGAATGGCCTGACATATCGTGATTTTGCATGGGATCATCCGTGTTCGTTTGGCCCTGTGCGGTCGCGAGGCCGGCGCTGACGGCGACCGAACCTGCGACGGGGATCAGGGCGAGCTTGTTCATGATGTCGATCGAGTTCAGTTCGTGGTTGCCGGATAGCCGGCTTCCTCGAGAACCCTTTGAAGGGCCGCCGAGGTGGCGGTCGTTTCGACCCTGACGGTGCGTGCGGCGGGATTGGTCTCGATCCTGGCGTCGGGATCGACCGACTGGATCGCCTTGGTGACGGATTGGGCGCACCCGCCGCAGGTCATGCCCTCGATTCTGAGTTCCATGGGGATTCTCCTTGGTTTCGGTTTCAAGACGCTCAAGGTCGGGCTTCCAACCGTCGCAAGGTCAAGGGGAGCGGGAAGGGAAAATTTGCTATTGACCTTCCCGTTGCCGGAGGCCGCGTGCTGGGCGGGCCGATCCCGCCCTCCTGATCCTCGACGAGCCGACCAACTATCCGGACATCGAGGCTGTCGAGGCGGGAGTTCGGGCATATGACGGCGCGCTTCCGATCGTCAGCCGCGATGAAGCATTCCTCGCGGCCATCGGGATCTCACGCAGGGTGGATTTCCGCAAATCGCACACGCGAGGTTCAAGACGCTGCGGCTTGCTCACTCTGGCCATGTGACATGCATCCCGGGCTCCCGTTGACCGGATGCCCGGGATGGATCTGATGGATGCCGGATGGCTGTTCGTTGAACTCGGCGTGGAACCTCCTGGCGCCTGCGACGGTGGCGTGGCCACGGGACCCAGCCGCTCCGGTGAACGTGCTACGGACGAGTGGCTCTAGGCCGCTGGCGCGAGTTCCGGGGTGAAGAACACGTCCGCATGCAGATCCCGCGATTGCAGCCCTCGCCGTTGCAGCACCTGGCCCGTCGCTTCCACCATTGCCGGCGGCCCTGCCACGTAGGCTTTCCAGCCATCAAGGTCGGTCAGGTCCGACGCGATCGCATCGGCGACAAGGCCCGTGCGATGTGCCGTGGGGGCATCGGGTTCCGACAGGACCGGAATGAAGGTCAGGTTCGGATGGGTGGAACTCAACGCCGTGAACCATTCGACGAGATAGAGGTCGCGTTCCGACCGCGCCCCGAAGTACACATGGATGGGCTGTTCCAGTCCGGCGACCGCGGCAGCCGCCACGATCGACTTGATCGGGGCCAGCCCGGAGCCTCCCGCCACGCAGAGGATCGGGCCCGCATACCGTTCGCGCAGGTAGGCGCTCCCGAAGGGACCTTCGACCTGAACGACGTCCCCGATCCTCAGGCCCGACGTCATGCGCGTGCTGGTGATGCCGTCCGGCACCCGCCGGACGAGGAACTCGAGGTGTTCCGGTCCCGGCAGGCTGGCCATGGAGTAGTCCCGCGGCGGCGCTCCGGGGAGCGTGATCCTGGCGTATTGCCCCGGCGAGTACGTGAAGGGACCTCCGCTTTCGACCGCAAGCCGAATGTGCCTGATGTCATGGGTGGCGGTCGATGTGGAGACGACCCGGCAGAGAAGGTTCCGACGCGGATGCTCCGGCGGCACCTCGTCCTGACCCGGCAGCAGGATCGATCCGCTCGTGCGGGGCACGGCCCTGCATGCGAGGATGTAGCCGTCCTGGCGCTCGGCGTCGGACAGGGCAAACCGCGTGTGTGCCAGCATCTCCACTTCGCCTTCGACCAGGCGCGTCTTGCATGCACCGCATCGTCCGGATCGGCAGCCGTGCGGATAGTCGATGCCGGAAGCGAGCGCGGCATCAAGGATCGTTTGGTCCGCCTGGACCTGGATGACACGGTTCGTGCCGTGAACGGACATGAGGTGAGCCATTCTGTCCTCCTCAGCCCAGAACCGTCATCGTGAGTGCTTCGAAGATGGCTCTCTTCTGCTCCCCGAGCGGACCGGAGATGGCGTGTCCATCCACGACGGTGAGTGGATCGGACCGACGGGTCCCCGTCGGGTACGACAGTCGCTGCTCGTCGAACGGGATCCCCATCTGCTTCAACCACCCCTTCAACGGGTTGCAGTCGGAGCATTCCGGGGTCGTGTAGAGTGTTACCGCTGAATTCATTCGTGTCATGACAGGTGTTCCTCCGATCTAAGGAAGGTGTGGGGCTTCCAACGCTGGCAGGGTCAAGGTGGATGAACGATTTCCTCTGCAAGGTACTGCATGCGGTGGTGCACGGCGGATGGATCGGTTCCCGGACGGCGCGGACGCGCAATGTCCCTGCTTCATGGGTCCGGGCTGAAAGCGACCTCAACCCGCCCCGGCTCGAGTGGCAGGCGCGCTTCGGTCGATGGTGGCCACTTGAGGAGATCCGGGTAGCGATCGAGTCCCACATTCCGATGGCGATCCTGAAGCGGACCGGCCTGCGGGAGGCGAGATCGAACCGCTGGAAGCGAAGACCGATCCGCTCTCCGCAGACCTACGGAGAGCGGTTGGGGTCCAACACATCGTTCCAGACGCTGCGCCGATGGGTGTGCACGTCGCGATCCCTAGGCCTCGAGCGGCGCGGAGGACGGCGCACGCGTCCGCCTGCCGCTCGTGATCACGTAGAACACGGGGGTGAGCACCAGGCCGAACAGCGTGACGCCGATCATCCCGAAGAAGACGGCGACACCCATCGCCTGGCGCATCTCCGCGCCTGCCCCGGTCGCGAGCACCAGGGGGACCACGCCCATGACGAAGGCGAGCGAGGTCATCAGGATCGGACGCAGGCGGAGGCGGGCCGCTTCGATCGCAGCCTCGACGGGCGTCAGCCCTTCGCCTTCCTTCGCACGGGCGAACTCGACGATCAGGATCGCGTTCTTCGCCGCGAGGCCGACGAGGACCAGCAGCCCGATCTGCGTGAACACGTTGTTGTCCCCACCGGTCCACCAGATGCCCGCGATCGCCGAGAGCAGCGCCATCGGGGCGATCAGCAGCACCGCGAGCGGCAGGGTGAAGCTGTTGTACTGCACCGCCAGGATCAGGTAGGCGAGCACCACGGCCAGCGGGAACACCCAGAGACCCGCATTGCCCGCAAGCTTCTCTTGCAGCGTCAGGTCGGTCCACTCGAAGCTCATGCCCGGGGGAAGCGTCTCCGCCGCGATCCTTTCCATGGCCGCCACGGCCTCACCGGAGCTGTATCCCGGGGCGGGCATGCCGCTCACGTCGGCCGCGGGATAGCCGTTGTAGCGGATCATGCGATCGGGCCCCGCGGCATCCCGCGCCGAGACGAACGTCGACAGCGGGACGGTCCTGCCCTCGCCATTGCGCGCATGGAGTCGCTCGATGGCACTGGCGTCGCCGCGGAAGGGTGCGTCCGCCTGGACGGTGACCCGGTACGTGCGGCCCTGAAGGTTGAAGTCGTTGACGTAAAGCGAGCCGAGGTAGACCTGGAGCGCCTCGAATGCGGCGTCGATGGGCACCCCGTGCGACTTCGCCTTCTCGCGATCGAGCTCGAGCGCGACCTGGGGAGCGTTCACGCCGAAGCTGGTCATGAGGCCCGTCACGCCGGACGTCTGTCCCGCCTTGGCCATCAGGGCCTGCGTTGCCTGCGCGAGAGCCTGGGTGCCGTGGCCCGCCCTGTCCTCGACGAGCATCTTGAAGCCGCCGGTCGGTCCGAGGCCCGGAACAGGCGGGGGCGGGAACACGCCCACGAAGCCATCTCGGATGCCGAAGAGTTTTGCCTGAAGCCGGCCGGCAATGGCCGTTGCCGCCAGCTCCGGTGTCTGGCGCACGTCGAACGGATCGAGCATCGCGAAGAACACGGCCGCGTTGGGCAGGTTCACGAAGCCGTTGATGGACAGACCCGGGAAGGCAACGACGCTCTCGACGCCGTCTTCGGCCAGCGCGAGCTCGGAGACCTTGCGTGTGACCTCGTCGGTACGGTCGAGCGACGCTCCGGCGGGAAGCTGGACGATGCCCACCAGGTAGTACTTGTCCTGGGAGGGCACGAACCCGGCCGGTACGGCCGAAAAGCCCACCCAGGTCGCTCCGAGCAAGGCACCGTAGACGATGACGACCAAGCTCCCGAAGCGCACGGCCCGCCGCGTCAGGCCGGCATACCCGGCGGACGCCGCATCGAAGCCGCGGTTGAACAGGCGGAAGAACCAGCCCAGCGCGGTGTCGAGAAGCCGGGTCGGGAGGTCCGGCCGGGCATGGTGATCCCTCAGGAGCAGGGCAGCCAATGCCGGGCTCAACGTCAGCGAGTTGACGGCCGACAGCACGGTCGAGACGGCGATCGTGAGCGCGAACTGGCTGTAGAACTCCCCGGTGAGGCCGGACAGGAAGGCCGTCGGGACGAAGACGGCCGCCAGCACGGACGTGATCGCGATGATCGGTCCGGTCACCTCGGCCATGGCCCTGTGGGCCGCCTCGCGCGGCGTGGCGCCGAGCCGCATATGACGCTCGACGTTCTCCACGACGACGATCGCATCGTCCACCACGATGCCGATGGACAGCACCAGGCCGAACAGGGACAGCGTGTTGAGCGACGAACCCATCAGGTGCATGACGGCGAACGTGCCGACCAGGGAGACCGGCACCGCCACGAGGGGGATGATCGCGGCCCGCCAGCTCTGGAGGAACACGACGACCACCAGCACGACGAGGAGGACGGCCTCCGCCAACGTCTTCAGCACGGCCTCGATCGATGCCCTGACGAAGATCGTGGGGTCGTACGCGATCCGGTGCTCGACGCCTGCCGGGAAGGTGCCGGCGAGCTCTGCCATCCTCGACCTCACGCCGGCCGTCGTGTCGAGCGCGTTGGCACCGGGCTGCTGCACGATCTGGATCCCGACGGCGGGCTTGCCGTCGAGCAGGCTGCGGAGGGAGTAGGCGTCCGCGCCGAGTTCGATGCGCGCGACTTCGCCGAGACGCGTCACCCGGCCGTCGGCCGTCGTGCGCACGACGATGTCGGCGAATTCCTGCTCGGTGACCAGGCGCCCCCGGGCGGAGAGCGTCACCTGGAGCGGAGCCGCCGCATGGGGCGGCGCACCGAGCGAGCCGGCCGCCACGTCCGCGTTCTGCTCCCGGATCGCCTCGACGACGTCGCCCGCCGTGAGGCCGCGGGAGGCAATCCTCTCGGGATCGAGCCAGACCCTCATGGAATACTCGCCGGCCCCCCAGACCACGACGTCGCCGACGCCGGGCAGCCGCCGCAGCTCATCGCGGATGTTGAGCGTGGCGTAGTTGGACATGAAGAGCGTGTCCCGGCTCGCATCCGGCGAGACGAGATGGACCACCATCAGCATGTCCGGCGAGGTCTTCTGGGTGACGACGCCGATCCGTTGCACGGTCTGCGGCAGCCGCGGGATGGCCCGCGTGACCCGGTTCTGGACCTGGATCTGGGCGGTGTCCGGGTCGACCCCGTGCTCGAAGGTGAGGGTCAGCGAAAGGCTGCCGTCGACCGTCGACTGCGACGACATGTAGACAAGGCCGTCGGTGCCGTTCAGCTCCTGCTCGATGGGAGACGCCACCGTCTCGGCAATGGTCTCGGGGCTCGCGCCCGGATAGCTGGCCCGGACCATGACGGTGGGTGGCGTCACCGCCGGATACTCGCTCAGCGGGAGCCCGCCGAGGCTCATCGCCCCCGCGAGCAAGATCAGGACGGACAGGACCGTCGCGACGATCGGACGGTCGATGAAGTACGATGGGAACCTCATGGCTTCCCTCCTTCGGCCGATGCCGTGACGGAGGCGACCGGAGACACCTTCATGCCGGGCCCCGCAAGGCCTTTCAGGATGACCCGCTCGTTCGGCGCGAGACCGGAGAGCACGACGCGCTTGCCCGGCTCGGGTGTCGCCCCGAGAACCACCGGCCGTGCCTCGACGGTGTTGTCGTTGCCGACCACAAGCACCATGCGCCCGCCCGCACCGGCGGCCACGGCGCGCTCGTCGACGAGCAGGACATCGCGGGGCTCGCCCAGGTCCAGGCGGACACGGGCGAACAGGCCCGGGGCAAGGCGCCCGTGCGGGTTCGGCAGGACCGCCCTGACCCGCACCGTTCCGGTGGTGCGATCGACCGTGTTGTCGACGAAGTCGACCTGGCCGCGATGGGGCCTGTCGGCGTCGGTGGTGAGGCCGACCGCAACCCCTAGCCTTTCCTGCCGGGCGCGGTCGGGCCGATCGGCCAGGAATCCCAGGTAACGCGCCTCGTCCACGTCGAACGTGACCTTCACCCGGTCGACCGCGACGATGCCGGCCAGCACCGTACCGCCCGTGGATGCCGCCACGACATGGTTGCCTCGCGTCAGGGCGGTTGCCCCGATCCGGCCGCTGATCGGCGCCCGGACCTCGGTGAACGTGAGATCGAGCTTCGCTGCCGCGGCGGCCGCTTCCGCCGCGGCGACCTCGGCCGCAAGCGTCCCCTCGTGGGCGACCGCGGCCTCGAGCGCATCGCGGGAGGCCGCCGCCCTTTCCATGAGCTCAGTGGTTCTGGCGCGGCGGCTCTGGGCCAGCTTCGACTGCTCCCTCTTCTGCCGGAGGGCCGCCTCGGCCTGCTCCAGGGCGATCCGGTACGGCCGCGGATCGATGCGGAAGAGAAGGTCGCCTTCCTTGACATGATCGCCGTCGCGGAATGCGACCTCGTCGATCACGCCACCCACGCGTGCCCTGATCCCGACCGTTTCGAAGGCCTCGATCCGGCCCAGGAACTCCGCGGTGTCCGTGAGTTTCCGCGTCTCCGGACTGACGACCTCGACCTGTGGCGCGGGAGGAGCCGCCTGAGCCGGAGCCGCGCCTGGCGAGGACGGTACGAGTTGCGGGGCGATGGCCACGGAAGCACCTGCCGCGCCAGCCCCGATCAGGGTAAGCCAGATTGACCTCATCACTGTCTCTCCATTGGAAGGCCCGCCCCAGACCAAATTCGGCGGCATCTGACGGAGAGTGTCGCGCTTCCAACGATTGGAGGGTCAAGCGCTTGTTTGCAGTGTTCCACGGAGGTCGATTGTCGATCCCAGGGTGGGTATGATGGGCCTCATGACCTCAGTCGATTGGATTCCCGAGAGCGTCCGTAAATCCGCTATCCGGCGGACGCTCGAACCTGGCGAGATGCTGTTCTGCCGGGAGGATCGGCCTGATGGGCTTTATCTGCTGGAGCGAGGCGAGATCCGGCTCTCCGGGCCAAGACGCTGACCATCCTGGTCGCGCTCGTGGCCCTGGCGGTCACCATCTGGCCGGCCCGCCAGCTCGGCTCGGAGGTCATGCAGCGCATCGCCGTTCCCATGACCGGGGCATTATCTCCTCGACCCTGCTGACCTTGATCGTGAGCCCGGCGATCTACGGACTGGCCAACGGCAGGGAACTGCCGCGTGAGGCGGAGGCCTCGCGTCCCGAGGAAGCGGCCGGTGCAACGGTGATCAAGCCTGCTGCGGAGTGACGACGTGAGGAGGACGCCATCATGCATGACTTGATGGGCGGGGGGATGATGTGGGGCATGGGCCTATTCGGGCTCGTAACCCTCGTCGTGGTGCTCCTGGCGAACGCCGCGCTCGTCAAATACGTTTTCTTCCGATGAGAAGTACCATGATCCACAAGCCCCGTTGCCGAACCCAGGAGACTCACATGAGCAACGCATTCGCATGGACCGGCGGGCCTTCGCGGCCGGACTGGCAGGGGCCGTCCTCGCGAGGCCCCTGCGCGCCAGCGAAGGATTGCCGAAGGTGGTGGTCACCAAGGATCCGAGCTGCGGCTGCTGCTCCGGGTGGGCCGACCACCTCAAGCAGGCCGGCTTCCCGGTCGAGATCGTCGAGACCGCCGAGATCAGCCGTGTGAAGACGCGCCTCGGCGTGCCGCGGGCGCTGGCGTCCTGCCATACGGGCGAGGTGGGCGGCTCCGTGATCGAGGGGCACGTACCGGCCGGATCGATCAAGCGCCTGCTCGCTGAGAAGCCGCAGGCGGTCGGGCTGGCCGTTCCCGGGATGCCCGTCGGATCGCCCGGCATGGAGGTCGAGGGCATCGAGGCCGACACCTACGAGGTGGTCCTGTTCGGGCCGGCGGGCCCGCGCACCTTTGCGCGCTACCGCGGTGCCCAGGAGGCCTGACGAATTCCAGGCTGCCGTGAAGGCAGCGCGGGAGAAGAGGGATGGGTTTCTACAACGACCTTGTGCTGCCCCGCCTGCTCGATCACGCGATGCGGAACGAGGAACTCGTCGGCTATCGTCGCCGGATCGTCGGGGCGGCCCAGGGCCGGGTGCTGGAGGTCGGCATCGGCTCGGGCTTGAACCTGCCGTTGTACGGCCCTGGCGTGACGGAGATCATCGGCCTTGACCCATCGGGCCCGCTCATCGGAATGGCATCGCGTCGGGCGGGAGTGCATGACCGGGCCGTGTCATTTCTGACGGCCTCGGCCGAGGCGATCCCGCTCGACACGGGCAGCGCGGACGCGGTCGTGACCACCTGGACTATGTGCTCGATCCCGGATGCCAGGGCGGCCCTGGCCGAGATGCGGCGGGTGCTCCGGCCCGGCGGTGATCTCCTGTTCGTCGAGCATGGCCGGGCGCCGGATCACTGGGTGGTCCGCTTTCAGGATTGGCTCACGCCCGTGTGCAGGCCGCTTGCCGGGGCTGTCATCTCAACCGGCCGATGGCGGATCTCATCATGGGGGCCGGGTTCAGGATGCAAGTCGTGCGGACGGGCTACGCGCCCGGGCCGAAGCCCTTCACCTTCCTCTACGAAGGGCGCGCGACAGGCGCCTGAGCGGATGCTGCCGGGAGGGCAGCGCAAGAAGAGGTCGAAGACCCGGTTGGTTGGGGGCGAAGCCGTACCACTGATGTCAGCGACGCGCTCCGTTGAGCGCCTGAAGACAAGGAGGAACCCACGATGTTGACCACACTGCCACGCACTGCCGCCTTGGCCATGATGATTGCCGCCAGCACGACGGCCGCGGCCACGGCGCAAACCCCCTCGACCGATACGCACCATCCTGGCATGACGCTCGCGCAGGCGATGCTGCCGTCCGGTACGATGGGATCGGGCATGATGGGCCAGAGCGAAGGGGCACAGCCCGCTCAGTCCACCATGCCGCCCGCTCAGTCGGGCATGATGTGCGGCATGATGCAGCCTGGGATGATGGGCCAAGGAATGCAGGGAATGAGGGGGCGCGGCATGATGGGCATGACCGGACCTGCGCCGATGAAGATCTTCTTTGCCATTGCCGATGCCAACGGCGACGGCGGGCTTTCCTTCGACGAGGTGACGGCCATCCACAAGCGGATCTTCGACCGAGTCGACGCCAACAAGGACGGCAGGGCGACGCCCGAGGAAATCCAGGCCTTCATGCGGGAGTAGCCCTTGTCAGGGCACGTTGCCGCGGCGACGGGGACGAAGACCGCCTCGCCGCCGCGGCGCGGCTTATTCGGCCGCCTTGACTTCTTGGCGCATGGCTTCCGCAGCAAGGCGCTTGGCTTCGTTCCCGGCGGCCTCCATGCGCTCGCTGTAGCGGTCGGTGAGGTAGTCGGAACGGTCGCGGGTCAACAGCGTGAACTTCACCAGTTCCTCCATCACGTCGACCACGCGGTCGTAGTAGGACGACGGCTTCATCCGCCCGGCCTCGTCGAACTCCTGGAATGCCTTGGCGACCGAGGACTGGTTCGGGATCGTCACCATCCGCATCCAGCGCCCGAGCACCCGCAGTTGGTTGACGGCGTTGAAGGACTGGGAGCCGCCGGATACCTGCATCACGGCCAGCGTACGCCCCTGCGTCGGACGGATTGACCCGACGGCCAACGGGATCCAGTCGATCTGCGCCTTCATCACCGCACTCATGGCGCCATGCCGTTCCGGGCTGCACCAGACTTGGCCCTCGGACCACAGGGAGAGCTCCCGCAGCTCCTGCACCTTGGGATGATCGCTGGCTGTTGCATCCGGTAGCGGCAGGCCGCGTGGATCGAAGACGCGGGTCTCGGCGCCGAAGTGCTTCAGCAACTGCTCCGCCTCGAGCGTCAGGAAGCGGCTGTAGGAGCGCTCCCGCAACGACCCATAGAGGAGGAGGATACGGGGAGCGTGCGTGGACACCCATCGCGGCTCGAGCTTGCCGAGATCTGGCACGTCGAGGGCGGAGAAGTCGACGTTGGGAAGATCACTCACCAGGCTGGACTCCCTGCTTCGGGGTGGCAGCATTCATCCTGTTCCGCACGGCGCCGCGCTCGTACCAGCCCTGGCTGCGGTTCACGATCCAGACGACCGACAGCATAACGGGCACCTCGATCAGCACGCCGACGACCGTCGCCAGCGCTGCGCCGGAGTTGAACCCGAACAGGGAGATCGCGGCGGCGACTGCGAGCTCGAAGAAATTCGAGGCGCCGATGAGGGCCGAGGGGCCGGCGACGCAGTGCTGCTCGCCCGCGACACGATTGAGCAGGTAGGCCAGTCCGGAGTTGAAATAGACCTGGATCAGGATCGGCACCGCCAGCATGGCGATGATCAGCGGCTGGGCCAGGATCTGCTCGCCCTGGAAGCCGAACAAAAGCACCAGGGTGGCGAGCAGGGACACCAACGACAGCGGTTGGAGGATTCGCAGGAGCCCCGTCAATGCGGCCTCGCCACCGCTGGCCAACAGGCGCGAGCGCAGGAACTGGGCCAGAACCACGGGGATGACGATGTAGAGCACGACCGAGAGCAGCAGGGTGTCCCACGGCACCGTGATCGCCGACAGGCCGAGCAGCAGGCCCACAATCGGGGCAAAAGCCACCACCATGATCACGTCGTTGAGCGCCACCTGCGACAGGGTGAAGTGCGGCTCGCCCTTCGTCAGGTGGCTCCACACGAACACCATCGCTGTGCAGGGTGCCGCCGCCAGGATGATCAGGCCGGCGATGTACGAGTTGATCTGGTCCGCGGGTAGGTAGGGCTTGAACACGTAGCCGATGAAGAGCCAGCCGAGCGCCGCCATCGAGAACGGCTTGACGGCCCAGTTGATGAACAGGGTCACGCCGATGCCGCGCCAGTGCTCGCGCACCCTCCCGAGCGAGGCGAAGTCGATCTTGATCAGCATCGGGATGATCATGAGCCAGATCAGGGCCGCCACGGGCAGGTTGACCTTGGCGACCTCAAGCGCGCCGACGGCCTGGAAGAACCCGGGGAAGACATGGCCGAGGGCAATGCCGGCCACGATGCACAGGGCGACCCAAAGGGTCAGGTAGCGTTCGAAGATGGACATGCTGAATCCTTCAGGCGGTCGCCACGCGGCTTCCGTGCTCGTCGACGACCCGCTCGCCGTCCTCCTTGACGAACTCGCCCTGCTGCTGCGGCAGGAGGTCGAGGACGGCCTCGGACGGACGGCACAGGCGCACGCCCTTGGGCGTGACGACGATCGGGCGGTTGATCAGGATCGGGTGGGCCATCATGGCGTCGAGGAGCTGGTCGTCGGTCAGGGACGGGTCGTCGAGGCCGAGTTCCCGGTACGGGGTGCCCTTACCGCGGACGACGTCGCGGACCGGGACGCCCATCCGGTCGATGAGCTGGCGCAACAGGAGCCGGGTCGGCGGCGTCTTCAGGTACTCGATGACGTGCGGCTCGATCCCAGCGTTGCGGATCATGGCCAGGGTGTTGCGGGACGTGCCGCAGTCCGGGTTGTGGTAGATGATGACGTCCATGGCGGTAACCTCAGGCCGAGCGGCGGTCGAAGGGGAGAACGGTGCCGGAGGTGGCGCCCTCGAGGCGGCCGATCTCCCGCAGGTGATGGGTCAGCGAGACCTGGTCAAGGCTGTGCATGGGGAGGGCCAGGAAGGCCGAAATGCGGTTCTTGAGGTATTTGGCAGCCTGCACGAAGGCGCGTTCCTTTTCGATGTCGGTGCCCGTGACGGCGGCGGGATCCTCAATGCCCCAATGGGCTGTTGCCGGGTGGCCCAGCCAGACCGGGCAGGCTTCGCCCGCGGCGCTGTCGCAGACGGTGAAGATGAAGTCCATCACGGGCGCATCCGGTCCGGCGAACTCGTCCCAGCTCTTGGAGCGGAACCCGTCGGTCGGGTAGCCGAGACTGTCGAGCACCTTCAGGGCGAACGGATTGACCGTGCCCTTCGGCTGGCTGCCTGCGGAGAAGGCGTTGAAGCGGCCCGCGCCGTCCTTGCGCAGGATGCCCTCGGCCAGGACCGAGCGGGCGGTGTTGCCCGTGCACAGGAACAGCACGTTGTAGGGACGGTCAGCCATCGAGGGTCTCCTTCGGAGGGCAGCAGGGGGCAAGGGCATCGATCAGGGGAGCGCACAGGTCCGGGTGCCCGCCGCAGCAGTCCTTGAGCAGGAAGGTGACGACCTCGCGCAGGCGATCCAGGTCAGCGCGGTAGATGATGGAGCGGCTGCGGCGTTCGGAACGGACCAGCCCCGCCCGGGAGAGAATGCCGAGATGGCTCGACATGGTGTTGTGGGGGACGGCCAGCTCCCGGGCGACGTCGCCGGCCGGCAACCCGTCAGGTTCGTGGTGCACCAGCAGACGGAACACGTCGAGGCGCGTGGACTGGGCCAAGGCCGCAAGGGCCAGGATAACGTTGTCAGGTTCCATATGTCGAGATATATGGACACATTGAATCTTGTCAAGTCAATGAATCCGGAAGGCTTTGTCGATCAGCCGCGGGGGAGGTCGCCGGTTCCACCCGCCGATAATGCCCTCAATGGTCGCGTGACGTAGCCTGCTAAGAGGTGGCGGCCGCCGGGGGGGATCCGGGGTGATACGGGGATGAACACGCAGTTCCGGTCTACTTTAGAAGGATTCCGCCCCAAATGCGCAGTCCCCCGGTTGAAGCGGGGCCTCAGTTGGGATTTAGTTCTGGCAATTCCATGTTGTATTGTGGCTCCCAATGTCAGTTGTAGAAGAGGTTTCGGTCTTCCAGAGCAATCTGCCTCTTGAGACGAAGCTTGATCGGGCGAGGATGGAACTCCTGGATCTCTCAGCCCGGAACCGCCTCCTGAACATCCCGCGGTTTTCCAAGAGTGCGAAGACGATCGAGATCGTCGACGAGAAAACCTCCGAGATCTTTCGTTTGTTGGTGCGTGAGGGGAAGGCCTTCACCTTTGTCCCTGGGCGGGAGGATCGCGACGGGGTCGAGGACGAGGATGTGACCTCGGTTGAGCTGACCCAGCCGGAAGAGACGGGTGAGGTCGACGAGCGTGGGGTCTCGCGGCGGCACGCCGATACGAGGCTTCAGACGCGGATGACGCCAAAGGGACTTCAGAAGCGGCTGCTTGATCTCTACTACGATGCGCGGACGCTGGAGGAGGAGCAGGGCGTCAACATCCTCTTCCTAGCGTTGGGAACGCTGAAGTGGATCGATCCCAACAACAAGGACAACATCCGGTACGCTCCTCTGATCCTCCTTCCGGTCAGCCTCGATCGCGGCACGGCAGGCGAGAAGTTCCGCTTGAGGTGGCGCCAGGAGGATCCGGCCTCGAACCTGTCCCTCGAAGCCTACCTCGATCGGGTGCACGCCCTGAAGCTCCCGGAGTTCGAGCCAGGGGACGACTTCGACCCGGCAGCGTACATGGCCGAGGTCGCCGACGCGGTGTCGACAAAGCAGGAATGGTCGGTCAACCCGGATGAAGCCGTCCTCGGCTTCTTTTCCTTTGCCAAGTTCCTGATGTACCGGGACCTCGATCCCGAAAACTGGCCGGCGGACGGCAAGCTGACGGAGCAGCCCCTCATCCGCGGCCTGCTTGCGGACGGGTTCTCGGCGCGCGATGAGTTGCTCTCCGAGGACGTGAACATCGATGCTCACATCCCACCATCGGAGATGTTGCACATCGTCGACAGCGATGGCTCTCAGACGTTGGCCGTCCACGACGTGCGCAAGGGCCGCAACCTCGTCATCCAGGGACCGCCCGGGACCGGCAAGTCACAGACCATCGCGAACGCAATTGCCTCTGCCGTCGCGGACGGAAAGACGGTGCTCTTCGTCGCGGAGAAGATGGCCGCCCTGGAGGTCGTGAAGCGCCGCCTCGACCAAGCCGGTGTCGGCGACGCCTGCCTAGAACTCCACAGCAACAAGGCAAACAAGCGAGCCCTCCTTGAGGAACTGCGACGGACATGGGACCTTGGCTCGCCCCGGGGCGAGTTCCCCGGGTCGCTGACTGGCAGGCTGGTCGAGGCCCGGGATGTCCTGAATGGGCACGCCGCTCGATTGCACCGTCGCCACGCTCCCTCAGGGCTCAGCCCGTACCAGGTCCTCGGGCATCTCGTACGCTTGAGACAGGCGGGCCAGCGTCCCGTCGATCTGACGTTGGACGAACCGACGAAGTGGTCGCCGGACGATCTTGGCGAGCGCCGCCGCATCCTGCACGAGCTGGTTCAACGGATCGAGGACATCGGGTTGCCCGCGCGCCATCCATGGAACGGGGTCGGTCTCGACATGATCCTCCCGACCACGCTCGAGCGGCTGGTTCCCAGGATCGAAGGATTGAAGGCGCGGGTCGAAGCATTGCGGGTCGAACTCGGCGAACTTGCCCACACGCTGGAGCATGCAGATCCCAGCACTTTCGACGACATCGTGCCGCTTCGCGACTTGGCGGATAGACTGGCAGCCGCGCCGAGCCTATCCGCCGACGCACTTGCAGCAGCGGTATGGGTCGAACACGCAGATCGAATTCGAGGACTCGTGGCCCTCGGCTTCGATTTCGAACGGCAGGCGAAAGAGCTTGCAGCGTTCGTCTCCGCCGAGGCCCTCCAGACCTCGGTCGACGGCCTGGAGGAGCAACTCGCATGGCTCCCGCACGATTTTCCGGCTGGCGCATTCGACAGGGTTCGCACGTTGGCGGATCTGTTGCCGCGCCTGCGGGCCGATGCGGAGCGGCTGAAGCGGGAATTGGGAGCGACGGGCGAGGTCGACACCTTTGCCGCCGTTTCGCGTCTCGTATCGATGGGCGAGCGGGTTGCCGCCGCGCCGGACGCCAGTCCAGAGGCCTTCGCAGCCGCCGTGTGGGATCAAGGTGTCGACCAGGCCGGGGACCTTGCCGAGGCCGTTGAGGTGCTTGAGACCGTTCGTTCCCAGGTCGGTGATCGTCTCCTCGACGCAGCGTGGAATACCGATGTCGCCGCCGCGCGGCAGGCGCTCGCGATGCACACCGGGCTGTTCCGATACCTCAATGGCGAGTGGCGCAAGGCGAGGGCGCTGGTCCGGACGATCATCCGGGCGCCGGACGTACCAGCATCGGAACTGGTCGAATTGCTCGACCAGCTCATGAAGGGACAGGCCGCCGCGAAAGCAATCAAGGATGGCGATGCATTCGGCCGGTCGGCCTTCGGCGCTGATTGGCGTGGCGAGCGGTCGGCGTCCGCACCCTTGGGCGCCCTCGTTGCATGGATGAGGACATTGCGCGGTCTCGGCGCCGAGCCGCGGCTGATCGCAGGCCGGCTTGCGGAGCGGTCCGAGGTGCGGGAGCGCGCGGCACAGCTTCGGCGGGTGCTCGATGAGATTTCGCCCCTGCTGAGGTCACTCTGGTCGGATCTCGGCTCGATCGCCTCGGCAGCCTTCGACGGTGCGGCATCGATCGAGCACGCGAACCTCGGGCTCGCAGATGGTCGTGCGCGGGCGCTCGTGGCGGCCGACGACCTGAGCCGGGAGGTTCTGCGCACCGTACCCGAGCGCTTGCCCGAGCGCCTCCAGCTAATCCACAGGCTGTTTGCCTGGCAGCAAGTGGCTCGCGCGGTCAACGAGCAGGGTGACCTGGGACAGTCCGCGTTCGGGGAGGCATGGAATGGGCTCCCATCTGACTGGGAAAACTTGTCAGCCGCCGTCGACTGGATCGTGCGCCACGGAACCTTGCGCTTCCTCGCGGCACGGCTCCCTGGCCGACAGGCAGTCGCCGAGCGGGCGCATCGCGCCCAGGCGGATGCGGACGGCATCGCCTCCGACATCCTGGAACTCTTCTCCACCTTGAAGACCGACTCGACCGCGCTGTTCGGGAGCGCCTCCGACGGTGCCGTGCCCCTGTCGGGCCTGTCGGAACGCCTCGGGCTATGGCTCGCGAACACCGAACAGCTTTCCAAATGGGTGTCGTACCGCGAGCGCGCTGACCGCGGCCACTCGTTAGGCCTCGGCAACATCATCGACCACCTTGCGGACGGCAGGCTCGAGACTGCCGCGGCACACGCGACCTTCGAGATGGCGTACTACGAGGCGATGCTGGCGGAATTCGTCACGAAGGAGCCGGATCTCGGACGGTTTGACGGCAATCTACATGGCCGGCTTGCCCGGGAGTTCGCGAACCTCGATCGGGAGCGCATCAAGGCGGCAAGCCTGGAGGTCGTGCGAGCCCATCATCGCCGGATACCTTCGCGTGACGGTGGCGTTGGCCCCGTCGGGGTGCTCCGGGCGGAGATGGCGCGGCGGCGCGGCCACATGCCCATCCGCCAACTCATGCAGAGGGCCGGGCCCGCGATCCAGGCATTGAAGCCTGTCTTGATGATGAGCCCACTCTCGGTGGCGCAATTCCTGACGCCCGGACGCATGGCGTTCGACCTCCTCGTCATGGACGAGGCCAGTCAGATCCAGCCCGTCGACGCGCTCGGCGCCATCGCACGTTGCCGGCAAGTCGTTGTCGTCGGTGACGAGCGGCAGCTTCCGCCGACCAAGTTCTTCTCGAAGATGACGGGGGGGCAAGCTGAGGATGATGACGACGAGGGCGCCCAAGTCGCGGACATCGAGAGCATCCTCGGCCTGTTCTCAGCTCGGGGCCTTCCGCAGCGCATGCTTCGCTGGCACTACCGTAGCCGGCATCAGTCCCTCATCGCGGTCTCAAACAGCCAGTTCTACGAGAACAAGCTATTCATCGTGCCCAGCCCCTACACCCAGGAAGCCGGCATGGGATTGCGGTTCCACCACGTTCCCAACGGTGTGTTTGACTCCGGAGGCGCCGGGACGAATGTCATTGAGGCTCGGACCGTCGCCGAGGCGATCATTCGGCACGCGAAGACCTACCCTGGACTCTCCCTTGGCGTCGCAACCTTCTCGGTTTCCCAGCGCCGAGCCATCCAGGACGAGCTTGAGGTTCTCAGACGCCTCAATCCGGACACTGAGGACTTCTTCCACGCTCACCCGAGCGAGCCGTTCTTCGTCAAGAACCTCGAAAACGTGCAGGGTGACGAGCGCGACGTGATCATGATCTCGGTTGGCTACGCCAAGAATGCCCAAGGCTACATGGCCATGCGCTTCGGCCCGCTCGGTGCCGACGGCGGCGAGCGTCGACTAAACGTGCTCATCAGCCGCGCAAAGCGGCGCTGCGAGGTGTTCTCCTCCATAACGGACGAGGACATCGACCTTGAGCGCGCGAAGGGCAAGGGCGTCTTCGCGTTCAAGCTCTTCCTGCATTATGCTCGTACGGGACGTCTCTCGGTTGCACAGGCGAGCGGGCGAGAGGCGGACAGCGTCTTTGAGGAGCAGGTGGCGAGCGCGCTCCAGGAACGCGGCTATCAAGTTCATCCTCAGGTCGGCATCGCGGGCTTCTTCATCGATCTCGCCATCGCGGATCCGGAGCGACCCGGCAGATACCTCATCGGCATCGAGTGCGACGGCGCAGCCTACCACAGCTCGAGGTCAGCCCGGGATCGTGACAGACTGCGCCAGGCGGTTCTGGAGGATCACGGATGGATCATTCACCGGATCTGGAGCACTGACTGGTTCCAGCGGCCGCAGGAGCAGTTGGAGCGCACCATTGCGGCAATCGAGGCGGCCAAGGCCGAACTGGACGAACGTATCGAACTCGGCGCCCATCGGCATCGGGCGGTACCTGTCGAAGTCGTGACAGTCGAGAGGGCGGACGTCACCGAAATCGGTCTCGTAGACGTTGTGGAGGACGGACTCTCCGAGCGGCTCTACATCGAAGCCACGCCTTCCCGACCCGGCACCTACGAATTGCACGAGACACCTGTTGGCGTCATGGCCAGCTTGGTCGAGCAGGTCGTCAAGGTGGAGACACCCGTCCACTTCGATGAGGTGGTCGCTCGACTGAGAGGCGCCTGGAACCTGCAACGAGCCGGAGGAAGGATCCAATCCGCTGTCGAGGAAGGCGTCAAGCTAGCCGTCTCAAGGGGACAGATCGAGCGGTCGGGACCGTTCCTGATCTTCCCGCAAGCAGAGACAAGACTTCGGGACCGACGCAACGTGATGTCCCTGGGTCTGCGCAAGCCGGAGATGATTCCGCCAGGCGAGATCGCCATCGGGGTTGTCCAGGTCGTGACCACGAACCTAGGGGCAACCGATGATGAGGTCGCCCTGAGCGTTTCGCGCCTTCTCGGCTTCAAGGCAACCAGCGCACAGCTCAGGGGTGTCATCAGCCAAGTGGTTGATGGTCTTCTAGCTGAGGGACGTCTGATCCGGGATGGGGCGATGTTGACCGTGGGAGCTTCCGCATCGGACGGAGTGGCTGCGAGAGCCGCCGAGAAATCGGTACGCGGGTAAGTATCATGCGGAAAGGATCAGCAGGATCGAGAGCACTGGCGCTGTTCGTTGCTTTCGTCGGGGGCGGCACCAGCACCTCCCGCTGCCCCGATCCGAGGATACTTCGACCTTTCGGGCCATAAGCGGATTGGCCGGCTGGGGTGTCAGATTGACTGGAGCCGTTTGATTCATCCGACTAATGCCGGGGGTGTGAACAATGGGGACAAGTAGTGGCCTAGGTTGCTCAGCGGAACATTGAACCGCCATGGTTGACTCCCCTTCGGAGCACCACGGGTCCAACGTGAATTTCTCGTTTCTGCATGCCGCCGACCTTCACCTCGGCAGTCCTCTGCTCGGCCTTTCAGTCAAGGATCCGGAGATTGCACGGCGCTTCGCCACCGCTAGCCGGGAGGCATTTCGTGCCCTGATCGACCGGGCGATCAGCGCGAAGGTAGCTTTCGCCGTGATTGCAGGGGACATCTACGACGGCGAGTGGAAAGACAACACTGTTGGCCTGTTCTTCAATCGGGAGATCTCCCGACTGACCCGCGAAGGCGTTCCCGTCTATATCATCAAGGGCAACCACGATGCGGAAAGCGTCGTCACCAAGACGGTGCCGAAACCCGACGGCGTGACGGTCTTCGGCACCCGGAAGGCGGAAACCCACCGCATCGAGCACCTAAAGGTCGCTGTTCACGGCTGGAGCTACGAGGACCGCGCGACCGCGGCCGACTTCAGCCTCAGCTACCCGGCTGCGGTGCCAGGCTGGTTCAACATCGGTGTCCTGCATTCCTCCTGCGAGGGAAAGTCGGCTCACGCCACGTACGCTCCGTGCTCAGTCCAGGAGTTGTCCTCACACGAGTACCAGTACTGGGCGCTCGGTCACATCCATGAGCACAAGGTGCTCAGCCGAGACCCCTGGATTGTCTACCCGGGGAACCTACAAGGCAGGAGCGTCCGTGAATGCGGAGCCAAGGGCGCTGTGATCGTGGAGGTCAGGGACGGCGAGGTCCGCGCAGTCGAACGGGCGATCGTGGACAGCGCTAGGTGGGCTGCCATCACTGTCGATGTTTCGAGCCTTACTACAGAAACCGAAGTTACGGCTGCCGTCCGCAAGGAAGCGGAAAGCACCATTGCTGACCTCGGCGAACGCCTTCTTGCCCTGCGCGTCACGCTCACGGGGGAAACGTCCCTGCATGACCGTCTGCGGGCTGCGGCCAGCACGTTGCGCGATGAGGTGCAGGCGGTGCTCCATCACGTCCACGAGGATACATGGCTTGAGAAGCTTGAGGTCCGGACCTCGGCTCCACTGGAACCGCAGGAGAGAGCATTGGGCGGTCTTGACCCGATCGCGATGCTCGCAGGCCTCACGGATGACATCGAACTGCGTCAGTCTGCCGGCGAGATTGTCGGCACGTTGCTGGAGAAGCTTCCACAGTCGTTCTCGGAGGTTCCGGAACTGAACGATATCGACATGCTGATGGCCGAAGCACGCAGCCTCGTCGTGGCACGCGCCACGGCGGGAAAGGCGGTATGATCGATGCGCCTGCGCAGCCTTGATCTCGAACGATATGGCTCCTTCACCAGCAAGCGCCTGACCTTCAAGACAGACGCACGCCTGCATGTGGTCTATGGGCCAAACGAGGCAGGCAAGAGCACGTGCCTGTCCGCGATTGCGGACCTGCTGTTCGGCTTCGAGAAGAGCACCGCCTTCGACTTCCTGCACGACAGCAAGGACCTTCGCATCGGAGCTACCTTGGCGCGGGAGGACGGCACTGCACTGACATTCCGGCGCCGTAAAGGATATAAGCGCACGCTCATCGACGAAAACGACAAGGACCTCTCAGACGATGCCCTCGTGCCGTTTCTTGGCGGCATTGGCCGTGAGGTTTTCCTGCGCGCCTTCGGACTGAATGCGGGGACGCTCCGCGCAAGCGCGAAGGAGTTAGGGAACAGTGACGGCGATCTTGCGACCGCGTTGTTTACCGCAGCTTCCGGCCTGCGTGGGTTCTCCGACCTTCGCGCCGACTTGGAGGCGGACGCCTCCAAAATATTCGCGCCCCGTGCCAGGGATCGCCGATTGCACCAGGTGCTGGCCCAATACGAAGCTGCCCGCAAGACGATTAGGGAGAGGGAGCTTCGCAGCAGCGACTACAAAGCCATCCTCTCGGAAATTGCCGTCGCCGAGGCGCGCTTGCACGAGATCAGTGAACTGAAAGCCTACGGCATTGCTGAAATGGCCCGGATCAAGCGGCTGAAGGCTGCGCAACCTCTCGTGCGGCTGATCGATGCCGAGATCGAACGGTTGGAAGGCTACAGGTCGCTCCCGCGGATCGGCGATGTTGCATTGCAGGAACTCGAAACGGCTCTTGACCACGATGTCGCGGCGACCCGCGACTTGGAGAAGTCACGGCTCGAAGAACGGGAAATCGAGCTGGAGCGTGATGGCATACGCGTCGACGACGGGCTTGTTGCCCAGTCGGCCAGGATTGACGGCCTGTATTCCCGCGTCGAGGCTTATCGTCTGGCGTTGCGCGATCGTCCGAGGGTGCAGGCAGAGGCAGCCGACCTGGAAGCGGATCTTGCCGATCTTGCCACCAGGCTCGGCTGCAATCCCGGGGAGGGCTTCGCTCAGAAGCGCCCAACCGATGCCGAGCTGGCTCGGGTCCAGGAACTCATGGACCAGGGGCGCTCCTTGCTGGAGCGGCTCGCCACCAGCCGAGACACTTTGGGTTCTGAGCAGGCCGCTCTCAAGGCTCATCTAGGCCGCCGCACCCAAGGTGATGCGCCGGTCGACCCAACCCCGTTTCGGAGCCGCCTGACCGCTCTCAAACCTGATCTCAAGAGGGTTGAGGGCGGCAGGGCAGCGGCTGAGACGATTGCTAGGGACATCCGCGCTCTCCGTGAAGAAGCGGCTCGTCTGAGGCCTTCGATTGGCGATTTGGAGGAACTTGCCGCCGTTCCGCTACCTCCCGCCGAGCTGATCGAGGGGTATCGCTCCGCTCTGGACGAACTCGCGGCCCGCTCGACGCAGGAAGTCGATCGGTTCAGGTCCTGCGAGGAAGGAATTGAACAACTCCGGACCCAACTCACCGCGCTCCGTCGCGAGGGGGCTGTGCCCACGCGGGAGCAACTGGATGCCGCGCGGACGCAGCGCGGGGAGGCATGGAGCCTGATCCGCTCCGCACTATTCGGCGAGAGGACACTCCAGCCAGAGGAAGTTGCCGAGGGCGTCTCCCGGTTTGAGCAGCTCGTATCCGGCGCCGATCGCCTAGCGGATGACATCGCCGCAGATGCCGAGCGGGTCTTTACGATAGCTGACCTCGACCGCAGGCTGAAGCAGGAGACCGCAAGGGGCGCCGAACTCGCCCGCTGTCTGGAAGAGGTCGAGCGCGCACGCACAGCCACGCTGGTCGAGTGGGAGGGGCTCTGGTCTTCCGTTGGCGTCGTTCCACTCGAGCCTAGGGACATGAAGTCCTGGTGCAGCGCGGTGGCCTCGCTCCTGGACCGGCGCGATGCCTTACGTGCAAGACAGGACGAGCAAACGGCTATCGAGGAGCAGGGTCGAACGTTGCTGGTGCCGCTGAAGGGCCTCGCGAACGAACTGCGGCTCGCCCCCTACGAGGGCGCAGATGTCTTGATCATGGCCCGGTATGTGGAGGAGGCGATCGAGGCCACAGCCAGGAACTGGACGGAGGCGCGAGAGGACGAAGCGCTCCTTGCGGAGGCCCGCAGGCGAATAGGCGATCTCCAGCAGGCTCAGGAGCAGGGCGAACGGGCTGTCGTGGAATGGCGCGCCCGCTTCGACGCGGCGGTTGCAGCTATGGGTTTGAAGCCAGGTGCATCGTTGATCGAAGCCGGGGCCGCAAGCACGGGATGGCAGCGGCTGCCCAGCCTTCAAAAGGAACTCGACAGCCTCCGCAAGCGCGTCCGTGGCATGGAACGGGATACGATCAACCCCTTCGAGACTGAGGCCCGGACGGTCGTCGCGGACCTGGCGCCGGATCTGACCTCTCTTCCACTCGATGGCGCGGTGAAGGAGCTCCATTCACGGGTCGGCGATGCGAAAAAAGCGAGAGTTCTCCAAGAGGACTTGGCCATGCGTCTCACCCGTGCGCGCGCCAAGGTTCGCACTGCTGCCGAGGTCCAAGAGCGCGCGCGGAAAGCGGTGGTGGATTCAGCATCTGCGATGGAACAGCCAGCCGATACGGACCTGAGGTCCCTGATTGCCAGCATCAGGACCCGTTCGGAGATCGAGGCCTCGCTCCGGGGGCTTCGCCGGCAGCTAGGCGCCGCCACGGAGCAGCACGACGAGATAGAGTTGCGGGGGGCGCTTGCCGATTTCGATCCTGATCGCGCCGAAGCCGAACTCATTCGGCTTGCCGAAGCCAACACCCAGCTAGATCAAGAGGGCAAGGAGGCCTACGCCGCCAGGGATCGGCACCAAACACGCTTGGCCGAGATCGAGGGGGGCGTCGGCGCCGAGGAGGCTCACCAGATGCGCCATGGTGCCGAGGTTCAGATCTCGGAGACCGCGAGAGAGTACCTGATCCACAAGCTGGGCTCGCTCCTGATCGGTGCTGCCCTTGCTCGGCACCGCGCGCAGAACCAGAGCCCGTTGATGACTAGAGCGGGTATCCTCTTCAACGCGCTGACCGGCGGAGCCTTCACGGGCCTGGAGCAGGCAATCGGCGACGATGACGCTCCTCGCCTCATTGCACGACGGGCTTCCGGCACGACACTCGCTACAAGTGAGATGAGCGAGGGGACCGTCGACCAGTTGTATCTCGCACTGCGTCTCGCCTACCTACAGGACTACGCATCGAGAGCCGAGGCTGTTCCCTTCATCGGTGACGACCTGTTCGCAACGTTTGACGATGAACGGGCAGGTCATGGTCTGGAGACCTTGGCCAGCTTCGGTCTCGTTGTGCAGCCGATCCTCTTCACCCACCATTCCCATATCGTTGAGATCGCACGCAGCCGACTTGGGGCGAAGGTCGACATTCTGGATCTCAGCGAGGTTCAGCTAGCCTCGCCGGAACGGCTCGCTCTCGCAGTCTGAGGAGCCGCAGGAAGATCAATTCAGCAGCAGTATCCCACGTGGGCCGATCGGGCGAAACTGGCGGGGCAGATGTCCCGCCAAATCCAGTTCGCCGGGAATCCAACGCTGAGGGCGCGGCGGCACCCCGGATGGGCGGGGCGACCCGACGGGCCATGCCCCGGACGATAACCGGACCTTCGTAGTGCCGGTTGATCTGCCTGACGCCCAATCGGGTACATGTCATCGCGCCCCTCGCTGGGCGTTCGAAGCAAGGTGTCAGTCTTGGTGGAAATGGATCACGTCGCCAATCAGGAACTCGGCAAGCCCATCGATCTCGTGCACAACACGATCGATCTGGCGGTACTCCGGGCTGCCGATCGGGAAGCCGGCCAGCGTCCGCGTGAGGAGATGCCGGGTCGGTCGCAGGGACTCCAATATCCTGCCGGCGACCTCCGGCGTCATGAGGCGCCGGGACTTTCTCGAACGACCGTAACGCATGGGACCACTTCCTCGAGAATCCTCATTGCTCAAGGCGATGATGGCGTGTTGACAACGGCGCCATTTCAGGAGGAGGGACCATCAGGTGAATTCACCATGGCTGGAACCAGTTTGGATCGGTCGTCATCGATCCGCCCGCGGACGTAACCGAACGACAGTGATGCAGCCAAGCGTTCGATCCGTTGCTCTTGGATAAAGTTTTCGGCGAGGAGGGCCCTGATGGCAGTTCGAGGATCCCCGCCGCAGGCCTCGATTACAGCGGTGACGTCCATCTCCATTATGTCCGTGTCACACGCGGGCTGAGTCTGATCGGTCATCATCACCTCCGTTGAGACGGGCGACGTTACTGATTCGCTCCTGGGAACGCCACAGGAATGTTCTCTATTTGTTCATGGGTTGTGGAATGTGGGGAAATCCTTTGGACGCCTTGAGCCTCTCCGTCCGACTTGCACAAAGGCTTGGCAGGGACGGCGATCAAGGTATTGGCTATGCGTGTCAGATACGGAGGCGTGGCTTCGGCCCTGTTACGAAACGCTCGGAAGTTGGCACAAACATTAAATCGACTGATTCTAGCATTTCTGCCGCCGTGCATGCGTGCCGCACGGGAAGAATTATACGGAGTTTATCCGAGTTTATCAGATTACGATAAACTCGGATAAACTCCGTATAACTGGCCTAGGCAGCTACTGCTTAGTGAGCAGCGCCAGCGTCTGCCCCCATTCGAGGGGCAGACGATGCGGTTTCGGCTTCCGCCCTTGTCTCGTTCGATTGGCATCCCCGTCACGATGATCTGGGTCAAGGTGGCCCCGACAGTATCTTCGCCTGGAACACTGCTGGAGACCTCAGGTCACAGCTCAGATGCGTGGTAGCACGGAGGCGGAAAGCTCTTTACCTGGGGGTGGTGCAAGAGTTGGCGAACTTACCTTGCACGCACGTAGGGCGCGCATCCGGAATCTGTGGGCCGTACGAATTTGGATCTTGTTTCGGAGCCGCATGCCGTTGAAGCTGTGCCGTTGTCGTTCAGATGCTCACGGAGCTTCAAAAGCCCCATGGAGGCCAGGGAAATAGAGTTCGAAGATCTGGTTTCGACATACACCGCTCGGCCTGGACACATGATGTGGTTCCTGGGAGCGGGTGCGTCACGGACCGCCGGAATGCCCACGGCCACCGACTTGGTCCGAGAGCTCAAGCTCCGCCAATATTGTCGCGAGGAAAATCAGGACCCGCATTCGCTCGACATGAACAGCCCCGCATTGCGTGAGCGCATCCAGAGCTACTTCGACAGCAAGGGAGCGCCGCCGGAGTACGACAATGCGGAGTATTCATACTTCTTCGAGTGCGCTTTCGGGGACGACTATGCGGCCCAACAGCGCTTCCTCCAGGAGAAGCTGAACCCGCAGCGGGTATCCCTCAACGTTGGACACCGAGTGCTTGGCGCCCTTATCGCGATAGGGGCGGCCAGGGTTGTCTTCACGACGAACTTCGACAACGTCGTCGAGGAGGCCGTCGCTTCGGTGTCGGGCAAGTCGCTGGTCCCATTCCACTTGGAGGGTTCCTACGCGGCGCTCGAAGCCCTGAACACCGAAGAGTTTCCGATTTACGCGAAGTTGCACGGGGACTTTCGATTCAAGAGCGTGAAGAACCTCTCGGCCGATCTGGTGTCGAATGACGAGCAGATCCAGCGATGCTTCCTCTCGGCGGCAAGCCGCTTCGGCATGGTCGTTTCCGGTTACAGTGGCAGGGACGCAAATGTCATGGCGATGCTCCGGCGCGCTCTGGATTATCCCAATGCCTTTCCCGCCGGCCTGTTCTGGACAGTGCCACGACGCTCAGATGCATCCGGCGAGGTGATAGGCCTGATTGATGAGGCCAAGGGCAAGGGCGTCCGTGCCGGGATCGTCGAAACGGGGACTTTCGATATCCTGATGTCGAGGATTTGGCGCCAGATCCCTGGCAAGACCCCGGAGCTCATAGCGAAGGTGCGTCCGACCTACGCACAGGCGGTCTCCATTCCATTGCCCATGCCGGGAGGGCAGTTCCCGATCCTGCGCACGAACGCCTTGCCGATCACGTCCCTGCCGACACAGTGCGGCCACATCGTGTGCCGCAAGGTCCCGACCTACGACGAGATTCGTTCGAGGCGGGGTGGGGACATCCCTATCTCGGCCTTCGCTATCGACGATGGCCTCCTTTATTGGGGCAGCCGATCCGAGGTCGAGACGTTCGTCCCCACGCAAACGATCGTAGAGCGAACGATCAAGAGGTTTCATGATCCCGTTGCGGCGATCAAGGACTCCATGGTCACCAAGGCTCTGTTCGAGGAAGCCTTGGCCAAGGCCCTCTGCACAACGAGACCCGTTGTCCTGAGAAAGAAAGGACGCGAGTTGTTTGCGGTCGCAAGCAACCGATCTCAGGATGCAGCGCCTCTTACCGCTCTCAGGAGGGCAATCGGCGGCCCCATCTTTGGAAATGTGCCAGGGCGAGCCGCTACGTGGTCCGAGGCCGTCTCCATCCGTCTCGAGGAGCGAAACGGCATGACGTGGCTCCTGCTCCGACCCGATATTTGGATCTCCCCGGTACCCAAGAGGGACGAGGCAAGGGAATTCATCCGGGCACGAAAACTCAGACGGTGGAACAGCCAAGCCAACGAGCTTTTGGACGCATGGATCAGGGTTCTGCTGGGAGAGGCCGGAGGAGGCGAGAATGTCACTGTGACGGCCTTCGCCAACGACGATCAGCCCGTGAGTTTTCGGATCAACACACGCACCGCTTACAGCGCCGGGAGGCGGACCGATGTCCGGTAAGCCATACGTCCTGCCGGCCCATACTATCCTGCCGGAACCCAAACTGCTGTTTTCATCGACACGGACCGATCTCCACCCGCTCAGGGGACTCACGGAGTTTGGTCCGTACAGCGCTGATCTCGGGTATCCCGAGATGGTGCGCCTAGCTTACTTCTGCCCGCCGGAGTTCACCCGCAAGCTCGATGGCCTGGTAGCCGAACTCAACGGCCGCGCAATGCCTCGGGAGGCAACCAATTACTATGTCGAGTATCCAGGGTTCGAGCGGACCTTTCGGGCGCGGCTCGTCCCGGCTTCGGAGACCCTGCGAATTCCCGCGCCTGGAGATTGCGCCCGGCTCGCAGAGGCTGGGGACGGCGATGGTCTCGCCCAGGCCATCATCCAGGCACTGGCGCCCCTGTCGAGAGTGCGAAGCTCTTTCGATGTGCTCCTGATCCATCTGCCGAAAGCCTGGAGCCACGCATTCGAGTACGAAGGATTCAACCTGCACGACATCATCAAGGCGCGGCTCGCTCCACGCAATATCCCGGTCCAGATCGTAAACGACGCGACCTGGGAGCGAAGATGTCGGGCTCAGGTCATGTGGGGCATCTCCGTTGCACTGTACGCGAAAGCGGGCGGAATCCCGTGGAAGCTCGCCGATCATGACCGTGACGAGGCCTACATCGGCCTGAGCTACGCGATCAAGAGGCACCGCGACGGACACGATTACGCCACGTGTTGCAGTCAGGTCTTTGATCCGGATGGGACCGGTTTCGAGTTCGTCGCCTTCGACGCGCGCGAGATCACAACCGATCGCAAGGGCAATCCCTTCCTGAGTTATGCCGAGATGCAGGCCGTTCTCTCCAAGAGTCTGCTCCTGTACCAGAACGGCCATCGTGGGCGAATACCACGCAAGCTCTTCATCCATAAGTCATCGCATTTCACCGACGACGAGATCCTTGGTGCGCACGATGCTTTCGGCGGGAGAACGGAACTCGAACTCATCCAGGTCGTGCGCAAGACGGGTTGGTACGGAATCAAGATCGAGGGGCCGCGTCACGGAGCGAAGGCTGCGCCCGCGGCGTATTCCGTGGATCGTGGCGTCTACCAGCCGGTAAGCCCGACGGAGTGCCTGCTCTGGACCCAGGGAAGCGTTGTCGGCGTGAATCCGTCGTCAAGCCATAAGCCGGTGTTCAAGGAGGCACCCCTCAAGCCGCTTCCGGACCCGATCCTCCTACGGCGCTTCTCAGGTGCGGGAGGATGGCATGATACCTGCGCGAGCATCCTGTCGCTCACCAAGGTCGACTGGAACAACAACACCCTCTACAAGACGCTGCCAGCGACCCTCGTCTATTCGAGCCTCTTCGCAAATGTGGTCAAGCACGCTCCCGATATCGTGGACGAGGTCTACGACTACCGCTTTTTCATGTAGGTTACATCGGTAGGCTGTGGCGCACTTTCGAAACCGCCGTCCGGCTAGCGATCATTTCAGAGCCTTCCGGATCTTCGATCGGTACGTGGAATCCTGAACCCAAGGTTTCGTTCTACCCAAGGTACACGACACTCCGGCTTAAACCGCCCAATGAGACCCGGCGAATGGCTCGGGCTTGGCAGGTCTGCGTGGCTCGTTCGCTTCGTAAGCGTACCGCAACCGTGCGACTTTGAGCAGATATCGGAAAATCGATCCGCACGAGGTAATGCATGGATCGACGCTTTGCAGCATGATCTCAGTCCGGCCTTGTCGCTTCAAGCGCCGCAGGCCTCGCCGGATCAGGTGGCAAGAGCACGCCACCTGCCGAATCCTTCGAGGCGCCGATGAACCGGACGCCCCGGGCCTCCAAGGCTCTCTGCACCGCATCTCGGGTACGGGTTTTACCCTCCATGCCCCTCTCAAGCCGATTGATCGACGCGCGGCCAACGCCTGATTCCTCGGCCAACTCCTCCTGAGTGATGCCGAGCATCAGCCGCGCCCCCTTCAAAAGCTTCCAAGACGTTGTCATGGCACGACATTGGCCGGGCCGTTCGTGCCGCGCCATCCCTTGTCAACAATTGATGCTGTTAGCATCGTGCGTGATGCGCGTAGCATCAAAATTGATAGATCTTTAAGCTGTGAATCCTTATGGTGCCCGTGCCGGCTGGACGTGGGACAGCACATTGATTCGGCCTCAAGGCAACGGAGTTTGAGGAATGGACATTTTCGTCTTTGTGGGCTCGACAGGTGCAGCGACACGCACGAGCTCAAGCATCATGCTCGCGGCAGGGGCGCGGGGGTTGGGGTTCGAGCCCCTCCACATCCAGGTGCTGGTCGAGGGAGGCCAGTCAGCCCTCGCCGATGTCAGGGAAGTGCCTTTTGCCACGGCCACGATCAAGGCCGAGCGCGGGGAGCGCATCACCGATCGCATTCGCGCACGCAGGCGGGGTCGACTGAGACGCTCCCCCGTGATCTTGGACATGCCTGCCCAGGATGTCCTTGAGACACTGCTGATGCTGAGCGGCATGCAGGCACGGCTCCTGGTGCCGATGCCCGAGTGGGCGCCCGATCCCGAGCGCGCGGTGCAGGACTACAAGAGGCTCCGGGATCACTGGGAACACTGGGACGAACTCAACAGGCAAGGCGGGCGTCAAGTGGTTCGAGATGCCGGGCAGCCGCTTGCATGGATCTTCCCGGTCGGCTGGCCGATGGTCATGGCACCCACTGATCTGACGACGCTCCTGCGGGACCGCGGCCTTCTACCGGGCAGCGATCCCCAATATCAAATCCTTTATCCGGGGCTGCCCAGCTTCGACGCCAGGGACTTGGAGTTCACCGACGCAGACGGTCGTTTTGCACTGACCGAGCGGCAGCTTGATGCATCAGCACGCATCGCGTGGCCCCTTTGCGGCGACCTCGACTGAGCGTGATAGCAAGCGGGGCACACCCAAGGTCCGGCCGCCGTACCAAACTGCCTGTCGCGGCGGGACTGGGCGGTCGCAAGCGCCGCGGCGCCGCCAGGAATACCCGCTTCATGCCGTGTGGACCACCCTCACGTCGGCACAGATGCTCCACCTCCCGGGATCTACGTCCGCCACCTGACAGTCGGGATTGCCACCGCGAAGACCAAGTGGGCCCAGTCCGATGCCGTTCAACTCCAAGGATAGAAGTTCCAATGATCGTAGTGACCAACAGCCAAGGCGTGAATGAAGCCTTGGTGTCCCACGAAATCGACCGCTTATTGCGCTTGGCTGCCGACCTTCAGTCTATCCGGGACGGCAGAGGCCCGACCGCGACAGATCTTCGGGGTGCACCGGTCCTTGGCAACTGGAGGCATCGGTTCAGGCCCGCGGCGTGCTTGGTCGGAGACGTGCGCCACCATCCGATGCTGCCCGGGATGGACCGCCCGATAGTCACCTCGGACATTTGGGTCTTGGCTCCTGACCGGGGATGGGCCCGCACCCTTTCGAGATGGTATCGGCTCGGCCGGCCGAGTGGCGTCAGTTCGACTTCGTGACGAAGGAGCACGTCCGTGGCCGTTGACGATACGCTCCGGGAGGTCCGGCGTGCCAGAAGGGTGCGCAGGCACTTCGAACGCCGCAAGGAGGCGGCAATCGCAGGCCTTCACTTGCCCACCGAGTACGAATTGCTCGCCGGGATGCCATTCCTCGGGAACGACATCCAGGAGGACATGCGGACTTTCGCGGAGAGATTACTGCCTCGGCTCCGAAGGAAGGTGGAGAACCTCCACTTCGAGGCGGTTGTGTACTGCCTGGAACAACTCACCGTCAGTGCCGGCTCGGACGAGGTGAAGGCGCTCGCAGATATTCTCGAGGTAGCTAGGACGAGCCTCCCAGATGGTGTCCGCTCTTGGCGGTTGCGGTGCCGGATTTATCTCGCGCATCTCGGCGACCATGGCGCAGCCACCGACCTCGCACGTGAGGCGCTCACCGCGGCGATCGGCTTGGAGCATTATCCCGATGACTGGGCAGCCGGCGTCACGATGATCACCGCAGCGCTGGGTTGGTTGGCCTATTCAGCATCCAATCCGGATTTCGCCCACTTGGGGACCGGTGCAAGGGTATCTTGCGGACGGAACCCTGCAAGAGCCGTGGACCGCACCGGGAGTTCGTTGATTGAACTTGTCGAAAACCAATCCCTGCTCGTTCGAGCGTCAGAGGCACTGGCAACAAGTGAAGTGCCTGTTGGAAACGGAGCCGGCGGAAAGCCGCAAGGTCACGGTCCAGAGCCCTCCTGCACAGCAGCGTCAGTGTCGGTAATTGTCTTCGACCATGTCGGGAATGCTAATACCGGGGAAGGGAAGAAGGTTGCTAAGGAACTCGAAGGACTTGCTGGAAAGGCTCTGCCCTTGGTGCCGGTCCCCGATCTCAAGGTGGCTCGCGCAGCGTTAAGGACGGAGTTCCCGTATGCGGCAGACGTGATCGACGACATCCTTCGGGATGTTGCGCTCCGATCCCATGTGCAGATCCGCCCGACCATCCTTGTCGGCTCTCCGGGGTGCGGCAAGTCCCGCTTTGCGACGCGCCTCCTGAAGGTTCTCAATCTGCCGCACGACATGATTCCATGCGGCGGGGTTTCGGATGGCGCCTTCGCGGGCACTCCTCGACGGTGGTCGACTGGCGAACCGTCCCTCCCGGTTGCCCTCATCACCCGCTACAAGGCCGCGGGACCCGGTGCGATCCTGGACGAGGTAGAGAAGGTCGGGACTTCCCGCCACAACGGTCAGGCCCATGACGCGCTTCTCGCATTCCTGGAGCGGGAGACCGCGTCCCGCTTTCACGACCCCTATGTACAGGCGCCGTGTGACCTGTCGCATGTCACATGGCTGATGACAGCCAACTCCCTCGAGGGACTTTCGGCCCCGCTCCGGGACCGCTGCCGGGTCATTCCGTTTCCCGTGCCCGGATGCGAGCACCTCCCGATCCTCTCCCGCCAGATCATCTCCGATATCCTGGCCGAGCAAGGCCTGGATTGTCGCTGGGCCACCCCTCTCGACGAGGTCGAGACGGCGGCCGTCGTGTCGGCATGGCCGGGAGGATCCTTGCGCAAGCTGCGAAGATTGGTCGAGGCAGTGCTGATGTCCCGGGATGTACGGCACTGATCCAGGGCAAAGAGAGGTAGATGCGATGACGGACCCAACGGCTGAAATCCGTGCCTACAATGCCCGCCAGGACGAGGTCCTGGGCAGACGGGCCCTCCCGTCTGCCGGCTAACTGCTGCGCCTCATGTCCTTCTTCGAGGGCACCATCCGTCTGGATGTCACTGTCTGAGTCAAGGGCAAGATCGCCCGCGTTGAGCGGGTAGATACACCGGAGCGCCAGGCGCTCCTCCCGTTTCGGAGGCTGCTCAACGCCTTGGAAGAGCCCTAGATTGTTGGCGGAAAGCTAGCCCAGCGCATCCACATGCTGATGCTTGCGCTGCCCGAGGACGACCGGGATGGGAGGCTGCGGTGCAGCGTCTACCAGGCAGCCCTCGGGCAGTGGCCAGCATGATCACACTCGCCTGCAATGCGGCGACATCCCTCGCGGCGTCCGCCGGGACGTCACCAGAGCTGACGCTGGTGGATCTCAGGCTCACCTGGGCGGCGCTGGGCTGGCTCGCTGTGCTGGCCACCGACGACGGGTTCGTTCCGCTGTCGGACCATCCCCGGCCGGAACGCCTGCATTCGTCCGTCGACACAGCCCTGTGGCACGGCCGGGCGATGGCAAGGTTCCTGGTCAGAGAGGCGCCACCGAAGGTGCTGCTGCCGCAGAACCGCCGCGGCGATGCAATCCAGCATGCTGACGTTGCCAAGCGCAAGCAGTCGCTGATCCGGAGGCCGGTGGCGTTTTGGAGGAGGAGTTGGTGGCCGACTGGCTCGATATGAGTCTTCCAGAGTTGCGGCGGTACACGGAGGCGGGCGATCTGATCGCCGTCGTCATGGACGGCCGTACGGTCTACCCGGCGTTTCAGTTAAAAACCCGACGACAATCTTGCACATGCGCAAGATCCTCTCTGTTATGCCGATTATGGCGTCCTGGATGAGACTGGAATGGTTCCTGACACCGGACAGCGTGCTGGACGGCGACACTCCGTGGGAGGCTCTCCAGGCGAGGCGGCCCGAGGCTGTTCTTGACTGTGCAAGAAGCCACGGTGCTGATTCATGAAGGTTGGGGCGGTGGTCCGCCGTTTACATGCAAGGCAGGACAACAGAAAGGCAGCCCTCCCACAGGGCATCGCCGGGCAGGGTTGTCACTGACCAGGTGCCCAAAGCTGCACACGCTGCATTGGCAGATCAATCCAATGCAGCAGAGCCAAAGTGTCCGGATTCCTCTTAGGTCCGTCGCCACGAGCAGACGGTATAAACTTTCCTCCCGCACGGAGCCGCATTGCTCGGTCTGAGTATCAGACATCGAGCATTGAAAGTGGGATGTCGTTAACCGCTTCACCATCAAAAGGAGAATACCTTTGGGCAACGACAGAAATCTCTCATGACGTGTAGGCCGTGACACATCTGACGGAATGCTATGGCTCTCAAACATCTGACACGGATCGGCGACATCTACATCGATGACGATGGTAACGAAGTAGAGCCGTTAAGTCGCTTTAAGCAGTTCCTGGATCAACGAGGTAACAGTGGGACGTCGAAGAAGCGCTACCTGTATGCCGCCGCTAGGTTTGTTGATTACCTGATCGAGTGCCGGGTGTTCGGCGAGGCGGCCTTACCAGCTCGTATCTCTGACGCTATGAATGTTTATCCGCTGTTTCTGAGGGATGGAGTTCGTATAGAGGCACCTGAATTCACCAGCCTTTCTGCCTATGCAGCCGAGATTGGTTTCGTCCATGGACTCGCGAAGAGGAGTTTCGCACCGACCATTGCTGCGGTGAATCTCTTCCTGCGACTTGCCCACGATGAGGGATTGAAGGCGATCTCGGCTCTTGCTCAGGAGGGAATTTGGGTTGACTTGCTGAACCTAGAGATGACCTTCTCCGCTATAGAGGGGGTGGTCCGGTGGTCCCGCAATGAAAAGGACCGCTTTCGGCAGCAGGCCATGATCGGCGGGGTCGTACGGATCCAGGACGAGCTGGTTCGTCCCAGGGGATTGAGGAATCCGAAGCATAGCGGCGTACAACGCGATCTCGAGAGCAAGGAGTTTCCGCTCGCTCATCTCGCAGATCTTCTTGCCGCCGCCAATACGAGTCGCGATCGGGCATTGTGGGCGCTGCTGGCGGGCGGTGGTCTGCGTCTGCATGAGGCGCTCAATATCCAGCTCTCCGATTTTGACGTGGAAACGGGAACCGTTTGGGTCATAGATCCTGACATGCGTCGCTTTGCAGGCCAGATGGAGGATGAAGACAAGAAGCGATTCAAGGGTCGTTTAGTGAGCAGGGTGTATCTCTACGAACCGCTGCGAACGATCTTCTGGGAGGCACTGCGCGACTACCTTCGCAATGAGTTCATTCCGTCCGGCACGGGAAATCAAGATTACCTGTTCAAGATCCTGGGTGGATCCCGGCGCGGAAAACCCCTGAAGGACGCCAGTGACACCGCACACGGGAAGCAATTCAAGGCGGCGGTCCGCCGGGCGAAGGTGCCTGGACCTCCCGAGGCACCAGACCATGTCTGGACCCTTCACTCGCTTCGCCACAGTTACGGTGTCTATATGCACAACTATATTCCCGTCCCGGGCGGGCCGGGTCTCCGGCTCACGGAAGTTCAGATGCTGATGGGACATGCAGATCCGCGCAGCACGGCCATCTATGCGCGCAAGGATCGTTTGATCGTCGAAGCCATGATCGAGGCCGCCGACGACATCGTCTTCAACGGAAAAGACCCTGCGATGGCGGAGCTGGACAGGCTGCCGGCGACGATCGCGGCGCGCCTCCGCCGCGCGGCCGAGGAAATCGAAGCCCGGATGCAGGGCAAGACCGGGCGAGTGCAGTGTCACTTGCCATAGGGTGCCGACTGCTTCCGTCGGACTGATGGCATCCCCCCTAGAACAGGAGACGGCGGAGTCCAGGGCACGAGACTGAGGGTGATCCGGCAGGCAAGCAGGAGGGCAGCGCCTGCGTGTAGCAGGCATGGGGCGGCAGGGGAGGTTTCATGCAGAGCCAGCCCCGAATCTTGCTGCTTCCCGGCAAGCCGTTGGGACTCCGCAACTCCCCAACGGCGCTCAGGCGCCGGAGGCCCGACGCCTCAACGACAGAGACAGTGGTGCCGGGTGCCTCCGGGGCCTTCACCCCAGCCCCGCCCGAGCCCGCCATGCTGCCCTCCCATTCCGGCCCGCCGGAGTCTGAGCCCTGCCGGCCTCGAAAACCTGTTGATAACCGATGGATGCGGGTAAGAGCTTGGACTTGCGTCAAGAGGATTCAATCCTTGTCAACAATTGTCAAAAGTACATACGCGGGAAAGCGCCGGATTCGAAGCAGCATAGGCGCTCCCATGGATTCAATTGAGGCGTGAACCGATTGCTGAATTGTGCGGCGAATCCTTTCGCTTGTCTTTAGCAGTCATAGCGCGACGCCGTATTTACATTGCCGCTCACCTGGAACAGCCTGCGGCGTCTTCAGGCGGGAAGGGATCATGCGGGCAGCGGCAAAATCGAACGAACCTTGGGCTCATGGAGAAGCCCCCTCGGATCCGAACTCGGTCCCTGCCGAGGGCCGTCCGCGGGAATGGGGGAGGACGAGCGCCCTGGCTGTTATGGCGAACCGTTCCGGCGGCTTCCAGGCCGACGGGCATGATGCGGTTATCAACGCATCGCCAGAGCTGTTGCTGACCGCACCGATCGAGGAGCTGCGGCTGTTGTTCGCGCAATCGGTGCACGAGGCCGTCAGCGTCGATCGGCAATTTCGGGACATGGGTAAGACGGGTACGCGGCACCCGCCACTGGACAAGGTACTGGCCGAGCGCCTGGCAAACATCGATACGCTTTCCGAGGAGGATCTCCGGACGGCGTTCACGTTCTTTGAGGGATACACCCAGGACAACAAGAACGAGCGGGTGTTGCCCCGAGCCCGAGCGGCACTGAGGATGGCGAACAGCCCGGTCAGCCACGACGTGATCGTCAACCGCTGGCTGAAGTACGTCTACTTCCAGCTCTGGAACCATCGGGCCGTGCAGTTCCCGCTGCACTTCAAGGTGGGGACGTCATTCAGCAAGGATGAGCTGAGGCTCCTTCTCCCGCCGGTCGTCACGTGCCATCTGGAGACCCCCCAGCGGGACATGGCGTCATTTGGCTTTCGGTTCACCCTGACCACGCCGTGGCACGACTTCTGCGAAGTGGACATCGATGCCTTTGGACTGCATTGCCTGAGTCTCGGCCAAGATCCGTTGAGGCGCGAGATGCTCGGCTTTCGCACACGGCAGCCCTACACGCCCTTTACGACCACCCTGTGGACCTGGCACGGATATGGGGCATCCCGAGGGTTCCAGTACACCGAGCAGGATATCGAGGGTTATCTTTATTGGGCCAATCGTGCGCGGTGCGGGGCCACCGACCTAAAGCCCACGGAATTCATCCCCAACGCTGCCGAGCTGAAATTACGGACGAAGAGGAACGTCCGGGCACGCTACGAGAGACGCCGCGACTCGGCGCAGGTTGAACTTCTCGACGGTGATAACCACGAGGAGCTCAAGAAGCAGATCCTCGACGGTGAGAAGACACTTAGCCAAGTCAAGTTGGAACTCGTCGCGGACAGAGCGAACGATCCGGACGACATCATCGAATACATGAAGATGATGCGAAGAGGGTCAGGCCCGCGCCGAACGGAGTATTTTTCCCGTACTCACACCATTCCCACCGCAATATGGCGCACCTGGGATGCCATATTCGATCGCTACTTCGACAACCGACGGCGCGCAGGGTTTGAGGAGACTGGCGAGTGGCGCACCTTGCGCCTGTTATTTCAGGATTATATTTGCTGCTACCTGCCCTGGTGGCTCGAGCTTCACCCGGGCATCGAGCACGCCATTCCGCTTGATCCATCGGTTTTGCACCGCTTTGGTGGCTGGACAGACGCAAGCGATGATGGGACGGCGCCGCTTCCGCTGCTTCGTTTCTTCGATAAGGTGCGTCTGGGTTCCGATCGGGACGGCTTCAATGGTTTCATCCACAGCGTTCACTCGTTTCTCGAGTTCTGCCGGGGCAATGCTCGCGTGCTGGAACTCCGGCATCAGGACTTCCAGAACCCGGTGGTCAAGGAGGTAGACCGGGTCGTCAAGCGGGGTGCCTCCAAGACAAACAAGGATCCCATTCCGAAAGCGGTTGTCCCTTACCTTCTGCGTTTTGCCTACGCTATCGAGGGATTTTTCATCACCCTTATGGAAAGGTCGCTCAAGGTCGGCTTGGGCGAGGACGAGAAAAGGCTCTTGTGGAATAACAGGCGCGGGGCAAAGGGCTACGTTCCCAGTGAGTGGGGCGTCGACGTCGGCTTCGAGTTCAACGGAACTCAATACCGGATCGACTTCATCCCGGCACTTGCGACTTGGGACTATCGGTTCATTAGCGGGCGAGGGGAGTCTGGGGGCAAGGTACTCCTGCCGCAGATCTCCGCGCTTCGTATGGTGATCGTTGCCCTGGAAACGGGGATCCGGTTCCAGGGGATCCAGTGGCTTTGCCAGAAGACGTTCAATTCATTAAATGGCCCTCACTTGGAAGGTGCGGAACTCGTTCCTCTGGTCGTCAACACGGACAAGGTCAAGGATGAGCCGTGGAAGACGATAATCGTGCGGCGCGCTCATGATGTCCTCTTGCGTGAGGAGGCATACCAGTCCCTCATGGCTGAGTCCGTCATAGAGCGCTTGGTTCCGTATGAGCGCCGCGAGCATACCCGGTTCGCCCCGATCCTGCCCCTGTTCCGCGCCGCCTTCTCCGACTACCCCATAGTTGACAACACCTATGCGACTGCGTGGGAGAGGCTCATCGTCGGTTTCGGTCATTGGTATGCGGGGGCGGTGCCGGGAAGCGAACCACTCCGGATGTGGCGGTTCGAAGCTGACACCGACCCGATCACGCGGAAGCCGCGCGAGGAGATCCACATTGATGGCACCGAGCGTCGTCTCTGCTGTCCGATAAAGCTGCGTCTCAAGCACACGCCCCACTCCGCCCGCTCTACATTCATTAGTTCGCGGTCCGGGATCCTGTCGGTCGAGGTGACGGGTGCGCTCGTGGGGCAATCCAACGCGGCAACGGTTCACCACTACACGGTAGAGCCGGAAAGCGAGGCCGCGGCAAGGATTCTCGCTGCTGCCAACAGCCTTTGGGAGCCGGATCCAGGTAACCCGGTACATATTCGCGCGGACAGGGTCAACAGCGCCCTGCGGCGGAGCTTCGAGGCCGACCGTCTTGGAACCGAGAAGGCCTTCGGGTTCCATACCCTGTCGCTGCTGAACGAGAGCACGTCGGACACCCAGGGAATCACGCTGCTGCGCTCGAGCGGGATGGCGCAGATCGCGTTCCGCGAGACGCATATCTGCCCGGTCGGGGAACTGTGCCCAAGGGACGTCCTGGAGATCATCGTCACGCCCCGGCGCTGCGGGATTTGCCCGATCGCCGTCAAGTGCATCGACCACGTGACCGCGATCGGCGCCAAGAGGCGCCTGCTGCTCGAGCAAGTGAGGGAAGCGGAGACCATACTCAGGATCATGCAGGAACGAGGCGAGCCCGATGCCGCGATGGCCGACGTGCAGGAGCGCCGCAAGCTGGACATGCTGGAGGCCGAGGGCTGGCGGACGACGCTTCTCATCCTCGAGGAGGCGCGCAGGAAGCTTGCCGCATCAACCCCGGACTTCTTCGTCACGGGAATGCCGGATGCCGTACGGCTGCACCTGAGCCTGGTTTCCAAGCACGCGGGCCCCGCCGATTTCATCATGCACCGCCTCGTCGACAGCCATGCCTATACCTCGTTCGAGACCCCCATCACACGGGCTCAGGCCGCACGGCTCCGGCAAAGGCTCCTGTCATCAAGCGAGGCACTCAGCGCGGAAATCAGCAAGCTGGACGGCGATCCGGTCAGGACATTCCTCTCGAGCCTCGGCGTCACACTGAAAGCGCATGGTGTTGCACCCACCTTCAAGGCGGCCCTGGCGGCGATCAAGGCGGACCTTCCACCGCTGGCGAATTCGGGCAGTCCCGATCTGCTGGAAGGCAGCCACGGGGACTGAGCGATGGGGGCCCGCAAAGGACAGAACAATTTCAAGGCGCACCAGTCGGATGTAATCAATGCCGGCTTGAAGCGGGTGAGACTTGCCTTGAAGGCCGTCCCGAGGCGCACGCGCTTCGAGGACTTCAATGCATTGGCGCGCTACGTCGCTAACGCCGCCGGCATGCACCCGACCACGATGGCGAGAAACCCCCGGTACAGGAAAGTCGTCTGGGACTATATCCAATCCAGGCCAGGGATTGTCTCAGGAGGGGCAGAGCAGATCCAAGCATCCATGGGGCTTGAGATCTCGCGGTTAGATGTCGCCCTGCTGAAGCGCGACAATGAGCGGCTTCGAAAGATGCTGTCGAACCGGCTGTCCCATGGTTCGGAGGCAACCGAACCGATTTCCCACATAGGTAATGAGGAGGCGAGGACAAATGACCTGAGGCGATCGTTTGAACTCACCGCGACCGTACTTGCGCGCCTGCTGAATTGGGCGGCAGAGAAGGAGATTGGGATCATCACTGACATTAACCGAGGCGAAATCCTGGATGCCGCTGAGATCAGCGGCGATCGCTTGGTCGCCGCGCGGCCCGATACGACACCCTTCTTTGATTGGCTGAGGCAGCATTCCGGTCACGCCTATGGCTCCGACCGATCCTGAAAAGGAAGGTATGCATGGCTCGCCCCTCAAAGATTGGCGCTTTTCAGGAGCTTTTAGAGAGCTATCTCGACGGAAAGGATGCCGCGTGGACACAACAGGACACTTCAAAGGAAAGACGAGTTCCAACACTGCCTCAGACATCTGACGGCAAAGTCAACGTACGGGCACTTGCGCGGGAGCTCCAGGAATTCGCGATTGAGCGCGGTGAGGACGCAAACCGCGTTCCGGACTCGGCATGGCAATACTTCTACAAGCACGAACCCTTGGCGGAGATGGTCGATCTCATAGCCAGCGAGCAAGGACTGGCGAAGATTGCATCTCGGACGCGCGATGATGCCAAGGACGACGCCTCGTCCGAAAAGATCTCCCGCCTGAATAAGTGCCTAAAGGGACAGGCCGAGGGACATGCGCAATCCAGGGTTCGTGTCACCCAACTCGAACGCGATCTGGCTAATGCTCGAGCCGAAAATGATCGCCTGAGAGAGCGCCTCGGAATCATGCAGCGAACTGGGCTCATAGTCCGCACGGGGGACACAACGCATTGACCGCGCCGACAATCACGCCATTGGAGCGCCTTAAGGTCCAAGTAGCCTCGATCCTGTGGTCAGGGGACACAGCTACAGCCTTCACGGGGCGGGTCTCGAGAGCTGAATCCATAAGGATTGTCGGAAGGGGGCGACTCTTCCAGCCAGCTATTGGGGAGGTCTATGAAGTCATCGGCGAATGGTACGACAGTCCAAAATATGGCCGACAGTTGTATGGCGATGGTGCCGTGTTCCGGCGTCACCTACCGTCTGGGGCTCTCGTTGTGCCATGGCTCCAGAGCCTCGATGGCGTCGGGCCAACGCGTGCCAAAAGGATCGTGAAGGCGTTCAAGGGCAATCTCGAGGGTGTGTTCGAAGGTGGCGTGGCGCTCGACAGGCTGGCCGACATCATCGATCCGGAGCGCCCCAACCTTGCGGCCCGGGTGGCGGTTGCGGTCACCCGCCGTTGGCAGGAAATCAAGGACGAGTACGAAACCATCCGGTGGCTTGAGGACCAAGGGGTCGAAGACGTTCACATCGCCAAACAGGCTGCACGCCTGCTTGGGCCGGGTGCTGTGAAGATACTGAGCCGAAACCCTTACGTCCTGGCTACGATCCTGCCGTGGGCTCGGCTCGACCAGATGGCCAAGCGAGTGCTCCGTCGGCGGCCGGATATCGACGATCACATCCGATGCCCTGAACGACTGGTTGGAGCGATCGACGTTGTCGTCCAGGAGCACGTTTCCGAAGGCCATACGGCCTTTCCGAAAGCCGACTTCACGGCATCAGTCGCTCGCAAGCTCGATCTCGACGAGACGCCCGATCTCGCAGCCCGTATCAGGCACATCGGGGAGGCAAATCGGGCCGTCGTTGATGGGGATATTCTCTGGCGGGCCCCTGGTTGCGCTATCATGGAGGATGAGATCCGGGCCCGCTTTGCCGAGATGGCCTCTGGTACCAAGAAGGGCGGCGTTAAAATCCCAGGCGAGGTTGATCTACGACGGATCCTGGCCATGGTCGAACGCCGGGGCAGGTCGCTTCACCAGGAGCAGCGTGAGGCGGTTCTGAAGGTCATTCGGAATCCTATCGCATGCCTGACGGGTGGAGCAGGAACCGGAAAAACAACCACCTGCCGGGCCATCGTGGACCTCTGGGAAATCCTCGGGGGCCATGTCGAACTCGCCGCCCTATCCGGAAAGGCTGCGTTCCGCCTGACGATCGGTGCAGGCCGTGATGCTCCCGGGCGGCGGCCCGCGCTGACAATCCACCGGCTGCTTCTGGGCCTCAAGAAACGCGGCGAAGGGCGAACTCATTGGGGACAGATCACGGGCGACGGCGAGCCGCCTGACCCAGCTCGTGAGCTTCCCCAACTCACTGACCGCACGCTGCTTGTCATCGACGAGGCCTCGATGGTCGACCTCGGGCAGATGCATCAACTCGTCGAGATCATGCCGCCCGGCTGTCGCTTGCTCCTGGTTGGCGATGCATTCCAACTGCCTCCGATCGGATTCGGCTTGGTGTTCCATCGTCTTGTCTCTGAGCCGAAGATCTCGGCCACTCTGGAGACGATCAGGCGACAGGAGGACGGGACCGGAATCCCGGAGATCTCCCGGATCATTCGCTGCGGACAAAAACTTGACCTCGCTCCCTATCGACCCGGGCAGGGCGGGGTCTCTTTCGTCCGAGCAGTGGAGGGGCAGATCAGCGAGGCAATCGAGGCGGTCGTTCGCGATCTTGGAGGCTTCTCTGCCGGATCGCAGAACCTGATGGTTCTGGCACCGGTGAACCATCGTTCTAATCGCCCCGACGGCACAGTCCGTGACCTCAATCGACGTTTTCATCTCCGAAACCTCGGCGATCGAGACCTGTCAGAGGAGGAACTCGAGACCTGCTCGGTCCGCGGTTACATCGGGAATGCATTCGCGGAGGGAGATCCCGTTACCTTCCTTCGCAACGATTATGATGTTGGCTTGAGAAACGGGAGCCTCGGCCGGGTTATCGCCATCAACCCGAAGGCCGGCACGGTGACCTGCGACTTCGAGAGTGACGAGAAGGAGTTCGGCAACAAGGATCTCATTGACCTGTCGCTGGCCTATGCCCTTTCGTGCCATCGAGCCCAGGGAAGCCAAGCAAAAGCCGTTGTTATCTCCTTGCTCGATGCTCCGAACGTGGACCCGAGCTGGATCTACACTGCCGTAACGCGGGCTGAGGAAAATGCCGTTCTGGTCGGAGATCTGGCCGTCCTTGAGCGCACTTTAGCCCGTACGCCAGCCTTTGATCGCCGGCTTACTGGAAGCGCCATGCGGCTGTCGTAGTGATCAGTGGGGGCAGGGGGCAGGTGCGCCTGCCCCCCCTGCCTGTCCGGCGAGGACCGGGGGTAGCAAATGCCAGGGCGAAGAACCGGGAGGGGGATCTCCCGGTCTGCACGGAGCGAAGCGAAGGAAGATCGGGGAGACCCGGTCCTTCGGCGGCTAGGCCGCAAACCCTGGCATGCGCGAGGGGCGGAGCCCCGTAGCTGACAGGCTGGCCCGACATTTCTGGCTTCTAGCCAAGCCTACTTCAAGGCGGAATTGATGGCGCTGATCAGGCCGGTCCACTGGCGACGTTCGGTCTCTGATAGATCTCCAGCAATATGATCCCGTGACCACCGCATGAAAGCCTTGGCCAGTTTATACTTCGAGAAATCCCTGCTGGCCTTCGAGAGAAGGTCAACGATCGGTCTTTCTGGCTGAGCTGCGGCCTGGCTGGTAACATCGATCCCGAGGGCGTCCTTAGCAATAATCACGAGTGTGTCGCGAAGGAGATCCTCAACCTCCGGCTTGGTGACATTGCCCTCGATGTAATCCTTCGTGCGCAGGATCGCCTTCTGCCCAAGAGAATGAACGAGAACCTCTTGGTTGGCGGCTTGATCCCCGGCGCTGTCCGAATCGAGAAGGGCTGCCACCTTCAGGTTGTGTGCATGGAGGATGGTCGCGAAGTAGACAACCTTGCTCGCCGTGTTTGAGGGGATAAGGGCGATCTTATCGTTGAGTTTGGCGGACCCGGCCTCGGCGAGGAGATCTGCGACAGCCTCCAAATACCAGTAATCGGTCAATCCCTCGAGCAGGAGGTTCCGCTGTTGTGCGAACAAGCTCTGGGCGAGGTCGTAGCCGAGCGCCTCTTGGAGGGGGAGGAGCGCCGCGGGATCGCTCGATGTCACCGAAGTATGAACCTTTGTACCGGTCGTGCGGTCTGTCATTTCGACAACTCGCACGAGGTCGAGTTCGTCTGGCCCAACCAGGAAGGGCGAATGGGTCGTGTAGATGGTCTGGTTCTTCGCAGCCAAACGCGAGATCGTATCGCGAAAATCCCGCTGCTTCAGCGCGTGCAGACTGAGCCCAGGCTCATCCAGAAGAAGGATGGCATTCTCATGCCGATCGGCCGCCTCCGCGAAGAAGACGATGAAGAAGGACACCAGCCACTGAAAGCCCTCCGAACGCTGGTCGAGCTCAATCTCAACCCCGAGATCGTCTTCGACGGCAACCTTGAGGTACTGCCCATCGGCCTGAACTCGCAATCTGTCGGCCTCGGCCCGGTCGGGGTTAGGGTTCCAGACCGACCGGATCTCGTTGGTCAGGCGAACACTCGCAGCGTTGAGCTGGTATGTTCTCTTGTCGAGTTGATCACGGTACGCTTGCAGGGCGGCTGGGTTGTTCGCGTCCGGTTCAGGCGCACGCCCAAGATCCGAAAGGGCTTTGGCAGTGAAACCGAGCAACTTCAGCAGACAGGCATTGCCATAATCGTACTGCTCGTCATCGAGCACCTTGGTCGCGAGCCTTTGGGCCAAGTGCGCGAGATGGATGACCGGGCGCACCCGGAAGTAGTTGCTGAACAGAACGAAGACTGGGATTCGCTTGTCGAGAGTCTTGAGGACTTTGTCTCGTTTGGTAGCAATCTCGACCTGCGAGAGAAGCCCATCGAGGCGCTTCTCCTCCTTTTCATCCTCTTCATCCACGAGGGTCACAACCGATTGCAACCACTTCTTTAGCGGTTCAACCGTGGTCTCGTCGAGCTTTGTATCGTCAGCCCACTTGGACGTAATCGCAATAAGGCCTGCACTCGGATTATTCGCAGACGGCTGCCCATCGGCGGGCGGTGCAACCCGGCTGTCGACATGAGAAGCCAGACGCAAAAGATCCTTCTTAACGCTCCCATAGGTCGGGATCTGGGGCCCATTGGTAAGCCAATGCGTCGCGCTGTTATCGAGATAACGCGTGACATGATATTCGCAGCTACGGAACTCCTCCGGGAGGAGAGCTTTGTCGCTATCCTCAAGTTCGAAGGTCACTGTTGTGACAGGCACGTTTTCAGGATTAACCTTGCCTGTCGTAACATCATTGTAGAGCGCCCTCGGATAATCCCTCAAGGCGTCAAACCCTTTGACATCCTGGGGGGCGTGGATCTGTTGAAGAGCCTGGAGGATTGCAGATTTTCCGGCCTCGTTCGGGCCGACCATGATCGTCTTGGTTGACTCGATCTCGAACTCGCCTGTGTCGCGAATGCTGCGATAATTTTGGACGCGTGCCTTTTTAAGTCTCACAATCCACCCCTTGGACATTTGGACCTGAACATGTCAGTCAGGTCTCGTTTTGTTCCCATGTTGGAGATGGGCCACGCTGGCCCATCTTCCCTGTTGCTGTGGCGATGCGGTTCTCGCCTTACTTGGCTTACACGTGCTCGACGTTAATCCCATGCACCAATCATCTGATCCTCACGCTTCTCGATTGAGCGGGTGACCGGATCAGGTGAATGCTCGGCCAGGAATTTCTCGGCTTCCAGAGCCGCCATGCACCCCATGCCGGCGGAGCTAATGGCCTGCCGGAATACCGGATCGATTACATCGCCGGCGGCCATGCACCCGGGGACCGATGTTTTCGTCGACCAGGAGCCGACCTTAATGTAGCCGGACTCATCCATATCGAGCTGTCCACGGAACAGCTTGGTTGCGGGATCATGACCGATGGCGACGAAAAGGCCGTCTGCGGGGAGTTCCCTCGTCTCGCCTGTGTTCGCATCACGGATCCGAACGCCAGTCACCGATTTCATCGGCTCCTGCTTGCCGATAACCTCGTCGATGACATGGTTCCAGACCACCTCAACGTTCGGCTTGGCTAGGAGACGGTCCTGAAGGATTGGTTCTGCCCGGAAGCGATCACGGCGATGGATTACAGTGACCTTGGCGGCAATGTTTGAAAGATAGAGAGCTTCTTCGACGGCTGTATTACCGCCGCCCACAACTACAACTTTTTTGTTGCGGTAGAAGAACCCATCACAGGTTGCACAGGCTGAAACCCCGTACCCATTAAAGAACTCTTCCGAGGGCAGCCCCAGCCAACGGGCTTGAGCTCCCGTTGCGATAATAAGAGCGTCGGCTATGTAGACGTCGCCGGAGTCACCCTCAGCCCGGAACGGACGCTTGGAGAGGTCAACATTGACGATTGTGTCGTACACCAGATTTGCGCCGACATTTTCAGCCTGCTGCTTCATCTGCTCCATCAGCCACGGTCCCTGAACGGGCTCCGCGAACCCGGGATAGTTCTCGACATCCGTCGTGATGGTGAGCTGGCCGCCGGGTTGCAGACCGGTCACGAGGAGCGGCTTCAGGTTGGCACGAGCAGCGTAGATGGCGGCGGTATATCCAGCCGGTCCGGCCCCGATGATCAAGACCTTGGTGTGATGCGTGTTCATAGTGAGATCTCAGGAATCTAAAGGGATATTGGATGAATGTGCATTACGCTGCGTGTTTATTCTCAGCGCCTGAAGCGTTGTCGTTCAAGGCAAACAGGTTTGAATACACACACTCGGGGATGTCATCTGGTTTAGAGAAGGCCGCGAAAACGCCGGGAATGTTGGTGCCGGTGGAGCCCGGCTGCACCTGCAGGTAACCTCCCGGCTTCATGTCGAGCTGGCCGACGAAGAGCTCAGTCGAAGGCTTGTGGCCGATAGCGATGAACACGCCGTCGGTCTTGAAATCCGAGACCTCACCGGAGACGAGGTTCTTGAGTTTCACATGGGTCACTGAAGAAGGGTTCTCAGTTCCGCAGATCTCCTCGACACCGCTGTTCCAAAGCACCTCGATCTTAGGATGCTTGAACAGACGGTCTTGGAGGATGCGCTCGGCGCGCAGGGAGTCGCGGCGATGAACCAGAGTGACCTTGGAAGCAAGATTGGCGAGGTAGAGTGCCTCCTCGACGGCGGTGTTGCCGCCGCCCACCACGACCACCTCCTTGTTGCGGTAGAAGAAGCCGTCGCATGTGGCGCAGGCGGAGACGCCGAAGCCCTGGAACAGGCCCTCGGAGGGCAGGCCCAGCCACTTGGCCTGGGCGCCGGTCGCAATGATCAGGGCGTCACAGGTATAGGTGTCGCCAGAATCGCCTTCCAGGCGGAAGGGGCGCTGCTTCAGGTCCACCTTGGTGATGTGATCCGAGATCATCTTGGTGCCCACGTGCTCGGCCTGGAGGCGCATCTGCTCCATCAGCCACGGCCCCTGAATGACCTCGGCAAAGCCGGGATAGTTTTCCACATCCGTGGTGATCATGAGCTGACCGCCGGGTTGGAAACCCGAGATCATGACGGGCTCAAGCAAGGCGCGCGCCGCATAGATCGCCGCCGTATAGCCTGCAGGGCCCGAGCCGATGATGATGAGCTTGGCGTGAGAATGGGCCATCAGGGGAACTCCAGAGAAAAAGCCAGGTCAGACAAAATTCAAATCCGGCAAGCCGAACGAGCGGCGGTGAAGGCTGAAGCCCCGGATAATGGCAGCAGCAATCTTAAGGGTAGAATTTAAGGGTTCATAGGCCTGACCTACAAGTCGGCCTTCGAACGGATGCACAATTCCATGAGCCTTCAGGGCCGCCATGTAAACATCGAGCTTGGGGTGTCCACCGGACGGCTCGAAGACCAGGATGGGCCGTCCGCTGACAGCAGCTTCGCCGATCATGTTGAAGGAATCGGCCGTAGCGACGATGAAATCGGCAAGCGCCAGAAGGGCTATATAAGGGTTCTCGCCTGTGCCGTCCCAGAAGAAGGCTCCATGCCGGACGGACAGGGCAATCAGGGCGTCTCGCAAGGCTTTCGGCGTGCGGCGAGAGGCCGTAATCATCAGTCCGGCGCCCGATCCAGCAAGGGCTGTCAGGCCCTCGATGAAACGGGCGATATCGCGATCCATGAAACGATGATGGCGGCTGTCGCCTCCGACCAGCACCGCGACCCGAGGATGGGGCAGGGAGGCGAGGCGCGGGTCTGGATGCGCCCGTGCGGTCTCGATCTTGCTGAGCGAAACCCGATGCGGCGGCGTCAGCGTGGTCAGCACGTTTGGGCCGCGCAGCCGGTCATATTCCGGTGACCAAATGAAATCCGCCGTGTTTGGGCCGGTGCGCGGGTCCTTGAGGAAGGCCGTGTAGGTGCGCCCACCCGAGGCTCGTTTGACGAAGCGCAGGTATGGTACGGCTCTGCGGCCTGAGCCGATGAGAAGGTCCGGAAAGGGTGGGGCGATAGGGCTGTTCGGTGCGCCGGGCCTCTCTCGTGGATCGATAGGTCCCCAGGGCATAGCCCAGGTAAAGGGCGCACGCGGCTTGACCCGGCGAATCTCCGGCTGAATTCCGAGAGCCTCGGCCACGCTCAGGCACTGAAGCTCGTCTCCGGCCTTGCCATCGCTCAGAACCCAGGTGATAAGGCCGGACGTATCGCGCAACATTCGATCAATGAGCTTGTGGAGTTCATATGGTTCGTTGCGACTTAATCGCCCGTCCCGCTTGTGCTGACCCTTTACACGGTCTACTCAGCCAAGACGAGTTTTTTGACTGAAAGTGCAGCATGGCCCGAGTCTCCAAGAGCTTGGCATGCGCCTATGGAGTGACCGTGCGCGGACGCCTCGATTCTATCGACTGGGCCATCCTGAAGGAACTGCAAGCCGACGGCAGCATCACGAATGTGGAGCTGGCGCGTCGTGTCGGCCTGTCGGCCCCACCATGCCTGCGCCGGGTGCGTGCCCTCGAAAGCGCCGGCATCATCAAGGCTTATCGCGCCATTCTCGACCCAAAGGGTTTGGGTTTCGAGATCGTGTGCTTCGCCATGGTGCAGCTCGATATCCAGGGCAAGAAGGAGCTTCAGGAATTCGAGCAGCGGGTGAAGGACTGGTCCATGGTGCGTGAGTGCTGGACCCTGTCGGGCGACATCGATTTCATCCTGAAATGCGTGGCGCCGAACCTAGGCTCGTTCCAGGGGCTCGTCTCAGAGCTCACTTCCCTTCCCAATGTCCGCAACGTCCGTACCGCGCTGACCCTCGACCTGATCAAGGACGAGCCTCTGGTGCCGATCGAGGATATCGCCGAAGTCACGGAATAAGGCGGGCTCGATCAGAGCCTGCGGCGCAGCCAACGCACGTAGTGCTGCGCGAGAGCGGCCGCGCGGCCCGGCTCGTCCGGCTCGGTGCTTCTCCGGGCCACATCGAGCACCGCATGCTGTGGATGCCGAGCCAGGATCTGGCCCTTGGGGCCGACCGCCAGAGCTTCCCCATCCATGCCGTCGTGGCCACCACCGCCGCCGCCGCGTCCTCGCCATGAGCCTCCATCCGTGAAGGCTGTCATGGATACATCCGTAATCACGAGAACGAAGCGCGGGCCGCGCCGGTCAATCCGGTCGGCGAAGGAGCGGTGCAGTTCGTCGAGCGCCGCTTGGGCGACGAGATCGGCGAAAGGCCCGAGGCCTTTGGCCTTGAGCGGCGTCACATCGACGGAAAACGAGGAAAAGGCTTGAGGAAAGGCTTGAGCCTGAGCCGGGGCATGCGTCATCGCGCCCACGCCGGCAAGGCCGGTGCAGGTGAGGCCCAAGAGAAAAGAGCGGCGGGATAAGGGGCACATGATCTGATTTTTCATCATATGCCCTCTCACCGTTCCTTAGACGCGGAACTGAACGCCGACGACTTCGTAGGATTTGCCGCCGCTCGGGGTCGACACTTCCACCGTATCGCCGATGGTCTTGCCCATGAGGGCCCGGGCGATGGGAGAGGAGACGGAGACCCGGCCCGAGCGGACGTCAGCCTCGGGCTCGCCTACGATCTGGTAGGTCTTCTCTTCCTCGGTGTCTTCGTCCACCAGCTTCACGGTGGCGCCGAACTTGATCCGATCGCCCGAAAGCTTGGCGATATCGATGACTTCCGCACGGGAAATCATGCTCTCCAGCTCGAGGATGCGGCCCTCGTTGAGGGACTGCGCTTCCTTGGCGGCATGATACTCGGCGTTTTCCGACAAGTCGCCAAGCGCGCGGGCTTCCGCGATCGCCTGGATGATCCGAGGGCGCTCAACCTGTTGCCGGTGCTTGAGTTCTTCCTCTAGCGCCGCAAAACCCTTGATCGTCAGAGGGACCTTGTCCATCGTTTGTCTCGTCTAAAAAGAGGTACGAGGCCGCTGTTTCCAGCGCCCTCGCATGTCAACGAAAACTCCATTGAAGCTTCGCAGTTCCAATATGTAGGCAGAATGCCTCAGGCAAAATAGTCCTGAAGCGCTCTGACCTCGAGATCGCCGTCGAGATAGGCCTTGATGCCCTCGGCTGCAGCGATCGCTCCTGCAAGAGTGGTGTAGTAAGGTATCTTATGCAAGAGGGCAGCCTGCCGAAGGCTGCGAGAATCTGACAGGGCGCCTGCACCTTCAGTGGTATTGAAGACCAGCTGGATGTCGCCGTTCTTGATGGCATCCACCACATGCGGCCTGCCTTCCAGTACCTTGTTGATCCGGGAGACCTTGACGCCGTTCTCCACCAGGAATTTCTGGGTTCCGGCCGTGGCGACGATATTGAAGCCCAGCTCTTCGAGCATTTTCACTGTCGGCAGGATGCGCTCCTTGTCCGAGTCGCGAACCGATACGAAGAGGGTGCCGGTCTTCGGAACCTGGCTGCCTGCGCCGAGCTGGCTCTTAGCGAAGGCCACGCCGAAGCCCCGGTCGAGGCCGATGACCTCGCCTGTGGAGCGCATCTCAGGCCCCAGCAGGACGTCCACGCCCGGGAAGCGGGCGAAGGGGAACACGGCTTCCTTGACAGCAATGTGGGGCAGTTCCTTCGGCGTCAGGCCGAATCTCGAAAGAGACTCTCCTGCCATCACGCGGGCCGCGATCTTGGCGATGGGCTCGCCGATGACCTTGGCGACGAAGGGCACGGTGCGCGACGCGCGGGGGTTCACTTCCAGAACGTATATCGTGCCGTCCTTGATGGCGTATTGCACGTTCATCAGGCCGCCCACGTCCAGCGCGAGAGCCATGGCCCTCGTCTGGCGCTCCAGCTCGGCAATGATCTCATCCGAGAGTGAACGGGGCGGGAGCGAGCAGGCAGAATCGCCGGAGTGAATGCCTGCTTCCTCGATGTGCTCCATGATTCCTGCGATGAAGGTGTCCTTGCCGTCGCAGAGGCAATCCACGTCCACTTCGATCGCGTCCGACAGATAACGGTCGAAGAGAAGCGGGTTTTTGCCGAGCACAGTGTTGATCTGGCCGGTCTTGTCGTTCGGATAGCGTGCCTTGACATCCGACGGGATCAGGCTCGGCAGGGTGCCAAGCAGGTAATCCTCGAACTGGGCCTCGTCGCGGATGATCGCCATGGCGCGACCGCCGAGCACATAGGACGGGCGCACCACGAAGGGCAGGCCGAGATCGGCAGCGATCAGGCGCGCCTGCTCCACCGAATAGGCGATGCCGTTCTTCGGCTGCTTCAGGTGCAGCTTGTCGAGGAGGCGCTTGAACCGATCGCGATCCTCGGCGAGGTCGATGGCGTCCGGCGAGGTGCCTAGGATCGGCACATCCGCCTCTTCGAGAGCACGGGCGAGCTTGAGCGGCGTCTGGCCGCCAAACTGCACGATCACGCCATGGAGCGTGCCTTTGGTGCGCTCGGTCTCGATGATCTCCAGAACATCTTCCTGCGTCAGCGGCTCGAAGTAGAGGCGGTCGGAGGTGTCGTAGTCCGTCGAGACCGTCTCCGGATTGCAGTTGATCATGATCGTCTCGTAGCCTGCGTCTTTCAGCGCGAAGCAGGCATGGCAGCAGCAATAATCGAACTCGATGCCCTGACCGATGCGGTTCGGACCGCCGCCGAGAATGATAACCTTCTTGGCATCCGACGGATTGGCCTCATCCGCAGGCTGACCTGCGAACGGAGCGGTGTAGCTCGAATACATGTAAGCTGTGGGCGAAGCGAACTCCGCGGCGCAGGTGTCGATGCGCTTGAACACGGGACGCACATTGAGCGCGCGGCGCGCCTCACGCACTTCCGCTTCAGTCTTGCCCGTGAGCACGGCCAGACGCGCATCGGAGAAGCCGAGGGCCTTAATCTGGCGGAAAGCGCCAGGCGTCTTCGGGAGGCCGTTCGCCTTCACCTTCGCTTCCATGTCGACGATGTCCTGGAGCTGCTCCAGGAACCACGGATCGATCTTGCAGGATGCGTAAACTTCGTCATGGCTGATGCCGAGGCGAAGCGCCTGCGCGACCTTCAGGATGCGGTCCGGCGTCGGCGTGCCGATGGCGGCCTTGATGGCGTTGCGATCGTCGCCCTTGCCGAGACCCTCGATCTCGATCTCGTCGAGACCCGTCAGGCCTGTCTCAAGCGAGCGCAGAGCCTTCTGCAGCGATTCCGGGAAGGAGCGGCCGATAGCCATGGCCTCGCCGACGGACTTCATGGCCGTGGTGAGAGTAGGCTCTGCTCCGGGGAATTTCTCGAAGGCGAAACGCGGAATCTTCGTGACCACGTAGTCGATGGTGGGCTCGAAGGATGCAGGCGTCGCGCCGCCGGTGATGTCGTTGGCGATCTCGTCCAGGGTGTAGCCGACCGCGAGCTTCGCCGCGACCTTCGCAATCGGGAAGCCGGTGGCTTTCGAGGCAAGCGCGGAGGAGCGCGACACGCGCGGGTTCATCTCGATCACGATCATGCGCCCGTTTTCCGGGTTGATCGCGAACTGCACGTTCGAGCCGCCGGTCTCCACGCCGATCTCGCGCAGTACCGCCAGCGAGGCGTCGCGCATGATCTGGTATTCCTTGTCCGTGAGCGTCAGCGCCGGCGCGACGGTGATCGAGTCGCCCGTATGCACGCCCATCGGATCGAAATTCTCGATGGAGCAGATGATGATGCAGTTGTCCGCCTTGTCGCGGACGACCTCCATCTCGTACTCCTTCCAGCCGAGCACGCTTTCCTCGATCAGAACCTCGTTGGTGGGGGAGGCGTCGAGACCGCGCTCCACGATGTCGAGGAACTCTTCGCGGTTATAGGCAATGCCACCGCCGGTGCCACCCATGGTGAAAGACGGGCGGAGAATGGCAGGCAGACCCACTTCCGCGAGCGCGAGCAGGGCCTCGCCCATAGCGTGCTCCTGATAGCGCTTGCGGCGCTCGTTCTCGCCGGCATCCCACTTGAGCTTGTAGGCAGCGATCATGCGCTTCTTGTCGCCCGGATGGATGTCGAGCGCTTCCATGCGCGCGAGTTCGGCCAGATAGGCATCGCGGTCGGCCTTCTTGAGAGCCGAAGCGTTCGCAAGGCGGGACTTCGGGGTATCGAGGCCGATCTTGGTCATGGCCTCGCGGAACAGCTGCCGGTCCTCGGCCTTGTCGATGGCCTCAGCCGTCGCGCCGATCATCTCCACGTTGTACTTTTCGAGCACGCCCATCTTCTTGAGGGACAGGGCGCAGTTCAGCGCCGTCTGGCCACCCATGGTAGGCAGGATGGCGTCCGGCCTTTCCTTCTCGATGATCTTGGCGACGATCTCAGGGGTGATCGGCTCCACATAAGTAGCATCCGCGAGATCGGGATCGGTCATGATCGTCGCGGGGTTCGAGTTCACCAGGATGACTCGGTAGCCTTCCTCCTTCAGGGCCTTGACGGCCTGAGTGCCCGAATAATCGAACTCGCAAGCTTGACCGATGATGATCGGTCCAGCGCCGATGATGAGAATGGAGGAAATGTCTGTCCGCTTCGGCATAGGGCCACCCAGGCGTGTCCAGCCGCGCGGCCGCTCTTTGCGGCGCTTCTCGCGCAGCCGGGATGTGTCAGATTGAAGGTTGAGAGAGGCTCTTACACGGTGCTGTCACAAATTCAAAGGCCTGAGCCGTGATTTGCTGTCAGGTCTTCGAGATTGCATGATCTCCGTTCAGGACCAGAGGAGTGTCGAAATGTCTGAGGAGCCGCGCTGGGCCGTCATAACGGGTGCATCGAGCGGAATTGGTGCTGAATTGGCGCGGGTCTTCGCCTCGAAACGCTATTTCCTGGTTCTTGTGGCCAGACGGCATGAGCGGCTTGAGGCTTTGAGCGCTGAGATTCGGGCTGCCCACAATGTCGAGGTGGAGACCATAGCCTTGGACTTGGAGGATAGGGAAGCGCCTAAAGACCTTGCCGAGATGCTCCGCGACCGCGGCATCCGGGTTCATACTCTTGTGAACAATGCTGGCTTTGGCTTGAGAGGTAATTTTGCAACGCTGCCTTTCGAGCGGCAGCTGGCCATGATCGACCTCAATATAGGGGCACTCACGGCCTTATCGCGCCTCCTCTTGCCGGGCATGCTGGAGCGGAAGCGGGGCGGTATCCTGAATGTCGCCTCCACGGCAGCCTTCCAGGCCGGTCCCCATATGGCAGTCTATTATGCCACCAAGGCCTATGTGCTCTCACTCTCGGAGGCGCTGCACGAGGAAGCAAAATCCCATGGCCTGACGGTGACCGCTCTCTGCCCTGGATCGACGGAGAGTGAATTTTCCGCAACAGCCGACGTGGAATATTCCAGGGTCTACAGGCCGAGCATCATGACTGCGGCCGAGGTGGCGCGAATGGCTGTCGAGGGCTATGAGGCGGGCAGGGCCATCGTCGTCACGGGCCGCGCCAACTGGCTCGGAACCCTGGGAGCCAAGTTTCTTCCCCGTCGAATTGTCCGCCACATTGCCGGGCGGCTTCAGAGAGGTGAGGTGACGCGGCCTGAAGAAGAGGCTAACGGAAGAGCGTGATCGCACTTCGACCTCTTCATCGGCTCGGCCGCCAGCTTGTCATCTTCTTCGGAGCCGGTATTGCGGCAGCCATTGCTCATTATGGCTTGCTGATCGGCCTTGTCGAATGGGCAGGCGCCCATCCTGTTCCTGCGACGCTCGCTGGCTATGTCGCAGGTGGAATCATCTCCTACGCTCTTAACCGCAAGCACACTTATGAGAGTGTCCGGCCGCACCGGGAGGCCACTTGGCGCTTCACCGTGGTTGCGCTGGTGGGTTTCCTGCTGACCTGGGGATTCATGCATGCATTCGTGGAATGGCTCGACGCGCCTTATCTTCCTGCACAGTTGGTAACAACTGGGATCGTGATGCTGTGGAGCTTCATCGCTCACAGGACATGGACGTTCGCCTAAGAGGGCAAAACGTTCTTAAAGCATGCATCGATTCCAGTTCTTGCGTCCACAGCTTTGGATCTGCCCAGCGCTCTCTGCTCGTCTAACCCGCGATGTGGACTTCATGACTGGGGGCGAGCCGTAAAGGTCATGCGGGCTTGGTTGTGCCCAAAATTACGTGCGGCACGCTCAGGCACGAAACCGGCATCCTCGAGAATGTCGATGATCTCGTCCTCGCTGTACTGAGCAAGGCCGAGTTCTTCCCGGATCTTGCGGTATTCGGAGAAGGCTGTCCGTGCGAGGCCCGAAACGGCCGACCTCAGGAAGCCGCCATGCCATGCGAACGACAAAAGCGCTTTGGCGTCGGTGATCGGGCTTACATTGGGTGGGATCACGTCGGCGATGACAAGCCTGCCGCCGCTTTTCAACTTTGAGCGCCAGAGCTTCAGCAGACTGCGCAGTTCGTTAAGAGAGAGGTATTGCAGCAGCGAGTTGACTACCACGAGATCGAGCGATCCATCAGCGAGGCTGGCGACTTCCTCCGGGGCCAGAACCGCAATACGTTTGTTGCCGCTGAACTTATCCTGCAGCCGTTCCCGTACGAGAGGCGCGGCATCGCTCAAATAGAGCTTTCCGCATTTGGCTGCGACTTGATCAGCAAACAACGCTTCGCCGCAACCATAATCGAGGACGGTCGCATCTCCTGATGGGATGTAGCCGATGATGTCATTGGCCAAGAGTTTGTAATGTAAAAGCTTGTGCCGCTCCCCAGAATAGATCGGGGTGTCTTGGTTCCAGTAGTCTCGCCAGCTCGTCATGAGCCAGGTTCTAGCCCAAGCTTAAGCCGACGTCATCATGTTCAGGACCAGAGCTTGGTGAGGGGCCCCTCTGCGCCGTCGACAGGATCTGAGGAGGGCAGGGGAACTTGGGAAATACGTTGTTGGGACGAAGCCAGAGCTCCAGGGTCGTCCCTGATGGTCTCGTAGTCACGACCGTCCGGATAAGCACCTACAACGGCAAAATCGTCGCTTGCGTTGATAAGGGCATGCGCCACACCGGCCGGAATGATGACCACATCGCCTGCGGAAACGGCGACGAGTTCTCCGTCTTCTCCGCCGAAGCGCACGGAAGCCGAGCCTGACACGACGCCCAGCACTTCATGAGTGTTGGGATGATAGTGATGGTAATCATGGATGGTATCCATCCATGCATTGGTCCAGCCATTCTTGGCAAAAGTGGCTTTGAAGGCTTTTGGAGGATCATTCTGGTCGGGCGTGACGGCGCCGCGCCGGACGATCAGCGGCAGGGGCGAGTTCGGCACGATGCCATTGCTCTGAAGAATGTAAGTCTCGGTTCCGAGCGGCGCGTTGTACCCTCTCGGGTCGCCATATCCTTTTGCCTGAGCCATGCCGTTCTCCCTTTGCGAATGCGGTAGAGAGAACGCATGGGTCAGGCAAAAGATCGAGCTGGAGCGTTAGGCTTTGATCTCACATGCCGAGCAGCATCGCCGCAACAGCGCGGTCGATGGAGAGGTAGAACATCGCGAAGGCAACGGCTGCAGCAATGCCGAACTCGATGGCCTGATTCTTCAGAAGTCGGAACTTCGCGAAAATGTTCTGGCCGAAGATGGAGATCAGCCATGCCGTCGTGAGAACGACGGGAAAAATGAAGAGATACGACCAGGTGCTCTCGACGGGGCCTACATTGGCCGGATCGAGAAGCGGACGGATATTGCGCACCCATGGGGCGTAGACGGAGGCGTAAAGCGAGGTCAGCCACGCCAGCGTGACGGCTATGCCGAGATGAAAGGTGAACAGGTTATGCAGACGGCTGAATTCGCCGGAATCTTGATCGAAATCCATCGGAGGAACCCCCAAAATATAGCCCGGAAGCATTGATTTTTATGGTTAATCAACCGTTAACGTGATTTGGGGGAGTGAGGCAACGTTCGCGTTTGTCGCGGTTGCGCGGCGGGTGAGAAATCGCACGATGCTCAAAAAGAAAGCGTCGCCGCCCTGAGGGAGCGCCGACGCTGTTTCGAAAAATCGGTTGATGGCTTCGGCGCTCAAGCCTTCGCCTTGCCCTCGTCCATCATCTTCACGAAGCGGTCGAAGAGGTAGTGGCTGTCCTGCGGGCCGGGGGAGGCTTCCGGGTGGTACTGCACCGAGAAGGCCGGGCGGTCGGTGAGGGCGATGCCGCAATTCGAGCCGTCGAAGAGGGAGACGTGCGTCTCCGTCGCGTTGGCCGGAAGCGTTGCCGGATCCACGGCGAAGCCGTGATTCATGGAGGTGATCTCCACCTTGCCGGTGGTCTTGTCCTTCACCGGATGGTTCGCGCCGTGGTGGCCCTGGTGCATCTTCTGGGTCTTCGCGCCCACGGCGAGGCTCAGCATCTGGTGGCCGAGGCAGATGCCGAAGGTCGGGATCTTCTCTTCCAGCACCTTGCGGATCACCGGCACGGCATATTCGCCCGTGGCCGCCGGATCGCCGGGACCGTTGGAGAGGAACACGCCGTCGGGCTTGAGCGCCAGAACCTCATCCGCCGTGGCGGTGGCCGGCACGACGGTGACCTTGCAGCCGGCGCGGGCGAGAAGGCGCAGGATGTTGCGCTTCACGCCGTAATCGATGGCGACCACGTGGTGCCTGGGCTCGGCCTGCTGCTGGCCGTAGCCTTCGCCCACGGTCCAGGTGGTCTCATTCCAGTCGAAGCGCTGGGTGCTCGTGACGAGCGGCACGAGGTCGAGACCGTCCATGGAGGGGAGGGCCGCCGCCTTGGCCTTGAGCGCCGCGAGGTCGAACTCGCCCTTCGGGCTGTGGGCGATGACCGCGTTCGGCATGCCCTTGTCCCGGATGAGCGCGGTGAGCGCGCGGGTGTCGATGCCGGTAAGGCCGACGATCTGGCGAGCCTTGAGCCAGGCGTCGAGGTCGCGGGAGGCGCGCCAGTTCGACGGCTCGGTGATGGTGGCGGCCAACACGACGCCGCGCACGCCGGAGGACGAGGCGGCATTCACGCTCTCGATGTCCTCGTCGTTGGTGCCCACGTTGCCGATATGCGGGAAGGTGAAGGTGATGATCTGCCCGGCGTAAGAAGGGTCCGTCAGGATCTCCTGGTAGCCCGTCATCGCGGTGTTGAAGCAGACCTCGCCGGTGGCCTCGCCCTCGGCGCCGATGCCGAAACCTTCCAGCACCGTGCCGTCCTGGAGCACGAGAACGGCCGTCGCGCGTGGCTCTTCCCAGCCACCCGAGTGGAACCCGGTGGTGTCTTTGTCTTGCAGCATCGTCATGATCTCTTTAAGTCCGAGGCCAACAGGCCGTGCTTGAGCAGGCCCGTTCCGGGCCGACCGTGAACTGTCCTGCACGACTTAAGGGGCCGTTCGCGTCCCGTCAACGCTTGAAGCACCTTAAAACCAAGGAGATCCGCATGCTGCGCGAACGTTTCACCGCCGAGATGAAAGAGGCCATGAAGGCCGGCGACAAGGGCAAGCTCGGCGCGATCCGCCTGATCCAGGCCGCCTTGAAGGACAAGGACATCGAGGCGAGAGGCAACGGCAAGGAGCCGCTCTCCGACGAGGAAATCCTCGCTCTCCTCCAGAAAATGGTGAAGCAGCGCCAGGAATCGATCACCATGTACGAGCAGGGCGGACGCCAGGAACTCGCCGACCAGGAGAAGAACGAGGTCGCCGTCATCTCCTCCTACCTGCCGCAGCAGATGGACGAGGCCGCGACCAAGGCCGCCATCGAGGCCGCCATCGCCGAGACCGGCGCCGCCTCCATGAAGGACATGGGCAAGGTCGTGGCCGCGCTTCGCGCCAAGTATGTGGGCCAAATGGACTTCGCCAAGGCCAGCGGCCTCGTGAAGGACATGCTGCCGAAGGGCTAACGGAGCGCCCGTCCCGTTCTCAACAATCTCGTCTTCCCGGAGCCGCCAAGCGGAATCCGGGAACGCCTGACGAGAATGGCGCTTGAGCCAAGTTTTGTCTTCAGGGTGCTTGGCCGACCAACATATGAAGTGGGTTTCCCTCCCCCTTGTGGGGAGGGCCAGGGTGGGGGTGTCGGCGTTACGTCTTGAAGCAATGGCGCTTACACCCCCACCTCCAACTCCTCCCCACAAGGGGGAGGAGGGCTGACCGCGCTCTATGGGCCAGCCTTTCAGGTCGAGAGCGAGGCCGTTATACTTCTGCCTCACCGCCGCAGCGCCGCCTTTGCGGTCCGCCGCTGTGCGCTCCAATACTCCCGGTATTCGGGCATCTGCTCGCGCACGCCCGCCACGAAATCCCCATGGTTCTCGAAATAGCAGGGTGGCCCGTAGCCGCCCTGGCACTGGCCCGCGCGCCGGCAACGGTGATTCCGGCAGGTGAGGGGGATCTGCAGCACATCGGCGAGACGGCGCAGGGTGTCGTCGCAATCAGGGACGACGGGGAAGGGGAAGCTGGCACGGCTCATGAAAAGCTCCGGCAATGGTTCGTCTGGCAATGAATTCTCGTGGAAAATGACATGCGCCTTCGGGCTCCGGGCTGATTCAGCCCGAAGCCTGAGAAGTGATCGAGGGTGGCGCGACCTGCAGCCCGGCTCGACGATGTTTGTGTGTGAGAGCAGAGCTGCATCTCGCGCACGGTTTGTTTAGGCGTACACCGCATCTTTCAGCGATGGGCCTCCCATCCAGGCGCTGCGTCAGCGCCTGCACAGGACCGCCCCCAACCCCACACATGCGACGCCTCGCGAGCGCGCCCCTCAGCGGGTCGGGACAGGCAAGGATATAGCCCAGCTTAGGACTAAAGTCAAGAACAAAAAGAGAACAAAGCACTTCATGTGAACGTACTTCTACTCCACCACTCTTTGGAACAGGAATCCATGACCAGCGAGTATGCAAAATGAAAGGAGTGGCTGCGTGGCCCTCGTTCTAGCGCAGCCGCGGAGCCGGATCACCATCTGCGTCGGAATAGAAGCAGGATGGTTTGGACGCTTTGTCCGGCTCGCGCGATTTCCGCATTAATTCTGCAGAACTCGCTTGGAGTCCCGTCGAGAGGCAGACCTTCACCTTGCCGACTGGGGAAATACATCCCAGGCCCCCGTTTCATCCAAAGTGATTGGACTATGGATCCCGGACGCTCGATAGGGTGAAGGAGGCATTCCGATCCGCAGACTTGATAACGCTGATAGACCCATCTGGCTCCAAGACGACAGCCAACGCTTGAGCGACGTCCGGAACGCCGCTGCCGCGCAGCGCCTCCATGACCTCGTCGCGCGTGATCCGCTGTGCCCGCAGGGCGCGATCGAGAAACTGCCCCTGGTGTACAATTAGGGTTGGCTCACTCTTCATCAGATATGCAAACCTGGGCGAGCGAACCGATAGCCACGTGATTGCGAATTGAAGGAACACTAAAAGGGCCATAGCCAGTATGCCCTCTGCGAGCGCGACAGACCTGCTCAACAGAACTGTGGCGAGTATCGAACCGAGAGCAACGGTGACTACGAGATCGAAGGCACTCAACTTGGTGAGCGTACGCTTGCCGGAGATGCGAAGAATCGTCACGAGTGCGACATAGGCGAGCGTGCCCACCACCAGAACGCGTAACAGACCGAACCATGAATCAAATAACATGAATACGTCCGCTCTTGGGTTGCGATGAAATCAGGTCTGCCGCCTGCGCGATGCGGGACAGGATGGCTGTCCGGTCGCAGGAGGGAGCCGGTGACTGCTCCACAGTCTCTGCAAGCTTGCTGAGCTGGGACGTCACAGCCTGTCGTGCAGCCTCGTTCTGGAGAACGGGGGCGAGCTGACCCAGGACATCGGCGATCCGGATCAGGACGGACGGTGAGTCGCTCCCGGCTTGGCGAATCGCATCGAAGGCCGCGTCGACCAGTCCTTGCATGTCCGAGCGCTGAGCGATAACTCGCAGTTCACCAGCATCGTCTCGAAGGAAAACGGGCGGCAACGAGCACCGAAAGATCTCCTCGAGGGTCGCGCCAAGCTGATTGACGACCGCAATGGCCGTGTATGGATCATTGATGCCCGGCGACAAGGCTCGGAGCGCGATCTCGACGAGCTGACGCAGATTGTACTCCATGTCCTGTGCCGGACTGCGCTCCACGCCGATCACGAAAGCCGCTCTGATCGCATCGGACATATGGTCGTCCACGGGATGTCCGCCATGAACGACGACATGCGCGCCTTTGCGCAGCACGAAATGGCCGGCTCTTACATTGACTCGAAAGATCGATTTGGAGCTGCATGCAATCTCCACGAGGCGAGTGTAGTCGACCACCTGAACGTAGCCGGCCCGATCCAGGGCGATAGTCGCCGAAACCGCTTCGGCCATTTCCCGCGGCGCGCTTTCCTCCTTCGTGTTCCTCAGCATCCCGGCAATGTTGCTGTGAAGGTCCTCGGCCACACGCTCGACGACGTTGTCGGCAATGATCGAGCGGGCGATCTTGTGCACGTAGAACAGCAGCGCGAACAGGCAGACCATCGTGAGCGCGCTGCCGATCGTGACGGCGATGTGGGGCACGCCTTCGCGACCGAGGGTTTCGTCCAAGCTGCGCAGGACCAGCAGCACATACATGATCGTACCCATAAACAGGCCCAGCACAGCTTGGATCTGCCGGTCAGCCATGAAGGTCGAGATCAGACGAGGGCCAAGTTGATTGGCGGACAGAGTCAGGATGACGAAGGTTACCGAGACGATGAGCGAGGTCATTGTCATCAGGCCGGAGAGCAGGCTTGATAGGAGGCCGCGGGCAGACTCGGCATCACCTCCGTACAGCCACCAGAGCTTGCTGCCTTCGGTCCAGCCTTCAAGGAAAGAGCCCCCCGTGGTCAGAACCCAGTAGGCGAGAGCCAAGGCAAGCAGACTGAGCGCCAGCGGAATGATCCAGAGCTGCGCGCGCAGGAGGGCAAGCATGTTGCGGATGCGACTCATGGATGGACAACCTAGGGCAAGGCCGACTGGATCCATGAAGGCGCTTCATCGCCGTCCGTCGTCTCGTGACACACGTTGGCATGGTCTCCTCGCAGCCTGAGAGGTGATCGAGGGTGGCGCGACCTGCCCAGAACCGTTCCGGCTCCCCTCATTCCCGATGCTTCGCGAGTGTGCCTCTCACTGGAGCCGGAAACCCATACCTATAGCCAAGGTTAGGGCAAAACATAAGAACGAAACAAGAACATTGTCCGCGTTCGATAAAGCCGTTCCGCCGGCGGACCAACAATGCCGTTAACCTCGCCGCTATGATGATTCCCGAGGGCTGGCCGCGGATTGACTTGCAATAAGCGTTGCAGGATGCTCCAAGCGCTCGAAGTGCAAAGGAAATGGTGGATTGGACGTCGCTCAGACGATGGTCCAAAGGCATGATGCCGCTTCGCCATATCGGTGCAATCCCGGTTTCTCCCATTCCCCTCCTAGAACTAAGGCTTCCGTCCGGGTTGGCAGAGCCATAGTCGCGCTTATCGTGGACGAAGACTTGCCATGCTCACGGTCTACAACTGCATCGTTTCGGACCATGACCTGCGGCTCGTTGCCTTGGCTGCCCTGTTGTGCGGGCTCGCCTCTCTGTCAGCGATCCATCTTCTTCATCATGTCCGCCGATTGGAGGGGCCTCGCTACCGCGTCTGGCTCAGCATTGCCGCGATTTCCACCGGCTTCGGCATCTGGGCCACGCACTTCATCGCCATGCTGGCATTCTCTCCGGCCTTGCCAACGGGGTACAATATCGCGCTGACGGTCAGCTCCCTTGTGGCCGCCGTCCTGCTGACGGGCCTTGCTTTCCTCGTTGCCCTCGTCCCCGGCATCGCAGGCGCAACATGGCTCGGAGGAGCGATGGTCGGGGGCGGCATCGCCGTCATGCATTACACGGGGATGGCAGCCTTGGAGGTTGCCGGAAGCATCGCATGGGACTGGACCCTTGTGATGGCCTCTGTCGCCATGGGAGCTTTGTTCGGCGCCCTGGGCCTGGAGACCGGCATCAACACGCATCTGGTTCGCTGGAAGTTCATCGGAGCCTTGCTGCTGACGCTTGCGATCTGCAGTCACCATTTCACCGCGATGGCGGCTGTCACCATCGTCCCCGACAGCAATGTCGAGTTTTCGCCTTTGGCGATTTCACCGTACTGGCTGGCAATCGGGGTTGCCGTTGTCAGCGTGGGCATCCTCCTGCTGGCTCTGGCCGCATTGGTTCTGGATCTGAAGGAGCGCCGGCGCAGGCTTCTCGAGATGGAGCGGATGCGGGACCTCACCGATGCCGCAGTCGAAGGACTTGTGCTCTGCCGCGGGGAAACCATCGTTTCGGTCAATCAGAGCTTTGCGCGGCTGGCGGATGTCGACTTCGCGCAGATCCGAGGCAGGGACTTGGTGTCGTGCGTGCCTGACGCCACCAAGCTCAAGATGCTCTTCGATGACTTAGGGCAGGTGGTCGAAGCCGATCTTCGCGACCGTCACGGAACCTTGATCCCGGTCGAACTGATTGCCCGCCAAATTACGTATAACGGCGAGCCTCACAACGTCATCGCCTTTCGGGATTTGCGGGACCGCAGAAATGCCGAGACGCAGATCCGCTACCTGGCGCACCACGATTCCCTGACCGGGCTGGACAACCGCGCGAGCTTCGATGACCGGCTGGATCGCGAGATCAAGATCCACCAGAAAACTGGCCGGCAACTGGCTCTGATGTGCCTGGATCTCGATGGCTTCAAGGAGGTGAACGATCTCTACGGCCATGCCGCGGGCGATCAGTTGCTCAAGGATATCGCGGAAGAGTTCTCCCTGGTTCTGGCGAAGGATCAGATGCTGGCTCGCCTTGGCGGGGATGAGTTCGCGATCATCGTCCCTGATGTCATGGACACGGCTCAAGCCGGGCACTTGGCCGAGACGCTTCTGAAGGCGCTGAAGAGCCGGGACAAGAACAGATTGTCTGCCGGCATCATCTCCGTGAGCATCGGCATCGCCCTTTATCCAGCCAACGCAAAAGACCGCACGGAGCTTCTTTCCAATGCCGATATGGCTTTGTATCGCGCAAAGCAGGAGGGCAAAGGCACCTACCGTTTCTTCGAGCCGTCGATGAGCATTCAGATCCGGGAGCGTCGCAGCATCGAGCATGATCTGCATAGCGCCCTGAATAGCGGCGAACTGAGTTTGGTCTACCAGCCTCAGGCGCAGGTCGAGACGAGTGTGGTGTTCGGCTTTGAGGCTCTGCTGCGCTGGACCCATCCGGTGCGAGGCGCTGTTCCTCCCTCGGTCTTTATTCCGATTGCCGAGGAAAGCGGGTTGATCCTGACGATCGGCGAATGGGTCATGCGTCAGGCATGCCGGGAAGCGGCCAGCTGGTCTCGTCCGCTGAACATTTCGGTCAATGTCTCCGCGTTGCAGCTGGGCAGCGACGGCTTCCCGCACCTGGTCCAGTCCATCTTGGACGAAACCGGGCTCGCGCCCAATCGGTTGGAGATCGAGATCACCGAGACGGCCCTTGTCCGCGATCCTCATCGCGCCCTGCACTCCTTGCGAAAACTCAAGGAGCTCGGCGTCAACATCGCCATGGACGATTTCGGGACAGGCTACTCGTCCTTGTCGAACCTTCAGGCCTTTCCGTTCGACAAGATCAAAATCGACCGCTCCTTCGTGCAGGAGATCCATACGAAGCCGCACGCTGCCGCGATCGTCCGGGCGGTGCTGGGCCTCGGGCGGGGCTTGGGACTTCCCGTTATCGCCGAGGGTGTGGAGACGCTGGAGGAACTGAAATTCCTCGGCATGGAAGGATGCGTCGAGGCGCAAGGCTACCTGTTCGGCCGCCCCGTACCCATCAGCGAATTAGCTTCGTTGATCCGCGACAACGTCGCCGGGCCTCCAAGAGCGATGGTGACAGCTCCGGCAAACTAGGAGCCTCGCTCATCGTTCCTCGCAGGACGCGGGCTGCTGTCGGTTCGTGGCCTTGCGCGCATCTCCGCGCTTCACGCGAAGATCCCGTCGCCTCATCAGTCGTCCTGGGTGGCGAGATCGACGAAATCGAGCAGCAGGGCTTCGAGCCTGTCCTGGTCGACTTCGTCGATGCCGATGTCCAGGCGTCGGGTTTCCTTGGGCAGGTACATGTAAAGGTGAATGAGCCCGTACTCGTTCACGTCCATCTCCAGAATGCGCGTCGTGGGCGCGAAATCCCGGGCGAGATCGATGCGCAGCCGTCCGACCGACGGGTAATCGCGCACCGTATAGGCATGCGGCTTGATCGGGCTGATGTGGAGCTCGACATTGATGGCGGAAAGCTTGCGGTTGATGCCGGGCAGCGTCTCCACGATGCGCTCCCGCAGACGGAGCCACTTGGCGAGAGCGTCGGGCACGGTCCGCAAGTCCTGTTCCGGGGGCACAGGGCGCTGGCCTGCATACTCGCTCCTGCGCTCAAACGTCTCCCTGTAAAGGATGCGATTGAGATGCTTCTCATTCTCTTTGCTGATCACAGCTGTCCCCGTCACGTCGAACGTGCCTTGAAAAATCTTTCTGACGGTTGGGAAAATGCTCCGCGGCTTTGCGGAAGTCCTTGTTCTGGATCAAAGGGCGTGAGGGAAAGATACGAAGCGCTGGATGCCTTGCCCTTGGGTTCGCTCCCCAGCGCCTTGCCGGGGATCGCCTGAAAAGCGGAATGCCGGTCGGCCCTGTGAATTGTGGGCAAAGAATAGCTTGGCTTTGGGGTTTTTAACCCCATTCCCACCGCCCTAGTTTAAGGAGCAGGTTTGGAGTCAGCTGACCTTGCGCTACCCGCCCGAAATCCTCGAGGAAATCCGCGCCCGGCTGCCGGTTTCGGCTGTCGTGGGAAAGCGCGTGCGCTTGAAGAAGGCAGGGCGGGAATGGAAGGGGCTGTCGCCGTTCAACGCGGAGAAGACGCCGTCCTTCTACGTGAACGACCAGAAGCAGTTCTATCACTGCTTCTCCTCCGGCAAGCACGGCGACATCTTCACCTTTCTCATGGAGACGGAAGGGCTCTCCTTCCCCGAAGCAGTCGAGCGGCTGGCGGGGGAGGCGGGGGTTCCCCTGCCCAAGCTCACCCCCGAGGACCGTTTCGAGGAGGTCAAGCGCAAGACGCTCTATGACGCCATGGAGCTGGCGGCGGCGTTCTTCGAGGCGTCGCTGCAGGGCCGCTTCGGCCTGAAGGCGCGCGATTACTTGGCCGGACGCAGCTTAAGCCCTGAGACGCAGAAGCGCTTCCGCATCGGCTATGCGCCGCCGGAGCGCTTCGCCCTGCGCGATCACCTGGCCGAGAAGGGCATTTCCATCGAGATGATGGTGGAGGCGGGCCTCCTCTATTCCGGCGAAGATATCAAGATTCCTTACGACCGCTTCCGCGACCGGGTGATGTTCCCGATCTGCGACGTGCGCGGCCGCGTGATCGCCTTCGGCGGCCGCGCCATGAGCGCTGACGTGCCCGCCAAGTACCTGAACTCGCCCGATACGCCGCTCTTCAACAAGGGGCGGCTTCTCTACAATTATCATCACGCCCGCCAGCCCGCGCACGAGCGCGGCACGGTGATCGCGGTCGAGGGCTATGTGGACGTGATCTCGCTCTCCGTGGCGGGCTTCCCCAATGCGGTCGCGCCGCTGGGCACGGCCCTGACGGAGGATCAGCTCGCGCTGCTGTGGCGGCTCTCGGAGGAGCCGATCCTGTGCTTCGACGGCGACAAGGCCGGCCAGCGCGCCGCCTACCGCGCCCTCGACACGGCCCTGCCGAACCTCACCGCCGGCAAGGCCCTGCGCTTCGCCCTCCTGCCCGAGGGGCAGGATCCGGACGATCTCGCCCGTTCCGGCGGGCGCACCGCCATCGAGCGGGTGCTGTCCGCGGCCAAGCCCCTGGTGGACATTCTCTGGGCGCGCGAGACCGAGGGCGTGGCTTTCGAGACGCCGGAACAGAGAGCGGCCCTGGAGCGTCGCCTGCGCGAATCACTTGCACTGATTCGCGACGAAACCCTCAAGCGCTACTACCGGGAAGAGGTCGAAAGCCGCCTTGCGGCATTAAATCCCAACTCCCGCGCGAACCGTTTCAACCGCGGAGGCGGGGGTGGACGGCGCGACTTCCGGGGGCCTGCCCCAACGACGCCCAGCGCCCGCCTGAGCGTATCGCCGCTCCTGGCCAGGAACTCGCTTTTCATGGGCGGAACGGCGGAAAGTCCCCGCGAGGCGATGATCCTCTGCACCTTCCTGATGCACCCGGATCTTATCCAGAATCACGCAGAAACCCTTGCGGATCTTGAACTTGAGGGACGCAGCGCCCAGATGATGCGCAGTCTCCTGCTGGATTGCGCCGCCAGCGGCGAACCAGCCGATCCGACCGTGATGCAGGCCCGCCTGGAGCGGGCCGGCCTTGCCCAGGCGGCGGACAGGCTCAATGCAATGGTCCGTCCCGGTGACCGCTGGATGCTCGATCCGCATGCGGATCTCTTGCGGCTTGAAGACGCATTGAGGCAAGCGATCACCTTGCATCGCCGGGCACGCACGTTACATAGCGAACTTCGGGCCGCCGAGCGCGCGCTTGCCGAAGAGGACAACGAGGCCAATCTCGCCTGGCTGCGAGAGGTCCAAAACCAACTGTCCTCCGTCGAGGGTGCCGAGGCCGACTTGGACAAGAACGGGTCCGTTGGGGGAGCCGGTTTCTAAAGATGCGGAATTTCGCCCGTTGCAGGGCAGGAGATGGTTAACGGTTAGTCAATTGACTTGCTGTTTATTGGTCAGGAATTTTCGGGTGGCCGGGCCCAACAGCCTTGCTGCCCATTCGCGCATCATCGGTTTCGCTGGGGGAACCGACGAGGCGCTGGAGTAAGGCAGAGCATGGCGACGAAGGCAACCGAACGGGACGAAGGCGAGACGACGGCTCCGGAGCAAACAAGCGACGGTCCTCTGCTCGACCTGAGCGATGCCGCCGTTAAACGGATGATCAAGCTCGCGAAGAAGCGCGGCTATGTCACCTATGAGGAACTGAACGACGTTCTGCCTCCGGAGGAGTTCACCTCGGAGCAGATCGAGGACGTGCTCGGGCAATTGTCCGAGATGGGCATCAACGTCGTCGAGTCGGAAGAGGCGGACGAAGGCGAGAAGGCCGAAGCCGAGGAGGATGAGGCCGAGGGCGGCGATCTCGTCGAGGCTTCGCAGACCCGCGCCGTCGCGGTCCGCGAGACCACGGCCAAGGAGCCCACCGACCGCACGGACGATCCGGTGCGCATGTACCTGCGCGAGATGGGCTCGGTCGAGCTTCTCTCCCGCGAGGGCGAGATCGCGATCGCCAAGCGCATCGAGGCCGGTCGCGAGGCGATGATCGCAGGTCTCTGCGAAAGCCCGCTGACCTTCCAGGCCATCATCATCTGGCGCGACGAGCTCGTCGAAGGCCGGGTGCTGCTGCGCGACATCATCGATCTCGAAGCCACCTATGCCGGCCCCGACGGCAAGGGCGCGCCCAAGGTGGATGGCTTGGGTGAGGAAGGCGAGGAAGAGCCTGCCGCCGAGACCGAGGAGGGGATGACCCCGCCGGAAGGCGAGATGGACGACGACGACATGGAGAACAACGTGTCGCTCTCGGCCATGGAAGCCGAGCTGAAGCCGCGCGTTCTCGAAACCTTCGATTCCATCGCCGACAACTACAAGAAGCTGCGCCGCCTGCAGGTCGAGCATGTGGAACAGCGCATGCAGAACAAGCAGCTGACCCCGGCCCAGGAGCGCAAGTACCGCGAGCTGAAGTCGGACATCGTCACTTCGGTGAAGTCGCTGTCGCTGAACAACAACCGCATCGAGGCGCTCGTCGAGCAGCTCTACGACATCAACAAGCGCCTCATCTCCCATGAGGGCCGCCTGATGCGCCTGGCCGAGAGCCACGGCGTGGCGCGCGAGGAGTTCCTCAAGCACTACCAGGGCTGGGAACTCGACCCAAAATGGGTGCTGCGCGTGTCCAAGCTCGGCGGCAAGGGCTGGAAGGACTTCGTCGCCAAGGCGAAGGACGGCATCCACGACCTGCGCGAAAACATCCACAACCTCGCAAGCGAGACCGGCCTGGAGATCCAGGAGTTCCGCCGCATCGTCATGATGGTGCAGAAGGGCGAGCGCGAGGCCCGGCAGGCGAAGAAGGAAATGATCGAGGCGAACCTGCGTCTCGTGATCTCCATCGCCAAGAAGTACACGAACCGCGGCCTTCAGTTCCTGGACCTGATCCAGGAGGGCAATATCGGTCTCATGAAGGCGGTCGATAAGTTCGAGTACCGCCGCGGCTACAAGTTCTCGACCTACGCCACATGGTGGATCCGTCAGGCGATCACGCGCTCCATCGCTGATCAGGCCCGCACGATCCGTATTCCGGTGCACATGATCGAGACGATCAACAAGATCGTCCGCACCTCGCGCCAGATGCTGCACGAGATCGGCCGCGAGCCGACCCCGGAGGAGCTGGCCGAGAAGCTCGCCATGCCGCTGGAGAAGGTGCGCAAGGTTCTCAAGATCGCCAAGGAGCCGATCTCCCTCGAGACGCCCATCGGCGACGAGGAGGATTCACACCTCGGCGACTTCATCGAGGACAAGAACGCGATCCTGCCCATCGACGCGGCGATCCAGTCGAACCTGCGCGAGACCACCACGCGCGTTCTCGCCTCGCTCACGCCGCGCGAGGAGCGCGTGCTGCGCATGCGCTTCGGCATCGGCATGAACACCGACCACACCCTCGAAGAGGTGGGCCAGCAGTTCTCGGTCACCCGCGAGCGTATCCGCCAGATCGAGGCGAAGGCCCTGCGCAAGCTGAAGCACCCGTCGCGGAGCCGGAAGCTGCGGAGCTTCCTGGACAACTGAGCGAATTGAAAAGGCGGGCTCCGAGCCCGCCTTTTTCATGTTCTCTGCATCCTCATTCTAAAATTGTGGTCACTTGTGCCAAGCGCAAGAAAGTTAGCCATGAAGTATGAAGCGACTATATTGCAGAATGCGGTACTCAAAGAGGCGGCCGCATTCGGAGAAAAATTTCAATCACTCAAAACGATTGCAATCTTTGGTAGCGTTGCGCGTGGTGAAGAGAATCCTAACAGCGATATTGATATAGCATTTGAATGGCTAAAGGTTGAGGAGATCGCAACAAAGGGGCTGCTCGCTGACTTCCAAAAAGCACAGGCTGAGCTGGAGGTTTGGAAGTCCTATCTTGAGCAACAGTTCAGCAGACCAGTTTCGCTGCACCTTGACCATCCATATCAGCTTCAGAAGGATGCAGCTGAAGAAGCGATTCTAGCCGCGATAGCAGCTTCTCCGTTGAAGATCGGAAAAGCTGTCTTAGCTCCCACTGCATCGGTAAAATCTAGTGGAGCGCAAATGCTGCGCCCCCTGCTAAAATAGACGCAACGCTCGTTCCCGTCACGATCCACCCTGCCTTTGCCGTTCCGAGGCTGAAGGCCATCCCCGCCTTGACCGCCGTGTTGACGGCCGCCGCGATGCCGATGCCGAGTGCGGCGGTTCCGACGCCGATCCCGTTCTGCGACAGGCGCGCGAAGGAGAGCGTGATCGCGTCCACATCCGCGATGCCGGACAGAGCCGCCAGGACCGTCAGTCCCGCATTGCCGACGGTGTTGCCGATGATCTTGGTCAGCAGGCTGATGATCGCGATGAGGCCCGCCAGCTGAAGGGCCATGCCCAGATCGAAGGGGTTTTTGATCTGGAGATCAGGATGCTCCTTGCTGCCCTTCCCATGCATGAAGAAAAGGAAGCCCGCCGCTCCCAGGAGAACCGCTCCCGCCACGCCCAGCGGCCAGGCGAGGGGGAGAAGAAGGGCGTTGTTGAGGGCGCTCGCCACGACCAGAACGCGCGCCACCATGACGAAGCCGGCCAGGAGAATGCCGGCCGCGAGCAGGGGGCTGGCGGCTGGGTGCTCGCGCGCCATGCGCGCAAGCGTCATCGTGGTCGCGGTGGAGGATGCGAGGCCTCCGGCAAGCGCTGCCAGGGCGACGCCGGCCCGGCTGCCCATGATGCGGATCGCGATGTAGCCGGCGAACGAGATGGCGGCGATGATGATGGCGAGCAGCCAGATCTCAGCCGGATTGATGGCCTCCCATGGATCGACCGGTCTGTTCGGCAAGAGCGGCAGCGCCAGGAACGTCATGGCGAGCAGAATGAGAACCGACCTGATCTCCAGCCATGTCATGCGGCGCAGCCAGGAATGGAGCGGCTGCTTGAGCGCCAGGATGAGCGTGGCGGCCACGCCGGTTGCAATCGCAACCTGAAGATCGCCGAGGACCGCATAGGCGCCGAGTGAGAAGGTGATGAGGGCGGCGACCACGCTCGTGACGCTGAAGTTCCGTTCGGTTTTCGCCTCCAGCCAGGCGAAGGCCCCGAAGGCGAGGGCGAAGCCGAGAAAGGACAGCCCCAGGAAGACGGGGCTCGTATAGCCCGCAAGGATTGCCGACAAGGCGCCGAGCAGGGCCACCAGAGTATAGGTCCGCAGGCCGGCGGTGCGCTCGCCTTCAGCTTCTTCGCGCTGCTGCCATCCGCGCTCAAGGCCGATCAGGAGCCCGATGGCGATTGCCACAGCCAGACGCAGAAGAAGAGACGTGTCGTTCATAGTTTTCGCCTGCCGTGACGCTCAACATGGTCATGGGAGAGAGTGGCATCATGCATGCCCTCCCGACCTGTTAGCACGGTCAAGCTTGCGGAGGAAATTTCAGAGGCTTTTGCCCTCAGGCGCAGCTGATCGGGTGATCACGGTGCAGGCTCGACGGCGGGCGGCTGGCCTGTCGGAACCGTGCTGCTCGTGCTTTCGGGGTCGGGCTTGTCGGCCATGAGCGCCGGGATGATGCTGTCTGCCACGAGCGCATGGAGTTGGCCGATGTAATTATCCTCCCGCGAAGGCTCCGTCGGGTCCGAGGTCATCACCGCCGTCATGCCGAGGCTCGGTGCCACATAGATCATCTGACCGCCGAAGCCCCAGGCGTAATAGATCCTGTGCCCGCGCATGTCGCGCATGTACCAGCCATAGCCGTAGGAATCGCCGGTGAACGGTGATGAGGTGCGAGGCTCCCACGATTCCCTCACCCAGCTCTCCGGCACGATGCGTTTGCTGTCGATCATGCCGCCCTGGCGATACATCTCGCCGAAGCGCAGCAAGGCGCGGGGCGACATCGCCATCTCGTTGCCGCCGAGATAGATGCCCTGCGGATCGCGCGTCCATGGCGGCACCTGAACCTCGAGCGGTTCGCCGAGCCATTCACGCGCCAGTTCCAGCGTGCTGCGCTTCGATGCGCGCGTGAGGGCGGCCGAGAGCAGATGCGTGCTGCCCGTCGAGTAGAGCATGCGCCCGCCGGGCTCGTCCACGAAGGGACGCGTGAGAACATGGCGCACCCAGTTGCCGCTGCTCACCCATGAGCCGTAATTGCGGCCCGATGTGCGCTCCAGCCCGGCCTGCATGGAAAGGAGATGGCCGATGGTGATCTGCTTCACCCGCTCATCCGCATCGGATGGAAGGCTCGCGCCGAGCAGGTCCGCGACCGGTTGATCGACGCCCTTCAGAACGCCGCGCTCGATGGCGATGCCCACGAGGGCGGACAGGATGGTCTTGGAGGCCGATTTGATGTTGGTCGGGCGCTCCAGGTTGGCGCCTTTGAAGGCCTCTTCAACGACAGGCTTCCCGTCGTGGGCGATGATGAGGGAGCGAAGATTCTCCAGCTCCCTGGCGCGCTCGACCGTCGCCTCGAACGGGGAGGTCGCTGGCTTCGCGGTTTCGGGAGCCGGCTGCGCGGACAGGCTCAAAGGCCAAGCCAGAGCCAGGAGAAATGCTCCCGTTCGGAGGAGATGGGATTTTTGCATGGATGCCGAGTGTCATTCCGTTTCGACGGATAAACACTTCAGGGAAGGGGCGTTCCTTCCCGCGCGAATCCCTACACGGCATTGTGAGGCGGCCTTGGAAGGCCGCCTCACGAGGAGTGTCAGAACAGGAAGTCCGATGCGTCGATCAGGGCCTTCTGCAGATTCAGCAGCGTGATCGACTGGCCCTTGGCCGTGATGATCACGTCATCGGCAAGGCCGTCGCTGTCTCCATTCGCCTGTCTGATGGACAGGGCGCTGAAATCCAGGGAATTGCCGCGCAGGTCGATGAGGTCGAGACCGTCCTGGAAGTCGGCGATCTTGTCCTTGCCCCACTTGCCTCTGAAGCGGAACACGTCCGCATCCGCCCCGCCCTTGAGGATGTCGTTGCCGGCGCCGCCATCGAGCGTGTCGCGCCCGGCATCTCCATAGAGCCTGTCGTTTCCGCTTTCACCGCGCAGGGTATCGTTTCCTGAGCGGCCATAGAGCTTGTCGTTGCCCGCATTGCCCTTGATCAGATCGACCCGCGACGTGCCGCGAAGGGTATCCGCCTCCGCGGTGCCGTTGATCACCTTCACCATGGCGGGATCGATGAGATCGAGCTTCACGTTGCTCGCGCCGATGGTCGCCTGCTTCGTCACCGATACGATGCCGCCGCCAGAGTAGGTGACGGTGTAGGTGCCCGCCGGAAGCGCCAGGCTGTAGCCGCCCGCACTTTCCGACGTGGTGGAGAAGCTCGCGCCGGTGGAGCTCACGGCCGTGATCTTCACGCCCTTCAAGGCTTCGCCCACATCGTAGCGCCGGTCGCCGTCCTTGTCGTCCATGACGACGCCGGTGAGAAACACTTTCGAGCCGGATTGCGCGAAGTTCTGGGTGACGAATGCGCCGTCCCAGCTCTTGTAAAGACCTGTGTTGAAGCCGATGCCGATCTCACGGAACGCGCCGTTGAGGATGTTGGCCTTGTGGCCGGGACTGTTCATCAGGTTGGTGTGCAGAAGCTGCACCTCGTCCTGATAGCCCGGAGCGCCGCGTGTGCTGGCCCAGGCGATGTTCTCTGCCGTGGCCCAGGAGCCGGCGAGCGTATAACCCGCGCTCTTCATGCGGTCCGTCGGCGTCGAGCGATTTGCGCCCGAGTGAGAGAAGGCGTCCGTCCCGAGCATCCAGTTGGTGTGGGAATCGGCAGATGCGTTGAGCTTGCCGTTGAAGGCGAGCGGCTGCGCGCCGACCTTGGCGCGCGCCGCGTTCACCAGTTCGAGCATGAACTGCTCGTATGCCGTAGCCTGTGCCATGAAGAAGGCCCCTTGTTTGTTCTTGTCGGGCCCGCTTCTGCGTCCCTTCTTGAAGCCTGAGTAATTTTCAATTGGGAAAAACTTGTGGCGGTGGAGACATCCCGCTCAACCTTGGCCATAAGGGGCCTCTCACCCCATTGCATGTACGATGCACCGTGAGCGCATGATCGATGGACGGGTGCTGGATTGCCGGGGCTGCTCCTATAGATAAGTGCGCTGGTGCAGAGCAGGAGCCCCCATGTCCGAACGCGTCATCAAGGACGATCAGCCGCGGGTCTATTTCGATTGCAACAAGTGCCCGGCCTTCTGCTGCTCGATCTATGAGCGCGTGGTGGTCACAAAGCGCGACATCACGCGGCTGGCGAAGCATTTCGGCGTGTCCTTCGAAGAAGCCCGCGAACGCTACACGGCGGATTTCGAGGGCGAGCGCGTGCTGAAAAGGGTGAAGGACAAGATCTTCGAAAAGACCTGCATGTTCCTCGATCAGAAGACGCGCGGCTGCACGATCTATCACGGGCGTCCTGCTGTCTGCCGCTCCTATCCGGGGCGCTCGCGCTGCGCTTATTACGATGTGCTGCGCTTCGAGCGGAGCTCCCAGGGCGACGAGAGCGTGATCCCGCTCATCAAGATCACCTTCCACGAGGTGGAGGAGGAGACCGAGGAATATGCGGACGGACCGGAGCGGGTCTATGAATGGGACGAGAAGTAAAGCCGCGTTCCATTGTTCGCATAACAACCCTGCCTTGCAGGAACATAGGAGGTTTTGGGGCGAAGATCTGATATATAGCCAGCTTGGAAACGCCTTCTCAGGGCCCGGCGGAGCTTGGCCTCAATCATAAGAACGCCAATGGACACCAAGTCGCCTGCCTTCGCCGCCGCTCCGGTTCGTGCCTCCGTCGAGCGGGTGACCATCCCGATCCTGGCCGCGATCAGCGTCTCCCATCTTCTGAACGACCTGATCCAATCCCTGCTGCCGGCGATCTATCCGATCCTGAAAGAGAACTTCCGACTCGATTTCGGCCAGATCGGCCTCCTGACGCTCACCTTCCAGCTCACGGCCTCCCTGCTGCAGCCGCTCGTCGGCACCTTCACGGACAAGAGGCCGCAGCCCTTCTCCCTCGTCATCGGCATGGGCTTCACGCTCATCGGCCTGCTCACCCTCTCGCAGGCGAGCTCTTATCCTCTGCTGCTCCTGGGGGCTGCTCTGGTGGGCATGGGCTCATCCGTCTTCCACCCGGAATCCTCCCGCGTGGCCCGCATGGCCTCCGGCGGACGCCACGGACTTGCGCAATCGGTGTTCCAGGTCGGTGGCAATGCGGGCTCCGCGCTCGGGCCTCTGCTGGCGGCCTTCATCGTCGTGCCTTTTGGGCAGACGAGCATCGCCTGGTTCTCCGTCGTGGCTCTGCTCGCCATGATCATCCTGTTCAATGTGGGACGGTGGTATCGCGCAAAACTCGCCGATCTGAGATCGAAGCCGAAAGCTGCGGCTGCGGTGTCGATCCTGTCGCGAAAGCGCATCGCCGTATCGATCACGATCCTGATGCTGCTCGTGTTTTCCAAGAACTTCTACACAGCGAGCATTTCCAGCTACTTCACCTTCTATCTCATGTCCAAGTTCCAGGTGTCGGTGCAGGATTCGCAGCTCTATCTCTTCGTGTTCCTCGGCGCAGTGGCCGCAGGCACGGTGATCGGCGGTCCCATCGGCGACAGGATCGGACGGCGCTACGTGATCTGGATCTCGATCCTCGGCGTGCTGCCCTTCACCCTCATGCTGCCTTACGCCAACCTGTTCTGGACGGCGGTGCTCAGCGTCGTCATCGGCCTCGTGCTGGCCTCCGCCTTCTCGGCGATCCTGGTCTATGCCACGGAGCTGGTGCCCGGGCGCGTCGGCATGATCGCGGGCCTGTTCTTCGGTCTGTCCTTCGGCATGGGCGGGTTGGGCGCGGCGGTGCTCGGGCAGCTCGCCGACATGACGAGCATCGAGACGGTCTACAAGATCGTGTCGTTCCTGCCTGCCATCGGCTTGCTCACCTATTTCCTGCCGAAGATCGAGAAGACGCGGGCCTGAGGTCAGTCAGAGAGCAAGCGCCGCCTGCCTCGGTTCCAGCGAAGGCGACATGACCAGACCGGCCATGCGCCGCTCGTGCTCCAGCAGCCATTTCTTGCGCCAGAGCTTTCCTCCGTATCCGGTCAGCGATCCGTCCGCGCCGATCACGCGATGGCAGGGGATGATGATGGCGACCTGATTGGCGCCGTTGGCTCGCGCCACGGCACGCGGAGCGTCGGGACGTTCGATGAAGCGGGCGATCTCTCCATAGCTGCGCGTGCTTCCAGCCGGGATCTGCCGCAGGGCCTTCCACACACTCACTTCAAAGGCACTGCCCCGCTGCACGACAGGCACGTCGAAGCCGGGCGATTGACCATCGAAGTAGCGCGCGACCTGACGGGCCAGTTCATCGAGCATCGCATGGCTGCCGAAGCAGATCGGGCCGACATGCGTTGTCAGGCGCTTGATCTCCGTGGGAAGGGCCGTGCGATCCGCAAACTCAAGAAGGTGCACGCCTTCGTTGCTCACGATGGCGAGCATGGCGCCGATGGGCGTATCGAGCCATTGCGCGGTCAGTATGGGCCGACCTGTCGCCCGCGCCGGTGCATCGCCCACGAGCTTGGTGATCGCCTCGCGAAAACCGCTTCCGGATTCATATCCGGAATCCAGTTGCGCATCCATGACGGAACCTCCCTGCTGCAAGCGACTGACGGCAAGCCCCAAGCGCTGGGAGCGTGCATATTGAGCGAAGGTGACGCCGTATTCGCGCTGAAAAGCGCGGCGCACGGTAGAAGGGTCATAGCCCAAAGCCTTCAGATCCCCGGTGGTCCAGCGCCGCTCGGGCTCTGCCTTCAGTTTCTCGCGCAAGGCGTCGAGCGCTCCGCTCGTCGGGCGCCGCCGGTCAAGAGGCTTGCAACGCAGGCAAGGGCGAAAGCCTGCGCTTTGCGCATCCTCGCAAGAGCCGAAGAACACAACATTGTCGCGCTTTGGCTTGCGGGCCGCACAGGTGAGGCGGCAGAAGATGCCTGTCGTCTTCACGCCCACATAAGCAAACCCTTCATAGGAGGGATCGCGGGCGATCAGAGCGGCATAGAGAGTGTCATCATCACGGATCATGATTCTTTCTACCGTAGAACACGAAGCCATGCCGCCGGAAACGAGGCGTCGATTTTTCCCCATATGAATGGAGCGAGCAGAGGAGAGCAAAATCGGAATGCTTCGTTCATTCAGCGGGAGCAGCGGATATCAAGCCTTTGTCCTACCCCTGATGGAGGATGGGGGAGTTCTCTCACCGGATGCTCACCCTTCAACCGAGGCGTGTTCAGTCTCATCCTCACGTATATCCCTCGGATACATTACTCTCGTACCAATCAGGTTATTACCCATTGTAGTAGTAGACTGTAGCACCTCCACGGGTAAGCCTACCTGCCGAAATCCGCCGTCGCGTCTTGCAAGATCGACTGTGTTCTCAACGCGGAAGGATGGTGCGTTCCAACAAGAATAGACCAGGGAACGCTCAAGCGCGTTAGTTTCGGAGCCGGACCTCCTCTCTATGCGAGCTCTCGGTCTTATGCTGGCGCTTATCATCATCGCTCCGGGTCGGATGGATATTCTGACCTGAAGTTCTAGTCTCGTCAGGTGTATCAATCGCTCGCAGCTGTCAGATCAGCCGAGCGGTATCAAGAAAGTGCTGCGGCATCGCATTACGTGCCATGGCGCACAAGGTTCGGCGAACCGTCTCGAGTGGTCGGAGCGTCGCGCAGGAGAAGTGAGATCGGTTGGTCCGCGCATGCAAGCCTCGACTGGTGCTCCACTTGCCGGCCGCTTCAGCACCCATCTTGGAGCACCGTCCCGCTCAGGTGTGTAGCCTATGCGTCGAGGCGCATGGCTATGCAGAGAAACGAGGAGACACATCATGGAAGAAAGGCATCGGGACGCGATAAATTTTCTGCGCCTCCTTCTGGTGATCGGCCTCGTTTTCCTGCACTACGGCAACTTTCCCGGCTCGGTCGCCTCTCCCTTCGACGGGTTCTCCGGCTTCCACAAGGAGCACGCGCTCGCGACTTTCGTGAACATCTATTTCGTTTATCTTTTCTATAGTTCCGTGCCGCTCCTCGGCACGATATCGGGCTACCTGTTCTTCAGGAACTGGAAGCCGGGAATGGATTTCTACTGGAAGCGGATCAAGAGCCGGACGTTCTCGATCCTTCTTCCCATGATCTCCTGGTGCGCAATCGTCCTCGCGGTCTTTTATGTGATCCGGATGTTCTCACCCACATCCGGGTTTCTGGCGCTGATTGACAACTACGATCTGGATAACCTCGGACTTCGTCAACTCGTAAACGCACTTGCCGGCATCACTCGTCGCCCCGTCAATTTCCAGTTCTGGTTTCTGCGGGACCTTTTCCTGACGGTTCTCTGCACTCCTCTCCTGGGTCTCCTCATTCGAAGGATTCCATACATCGGGCTTGCCGCCATCGGACTGGTCTGGCTTTTCAATGTCGATGTGCCGGTCTTTTTCCGAAACGACGTGTTCTTCTTCTTCTATCTCGGCGGGTTGATTCAGGCTCGCGGTTGGAATCTCGATTTCATTCCTCCGCGGGCAGCCGTTGTGGCAATGGTGGTTTATCTGATCGTGGTCGGTCTGAGGACTGTCGCGCCGGCCTTCGTCACCGAGGACACCGCATTCGGCTATGTTGTGTTGGAACCCATGACGCGTTTGATGCGGCTGCTTGGCGTCTATGCCTTCTGGGGGTGCGCGCCGTTCCTGATGCGAACCTTCATCGGAAGACAGATCGTGACCTGGGGCGCGCTTGCATTCTTCCTGCACGCCATTCACTGGCCGCTGAATCATTTCGTCAAGGACGGCCTTGCTGCACTTCTGCCGCCTGAAGGAGATGCCGGTCTGATCATGAACTATTTCGGCACGACGTTCGTGACCATTGCCATATCGTTCGCGGCAGCTTGGCTGCTCAACAAAACTCTTCCGTCGCTCTTTTCACACCTGAGCGGCGGCCGCGAGTTCAACGCGCCGCAACATAGAAACTTGTCTCCGGCAGCAGTTTCCTCACCTCAGAACTCCGTTGCGAGCCCCTGAATGCGAACTCAAGATTTGGCGTCGGTTGCGCTCGACCCAGGCCGAAACGCACCGACGAGCCCTCTTCGGTGAGGCCTTGATTCAGGGTGGGTTGATCGAGGCATCGGAGTCGTGCGGCAGGAACAGATCGCGAAAGGCTCATCCTGCCTGGATTGCTGGGCCTTACTGCCAGGAATAGTTGAAGCTGATGCTGATGCGTTCGCTCTCGGCCTCGTTCAGCGGCACCTCGTGGCGCAGCCAGCTTTCCCAGAGCAGCACCGTTCCGGGCACGGGCTTCATATAGGCGAACTGGCGGTTCTCCGGCTTGGCCTTGGCCTTGCGCGGCGGGGCCGCCATCATGAAGCCGAGGCGCGGATCCTCAAGCTTGAGCGCGCTCGCGCCTTCCGGGATTGTCACGTAATAGGTGCCGCTGATCACCGAATGAGGGTGGATGTGGGACGTATGGATGCCGCCGGGCGGTAGGATGTTGATCCACAGGCTGTCCATCACCAGCTTGCGGCCCTGAAGGTCGAACTCGAGTTCCTTTGCGAAGGCCGCCACATGCTTGTCGAGATCCTTCAGAAGATCGCCGAACACCGGCACGCGCCAGGGCAGGTCGTTCAAGGAGGCATAGGACGTGTAGCCCGGATAGCCGTGCTTCTCGCACCAGCGCTGGCCGGCCTCGTCATCCTCGGCGATGGACAGGCAGGCGGCTTCGAGTTCCGCGTTGCGGCTCTCGGCTTTCGTGCCGGTCATTTCGGCCCGGTAGATCTTGGTGACGAACAGCGTATCGATGCTTGGCATGGTCCGGCTCTCTGACGACAGGGGCTCTTGTCAAATGATTGCCCTTTTGAGGCGCATAGCATCTTTTCTCAAGTCATGCGCCCCCGTGCCTTGCAGGAACCGTGGGGACAACACACCTTGGCCTTATGATGACGGTTTCTCCTTTGGCAGCTCTTCCGGACGACCTCCTGTCCCTCGCCCGCAGCCTCGATGCGGAGACGCTGCCGCGCGTCATCGCCCTGCGGGACTGGCTCGTGACCACGGCCGCCCGCATGGAGGATGCGAATGAGGTCTTGAGCGGATTCCTCTATCGGTTGATCGACCTTGGCATTCCCGTCGACCGGGCCGTCTCCGCCATCGAGGCGTTGCATTCGGAATATGCCGGGATCGGGCGGTTCTGGACCCGGGAGGAGGGGACGATCGTCCGCTATCTGCCCCATGGCGACCGCCGCGAGGCGATCTATCAGGCAAGCCCCTTCGCTCATGTGAACCGCACGGGCGAGTGGCTCTTCCTCGATCTTGCCGAGACGCCCGACGACCTCTTCCCGGTCATTCCCGAGTTGAAGGAAGCGGGATACCGGCATTATCTCACGATCCCGATCCGCTTCACCAACGGCGCGGAGAACGCGATCTCTTTCGCGACGCGCTCGCCTCAGGGATTCGGTTGGCAGGACCTGACGATCCTTCGGCTCGTCATCCCGTCCTTCGCCCTCGTGACCGAACTGCGCGCCACCAGCAACCGTCTCGACGAGGTGCTGCGGATCTATGTGGGCGACGATCCGCACAAGGCCATTCTCTCCGGTGCCATCCAGCGCGGTCAGGTCACGCGCATCCGCTCCGCGATTCTCTTTGCGGATATGCGTGAATATACGCGCATCTCCTCCTCGCTGAGCCCCGAGAGCGCGGTGGAACTGCTGAACAATTATTTCGACTGCCTCGTGCCTCCCATCGAGGATGAAGGCGGCGAGGTGCTGAAGTATCTGGGCGACGGGCTTCTCGCCATCATGCGCGACCGCGGCGACGATACGGGCGGCGCTGCGCAATCCGCCCTGACCGCGGCCACGAAGGCCCTGCGACGCATCGAAGCCGCCAACAGCGAAGGGCGGTTTCCGGTGCGGATCAATGTGGGCTTCGCGCTGCATCACGGCGATGCCGCCTACGGCAATGTGGGCTCGGGCCAGCGCCTCGACTTCACCGTGATCGGCCGGGACGTGAATCTTGCAAGCCGCATCGCCGATCTCAACAAGCGGCTCGGCGAGCCTCTGCTCATGTCCAAGCCTTTCGTGGAGCATCTGTGGGGCAACCCCCACACGCTCGGCGTACACGCCGTCGAAGGCTTTCAGGAAGAGATCGAAGTTTACCGGCCTTGAAGCGCGTCGCGCCCATGCGGCGCGTCGAGATCGAGAATGGGTCCGAGCGGCACGATGCCGGTTGGATTGATGTTCCTGTGGCTCTCGTAATAGTGGCCCTTGATGTGCAGCATGTTCACCGTCTCTGCGATGCCGCCCGTTTGATACACATCGCGTAAGTATCCCGACAGGTTCGGATAATCCTCGATCCGGCGAAGGTTGCATTTGAAGTGGCCCAAATAGACGGGGTCGAACCGCACCAGAGTGGTGAAGAGCCTGATATCCGCTTCGGTCAATGTGCTCCCGCAGAGATAGCGCCGTGAAGCAAGATGCGCATCGAGCGCATCCAGCGTCTCGAACAGCGGATGAATGGCCTCTTCATAGGCATGCTGCGTCGTGGCAAATCCCGCTTTGTAGACGCCATTGTTCACGTTGTCGTAGATGCGCGCATTCCAGGCGTCGATCTCGCCGCGCAGGCTTGGCGGATAGTAGTCACCGGACTTCGCGCCGATGGGGTCGAAGGCCGAGTTGAACATGCGGATGATCTCGGCGGATTCGTTGCTGACGATGGTGCCGTTCGCCTTGTCCCACAGCACCGGCACCGTCACGCGGCCCGTGTAGGAGGAATCCGCCGCCGTGTAGATCTGGTGCAGATATCGCGCGTCATGAATCGGATCGGGGATGACGCCGGGTCCATTCTCGAAGGTCCAGCCGTCCTCCATCATGCGCCAGTGCACGACGGACAGGCCGATCATCTCCTCCAGTCCCTTGAGCTTGCGCAGGATGAGAGTGCGATGCGCCCAGGGGCACGCGAGGGACACATAGAGATGGTAGCGCCCGGCCTCGGCCTTGAACCCTCCCGTACCCGTCGGCCCCGGCGAGCCATCGGCGGTGACCCAGTTCCGGAAGGCAGCGGACTTGCGCACGAAGCGTCCGCCGGTGCTCTTCGTGTCGTACCACTGGTCCTGCCAAACCCCATCCACCAGCAATCCCATCGCATTCCTCCTGCGGCATCGGCCAAGGCTCCGTGAGGGAGAGCAGGCCTTTCGCGTTCCCCCAGGGTATAGGGCGCCGAGCCAGGCTTTCTCCGGCGATGGGCAGACAATATCCCGCGTCGAAGCAGCGGGGCGCCAGTCTCTCCCTCGTCCATGCTGCGGGCGAGGTCGCGCTTCGCTTTATAGGCGGGCCTGGAATCCTCCGGGATTCTCCTTGGTTGATGTGCGCTGCGCATGACCCCACTATGCCTGCCACCCCATGGACTTCTGCTGATGCACGGCTCTGAGAGAACCCAGCCTTCGCCCTCCACCGGGCTTCGCCTTTCCGATGCTCCAGGCATGCCGTCCCTGCACAAGCTCCACAGGCTGGTGCGCCCGATCCTGGTGATCCTGCCCGCGTTGGGGCTGGTCGCGGGGTTCATCGCGCACCTTGCCGGATACGGGCCATGGTCCGGACCGATCTGGGCCGTGGCGACCGTGCCGGTCCTGGCGGCCCTTCTGATCGATATCGTAGCAAGCCTCAGGCGAGGGGATGTAGGGCTCGACATCGTCGCGGCGCTCTCGATGACCGGCGCGCTTGCGTTCGGGGAGCATCTCGCGGCCGTCGTGGTTGCGCTCATGTATGCGGGTGGACAATACCTGGAGAGCTTTGCCGAGCGCCGCGCCAATCGCGAGATGACGGCTCTTCTGTCCCGCGTGCCGCGAACCGCTATCCGCCACCGCAATGGCCGGCTTGAGGAGGTTCCTCTCGACGCCATTGCACCCCAGGATCTGCTGCTGGTTCGCCAGGGCGACGTGGTGCCCGTGGACGGAACGGTCGCCGATGGGGTGGCGGTGCTCGACCAGGCGGCGCTGACCGGGGAGTCGCTTCCCGTGCAACGGGGGGCTGGAGAGCCCGTTCTGAGCGGCGTGACGAATGTCGGCGGCGCTTTCGACCTGAAGGCCACCCATCGCGCCGCGGAGAGCACCTATGCCGGCATCGTTCGCCTGATCGAGGCGGCGCAGCGCTCAAAGGCGCCCATGGCGCGCATGGCCGACCGGTTCGCCATCTGGTTCCTGGCCTTGACCCTTCTGATCGCAGGCGGAGCCTGGCTCTGGAGCGGGGATCCCATACGGGCCCTGGCCGTGTTGGTGATCGCGACGCCGTGCCCGCTCATCCTCGCGGTGCCGGTCGCCATCGTCTCGGGCGTGTCGCGCGCGGCCAAGGCCGGTGTGCTGGTGAAGGGCGGCAAGGCGCTGGAGACGCTGGCCCGGGTGCGGGCCCTTGTCATCGACAAGACCGGCACCCTCACGCACGGGCAGGCCGAGGTGGTCGAGGTCCGGCCGCTCGCCGACCTGCCTCCCGATGAGGTCCTTCAACTCGCCGCGTCGCTGGATCAAGCCTCCAAGCACGTCATCGCCCATGCCCTTGTCCGGGAGGCGGAAGCGCGCAGCCTCGGTCTTTTCGTGCCCACGAATGTCGAGGAGGTCCCGGGTGAGGGGGTGGAGGGATGCGTCGAGGGGCGCCGGGTGGCGGTTGGCGGCATCCACTTTGTCGCCGCGCGCGCTCCAGGCGCCGGAGCAGCCTTTGCCAAAGGGGACCACCCGATGGGAGCGGTCTTGGTCGCGGTGGCTGTCGACGGGCGCGCGGCCGGACTTCTGGTCCTCGCCGACCGTCTGCGCTCGGGGACGGAGGACCTGATCCAGAACCTTCGGCAAGCGGGAATCGGGCGGATCGTCCTGGCGACGGGAGACCGCCGGGAGGTTGCCGACGAGGTCACGGCGGAACTCGGCCTCGATGCCGTCCACGCGGATCTGACGCCTGACCGGAAGATCGCCATCGTTCAGGCAGAACGGCGGCATGGGCCGGTAATGATGATCGGGGATGGGGTGAACGACGCTCCGGCCCTTGCCGCCGCCGACCTCGGAGTCGCCATGGGCGCCAAGGGAGCAGCGGCTTCCGCCGAGGCGGCCGACGTCGTGCTGCTCGTCGACCAGCTCGACAAGATCCTCGGAGCAGTCCAGACCGCACGCCGGTCGCGGCGGATCGCCCTCCAGAGCGTCTATGCCGGGATCGGCCTGTCCGTGGTGGGAATGATCGTGGCGGCGTTGGGGTATCTGACCCCCGTGGAGGGCGCCCTGATCCAAGAAGCCATCGACGTCGCAGTGATCCTCAATGCCCTAAGGGCGCTACGGGGATGAAACGCCCAGGACAGGGGAGGTAGGCCGTCACCGACGGTTCGTGCGATCTCACCCCATGTTCCGGATGCTCGCTCCCCGTTTTGGCCCAACGGAAGCAAACAGGCGTGAATTGGGCCAGAGAAGAGGGGTGACGAACGCCTCTCCCTCGGCTAGATGATGTCAAGCCTTCCCTGAAGGGCCTGTAGCTCAATGGTTAGAGCCGGCCGCTCATAACGGTCTGGTTGCAGGTTCGAGTCCTGCCGGGCCCACCATCTTACTTTTAAATATTTGATTTTTATTGCGGTTTGACATCCGCGGTTTTGGCTTTGTGCTCACGGGAGCCATGGCCTGTTGGGCCAAAAGGATCTGCCCAGCCTCCTTCGTGTAGCGCTCCACTTCGTCCAAGCTCTTGTGATTGGTGTCATGGGCTTATCGCGCCCTGGCGGCTGAATGTTCCATGAGCCTGATGAGTGCTGTGGGCAGAAGCAGGGCGTTCCCTGATACGCTTGGGCTTTTGCGCAGGACCAGCCCGTTTAGATCCGGCATGGCTGACGCTGGTAAACGTCATGATCATCAGAACGCAGAGGTGGACTGCGAACAGCACAGCCTCCTTATTAGGATGGTCCAAATGCTCCTACTATGGTCGCTCGGTGAAACCTGAAGTTCGGAGACATGGGCGGCAGCCGCGCTGGATAGGCCTCATTCTCCCTTTCCTCACGAGCAAGGGTCGAGAATGCTCCACGCGATTCCGCGAAAGGCCGTTTATTGAGCCGGAAGCGGCTACTATCCTTTCAGGAGGCGCTGGTTGATCCACTCCTGGGCGGCGTCCAGATCAGCAAAAGCGGGGTGGTCGATCCCATCCAATCGGCCAAAGCCTGCTTCCAGATACCACTGCCCCGGTGCCACCTCGTTCTCGTCTGAGATGTGCACCAGCACCGCCACCAGCCGCTGCTGCTCATCGAGGACCATCATGCCTTCCTCGTCAAAGCCGGTCGCAACGCCGATGGGCTGAAGAGTGAGCGTCATGCGGCGGCCTGATTGTTCTCCAAGTGCAGATAGGCGGGGTCGAACTCGCCCGCCTCCTTCAACCTGTCCCAGTCGGGAATGTTCAACCGGTCCCCCTTCAGCTTGATCAGGCCGTCGGCCCGAAGCTGCTGCAGGACACGATTGACGTGAACCGTCGTGACGCCGAGGGCATCGGCAAACTCGCTCTGGGTAATCGGCAAGTCGCAGGTATGGTCCTCCGCCAAACCCACCACTCTGAGGCGCACCAACAGCTCGCACAGCATATGAGCCATCCGGTTATAGCCTTCCCGGCGTCCGACATTGGTCACCCATTCCCGGAAGATAGCCCCCTCAACCAGGGTCTCGCGCCAGAAAGCGGCTGCGATGCGCGGATAACGGGTGCAGATGTCACGCAGGGCTTCATGGGTGATGAACCCAACCTGACACGGGGTGAGGGTGGTGAGGCTGATGTCGAGGACCTTCAGGTGCAGGCTCTGCAAATCCGGAATGTCACCGGCAATGCCGAAGGCGACGATCTGGCGCTTGCCGCCTGCAGTGATTTTGTAGGTCGCGGTAAAGCCGCTCAGGATCAGGCATGACCGGGAGGGGCAGTCGCCCTCCCGCACGATATCCTGATCGTCCTTGATCACGGCAACCTGCATCGGCAGGTTCTCAAGCGCCTGGCGCTCGTCCTCGGTAAGCTTGAAGATGCTCTCCAGCTTGCGGATCATCGGATTGTATCGGTGGAAAGAAGTGTGCATGTAACACTCCTCCTGTTGCAGGCGGGAGCGCACGTCTCTCTCAGGTATCAGCGCCAAGGTTCGATTGCTGATAATAATTTTCTTGTATCACATAAATCTATGCCTTGATATGATTTATGTGATGCGAGGCTTTAAACTTCGCATTCAGGTCTATAAGTCTAAATTCATCTTTGTTATTCAAGGAAGAACAATGCCTCGGTTCTACTTCGATGTGCGTGAAGGAGCGAGGTTCATCCCTGATGAGGAGGGGCTTGAGTTCGACGGTCTCGATGCTGCCGAGCACGAGGCGGCCTGCACGGCGGCTGAGATCGGGCGGGACCGGCTGCCAACAGGTGACGCTCGTGAGATCACTGTCGAGGTCAGGAACGAACACCGTCAGAGGGTGCTGACCATCACGGTGTCGATGCAAGTTGACCGGGTGGAACCTCCGCCGCAGCCCCCACGCACGTGAGACAATCGTTCGCGAGTTTCCGATAAGCAGAGGCTATAGAACTCAGCTTGGGTGCTCAATTCGGAAGATTTCTGGCTGCACCTTTCCAGTCCTCAACAGATGTTGCGCCGCATATGCCACAGACAGGAATCGTCGAGCGCATCATGCCCCTGCAGCGCATCCGGAACCATCCACATCATTGGGGCTTGGCGGGGCTTAGATTGCTCAGGCTCGCGCCCATTCGGTCCGGTCATGGCTCTCGATGAACAGGCCCGTTGCTTGTCCGGCCTCATTCACGATCGGCCTGTAGACGAAGTCGGTGATGTGCTCCTCCAGCGGGGCTCCTCTTCGCGACTGAAACAGGATCGGCATCATCAGCCCGAGAAACGACTTTCTGGTTTGAAAGACCTGATCCAGCAACTGGAGGTACCCCTGATCCTTCAATTCCGGAAACGCCTCATGAGCCGGTAGTCCCAGAAATCCTCCGCGGCCGGCCGCCTTGAAGAAAGCTTCGTTCGCGGCGCCGATCTTCATGTCGGGGCCATGCAGCACAACCCTGCATGTCTGCTGACCGGGAAGCGACAGGGCGCTCACATCCGGGGAGTACAGGAGAGCCTCTCGGGCGCTGACGATGTCCTGCGTGATGATGAGGGGAGGGATGTCGCCGGTGAAGGAAGGCTGCCGGTGCGCATCCAGGGTCTCTATGGCGGCGCGGGCGGTTTTGCGGAACTTGGCCTTGAGCAGATCGGGCTCACGCTCCCATCCTCGTGCGCATTCCTGAGCTTGGTACAAGGCATGGGCTACGGCTTCAATCGCATCCTCGGGCACAGGCTCTCTCCCGCCAGAATTCAACCTGAGCATCGTATACCAGCCCTATATCCTGCGAGAAGATGTTCTGAATGATAGTAAGACGAAAAGGACCGACAGAGTCGAAGCGATGCAGCGCAGTTGCTGCGACGTCTCGCTTTCTGTCGCTCCATGGGATTTCGCGCCTCTTCACGCCCTGCCAAGCATATAGAACTCGTCGTTGGGCCGCATGTTGGTGACGTTGGCCAGACGGTTCGACATGCCGAAGAAAGCGGCGATGGCAGTAATGTCCCAGGCATCCTCTTCGCTGAAGCCGTGGGCGCTCAAAGCGGCGAGATCGGCATCGCCAACGGCGTGGGCTTCGAAGGCGACCTTCATGGCGAAATCGAGCATCGCCTTCTGGCGGTCGGTGATGTCGGCCTTCCGGTAATTGATGGCCACCTGATCGGCGATCAGCGGGTTCTTGGCCCGGATGCGCAGGATCGCCCCATGAGCGACGACGCAGTATTGGCACTGGTTGGCGTTGCTCGTCGCCACCACGATCATCTCGCGCTCGGCCTTGGTGAGGTTGCCCGGCTTGTCCATCAGAGCGTCGTGATAGGCGAAGAACGCGCGGAATTCGTCCGGGCGACGGGCCAGAACAAGAAAGACGTTCGGAACGAAACCCGACTTCTCCTGTACCGCGAGAATGCGGGTGCGGATGTCGTCCGGCAGGTCGGAAATCTCCGGCGTCGGGAAGCGGCTGATGGGGGCGTCGGTCATGGAGCTTCCTTCTGTCGTTGAATGCGGCTTTTCTGCGGTGCAGCTTATTCGGCTTGGCACCGTCGGACAACGTGCCTAATTATGATAGGGCAGGAGAGATGACCCATGAGCGCACAGCAGATCGTTTCCGATGACCCCATCCTGATCCGCGAGGAGAACGAGGGCGTCGTCACTCTGACGTTGAACAGGCCGGGTCAGTACAACGCGTTGTCGGAAGAGATGCTGCACGCACTGCAGCAGAATCTGGACGAGCTTGCCGCCGACGAGAGCGTGCGCTGCCTCGTGATCGCAGCCGCGGGAAAAGCCTTCTGCGCGGGGCACGATCTCAAGCAGATGCGCGCGAACCCGCGTCAGGAATATTACGAGGACCTGTTCCAGCGCTGCGGTCGGGTGATGCAGAGCATCGTGAACTTTCCTGTACCAGTGATTGCCCGCGTGCATGGCATGGCAACTGCTGCGGGGTGTCAGCTTGTTGCATCCTGCGATCTCGCCGTTGCCGCACAGAGCGCGACATTCGCGGTCTCCGGCATCAATGTCGGCCTGTTCTGCTCCACGCCGGCGGTGGCGCTCTCCCGCAATGTCGCGCCCAAGCAGGCTTTCGAGATGCTGGTCACAGGGCGTTTCGTCTCGGCCAGCGATGCGCTCTCCTACGGCTTGATCAACCGCGTATCGCCGGATGCCGAACTCGATGCGGCTGTTGCTTCGCTGACATCGGATATCTGCTCCAAGAGTCCGGTCGCGATCCGCACAGGAAAGGCCATGTTCGCACGCCAGCGCAGCATGAGCCTGGAGGAGGCTTATGCCTATGCGGGGCAGGTGATGGCTTGCAACATGATGGCCGAGGATGCGGCCGAAGGCATCGACGCCTTTATCGGCAAGCGCAAGCCCGAGTGGAAGGGGCGCTGAGCTCGCCCGCTCTCAATCGGTTCCCGCGTGAGCGCGCGCCATCTCGCGCAGCTGGAATTTCTGGATCTTGCCGGTGGATGTTTTCGGCAGCTCGGTGAAGATCACCGTGCGCGGGCATTTGTAGGAGGCGAGGTGCTGACGGCACCATGCGATGAGTTCCTCTGCGGATGCCGATCGGTCGGGCCTCAGCTCCACGAAGGCGCAGGGCGTTTCGCCCCATTTCTCGTCCGGCTTCGCAACGACGGCGACGGCCTGGACCGCCGGATGCTTGTAGAGCGCATCCTCCACCTCGATGGAGGAGATGTTTTCGCCGCCTGAGATGATGATATCCTTCGAGCGGTCTTTGAGCTGAACATAACCGTCGGGATATTTCACGCCGAGATCGCCGGAATGGAACCAGCCTCCCGCGAAAGCCTTCTCGGTGGCGGTGGGGTTCTTGAGATAACCCTTCATCACCACGTTGCCGCGGAACATGACTTCGCCCAGTGACTTGCCGTCTGCCGGCACAGGCTGCATCGTGTCCGGGTCGAGCACGTCGAGAGCCTCCAGAACCGGATAGCGCACACCCTGACGGGCTTTCTTCGCCGCGTATTCCTCCGGCGACAGAGTGTTCCAATCCTCATGCCATTCGTTCACGACGGCAGGGCCATAGACTTCCGTGAGGCCATAGAGATGCGTGACGTCGAACCCGGCCGACTTCATGGCCGCCAGCACCGCTTCGGGCGGAGGAGCCGCCGCCGTCATGAAGCGGACCGTATGCGGCAGGCTGCGCTTTTCACCTGAAGGTGCGTTGAGCAGTGTCGACATGACGATGGGTGCGCCGCACAGATGAGTCACCTTGTGATCGGCGATCGCATCGTACATCGGCTTCGCACGCACGGCGCGAAGGCATACATGCGTTCCGGCGACAATCGACAGCGACCACGGAAAGCACCAGCCGTTGCAGTGGAACATGGGCAGCGTCCACAGATAGACGGGATGCTGGCTCATGGCGCTGGTGACGATGTTGCCCAGGGCGAGCAGATAAGCGCCGCGATGGTGATAGACCACGCCCTTCGGATCGCCCGTCGTGCCGGAGGTGTAGTTCAGGGTGATGGCGTTCCACTCGTCGTTCGGCAGGGTCCAGGCGAAATCAGGATCGCCCTCGGCGATGAAGTCCTCGTATTCGATTTCGCCCAGGCGCTCGCCCGCGCCGGAAAATTCCGGGTCGTCATAATCGATGACGAGCGGCTTCACGGCGGAGAGTTCGAGAGCAGCCTTCACGACGCTTGAGAACTCACGGTCCGTGATCAGAACCTTCGCCTCGCTATGCTCCAGGGAGAAAGCGATGATCTTCGCATCGAGGCGGGTGTTGAGCGTGTTGAGCACCGCTCCCGCCATCGGCACGCCGTAGTGACATTCGAGCATGGCCGGCGTGTTGGGCAGCACCACCGACACCGTGTCGCCGCGTCCGATGCCGCGCCGGCTCAAGGCTGAGGCAAGACGACGCGAACGGGCGTAGAAATCACGGTAGCTGCGCTTCAAGGAGCCATGGATGATGGCCGTCTGCTCAGGGTGAACATCTGCTGCGCGCTCCAGAAAGACGAGGGGCGTCAGCGGCTGGTAATTCGCCGGGTTCTTGTCGAGGTTCGTGTCGTAAGCGGTCGAAGTCACGAGCGTTTCCCCTGAAATCTGCCGATGGTTTTCTCAAGGCCCAATTCTAGCAAAAGCCAAGAGGCCCGTCTTGGGTGTTCGGGCTTAGCAATAAGATGGTCATCGAACGAGCGCAGGGCTGCCTTGCGAGACAGCCCTGCGCCATGTTGTTACTGACTGGCCTTCACGAGAGGGCACTCGCCTTCCGACAGAGGGCGGAAAGCCTGATCGCCCGGTATGGTGCGAACGAGCTTCAGGTAGTCCCAAGGCTCGCGTGACTCTTCCGGCTTCTTCACTTCGAACACATGGAGATCGTGGACCATGCGGCCATCTTCGCGAACCTTGCCGTTCTTGGCGAAGAAGTCGTTCACCGGAAGCTCCTTCATCTTCTTCGCGACAGCCTGCGCCTCGTCCGTGCCAGCTGCTTCGATGGCCTTGAAGTAGTGGATGAGCGACGAGTAGACGCCTGCCTGACCCATGGTCGGCATGGCCTTGTGACGCTCGTAGAAGCGCTTCGACCAAGCGCGCGTCTCGTCGTTGAGGTCCCAGTAAAAGGCCTGCGTCATCAGAAGGCCCTGCGCCTGCTCGAGGCCGATGGCGTGGACATCGGTGATGTGCATGTAGAGGCCCGCGAGCTGCACGCCCGAACTCGTGAGGCCGAATTCGTGCGCCTGCTTGATGGCGTTCACGGTGTCGGCGCCGGAATTGGCGATGCCGACGATTTTCGCGCCCGAGCTTTGCGCCTGAAGAAGGAACGAGGAGAAGTCGTGGTTGCCCTGCGGGTGCCTTACGCCACCGGCCACCTTGCCGCCCGCCTTGGTGACGGCTTCTGATGTGTCGCGCTCAAGAGCGTGGCCGAAGGCATAATCCGCGGTGAGGAAATACCATGGGCCGCGGCTCGCCAGAGGCTGGCCGGTGCCGACCGCGAGCCCATAGGTGTCATAGGTCCAGTGGATGCCGACCGGAGAGCAGAACTTGCCGGTGAAGTCCGACGAGCCGCCGGTGGAAGCGATGACGAGGCGGTTCTTCTGCCGTCCGATCTCCTGGATCGCCAGCATCACGGAGGAGGTCGGCAGGTCGACGATGGTGTCCACCTTGTCCACGTCGATCCAGCGGTTGGCGACGGCGGAGCCCACATCCGGCTTGTTCTGGTGATCGCCGGCCACGACCTCGATGGGCTTGCCGAGCACCTTGCCGCCGAAATCCTCCACGGCCATCTGGGCAGCGATGGTCGAGCCTGAGCCCGCCATGTCCGCATAGATGCCGGATTGATCGTTCAGCACGCCGATCTTGACGACGCCGTCGGAGATCGCGTCCGCATTCTGCGCGGAAGCGGGCAGGGTGGCCATGGACAGGGCGCCTATTCCCGCTGCCAGCGCAATCCGGTGCTTGTGAAGCATTGTTCTCTCTCCTCAGGTGAAATTCCTGGGCGAGAAGAAGCGCTCAATGCGTCCTTGTCAACGGAAAAGTTCGATATAAAGAACGAAATGTCTGTCTCATCGGCCGTTTCGATATGGCGCTCCGAAGAGCGCCATTCGCTTACAGCGGAAGATTTTTCAGTGACGACACAGCCGTCATCACGCCGCGCAGCTCGGCGAGCCCTTTGAGGCGTCCTATGGCCGGATATCCGGGGTGAGTGGGCTTGCCCACATCGTCTAGCAATTCGTGCCCATGGTCCGGCCGCATGGGGATGCGCCAGCGCGAGTCGCCCGCCTCCTTGCGCCGCTTCTGCTCCTCCAGCAGGGCGGTGACGACCGCCACCATGTCGGTGTCGCCGCCGAGGTGGTCCGCCTCCATGAAGGAGCCGTCCGGCTCCTTGGCGACATTGCGCAGATGCGCAAACCAGATGCGGTCCGCAAAGCGCCGCGCGATGGCCGGCACGTCGTTGGCGGGATTGGCGCCCAGAGAGCCGCTGCACAGCGTGACGCCGTTTGCAGGAGCATCGACAGCGCTGACGATGAAGGCGAGATCGTCCGCATTCGACACGATGCGCGGCAGTCCCATCAGCGAGCGCGGCGGATCGTCCGGATGGATGCACATGCGGATGCCCACTTCCTCGGCGACGGGAATCACCTCACGCAGGAAGCGCGCCAGATTTTCGCGCAGGCCAGCGGCATCGATGTCCTTGTAGCGCGCAAGCATGGCACGCAGGCCGGGAATGTCGTAGCGGTCGTAGGCGCCGGGCAGGCCAGCCATGATGTTGGACAGGAGCTTGTTGCGGTCTGCATCCGAGGAGCGGTCGAACCATTCCTTCGCGCGCGCCATGACTTCAGAGGATTGTTCGTCCTCCGCACCCGGCCGCTGCAGCATGAAGCAGTCGAATGCCGCATATTCATGCGCGTTGAACCGCAGGGCGGTTCCGCCTCCCGGAAGAGGGTGGGCGAGTTCGGTGCGTGTCCAATCGACCACCGGCATGAAGTTGTAGCACACCGTCGTGATGCCGCATTGTGCGAGATTGCGCAGCGACTGGCGGTAATTGTCGAAGAGGGGCGTGAGGTCGCCTTCGCCGATCTTGATGTTCTCATGGATCGGCAGGCTCTCGACAACGCTCCAGCGCAGTCCCAGCGAGGGATCCGCCGCGATTTCGGACTTGCGCTTTTCGATCTCGTCCACGCTCCACACGACGCCGTAGGGGATGTGGTGCAGGGCCGTGACGATCCCCGTCGCGCCTGTCTGACGAATATGCGGAAGCTGAACGACATCGTCGGGGCCGAACCAGCGCCAGGTCTGTTCCATGGGATCACCTTAAAAGAGGAGCCGAATTCGTGGGCCGGCTCTGACATTGAACGTTTGGGTTGCTTACATCACCGCGCCGATCTGCCAGGGCAGGAATTCGGCATCGCCATATCCGAGAAGTTCCGATTTCGAGCGCTCGCCCGAGGCGACCTTCAGGATCGTGTCGAAGATTTCCTGGCCCTTCTCGGCAATCGAAACGCCATCGAGGATGTCGCCGCAATTGATATCCATGTCGTCGATCATGCGGCGATAGATATCGGTGTTAGTGGCGAGCTTGATCGAAGGCGTGGGCTTGCAGCCATAGGCCGAGCCGCGTCCGGTGGTGAAGCACAGGATGTTCGCGCCGCCTGCCACCTGTCCTGTCGCGGAGACGGGATCGTAGCCGGGCGTATCCATGAACACGAAGCCCTTCGTGGTGACGGGTTCCGCATAGCGATAGACGTCGGTGAGCGTGGTCGTGCCGCCTTTGGCCGCGGCTCCCAGCGACTTCTCGAGGATCGTGGTGAGGCCGCCCGCCTTGTTCCCGGGCGAGGGATTGTTGTTCATCTCGCCCCTGTTGCGCGCGGTATATTCCTCCCACCAGCCGATGAGGTCGACGAGCTTCTCGCCGATCTCGCGCGTGGCCGCGCGGCGGGTGAGGAGATGCTCCGCGCCGTAGATCTCGGGCGTCTCCGACAGGATTGCGGTGCCGCCGTTCCGCACGAGAATATCGACGGCAGCGCCCAATGCCGGATTGGCCGTGATGCCAGAATATCCGTCCGATCCGCCGCATTGCAGGGCGAGCATCAGTTCGGAGGCGGGCACCGTCTCGCGCTCGAAGCGATTGGCGAGCGGGAGCATGTCGCGGATCGCGGCAACGCCCGCTTCGACGGATTTGCGCGTGCCGCCGGTATCCTGAATGGTGAGCGAGCGGAAGGTGTCGCTCTCCTGGATATTGTAGATCTCTTTCCACCGGCCGATCTGAAACACCTCGCATCCCAGGCCGACCATCAGCACGCCGGCCATGTTGGGATTGGAGGCATAACCCCATTGCGTGCGCTTGAGGATGTCGGCCCCTTCGCCTTTCTGGTCCATGCCGCATCCCGTGCCATGGACGAGCGGAATGACGCCGTCGATGTTGGGATAATCGTCGAGCATGCCGGAGCGCTCGACTTCCCGCGCGATGAAGCGGGCGACGGAGGCCGAGCAGTTCACGCTGGTGAGGATCGCAAGGTAATTGCGGGTGCCGACCGTTCCGTTCGCGCGCCGATAGCCCTGAAACGTCGCCTGCTGCTCGGCCGGCAGAAGGGGAGTGGGCCTCGCGTCCTCGGCAAAATGCCAGTCGCGGGCGAAGGCGTGCATCTCGATGTTGTGCTCATGCAGCCACTCGCCCGGTTCGACAGGCTTCGACGCGAAGCCGATGATCTGACCGAACTTGAAGATCGGCTCACCTACGGCAATCGGAGAAACCGCGATCTTATGGCCTTTCGGAATGCGCTCCCTGGCCGTCACGCCATGCACGACCGCGCCAGGCATGATGGCATCGACGGCGACGACGAGATTGTCGCGTTCATGAAGGCGCACGATCCGCGGTGCCTGTGTCGGCTTGTCCAGCATGGTCAGTCCTTCCGACGATGCACAGCTGTGCTCATGCGCTGAGAACTTCCGCTGAGGCTACGGTTTCAGGCTCGAAGAGGTGCGGATGCTGCTCGGCGAGCTCCGGCAGCGAGCGTAGGATTTCGCTCAGATGCTGATGCATCGCCGCCTCTGCCGCCACCGGGTCCTTCTCTTTGATCGCATTCACAATGAGCACGTGTTGGGCGAGAACCACATGGCGCGGCACGGCCTTCGCCATGTCGAGAAAGCGCACACGGTCCATCTGCGGCTTGACGTCCTCGATCATGCGCCATGCCTTGGGGCGGCCTGCCGTCTCGGCAAGCAGCCGGTGAAACTCTTCGTCGAGCGAGAGAAACTCTTCCGTCGACGCGGAGCGCTGGACGCGGCGTTGCCGTGTGAGGCTGGCATTCAGCTCGGCCAGCATGACGGGCGTGGCCTTCAGCGCCGCTTCCCGCACGACCGCGCATTCCACAGCTTCGCGAATGAAGCGCGCATCCTCGACGCCCGCTCGCGAGATCTTGACCACCTGGGTGCCGCGTTGAGGGAGAACCCGCACGAGACCGGCCTCGCTGAGCTTGATCAGGGCCTCCCTGACAGGCGACCTGCTGACCCCGAATCGCTCCGCAAGATCTTGTTCCGACAGCATTTCCCCCGGGGCGATCTGCATCGTCACAATGGCCTGGCGCAGGGCGCGTGTGACCTGCCGGGCCATCGGTTCGCGGCCGTCGTCGAGCTTTGCGAGGGGGCGTTTCTTAGTCATAAGTGGCACACTACCATACTAGTAGACCATTGCAAAGGCGTTCAGAACGCTCTACTCTCCTTGCGTAAACTTGAAGGCGACCGGCGAAGGCCGACTTGAAGCGCCGAGGGAGAACGCCATGCTGATCCATCCGGACCGGCTATTTCCTGCAGAGCCTGCAGCGCGCGATGTGGCGCGCAGGCTCTATGAGGGAATCAAGGATCTGCCGATCATCTCGCCGCATGGCCACACGGATCCCCGGTGGTATGCCGAGAACGAGCCGTTCCTCGATCCGGCGACGCTTTTCGTCATTCCCGACCACTACATTTTCCGGATGCTCTACAGCCAGGGCGTGCGCCTCGAGGATCTCGGTATCCCGACCAAGGACGGCGGCGCCGTCGAGAAGGACCCGCGCGCGATCTGGCGTCGCTTCGCGGCGCATTACCACCTCTTCCGCGGCACGCCCACGCGCACATGGCTTGATCATACTTTCGCGACGCTCTTCGGCTTCACGGAGCGACTCTCGGCTGACAATGCCGACGCTTATTACAACCGTATCGATGAAGCTTTGCGCATGCCGGAGTTCCGCCCCCGCGCGCTGTTCGAACGTTTCCGCATCGAAGCCATCGCCACGACGGAAAGCCCGCTCGACCCGCTGAAGCACCATCAGACTATTCGTCAATCGGGTTGGGGAGGGCGCGTCGTGACGGCCTACCGCCCGGATCCGGTCGTCGATCCGGATTTCGACGGTTTCCGGGAAAACCTTGAGCGCTTCGGCGAGATCACGGGTTGCGACACGTCGACCTGGAGCGGTTATCTGGAGGCGCATCGCAAGCGCCGCGCCTTCTTCCGCGAATACGGCGCGACATCCACCGATCACGGACATCCGACGGCCCGAACGGCTGATCTCTCGCGTGCGGATGCCGAAGCGCTTTTCCGCCGTGTCTCGACAGGCGATGCAGGCCCTGGCGACGCGGAATTGTTCCGCGCCCAGATGCTTACCGAGATGGCTGCCATGAGCGTGGAGGATGGGATGGTGATGCAGATCCATCCCGGTTCCTTCCGCAATCACAACCAGCAGATTTACAGCCGCTTCGGCCGCGACATGGGCGCCGACATTCCCTCGCAGACCGACTATGTGGGAGCGCTGAAGCCGCTGCTCGACCGCTTCGGCAATGAGCGGAACCTGAGCGTCATCCTCTTCACGCTCGACGAAACGAGCTATTCGAGAGAGCTTGCTCCGCTCGCCGGTCACTATCCTATCCTGAAGCTCGGCCCGGCCTGGTGGTTCTTCGATGCGCCGGAGGGCATGCGCCGCTTCCGCGAGCTCACCACGGAGACGGCGGGTTTCTACAACACCGTCGGCTTCAATGACGACACGCGTGCCTATCTCTCGATCCCCGCGCGCCACGACGTGGCCCGGCGTGTCGACTGCGCCTATCTCGCCAATCTCGTGACGACTCACCGCCTCGATGAGGATGAAGCGCACGAGCTGGCCTACGACCTCGCATATCGCCTCGCGAAGGAGGCCTACAAGCTGTGAGAACGGGCATGGCCCTCGACGGCCATGCTGCACAGAACGGGAGGAAGACCATGAAGAACCTGATCACCAGACGCAACTTCGTCGGCGGGGTAGCCGCCGGCGCCGGGCTCGCCACCGTTGGCGGACGAGCTTTTGCTCAGCAGCTGGCGCTGCCGACCAGCCCTGTGACGCTCAACATCATCGACGTCGCAGGCAATCTGGCGCTGACCCAGAAAGCCATCGAGAACTATCGCAAGGCGAAGCCCAATCTCGTTTCCCGCATCACCTTCACCAAGGCTCCCGCGCCTGAACTCGCGGGCAAGCTGAAGGCGCAGCAGGACGCGGGCCGTGTCGATATCGACCTCGTGCTCACCGGCACGGATGCGCTGTCCGCCGGTATCGAGCAGAAGCTCTGGGTGGAGGTCATGGCGCAGCATGCGAGCGCTCTGCCGAAGCTCGACGACATCTATCTTCCGGCAGCCGCGAAGATGCAGACGCTGGCCAAGGGCCAAGGCGTCGTCGTTACCTATTATCCGTCGGGACCGATCCTCGAATACATGCCCGACCGCGTGAAGAAGGTGCCGACCACCGCGGAGGAACTCCTGGCCTGGACCAAGGAGAACCCGAACCGCCTGATCTATGCGCGTCCCGCGAATTCCGGTCCCGGCCGCACCTTCATCATGGGCCTTCCCTACATCCTGGGAGACAGCAATCCGCAGGATCCGGCGAAGGGCTGGGACAAGACCTGGGCCTATCTCAAGGAGCTCGGCCAGAACATCGAATATTACCCGTCCGGCACGGGCGCAGTGATGAAGGAGCTCGGCGAAGGCTCGCGCGACATGACCGTCTCCACCACGGGATGGGACATCAACCCGCGCGTTCTCGGCGTCGTCCCGAAAGAGGCGAAGGTCGCTGCGCTCAAAGGTTTCCATTGGGTGGCCGATGCGCATTACATGTGCATCCCGAAGGGCCTGTCCAATGAGAAGATCGCCGTTCTTCTCGACCTGATGAACTTCCTCCTCACCAAGGAGCAGCAGGCTTACACCTACGACGAGGGATACTTCTATCCCGGTCCTGCGGTGAAGGGTGTCACCCTCGACATGGCTCCGCCGGAAAGCCAGGCCGCGATCAAGGAGTACGGGCGCCCCGAATACGAGAAGTGGATCGCAGAGAACCCGATCGAGCTGCCGCTCCAGCCGGAGCAGATGGTAGTGGCGTTCCGCATGTGGGACGAGCAGATCGGCGGAGCGAAGCGCAAGTAACCTGAGGACCCGCGATGACCATAGCTCTTTCACAGTTCAACGAAGTTCGGCTTGATCGCGTCAGACGCGAGTTCGGCGCGCTCAACGCTCTTCGCGATGTCTCTCTCACGATCCAGCGGCGCGAGTTCATCGCGCTGCTCGGACCGTCGGGCTGCGGCAAGTCGACGACGTTGAATTGCATCGCGGGTCTTCTCCCCGTCACGGGCGGCGCGATCTGGCTCGACAAGAGCCGGATCGACACGATGCGCCCGGAAGAGCGCGGGTTCGGGATGGTGTTCCAGAACTATGCGCTCTTTCCCCACCTCAACGTGCGTCAGAACATCGGCTTCGGCCTCAAGATGCGCGGGACGCCGAAAGCGGAAATCGACCGCAAGGTGAACGAGGCCCTGAGCCTCGTGCGTCTCGAAGGCCAGGAGAACAAGCTGCCGGGCCAACTCTCCGGCGGCCAGCAGCAGCGCGTGGCCATTGCCCGCGCCATCGTCATCGAGCCGCCGCTCGTTCTCATGGACGAGCCGCTGTCGAACCTCGATGCGAAGCTGCGTCTCGAAATGCGAGCTGAGATCCGGCGCATTCACAACGAGCTTGGGGCAACAACGATCTACGTGACCCACGATCAGGACGAGGCCCTGTCGCTTGCAGACCGCATCGTGGTGCTGCGCGACGGCGTCATCCGTCAGGTGGGAACGCCGAAGGAGCTCTATGATGCCCCGGCCCATCTCGATGTCGCCGATTTCATGGGCTTCCGCAACAAGCTGAAGGGCAAGGTCGTCTCCGTCGATAACGGCCGCGCGCTTCTCGATGTGGAGGGCGCGCGGATCAGCGGCGTCGCGCGCGAGAGCCTGTCCGTCGGCTCGACCGCTTACGCGGCAATCCGCCCGGACGATCTGGTTCTCGGCGAGCCCGGCGAGAACGCATTGAAGGTCAAGGTCGACACCATCGAATATCGCGGCCGCGAGTTCGTGGGGACGGCCCATTCCGAAGGCGGTCTCGATTTCGTCTTCCGCTCGCATCAGCCGGTCGAGCTGGGTTCGGTCGTTTATCTGCAGGCCGACAATCAGCGGGTTCTCGTCTTCGCCGAGCCGATCAAGGGGAGGCAATGATGGAGGCCGTTGCGCCCACGACGCATATCGAGCACGGACCCAGCCTGCGGCAGCGGCTGGCTGCGAGGGGCTTTGACGCCGTCACCCTCCTTGTGGTTCCCGCCGCCATCTTCAGTCTGCTGCTTTTCGTTTATCCTTTCGCCTTCGGCTTCATCCTCTCGTTCGAGCCCAAGAACGGCGGATGGCTGGCCAATTACCAGCGCTTCTTTTCCGATTCCTATCTTTACGACACGATCGGCAACACGCTGCTTTTGTCGATTCCCGTCACGCTGCTGAATCTGCTGCTTGCGGTTCCGATCTCGTTCCGCGTGCGCCTCATGCGGCACCAGCGCCTGCTGACGACGATCCTGGTTCTGCCGATCACCCTCGGCACCGTTCTGGTCGCGGAAGGCTTGTTGAATTATCTGGGGCCTCAAGGGTGGTTCAACCGCACTCTCGTGACCCTCGGGATCATCGATCAGCCGTTGAGGCTCGTGCACAATTACTGGGGCGTTTTCGCCTCTCTCGTGATCACCGGATTCCCGTTCACGTTTCTCCTGACCCTGTCCTACGTCACCGGCATCGATCCGGCGCTCGAGCAGGCTGCGGCGACGCTCGGGGCGAGCGCGTGGCAGCGTTTCCTTCACATCTATCTGCCGCTCCTGATGCCGGGATTTGCCATCACGTTCTGCCTGTCCTTCGTGCAGGCCTTCTCGGTCTTCCCATCGGCGGTCCTGCTCGGTGAGCCCGCAGGCACGACCCGCGTGATCTCCATTGCGGCCTATCAGGCGGCGTTCGAGGAATACGATTACTCCATGGCCTCCGCAGTGGCGATGATCATGGGCTTCGTCCAGCTCGCCATCGTCGTGCTGGTGCTCGCGTCCCGCGGGCTGTTCTACCGCGGCCCGGCCTCCGGCGCGAAAGGGTGACGTCATCATGATCCGCGATACGACGATTGGCGCGAAGCTGTGGGCCGTGGCGGTCTGGAGCGTTGTCGGCTTCTTCATTATCAACCTGCTCGCCATGATCGCAACCGTGGTCACGAGCTCCTTCGCCACGCGCTGGCTCGGCACATGGCTGCCGGTCGGCTGGACGACGCGCTGGTACTCCTCCGCCTGGAACGAGTTCCAGCTCTGGGACATCCTGATCGTGACGTTTCAGGTGGTGGGAGTCGTGGTTCTGATCTCCGGCTTGCTCGGCGTGACGGCGGCTTATGCGCTTGCGCGGCGCGACTTCCCTGGGAAGCGCATTCTGGTTCTGCTTTTCCTGCTGCCGCTCCTGATCCCGCCGATCACCTTCGGCATTCCGCTTGCAACGGTGCTGTACCGGACCGGGCTGGCGGGCACGTTCTGGGGCGTCGTCGTGGCCAATCTCGTGCCGACGGTCCCCTTCGTGATCCTCGTCATGATCCCGTTCATCGAGCAGATCGACCCGAAGATTGAGGCGGCGGCCCGGGTGTTCGGCGCCAATACCTTCAAGCTGTTCATCCATGTGCTCCTGCCGCTGCTGCTGCCGGGCATCCTCGCGGCGCTCCTGCTGGTTCTTGTGCGCACCATCGCGATGTTCGAGCTGACCTTCCTCGTGGCAGGCCCGACGAGTCAGACGCTGGTTGTCGCGCTGTATTATGCCGTCTTCGCGGCGGGTGTCCGCGCGGTTCAGTCCATCGACGCCATGGCCGTGGTCTACATGGCCACCACGCTCGTGTGGCTCGTGATCGCTCTGCGCTTCGTCAACCCGACGCAGATCGTTACCCGCGCCAAGCAGCAACCCGCCCATTGAGGATGTCATGTCGAAGCGCTTAAGCGAAGCGAACCTCAATGATCTCCCGCGTGCCGTAGAAAGGCCGCGCTACGACCGCCGCGCGGTCGCGACGGGAATCGTGCATCTCGGCGTGGGCGCCTTTCACCGCGCTCACCAGGCGGTCTACGTCGACGACGTCCTGGCGCAGGATCCGCGTTGGGGCATCGTCGCAGCAAGCCTGCGCAGCCCCGATACCTATGACGCACTTCAGCCGCAGGATGGGCTTTACACCCTCTCCGTTCGCTCGGGAGAGGGGGAGCGGCTGAGGATCATCGGTGCGATCGAGCGCGTCATCGTCGCGCCGGAGGCGATCGAGGACCTTCTGCGCGTGATGGCCTCTCCGCAAACGCGGATCGTCTCGTTGACGGTGACCGAGAAGGGCTATTGCCACGATCCTGCAACCGGAATGTTGAACGAGAAGCATCCGGATATCGTCCACGATCTGCACAATCCGCATCTGCCCCGGTCCGCGCCTGGTTTCATCATCGAGGCCTTGCGACGCCGCCGCATGGCGGGCATCCCGCCTTTCACTGTGCTGACCTGCGACAACCTTCCCTCCAACGGCCGCACGGTGAAACGTGTTCTGACGCGTTTCGCGGAATTGAGCGATCCGGCTCTCGGCCGTTTCGTGGCGGATGAAGTGGCTTGCCCCTGCACCATGGTCGACCGGATCGTTCCCGCAACGAGCGATGAGGACCGCAGACGAATCCGGGAAGAACTGGGTGTCACCGATGCATGGCCCGTGGTCACCGAACCCTTCACGCAATGGGTGATCGAGGACAGCTTCCCTCAGGGGCGTCCGGCCTGGGAAACGGTGGGCGCGGAGTTCGTGACGGATGTGGAGCCCTACGAGCATATGAAGCTGCGGCTTCTCAACGGGAGCCACTCGACGCTCGCCTATCTCGGCTATCTCGCCGGATATGAAACCGTTGCCGACACGATGGCCGATCCCGCCTTCGAGCGTCTCATCACTGGTCTCATGAACGAGGAAGTGACATCGACGCTCCACATGCCCGCAGGCGCCGATCTTCCAGCCTATAAGCGGGCGCTGATCGAACGCTTCAAGAACCCGGCTCTTCGGCATCGCACATGGCAGATCGCCATGGACGGATCGCAGAAGCTGCCGCAGCGCCTGCTCGGAACGGTGCGTGACAGGCTTCGTGAGAACGCTCCCATTCAACGCCTTGCGCTCGGCGTCGCAGCCTGGATGCGCTACGTGACCGGCATCGACGAGAAGGGTGCTCCCATCGATGTGCGCGACCCGATGGCCGCGCGTCTGCGCGAGACGGCGGACCGGGCTGGAGACTCAGCTGAGCGGCTGGCCAGCGAGTTGCTCGCGTTGCGGGAAATCTTCGGGGACGATCTGCCCCAGGACGAACGCTTCACCGGCCCTGTGACGGCTGCTTTGCAGCAGCTTTATGTCAAAGGCGCGAAGCGCACCGTGGCGGAGTGGAACTAGTCCTTCAGTCCCTCGATGTTGTAGATCGGGATGGCACGGCTCAGCCCTTTCAAATGGAAGTCGCCGAGGGAGGTGGTGACGGCCATCTCATCGATCTCGGTGGCAATGCGCTGTGTCACCAGGATCTGCCCGTCGCGCGCCTCCGAGCAGAGGCGCGCTGCCACATTCGTCACGGTGCCGATGGCCGCATAATCGAACCGCCCCTCGAACCCGATCCGCCCCAGCGTCGCGTAGCCCTGTGAGATTCCGATTCCGAAGCCGATGGAATAGCCGCGAAGCTGCCAGTCGCGGGCAAGCGCTTGAGTGCTGTCGCGCATGGCGATCGCGAGGCGTACGGCCCGCGCGGCAGGGTCGGGGCAGGGGATCGGATCGTTGAAGAAGATCATCATGCCGTCGCCGGCAAACCGCTCGAGCGTCCCCTGTTCCGCATGGATCAAGGGGCCGAGGGTCGAGTGGTAGGCCTTCAGCAGATCCATCACCTCTTCAGGCGCGGCGATCTCGGCAAAGCTCGTGAAGCCGCGCAGATCGCAGAACAGCACGACGATCTCCCGACGATGATGCTTGAGGATTTCGGCGTTGTTCCCTTTCGAGGCGATCATGTCGGCCACCTGCGGCGGCAGGAATCGCCTCAGGTCGCGCAGACGTTCGAGTTCCTGCACCTGTTGCTCCACGCGGGTCTCGAGGTCGCGGTTCAGGATGGACAATTCGGCGGCCTGCGCCTGAACGGTGTCATAGAGGGTCTTGATCCGCAGGAGCGAGCGGACCCTTGCCACGAGGGTCGCGGGTTCGAACGGCTTTGTGAGATAATCGTCGCCCCCGGCATCGAGGCCTGCGACCACGTCCTTGATGGTCGACTTCGCCGTCAGCAGGATGATGGGGATTGCGCGAAGGGCTTCATCGCTCTTGATCTTCTTGGTGACCTCGATCCCGTCCATCTCCGGCATCATGATGTCGAGCAGGATCAGGTCGGGACGAAGTCTGCCGGTCTGCTCCAGCGCCTCACGTCCGTTCGCGGCGGTCGCGATCTCGTATCCCTGCGCCTCCAGGCGCACCCGGACGATCTCGATATTCTCCTCGATGTCGTCGACGACAAGGATAAGAGGACGCTCGCGCATGGGCGTCATTCCAGAAGCTCGCGAATCTTCGCGAGAATTTGGCGCGGGCTGAAAGGCTTGGCGATGTATCCGTCGCATCCGGCGGCCCACGCTTTCTCTTCATCGCCTGACAGGGCATAGGACGTGACGGCGATGATCGGAGGAGGCTGGATGGCGCCGTTGCCCTTGATGTGCCGGATCGCCTCATAACCATCGAGAATAGGGAGCTGGATATCCATCAGGATCAGGTCGGGCCGGAATTCCGTGGCGGCCGTCACGGCGGCTTGCCCATCATGCGCCTCGCAGATCTCGAAGCCGGCATTGGTCAGGAGATCGCGCAGGATCCTGCGGTTGTCCTCCGTATCCTCCACGATCAGGATCCGCTTGCTCATCATGCGGCCTCTGTCGCTGACCGGGTTTCCAGCGGAAGATCAATGGTGAAGGTCGATCCTTCTCCCGCAACCGAAGTCACCTGGATCGTTCCGCCATGCATCTGCACGATGCGTTTCGAGATGGCGAGCCCTAGACCTGTTCCGGTGCCGCCGTTCATGGCGTTCGAACCCTGCTGGAAAGCCTCGAAGATGAGCTTCTGGTCTTTGAGCGGAATGCCGATGCCGGTATCGTTGATGGCAATTCTCAACCGTCCGCCGTCCACTCCGGCCAGGACCTCGACGGAGCCCTTATCCGTGAATTTGATGGCGTTTCCGACGAGGTTGACGAGAACCTGGGTCAGCCTGCGCTCATCTCCGTTGCCATAGGGCAAGCCTTCCGGGACCGACACGCGAAGCGCAAGCCCCTTGGCCTTGGCGAGAGGCTCCGCCGTTGTCACGACGGCATGAATGAGATCCGAAACCGAGTAAGGCTCCGAGGCGATCAGCAATTCGCCTGCCTCGATTTTCGACAGATCGAGAATGTCGTTGATGAGCGCAAGCAGATGCCTGCCGTTCACCTGCACGCGGGTCAGAACGCCATGGGCTTTCTCGGGCAGGTCGCCGTAGAGTCCGTCGATCAGCAGCTCGGTATAACCGAGAACCGCATTGAGCGGCGTGCGAAGCTCGTGGCTCACATTCGCCAGGAAGCGCGACTTGGCTTGGCTTGCCTCCTCAGCCTGCTCCTTGGCCTGCCGCAGAACATCCTCGAAGAGCTTCAGGTCGGTAATGTCGAAATAGGTGAGCATGCGTCCGCCATCGGGAAGCGCAATGATGCGGTATTGAAGAACCTGACCGTTCTTCAGGCGCATCTCGCTCGTCGCCGCGGCGCCGCTCTTGATCTCCGCGACCCGTCTTGTCTTGTAGGTCTGCCATTCCTCGTCGGACACGTCGTAGGTGTCGAGTTCCCGGCTCTTCTCCATGTCGTCTTCCAAGGAGCGTGAGCTGTCATAAAAGCCTTCGGGCATCTGCCAGATTTCGCGATAGGCGCGGTTGGCAAGGCGGACGCGGAAATCGGGGTCGAGAAACAGGATGCCGTACTGAATGGCTTCGAGCACCGCATTGAGGTCACGCAGGGCCGCTTCGGTTTCCTTCTTGGCCTGCTTGAGCTGCGCTTCCCGCTGCTTCAGCTCGGTGATGTCGTTGAAGGCGAAAAGAAGGGCGGGCGACGATTCATAATCGGCGAAGCTCGCATTCACCAGAGCCCAGAATTCACTTCCATCATGACGCTGCAGGCGAACCTCCACATCCCGGACGCGCCCTTCCTGGGACAGGACGCGGAGAATGCGCTCACGGTCGGCAGGATTGGCATAATAGTTCGGCGCGGGCGTTCCCCGCAGCGCCTCCTGATTGAGGCCGATGGCCTCGGCGGTGCGGGCATTGGCATAAAGGATCCGGCCGTCGGACATCCTGCTCACGACCAGCGGATAAGGCGCCATCTCCAGAAGACGCCGCTGGCGCTGCTCGGCAAGAGCAATGGCATCCAGCGCCCGCTTCTGCTCGGTGATGTCCACATAGGTGAGCATGCGCCCGCCATCCGGCAGCGCCACGCAGTGATAGCGGAGAACCCGGTTGTTCGGCGACTGGATCTCGATGGGCGCCTCGTCGCAATGCCGGACATCCTCCATGCTGCGCTCGACGAAATCGTCCTCGTATTCGCTCTCGATGCAGAGCGCGTGGCTGTGATGGATGATCACATCGCGAATGGGCGTGCCCTTGGCGAGCTGGGCTTCAGGCACGGCCCACATGTCCTTGTAGGCCCTGTTGGCGAGGCGGATCTTCAAGTCGGGGCTCAAGAAAAGAATGCCGTAATCGATGGTGTCGAGAAGCGCATTGAGTTCACGGTGACGCGCAAGTTCCCGCTCCGCCTTCTCACGTTCGCACAGCTCGTAAGCCAACTCCTCGTTCAGCTTGGCGAGGCTCGCGCTTCTTTCGCTGAGAGCGGTCTCGCGGGCGTCGAGTTGCCGGGCCATGGTCGTGAAGGCTTCCGCCAATTCGCCGATCTCATCCTGTCTCTTGAGATTGAGATGCGTCTTGAATTCGCCTTTCGCCACGGAACTCGTCGCCCGCACCAGCAGGCGCAGGGGCACGGCGATCTGGCTCCTGAGCGTGGAGCTCATGATTGCGATTTCGAGGAGAAGCGCCAGCACGCCCATGAGGAGGATGAGACGGGCCGTCTTCCAGGCACTCTCGGCCGCCACATCCAGCGGATAGACGGTTGCGAGCGTCCACCCAGGCCCGCTCAGCTTCGTGACGGCGATCACCTGGTTGTCGGCCTGATCGCGAATGACGGTCTGATCCGGCGAGCGTTCATGCGTCAGCCGGTGGATGTTCTCCAGGCCCGGATCGCCTGTCTGGGACACAGGCAGCGAACCGCTGCGCGCCTGAATGGCATCCATGAAGCGAGGATGAGCGATGATGCGTCCTTCATCCGAGAAGAGGATGTTGTAGGTTCCGTCCAGATCCGTGCTGACCGCGCGCCCGATCAGGTCATGGACAAGAATGTCCTGCCCGATCCTGATAGCGGGGCGTCCATCCACGAGGGCCGGGCGTGTGACGGATACGAGCCAGTCGTTGATGCCGTAATCGAAGTAGAGCTCCGACCATCGCTCCTTGATGGAATTGCCGATCGTCCCGGTTTTGGCGACGAGCACGCCGTCCTGGTTTTCCGCCAGCAGGCTCAGCTTGCCGGCGATCTCCCAATCGCCTGCGCGCAGGGCCCAGGGCTGCTCCGGCCAGTACATGATCACCGCGCCTTCCGGTGTCATCACGTACAGATTGGCGAATTGGCTTTTCCATGCAGGCCCGAATTGCGTGATGAGGTCGAACGCCACCACGAGGCGGCGCTTGAGGTCGCGCTCGATCATCACGTTCTTGCCGATGAAGCCTGTCACGCCATAGGTCTTGAAGACGTTTTCCGTCAGGCGCGTGGTGCCGTCGGGACGCTGCTCGAACAAGGCGGCGAAGCGTTGCTCGGCTCCGATCGGATCCATCTGGGTGATCTCACGCAGATAGCTGTCGGAGAAGGTGCGGATATTGCTGCTGGCGAGATCGAAGATGGCGCTTTCACGCACGCGCCGTTGCTCCACATAGCGCTCTAGGTTCTCGGTCGCCTGCTGTTCGAATCCGGTCTTCACATGCCAGTAGCTGAGGATGGTGGCCGCAGCCACCACGAGACTGATGCGGATTGCAATCTTGCGGAGCGTCTGCAGCGTGAGGGAACGCTTGGGACTCGTGATCTTGGAGGGAGCAGCAGGCTCAAGGCTTGTCATGGAACGGCCCTGGCGAGAGGAGGCAGGTCCGTGATGCCGAGTTTTCTGCCGATCCTGTCGTTGAAGAACAACTCGCCCTCCCGGTTATGAGAGAGGGGAATGTCGCTGGGCTGGACGCCTTCGAGAATGCGAAGTGTCGCCTGACCCACCCAACGCCCCTGCTCGTGAGGGCTTTTCACCACGCCGATGAGGCTCACGGCGGTGAGCCACTCGAAATCCGTTCCGCTCGGAATCCTGCTGTTCTCCTCCACGAAGCGTGTCGCATCGGCGAGGTTCCAGTCCGGCAGCGCTCCGACCCCAAGGATCAGGAGCATGTCGACCTCCTTCTGCGCGCGCAGGAAGGCTTCCTTCCACTCCGCATGAGACTTCACGAAATAGGTCTTCTCATAGGTGATCCCGAAAAGGCGCTCATGAAATGTGAGCTCCTTCCGCTTGACCTGCGTGTCCTCGGACAGAAAACCGAGTCGTGAGCCGCGCGCATGCCGGCGCATCAATCTGATGATCTGAGGGATCGGCGAGACCTCCACCATGCCGGTGGTGTTGCGGTAGGGGAGGCCGTATGTCGAGGCGTCCCAGTTCAGGCCGCAGAAAACGACCGGGATCGACGCATTGCGCAGGTATGGCATGACGAGATGCTGCGTGGCAGGATCGTCATTGGTTGTGACCACGTCCGGCTTGAAGTCTTCGATCGTCTTCAGAGCCGCCAGAGCTGAAGCATGGATATCGCTTTCCGACGGATGCCGCTTCGCATCCATGTGGAACACGCGCAACTCGACGGATTTTCCGCTCAACGTTTCCTGCAGGGCAGCCACGATCCGGTCGTTCCACTCGTTTCCCTCATGATAGGAATCGATATGGAGAACTTTTCGCGCACTCTCCTGCGCCAGAGCGTGTCCCATAGGAAGGATTGCTAGGGCGCAGATCACAAGGCGGACAAGCGCTGCTTTCCGGGTTCCAAGCCGTGCATCTTCGAAACGTCGTGACATGGCATAATCCGATCGATTGAACGTTCGATTGCCTTTGGCGGACGCTTGTCCTTCTCACATAGTGCCGCGGGCTTATGCCTTGCTTGTGAGTTTCGCTTGTCGAAACATACTATGCCGCGAAACTGCCGCTCCCAACTCTTTTGCGTCCTAACGCCCCTTAAGAGTTAGTTTCGATATAGCACTTCCCGTCAGGTGATCGGGTGTGTCGGAATATGGACGCCCGATGAGGTCCTACGCACCTTCATCCGCAACCGCGTTGAAGCCTTGTCGGTGGCAACAGGGCTGCAGGCTTCGCAGATGGCCGCGATATGCCGATGATCCGTTCCGCAGCAGCCTCCCAGAACGCAAAGCCGCTTCAATGAGTTACGGAGCGAGCGATATTGGAGGCCGAGGGCCGCCGGGTCCCCGTCATCCAGTTCCGTGGCGGCGTCGAGTTCTGCATGGCTTAAAGCAGAAGCATTGGCTCTGATGCCCCTGATCCGGTCGAGCCAAGGCTCGTTGCCGGTGAGAGCATCTTCGAAATGCTTCGGGTGCGCGCAGTTGATCATGTAATAGATGGGACCTGCGCGAGTGCCGTCGTCAACCTTCTCGATTGCCTCCTGCAGGGTATCTCCGGAGGGCAGGCGGCCGTCGGTTTCGACCGTGAAGGAGATCACCACCGGCATGCCGTTTTTCTGCGCGGCGCGCACGATGCCGATGGCCTCTTCAGCATAGGTCATTGTCATGGCGCTGATCATATCCGTCGCGGTGTCGCGAAACACCTCGACCAGCGGCGCATGATATTGCTCCGCTTCCTCGGCGCTCATCCGGTCGTCCGCTTTGTACCCGTCGCCGCGCGGACCCAGGATGCCGTTGATCACGATGGGCGTGCGGTCGGTCGCATAGGCCTCGCGCAATTCATCGGCGAAGGCGACGGATTGGCGCTGAACATCCGCCAGGTCTTGCGCTGAATAGCCGAGCTTCCGGCCCCAATCCGCATTGGTGCGCCATGTGACGGTGTCGAGAATGAAGCCGACATTCTTCTGCGCCGCTGTCTCGAGATAAGGTTTGAAATAGCGCTTCAGGGTTTCGCGCCCGTCCTCGTTCATCACAAGCGGGAAGGCGGCGAAGCAGGGCAGGTCGATACCATCATGGAAGACAAGGGTCGTTTCCAACCCGCCATCGGTCAGGTAGTCGCCGCCTGAGAGCTGCGGCAGTTGATCTCGATACAGAGCCATGGCTCGTCTCTCCCTTGAAGCCAGCCTGCATGATGAAGGGAGAGAGCATTGCGGTCTGTGAGGCGTGTCACACGGAATCCCGTGTGTCTGCGCTGTCGTCGGAGGAGCGGTAAAGGTGTGAAGGATGGAGCACGCGGATGCAGTTGCGGCTCAGCTCCACCCAACCCCTGCGGCGCCAGTTCTGAAGCTGCCGATTGACGCTTTCGCGGCTGGCGCCCACGAAGATGGCGAGTTCCTCCTGGCTCACATGCAGGTCGCGGCCGTAATCCTCGCTGAGCGCAACGAGGCGGTGGGCAAGGCGAGCTTCCAGCGGCAGCAGGGCTCGCTCCTCGATCTGCGAGCTCATCCATCGAATGCGCTCGCAGAGCAGTTCGATCAGCCGCGTTGCCACACTAGGACGCCGCTCGAGCAGGCTGAAGAAGTCGCGCCGGAGAACCGTGTAGAGCTCCGTAGGCTCAACGGCCACTGCATCGGCCGTGCGCGGGCGTCCATCCAGCAGCGCGACCTCGCCGAAGACATCGCCCGGCCCCAGCAGGTTGAGCGTCAGACGCTTGCCTGACGGGCTGCCTGTCGCGATCCGGATCTGCCCGCGGCGGACCGCATAGAGCGCGTCCCCCGGGTCCCCTTTGAGGAAGAGCGTCTCGCCCGGATCGAGGTGACGGGATACGCAGAGCACCGCGATGGCCTCGATGGCTTCGTCGCCCAGCCCCGCGAAGAAGGGGTTGGCCTTGAGCAAGAGCGCGAGATTGTGCGGTACGGCCATTGAAAGCCCTTCGTCGCGCATGACAGCGTGGCTGCAGTGTGACCGACGTCACAGAAGGCAGGGCCCGGGAGGCGCATCATCGACAGTGCCGATGTTGGCAGAAAGCCCTGTCTTCAGTCGGCGCAGTCTAGCATCAAATATGCTGGGAGGCATGCCATGATGCAGAACACCGCCTCGCTATCCACGTCCGAACTCGCCCATTACAGCCGCCTTGTGCGAGCCGTCGCCAGGAGCGCCGTCAAGTCCGCGCGCTATTTCGTCGTGCTCACCAGAAGGGCCGCCACGCGGGAGCGCACCCATCAGCAGCTGACGCAGCTCGACGCGCGCCTGCTGGAGGACGTCGGGCTGGAGCCCTTCGATGTCTATTACGGCTGGCGCGGCTCTAGCCGATAGCGCCTGACGCCTTTCGCCTCACGGAGAACGCCAATGAGCCTCTATTCCCGCTATATCGGCCCGAAACTCGTCAGCTGCCTTTGCTCGATGGATGACATCTCTGCAGAGCGCGAGCGGGTCATTCCTCTCGCACGCGGCGTTGTGCTCGAGATCGGAATGGGGCCCGGATTGAACCTGCCGTTCTACAATCCGGCGGACGTGACCAAGGTCATCGGCGTCGATCCGAACGACGCGTTCCTCCATCTCGGCGAGGCGAGGCAGCGCAGCAGCCATGTCCAGGTCGAGATCGTGCGCGCTCCCGCCGAGGCGCTGCCTCTCGGGGATGAGACCATCGATACGGCGGTGATCACCTACACCCTGTGTTCGGTCGAAGATCCCGAGCAGGCTCTCAGGGAGGTCAGGAGAGTTCTCAAGCCGGGGGGCAGGGTGCTCTTTCTGGAGCATGGTTTGTCGCCGGAAGAGGACGTGGCCCGCTGGCAGCATCGGCTCAACCCGATCTGGCGTTCGCTCGCGGTGGGCTGCAACCTCACGAGACCGGTCGCGGAACTCCTCAGGCAAAACGGATTTTCGATTCAGGAGATGGAAGAATACTATCTCGGCGGCGCTCCCCGCGTCATCGGCTTCCATTGTCGGGGCGTCGCTCAGGCTGGCTGATGATCTATGCGGTGGCTCCATGGGCGAGCAGCCCTAAATTCCCTCTATGCAGCCCCCTCCGCCTCAGCACAAAAGCAAGACCCGAATTTTTCCGGTCGTCCTCGGCCGGCTCGCCGTCGCCGGTTTGCTCGGCTTGGCAATCCTTTCCTGCCTGATTTGGGCTGGAATGGTTGCCGTTCCTCGCCACCTCAATCCCTTTGCGCCGCTGCACATCGCCGATGAGGTGAATTGGCTGACGCGGATCAAGCTCTCACGTCTCGAAGGCGACGGCTCTCAATGCCTGGCTGTGCTGGAGAATTCGGATGTTTCCTACAAGCCCATTGCTGATCGCCGGAGCGATGACGGCTGCGGTCTGTCCAATGCGGTCGAGATCGCCGGAGCCTCGCGTGCTGTGAGCCGCAGCTTCACGGCCTCCTGTCCGTTGGCCGTGGCATGGGCCATGTTCGACGAGCATGTCGTGGGGCCCGCGGCGCGCCGCCATCTCGGGCAGGATGTCGCCCGTATGATCCACGCCGGTACCTACGCCTGCCGAAACATCAACCACCGCGCTCAAGGGCGGCGTAGCGAGCACGCAACGGCCAACGCCATCGACATTGCCGGTTTCGTGCTGGCCGATGGGCGGGAGGTCGACGTGAAGCGGGACTGGGAGGGCGAGGATCAGCGTCGCGCAGCGTTCCTGCGGGCTGTGCGCGATGGCGCCTGCAGGTTCTTCGATGTCGTGTTGAGCCCCGATTACAACGAGGCGCATCACGATCATTTTCACTTCGACATGGGTTCGTATCGCGCGTGCCGATGAGGGAAAAGAAAAAACCAGCGCCCTTGCCCCCAGGCGCTGGTTTCCGACAGCGGGTCTGATTGAAGCTATGCCCGAGCCTTCAAGGTTTCAGTTGTGAGCATCTTCCACGCAAAGCCTGTTTTTTGCTTTTGCGTTCGACGCTTTTAGTTGACGGCGTATGAGGGGGTGTCGCCCATGAGGGCTGCCTTGGCCGCCAGCAGCAGCGCCTCGCCCAGCTCGCGTGCATGCTCCGGCGTCATCGCCACCGGAAGCTGCCGGCGCACCCCGCTCTCGTACTCCTCCGGCGTCGAAGCCATCTCGATCACCATCATCGCGTCGCGGCCATCGAGCGTGCCCACCGAGAACGAGGTGAGGGCTCCGATCAGGTCCATGTCAGGTTTCATTGGTTTATGCCCCTACGTTGTTGGCAAGGAACCTACCGCGTCCGCACCCCCCTGTCTGCTCTCCGCCCAGAGAGTGGATTGTGTTACATCTCTGAAAGACCAACGAAAAACGGGCTTGAGAGGTCTCCGAGGCGCTATCTGCCCCAGAGAAGCCCGGCTTCGCCTAAACAGTAAGTCCTTCACCGAATATTGTATTGTAGTGACAGTTTCCGTAGAAGAGACTATGTTATAAAGGGTCAATTGATAATGACTCGCGCCGATGAGGCGATGCCGTCCATTGCGCACGCTACGGACGCGGTAGAAAGGGGCAATTCGTGGTCTTCTGGTTGATGGCGTCGGCTTGCAGGCATCGTTCCTCCATGCATGGCTCGCAGGTCGAGGCATGAGCGCGGGTGCCGGCATGCCTCCCCGTCGGGGCTCACTTCCTGTGACGAGGCAGGACGTCCGGTCGGCCATCGAGGCCTGTTACTGGGAGGTCACGTCCCTCGGCGCGCCGGAAACATGGCCGCAATATCTGCGCACGCTCGTCACCATGATGCTCGGCTCCCGGCAGCCCATGTTCATCCTCTGGGGCGCGGACCGCACCATGATCTACAATGGTGGTTACGCTGCCATTCTAGGCGCCCGTCATCCGAAGTCCCTGGGGCTGCCTTTCGCAGAGGTATGGCCGCACCTCGCCGCGGAGGCGAGCGCAATCATCGACAAGGTTTGCGCGGGAGAGGCGGTCCATTCGGAGGATCTGACATTCGCGACCCGGCGGACGGGCTATTCGGGCGAAGTGAGATACAGTTTTTCGTGCACGCCTATTCATGACGAGGCCGACCGTGTCGTCGGGACCCTTTGGGTCTATGGCGCGACAGAGATGCAGGAGCGAGAGGAACAACATCTGAGGTTCCGACTCGAACTCGATAAGCGGCTTCGCTACATCAACGATCCACGGAAAGTCATGGCGGTGACGGCAGAGTTGCTCGGCCGGCACCTGATCGCGTCCCGCGTCAATTACGGTTATATCGAGGACACGCCCGACGGCGAGATCTTCATCGTCGAACGGGACTGGACCGATGGAAAGGCGCCAAGTCTTGTCGGGCAATATCCCGTCTCGGGGTTCGGCGCGTCTCTGATCAATGTCCTGAAAGCCGGGAATACCGTGTGCCTGCACGATGCTTTCGACGATCAGTTGACGGCGGGAGAGGGGATCGCTGCAACCTATGTCGCCATCGGCGCGCGCTCAGGCATCACGGTGCCCCTAATCAAGGGCGGGCGCATGGAAGCCGCCCTGCTGGTGCATCAGGTCGAGCCGCGCCACTGGCGCGAGGATGAAGAGGTTCTGGTTCGTCAGGTGGCCGAGCGAACCTGGGAAGCGGTCGAACGGGCGCGGGTGGAAACCGCCCTGCGCGAGAGCGAGGAGCGGATGCGCGACATTCTGGAAAGCATCAACGATGCTTTCTACGCTGTGGACCGCGAATGGCGCTTCACCTATGTCAACCGCAAGACCGAAGAGTTGTGGCGACGCAAGCGCGAAAGCCTGATGGGCAAGACCTATTGGGACGAGTTTCCGGAGATCGTCGGGAGCGAGCCCTACAAGGCTCACATCGCGGCGATGGAGCGGCGCATCCCCATTCGCCTCGAAACGATGTCGCCGCTCAATCAGCAATGGCTCGAAATCAGCATCTTCCCGACGGCGGACGGCGGCCTCTCCATCTATTTTCGCGATGTCTCAGATCGGAAGAGCGCCGAAGAGCATCGAGAGCTGCTGATCCATGAGCTGAACCATCGGGTCAAGAACACCCTGGCGACCGTCCAATCCATCGCCGCACAGACCCTGCGCGACGTCGGCGTGACGCAGGAATCGCGCACGGCCCTCGAGGCGCGGCTCCTGGCTCTTTCAAGAGCCCATGACGTCCTGACGCGCGAGAACTGGGAAGGTGCATCGCTGCGCGAAATCGTTGCGCAATCCATCGAGCCTTATCGCGGGGTTGGCGAAAGCCGTCTGAGGGGTGACGGACCGGAGGTCAGGCTGTCTCCGCGCATGGCGCTTGCTCTCGCCATGGCGTTGCAGGAGCTTGCGACCAACGCGGTCAAACACGGCGCACTCTCGAATGCATCGGGGCGTGTCGAGATCGTCTGGTCCTTGGACGACACGGTCGAGCCCGCACGCCTCCATCTGCGCTGGGAGGAGAAAGAGGGCATGCCGATTCAGCCGCCGCAGCGCCGTGGCTTTGGAACCCGGCTCATCGAACGCAGCCTGGCGTCCGACCTGCAAGGCAATGTCAAGATTGACTTCGCGCCCACCGGCGTCGTCTGCACGATCGATGCGCCCATGGACGAAGGCGACCTGCCGGTTCACAGGAGCCTTCTCAAAAAATCCGCCTTTGCCGCTTAAAGGCAAGAAACAGGGGTATGGCGGAAGCTGCGAGCGCTGATTTGCATCTGACGTGATGCAGCAGCCTCTCGCAAGCCGCAGTGGGCTATCTGATTTTTCTTCGCTTGGCTGGCGTATCAAAGCCCAGCTTGGCGCGTTGAGAGAAGAGGCAACGGGGACTGGTCGCATCGATTGAGGGCAGGGGGCGGAGGTCGTCATGCTGCGTCATTTCTGGTGTACTCTCGCGTGCCTCGTTCTTGCCGTCGGCTTTGGTGCTGGAGCGCCGGCCTCCGCCGAGCCCCAACTCGATCTGGCTCTGGTTCTCGCCGTCGATGTGTCCTCGTCCATGGAGGCGGAGGAGCAGGGATTGCAGCGTGCCGGTTTCGTGGAGGCGTTCCGTTCCGCGCTGGTGCATGAAGCGATCCAGAACGGTGCCACGGGGCAGATTGCCGTCACATATGTGGAATGGTCCGGAGCCAAGGATCAGACCGTGCTCGTGCCCTGGACCGTCATCGATGGGCCGGAAAAGGCGAAAGAGTTTTCCAAGCGCCTCGCGAGCAAGCCGATTCGACAGGCTGGCATGACGTCGATTTCCGGCATCATCGATTTCAGCCGGGACCTTTTCAAGGAACTCGGCGGAGTTCCCGCGCGGCGTGTCATCGACATTTCAGGCGATGGACCCAACAACGACGGGCGCAAGGTGGTGCTTGCACGGGATGAGGCCATTGCCGAGGGTATCACGATCAACGGTCTGCCCATCATGTTCGGACGAACTCAGAACAGCCCGGAGATGGACGGCCTCGACGTTTATTATCATGAATGCGTCATCGGCGGCGCAAGCTCGTTCATGATCCCCCTGCACGACCCCGAGCAGTTTGCTATGGTCATCCGCACCAAGATCATGCGGGAGGTTGCTGGAATTGAGGATCACCGGCCGAAGCTCGTTCCGACCCAGTCCCGGATGAACTGCGTGACAGGCGACAAGAAGAACGCCGATGATCCGAATGTTCAGAAAAACCCGTAACGCATCAGCGCATGAGTCCCGCAGCTTTCAGTGCCTTCGTGATGACGTCCCCAATATCCGGACCCAGCGTTGCGGATGGCTTTGCACGAGGCGATGCCTTCTGCTGCGGCGGAGGGACCGGTTGGATGGAGACGGCTTTCGGCGAGACGCTCGCCTTCTTCGACACCGCATGCGCCGTCAGGCCCATGAACTTAGCCGCATGATAGCTCGATGAGATGCCGACTTCGAGCAGGAACGGGCCCGCTGCGCCGTAATGGTTCTCGCCGTTGCCAGTGGCAAGCGGCGTTCCATGCGCCATGCCGGTGATGACGTATTCCTCGATCACGTCCTCCCCGCTCTCGTTCGTCCACACGCGGCGCGGATAGCCATCCACGATCTCGCTTCGGCTCGGATGAACGGACACTCCATGGACGTTGGTCCATTGCTTGACGATCTCACCCGCATTCATCGGCTTCACCGTTGCGTCCGCGCTGCCATGCCAGATCGACACTTTCGGCCAGGGGCCGCGATGGTGAGAGGCGTTGCGCACCAGGTTGCCCCATGCTTCCGCCGGTTTCTCCTGACCCTGGAACATGGCCTCGAATGCCTCCGGCACGCTGGCCGCGCTTCGGTAGGGGAGGCCGGCGATGATCGCCCCGCCCGCGAACACATCGGGATAGGTAGCCAGCAGAGCGGCGGTCATCGCGCCGCCTGCCGACAGGCCGGTGACGAAGACACGCTTCCGGTCGATGCCATGGTCGCGGATGGCGCGTTCGACCATCTGGCGGATCGAGGCAACCTCGCCCCTGTCGCGTTCGGTATCGCCGGTCTGAAACCAATTGAAGCAGCGCTTGGGATTGTTGGCCTCCTGCTGTTCGGGGAACAGCACGACGAAGCCGTAGCGTTCGGCCAGGGTGGACCATCCGGAGCCGTGATCGTACCCCGCAGCGGTTTGGGTGCAGCCGTGGAGAACCACGACGAGTCCGGGAGAGGGGGTGAGCTCCGGCGGCGCATAGCTGAGCATGCGCAGATTGCCTGGATTGGCGCCGAAATCGCGCGTTTCAGTCAGGCGATCAGAAATGGGCCGTGAATGTCCGGATGAAGCTGCATTCGCGGCTGCAGCTTTCATCAATCCTTCCCATTGGCTGCGGTGCCGGGCCAATTGGCGGATCATGGTGCCTAAACGCTGCATCGGGTCTATCTCTCAAAAATCTGAAAGACTGATAACACCCGATGCCCGTTTTTGTTGCAATGCAAAAATTATATGGTGCAGCGCAATAATTCGAGAGAATTTATATTCCTACGCAATGCATGCAGGAATGCCGGGAGGTTCTCAGTTGACGGCGTATGAGGGGGTGTCGCCCATGAGGGCTGCCTTGGCCGCCAGCAGCAGCGCCTCGCCCA
>NZ_FMVJ01000005.1:137987-212725 GCF_900102135.1 Microvirga guangxiensis
CTGAAAGACCAACGAAAAACGGGCTTGAGAAGCCAACCTGCAGCTTGGCTGTTCTTGAGACAGATCAATTTCGCCTTCCCCAGGAGCAGCTACAAGATCCTGCGATAGAAGCCCTCTGAGAGGAACAGGACCATGCTCGATCTCGCTACGCTCTCCGAAAACCTGAAGCGCACCCGTGACGAGATCAAGCTCAAGATCCATCTCGGCTCGAAAGATTTACAGGAAGAGTGGAGCGAGCTCGAGCAGAGCTGGGCCAGCTTCGAAAGCAGAGCGCAACTCGACAAAAGCGCCCGTGATGTAAGCGACGCAGTCAAAATCCTCGGCTCGGAGCTGAAGGATGCTTACACACGCATCCTGAAGGCGCTCTGACGATGTCTGGTTCTTCGCAGCTTCACCGTGAGCTTGCTGCTCTGCATGCGGAATTGAGCAAGTCCTCGAGCGCAGGCGCAAAGCCGCAAGAATCTGCAGAGACTGAAGCTGCCAACGGTCCTGCTCAATCGCCAGGAGCCTATTTCGATCAGCAGCTGAATGAATTGAGCAAAGCGCTGTCCGACTACACGGGCACCGCTGAAGACCTCATTGCCGAGCACCCGCTGGCGTCCGTGCTCGGCGCATTCGTCGTGGGACTTGCGCTTGGACGCATGGTGGGAAGGGCGTGATGACCATGATGGACGGCATCGTTCGTAATCTTCGCGTTCTGTGGCGAGCCGAGTCGATCATCGCCGATATCCGATTCCGGCAGATGATGACCCGTTCGTCATTGAGAGGAGCCGCTGCTCTTCTCGGCCTGTTTTCTTATGCCATGGGCAATTTGGCCGTGTTCTTTGCGCTCGATCAGGCCTGGGGTTCCATCCAGGCAGCCGCCCTCGTGGCGTTCGGCAACCTTGTCGTCGCCATTTTGCTGCTGGTGCTGGCCGAGAGATCAAAGCCCGGGCGGGAGATGGAGCTGGCGCTCGAAGTGCGCAACTCAGCGCTCGAGGCGCTGGAGACAGACGCGCAGGCAATTCAGCTGCAACTCACCGATTTACGGGATGAAGTGCGCGGCATGAAGCAGGCCATCGTTGGCTTCGTCCGCCATCCGATCGACTCGGCTTTGCCCGCGATGCTCGTGCCTCTGGCTGGAGCCGTGATCAAAAACCTCAAGAAGCCCGCCAAGGAATCCTGATCTTGCCGGCATCGGTGAAAGCAAAAGGCCGGAGCTTTACATGCTCCGGCCTTTTTCGATTTAGCGGCGCTTGTCGGAAGAGCGCTTCTTGTCCTTCGGGCCTTTGCGGTCTGAGAACTCAGCCTTACCCTTCGGCCCCTTGGACGCGAAAGGCGGCTTGCCTTCGCGGGGACCTTTGCGGTCGGAGAACTCGCCCTTTTCCTTAGGGCCTTTGCGATCCGAGAACTCCGTTTTGGCCTTCGGACCCTTGGATTTGGGGCCATCCCAAGGCTTTCCACCTGAAGGTTTTCCCGAAGACTTGCCGCCATGCGGCGCATCGGCGGGCTCGATGCGGATGTCCTCGTCGTTGGCCTTGCGCACGGCGGAGGCGAATTTCGGCGCGTGAGATTTGGCGATCTGGAACTTCGACTCGCTGTCGAAAATCTTGATCGATCCGATCTCCCTCTTCGTTACGTGGCCGAGACGGCAGATGATCGGAAGCAGCCAGCGCGGGTCGGCGTTGTTGCGGCGTCCCACGCTCATGCGGAACCACACCATGTCTTCCGACGAGCCGTACCCGCCGTCCTCCGATGATCCGCGGCCCCAGGTCTTGCCGCCTGAGCGGTCTTCCTGACGCTCCCGCTTGTCCTTGCGGTCACGCGGGGCGCGGTTCTCGCCCGGGTCGAAGACTTCTTCGGGAGCAGGCAGGCGCGAGCGGTGAAAGCGCGCCAGGGCATTGGCGATCTCTTCAGCCGATTTCTTCTCCATGAGCACGCGAGCCATGGCGACATCTTCTTCGGTGCTCTCTTCCGCGAAGATCGGATCGCTCATTAGGCGCTCGCGATCGAGCTTGCGGATCTCGTCGGCCATGGGAGGGCCGGCCCATTCCACATCGATGCCCGCCTGATCGATCAGGCGCTCTGCCTTGCGGCGGCGCGTATAGGGCACGAGCATCACGCACACGCCCTTGCGGCCCGCACGGCCCGTGCGGCCGCTGCGGTGCAGAAGCGTCTCGTGATCGTTCGACAGGTCGAAGTGAATGACGAGGCCGAGATCCGGCAGGTCGATGCCGCGCGCGGCAACGTCCGTGGCGACGCACACGCGCGCCCGCCCGTCACGCAGGGCCTGCAGCGCATGGCTGCGCTCGCTCTGGCTGAGTTCGCCGGAGAGGGCGACGGCAGCGAAGCCGCGCTCGACGAGGCTCGCATGAAGGTGCCTGACCGCCTCGCGGGTATGGCAGAACACCATCGCGCCGCGGCTCTCGTAGAAGCGGAGCAGGTTCACTGTGGCGAGTTCGACCTCGTTCGGCGCGCAGCGGATGGCGCGATACTCGATGTCGCCATGCGACTGGTTCTCGACCAGCGTGTCGATGCGGTGAGCATCGCGCTGGTAGCGGCGCGCAAGAGCCACGATGTTCTTGGGCAGCGTTGCCGAGAACAGAAGCGTGCGGCGGTCTTCCGGCGTCGCGTCGAGAATGAACTCGAGATCCTCGCGGAAGCCGAGGTCGAGCATTTCGTCCGCTTCGTCGAGCACGACCACCTTCATCTTCGAGGTGTCGAGACGTCCGCGCTCCAGGTGGTCGCGCAGGCGGCCCGGCGTGCCGACGACGATATGGCACCCGTCTTCCAGCGCGCGCTGTTCGCGGCGCACGTCCATGCCGCCGACGCAGGATACGACGCGGGCGCCTGCGGGGCCGTAGAGCCAGATCAGCTCGCGGTTGACCTGAAGCGCCAGTTCGCGGGTCGGGGCGATGATGAGGGCAAGCGGCTCGCGCGGCTGACCGAGGCGCTCGGCATCGCCCAGGAGGGTCGAAGCCATGGCCAGGCCATAGGCCACGGTCTTGCCTGAGCCGGTCTGGGCGGAAACGAGAAGGTCGCGGTCGTTTGCCTCCGCGTCGAGAACGGCGGCTTGAACGGGGGTGGGGTCGTTATAACCTCGGTCGGCGAGAGCGCGCTCGAGGCTTGGATTCGTCTTGGGGAATGGCATGAAAGAGGGATGAACCGGTTGGAGGGAGCTTCCATGAGCTCCGATAAGGATGATCAGCCAGAGGCAGCACCGTCGTCTATCTCGTCGATCGACACCAGGAAAACCACATCGATATTGATGTCGCCTGAGTCTTCGCCGTCTCCGACCTCGTCCTCGTCCTCTTCGTCCAGAACCTCATAGAAGGCATCGATTTCGTCTTCGGATGCCGTTCTGGTTGTCAAGGCAGCTGAGCCGTCCCACAGGAAGCGGCCCTCGCTCTTAAACGACTTCAGGTCATCTTTAAAGCTCTCACTCAAAAAGAGCTCCTGGGCCTGTTCCTCATCGGCATTGGTCACGGCAACCGCCTTGCCGCCAATTTCCAGGGTAACCATGGGGATGTCCCTTCATCGCTCAAGCTGGGTCTCTTTGCCTAACGCATATCAGGGAATTTCGATCAATTCCGCTGTTCTGGAGCTTACAGGGTGTAGCGCAGGGCCTCGCTGGCGGCCCGCAGAGCCGGGAGGAAACGCTCTTCCATCTCCGAGGCCGGAACCCGGGCCGCCTGGGCGCTGAGGTTGAGGGCGATGGTCACCTGGCCGTTCTGCACCAGAGGGACGGCGATGGAGCGCAGCCCCAGTTCAAGCTCCTCGTTGACGATGGCATAGCCCTGCTGGCGCGTATTCTCTAGCACGCGGCGAAGCTCGTCCTTGCTCGTGATGGTCTTCGGCGTGCGGGGCTCCAGGCGCACCCGCTGGAGATAAGCCTCGATCCCCTCCGTCGGCTGATGGGCGAGGATCACTCGGCCAAGCGACGTGCAATAGGCGGGCAGGCGGCTGCCGACACCGAGGCCGATGGACATGATGCGACGCGTGGCTGAGCGGGCGATGTAGACGATATCGTCTCCGTCCAGCACCGCGGCAGAGCTGGATTCGCCGGTCTCCTCAGAAATCCGCTCCAGAAAGGGCTGAAGCCGCGTGGCAAGCGCCGTCGAGGAGAGATAGGCATAGCCAAGCCTGAGGATGCGCGGACTCAAGGAGAAGTAGCGTCCGTCGAAATCCGCGTAATGGAGCTTGGTGAGCGTGCGCAGGTAGCGCCGCGCGGCCGCGCGGGTAATGCCGGTGATTTTGGCGACATCCGTCAGGGTGAGCCGGGGACGATTGGCATCGAAGGCCTCGATCACCTGTAAGCCTTTTTCGAGACTCGCCACAAAATCGCGGTCCTCGCTATCTTGTTTTGTGGTCTCATGTGCCTGCATGAGGGTCTCCAAAGAGCGGCGAGTTCGACTCAAGTGGTCTTGACACCGCCCTCATGAATCGTCCTTGATGTTCGATATGGTAATCAATGTTCGCAATGCGCACAAGATGATTGCCGTCGAACCAAGAGACCGAGATCCTTAAAACGAGATCAGGCGGCTGGCAGGGAAGGAAACGAGGATGACAGCAGGTAAGAGAATTCTGGGTGCGGCCGTCGGCGCATTGCTGATGAGTTCCGTCTCCGCATACGCTGAAACCATCAAGGTCGGCATCATCGGCCCCTTCTCGGGACCGTTCGCCCTGCAGGGCAAGAACTTCCAGGCTGGCGTAGAGGCCTACATGGCGCTGAACGGAAAGTCCGTGAAAGGCCATGACATCGAAGTCATCTATCGCGATCTTCCCGCTGCCAACCCCGCCCAATCCCGCGCGCTCGCGCAGGAACTCGTGGTGAAGGAGAAGGTGCAGTATCTCGGCGGCGTCTATTTTACGCCGGACGCCATGGCGATCACGCCGCTGCTCGCGCAGGCCAATACACCGCTCGTGATCTTCAACGCGGCCACCTCCGCTATCATGAACACGTCGCCGCTCGTGGTCCGCACCTCGTTCACGACCGCGCAGACGACGCACCCGCTCGGCAAGATCGCCTTCGACGAAGGTGTGAAGAAGGCCATCACCGTGGTGAGCGATTACGGCCCGGGCGTCGATGCGGAGAATGCGTTCAAGAAGGCGTTCGAAGCAGCGGGCGGCCAAGTGACCGAATCCATCCGCATGCCGATGAACACCACCGATTTCAGCCCGATCATGCAGCGCGTGCGCGATTCCGGCGCGACGGGTCTCTTCACCTTCCTGCCCTCCGGACCGCCGACTCTCGGCTTCGTGAAGGCCTTCAACGAGACGGGCCTCAAGCAGGCCGGAATCAAATTCTACGCTCCGGGTGATCTGACCCAGGAATCCGATCTGCCGGCGCTCGGCGCGGCGGCGGAGGGGCTGAAGACCAGCTTCCACTACGCGGTGTCGCATGACAGCCCGGAGAACAAGAAATTCGTGGAGGCCGCGACCAAGGCGATTGGTGGAGCCGACCAGCTCTCCTTCCCGTCGGTCGGCGCCTATGACGGCATGCATGTCATCTACAAGATGATCGAGGCCACCGACGGCAAGCAGGACGCGAAGAAGGCGGTGGATGCAGTGAAGGGCCTGTCCTGGACGAGCCCGCGCGGACCGGTGCGCATCGAGGCCGATACCCGCCACATCACGCAGAACATCTATCTGCGCGAAGTCGCGAAGGGTGCCGACGGAAAGTACATCAACAAGGAAATCCAGACCTTCGCCGATCAGAAGGATCCCGGTATGCCTACGCAGTAAGGCGAAGCCATCGGGGCGGACGCGATCCGATTGATCGCGTCCGCCCTCTCTCTTCATTCGGGCCTGAGCGAACGGACAACCCTCATGCAGACCATCCTCAGCATTGCCATCGACGCTTTAGCGTTCGGCATGGTGCTGTTCATCATCTGCATCGGCCTGTCGCTCACCATGGGCCTGATGCGCGTCGTGAACCTCGCTCATGGCGCTTTCGCCATGATCGCGGGCTACATCGCGTCCTATGCCGCGCGCGACCTGGGGCTCGGTTATGCGGTTGCGATTTTCCTCGCCATTATCGGCACGATCATCATCTCGATTCCGCTGGAGCGCTTCCTCTATCGCCGGATCTACGGAAGCCCGGAGCTGACCCAGGTTCTGATGACCATCGGCATCACCTTCTGCGTCATCGGAATCACGAACTATTTCTTCGGTCCCACGCTCAAGACCATTCCGCTGCCGCAGGCTTTGAGCCAGCCTGTCGATGTGGGCTTTCGCACCATTGCGGCGCACCGGCTTTTCGTGATCGCCTGCGGCGCGGTCGTCGCCGGGGGATTGTGGTATCTCATCGAACGCACGAGCTTCGGCATCAAGCTGCGGGCGACCGTCGACAACGCGGCCATGAGCGACGCGCTCGGCGTGCGCACCCAGGTCGTCTATGCCATCAGCTTCGCTATCGCCATCGGTCTCGCAGCGCTCGGCGGCGTGGTGGGCGCGGAGTTTCTGCCCATCGAGCCCTACTACGCTCTGCGCTATATGGTGACCTTCCTCGTGGTGGTGTCGGTCGGCGGCGCAGGCTCCATTCCAGGCGCGGTCATCGCCTGTCTCCTGTTGGGGTTCATCGATACGACCGGGCGCTACCTCATGCCCGAATTCGGCAACTTCTTCTTCTATGCCGCGGTGATCCTCATCGTCTGCCTGTTCCCGCGCGGCTTCCTGGGAAGGGCGCAGTAACATGCAGATGACGGCTCAGGCAGGGACGGTGTCGGCAGCGCCCAGAGCGAAACGCCTCTGGTGGCGCGATGTGGTCGGGATTGCCTTGATCGCCGCTTGCGGCGCGGCCGGCTACTGGCTCTTTCCCGACAATCTCGCGCTGCTCACCCGGATCGTCGCCGTGGCCCTGCTGGTCCTGTCCATCGATCTCATCGTCGGCTATTGCGGCGTGGCTACCCTGGGTCAGGCGGCATTGTTCGGCGCAGGTGCTTATGCGGCAGGCATCGCCTGCGTGAACGGCGTGACCGAACCGATGACGCTGATCGCGATTGGCGCTGTTGCCGGTGCGGTGGCGGGTCTCGTCATGGGCGCGATCATGCTGCGGGCGCACGGGCTGGCGCAGCTCGTCCTCTCCATCGCCATCGTGCAGCTCTTTCATGAAGCCGCCAACAAGGCATCCGCCTATACCGGCGGCAGCGATGGCTTGGCGGGACTGATGGTAAGTCCGCTCTTCGGGATCTTCGAATTCGATCTCTGGGGCAAGACGGCCTACCTCATGGGCCTCGCGCTGCTTCTCCTGGTCTTCATCGCGCTAAAGTTCGTCGTGGCGTCGCCCTTCGGCATGCTGTGCCGGGGCATCAAGCAGGATCCTCTGCGCATCCGCGCCATGGGAGCCTTCGTGTTCCCGGTCCTCCTGAAGATGTTCGTGATTTCCGGCGCGGTGGCCGGCATGGGCGGCGCGCTGGCTGCCATCTCCACGCAGGTGGTCGGTCTCGACAGCGTGAGCTTCGAGCTGTCCGCGAATGCGCTCGTCATGCTCGTGCTCGGTGGGCTCGGAACGCTCTATGGCGCGCTGATCGGAACGGTGATCTTCATGGGCTTCGAGCACATGGTTTCCGCCATCAATCCGTTTCACTGGATGACGATGGTTGGCGCATTGCTGATCGCCGTCGTTATCGCGGCGCCCGGCGGCTTGAGCAGCCTATTTGAAAGGTTCTCTGCATCGCGGGGAGGGAAGGCATGAGCGATCTCTTCCGCGTCGAGAACCTTTCCAAGTCCTTCGGCGGTCTCGCGGTAAGCCGCGAAATCTCTCTGTCCATGGGGGCGGGTGAACGCCTGGCGCTGATCGGTCCCAATGGCGCCGGCAAGACCACCTTCGTCAATCTGGTTACGGGGCAGATCAAGCCGAGCGCCGGACGTGTCGTGCTGAATGGCGAGGATGTAACGGGGCTGGGCGCGGTGCGGCGGGTGCGGAAGGGGCTGGTGCGCACCTTCCAGGTGACGCGTCTCTTTTCCGAACTGACCCCTGAAGAACATGTCACGCTGACTCTCTTGCAGCGGGAAGGAAAGGCCTCGCGGATCTTCAGCCGCTTCCGCGGCAATTCTGCCGTCGCCGACGAGGCGCACGACATTCTCGGCGCCCTTGGACTGCACGAAGTTGCACGGCGCAAGGTCGGGCAGATCGCCTATGGCCAGCAGCGACTTCTGGAAATCGCGATAGCGCTCGCTCTGAAACCGAAAGTGCTTCTGCTCGACGAACCTGCGGCTGGAGTTCCATCCGCCGACACGCCGCGCATCGAGCAGGCGCTGGAACGCTTGCCGCCGAGCCTCGCCGTGCTCATGATCGAGCATGACATGGATCTCGTGTTCCGCTTCGCAAAGCGTGTAGTGGTGCTCGCGGCGGGGGAAATCATCTTCGAGGGATTGCCGTCGGAGGTCGCTGCCGATCCGAAGGTGCGTGAAGCCTATTTGGGGAATTATGCCAATGCCCGCAGCGTCGCTTGAGGTCAAACACCTGAGTGCGGGCTATGGCCCGACGATGGTGCTGGAGGATGTATCCTTCGCGGTGCCCGCTGGCGCGCGCCTGTCCATCCTCGGGCGCAACGGCATGGGCAAGACCACGCTCCTCTCGACGCTCATGGGCATGAACCGTCGCTATGGCGGCGAGATCATGGTCGGTGGAAAGGACCTGTCGTCGTTGCGAAGCTCCGAGCGGGCGCGCCAGGGTGTCGGGCTCGTCCCGCAGACGCGCGACATCTTCCGCTCGCTCACGGTGGAAGAGAACCTCGTCGTCGGCATCAAGGATCGCCCGCGCAGCGCCATCCAGGAGGCGTATGACATGTTCCCGCGCCTGTTCGAGCGCCGGAACAATCTCGGCTGGCAATTGTCGGGCGGGGAGCAGCAGATGCTCTCGACCGCCCGCACGATCCTGGGAAAGCCCTCGGTGCTGCTCCTCGACGAGCCGCTCGAGGGATTGGCTCCGGTGATCTGCGAAGAGCTGATGGCTGCTTTCACGCGTTTGGCCTCGCGCGGCGAGATGACGATCCTCCTCGTGGAGCAGCGCCTGGAAAGCGCCCTCGATTTCGCCGAATCCGTGCTGATCCTCGAACGCGGCCGGATCGTCTGGCAGGGCACGAGCGAGGCCCTGAGAGCCGACCATGGCTTGATCGAGCATTACATCGGCGTCGGCTCGCTGCATTGAGGATGGACATGACATTTCTTCGCGCCAACGGCATCGTTCTTCACCATCAGGTCATCGGACGCCCTGATGCCCCCGCGCTGGTGTTCAACAACTCCCTCGGCAGCGATTTCCGCATCTGGCAGGAAGTGGCGCCTGCCTTCTCGGACCGTTTCCGCGTCGTCCTCTACGACAAGCGCGGGCACGGCCTCTCCGATGCGCCGCGAGGACCCTATACGATCGACGATCACACGGACGATCTTCTGGCGCTTCTCGATCATCTCCGGATCGAAAGCGCGTCCCTCGTCGGCCTCTCCGTCGGCGGCCTGATCGCCCAGCGCGCCGCAAGGCGGGCCGCTGGGCGCGTGAAGGCTTTGGTGCTCTGCTGCACGGCGGGGAAGATCGGTGCGCCCGAACTCTGGGCGGAGCGGATCACGGCGGTGGAGAAGGGCGGTGTCGAACCCATCGCGGACGGCATTCTGCAACGCTGGCTCACTCCGAACTTTCACGAAGCACGCAAGGACGATGTGTCGGGCTGGCGCAACATGCTGGTACGCATCCCGGCCCATGGCTATGCCGGAACATGCGCCGCCATTCGCGATGCGGATCTCACGGCGGATGCGGGAAAGATCGCGGTCCCGACCCTCTGTGTCGCAGGCGATCAGGATGGCTCCACGCCCGCCGATGTGGTGCGCAGCACGGCCAATCTCATCCCCGGTGCGCGTTTCGAGCTGATCGAGAACTGTGGACACATCCCCTGCGTCGAGAAGCCGAAGGTGCTCACGCAACTCATCCAGAACCATCTTCAGGAGGTCGGTCTTGTCTGACGATCAGGGCAGCGAACGCTACAAGGCCGGCATGGTGGTGCGCCGCCAGGTTCTCGGCGACGCGCATGTGGACCGCGCCACCGCGCAGATGACCGAGTTCGATGCGGATTTCCAGACCTTCATCACGGAAGGGGCCTGGGGCTCGGTGTGGGCGCGTCCGCACTTCACCAAGCGCGAGCGCTCCATCGTCACCATCGCGCTGCTTGCCGCGCTCGGGCAGGACGAGGAGGTTGCCATGCACGTGCGTGCCACGTGCAATACCGGCGCCACCAAGGACGATATTCGCGAGGCTCTCTTGCATGTGGCGGTCTATGCGGGCGTGCCCGCGGCCAACCATGCCTTCAAGATCGTGAAGAGAACCTACGACGAAATGGAAAAGGCGTGACAGCTGAAAACAGTGGCTCTGCAGGGAGGGCAGCCATGTCGGATCAGGGACCATTCTACCAACGGGACAGGAGCTGGCATCCGCCGGCCTTCACCCCCCAATACAAAACCTCCATCCTGCGCTCTCCGCAATACCCGCTGCTGTCTCTCGACAACACGATTTCCGAGATGACCGGGCCGACTTTCGGGCACAACAAGCTCGGCCCTCTCGACAATGATCTGATCCGCAATTTCGCCAAGACCGGAGACCCGATCGGCCAGCGCATCATCGTGTATGGCCGGGTGCTGGATGAGAATGCGCGTGCGGTTCCCGGTGCCCTGGTGGAGTTCTGGCAGGCCAATGCGGGCGGGCGCTATCGGCACAAGAAGGAAACTTATCTTGCCGCCATCGATCCCAATTTCGGCGGCTGCGGGCGCGCGATCACGGACGAAGAGGGACGCTACTGGTTCCGCACCATCAAGCCCGGCGCTTATCCCTGGCCGAACGGCGTCAATGACTGGCGGCCCGCGCATATCCATTTCTCGGTGTTCGGCCACGCCTTCGCGCAACGCATGATCACGCAGATGTATTTCGAGGGCGATCCGATGATCTGGCAATGCCCCATCGTCTCGACCATTCCCGACAAGAAAGCCATCGAGCAACTGATCGCGGCGCTGGACCGCGAAAGCACGCTGCCCATGGATGCTCTCGCCTACAAGTTCGACATCGTTCTGCGCGGCCGCCGCTCGACCATGTTCGAGAACCGCATGGAGGGGAATTGATGGTTCAGAAACTCGACAGATTGAAGGAATCTCCCTCCCAGACGGCTGGCCCCTACGTCCATATCGGCGCGACGCCGAACTGGGTCGAGATCACGGGCGTATGGAACGAGGATCTCGGTCTCGTTCTCGTCGGTCCGGAAACCAAAGGTGAGCGCATCGTCGTGCAGGGGCGCATCTTCGACGGAAGCGGAACACCCTTGAAGGATGCGCTCGTCGAGATCTGGCAGGCGGACGCGCAGGGGCTATACAACAGCCCGCAGGAGAAGCGCGGCAAGGCCGACCCGCATTTCACCGGCTGGGGACGCCAGCCGACGGACGGAACGACGGGCGAGTACAGGTTCGAGACCATCAAGCCCGGACGCGTCCCTTATAAAGACGGTCGCCTCATGGCGCCGCACATCACGTTCTGGATCGTCGCGCGGGGCATCAATATGGGCCTCCATACGCGGATGTATTTCGGCGACGAGGAAGCCGCCAATGCGGAATGCCCCGTTCTCGCGCGCATCGAGCACAAGGTGAGAGTGCCGACCCTCATCGCCTCGCGCAGCGAGGAGAAGGGCATGCCCACCTATACCTTCGACATCCGCTTGCAGGGTGAGAAGGAAACCGTGTTCTTCGATATTTGACAGTGAGAAGCATGGCCAAGTTTCAAAGCCTACACGACGCAGTCAGGGACAACCTTAAGGACGGGGACGTTGTCGCCTTCGAGGGGTTCACCCATCTCATTCCCCATGCGGCCGCCCATGAGGCTATCCGCCAGGGGCGCAAGGACCTGACGCTGATCCGCATGACGCCCGACATCATCTACGACCAGATGATCGGCATGGGGCTCGTGAAGAAGGTCGTCTTCTCCTACGCGGGCAATCCCGGCGTGGGTCTGCTTCGACGCATGCGCGATGCCATCGAGAATGGCTGGCCTCGTAGCATCGAAACGGTGGAGCACAGCCATGCGGCCATGGCGAACGCCTATGAAGCCGGTGCTGCGGGTTTGCCCTGCGCCGTCTTCCGGGGGTATCGCGGGGCAGGGCTGAAGGACGTGAACCCTGAAATCCGCAGCATCACCTGTCCGTTCACGGGCGAGGAACTGGCAGCCGTTCCCGCGCACCGCCCCGACGTCGCCTTCGTACATGCACAGAAAGCGAGCAAGCGCGGCGACGTGCTCGTGGAGGGCATTATTGGGGTGCAGAAGGAGGCGGTTCTCGCCTCTAAGCGCGCCGTCGTGACGGTGGAGGAGATCGTCGACGATTTCGACGATCTTCACCCGAACCTCTGCGTGCTGCCGCACTGGACAGTGACGGCCATCGCGCATGTGCCGGGTGGCGCGCATCCGTCGTACACGCACGGCTATTACGACCGCGACAACGCCGCTTATCTCGAGTGGGACAAGGTTTCCGCTGACCGGGATCTGTTCATGCAGTGGATGAAGACGAATGTTCTCGAAGCGGGCCCCGGAGCCTTCGCCGAGCGCGTGAAAGGGCTGTGACCATGGCAACGATCTCCGATTTCACGCCCAACGAGATGATGACCATCGCGGCGGCCCGCGCCCTGTCCAACGACGATGTATGCTTCGTCGGCATCGGCGCGCCGTCCGCGGCCTGCAACGTGGCGCGCCTCACCCATGCACCGGACATCACGCTGATCTATGAGAGCGGCACCATCGGCACCGCGCCGGACGTGCTGCCGCTGTCCATCGGCGATGGGGAATTGTGCGAGACCGCGCTCACCACGGTCTCGGTGCCGGAGATGTTCCGCTACTGGCTGCAGGGCGGACGTATCTCCGTGGGCTTCCTGGGAGCAGCCCAACTCGATCGCTTCGGCAACATCAACACCACGGTGATCGGCGATTACCATAAGCCCAAGGTGCGCCTGCCGGGCGGCGGCGGCGCGCCCGAGATCGCGACCTCCTGCAAGCAGGTGTTCATCACCATGAAGCAGGCGACGCGCGGCATGGTGGAGAAGATCGACTTCTACACTTCCTTCGGCCATGGCGACGGCGGCGATCACCGCCAGCGTCTCGGCATCACGACGAAGGGCCCGACCCTGCTCATCACCGATCTCGCCCTCTGGAAGCCCGATCCAGAGACCAAGGAATTTACGGTCGTCTCCATGCATCCGGGTGTTACGCGTGAGAATGTTCAGGAGACCTGCGGCTGGAAGGTGCGCTTCTCCGACAGGCTCGAAGAAACGCCGCCTCCCACCGAACTCGAACTTACCACCCTGCGGGAACTCCAGGCTCGGACTGAGCGCGCCCATGGCGGAAAGAAAGGAAGCTAGTGATGCGTGAAGCCTTTATCTGTGCGTATGTGCGCACACCCATCGGCCGCTACGGCGGAGCCCTGTCCGGCGTGCGTACCGACGATCTCGCCGCCGTGCCGCTCAAGGCGCTCATGGAGCGCTATCCAACCATCGACTTCGAGGCCGTCGATGACGTGATCTATGGCTGCGCCAACCAGGCCGGCGAGGACAACCGCAACGTGGCCCGCATGGCCACGCTGCTTGCAGGCCTGCCGGGCTCGGTGCCCGGGACTACCATGAACCGCCTGTGCGGCTCGGGCATGGATGCCGTCATCGCAGCCGCCCGCGCCATCAAGGCAGGCGAGGCCGAACTGATGATCGCAGGCGGTGTCGAGTCCATGTCGCGCGCGCCCTTTGTCATGCCCAAGGCCGAAACCGTGTTCTCGCGCAGCACGGAGATCCATGACACCACCATCGGCTGGCGCTTCGTGAATCCGCTCATGAAGCAGCAATACGGCATCGATTCCATGCCCGAGACCGGCGAGAACGTGGCTGAGGAATATCGCGTCTCCCGCCAGGATCAGGACGCCTTTGCACTGCGCTCGCAGCAGAAAGCCGCTATTGCGCAGGAGAACGGGCGCCTAGCCCAGGAGATCGTTCCGGTGATGATCCCGCGCCGCAAGGGCGATCCGGTGATCGTCGACAAGGACGAGCATCCGCGCGGCGACACGACGCTGGAGCAGCTTGCCAAGCTGTCGACACCGTTCCGCAAGGACGGCACGGTCACGGCCGGCAACGCCTCGGGCGTGAACGATGGGGCGGCGGCGCTGATCATCGCGTCGGAGGACGCTGTGCGGAAGTACGGGCTCGAGCCGCTTGCCCGCGTGGTCAGCGGTGCCACGGCGGGCGTGGCGCCGCGCATCATGGGCATCGGCCCGGTGCCGGCGACGCAGAAGCTGTGCGCGCGGCTTGGCCTGAAGCCGTCCGATTTCGATGTGGTGGAGCTGAACGAGGCGTTTGCCAGCCAGGGCATCGCGGTGCTGCGCGAGCTTGGGCTTGCGGAGGATGCGGCGCATGTGAACCCGAATGGAGGCGCGATTGCGCTGGGGCACCCGCTCGGCATGTCGGGCGCGCGGATTGCCGGCACGGCGGCGCTGGAGCTGAAGCTCACGGGCAAGCGTCGTGCGCTGGCTACCATGTGCGTCGGCGTCGGCCAGGGCATCGCCGTCGCGCTGGAAGCCGTTTGATCGCCGAGGAGCATTCCATGCAGGCGCTTCCCCATCCTTGGCTCCAGTCTCTCGTCGGTGACGAGGAGGTGGGGGCTATCTTCTCCAACGAAGCCGAACTCTCGGCCATGCTGGAGGTTGAAGCGGCGCTTGCCAGGGCGCAATCCGAGGTCGGATTGATCGACAAGGAGGCGGCGGAGAGAATTGCGGAAGCATGCAAGTCCTTCCGTCCCGATTGGCAGAAGCTGGCGCAAGGTCTTGCCCAGGACGGCGTCATCGTTCCCGAACTCGTGAAGCAGCTTCGAGCAACGGTTGGCGACCCGCACGGCACTTCCGTCCATCTCGGCGCGACAAGCCAGGACATCATCGACACCGCTCTCGTGCTGCGGCTGAGAGGCATCATCGAAATCTTCGAAGCCCGGTTGTCCGATCTGCTCTCTGCTCTCCGCGACCTGCGCACGCGTGACGGCGCGGTGAAGCTGATGGCGCATACGCGCATGCAGCAGGCATTGCCCTTCATGGCGGCCCACAAGATCGACACATGGCTGCAGCCGCTGGAGCGTCACGCCGAGAACCTTGCCGCTCTCGCGCCGCGCCTTCTCGTCGTGCAACTGGGTGGCCCCATCGGCACGCGCGGCGAGTTGAAGGATCGCGGCGATGCGGTTGCCGAAGCCATGGCGGGCATCTTGGGTCTCGGCTATGCGCCGCCGTGGCATTCGCAGCGCGACCGCATCGGAGAGTTCGCTGCCTTTCTGTCGCTGCTTTCTGGCACGCTCGGCAAGATCGGTCAGGATATAGCCCTGATGGCGCAGAACGAGGTGAGTGAAGTGCGCCTCGCCGCCGTTGGAGGCTCGTCCGCCATGCCGCACAAGTCCAATCCGGTTCAAGCCGAACTGCTCGTCGCACTCGCCCGCTTCAACGCCGGCCTGCTCGGCACGCTGCATCAGGCGCTCGTGCACGAGAATGAGCGCTCGGGAGCCGCATGGACACTGGAATGGATGGTGCTGCCGCAAATGGTTGCGGCGACGGCAGCCGGATTGAGAAAGGCGCAGGCGCTCGCCGAAGGGTCGGGTTTTCTGCCGTCTTCAGGGGCGGAGCATTAGGCATCACCCACGATGACAGTCACTCTGCCGCTTCCGCCGCAATCAGGACAAGGCCGCTGCTCCAGCTGGCCTGATCCGCTGCAGGCGGGGCAGATGTTCTCGCCGGTCTGCTTGGTGCCGGGAGCGTCTTCATCGCCTGATTTCTTTCCGTCTTTGTCGCTCATCGCATCGTCTCCTTCACAGGTGAACGTCGTGAGCGAGCGACGGTTCGTGCTTCGGGAGCAGGCCGGCTGACGGGAATGGTCGAAAGGCGTCGCATGCGATGCCGTGCAGGAGAGAACGACAATGCGCACCAAGGTTGCGATTATCGGCGCAGGGCCAGCTGGGCTTCTGCTCGGGCAGCTCCTGCACAGGCAGGGCATCGAGACGATCATCGTCGAGCGACGCAGCCGTGAATACGTGCTGGGCCGCATCCGCGCCGGTGTGCTGGAACAGGGAAGTGTTGAGCTTCTGGAAAAGGCGGGTGTCGGCGAGCACGTGCATGCCAAAGGTCTGGTGCATGACGGCGTCGAGTTCTGCTTCGACGGCGACAAGAACCGCTTCAATTTCCGCGAGCTGATCGGGCGCACCGTCACCGTCTATGGCCAGACGGAGGTGACGCGCGATCTCATGCAGGCGCGGGATGATTGCGGGGCAGTGTCCATCTACGAAGCGGACAAGGTGTCGGTTCATGACTTCGATACCGACAAGCCGAAGGTGCGGTTCGTGAAGGACGGCGTCCCGCAGGAGATCGCCTGCGATTTCATTGCAGGCTGCGACGGGTATCATGGCGTTTGCCGCGCCAGCGTGCCGGAAGGTGCGCTCACCACCTTCGAGCGGGTTTATCCCTTCGGATGGCTCGGGCTTCTGGTGGATCGTCCGCCTGTGGCGGATGAGCTGATCTATGCGCACCACGAACGGGGCTTCGCCCTCTGCTCCATGCGGTCGCCGACCCGCAGCCGCTACTACGTTCAGGTGCCGTCCGGCGAAAAGGTCGAGGATTGGTCCGATGAGAGGTTTTGGGACGAGCTGCGCCGGCGCGTCGACAGAGAGACGGCGGAGAGGCTCGTCACAGGTCCATCCATCGAGAAGTCCATAGCCCCCCTGCGGAGCTTCGTGGCCGAGCCTCTCCGGTTCGGACGCCTGTTCCTGGCGGGCGACGCCGCCCATATCGTGCCGCCTACAGGCGCCAAGGGCTTGAATCTGGCCGCCAGCGACGTGGGAGTCTTGGCGGAAGCGCTGACCGAATATTACCAGGAGCGCTCTCCGGCAGGCATCGACGGCTATTCGGCCCGGGTGCTGGCCCGTGTCTGGAAAGCGGAGCGGTTCTCCTGGTGGATGACCTCGATTCTCCACACCTTCCCGGAGACGGACGCCTTCGGGCGCCGGATGCAGCGGACCGAGTTCGATTATCTGGTCAGCTCCGAGGCCGCCGCGAAGGCCATGGCCGAGAATTATACAGGCCTGCCTCTATAGCCTTACGGGGTGTGAACAGCGCCTGAGACCAGTATGGACAGGAGGCGACCAATATGAGACCAGTTAGGCGTGACCCTTACTGGCCCCGCACCCCGCTTCCGGTCCCTGTACCGGCAATCTGTTCCCGGTTCCCGCATCAATGAAGACGGGCTGGGGCTGCTCGGCCATTGCGCTTGGATCATCGATGGAGCCACCGGGCTCTCAACCGAGCAGCTGACCAAGGGCGGCAGCGACGCTGCGTGGCTCGCAGGGGTGATCGACAACACATTGGAAAAGCTGGTGGAATTGGGCAGCCAGGGGGCGGGTTTCCTGGCCTCTCTGGAGACGGAAGCCCATAGGGCCTTCGAACACGCGACTGCCCATCTTCCCGGCCGCCACGTGAGTCACGCCCCTTCGGCGTGCCTGGGTCTGATAGAGGCCCGGGAGAACGGCGGATCGATCCGGCTCCAAGGCTTCTTCCTGGGGGATGTGGTGGCGCTGGTGCCCACGGAGCGGGGGATCGAGCGCTGGACCGACGAGCGCTCGAAACCCTTCGAGAAAAAGACGCTTGCCGCGCTCGAGGCCGGAGGGCACGAGCCGGGGCGGATCCCCGAGGCGGTGAGACGCCAGATTCTGGAAAACCGCAGCAGCCTGAACCAGCCTGACGGCTATTGGGTCGTGAGCCCCAGCCAGCCTTTTGCCGGGCGCGAACTGCGCTTCGAGGCGCAGGTGCCGAAAGGCGGGGAGATCGTGCTTGCCACCGATGGCTTCATGCGGCTTGTGGACGTTTTCGGAGCTTATACGGACCAGTCCCTTCATGCCGCGCTGGCTGAGGGCAGGGGGGACGCGCTGATCGAGGAATTACGGACACTGGAACGCAGCGACCTCCTGTCGGGGGCATATCCGCGCGTGAAGACGCACGACGATGCGACGGTGCTCGTGATCGCAGCCGAAACAAGCGGCTGAAGAGAATTCCGGGAGCGCCGTGAAGGTGTCTGCCGGTGGGAGGACTAAGGACTTCAACAATGAGGGAACTGACAATGAAACTGACCCGACGCATTCTGATGGGCGCTGCCGCCGGCAGCTTCATCCTTTCGGCCGGAGCCGCCACGGCTCAGCAGACCGAGCTGACCTTCTGGAGCTGGCGCCAGGAAGACAAGGCGTTCTACCAGGACGCCATCAAGAAGTTCCAGGCGAAAGAGCCGAACATCTCGATCAAGTTCGAGACCTACGCTCCTGAGAACTACCAGACCATTCTCTCCACGGCGCTCGCCGCCGGCCGCGGGCCGGACGTGATCCAGGTTCGCGCCTACGGCAACCTCGAGACCATCGCGACTCCGGGCTATCTCGTGGCGCTCGACAAGAACAACGTGCCGGAGCTGGCGAACTTCCCCGAGGCCGCGCTTGCCGCCGAGACGCTTCGCTCCGACGGCAAGGTCTATGCCGTGCCGTTCGCCATGCAGACCCAGCTCGTGGTCTACAACAAGAAGATCTTCAAGGACAACGGCCTGAACCCGCCGAAGACCTGGGACGAGCTGATGAGCCTCGCTCAGGCCCTGAAGGCCAAGAACATCACGCCGTTCGGCAACGGCACCGCGACCGCATGGCAGAACGAGACCATCGTCGGCGGCCTGCTCTCGTCCATGCTCGGCAAGCAGTTCGAGGAGGACATCGTCTCCGGCAAGGCGAACTTCACGGATGCGCGCTTCGTGAATGCGCTCGCCAAGCTGAAGGACGTGAGCCAGTACTTCGCGCCGAACTTCACCGGCGTCGATTATCCGTCCTCGCAGCAGCTCTTCGTGGCTGGCCGCGCGGCCATGTTCGCCGGTGGCTCCTATGAGGTTGCCAACTTCAAGAACCAGAACCCCACGCTCGATCTCGGCGTGTTCCCGGCTCCGGTCCTGAAGGCTGGGGATCAGGCTCTGGTTGCGACCTATTATGACGGCGGTTATGCGGTCAACGCGAAGTCCGAGAAGAAGGACGCCGCGCTCAAGTTCATCCGCTATCTCGCCACGCCCGAATACGGCACGGCCTTCACCAACACCCTGAAGAACCTGTCGCCGATCAAGGGCATCAAGATCGAGGATCCGATCACGCAGGAAGTGGCGAAGCTCACCGAGAACGCCATGTCGTACCTGATGCTCGTGCGCTTCCGCTATCAGGAGCCGAGCGGCTCGGTGCTGCTGCAGTCGAACGTGCAGAAGATGCTCGCCGGTCAGCAGACGCCTGAGCAGGCCGCTGCCGAGATCAACAAGGGCATCGCGACCTACTACAAGCCGTTCCAGAAGTAAGCCTCTGAAACGAAGGCGGCGGATGCTTCATCCGCCGCCTTTTCTTGAAAGATCCTCCCATGCCCGTCTCGCCCAAACAGGCCCGCACGCTGAAGCATCGCAGCTGGGTGGCGTTTCTCGTCGTCCCGCCCGTCGTGTTCATGTCGCTGTTCGTGGTCTATCCGATCCTGTCAGCTTTCGCTTACGCGTTCTATGAATGGCAGGGGCTGGCGCGCGGCGAGTTCGTGGGGCTTGCGAACTTCAGGGAGGTGCTGTTCGGCGCCACCATGGCGCCCACCGTGTGGAACGCCTTCCTGCATAATGTCTATGCGCTCATCGCGCTCATGATCATCCAGAACGGCGGTGGGTTCCTCCTCGCCTGGCTGCTCTACAAGGAGCCCTTCGGCTTCCGCTTCCACCGGGTTGCGGTCTTCGTGCCGGTGGTTCTGTCCACGATCATCGTGGGCTTCCTCTGGAAGCTCTTCCTCAACCCGAATTTCGGCATCATCAATCAGGCGCTCTACTCGGTGGGCCTCGATTCATGGGCCAAGCCCTGGCTGGGCGATTCATCGACCGCGCTCGGCGCGCTCATCCTCGCCAATGCCTGGCACTTCGTGGGTTTCCCCACCCTCGTCTATCTCGCTGGCATGCAGCGCATCCCGTCCGAGATCATCGAGGCGGCGCGCCTTGACGGCACAAGCGAGTGGCAGCTGCTCAAGAACATCGTGTGGCCGCTGGTTGCGCCCAGCACGACCATTCTCTTCACGCTGCTGTTCATCGGCGCGTTCAACTGGTTCGAGATTCCGTACGTGATGGTCGGCCTCGACGGCTCGCCCTTCGGCTCGACCGACGTGCTCGGTCTCGTGTTCTACCGCACGGCCTTCGGCAACCAGAGCGCCAGCATCCAGAATTTCGGTTTGGGTTCGGCGCTCGCCACCCTCATCTTCCTCTTCATCGTCGTTTTCGCATCCATGCTCACCTTGTGGCTGCGTCGCCGGGAGATCCAGTTTTGACCGCCATGGCCACATCCCCGGCTTCCCGCCAGCCCATCTCCTTCGCGTTTCTCGCTCAGGTGATCCTGATCGCGAACTCGTTCATCATGCTCTATCCGGTCGTGGTGATGGTGCTTTCCGCCTTCAAGACGACGGGCGAGATCTTCGAGCATCCCTTCGCGCTTCCCGACTTCACCCAAGTCGGCAATTTCGCCAAGGTGCTCGGCGAAACCGCGATGCCGACATACTTCGTGAACTCGATCATTGTCACCGGCGTCTCGATCCTGCTCATCCTTGTGCTCGGCACCATGGCGGGCTATGCGGTGGCGCGCTACGAGTCGCGCACCAACACCTTCATCCTGCTGTTCTTCCTCGCAGGCCTGATGCTGCCCCTCAAGCTCGCGGTCATTCCGCTCTTCATCCTGCTGAGGGACCTGAACCTGCTCGACAGCCGCTGGAGCCTGATCGTCACCTACACGGCCATCGGACTGCCATCGGCCGTGTTCATTATGGCGGGCTTTCTGCGCTCGCTGCCTTCCGAGCTGGAGGATGCGGCGCGCATCGACGGCGCATCCGAGCCTCGCATCATGTGGTCGGTCATGCTGCCGCTCGCGCGTCCGCCCATGGCGATTGCCGCCATTCAGAACGCGGTGCCGATCTGGAACGACTTCTTCTTTCCTCTCGTCTTCATCCAGACTGATGCCTACAAGACCCTGCCGCAGGGCCTCACCACCTTCATGGGCGAGTACACCACCGACTGGGGCATGCTGTTCGCGGGACTCACCATCGCCGCAGCGCCTATCACGCTGCTCTACATCGCCCTGTCGCGTCAGTTCATCCAGGGCATGACGGCGGGAGCTGTGAAGTAGCATGCTGATTCCGAAAGGCGCTCTCGTCGTGTCCTGTCAGGCTCGTGCGGACAACCCACTGCACGGCCCCGTCTACATGTCCGCCATGGCGCAGGCCGCTGAAGCGGGCGGTGCGAAAGGTATTCGGGCGAACGGCGTCGAGGACATCGCAGCCATTCGTGCCGTGACGGCGCTTCCGATCATCGGCATCTCGAAGGTGTGGGACGACCGGTTCCCGGTCTACATCACGCCCGGTTTCGAGGATGCGGCGCGCATCGCGAAGGCCGGCGCCGATATCATCGGCATCGATGCCACCGCTCGCCCGCGTGATGGTGAACCGGTGGAGCGCCTGATCGCACGCATTCGCAGCGAACTCGGCAAAGAGGTTTTCGCCGATATCTCCACGCTGGACGAAGGAAGGGCGGCACACGCATACGGCGCAACCTATGTGGCGACGACCCTCTCCGGTTATACGGAAGAGACGGCTTCGCGCAGAGGAGAGGGGCCCGACTTGGAGCTGCTGGAGGCTCTTGTCGCCGCGCTTCCGATCCCTGTTGTCGCGGAGGGCCGCTTCGACACGCCCGACCTCGTGGCGGAGGCCTTCAAGCGTGGCGCCCATGCGGTGGTGGTGGGAACGGCCATCACCAATCCGCGCGAAATCACCAAGAAATTCGTTCGGGCCGCTGACGCCCGAAACCCTTAAGGGAGAAGAGAATGGCCCATGTATCGATCCGCGATGTCCGAAAGGCCTTCGGCACCGTCTCGATCATCAAGGGTGTCGATGTGGACATCCAGGATGGCGAGTTCGTCATTCTCGTCGGCCCCTCGGGCTGCGGAAAGTCGACGCTCCTTCGCATGATCGCAGGGCTCGAGGACATCAGCAGCGGCGATATCCGCATCGGCCCGCGCATCGTCAACGACGTGCCGCCGAAGGACCGCGACATCGCCATGGTCTTCCAGTCCTACGCGCTCTATCCGCATATGACGGTTGCGGAGAACATGGCCTTCTCGCTCAAGCTGAAGGGCGTGCCTAAGCCTGAGCAGAAGAAGCGCGTGACGGAAGCCGCAAGCTCACTGGGCCTCACGCCGCTTCTCGACCGCTATCCGCGTCAGCTCTCCGGCGGTCAGCGCCAGCGCGTGGCCATGGGCCGCGCCATCGTGCGCGATCCGCAGGTGTTCCTCTTCGACGAGCCGCTCTCCAACCTCGACGCCAAGCTTCGCGTGCAGATGCGCGCCGAGATCAAGGAGCTGCACCAGCGCCTGAAGACCACGACGATCTATGTGACCCACGATCAGATCGAGGCCATGACCATGGCCGACAAGATCGTGGTGATGCATGACGGCATCGTGGAGCAGGTCGGTGCGCCGCTCGAACTCTACGACCGTCCGGCGAACCGGTTCGTCGCGGGCTTCATCGGTTCTCCGGCCATGAACTTCATCGAAGGCCGTCTCGGGCCTGACGGGCTTGGGCTTCCGAGCGGGGCGGTGCTGCCGCTGGACATGAAGTCGCAGGCGGAGGCGGGTTCTGAAATCACCTACGGCATCCGTCCCGAGCATCTTCAGATCGCGCCGGCCGGAACCCCCGGCTCCATTCCGGCGACGATTTCTGTGATCGAGCCCACCGGGTCCGACACGACCCTGATCGTGAAGGCCGAGGGCGGAAACCTCACGGTAGTGCTGCGCGAGCGCTGCGCCTTGAAGCCCGGCGAGGCCGTCGCTCTCAAGCCGGTGCCCCGTCAGGCCCATCTCTTCGACGCGCAGGGCAAGCGCATCGCGACGGCGTGAGAAACTACACGGAAACGTGAAGGCACTGGCGGCGTTCTCGGGTGTACCCCTATTCCGTGGGTTTAAAACGAGGTTCTGCCGTGCTGATCCGCCGCCCCTCAGATATTCTGCCTTCCGAGATCACTCCTCGGGAGGTTTATCTCACCCGCCGGCAATGGATGGCCGGTGCTGCAGGGCTTGCCCTGGCCGCGGCCCTGCCGGAAGGGTTGGAAGCTGCGCCTTTGCCCGCCGCCAAGAGCCCCTTCTCGACGGACGAGAAACTCACGAGCCGCGAGGATGTGACGAGCTACAACAACTTCTATGAGTTCGGCGTCGACAAGAGCGATCCGGCTCGCAACGCCAAGACGCTGAAGACATCGCCCTGGACGGTGAAGATCGACGGCCTCGTCGGGAAGCCGCAGGAGATCGGCGTCGAGGATCTCATCAAGGAATCGACCCTCGAGGAGCGCATCTACCGCATGCGCTGCGTCGAGGGCTGGTCCATGGTGATCCCGTGGGTCGGCTTCCCGCTGGCCGATCTCATCAAGCGCGCGGAACCGCTCGGCAGCGCCAAATACATCGCGTTCGAAACGGCCAATCGCCCGGACGAGATGTCGGGGCTGCGCTCTTTCCTTCCCGTGCTCGACTGGCCCTACAGGGAAGGCCTGCGACTCGATGAGGCCATGCATCCGCTGACCATTCTCGCGGTCGGCCTTTATGGAGAGACCCTGCCGAACCAGAACGGCGCGCCGATCCGGCTGGTGGTGCCGTGGAAATACGGCTTCAAGGGCATCAAGTCGATCACGCGCATCAGCTTCGTCGAGAAGCAGCCGCAGACGGCCTGGAACATGCAGGCCCCGAACGAATACGGCTTCTATGCCAATGTGAATCCCAGCGTGGACCATCCCCGCTGGAGCCAGGCCACCGAGAGGCGGATCGGGGAGGGCGGCCTGTTCGCGAAACGTCGCCAGACGCTCATGTTCAACGGTTATGCGGAGCAGGTGGCAAGCCTCTATAACGGCATGGACCTGCGGAAATATTACTGATGGCGGGCAGAGCATCGGTTCAAGGCGGCAAGAGGGGTTTCGCGCTGCCTCAGGTGCCTAAGCTTCTCGTTTATGTCGTCGGCTTCATCCCGGCCGTGTGGCTGTTCTACGCAGGCATCACCGACCAGCTCGGCGCCGATCCCATGCGGTATCTGGAGCAGGCGCTCGGGCTCTGGGCCTTGCGTTTCCTCATCGCGACGCTCGCGATCACGCCTCTGCGTCAGCTCTTTTCCATCAACCTGCTGCGCTATCGCCGCGCCATAGGGCTGCTTGCGTTCTATTATGCGCTCCTGCATCTCATCACATACATGGTGCTCGATCAGGGGCTCGATTTCGCTGCGATCGGGGCCGATATCGTGAAGCGCCCCTACATCACCATCGGCATGGCGACCTTTGTGATCCTCGTGCCGCTGGCGCTCACTTCCAACAACGCCGCCATCCGGCGCATGGGCGGGCAGGCCTGGGCGAAGCTCCATCGCCTCGTCTACATCGCCGCCATCGGAGCCGCACTGCACTTCATCCTGGTGGTCAAGTCCTGGCCGGCGGAGCCGTTGATCTATGGGGCTATCGTGGCGGTGCTGCTGGGCTATCGCCTTGTCCGTTCCCTGGGAAGAAGGCCTGAGCCTCGACGCCGCACCGCTTGAACCCGCATGCCAGTTCGATAGGATGCCCCTGCAGCGAGGGCTAAGGGTGCAGGCTATGCGGAAATCCAGACGGAGCGCGTTTCAGGCGTTGATGCTCGGGCTGGCCATTGCTCTCTCCACCATTCCCGCCGAAGCCAAGGACGTGGTGGTCTTTGCCGCGGCAAGCCTCAAGAACGCCCTCGACGATGCGGCGGCGGCCTGGAAGCGGGAAACCGGCAAAGGAGCTGTCATCTCCTACGCGGCCAGCAATGCGCTCGCCAAGCAGATCGAGGCGGGAGCACCCGCGGACATCTTCTTCTCCGCCGATCTCGACTGGATGGACTACGCCGCGTCCAGGAACCTCATCGAACCTGAAACCCGCGTCAACCTTCTCGGCAACAGTCTCGTTCTCATCGCATCGAAAGACTCGAATGTGCAGGTTTCCGTGCAGGCTGGCTCCGATCTTGCTGCAGCGCTGGGCGACGGACGCCTCGCCATGGGACAGGTAGAGGCGGTGCCCGCTGGCAAATACGGCAAGGCCGCCCTTGAGAAGATCGGCGTCTGGGATGGGGTGAAGGACAGGATCGCTCAAGCGGACAATGTGCGTGCTGCACTTCTTCTCGTATCGCGTGGCGAGGCGCCGCTCGGCATCGTCTACAAGACGGATGCCCTGTCCGATCCAAACGTGAGGATCGTCGCGGCTTTTCCGGAAGGGACGCACGCGCCCATCGTCTATCCCGTTGCGGCTGTTCGCGCGGCTCCGGCAATCGATGACAATGCGGTGTCGTTCCTCGCTTTTCTGCGCTCCGATCGGGCGAAATCCTTCTTCGAGAAACAAGGGTTCACATTCGTGAACAAGTCCGGTTCCAACTCGTGACGGAATGGCTCTCACCCGAGGAATGGACCGCGATCCGCCTCAGTCTCAAGGTCGCGCTGGTCGCCATGGCGGCAAGCCTCATCCCCGGCATCGCCGCTGCCTACGCGCTGGAACGCGGGCGGTTCTGGGGGCGTCAGGCGCTGGATGTGTTCGTTCATCTTCCGCTGGTGCTTCCTCCTGTCGTCGTGGGCTACGCCCTTCTCATCAGCTTCGGACGCCGTGGGCCTATAGGCGCGTTTCTCGCCGAGAATTTCGGTATCGTGTTCTCCTTCCACTGGACAGGCGCGGCGCTTGCCTGCGCGATCATGGGATTTCCTCTGCTCGTGCGCGCCATTCGCCTCTCGCTCGAGACAGTGGATCGCAAGCTCGAAGATGCAGCCGGCACGCTGGGCGCGCATCCCGTCTGGGTTTTCTGCGTTGTGACGCTGCCGCTGATCCTTCCCGGCATCATCGCCGGCATGGTGCTGTCCTTTGCGAAAGCGATGGGCGAGTTCGGCGCGACGATTACCTTCGTCTCGAATATCCCAGGCGAGACGCAGACCATTCCCACGGCCATCTATACCTATACGCAGGTGCCGGGCGGCGAGGGCGGCGCATTGCGGCTGACTCTCGTCTCGGTCGCGATTTCCATCGCCGCGCTCTGGATCTCCGAATGGATGGCGCGCCGCGTCAGGCGGAGGTTTCTCGCCTGATGATCCTCGACGTCGATCTCCACCATCAACAGGGCGGTTTCACGCTTCAAACCCGCTTCCAATCGGATGGCCGCCTGACGGCTCTGTTCGGTCCTTCCGGTTCCGGCAAGACGACCCTCGTCAACATCATCGGCGGCCTCATCAACCCGGATGAAGGCCATGTGCGGGTGAAGGAGCGCGTGCTCGTCGATACGCGGCAAGGCATTCTTGTGCCGAAGCACAGGCGCAGGATCGGTTATGTGTTCCAGGAAGCGCGCCTTTTTCCGCATTTGACCGTGAAGCAGAATCTGCTGTTCGGGCGCTGGTTCTCGCCGCGGCGTGAGCGCTCTGCGGATTTCGCCGCGATCGTCGATCTGCTCGGGATCGGCCATCTGCTGACCCGCTGGTCCTCAGGTTTGTCAGGGGGCGAAAGGCAGCGTGTCGCCATCGGCCGGGCGCTTCTGTCCGATCCTCACCTGCTGCTCCTGGACGAACCGCTCGCCTCGCTCGATGAGGAGCGAAAGACCGAAATCTATCCTTATATCGAGCGGCTGCGGGACGAGGGAAATGTCCCCATGGTACTCGTGAGCCATTCCGTGCCGGAGATCGCGCGGCTGGCGACGTCCATCGTTGTTCTGAACAACGGGCAGGTGACCGCTTCGGGACCCGCCTCCGACATCCTGCGCCACACGAAATTCTTTCCGCAGTCCGGCCCTATCGAGGCCGGCGCCCTCGTCGAGACCCGCGTGCTGCGGCATGAGGAGCCATATGGCCTGACAGTGCTCCAGGCAGCCGCCGGAACGCTCACGGTCGCGCGCCTCGATCTTCCCGTGGATGCCCCTGTCAGGGTCCGCCTGCGCGCCAGGGATATTATTCTCTCCCTCAGCCCTCCTGAGGGGCTGAGCGCCCTCAATGTCCTGCCCGGCCTCATCGCGGCGATGGAGGAGGGGGAGAGGGGCAGCATCGACGTGACCCTCGATTGCGGCGGCGACAGCATCGTGGCGAGCCTGACCCGGAAATCGGTGGAGCGGCTTGGCCTGAGGCCGGGATTGCCGGTCCAGGCCATCATCAAGAGCATCGCTTTCGACCGGGAGGCCCTTGGCTCCGCGCGGGCAGGGAATATGTGAGTCTGACGTCCTGAAGGTTGCGCCACCCCATTGGGCGTGTAGCCTGCCCCCAACTCTACCTCTCGAAAGATGTGATGATGAACGAACAATTCCGCAGCCCGGCCGATGTCTCCTCTCATGACCAGCTTCTCGACCGTCTGGCCGAGGTTGCCGTCCGCGTGGGGCTGGGGCTGAAGCCGGGGCAGGAGGTCGTCCTGACGGCTCCGCTCGAGGCGGTTCCCCTTGCGCGGCGCATCACGGAGCATGCCTACAAGGCGGGCGCATCCCTCGTGACCACGTTCTTTTCCGACGAGGAGGCGACCCTCATGCGCTACCGCCATGGGCGCGACGAGGGCTTCGATACGGCCGCCTCCTGGCTCTATGAGGGCATGGCCGCGGCTTACAGGAACGGAGCCGCGCGTCTGGCCATCGTCGGCGAGGACCCCTCCCTGCTCGCCAAGGAGGACGCAGACAAGGTTTCGCGCGCCAATCGCGCCCGCTCCAAGGCCTATATGCCCGCGCTCAACCTGATCGCCGGGTTCGACATCAATTGGAGCATCGTCTCCGCCGCAACGCCCGCCTGGGCGAAAGCCGTGTTCCCGGACGATCCGGAAGATGTCGCCGTCTCCAAACTCTGGCAGGCGATCTTCTCCGCATCGCGCGTCGATACGCCCGATCCGATTGCCGCGTGGGAGAAGCACAACGCGGCCTTGCAGGCGCGTACGCGCATGCTGAACGACAAGAACTATGCCGCGCTGCACTTCCGCGGTCCCGGCACGGATCTGCGCGTGGGGCTCGCGGACGGGCATGAATGGGCCGGCGGTTCGAGCCAAGCGAAGAACGGCGTCGTCTGCAACGCCAACATCCCGACGGAAGAGGTTTTCACCACGCCGCACAAGGACCGCGTCGACGGATACGTGACGAGCACCAAGCCGCTTTCCTACAACGGCACGCTGATCCAGGACATTCAGGTGAAGTTCGAGAGCGGCCGCATCGTGGATGCCAAGGCCCGCACAGGCGAGGCCGTGCTGGGCAAGGTTCTCGATACGGACGACGGCGCGCGGCGACTCGGCGAGGTTGCGCTGGTGCCGTTCTCATCGCCCATCTCGCAGAGCGGTCTTTTGTTCTTCAACACGCTGTTCGATGAGAATGCCTCAAGCCACATCGCGCTGGGCCAGGCCTACAGCAAGTGCATTCGCGGTGGCGGCGACATGAGCGAGGAGGAACTGGCCTCGCGCGGCGCCAACAAGAGCCTCATTCACATCGACTGGATGATCGGCTCCGACAAGGTGGACGTGGATGGCATCACACAGGACGGAGCGTCCGAGCCGCTGATGCGTGGCGGCGAATGGGTGACGGGATAACAAAACTCTGGCCCCATGCGGCGCATGGGGCTTATGATCCTCTTACATGCCTGTTCTCGCGCAATCGGGACTTGACCTTAGGGAATGAGGCTGTGACTGGAGAGCCAATCATTGACGAGGTGCGGACCTTTATGAGGCCAGTACCTTTCACGAGTATGGATGGATGTCGGATATTACAGCCAGTTCCAAGCTGCTGAACGGACCTCTTCTCTCGGTCCGTTCCCTTTCCGTGGAGTTCGGAACCGAGCGCGGCCCGTTCAGGGCCGTCAAGGACGTCAGCTTCGACGTGAGCCCGGGCAGGACCCTGGCCGTTGTGGGCGAGTCCGGGTCGGGCAAGTCCGTCACCTCCCTCGCGATCATGCGCCTCACCGATTATACCGGTGGCCGGATCGTTGGGGGCGAGGTGCTGTTCCAGCCCTCGGGCGGTGAGGCGCTCGACCTGACCAAGGCATCCGACGACAAGCTCCGGGACATTCGCGGCAACGACATCGCGATGATCTTCCAGGAGCCGATGACGTCGCTCAATCCTGTCTTCACCATCGGCAACCAGATCGCCGAGACGCTCATCCTGCACGAGAGCCTGAACCCGCGCGAGGCACGCCTGCGGGCGAAGGAGCTGCTGCAGAAGGTGCGCCTGCCGGATGCTGACAGGCTTCTCGACCGCTATCCGCACCAGCTCTCGGGCGGCATGCGCCAGCGCGTGATGATCGCCATGGCGCTGGCCTGTAACCCGAAGCTCCTCATCGCCGACGAGCCGACGACCGCTCTCGACGTGACGATCCAGGCGCAGATCCTCAACATCATCCGCGACCTGCAGCAGGAGATGGGAACCGCTGTCATCTTCATCACTCACGACATGGGCGTCGTCGCCGAAATGGCCGATGATGTGGTGGTGATGTGGAAGGGCGAGAAGGTGGAGCAGGCGCCGGTGCGCGACATCTTTACGGCGCCGCAGCATCCCTATACGCGAGCCTTGCTTTCTGCCGTGCCGCGTCTGGGCAGCCTGAAAGGCGAGCCGTTGCCCAAGCGCACGCCTGTCATAGTGATGGACGGCGGCGCACCCAAGCTTGTCGGCGACACGCATGTGCAGAATACCGCCGATTACGCGAAACCCATCCTCCAGGTGGAAAAGCTCACCACGCGTTTCGATGTAGGCAAGACGTTCTTCGGCCGCGTCACGCACCGTGTTCATGCGGTTGAAGAGGTGAATTTCGACCTCTATCCTGGCGAGACCCTCGCGCTCGTGGGTGAGTCCGGCAGTGGTAAGTCCACCATCGGCCGCACGCTGCAGCAGCTCGTGGAGCCCACGAGCGGCACGGTGCGCTTCAACGGGCGCGACATGGCCAGCATGAGCCAGGGCGAGCGCCGCCGTTTGAGGCAGGAGATCCAGTACATCTTCCAGGATCCCTTCGCGTCCCTCGATCCACGTCACACGGTGGGCTACAGCATCGCCGAGCCCATCATCGTTCATGGGCTGATCAAGGACCGCAAGGCTATCGAGAAGCGCGTGCATGAATTGCTGGTGCAGGTGGGCCTGCAGCCGCAGCACGCGAAGCGCTACCCGCACGAATTCTCCGGCGGCCAGCGTCAGCGCGTGTGCATCGCGCGTGCGTTGGCGAGCGATCCCAAGCTGGTGATCGCGGATGAATCCGTCTCCGCGCTCGACGTGTCGATTCAGGCGCAGATCGTCAATCTGCTCATGGAATTGCAGGAGAAGAGGGGGCTGTCCTATCTCTTCATCACTCATGACATGGCGGTGGTGGAGAAGATCAGCCACCGCGTCGCCGTGATGTATCTCGGCCAGATCGTCGAGATCGGGCCGCGCCAGGCGATCTTCGAGAATCCGCAGCATTCCTACACGCGCAAGCTCCTCTCGGCGGTTCCGATCGCGGATCCGGAGCGGGAGCGCGCGAAGACCAGGATCGAAGGAGAAATCCCGAGCCCCGTGCGTGCAGTGGGACAGGAGCCCGCCATTCATCGCATGCGCGAAGTAGGGCCGGGACATTGGGTTGCCATCGAAGCGGATGCGCTTCGTGGAGTGGCATGAAGGTTTTAAGAGGGAGACAACGATGAAGTTCTCGAAAACGATGAAGGCACTCGGCCTCACCGCCGCAGTGGCCCTGGCGCCGCTCATGGCGTCCAGCGCGCAGGCAGCCGGCACCCTGACGACCGCGGTTGCCATCGATCCGGCGAGCTGGGATCCGATCGACACCTTCCTGGTCGATTGGTCGTCCGCCGCCAACAACATCTATGACGGCCTCACCGCGCGCGGCGCGGACATGAAGCTCACGCCCGCTCTCGCCACATCGTGGGAGTTCCTGGACGACAACAAGCGCATCCGCTTCAAGCTGCGTGAGAACGTGAAGTTCCACAACGGCGAGCCCTTCAACGCGCAGGCCGTGAAGTTCACCTTCGACCGCCTGCTCGGCGAGGAAGGCAGGAAGGGCCCGCAGCAATCGAACTATAATTCCATCGAGCGCGTGGAAGTGGTGGACGACAACACGGTCGATTTCATCATGAAGCAGCCCGATCCCGTGCTGCTGACGAAGCTCGCAGGCTACGGCGCGATGATCGTGCCGCCGAAATATGTCCAGGAGAAGGGCGACGACTACTTCAACACGCATCCGGTCGGCACCGGACCGTTCAAGTTCGTCGAATACAATCCGAAGGACCGCCTAATTCTCGAAGCCAATCCGGATCACTGGGGCGGCGCTCCCAAGCTCGACCGCCTCGTGTTCCGCTTCATCTCCGAGGCGAACACCCAGGTGGCCGAACTCCAGGCGGGCCGCATCGACGTGGCGACGCTCATTCCGTTCGGCCTCGCGCCGACCATCGAGAAGAGCCAGAACCTCAGCCTCATGAGCGTCACCGGTCCGACCGTGGTGTCGCTGCGCTTCAACACCAAGGACGGGATCACGAAGGATGTGAACGTCCGCAAGGCGCTGATCATGGGCGTCGACCGTGACGCCATCATCAAGGCGGTGCTCCTCGGGCACGGCAAGCCGATCGCGAGCTTCCAGTCGGAACTCTCCTTCGGCAACGATCCCGCCCTGAAGCCGCTGCCCTTCGACCTCGCCAAGGCGAAGCAGATGCTTCAAGCGGCGAAGGTTCCCGCAGGTGCTCCGGTGCGGATCGACTTCCGCGGCAACGATGCGACCTTCCGCGAAGTGGCCCAGGCGACGGCAGGCTATCTCCAGGCGCTCGGCCTGAAGCCCGCGCTTCAGCCGCACGAGCCTCCGGTTCTGCTCAACGACATCATTCCGAACGGCAAGACCGGCGAAGCCTGGCACCAGGCTTGGGGCGGATGGACCTTCGACTACGACAACAACGCCTACCTGATGTATCACTCGGGCGAGAAGTGGAACCCGTACTACAACGACGCGAAGCTGAACGAGATGCTCGAGAAGCAGCGTCTGGTCTACGACGTGAAGGAACGTGAAAAGATCCTTCAGGAAATCGCTCGCTACGTGGCCGATCAGGCGCTCGAGCTGCCGCTCTACAACCAGAACACCATCTACGGGGTGAACAAGCGGGTGAAGGATTTCGACGCTCCCGCCGACCGGCGCTTCCGCTACACCAAGACGTCGGTGGAATAAGCGGAACGCTTCATCCTCATGACACCGAGCAGGCCCCGCGTGAGCGGGGCCTCTTCAAGAGCAAGAAGACCATCTGGACGGATAGGACCACGGCATGGCAGGCTTCATCACCAAACGATTACTGCAGGCGCTATTCGTCATTCTCGCCGTGACTTTGATCGTTTCCTTCGCGATCCGGCTCTCCGGCGATCCGGCCATCATGCTGATGGGCGGCGGCAACGTGACCGAGCAGGATCTGCAGAACATCCGTCAGGCGCTTGGCCTCGAACGTCCGTTTCACGTTCAGTATCTCAGCTTTCTCCAGGGCATCTTCGTGGGTGACCTCGGGCGCAGCTTCATCGGCAACACGCCGGTCTCCGCCTTGATCGGTCAGGCGCTGCCCGCCACGCTGCTGCTGGCCTTTACATCCTTGCTGATTTCCATCGTCCTGTCTGTGCCGCTGGGCATCCATGCCGCCGTGCATCGCGGGCGCTGGCCTGATCAGCTCATCCGCATCCTGTCGCTGGTGGGCTTGTCGTTCCCGAATTTCTGGCTCGCCATCATGCTGGTGCTCCTGTTCTCCATCTTCCTCGGCATTCTGCCGCCGAGCGGAATGGAGGGGCCGGAGAGCTTCGTCATGCCGGCACTCACCATGGCGATCATTCTCACCGCCACCAATGTGCGCCTCGTGCGCACGTCGATGCTGGAGACGCTTTCGCAGCAATACATCATGGTCGCCCGCTCCAAGGGACTGCGTGACCGGATCGTGCTCTACAAGCACGCCCTGCGAAACTCGGCCATCCCGCTCGTCACCTATATCGGCGTGCAGTTCGGCAACCTGATCGGCAGCATCGTCATCGTGGAACGGGTCTTCAACTGGCCCGGCATGGGCACGCTCGCTTTCGATGCCGTCTCGAACCGGGATTATCCCGTGCTGCAGGGCACGATCGCCGTGCTGGCTCTGTTCATCGTTCTCATCAATCTCGCGGTCGATATCGCCTATGGGCTAATCGATCCGCGCATCCGCACGGAGTAAGGCCCATGGCTGCGGCTCAGGCTGCCTCCTCATCCCGCTCGCGCTTCAGGTCGCTAGAACTCGTTCTCGGCATTCTGTTCGCCGGCGGCATCTCGCTGGCGGTGTTGCTCTCGCCCATCCTCTTCCCCGATGGCGGCGAAGGCATGGATCTCATGTCCCGCCTCATCCCGCCGTTTCAGGACTTCAAGCACATTCTCGGCACCGATCCGCTCGGCCGCGACGTGCTGGCCCGCGTCGTCGTGGGCGGCAGGATCTCGCTGGTGGTCGGCATTCTCTCCGTGCTGGGCGCCGTTCTGATCGGCACGTTCGTTGGACTGATCGCGGGCTATTATCGCGGCATCCCCGAGATGCTGCTGATGCGCTTCGTCGACATTCAGCTCGCGCTGCCGTTCATCCTCGTCGCAATCATGTTCCTCGCCATTCTGGGGGCGGGCATCGACAAGGTCATCCTGGTGATGATCGCGACGCAATGGGTGCAATATGCCCGCATCGTGCGCGGGTCGGTGCTGGCCTTGCGCGAGCGGGAGTTCATCCTCTCCGCCCGCGCCATCGGCGTCGGCAACGGGCGCATCATCTTCACTCACATCCTGCCGAACGTGCTGGGCCCCATCGTCATCCTGATGACCTTGAACGTCGCCAATAACATCCTGCTCGAAAGCAGCCTGACCTTCCTGGGGCTCGGCGTCGATCCTCTCATCCCGAGCTGGGGCGGCATGCTGGCCGACGGGCGCACCTACCTCCAGACGGCCTGGTGGGTCAGCGTCTTTCCGGGGCTTGCCATCATGTTCACCGTGCTCGGCCTGAATCTTCTGGGCGATTGGCTGCGCGATTATCTCGATCCAACGGGGCAAACCTCGAAATGACAATCCTGCTCGACGAGCGGATCCCGCGCACGCTCGATATCCTTCTGCGCGACTGGGCCACGGACCAACATCGCGGCACCCAGCTGGAGGCCTGGCTGTTCGAGGACGAGGCGGCGCGGCGCGCGGCCGAAGCGCAGCTGGCACAAGCGGGAGTCACCGCGCGCCTTCGCAGCGCCTACAAGCCTCTCGTTCACGCCTTCCTGGAGGAGATCGACACGAACGGCCTGACGCGTGTCGCCGTGCGCTATCCGGTGCATCCGGAGGCGTCTCCCATCCGCTTCCTGTCCGAGGCTTATCCGCTGGCGGCGCTCCTGGGGAATGTCGAAACGAGCTTCGAGCCGGGCGAAGCCGATCTCACCTATACCGTGCAGGCGACCTATGAGGACGGGCGTGTCGCGGAGCATACGGTGTTCGCACCCAACCGCACGCGCGTCAATCATCTCGGTCTTGTCGATCTGGCTACGACGGGCTGGCTGATCGTGTCGGACCGCGCCAACGGCGAGCCCGACATCTACGAGCCTCTGGAGACGGAGGCGGAAGCGGTTTTCCATAAAGTGATGGCGGCGGTCGCCGCGCACGAATGGCCGGCAGAAGAGCCTTACGCTGAAACGCTTGCCATCGATGTCACGATTCCCGGCATCGAGCGGCCTCTGTCCTACGGCGATGAGGTGATGAGCACCCGCGAGGCGCTGCACGAGGATTTCTATTTCTCGATTCTCGAGTTTTTCAAGCACAAGTCGGGCCGTCCGCCGGAGGATCGCGGCCTGCAGCCCGGACAGATCGTGCCGGATATTCGCGCAGGCGAGGGCGATGCCCATGTTCGCGTCGCGCTTCGCCGGTTCGAGACGCCGCAGGATCCCGCGCGGCCCGAGCAGGATCTCGAGACGGCGGATGCCGCACCGGGTCTGGCGCAAATTCAGCGCGAGCTCGCAGCGCTTCCCGGAGAAACGTTCGAGGGAACATCCGTCGAGGGGCGGCCCGTGCGTGGGCTCTACCGTTCCGGATCGCGGCCTGCCGTTCTTGTGACCAGCGGGCAGCACGCCAACGAAACCTCGGCTCCGGTCGGCGCGTTCAGGGCAGTCCGCCGCCTGCTTGCGAACCCTGAAGCGAATGTCGCCTTCATCCCGGTCGAGAACCCGGACGGCTACGCTCTTCATGGACGTTTGTGCGAAGGCAATCCGCGTCATATGCACCACGCGGCGCGCTACACGTCACGCGGCAACGATCTCGAATTCGGCAAAAGCGACCAGCATTTCGAAATCGGGACGCGCAATCAGGCGCTCGTGATGTCCGGCGCGCAGCTGCACATCAATCTGCACGGCTATCCCGCTCACGAATGGACGCGGCCCTTCACGGGCTACCTCCCGCGCGGGTTTGAACTCTGGTCGATCCCGAAGGGCTTCTTCCTCATCATGCGTCACCACCCGTCCTGGGCGCAGACGGCCAGAACCCTGATCGAGGCAGTCACGAAAGGGTTGTCCGCCGTGCCCGGCCTCGCCGAGTTCAACCGGCGTCAGATCGAGATCTGCGCGATTCATTCGGGCGGGAAACCCTATGAGATCATCAACGATGTGCCGTGCCTGATCACGGCGGAGGAGCGCCACCCGTCGCCGCTCACGCTCATCACCGAATTCCCGGACGAGACCATTTACGGCGACGCCTACCGGTTCGCCCATACGGTCCAGATGGCCACGGTCATCGCAGCGGAGGAAGCCTACGCCTCCATGATGATGACAGCGTAGGCACCGGCCACGCGAATCCCGGAACAGCACTCGCGGCGCGTCGTTAGTGGAGAAACATTCTCCATATGCGAGGTGCCGCGATGGCTCGCTTTTCCTGGAAGCAGAAAGAGAATGATGCTTCGATCAAAGAGGCGATCGATGTCGTGCGCGATCACGGCGAGCCTCTTCCGCCGATCGAGGATCATGAAGCCTTCGGCGCCGTTTTCGATCGCTTTGCCGATGCCAAGGTTGTGCTTCTCGGCGAGGGCACTCACGGAACCTCGGAATTCTACCGGGCGCGCGCGGCCATCACGCGGCGGCTGATCGAGCATCACGGCTTCAACATCGTTGCCGTGGAGGCCGATTGGCCAGATGCCGCGCGGATCGATGCTTATGTGCGTCATCGCGCCATCCCAGATGGAGACGATGTTGCGTTCGAGCGTTTCCCTGCATGGATGTGGCGCAACGAGGAGGTCTATGACTTCGTCAACTGGATGCGCGGCTTCAACAAGGAGCGCCCGGAGGACGAGCGCGTCGAGTTCCGCGGCCTCGACGTCTACAGCCTCAACTCGTCCATCCGCTCCGTTCTCGATTATCTCGACAAGGTCGATCCGGAAGCGGCAAAGGAGGCGAGGGGACGCTACGGGTGCCTGAGCCCCTGGCAGTCGGACCCGGCCCGCTACGGCCGCGCCGTCGCCACAGGCCAGAAGAAATCCTGCGACGATAAACTGCTGCATCAGTTGCAGGACATTCTCGACAAGCGCATGGAATATCTAACTTCGCAGGACAGCGAGCAGTTTTTCGATGCGGTGCAGAACGCCAAGATCGTGCATGCAGCGGAGCATTATTACCGCATCATGTATGAGGGCGCGACGGAGTCCTGGAACCTGCGCGACCGGCACATGTTCGACACGCTCCAGAGCCTGCTCGCGCGCCGTGACAACGCCAAGGCGGTGATCTGGGCGCATAATTCCCATATCGGCAATGCCGCCGCGACCGCCATGGGCTGGCAGGGCGAGTTCAATATCGGCGAACTTTGCCGCAAGGCCTATCGCGAGGAGGCCGTGCTCATCGGTTTCGGCACGGATCGGGGCACCGTGGCGGCCGCTGACGATTGGGACGAGCCCATGCAGGTCAAGAACGTGCTGGCCGCCCGGCCCGACAGCCACGAGCGGATTTTTCGGGATACCGGGCTCAAGAACTTCCTGACGGACTGGCGGGAGAACTTTCAGGAGGACCTGAAGGAGGCCCTGTCCCGCCCGCGCCTGGAGCGAGCCATCGGGGTGATCTACCGGCCCGACACGGAGCTCTACAGCCATTATTTCGAGGCCGTCATGGCCGAGCAGTTCGACGCCTTCGTCTGGTTCGAGGAGACAAAGGCGGTGAAGCCGCTGACCCATGCCCATGGGGAGGGAATGCCGGAGACCTATCCGTTCGGTTTGTAAGGCGGCTCGGGGAGGCAGGGCCGATTCGGGAGTGCCAGACAAGCCTAGCGCGTGTTCCCTCCCCCTTGTGGGGAGGGGCAGGGGTGGGGGTCGATCGACCGGGTGAGACCTCAAACCAGTGAGACACGGGAAGACCTCTCCCACCCGGGAGAGGGGGAATGCTGTAGGGTTGTCGTGCGGTCTGGATGCCTGCTGCGCTCCGACACTCCGACTCCTACCCTCAGTCCCTCCCGCAAGAGGGAGGGGAGAACCTGCGCCATTCGCCTCACACGATACCGGGTTCCACCCCGCAGCCCCGGAATGACAGGCTTCATCCCTGGGCGGCATTCCCCCGCCTTGCCCCGGCTGGCCGCCCCTGCTAACTGACGGCCAACTCCGTTCAACCGTTTATCAAGCAGGGCTTTTTGAAGTGTCCCGTCAATTCATCTACCACATGCGTGGCCTCACCAAGACCTATTCGGGCGGCAAGAAGGTCTTGGATAATATCCACCTTTCCTTCTACCCGGATGCCAAGATCGGCGTGCTCGGCGTCAACGGCGCCGGTAAGTCGACCCTGCTGCGCATCATGGCCGGCATCGATACCGACTGGACCGGCGAGGGCTGGGTGGCCGAGGGGGCCCGCGTGGGCTACCTGCCGCAGGAGCCGCAGCTCGATCCGTCGAAGAACGTCCGCGAGAACGTGATGGAGGGCGTGGCCGCCAAGAAGGCGCTGCTCGACCGCTACAACGAGATCGCCATGAACTACTCGGACGAGACGGCGGACGAGATGACCCGCCTTCAGGACGAGATCGAGGCCAAGGGCCTGTGGGATCTCGATTCCCAGGTCGATCAGGCCATGGACGCCCTGCGCTGCCCGCCGGACGACTGGCCGGTGGACAAGCTCTCGGGCGGCGAGCGCCGCCGCGTGGCCATGTGCAAGCTGCTCCTGGAGCAGCCGGAACTGCTGCTCCTCGACGAGCCGACCAACCACCTGGACGCCGAGACCACCGCTTGGCTCGAAGGCCATCTGCGCAGCTACCCGGGCGCGATCCTGATCGTGACCCACGACCGCTACTTCCTCGACAACGTGACCGGCTGGATTCTCGAGCTCGACCGTGGCCGTGGCATTCCCTACGAGGGCAACTACTCGTCCTGGCTCGAGCAGAAGCAGAAGCGCCTCGAGCAGGAGGGCCGCGAGGACGCGGCTCACCAGCGCACCATCGAGCGCGAGCGCGAGTGGGTGTCGGCTTCGCCGAAGGCCCGTCAGGCCAAGTCGAAGGCCCGTATCCAGCGCTATGAGGAACTCGTGGCGAAAGCCAACGAGAAGGGCCCGACGACCGCGCAGATCATCATTCCGATCGCCGAGCGTCTGGGCAACAACGTCATCGAGTTCAACGGCCTGAAGAAAGCCTTCGGCGACAAGCTCCTCATCGACGACCTGTCGTTCAAGCTGCCGCCGGGCGGCATCGTCGGCATCATCGGCCCTAACGGCGCCGGTAAGACCACGCTGTTCCGCATGATCACGGGACAGGAGCAGCCGGACGAGGGCTCGATCAGCATCGGCGAGAGCGTGAAGCTCGGCTATGTGGACCAGAGCCGCGACTCCCTCGACGCCAACAAGACCATCTACGAGGAAATCTCGGGCGGCAACGAGATCCTTTATCTCGGCAAGCGCGAGATCAATGCCCGCGCCTATTGCGGCGCGTTCAACTTCAAGGGCTCCGACCAGCAGAAGAAGGTGGGCGTTCTCTCGGGCGGTGAGCGCAACCGCGTACACCTCGCGAAGATCCTCAAGTCCGGCGCGAACGTGCTGCTCCTCGACGAACCGACCAACGACCTCGACGTCGATACGCTGCGTGCGCTCGAAGAGGCGCTTGAGGATTACGCGGGCTGCGCCGTCATCATCTCGCACGATCGCTGGTTCCTCGACCGTATCGCCACCCACATCCTGGCGTTCGAAGGCGACAGCCATGTGGAGTGGTTCGAGGGCAACTTCGCGGATTACGAGGAAGACAAGAAGCGCCGCCTCGGCACGGATTCCACGATTCCGCACCGCATCAAGTACAAGAAGTTCACGCGATAAGGTTTTCGCGTGAGCACTTACCTCATCACAGGTATCGGGCGCGGGATCGGGCAGGAGCTCGCCCGCGCCCTTCTCATGCGCGGCGAGCGCGTGATCGGCACGCTGCGCGACCCTGCTCAGGTCCCGGCATCTTTGAGCGCGTTCGCCGAAAGCGGACAGCTCAAGCTGCTGACGCTCGACGTTCAGGACGGCGCGTCGATTGCGGAGGCTGCGCGGCAGCTCGATGAGCCGGTGGATGTGCTCGTCAACAATGCGGGCATCATCGGCCAGAGGAATGCGTCGAGCCTCGATACGGATGCCGAGAGTTTTCTCGAAACGCTTCGGGTCAACACCCTCGGGCCATTGCGCGTCATCCAGGCCTTCCTTCCTCATCTGAGGCGCTCGAAGGCTGCGAAGATCATGACGATCAGCAGCCGCATGGGCTCCATGTCTCATGCCAAGTCGGACCGCATCGCGTATCGCGCCTCGAAGGCTGCGGTGAACAAGGTGATGCAGGGCCTCGCAACGGATCTTCAGCCTGAAGGAATCGCGGTATTTGCCGTGCATCCCGGCTGGGTGCGGACCGACATGGGCGGCTCAGGCGCCGACATCGCGGTCGAGGAGAGCGCAGCGGGGCTTATTCGGCTTATCGACGGGCTTTCCCTTAAGGAAACCGGTGGTTTCTTTGACTGGACAGGGGATAGGCTTTCCTTCTGAAAACCCTAGATGCTTGGGTTCTCGGCCGAAAAGGTGTATGACCCTTGAGGCACGAGAGAGAAGAAGAGAAGTTTCCGTGCCCACCGATCCCATTTCAGCCTTCGAATCCGTTGCAACGCCTGAAGAAGCCGTCGAGCAGCTGATTCAGCTTCATGATGCCGCCGTCGAGGCGCAGCGCCATTGCCTGGAGCATTTCTTCGCCACCGGCACGCCCCCGACACCCCTCGAGCGCTCCCGCTTCCGCTATCCGGAGCTGCGGCTCGATTACCGGGCTACTTCCGTGCCCCCGGTGAAGCAGCGGGCCTATGCCAAGTTCCAGGGGCCGGGCGTGTATGCGACGACGATCACGCAGCCGGCTTTCTTCAAGAACTACCTCCTCGAACAGCTGAACCATCTCGTGCGCGATTACGGAGCGACGCTCGAGGTCGGCATCAGCGATCAGGAAATCCCTTATCCCTACATCTTCGAGCGCGGCGATGAGCTGGGCCGCGGCGCTCATTCGGCTGCGGAGTTGGCGCAGCACTTCCCGACACCGCTGCTTGCGAAGGTGGGCGATGAGATCGCCGACGGAACATGGATCTTCCACGAGAACGAGGCCCGGCCGCTCTCGCTCTTCGATGCCGCGCGGGTGGATTATTCGCTACGTCGTCTCGTGCATTACACGGGCAGCGACTGGCGCTCGGTGCAGCCCTGGATTCTGCTCACCAACTATCACCGCTATGTGGACCAGTTCGTCCGTTGGGCCGTGAAGGAATTGACGAACGAGGACGGGCCTTACAGCAGGCTTCTCCTTCCCGGCGGAATCGTCATCGATCGCGGATTGAGCGAAGCGGCCGTCGAAGAACTGATCTCCTCGTCGCCCTGGCACCGTTTCCAGATGCCGGCCTATCATCTGGTGCGCAAGGACGGGCAGGGCGTGACCCTCGTGAATATCGGCGTCGGTCCCGCGAACGCGAAGAACATCACGGATCACCTTGCGGTCCTGCGGCCCCATTGCTGGCTCATGGTGGGCCATTGCGGCGGCTTGCGCCAATCCCAATCCATCGGCGATTACGTTCTCGCGCACGGCTATCTGCGCCGCGACCACATTCTCGACAGTGCCGTGCCGCCGGAAATCCCGCTGCCCGCGCTCGCGGAAATCCAGGTGGCGCTGCAGGAAGCGGCGGTGCAGGTTACGGGCGAGCGCGGCGATGCGCTGAAGCGGCGGCTGCGCACCGGCACGGTGGTGACGTACGACGACCGGAACTGGGAACTCCGCTGGAGCCAGGAACGGCGTCAGATCAATCTCTCCCGCGCCATCGCGGTGGACATGGAAAGCGGCACCATCGCCGCGCAGGGCTATCGCCTGCGCGTGCCCTACGGCACCCTGCTGTGCGTGTCCGACAAGCCGCTCCATGGCGAGATCAAGCTGCCGGGCGCAGCCAATGCCTTTTATGAGCGTGCCGTGAGCGAGCACCTCATGATCGGCCTTTCGGCTCTCGATATCCTGCGCGGACAGCGCTCGTCCCTGCATTCTCGGAAACTGCGCAGCTTCGACGAGCCGCCGTTCCGGTGAGAGCGCGGCTATCGGCGCCCTCATCCTCGGACTTGCTCTGATATCCTCATGCCTTACGGAGCGTAGCGTTTCGAAGGACGAGGCGTCTCCAGAGTGCACTGGATCCTCCTTCGAGATGCAGCCTTGCGGCTGCTCCTCAGGACGAGGGCAGAGGCTTGTTCAGACGTGGATGGCAGTCTCCGGCCTGATCCCGGGCCAGCATGACGGCGAGGTTCGTGTCAACGGCCAGTGGGTGCCGGACAGTCGGACCGGCTACCGGGTCGTAAGCCGCGCCAAGAGTTTCTTCCCTTATTCCGAGATTGGCCTGGGTAGTAACGCTCTACCCTCCATGTCTCTGCTTGCTCTCTGTCCAAAATACATATAAATATATCTTTATATGTAGGATTGAGTTGTTACCATGGCTGAGAGAGAAGCTCCATCGTTGGATTTGACGCTGGATGTCCTTAGGGCAGCCGCCGAGGAGACGCGCCTGCGGATCCTGGCTTTGCTGGCGGAGGGGGAGCTGTCGGTTTCCGACCTCACCGACATTCTCGGGCAGTCCCAGCCGCGAATTTCCCGTCATCTGAAGCTGCTGGTGGAGGCCGGTCTTGTGGAACGGCACCGGGAGGGGGCTTGGGCTTTCTTCCGGCTGACGGACCGGGGCACGGCCCTGAAGATCATCCGCCCGACCCTTGAGAGCCTTGACCGCTCCGACCCGCAATTGCTGGAGGATCGCACGCGCCTTGAGGCCGTGCGCGCGCAGCGCTCCCAGGCGGCTCAGGCCTATTTCTCCCGGCTCGCGCCGGAATGGGATCGCATACGTTCCCTTCACGCCCCTGAGGCGGTTGTTGAAGCTGCGGTGGTCGAGGCTCTGGGATCGAAGCCGATCCGCAATCTCGTCGATCTCGGCACCGGTACGGGCCGCATGCTCCAGCTCCTCGCGCCACGCGCGGACCGCACGGTCGGGCTCGATGCGAGCCACGCCATGCTCTCGGTCGCCCGCGCCAATCTCGAAAAGGCGGGCCTGCGCGGTATCGAGCTGCGCCAGGGCGACATCTACGCGCCGCCGTTCCCGCGCGACACCTTCGATCTCGTGATCATTCATCAGGTGCTGCACTACCTGGACGACCCGGCCCGCGCCATCCGCGAGGCCGCGCGTCTGGTCGCGCCCGGCGGGCGCATCCTCGTCGTCGACTTCGCGCCGCATAAGCTGGAGTTTCTCCGCGAAGGCCAGGCACATCGCCGCCTTGGTTTCGCGCCGCCGCAGGTGGCGGGCTGGCTCGACGAGGCCGGTCTCGATTGCACGCTGACCAAAGAAATCGCACCGCCCCGAAAGGGCGATGACCAACTCACCGTTTCCCTTTGGCTTGGACAGGACCGCCGCGTCATGACCGACTGGCCATTGGCCGAGCCCAACAAAGAGGTTGCCTGATGTCACCCCTGACCCTTCGTCCCAGCAGGCAAACCTCCTGTCCGATCAAGGTGTCCTTCGAGTTCTTTCCGCCGAAGACGCCTGAAATGGAGACGACGCTCTGGGCCTCCATCCAGCGCCTTGCGCCGCTCAACCCGCAATTCGTTTCCGTGACCTATGGCGCCGGCGGCTCCACACGCGAGCGCACGCACGCCACGGTCTCGCGCCTCGTGCAGGAAACGTCCCTCAAGCCAGCCGCGCACCTGACCTGCGTGGCGGCGACGAAGGATGAGGTGGACGATGTCATCCGCTCGTACTGGGACGCGGGCGTGCGCCATGTGGTTGCCTTGCGCGGCGATCCGGTGAGCGGCATCGGCACGGCCTATGAGGCGCATCCCGGCGGCTACCGGCAGACCTGCGATCTCGTGGCGGGCATCAAGGCCATCGGCGATTTCGAGGTGTCCGTTTCGGCCTATCCGGAAAAGCATCCGGAGGCTGCATCGCTTGAAGCCGATATCGATGTGCTGAAGGCCAAGGTCGATTGCGGCGCGGATCGCGCCATCACGCAGTTCTTCTTCGATAACGACCATTATTTCCGCTATCTCGACCGCGTGCGCGCCCGCGGCATCGATATTCCGATCGTTCCCGGCATCGTGCCGGTGCAGAATTTCAAGCAGACGGCGAACTTCGCGGCCAAGACCGGCGCGAGCGTTCCCGATTGGCTGGCGGCTCGGTTCGACGGGCTCGACCATGATGTGGAAACGCGCAAGCTCGTCGCCGCGGCGGTGGCCGCCGAGCAGGTGATCGACTTGGTCGATCGCGGCGTGAGCGAATTCCACTTCTACACCATGAACCGCGCCGATCTGGTTTATGCGATCTGTCACCTGCTTGGCTTGCGGGAGCAGACCGTGAAGGCGGCTGCCTGAATTTGATTGCTCGGCTCAGGCCGGGCATTTGCATGATTGCCGTGTGAAAAGACGCACGAATGGCCGAAGCGGATTCGGCTGAGTAAGAAGAGAACAGAACAATGACCGCGTTTACTCCCGCTCCCGCCAATGGCGCTGAGGTTCTGAAGGCGCTCCGTGAAGCAGCCTCCAAGCGCATTCTCGTGCTCGACGGCGCGATGGGAACGGAACTCCAGCGCTCGCGCTTCTCGGAAGAGGATTTTCGCGGCGATCGGTTCAAGAACTGGAGCCACGACGTCAAGGGCAACAACGATCTTCTCATCCTCACGCAGCCGGATGCCGTGCGCAACGTGCACCTCGATTACTTCCGCGCGGGCGCCGATATCGTCGAGACGAACACCTTCTCGGGCACTTCCATCGCCCAAGCCGATTACGGGATGGAAGAGCTCGTCTACGAACTCAACTTCCACGGTTCGCGCCTCGCCCGCGAGGCTGCGCTGATCGTGCAGAAGGAGGACGGCCGCCGCCGCTTCGTGGCTGGCGCGGTCGGTCCGACGAACCGTACTCTGTCCATCTCGCCGGATGTGAACAATCCGGGCTATCGCGCGGTGACCTTCGATCAGGTGCGCGAGTCTTACGCGGAGCAGGTGAGGGGCCTCATCGACGGCGGCGCGGAGATCATCCTCATCGAGACGATCTTCGACACGCTCAATGCCAAGGCCGCCATCGTCGCCACGCATCAGGTGTTTGAAGAGAAGGGCGTGAAGCTGCCCGTGATGATCTCGGGCACGATCACGGATCTGTCCGGCCGCACCCTCTCGGGCCAGACGCCCGCCGCCTTCTGGCATTCCATCCGCCATGCCGAGCCTTTCTCCATCGGCCTCAACTGCGCGCTCGGCGCGCGGGAGATGCGGGCGCATATCCAGGAGATCGGAAAGGTCGCGGATACCTTCGTCTGCGCCTATCCCAACGCAGGCCTGCCCAATGAATTCGGCCTCTATGACGAAAGCCCGGAAGCGACAGCGCGCATGCTCGCGGAGTTCGCGGATTCCGGCCTCGTGAACGTGGTCGGCGGCTGCTGCGGCACGACGCCTGCGCATATCCGCGCCATTGCGGAGGCCGTGGCCGGCAAGGCTCCGCGCCAGGTGCCGAAGATGGCTCCGCTTATGCGCCTCTCGGGCCTCGAGCCCTTCACGCTCACCTCAGACATTCCTTTCGTGAATGTGGGCGAGCGCACGAACGTCACCGGCTCCGCCAAGTTCCGCAAGCTCATCACCAATGGTGATTTCGCTGCCGCGCTCGATGTAGCGCGCGATCAGGTGGCGAACGGCGCTCAGATCATCGACGTCAACATGGACGAGGGTCTGCTCGATTCCGAGAAGGCCATGGTTGAGTTCCTCAACCTCGTGGCGGCGGAGCCCGACATCGCGCGCGTGCCTGTGATGGTGGATTCATCCAAGTTCCACGTCATCGAGGCGGGCCTCAAATGCATCCAGGGCAAGCCCATCGTGAACTCGATCTCCATGAAGGAGGGAGAGGAAGCCTTCATCGAGCAGGCGAAGATCTGTCGGTCCTATGGCGCTGCCGTTGTCGTCATGGCGTTCGACGAGACGGGGCAGGCCGATACGCAGGATCGCAAGGTCGAAATCTGCACCCGCGCTTACAAGATCCTGACCGAGAAGGTCGGCTTCCCGCCGGAAGACATCATCTTCGATCCGAACGTGTTCGCGGTGGCGACCGGTATCGAGGAGCACAACGGCTATGGCGTCGATTTCATAGAAGCCACGCGCATCATTCGCGAGACGCTGCCGCATGTCCATATCTCCGGCGGTGTGTCCAACCTCTCGTTCTCGTTCCGCGGCAACGAGCCGGTGCGCGAGGCCATGCATTCCGTGTTTCTCTTCCATGCCATCAAGGTCGGCATGGACATGGGCATCGTGAATGCGGGCCAGCTTGCGGTCTATGAACAGATCGATCCCGAATTGCGCGAATTGTGCGAGGACGTGGTGCTCAACCGCCGTCCAGATGCGACGGAGCGCCTGCTGGATGCCGCGCCGCGCTTCAAGGGCGATGGCGCCGGTGCGGTAAAGGCTGCCGATCTGGAATGGCGCTCCTGGCCGGTCGAGAAGCGTATCGAGCACGCGCTCGTCAATGGCATCACGGAATTCATCGAACAGGATACGGAAGAGGCGCGCCAGACCGCCGAGCGCCCGCTGCACGTGATCGAAGGGCCGCTCATGGCCGGCATGAACGTGGTCGGCGACCTCTTCGGCGCAGGCAAGATGTTCCTGCCGCAGGTGGTGAAATCCGCCCGCGTGATGAAGCAGGCCGTGGCCTATCTCATGCCTTTCATGGAGGAGGAGAAGAAGGCCTCCGGTATCGAGCAGCGTTCTGCCGCCGGAAAGGTGCTGATGGCGACGGTGAAGGGCGACGTGCACGACATCGGCAAGAATATCGTCGGCGTGGTCCTCGCCTGCAACAATTACGAGGTCATCGACCTCGGCGTCATGGTGTCGGCCCAGAAGATTCTGGATACGGCCCGCAAGGAGAATGTCGACGTGATCGGCCTCTCCGGCCTCATCACGCCGTCTCTTGACGAGATGGTGCATGTGGCCAGCGAAATGGAGCGCGAAGGCTTCGACATTCCGCTTCTCATCGGCGGCGCCACCACGAGCCGCGTGCACACGGCGGTGAAGATCCATCCGAACTACAACAAGGGCCAAGCCGTCTATGTGACGGATGCGAGCCGTGCGGTTGGCGTCGTGTCGTCGCTGCTCTCGCCCGATGCGCGCGACAACTATGTGGAAACGCTGCGCAGCGAGTACCGCAAGGTTGCCGACGCTCACGCGAGGTCCGAGGCCGACAAGCAGCGGCTGCCGATCGAGAAGGCCCGCGCCAATGCCATGAAGGTCGATTGGAGCGCCTATGACGCGCCCAGGCCCACCTTCACCGGCGCGCGTGTGTTCCGCAGCTACGACGTTGGCGAGCTCGTTCCCTATATCGATTGGACGCCCTTCTTCCAGACCTGGGAGCTGAAGGGCCGCTTCCCGGCGATCCTCGAGGATGAGAAGCAGGGCCCGGCGGCACGCCAGCTCTGGGAAGACGCTCAAGGAATGCTCAAGCAGCTGGTCGAGGAGCGCTGGTTCAATCCGAAGGCCGTGATCGGCTTCTGGCCTGCCAATGCCGTGGGCGACGACATTCGCCTTTACACGGGCGAGAGCCGCAGCGAGACGCTCGCGACCTTCCACGGCCTGCGCCAGCAGCTCTCGAAGCGCGACGGCAAGCCGAACATGTGCATCTCCGACTTCGTGGCTCCCGCCGATAGCGGCAGGCCCGATTGGATCGGTGCTTTTGTCGTCACTTCGGGCATCGAGGAAGTGCGCATCGCCGAAAAGTTCGAGCGCGCGAACGACGATTACCGTTCCATTCTCGTGAAGGCCCTGGCGGATCGTATCGCGGAGGCCTTCGCCGAGCGTATGCACGAGCGCGTGCGCAAGGAGTTCTGGGCCTACGCGCCGGACGAGAATCTCTCGGGCGAGGATCTCATCCGCGAGGAATATCGCGGCATCCGCCCGGCGCCCGGCTATCCGGCACAGCCCGACCATACGGAGAAGGCGACGCTCTTCAGCCTGCTCGAAGCCGAGCGCCGCATCGGCGTGACGCTGACGGAATCCTACGCCATGTGGCCAGGCTCTTCCGTGTCCGGTCTCTATCTCGCGCATCCTGAGGCGTATTACTTCGGCGTGGCGAAGGTGGAGCGCGATCAGGTGGAGGATTACGCCATGCGCAAGGGCATGAGCGTGCAGGAGGTCGAGCGCTGGCTCAGCCCGATCCTCAACTACGACCCGGCGAATTTCAGGGTGATGGCGGCGGAGTAGGGCTTATCAGGCCGTTGTCGAAGACGACGGCCGCTTCGCAATCAGATCGCGCAGGGTGGTGATGGTGGAGGCATCCGCCACGCCGTCCACGCGCTCGGGACGGAAGTGGCGCTGGAAAGCGGAGACGACCTTTTCCGTGTCCTCGTCGAACACGCCGTTGATCCTCAGGCCGTAACCATACATGACGAGCATGGCCTGCAGGGCCTCGATAGGCATGCCCTGGTCGCCGCGTGAGAAGAAGCGTCCGTCGCTCACGCTCGCGGGCGGCACCCAATGGCCGATGCCGGCCTCATGCAGCCGCTTCCATGGAAAGAGCTCGCCGGGATCGACCTTGCGTCCCGGCGCGACATCGGAGTGGCCGAGCACGCGGGTGGCGGGAATGCGCCAGCGGGTGACGATGTCTTTCGTGAGCGCGATCACGCTCTCGATCTGTGCATCGGGGTAGGGCGGCAGGCCGCCGGGATGACCGGGATTGGCGATCTCGATGCCGATGGAGCAGGAGTTGACGTCCGCCTCGCCATCCCAGCTCGAAACGCCCGCATGCCAGGCGCGCCGCGCTTCCGGCACCAGATGCAGCACGCGCCCGTCGCCGAACACGAAATAATGCGCCGAGACCTGCGAAACCGGATTGCACAGCCATTGCAGGGCTTCGCCCTCGTCCGGCATGCCCGTGTAATGCAGGATCACCATGGTCGGGCGTTGTCCGTCCTTTCTCTCCCCGTGGTTGGGCGAAGGAAACACCTTCGTGGCAACAGGGCTCTCGGTGGAAAGGGACACGCTCATCTCCTCACGTGAGGTTCCGCTCGGCGGCAATGCGCTCCCAGGCGGCATTGATGATCGCCAGCCGTTCGGTTGCGATCTTCACGGCTTCCGGCGGCAGGCCGCGGGCGATCTCCCGGTCGGGATGGTTCTCAGCGACCATCTTGCGATAGTGCCGTTTCAGCTCGTCATCGCTCATGGACCGCTCGGCCTTGAGGATGAGGTACGGATCGTCCGCCTGCCTCACATGGCGCGCCGCGATCCGCTCGAACTCGCTTTCCGAGACGCCGAAGATCGTGGCCACGCTCCTGAGATAATCGTACTCGGCCTCATGCACGGCCTCGTCGGCCTTGGCGATGTGGAACAGGCCGTCGAGCACGTCCTCCAAGAGGGCGGGCTCTTCCTTGAATTCATCTCCGATCTGGCGGGCATAGGCCTCGAAGCCGTCGGAGGTCTGCATGGCGAGCTCGAACAGGCGCTGCACGCGCGGATGCTCGCTCTCCGGAACTTCCACGATCTGCTCGAAGGCCTTCACCTCCACATCCACCACCACGCCGTCGGCCTTCGCCATCTTGGCGGCGAGGGCGACGAGCCCCATGGTGAACAGCACATCGCGCGGCGGCTTCCCAAAAGGCGCGCCCTCGCGGTCAATGAGCACGTGCCCGGCCACGCCGCCCAGGAGAGCGCCGATCGGCCCCCCGAGCGCCAGACCGATGCCGGCACCGCTCAACTTACCCCAAATCGACTGAATCATGCTGCGCTAGTGGTCGCTCAAGTTCAGGCAAAAGAAAAGGGGCCGGAATGATACCGGCCCCTGAATTCGTCTTTGGGATCGTCTTAGCGGCAGTAGATGTTGCCGTACATGTCCTGATAGGTGCCGTAGGGGCAGGCAGGGCCACGCGGCGTCGTTGCTGCGCCGACGACAGCACCACCGGCAGCACCGATGGCTGCACCGGCGAGGGCGCCGCCTGCACGGCCCGTGGCAGCGCCACCGATAGCAGCGCCAGCAAGACCGCCGATCGCGGCACCGCCAACTGCACGCTCACCAGGAGTGTTGCATGCTGCCATCGAGAGGGTGAGAGCACCTGCGGCAAGCGCGGTAATGATCTTCTTCATGGAGGCTTCCCTGTATCTAGCGGGCTGTAGGCTGGCCCAGCCCATCCTTAGCTTGACCTTACGCTGACGCCAACTCCTGACGGGGGGAAGAAGTTCCTTGGTCCTCAATGAGCTGTAGAAAAATTTTTTGTTAAGTTGTGAAGGCTATTCCCTGTCTTGCTGTGCCTAAGTTTCACGAAGAATCACTGTCTAGCTTGAGCATTGCTCGACCATAGTTTCGACTTGCTAAGTCACAACTTTGCCTTATTTGGTCCTCACCCACCGTCGACCCGCGGCCTATGCCATCTGGAGTTTCAATATGACTTGGCAGTATTCCTCGAGGATCTTGGCGGTCGCGATTCTCGGCGCGCTTGCTCTTTCCCTTTCGTCAAAAGTGCATGCCGGCAACATCATTCCTCCCGATGAAGCCGAAGCGCTGGTGCGGGCCCAGATCGAGGAAACAAAGGCTGCCGCTGCTGCTCTTAAGGAAGAAGAGGAAGCCATTCTGGCTGAAGAAGCCGCTGAGGCCGCCAAAGCTGCCAAGACTTCCAAGAAGAAGACCAAGGAATCCGCTGAGGCCAAAACTGCGCCTGTCGCTGTGAAGCCGAAATCTGAGGCATCCGTGGCTGCAGCCCAGGACGCAGCGGATGAGAGGGCCGCGGAGAAAACCGCCTCGCTCTCGGTTGAGCTGCCCGTGCGCTCCCGCTCGGAGCGGGCCGACGCCGTCAAGGGCAGCGCTCTCAGGCCTCTGATCGCCCGCTATGCTTCCGAGAACGATCTGCCCTACGAACTGGCCGATGCCGTCGTCCGTATCGAGAGCCGCTACAATCCCGGCGCCCGCAACGGTCCCAATATCGGCCTGACGCAGATCAACTACCGCACGGCCCAGTCGCTCGGTTACAAAGGCGATGTGGCTGGCCTGATGGATGCGGAGACCAATCTGCGCTACGGCCTGAAATATCTTTCTCAGGCCTACAAGCTCGCTGGTGGCGATACCTGCGGCACGATCCTGCGCTATCAGTTCGGGCATCGCACGACCACCATGACGGGCGCTTCGCGGGCTTATTGCGCAAGAGTGAAGGTCATTACGGCTGCTGCCGAGTGACCTTCCTGCGAAATTAGCGCCGGACCGCATCGCCTTCAGCCTTGACGCAGGCCCGTCTTTCGCACCACATCCCAACCGTCAGCTGGCCGGGCGGCCGCTTCGAGTTCGCTCGGGGAGGAAAGTCCGGGCTCCATGGAAGCAAGGTGCCGGATAACGTCCGGCGGGGGCGACCCTAGGGATAGTGCCACAGAAAGCAGACCGCCTCGCAAGGATCTTCGGATTCCCGAGGTAAGGGTGAAAGGGTGCGGTAAGAGCGCACCGCGGACGCAGCAATGCGGACGGCACGGTAAACCCCACCAGGAGCAAAACCGAATAGGGACGACAGGCGTTCGCGCCAGGCCCGCTTCCAGGCTGGTCGTCCGGGTTGGTTGCTTGAGGCGGTCAGCAATGATCGTCCCAGAGGAATGGCCGCCACGTTCAAGGGTTAGACCTTGGGCCATACAGAACCCGGCTTACAGGCCGGCTGACCCCTTCTTTTCCACAGGCCGAAAACTGCGACAAAGCGGAGCAAAGCGTTGCCCTGCTTACGATTCATTAACCACAAATGCGTCTCATGGGGAATGCAGGCTGCAAGGCTTGCCCTCCAACCCCGTTCCGTTGACGCCCATATTATCCCATGTTATCCCAAATCATCCCGTCGACGGTGCCTTCCGAAGGGGACGCTAAGCGCATCAAAAGCGCCGGCATCTTGCTTCGGGCAGTAGCGTTCTTGCCGACAACGGGTGGCAAGCCTTCAGGGCTTGTCGGGGGGCTGACAATCGGGAGCTTGCGAGCTGCGGCCAATGAACCGCTTCGTGTCCAATTTCACCAACAAGTTGGATTCGAAGGGTCGCGTCTCGATCCCCGCATCCTTCCGGGCCGTGCTGGCCAGGGACGGGTTCGAGGGTCTCTACGTTCATCCCGCGCTCGATGCGCAGGCCTTGGACGCAGGTGGCAACACGCTCCTGAACGAGATCGATGCGTTCTTGTCGACGCTGTCGCCCTATTCGGACGAACGGGATCAGCTGTCGACCGCGTTGTTCGGGACCAGCGAAATTCTGAAAGTCGATCCGGAGGGGCGTGTCATCCTGACGGACTCAGTAAAAGTACATGCCGGGATTGGCGATACGGTGACGTTCGTCGGACTCGGTCACAAGTTCCAGATTTGGGAGCCGGGACGTTTCCGTGCGCACTTGGAGGAGGCGCGCACGAAGGTCAGAGACCTGAAGAAAGCGCTTGGAAACCGGATTGTGGAGCCACGTATGGCGCAGAACACCTCACCAGGAGTGCGGGAGCAATGATGGGACGCGGCGACGGCCCAGGAGCCGGAGCCGCTGGCGGACCGACCCGTCACGTTCCCGTGCTCCTGGCAGAGGTGTGCGATGCGCTCGATGTGAAGCGCGGAGGCCTTTACATCGATGGCACATTCGGCGCGGGCGGATATACGCGCGCCGTCCTCGATGCTCACCCCCAGAACAAGGTGATTGCCATCGACCGCGACCCCGATGCGATTGCGGGCGGTGCATCGATGACTGCGAAATTCAAGAAGCGCCTGATGCTCGTTCCGGGGCGCTTCGGCGATCTGGATGTGATTGCTCGCGAGCAGGGCTTCGAGAGCGTCGATGGCGTCGTGCTCGACATCGGCGTTTCGTCCATGCAGCTCGATCAGGCCGAACGCGGCTTCTCGTTCCGCAACGACGGCCCGCTCGACATGCGCATGGAGCAGGACGGCCCCAGTGCGGCCGACCTCATCAACGAATCTTCCGAGGCCGAGCTCGCGGACATCTTCTATCATTACGGCGAGGAGCGCCGCGCCCGCGCGGTTGCGCGCGCCGTCATCGAAGCGCGCCGTCGGGAGCCGTTTCAAACGACGCGCCAGCTTGCCGATCTCGTCGCCTCCCTGATCCGTCAGGAGCCTGGCGGCATTCATCCGGCAACGCGCGTGTTCCAAGGCTTGCGCATCGCGGTCAACGATGAGCTGGGCGAGCTGGTGCGCGCGCTGCATGCGGCCGAGCGCATTCTGAAGCCCGGCGGGCGTCTCGTGGTCGTGACGTTCCATTCCCTCGAAGACCGCATCGTGAAGCAGTTCTTCGCGGCCCGCACGGGACGCACGCCGAGCGGCTCGCGTCACATGCCGACGCTGGCGGCCCCGGAGCCGACATTCGACGCGGTGACGAGAGGGCCTGTCGGTCCGAGCGAGCAGGAAATGGCGCGCAACCCGCGCGCACGTTCGGCGAAACTGCGCGCCGGAGCGCGCACGGGCGAGCCTCCGCAGGAGCCGCTCAGCGCCATCACCATGTTGGCCGAGTTGCCGCAGACAGCGGAGAAAAGGGGAGGGCGGCGATGACGAAGCTGCTCCACATCGTTGCGATCTCCGCTCTCATTTCATCGGCGGGCTATGCCTATTCGGTCAAGTACGACACGCTCTATTATTCGGAACAGGTGGCGAAGCTGAAATCGAAGACGCAGCGCGAGCGCGAGGCCATCGCCGTGCTTCAGGCGGAATGGCAGTATCTCGATCGCCCCGACCGCTTGCAGGCTGCCGCCGATCAGCATCTGGATTTGCAGGCTCTCAAGATCCAGCAGCTGGCGCGTCTGTCCGATCTGCCGAACCGCCCCGACCGCGGAGACGAGATCGGCCTCAAGCTCCAGGCGCTCGGCCTGTTCGAGCCGACGGCGACACCGAAAGACAAGAGCAACGAAGCCCGTACCCCATCGACACAAACTCCGAGACGGTAAATCCTGTGTTGCATGCGCCTCAACCCGAACTGAAGGCCAAGAGCCAACCGCCCAAGAGAGGCGTGCTCTCCCATGCGCGCGAGCTGTTCCGGTTGCGCTTGGACAAGAGCACCTCCCGCGTGGGGCTGGCCGCCATCTGCTTCATCGGCCTCTTCGGCGTCATCGGCGGCCGTCTGGTGCAGCTTGCGGTGACGAGCGAGACAACGAGCGAAGTGCGCCGCGCGGCTTCCTCGGAAATTTCCGCGGCGCGTCCCGATATCATAGACCGCAACGGCGAGATCCTCGCGACCGACGTGAAGATGGTGTCCGTCTTCGCGGAGCCGCGCAACATCATCGACAAGGACGAGGCGGTGGAGCTGCTCACCGCCGTCCTGCCGGATCTCGACGCCACGGATCTGCGTAACAAGCTCGGCACCAAGAAGGGGTTCGTCTGGGTCAAGCGCGAGATCACGCCGCGCCAGCAGGCCGAGGTGCACCGCCTCGGCATTCCGGGCGTCGGCTTCCTGCCCGAGAACAAGCGCGTCTATCCCAATGCCGAGGCCGCCGCGCACGTGCTGGGCTTCGCCAACGTGGACAATGTGGGCATCGCCGGCATCGAGAAGTACATCGACAGCATGGGGCTGCAGGATCTCAACGGCGCGGGCTTCAACATCTCCGCCGCCGACCTGAAGCCGATTCAGCTCTCTCTCGATCTGCGCGTGCAGCACGCCCTGCGCGACGAGCTTGCGAAGGGTATGGCGAAGTTCAAGGCCAAGGCAACCGCTGGCGCCATCCTCGATGTGAACACGGGCGAGATCATCGCTCTCGTGTCGCTGCCGGATTTCGATCCCAACAACCCGGTCGATGCGCTCGAAAAGGACCGGATCAACCGGATCAATGTCGGCGTGTTCGAGATGGGCTCGACCTTCAAGGCGCTGACGGTCGCGATGGCTCTGGACTCGGGCAAGTACAACATCAACTCGACCTTCGATGCGCGCTCCGGCCTGCGCTACGGGCGCTTCACCATCGGCGACTATCATCCGACGCGGCGCATTCTCACCACGCCGGAAGTGTTCGTGCATTCCTCCAACATCGGAACCGCGCGCATGGCGCTGGGCATCGGCGTCGAGGGCCACAAGGCTTTCCTGCGCAAGCTGGGTCAGCTGACGCGTCTTGAGACGGAGCTGCCTGAAAGCGCCTTGCCGATCATCCCGCCGCGCTGGGGCGAGCTCAACACCATGACCATCGCCTTCGGTCACGGCCTTGCCGTCGCGCCGCTTCAGGCACTCCAGGCGGTCGGAGCGCTGGTCAATGGCGGCATGCTGATCACTCCCACGTTCCTGAAGCGTGATGAGGCCGAGGCGCGCAAGCATGCCTTGCAGGTGCTCAAGCCCGAGACGAGCGAAGCCATGCGCTACGTGATGCGCCTCAATGCTTCGGCTCCGGAAGGTTCGGCGAGCTCTGCTGCCATCGCGGGCTTCTTCGTCGGTGGCAAGACCGGCACAGCGGAGAAGGTCATCAACGGCCGCTACGCCAAGAACAAGAACTTCACCACGTTCACGGCCGTCGTTCCCGCCGATAAGCCGAAATACGTGTTCCTGACCATCATGGACGAGCCGCAGGCGGTCGAGGGCACCTATGGGTTCTCGACGGCAGGCTGGAACGCCGGACCGGTGACGGGCAACGTGATCGAACGCGTCGCGCCGCTCCTTGGCATTCCACCCCGCTTCGAACCGCCGGCGCAGCCCTTCCCACTCATGTCACGCCTCAATGCATGGGGCAGCAACAGATGACGAAAACAATTCGATTGAATGATCTGCTTCCGGAGGCCGATGGCCTGCCGGAAGCATCTTTGTCCGTAACCGGCATTGCCGCAGACAGCCGGAAGGTCGTGCAGGGCAGCGCATTCTTCGCCGTGCCTGGCACGAAGGTGGACGGCATGAGCTTCGTGCCGCAGGCCGTTGCATCCGGCGCAGTCGCGATTGTCGGCGAAGCGGAGCGTCCTGCCGACCTGTCCGCCAACGTGGCTTACGTGCGCGTGAGCGATGTGCGGAAGGCTCTTTCCCAGGCCGCCTCGCGCTTTTATCCGCGGCAGCCTGAAAAGGTGGTTGCCGTCACCGGCACCAGCGGCAAGAGTTCGGTTGCCGATTTCACCCGTCAGCTTTTCGCGGCTCTCGGCTACAAATCCGCAAGCCTCGGCACGCTCGGCGTGATCACGTCGGATGGTGCGGCCTACGGCTCCCTGACGACGCCCGATCCGATTTCTCTGCATCAGACGCTCGACAAGCTCGCGGGAGACGGCGTCACGCGGCTTGCCATGGAGGCCTCCTCCCACGGCATCGATCAGCGGCGCCTCGATGGCGTTCGCCTGAGCGCTGCTGGCTTCACCAATCTCGGCCGCGATCACCTCGACTACCACAACACGACGGAAGCCTATGCGGCGGCGAAGATGCGCCTGTTCGATACGCTTGTGCCGTCCGACGCGCCGGCCATCATCAACGCCGATGGGCCTTATGCGGACGTGTTCCAGCACGGCGTGCGCAACCGCGGCCTGACGATGCACACGACGGGAAGCAGCGGCGAGACGCTGCATCTCATCGAGGCTCGTCCGGAAGGCTTCAAGCAGGCCTTGACCATCGAGGCGTTCGGCAAGCGGTTCGACACGACCCTGCCGCTTCTCGGCGCGTTCCAAGTGGAGAACGCGCTCGTCGCCGCTGGTCTCGTGCTCGCCGTGGAAGGCGAAGGCAGGGCCGCCGAGGTGTTCGAAGGTTTCAAGACGCTCAAGGGCGTGTCCGGCCGCCTCGAGCAGGTGGGCGAGGTCGACGGCGCCATCTGCATCGTCGATTACGCGCATAAGCCCGATGCGCTGGCTCACGTGCTGGATGCGCTGCGTCCCTTCACCAAGGGCCGTCTCGTCTGCATCCTCGGCTGCGGCGGAGATCGCGACAAGGGCAAGCGCCCGCTCATGGGACGCATCGCCAACGACAATGCGGATATTGTCATCGTCACTGACGATAATCCTCGCTCGGAAGATCCGGCTGCGATCCGCGCGGAGGTGCTCAAGGGCGCTCCCCGCGCCCGCGAGATCGGCGATCGCGCGCTTGCCATCCGCACCGCCGTGAAGGAACTCCAGAAGGGCGATATCTTGGTCGTGGCAGGCAAAGGTCATGAAACGGGCCAAATCATCGGTGACCGAACCCTGCCGTTCTCGGACCACGATGAGGTCCGGGCGGCCATTGCGGAGAGGCAGGGATGAATTCGCCCCTATGGACTTTGGATGAGATCGTAGCTGCGACCGGCGCGCGCGTCGGCAGCGGCTTCGCGCAGGCGACCGGTGCCTCCATCGACACGCGCACGCTCGAGCCCGGCGATCTCTACTTCGCCATCAAGGGCGACGTGCATGACGGCCACGACTTCGTTCCCACCGCCCTGGAGAAGGGCGCAGCGGGCGCGGTGGTCTCGGAGGAAAAGGCTCCTGCCTTCGCGTCCGATAGGCTCATCGTCGTGCCCGACGTGCTCGAGGCCATGCGCCAGTTGGGCGTTGCCGCGCGCAAACGCACGGATGCGAGGATCGTCGCGATCACCGGCTCCGTCGGCAAGACGGGAACGAAAGAAGCCATGCGCCTCGCGCTCTCGCGCCAGGGCGCAACCCATGCGTCGGTGGCTTCCTACAACAACCACTGGGGCGTTCCGCTCACGCTCTCCCGCATGCCGCGAGAGACAGAGTTCGGCGTGTTCGAGATCGGCATGAACCATGCCCATGAAATCCTGCCGCTCACCGCGATGGTGCGCCCGCATGTGGCGGTGATCACCACCATCGAGCCGGTTCATATCGAGTTCTTCCCGTCTCTCTGGGGCATCGCCGATGCGAAAGGCGAGATCTTTTCCGGACTCGAGCCCGGCGGGACGGCGGTGATCAATCGCGACAGCCCTTACTTCGAGCGCATGAAAGCTCACGCGCTCGCCTCCGCTGCGGGCCGTATCATCTCCTTCGGCGAGCACGCGGATGCTGACATCCGCGCCGAGCGGATCATCGTGAAGCCCGATCAATCCATCGTCGAGGCGCGCGTCTTCGGGGAGCTCATCACCTACAGGATCGGCACGGCAGGGCGGCACATTGCGCTCAATTCCTTGAGCGTGCTTGCAGCCTGCCATGCCCTCGGGGCGGATCTTGCGCTGATGGCGCTCACCTTCGCCGATCTGAAGCCCCCCGTTGGCCGCGGCGAGCGGACGATGCTTTCCGTCGGCGATGACGAAGCGCTTCTCATCGACGAGAGCTACAACGCGAACCCCGCCTCGATGCGTGCGGCGCTCGCCAATCTTGGATCGGTGGAACTGAATCGGCAGGCTCGGCGTATTGCCGTGCTGGGCGACATGAAGGAACTGGGCGAAAAGGGTCCGGTCCTCCATGAGGAACTTATTGAGGCAATCGAGGCCAACAAGATCGATCTCGTCTTCGCTGCCGGTCCCCTGATGCAGAGCCTGGTGGGCCGTCTGCCGAAGGCGAAGGTGGTGCTTCATGCTCAAACCTCCGCAGAGCTGGTCGATGCGGTCTGCGCCGCGATCCGGCCCGGCGATGCCGTGATGGTCAAGGGCTCGCTCAGCATGAAAATGGCTTTGATTGTCAAAGCCCTGAAAGAACGTTACGGCGCGAGCCAAGCGGCACACGCGCTCAAAGGATAAGAGTACCATGTTAACCTGGTTGGCTGAGCTCAGCCCCTACTTCAGCCCACTCAACATCTTCCGCTACATCACGTTCCGCACCGGGGGCGCGACGGCCACCGCCATGCTCTTCGTGTTCCTCTTCGGGCCGGCAATCATCTCGATGCTGCGCCTGAAGCAGGGCAAGGGGCAGCCGATCCGCGAGGACGGGCCGCAATCGCATCTGCTGACCAAGCGCGGCACGCCGACCATGGGCGGCCTCATGATCATGGCGGGCGTGCTGGTGTCGACGTTGCTCTGGGCCAATCTCGCGAACGAGTATGTCTGGATCGTGCTCTTCGTCACCGTGGGCTTCGGCGCCATCGGGTTCTACGACGATTATCTGAAAGTCACGAAGCAATCGCACAAGGGCTTCTCGGGCAAGTCGCGCCTTGCCATCGAAGCAACCATCGCAGCCGTGGCCTGCATCGCGATCTCCTACGTGGAAGCGCCCGGCCTTGCGAACAAGCTGGCGCTGCCCTTCTCCAAAGACCTGATCTTCAACCTCGGCTGGTTCTACATCATCTTCGCGGGCTTCGTGATCGTGGGCGCGGGCAATGCGGTGAACATCACGGACGGTCTCGATGGCCTCGCCATCGTGCCGGTGATGATCGCGGCCGGCACCTTCGGCTTCATCGCCTATCTCGCCGGTAACGCGGTGTTCTCCAATTACCTGCAGATCCATTTCGTGCCCGGCACCGGCGAACTCGCCGTCATCTGCGGCGCGCTGATCGGCGCGGGCATCGGCTTTCTCTGGTTCAACGCGCCGCCGGCTCAGATCTTCATGGGCGATACGGGCTCGCTGGCTCTCGGCGGCCTTCTCGGCACCATTGCTGTGGCCACAAAACACGAGATCGTTCTGGCCATCGTCGGCGGTCTGTTCGTGCTGGAGATCATGTCCGTGATCATCCAGGTCGCCTCGTTCAAGCTCACCGGCAAGCGCGTGTTCAAGATGGCGCCGATCCACCACCATTTCGAGCAGCTCGGCTGGACCGAGCCGCAGGTGGTGATCCGCTTCTGGATCATCGCCGTCGTGCTCGCCCTCGTCGGCCTCTCGACCCTCAAGCTGCGGTAACAACGGATGACGCCCGTCACGACCTTCTCCGGCAAAACGGTTGCTCTCTTCGGCCTTGGCGGATCGGGGCTCGTGACGGCGCTCGCCCTGAAAGAGGGCGGGGCGCATGTCATCGCGTGTGACGACAATCCCGCGAAGATGACGGAAGCTGAAGCCAAGGGCATCGAGACCGGCGATCTGCGCAGCCTCGACTGGTCGAAGGTTTCGGCGCTCGTCCTCTCTCCCGGCGTGCCGCTCACCCATCCCGAACCGCATTGGTCGGCGAAGCTCGCGAAAGAGGCGGGCGTCGAGATCATCGGCGATATCGAGCTTTTCTGCCGCGAGCGGGCAAAGATCGCGCCGAACGCGCCCTTCGTTGCCATCACCGGCACCAACGGCAAGTCCACCACGACGGCCCTCATCGCGCATATCCTGCGCGAGGCGGGCCGTGACGTGCAGATGGGCGGCAATATCGGCACGGCGATCCTCTCGCTCGAGCCGCCTGCCGACAACCGTATTCACGTGATCGAGTGTTCGTCGTTCCAGATCGATCTCGCGCCGTCGCTTGCGCCGACCATCGGCGTTCACCTCAACCTGTCGCCCGATCATATCGACCGTCACGGGACGATGGAGAACTATGCCGCGATCAAGGAGCGGTTGGTGGCGAAGGCCGATCTCGCCGTCATCGGTGTTGATGATCCGGTGAGCCGGATGATTGCGGATGCCTGTGAGGTCCGGGGCGTGAATGTCGCCCGTGTTTCCGTTGAGCCTGTCGCTCCGAAAGGCGTCTATGCAGACGGGGAAGCCTTGATGGGCGTGACCGAGGCCGGTGCTGCGCCTGTCGCCAATCTGTCGGGCATCGGCTCGCTGCGCGGCGCCCACAACGCGCAGAACGCTGCCGCTGCTATTGCCATCGCGCTGGCCCTGAACGTTTCTCCTGAAAAGATCCGATCCGGCCTTTCCACCTTCCCCGGTCTGCCGCACCGCATGGAAGAGGTTGGGACCATCGGCTCCGCGCTCTTCATCAACGATTCCAAAGCCACCAACGCCGACTCCACCGAGAAGGCGCTCAAGTCCTTCAACGAAATTCTCTGGATTCTCGGCGGCAAGGCGAAGGAAGGCGGCATCGAGCCGCTGCGCGAATATTTCCCGAAGATCCGCAAGGCCTACCTGATCGGCGCGGCTGCGGACGATTTTGCCAAGACGCTCGGCAACGACGTGCCTTTTGTTCTCTCAGGAACGCTCGACAAGGCCGTCGAGCAAGCAGCGGCCGATGCGGCGGCGATGAACGGCCCGTCGGTCGTTCTGCTGTCGCCCGCCTGCGCGTCCTACGATCAATTTTCGAATTACGAAGTGCGCGGAAATCATTTCCGCGATCTGGTCCGGGCATTGCCGGGCCTCGAAGCCAAGGGGGCATGAGCCATGGTGTCGCGCGCGGAACGCTCGGCTTTCAGCGATTGGTGGTGGACCGTCGACCGGCTGCTGCTGGCGGCGCTTGCAATCCTCATGCTGGCAGGCCTCGTCTTTCTCATGGCGGGCGGCCCGCCCGTCGCGGAGCGCCTGGGGCTTTCGACCTTTCATTTCGTGAACCGTCAGGTGCTGTTCCTCGTTCCGGCATTGCTCATCATGCTGCCGGTGTCGTTCCTGTCGCTTCGCCACATCCGGCGTCTGGCCCTGCTGGTCTATATCGGCGGCATGGCGCTCATCATGCTGGCCTTCCAGTTCGGGCCCGAGATCAAGGGCGCGCATCGCTGGATCGTTATCGGACCGCTCGGCATTCAGCCATCCGAGTTCGTCAAACCCGCTTTCGTGATCCTTGCAGCGTGGGCCTTCTCGGAAGGTGCCCGGCGCAAGGACATGCCGGGCGCATTGCTCGCGTTGATGCTTTTGCCCGCGACGATCATTCCGCTCATCCTTCAGCCCGATTTTGGCCAGACCATGCTCGTCACCATCGTGTGGTGCGGCCTCTTCTTCGTCGCGGGCCTGCACTGGTTCTGGGTGATGGGCCTCGGCGGCGCGGGCCTTGTCGGCATCGTCGCGGCTTATGAGTTCCTGCCGCACGTGCGCGCCCGTTTCGAGCGTTTTCTCGACAAGGATTCCGGCGATACCTTCCAGGTCGATACGGCCATGGAATCCTTCTCGCGCGGCGGCTGGCTCGGACGCGGTCCCGGCGAGGGCACCGTGAAGCGCATCCTCCCCGACGCACATACGGACTTCATTTTCGCCGTGACGGCTGAAGAGTTCGGCATCGTCGTATGCCTTGCCCTGCTCATGCTCTTCGCGTTCATCGTTCTGCGCGGCCTTATGCTCGCCAAGCGCAACGAGGACACGTTCTGCCGTCTCGCCGCAACGGGCCTCATCCTCATGTTCGGCCTGCAGGCCTGCATCAACATGATGGTGAACGTGCATCTCATGCCTGCCAAGGGCATGACGCTGCCATTCATCTCCTATGGCGGTTCCTCGCTTCTGTCGCTGGCGCTCGGCATGGGCTTCCTCATCGCGCTCACCCGCCGTCGCCCGCGCTCCGAGACGATGGAGAACTTCAGTCAGGATTGGCCGCGCTGATGACGAAGCCCCTCGTTCTTCTCACCGCCGGCGGCACCGGCGGTCATCTCTTTCCGGCCGAAGCCCTCGCCAACGTGCTCAAAAGCTCCGGCTGCCGCGTGGTGCTCGCCACCGACAAGCGGGCCAATGCCTATGCAGGCTCGTTCCCGGCGGACGAGATCGTCGAAATTCCGTCCGCAACTCCCTCCGGCCGCTCGATCCCGAAAATGGCGAAGGCCGCGCTACTGCTCGCGCAAGGCACGCTGAAAGCCGCAGGCGTCGTTCGCAAGCTGAAGCCCGATGTCGTGGTCGGCTTCGGAGGCTACCCGACCGTGCCGCCGGTCATCGCCGCATCGCTCCTGAAAGTGCCGACGGTCATCCACGAGGCGAACGGCGTGATGGGCCGCGCGAACAGGCTGCTCGCACGCCGCGCCTCGGTGATCGCGACGGGTTTTGCCAACATCAAAGGCGTTCCGGCAGGAGTGCCGGGGCAGGTCGTGCAGACCGGAAATCCGATCCGTCCGGCGGTGCTGGAGGCGGCGAAGCAAGCCTATGCTCCCCTCGACCCGAACGGAAAGATGCGCCTTCTCGTCGTCGGCGGCAGCCAGGGCGCGCGGGTGATGAGCGATGTGGTGCCGCCCGCCATCGAGCTTCTGCCGCAGGATTTGCGCGCTCGCCTTTCCATCACCCAGCAGGCGAGGGGAGAGGATCTGGAGCGGGTCCGCGATCACTACCAGCGCCTTGGTGTGGAATTCGAGGCCGAGCCGTTCTTCAAGGATCTGCCGAAGCGTCTGGGCGAGGCCCATCTCGTCATCTCCCGCTCCGGCGCATCGACGATGGCGGAGCTCTCGGCGATCGGGCGTCCTTCGATCCTCGTGCCCCTGCCGGGATCGCTCGATCAGGATCAAGCCGCCAACGCCAAAACCCTTGGAGACCTTGGCGCTGCCATCGTTTGCCCACAAACGGAATTCACCCCTGAGCGTCTGACGAGCGAGATTCGCAGCTGTTTTCAACAGCCTGACCGCTTGACCAAAGCCGCTGCCGCTGCACATAGCGCCAGCATTACGGATGCGGCCGAGCGTCTGGCTCGGGCCGTCCTCGACCTGATACAATCTAACAAGAACGGAATGTCTTCATGAAACTGCCGCCGAAGCTAGGTCCCATTCATTTCATCGGTATCGGCGGCATTGGCATGTCTGGCATCGCCGAGGTCATGCACAATCTGGGCTACACGGTTCAGGGCTCGGACGCCGCCGACAATTACAATGTGAAGCGCCTTGAAGAGAAGGGCATCAAGACCTTCATCGGCCACAAGGCCGAGAACGTGGAGAATGCCGAGATCGTCGTGGTGTCCACCGCGATCAAGCGCGACAACCCGGAGCTGATCGTGGCGCGCGAGAAGCGCCTGCCGGTGGTGCGCCGCGCCGAGATGCTCGCCGAGCTCATGCGCTTCAAGTCCTGCGTCGCCGTTGCAGGCACGCACGGCAAGACCACGACGACCTCGCTCGTCGCGACGCTGCTCGATGCAGGTGGCCTCGATCCGACAGTCATCAACGGCGGCATCATCAATGCCTACGGCACCAACGCCCGCATGGGCGACGGCCAGTGGATGGTGGTGGAGGCGGACGAATCCGACGGCACCTTCCTGAAGCTCCCTGCCGACGTCGCTATCGTCACCAATATCGACGCCGAGCATCTCGATCACTTCGGCACGTTCGACGCGATCAAGGACGCCTTCCATTCCTTCATCAACTCGATCCCGTTCTACGGCTTCGCGGTGATGTGCATCGACCATCCGACAGTGCAGGATCTCGTGGGCCGCATCGAGGATCGCCGCATCATCACCTACGGCGAGAACCCGCAGGCCGACGTGCGCATCATGGATGTGGATCCGCGCGGCGGGCAGACCAAGTTCCGCGTGATGATCCGCGACCGCCGTCCCGGCTTCCGCCTCGAGCTCGAAGACCTCGTGCTGCCCATGCCCGGCGCGCACAACGCGCTCAATGCCACGGCAGCAATTGCCGTTGCGCATGAGCTCGGTGTCTCTCCCGATGCGATCCGCAAGGCGCTTGCAGGCTTCGGCGGCGTGAAGCGCCGCTTCACCCGCACCGGCGAGTGGAACGGCGTCACCGTGTTCGACGATTACGGCCACCATCCCATCGAGATCGCCGCTGTGCTCAAGGCCGCGCGCGCTTCGACGGAAGGCCAGGTCATCGCCGTCGTGCAGCCGCACCGCTATTCGCGCCTCAACTCGCTCTTCGATCAGTTCTGCACTTGCTTCAACGATGCGGATGCCGTCATCGTCGCGCCGGTTTACGCCGCGGGCGAGCAGCCGATACCGGGTGCCGATCGCGATGGTCTCGTGTCTGGTCTCAAGGCGCGCGGCCACCGCAACGTGATGGCGCTCGAAAAGTCGGAAGATCTCGCCGGTCTCATCAAGGGAGTGGCGAAGCCGGGCGATTACGTGATCTGCCTCGGTGCAGGCAACATCACGCAATGGGCCTATGCGCTTCCGGGCGAGCTCGAGGCGCTGGGCGAGAAGGCGGCTTGATGTTTTGTGAATCAGCCCAAGGTTTCCTCGACCTGAGAGGGTGGCGGATAACGAATGTGGCGCGATTTTCCCTCCCCCTTGTGGGGAGGGTCGGGGTGTCGGCGATAGCCCATGAAGGTTGGGTGCTCACACCCCCACCTCCAACTCCTCCCCACAAGGGGGAGGAGGGCTCTGCGGCGTTTCCCGAACCACTCTCTCACAACGAGAGCTGCGGAGTGCTGCATGTTTCCTGATCTTGTTCCTGACCTGAAGGCCGCGATGCCGGAACTGCGCGGCAAGCTGGAGGCGAATGCGCCGACGGCGCCTTTGTCGTGGTTCCGCACGGGCGGTCCGGCGCAGGTGCTGTTCACGCCTGCCGATTCAGACGATCTCGCGTATTTCCTGCAGCGTCTCGACCGCAATGCGCCTGTGCTCGTTGTGGGCCTCGGCTCCAACCTGCTCATCCGCGACGGAGGATGGGAGGGCGTGATCATCCGGCTTGGAAAAGGCTTTGCCGACGTGTCGATCGAGCCGGGCCTGCGCGTTCGCGCAGGCGCAGGCGCTCCCGACGTGAAGGTGGCGCGCGCGGCGGCTGAGGCGGGCATCGCGGGCCTCTCTTTCCTGCGCGGCATTCCCGGCGCCATCGGCGGCGCGCTTCGCATGAATGGCGGCGCCTATGGCGGCGAGACGAAGGATGTCCTCGTCGAGGCCAAGGGCGTCACCCGCACCGGCGAATTCGTGTCCTTCACCAATGCGCAGATGGGCTTCACCTATCGCCATTCGAGCGTTCCTGACGACGTGATCTTCACCGAGGCGCTGTTCGAGGGGCGTCCCGGCAATCCGGAAGAAATCCTTGCCGAGATGAATGCGATCACCGAGGCGCGCTCGTCCACCCAGCCGGTCAACACCCGCACGGGCGGTTCCACCTTCAAGAACCCGCCCGGCAGGAAAGCCTGGGAGCTGGTCGACGCCGCAGGATGCCGCGGGCTTCGCATCGGGGATGCGCAGGTCTCCGAGATGCACTGCAACTTCCTGATCAACCATGGCTCGGCTTCCGCCGCCGATATCGAGAACCTCGGCGAGGAAGTGCGCCGCCGGGTCCGCGAGATATCGGGCGTGGAGCTCGAATGGGAGATCAAGCGCGTCGGCCTTAACCGGGCATAACCCGAATCACTTTGTTAACGCCGGCCTGCTTGACTGGTCGGGCTGCAGTTCAAGGAGCATGTCATGGCCAAGCACGTTGCCGTTCTCTATGGCGGCTGGTCCGCGGAGCGCGAGGTGAGTCTGGCCACGGGCCGGGCTTGCTGCAAGGCTCTGGAAGAGCAGGGCTACAAGGTCACCCCCATCGACGTCCAGCCAGACATTGCCACCGTCCTGCAGGCGACCTCTCCGGACGTGGTCTTCAATGCCCTCCATGGCCGCGTCGGCGAGGACGGCACGATCCAGGGGCTCCTGGAGGTGTTGAGAATTCCCTACACCCATTCCGGTGTTCTCGCCTCGGCCCTCGCCATGCAGAAGGACAAGGCCAAGGTCATCATGGCGGCGGCAGGCGTCCCGGTGCCCAAGGGTATGGTCGTTAACAGATTGGAAGCGGCCAAAAGCCACGTGCTTCCGGCTCCCTATGTGATCAAACCGGTGAGCGAGGGCTCGTCCGTGGGGGTCATCATCGTCCGTGAGGACCGCTCCCATCCGCCTCAGGAGCTGATGCGGGAAGACTGGGCCTTCGGCGAGCAAGTCCTTGTGGAATCATATGTTGCGGGCCGTGAGCTGACCTGCGCGGTCATGGGCGACAAGGCGCTGGGGGTCATCGACATCCGCCCGGCGACCGGGGTCTTCTACGATTATGACGCAAAGTATGTGAAGGGCGGGTCCATTCACGTCCTGCCGGCAGAAATTAAACCGAATATTTACCAAAAGGTCCAAGAGTTGGCGTTAACGGCGCATCAAGCGCTCGGCTGCAGGGGAATCAGCCGCGCCGACTTACGGTACGACGACACACCCGGTGGAACCGGGGAACTCGTGGTCCTGGAGGTCAACACGCAACCCGGCATGACCGAGACGAGCTTGGTGCCAGAACTGGCAGCCCACGCGGGCTTTACGTTTGGCGAGCTTGTACAATGGATGGTGGAGGACGCTACCTGCAATCGATGACAGCCTACCCGGCTGGCGTTGTTGCTGCGCGCGCTGCCTCCTACAGGCAGCCCCCCCGAATCAAAAAGTTTTTCGGCTCCTCGCGGAGCGTCCGGCGTCGTTCCGCCGGCGTTCCGATCGAGAAGCGCTTGCCCCGTTTTCTGGGCACCTGGCTCACCCTGGGCTTCTATACGGGCGTCGTGACGCTCGGCCTCTGGCAGGGCGGCCATCTCGACACCTTCATCCGCGAGAACGGCCAGCCGCATCACGCCCTGGCCCGCGCGCTCGGGCTCGGGCTCGAGAGCATCACGATCTCTGGCATCGCTCAGATGCGCGAGAGCGAGGTTCTGGCCGCGGGCGGACTCAACGCCAAGCAGTCGCTGGTTTTCCTCGACGTGAACGAGCTGCGCGAGCGCCTTGAGCGCGTTCCGATGATCGAGAGCGCCACCGTGCGCAAGCTCTATCCGAACGAGCTCGTGATCACGCTCACCGAGCGCGAGCCCTATGCGCTCTGGCAGAACAACGGCGAGCTGTTCATCATCGCCGCCGACGGCACCGTCATCGACCTGATGCAGGACGAGCGCTTCGTCGATCTGCCCTTCGTCGTGGGCGAGAACGCCAATGCTCGCAGCAAGGAATATTTCGCGCTTCTCGAAGCAGCCGGCCCGTTGAAAAGCCGCATCCGCGCCGGAACCCTCGTGGCCGGCCGCCGCTGGACGCTGAAGATGGACAACGGCATGGACGTGCGCCTGCCGGAGAAGGGCGCAGCCGATGCGCTGGCCCGCCTCGTGAAGCTCGAGAACGAACAGAAGATCTTGGAAAAGGATGTGCTCGCGATCGATCTGCGCATTGCCGATCGCGTCGTGGTGCGTCTCTCCGAAGAGGCGGCTCTGGCCCGCGCCGAGTCCCTCAAGAAGAAACCAATGCGCGGCAAGGGGGTCGATACATGAGTCTCTCCGGTCATGGGCTAACGCCGCGTCTCAAGCCTTTATCCGCGCGCAAGAGCGCCATCCTCTCGGTCCTCGACATCGGAACGAGCAAGGTGGTCTGCGTCGTGGCGGAGCTGAAGCCTGCCGACGAGGTCGAGTCCCTGCGCAGCCGCACTCATGTGGCGCGCATCCTCGGCATCGGCCATCAGCGCTCCGCAGGCTTGAAGGGCGGCGTCGTTGTCGATCTGGAAGCGGCAGAAACATGCATTCGTCAGGCCGTTCACGCGGCCGAGCGGATGGCGAAGGTCGAGATCCAGTCGGTGATCGTCAATCTCACCGGCGGCCGTCTCGCCTCCGAGCATTTCGAAGCGCATGTTCCGGTGCGCGGCGCCGTCAACGATGGTGACGTTCACCGGGTTCTCGACGCGGCGTCCTCATACGATCTGCGGCGGGGCAGGGCGGTACTGCACGCGCTGCCGACGGGCTTCTCGCTCGATCAGCAGAACCACATCGTCGATCCCGCCGGCATGATCGGCGAGCAGCTCGGTGTGGACCTTCACGTGGTCACCACGGAATCCGCGGCTGCGCGCAACCTCATGCTCGCGGTCGAGCGCTGCCACCTCGGAGTCGAGGCGGTGATCGCGTCTCCTTACGCAGCGGGCCTGTCGGCTCTTGTCGACGACGAAGCCGACATGGGCTGCGCCGTCGTCGACATGGGCGCGGGCACCACGAGCGTGGGCATCTTCTCCAACGGGCATCTCGTGCACACGGATGCCATCGCCGTCGGCGGTCATCACGTGACCATGGACATCGCGCGCGGTCTCACCACCCGCGTCTCCGCCGCCGAGCGGCTCAAGACCCTCTACGGTTCCGCCATCACATCGAGCGCGGACGACCGGGACATGATCGCGGTGCCGCAGGTCGATGAAGACGAACGTGACGTTCCGAACCATCTTCCGAAATCGCACCTCGTTCGCATCATCAAGCCGCGGGTCGAGGAAATTCTCGAACTCGTGCGTGACCGCCTGAAAAGCGCGGGCTTTGCAGCCCAGGCCGGACGGCGCGTCGTGCTGACGGGCGGCGCAAGCCAGCTCGTCGGGCTGCCGGAAACGGCACGCCGCATTCTGCAGGGCCAGGTTCGTGTCGGGCGTCCGCTCGGCATCAAGGGTCTGCCGGAGGCGGCGAAGGGCCCCGCTTTTTCGGCGGTGGTCGGCCTCCTGGTTTACCCCCAGGTGGCGCATATCGAGTATTTCGAGCCGCGCTCGAGCGGCTTGTTTCAGAGTACGGGAACCGACGGCTACTTCTCGCGGGTGGGCCGGTGGATTCGCGATAGTTTTTAAATGCGTAACGCGATGACGCGGCGGGTCATCGCGGGAGTTCCAGTCAACAAAAGTTAAGCGTCGGCCAAACGCTGTCAGTCAAAAGGCCAAAGAGGCACAGGTCATGGCAATGAATCAAACTCCGGACATCCGGGAACTCAAGCCGCACATCACTGTCTTCGGTGTCGGCGGCGCCGGCGGCAACGCCGTGAACAACATGATCGAGTCGGGCCTGGAGGGCGTCGAGTTCGTGGTGTCGAACACCGACGCACAGGCGCTGGCTTCCTCCAAGGCTCCGCGCGTGATCCAGATGGGCATTCAGGTGACCGAAGGCCTCGGCGCCGGGTCGCAGCCGGAAGTTGGCCGCGCCGCCGCCGAAGAGGTGATCGACGAGATCCGCGATCAGCTCGCAGGCTCCCACATGGTGTTCATCACCGCCGGCATGGGCGGCGGCACAGGCACGGGCGCTGCTCCGGTCGTTGCCCGCGCTGCTCGCGAACTCGGTATACTGACTGTCGGCGTCGTCACGAAGCCGTTCCAGTTCGAGGGCGTTCGCCGCATGAAGCTCGCGGAAGCCGGCATCGCCGAGCTGCAGCAGGCTGTCGATACCCTCATCGTCATCCCGAACCAGAACCTCTTCCGCGTCGCCACCGAGAAGACCACCTTCGCGGACGCCTTCGCGATGGCCGATCAGGTGCTCTACTCGGGCGTGGCCTGCATCACCGACCTGATGGTCAAGGAAGGCCTCATCAACCTCGACTTCGCCGACGTCCGCTCTGTCATGCGCGGCATGGGCAAGGCGATGATGGGCACGGGCGAGGCTTCCGGCGAGAAGCGCGCGATCCGCGCCGCCGAGGCTGCCATCGCCAACCCGCTCCTCGACGACGTGTCGATGAAGGGCGCTCGCGGCCTGCTGATCTCGATCACGGGCGGCAACGACCTCACCCTCTACGAACTCGACGAAGCCGCCACCCGCATCCGCGAGGAAGTGGATCAGGATGCCAACATCATCCTCGGCGCGACCTTCGACGAGAGCCTGGAAGGCATCATCCGCGTGTCCGTGGTGGCCACCGGCATCGACCACGCGATCATGGAAAACGGCGGCGATCTCTCCGCCACCGAGCAGCGGATCTCCGAGGTTGCCGAGCGTCTGCGCGCCGAGGCCCGGGCCCGCGCCACGACCCAGCCCGCTCCCACCTTTCGCGCCACTCCTCAGGCCGAACCGGTGAGGTCTGCTCAGCACATCCTGACCGAAGGTTCCCCCGTCCTGGCTCCGGCTCCGGCCGCTGCTGCTCCCCAGGCCATGGAACCGGCTCCCCAGCCGGTTGTCCGCGACGACGTGATCCTGACCCCGGCGCAGCCGAAGCCCGCCATGGCTTACGAGGCTCCGGCTCCCCAAGCTCCCGTCTATGACGAGCCGCCGATGCAGGAATCCTTCATCCCGCCGCAGGCCGAGCGCGCCATGCGTCCGGCCCGGATGCCCCGGATCGACGAGCTTCCGCTTCCGGCCCAGAACCAGATCCGCGCCAGCCGCGGCGAGATCGATCCGGTTCAGGAGCACAAGCCGTCGCTGATCCAGCGCCTGGCCACCATGGGCTTCGGCCGCCGCGAGGAGCCCCATCACGCTCCTGCGGAGCAGGCTCCCCGCCAGGAGGCTCCGCGCCAGCAGATGTCCCCGGTCCATGCCGAGTACGCCCGCCGTCCGGCTCCCCAGGCCCAGCGCGCTGCCCAGGCTCCGGCCCAGCGCGGAATGGAAGACGATCAGCTGGAGATTCCGGCCTTCCTCCGCCGCCAGGCCAACTGAGTCCGTCGTAAGCGTTACAGAAAAGGCCCCGGCTGCTCATGGCAGCCGGGGCCTTTTTTCGTAAAGTCCTTGATTAACAAGGAGTTAATTTTAGCCGAGCTTGTAACAGAACGTTAAAAAGCGTGATTTGGCCTAGCCTGATGCGAAGACTATGTTGCCCCATGTCGAAAGGGCACGGGTCCAGTTCGATCCGCCTTTCAAGTGATTTAACGAACACATCGCGCAGCGGCTCTTCCCAAGCGGCGATCTAGTTCGGGGTTCAGAGATAATGAAGCAAAGCCATCAAACCACGCTCCGCGCCGCCGTTACGCTCGTAGGCATCGGCGTCCATTCGGGAGATGAGGTGAAGATGATCCTCCACCCGGCGGAGGTGAACCATGGCATTGCCTTCCTGCGCACCGGCCTCCCGGGCGGCCTGGACCGTCTCATCGACGCTCGCCATCTGGCGGTGACCGCCACCGAGCTCTGCACCGTGATCGGCGACCGCGAGAGCGGGGCCGTGGCGACCATCGAGCACCTCATGGCCGCCCTGACCGGGCTCGGCATCGACAACGTCCTCGTCGAAATCGACGGGCCGGAAGTGCCGATCCTCGACGGCAGCTCCGCCCCCTTCATCGATGCCATCGATCAGGTCGGCATCGCCGTTCAGGGCGCAACCCGCCGCTATCTCAAGGTTCTCAAGCCCGTCCGCGTGACCCAGGGCAACGCCTTCGCAGAGCTTCTGCCGAACGAGCGCGCCTTCCGTCTCGACGTGGAGATCGATTTCCCGACCCCGGTGATCGGCCGTCAGCGCAAGGCCATCGACCTGTCTCCCTCCGTGTTCCGCCGCGAGATTTCCCGCGCCCGCACCTTCGGGTTCATGCGCGACGTGGAGAAGCTCTGGAGCGCCGGCTTCGCGCTCGGCGCCTCGCTCGACAACACGGTCGCCATCGGCGAGGACGGCATCATGAATCCCGAGGGGCTGCGCTACGCGGACGAGTTCGTGCGCCACAAGCTCCTCGACGCCGTGGGCGATCTCTCCCTGGCCGGCCTGCCGCTGCTCGGCACCTACCGCTCCTATTGCGGCGGTCACCGCATGAACTTCTCCGTTCTGGAGGCCCTGTTCTCGAGCCGCTCGAACTACGCCATCGTGGACGCCGTGCCACGTCGCGAGACGGTCTATGCGGATGTGGGCAGCGCGGCCATGACGGCCTTCGCCTCCGAAGTCCACTAAGACTTTCCTATCCTGAGCGCCTATTGGCCGCATGATTTCATGCGGCTTTACTCTATCCATCTGGGTAAAGCCTCTCGGATGGGGTTGGCTCCTACCCCCCGCATAGGTTAAAGAACCTCGGTGGATCGTAAAAAATCACCGAGCACGGATTTTGGAGGACCGCGAAGCATGTCTTTCGCGAAGGTTTACTTGAGCTTGAGAGCCGCTGCCGGACGCGCGCTGCTGGTTGGCGCCTGCGGTCTGACGCTCGCGGGCTGCGATACCCTGTCGTCGATCAATCCCTTCGACAAGAACGAGGCCTATAAGCCGGAGATCGTCGCCGACGTGCCGGCCGAAGAAATCTACAACGACGGTCTCGCCCGTATCCAGAAGAAGGACTACGAGGGCGCGGCCAAGAAATTCGACAGCCTCGACCGCCAGTATCCCTATTCCGAGTGGTCGCGCAAAGGCATGATCATGCAGGCCTATGCCAATTACGAGGGCGGCCTGTACGAGGAGGCCATCACGGCCTCCAAGCGCTACCTGCAGCAGCACCCGAACACTCCGGATGCAGCCTATGCCCAGTACCTGATGGCATCGTCCTACTACGATCAAATTCCGGACATCACCCGCGATCAGGCTGCTTCCGAGCGCGCCATCGCCGCTCTTCAGGATCTTGTTCAGCGCTATCCGAGCTCCGAATACGTGGCCGACGCGAAGAAGAAGATCCAGGTGGCCAGCGACCAGCTCGCCGGCAAGGAGATGGAGGTCGGCCGCTTCTACCTGCAGAAGCGCAACTATTCCGGCGCCATCAACCGCTTCCGCAATGTGGTTTCGCGCTACCAGACGACCCGCCATACGGAAGAGGCGCTCCAGCGTCTCACCGAGGCCTACATGGCCATGGGCATCGTCGGCGAGGCGCAGACCGCAGCCGCCGTTCTCGGCCACAACTTCCCTGACAGTCCTTGGTACAAGGACGCCTACGCATTGCTGACCAAGGGCGGCGTCGAGCCGCGCGAGAACTCCCAGTCCTGGATCAGCAAAGCGTTCCGCGGCGTTCCCCAGGTCGGCCAGCGGGCGGGGTAAGCCTCACATTCCATGCTGATCCAGCTGGCGATACGCGACATCGTCCTGATCGACAGGCTCGAGCTCCACTTTCACGAGGGGCTCTCCGTCCTCACGGGTGAAACAGGCGCGGGCAAGTCCATCCTGCTCGATGCTTTTGCCTTGGCTCTTGGCGGGCGCGGCGACGGAAGCCTCGTCCGCCATGGCGAGTCTCAGGGGCAGGTGACGGCTGTCTTCGACTGTCCCATGGACCATCCGGCCCGTCGCATCGCCACCGAGGCGGATATCGATGTGGACGGCGACCTGATCCTGCGCCGCGTCCAGGTGGCTGACGGGCGCACCCGCGCCTTCGTCAACGACCAGCCCGTGAGCGTTCAGGTGCTCAAGGCCATCGGCGCGACCCTGGTCGAGATCCATGGCCAGCACGACGACCGCGCCCTTGTCGATCCGGTCAGCCATCGGGCCATCCTCGACGCGTTCGGCAGCCTCTCCGCCGAAGTGCAGGCAGTGGCCGACGCAGCCCGTCGCGTGCGCGACGCGCGCACGGCTCTGCAGGAGCATCGCAAGCGCATCGACAAGGCCCGCAAGGAAGCCGATTTCCTGCGCCATGCGGTGGAGGAGCTCACCACGCTCAATCCCCAAGCCGGCGAGGAAGAGGCTCTGGCCGAGCGCCGGGTCGTCATGATGCAATCCGAGAAGGTGTCTCAGGACCTCAACGAGGCCTTCGAGGCTGTGGCGGGTAACTCTTCTCCCGTTCCGGAGCTTTCGGCCGCCGTGCGCAAGCTGGAGCGCCGCAGCGCCCAGGCTCCCGCGCTCGTGGAGCCCAGCGTCAAGGCGCTCGATGCGGCCCTCGTCGCCATCGACGAGGCCCGGGCCGCTCTGGACGATGCGATCCGCGCCACCGAATTCGATCCGCGTGAGCTGGAGCAGACAGAGGAGCGCCTTTTCGCGCTCCGCGCTGCCGCCCGCAAATACGATGTGCCCGCCGACGAGCTTGCGGCCCTGCGCCAGCGCTTCGAGGGGGATGTCGCCGCCATCGATGCGGGCGAGGAGCAACTGGCCGGGCTCGAGTCCGCCTTGAAGGAAGCTGATCAGGCCTATCTGGCCGCTGCCCGGAAGCTCTCTGCCGGCCGCAAGAAAGCCGCTCAGGCGCTCGATGCGGCCGTGCAGGCCGAACTGCCGCCGCTCAAGCTGGAGCGCGCCAAGTTCATCACGGAAATCCAGACCGATGAGGACAGCCGTGATCCGGCGGGCTTCGAGCGGGTGGAGTTCTGGGCGCAGACCAACCCCGGCACCCGCCCCGGACCGCTCATGAAGGTGGCCTCGGGCGGCGAGCTGTCGCGCTTCATGCTGGCCCTCAAGGTCGTGCTGGCGGACAAGGGCTCGGCGCCCACCCTCGTCTTCGACGAAATCGACACCGGTGTCGGCGGCGCCGTGGCGGATGCCATCGGCCAGCGCCTCGGACGCCTGGCCAAGCGCGTCCAGGTCATGGCCGTCACCCACGCTCCACAGGTGGCCGCTCGCGCCGAGAGCCACTTCCTCATCGCCAAGGAAGGCGTGAACGGAGCCGAGGACCGCGTGGCGACCCGGGTCGTGCCACTGGAGGCCGCCCCCCGCCGCGAGGAAATCGCCCGCATGCTCGCCGGTGCGACCATCACCGAAGAAGCCCGCGCCGCAGCGGCGCGCCTGCTGGAAGCAGCGGCGCACTAGCAGGGGGGGGCGGCCCAGGGACTGGGCGGTCGCGCCCGGCCAAGCCTCCCATCTGGGACTGCTGAGCAAAATCCGGGATCATTTTCGGAACCGAGCCCGCTTCCCTCCCCCTTGCGGGGAGGGGTTAGGGGTGGGGGTCGGAATGTCGGAGCGCAGCAAGCATCCAGACCGCACGACAGCCCGACAGCAGATCCCCTCTCCCGGGTGGGAGAGGGGCAGGGGTGAGGGGTGTGGCCTCTCCGGATCAGGCAGTCCCTCACCCGGAGCTGCGCTCCGACCTCTCCCACCCGGGAGAGGTCTTCCCGTGTCTCACTGGTTTGAGGTCTCAACCAGTCAA
>NZ_FMVJ01000005.1:212735-472429 GCF_900102135.1 Microvirga guangxiensis
GAGATGATTTTTGGCAAGGAGAAGGTGACGTCGGGGGCGCAGTCGGACATTGAGCAGGCGACGCGTCTGGCGCGGATGATGGTGACCAAGTGGGGGTTCAGCCCTGAGCTTGGCACGGTGGCCTATGGCGAGAACCAGGACGAGGTGTTTCTGGGGATGCAGATGGGGCGTCAGCAGAACGTGTCGGAGGCGACCGCGCAGAAGATCGACTCGGAGGTGCGCCGTCTGGTGGAGACGGGCCTGAACGATGCGCGGCGGATCCTGACGGAGAAGGCGGCGGATCTGGAGGCTCTGGCGCGGGGTCTGCTGGAGTATGAGACGCTGACCGGCGAGGAGATCCGCAACCTGCTCGACGGACAGCCCCCCATCCGAGACACCGGTGATACGGTGACCCCGGCCCGCGGCTCCGCCGTTCCCACGACCCGGACCGGCCGTCCGCGGGAGAACGACGGCGGTATGGAGCCGCAACCGCAGGCTTAAGAATTTAAGCCCTTCCGAATTACCCAGAACGCTCGCATTCCAGCGAGCGTTCTTTTTTGTTTATCTGATCCCTCTAGCTTCATTGTCGTAAGAGAAGGTTCGCACTCTGTAATATTTACTCATCACTTGTGATGAGGCTTGGCGGGGTGAAGTCTTGACCCGGATCGGGGGGATTGCTTTGAAAAAAGCAAAGCATGCAGTCGCATAACGAGATCGGGAGCTGAAGCTCATGCGGAAATACTTCGGGACCGATGGCATCCGGGGACGGGCCAACGGGATCATCACGCCGGATCTGGCCCTGCGGGTCGGCCAGGCGGCTGGCCTCATGTTCCAGCAGAACGGCGATTACCGCCACCGGGTCGTGATCGGCAAGGACACGCGCCTGTCCGGCTACATGATCGAGAATGCCCTGGTCGCCGGATTCACCTCGGTGGGCATGGACGTGCTGGTGCTCGGTCCCATGCCGACCCCGGCCGTGGCCATGCTCACCCGTTCCATGCGCTGCGATCTCGGCGTCATGATCTCCGCCTCCCACAATCCCTACGAGGACAACGGCATCAAGCTGTTCGGCCCCGACGGCTTCAAGCTCAGCGACGAGACGGAGATGCGGATCGAGGCGCTGATCGATTCCGATCTGACCGCGCGCCTTGCAGGCTCCTCGGCCCTCGGCCGTGCCAAGCGCGTCGAGAGCGTCCAGGCCCGCTACATCGAATTCGCCAAGCGCACCCTGCCGCGCCAGCTCGATCTTGAAGGCATGCGGGTCGTGCTCGATTGCGCCAACGGCGCAGGTTACAAGGTGGCCCCTGAGGCTCTCTGGGAACTCGGGGCAGAGGTGGTCAGCATCGGCGTGGAGCCCAACGGCTTCAACATCAACCACGAGGTCGGCTCCACCGCTCCCGAGGCCCTGATCCAGAAGGTGCGCGAGCTGCGCGCGGATGTCGGCATCGCCCTCGACGGCGACGCGGACCGCGTGCTGATCATCGATGAGAAAGGCCAGAAGGTCGATGGGGACCAGCTCATGGCCGTCGTCGCGCGCTCCTGGAAGGAAGACGGACGCCTTTCGCAGCCGGGCATCGTGGCGACGATCATGTCCAATCTCGGCCTAGAGCGCTACCTGAACGGCCTCGACCTCAATCTCGTGCGCACGGCCGTCGGCGACCGCTACGTGCTTGAGCACATGCGCGCGCATGGCTTCAATCTCGGCGGCGAGCAATCCGGCCACATCATCATGTCGGACTACACCACGACGGGCGATGGCCTTGTTGCGGCGCTTCAGCTCCTCGCCGTCGTGAAGAGCATGGGCAAGACCGTGTCGGAAGTCTGCCATTGCTTCGAGCCGCTGCCGCAGATCCTGAAGAACGTGCGCTACAAGTCCGGCAAGCCGCTGCAGGAAGCCTCCGTGATCAAGGCGATCGAGGCGGGCCGCGAGCGGCTCGGGGCCTCGGGCCGCCTCGTCATCCGCCCCTCCGGCACGGAGCCGGTGATCCGCGTGATGGGCGAGGGCGACAACGAGGATGTCGTCACCAAGGTGGTGGATGACGTGGTGGACGCAGTTACCCAGGCCGCCTCCAAGGCCGCCGCTTAAGCGGTACCTCGCAACGCGTGTGAACACGGGCATGGATGGCAGCATCCATGCCCTTCTCTTTGCCTCCCTGCGCCGGGCCTTCGCGGCGGCGGCTCTGCAAGGACGCGAACAAGGCTAAGAATTAAGATTAACGCTCTCTTCACAGCCAAGGACTACCTTCTCATGCAACCGCCGACGGTTATCGCGGCGCGTGCTTGATGAGTGAAGAAGAGTACGATGAGTTTCATCAGGGCTGCGTTCCTGGCCGGCCTTGCCGGCATGTCCGCCTCGGCTGCGATGGCAGCCGATCTCCCGCGTCGGGTGGAGCTTCCACCCGCTCCGATCCTCGATACCACCGAGACCTGGTATCTGCGCGGCGATGTGGGCTACACGCATTACAAGCGCCCGGAAGCCGACTTCACGGCGGTGGCGCTCGCGGGCGGCATGACGCGTGAGAGCTTTCGCGACAGCGCGGTGCTCGGCATCGGCATGGGCTATCGCTTCAGCCCGATGTTCCGCGCGGACGTCACCCTCGATCACCGCTTCAACTCGCGCTTCAAGGGCCTGCCGTCCGGTGACGGCATCGCAGCGGGCTCCGTGTTCGACAAGGGCCGCTTCCAGTCTTCGACGCTGATGCTCAATGCCTATGCGGATCTCGGCACCTATCGCGGCCTCACGCCTTATGTGGGCGCCGGCATCGGCGTCGCGCGCAACGTGCTCGCCAACTACGTCCGCATCACCGACCCGGCTGCGGAAGATCGCCTGTCCGGCGGCGGTGATTACGACTTCGCCTGGGCTCTCATGGCGGGCCTGGGCTACAAGCTCTCCGACAGCTTCACCCTCGATCTCGGCTACCGCTATGCGAGCCTCGGCGATGTGAAGACGCGCGGTTACGAGACAGGTGCGGGCGCCGACGTGAAATTCATCGGCTCGCACGAGATGCGCCTGGGCGTGCGTTACGCGTTCCAGTAAGCACCCGGCTTCATCGGTTTGGGGACTCGCTCATAAAAGCGCCACCGCTTTTCCCTTCCCTCTTGCGGGGAGGGAAGTGCGTGCCAGATCCTTCAAAGAAAATCCGGAAAGCGGAGTCTTCGGATTGCATTGTGTTCGCGAGGCGCTCCAACAAAAAAGCCCCGGACAGAGCCGGGGCTTTCTGTTTGATCCGTCCTTCGCTTACTCAGCCGGATGGGCCGGAGGGTGCTGGACATGCGGGGCAGGGGCCTCGCCGTGCGGGCGCTGGCCTGTCTGAGCGCGCAGCTTGTCGAGCATCTCGCTCACATATGTGGCGGGCTTGGTGTAGCCGCCGATGAGGAGATAGATCGCAGGCACCACGAGCACGGTCAGCATCGTCGACATGGTCACGCCGCCGACGATCACCGTGCCGATGGCGTTGCGGGCTTCCGCGCCCGCGCCGGAGGACCAGGCCAGCGGGATCGCGCCGCCGATCATGGCGATCGACGTCATGAGGATCGGACGAAGGCGCAGCACCGAGGATTCGATCACGGCCTCGCGCACGGACATTCCCTGTTCGCGAAGCTGGTTGGCGAATTCGACGATGAGGATGCCGTTCTTCGTCATCAGGCCGATGAGCAGGATCATGCCGATCTGGCTGTAGATGTTGAGCGTCTGCCCCGTGATCACCAGCGCCGCCAATCCGCCCGTCACCGCGAGCGGCACGGTGAGCATGATGATGAACGGGTTGATCCAGCTTTCGAACTGCGCCGCCAGCACGAGGAACACCACCAGCAGCGCCATGCCGAAGGTGACATAGATCGCGTTCGAGGATTCGAGGAACTCCTGCGACTGGCCGGAATAGCCGATGCGCGCTTCCGCCGGCAGGTTCTCGCGCACGATCTGTTCCAGAACCGCAAGCCCCTCGCCGATGGACGCGGTGCCGACAAGGCCCGCGTCGATGGTGATGGCGCGCATCCGGTTGAAGCGGTTGAGCATCTGCGGGGCTGCGGCTTCGGTGAGCGTGACGAAGGATGAGAGCGGCACGAGCTCACCGTTCGTGGAACGCACGAAGGTGTTGGCGAGATCGTTCGGCGTGGCGCGGTCTTCGGCGCGTCCGCGCATGATGACGGAATATTCCTCGCCGCGGTTCACGAAGGTGGAGATCTCGCGCTCGCCGAACATCAGTTCGAGCGTGCTGCCGATATCCTGGACGGACACGCCGAGATCGGCGGCGCGCTGCCGGTCGATCTGCACGCGGATGTCGGGCTGGGATTCCCGGTAATTGGAATCCATGTTCACGAACATGCCCGTTTCCTGCGCCTTCTGCATGACGATGTCGCGCCATTCGCGCAGCGTGTTGTAGTCGGGGCCGCCGAGCACGAACTGGATTGGCTTCGACGGGCCGCGCTGGCCGAGGGAGCCGGGACTGATCGGCGACACGCGCGCGCCGGGGAAGTTCGCGACCTTGCGGTTGATGTCCTGCACCAGCTCCTGCTGGCTCACCGTGCGCTCGCCCCATGGAACGAGACGCACGATGATCATGCCGGAATTGACGGGCGAGGGGCGCGCGAAGCCCGGCGCCACCTGGCTGGTGATGGATGAGACGACGCCCTGCTCCTGATAGGGCAGAAGGATCTTCTCGACCTCCTTCACGCGCTCGCGGGTGTAGTCGAGGCTCGAACCCTCGGGGGCTTCGACGCGCACGATGATGGCGCCGCGATCCTCGGACGGCGCGAAGGTTTTCGGAAGCATCTGGAAAAGGCCGTAGGCCGACAGACACACCATGAAGCCGAAGGCCAGAATGACGAGGGGCGCTCTGAGAGCCCAGGTCAGGATCCTGCGATAGACATTGTTCATGCCCGTGAAGAAGGGCTCGGTCATCCTCTGGATGCGGCCGTGGGCCGGCACCATCAGCTTCGAGCACATCATCGGCGTGAGCGTGCGCGCCACGACGCCGGAGAAGAAGATGGCGGCGGCGAGCGTGATGCCGAATTCCCGGAAGAGCTGACCGGTATTGCCGGTCATGAAGGCGAGCGGCACGAACACGGCCATGAGGGTGGCGGTGGTCGCGATCACCGCGAAGCCGATCTCGCGCGCGCCGTCGAAGGAAGCGAGCAGCGGAGGCTGGCCTTCCTCGATGCGGCGATGGACGTTCTCGATCTCCACGATGGCGTCGTCCACCACGATGCCGATGGCGAGCACCACGGCGAGCAGGGTCAGCACGTTGATGGAGGCGTTGAAGAACGCCATCACCATGCAGGCCGCGATGATCGACACCGGAATCGCAACGATGGCGACGATGGTGGAGCGCCAGTCGCGCAGGAAGATCAGGATCACCAGGACGACGAGCCCGATGCCTTCGATGAGCGTATTCAGAACGCCGTCGATGGAAGCGCTGATGAACTGGCTTTCATCGTAGGAGATCTGGGCCGTGGTGCCGGGAGGAAGCGAGGATTTCAGGTTCTCCAGTTCCTCGCGCACGCCCTCGGCCACCGCGAGGGTGTTGGCCGTCGACTGGCGCACGACGCCGAGGCCCATGGCGACCTTGCCGCCTTCATAGAACTCGAACCGGTTGTCCTCGGGTCCGACCTCGACCCGGGCGACTTCGCCCAGACGCACGAGATAGCCGTTCTTGTTCGAGACAATGAGCTGCTCGAAATCCTGCTGGCTGGAGAGGCGGGAATCCGTCTTCACCGTGAATTCGCGCTGCGAGGATTCGATGCGGCCGCCTGGAAGCTCCACGTTCTGGCGCTGGATGGCGGAGGAGAGGTCCTGCACCGTGAGGCCGCGCGCCGCCAGCGCCGGGCGGTCGACCCAGATGCGCATGGAATAGCGCCGCTCGCCGGCGAGGTTGACGTTGGCGACGCCCGGCACGGTGGAGAGGCGGTCCACGTAGACGCGCTTCAGGAAGTCGCTGAGCTCGAGCGCGTCATAGGTGGAGGAGGTGACGCTGATCCACATGATGGCGGAGGCGTCGTCGTCCACTTTGCGGATCACAGGCTGATCCACGCCGTCGGGCAAGCGGCCAACCACGCGGAACACGGCGTCGCGCACGTCGGAGGTTGCGCCCTCGGGGTCACGAGACACGTCGAACTCGATGGTGACGGAGGAGCGCTCGTCACGGCTCTGGGAGCGGATCTGCTTGATGCCTTCGATGCCTGCGACCGCGCCCTCGATCACTTCCGTCACACGGCTCTCGATGACCTCGTTCGAGGCGCCGCGGTAAACCGTTGAGATGGACACGACCGGACGATCCACGCTCGGATATTCGCGGATCGGCAGATTCATGAGTGCGGCCAGCCCGCCCACGATCAGCAGCAGGCTCACCACGACGGCGAAGACGGGACGGCGGATGAAGAGGTCTGAAACCTGCATGGCTCTGGTCGTTCCGGTTAGATCAGAATAACGCGACGGTACACTCCTCCCCCATGTGGGGGAGGGGAGGGAGCTGTGTCCTGCAACGGCGCAACTACTTTGCCTCGGCCGCCTGCGCGGTGCCGATCGCGGTTGGCGCATTCAGCGTGCTGCGGGACGGCTGTTGGCGATTGGCTGCGGGTGCGGGTTGCGGATCCTGGGCGCTCGAGCCGAGCGGGCGGGCGATCACCTCGGCGCCGGGGCGCACGCGCTGGACGCCCAGCACCACGATGGTCTCGCCAGCCTTCAGGCCCTCCACGACCTCGACCTTGCCACCCTGGCGTTGGCCGATGGTGATGACGCGGCGCTCCACCTTGCTGTCCTTGACCGGATAGACCACATGGCGCAGGCCTTCGCTGACGATGGCCTCCTCCGGCACCACGACGGCTTCGTTGTTCGCCGAGACCTCAAGGGACACCGCGAGGAACATGCCAGGCTTGAGGGCTTCGTCGGGGTTCTCGAACTCGGCGGTGAGGCGCGCCGTGCGGGTGGCCTGATCGACGCGCGGGTCGATGGTGGAAACCTTGCCCTTGAAGGTGCGGCCCTTGTAGGCCGCGGAAATGGCATTCACCGTCTGGCCGGGTTCCAGGCGGGCGAGAAGATTCTCAGGCACCGCGAAGTCGAGACGGACCTTGGAGAGATCGTCGAGGGATGTGATGCGTGTCCCAGGCGCAATGTAAGCGCCGAGCGAGACGGCGCGGGTGCCGACGCGGCCGTTGAAGGGAGCCCGGATCGTCAGATCCTCCAGCCGCGCTTCGGCTGCCTTGCGCTGGGCCTGGGCCGAGGCAATGGAGCCTTCGAGGGATTTCATCTGGGCCGTCAGGTCTTCCACCTGGGCGCTGGTGCCGGCTCCGGTGCGGTTCAAGGCCTGGGCGCGCTCGAGCTTGATGGCGATCTCGTTCCTCAGCGCGACGGCGCGGTTGGCCTCGGCCACCGCCTGATCGATCTCGGCCCGGCGCTCGGCGGCGTCGAGCTGCACCAGCACGTCGCCTGCATTCACCTTCTGGCCTTCCTCGAAGCCGATCTGGTCGATGACGCCCGCCACCTTGGCGGTCACGGTGATGGATTCGTAAGCGCGGACGGTGCCCACGGCCTCGCGGACCTCCACGATGCGCCCGGTCTTGACCGTGTCGACCTCGACGGTCGCGGGCCCTGCGGCACCGCCCCGGTTGCCTCGAGCCCCGGCGGAAGCGCCCTGCTGCGCGGCCGGCTGGTTTCCTAGGTATCCGCCCTGATACGCATACCACCCGCCAAACCCTGCTGCCCCCAACAAGGCGATGACGGCGAGTTGACCGGACACACGCATGCTCGCTCCTTGAATTCTCAGAAGTCTTCTTCAGTCACGAAATATTCGGATGAGACCTAACACATCAAAGGTCAGGTCCCATGACTATAACGCAGCAAACACGATGTTTTGTATTACGATTTCGTAATCTGAGACTTTTATCCGCCGCCTAACGTTGCGCCATCCGCCTTGACCCTGGGCGTCTCTTCCGCCATACCGGTCGGCGGGACACCTCTCCCCACCGAGAGGCGCCCATCTGTAAGGATGGATCACATGACAGACCTGCCCAACGCGCGTCCGCGCGCGCCTTTCTTTTCATCCGGTCCCTGCGCCAAGCGCCCCGGATGGTCCTTAGCAAACCTGAAAACCGAATCCCTTGGCCGCTCGCACCGCGCGAAGCTCGGCAAGGCGCGCCTGAAGCTCGCCATCGACCTCACCCGCGAGGTGCTGGACGTGCCGGCCGATTACCGCATCGGCATCGTGCCCGCCTCCGACACGGGCGCCGTCGAGATGGTGCTGTGGTCGATGCTGGGCGCCCGCCCCGTCGACATGCTGGCCTGGGAGAGCTTCGGCGAGGGCTGGGTCACCGATGTGGTCAAGCAGCTGAAGCTCCCTGACGCTCGCGTGATCAACGCCCCTTACGGCGAGCTGCCCGATCTCTCGCAGGTCGATACGAAGAACCGCGATGTGGTCTTCACGTGGAACGGCACGACATCCGGCGTGCGCGTGCCGAACGCCGATTGGATCGCGGCCGACCGTGAAGGTCTCACCATCTGCGACGCGACCTCCGCAGCCTTCGCGCAGAAGCTCGATTTCTCGAAGCTCGATGTGGTCACGTTCTCCTGGCAGAAGGTGCTCGGCGGCGAAGCGGCTCACGGCATGCTCATCCTCTCGCCGCGCGCGGTGGAACGCCTCGAGACGTACAAGCCCGCCTGGCCGCTGCCGAAGATCTTCCGCATGACCAAGGGCGGAAAGCTCATCGAGGGCATCTTCGAGGGCGAGACCATCAACACCCCGTCCATGCTGGCGGTCGAGGACTACATCGACGCGCTCGAATGGGCGAAGTCCATCGGCGGCTTGGATGCGCTCGTCGCCAAGGCCGCCGCAAACGCGAAGGTCATCCTCGACTGGGTTGCGAAAACTCCGTGGATCGCAAACCTCGCGAAGGATCCGGCCACCGCTTCCAACACCAGCGTGTGCCTCGTCATCGCCGATCCCGACATCGTCGCGAAAGGCCCCCAGGCCGTGACGCAGGTTGCCAAGGGCATCACGTCCGCGCTCGAAAAAGAGGGCGTCGCTCTCGATATCGGCGCGTACCGCGATGCGCCTCCCGGCCTTCGCATCTGGTGCGGCGCAACGGTCGAGCAATCGGACCTCGAAGCGCTGACGCCATGGCTCGACTGGGCCTTCGCGCAGGAAAAGGCGAAGCTCGCGAAAGCGGCCTGATTTCATGCGTCATCCCGGACGCGGGCTAAGGCCGCGATCCGGGATCGCTTTCACCAGCTAAACTCCCATCACGATCCCGGCTCGCGCTGCGCTTGGCCGGGATGACGCCATAGGCACAGGTGCACCATGCCCGCTCCCCGCGTACTCATTTCCGACGCTCTGTCTCCCGCTGCCGTGCAGATCTTCAAGGATCGCGGCATCGAGGTCGATTTCCAGCCCGATCTTGGCAAGGACAAGGAGAAGCTCGCGGCCATCATCGGCGATTATGACGGTCTCGCGATCCGCTCCGCCACGAAGGTGACGGCGAAGATTCTCGAACAGGCCAAGAACCTGAAAGTGATCGGCCGCGCCGGCATCGGCGTGGACAATGTCGAGATCCCCGCCGCAACGGCGAAGGGCATCATCGTCATGAACACGCCCTTCGGCAATTCCATCACGACCGCGGAGCATGCCATTGCGATGATGTTCGCGCTCGCGCGCCAGATCCCGCAGGCCGACGCTTCGACGCAGGCCGGCAAGTGGGAGAAGAACCGCTTCATGGGCGTCGAGCTCACCGGCAAAGTTCTCGGCGTCATCGGCTGCGGCAATATCGGCTCCATCGTGGCCGATCGCGGCATCGGCCTTCGCATGAAGGTGATCGCCTACGATCCCTTCCTCTCGCCGGAGCGCGCGGTCGAACTCGGCGTCGAGAAGGTGGAGCTGGACGATCTGCTCCGCCGCGCCGACATCATCACCCTGCACGTGCCGATGACGGAGAAGACGAAGAACGTTCTCTCGGCGGAAAACATCGCCAAGACGAAGAAGGGCGTGCGCATCATCAACTGCGCCCGCGGCGGCTTGGTCGATGAGGTCGCGCTTCGCGCGGCGCTCGATTCCGGCCATGTGGCCGGTGCGGCCTTCGACGTGTTCGTCGAGGAGCCTGCGACGTCGAACCCGCTCTTCGGCCATCCCAACGTGGTCTGCACGCCGCATCTGGGCGCAGCCACCACGGAAGCGCAGGAGAACGTGGCGCTTCAGGTGGCCGAGCAGATGTCGGATTACCTGCTCCAGGGCGCGATCCAGAACGCGGTGAACTTCCCCTCGATCACCGCGGAGGAAGCGCCGCGCCTGAAGCCTTTCGTGGCGCTCGCCGACAAGCTCGGCTCCTTCCTCGGCCAGCTTACGGAAGCCTCCATCAAGGGCATTCGCATCGAGTATGAGGGCGCTGTTGCGGAGATGAACACCCGCGCGCTCACCTCCGCCGCCGTCACCGGCGTCCTGCGTCCCTTCCTGCAGGACATCAACATGGTGTCGGCCCCCGTCGTTGCGCGCGAGCGTGGCATCACGGTGGAAGAGGTCAAGCGCGAGAGCGCCGCGCGCGACTACGAGAGCTTCATCCGCATCGTCGTGGATGCGCAGGACATGTCCCGCCACGCCGGCGGCACCGTGTTCCAGGACGGCAAGCCGCGCGTCATCGAGATCCGCGATATCGCCGTGGATGCGGAATTCGCGCCGCACATGATCTATGTGCGCAACGACGACAAGCCCGGCTTCATCGGCCGCTTCGGCACATTGCTCGGCGAATCCGGCGTGAACGTTGCGACCTTCGCGCTCGGCCGCGACAAGCCCGGCGGCGATGCGATCTGCTTCGTCTCGGTCGATGAGCCCGTCTCGGACGAGCTCCTGCGCAAGATCGAAGAGATTCCACAGGTCAAGCGCGCCCGCGCGGTGCGGTTCTGAGAGTTGCGCCCCTTCCTCTTGAGGAGGGGGCTGCGCTCAATGGAGAAGAAATCTAACGAGCTCCGCCCGGGTCGCAGGAAAAATCAGGATCAGGCAGAGAATAATCTGGAGCAGGGTGATCAGCAGGAGTTGCGTGCGGAAAGGTTCCTTGCGCGTCTTGTGCCGTAGAATCCATCGCGCGGCGAAGGCTCCGAATGTGCCGCCGACAAGAGCAAATCCGAGAAGAGTTCCCTCGGATATGCGGTACTCCCCTGCTTGCGCTCTACGCTTGTCCACGGCGTAGGCGACGTAGGTGGCAGCGTTGATAAACAGGATGTAGAGAGCAAAATGCAACAACATTCAGAACTTGTATCTTGCGCTCTCCTCTTCTGCAAGCCAATCGCTGATTAGACCCCAATTCATGAGCGGCGCGCATCGCGCCGCGCGTATCGGAAAGTATCGAGAACAGGCATCATGACATCATCCTCCTCGCAACGCTTCGTCCTGACGCTCGCCTGCGCGAACCGTCCCGGCATCGTGGCCGCCGTGGCGGGGCATCTGTCGGACGCCGACCTCAACATTCTCGATGCCCAGCAATACGACGACACGCAGACGGATCGTTTCTTCATGCGCGTCGTCTTCGATCCCGTGAGCGGCGAGGCCAATCTCGCCGCTCTCAAGAGCGCTTTCGCGCCGCTCGGAGAGCGCTTCGGCATGACATGGACCCTCTGCGATCAAAGCGAGAAGCGCCGCGTCATGCTCATGGTCTCCAAGTTCGACCATTGCCTCGCCGATCTTCTCTATCGCTGGCGCATCGGCGAGCTCGACTTCGAGCCTGTCGGCGTCATCGCCAATCACCCTGTCGAGACCTACAGCCATGTGGACCTCGGCAAGGTGCCGTTCCACTACCTGCCGGTGTCGAAGAATACGAAGCTCGAACAGGAAGCGCAGGTCTGGGAGGTCATCCGCGAGTCACGGGCCGATCTCGTGGTGCTTGCGCGCTACATGCAGGTTCTGTCCGATGGCCTGGCCGCGAAGCTCGCAGGCCGCTGCATCAACATCCATCACTCGTTCCTGCCGAGCTTCAAGGGCGCGAAGCCCTATCACCAGGCCCATGCGCGCGGCGTGAAGCTGATCGGCGCAACCGCCCATTACGTGACGTCCGATCTCGACGAGGGGCCGATCATCGCGCAGGACGTGGAGTCGATCACCCATCGCGACAGCGCGGAGGATCTCGTGCGCAAGGGCCGCGACATCGAGCGGCGCGTTCTCGCCCGCGCGGTGCGCTACCACCTCGAGGACCGCATCCTGCTCAACGGCCGCAAGACGGTGGTGTTCGCGGATTGACGGTGTCGTCACCGGCCTCGTGCCGGTAATCCCTGCCTTCTCATAACTCAGTCCTCATCCTGAGAAGGTCGCAGATGTCGACGGGGTGAAAGGTTTACTTCCGCTCCGCTAGCCAGATGCCGCCCAGCACCAGGAGCAGGCCGAGCGCGTGGTAATAGGCGAAGGGCTCGCCGAGCAGCAGCACGGCAAGCAGCGCGCCGAAGACCGGGACGAGGTTGACGAATAATCCTGCCCGCGCCGGACCGATCAACTCCACGCCGCGAATGAAGAAGATCTGCGAGATAAGCGACGGAAAGAGGCCGATATACAGGAGGATCAGCCATCCTGTGAGGGTCGGCCATTGCACGGTGCCCTGCGCGATCTCCATCGCCAGCAGGGGGATCGACGTGAGAAACGCAACGCCTGCCATCGCCGTGAAGAAGACAAGTCCGGCTACGGGCGGGCGGCGGCGCAGGCCCAGCGTGTAGCCCGCATAGAACACACAGGCGATCAGCATCCACACGTCGCCGATATTGAGCGCGAGCGTCTTCAGCACCTCGAGATCCGCTTTCACCGAGACGAGCACCACGCCGAGGATCGTCACGATCATGCCGATGATCTGCAGCGGGATCACGCGCGCTCCGAAGAACAGGATGGTGCCGATGAGCACGAGAACCGGAATGGCGCCCTGAAAGATCGTGAGGTTCACCGCGCTCGTGTGATAGGCGGCGGCATAGAACAGGGCATTGAAAGCGGTGAAGCCCGCGGTGCCCATGAGGATCGTGTAGAGCCAGCGCGAACCGATCTTCGGCCATTCGGCGACGACCTGCGGCCCGATGAGGGGACCCAGGATGACGACCACGATGATCCAGCGGATGCAGGTGAGCAGCATGGGCGATACCTCGCCCACCGCCAGGCGCCCGGCAATGGCGTTGCCGCCCCACATGAGGGTGGTGAGGATCAGGAGCAGGTAAGCCTGGCCCCAAAGTCCCTTCCAGAGCGTTCGCAGGATTTTCATTACAGGATTTTCATGGAGGGGCTGACCTCATGGCGCTTGCCGCCGCGCGTGGTTTCGATAAACCAACGCCAACAATGAGCGGGTGATGCAGATGGCCTTAAGGTTTCTGGTGGTTGAGGGCAATACGCGTGGTGCAAGGGAGGCCCACAGGGCAGCCTATGGACAGATGCTCTCCGAGTCGTATGCGCAGGTGATTCACGAGGCCGAGCCGGAAGCCGTCTGCGACATCGCCTTCGCGGCGGACGAGGGCGCGAACCTGCCGGACCGGGCGGGACTCGAGAGCTACGACGGCATCGTGCTCACCGGCTCGCATCTCAGCATCTACGACCGCACGCCGGAGATCATGCGCCAGATCGACCTGATGCGGGCGATCTACGCCTCCCGCACGCCGTCCTTCGGTTCCTGCTGGGGGCTGCAGGTGGCGGCGGTCGCGGCCGATGGCGACGTGCAGAAGAACCCGCTCGGCCGCGAAGTGGGCTTCGCCCGTCGTCTGCGGCGCACGGAAGCGGGGAGGGGACATCCCATGCTCGAGGGCCGCCCCGAGGTCTACGACGCGCCCGCCATCCATCTCGACATGGTCACGACCCTGCCGAAGGACGCGACGGTGATTGCGACCAACCCGGTCTCCGAGGTCCAGGCTGCGGAGATCCGCCAGGACGGCGGCATGTTCTGGGGCGTGCAGTACCACCCGGAATTCAGCCTCGCCGAACTCGCCGTCATCATCCGGCAGCGAACGGAGCTGATGATCCGCGAAGGCTTCTGCCGCACGGCTGAGGAGGTGCACGCTTACGCGGACGACCTCACGACGCTCGACAGGGAGCCCTCACGCTTCGATCTCGCCTGGCGCCACGGCGTCGACGCCGAAGTGCTCGACACGACCCGCCGCACCCGCGAAATCCGCAACTTCATCGAGCATCGGGTGAAGGTGGAAAAGAGCGCGAGGGGGCGGGGCTGACGATCGTCACATCGTCGCTGGACGCTCAGAGCACATCCACGATGATGCGTTGAGACACAGGAGTGGCGGCGGACGGCGCCTGCACCACGAAGCCCCGACATCTCGTGGTGACAGGGCGGATGGGGGTGCGGTGCTTGTCGGCTCCGACCATGTAATTGACGGTGTAGTAGGTGTGACCGCCCACGAAAGCGGTTTCCTTGGTGTCGAAGACATATCCGATCTCGGTCGGATTGATCCGGTAGGTTGCCTGCGGCGGCCCGAGGGCCGCAATCCGTTCCGAAATCGGCCGGCCGATGTAGTCCGTGCATGAGACCGTCACGGTTTCGTGCGTCGTTGACACGCATCCTGCGGCGCCCAGGGCCATGCCCATAGCTACAATCGTTCTTTTCACGTCAGTTCCCCATGCCATCCATGAAGGAAGGATCTAGAGGAGGGGTTGCCCCAAGGGAAGCTGTCAAGCTTGCCGGTGCCGCGATTAGGGAAGAAGCTGCACTTCAGGCTCTTCCTCGCGGCGTGGCGGAGCGGGCTCCGGGAATCGTGTGATGGGTGGAGCGCGTGTTTCCCTCCCCCTTGCGGGGAGGGATCGAGGGTGGGGGTCGGAGTGTCGGAGCGCTGCGCTTCATCCAGAACGTACGACAGCCCTACAATGTCATGGCCGAGCTTGTCCCGGCCATCCCGATGTTCTTCCCTCTGCCCTCATCCTGAGGAGCAGCGCAGCTGCGTCTCAAAGGAGGCCTCCCGTGCACTCTGGATCCTCCTTCGAGACGGCCTTTCAGACCTCCTCAGGATGAGGCCGAGCATGAGGGGATCGAGGCTGGGGTCGAACAGTCAGAGCGCTGCGGCTGCTCTAGTGAACATGACGGCCCTACAGCGTCCCCTCTCCTGGGTGGGAGAGGGGCAGGGGTGAGGGACCGCCCTTTCCGGGTCAGGCAGTCCCTCACCCGGAGCTGCGCTCCGACCTCTCCCACCCGGGAGAGGTCTTCCCGTGTCTCACTGGTTTGAGGTCTCAACCAGTCAAACCACCCCCACCCCTGCCCCTCCCCGCAAGGGGGAGGGAACACGGCCAGGCTTGTCTGACGCTCCCGGCTCGGCTGTGGGAGGCGGCTGTCATGTTCTTACTTTGTTCTTGACTTCTGTCCTAAGCTCGGCCATAGTGTGGCGGTCTGCTTCTCGCGAGGGACGCGCCCGAGGCGTCGGTGGCGGAAAGCAGAGGCGGCTCTGAGATGCCGGCGGTCTCGCACCCGCCGGCCTCAGCGATCCGAGCGGGGAGGAAGAGGCGCTGAGCCTGATCGGGCAGGCTGCGTCGACGCTCCCCCAGCCTCGCCGGGTCTGGAGCACGCTCTCCAGCCCCGCGTGCCCAGCCACGCCGTATCGCGTCTCTGAGGGTTCGTCCCTGATGGCGCCGGAGTGCCGAGGCCGGATGGTGATGAAGCCGCGCGCGGGAGGCGTTGCGCTTTCCGAGCCCGGGCGGGAAACCCGTCCCGACCCCATCTTCGCGCGCTCCGCCCGAGCCTGCGAAGCCAATGCCTTCCGCGCCATCCCTCGGTCACGACGGATAGCCAGCACCAGCCGGAAGCCCTTTGCGTCCCAAGGCGCGAAGTCGCCTGTGCATGGATGGAGGTGGATCTGCCGAATGTGCCGGGCCAATCGATCCTCTGCACTGGAGAGTCTCCGCCGGAGCGCTATGGTTCATTCAACCCCAACCTCGATTCGATCATGCCCGCAAAAAACATCCCCTCTCTGAAGTCTGTCGATGAACTGACGCTCAAGGAAGCCCGTGCCGAGCACGAGGCGCTGAGCACCGAGATCGCGGAGCATGACCGGAGATACTACGAGGAAGATGCGCCTACGGTCTCGGATGCGGAATACGACACCTTGCGCAAGCGCTATGAGGCGCTGGAAGGGATGTTCCCTGAACTCAAGACGTCCGAGAGCCTGACGCAGAAGGTCGGCTCCAGGGCGTCCGAGAAATTCGCCAAGATCCGGCATCGGGTACCGATGCTCTCTCTCGCCAACGGCTTCGCCGACGAGGAGGTCGAGGAATTCGTCGAACGCATTCGCCGTTTCCTGCAATGGAAGGCGGATGCGCCGCTGGTGTTCACGGCCGAGCCCAAGATCGACGGGCTCTCGTTGAGCCTGCGCTACGAGAAGGGAAAGCTCGTCTCGGCAGCGACCCGCGGCGACGGCGCGGAAGGGGAGGATGTGACGGCGAACGCGCGCACGGTCGACGACATTCCGCATGTGCTGAAAGGCTCGGATATTCCCGACGTGTTCGAGGTGCGCGGCGAAGTCTATCTCTCACATAAGGATTTCGCTGCGATCAACGAGCGGCAGGAAGCGGCGGGCAAGCCGCTCTTCGCCAATCCGCGCAATGCGGCGGCGGGCAGTCTGCGCCAGTTGGATCCCAAGATCACGGCATCGCGCCCGCTCTGCTTTTTCGCCTATGCGTGGGGCGAGGTGAGCAAGATGCCTGCCGACACGCAATACGGCATGATGGAAGCACTGCGCGGTTTCGGCTTCACGGTGAACAAGCTCACGCGCCGCTGCTCAAGCATCGCGGAAATGCTCGAGCATTATCATGAGATCGAAACGGATCGCGCCAATCTCGGTTACGATATCGACGGCGTCGTCTACAAGGTCGACGATCTCGGTCTGCAGCAGCGCCTCGGCTTCGTGTCGCGCTCGCCGCGCTGGGCGCTCGCGCACAAGTTCCCCGCGCAGAAGGCGGTGACGGTGCTTGAGGGAATTGAGATCAATGTGGGCCGCACGGGCTCGCTCAATCCCATCGCACGCCTGCGCCCCGTCACTGTCGGCGGCGTGGTGGTGTCGAATGCGACCCTGCACAACGAGGATTACATCAAGGGCATCGGCGGCAACGGCGAGAAGATCCGTGAGGGCGTCGATATCCGCATCGGCGATACGGTGATCATCAACCGCGCGGGCGATGTGATTCCGAAGGTGCTCGATGTGGTGCTCGAGAAGCGCCTCGACGATGCGAAGCCGTATGAATTCCCGACCCAATGCCCCGCCTGCGGCAGCCATGCGGTGCGCGAGGTCAATCCGCGCACGGGCAAGGAGGATGCGGTGCGCCGCTGCACCGGCGGCCTCATCTGTCCGGCGCAGGCGCGCGAGCGTCTGAAGCATTTCGTCTCGCGCAATGCCTTCGACATCGAGGGCATGGGTGAGCAGCGCATCGACGAGTTCTACGAAGAAGGCCTGGTGCAGCGTCCGCAGGACATCTTTACCCTCGCGGAGCGCAACGCACGCAGCCTCAAGCGTCTGGAGAACCGGGAAGGGTGGGGCGCAACGAGCGTCAGCAATCTCTTCGCTGCCATCGAGGCGCGGCGCTCGATAGCACTCAACCGCTTCATCTTCGCGTTGGGCATCCCGCATATCGGCGAAACCTCCGCGCGATTGCTCGCACGCCACTTCCACACCTTCGATGCTCTGCGCGAAGCCGCCAAAGCCGCAGCCGATCCTGAGTCGGAAGCGCATGCGGAACTCACCGCCATCGGCGGCATCGGCCCCGTGGTTGCGGAAACCGTGGTCGAATTTTTCAAGGAAGAGCACAACGAGGAAATGCTCGACGCCCTGCTGGCGCAAGTGAATGTGGAACCGATGGAAGCGCCCGCGACTCTCAACTCGCCGGTGGCGGGCAAGACGGTGGTCTTCACCGGCTCGCTCGAACAGATGACCCGCGAGGAGGCCAAAGCCATGGCCGAGCGTTTAGGGGCCAAGGTTGCAGGCTCCGTGTCCAAGAAAACGGATATCGTTGTGGCCGGTCCGGGGGCGGGTTCGAAGCTCGCGAAAGCGGCCGAGTTCGGTGTTCAGGTGATGGACGAGGACGGCTGGTTCGCGCTGGTGGGGCGCAACGGGTCGTGAGCGGCTCCTCTATGACAAGCTACAAGCGCGAGATCCGCGCGGGCCTGCGCGACATCGCGCCCGTTGCCGTTGCAGCCGTTCCCATCGGCCTGCTCTTCGGCGCGCTCGCCGCCGCCAAGGGATTGTCGCCGGTGGAGGTTGCGCTGATGTCCGGCCTCGTCTTCGCCGGCGGCGCGCAATTCGCCGCGACCGAGGCGTGGCTTCACCCGGCTCCCATCGCGGCTCTCACCTTCGCGACGCTGCTCATCAATGCGCGCCATGTGCTCATGGGAGCGTCGCTGTCGCCGAAGCTGAAAATGTCTCGCTCCCAGCAGCTCCTCGCGATGTTCTTCCTCACTGACGAATCCTGGGCGCTCTCGGAGAGACGCGCGCTCGAAAGGCCGATCACGGGAGCCTATTGGGCTGTGATGGCCGTCATCCTCTGGTCGAACTGGACGATCTCCAGCACCCTTGGCGCAGTTCTAGGCTCGTTCATGGGCGACCCTGCGCGGATCGGCGCAGACTTCGCCTTCACGGCATTGTTCATCGGCTTAGTGGCGGGTTTCGGACGCAGCCGCGTGACGCTCGTGACGGTTGGCGTCAGCGCGGCGGTGGCGGCGCTTGTTCATTATTTCGTGGGCGCGCCGTGGCATGTGGCATCCGGCGCGTTGGCGGGTATCGCCGCCGCCTATCTCGCGGCTCCCAAGGAGGTACGCGAATGAGCCTCGATACGACAACCCTGCTTGCCATCATCGCGATGGCGGTCGTGACTTACATCACGCGCATCGCGGGACTTTACGTGGCGGATCGTCTCGTGCTCACGGGGCGCGCCAAGGCAGCCTTCGATGCGATCCCGCCTGCGGTGCTTGTCTCGGTGATCGCGCCGACGGCACTGACGACAGGATGGGCGGAGGCGATTGCCGCCGCCATCACCGCTGTCGTCGCCTTCCGGCTGCCTCTGCTCGCAACCATCGCCGTGGGCGTTGCCTCGGTCGTGCTGCTGCGCAATCTGCTCTAGCCAATCATGCGCGTGGCGTCTTCGAGACACGCGCGTGTCTCAGTATCGGGGTATGCTACTGCTGGAACTTGGCGCCAATCCCGATGCGAGTATGGCCTGTTAGACCGACAGATCGAAAACTGGAACCCAATGCCCGTCTACGAGCTGCTCGAAAACACCCCACTCAGGCTGCCCCCGATCTCTGCCCTTTACACGGACTGGTTTAATCCAATCGTGCTGACAGCCGGGCATCGGATCGGGAACTTCCTGCCAAGCCTCTAATTCAATGCCAAAGCGCGAGCGACAAGCCGCTTGAGCATCCTTTGTACATTCGTACCACTCGTCGGCAAAAGAGCCTTTGTCCTCCATTGATCGCGATAGGAAGAGGTAAACGCCATCGCTTGTTTCGCAGAGAATAACTCGCTTCACTTCATCTTCGGGATTACGGGCAAAGGCTAGCAGGCGCATTCACGTACCTATCGCGGATAGCTGCGCTAGCCGATGGGGCGCGTGGCGCTCTCAAGCCATGCGCGCGTATCGGCATCGAGATGCGGGCCGATCTTCTCGCGCACCTTCGCATGATAATCGTTGAGCCACGCGATCTCGTCCTTCGTCATGAGCGCAGGCTCCACGAGGCGCAGGTCGATGGGCGTGAAGGTAAGCGTCTCGAAGCCCAGCATCTCGCGGTCGCCTCCGGGGATGGCGCGCGGCTCCACGAGGATCAGATTCTCGATGCGGATTCCGTAATCGCCCTGCTTGTAGAAGCCGGGTTCATTGGAAAGCATCATGCCCACTTCGAGTGGCGTCGTACCGGTCTTGGCGATGCGCTGCGGCCCCTCATGCACGGAGAGATAGCTGCCGATGCCATGGCCGGTGCCGTGATCGAAATCGAGGCCGGCATCCCACAGAGGCTTGCGGGCGAAGGCGTCGATCTGCGCTCCTGTCGTGCCCTTCGGAAAAACGATGCGTGCGATGGTGATGTGGCCCTGCAGCACGCGGGTAAAGCGATCTCTCATCTCGGCTGTCGGCACGCCCACGATGATCGTGCGCGTGATGTCGGTTGTGCCGTCCTCGTATTGCGCGCCGGAATCGATGAGGAAGATCTGGTTGATCTCGAGTTTGCGGTTGCTCGACGTAGTGACGCGGTAATGGGGCAGGGCAGCATTGGGGCCCGCGCCCGAGATGCTCGGAAAGGAGATATTCCGCAGCGCGCCGGTTTCGATGCGGAAAGCCTCCAGCGCTTCGACCGCATCGATCTCCGAGAGCTGACCCTTGGGGGCTTCGTGGTCGAGCCACGCGAGATAGCGCGCCATGGCCACGCCATCGCGCAGGTGCGCTGCATGCGAGCCCGCGATCTCGGCCTGATTCTTTACCGCCTTCATGAGGGCGATGGGATCTGCGCCCACATCGACCTTGCCGCCCGCGGCTTCGATGCGTCGGATGAGAGCGACGGCGCCGGTTGCGGAATCCACGCGCACCTTGCCGCCTTTCTGGCCCAGTGCATCGAGAGCATTTTGGAAGGCCTCGATGGGCGCGAATTCGGCGAGCTCGCCGACAGCGGCGCCCGCCTCGTTGGTAATCTTCGCCGGATCGAAGAACAGGCTGGCGCGGCCTTCGCGAGGTAGCACCGCATATCCCAGCGGGAGTGGCGTGTGGCCGACATCGCCGCCGCGCAGGTTGAAGGCCCAGGCAAGGCTATGCGGGTCGGAAATAACCAGCGCGTCGAGCTTTGCCTCCGCCATTTTTCTGCGGATGCGTTCCAGCTTCGCCTCGGCTGTTTCACCCGCGTAGTCGATAGGGTGGGGCCGGACCGGCGCTTGCGGCGGGGCAGGGCGGTCGATCCAGATGACGTCGACCAGATTGATGTCGACCGGGGACAGCTTGCCGCCAGCCTTCGCTACTGCCTGCTCCAGGCGCTTCAGGCTGTCGCTCGTGTGCAGCCAGGGGTCGTAGGCAAGAACGCCGCCTTCCGGCAAATTAGCGCCGATCCAATCTTCCGCAGACATGTGGGCGAGCTGCACCGGGGCGATCACGGAAGTGTCGACCTGCTCCGCGGCTTGCACCGTATAACGCCCATCGACGATGAGAGCGGCCTTGCTTGTGAGGATCACCGCAGTGCCTGCCGACCCGGTGAAGCCCGTAAGCCAGGACAACCTCTCGGCGCTCTTCGGCACATACTCTCCCTGGTGCTCGTCGGCCCGGGGCACGATGAAGCCATCGAAGCCACGACGGCTCAGTTCGGAGCGCAGCTTGGCAATGCGGGCAGGGCCCTGAGAGGGGGAGGTCGTATCGTCGAAGAATTGGAACTGAGCCATCCGAAGGTCACCGGAAGTGGAATGAGGAAGGCAGCACGCTATGCCGGAGCCTTAAGCCCTGCAACCGTCATGCAGCGTAGAAGCATGGCTAGCCGATAGGCAATTTGCCCAAGCCATACTCGCCAGATGCCTCAGCATTAGCGTCTTCCGATTGTGCAGTGCAAAAGATGCATGGCTCTCATGCAAAGGGTCCGTCTACTACTAAAGTCGGGCATGGCTTATGTATAGCATAACAAGAACAGAGGAACGCTGAACCGAAGGGTCTCAACGCCAATCTGTTGGAGATGAGCCCATGAACACAGCCGTTTTATCCCCCGTCTATGCCGATCGGACCAAGGCCCCATCCACGTTTTTGCGGGTTGCCAAGAACGTCATGAAGGCTCTTGTCGAGAGCCGCGCCAGAAGCGCCGAGCGCGAGTTGCGCCGCCACCTGGCCCTCAGAGCGGACCTCAGCCGTAAGCAGGATCACTCCGCTGACTTCCTGCGCCAGACCACCGATCTGCCCTTCAAGATCTAACCCAAAAACCCAGTCCGAAGAGAGAAGAGTAAAGCCATGTTGATCGTTGTTGCCATGAAGCTCGTACGCGACGTTTTCGCCGATGCTTTCCAGCTCCGCCGCGAGATGATGAAGCGCTATCCCGGCGTCCTCGCCGAGTAAGCCTGACGAACCAATCGTTTATCGGCGGGGCTGCGGACGTGCGCTGCCTCGCTTCAGAACGAGGGCTGCCCAGCCTTCAAGATTGTAGCGCCGCTGGAGATACCAGCCCTGATGCGCATAGGCCGACAGCACGCCCGGTACGTCATGGCCAAGCAGCCCTGAGAGAATGAGCGTCCCGTCATTGCTCGCGACCCGAGCCAGAGAGGGCGCCAGGATCCGCAGGGGCTTTGCCAGAATGTTGGCGAAGACGAGGTCGAAATGACCCGGCCGGTCGGCTTCGGCGTTGCGCGTGCCGGGGCCCACATAGAGCCTCATCCACGGCCCAATCCCGTTGAGACGCGCATTCTCCTTCGCCACCCGCACCGCTTCAGGATCGATATCGCCTGCAACCACAGGGCGCTTGAGCACCTTGGCAGCGGCGAAGGCCAGGATACCCGTGCCGGTGCCCACATCGAGTACATGGCGGGGTGTGCGGATCTTCAACTCATCCACGAACGCCTGGAGGCAGCTTAGCGTCGTGCCGTGGTGGCCCGTGCCGAAGGCCAGGCCCGCCTCGATTTCGATGGCGATGTCGTTGGTGCGGCGATGCTCCCGGTCATGGGAACCGTGAACCAGAACGCGGCCGGCCCGAACGGGCCTCAGGCCCTCAAGCGAAGCCTTCACCCAATCCTTCTGCTCCAAGGGCAGGAACACGCCCTTGTCCGCCTCCTCGCCGACGATGGGGCGCACGAGATCGCGGATGGCAGTCTCGTTCGGCTCATGGGCAAAGTAGGCCTCGAGCAGCCATGGGCCGTCCTCCACCGTCTCGAAGGCGGCCACCGCCGTCTCGGCGGGGTCGAAAATCTCTCCGATCAGATCCGTCATGGCGCGCGCCGAGCGCTCGTCCGTCGTGATGCGGAAGACATGGGTGGGGCGGTTGGGGTGCAGACCTTCAAGCATGGGGCTGCTCTAGCACCCCCTGTGCTCTCTCTCAAGCGATCACAAGCAGGGGCAGAGGAGGAACCGCCCGGATTCAGGCCCGTTCTTCAAGCGCTAAGCGTATTCCCCACGATGCTTGAAGCGGCGCTTGAGCGCCTGCAGGAGACCCCCATGTCCGGACGTCTTTTCGATAAGGTCGCCATCATAACCGGTGCCGGTACCGGCATCGGTGAGGCCATTGCCCTCAAGTTCGCCCGCGAAGGTGCGCGCCTGCTCCTCGTCGGCCTCCCTGACGATCCGGTGGAGGATGTGGCGCAACTCATCAACAGGGCAGGGGGCTTCGCCGAGATTTATCTGGGCGACATTGCCGAGGAGCACCACGCTCAAGCTGCGGTCGAGGCGTGTATGAGCGCCTATGGGCGCATCGACGTACTCGTCAACAATGCAGGCGTGTTCCTGGCTGTGGCCGAAACGCAGGATTACCCCATCGACAAATTCGACGAGACCTTCCGTTCGAACGTGCGCTCGGTGTTCCTGATGACGAAGTTCGCGCTGCCTTACCTGCAGGAGACTCAAGGCAACATCATCGCAACCGGCTCGGAGGCTGGCATGCTCGGTCATCCGAAGAACACGCCATACGGCGGCACGAAGGCTTTCATCCATTCGTTCATTCGGGGCATTGCAGCAGAACAGGTGCCCTATGGCGTGCGGGCAAATTGCGTGTGCCCCGGACCCATCGATACGGCATGGACGCACAAATCCACCGGACCGATGGATGCTGAACTCGCAACGATGATCACACAGGCTACACCTATGGGACGACGGGGGACCCCGGAGGAAGTGGCGAATGTATTCTGCTTCTTGGCATCGGACGAGGCGAGCTTCGTGACTGGCGCGCTTTATATGGTGGATGGTGGCATCACGATCTCGAAAGGCCCGGTCGGGGCGAAGGCGTCCTCAAGTTTCAAGAAACAGCCGAAGGGAACCTTGCCCACACGCCACTCGCACGATGGGCTGAAAAACAAGGACTACGAGACGCTAACCTGATGAGCGGGATGCCGGCTCCTAAGCCGGCATCAACTCTCTTGCCGGTTCGAGGATCTTGAGACGTTCCGCCTCTATGGATTTGTAGTGACGCTGCAGATCCGTGATGTAATCGCGCACGATGGGCGCAGCATCACGCTTGCGGGCAAGCTGCATGTGGAAGACGAGTTGGCTGCCCGTAGTGAACATCGTCTCTGCGCTGATTAGATAAAATTCGAACATCCGGCAGAAACGCTCATCGTACATGGCGGCGATCTTCTCCCGATTGGCCTCGAAGCGCTTGTGCCAGTGGTTCAACGTCTTGGCATAATGGACGCGGAGGAACTCGAGGTCCGTCACCCAGAGAGAATTCTGCTCGGTCACCGGAAAGACCTCCGACAGGGCAGGGGAATAGGCGCCAGGGAAGATGTACTTGCGCAGCCATGGGCTTGCAGTGCCAGGCGGGCTCATCTTGCCGATGGAGTGCAGCACCATCAATCCGTCATCATCGAGCAGCGCATTGATCTTGGCAAAGAACTCTCCGTAATGATGAACGCCCACATGCTCGAACATGCCCACCGACACGATGCGGTCGAAGCGCCGGTCGACCTTGCGGTAATCGAGCAACTCAAAGCGCACGCGATGCGATAGGCCAGCGCGCCGTGCTTTCTCGTTCGACAATTCATATTGCTCTTTAGAGAGCGTGACGCCCGTAACATCCACATCTTCCATGGCAGCAAGGTAGAGCGCGAGATCGCCCCAGCCGCTGCCAATGTCGAGAATTTTCAGTCCAGGCTTGAGCTGCAGCTTCGCGGCGATGAGACGCAGCTTGTTCTGCTGCGCCTCTTCCAGCGTATCGTCCTCGTTGACGAAGTAGGCGCAGGAATACTGCATCCCCTTGTCGAGAAAGAGCCGGTAGAAATCGTTCCCGAGATCGTAGTGATGCGCCACGTTTTGTTGCGCCTTGCCGACCGGGTTGGCTTGCTGAAAGCGTTTCACGGTACGCGAAACGCGCTTCAGCACGCTCTGCAGCGGGTAATTCGCCAGGGTCGAGCGGTTCATTGAGAACAGGTTGAGAAAATCGCGCAGGCTCGAGCCGTCCTCGAAGCTCATGCGCCCGTCCATATAGGCCTCGCCTGCGTGAAGCTCGGGATTCAGGAAGAGCTTGTGGTATAGCGACTTGTCCGTCAGCCGCATTGTTACGCTGGGACCTGGCTTCTCACCACCGAAGACATGCACGCCGCCCTCGGCATCTACCACCTTCAAAGTACCTGCGCGGATGAAGGATTTGAGCATATGGGACAGGGGAAACATCTAAGCCTCATCGGTCGCATCGAAGATGCAGGATAGTTCCACAGTTACGGGCAGGTGACCAGAGGGTTAGATCAGAGCCTCTCTAATGTAGAGGTTATCCTGAGAAGTCGGGGAACAACCGTGAATCGCTCTTGTTGAAAGGCAGTCGTGTGCCGGGCTGAGTAGCCCTTCAAATTCAACATCAAGGAGCAGCCGATGTTCTTCCGTCAACGGCAACTGGCTTATCACGCCAAGCCGGAAAGACCCGATCCGCTTTTCGCTAAGATGCTTCAGGAGGCTCTCGGGGGACAATGGGGTGAGATGAGCGTGATGATGACTTATCTCTTCCAGGGCTGGAACTGCCGCGGTTCGCAGAAGTACAAGGATATGATCATGGATATCGGGACCGAGGAGATCGGTCACGTCGAGATGCTCGCCACCATGATCGCGCGTCTGCTCGAAACCTCGCCTGTCGACCAGCAGGAGGAGATGGCAAAGAATTCCGTGATCGGGGCCGTCATGGGCGGCGCCCGTGTCGAAGACGCTATCGTCGCCGGCATGAACCCTCAGCACTACATCGTAGCCGGATTAGGCTCCAGGCCAACGGACAGTACCGGTAATCCCTGGTCGGCAACTTACATCATAGCAAGCGGCAATCTGCTGGCGGATTTCCGGTTCAATGTGACGGCTGAGAGCCAAGGCCGGCTGCAGGTTGCCCGTCTCTACAATATGACGAACGATAAGGGCGTGCGCGATATGCTCTCCTATATGCTCGCGCGCGATACGATGCACCAGAATCAATGGCTTGCCGCAATCGAAGAACTCAAGGCGGATGGTCTGGAGGACACACCAGTGCCCTCGAATTTCCCGCAAGAGCTTGAGAAGGGCGAAGTCGCCTATCAGTTCCTCAACCACTCGGAAGGCATGGAAAGCCAGGAAGGCCGCTGGGCCAAAGGCCCTTCGCCGGATGGGAAGGGCGAATTCACTTACGTGGATCGTCCTCCTGCCTTCACGGAAGACGAAGGCAAGCTCAATCCGGTCGATCCGAGAACCTACGGCACACCACCTATGCCGGTTCCGCCGTCCGCGGCTGAGTGATCATCCAGTCTGATGGCCGGGCTCGACCCGGCCATTTCCATCTTCTTCCCTCACACAAGCCCTCATTCCAAAGAGCGTAGCATCCGAGAGATGAAAGCACCTCTCGTGCTCTCTGGATGACACTTCGAGGCGCCGCTTGCAGCAGCTCCGAGGAAGGTATTGGTATGATGAAGTGCTCTGCCTAGCCCAGCGCCTCGACGAAGCTGTCGAGCACCATTTTGCGCCCGGCCTTGTCGAACTCCACCGTGAGTTTGTTGCCGTCGACGGCCTCGATGGTGCCGGGTCCAAACTTCGTGTGCAGCACGCGTCCTCCGACGGCAAAGCCTGACGTGCCGGTGGACTTCGCCACCAGCTCGCCTTCGATCATCATTGGGCCGCGACGCTCGCCTGACCGCCGCGCCGAATAGCCGCCATCTTCCGTATTAGCGCGATGCGCCTGTGCGCGCTGCCAGCCAGGCGTCTGATAGGACGAGCCGCTGAAGGGCTGCATGCGGTCGAAGCGTGAACCACCGTAACCGCCGCCATAGGAGAAATTCGCTGGGGCTTCCACGATCTCCACATGGCCTTCCGGCAGGTCGTCGATGAAACGGCTGGGAACGGTCGAGTTCCACAGGCCATGGATACGCCGGTTGGAGGCGAAGTAGATTTTCGCACGACGCTTCGCGCGGGTAAGGCCCACATGAGCGAGGCGGCGCTCTTCCTCCAACCCGGCACGGCCGCTTTCATCCAAGGCGCGCTGATTGGGGAAAAGCCCTTCCTCCCAGCCAGGCAGGAATACCGTGTCGAACTCCAGACCTTTTGCAGCGTGGAGGGTCATCAGGCTCACGCGCTCGATGGTGTCCGTCTCGTTCGCTTCCATCACGAGAGAGACATGCTCCAGGAAGCTCTGCAGATCTGGGAACTCTTCCATGGAGCGTACAAGCTCCTTGAGGTTTTCCAGGCGGCCTGCCGCATCGGCGGATTTTTCTTTCTGCCACATGTCGGTGTAGCCGGATTCTTCCAGCACTGCCTGCGCGACTTCCGATTGAGACATGGTTTCGGAGAGCTTCGACCAACGCCCGAAGGAAATGAGCAGGTCGCGCAAGGTCGCGCGCGGCTTGGGCTTCAGCTCGTCGGTCTCGACGATGAAACGCGCCGCTTCCACCAATGGCACGCGGGCCGCGCGGGCATGATTGTGCAGGACTTGGATCGTCGCATCACCAAGGCCACGCTTGGGCACGTTGACGATACGCTCAAACGCAAGATCGTCGGCAGGCTGATTGACGACGCGCAGGTAGGCCAGGGCATCACGAATTTCCGCGCGCTCATAGAAGCGTGGGCCGCCGATGACACGATAAGGAACGCCGAGTTGCACGAGCCGGTCTTCGATCTCGCGCATTTGAGCCGAGATGCGGACCAGAATAGCGACTTCCGAGAGCGGATGTTTCTTGGCTTGAAGAGCCTCGATTTCCTCACCGATGAGGCGTGCCTCCTCCTCCGAGTCCCAGGCGCCGGTAATCGACACCTTCTCGCCAAGCTCGTCTTCCGTGTGAAGAGTTTTTCCGAGACGGCCCTGGTTCTTGGCGATCAGAACGGAGGCTGCGGAGAGGATATGGCCGGTAGAGCGATAGTTCCGCTCAAGCCGGATCACGGTAGCGCCGGGGAAGTCGTGCTCGAAGCGAAGGATGTTGTCCACTTCCGCGCCGCGCCAGCCATAGATCGACTGATCGTCGTCGCCCACGCAGCACAGGTTCTTGCGCTTCTGCGCGAGCAGGCGCAGCCAGAGATACTGCGCGACGTTGGTGTCCTGATATTCGTCCACCAGCATGTAGCGGAACCGTTCCTGATACTGCTCAAGAATATCCGGATGCTCCCGCCACAGGCGGAGACATTCGAGCAGCAGGTCTCCAAAGTCGACCGCATTCAAGACCTTCAGGCGTTCCTGATAGGCACGGTAAAGCCTGCCGCCCTTGCCGTTGGCAAAGGCTCCCGCTTCTCCGGCGGCCACCTGATCGGGCCCGAGGCCGCGGTTCTTCCAGCCGTCGATGAGACCGGCGAGCTGGCGCGCCGGCCAACGCTTCTCGTCGATGCCCTCGGCCTCGATCACCTGCTTCATCAGGCGTAGCTGGTCATCGGTGCCGAGAATGGTGAAATCGGAGCGCAGGCCGACAAGCTCCGCATGACGCCGCAGGATCTTGGTGCCGATGGAGTGAAAGGTCCCGAGCCATTGCATGCCCTCGGCCACTTCGCCGATGGCGCGGCCGATGCGCTCGCGCATCTCTCGGGCGGCCTTGTTGGTGAAGGTTACCGCCAAGATCTGTGACGGCCAGGCTTTACCGGTGGCGATCAGATGGGCGATGCGGGTGGTGAGCACCCGGGTCTTGCCGGTGCCGGCGCCGGCGAGCACGAGGACCGGCCCCTCGGTCGCTTCCACGGCAGCGCGCTGCTCTGGGTTCAAGCCGTTCAGATAAGCGAGTTGGGGCGCAACCGCAGCACGGGCGCGGGCGCTTAGGGAACCGGCGGATGGCTGGTGCGCCAGATCGTCTTGAGGATCGGGGCTGTTATCAGGCTGATTCATCGGCGGGACCATGGATCAAAAGGCGAACGGCGTCGAGCCCGGAAATGCCGATTTTCATGAGGTTAGACGGGCGGCTCAAGGCTCGTCGATATTGTCGGAAACGGCTCTCATCGCCATATGGGGATGACAGGTCCGAAAGGAATGTCCCATGCGTTTGCTTGTCACGGCTGCCATTTGCCTTGGCCTTATCCTGCCGCTCGCTGCGGAGGCTCAGACTTCACGATTGCCGAGCAAAAGCCGGTCCGAGCGCCAAGTGGAGGACATCAACCGCAATATCGAGCAGAACCAGCGCCTGAACGATGTTCAGCGGCAGATCCAGACGGAGCAGAACCAGCTCAGGCAGGATATCGACCGGCAGAGGCTGTTCTCCAATACGCCATCGCCGTTCCGCAATTGCCCTGTGGGCGCGGCAGGATGCTAATGCCGAGTGCCTAGGGCAAGAAGGCTCTCGTGCTTCTCCAGTTTTTCCGGAATACCGATGATCCGTCCTATGTCCGACGGCCTTTTGAGGCGTGCATGGGCAGCCTTCATCACGGCGAGATTGGCAGCGATATCGTCAGGGAAGGGGGAGACCTTCCGGGTTTCCATGTTCACATGGAGAGACAGCCCCTCCATGGTTGCGGCGACCCAGCCTTCAACCGCGTGTCGGATTTCCAAGTAATAGTGGATACGCTTCTCGTCGTAGTCGATGAGCTGAAGGGTGACGCGAACCTGATCGCGTAGCTTAAGTTCCCGCTTATAGAGGGTGTGGATCTCGGCGGCGAAGAAGGAGCCCTTGCGCTCCTCGGTATATTCGCGCCCCAAGCCGACGACGCTAAACCCCTCTTCTACTGTGCGGTCAAACAGCACGTGATAATAGGCCATATTCATATGACCGTTATGGTCGATCCAGGCCGGCTCGATCCGCATCGTGGACGATACGAACGGAGCGAAGAAGAACACCGGAGCCTTCTTCTCCATGATCAGTTCTTTCCCTCGAAGCCGATCACAATCGTCACCTTTCTGGAAAACAGGAATTGAATGTTAGCACATATCCTGTCGCGATCCATGGGCATATTGGCCCAATTATTCTCTGAAGTATTGCGTTAAAGCCCATTTTGGTAGGTATGGATAACGAATACCGCAATCGGAACCGCTACCAAGATGAACGCCATTCTCTCGCCCAGCCGCCCCAAGCCTTCGGAAGCCACCATCTCGGACCTGACGACGGAACTCTCCAGGCGCTTTGGGGATCGGGTCTCAACCTCGGCTGCTATACGCGAGCAGCATGGCCATACGCTTACTTGGGTTAAAAATCAGCCACCGGATATTGTGTTCTATGCGCGCACGACAGAGGAAGTGTCCGAGATCGTGAAGCTTTGCGCTGAAAAGCGTGTTCCGATCGTTCCATTTGGCACAGGCACTTCGCTCGAAGGCCACATCAACGCACCCGACGGCGGTGTTTGCATCGATCTGAGCCTCATGAAGCGGATCATCGCCGTTCATGAAGAGGACCTAGACTGCGTGGTCGAGGCGGGTGTCACCCGTAAGGAGCTGAACGAGCATTTGCGCGACAAAGGCTTGTTCTTCCCCATCGATCCGGGAGCGGACGCCTCCATCGGCGGCATGGTCGCTACGCGCGCCTCGGGCACCAACGCGGTACGCTACGGCACGATGAAGGACGTGGTGCTCTCGCTCACCGTCGTGCTGCCGACCGGTGAAATCGTGAAGACCTCAAGCCGCGCCAGGAAAAGCTCCGCCGGCTATGATCTCACCCGCCTGATGATTGGCTCTGAGGGGACCCTCGGCATCGTGACCGAGATCACGCTCAAGCTGAACGGCATTCCGGAAGCCATATCGGCCGGAATTTGCCCGTTCCCTACGGTCAAGGCGGCTTGCGATGCGGTAATCCTCACCATTCAGTCCGGCATTCCGATGGCCCGCATCGAGTTGCTGGACGAAGTGCAAGTGAAGGCGGTGAACCTTCATTCGAAGCTCGATCTTCCCGAGAGTCCCTTGTTGCTGCTGGAATTCCACGGCTCGGAAGCAGGTGTGCAGGAGCAGGCCGAGCGTTTTGGCGAGATTGCGGCAGAGTTCACCGACAAGCCTTTCGTATGGGCCACGAAGCCTGAGGAACGCTCGCGCCTGTGGCAGGCGCGGCACGATGCCTATTGGGCAGCACGCGGCCTGCGTCCCGGGGCGCAGTCCGTCGCTACGGATGTCTGTGTGCCGATTTCTCGCCTTGCTGAGTGCGTGGCCGAAACGAAGCGGGACATCCTCGAGAGCGGCATGATTGCCCCCATCGTAGGGCATGTGGGGGACGGCAATTTTCACGTTCAGCCGCTCGTGAATGCCGATGACCCTGCGGAAGTGGCGGCTTGCGAGGCCTTCGTGGATCGTCTCGTGAAGCGGGCCGTTGCCATGGAGGGGACCTGCACCGGCGAGCACGGCGTAGGGCAAAAAAAGATGAAGTACTTGGAAATTGAACACGGAGCAGATGCGCTGAACCTCATGCGTGTCTTGAAACGGGCCATGGACCCTCACAACATCATGAATCCTGGTAAGATCGTTGCACTTTGACGGTGGAAGAAGCGCCCGATGCGCTCCCGATCTCACGATCCATGGTCTAAAGAGCTAAAGTGAAACGGAGAAGAAGAACCTCTTGCGCGATATCCTGACGATCATCGCAGGCGTTGTGATCCTGATCCTGGCGATTGCCGTGGCAGTGCCTCCTCTCCTGAATTGGGAGGATTACCGCGACACCATTGACGGGATGATCGCGCGCGCGTCGGGTACGGAAGCCCGCACGACGGGGAACATCTCCATTCGCTTGCTGCCCGAGCCGAGGATCATCCTTGACCGGCTGCAACTGGGCGGCAAGACGCCGGATTCCCCTACGCTGACTGCCGACAACGTTCTGGCCGAGATCGCGCTTACGCCGCTTCTGCGCCAAGAGGTTCGCTTTACCGAGACCCGGATCGGCAGGGCCGATATCCGCGTTCCCGTGTCCGGCAAGGGAGATTGGCGCCTGCCGCCCGACCTTGTCTCGGGCAGTGGGCGCAGCCGTGAATGGGCGATCGAGAGCCTCCGTATAGGCCAGCTTCTCGTCACCACCCAGGCAACGACTACAGGCCATACGAACCAGGCTTTTGCGGAAAACGTCCAGATCGAAGGCCAGAAGCTCATTGGTCCCTGGCGGGTTGAGGGCACCACGTCAGGCGTGCCTTTCCGCTTGGTCACGGGAGAACTCGCCGAGGATAAGAGCGTGCAGGTCAAGCTCTCGGGCGGTGGCGACATCTACCCGCGCTTCGATCTCGATGCCCGCGTCGCACTGGACGATCCAGCAGCCGGGACCAATGTCCCGAGCGTTTCCGGAAAGGCCAAGGTGCTCTTTGGCCCCCCTGCGCAGATCGCCGCTGCCGGAATTCCCATCCCCATCGCTGTCGAATCCGAATTCAAGACAGCTGATGGCGCAGTAGCCCTGAGCTCCGTCACGTTGGAGGCCGGCGAAGGCGGTGCGAGCCTGCGCATGGCGGGCGAAGGCAGCATCGGCATCGCCGATCCGCGCATTGCCTTGAAGCTCGAAGGAAGACGGCTCGATGCCGACAGCTTCATCCTGTCCTCGAACGGAAGGGACTTCGCGTCGCGCCTCAAGGAGTGGTCGCTTCCCCCGATTACGATTCCGATCGATCTCGACCTTAAGATCGACAGTATCGGACTTGGCCAGGAAGATCTGACCGGTGCCAATCTTCGCCTGTCCCTCGACCGCGGAAAAGCGCGGCTGGAGCGTGTGGAGTTCAATGCGCCTGGCGAAACGCGTGTGGCCGTGGAAGGCGAGCTCGGTCTCACCCAGGGTGGCATCGAAGGCAAGGTGGCGCTGGCCTCGAACGCTTCGGATCGCCTCGCGCGCTATCTCGACCGTATCAAGATCCGCTCGCCGTTTCTCGACGTTCTCGATGGGCGGCCCGTCGAGGCCTCGTCCGACGTGGTATTCAACAATCCGGTTCTGTCTCTCAATCGGATGCGCCTGAAGATCGGCGATGCAGTGACGACAGGCAATCTGCGCTATACCGCGCCAGAGGCCGACGAGCGCGGCAAGCTGGAAGCACAGGTTGCGATCCAGAACCTGAACCTCGATCACCTGCCGCAGGTTTCCAGCGTGTTCGAGGCTACGCAGAATGTGGATGTGGGGTTCATCCTCGAGGCGCGCGGCGTCAGCGCGGGTAAGAGTTCAGCTACCGGTCGCATCACGGCGCGCATCCTCTCCGACGGTCAGGCGCTGCTCGTGGAGAATCTCGATATCGTAGATCTTGCAGGCGCCAACGCACGGGTAAGCGGACGTATCGCGCCCGACGGTTCGGGGAGCATCAACGGCAGGGTTACGGCACAGCGTGCTGCTCCCCTTGTCGATCTGATCGGCAGCGTATGGATCGGCGGCGTTTCCAGGCTTGTGCCGTACTTCATTCGAGAAGGCGCGCTCAACGTGCAGGTGGGAACCGAGCGCGTTGCTCCGCCGCCCGGCTCGACCGAGGTGCGCCTGCGCACGATGATGAAAGGGACGGCTGCGGGTGGCAGCATCGAAGGCAGTGTGGATTCCGTCGATGGACGTACCGAGAGTCTCAATCTCACGCTTGCAACGGAGAACACGGGCCGCTGGGTGAACCGTACCAACATGGCTGGGCTCAATCGTCCTTCCAGGGTCGATCTGCGCGGCACCCGGGTCGGGTCGGGTCAGTTCAACGTAACCTTCGCGGGCAATGTCGCAGGCGCGCAGATAACGACCTTGAGGCCCTTCGCTCTCAGCGCGAGTGATGATGTGGTGGATAGCGGCGAGGCGGAGTTCGTCACGGCCGACGTCACCCCATTCCTGCTGCTCTTGGGAGATGGCGCGGGCGTGAAGCCACCTGTTCCGGTGAAGGCGCGTGTGACTTTGGGGCGTGAGCGCGATGCAAGTCGTCTGGATGTGACGGGCGCGGTTGCGGGCAACGCCGTTCAGGCTGGCCTCAACATCCGCTCGCGCTCGGAGATCGGCGGCGAGATTTCCCTCGACAGGCTTTCACTGCCATGGCTGTCGGCAGCTCTTGCGCTCAACGTGCCCGGCGATCCGAACGCCACTGCCATCTGGTCCAACGCCACGTTTGGGCAGAGCGGGCGCCTCGTGAGCGGCGGACAGGTAATGTTCCGGGTCGGCACGCTCGATCTGGGACGCGGCATCCAGAGCACGCGCGCGAGCTTTACTGTCGAGGCGCAGTCGGACGGCATTTCGATCCGCAATCTCGATGCCAGTATCGGCACCGGACGCCTGACGGGTTCCACGACCATCACGCGCGAGGGCGCCAAGGCGACGGTCGTCGGCGAGGGTGCAATCGATAGCGTTCCACTCTGGGCTCTGGCTGGCTCGTCGCCCATTGAGGCCGTTCTGTCCGGCAATCTCAAGTTCGGCACGGCAGGCGAGAGCATGTCGCAACTCGTGTCGGCGCTGGGAGGGGCGGGTGAGTGGAGGATCACGAAGCTGCGCATCCCAGCCGCCGACCCCGCCGTATTCGATCGCGCCCTCAAGAAGGCCTTGGCTGAGAACGAGCCGCTCGTTGAAGGCAAGGCGGAAGCCATCATCAATGAGGAGCTGGCGCGCGCTGCTCTCACGGCGCAGACGGTCACCACATCCGCCGCTCTTGTCGGCGGTTCTCTGCGGCTTTCGCCTTTCGTGATGGATGGCGGGCCATCCATATGGCAGGGCGCTGTGACGTTCGATCTCAACACACTTGCACTCGATGCGCGCGGATCGCTTGTGTCCAAGACGTCACCGGCTGGTTGGTCGGGCGCTACTCCGTCCATAGGGTTGAACTGGCGTGGCTCGATTGCCGCTCCGGCACGTGAACTCGATGCGGGACCATTCCGGAACGGGCTTGCTGCCATCGTGCTCAAGCGCGAACTCGAAAAGATCGAGGCCTTCGAGCGCGCTGCTGCGGAACGCCAGCGCCAGATTCAGGCGCAGCAGGAGGCCGAGCGTCAGCGCATGAAGGCTGCTGCGGAAGAGGCTGCGCGTCAGGCAAAAGCAAGGGCCGAGGCCGAGAAGGCTCGTCTCGAAGCGGAGCGCCTGCAATCGGAGCAGCAGCAGCGGCCGGACGAAGAGGAGCCGGCATCGGCACCTACGCCATTTCAGATGACTTTGCCACCGCTGAATCCGCAGGTTGAAGTCGGCGCTCCGCCGCGCATTCACGGCTCTCCCGACCGTTAAGGCTTCCGTTCAAAGTCAGCGGTTGCGCAGGTCCATCAACACGAATACGCGGATCGCCGACGAGAGGTTCTGCTCACCGCGTTCCGCATCGATGCGTCCGATCAAGGCTTGAATGGAGAGCTTTTCGCGCTCTGCGATCTCGCGCAGGATCTGCCAGAAGGGCTCTTCGAGGGAGATGCTGGTGCGGTGACCGGCAATCGAGACGGAGCGTTTGACGATGCCGGCGCCCATTCAAGGCTTCTCGTTGTCGTCGCGCTTGTGAGCGTCGATACGGCGCTGAGCGAGATCACGCTCTGCCTTCGTCAGTTCCTTCTCGGCCTTGGTGCGGCCGAATGTGACGCGGTTCTGGTCGGCGCGGGCCTCTTTCTCGGCCCGCGCCTTGTTCTTGCGAGCCTGGCGCAGATTGATGATCTCGGCCATGGCGCGATTATCGCTTATTCGCCCGGCTGAAGCATCGTCTCGGGACGAACGACGGCATCGAAGTCCTCGGACGAAACGCCGGCCTTGAGGGCCTCTTCCTTCAGCGTCGTGCCGTTCTTGTGCGCGGACTTCGCGATGGCGGCGGCCTGATCGTAGCCGATCTTCGGGGCCAGCGCCGTCACGAGCATGAGCGAACGTTCCATCAGCTCCTTGAGGCGCTCCCGGTTCGGCTCGATGCCGACGACGCAGTTGTCGGTGAAGCTGACCGCGCCGTCCGCGAGCAGGCGGATCGACTGCAGCACGGCATTCACGATCACCGGCTTGAACACGTTGAGCTCGAAATGGCCCTGGCTGCCGGCGAAGGTCACCGTGGTTTGGTTGCCTGCCACCTGGCAGCACAGCATGGTCATGGCTTCGGCCTGGGTGGGGTTCACCTTGCCGGGCATGATCGAGGAACCGGGCTCGTTCTCCGGCAGGGAGATCTCGCCGATGCCGGAACGCGGGCCGGAGCCCATGAGGCGGATGTCGTTGGCGATCTTGAATAGGCCCGCCGCGAGGCTCGCCAGCGCGCCATGGGTGAAGACGAGGGCGTCTTTCGAGGCCAGAGCCTCGAACTTGTTCGCTGCCGAAGTGAAGGGGAGAGCCGTGAGCTCCATGACCTTCGCGGCAAAGCGGTCCGCGAACTCGGGATGCGCGTTGAGGCCGGTGCCGACGGCGGTGCCGCCCTGGGCCAGCGCATAGATGCCGGGAAGGGTCGCCTCGATGCGGGCGATGCCGAGCCGGACCTGAGCGGCATAGCCGGAGAATTCCTGGCCGAGGGTGACCGGAGTCGCGTCCTGCAGATGCGTACGGCCGATCTTTACGAGGTCCTTGAAGGCTTCCTGCTTCTCTTCAAGGGCCTTCAGCAGATGCCTCAGGGCAGGGAGCAGGCGATCGTTGATCTCGCGCGCCACGGCGATGTGCATGGCGGTCGGGAACGAGTCGTTGGACGACTGGCCCATATTGACGTGATCGTTCGGGTGAACCGGCTTCTTGCTGCCGCGCTCGCCGCCGAGGCGCTCGATGGCGAGGTTCGAGAGCACCTCGTTCATGTTCATGTTGGATTGGGTGCCCGAGCCGGTCTGGTAGACCACGAGCGGGAATTGATCGTCATACTTGCCCTGCACCACGTCGGCGGCGGCCGATGCGATGGCGTCGGCAAGCTTCGGGTCCAGCTTGCCCAGATCCTTGTTCACCAGCGCGGCGGCCTGCTTCACCATGGCCAAGCCATGGACGAGGGGGAGCGGCATCCGGTCCGTGCCGATGCGGAAATTCTGGAGCGAGCGCTGCGTCTGGGCACCCCAGAGCTTGTCGGCGGGAACTTCGATGGGGCCGAAGGTATCTGTTTCGGTACGGGTGAGCGACATCCTGACCTCTTTCGATGGAGTTGGGTGTTCTTATCTCAAACTCAGGCTCCCGCAACAGCCAAGGCCGCATACGAGCGTTGTAAATTCGGATGACCGATACCCTGGATACCCCCCTTTTTCGCCCTCCGGCCCCCAAGCCCCTGCAGGAGCCGCCGGGGCTGCTCGCGTTCCTGCTGGCCCTTCGCCGGAACCCGCTGACGACCTGGACCGAGCGGCATTTCAGCGAGCCCATCATTTCGGGCAGCGGGGCTCTGGGGCGGATCACGGTGGTGAACGATCCGGACGTCATCCGCCACATCTTCGTCGACAATGCCGCCAATTACCGGAAGGACGACCTGCAGCTCCGGGTTCTCGCCCCCGGTCTGGGGAAGGGCCTGCTGACTGCGGAGGGCGAGGAGTGGAAGCTCCAGCGCCGCACGATCGCGCCTCTGTTCCCGCCGCGTGTCGTGTCCGGGTTCTTCCCGGCCATGGTCGAGTCCGCCGAGCGCCTCGTGCGCCGCTGGCAGCGGCGCCCTGAGGGCAGGGAGGTCGACATCTCCCTCGAGATGACCCGCGTCACCCTCGACGTGCTGGAGCGGACGATCTTCTCGAAGGGCGTGGCCCGCGACCCGGATGCCCTGGGGCGTGCCATCACCCGCTATTTCGAAGGCTTGGGACGCATCGACCCGGTCGATATCTTCGGCTTGCCGGATTGGGTGCCCCGCATCGGACGCTGGCGGGCGCGACCGGCCATCCGCTTCTTCGAGGAGCTTGTGAACGAACTGATCCGGGACCGGAAGGCCTTGCTGGAGCGGGGCGAGGCTGCGCCGCGCGATCTTCTGACCTTGCTTCTGGAAGCAGCCGATCCGGAAACCGGCAAGGGACTCAGCGACCTGGAGGTGGCCGCCAACATCGTCACCTTCATCGGCGCCGGTCACGAGACCACGGCCAATGCCTTGTCCTGGGCGATCTACCTGATCTCGCAGGACGAGCGTGTCCGTGCGCGGATCGAGCGGGAGGTGGACGAGGTTTTGGGCGCGGGGGCCTTCGAGCCGCAGCATGTCGAGCGGCTTGTCTATACCCGGGCCGTTCTGGATGAGGCGATGCGCCTCTACCCGCCGGCTCCTTTCCTGAGCCGAGCCGCCATCGCGGACGATCGGATCGGCGATCTCACGATCGAGGCAGGCACTGTGGTCACCATCGCGCCTTATGTGCTCCATCGCCACCGCACGCTCTGGGACGAGCCCGACGCCTTCAGGCCCGAGCGCTTCCTGCCGGAGGAGAAGGCGAAAATCGACAAGTTCGCCTATCTGCCTTTCGGCGCAGGACCCCGCGTCTGCATCGGAGCTACTTTCGCGCTACAGGAGGCCGTGATCGTACTGGCCACCATCGTCCGGGCCGTTCGCCTCGACCTCAAGGAGGGCCACAAGGTGACGCCGCTCCATCGCATCACGCTGAGACCTCATGAGGGGCTGCCGATGAGGCTGACTTATCGCCGGGAGAGTTGAGCCAGAGGGAGTGAGCGTTAGGGAAGCGCCGCTTGGGCTACTCTTGTCTGTCAAAGAGCATGCGGGAATGGCCTCGCGAGCTTGTTGCTCCGAGGGTGATGGTCGAGGGAGGGCGCGAGGAGGCGTCCGGCTCGTGTGTCTAATGTGTGAAGAACCTGACGGCTCCTCGCGCACGGTTCTTTTAGGCGTACACCGCATCTTGCAGCGATGGGCCTCCCGGCCCGGCTTGCGAGGCCTGACCCAGGACCGCTCCCGGCTCCACAATCACGACGCCTCGCGAGCGCGCCCCTCGGTGAGCCAGGACATCCCAAGATATAGCCAAGGTTAGGATCATTGTCAAGAACAAAGTGAGAACATAACATCCGCTGCTGTGCTTGGGTAAGGCGCGTGTTTCCCTCCCCCTTGCGGGGAGGGGCAGGGGTGGGGGTGGTCCGACCGGGTGAGCGGATGAACCAGTGAGACGCTGGAATACCTCTCCCGGTTGGGAGAGGTCGGAGCGCAGCTCCGGGTGAGGGACTGCCTTGTCCGGAGAGGGCATTCCCTCACCCCTGCCCCTCTCCCACCCGGGAGAGGGGATGTGCTGTAGGGCTGTCATGTTCACTGGATCAGCAAAGCGCTTCGACATTCCGACCCCCACCCCTAACCCCTCCCCGCAAGGGGGAGGGAACACGCGCACTCGTCACGCGACTCCGCGCTCGGGCAGCGAGCCCGCGGGGCGACGTCTCGACAGATTGGGATTGAGCGGGCTGACCCGGAGAACCGTCAGTTCTTCTTGCGGAAAGCGTCGAGGCTCACGACCTCGGCCGTGCCGGCGGCGTTGGCGTCCGCGGCTTCGGGCTTGGAAGCGTCCTCCTGCAGGCTCTTCTCGCTCTTGGCGGCCGGAGCCTTCTCGGGGGCAGGCTTCTTCTCCGCAGCCGGAACGGCTGGCTTGCGGGGCTGCTTCAGCTCCACGGGCTCCGATCCACGGATCTGCTGCGGCGCGGGGGGAGCTTCGTTGATTTCCTCTTCCTCATCGTCCTGGCCATCGAACTTGAGGCCGAACTGCACGGAGGGGTCGAAGAAACCGGTGAGAGCATCGAAGGGAATGAGCAGCCGCTCGGGAACGCCGGAGAAGGAGAGGCCCACCTCGAAAGTGTGCTCGGTGACGTTCATGTCCCAGAACTGATGCTGGAGAACGATGGTCATCTCCTGAGGATATTTCTCGCGCAGGCGGTTCGACAGGCGAACGCCGGGGAAATCCGTCTGGAAGGAGATGTAGAAATGGTGCTCGCCCGGCAGGCCATCCTTGCAGTCGATCAGCACTTTGCGCACGACGCCCTTCAAGGCGTCCTGCACCAGAAGATCGTAGCGGATCAGGTCTTTGCCGGCCATAGGCGATCCCTATTCAGAAACAAAAGTGGAGGCTTCTGTTGCCAGGTGCCTCCGAACCCCGCCTAACGGTGCTACCCGCTAGGGCTTTGAGTCGGCTTTAGGGACCGCTTACGCAGCCACTGCAACCGGAGCATAGTTGTCGTTGGCAACTATAAATAGGCCCGATAACGGCGGAACCATGCCGAGCGAAAGTCTACCCTTTACGCCCTCGTCGATCCTATTTCGCCCCCGCCGAAACCCAGGATCGAGCCTGGGCTTTGGTGGAGGCGCCGGGTACCGCCCCCGGGTCCGATGGGTTTATTCCGATAGCCGTTTATCGCCATAGCCGGTCTGGCGACCGGCAAGCCCAATATAGGTGGCGCGATTGAAATTTGAAAGAGTGTGCGCGGCGAGATCGGCGAGGAAATGCATATTCGCAGATCCATGGCGGCGGCTTTCGGTATGCCCTTCAACAAGTCATTTGCGAAAATTAAATGATTCACAGGAATAGAAAATTCCTGACTCGGAGGGCAGGTTCGGCTGCCCTATGATGAGGGGAGGAGCGACCATGCAAGCCTATCACGATCTTCTCCGCCGCATCATGGATGAGGGCGTCCGCAAGGACGACCGGACCGGGACCGGGACCATCTCCGTCTTCGGCCACCAGATGCGCTTCGATCTCAGCGAGGGGTTCCCGCTCGTCACGACGAAGAAGCTGCACCTGCGCTCGATCATCCACGAGCTTCTCTGGTTCCTGAAGGGCGACACCAACATCCGCTACCTGCAGGAGAACGGCGTCACGATCTGGGACGAGTGGGCGGATGAGAACGGCGATCTCGGCCCCGTCTACGGCAAGCAATGGCGCTCATGGGCAAAGCCCGACGGCGGCACTGTCGACCAGATCAAATGGGTGCTCGACGAGATCCGCCGCAATCCCGATTCCCGCCGCCTGATCGTCTCCGCCTGGAATCCGGCGGAGCTCGACAAGATGGCGCTCGCGCCCTGCCATTGCCTGTTCCAGTTCTATGTGGCGGAGGGCCGGCTCTCCTGCCAGCTTTACCAGCGTTCGGCGGACGTTTTTCTCGGCGTGCCGTTCAATATCGCATCCTACGCCCTGCTCACGCACATGATGGCGCAGGCGACCGGGCTGCAGCCGGGCGATTTCGTGCATTCCTTCGGCGATGCGCACCTCTATCTCAACCATCTGGAGCAGACGCGCCTGCAGCTCTCCCGCGAGCCGCGGGCTTTGCCGAAGCTCAGGCTCAATCCGGCGGTGAGGTCGCTGTTCGATTTCACCTTTGATGACATCGCCATCGAGGATTACGATCCTCACCCCGCCATCAAGGCGCCCGTTGCGGTCTGACGCTCATGGACAGGCGCGAGGCTATTCAAAGCGCCGTTCGGGTTCTGGCTCCGCGAATCCCGAAACATGAATTCGAGTCCGTGACGGATCATGCGCTCGGCAGCCGGGGCCTTCATACCGCGTCGCCCGAGACCGCGGCGTGGCTGTCGATCACGGCCTATATCCGTCATCGTCTGACCGATTACGACAACCTGCTCGACGAAGGCTACGACGTGGACAGCGCGCGTTTCTTCGTCCTCGACGACATGAACGGCATTCTCGAGGAATGGGGCTCGCCGCGGCGCATCCAGGCCGAGGACGAGGCGGAGTAGGCATGCGGCGTATGACAAAGAACAGGCCCGCTTCGGCCGTCGTTACTTCTTCCTGGAAGGTGGCATGACATTTCCTCTCATCCTCGTGGTGGCCGTCGCCGAGAACGGCGTGATCGGACGCGACAACCAGCTTCTCTGGCGGATCAGAACCGACCTGAAGCGCTTTCGCGAGCTCACCATGTCCAAGCCCATGATCATGGGCCGCAAGACCTTCGAATCTATCGGCAAGCCCCTGCCGGGCCGTGAAACCATCGTGCTCACGCGCGATTCCGGCTTCTCGGCTCCCGGAATCCATGTGGTCCATGGCTGGGATCAGGCCGTGTCGAAGGGAGAGGAGCTTGCAACGGCGATGGGAGCGGGGGCGATTGCCGTCGTCGGGGGCGCCGAGATCTATAGAATCGCTTTGCCTCACGTGCAGACAATATACCTCACGGAAGTCGCGGCATCTCCGGCAGGAGATGCGTTCTTTCCCCCAGTCGATCGGTCACTCTTTCGTGAAACGGCGCGGATATCTCATCCAAAAAGCCCGGATGACGAGCACCCGTTTACCTTTATTGACTTCGAAAGACGCTCCTGAGCCACGCCAAGGTTGACGAAAGGCTTTTTAATCCCCAATTCGCAGGCTTGACAGGCGGAAGAGGCAACACCCAAAAACCGTCTACCAGTCCATCGGCTTTCCGGCCGGTCTTTATCAGAGTGAGGAAAGGCGTCCTATGCCTTGGAGTAACCAAAGCGGCGGCGGTGGCCCCTGGGGGCAACGTGGCGGATCAGGCGGCGGCAAGAGCCCATGGGGCTCGGGCGGACCGCAGGGCAATGGCAATCCGCCCGACCTTGAGGATATTCTGCGCCGTGGCCAGGATCGCCTGAAGGATTTCATCCCCGGCGGCGGCTCCATGGGCGGCAAGGGCATCATCCTCATCGTTCTGGGCGCCATCGCCATCTGGTTGCTGACCGGCTTCTATACGGTCCGGCCCAATGAGGTCGGCATCAACATGATCTTCGGGAAGTACAGCTCCAGCAGCGGCGAAGGTCTGCGCTACAACTATCCCTATCCGATCGGCCGGGTGATCAAGCCCGACGTGACCAGGCAGCAGCGCGTCGAAGTGGGGTATCGCTCCACCGCGACGGGGCAGGGGCGCCCTCGCGACGTGATTGAAGAGAGCCTGATGCTCACCGCCGACGAGAACATCGTCGATATCGATTTCGACGCGGTGTGGCAGATCAATCCTGCGCGTCCGCAGGATTATGTGTTCAATCTCCAGAATCCCGACGGCACCATCAAGTCCGTGGCCGAGAGCGCCATGCGCGAGGTGATCGGCCGCCGCAACATCCAGGCCATTCTCACCACCGAGCAGGCGAGCATCGCGACCGAAGTGCGCCAGATCATGCAGGAAGCGCTCGATGCTTACGGCGCAGGCGTGCTCATCAACGTGGTGCAGCTCCAGGCCGCGCGTCCGCCGTCCGAGGTCCAGCAGGCCTTCTTCGACGTGAACGCCGCACAGCAGGACGCCGTGCGCGTGCAGAACGAGGCTTCGGCCTATGCCAGCCGGATCGTGCCCGAGGCACGAGGCGAGGCGGCCCGCACCGTCCAGCAGGCGGAGGCCTATCGCGAGCAGTCCGTGGCCGACGCCACCGGTCAGGCCGCGCGCTTCAGCCAGGTTTACGAAGAGTACCGCAAGGCTCCGGATGTCAGCCGCGAGCGCATTTTCCTCGAAACCATGGAGCGCGTCTTCGGCAGCGTGGACAAGATCATCGTGGACCAGAACGGGCAGGGGGTCGTGCCTTTCCTGCCGCTCACCCAGGGACAATCCCAGCCGCCGCAATCCCAGAACAACACCAACCAGGGGGCTACGCGATGAATAACCCCGTCCTTCGCACAGGGCTCCTGATCCTTCTGGTTCTGGTCGCCATCGTTCTCTACAGCGCAACCTTCATCGTCCAGCAGACGCAATACGCACTCGTCCTGCGCTTCGGCGCGGTGCAGTCCGCGATTTCCGAGCCGGGCCTGAAGTTCAAGCTGCCGCTGGTCGACAACGTCACCTACTTCGAAAAGCGCGTTCTCGATCTCGACCTGCCCGTGCAGACGCTTCTGTCCGCCGACCGGCAGAACCTGGAGGTCGACGCCTTCACCCGTTACCGCATCGTCGATCCGCTGCGCTTCTATCAGGCAGTGGGTTCGATTTCCCTCGCCAACCAGCGCCTGCAGAGCTTCACCAACTCCGCCATGCGCAACATCCTGGCCAGCGCCTCGCGAGATGCCATCGTGCGCACCGAGCGTCCGCAGCTGATGGAACGCATCCAGGAGGATGTGAACCGTCAGGCCGGCAGCCTCGGCATCGAGATGATCGACGTGCGTCTCACCCGCGTCGATCTGCCCAACGCCAACAGTCAGGCGGTTTATCAGCGCATGCGTACGGAGCGTGAGCGCGAGGCCGCGGATCTTCGCGCCAACGGCAACCAGCAGGCGCAGACCATCCGCGCCCGCGCCGAACGCGAGGCAACCATCATCCGCGCCGAGGCAAACCAGAGGGCGGAAGAGCTGCGCGGTCAGGGCGACGCCGACCGTAACCGCATCCTCGCCGAGGCGTTCGGCCGGGATCCCGAGTTCTTCGCTTTCTACCGGTCCATGCAGGCCTACGAGGCGGGTCTCAAAGGAAGCGGGACGCGTCTCGTTCTGAGCCCCGACTCGGAATTCTTCCGCTACTTCAACGGGTCCAACGCTCGGCCCAATGGAGGAGCCTCCACAACAACCCCGGCTCCCCAGCCGGCTCCTGCACAGTAAGATCTGATGTTGGATTTGATTGCAGCCCTCGGCCTCGCTCTCGCGGTCGAGGGCATTTTGTTTGCCGCTTTCCCTGACGGGATGCGCCGCGCCATGTATGAGGCGGCGCACAGCCCGAGCGACCAGATGCGCCTCGTCGGCATCATCTCGGCCTTTGTCGGCCTCGGTATCATCTGGCTCGTGCGCTGGGTTGGTTGAGGAACAAAGCCTTGCGTTGCCCGAAGATGGCCTCCGCTTTCGGAGACAAGGCGCGGGAGCGGTCCAGCTTCCGCCGCATTCGCCGCTTGAATGGCGGGCAAGAACGACAATCTATATCTCATTCTCCAAGAGAGGGTTCTCGATGACTCATGCCACGAATGCGCTGGCGCTCTCCGTAACGGCGCTGCCCCAGCGTCCCTTGCGCCGACTGGCCGCGTCCTTCTTCGCGGTCGTGACGTTTGTCGCGGCAGCGATGCCGCTTCCCGCCACAGCCCGTTCGGCTCCGGAATCCTTCGCCGATCTGGCGGAGGAGGTGACCGGCGCCGTGGTCAACATTTCGGCCTCGACCACCGTTGAGGCCCGCAACCGCACCCTGCCTCAGCTTCCGCCCGGAACGCCGTTCGAAGATCTCTTCGAGGAGTTCTTCAATCGTCGCGGCCAAGGTGGCGGCGGCGAGAATGCGCCTTCGCGTCCCCGCAGCTCGAACTCGCTCGGCTCCGGCTTCGTGATCGACCCGTCGGGCATCGTGGTCACCAACAACCACGTGATCGGCGAGGCCAACGACATCAGCGTGATCTTCTCCGACGGCACGCGCCTGAAGGCCGAGATCGTGGGCAAGGATTCCAAGGTGGATCTCGCGGTCCTTCGCGTGAAGCCCGACAAGCCTCTCAAGGCCGTGAAGTTCGGCGATTCCGAATCCATCCGCCCCGGCGACTGGGTGATGGCGATCGGCAATCCCTTCGGCCTCGGCGGCTCCGTGACGGCCGGTATCGTGTCGGCGCGCGGCCGCAACATCGAGTCCGGTCCCTACGACAACTACATCCAGACGGACGCTTCCATCAACAAAGGCAATTCCGGCGGTCCGCTGTTCAACATGAACGGCGAGGTCATCGGCATCAACACCGCGATCCTCTCGCCTACGGGCGGCTCGGTGGGCATCGGCTTCGCCGTTCCCGCCTCCACGGCCGTTCCGATCATCGATCAGCTTCGCGAGTTCGGTGAAACCCGCCGCGGCTGGCTCGGCGTTCGCATTCAGAACGTGGACGACGCCACTGCAGAGGCCCTCAGCCTCGGCACCGCTCGCGGCGCGCTGATTGCAGGCATCGACGAGAAGGGCCCCGCCAAGCCGGCAGGCCTCGAAGTCGGTGACGTGATCGTCAAGTTCGACGGCAAGGACGTCAAGGATTCCCGCGATCTGCCGCGCATCGTGGCCTCCACGCCCGTCGGCAAGGAGGTCGATGTCGCCATCGTCCGCAAGGGCCAGGAGATGACCAAGAAGGTCACTCTGGGCCGACTTGAGGACGGCGAGAAGCAGGCCAGCCTTCAGCAGCCTTCGGGGGATGCTCCCACGGTCACGCGCCAAGCTCTGGGGCTCAGCATGTCCGGCATGTCGGACGAGCTGCGCCGTCGCTACAACCTGAAGGACGACCTGAAGGGCGTGGTCATCACCCGAGTGGATCCCAACTCCTCGGCCTCCGACAAGCGGATCCAGGCCGGTGAGGTGATCGTCGAGGTCAATCAGGAGCCGGTGACGAACCCGGCCGACGTGACCAAGAAGATCGACGACCTCAAGACACAGGGCCGCAAGTCCGCGCTGCTCCTGGTCTCCAACCCTCAGGGCGAGGTCCGTTTCGTGGCGCTGTCCATCGAATAAGGTCTTCCAGGATCGATGAAAAGGCGGCTCCGGCCGCCTTTTTTATTGGCGTTTCGTTCTGAATAAAGAACGTTTCGGTTGACATAGCGTCCAGGATAGGGGCATCTGAGGGCCTTGGCTCCTTCAACGCGGGTCTTATTGCGGCTCGCGGCTTCGATGATGAATTCCGATGACCCAGACCGTATTTCCCGTCCCCGCCAGCCTAGAAGCCTCCGCGCATGTGAATGCCGAAACCTATGAGGCGCTCTATCGTCAATCCATCGACGACCCTGAGACGTTCTGGCGCGAGCAGGCGCAGATCCTCGACTGGGCGAGGCCCTTCACTCAGGTGAAGAACACACGTTATTCGCCTGATGACGTCACCATCGAATGGTTTGCCGATGGCCGGCTGAACGCATCCTACAATTGCCTGGACCGTCACGCTGCCGTGCGCGGAAACGAGGCTGCGATCCTGTGGGAGGGCGACACGCCCGGCGAGACGAAACGGATCACATGGAGTGAGCTGCACAGTGAAGTATCGCGTCTCGCCAACGCGCTGAAGAAGCTCGGCGTGAAGAAGGGCGATTTCGTCAGCATCTATCTGCCCGTCATTCATCAGTCGATTGCAGCAATGCTCGCCTGCGTGCGCATCGGGGCTGTGCATTCCGTGGTGTTCAGCGGCTTTTCGTCGGAAGCGCTCGCGGGCCGCATCGAGGATTGCCGCTCGCGTGTTCTGATCACCGCCGACGAAGGCATGCGCGGCGGCAGATACGTTCCGCTGAAGAAGAACGCGGATGCGGCGCTCGAAGGTCTTCCTTTCGTCGAGCATGTTCTCGTGGTTCGCCGTACGGGGCGCGATGTTCCGATGAAAACAGGGCGCGACCGCTGGTACGATGAGGCGCTGGCCGAGGTGCCGGATACGTGCGAGCCGGTTGATGTGAGTGCGGAAGATCCTCTCTTCGTGCTCTACACATCCGGCTCCACTGGAAAGCCGAAAGGCATGCTGCATACGACAGGCGGCTATCTTGTCCATGCTGCCGCGAGCTTCAAGGCGATGTTCGACTATCACCCCGGCGACATCCATTTCTGCACGGCGGATGTGGGTTGGGTGACGGCACACACCTACCTGATCTACGGGCCTCTCGCGAATGGCGCGACCATCGTGCTGTTCGAAGGCGTGCCCACATGGCCCGATGCATCGCGCTGGTGGCAGATCGTCGAGACCTACAAGGTCAACATCTTCTACACCGCGCCGACCGCGGTTCGCTCGTTGATGCGCGAAGGCGAAGAGCCTGTCCGCAAGCACGATCTGTCGTCGCTGAAGGTTCTGGGTTCCGTGGGCGAGCCGATCAATCCCGAGGCGTGGCTCTGGTATCATGAGGTCATCGGCGGAGGGCGCTGCCCCATCGTCGATACCTACTGGCAGACCGAGACCGGCGCCGTGCTGCTGTGCCCGTTGCCGGGTGCGATGGCGCAGAAGCCCGGCTCTGCCGCAAGGCCGTTCTTCGGCGTGCGTCCGGAGCTTCTCAGCAGCGACGGCACGCCCGTCGAAGGCGAGGGATCAGGAAGCCTGTGCTTTGCGGATTCATGGCCGGGACAGGCGCGCACGATCCTCGGCGACCGCGAACGCTTCCTGAAAACCTATTTCAGCGCCTATCCCGGCTTCTACTTCACCGGCGACGGCGCGCGGCGCGATGCGGATGGCTATTACTGGATCACCGGCCGCCTGGACGATGTGATCAACGTGTCCGGCCACCGCCTCGGCACGGTCGAGGTGGAGGCCGCGCTCGCATCCCATCCCGCTGTCGCGGAAGCCGCCGTCGTGGGCTTTCCGCATGAGATCAAAGGGCAGGGCATCTTCGCATTCGTGACGTTGAAGGAGGGCATGGCGGAGAGCCATGATCTGCAGTCCGATCTGGTTCGGATCGTGCGGGCCCGGATCGGACCCATCGCCACTCCGGACCGGATCGAATGGGCCAGCCAGCTGCCGAAGAACCGCTCCGGCAAGATCCTGCGCCGCATTCTGACGCGCATCGCCGCGGGCGATTTCGAGAACCATGGCGACACATCGACCGTGGCCGATCCTGCCGTGGTTGCCGATATCGTCCGGCGGATTCAGCTTCAGCCTGCCTGACCGCCCAATCTTTGTCATAAAGGTCGTAGCTTATCAGCATCGGTTGCGTGCCGGAGGAGCCGCAAGGACATTCCCTCCGGCAATCCGATGCCTTGTCATCCAGTTCTGTACCCCAGTCAGTTCCATGAATTTTCAATGAGGCACAGCCGCTGGCCGTGACGGCTCGAGCGCGCGAATGACCCGCCCGATGATCAAACGGGGCATCAGGAGCAGAAGCTATGAGCACGATCACGACCAAGGACGGGACAGAGATCTTCTACAAGGATTGGGGCGAGGGGCAGCCCATCGTGTTTTCCCATGGCTGGCCGTTGAGCGCGGATGCCTGGGATGCGCAGATGTTCTTCTTCGGCGAGCGCGGCTACCGCGTGATCGCGCACGACCGGCGTGGACATGGGCGCTCAAGCCAGACATGGACCGGCAACGACATGGACACCTATGCGGACGATCTCGCCGCATTGATCGACCATCTCAACCTGAGGGATGCGATCCTCGTCGGCCATTCGACAGGTGGCGGCGAGGTGACGCGTTATCTCGGTCGCCATGGCACGCAGCGCGTCTCCAGGGTGGCCCTGATTAGTGCGATCCCGCCTTTGATGCTGAAGACCGAGGCCAATCCGCAAGGAGCGCCGATCGAGGTCTTCGACGACATTCGAAAGAACACCTACCTCAATCGGCCGCAATTCTTCTACGATCTTACGCTCCCCTTCTATGGGTTCAACCGGGAGGGCGCGAAGGTATCCGAGGGCATTCGCATGGCCTTCTGGCTGCAAGGCATGCAGGCCGGAATCAAATCGGCCTATGACTGCATCAAGCAGTTTTCAGAATCCGATCTCACGGAAGACCTGAAGAAGATCGATGTGCCGACGCTGGTTCTGCATGGCGACGACGATCAAATCGTGCCGATCGCAGCATCCGCCATGCTGTCATCCAAGCTCTTGCCGAATGCGACGTTGAAGGTTTACCCCGGCGGAGCGCACGGATTGGCGCAGCTTGAGGTCGAGCGGTTCAACAACGATCTTCTCGCATTCATTCAGGCATGACGCGGTCGGTTGCGGCGTCGCTTAAGATGCCGCAACGATCTCGTCGGCGCGATAGCCTTGCGCATAGAGAAGCGCAGTCAAATCGGCGTGGTCGATGCGCGCGTGAGCGGCGGCGGCGACCGCAGGTTTTGCGCGGAATGCCACCCCTAGTCCTGCTCCACCCAGCATGGCGAGATCATTGGCGCCGTCGCCGACGGCCATGGTCTCGTGATGTTCGAGCTTGAAGCGATCACGCAGTTCGACCAGCGTCGCGAGCTTCGCCTCGCGGCCGAGGATCGGCTCCTCGACGAGGCCTGCGAGCTTCTCGCCGTTGAGGATCAGGTGGTTGGAGCGATGCTCGTCGAAGCCGATCTTCGCGCCGATGGGGCCGGTGAACAGGGTGAAGCCGCCGGAGACGAGGCAAGTGTAGCCCCCGTTCTTGCGGATGGTCTGAACCAGCGCCCGTCCGCCGGGGGTGAGGGTGATGCGCTTCTCGACGATCTCGTCCACCACGCCGACCGGCAGGCCTTTCAACAGCGCCACGCGCTCCCGCAGGGCGGGCTCGAAGGCGATCTCGCCGCGCATGGCGCGCTCGGTGATCTCCGAGACCTCTGCCTTGAGCCCCACGTAATCGGCAAGCTCGTCGATGCATTCCTGGGCGATCATGGTGGAGTCCATGTCCGCCAGGAACAGGCGCTTGCGGCGAGTGGCGGCAGGCTGCACGACGATGTCGACAGGCTGGCCCTCCAGGGCCGAGCGCAGGGATGCTTCGACCGTCTTTGCCTCGGCGGGAGTGGAGAGAACCAGATCCGCTGCAATTCCCCTTGCCAGAACGTTGCGTTCCGTCTCATGTCCCACCGCACGGACCGCCAGGGCCACGAGATCGTCGGTCACGACCGGCTGGGACGGGTTGGCGATCAGGGTCGCGACGAGGGAGCTTTGAGAAGACGCCATGAGGAGACCGGGCTGTGAGTGATGGAAAGGTCGGTGCGGTTCTCATTGCAGGACCGACCGCATCAGGCAAGTCCGCCCTGGGCATCAAACTGGCTCAAAGCCTCGACGGCGTGGTGATCAATGCCGATTCCATGCAGGTCTATCGCGACCTTCGCGTCATCACGGCCCGCCCGACACCCGACGAGGAGGCGCAGGCTCCTCACCGTCTCTACGGTCATGTGGACGCTGCCGTGAACTTCTCCGTCGGGCGCTACATGGCCGATGCAACTCAGGTGCTGTCCGAGGTCCGGAGCCGCGGTCAGCTCCCGATCTTCGTGGGTGGAACGGGGCTTTACTTCAAGGCCCTCACGGAAGGTCTCTCGGATATTCCGACCGTTCCGGAAGAGGTTCGCGAGGAGGTGCGCCGGGAGAGCGAAGGCCTGGAAACGCCCGAGCTTCACCGCCTGCTGACGGAGCGCGATCCCGAGACGGCCAGAACTTTGCGCCCCTCCGACCGCCTGCGGGTACAGCGGGCGCTCGAAATCTTTGCGGCTACGGGGCAGCCGCTCATCTCCTTCCACGGAGCCCGCCAGCCGGGGCCTTTGAACGACATCCCCCTCATCAAGCTGTTCCTCGCGCCTGAGCGGGAGGAGCTGCGCCGCCGCATCGACACCCGTTTCCTCGCCATGATGGAGCAGGGGGCGCTGGAGGAGGTGAGGGCGTTGGGCGAGCGCAACCTCGATCCCATGCTTCCCGCCATGCGGGCCCACGGCGTACCCGGCCTCCTGGCCTATCTGCGCGGCGAGATTTCACGCGATGAGGCGGTCAGCAAAGGCCAGGGCGACACGCGCCGTTACGCCAAGCGCCAGTTCACCTGGTTCCGCCACCAGCTGCCGGATTGGGATTGGGTGGAGCCGGAGAGGGGCTATGAGGCCGTGGTGGCGCGCCTCAATGCCCCGTTAGATAGCCCACGGCCATCTGATAGAAGGTGATGAAGATCTCGAACACGATCAGGAGCACGATGATCAACTCGAGACGCAGCGAGCGCTCCGTGTCGATGATGTCGGTGAGGGCCTGGGCGGTATCGCCGAGCACTTCGAGCTTGCTGTGGAGGGCCGCGGCGCGCTCCTTCAGCTCGTACTCGTCCTCGAGGCGCGCATAGAGGCGCTCGAGGTCGGGCCTGTCCCAGAGCACGTCCGGTTTTTCCTCCACGGCCACGCCGCCGGACATGCGCTGGCGCACCAGGAGGGCATGGCCCACCTGCTTCATGATCTTGCGGCGGTCGCGCGGGCGGCGGCCCTTCTGCGCGAGGTGCTGGACGGAAGGCTCCACCAGTTCGAAGGCGGCCGTGGCCTCGCGCTCGTCGCGGGCCAGCGTCGCGCTTTTGGAGAGCGCGTCGGCGATCAGGATGAGCCGTTCGGTGGAGAGCTCCTTGATGTAGATAGGCCCGCCGGGCGGGATCTGGTCGTCCCGGTCGGGGGAGATCTCGATGATCGCGGTTTCCTCCTCGTGCCTCGCGAACTCGCCCTGGATGCGCTGGCGCAGGCCGCGGATCACCTCGTCCTCCTCGAGCGGGGTAAGGCCGACGAGCACAGCCACGCCATAGCGGAACAGGGCTACGAAGCCATCCTGGCCGGCGCGGAAGGCGAGGGGGGTGGTGGACAGAACGTCGCTGCGCTCAAGGCCTGCCACGTCGAGACGGTCGCCGAGAAGAAGGGCGCGGGCGGTCAGGCGCTGATTTTGCATCGGGGCGCCTGTCGAAGAGATGATATCGGTCATGGTCATACGACTAAAATAGGACGGGCACCTTAAAAGCTAAGGCGCGTTCTGCCAACGGGTCCCGCTTGACCGACCGAAATGGATCATATAGCGTCGGCGCAACTTTTGAACCGAGAGCTGCCCAAATGCGCAAGCTTATTCTCGTAGTACGAGCGCCATCGACGGAGCGGGATTGATCCCCGCAGGTCCGGCGATGGCGCACAGGCCCCCTCAGGGGCCTTTTTTATTGCCCAAAACACCAGAACACCGCACACATAAACACCAAAGACCCGACGGAGCGAAGACCATGAGCGAGACGATGACCGGAGCCGAAATGGTGATCCGAGCCCTGCAGGACCAGGGAGTCGAGCATGTGTTCGGCTATCCTGGCGGCGCGGTGCTTCCCATCTACGATGCGCTCTTCCATCAGGAGAAGGTGCGCCACGTGCTGGTGCGCCATGAGCAGGGGGCTGTTCACGCTGCGGAAGGCTATGCCCGCGCCTCGGGCAAGCCGGGCGTGGTGCTGGTGACGTCAGGGCCCGGCGCGACGAACGCCATTACGGGTCTGGCTGACGCCATGATGGACTCGATCCCTCTGGTCTGCATCACCGGCCAGGTGCCCACGCATCTCATCGGCTCCGATGCGTTCCAGGAATGCGACACGGTGGGCATCACGCGCCACTGCACGAAGCACAACTATCTGGTCAAATCCATCGAAGACCTCCCGCGTGTTCTGCACGAGGCCTTCTACGTGGCGCAGAACGGCCGTCCGGGCCCGGTGGTAGTGGACCTGCCGAAGGACATCCAGTTCAAGGCAGGCCAGTACGCCCGCCCCCTGAGCAACCAGCACAAGACCTACCGCCCCACCGTGAAGGGCGACATGGACCATATCCGCGCGGCCATCGAGCTCATGGCGAACGCCAAACGCCCGGTGTTCTATACGGGCGGCGGCGTCATCAATTCCGGCACGCAAGCATCTGCATTGCTTCGTGAGCTGGTGCAGCTCACAGGCTTTCCCATCACCTCCACGCTCATGGGGCTCGGCGCCTATCCGGCTTCCGACAGGCAATGGCTCGGCATGCTCGGCATGCACGGCACATACGAAGCCAATCTCGCGATGCATGAATGCGACGTGATGATCAATATCGGCGCGCGCTTCGATGACCGCATCACCGGCCGCCTCGATGCCTTCTCGCCGTTCTCCAAGCGCATCCACGTCGATATCGATCCTTCTTCCATCAACAAGACGGTGAAGGTGGACATTCCGATCGTCGGCGATTGCGCGCATGTTCTGGAAGACATGGTGCGCCTGTGGCGCCAGGGCGCGAAACAGGCGGACAAGGGTGAGCTGCAGGAGTGGTGGAACAAGATCGAGGGCTGGCGTGCGCGCAACTGCCTCGCCTACAAGAACTCGAAGGAAACCATCAAGCCGCAATATGCGGTGCAGCGCCTGTACGAACTCACCAAGGATCGCGCGCCCTACGTGACGACCGAGGTCGGCCAGCATCAGATGTGGGCTGCGCAGTATTTCAGGTTCGATGAACCGAACCACTGGATGACCTCCGGCGGCCACGGCACCATGGGCTACGGCCTGCCGGCGGCTGTGGGCGCGCAGCTTGCGCACCCTGATGCTCTCGTTATCGACATCGCGGGCGAAGCCTCGATCCAGATGATGCTGCAGGAGATGTCGACGGCCCTGCAATACAACCTGCCGATCAAGGTGTTCATCCTGAACAACGAATACATGGGCATGGTGCGCCAGTGGCAGGAGCTGCTGCACGGTGGACGTTACTCGCAGAGCTATTCGGAATCGCTGCCCGATTTCGTCAAGCTCGCGGAAGCTTATGGCGGCGTCGGCATCCGCTGCGACAACCCGGCCGAACTCGATGCGAAGATCATGGAGATGATCAACGTGAACCGCCCGGTGATCTTCGACTGCATCGTCGACAAGACGGAAAACTGCTTCCCGATGATCCCGTCGGGCAAGGCTCACAACGAGATGCTGCTCAACGATTATCTCGGAGAAACCGGGACCGACATCGGCTCCGTGATCGACGAGAAGGGCAAGATGCTGGTGTGATTTCAGGAAAGAGTGCTTGACCATGCCGACCCTCGTCATCGCCAACAAGTGCTACTCGTCCTGGTCGCTGCGCCCCTGGCTGCTGATGAAGCAGCTGGGCGTGGCCTTCGATGAGATCATGATTCCGCTCGACCTGCCCGACACGAAGGAGAAGGTGCTCAGGCATTCTCCGGCTGGGAAGGTGCCGATCCTCATCGACGGTCGTGCGACCGTGTGGGAAAGCCTCGCGATCATGGAGTACGTGAGCGAGACCTTCGCCCCTGCATGGCCCGAAGATCGCGAGGCCCGCGCCATGGCGCGCTCGGTCGCAGCGGAGATGCATGCGGGTTTCATGGCTCTGCGCAGCGCCTGCCCAATGAATCTCGGCAAGAAATACGCCTCGAAGGATCGCGGCGAGGCTGTCGCGCGCGACGTGGCGCGCTTCTCCGAGATCGTGCGCCAGGCGCGTGAGCGCTTCGGTGCGGGCGGACCGTTCCTCTTCGGTGCATTCTCGGCAGCGGACGCCATGTATGCGCCGCTCGCGACGCGCCTCGAAACCTATTCCATTGCTCTCGATCGCGAAACCCGCGCTTACGTCGATGCGATCCTCTCGCTTCCCGCCTTCCAAGAGTGGCGCTCCGAGGCACTGAAGGAAAGCTGGATCGTCGATGCCGACGAAGCCGACGAAGAGCCCATCGAAAATTACCGCAACGCCGCCTGACGCTCAGATAAAGCCGGATAACGAACATGCTCCAGATGAAAACCCACTATCCCGATGCGACCCGCGTCGAACCCGTCAACCGGCACACGCTCGCCATCGTCGTGGACAACGAGCCGGGCGTCCTCGCCCGCATCGCCGGCCTCTTCTCGGGCCGCGGCTACAATATCGAGAGCCTGACCGTCACGGAGACGCAGCACGAGGCGCATATCTCGCGCATCACCATCGTGACGACTGGGACGCACAGCATCATCCAGCAGATCAAGAGCCAGCTGGAGCGCCTCGTGCCCGTGCATCGCGTGGTCGATCTCACGCTGACCGGCGAAGCGGTGGAGCGCGAGCTCTGCCTCGTGAAGGTCGTTGGCAAGGGCGATCATCGCGTGGAAGCCATGCGTCTTGCCTCAGCCTTTGGCGCGCGCACGTTGGATGCCACGCTCACCTCCTTCGTCTATGAAATGACCGGCACCACCGACGAGGTCGAGCGCTTCATCAAGCTGATGACGGCGGTGGGCCTCGTGGAAGTCTCCCGCACCGGCGTCGCCGCCATGGCGCGCGGTGCGGAAGGGATCATGTAGGAGGTCAGCCTCTGAACTCGCTCTCTTGCAGGAAGGCTTCCTCCTCCGGTGTCGTCTCTCGTCCGAGAATGGCGTTGCGGTGGGGGAAGCGGCCGAAGCGGGCGATGATGTCGTGATGGTGGCGCGCCCACTTGATGGAATCCTCGCTGAGGGTTTCGTTCAGGGCCACCGAGCGTTCCTGGTGCCGCAATGACTCGGAATGCATGAAGGGCAGGTAGAAGAAACGGCGGAACTCCGGTTCCACCTTGTGGTCGAACTCACGCTCGATGGCGCGCTCTGCCGCCATCAGGGCGACGGGATCGGTCTTGTAGGTCTCGCGCTGTCCCCGGAACATGTTTCTCGGGAGCTGATCGAGGAGAAGAACAACGGCGAGCGCGCCCTCGGGGGTGAGTTCCCATTCGTTGAGGTCGCCCCTGGCAGCGGCCTCGTAAGTGGGCATGAAACGGTCCCGGCAGGCTTGGTCGAAGGCTTCGTCCTTCGAGAACCACTTGTCGGGGCCGGCTTCGCGCCAGAAGGCGAGAACTTCATCGGGAGTGGCGAGGCGCTGCATGCGACTTGTCCTTGTGAGAAGAGGTTGCTCGTAACCGATCTAGAGCATGAGCGAGTTCTTTGAACTCTCAAGGCTCGGACCGTTTGTAAGGAAGGGCAAATCCACCATTTCAGGCGGATAGCGCATTTTTCCTACAAACTTCGACTTGTCAGCGCAGTTTTGTTCGTTAAAAGCGGCGCGGGACAAAATAAATGTTGCGTGAGGCTTTCGCCCGAGCGCAGCGCCAACGAAGACTGGGGCGGGGAGCCCCTGAAACACAAGGACTAGAGCACCATGCGCGTGTATTACGATCGCGACGCCGATATCAATCTGATCAAGGGCAAGAAGGTCGCCATCGTCGGCTACGGCAGCCAGGGCCATGCTCATACGCTGAACCTGCGCGACTCCGGCGTGAAGGACATCGTGGTGGCGCTTCGCAAGGGCTCTCCCTCCGCCGCCAAGGCCGAGAAGGCTGGCATCAAGGTCATGGAAGTGGCCGAAGCCGCCAAGTGGGCCGACGTGGTCATGATGCTCACCCCTGACGAACTGCAGGCCGACATCTACCGCAACGACCTGCACGATAACATGAAGCAGGGCGCTGCTCTCCTGTTCGCCCACGGCCTCAACGTGCATTTCAACCTCATCGAGCCCCGCAAGGATCTCGACGTGCTCATGGTCGCCCCGAAGGGCCCGGGCCACACGGTTCGCTCCGAGTACCAGCGTGGCGGCGGCGTGCCGACCCTCATCGCGATCCACCAGGATGCCACGGGCAATGCCCACGACATCGCGCTGTCCTACGCTTCCGCCAATGGCGGCGGCCGCGCCGGCATCATCGAAACCACCTTCAAGGAAGAGTGCGAGACCGACCTCTTCGGCGAGCAGGTGGTGCTCTGCGGCGGTCTCGTCGAGCTGATCAAGGCTGGCTTCGAGACCCTGGTCGAGGCGGGCTACGCCCCCGAGATGGCCTATTTCGAGTGCCTGCACGAAGTGAAGCTCATCGTCGACCTCATCTACGAGGGCGGCATCGCCAACATGAACTATTCGATCTCGAACACCGCCGAATACGGCGAGTACGTGACGGGTCCGCGCATCATCACGCCCGAGACGAAGGCCGAGATGAAGCGCGTTCTGGAGGACATCCAGACCGGCAAGTTCACCCGCGACTGGATGCTCGAGAACAAGGTCAACCAGACCTCGTTCAAGGCCGTGCGCGCCCGCAACGCCGCTCACCCCATCGAGGACGTGGGCGCCCGCCTGCGCGACATGATGCCGTGGATCAAGGAAAAGGCGCTGGTCGACAAGACCAAGAACTGATCTTCGCGAAAGAGCGACAACGAAAAAGGGGCGGAAATTTCCGCCCCTTCTTTTTTGTTCGCGTGAGACGGATCAGAGCGCGTGGCCAGCCAGCGCGGAGACTGCGATCAGCGCGCAAAGGTGAAACCCAAGGCTCGGGCGGCGGCGGATCCAGAAATGAAAAAGGCCGGCGCATAGCGTGAGCACGACAAGCAGGAGCCACACGCCCTGGGCGATGTGATTCAGGCTCATCATGCCTGTGAGGAGGATCCCTGACGTCCAGGTCTCCATCAGCCATAGTGCTGCGAACACGATGGCCGCGACCTTCCATTCGTAATGGCGCCAGGTCTCCGGCAGGCCGGTCATGCCGAGATCGCTCGGGAACTGCTCGTCCAGTGAATCGTCGTCGTCGTGCCAAGCGTATGAGCGCTTAGAGCTTCGTTCCATAGCAATGCTTCCGTAATGTTATAGCTTGGCATTAACATTACGGAAGCCGTTTGCAACCTCCGAGAACGGAGGGGATTTTTATCCAAGGAGCAGAAAAGTAACCGGCTCTTACTGTTGGTTGCTCTTCGTATTCTGCGCCTTGTTGTTGTCCTGCTTGGTAGAGTCGTTGCGGTTCTTCATGGTGCCGCCCGAGCCGCGGATGTGATCGCCGGGATGCTTCTTGCTCTCGCCGGAATTGTCGCCGTTCATCTTGCCTTTACCCATGGGGAAGCCTCCTTTGGTGTCGGAGGTCAATGAGCCGTGCCGAACCCGGTTCCTGCGAAAATTCACCACAGCAGGTAATGCGCCAAACCCACGCCGGGGGCGAGAAGGGCGAAGGACCATACCGAAGCCGAGGCCATGTTGGCCGCCTGGAAGAGCACGCGAGGCATCAGGAAGATGCCGGCGATCAGGGGCAGCGTGGCGCGGGTGGGGCCGAAGAAACGGCCGAGGAACATGGCCCAGGGACCGAAGCGGAGAAAGAATTTCTCTCCCTTCTCGATCAGGTCGGGCCTGCGCGAGAGGGGCCAGATTCCATAAGCCCGCTTCTTCACCTTGTGACCGATCTCATAGGAGATCCAGGCGCTCAGGAAGGCACCTGCCGCAGCCCCAAGCCACACATGCCAGAAGGTCACGTCGGCCGCCGCCAGGGCGAAGCCCACGGCCACGAGGATCGTGATCATCGGCAGAACGAGCGAGATGAAGGCGAATGATTCCCCGAAGGTCATGAGGCCTACGATCAAGGGCGCATAGGCCTGATGGGCCCGAATGAACTCGATGATGGTGCCGGTAATGGTCTCAAGATTCACGCGTGGCGTCTCCTTCATGCCTTCCTGCGGCGAACGCGCGGACCTCATGCCACGATCCAGCATCCTCGTGATGAAAAAGATCACATCACGTCATTTGAAGCCGGACCGGCGATGCGCTAACCGAAAGAGAGAAGGGGCTATAGCCATGAATGTTCTCTCGATCCAGTCACATGTCGCTTATGGTCATGTAGGCAACGCATCCGCCGTGTTTCCGATGCAGCGTCTCGGCGTCGAGGTCTGGCCCATTCATACGGTGCAGTTCTCCAATCATACAGGCTACGGCTCCTGGAAGGGCCGGGTCTTCGACGGGCCGGCCATCGAGGAGCTGGTCGAGGGGATCGCGGATCGCGGCGTGCTCAACCGCTGCGACGGCGTGCTCTCCGGCTATATGGGCTCGGCCGATATCGGCAATGCGATCCTTGCCGCCGTTGCAAGGGTGCGAGGGCTCAACCCCGACGCGCTCTATTGCTGCGATCCTGTGATCGGCGATGTGGGGCGCGGCGTCTTCGTGCGTCCCGGCATTCCCGAATTCATGCGCGATCAGGCGGTCCCCGCCGCAGACATCATCACTCCGAACCATTTCGAGCTGGATTATCTCTCGGGCCTCACGACGGAAACCTTGAACGATGTGAAGAAGGCTATCGCTGTGGTGCAGCAGCTCGGACCCCGGGTCGTGCTCGCGACCTCCGTCGAGGCCAAAGAGACTCCCGACGGCTCCATCGATCTCATCGCGGGCGAGGGCGGTCGCTTCTGGCGGGTGCGGACGCCCAAGCTCTCGCTGAGCATCAACGGGGCAGGGGATGCGATCGCGGCGCTGTTCTTCGTCCATTATGCGCGCTCGGGCTCCGCAGCAACGGCCCTTGCCGAAGCATCCGCCTCCGTCTACGGCTTGCTGAAGCGCACGGAGGAGGCAGGAGCCCGGGAGATCCTCACCATCGCCGCGCAGGACGAGTTCGTCTCGCCGACTTACCGTTTCCGCCCGGAAGAGGTTTGATCCGTATGGCCCGTCGCTTCATCACCCTCGACGTCTTCACGTCCGAGCGCTTCACCGGAAATCCCCTGGCCGTCGTTCTGGATGCGGAAGGTCTCGACGACGCGCGCATGCAGACCATCGCGAAGGAGTTCAACCTCTCCGAGACGGTCTTCGTATTCCCGCCCGAGGATTCTCACCAGAGGGCCGATATCCGCATTTTCACGCCGGGCCGCGAGCTTCCCTTCGCAGGCCACCCGACCGTGGGGACGGCGGTGCTTCTCGCGCTGTTGGACCAGAGCGGACAGCCCGGCGCCGTTGCCTTCGGCCTGAAGGAAAAGGTCGGCATCGTGCCTTGCGTGGTTGAGGTGAAGGACGAGCTGAGCGGCATGGCGCGCTTTCGCCTGCCGCGTCTGCCCTCGTCCTGGGGCGAGGGCAAGGAAAGCACCGATTGCGCTTGGGCGCTCGGCCTCGATCCGACGGAAATCGGTTTCGACCGTCACGTGCCGAGTCGTCACTCGGCAGGCGTCGATTACGATCTCGTGCCCGTCGCATCCCTCGATGCTCTGGCGCGCGCCTATCCGAAGGGCGAGGCCTTCGACAAGACTTTCGGCGACAGTAACCATCCGTCGGCCTATGTCTATACGCGTGTGCCGCAGGCCGAAGGCCTTCGCTTCCGGGCACGCATGTTCGGGCCGGGAATGGGCATCCTCGAAGATCCCGCGACGGGCTCCGCCGCGGCCACGTTCGCCGGCGCCCTCATGCAATGCGAGCCTCTGGGCGATGGTGAGCACAACATCATCATCGAGCAGGGTGTCGAGATGGGGCGCCCGAGCGAAATCGCCTTGCAGATGACGATCAAGAACGGCGCGCTCGTGTCCGCCGAGATCGGCGGCTTCGCCGTCATGGTCATGCGCGGCGAGATCGTCGCGTGACATCGGACATTCTCATCACACGCGTATCGCGCGTCGAAGCGAAATCCGTGCCCATGAAATGGGAATGGGCCGAGGCGAACCGCACCTTCATCGAGACGAACTGGAAGCGTCGTACGGCGGATACGCCGAAGATGTTCAATGGTCGCGTCCTGCTGCTCAACGACCTGAAGTTCGAGCAGGGCCTCTGCCGCACCACCTATTTCGAAACGGACTACGCGGATTTCATTGCCTGGATCGACAGCGGCTATCCGGACAAGAGCATCGCCAACGGCTTCGCCATGGGAGCTCTGCGCGGTTCGGACGGCGCTTTCATCTGCGGTGTCATGTCCGCGCATACGGCGAATGCGGGGCGTATCTACTTTCCTGCGGGAACGCCCGACCTCGCCGATCTCAGGCCCGATGGCACCGTCGATCTTGCGGAAAGCCTGACCCGTGAGCTGATCGAGGAAACGGGCCTTCGGGACGGCGAGTTTCACGTGGACGATGAGTGGATCATCGTCCAGCGCTGGCCGACGATCGCGCTGCTGCGCATGGTCACCATGCCGATGACGGCGGAGGAAGGCGCGGCCTTGATCCGCGCCAACATCGCCAAGGAATCCGAGCCTGAACTGCAGGATGTGCGGATCGTCCGCAGCGTGGACGACATCGATGCCGAGATGATGCCTCTCTTCCTGCAGTCCTTTTTCGAATGGGTCTTCACTCACACATAGCCATGACGCGCCTTCGTGGCCCGGATCATGCGCTGTGCCTCCGCATCGCGCCCGGCGGCGCAGGCAGCCTCGGCCTGGCCGATCTCCCGGTCGACCCGGTTGTAGACACTCTGGCCTACATGGCCCATGGCGAGGTCGTTGCTCATGACCGCCCGGTAGCGGGCGATCTCACCCTGACAGCCTGATCCGCCCGGCATCTGGAAGCTCGAGGGCGTGACATTCGTGCTGGCAGGGCCGGAAGCCGTCTGGTTGCAGGCGGCAAGCGGCAGGGCCACAAGACCGGTCAGGCAAAGGCCGCGGATCGCATTCTTCATTCAGGATACCTCTTCTTGGGTTATGCGGCTGGGTAAAAGCCAGGCTTGCTCTGATCTAGAGCATTTCGGCGGCTGGCCAGAGCCTCGGCTCAAAGGAACTTTCGGATACAATCGCCGAGCTTGGACTTTTCGTTTGTTTCAACCGCTTGCCATTCGAAGCCTCGCCCGTTACAACTGTGCCGTTGTTCGCGGGCTTGAGCCGCGGCTTTTGGAGGAATGGGCAGCGATGGCAATCGGCTCCCACAGCGCTGGCAAGAACGGTACCGCTTCCGCGGCCGACCGCGCGCTCCTCCTTGGCCTCCTTCTCCTTAGCCGCCCCTGAGGGTCGTCTGGGCATCGGTGCCTGGACTCTCAGGGGAACAGAAGGCTTCAAGAACAACCTCCGAGCGCCCGGCATACGAACACCTCAATGGCGCTTCTCCCGAGAAGGACCGACACGATGACCGCCTCCAAAGACCGCGTACTGATTTTCGACACCACCCTGCGTGACGGCGAGCAATGCCCCGGCGCGACCATGACGCTCGAAGAAAAGCTCGATGTCGCTGCCCTGCTCGACGCCATGGGCGTCGACATCATCGAGGCGGGCTTCCCCATTGCCTCCAATGGCGATTTCGAGGCTGTGTCGCTCATCGCGCAGCAGGTGAAGAACGCGACTGTCGCCGGTCTCGCCCGCGCCATCTCGGCGGATATCGCCCGCGCAGGCGAAGCCGTGCGCCACGCCAAGAAGCCGCGCATTCACACCTTCGTCTCCACCTCGCCGATCCACTTGCAGCACCAGATGCGCAAGACCGAGGAAGAGGTGCTGGAGATCATCACGGCCACTGTCACGCAGGCGCGCAACCTGATCGAGGACATTGAGTGGTCGGCCATGGACGCCACGCGCACGCCCATCGATTACCTGTGCCGCTGCGTGGAAGCCGCCATCAAGTCAGGCGCCACCACCATCAACCTGCCGGACACGGTGGGCTATGCGACGCCGGATGAATACCGCGCCATGTTCCGCGCCGTGCGCGAGCGCGTGCCGAATGCGGACAAGGCGATCTTCTCCGCTCACTGCCACAACGATCTGGGCCTCGCCGTCGCGAACTCGCTCGCAGCGTTGGAAGGTGGCGCGCGTCAGATCGAGTGCACCCTCAACGGCATCGGCGAGCGCGCGGGCAACGCGGCTTTGGAAGAGGTCGTGATGGCGATCAAGACGCGCGGCGACGTGCTGCCCTACGAGACGGGCATCGAAGCCACCATGCTGACGCGTGCATCGAAGCTCGCTTCCGCGGCCACTTCGTTCCCGGTGCAGTACAACAAGGCCATCGTGGGCCGGAACGCCTTCGCGCATGAAAGCGGCATCCACCAGGACGGTATGCTGAAGAACGCGCAGACCTATGAGATCATGACGCCGGAAAGCGTCGGCGTGTCGAAGACATCGCTGGTCATGGGCAAGCATTCGGGCCGCGCAGCCTTCCGCAACAAGCTGGAGGAGTTGGGCTACAGCCTCTCCGACAACCAGTTCCAGGATGCGTTCGAGCGATTCAAGGATCTGGCCGACCGCAAGAAGCACGTCTACGATGAGGACATTGAGGCGCTGGTCGATCAGAACATCGCCACCGCCCATGACCGCATCAAGCTGGTTTCTCTCTCCATCGTCGCCGGCACACGCGGTCCGCAGCGCGCTACCATGCGCCTGCAGGTGGACAGCAACACGGTGATCGAGGAGCAGGAAGGCAACGGGCCGGTGGATGCGACCTTCAACGCCATCAAGGCGCTGGTGCCGCACGAGGCCGTGCTGGAGCTCTACCAGGTGCATGCGGTGACGGAAGGCACGGATGCACAGGCCGAAGTGTCGGTGCGCCTCTCCGCCGACGGCCGCAGCGTGACGGCACGCGCCGCCGATCCCGACACGCTCGTTGCGTCCGCGCAGGCCTATCTCGGTGCGCTCAACAAGCTGATGAGCCGAGGCGCAAGACTGCACGCGCAGCACGCTGCCGAGTGATCTTTCACGCAGCTCGCAATCAAGATGCCCGGCCTTGCGCCGGGCATTTTTGCTTTAGCACACAAACCTGATCTCCCTTCCCTTTGTCCCTGTTCTCGGAGTGTCTCGCCCATCACAAGGTATGGCGCAGATTTCCCTCCCTCTTGCGGGGAGGGCCAGGGTGGGGGTGTCGGCGTCACGTCTTGGAGCAGTGGCGCTTACACCCCCACCTCCAACTCCTCCCCACAAGGGGGAGGAGGGTTAAGACGGCGTTTCATGAGCCAGCTCCTCAAGATGAGGACAGTGAAATGGAGGGTATTAGAGAAGTCCCACGTGCAGCTGGAGGTGGCGTAACTTCTGCCTAATCCGATACCGGAATCGGACTTGGCGGCTTGATCGTTGAGAGCACGAAGCTCGAGCGCACATCCGCCACACCGGGTAGGGTGAGCAGGCGGTTCATAGTGAACTCGCCGAAGCTCTCGATGTCGCGGGCCACCGCATGGACGATGATATCCACCTCGCCGGCAAGCGCATGGCAGGCGATGACCTCCTCATAGCCCTTTAGCCGCTCCACGAGGCGTGTGCGCCAGCCGGGCTCCGATTGCTCGAGCTTGATGAAAACGAAAGCCTCCACCTCGAAGCCGACGGCCTTGCGGTTCACCATGGCCCTGTAGCCTTCGATGATGCCGTCTTCCTCCAGCGCCTTCAGTCGTCGCAGGCAGGGGGAGGCGGCAAGGCCGACCTTCTCTGCCAAGGTAGAGTTTGGAATGCGTCCATCCCCCTGAATGGCCCGCAGAATTCGACGGTCTGAAGGAGACAGGTGGCGTTTCATCTATGCCTCATGGATTGCGGCCCCCAGGTCATTTTATGACGGCTCCGGCGCTAATCCAGGCGACTTTCGGCGGAAAATGACCCAATGAGAGTGCTATCCTAACGTCACAATAAAGACGGAGGAAACGCCATGAACACCGCCACCGGCAGCGACGATCCGCGCGATTACATGCGTGATCAGGGCTTCGAGAACTACACCGAGGCCGATCATGCCACCTGGAGCATTCTGGCCAAGCGCCAGCGGGAGCTCCTGCAAGGCCGCATCGCCGACCAGTTCCTGGAAGGTCTCGACCATCTCGGTATCGGCGACGAGGGCATCCCCGATTTTCGCGTGATGAACCAACGCCTCAAGGCGGCGACCGGCTGGGAAGTTGTCGCGGTGCCGGGTCTCATCCCGGACCTTGCCTTCTTCCGCATGCTGGCGAACCGCCAGTTTCCCGCGGGCTTCTGGATCCGCAAGCCGGAGCAGCTCGACTATATCGAGGAACCGGACATCTTCCATGACGTGTTCGGCCATGTGCCGCTGATCATGCAGCCGATCTATGCGGATTATCTCGAATCCTACGGCAAGGCAGGCCTTGTGGCCGCCGAGCACGGGGCGCTGAAGTACCTGGCGCGGCTTTACTGGTACACGGTGGAATTCAGCCTCGCGCAGACGCCTGACGGCATGCGCATCGTCGGGGCAGGCATCGCCTCGTCACCAGGCGAGACGATCTTCGCGCTCGAGAGCCCATCCCCTAACCGGGTCGCCTTCGATCTCGGCCGTGTCATGCGCACTCTTTACCGGATCGACGATTACCAGGAGACCTACTTCGTGCTCGATGGGGTCGAAGCCTGGCCCAGCCTCGACATCGACCGCCTGATCCCCTTGTGGAAGGAGCTGGAAGGGCAGGGAGAGATCAAGCCCGGAGAGATCCAGCCTGAGGACCGGGTTTTGACACAGGGTGACGGCAGCTACCATCGGTCGAAATCGAAATCCGCAGCTTAAGGAAAAAACCTCTCCAAATGGGCTAGACAGGGGCCGTACGGTTTGTTACACGCACGGCCTCTTCAGCGGAAACCGCGCCGCTGAAAACGTTTGGGACGGGTGATTAGCTCAGTTGGTAGAGCAGCTGACTCTTAATCAGCGGGTCGTAGGTTCGAGCCCTACATCACCCACCAAATTTTTCCAATATCTCCAAATTTTGACTTTGTTTGGCCCTTCAGCCGAATGATGTCTTTGCTGATGAAGCTCTTCCAGTGAGCAGCACTCGCTCGCGAGTAAGACACGGTCATCGGTTATCGCGCGTCCCTTCGAAGCCCCCGGCCTGAGGATTGGTCAAGATCGAAGGGGCAATCGCAGCCTTCGTGCCGATCGACTTGAGATAGGGTAAGGCAGAGGCATGAATTTCGATATGCCGAGTGCCACGAGCATGCGGTTGCTTTCGCAGCGCCGATTCGTCCTCCTTGCCCGGTCTATTTTAGAAACCAACGCGGAGCGAGGCCGTTATCTACGATCCTTTGTCGATCAAAGTCATGGCCAGCATGCTTCCACGGCAATTCTCCACGCCCATTCTTCTTTCCTGCTTCGTTATTGCATGTCCTGTGCAGTTTCAGCTCGATCTGACGTCCGCCAATTGGCTTGGCTTGGTGGATAGCCCTGCCTTTGCCAAGGGGGGGAACGGAGGAAACGGCGGCAACGGTAACGGTGGTAATGGCAACGGTGGGAATGGCGGCAAGGGAGGAAACGGCGGTAACGCGGGCAATAGCGGAAATGGAGGGAACGCCGGGAATAGCGGGAACGCTGGAGGTGGAAACGGCAACGGCAACGGTAATTCCGGTCGAGGAGGGGGCTCCAGCAGCGCAGGTTCTAACGGGAATGGCCAAGGCAATGGCGGTGCCGGTGGCAATCGCGGAGGCGCAAGCAATGCCAATGGTGGGAGCCAAGGCAATAATGGTAGCAGTCCGGGCAGTAATTCCGGCCGTGGCAATTCCGGGGGCGGTCAAGGGCAGGCGGCTGGAAACTCGGGCGGTGCTTCTTCGAATGGCGGCGGCAAGGGGCGTGGCGGCGCTTCCAATGCCGGTTCTGGCGGCAATGGATCTACCCAGAGCGCATCCGCATCGAAGAACTCCAAGGCCGCGTCCAACTCCGTAGCGCCTCATGGCTTGTCGGCTCTCTTCGGCGCCATTGCAGAGAGGTTCCGCCCAGTCGACACGCGAGCCGCGCCGGCACCAGCCAGGGTGAACTCGCCACAGCGGGGCGCGAAGGCTGCATCATCGCGCAGCAGAGCAGGCAAGGCCCAAGCAGGTAAAAGCCGTGCAGGGTCCAAAGAAGCAAGCGCCAGGACTTCTAGCCGGAAAGCTCAAGCTTCAGCCGAGCGCGCTGCCAGTCAAAAACGCCTTTCGAAGCCGCGCTACGCACCTCGCTCCATCGTCGCAGCGGGATTGTCGCCCGCACAACTGGAGCGGTTGGCAGCGCAGGGCATTCGGGGCGAAAGTTTAACCAAAGGATCGATCGCGAGCGTGGTGCGGCTCAGTGTTCCTCGGGGGATGTCTCTTGCAAAAGCACAGAGGGTCGTCCGTACGGTTGATGCCGCCGCTGCCACCGATCTCGATCACTACTACTACACGGACGAGGGACCATCAGCGTGCGAGGGACAGACCTGTGAGATGGCCGCGCTCGTCGATTGGAATCCGATGGCGGCAGATCAATGCGCGGCAATTCCCGAAATTGGATTGATCGATACGGCCGTCGATCTCAATCATCGGGCTTTGAAGGGGCAATCGATCGATGTGGTCGAGATTGCAAAGGAGGGAGCTCGCACCTCCCAGCCCGACCATGGAACGGCGATTGCCGCACTTCTTGCAGGACGCAGCGATAGCGGAATTCCCGGGCTGCTGCCGAAGGTCAAGATTGTGTCGGTCGATGCTTTTTCGAATGATGGCGGAGGACGTGACCGGACTGACGTGGTGGCGCTTGTGAAGGCCCTTGAAGCTCTTGCCGAACGTCAGGTGCGGATCATCAACATGAGCCTGTCCGGGCCGCCGAACAACGTGCTCAAGCAAGCCATTCAAGCTGCGCAGAAAAAGGGCATCATTATTATCGCCGCCGCAGGCAACAATGGCCCCGGCGCCGAGCCGTCCTATCCTGCGGCCTATGAAGGCGTCATCGCCGTCACTGCGGTTGATCATCAGCGCAAGGTTTATTCGCGTGCGACACGCGGGCCATATGTGGATCTGGCCGCTCCCGGCGTCGGCATCAGAACGGCATCTGCCACTGAAACGGTCGCTGTCCGCAGCGGCACATCCTACGCGGTACCTTACATCACAGCCGCTGCCGCCTTGGCCCGGGCGCATGATCCCGGAATGGATGTCGCGCAAGTCCGGGCGCGTTTGGAGGAGAGCGCACAGGATCTCGGCGAGCCTGGACGCGACACGACATACGGCTATGGCCTCATCCAGATGTCGCGCCTATGCATGTTGCCAAATGATGAGCAACCTGTTGCGCAATCCCAGCATGCGCTCGATATGGGCGTTCCCTGACAAGGCGTGTCTGCGTCGAAGGCTCTCGGCTTTACTTGGATAACCTGGACAGAATTTCTTTCTCTGCCGGAGGCTCCAGCGGGTCTCCTGCTTTCATGCTCTGCAAGTAAGAACCCATGAGATCGCTTCCATCAGCCGGGGCGTAGCTGGAGGTCTGGGCAGGCTCGAGCAAGGCGAATGTGATGTTCCAGTCGGTGTTCGAGCGACAGGCCACGGCGTTTGCCTTGCCTGATGCATCCTGGAGGATGAACTCCCGACAAATCGCCCCATTGTCGGATCTGTATGTCGCCACGATCCGAAGCTGAGCCGCGCCAAGGCCATGCTGCTGGCCGGAGGCGGCCGTGCTGAGCGTCTCCTTGACGGGCACGCTGTTCAAGCGGGCGATCAAGGATTGATCCGCAGGCTCATGATCGTTCTTCATCCACTGCCCTGCGAAGAAGGCAGCCGTCCCGATTGCAAGGACAGCCAAGGAAGCCGCCAGGCGCATCGTGTTGCGCGAGAAGTATGAACTGGAAGGGGCTGTTGACTGGTTCACTGCAGGCTTGGCTGCCGCTGCTGTCTCGACGCTCTTCAATCTCGCTCCTTCGACAGCCAGCACCTGCCGGATGATTGCGGAGTGCAGAGCGGGAGGCACAGCGAGATGGTCCTCAGAGGACAGGGCGGTTTGAACCAAGCGCCGGCTCTCGATGTATGCCGCGATCCGCCAACCGATTTGAGCATCCTTAGCCATAGCTTGTTCAACGACACGTCTGACGGTTTCGTCGAGCTCGCCATCGGCAAAGGCCATGAGGATTTCGTCAGTTAAATGGACCTGTGACAACGCTTCCCCCTCTCTCTTCGGTTTGTCTTCTCAGGCGGCATGGGTTGCCTCGAAAATGCGTTTCCGCGCACGAGCCAATCGGCTCATGACGGTGCCAACAGGAACTCCCAGAATCTCAGCGGCTTCCCGATAGGCGAGATCTTCCACGCAAACGAGGACGAGGACTTCTCTTTGTTCGGTCGGCAGCTCCGCTATCGCACGCTGAACATCGGTCAACGTGAGCTTGCTGATGACTTCGTGTTCACCGTGGCTATGGTCCATGAGGCGATCTTCGTGGTTTCGCACATCGTCCAGAATTACGTCGGCCTTGTGCTGACGTAAGTGATCGATCCAGGCATTGTGCAGAATGCGGAAAACCCAGGCATCCAGACGAGTGCCCGGAGTCCACTGCTCGGCATTGAGAAGTGCTTTCTCGCAGGCGCTCTGCACCATATCGTCGGCAAGGGAAGGAGACCGGGTCAAGGCCAAGGCAAACCGCCTAAGCCGCGGTAAGAGACTTACCAACTCATGCCCGATCGCCGCCATACACCCTCTCTCGATGCCGGATCCACCGAAGAACGGTGATCAGGCGAAGTTTATTCCCGCTTATGGAAGATTTTTGCCCCCGGACCTGAACAGTAAAGATGCGAGGGTGCGATTGGTGAAAATTTTTCTCAGGAAGCGGAATAAACAGCATCCCGCATCCGTTCTCGTGCGTCGACGGAGAATTCATGATGAACGCCGAGTCAGAATTCGAATGGAAGGAAACCTATCGAGCCCGTCTCAATGGCTTGGAGAGTGTGCTTGCGGCTATTGTCGAGCTTCTTGCCTCCGAAAACGCGGCTATGCGGAAAGATCTCTCCCAGCGCCTGGATCTGCTTCAGGTGTTGATGCGAGAGCAAAATGCTCATCTGGCAAGCCTTGAGGTTGTCAACCGATTCCAGGTTTTGGTTTCGGAGGAAGTCAGGGATCCGATAGCTCTCTCATGGTCGTCTGATAGTTGAAGAACAGCTATAGTTTCGGATTTATACGAATTTCCTATGGCTCGGATTGCTATATTCGACCGCTAATAGATTTTATTTTGTTCAATCAGTATAATTCTATTTTATATTTAAAGATAAAGTAATTATTGATGAACTTTGATTGCTTTGATGTGTTTTATCGTCAGGAAATCCTCAAATAGGATATTGATGATGAGAAATACACAGTCGAGCGACATTATTGAGGTGCCCACCGAAGTATCGGGCGTGGCTCCGATGTCTCTTCAAAAGGCCTCTATCGCATTCACGGCATCCGTGTCTGCGTTCATCGGAATAAGCCTTCTCTTGGCAAGCGTTTGATCATGCCACAAGGAAGCCGCGCATCCCCTTCGACGTTCAAGGGAATGCGCGGCTCGGCTTAATAAGCCAGGGCGTGGGATCCGATAGCGATAACTCTTATGCAAGTACCGCGCCGCCAAAGCCTGCGTTCTTCAGGTCCTCTCAATTGACCAAGCATTCCCTCCCCATGCACTCGGGTAGCCATGGCTGAGCCTTGGCATTAGCTGCTTCTTGTGCTGCCAGGAGGGCATCCAGCAAGGTATCCTGAGCCTTCGATATGCCTGCTGCCGCGCTCGCTGTTCTCAGGCGGTACAGAAAACATTCATTAGCCGTCAGGAGCGTGCGGCCTCCACGTAAAAGAGGCTTGAAGGTGAGGCCTTGAACAAGCGGTTAGGACTAAGAAAACCCTTCAATTCAAGGTGTAAATGATCACGTGTGACGCAGCATCGACAATGAAGCGCTGATCGCCAACGACTGCATAGCGGTACGATTTGTGCCCGGGAATTTCAGTAAGCTCAGCCTGATCAATAGATATGGAATCGACTGACATAGGCTCTCCATTCGAGATGCCTAAGAGGCGTACGATGGGCGACAGTGAGCTTTGGCGAGCACTCGCTGTGACGGCTTCAAAAGCTATGCTGCCTGAATCTCTGCCGGATGCTGCATGAAAGTCGAGATGCGCCCCCAATGTGGAGCCGCCAAGCACGAGACTCATGAGAAGTAAATGACAGGGAACACGCATAACTGCCAGCCACCACTGATACGCCCACTCGAGAACGAATGGGAAGCGGCGCTTATTCCCCTACGCTGAAAATTATCGCTTCCATGGAGCGTTTTTAGCTGGGCCTTCTCTGTCTATATGCGTTGATCCGCCGTAGAACCCGTCCGCATGCCACTTATGTGCCTATATTGACGCGTTGTTTGAGCCTTTATAGGCAATTGTGCATTTAGGCTTCGTTCATGTAGCTGAATGCTTCATAAAACTGTGGCTGAACTCCAAAAAGTTTGAAACTACACCGGGCGGTGCGCGTTTGCTGGGCAACGGATGTTCGATCCGGAACAACTTCAGGAGCCTCAAATGTACAAGAAGATCCTTGTGACTAGCGCCCTTCTCGCAACCCTCGCACCTGCTGCCGCATTCGCGCAATCGGGCGGCGCGGCTGCAGGCGCTGCAACCGGCGCCGTGGGCGGCGCTATCGTAGGTGGTCCGGTCGGAGCCGCAGTCGGTGGCGTGACGGGCGCAATCGTGGGCGGCATCGCCGACCAGCAGAAGCCTGAGTTCCGTCAGTACGTCACGACGCAGAGCGTCCCTTCCTACACCTATAAGGAAGAAGTCCGCGTCGGCGCTGTCCTCCCTGAATCGGGCGTCGTCTATCACGAGGTCCCGGCTCAGTATAACGTGAAGGGCTACCGTTACACGGTGGTGAACGATACGCCGGTTCTGGTTGAGCCCAGCACGCGCAAGATCGTTCAGGTCATTCGCTAATACTCAAGCGATCCGGATGCACGGAAGGGCGGCCTGGAAAGGCCGCCCACGTGGGTCTGTTGCCGGCCATCAAGAGATCCGTGCGCTTTGAAGTCGCCAGCTGTCTGCGCGTTCCTGACAACGCCGCCGCAGAGATGCAGCTGAAGCGCGCCGGTTCACATAATTTCATATCTGACTGCATGACATTCTAGGAGAGCCATCAATGCGCAATATCCTGCTTTCGACGGCTGCTGTGGTAGCGCTGTCTCTAGGCGCTGCTCCTGTGATCGCCCAAACGCAATCACCTGGGTCGTCCGAAACTGCGCCCGGGCAAATCAAACCTCCCGCCACGTCCTCGGAAACTCCTGGAAAGTCCGAAAGCGCGCCGGGGCAGAATCGCCCAAGCGCTTCTTCGGCCGTGCCCGGCCAATCGGAAGCTGCTCCCGGTCGCAGCCAGAGCTCCACCGTGTCTTCTGGTGCATCATCGGGGCAGCAGGCTCAGCCGCAACAGCGTGAGGGTTCGTCTTCTCGGGATGCCTCGAACGCCGCTTCGACCCAGCGTCAGAACCCCGATGAGGCAGGGACTGCAAAGTCGCAGGGCACAAGCACCGCTTCTGAAAGCCCGATGCGCTCCCAGCAGAATACATCGCAATCCGCCAGCGGCACTCAGGAAAGACGGGCGCCGGATTCCACCTCCACCTCCACCTCCGAGACGTCCGGCACTGCTCAGCAGCGGTCGACGACAAGCAGCTCCCAGCAGAGCACGCAATCGGAATCGGCCACATCTGCTCAGCAGAACAGCGCGGCCCAGCAGAGCGGCTCGACCGGATCGTCCACCAATGCCGTAGCGAAGCTGGACACCGAGAAGCGCACGGAAGTCACGCAGGCGTTCAGCAGCACGAACGTCAATACGGTGACGAAGGTGAATTTCAACGTGTCGGTCGGCACCACGATCACGGAAGAAGTCCGCCTTGCTCCGCTGCCTGCGGAAGTGATCCGGATCGTTCCTCAGTACCGGGGCTACAGCTATGTGGTGGTGCGTGACGAGATCGTGATCGTCGAGCCTCGGACCAAGAAGATCGTCGAGGTGATCCACAAGTCGGGTAGCCCGCGCAAGTCGGCTTCAATCAGCCTGAGCAGCGAACAACGCAAGAAGTTCAAGACGACGGTTGAGACGACTGGCTCGACGCGGACCTCCACATCGAAGATCGAGATCCGCGAAGGTGTCACGCTTCCGCAGGAAGTCGAGATCCTCGACGTGCCGCAAACCATTATCTCGGATGTACCGGAGCTGCGTACCTATCGCTACGTTGTCATCGGCGATGAGATTGCACTTGTTGAACCGGAAACCCGCCGTGTGATCGAAGTCATCGAATAAGTAACCGGTAGCCTCTACCAACATCGGACCGTGCCTTCGGCACAATATTGTGAAGAGGGTACGGTCTTTGTTTGCGCGCTGTCGAGAAACGGAGGCGCGCTCATTCGATCCTTGCGCGACATATGAGGTCGCATTAAGTTCAACCATATTGGGTGACTTGGTGTTACCTTTGCGAGAGCATGCCGAATGTCGCTATTGTCTCCGGAACAATGCAGAGCTGCCCGCGGTCTCCTCGACTGGACACAGGAGGAGCTTGCCGAACGGGCGGACGTCTCGCGCAGCACAATCCGTGATTTTGAGAACGGTCGCCATCACCTCCATCCCGCGACAGCAACCCAGGTCGTAGCGGCCCTCGAAAAGGGCGGAGCGCTGCTGATCTCATCCGATGAGGCGGGGCCTGGGGTGAGGCTTCGGAAGCCTTTGCCTTAAGACCGATCCGCTTTTTCGAGCGGATGAGCTTATCCTTGCTGAGGCGGGAGCGGATTTTCCGCTGCATCGGCTGGCGGAACGTCGCTGCTGCCCTCCGTGCGATCACGATAAAGGGCAGCCCTGGCGAGCAGCATCAGCGTCACCGGCGTTGTGCATGTGACGAAGACAGCGATCAGGATTTCATGCACCACTGGCCGGGTTTCGAGCACGCTGAAAAAGAGCGCCGATCCGACCAGGATAGCCCCCATCCCGAACGTCGCGCCGAGTGTCGGGGCATGTACGCGCGCATAGAAGTTGCCGAGGCGAAGAAGCCCGATCGATCCGATAAGGGTGACCGCAGAACCCGCCAGCACGCACAACGCGACCAGCCATGCTGCCCAGTCAGGAAAATCTCCCAACGTCGTCATTCGATCACCTCGCCGCGCATGAGAAACTTTGCAAGCGCAACGGTCGCGACAAAGCCGAGAAGGCCGATGATAAGCGCTGCCTCGAAATAAAGAGTGCTGCCTGTGCGAATGCCAAACGAGACAAGCATCAGCATCGCGTTCACATAAAGCGTATCCAGTCCGAGGATACGGTCCTGCGCTCTTGGTCCCGTGATGAGACGGAAGGTTGCGCAGCACATCGCGAGGCCGAGCAGAACCTGAGCGATGACGAGCGACCACATCAGGATGGACAGGCTCATTCGAAGATCTCCATCAGCAGCCGCTCGTAGCGGCCCTTGATCGTCTCGATCCACACAGTCTCGTCGACCAGATCGAGCACGTGCAGCATAAGGGTTCCTTTGGCGGCATCGTAGTCGAGCCAGATCGTGCCTGGCGTCGATGTAATGATGAGCGACAGCACTGCCAGTCCTTGATGGCTTCGCATATCGAGCGGGATCGTCAGGAAGCCGGCATTCATGCCGGGCTCGCGCGAACGCACGATAATTCTCCCAACGGCGATGTTGGAGCGCAGGATGTCGAACAGCACGATACCTGCGAGGCGCAATGCTGCTCCAGGTCTGCGGATGCGGGGCTTTTCGGGTCGCAGGGCCGCCATAACCCAGGATGCGAGAATGGCGATCACAGAGCCGAGCACGATATGACCAGGCGAGATGCTCTGGTTCAGCAGGAGCCATAACGCGAGCAATGCTGCCGACAGCAGGGGATAGGGGAGAAGCCAGTTCATTGGGCCGTCTCCCGCTGGGAACCGGCCCTCGGCGCCTGCAGCACACCTGTGGTGTAGTCCTGCGGAGCGCGCAGGGATTGCGTTGTCGCTTCCATGTAGCGCATGGCGGGGCCGCCGCCGATGGTGAGGCCGAGGCAGAGAAGAAGAAGGCCCACCACCGGAGCCATCTCGATGACGCGCACGCGGGGAATGCTTTCGTCCATGCGGGCCCAGAAGGAGCTGATCCCCGTTCGCGTCATGGCAATCAGCGTGGCCAAGCCCGACACAGTCAGGAGGCCGATCAGCGCCCAGGTCGAGGCGTGGACCGAGGCGCCGTCCATCTTCAGCATTGCCGCCATCATGCCGAATTTCGCGACGAAGCCGGATAAGGGCGGCAGACCTGCCAGAAGCAGGGCGCAGGCGATGAAGCTGCCGCCCAGAATGGCCACGGTCGCAGGAATCGCCACGCCGACCTCTTCCTCGGGGTCGTCGTCACTCTCGCCATAAGCCTCCATCGTGACGGCCAGAACGTCGGCGCCGGGATCGCGCATGCGTTCGACCAGTTCGACGAGGAGGAAAAGAGCCGCAATGCCCAAGGTGGAGCTGATGAGATAGAACAGGGCGGAGCCGATGACGGCTCCGCTTCCGGTGCCGATGGCGGCAATCAATGTTCCGGACGACACGAGCACGCTGTAGCCGGCGAGACGCGGCAGAGATTGTGACGCCAGCACGCCGATCGTGCCGAACGCGATGCTCAGCATGCCTCCGAACAACAGCCAATTTCCTCCGAAACCGGCGAGCGATCCGGCATCCCCGTTGAACATCAGCATCCACAGGCGCAGGATGACGTAGACGCCGACCTTGCTCATGATGGCGAAGAGAGCCGCCGCAGGGGCCGATGCTGCCGCATAGGTGGTCGGGAGCCAGAAATTGAGCGGCCATGCGCCGGCCTTCATCAGGAAGGCGGTGCCGAGGATTGCCGCTGCCGCCGCAAAGAGGGCCGCATCCGCCGGAGCAAGGTGGGGAATGCGATTGGCGAGATCCGCCATGTTGAGCGTCCCGGTAACCCCATAGGCCAGGCTGGCGCCTATCAGGAAGAGCAGCGATGCCGTGAGATTGATGGCGATGTAGGCAAGTCCCGCCTTGACCCGGGCCGTTCCGTCTCCATGCAGGACGAGGCCATAGGAAGCGGCGAGCAACACCTCGAAGAACACGAACAGATTGAAGAGGTCGCCCGTGAGAAAGGCGCCGTTGAGACCCATGAGCTGAAGCTGAAAGATCGTGTGGAACCGGGGTCCCACTCGGTGCCAGCGCGCGAGCGAGTACAGCAGCGCCGCGATGGCGAGCACGCTCGTCAGCACCAGCATGAGGGCGGAGAGGCGATCCAGCACCAGAACGATTCCGAAAGGCGCGGGCCAGTTGCCGAGCTGATACGTCCGAACGCTGGATGTCGCCGGCATCGCGTCCGCCTGTTGCAGCAGGCCAACGGATACGGTCAGTAGGACAAGCGTCGTCGCAATTCCGATTCCGCCTTTGAGCGCGCGGCTGCGCTCTGCAAGAAGCAGCATCACCGCGCCGGAGATGAGCGGCAGCAGGATCGGTACGATGATGAGATGGTCGATCACGCCGGCCATCATGTATCCTCCCGGCCATCAACGTGGTCCGTTCCCGTCAGGCCGCGTGAGGCCAGCAGGACGACCAGGAACAGTGCCGTCATGGCAAAGTTGATGACGATGGCCGTGAGAACCAGCGCTTGAGGGAGAGGGTCGGCATAGAGCGCCGGATCGATGGCTTCGGCGTTCTCCAGAACGGGCGGCGCTCCAACCTGCAATCGGCCCATGCCGAAGATGAAGAGGTTCACCGCGTAGGAGAGCAGGGACAGGCCGATGATGACCTGGAAAGTACGCGGGCGCAGCAGGAGCCACACGCCTGAGGCGGTGAGGATTCCGACCGCGACCGCGAAGACGAGCTCGTTCATGCTTCCTCCTTCAACGCAACGGGGGGCGGGGCGGGGATTCCAGGACGCGCGGCGCGCGGGGTACGGAGCGACTGGTGCGCCAGGGCGATCAGGATGAGCACCGTGGCCCCGACGACAACGGAAAAGACGCCAAAGTCGAACAGGAGCGCAGTGGCTGCGGGTACTTTGCCGATGGCAGGAAGCTCCACATACTGGAAATAAGAGGTCAGGAACGGATAGCCGAACACCCAGGCGCCTATTCCGGTGGAGACCGCACACAGGAGGCCGAGGCCCATCCAGCGGATCGGCCTGATTCGCAGCCGCGCCTCGATCCAGCGCGTGCCGCCCGCCATGTATTGAAGGATCAGCGCAATCGACATGGTCACGCCGGCTGCGAAACCTCCGCCCGGCAGGTCGTGGCCGCGCAGGAAGAGGTAAATGGCAACCACGATGATCACCGGGAACAGCCACTGCATGATCACGCTGGGGATCGTGAGATAATCGGCGAGCGTATCGCCCACGGCCCGATCCGGACGAGCCGTGTCATAGGCATCCTGAAGCTGCTGCTGCTCCGGAGCATCGACGCTTTCCGGTGCAGGGCGGAACCTGCGCAGCAGGGAAAAGACCGTGATCGCCACAACAGCGAGCACCACGATCTCGCCGAAGGTGTCGAAACCGCGGAAGTCCACCAGGATCACATTGACGACGTTGCGCCCGCCGCCTTCAGAATACGCATTCTCGATGAAGTAGCGCGAGATCGTATCCGGAAGAGGCCGCGTGAGCATCGCGTAGACGATCAGCGACATGCCGATGCCAGCGGCCAGAGCCAGCATCAGATCGCGCATTCGTCGGACCCGGGCCTGCGTCCCCATGGTGACGTCCTCGCCCGCGGTCTCGATCCGCTTCGGCAGCCAGCGCAGGCCGAGCAGGATCAGCACCGTCGTGACGATCTCGACGAGAAGCTGAGTGATGGCGAGGTCAGGAGCCGAGAACCACACGAAGGTGATGCAGGTGACGAGCCCCGCGCCACCCAACAGGACCATGGCGGCGAGGCGGTGGAATTTGGCCTGGTAGGCCGCTCCGATGGCGCATATTCCGCCGACGATCCAGAGCATGAGGAAGGCCGGGTCTAAGGCCGTGGCCGGGCGGGAACCTGCCTCGAGGCCTTGGCGGTAGAGGGGCCAAAGCGACGCGACCACTGCGAAGGCCACCAGGAGCCGCAATTGCGGTTGAAGCCGTTGAGTGCCCAACAGACGTTCGAGCGAGCGCGCCCATCGCCATGACAGCTCGACGAGCAGGCGCTCGAAGATCCGCTGGCCCTTGAGGCGACGCATCAGAGGAGGGCCTTCGATCCCCTTGGCGAGATATCCTTGCAAGAGCCAATACAGGATGATGCCGCCAGTCAGCGCAATCAGGCTCATGAGCAGGGGTTCGTTGAAGCCATGCCATACGGCAAGGCTGTAGTAAGGCGTCTCTGGCCCGAGAACCGCATGGACGGCGGCCGAGAGGAAGGGCTTGATGGTCATCGCCGGAAGGATGCCGACGAGCAGGCACACGAGCACGAGAAGCTCAATGGGGAAACGCATCCAGTGCGGCGGTTCGTGCGGTATACGCGGCAGGTCCTTCGCGGGAGGACCAAAGAACACGCCGTGAATGAAGCGCAGGGAATAGGTCACGCTGAAGGCGCTGAACAGCATGGCGAAGTAGGGCAGCGACTGGTCGAGAAGAGAATCCACATGGAAGGCCGCTGCCTCGGCGAAGAACATCTCCTTGGACAGGAAGCCGTTGAGCAGGGGCACGCCGGCCATGGCGGCCGCCGCGACCATCGCCAGAGTGGCGGTGATCGGCATGTACCGGAACAGCCCGCTCAAGCGCCGGATGTCGCGGGTGCCGGACTCATGGTCGATGATGCCGGCTGCCATGAAGAGCGAGGCCTTGAAGGTCGCATGGTTGATCGTGTGGAAGATCGCCGCCACGGCGGCGAGCGGGCTGCCGAGTCCGAGCAGAAGCGTGATCAGGCCCAGGTGGCTGATGGTGGAATAAGCCAGAAGGCCTTTGAGGTCCTGCTGGAAAATGGCTGCGTAGGAACCCAGAAGGAGGGTGCAGAGACCTGCCGACACCACGATGTAGAACCACGCCTCCGTACCGGAGAGCACGGGCCAGAGCAGGGTGAGCAGGAACACGCCGGCCTTCACCATGGTGGCCGAGTGGAGATAGGCCGATACCGGTGTGGGCGCGGCCATGGCGTGCGGCAGCCAGAAGTGGAAGGGGAATTGGGCGCTCTTGGTCAGGGCGCCGAGCAGGACGAGGATCAGCGTCGGCAGGTAAAGATCGCTGCCCCGAACGAGATCCCCGGAGGCAAGGACCTTATCGAGATCATAGCTGCCGACGATGTGCCCGATCAGCAGGACACCCACGAGCAGGCACAACCCGCCCGTGGCCGTGACTGTCAGCGCCATGCGAGCGCCGTCGCGCGCGCTGGCGTTGTGATGCCAGTAGCCGATGAGCAGGAACGAGAAGAGGCTGGTCAGTTCCCAGAAGAAGACGAGCTGGATCAGGTTGCCCGAGAGCACGATGCCAAGCATGGCCCCCATGAATGCAAGCAGGAACGCAAAGAAGCGCGGCACTGGATCGGCAGGTGACATGTAGTAGCGGGCGTAGAGCGCTACCAGAAAACCGATTCCCGTTACCAGCATGGTGAACAGCCACGTGTAGCCGTCCATTCGCAATGTGAAGTTCAGACCAAGGCTTGGTATCCACTCGATCCCGGCATGTAGAACCCTGCCATTTCCAACCGCTGGATATTGGGCGGCCGTCAGGACAGCGCCGCAGAACGCGATCGTCCCAGCAAGGAAGGCAGCGCCGTTTCGTGCATCTTGACGCAGGAAGGTCGCGACAAGGCTCCCGATGAAGGGAAGGACGACGATGGCCAGAAGAGGCATGCCGCTGGACATGGATGAGGTTGTCTCCTTCCGGGTGGGAGCGTGAGCGAAACTCCGGCTTTTTAGGGCTTATGTCGCCCAATATGGTTGAACTAAGTGCTTAGATGCAAGGGCAGGATCCAATAAAAATAATGTCAGACGATGCTGAGAGATGCGGACCTGGAGTGCAATCACCCCTCCTTATTAAAATGTCAGGGTCAGCAGTTTCGGACTAGGGCAGGGAATTCGAGGATAGCAGGACACATCCTCCCGCCTAAGCCAAGGGACGATAGCGGATCCGGATCTGTGTCCTTGCCGCTCCGATCCTGCCCGCTGGCCTTTGATATTCAGAAGGCAGCGAAAGGCTTTCGCAAGGCCATGCTTACTGAGGCTGGACAATCCGTAGGGGGCGGCCATGGCTGACGAAGGAGTAGGTCGCCGTTCCCTGCGTGCCGATCATCACGGCTTCGATGACGGGTTCGCTGATCGGTCCGTCCGCCGCCCAGTCGACCATGAAGTTGGCTCCCATTCCGGCCCTGCGGTCCTCGCCTGCGATGAACATCTCGATGGTGCCGAGCGGCTTGAGAGCCACGGGCTCGTCCAGATAGGTCTGGATCAGGCCTCCATCGGTATTGTGATAATCGACCCGCTCCAGGACGAGCGGCTTATCCCTGGAGGTATTGTGGATGCTCAATGTGGTCGCGAGATCGACGCGCGAACGGCCGCTCGTGATGCGTATGGTCGAGTAGGCTGGTACGTAGACGGTGCGGCGTACCTGCACATTGGCTGGGGAAGCCTCGGCAAGAGACACTTGGAAAAGATCGAGCGGATCCGCTAGCTGCTCGTGAACGGAGCCCCTCCGCAACTCCGATACCGCCATTTTTCCCTGCTCGCGAACTTGAGCAATGTGGGCCGGGTGACGCCCCAGGCCCCAGACGAGGAGACCTCCTGCGACGAGTAGAAGCGCGACGGCTTCGAAGGTGCGTTTGTGCATGACATCCTCCCTGGCGTGGCCTCGTCGCGAACTATAGCTTCCAGGGGTGGCGCTTGTCAGGCAGGGTTCTTTCAAAACAGGGATGAGGAGGGCTGCTGACGAAGGACTTTTCTCTGTACAGATGGCCTCCAGCCCTGGGCTTCCCGGACCGGAATCGGGCTCGGAAGCCCTCACATCGCCATGAAAAAAGCCCGCCTTTGAGGCGAGCTTTCAGGAGGCATTTATGCCTTACGGCATATATTGTCCGCCGTTCAGCTCGATCGTCTGGCCATTGATATAGCCGCTCATCGCGTTGCTCGCGAGGAAGAGGAACACGCCGACGGCGTCTTCTGGAGTGCCGATCCGTGCCATGGGAATCGTCTTGCGCTGCGCCTCGATCCACTCGGGGCTCGAGAAGCGCTCATGGAATGGAGTCATGATGACGCCCGGGGAGACACCGTTCACGCGGATGTTACTGGGAGCAAGCTCCTTGGCCATGTTCCGTGTGATGTTGAGCACGAAGGCTTTCGCGCCCGCATAAAGGCCTGCGCCCGGTCCGCCGCCATTGCGCGCTGCGATGGAGCTCATGTTGATGATCACGCCGCCGCCATCGGCTTTGCTGAGATAGGGCAGGGCGGCTTTCGAGGTCATGACGACGGAGCGGATGTTGGTGTCCAGAACCCGGTCGTACAGCTCGTCATCGATCTCCTGCAACGGCGAACGCTTGATCATCGCGCCGGCATTATTGATCAGGACATCGAGCCCACCGAGCTTGGCAACCGTGTCTTCCACCAGTTGAGCCGCCGCTGCGGAGCGTGAGACGTCGGCCTGGAGGGCATAAGCCTCGCCGCCAGTGTCCTTGATGTCGCGCACGACAGCCTCGGCTTCGCCCACACTCGCATTGTAATGCACGATGACGCGCGCCCCACGGGCAGCGAAGGCTTTGGCGACTGCTGCGCCCATCCCCGTGCTCGATCCGGTGACAAGAACGCGCTTGCCCTTCAAATCGTCTAGCATCTCTTCAAAACTCCTTATCGATGCGTGTCTTCGAAAGCGGCGTAGTCACTCGGGAAGGAATGACCGGCTGCTACCAGTTCGACATTGCCTGCTATGCCGGGAGCCTCGCTCCACGGCTTGGCGAGAGACACGGTGAGGGCGTTGATCTCGTTCATATAGCGGGTCGCCTCATCGTCGAGCTGCCGTTCCATGGCTGCAACGTCGGGATAAGCATCGAACGACGGCCACCAGATCGCGCGGCCGGCCAGGTAGCCATTGGCTCCGGCGCGATAGGCGAAGGTCAGGACGCGGCGGAAGACTTCCATGCTTGCGCCTGCGCTCAGCATCACCCACGGCTTGTCGATGATCTGGGAGATCTGGTTGAACAGCGCCTGAGCCTCGCGGGTCTCCGGGCTGTCCACGTCCGGATCGGGAAGGGCCGACGCGACGACCGGGCTTTCGAGCTTGTAGATGTCGACCCCGTATTCCGGGCTTGCGAAATCTCTCAGGCTCTGCAGCACGAGTTCGGGATACTTCTCTTTGTTCTCCGTATAATCCGTGGTGTGCCCTTGCGAGCCCTTGAACGGATAAACGAGAAGTTCGAGCAGGAAGGGGATGTCGTACTTGCGGCAGGCATCGCCGACCTCGCGCACGAGATTCTTCTGATGCGTGACGACATCCTGCGTCGCATCGGGACGGTACCAGAGCAGGAGCTTGACGCCATCGGCGCCCATGCGCTTGATCTTGCCGACGCTCCAGTTCTTCATGAGGCTCGTCTTGCGACCTTCCGACGTCTCGGAGAAGTTGAAATCCTCGAGCGTGATCAGAAGTCCCTTGCTGGGTTGGATCACGGCTTCCGCCTCGCTGAACCCGTAATCGGGATCGATCAGCAATGCCGAGCCGAGCGGCAAGAGTTTTTTGGCGAGCGCTGCTTTCGCCTTGGCGAGATCCTCATATCCAGGCTCGCGCGGCGCCAGTTTCGGGGCCAATGCTTTGAGCATCGGCGGACGCTGGTCGACGGCGACCATCTTGAAGCGTCCATCATTGTCGGCGAGCCTCCGCATGCCGCGGAGCTTCCCTGCTGAGATCTTCATCAGTCTTCCTTCATGCAGGCGGCAGACGCCCGGAATAGCGATTGCCGCAGAATATTCGACGGTGTCCGCGTCAGCCGTTGACGGCCTTCATGGCCTCGCTGGCGCGCTGGCATCCTTGGTTCAGGAACATCACGTCGTTTCCGAGAATGATCATGTCCACGCCCTTCTCGGCGAGTTTGAGCGCGTTTTCAGGCGTTGGCGGAATGCAGGGCGCCATGACCTTGATGCCGCGGGCGTGACACTTCTCGATCAACTCGTCGAGCTTATCGTTCACTTCCTGGTTCGACATGGAGTAGTCGATCGGGATGAGCCTGGAGAGCGAGTAATCGGCAGGGCCGAAATTGATGACGTCGATCCCTTCGACATCGAGAATGGCATCGATGTTGTCGAAGAACTCGAAGCTCTCCGCCATCGGTATGACAAGGGTTTCCTCGTTCGCGCCCTGCGTATAGGTCGACCACTTGAAGTTCGGTCCCGCGAAGCCGGCCGAGCGGACCGATGCATCGCCGCCACGCCTGCCGAGCGGCGGGAACTTGGCGGCGCGCACGATGGCTTTGGCTTGCTCGGCGGTATTGACCTGCGGAATGATGACGCCTGCCGCACCAAGCTCAAGGGATTTGCGAATGTCCCATTCGATGGTGCCTCGCGTCCGCACCAGCGGCGCGATGCCTGAGAGCTTCGCGGAGAGGATGAGCTTCTCCATATGGGTATCGATGTTGACCGCCGTGTGCTCCGCGTCGATGAAGGCGAAGTCCAGGCCCCAATTTCCGGCAACCTCGATGGCGACATTCGAGCCGCTGTACATCGTCATGCCGAAGGTCGGCTTGCCGGAGCGGAGTTTCTGGGTAAGCGTTTCCTTCTCGGTCATTTTATTCTCGTGTGGTTTGGATCGGGTTTGTTTGGTGCGGCCTGAGGATCAGGCTTTCTCAGTCATGAACTCGTCGAGTTCTTCGCGGGTCGGGATGCCGGCTCGGCCGCCCCATCGCGTGCACTTCAAGGCCGCCGCAGCTCCTGCGAAGCGGCCTGCATCTTCAGTGGAGCAACCTTCGGCCAACGCGAGGGCGAAGGCGCCGTGAAAGACGTCCCCTGCTGCAAGCGTGTCCACCGCTTTGACCGGGAAAGCCCGAACCCGGCGGACTTCGCCGCGCTCGAGCCATGCGAAGCCATCGGCGCCCAGGGTGACGGAGACAATGCCCTTCGTCCGGCTTTGTGCTGCACGCAGGCCGCCTTCGACGTCGTCGGTTTCCGCCAGACGGCGCAGGGCAGGGGCCGAGAACACGGCATGGGAGGCAAGGCCGATGAGCCGCTCGACTGCATCGTCGTTCGTCAGGTCCGCATCGAGGACGGTCGGAATGCCTCTTTCGAGAGCCATGCGCATCACCTTCTCCGAGGCTGCAGGCCAGCGCACGTCGCAGAGGATCGTATCGATGTTCTCTGGAAGCTCGCCGGGGAGCCACGAAGGGTCGGTGTCCAGTTCGCGGTCGGCGAAGGCGATGATGAAGCGCTCGCCCTTGCCATCCACCATGACGGCGGAAACGCCTGTGCGACGATCGGGAACGCGCCGGATCGTGGAGGTGTTCACATTATACTGGGAGAGCTCGGTAATGACGCCGGCTCCGATGCCGTCGTCGCCAACGCGGGCCCAGAGGGAAACATCTCCACCCAGACGCGCAATGGTCACAGCCGCATTGGCGGCAGGCCCACCGCCTACTTGGCGAAAATCCCGTGCGAAGACTTTGGTCGGCTCGGCAGGGAAGTGATCGATGGCGAACATATTGTCGAGAACGGCCACGCCTACACAAAGCACACGGCCTGGATCAGTCGGTTTTCTCATTGCCGGACCTTAATTCCGTATTTCGGAATTCATGAGTAATTGGTCCGTATTGCGGTTGTCAATCCCGGAATTATGTTTCCGTACAGGATGTGGCGCGCTATAGGAGCACGTCATAAGATTGCGACACGCTGTGTCGTGCACGAGGAACTATGGCTACTAAGACCAAGGAAACTAAGAGCGCTTCCGCCCCTGATGTTCAGGCGAACGATCGTGGCTCCCTGAAATCGATGCACAAGCTCATGGCGGTGCTGGACTGCTTCTCCCGCTATGACCGCTCGCTGACGCTGAGCGAGATTTCGGCTCGCTGCGGTATGCCGAAGACAACCGTCCACCGGCTGGTCAGCAGCCTGAGGGAAGTGAAGCTCCTTGAGCAGGACAAGGAGCGCGACCGCTACAGGATGGGAATCCGCCTGTTCGAGCTAGGCAGCATCGTCCTCGGGAACATCGACGTGTACCGCGAGGCGAGGCACTTTGTTGAACGGTTGATGAGCGCAACCGGCGAGAACTCGCATCTGTGCGTGTTCGATGGAACTAACATGGTCAGCATCGAGCATCTCGAGCCGGGCGGCAACAGCGTGAACTGGACGACGACGCTGTCCATCTCGCCGTCCTATTGCACCGGGGTCGGAAAGGCAGCGCTGGCCTTCCAGGATGCGTATGCGGTCGAGAGAGTCATTCGCAGCGGACTCGTTCCCTATACACCGACGACGATTACGGATCCTGACCGCCTCCGCGAGGAACTCGCTCTCACCCGCGAACGGGGGTATTCTATCGACGAGGGCGAGCACCAGCCGGGAATTCGATGCGTGGCGGCTCCGATCTACAATTCGGCGGGCCGTGTCTTCGCTGCGATCAGCGTGTCCGGACCAAAGGATCGCGTGACGCATGACAAGCTGCCGGCGTTGGCTGCACTCGCGGTTGCGACGGCCGAACAGATTTCCCGTCAGCTCGGCTTCGACAAGAAGGCTTGAGAGTTCAGTTTCCGGAGTTGTTTATGTCTGCCTCGCAACTGCCCCGTGGTGTGTTGGCCCCTGTCGCGACGCCTTTCGACGCGCAGGGGAACATCGATGAACGGGCTTACATCGCGCAGCTCGAATGGATGGAGCAGCAGGGAGTCCACGGCGTTGTCGTGGGCGGTAGCACGGGGGAGGGCTATACCCTCTCAGAAGCAGAACTCGGCCGCCTGGTCGAACTGGCGACACATACCCTGAAAGGGCGCCTGCCGGTTCTCGCCAGTATCATCGCCGACAGCACATGGGCCGCGGTCAGCAGAGCAAAACTTGTAACCGAGTTTCCCATCCACGGTATACAGGTCGCTCCACCACACTACATCTTCCGGCCTTCGGATGACGGAATCATCGCCTTCTATGATGCCGTCGCGAAAGCGACGAAGCTCCCGCTCGTCATCTACAATGTGATTCCCTGGACCAATGTGACGCCGGCTCTAGCGCTCAGGATGATGGAGGCCGTGCCGCAGGTGCAGGCGGTCAAACAGAGCGACAAGGACTTCGGTGTCTATGTCGATCTCGTTCGCATGATCGGAGCGGAGCGCGTGTTCGCCGCCATCGATGGTGGACTCATGAGCTGCTATGACGTGGGCGCCATAGGCTCGATCGCTGCCATCGCCAGCGCCGCGCCGAAGGCAAGTGTGGCACTATGGAATGCGGTGCAGGCGGGAGACCGGGAGCAGGCAACTCTGCTTCATAAACAACTGCTGGATGTCTGGATGGCCGTATCGGCTCCCAACCTACCGGCCCAGGTCAAAACGGCTCAGTCGCTTCAGGGCGTGCCTGTCAGCTTCCCCCGTTCGCCGATGGCAGCATCCAGCGAAGCCCAGCAAGCCGCAATCGCGCAAGCTCTCTCGCCTTTCATCTGATTACAGCCCATCTCGAAGGGGTATCCCAAAAGAGAACGGCATGCATGTTTTGCATGCCGGAGAAGGCGTTTGCGCGCTTTTATCCTGTCCCTAACAGGATAGTCTCACATCCATCTTCCGAAACGGAATTGACATCTGAAATGCGGGATGCATTATTTTCGCGTTCCGCAATGCGGTCCGGAGTTCTCTATTCCGGGCTTAGCGGTCAGAAAATAGTAGGGAGGAAGATCGTGAACTGGTTCTCGAAACTGCGCGGCGTTACGCTCGCCACAACATTTGCAGTCGCTGCTGCGACAGCCGCCGCTGTGCCTGCCAAGGCTCAGACGTTGAATGAGATCACCGAGAAGGGGAAGATAACGATCGGCGTGCTGACCGGCATTCCGCCGTACGACACTGTCGACTCGAGCGGAAAGACCGCAGGCTTTCTGGTCGACCTGGCTAACGATGTGGGCAAGAACCTCGGCGTTAAAGTTGATATCGTGCCCGTGAATAATGCCTCCCGCGCCGCGGCGCTCGAATCCGGGCGCGTCGATATGCTGATCGCCCATATGACGGCGACCCCCGAGCGCGCCAAGACCTTCCTCATGACCAATCCCTACGGCGCCTATGAAATGCGCTTCGTGGCACGCAAGGACATGCCGCTGAAGAAGCTCGAAGATCTCGCCGGGAAGCGCGTCTCGGTTCCCAAGGGCAGCACCCAGGATGCGGCTGTCAGCGGCTTCGGCGTCAAAGGGCTCGAAGTTGTGCGCTTCGATGACGATGCTCTTGCGATGCAAGCGCTGATCTCCGGACAGGTCGATGCGACAGCCGCCGTAGCAGCCGTTGCCAATGACGTGTTCAAGAAGAGCAACCTGACGGATTTCGAAGTGAAGTCGGATGTTCCGATCTTCACGCTCTATTGGTCCATGGCCGTCCGCAAGAACGCCACGGAACTGCACCGTTGGCTCAACAACTACATCTACTACAGCGAAGTCACCGGTTCTCTAGGCGCTCTGCACCAGAAATGGGTCGGCATTCCGATCCCGGGCGGCAAGCTCCCCACGTTCTGATCATTACGCGTCACGGGAAACCTCCCGTGACGCGCTGCCCTCCAGGGCATTCTCACGGTTGCCAACCGTTCTCTGTCCGGCGTTCCATACGACCAACGTGAGCCGATTGAATGGCATATCAAATGAATTTTGCGCCCGTGATGGCGCTGGCGCCCCAACTTGCAGAAGGGGCGCTTAATACTTTGATCCTTTCGGGCCAGGCTATCGTCGCGGGGCTTGCAATCGGTGTCGTGGGAGCTGTCGGTCGTACGGAAGGACCGCGCTGGCTTGGCCGCGCCGTCGGCGTTTATGTCGAGCTGTTTCGCAACACCCCGCTGCTCGTGCAGCTCTTCCTCATCTTCTTCGGGCTGCCCTATATCGGCGTGCGGTTATCGGCCAATGCAGCGGCGATCATCGCCATCGCCCTGAACCTCGGCGCCTATTCCACGGAAATCCTGCGCGCCGGATTACAGGCTATTCCCAGGACACAGATTGAAGCCGGTCTCGCGCTCGGCATGTCGCGCCTACAGGTCGTACGCTACGTGGTGATCGTTCCTGCGCTGCGTATCATCTATCCTGCGCTCACAGGGCAGCTCACGCTGACATTGCTCGGCAGCTCCATTGCGTCTGCGATCTCCGCTACCGAACTCACCGCGGCAGGAGCGAGGATCGAGTCGACGACATTCCGCAGCCTTGAGACGTTCCTGTGCATTGCCGTGATCTATATCGCGATGACCTTCACGTTCAGGTTCATCTACTGGCTCATCGGGTTGTGGCTGTTCCGGCGCAAGGCGCCGCCGAAGCCGTCGCTCATTGCTGACGTCACCGAAGTTTCGAGGGCTGGCGCATGATCAAGTCATTCGGTTGGGATAGCGTCGAGTTTCTGATCCGCGGGGCCGGATGGACTCTGCTCCTCTCGCTCATGACCTTCGTGATCGGTGGATTCTTTGCCCTGGTCTTCGCGTTGCTGAGGACTTTGGGGCCGAAGCCCGTGCGAGTTGTCATCGCCGGTTTCATTCAGCTCGTGCAGGCAACGCCGCTGCTCATCATCGTCTTTCTGACGTTCTACGGTCTGAGCTTTGTGGGACTTCACTTCCCGCCCATGATGGCGGCGGGTCTCTCCCTGGCGGTTTATACGACAGCCTTCCTGGCCGACATCTGGCGCGGTTGTATTGAAGCCATTCCGCGCCAGCAATGGGAGGCGGCGGATGCTCTCGCCCTGACGCGGGCACAGCAGCTGCGCTACGTCATTCTTCCTCAGGCTTTCAAGATCTCCCTTGGCCCGACCGTTGGCTTCATGGTGCAGATCGTCAAGAACACATCAGTCGTGGCGCTGATCGGTTTCGTCGAGCTCACCCGCGCTGGGCAATTGCTCAACAACATGACGTTCCAGCCTTTCCATGTATTCCTGACAGTTGCCGCGATCTATTTCGCCATCTGTTATCCGTTGTCCTTCCTAAGCGAGCGTTTGAAGGGGATCCGCAATGTCCGCCCTGCACATTAATGAGATCAAGAAATATTTCGGCTCGCTCCTGGTCCTCGACGGCGTGTCCCTTGATATCGCGCAGAGCGAGGTGGTGGCGGTTATCGGGCGCAGCGGATCCGGCAAGAGCACGATGCTTCGTTGCATCAACGGCTTGGAGAAGATTCAGTCAGGCTCGATCGAGGTGGCAGGGCACCGCATCGGTCCTCAGGGTGGCGACCTGCGCAGCCTTCGCAAGGAAGTCGGCATGGTCTTCCAGAGCTACAATCTCTTCCCGCACCTCACTGTGCTGGAGAATGTTACGCTCGCGCCGAAGGTTGTGAAAGGCGTCGACCGCGAGGAGGCTGAGGAGATTGCACACGAGGTGCTGCGTCGCGTCGGTCTGGCCGAGAAGAGCGGGGCATATGCCGATGAGCTCTCGGGCGGACAGCAGCAGCGCGTTGCCATAGCCCGGTCGCTTGCCATGCAGCCGAAGGTTATGCTCTTCGATGAGGTGACATCCGCTCTCGACCCCGAACTGACAGGCGAGGTTCTGAAGACGATGGAAGAACTCGCCGATGCCGGCATGACGATGGTGCTGGTGACGCACGAAATGGGTTTCGCACGGCAGGTCGCGGACCGTACCGTCTTCATGCACAAAGGTAAGATCTGGGAGCAGGGCGCCTCGGAGGATGTGTTCGCAAATCCGCAAACCCCCGAGCTGCGAAACTTTATCGCTCCCAATCTGAAGTAATCTCATCCGAAAGTCATGGCTGAGTTGCTGCTGGGGATTACGTTGCGGAATTGACAAGGTCGCTCCGGAGCGATTTACTTCCTTGGTCCGAAATACGGAACGGCGATCCGAAAAGAAGGCGCTGACGTGTCGTTGGACGGCCAGCGCTATGAACGTGCGCATCGGGCCAACAGAAACAACTCAAGAGGTCGCTTCCACCAGAGGTGGCAATGCGAACGATGTCACTGGAGGATCCCATGAAGCTTACCCGCCGCCTTGTTCTTGCCGCGGCTGCGGTGCTTGCCGTAAGCACCCCCGCACTGGCGCAATATCCCGAGCGTCCCATCACGCTGATTGTGCCCTGGGCTGCAGGCGGCGGCACGGACGCTACCGCCCGTACCGTTGCGACGCTTCTCGAGCAGGAGCTCGGAAAGCCGGTCAACGTCGTCAATCGGACAGGCGGGGGCGGCATTGTGGGCCATACTGAGATCGCCAATGCAAAGCCGGACGGCTACACTCTCGGCGTCATCACCACGGAGCTTTCCCTTTATCATTGGCTCGGGACTTCGCCGCTCGATTACAAGAACTACACGCCGATTGCCCTTTACAACACGGATGCTCAGAGCATCAACGTGCGTCCCGATGGGGCCAAGGATCTGAAGGAGCTGCTTGCTAAGGCCAAGGAAAAGCCCGGCTCTCTGAAGGCCTCGGGCGCCAATCGCGGCGGCGCGCCCCATCTGGCGATGGCGGGTCTTCTGAATGCATCGCAAATGCCCGTCGACACTATTCCATGGGTCCCGACGGACGGCATTACGCCGGCGCTCCAGCTTCTCACGTCAAATGCGATTGCAGTCGTCGGAACGACGCTTCCTGAGGTGCAGTCGATGGTTGATGCGGGAGAGGTGAAGACTCTTGCGATCATGCGCGCTGAGCGTGATCCGACATTCCCGAATGTGCCCACCGTCAAGGAAGCTGCCGGGGTTGACTGGTACCTGTCATCCTGGCGCGGCATCGCAGGCCCGAAGGATCTGCCGGCCGATGTTGCCAAGCGCCTGTCGGAGGCTATGGCCAAAGTCGTCGAAAAACCGGAATTCAAGTCCTTCATGTCCGCCCGAAAGTTCGGCATGGATTACGCAGACGCGCAGAAGTTCGCGACATTCCTTGCTGATGCCGACGAGCGTTTTGGAACTGCCATCAAGGCTGCCGGTCTCGCGAAATAAAAGGCAGGCGGAAGCTATCTGATATGAGAAAAGCTCCGTTCTTGACAGGTGCGATCCTGTCTCTCCTGGGCGTGGGCGTCATCGCGGAAGCGATGCGCCTTCCCGCCATTCCCGGCCAGACCTATGGGCCGGGTTTTTTCCCAGCCGTGATCGGCATCGGACTGCTTGTTTTCGGTGCGATCTATGCCATGAGCGCGAGGCATCCGGCGCAACCCGTCATCCAGCTGGAAGGCGAGGGGATTGCGCCAGATGAGATGGAGGAGACCGCTCCGGAGCGCCCGTTCTATGGAGCGCTCGCGTCTCTCGTCATCGGGCTCGTTGCAACGATCGCTCTCTGGGAGAGTGTCGGCTTTGTCCTCCTGATGTCGATCGTTCTGACGATCTTCATGATCCTGCTGGGTGTTCGGTTCTGGAACGCCGCACTTGTCGCGGTTGGGTGCACCATCATGGTCTATGCGATCTTCATCAAAATTCTGATGGTTCCTCTTCCCGCCGGTTTACTTGCTCCTTTGGGTCTGTGAGACAAACATGGAAACGCTCGTCGAGGCCATCAAGCTCATTGCGGATCCGCAGGTCATCATCACCGTCCTGCTGGCTTCCATCTTCGGCCTCTTTGTCGGCGCCATCCCCGGCCTGACAGCCACGATGGCGACAGCGCTTCTCGTGCCGCTGACGTTCTTCATGGATCCTTTGTCCGCGATTGCCGCCATCGTCGCATGTACGGCCATGGCGATTACCGCAGGTGATATTCCAGGCTGTCTGCTGCGTATTCCCGGCACGCCTGCGTCAGCAGCCTATACGGACGAGACATTCATGATGACGAAGAGGGGGCTTGGCGCGCAGGCGCTGGGTTCGAGCCTCGTCTCTTCGGTGATCGGCGGCCTTTTCGGCGCCATCGTTCTGATGTTCGCGGCGCCATCGCTCGCGCGTGTCGCAATGAACTTCTCGAGCTTCGAATACTTCTGGCTGGCCTGCATTGGCTTGTCCTGCGCGGCGCTTGTCAGTTCGACCGGCTTCGTCGCCGGATTGCTGTCCCTGTTCATTGGTCTTTTGATCGCGACAGTAGGCATGGATGTGATCAGCGGTTCGCCGCGTTTCACATTCGGATCCGTTCAGCTCATGGGCGGCGTGAGCTTCGTCCCCATCATGATCGGCATGTTCGCCATCTCGGAGCTACTCAATAGCCTGTTGAACGGAACAGCCCGGCAACGTTTTGCAAAGCCTCAGAAGATCACCGGAATCTTTCACGGCATCCTTCCTCTCATCTTTAAGTATCGCAAGAATGTGGCTCGCGGGTCGATTATCGGAACCCTGATCGGCGTCCTGCCGGGCGCAGGCGGCGATATCGCGGCCTGGATCACCTACGCGACCGCTCGGCGCTTCTCCAAGGAACCCCAGAAATTCGGCACAGGACATCCGGAAGGTGTCATTGAGGCTGGCGCTGCGAACAATGGAGGCTTGAGCGGTGCGTGGGTTCCGGCGCTTGTGTTCGGTGTGCCCGGAGACGCCGTCACAGCCATCGCTGTCGGCGTTCTGTTCATGAAGGGCGTCAATCCGGGTCCGCGTTTGTTCGAGACCCAAGGAGCCATGCTCTATGCCGTTTTCCTGATCTTTCTTATCGCCAATATCGCGCTGCTGCCATTCGGGTGGCTCGCGATCCGCGCAGCCAGCAAGATCCTCAGCGTTCCGCGCCCGCAGCTGATGGCCGTAATCCTCATCTTTTGCGTTGTCGGGTCATTTGCCATCAACAATACGGTCTTCGATATCGGCGTGATGCTGGTGTCTGGGGTGCTCGCGTTTGTCCTGTCGGGGGCGGGGATTCCCATTGCTCCCATCATCCTGGGCATCGTTCTGGGGCCGCTGCTGGAGCAGAACTTCCTGACCTCCATGACCATCGCGGATGGCAGCCTGCTCGCGTTCTTTGAGCGCCCGGTCGCCGGAACCTTGGGTGTCTTCGTCCTGCTGTTGTGGAGCATTCCGCTCGTGAGCGCGATCATGCGAGGCATCCGGCATATGTCGCAGGCTCGTGCTATGAAGCTGACCTGACAGGCTGCCGATGAACCGGCATGGGGTCATCGGCTGTCATTACGGATAGCTGTGGCCGTTATTGATGGGCCGTCGATCCCTCTTTCTATTGAATATTGAGGTAGCAGGTGGCAGGATAGGATTATTGGTACGGCGTACACTCAGAGCATGCCTTTTACGGAAAGGACGATCTGATGTTTATTGCTCCGCCGGTTCTTTCCTTGTTGAGCCTGCTCTCGGTCCCTGTCGCCGACCGGCTCCCGAATTTCAATACAGCTCAGATTTGTGAAGCTTCCATCAAGGCTATGGGAAGCTCGCAGGCTCAGACCGTGCAGCAATGCATAACAGACGAAAACGGCGCCAAGTCGGAGATCGAAGCCAATTGGGCGCAATTCTCGTCCTCGCTTCGAGAACGGTGCATTGCGGAGACACAGGTCGGTGGTGGGCCGAGTTACGTGGACGTGCTCGAATGTCTTCGCCTCGGCGCTCGTGAAAAACCGATGTAGAACGGGGGTTAGCCATGTGCCTGGAGCCCGGAAGGCTTAGTCCGGGAGAGTAGGGATCAGGCGCTCTAGGGCCGAGGAAACCTGCCCGTTTCAGGCGTCAAAGCGAGCGTGCAATCAGCACCTTCATGATCTCGTTCGTGCCACCGTAGATGCGTTGGACGCGAGCGTCGACGAAACGCCGGGCGATTTCAAACTCGTCCATGTAGCCATAGCCACCATGGAGTTGCAGGCACTTGTCGGCGGTTTCGAACTGCTTATCCGTTGTCCAGTACTTGGCGATTGACGCCGTGACCTGATCGAGTTCGCCCTTGATCGCTCGCTCGATGCACCAATCGAGAAACACGCGGCCGATCAGCGCTTCGCTCTTCCGTTCAGCCAAAGCAAACGCCGTGTTCTGAAACTCCAGAACGGGCTTGCCGAAAGCCTTGCGGTCCTTGACGTAATCCGTCGTTACCTCAACCATCCGTTCAATTGAGGCCACGGCGGACACCGCAATGGCAAGGCGCTCTTTCGGAAGCAACTCCATCATCTGATAGAGACCACGGCCTTCTTCGCCGCCAAGGAGGTTCTCGGCAGGAACCAGAGCGTCGTCGAAGAACAGTTCGGAAGTGTCCGAGGCATGCATGCCAATCTTGTCCAGGTTCCGTCCACGACGGAAGCCATCGCTGCCGTCGGCCTCCAGCACGAGCAGCGAAATACCCTTTGCGCCTTGGTCTGGGGCGGTTTGGGCTGCAACGATGATGATGTCGGCCACCTGGCCATTCGTGATGAACGTCTTCGACCCGTTCAACAGATAAGCGCTTCCCTTGCGACTGGCTCTAGTGCGTAACGAGCGCAAATCAGATCCGCCTCCCGGTTCGGTCATCGCAATTGCGCCAATGGATTGTCCGGTGGCTAATCCAGGCAGCCAGCGCTGCTTTTGTGCGTGCGAGCCGAAATGCATGATGTATTGCGCTACGATGGCGTTGTGCACGGCTACAGGCAACGCCATTTCGGGGAGCTCGAATTCGAGGTCTTCGATCACGGCTGCAACATGAGCGAATGTGCCGCCAAGACCGCCATACTCCTCCGGCATGTCAGGACAGAGCGCGCCTATTTCACCAAGTGCGAGCCAGGCTTCTCTGTCGATCATCTTGTCATTGCGCCACTTGTGGGCTTGAGGAGACAGAGTGGAGGAAAGATAACGGCGGAAGGTCTCTCGGAAGATGTCCAGTTCCGCCGTCATCCAGGATGATCGATAGTTCATGGACGTGCCTTTCGTGAGGGCGGAAGGATTTTAGACGGAAGTCAACGAATGACTTCCGCGGGAAAAGGATGCCGCCGGTCTAACTGAAGCGCAGGTACCGTTCATCTGCTGCACCTTCCTTCTCCAATCGCGTAGTTCTACCAAGAAGTAGATCTATGACCAAAAAGTAAGCCTCTCTTTTCTCTTCCGTCAAGCATTGGCGTATGCGTTGGAGCGGCATTGGTATTGAGTTGCGTTTACCGCCTTTCGAACAAGGCTGGGGTGTGTTGACTTCTACTCCGGAGTAAGAATACGATTTCGGAGTAAGCCGCCTAACAGCGGCGGATATTAGAAGCCGAGAATGCCATCAAGAAGCATATCCGGCCATGGATCAAAGTCGGCAACAGGCCGACATATCCTATGGGAGGAGATGCTGGTGGTGCAGAGTTCCGACTCGATCACCTTGTCCGTCGCCGATGCTGTCGCGACGATCACGCTCAACCGTCCGTCGGTGCTGAACGCCATCGACGCCGAGACGGCGAGAGCTTTCCTGAATAGCCTCAAGAGAATTGCAGAACATACGGATGTGAGGGCGATCGTGCTTCGTGGAGAGGGGCGGGCCTTCTGCGCCGGCGGCGACGTTGCCCGGTTCGGGCAAGGCGATCCAGAGACCGCAATCGACGAGATCATTGCGCCGTTTCATGAAGCGCTGCGGCTTCTCGCCAGCTTGCCGCAACCATCCATCGCCGCCGTTCAAGGGGCGGCGGCTGGCGCAGGCTTCAGCCTTGCGCTCGCTTGCGATTTTGCCATTGCCGCTGACAATGCCAGGTTCACGCTCGCGTATGCCCGCATCGGCGTATGTCCCGATGGTTCCGCCACCTATCAGCTTCCTCGTATCGTTGGTCTGAGAAAGGCGAAGGAGCTTGCGCTCCTGGCCGACACCATCGATGCGGCGGAAGCCTTCAGGGTCGGGATAATCAACAAGGTGGTTCCGGCTGCCGATCTCGACAAAGAATGCGCGGACCTTGCTGCGCGTCTCGCATCGGGCCCGTCCGCAGCCTATCAGCGCATCCGCGATCTGCTGACCTCGTCCTTCGAGAGAAATCTGGAATCTCAGCTTGAGGCTGAGCATCAGGCCTTCAAAGACCTGTCGAGAACCCACGATTTCAGGGAAGGCGTCTCCGCCTTCCTCAATAAAGCTCCTGCTCACTTCAAGGGACATTAGCGTATGTCAGACGGCCTCAAACGTTCCTCGCGCGAGACCGCCTCTCCGATCCTTAAAGTTGATGCGCTCTCGCTATCGTTCGGCGGCTTGCGTGCGTTGTCCGGCGTCTCTTTCGAGGTGCGGGAAGGTTCCATCACCGCGCTCATCGGGCCCAATGGTGCTGGCAAGACGTCCATGTTCAACGCCATCTCGGGCTTCTACCGGCCGAACACGGGCCGCATCATCTTCGATGGCGAGGACATCAGCCGGGAGCGGCCGCCTTCAAGGGCGAAAAGGGGACTGGCCAGAACATTTCAGAACATTGCTCTCTTCCGTGGCATGACGGTTCTCGACAACATCAAGCTCGGCCGCCATGCCCATCTCAAGACCAACGTGCTGGACGCGCTCTTTTACAGGGGAAGGGCGCATCGCGAAGAAATGGAACTCCGTGCTGAGGTGGAGGAGCGCATCATCGACTTCCTCGAGATCCAGCATATCCGTCATGCATCCGTAGGGGCGCTGCCTTATGGCTTGCAGAAGCGCGTAGAACTGGCCCGCGCGCTCGCCATGCGTCCTCGCATTCTCATGCTCGACGAACCTGTGGCTGGCATGAACCGCGAAGAGACGGAGGACATGGCCCGTTTCATTCTGGACGTGAAGGAAGAGTGGGGCATCACCATCCTGATGGTGGAGCACGACATGGGCATGGTCATGGATATCTCTGATCACGTCGTCGTGCTCAATTTCGGTCAGGTGATCGCGCAGGGCCGTCCTGCCGAGGTGCAGAATGATCCGGCCGTGATCAGCGCCTATCTCGGCTCGGGTGACCTCGCGGAGCGCATCCGCAAGACGGAGGCGGCATGATGGACTGGCTCTACATTTTCGAAGTCTCTCTGGCGGGCCTTGGCGCAGGCGCTCTTTATGCGCTCACCGGTGTCGCCTTCGTGCTCATCTACAAGGCTACCCGCGTGGTCAACCTTGCCATCGGCGAGATCCTCATGCTCGGCGGCTATGTGTTCTTCGGGCTCGTGGCAGGAGCGGGGCTTTCCGTCTGGGCCGCCATACCATTGACGATTCTGGCAGGCGCAGGCCTTGGTGCCGTGGTCGAGCGCGCCCTGATCCGCCCGATGCTCGGTGAAAGCCCGATCTCGGTCTTCATGGTAACCATCGGCCTGGGCTCCATCCTCGCCGGCCTCGTCGAACTTGGTTGGGGAGCAGACCCGTTGCGTCTGCCCGAGTTCATCCCCAATACGCCGATCTTTCTAGGCGAAGCCTACGTTGCTCCGAAAGTGGCGTACGGGGCGCTTGTCGCCGCTCTCTTGATCGCAGGAGCTTTGGCTGCATTACGCTTCTCACGCGGTGGCGTCGCACTGCGTGCAACGGCGCGGGACCAAGGGGCGGCCTATTCCATGGGCATCGATGTGGGACGCGTCTTCTCTCTTTCCTGGATGGCGGCCTGCGCCACCGCAGCCGGGGCCGGCGTGATCGTCGGTGCCATCGGCGGCATCTCGCCGACCATGGGCATATTCGGATTGTCAGTGCTCGTCGTAGTCATCGTCGGCGGTCTCGACTCCGTGGCAGGCGCGTTGGTTGGGGGGTTGCTCATCGGATTGGTCGAGGCGCTTGCGGGCAGCTTTCTCGGTGGTGAATACAAACTGCTTGCCACGTTCAGCCTGCTGATCCTGATCCTGATGATCAGGCCTTACGGAATTTTCGGCACCCATGAGATCGAGAGGCTCTGATGCGCATAGGAACTCTTAAGCTCTCTTATGCCGCTGACGAAGCACTGTTCGACACGAAGGTGCAGTGGATCTGTCTTGCGCTTCTTGGCCTATCTCTCATCCTGTTTCCTTTCGTGGCAGGGCCATACTGGATTTACATGGCCTGTCTCGTCGCCATCAACGTGGCGAGCGCTACAGGCCTCAATATCCTTACCGGCTATACAGGCCTCGTCAGCCTGGGGCAGGCGGCGTTCATGGGGGTAGGCGCGTATACCGTCGCAGTGCTCGAAACCCGCGTTGGCACACCCTTCATCATCAACCTGCTGGCGGCAGGTGGCATGACCGCTGCGGTCGGCGTCGTGTTCGGCATCCCGAGCCTTCGCGTAAAAGGGCTGTATCTTGCGATTGCCACCATCGCCGCCTCGATGATCCTGCACTTCGTGTTTTCCCATTGGGATCTCACCGGCGGAACGCGTGGCCTTTCCATGCCGCCGGCAAGTCTTTTCGGTCTTGCGCTCGATCAACCCCACAAGCTCTACTGGCTTATCATCCCGGTGACCGCCCTCATGGTCCTCGGCGCAGCGAACCTCTTTCGCACCCGGATCGGACGCGCCTTCATTGCCATCCGTGACAGGGATATCTCGGCGGAGGTGCTTGGAATCCCGCTGCTTCAGACGAAGCTGACGAGCTTTGCGCTCTCGTCGTTCTATGCCGGGGTCGCAGGCGGGATGTGGGCCTATTTCTTCCGCGTCGTCACGCCGGAGAGCTTTCCCCTCATCAACTCGATCTTCTATCTTGCGGCCATCATCGTCGGCGGCATGGGCACCATCCTGGGCGGCATTCTTGGTGCAACGTTCATGACCCTGGTGCCGGAGGTTCTAAAGCTAGTGGTCGGCTGGCTCACCCCTTGGGTGCCGGATGCGCTCAGCCTGCTCGCTCCTATCCGAACCATCGTGTTCGGTGCTCTGATCGTCGGGTTCCTCATCTTCGAACCACAGGGCCTTGCCGAAATCTGGCAACGGATCCGACGTTTCTTCCATCTTTGGCCCTTCAGAACATAAAGACTATCCGGAGGAAATCATGAAGCTCACACTATCACGGAGAAGCCTCATAGGAGCGGCGATGGCCGGGCTCGCTCTCGGTGCTGTCGAAGCCCGGGCGCAAGCTCAGGACGAGATCGTTCTCGGTGGATCGATTCCGCTGACCGGCGTCTTCGCTTTCGCAGGCGTTGGCATTCACGCAGGCATTCAGGATTACCTGAAGCTCGTCAACGATGAGGGCGGCATCAAGGGGCGGAAAATCAGGTACGTGGCCGAGGACACAGGCTACAAGGTCGATGCATCGGTCGCCGCCTTCAACAAGATCACCAGCCAGAACAAGGTCACGCTCTACTACGGCGATTCCACTGGCTTTGCGAAAACGATCAATCCCGAGCTCGAGCGCAAGGGCACGATGATCATGGCAGGCGCATCCTTCGCGTCGGAACTGAACGATCCGAAGAAGTTCCCGCTGCAGTTTCTGCCGGGTCCCGACTACACGGAGATGTTCGGCATTCTCATGCGCTACATCGCCAAGGAAAAGCCGGGCGCCAGCGTCGCATTCGTTTATTCCGACACGGAATTCGGCCGCGACCCCATCGCTCCCAGCGAGAAGCTGGCGACCGAACTCGGTCTGAAAGTGGCTGAGAAGATCGTGACGCCCCCGGGCAGCGTGGACGTGTCCACCGAAGTGCTGAAGCTGCGCCGTGCGCGTCCTGACTACACCATCTTCCACGGCTACGTGCTCGCGCCGATTCCGGAATTCATCCAGCAGGCCAAGCAGATGGGCATGCAGAGCCGCTTCATGGGCACCTTCTGGTCCATGGACAATTCCATGGTGCAGCAGATGGGCGAAGCTGCTGACGGCTTCATGGGCGTGATGCCCTACCGCTACTACTACGACAAGGAAGGTACGTCGCCGATGCTGGACAAGATCCGGCAGATGCGTCCCGAGTACCAGTCGACCGCCTACATGCAGGGCTTCCTGACTGCCATGCTCATGACGGAGGCTGTAAAGCGCACGCTCGATGCAGGTAAGGAATTGACGGGTACCAACATGAAGGCCTCGCTCAACACCATCAAGGACTTCGATACGGGCGGCATCGTCGGTGTTCCCGTCTCCATTCCTGGCAACTCCCTGCCGGTCGGCCGCATCTATCGCTTCGACGCGAAACAGAAGCAGATGCTCCCGGCCTCCGATTGGATCCAGCTCGGAAAGTAAGGCTCATGGACGCGGAGATCCTACTGAACATCAACAATGTAGAGGTCGTCTATAACCGGACGATCCAGGTTCTCCGCGGCTTGTCCCTGCGGGTTCCGAAGGGCGAGATCGTTGCCCTTCTGGGCTCTAACGGGGCGGGAAAGTCCACGACGCTGAAGGCCGTTTCCAATCTTCTCGAACTGGAGGACGGTGCTGTCACCGCAGGCCAGATCGAATTCGATGGAACGGATCTTGCAACGCTCACGCCGCACGGTCTTGTGCGGCGCGGGCTCTTTCATGTGATGGAAGGCCGCCGCATCTTCGAGGACCTCACGGTGGAGGAGAACCTCACCGCCGCTACCTTCTCGCTCTCCGGGCGCGGCCTGCCGATCACGCCCTTCGATCTTGTCTACTCCTATTTCCCGCGCCTTTATGAGCGCCGCAAGGGGCTGGCCGGCTATCTGTCCGGCGGCGAGCAGCAGATGCTGGCTATCGGCCGTGCGCTGATTTCGAAGCCCAAGCTCATCCTTCTCGACGAACCATCGCTGGGCCTGTCGCCAAAGCTCGTGGAAGAGATCTTCACCATCATCGCACGGATCAACCGGGAGCAGGGTGTCTCCATGCTGCTTGTAGAGCAGAATGCTGCCGTTGCCTTCTCGGTGGCGAGCTATGGCTACATCATGGAAATGGGCAAGGTGGTGATCGATGGCCCTGTGGAGCGGCTCGTCAAGGATCAGGACGTTCAGGAATTCTACCTTGGCCTTGGCGGAGGCGGCGCTCACAAGAGCTACCGGGATGTGAAGCATTACAAGCGCCGCAAGCGCTGGCTGTCATGAGGACCACGATGCTGCAAGCTCTCAATCGCGACAGCATGACCGTTCCGCAGCTTCTGCGGGATAACGCCCTGCGCATGCCTGAGCGCATTGCATTAAGGCAGAAAGATTTTGGAATCTGGCAGCCAATCACATGGGCTGAATATTATGCGAGGGCCAGGCACTTCGGCTTAGGTATGCTGGCCTCCGGTTTGCAGCCGCGAGGTCACGTGGCCATTCTCTCTGAGAACCGTGCCGAATGGGTGATTGCGCAGCTTGGCGCAGGCCTCGTGAATGCCGTCAGCATCGGCGTCTACGCTACCAGCCCGGCCAACGAGGTTGCATATGTCCTCGGCCATTCAGAAGCTGAGGTTGTGGTCTGCGAGGACCAAGAGCAGACCGACAAGGTGCTCGAATGCCTCGAGGAGTTGCCAAAGCTCAGGCGCATCATCGTGATCGACCCGAAAGGATTGCGCCATTACGAGAGCGACAGGCTTTCGACCTTCTCAGAAGTGATCGAAAAGGGCGCGGCCTATGAGAGAGAGCATCCTGAACTTGTCGACACATTCCTGGCAGAGCAGAGCCTCAGCGATATCGGCCTGATGGTCTACACCTCCGGCTCGACGGGAAAGCCCAAGGGGGCGATGCTCAGTTATCGCAATATGCGCGCACAGGGCATCGGGGTGATCGAGCGCCTTGGTTACACGCAGGATACTACCAATCTTTCCTATCTTCCCTTATGCCATGTGGCGGAGCAGATGCTGACCGTGATGGCGCCATTGCAGGCAGGTTCATGTGTGAGCTTCGGCGAGTCCATCCGCACGGTTCAGGAGGACCTGCGCGAGGTCGCTCCAACCCTGTTCCTGGGTGTGCCCCGCATTTGGGAGAAACTGCACTCCGCCATCCATATCAAGATGATCGAAGCCAAAGGCTTCCGGCGCAGGATGTATGAGAAGGCTGTTTCTCTTTGCGAACCCTTCGCGGAGAAAGCACCTGCCGACCGCAGCTTGCGTGAGAAGCTCGTGTTCGGGGTCTGCTATCTTCTGGTCTTTCGCGCGTTGCAGAACTTTATCGGCCTTCGGCAAACCCAGGTAGCTCTCACGGGGGCTGCGCCCATCTCGCCTCTCATCGTACGCTTCTTTCGCACGCTCGGGGTGCCGCTCATTGAAGTATATGGCTTGACGGAAACCTCTGGCATGGTCACCGGACAGCGTCTCAACGCTCTTCTGCGCGGCGCTGTCGGTCCTGCGGTTCATGGTGCCGAGGTCGATATTGGACCGGATGGTGAGCTGCTCGTCCGCGGTGAAATGGTTTTTGAAGGTTACTACCGCAACGAGGAATCCACCCGCGCTTCAATCCGGGATGGGTGGCTGCACACGGGCGACGTCGCCAAGATCGAAGCCGGTCAGGTCAAGATCGTCGACCGCCTCAAGGATATCATGATTACTGCCGGCGGCAAAAACCTCAGCCCGTCGGAGATCGAGAACACGGTCAAGAGCAGCGCCTTTATCAAGGAATGCATCGTGATCGCAGAGAGCCGGCGGTATCCGGCGGCTCTGATCCAAATCGATGCGGAAACTGTCGGCAAATGGGCTGAAGAGAACCGGGTTCCATTCACGAATTATCGGAGCCTTGCTGAGAACCGGCGCGTGCGCGAGCTGATCGATGGCGAGGTCGAGCGGGCCAATAGACAATTGGCCCCGGTCGCGCAGATTAAAAAGTTTCATCTCCTCACGAAGGAGCTGGATCATGACGACGATGAAGTCACCGCCACCATGAAGGTGCGTCGTGCCAACATCTATAAAAAATATGCTGCTGAGATCGAAGGGCTTTATAGAGAAGCGCCTGCCGTCGCCGCGGAATGAGATAATTTGAATTCAAGGAGTTTTATGAGATGGCACGCAGCGTCGTCATTGCATCAGGAGTCAGGACGGCCATCGGCACGTTCGGCGGCACGTTGTCCAATCACTCGCCAACCCAACTCGGGGCGCTCTGCGTCACCGAGGCACTGAAGCGAGCCGGTCTCGAGGGCGCGGATGTCGACCATGTCGTCTTCGGTAACGTGATCGTTACCGAACCGAAGGATGCCTATCTGGGCCGGGTGGCCGCTATAGAAGGCGGCATTCCCATTGAGGTGCCTGCCATGACCGTGAATCGTCTGTGCGGCAGTGGCGTGCAGTCCATCGTGTCGGCCGCGCAGTCCATCATGCTGGGCGACGCAGAGGTAGCCGTGGCCGGCGGCGCCGAGGCGATGAGCCGTTCGCCCCATCTGCTGCATACAGGGCGCTTCGGGCAGCGGATGGGTGATGCTCTCGTTGTCGATCATCTGACCGGGATCCTCACCGATCCTTTCGGTAACGGCATCATGGGCATTACAGCGGAGAATGTCGCGTCCAAGTGGCAGATCTCCCGCGACAACCAGGATTCCTATGCGGCAGAAAGCCAGCGCCGAGCTGCGAAGGCGGTCAATGAAGGTCGCTTCAAAGATCAAATCCTTCCCATCGAGGTCAAGAAAGGCCGGGAGACGATCTCATTCGACACGGATGAGCACCTCAAGCCCGACACCAGCCGCGAGAACCTATCTTCTCTCCGTCCCGTCTTCCGCAAGGATGGCACGGTTACTGCCGGCAATTCCTCAGGCATCAACGATGGCGCGGCTGCCGTCGTGTTGATGGAAGAAGGTCGCGCAGAGCGCGAGGGGCGGAAAGCGCTGGCTCGGATCGTCGGTTATGCCCATGCGGGCGTGGAGCCGGGCGAGATGGGAATCGGCCCTGTCCCAGCAGTGCGCAATCTGTTGAAGAAGACAGGCATGAAGATCAGTGACTTCGATGTCATCGAGTCGAACGAGGCTTTCGCCGCTCAGGCCTGCGCTGTCGCGAATGAGCTGGGCTTCGATCCCGATCGGGTCAATCCGAACGGTGGCGCTATCGCTCTTGGCCATCCGGTCGGGGCTACGGGCACGATTCTGACGGTGAAAACGGCTTATGAACTCGCCAGATCAGGTGGGCGCTACGGCTTGGTCACCATGTGTATCGGTGGCGGCCAGGGCATCGCACTGGCTATCGAGAGGGTTTGAGAAACCAAGCGGGTTAAGCCTGCCCTGGACGACCCAACGACAGGCCGTTACATGGGCAGGCTCTCATAAACCCTTAGCAATAGGAACCCCATGACGGCATCTCCGTGGAAAAAGCCCGCAGATCGGCAGAAGGAGCGCGAAGTCAAGCGTGATGCCGTGCTGCGCGCCGCCGCTCAGGCTTTCAACGAGAACGGCTTTCACAAGACATCCCTCGATGATGTGGCCGAGCGCCTGAACGTCACGAAGCCGACGATCTATTACTACGTCAAGAACAAGGATCAGATTCTCTTCGAGTGTGTCCGTATCGGCCTCGAGATGCTGGAGGATGCCTCATCCCAGATTGAAGGGACCGATGCCACCGGCCTCAGCAAGATGATCGCCCTGTGGCGTGTCTATGTGCAGATCGTAACGGAGGATTTCGGGCGCTGCCTGATCCTCGTAGGCGAAGATCCATTGCCGCCGGGGACCCGCAAGGAGCTGCGCGCTCTCAAAGGACGGATCGACAAGCGCTTTCGCTCTGTCATCACCGAGGGGATCGAGGACGGCTCCATCAGGCCATGTGATCCGAAGATGGCAGCCTTCGCTGCTGCTGGTGCACTGAGCTGGATCGCGCGCTGGTATGATCCGCGCGGGCCGCTCAATCCGGAGAAGCTTGCGGATGAGATGATCGATCTGCTCATCAACGGCATCGGTGGTGCCAATCAGACAAAGCGCAAGACCAACGGAAAAGCAGGGGTAAAGCTCGCAGCGGCTAACGCGGCCGTATCACCCAAGCAATCCCGGAAATCAGTCGGGCGGCCTTCCTGACTGGCTGCCAAGTGGAAGAACCAGCCCCATGAATGCGACCGAGCAGCGCCTTTATCTCAGTCCCGCGGAATACATCGACAGCGATCATCCCGCGATCCGGCGACGGGCTGAGGAGCTGACTGCTGGAATTACATCGGACGCAGAGCGGGCGAGGGTACTCTACGAAGCCGTACGCGATGGTGTTCGCTACGATCCGTATGTGGACTATACTGACGGCGAGAGCTTCCGGGCCAGCAGCGTTTTTGCCGCCGGGTATGGGTACTGCGTGGGCAAGGCCGCTCTTTATGCCGCGCTGTGCCGATCAGTTGAAATTCCGGCGCGGATCGGGTTGTCCGATGTGCGCAATCATCTCTCGACGCCACGCCTGCTGGAAGCTGTCGGTACCGATGTATTCGCCTATCACGGCTATGTCGAAGTTCATCTTCCCGGCCGCTGGTTGAAAGCGACCCCAACCTTCAATGTAAGCCTGTGCGCCAAGTTGGGTGTCGAGCCGCTTGTGTTTGACGGAACGAGCGATGCCCTGTTCCAGTCTTTCGACGGAGAGGGGCGAGCCTTCATGGATTACATCGTCAATCACGGCACTTTCTTCGATGTGCCTGCTAAGTTCCTCATGGGTGAGATTGCACGCCTCTATCCCGCGCTCAGCAAGCCTGGCGGGTATCGAGGACAGAGCATGGAAGAGGAAGCCGGAGCACCGCCATCCTCGGCTTCTTGAATGGTGATAGGCCTCAGTTACGCAGGGGCTTGCCGGTCGAGAGCATATGCTCGATGCGCTCCCGCGTTTCTGGCATTTTCGCGAGTGCAATTACGGCATCCCGCTCCAGCGCCATCATATCTTCCTCAGAGACTTCATTTTTTGAGAGCCCTGCTCCTGTAAGAACGGACGCCAGCGTTTCGGCAAGTCTCATATCCGTTGCCGAGAGGCCGAGTTCCTCTTTCCGCTTTTCGGCGGGCCCCATGAGAGCCTGCTTGCCATCCGAACCAGCGAGTACGACTCTGGCGCGCTGCGGAATGCTGTATCCGGAACTGGCTAGAGATGCCGCCCGCTGAACAGTCACATCAAAGAGGTGGGCGCGGTTCATGACAATTTCGTCCTGCGAGCGCAGCAAGCCCTTGTCCCATGCATCGAGCGCTGAAGACGATGGATGGCCGGCGAGGATCGTATCGAACGCCAGCTGAGATGTAGCGGCGGGATCGGCTTCATTCCCGAGGCGCTCCTGCGCCCGCAATAGAAGCTGGGTACATCCGCCCCAGCCTGGCACAATGCCCACCTTGGTTTCTGGAAGGCCTGCCGCCAATTCCGCATGTGCGACGATGCCATCGCAATGGAGCATCAACTCGCAGCCGCCTCCTAGCGTAAGCCCGGCGACTCCTGCGACGACAGGGAAGGGCGCATACTTCATCTGCAGGAACAGTTGCTGGCCGCGAACGAGAAAGGCCGATAGGCCAGACCAATCCTCTTTGCGCACGAGGTCGACGAAGTAAGACAGGTCAGCACCGGCGGAGAAGGCACGCTGATCATCGTTGACGATGACAAGCGCTCTGAAATCGGATGCGCATTTGGCGAGACTTTGCTCCAAAGCGTCGAAAACGGCCGGCGTCAAACTGTTCATTTTTGTATGGGACTCAAGGCATGCGATGCCGTCGCCCGCATCCCAAAGCGAGGCTCCTTCGTTCCCCATGATCCTTGGACGCTTCCTTTTGACGGCGCTCAGCGTGAGAACGTCACTCTTTCCTGACGCCTGTGCCCTTGTGCCGTCGGTCCGAAGTGCGAGTCCTGTGGCTTTGTCATAGAAGCCGCCGGCCTGGGTCGCTGAAGTGAGGAGAGGCGGCGCACCGATGCCATCTTGCTTCAGGCGTTCAACGATGTTCTCCAACCCGCAGCGCTCGGCGAGCTTGAATGGGCCTTCACGCCAAGCGTAGCCAAGTTCCATGGCCGTATCGATGGCGGCAACATCATTGGCAACTTCCGGCCCCACTTCAGCGGCATAGACAATGAGACGGGACAGCACGCGCCAAGCATAGACGCCAAGCCGATCCTCGGATTGTAGGAGGGCTGAAAGATCTTTGCCCTTTCCAGGGAGAGCTGCCATGTCGACCCGCTGCTCCGTCCGGTAAAGCCCGGAGGAGAGATCGAGAACATCGCGCGATTTGTCAGCATTGACCCGATAGAAGCCACTCTTCGCTTTGCGTCCCAATTGCCCGGCCGCAATCATTCCTTGAACCGTACGGTCAGAGGGGAGGTCGTAGGTATGAATGTCGTCGGAAGCGGGCAGAGCGGTCATGAGGCTGCCCCATACGTGGGGAATGAGATCAATCCCGATAAGGTCAAGTAACCCGAAAGCGCCGGTCCTCGGCACGCCCAGAGCGGCCATGACCATGTCCGCTTCCTCGATGGTGAGACCTAGGCTCTTTGCTTCCAAGGCAGCCACAGCCAACCAATAGCAGCCGATGCGGTTGGCGATGAAGCCGGGAGTGTCGTGGCAGTCGACAACGGTTTTTCCGAGGATCCACTCCGAACCCGTTTTTGCGCGAGCTACCAGTTCAGGTGAGTTTTCAGGAGAGCTGACGATCTCGACAAGCCGCATGATGCGGGGCGGGTTGAAGAAATGTGTGATCAGAAATTCACCTGCGAATGAAGAGTCCAACTCAGCGATCAGATCCGCGCGGGGTATGGTGGATGTATTGGAGGAAAGGATCGCTCCGGCTTTCTTGATGCTGGCGATCCTGCGATAAAGATCTCGCTTGATATCGAGTTTTTCAATGACAGCTTCGACAATCCAATCGACCTCCGAAAGCCGCTGAAGATCGTCATCGATATTGCCTGGCCTTACGAGCTTGGCAGCGTCGGGATGCATGAACCCATTCGCCCTCAGTTGTCTGGCAATGCCTGCTTCGGCCGGGGCATTCGGCGATGAAGCCTCGCCTCGAATGTCCAGCAGATCGACGAGTATGCCGGCATTGGCAAATTGCGCGGCAATGCCTGAACCCATGGATCCCGCGCCGATGACGGCCGCCCGTTTGATACCCGCTTTCGGAAATTCGACAGCCGATGGGAAATGAAGGGGCTGGTTCATGCTATCTCCACAGGGTACAACCGCTTGGTCGGTTTTGCGGTGCCGAGCGCGGGTGAGCATCCATAGGGCCGAAGCTCAGCTATCGTGCGCTGTGACCCCGATTGATAAAGAGAGTTCCTCGCACGGCGCCGCATTGAAATCTGGCGCAGCGATCTTCGACTCGGATCACCTTGCGCGCAGTATTATTCCTACTGTTCAGTAAGCAGTTGTCAATGAAGTCGGAGAGTTGGGCTCATGGCCATTTGGAGGTTGACAGCCGATGAGGTCGAGCGCGTCAGCGAAACCGAAAACTCTCGCTCTGCTCTTTATGATGCTCGATTGTATCGCTTGTCTGATTTATGGCTTCTTGAGCTCACTCGGCTTGTGGGCTGCGACTTTGCCGGATTTATCGCTCTTCACGATGAACTGCGGATTGTCTTTCGAGGGCGCAACCTTGTGTCCCTTGATCTGTGTAGGGCTGGTCTGTTTCTTGACGACTTTGCCTGTGCTGTGCCCGCCAGACGAGTCCCATGATACTTTGTCGCCAGCCTTGTATGATTTGGTCATGGCTTGCTCTTTTCTCCCGAGCCGGGCTCGGCCATTTTTCGATGCTGTTCGGCCACTAGGCCTGCTGGTGTCACCGAGGCAATGGCACTCATGAGCTTATTCTTCCAGCCGGTCACCACGTCGCCTTGGCCCTTCATCATGGCGTCGAAGCCAGCTCTGGCGACCTCTGCGGGATCATCCTTCTTGGACTGCCCCACCTGGGTGTCCAGCATGTCGGCTCTTTCGAAGAACTCAGTTTCTGTTGCTCCGGGCATAAGGCATGTAACGGTGATATTGGTATCCTTGAGTTCAATGCGCAGGGCAAACGAGAAGGAGTCCAGAAAGGCCTTGCTGCCATTGTAGGCAGCCTGAAAACTGCCTGGCATGAAACCGGCGATCGAGCCTGTAATCAGGATACGTCCCGAATTGCGGGATCGCATATCCCGACCTACCTTCTGAATGAGATACAGAGTGCCAGTGATGTTCGTGTCGATCACATCTCGGATGTCATTGAAGTCTTGATCGAGGAAAGCCTTGCCCAGCCCTCGACCTGCATTGGCCAGAAGCGCTTCAACAGGACGGTTAAACGCCCCTATTGCTTGATAAAGTTTGTCGACGCCATCCATGGTGGCGAGATCCGCCTCGACAGCCTCAACCTTGGCGCCAAATTTTCGGAAGTCGTCTGCGGCCTCGTTGATCCGTGATTCATCGGCCGCAATGACAAGATCGAAGCCATTCTCTGCGCAACATTTCGCCAGTTCATAGCCGATCCCTGTGGAGGCTCCCGTCACGACGGCAAGAGAACGATCTTCAGCCATAGGAATAACCTGTCCGCAGATATGGGTGGGCGAATTGAAAGGTCTCTCTTCGCCAACCGCAACATCCACGCAGGATGAAATGTTCCGCTCAGTTCAAGGCTGCCCGAGCCCCACACAAGGGCATGCAGAATTCCTAAGGTTCAGGAGCGCCACGTTAATTTAACTTCTTTGTCACTCTGAAACGTTTGTGTCAGTTGGAGGGACTGCTTCCGCCAACACAGGCTTCTTAGAAGCACTTTTCCGTTTTGTAGGCTTCTTTGCGCTCTCGTCGGACGTTCTCTTGATGGCTGGCTTTGCGCCCTTGGACTTGGCGCCTTTGCGGATCGCCTCGAGGCCCTCCTGGACAGATTTCAGAAAGCTCTCCGCAGCCGACCCAGGGTCAGAATACGCCACGAGCTTGGTCAAGGTTCGCTCAAGTTTTTCCCCACGTTTCACGGCCTTTGCTATGAGCTCTGAGCGTTTCTGGAGCTGATCTTTATCTGTTTTCGCCATCGGGGACCCCATCGTTGCCGGGAAGGGATAGCAGTCAGACGCTATGCCGCCTAATGAAGTTTGTGCGACTGTTTTGGGATAGGATCGCACTGGGGTGTGGAAGCGCCCAGATCAGGTCATCTCCCAAAGAAGTCCAGCAACATCATGCGGCGAGCGGGAGCACAGGCTGAGGAAAGCCGCCGACGTGGCGGCAGGTTTCGGCGGCTGTGTCGCGCCCGATCTCCAAACAGGTCTGTAGATCATCTCCTCGCGAATAACTTGATATGAATCCGGCGATGAAACTGTCGCCGGCGCCTGTCGTATCGACGATTTCCACGGGGCGGATCCCCGCTGCTGCAACCTGTGTACCATCTGAGGCCATGCTGCCGCGGGAGCCACAGGTAACGACGGCAATCCTTGCGCCGCCCGCGAGGAGGGTGCTCAGGATTTGTTCTGCCTCAGCGTGATCCTCGCCAGCCGAAGCGAACACGCAGTCAAGCCCCTCGATTCCGAGATGCTGCGTATCGGTGTTGACGGAAACATCCTGCGAGACGCTGACACCGGCAGCTTTGAGGGTGCGGCGGAGAGCCCCGCCATCATCGAGCCATCCGATATGGACATGGCGCATCTTCAACAGAACCTGCAGATCAAGATCGCTTGGACGATAGCCTTTGCATACCCCGAACTCCTCGAGGACAAAGGTTCGTTCCCCCGCCTCGTTCACTTCTATGTTGGTGTAGGCGGTCGCTCCTGGTCGGATCTGGACATGATCGGTGTAAAGACCATTGTCCTTGAAGCATCCCAGCATACGGCGACCAGCCTCATCGGAGCCGACCGCACCAAAGTATCCTGTCCTGAGGCCGCGCCTGCTGAGCTGCACGGCAACATTGACTGCATTGCCCCCGATCAGCGAAAGGCCGATAGGGGGCAGGAATCGATCGATGCAGTTGTCTCCAACCGCCGCAAACTCAAAGAAGTTCATTCTGTTTCCCCTCGCTGCGGCGCTCTTCGCTTCTGTCTCAATAGGCGACGCGCTTGTAATAGCGGCGCGTGGACAGCGGATGATTGCGCTTTACTTCCAAGTGTGCGCTGATCCGCTCGAAGATGGTGGCAAGGATCACGGGTGAGATCAAGGTGCGAACCTTGTCGGAAATGCCGGGGAGCTCAAACTCCACTGTATCGAAGACACGGACTTTGTCCGTATACTCGGGCAGGAAGCGTTCGACGCGCTCGACGAGAGGGCGAGCTGCATCTTCACCCTTGAACAGAAGAACGCTGACACCTTTTTCCACGAGTTCCAGCGTGCCGTGGAAGAAGTCCGAGGAGTGAACCGGGCGTGTGCGGATCCACTGCATCTCTTCGAGGATGCACATGCCGTAATAGAATGCCTCGGGCCATGTTGAACCTGCGCCCGTCACGATGTGATATGGCTCGCTCTTGATCTCTTCTGCAACGCGCTCCGCCTTCTCCTCGTATGCCTTCTTGATGCTGAGGAGAGCATGCGGCAGGCGCACCAGTTCCTGGATGGTGTCGTCGAAATCCGCATATTCGCCGTGCAGGTTCATGACCGCAAGAGCAATGATCAGGGATTGGAGATAGAAGGATTCACAGGAGGTATCGTCCTCGGCGAAATTCACGAATGCATAATCAGCGCCCTTGGCCAGGGGGGTCTCGGCATGACCGATGAGGCTGATGACTTTCGCTCCCTTCGTTCTGCAGTATTCCATCGCCGCCACGCTTTCCTTCGTGGTGCCGGAGAGGGAAGGGACGACGACGATGGATTTCGGTCCAAGAGCCCGATGGCCGGTCAGCACCACCTCGGCTGTCATTTCCAGAAATGTGGGGAAGGAAGACTGACGCTGAAGCAACTGCGCAGCAGGCATCATCAGGATCGCAGCGCCACCGGTCCCTAAGAAAAAGAGATTCTCTGCACCCTGTTCGATGCATTCCTGGACCGCGCGATAGAGGCCACCGGCGTGGGATACAGCACCGGACTGGATGCGCAGGAAGCGCTTTTCATCAAAGTTCAGCATGAGGGTTCTCAAAACAGGTGGCGAAAGGACACAAGGACAGTCGTCTGACAACTTGATTTGACATTGCGAGCCTGTCAAGCCGAAACCCTGTGGAACTTCACTTTCGAGCGAGGAAAAAGGGATTCTAGGGCGAAGCATCGTTGATTTGGTTTGTGGACAAATGCCCTAAACTTGCACCCGAGTGCAGAATGGTCCAATCCTGTGGACTGACAACTAGCTCTGGGAGTGACTCAAAATCACTATGTCCTTGATTACGCCGCTTCGCGACGAGCGAACCTTGGTCCTGAAGTTGCGAGATGCCATCACGGCTTTGATCGATGAGCAAGGATTGAAGCCTGGCGATCAACTGCCAACCGAGGCAGAGCTCACCCGCAAGTTTCAAATCTCTCGGCCTGCGCTCCGAGAGGCTCTGAAGCTCATGGAGCAGGATGGTGCTATCTATGTGAAGCATGGCAAAGGACGGTTCGTGTCGGCTGCGGCTGCGCTGCAAGTCGAGCGGCCGATTACCTGCTTCGAGAGCGTCACCGACATGCTGCACAAGTCGGGTTACCGTCCGACCAACAGGGTGCTTTCGATTTCCGAGGAGGTGGCGTCGGATGAGGTTCGAGAGGCTCTGCGCCTGGAGCAGGGCGCTCGTGTGATCCGCCTGGAGCGCCTGAGAATGCAAGGGGATGAAGTCCTTGTGTATTGCTTGGACTACATTCCCCGCTCTGTCATTCCGGATCGGCTCTACGATATCGACTGGAGTGGATCCGTGCTTGATCTCTTGGAGAGGCATGGCTCGCGCCCGCGCATGTCGACGGCAGTTGCAACATCTACTTTGTTGCCGAACGATGTGAGCGAGCGAAATGACTTGCACGATTTCGGTCCCGCTTTTCTGATCACGGAAACCACCTTCACACCGACAGGAATTCCAGTCATCTTTGCGAAGGATTATCACCGCGGCAGTCGCTTCTCGTTCAGCTTCGTTCGTAAATAACGCTGCTGCATGCACCAAGATATCCTGCTTGAGGCCGGTACGGCTTTGCACTTGCAGGACGCGGTTGAAAGCTTCTTTCCCTTTCGACATCCGTCTTGACAGCGTTAAAGATTAGTCGTCTGCTGTCAGACAACATTAATCGGCAAAAAAGCCGAAAGGGAGAGGTTTCATGACTAAGTCACTATCCATGAAGAGTTTTTTCACATTGCCCGTTAGGCGGCTCTGACTATGTCAGAGAACATGTGGAGTGGTCTACAAGCGGGCATCCGGAATCCTTTTGGCACAGGGAGAGCGCAGAAGCGCCTCGGGCCTGACTTCGTGGGGAACCTCAAGCTCAACTTCCATGCGCCGAGCTTTGCTGCGGCTCTGTGCGCCAATCGTCTTGTTCAAGACGCTTCCTGCAGCCTTGCATCGTGTGATGCGAGAAGCGCCTTCAACGCTCGGCAGGATCGGGCGTGAGCTGCGGCTCCAAGAAATAGGACTAACCTATCGCCTTGATATCAATCCAACAGCAGAGGGAAGATGAAGGATGCGCAAGCTCTTTCTTGGTACTGTAATGGCACTGGGATTCGTCTCGGTCATGAACGCCGCAGCCGTAGCCGGCCCGACGATGGACCGTGTCATGAAGGCCGGCGAGATGAAAGTCGCCACCAACAGCGGTTGGCCCCCGCAAAGCTATCTTGACGACAACAACAAACTCGTCGGCTTCGACGTCGATGTAGCGAATGAGATCGCCAAGCGTCTTGGCGTCAAAGTGCGCTTTGAGACGCCTGAATGGAATGTGATGACAGGCGGACGCTGGCATGGACGCTTCGACGTTGCCGTCGGTTCGGTGACGCCGACCAAGGCTCGCTCGCAGGTTATCGATTTTGCGGGTATCTATTACTATAGCCCTTACGTCTTCGCTGTGCATAAGGACAGCAAGGCTACATCCCGTGACGATCTGAACGGCAAGAAGATCGGCGTCGAAACAGGAACGACCTCCGAGGATTATATCAACCGTCGTCTTGAGATCGATGCCCCCGGCCTGCCGCCGATTCAGTACACACTGACGCCCGGCGAGGTGAAGACCTACGCTGACTCGATGCTGCCTTTCGACGATCTGCGTCTGGGTGACGGCACGCGCATCCATGCGGTGATCGCACCGGAGCAGACGGCGCAGAACGCTATCAAGAACCGCTATCCGGTCAAGATCCTGCCGGGCGAGGCTGCCTTCAAGGAACCGCTCGTGGTCGTGACGGACAAAGGCGATCCAGAATGGACCGCCAAGCTCGGCACCGTCATTCAGGCCATGAAGGATGACGGCACGCTCAGCAAGCTGACCACCAAGTGGTACGGCAACGATTACAGCAAGTAATCGTACTGCTTTCCTGAAACTTCTCCATCCGCGATACAACACGATCATCATGTCTTACATCGAAACCTATTACCGCCGGGCACTGGGTCCGGATGCTGTCCAGAGGCCGGCGCTCGAGGGAGCCGTGAAGGTCGATGTTTGTGTTGTGGGTGGAGGATTGGCCGGTCTGACGGCCGCTCTCGAACTGGCGCGCAAAGGCCGCAAAGTCTGCGTGCTGGAGGCCAATCGGGTAGCGTGGGGCGCCTCGGGGCGCAACGGCGGCTTCGTGAGCCCCGGCTGGGCAGCCCGCTATAAGAACATCCAACGCATGGCGGGCATGGATCAGGCGAAGGAACTGCATCGGTTGTCCATCGAGGGCGCTGATGTCGTTCGGCAAAATGTCCAGGCTCTCGCCGCCGAGGCGAAGCCGACGCCCGGCATCCTCGGAGCCGTGCGCTATGAGGCGACCGATGGCCTGAAGGCGCATCGCGACTGGCTTCAAAAAGAATTCAATTACAATGTCGAGTTCAAGAGCAGAGACGAGGTTCAGCAGCTGCTGGTCTCGCCGCGATATTATCAAGCCCTGCTCGACCCAAATGCTTTCCACTTCAATCCTCTCATTTATGCACGTGCCTTGGCTGCGGAAATCGAGCGCCTGGGCGGGCATATCTATGAGGGGTCGGCTGTCGTTGCGATCGGATTGGGCGGAACGTCCAAGATTGCCAAAACTGCACATGGTTCCGTCGCGGCAGAGCACATCGTCATCGCCTCTGGCGGATATACCGGCAATCTCGTGCCGCAGCTCAAGCACAGCTATCTGCCGATTGCCACTTATGTGATGCTGACCAAACCCAATCGGGATTTGATCGCAAGCGCCATTCGCACCGAAGCTGCAATCGGCGACGACCGCCGTGCCGGTGATTATTACCGTCTCGTCGATGGCGGCGAGCGCATCCTGTGGGGCGGCAAGATCACAACGAAGACCACGGAACCCCGCCTGCTTGGACGCCTGCTGCACAAGACCATGGTCTCCACCTATCCTCAATTGAAGGATCTCGATGTGGAGATCGTTTGGTCGGGGCTCATGTCCTACGCACGCCACATGATGCCTCAGATCGGACGGTTGCAACCCGGGGTCTGGTACTGCACTGCGTTCGGGGGACATGGCCTCAATACGACGGCCATCGGCGGCCGCGTGATCGCCGAAGCGATATTGGGCGAGAGCGATCGATACAAATTGTTCGCTCCGTTCGGACTTGCCTGGAACGGATGGATCGCTGGCCGTGCGGCCGCTCAGCTTACCTACTGGGCTTATCAGGCTGCGGACCTCTTCCGGGAGCGGAAGTCGGCCTGACAATTTCTGATTTGGTTGAAACGGATTGATAGAGGCTAGGCCAGATGCATTATGCCGATAACGTCGATTACCCGAGATTACTGTCGCGGCCGTCGGTCTATATTCCAGGTCTTGGTGTTCTCTTTGGCGTTCTTGTTTATGCGCAGGCCGGAACGTCATCGATCGGCAAGGTTCTCGCTGGATTGTTCGGCCTAGCAGATGATCCGGGGTTCGCCGCGAACCTTCTTGTCGCGCTTCTCATCACGGCGGTCGTTGCTCTCAACGTTGCTATGGTGATGAGGCTTACTATCCGGCAACAGATGTACGTGGTCTGGGCAGAGCTGGCGGTGCTAGTCCTGTTGTTCTTCTACTCTTTCGATCTCAGCTTCGAGTTCATCCGCCGCAAGATCGGCTTTCTATTGACGCAGGGGCTGATGACGACTCTCTACGTCTCGGCCATTTCCATCGTCATCGCATCAATCCTGGCAATGATCGGGGCCATCGCCAAGCTGTCGTCGAACGGCATTGCCCTGGGCATCGCTAATTTCTACACGTCGCTGTTCCGAGGTCTCCCGCTGCTCATGCAGATCTACATGATCTACCTGGGCTTGCCGCAGCTCGGATATGTCATCAACGCCGTGCCTGCCGGTATCCTGGCTCTGTCTCTCTGCTACGGCGCATACATGACCGAGATTTTTCGCGCGGGGATCGAGAGCATTCCAAAGGGGCAGTGGGAAGCCTCCCGCGCGCTCGGGTTGAAGCCGCGAGATACGATGACCCGCATCATTCTCCCGCAAGCCATGCGTATCATCATCCCGCCGACCGGAAACCAGTTTATCGCCATGCTGAAAGACAGCTCGCTGGTCTCGGTCGTTGGCGTGTGGGAACTCATGTACCTGGCACGTACGCAGGGGCAGACCGAGTTCCGACATGTGGAAATGATGATCACCGCCTCTCTGATCTACTGGATACTCTCCATCGTTCTGGAACTCATACAGGGCCGGATCGAGCGACGCTACAACAAGGCCCAGACGCGATGATGGATGGCTCGCTCAAGATCGAATGCATGCGAGAGGAGATGAACCCATGATTCAAAAAAAGCTCACTCTCGTGGAAACGGCTCCTGCGGCCGGTTCTCTTCCTGCGGTTCAGATCAGAAACCTGTCGAAATGGTATGGCACCTTTCAGGCCTTGAAGAATGTCGATCTCACCATCGCTCGCGGTGAGAAGCTCGTGATCTGCGGGCCCTCGGGATCAGGAAAGTCAACTCTCATTCGCACCATCAATGCCCTTGAGAGCTTCCAGGACGGGCAGATCGTGGTCGACGGCATCCAGCTGACACGCAAGCCCGAGGATGTGGAGGCTGTCCGCAAACGCGTCGGCATGGTGTTCCAGCAGTTCAACCTCTTTCCGCATCTGACTGTTCTGGAAAACTGCACCTTGGCCCTTCGCCTCGTTCGCGGCGTCTCGCAGAAGGAGGCCGAGGAAAAGGCTTTGCACTACTTGGGCAAGGTCCGGATTCCCGATCAGGCGCATAAATATGCCTCTCAGCTTTCCGGAGGTCAGCAGCAGCGCGTGGCCATCGCACGCGCACTTTCCATGCAGCCCGACATCATGCTGTTCGACGAGCCGACCTCAGCTCTCGACCCCGAGATGGTCAAGGAGGTGCTGGACACCATGACACAGCTCGCAGGGGAAGGCATGACCATGGCAGTCGTGACTCATGAGATGGGCTTTGCCCGGCAGGTGGCGGACCGGGTGGTCTTCATGGACCGCGGCGAGATCGTGGAGCAGGGGGTGCCGTCCGAGTTTTTCTCGAACCCCAAGGAGCTGCGCGCTCGAACCTTCTTGAGCCAGATCCTTCACTGATCTAGCTTCCAGGCTGCCAAAAGAAACCGTTAAAGGGGGAAACGTGGCCAAGGATTGCGATGTCGTCGTTATCGGTGCGGGACATAACGGACTTGTCTGTGCCTTTTATCTCGCGGCAGCAGGATACAAGGTGAAAGTTTTCGAGCAGCGCCCTGTGGTTGGCGGCGCTGCCGTGACCGAGGAATTCCATCCGGGGTTCCGCAACTCCGTGGCGTCCTACACCGTCAGCCTCCTCAATCCGAAGATCATTCGAGATCTCGATCTCCCTCGTCACGGACTGAAGGTCGTCGAGCGCCGCCTCTCCAACTTTCTTCCTCTTCCGAACGATCAATATCTCAAGGTCGGTGAGGGCGTGACCCGCTCTGAGATCGCGCGGTTCAGCGCCAAGGATGCGGAGCGCTATGACGCTTATTCGAACGAGATCGCTGCCATTGCCGATGTGCTGCGCGATCTTGTGCTCCAGCAGCCTCCAAACTTGGTTGAGGGCGGCTGGCGCGCCGCATTGTCGGAGGGGTGGCGCGCGCTGCTGACCGGCAACCGACTGCGCGGCCTCTCCATGGCGAACAGGAGGGCTCTTCTCGATCTCTTCGCGAAATCGGCGGGCGATTATCTGGATGGCTGGTTCGAGACGGATTGCGTGAAGGCTGTTTTCGGCTTCGATGCAATCGTCGGCAACTTTGCAAGCCCCTATACCCCGAACACCGCCTATGTGCTGCTCCACCATGTCTTCGGTGAGGTAAATGGCAAGAAAGGCGCTTGGGGCCACGCCATTGGGGGGATGGGTGCAATCACGCAGGCAATGGCGAAGGCCGCTCGCGAACGCGGCGTCGAGATCGAGACCAGCGCACCGGTGAGAGAAGTGATTGTCGAAAAGGGCAGGGCGGTTGGGATCGTCCTGAAGAATGGACGCACCGTCCGCTCACGCGCTGTGGCCGGAAACGTTCATCCAAAGCTGCTCTTCGATAGGCTGGTGCCGGAAGACGCCTTGCCGACCGAGTTTCTCCAGCGCATGCGGCGATGGAAGTCGGGCTCCGGAACGTTCCGCATGAACGTCGCACTCTCGTCACTGCCGAGCTTTACGGCGCTCCCTGGACGGGAGGTAGCCGACCATCATACGGCCGGCATCATCATTGCGCCGTCGCTGGCCTATATGGATCGCGCTTATGACGACGCGAAGCAGTTCGGTTGGAGCCGCGAGCCCATTGTCGAAATGCTGATCCCCTCGACCCTTGACGACAGCCTGGCTCCCAAGGGTGCGCATGTGGCGAGCCTGTTCTGTCAGCATGTGCAGCCGGCCTTCTCCGATGGGCGTTCATGGGACGATCATCGTGAGGAGGTGGCCGATCTGATGATCGAGACGGTCGATCGTCATGCGCCCGGCTTCAAAGAGAGCGTTGTCGGGCGACAGATCATGAGCCCACTCGATCTCGAACGCACTTTCGGCCTCATCGGCGGCGACATTTTCCACGGCGCCTTGACATTGGACCAGATCTTCAGCGCCCGGCCGATGCTGGGGCACGCGGATTATCGTGCGCCCATTACGGGGCTTTATATGTGCGGTGCCGGTACGCATCCCGGAGGAGGTGTCACAGGAGCGCCCGGCCATAATGCGGCCCGTGCCGTGATGGCGGACATGAGACGCCTCAACTGAGACGGACCGCCACCTGCTCAAAACCGTCAGAACACAGATATGCTAGCCTGGATCTGCCGAAGTGTCGCAGGCTTTCTGCCAGTCATTCAAACTGTGCTAATCCTGCTGCAAATTTGATGGACGGAGAGCAGGATGACTGGCCGCGCGGCGAAACACCCTAGCAACCTTCTCGGCTTGGTCGGCCCTGATGCCGAAAAGACAGTTTGCCTTGCTCTCCAGGGTGGTGGGGCACATGGCGCGTTCACTTGGGGCGTCCTGGATTATCTGCTCGAAGATGGCCGCTTGGCTATTGAAGCCATTACCGGAGCAAGCGCGGGCGCTATGAATGCTGTCGTCTTGGTGGAGGGCTGGCTCGAGGGCGGACGGGATGGGGCTCGCGAACAACTTCACAAGTTCTGGCGGCGTGTGAGCCTGGATGGCGGCTTCTCTCCCATCCAGCGCTCCCTCTTTGACCACTTCCTCAATTTCTGGAGTGGGGCCCAATCGACGAACCTGTGGAGTGGGGCGTTCTCCCACATAGCCAGTCCCTATGACTTGAATCCCCTCGACATCAACCCCCTGAGGGATGCCTTGAACGATATGATCGATTTCGAGAGGGTCAGAACCTGCAGGGAGACGAAGCTCTTCGTCTCGGCCACGAATGTGTGGACGGGGAAGATCCGTGTCTTTTCGGCCCCTGAACTCACCGTGGACCATGTTCTGGCATCCGCATGTCTTCCGACAGTCTTCAAGGCGGTGGAGATTGATGGTGAGCCATATTGGGATGGAGGTTATACGGGAAATCCAGCTCTTTTTCCGTTGTTCTATGAAGCCCAGACGGATGACATCCTGCTGGTCCAGATCAATCCCGTCGAGCGCAGATCGACACCTCGAACATCTGAGGAGATCCACAGCAGGCTGAACGAGGTAACCTTCAACGCCAACCTCCTTTATGAGCTCAGGGCCATCGGTTTCGTGCGGCGGCTGATCGATGAGGGGAAGCTCTCAACCGATGAATACAAGCGCGTGCTCATGCACCGCATTCACGGTGGGGCGGACCTCGATGCCTATGCGGCCTCGTCACGTCTTGATGCGCGATGGGATTTTTTTGAGAAGCTGAGAGACCTTGGGCGAGTGGCTGCCCACACATGGCTCGATGAGAACTATCGTGCGCTGGGGCGGGAGAGTACGCTTGATCTGGCAAATGCATAGTTCAAGCCGATCTTGATCCGCCACATCCAATCAGAAGAGCCAGAGAAAGGCCTGATCGTCATGGCAAGAAAAGCAGGCAGTGCTGACCTGCCGCTTCATAGCGGGCATGTGCCGAGATGGCTTGCGGACCGCATGACACGCCTTGGCGCTGTGATCAGCGAAGCCATCGTGCACCATTACGGTCGCGACGAGTTGCTGCGACGCTTGGCCCATCCTTTCTGGTTTCAGTCTTTTGGAGCCGTGATGGGGATGGACTGGCATTCCTCCGGCATAACCACCAGCGTGATCGGAGCTCTCAAGCGCGGTCTCACGCCCCTATCGACAGAGCTTGGTATTCATGTTTGCGGCGGGCGAGGGCGCCACTCGCGTCAAACCCCGCAAGAGCTGAGCTCTATCGGGGAGCGGGTGGGGTTCGACGGCTCGGCTCTCGCAAAAGCCAGCCGTCTGGTCGCCAAGGTCGACAGCGCGGCGCTTCAGGACGGGTTCGACCTTTATCTGCATGGCTTCATCGTCACTGACAGCGGCAACTGGGCCGTCGTCCAGCAGGGTATGAACGACGCCCGCAGGCAGGCGCGCCGCTATCATTGGCTTTCCGAAGACCTCAAGAGTTTTGTCGATGAACCGCATACAGGCATCGATGGGGTCGGACAGGGCACGATCGTCAATCTCACAGACCGCCGAGCCGAAGCCTCACGTCAAGTCCAGCTCGAGCTGTTGGATACGATGGGGCCAGATGGCATTGCAAGAAAGTTTGCGTCGCTGGTTGAACGCGAAAACGAGCCTGCTGCTTCTCAGCCCCTCCTGCCGCACCTTGTCATGCCGGATCACCACGATGTCCGCTCCAAGGACGTAGTCCTGCGGCGTCTTCATGGGAGCCTGGCAGCGGCTGCGGAGCGTGGACCTGAGGACTTCTCTGACTTGCTGCTTACCCCCGGGGTAGGGCCTCGGACTGTACAGGCGCTCGCCATGGTGGCGGAGGTCGTTCATGGAACGCCTTGCCGCTTCAGCGACCCTGCGCGCTTCTCATTCGCTCATGGCGGTAAGGATCGGCACCCGTTTCCAGTCCCGCTGCGTGTGTACGATCAAACGATCCAGGTTTTGAAGTCGGCCGTTCAGAAGGCTAAACTCGGCCATAAGGAAGAATTGTTCGCCTTAAGGCGGCTCGATGACCAGGCACGCGCTTTGGAACACCTCGCTACAGGCCCAGATTTCGACGACCTCATAGCTGAGGAACGGAAAAACTCGCATAGCTATGGCGGTCGTTCCGTATTCGGGGATGAGCCTTCATCGGAAGTCTAGATCTGATTTCTTTCTGGAAACAAGAGGTGAAGCCGATTGCATCTGTTTCTGCTCTAAAAGGATCATCCATACGATAACCCCAAGGATAGCGCCCGAGCTGCTCGCAAAAGCATCGGCAATGTGAGGTGTTCGTCCAGGAACAAGGAACTGGAGCATTTCGAGAAGCACGCTGTAGGAGGCAAGGCCTCCCGCAATCTCCCAATTCTTCCGAGAATAACCAAGCATGAACATCGTAGCCGTGCCGAAATAGGCGATGGCATGCTCATAGCCTCCTGGCATTCCCGAACGCACTTGCACATGACCAGGGATGAGGGAGAGAACCGCGAGCAGAAGGATACAGAGCCACGCTGCGCCTTTAAAACCTCGCGAATGAAGCATGCGCATAATCCTTCTCTCATCTCAAAATCAAAATCGCGATCTGGGCTTAGCGCGCGGCCTTCTTCCAGACGGGTGATGCAGTCCCGCGCATCCAATCAAGAAAACCGAAAGCGACGCCGACATTCATGCGGATGAGAAAATAGCAAATACGACTCAGACGTTGGAGGACGCCCTGACGATTCTGCTGGTACATCCCAAAAAGCGCGGAGCCAAAGAGCAGACCATGGGCGGTCACAAGCAGGATGTACTCCGCTCTTTCAGGGTGAGATAGACTTAGAACGACGCTCGCTAATGTCGAGCTTAAGAGCGCAAAAGGCATCATAAGCCGCAGGAGCTTATGGGAGAAGAAGGCCGCCATCACGAACGGCCTGTGAAGCGGCAGAAGACTCATGTACCTGAGCTGTAGCCATCTTCCGGCAGCAATTCGCCTGCGCCGCACATACTCGTCACCCTCACTGATCGATGCCAGCTCCTCAGCGACTGCCGTAGGGGCGAACCGGACATCGAGACCCTGAGCGAGAACGGCCAATGCGAGATAGGCATCATCGTTGATGATGGAGGCCGGAAACGGACGGAAGACATCTTTCCGCACTGCGACGATCTCTCCGACAGCGGCAACAGTTGTTCCAAGGCGTGACTCCGCCTGCCTGATGGCATTCTCATATTTCCAGTAAAAGCCTTCTGACCTGCCGAAGCCCGTATCGCCCTGGTTGCGAGCGCGGACAATCTTTACGCCGCTAACGGCGCCGACATTTCGGTCGGAAAATCCCTCGACGAGAGCCCGTATCGCCTGAGGTTCGTACATAGCATTGGCGTCGGAAAATACGATGATGTCTCCCGTTGCCTGAGCCGCAGCCCGGTTCAAAGCTGCAGCCTTGCCTCTGCGTTGGGGCTCGAACATCGCTTTGACACCACGATCTGCATATGAGGCAGCGATATCCAAGGTTCTGTCCGACGATCCATCCGCAGCAACGAGGATCTCCAAGTTAGGGTAATCGAGCTCGAAACTGTTGCTCAACTTCTCGCGAATGACCTTTTCCTCGTTAAAGGCCGCGATCACGAGCGAGACGCGAGGGAAATAGCTGCTGGGTGTGTTTCGGGATTTGCGCAACCGTGCAGCGATGAAAACGATCAGTGGATACACTGCATAATGGTAAAGCATCAGACAGATGCTTCCGAAAGCCACCGCCTCCATCACGTTTACTGCCATGCTCCATCTTCCTTCCGCATCCGGTTGGCGGCCGCACCCATAGAACTAGCCGCGATTGAGATAGTGATGAACTAAGGTCGGAGTATTGCTGACAGAAAGAGGTGGTAAGTGCTGTGACTACAAAGAGGTAACAACTATTCGCGTGGTTTAGTGCGATGTTGTTTTTGACACCCCGACACTGCGATCTCTAAAATTATAATCCTAAGCCGGTGGTTGAGTTTCGCGGTTATCCGGCCCGGGGGCAGCAAGCTGAAAATCGAGTGCAAGAGTAAAGAAGCGGCAAGATCTGCTGGATCACCTATGTGGATGAGGCTCGGGGATGTCCGATCTAGACCTTTATACGAACGCCGACGCTTACGATCATAACGTCTCTCGTTCAGGCCTTTCAAGATCAGTGCAGCGCTATGCTCGGCACTCGTTAGACTTTCTGTTGGCTCTTCTGATGCTGATCGCAATTGCGCCGATCCTGATTGCAGCCATTGCCGCAGTTAAGCTTCATGATCGCCGCTCCCCGGTTTTCTTCAAACAGACGCGCTACGGTCTTAATGGAAGGCCGTTCACAATCATCAAATTGCGAACGATGGTTCCTAACGCCGAGCAGATGAAGTCTTCTCTTGCAGACCTCAGTGAGGATAAAGGACCAGGGTTCAAAATCCAGAAAGATCCCAGGATTACGCCGGTCGGATCGGTGCTGCGCAAATACTACATCGATGAGATACCGCAGCTATACAATGTCCTTCGCGGTGAGATGGCACTCGTCGGCCCAAGGGCGAATTCATACAATCCGTCGACCTATGCTCCGTGGCAGAGGCGCCGGCTTTTGGTAAAGCCTGGCATCACTGGGACTTGGCAGATAGCGCGCGATAAGCCCACTGATTTCGACAAGCGGTGCCAGATGGATATCGAGTATGTCCAACAGCAATCTTTGCGGAAGGATATCGCGATACTGGTTGCAACGGTCGTCATGCTCGTAATCCGTCCATCGGGATACTGAGACGTGCAGGGGCAATTTGAAGGGGCATCTGCACGACAAGGAATGCCTGATCTGACCACGCCAGCCATCAATGCGAGGCTGATGCTGTCAGGAGCTTCATTCACCCTGTTCTCATATGTGGTGATGCGCCTTCTGAACCTAACGATTACGGTTCTTTTGGCGCGCACTGTGTCTCCCGAGGGGGTAGGCGTCCTGGCTGGGGCATTGCTTGCGATCGAACTCGTCGACGCCGTACGAGATTTCGGGATGCGAGATGCCGTGATCTACCACCGCGGCAGCAACACGCTCTACACGACTGCCTTCGTCATGGTTATGGGAGTATCAGTTCTGCAATGTGCAGGACTCTTGGTATTTTGCTGGCTCCAGTGGGGGGTGACGTCCGAAATCGCTGCCATTCTTCCCTATCTGAGTTTGCTGTTTCCTCTGAGCGCGCTCGGTACTGTCCAGGAAGCTCTTCTGCAAAAGAGACTGAAGCTTTTTCAGCGCGGTTTCTCCGATATTATCAATGGAGTGTCCAAGCTGCTTGTAACTGGGCTTCTCCTGGCGGCAGGTTATGGGATTTGGAGTCTTGTAATCGGGCTTCTGTTCGCAGCATGCGCTCGGACTGTATACCTCTCCTGTGTGGCTCGCTGGCAACTGAGCCGCCCCGACATCAAGGAAGCAGGCCGATTGGTGAGGTATGGTCAGCACATCGCCTTAATGGATGTTCTGGTCCCGATCCGAAACAGAATTGACCAGATCGCGATACTGTCTTTCCTGGGAGCTGGAGCTTTAGGTCCTTACTATATTGCCGCTCGCATTCCCGAGATTGCGGTGACTGGGATCAACACAGTCCTAACGCGCCTCCTATTCCCTTCATTCGTGCTTGTTGCCAATGACATAGAGCGTCTGAGATCCGCATACCTGATTGGTTTGCGATATTCCAGTTCAGCAATGCTTCCGGCATCTGTGGGCATTGCGTTGACGGCTGATCTTTCAATCCTGACATTGTTCGGAGAAGAGTGGCTGAGTTCAGTTAGTGTCTTACAGATTCTGGCGCTTAGCGGAATACCGCTCACGATTGGATGGGCTGTAGGAGACGTGCTCAAAGCCAATGGGCGCCCACATATACTGACGATTATCACTGGCTTAGAGACTGTCGCCGCAATCGTTCTTGTTCTGGGAGCTGTCGGCTTAAGTGGCGGAGTGGAAGCAGTCGCTCTCGCGATGTTTGTTTCAGAATGCGTAGGGACACTCGCAAGAACCATTGTGGTTCAGCGTGATCTCTCCGTGAAATTATCACGGCTTGCAGGGAGCATACTGCCATCGCTCCTTGCGTGCGCAGGAATGAGCGCAACCGTCTTGCTGTTCCGTGAGGTCTCCCATCTGAGCCCCATACTTGAGTTCGCAGGATGTGCCCTCATAGGTTGCGTGACGTATTGCGTTCTTCTTCTTGCTGTCGACCGCTCTTTTCGAAGTGATCTTGAACTGATCCGAAAGGGGGTACTCCGATGAGGGAGTTACAAAAAAACTTTCTTAAAGATAGATTAACAGAGTCTCTATGCGCGCACTCTCACTGCCGCAAAAGATACAGCGCAGGATGAGCAATATGGGGCAAGCTAATTCTCAAGTATACGACGTAGGTGCCGCGCCATCGGCTGTCGCCCTGATGGTCGTATTGATCGGTGGCATGGCTATCTTCGCTCTGTTTCTGAGCGGGCTTCCTGCTTATATGCTGTTGCTGCCGTTCGCCTTGTGCCTAGCAGTTGCCATAGTGCGCAGCACCGGATTCGCAGTCATAGCATTCACCGTGATCATTTACATGAATGCCTCCGCCGTACTCGCCAACAGTCACGGCATTCGGATCCTGGGTGATCTTCTCGCCGTACTGATGATCGTGGCCGCGAGCTATCATTATCTATCAGGTAAGAGGATAGATCAGGTCATAGTCCCTCTGCTTGCATGTTCCGTCTATCTGGCTTCGTTAGCCGCAACAGCCCTTTATGCGCGCGATCCAGGTGCGGTTCTCATTAAAGCCTTAGGGAGCGCAAAGATCTGTGCCGTGACGGTCCTATTGATCGCGCTTATTCATTCGATGAAGCAGTTTCATAAGATGTGCGTTGCGATCGTCGTTGCAGCGATGCTCATGTCGACGCTGACTATCGTTCAATATCTTTACACAGGCTACTCTCATGATTTCGCGGGCTTCGCCATAGCTTCCGTTCAGCATGTATCTGGAAAAATGGACGGATGGCGTCCGTCAGGCCCGCTAACCGATCCTAACTTTTATGCTCAGATACTGGTTATCGCACTGCCGTTGGCTCTGCAAATCATGATCTCTGGTGCAACTAGGTCTTATGCAATATTCGGCATGGTAGCGAGTGTCATTATCATGACAGCGCTGCTGCTGACCTTCTCCCGTGGAGGTTTGCTTGGAGCTGCTGCTAGTCTCCTTGTTCTCCTGTTCATCAATCGGCATCGCATCACCAGAAAGCATATGATGATCGCGGTTCTGGCAGGAGGCGTAGGCCTTATAGCGATGCCTTCGCATTATCTTGATAGATTCAACGCGGGATTGAGCAGCCTGAAGCAGGTTTCTACAGGAGGGATCGGCAAGGATGCTGCGATCTCCGGTCGCGCGAGCGAACTGCTAGCGGCTGTCTATGTAGTGGAAAAGTATCCGCTCTTAGGTGTCGGATATGGTGAGTTCAAGAGCTACTACCAAGAGGTATCGATCGCTCGCGGTCTGATGGCGAGAGGTTCTGATCGAGAAACCCACAGCCTCTATCTTGAGGTTCTTTCGGAGCGTGGAATCGTTGGATTCCTGTTCTTTTCGACACTCATGATTCTCACAGTCGCATCGGTTCTGAAGACGTTGTCATACCTGCAGAGGCAGCGGCGCGTTGCTGCTGCAAACGCAGTCGGCGCTTGGGGAGCCGCCATTGCCGGCTATCTGGCGACATCGATGTTCTTGCATGAGGGTTATGCTCAATATCCATGGCTTCTCATATTGACTGCTTTGGCCCTGCCGACATTGGCCTGGGATCCAGATTATGAACGCAAACTTCGGGGAAGGGCGAGGGCTTGAAAATGGGAACGATGACATTTGCTGATCTGCGGAGATCTCTTTGGAGATACAAGTATGTCCTGATCATAACCGTAGTTCTGTTCGGTGCTGCAGCGACCGGAGGGGCGATGCTTCGTCCGCCGGAATATGAAGTGCGCTCGTCGGTTCTCATGCGATTTGACAGCAACTATTATGCAAAGAACCCTATCTCTGAAGGCTGGGAGGGAGACCCCGTCAGAGTGGAACTGGCAAATGCTGTAAGTACAGAGCTGTCCCTGCTTGGCAGTCAGTCAGTGTTGCGGGCGACGCTCCGATCGATGGGAGGCAAAGAGGCCTGGAAGGCATCAGAACCGGCAAACGAATACCGGGAATGGCTCGCTGATCATGTCAAGCCAGTGCTGGCAAACTTCAAGGAGTTTTTGCCCCAACCCATCGCTGCACAATTAAACCAGCCAAAGGAAGAAACCGAGGATCAGGTTCTCAGCCTGGTTCGTGAGCGCGTTAGCATCAAGATGGCTGAGGGCACAAGCGTTGCGACAGTCGAAATGCATCACAGCAACAGGGATTTTGCGGTTCGCTTCGTTAATACTCTCTTGGCGGAGTATCTCGCGTTCCGCTCGACATTGTTCCCGGACATTCCGGTCAATAAGCTTGCAGAACAGGCTGCAGATGCAAACGGCAGGCTGCTGACAGCAGAGACAGAACTTGCTCAAATGAAGAATAAGCTGGGCATCGTTGATCTCGACGCTGAGCGCAGCGCTCTGCTGAGCGGAAAGGCGCGCCTTCAAATGCCTGACCCGGAAAGAACGACGAACCGGGTTGAACTGCGGCAGGTGCAAAATCAACGCAACCAGCAGCTTAAGCTCGTTGAAAAGAGGTTGGCCGAACTGACCCAGGCCGATGCCGCCATCATGCCGCTGAAACTCGCCGTAGAGCAGGCAAAAGGGGATGCCGATCGGGCAAACCGTGCCTACCAAAGGGCGCGCCTGTCTGCAGATGCCAATATCGATCAATCCATCAGGGTTGTTGACCCTGCTACTTCCACTGACAAGCCTGTCGGGTTGAGCATCCTGGCATCCGCCTTGCTAGGAGGCCTCGCGGGCCTCGCCCTTTCTATCGGACTCGCGGCGCTCGATGCGTTCCGCAGAGCAGGGCGCCGCAGACAAGAGCAGTCCTATGGCAATATCTCGGAGTATGCTTGGTTCAGACCGACGACAGTTCTGGCATTGCCTCAGTTTCTGGAGCCGAACGCTCGTAGCATTCAGTCAGAGACAGATCGAGCCACCTCATAAGGTTGGTTCTGACCTGGTGAGATGAATTTAACGTTGTGAGCGCCGGTTATGCATAACGGACGAGTGGCTCTTGTGATCGATGGCCTTGGGGCCGGAGGAGCGGAGAAGACGACGTCGGATATCGCAGCGGCTCTAACCGAGACGGGTATTGATACGACAGTCGTATATCTCCAAGGGCGCGCCAGCAATGCTGCGCTGGAGGTGTGTGATCGGCATAATGTCTCAACGCTGCATGTCCAGGTCAGCAGACTCTGGAAGTTAAGGGAGTGGATGGCTCTTATTCGGTCAATTCGTAAGTTGAAACCCGATGCCATCCACGCTCACCTGCATTACGCGACAATCACTTCGATCGTTGTCGGTGCGTTGCTTCGTATTCGTACGGTTGTGACTCTGCACACTTTGGATGAGCCTAACCAGTGGAGCAAAGCGGGCCTGCGGTTGCGGCTGATGTTTTTTTTGATCAAGTATCTACCTTGTGAGCTGGTTTGTCTGACGAACCAAGCCAAGGCGATGGCGCTGAAATACGCTCCAACGAAGATCAAAAGTGTTCACGTCATACCGAACGGGTTGAACCTTTCCGAGTGGAGTAGTGATCGAAGGGTCGCAAAAGGCGATGCCTCCGACAAACCAATGATCATGTTGTCTGTTGCAGTCCTGCGAAGAATGAAGGGGATCCATCACCTCATTCGCGCACATGGAGTTTTGTCGAGACGTTATCCCAATCTCCATTTGTGGATCGTAGGCGATGGCCCTGAGCGGGAAAACCTTGAATATGAAGCCGAGTTGGCCGGAAATAGCGACAAGGTTTTCTTCGCGGGGCATCGTTCCGATGTCCGGGAGCTCATGCAATCAGCTGATCTCTTCGTTCTTCCAACACTTATCGATGCGCTTCCCACGGTGATCATTGAAGCTATGGCGGCCGGACTACCGGTCATCGCTTCTCGTACGGGGGGGATTCCAGAGATGGTGGACGATGGCGAGACAGGTCTTTTGGTCGAGCCAGCGAACGAGAATGATCTAATCTCTGCATGTGAAAGGATAATCCAAAGCCCTAAGTTCGCTGAGAGCCTAGGACGTGCTGCTCGTGACAGCGTCGAGCGAAACTTTGATCTTAATACTCAGGTTGAACGCCTTCTAGTGCTTTATGGGTTGAGGAAAGCTGCATAATGAAAATTCTCATTGTCGAGACAGATGATTGCGGAGGCCTCCTTCATTTCACCTTTCAATTTGCCTCATCACTCCAGCAGGCTGGAGCAGACGTGACAATGCTGGCGAACCATAATCATGAGCTGGCTGACATTGAGCAGCCCTTCAGAGTTGACGCCTCGTTGCGCTTCTGGTCGCGTGTGTCTCCTCCTGATAAAAGATCAAAAAGGCGCTTCTTGCGAAAGATAATCCGCGCTGGCATCACAGTGCGGGAATGGATACATATTGTTCGGATCATTCACCGGGAGAAGCCGGATTATACGATCTTTGGCTTACTGAGGAATCCTATAGAAGCGGCGGCGATTTCATACCTTCGCTGGCGCGGCTACCGTCTTATCGATGTCTGTCACGAGTTCATCCTGAGAGAAAAGAAGGGCCGGGTGTCTAATTTCATCAACGCGAAATTGATGAAATTTCTCTACACGAGATTTAGTAGCATCATTTTTCTATCGGAAAAGGTTATCCTGGACTTCAAGTGCAGTGTTGTCTCAGACGTGAATGCGCACTGGATTCCGCATGGGCCGGAAGCACTCTTTGATGTGGATGAACGAGAACAAGAGGTTTTGGCCCGGAGATATGGTTTGCGAAAGGATGAGCCGATTGTCCTTTTTTTCGGTGGGTTGCGTCCGAGCAAGGGTCTAGACATCCTTGTTAAGGCTTTCTCTCTAATTCCTCCTGGGAAGGCAAAGTTACTCATCGTCGGCTACCCAAGCCAGGAGTTCGATCTGGTCGAACTTCAGACGCAGATTGATCATCTGGACAGAACGCGAGATATCATATTGGACCCTCGCTACGTCCCAATGAACGAGGTTGGTTCACTCGTTGCGCTGTCATCCCTAGTCGTATTCCCATATAAGTCGGCAACGGCGAGTGGAGCGCTCTCGCTCGCACACTCGCAAGGACGTGCAACGATTGCGTCTGATGTAGGTGGGTTATCCGAAGCCATTCAGCATGGCATTAATGGGTGGCTTGTGCCGCCCAACGATATAGAGGCTCTCGGTGATGCGATGGTCCACCTGCTGCAGGATCATCATTTTCGAACGGCGCTTGGAGATGCTGCGCGAGAGAGAATGGAGATAGAGAATAATTGGAAGGTAATAGGAGAGCGCGTAGTTCGAATACTTGAGTGGGATGCAACTGAGAGGAGATCTCACAAGGAATGCGTCGTTACTATGCCCTGAAGGGTGTATGGTCTTAACGCCTTTGCTCTGTCGTATTGAGGATTGTATTAGGGCTTATAACGCTATCAATTAGTCCAGATGCCCTTTGATAATTCCCGTATGTGATCCCTCCCACCCCTATAAGAGTATTGTTGCTTACATGAAGGCCGCGCGAAGGTAGTTCTATGTTTGTATATTCGTTTGCGATCTGAATGCCTCGTGCGGGCTTGCCATAGCGATAAAAATTTGAGTCGTTTGTGTGATAAATCTTGTTGTTTCGTACGATCGTACCGGGAGCGTTATCTAGATAGATGTTGACGCTGAAACTGTCAGACACAGTATTGCCTATAACCCTGACGCTTTGAGTTGACTGTGTTCCGATCCCTTCACAATAATTGCGGTAGACACGATTGTCTTGCACGATACTTCGATCAGAAGCGTGAAGGCCAATAGCCTGGGGCCACCCGCTTTCCCAAGTCCGGGATTTGTTCTCTAGGCAGTTGTCCCATATCTCATTTCGGGCGATGAGATTGTTGTAGGATTGGCCGGCGTCAGTGTGACCTATCCAGATCCCGGCTCGAATACTTCCGTGTACCTTATTATTCGTTATATTGACGTGGTGGGTTCCCCACGCTGTGATGCCGCTGCGCTTCGCGTTGCGAACCGTAAACCCTCTAAAATTAATGTAGCTTGCATTGATTTGAACCAGCGATGTGTTTGACGGCGTATCTGACCCATCGAGAACGACCAGCTGTCCGGAGGCCGGCTCAAAGGTTATTGGCCTTCCTGGAGTTCCACCAACGGGTATTTGAACGACATCCCTGTATACTCCGCCAAGCACGATGACCTTAGTCCCTGGTGTTGCGACTTGGGCTGCCTTTGAGATGGTTTGTAGCGGTTGATCAATCGTCCCAGGGTTTGAATCGCTGCCCGATGTGGAAACATAAATCGTCGCCGCTTCAACTGATGCAGCCTGGAGAAAGGTTGCGAGCATTGCGATGGGGAGGCGGGTTCTCAGATGGATCATAATAGCTACTCCCGACTACCTATGTTTAGCATTTCCGTTGCGACGATGGGAGATCGTATAAGTAACACTCAAGTGAAGCGTATCATAAAGCCATGTCCCGGCATCAATCCGAGCGAGCACTTGGCCGATTGCACTTCCGTTTTTTGAGGCCTCTATCGTCATGAAGAATGAAAAGAGCCGTATCCTGATCGTAGATCTATCGAAGCGACATGGAGGCGTCGACACGCGGGTCATAGACATTGCAGTCAGCCTGAGAGATCGGTGTGAGGTCAAAGTCGTTGTTCTTCAGGACAGCCAAGTTGCCAAGTTGCTTCAGAGGTCCGGAGTAGAAACCTATTCCATTAAGAGGCGAAGGCATGATCCTCGTATCGTGCTTGATATCATGCAAGCAGCGCGTGCTTTCCAACCTGACGTCATCGATGCTCACAATCCTCAGTCTCAGTTATGGGGGGCTCTAGCGGCAAAACTATCCCGTGTTCGGACAGCAGTCGCCACTGTGCATTCGATATACGGTGTCGCCCATAGGGGGTTTCTAAGGCAACACGCCCACGAAGGGGTACTCCACCTTTGCCGTATGCTCGGGCTTAGGTTCATCGTCGTCTCCAAATCGATCCAAGTCTATTTGATGTCCTTAGGAATATCCCCGAGCCGGATAACGCTGAGCTACAATGGTGTGCCTACGCAGCCTTACCATTCTTGCGAGAGGAGTATCAGGAGATCGCTCAATATTCCGGATGCTCAGTTCCTTGTCGGTATGGTCGGACGCATACAGAAGGTTAAAGGATACGACATCCTGGTCTCGGCAATCTCTCGATTGAGGGAGAGGGGTTGCTACGTACAAGTCGTCATCGCGGGAGAAGGCACCGAAGAGGATGAACTGCGGAGATTGATCAGAGAGTCTGATCTCGGTTCGCATATTCATTTCATTGGCTTCAGAAAAGATGTTGCTTCGGTAATGGCAGAGATTGATGTTCTTTGCATGCCGAGCAGATCTGAAGGCCTGCCTTATACGGCCTTGGAGGCAGCAAGTGCGGGATTGCCCCTTGTCGCAACCAGAGTCGGCGGAATTCCAGAAGTGTTCATCGATCGAGAGACGGCTCTGCTAGTGGCGCCAAACGATGTAGAGGCGATCGCAGATGCACTTGAGGAGTTGTCTAAAGATGGAATGCTCAGGCTGCGATTGGGGCAGTCAGCACGAGATTTCATTCGTTCAAGGCTTACAGTTGAGCAGATGGTGTCGGAGACACTTGCTGCTTACAGTGTGGGGCGATGAGAGGACGATACTTTAGCTGAGTGCTGTCGTGAAGCGAGGGGGGTATTGTGGTTCGGTCGGTTGATCTCGATAGCCAGCGTATGCTGAGATTTGGAATTATTTGTTCTGGCACATCGCTCCCTTCCTGGCAGGAGCAATGTATAGAGAGCCTCCTCAAAGGAGGTGAGGCCACAGCTGTACTGCTGATCATTGCCGATCCTCATGCTCCGAACCGGTACAACACTCAGAAAGGGAGTGGTCGAGGTGAAGCAGCCATATTGTGGAAGCTGTACGATCGTATGCTTCTCTCCCAGGCGTCGCGTTCAACAACCCCTAAGGATGCATCTGGCCTGATCCAGAATCTTCCGGCAATCAATTGGAGGGTGGAAACCTCAGGAGAGGGTCTGCAATCCCTCACTGAGGATGTTCTGGAGGAAATCCGCCGTTACGATCTTGACTTCGTGCTGCAGTTCACCCCGCAGCGCTTGCAAGGCGAAATTCTACGCATTCCGCGTTATGGTGTTTGGTCTTTCCAACATGGAGATCCAGATAAGTATCGGGGCGCGCCGCCATGTTTTTGGGAGATCTTCAACGGAGATCCAGTCACCGGCGCAACCCTTCAACGTTGTGTCGATGGAGCGGAAACAGGGATAATTCTCCGCCGCGGTTATTTCAAAACCTTCGCTCGCTCATATGCCCGCAACCGCGACAGCGTCCTCTTTGGGAGCTCGGATTGGCCGCAGCAAGTTTGCCGGGACATCCAGAGGGGAGGTGCGGCTTACATCGATCATGCGCCATCTTCGGCCAAAGCACCGACATACCATCTCCCGAGCAATCTTGAGATGCTGCGCTTTGCCTGGATATCGGCCAAGGCCTGGATGAAGAACACGGTTGATTGGCTCTTTCATCAGCAGCAATGGAATGTCGGCATTATCGATGCTCCGATACATGAGGTGCTGAAGCTAACTCGGGGTAGTGGCTCCGGAGATATAACGAGCGTGGTCCCAAGGGCTGTGCGCTGGTTACCTGAGACGAAAGGCGTGTTTCTGGCCGATCCTTTCGGCATTGCAGATCCTAGCGGCTCCAAGAGCCGCGTGACGATACTGGCCGAGGAATATCCCTGGAAGAAGGAGAGGGGACGTATCTCCATTCTAGAAAGTGCGGATGGGCAGACATTCGGAGGATCTCAACCTGTCATCGAGCTTCCCTGTCACATGTCCTATCCATTCCTGTTCGAGCACGATGGGCACATTTACTGCATCCCTGAAACGTTCGAAGCCAGGGAGGTCTCCCTATTCCGCGCAAGCGCGACGCTTAAGGCCTGGACGAAAGTTGCGACGCTGCTGAAGGACTTCCCTGCGGTTGACTCGACAGTCTTTCGACACGACGGCCGCTGGTGGCTTCTTTGCACAAGTCAGGAAGCAGGCCCCAACAGCACCCTCTTCGCGTGGTACGCGGACGAACTGACCGGACCTTGGGAGCCTCATCGCGCAAATCCCCTGAAGGTCGATATTCGCTCAGGTCGTCCGGCCGGGACGCCATTTGTGCATGACGGCGAGCTCTATAGGCCAGCGCAGGATTGTTCGACCGGCTACGGGGCAGCTGTGGTCATAAACCGGATTCTAGCTCTCACGCCGTCGGAGTTTTCCGAAGAGGTGGTCGCAGTTCTGAAGCCTGATCCTCATGGCCCTTATCCAAACGGGCTGCATACGATTTGCGTGCTGCCGGGATGCACTATCATTGATGGTGCGCGGCGCACTTTCATCCCACAGGTCTTCGTAGGGCTGATGGGAAGGAAGATGAAGCGGCTTATGCAGAAGCTGAGAGCTCGTCTTAGGCCGCCAAAAATTTTATCGCAGCATGCTCCCGGCAGTTCCAGGTGAGACCGGCCATTCCATCCTAAGCGCGTCACGGGTTTAGTTTTAACGCTGAGGCTTGGCCATAAGTGCTGACTATCGAGCAGATTGCTCTTCGGCGCAGCCCCTTTCACGAGCTACGCTCGTCCTTCTCATTCCATGAAATGGGCCCTACACCGTGTAGATGCCCGACACATCTCCAGATATTATTGCAGACGGAATGATTTGTGATACAGTTTCAAAAAATGATGTTAACCTATCTTTATGGCTCATCTAGTGTACTGCAATATAAGGTCGCTATGGTGTCGGTCTCCGAGGGAGCATTTTAGATGCCTGTTGCATTGCTTGCCGTCGTAGGTGCGGTTGTCACTTTCTTTGCGCTTTGGCCTTTTTGGGGCGGTTTGATTGCGCTCGCTGCTGCTCCTTTTGGGGGCAGTCTCTTGGCGGTCCTCGTTATCGCCTTGGTTGCGCTGCGATCTCACCTTCAACGCAACCTTGACCTTTATCGTAGAGAGGCAGGCTCGAGCGAAGGTCGCTCCGTCCCCTCCAAGGCATCCAGGTAGCACGCCGAGCTGCTTAAGCTAACGGCTTCATCGATATGGTTGTAGTCTAGCCCGCGCCCACAGTGCCTAGTCTTAGCCGCGGCTTATTTCTGACTCCACAACGGACCGCGGCCCCGGTGGGACCGGGGCCGCGTCATTTCCAATACTGAATCGGGCTATTAAATAACGTAGAAGTCGTATGCCGACAGCTTGACCTTGTTCTCTATGGTGGCGAACTTCACCGCCTCCCCAGAACCAGAACCGTCCGCATCGTAGTACAGATCACCCGTCTTGTTGTTGTAGATGATCCGGTCCGAGGCATCCAAGGCCTTCTCGCCGACAACGAATGCACTCGCTGAGAGCTTGCCCACCTTGAGCTTGGTGAATACCGAGTCGTTAAGGTCGATGATATCCTGCCCCGACTTGAAGTCGACGATCACATCTACGTTGGTGCTTCCCAGCTTGGTATCGAACGTGAACGTATCCTTGCCGGATCCGCCGATCAGAATGTCATTGCCGCCCTTGCCGTTGATCTTGTCGTTGCCACCCTTACCGTCAATCTTGTCGTTGCCGGAGGTGCCATTCAGAGAGTTCGAACGGCTTGTACCGTTGATAGTCTTTACGGGCGTGGGCGTGGGAGTCGGTGTGCTGGGTGTAGTCGGAGCGGTCGGAGGAAGAGGCGTGCTGGGCGTCTCTGCCACATCGGCTACGGAGAAAGTGACGGTTCCGATATCGGTGTCGCCATCGGCGTCCTTCACGGTGTAGGTGAAGCTATCCGAACCGAAGAAGTCTGCCTTCGGGGTATAGGAGAATGAGCCGTCGGCGTTGAGCTTTACGCTGCCGCCTTTGGCTGTCGCGAAGGTGCCGGCGACGGCAGCCTTGCCGCCATCGGCAGCAGTATCGTTGGCAAGCACGCCCTTCGATGCCGCAACCGTAAGAACGGTATCTTCAGTCGCCGAGTAAAAGTCATCGGCAGCCGTGACCGGATTGTCAATCGGCGGCAGGGGAGTGGGGGTAGGCGTCGGCGTCGGGGCCGGCGTGCCACCATTCTCCAGGTTAGGAATTTGCGTGTAGCTCGAGTAGAACGTGTTGTTCTCGATCTTGGGGTTGATCAAGCCCGTATTCGCCTCATAGGCGCCGTAGCCGATCTCGCCTGAACCGGCGAGGACATTGTTGGTGATCACGATGTCTTTCGATGGCAGCGGACGGTCTACATGCTCATTGGCGATGCGGATGCCCCAGGCAGCTTTCCCATTACGGTAATACGTAGTGTCATTGGTGGTGTAGACCGTATTGCCCTGCACCACAGCAGCCTGCGCGTTGTCGAGATAGATGTTGACGCTGAAGTTGTCGTGCGTGGTGTTGTTCAGGATTTTCGCATTCATGCTGGATTGAACGCCGATACCCTCACCCCAGTTGTCATAGGACTTGTTGTTGCGGATGGTGAGGTTGTCCGAAGCATAGGCACCGATAGCCTGCGCCCAGCCGCTCGACGAGTTCTTCGAGGTGTTTTCCTTGACGTTGTTCCAGACTTCGTTGCCCTCGATGACATTGTTGTAGGATGTCCCAACGCTGCTGGCGCCCGAGAAGATGCCAGCGCGTACGCTATCGTGCACCTTATTGTTCAACACTTTAACGTCATGCGACTCCCAAAGGCTGATGCCTGTGCGCTGCGCGTTCTGAACCTCGAAGCCCTGAAACACCACGTAATTGCCGCTGATCGTCACGAGCGAGGAGTTCGTGGGGGTGCCTGCTCCGTCGATGATCACCTTGGCGCCGTCGACAGGCTTGTAGGTGATCGGCGCAGAGGCAGAACCGCTGGAGCTGATCGTCACCAGGCCCTTATAGGTGCCTGCGCCGACCAGCACGGTATCGCCAGCCTTAGCAAGCTGTGAGGCTTTGCTGATGGTTTTAACAGGGCTGCCGGAGGCACCGGAATTGGAGTCGCTGCCGGTCGTCGAGACATAAATCGTTGCCATAATATCTTCTCTTAAAAATCAAGAAACCCGATTGAAATGCAGGCTGTGCCGGACTGGAGATCACGCAAAATGATAACCGCAAATCATGTGTGACTTGCCGGAAGCAATTTCAGGGTCTAGGGGGTCAATGAAGTGGGGTGAGCGAGGATTAAACCTTTGTGATGCTTTCAGAAAAAATAGAAACGCAGAAATATACTCAGAAACGACGCTCAAAAATGAGACGGTAAGGTTTAGTACTTCAAAACATAGCAAGGAGGGCTTTTGGGTGTTGAATGGGGCGAAACCGTGGCCAAGCTTTACTTTTTATGAGGTGATGACGCAAGGTTATCCGGTAGGAGCTTTGGTGAAAACTCTGGATTCAGAGAGGGTGATCTGAAAAAGGCTCTTAGATGAGCCTGTTGCGCCTAGGAGAGAAGCAATGAATTCGGCATGGCTCCTCCGTCCATTTTTACCAAACTCTCTCAGGCAGGTGATCTCTCTAACCTTCCAAGGCTCGATATGCTGCTTGGCTCGCTTCGGCATCCCTGGAAATCATTTACTAACAGGGTCAGGTGCTCAATTGCTCATAAGTTTGCCCCGCTTCTTCTGCTGGGCTTGTGTGGTGGGGCGTCGCAGTCCCGCGCATTCTCTTGTCGGAAATGGCGAAATCCGCCATCCTGCTGAAGCAGTCAGCGCTTAAAAAGATAATCCGGCTGCGATACGGGGCTCGCCGCAATGGATAGGTAAATTACGGTTCTCCACCTTTTGAAGAGGGCTCGCGATCTCGTCGATGCGGGACAGCATGCGGGCATCATCGACGCGATCAGCGCCCTTAAAGGCGAAGCCAGTGACCCGAAGCGGGATATGGCTTACTTCGCGCTACTGGAAACCGCGAGCGAAACCAGGGGGGAGGCTGACCTGTCTGCCTTGTCCCAGGCGAGTAGAGACGGGGCTATGGCTTTGCTCGACGCAACCATCAAACGGATCACGTCGAAGCTGCACTGAGTAGGGAAAGGCTCGATTCGCACCGAGCCTTTCCGAAGCAGATGCCACTTAGGCGAGAGCCGAACGAAGATCCTGGATCAGATCGTCCGTGTCTTCGATGCCAACCGACAGGCGCACCAAACCATCGTCAATGCCGAGTTCCGCACGCACGTTCGGTGGAACGGAAGCGTGAGTCATGATGGCAGGGTGCTCGATAAGGCTTTCTACCCCTCCAAGGCTCTCCGCCAGCGTGAAGAGCTGGCAGCGCTCCAGGAAACGTGTTGCGCCATCGAGGCCACCCTTGATCCGGGCTGTAACGATGCCGCCGAAGCCGCGCATCTGACGCTTCGCCAATTCATGCTGAGGATGCGATGCAAGGCCGGGATAGATGACGCCTTCGACCTGAGGATGAGCTTCAAGGAATTCTGCGATCTTGAGGGCCGACGTGCAGTGGCGCTCCATACGCAATGACAAGGTCTTCAGGCCGCGCAGAGCCAGGAAGCTGTCGAACGGACCGGAAACCGAGCCGACAGCATTCTGAAGATATCCAATCTTCTCGCGAACTTCTTCGTTCTCTCCCACGATGACAACGCCGCCCACCATGTCAGAATGACCGTTGAGATACTTGGTCGTGGAATGCACAACGATATCAAAGCCGAACTCCAGCGGGCGCTGTACCCATGGACTCGCAAATGTGTTGTCAGCCACCAGAAGCGTACCATGCCCACGCGTGGCCTGTGCAATTGCTTCGAGATCCGCGAGCTTCAGGAGAGGGTTGGTAGGGGTCTCCACCCAGACGAGACGCGTATTGGGTCGCAAGGCAGCTTTCACGGCTTCCTGGTTGCCGAGGTCGACATATGTGATGTCGAGATTAGCAGATTGCTTGCGCACCTTTTCGAACAGGCGACGCGTGCCGCCATACAGATCATCGGACGCGACGATATGAGACCCATGCTCCAGCATGTCGAGCACCGTTGCACTGGCGGCAAGGCCGGAGGAGAAAGCGAATGCCGCCGTACCCCCTTCAAGGTCTGCGATGCAGCGCTCGAAGGCCATGCGCGTAGGGTTTTGCGAACGCGCATATTCAAAGCCTTTATGAACGCCGGGGCTTTCCTGCGCAAAGGTAGAGGTGGCGTAGATAGGCATCATCACCGCGCCGGTTGTGGGGTCCGGCGCTTGACCCGCATGAATGCAGCGGGTTGCGAAGGCGAGCTGGTTACGAGCGTTCATTAGGCTTGGATCCGGAAAAGGTTGATGAGGTCGATGCGGGTAGCGAGACCAACGAAGGTGTCGCCATCCATGATCACTGGCACGAAGCCGGCGGCGAACAGAGGCAGCAGATCTTTCACTGGCGCTTGCGCTGCAATGGTCTGCAGGCGTGTGACCATGATCTCGCGAACAGGTTTGTTGAAGACGTCTTGAGGAGCGCTTTCATCCGCTACCAGTGCATCAAGGATATCGCTCTCGTCGATGAGGCCGACGACGCGGCCATTCTCGATGACGGGCAGCTGTGAAATATCGGAGGAGCGCATGCGTGCGAAGGCGGAGCGGATGGTCTCGTTAGGGGCAACGAAAATCGTCGCGCCTTCCCCGAAGGGATTGATTACCACATCGCGCACCGTGCCGGTTGGCACGCGGTCAAGCCAGCCTTCCTGAGCGATGAAAGCGTCGTTGAACACCTTCGACAGATATTTGGCGCCCGTATCACAGACGAGCGTGACCACGCGTTTTGGCTCCGTCTGCTCGCGGCAATAGCGAAGGGCCGCGGCCAGCAACGTGCCAGAGGAGGAGCCCGCGAGAATGCCCTCCTTGCGCAGAAGATCGCGAGCCGCGGAAAAACTTTCCTTGTCGCTGATGGAGTAGGCCTTCTTGACCAGAGAGAGATCGCAGTTCGGCGGCACGAAATCCTCGCCGATACCTTCGACTGCCCAGGATCCAGCCTCGGTCATCTCCCCCGTCTCGACGAGAGGCGCGAGGATCGAACCGGCGGGATCGGCAAGGATCATCGCGGTCTTAGGAGAGGTTTTCTTGAGATAACGCCCGATGCCCGTCAGCGTGCCGCCTGATCCGACGCCGACCACCACGGCATCCACATCGCCTCCCATCCCTTCCAGGATCTCGGGACCGGTGCTCGCCTCATGCGCAGCGGGATTGGCCGGATTCTCGAACTGGTTGATGTAAACCGCACCAGAAGTCTCGTTGGTGATCTTCTGGGCGAGGTCCTGGTAATAATCGGGGTGTCCCTTGCCCACATCCGACCGCGTAATGATCACCTCAGCGCCAAGCGCTTTTGCATGCAGCACCTTCTCGCGGGACATCTTGTCGGGGACGACAAGGACCGTGCGATAGCCTTTACTGGCTCCCACCAGAGCAAGACCCACGCCCGTGTTGCCGGCTGTCGCCTCGACAATGGTCCCGCCTGGTTTAAGGGCGCCATTCTTCTCCGCGGCTTCGATCATGGCCCGGGCAGGGCGGTCTTTGATTGAGCCGCTTGGATTGGAGCTTTCAAGTTTCAGGAACAGCCTGCAAGGACCGGTATCCAGAGTTGTCACCTCCACGAGAGGCGTCCGACCGATGAGGTCTAAGGCTCCGTGCGCAGCCATTCAACATAATCCTTATGTGGAAATATCTATCTCTTATATATAGATGTGAAAATCGCGCGTGCCTATAGCCTCTCTCCTAATCACCGAAAAGCCATCCATGTACCAAAGGCGACAGGCCGTTTCAGGATCCAGCTAATGACCGACTATTCGGTTTTGTGCATCCTGGAGCAAAGTTACGCACAGTAGTCAGAGACTTGGGCCAGAGCGCTCGGTGCTCTGCCCTGTAATCAGGTGCGACATTGCTGATTTCTCACTGCCTGATTTGATAATTTGAGCATCCCGGTTAAGACCTCATTCTTCTGGAGTGAGGTTCATGCTGGATCGCGTCACAGGAATGCAGATTTTCGTCCGGGTTGTAGCTCTAGGCAGCCTGTCTGCCGCCGCGCGGTCCCTCGGCATTTCGCAGACTATGGCGACCAAGCATGTCGGCGCCATAGAAGAACGGTTGGGAGTCAAACTCCTGCACCGTACAACCCGGCGCCTGACGCTTACTGAGGCCGGTCGACGCTATCTTGAAAGTGCCGAGCGTATCCTCGCGGAAGTCGAAGAGGCGGAGGCGACTGCGTCGGCTGAGCGGGTGGACGTACGTGGTGTGCTGCGCGTGAATGCGCCACTGTCCTTCGGCTTCAGGGAGGTGGCGCCTCTTATGGCAGAGTTCACACGCCTTCATCCTGCCGTGACAGTGGACCTTGGCTTGAATGATCGCTTCGTCGATCTCATCGAAGAGGGGTGGGATGTTGCAATCCGCATCGGTCGCTTGCGGGACTCTACAATGATCGCTCGCAGGATTGCTCCGTGCCGCCTCGCGCTCTGCGGCTCCCCCGCTTATTTGTCCGAGCGGGGAACGCCCACCAAAGTAGCGGAACTCGCCGAGCATAATTGCCTTGGCTACACCCTCTCTCGGGCGTTGGGGCCTGATGAATGGGCTTTCGGGGCTGAAGGAAAAGTTAAGGTTGGTATCAAGGGCAATCTTCGCGTGAACAATGGAGATGCCCTCATGGCCGCTGCCGTGGCAGGGCAGGGACTTATCTATGAGCCCACCTTCGTTGTGGGTGAGGAGATACGATCAGGACGTCTCATTGCACTGACGCTGGACCACCCAACGATCGAGCTGCCAGGAATATTCGCCGTCTATCTTTCGAATCGTCATCCACCCGCCAAAGTGCGGGCATTCGTGGATTTTCTAGCACACCGCTTCGGCCCCAACCCGCCTTGGGATAGAGGACTGAACTTGCAGAACTGAGGCGTCGTCTTCTGGAATCTGCCTGACCGATACCTCATTACGCCATTGGCCGTTAACTGTAATGCGTCCACCGCTGAAACAGCCGAGCTTCACCTTGGAACTTTTCGGCTGAGGCCTACGTTATGGATGGTCGGCTTCCGTCCAGAGGCAGTGAAAACGCCCGTCGGGATGTCCGTACAGCAAGGGGTGCCGGGCCGTTTGCCCGGATTTTGTTATGCGGGGGGCTTCATGCCACAAGTTGAATCTGCCACATCGCAGCTTGATCCCAGGCTGCTGCTCAAAGTCTTGCGTGCTTTCAGAAGAGGCGATTTTTCGGCTCGCCTGCCTTCGGACTTGACCGGGATTGATGGCGAGATCGCAGAGGCTTTCAATGACATTGCTGACCTGAACCAAGGCCTTGCCGGCGAGCTCGACCGGGTCGCGAAGGTCGTGGGTAAGGAAGGACGCATCAGTGAGCGCGGGCGCCTGGATGGAGCGACCGGCTGCTGGAGCGAATGCATCAATTCCGTCAACTCCATGATCGGCGACATCGTTCAGCCGACCGTCGAGGTGGCACGCGTGATCGGCGCCGTTGCCAAGGGCGATCTCAGCCAGACCATCGAGCTTGAAACAGAAGGACGCCCCTTGCGCGGCGAGTTCCTGCGGATCGGCAAGGTGGTCAACACCATGGTAGGCCAGCTTGGAAGCTTCGCCTCCGAAGTGACCCGCGTGGCGCGCGAAGTGGGCTCGGAAGGAAAACTGGGCGGGCAGGCGAAGGTGAAGGGTGTTGCCGGCACCTGGAAGGACCTGACCGACAACGTGAACCTGATGGCCGCCAACTTGACCGGCCAGGTGCGTAACATCGCTGAGGTGACCACTGCCGTCGCTATGGGCGACCTGTCCAAGAAGATCACTGTGGATGTGAAGGGCGAAATCCTTGAGCTGAAGAACACCATCAACACCATGGTGGACCAGCTCAACTCGTTTGCGGGTGAGGTGACGCGCGTGGCGCGCGAAGTGGGCACCGAAGGCAAGCTGGGTGGGCAGGCGCAGGTGCGTGGTGTCGGCGGTGTCTGGAAGGACCTGACCGACAACGTGAACATGATGGCCGCCAACCTGACCGGCCAGGTGCGCAACATCGCAGAGGTCACGACGGCTGTTGCGCGCGGCGACCTGTCCAAAAAGATCACTGTGGATGTGAAGGGCGAGATCCTGGCATTGAAATCCACCATCAACACCATGGTGGATCAGCTCAATTCCTTCGCCTCCGAAGTGACCCGTGTGGCCAAGGAAGTGGGTTCGGAAGGAAAGCTGGGAGGGCAGGCCCAGGTTGAAGGTGTCGGCGGCGTCTGGCGAGACCTGACCGAGAACGTGAACATGATGGCCGCCAACTTGACCGGCCAGGTGCGTAACATTGCCGAGGTGACCACTGCCGTCGCCAACGGTGACCTATCCAAGAAGATTACCGTTGAGGTGCGGGGTGAAATTCTTGAGCTGAAGAACACCATCAACACCATGGTGGATCAGCTCAACTCATTCGCCTCCGAAGTGACCCGCGTGGCGCGCGAAGTGGGCTCGGAAGGCAAGCTCGGCGGGCAGGCGCAAGTGCGCGGTGTCGCGGGTACCTGGAAGGACCTGACCGACAACGTAAACCTGATGGCCGCCAACTTGACTGGCCAGGTGCGTAACATCGCAGAAGTGACGACGGCTGTCGCTAACGGCGACTTGTCCAAAAAGATCACCGTCGAGGTGAGGGGTGAAATTCTTGAGCTGAAGAACACCATCAACACCATGGTGGATCAGCTCAACTCGTTTGCGGGTGAGGTGACGCGCGTGGCGCGCGAGGTGGGATCCGAGGGTAAGCTCGGCGGTCAGGCACGCGTGGAAGGTGTCGCCGGCACCTGGAAAGATCTGACTGACAACGTAAACCTGATGGCCGCCAACTTGACCGGCCAGGTGCGTAACATCGCAGAGGTCACGACTGCCGTCGCTATGGGCGACCTGTCCAAGAAGATCACCGTCGAGGTGAGGGGTGAAATCCTTGAGCTGAAGAACACCATCAACACCATGGTGGATCAGCTCAACTCCTTCGCCTCCGAAGTGACCCGTGTTGCTAAGGAAGTGGGTACTGAAGGAAAGCTGGGAGGGCAAGCGCAAGTGCGCGGTGTCGCCGGTACCTGGAAGGATCTGACGGATAATGTGAACATGATGGCCGCTAATCTGACCGGCCAGGTGCGCAACATCGCAGAGGTCACGACGGCCGTCGCTAACGGTGATCTGTCCAAGAAGATCACTGTCGCGGTCGAAGGCGAGATTCTCGAGCTGAAGAACACCATCAATACCATGGTGGATCAGCTCAACTCGTTTGCGGGTGAGGTGACCCGCGTGGCTCGCGAAGTAGGCACCGAAGGCAAGCTGGGCGGACAGGCACAGGTGCGCGGTGTCGGCGGTGTCTGGAAGGACCTGACCGACAACGTGAACATGATGGCCGCCAACCTGACCGGCCAGGTGCGCAACATCGCAGAGGTCACGACGGCCGTCGCCAACGGTGATTTGTCCAAAAAGATCACTGTGGATGTTCGAGGCGAAATTCTGGAGTTGAAATCCACCATCAACACCATGGTGGATCAGCTCAATTCCTTCGCCTCCGAAGTGACCCGCGTTGCACGCGAGGTGGGCATTGAGGGCAAGCTGGGCGGACAGGCACAGGTGCGCGGTGTCGCCGGCACCTGGAAAGATCTCACCGACAATGTGAATACGATGGCGAACAACCTCACCGGACAGGTTCGTGGTATCGCCAGCGTCGTGACGGCAGTTGCAGAGGGCGATCTCAAGCGCAAGCTCACGGTGGATGCCAAGGGCGAGATTGCCGCGCTTGCAGATACGATCAACGAAATGATCGATACGCTCGCGACCTTCGCTGACCAGGTGACGAACGTGGCTCGCGAGGTCGGTGTCGAAGGAAAGCTAGGAGGTCAGGCGAGGGTGCCGGGCGCTGCCGGCCTATGGCGTGACCTCACCGACAACGTGAACCAGCTTGCTGCTAATCTCACTACTCAGGTCCGCGCCATCGCAGACGTGGCCACTGCCGTGACGAAAGGCGATCTGACGCGGTCGATCTCGGTGGAAGCCTCCGGCGAGCTTGCCTCGCTGAAGGACAACGTCAACGAGATGATCCGCAACTTGCGCGACACCACGCTCAAGAACGCGGAACAGGACTGGCTCAAGACCAACCTCGCCAAGTTCACTCGCATGTTGCAGGGCGAGCGCGACCTTACCACCGTGTCCAACATGATCCTGTCGGAAATTGCTCCGCTGGTGAATGCACAGCATGGTGTTTTCTACACAGTCGACGGCGACAGCGAAGAGCCGATGCTGGAGCTCGTTGCCTCCTATGCCTTCACGGAACGCAAGCGCCTCAACAATCGCTTCCGCCTCAAGGAAGGTCTGGTCGGACAGGTCGCTTATGAGAAGAAGCGCATTCTCGTCTCGAATGCGCCAAGCGATTATATCACCATCGGATCAGCATTGGGCGAGGCGACGCCTCTCAACATCATCGTGTTGCCAGTATTGTTCGAACAGGAAGTAAAGGCCGTTATCGAGCTTGCCTCGTTCAGCCGCTTCTCGGAAACGCACCAATCGTTCCTGGATCAGCTCACCGAGTCCATTGGTATCGTCCTCAACACCATTGCCGCCAATATGCGGACGGAAGGCCTGCTCAAGCAGTCGCAGCTTCTCACCACGGAACTGCAGAGCCAGCAGGAGGAGCTGAAGAACACCAACGATCGACTGGAGCAACAAGCCGCGACCTTGCGTCAGTCCGAAGAGCTTCTGCGCCAGCAGCAGGAAGCGCTTCAAAAATCCAATGAGGAGTTGGAGGATAAGGCGCGCTTGCTTGAGTTGCAGAAGCAGGAGGTCGAGGACAAGAACCGCGAAGTTTCCATGGCCAAGACAGCCCTGGAGGAAAAAGCTGAGCAGCTGTCGCTGACATCCCGCTACAAGTCCCAGTTCCTGGCCAACATGAGCCATGAATTGCGCACGCCGCTTAACTCTCTGCTGATTCTGTCTAAGCTGCTCACCGAGAATCCTGAGGGCAATCTCAGCGATAAGCAGAAGGAGTTCGCCAAGACGATTCATGCAGCTGGTTCCGATCTCCTCGCGCTCATCAACGACATCCTCGACCTGTCTAAGATCGAGTCGGGAACCGTAAGCCTTGAAGTCACGAAGGTCGGCTTCAAGGATCTCGTGAACCACATGGAGCGCACGTTCCGTCAGATTGCCGAAGAGCGAAAGCTCGACTTCCATATCGACGTGGAGGAGGGGCTTCCGTCTACGATCCGCACGGATTCGAAGCGTCTCCAGCAGGTTCTGCGCAATCTTCTGTCCAATGCTTTCAAGTTCACGGAGAAGGGTGGCGTCAGGCTTCACGTCGGCTCGGCGGAAGGCTCTCCCTTACGAGCGGGCAGCCAGTGGATTTCAATTTCCGTCACGGATACGGGAATCGGCATTCCGGAGGACAAACAGCGCATCATCTTCGAAGCGTTCCAGCAGGCGGATGGCACGACCAGCCGCAAATATGGCGGAACGGGGCTTGGCTTGTCGATCAGCCGTGAGATCGCGCGTCTCCTTGGCGGTGAGATCGTGGTCACGAGTGCACCGGGACAGGGCTCGACCTTTACCCTGTTCGTACCTCTTGAGCCGCCTGCGAACCACAATGCTCAGGCCCAGGCCTCAGGCACCCGAAGCAATGGCAATGGAGCGGCTGGAGCTGCGGAGGAGACGTCATCTGCCGTTCTTCGCCAGCCCTCTGCTCCCATGGCACTGTCGGCATCGCTCGATGACAGGCACGCCATCGTGTCAGGCGACCGGGTGGTTCTGATCATCGAGGACGATGCGATGTTTGCTTCCGTCCTTCTGGAACTCGCTCGGGAGCAGGGCTTCAAGGGATTGATCGCCATGGATGGTGCTGCAGCGCTTGCCCTTGCGCATCGCTACAAGCCACACGCGATCACCCTCGATATCGGCCTGCCGGACATGGACGGCTGGGCGTTGCTCGATCTTCTCAAGCATGATCCGAGAACGCGCCATGTCCCCATTCATGTGATCTCCGTAGACGATCAGAAGAAACGCGGCCTGAGGGCGGGTGCCTTCGGCTTCCTTGAAAAGCCGGTGGATCGGGAATCCTTGATGACGGCTCTCAACCGGACGAAGGACTTCATCGATAGACCTGTGAAGAAACTCATCCTTGTCGAGGATGATGAAAATCAGCGCATGAGCATCTCGGAGCTCATGCGGGGCGAGGAGGTGGACATCACAGCTGTCGCCACCGCGGAGGAAGCGCTTGAGACGATTCAGGCCCGGCAGTTCGACTGCGCCGTGGTTGACCTCGGATTGCCCGACTTGCCAGGAGCGGAGCTCATCGAGCGCATCCGGAAAACCAAGGGCGGCGAAGAGCTTCCCATCGTCATCTATACCGGGCAGGACCTGAGCAGAGCCGAAGAGCGGCGCCTTGAGCAGATTGCCGCGACGGTCATTCTGAAGGGAGAAGGCTCTTCCGAGCGGCTCCTTAACGATACAGCCCTGTTCCTGCACCGCTCCATCAGTGCGATCCCGGAAGAGAGCCAGATTATCGTAGAGCCTAAAGGCGAGGCGACGCTTGAAGGGCGGAAAGTGCTGATCATCGACGATGACATGCGCAACATTTTCTCGCTCACGAGTGCGCTTGAGCAATATGGCCTCTCCGTTATCTTTGCTGAGAACGGCTTGGAAGGTATCGAGAAATTGAAGGACACGCCGGATGTGGACATCGCCCTTGTCGACATCATGATGCCTGAGATGGACGGCTACGAGACGATGCGGGAAATCCGCAAGGATCCTCGCTATCGTGACATCCCGCTCATCGCTGTGACAGCAAAGGCGATGAAAGGAGATCGGGAGAAGTGTCTGGAAGCGGGCGCGACCGATTATGTCTCGAAACCTGTGGACATCGATCAACTTCTCGCGGTCTTACGCGTTCAACTCAGTCGAAGCACCTATGTGCCTGAGGGGAAAATGCACTCCAATAGTGCGGCAGAGACCGGTCTGAGGACATGATGGAACATATCGGACAAAGCCCGCAGGATTTAGACCTGAAACCTCAGGTTCCAGCGCGTACTTTGTCCAACCCTGTGCTGGCAAAGATTCTGGTGGTCGACGACGACCCCCGGAATCTGATTGCCGCCGAGGAAATCCTGCGAGGCCCAGGCATCGAGATCATCAAGGCGGATTGCGGTGAGGCTGCTCTCCGCGAGGTCTTGAAGCATGATTTCGCAGCTATCCTCCTGGACGTGCAGATGCCCCGTCTTGACGGTTATGAAGTTGCGGGACTCATCCGGAACCGGCCACGCTCCTCGCGTGTGCCGATTCTGTTCCTCACGGCTTTCAACAAGGACGACATGCACGTCTTTCGCGGCTACTCGGCCGGTGCGGTGGATTATGTCTTCAAGCCGATTGAACCGCTGATTTTGAAGTCGAAGGTCGATGTTTTTGTCGATCTTTATCGCAAGACCGAAGAAATCCGGCGGCAGGGTGAGGAGGAGCGTCGCCTCCTCATGGAGAACCTGCGCGTGCGCAGCGAGAAGCTCAAGACCGAGCAGGCGCTGCGCCGTCGCGAAGAGCATCAATCGATTGTTCTGGAGTCCTTGCCGATTGCTCTCTACACCGCATCGGTGCGGGAGGATCATCGGCAACTGCACTTCACCAACGAGAGTATCGAGCGGATCACCGGATTTCCACCCAAGGCTTTTCTTGAATCGCCAGACTTCTGGTCGTCTCGGTTGCATCCCGATGATCGGGATCGAGTGCTGACCCAGCTTCAAGAATTAACGGATCAAGGCACGGTTACCCTTGAGTATCGTTGGACCTGTGCCGACGGAACAGAGCGTTTCTTCCTTGATCAAACCATGCTCATGCATGATGACGAGGGGAGGCCGCGCGAGTTTTTCGGTATGTGGTTCGACATCACCGAGCGGAAGCAGATGGAACAGAATTTGCTTCATGCCAGCAAGCTCGAGGCCGTCGGCCGTCTCACAGGCGGCATCGCGCACGACTTCAATAACATGCTGAGCGTCGTCATCGGCAATCTCGATCTCCTCCAGCGGGCCATCAAAGGCAATGCAAAGGCTGAGCCTCGTGTCCGAATGGCCATGGAAGGCGCGCAGCGCTGCGCTGACCTCACGCACAGACTTCTTGCCTTTTCTCGCCGTCAGCCCCTGCAGGTTTCCATCATTGATGTCGGCAGCTTGATGCCGGGTCTGCTGGAGTTGATGCGTCGCACCTTGGGCGAGCACATCAATGTCAGCTTGCAGATCGAAGAAGATATCTACCCCATAGAAGTGGATCGCGCGCAACTCGAGGCTGCGCTGCTCAATCTCGCGGTCAACGCTCGTGATGCGATGGCTGAAGGTGGCGATCTGTCGATCGCAGTCGGTACTCAAATACTGGATGAAAGCAAAGTAGAGAATCCAGGCGATTTCGTCTCAATTTCAGTCCGCGATACGGGCACAGGAATGGCACCTGAGGTGCTGCAGCGCGTGTTCGAGCCATTCTTCACGACGAAGGAGAGCGGCAAGGGAACAGGCCTTGGGCTGAGCATGGTCTATGGATTCGTGCAGCAGTCCCACGGCCATGTGGAGATTGAGAGCGCTCCCAATGAGGGCACCACCATCCGCATCTATCTGCCCCGCGCTCATGGAACGGCCGAAAGCCTGAGCGAAAAGCAGACGCGCGATACAGTCCCTTTTGGTGCCGGGCAGACCGTTCTGGTCGTCGAGGATAATCCCGCTGTCAGACAGGTTGCGATATCGACACTGAGCTCTCTCGGTTTCGATGTCATAGAGGCCGAGACCGGCGATGAGGCGGCTACTCTGCTGAAGACAGACGACCGAGTGCGCCTCGTGCTCTCCGATGTTCGCATGCCAGGTGGCTTGAGCGGCATCGACCTCGCCCAGATCATCAGGAAAGAGAAGCCGCATGTGCAGGTTCTCCTGACGACAGGCTATGTCGACAACGAAGAGACGATCGAGGATGTCGAGCTTCTCTACAAGCCTTATCGTGCAACGGATCTTGCCGAGAAAATTCAAGCGCTTCTTGAGAGATCGCAACCGCTTGCTCCGAATGTCGTCCCATTGCTGGCAGCTGCATCCGCCTAGCGCAGTAGGCTTCCTGAATGTTCAGGGATTGCATCATGTCGCTGTACAATGAGGTCCATCGGAAGACCGTGCCATGACTGAGCAATCGGATATCGTCTTTCTTGATTTCGAAGCCTCATCCCTGAACAAGGAGAGCTATCCGATCGAAGTCGGTTGGGTATTCGCATCAGGCGGAGAGGAAAGCCACCTGATCAAACCGGCGCCTGAATGGACCGATTGGTCGCCGGAGGCCGAAGCGACCCATCGTGTCACGCGTGAGCGATTGATTGAGGAAGGCACTCCGCACGGTGAAGTCGCCCAACGCATGTTGAGTGTCCTATCCGGGCATGCCCTGTATGCCACGGCTCCTTCCTGGGACGGTCAATGGCTCAGCAAGCTGTTGCGAGGTGCCGGGCTTCCCCGGCATGCCTTGCGCCTGCAGGACACGGATATTGCGCATGAGCGCGCGATCGTACGGATTTTAAAAGAAGCCGGCGTGCCGGAAAGCGACTGGGCCGGTCATGTCCAGGCGATTCTCGTAGATGCCCGGCTCAAGGATAAGTCAGGCGGCGATCCCGCTCATCGGGCTCTTGCAGATGCAAAGCGGGAGTTGTGTGTTTGGCGCGACGTGCAAAGTCGCGCTGAAATGTACGTCGGAAAGTTCAAGCAAAGAACCTGAGGCTTGCGCCTTCGATTATGCTTCGAGTCGTTCGAGGGCTGCCTTGTTGCGAAGGATAATGGAGCGGCGGTGGGCTGGCAGCTCAATGATACCCTGACGTTCCAGTTGTGTGAGTGAACGGGATACGGTTTCGATCGTGAGACCAAGGTGGTCGGCCATGTCGATGCGCGACATGGGGAGGTCCACATGGCCATCCTCCGTCAGCCGCTCGGCCATGACGAGCAGGAATGTTGCAATTTTCTCAAGGGCATGTTTGCGGCCCAGCAAAAGCATATGATCCTGCGCACGCTCCAGCGAGTTCATCATGGAGGCGATGACCTGATTGGCGAATGCTTGGTCGCGCGAGGCGAGAGCCTCCAGGCTGCAGCGGCGATAGGCGATGATGGTGGCATCGCCCAGAGCTTCGGCGCTGAAACGGTGCTCATCACCTTTTTCCAGGCCGAAGATATCGCCTGGAAGATGAAATGCATCGATCTGGCGGCGGCCGTCGCTCAACAGCTTGAAGGTGCGTACCGCACCAGAAACCACCTTATAGAAATAAGCGGCACGGTCCCCTTCAGCGAAGATTTCCTCATCCTTGGTAACGGCACGGGCCGTGCCGAACTCAGGAGCCGGACGAGGCCGCAGAAGCGTAGCATTCGAGGTGATCTGGTTGTTTAGGGTAGCGTGAGCGGTCTGCATCGGGGCTCTCGTCGGCGGTTCATGTTTGACGTGAGCTGAGAGGTAAACCGGCGCAGTAAAAGGCGAAATTCAGATGCTCTCCCTAAGGGATTTCCCGGAGGCGCGGGAAACCTTATGCAGGGATGCTCAGTGCCCCACGGATGCTATCGAGGAGGGTGCCATCTTCTAAAGGTTTTTCAATGACTTGGCTGAAGCCGGAGCTGGTCGCTCGCCTGCGCATGTCGTCGGTGGCACGGGCGGTGATCAAGATCGCAGGGAGCCGAATGAGCCGTCGGCGGAGCTTGTCCATAAGCTCTACCCCATTCATGGCCGGCATATAATAATCCACAACTAGGCAGCCGTTTGTGGGCAATTCCGGGTCGGCAAGAAGCTCGTCGCCGCTTTCATAGAGGCGCACGTCCATCCCTTCCAGCTCAAGGGCAAACTTCAATGATTGTCGAACGGCGGCATCATCATCCACGACGATAACCGGCCCTGGCGTCATGGACATGGTAAGGTCCTGAAGGGTCCCTGGTTTTAGGATCTCACCGAACCTAATCCAATCCAGGAACCAGGGGCTTGATATGGGTCAATCCCTGGCCGCCTGAAAGCTCAGGATCATTCCTTAAGGGCTCCACCGCCACCTTCCGGCCGGACACCTATGAGAAGTGCCATGCGGACGAGTTCGGAGAGGCTGGATGCCTGCATTTTCGACATTACGTTCGCCCGGTAGATTTCGACAGTGCGGGGACTTATTCCCAGGTCGTAGGCGATTATCTTGTTCGCTTTGCCAGCAACAAGGCCTTCCAGGACCTGTTTCTCGCGTTCGGAGAGCGCCTGAACCCGCGCGCGCACCTCTGCGGTCTGGGCATCGTGATGGGCATGCTGCTCCTGGCGCTTTAAGGCAGCGCGAACCGCAGCCAGGAAAAGATCGTCGTCGAACGGCTTCTCGATGAAGTCGATGGCGCCTTCCTTCATGGCTTCCACGGCCAGCGGTACGTCTGCGTGACCTGTCATGACGATGACAGGCAATGTGAAGCCTTGGCCTTTCAGGCGCCTGAGGAACTCGATCCCATCAATGCCTGGCATTCTCACGTCAGTGATGATGCAGCCACTGGTTGGTGTCTTTACGGTGTCGAGGAATGCGGATGCTGACTCATGGAGCCGTACCGGAAACCCATCAGATGCGAGTAGGAAGGAAAGGGACTGCCGTACGGCCAGATCGTCATCCACCACATGCACGATCGCTTCACTCGGCATTCGCTAACTCCTCCTGACTGACAGCACGCAACGTGAATCGGAATGTCGTGCCATGACCGACATCCGACTCGATCCAGATTTTTCCGCCATGGGACTCGACGATGGTTCGGCAGATCGACAAGCCCACGCCCATACCATGCTTCTTTGTGGTCACGAACGGTTGGAACAGACGCTCCAACACCTCCGATTCGATGCCTGTGCCGGTATCGCATACGCTAATTTCCACCAAACCTTCCCGAGGAATGGCATGGGTTGAAATCACCAGCTCGCGCTGAGGCGCATCCTGCATGGCCTCGATGGCGTTCCGGATGAGGTTCAACAGAACCTGCTGGATCTGAATGCGGTCTGCCAGCACAAGAGTTGCATTGGGATCGAAGCGATATAAGACGCGCACGCCGATTTCTCGTGCGCCTACAAGGGCGAGGGCGCTCGCTTCCTGGACCAGCTTAGGCAGATTTTCGATATGCCGCTCGCTCTCTCCGCGCGCCACAAATTCGCGCAGGTGGCGGATGACTTGGCCGGCCCGCAACGCCTGCTCGGCGGCTTGGTTCACTGCTCCTTCCAGCATTCCGACGTCCTTGCCCTCCATCCGTTGGAGGATGCGGCGGCAGCCTTTCAGATAGTTTGCGATGGCTGTGAGCGGCTGATTGATTTCATGAGCCAGGGTCGAAGCCATTTCGCCGAGTGCGGTAAAGCGCGACATATGCACAAGTTCAGACTGCAATTCCTGGAGCCGAGCTTCCGTCTTCTGTCGCTCCGTCAAGTCGCGGATGAAACCGGTGAAGTAGCGCTGGCCGCTTGAACGCATTTCACCGACGGCCAGCTCGATGGGGAAGGTAGAGCCATCCTTGCTTTGCCCAACCACCACACGGCCGATCCCGATGATGCGCCTCTCTCCCGTCGTGAGATAGCGATGCATGTAGCCATCATGCTGCTCGCGATAGGGTTCTGGCATGAGAATCTTGATGTTCTCGCCAATGATCTCGTTGTCTTTGTATCCGAACAGGCGTTCGGCTGCCGCACTGAAGAACTGGATGCGCGCCTGCTCGTCGATGACGATCATGGCGTCTGGAACCGTCTCCAGGATCGAGCGCAGATGGGCCTCGCGAGTCTTTAGCGCCTCCTCGGCAGCGACACGTTCGCTGATATCGCGGGTGACCTTGGCATAACCGAGAAGCTGACCTGCCTCGTTCCTCAGGGGGGTCAGGCTCACATGGGCGATAAAGTGCGATCCGTCCTTGCGCAGGCGGACACCCTGTTCTTCATAGCGCCCTGTGTCGCGAGCTGCTTCGAGCGCGTGCTCTGCCCTCCCGGAGGCTATGTCTTCAGGGATGTGAAAGATCGAGAAGTGACGGCCGTGGATCTCGTCCTTGTCCCACCCGCTGATATGCTCGGCACCCGCGTTCCAACTGACGATCCGGCCATCGGTGTCGAGCATACAGATTGCGTAATCCGTTACGGCATCGACCAAGAGCTGAAAATTGATATATTGTTGCAAAGATGCGGGGGCAGAAACCGAGGCAGTCAAAGCGAACTCCAGTCCTGGATAGTTCTCCAGTCACCGGCAAAGGCCAATATGGGGAGAACGGTCCCATTCCTGTGCCGTTCCTAGCACAGGCTGATGGAGCTTTGATACATGCGCATACAGCTCGGATCGTAATTTAAGCTATGATCCCGGCTGCCAGGGCCCCAAGAAGGGCAGAACTGAGGAGAATCCCATCATGGAGTCCGAGCAGCCATCGCGATGGCTCGCCTTCCTGATGAACCCACAGGGTGGTTCCCATCGTCACCAACGACCACCCAATACCAAGTAGAGCTGTCGATAGGCTGAAGGCAGGGATACTGGTCGCAAGCAGGAAGGCCAATGCGGCCGCTGCCAGTAATGCACATCCCCCAAGGGCGATCCATATGGGCCGGACCGCTTGAGGGAGGCCTGCGAGAGCCAGAGATGGTGCATACATGGCGATAACATGCCAGGCAATAACGCCGGAGACGGCCTCTCCAAGACCACAGCCGACCATGGCAATAGGGGTGGCCCCCATGAAGGCAGTCATGAAAAACCAGCCGGCAGCACCAATGACACTGGGCCAAACAAGGCGTTGCCATCCCTGAAGGGGCTTGGTCTCGAGGGGCCTCCGGCGCATGGCCCGATATGGCAGAGCCGCCGTTGCAAGGAGCGATCCTACATGCGCGAGCGCTGCCGCTGACGCAATGCCGACAAGAGTGTGGGGAACGGCAACGCTTTCGGCAAGGTTCGCAACTGTGGGAGCCAGCAAGCCAGCAGCGGCAGCCGCTCCGAAAACGACGAGTATGGAACTCTTGCCTTTAGCTCCAAGCGGCGCGGCCGCATGACGGTAAAACAAGCTGAATCCGCTGGCGATCCCGAGCCAGAATGCGCCCAGTACCAAGCCCGTGAAGTGCCATTGAAGCAGGGACCATGCCGTCATCAGGCCGCCGGCGACACCGAGACTGGCGCCGAGCGAGAAGGCGGCACGTCGGCCGAATGCATCGAGCAGTAGAGAGGCAGGCAAGCTGGCCAGCGCCGCGCCGGCGTAAAAGGCGGCATAGGGCAGGGTGGTCCAGCCCTCACTGGGGGCAAGAGAGAGCCCCGCGAGCGGAAGGATGGTCAGGGTGAGAACCTGCGAGAGCACGGACAAGGCGAAGGCCACCGCAAGCAGCGCGGTGCCGCCGCGATCTGACATATTGCCGGTAGCTTCTATCGGTTCGCAGAGACAGTCGAGCCGTCCTGCCCGTGGCATGGCAGATGATGTGGTCATGACCTGATGTCGTCGTCCTTCAGAACGCGCAGAGCCGCACCTTCCACATCGTCATACTGTCCGTCTTTCAGCGACCACAGAAAAGCGGCAAGGCCGGTGAGACCCAAAAGCAGGGCTACAGGCACGAGATAAATAAGGACTTCCATCGATCAGGCCCCCTGCAAGGTTGGAACTGCCCGCGTCTCAGCGCCGGGCAAGGACGTCTCAGACGCAGTCTTCGCCTTTGCCCTTCGGGCGCGGAGGGCGTTCAGCGTGACCAGGCTCGACGAGCCGGACATGGCGAGCGCGGCAACCAGCGGGGTCACGTAGCCGAGGAATGCGAGAGGAACTGCGATCAGATTGTAGACCAGAGCGATCATCAGGTTCTGCCGCATCAGGGCACGGGCCCGGCGGGAAATGGCGAGAGCATCGAGGACGGGCGAGAGCTTATCTCCCAGGAAGACCGCATCCGCCTGAGCCTGCGTGATATCGGCTGCGGTAATCGGAGAGATGGACACATCCGCTGCAGCAAGAGCAGGCGCATCGTTGAGGCCGTCGCCCACCATGAGCACTTTACGGCCCTCGGCCTTGAGAGACTCGATGGCTGCGATCTTCTCGGCGGGTTTAGCGCCGCCACGCCATTCGCGGAGATTGAGAGCAGCTGCAATGGGAGCCACGGCCTCAGGGCGGTCTCCCGACAGGATACGGCAATCGACGCCTAGATCCAGCAGTGCCTTGATTGTTGCTGCGGCATCAGGACGAAGAGCCTGTCGCACAAGCAGGATGGCGCGTTCGTGACCGCGTGCGAATGCAATTACCGAGACATCCGCCTCCTGGCCCACACTTTCAGCCGCGAGATCGATCGCGCCGCAGAAGCTCGGGCTGCCAAGGCGCATTTCGACCCCATGCACAAGAGTCCTGACGCCTTGGCCTACCTCTTCCGCAACTTCCTCGTACGGACGACGTTCCTTTGCCTCCTGCGCAACGGCGGCGGCAAGGGGATGATGGCTCGAGAGAGCAAGACGGGCCGCGGCTTCGAGAAGATCCGACCGGACGGCCTTCGCATTGGCTACGCGCATCTCAGGGAGCGTCAGTGTACCGGTTTTGTCGAACACGATGGTGTCCACCGAGGCAAGGCGCTCCAGGGCATCGCCGGAATTGAGGAACACGTTGGAGCGGAAGAGCGCGCCCGATGCCACGACTTGCACAACCGGAACCGCAAGGGCCAGGGCGCAGGGGCAGGTGATGATGAGCACCGCAACTGCCGTGATGATGGCATCATGCACCGACGAACCCATGGCGACCCAGACAACGGCCGTGATGGCAGCAGTCAGATGCACAACGGGTGCGTAAGCGCGGGCGACCTTGTCGGCCAACTGGACATAGCGGGACTTGGCGGCAGAGGCGGTTTCCAGCAATCGCTCCACTTCATCGAGAAGCGTGCCCTTGCCGGCAGCGGTTACCTGAAGAGTGAGGGTGCCTTCGTAGTTCATGCTGCCCGCATAGACAGCATCACCAGCAAGGGCGGAGCGGCGTACGGTTTCACCGGTGACGAGGCTTTCATCGAGTTCCGAGCTGCCCGATATCACGATGCCGTCGACAGCAATCCGCTCGCCGGGACGTACGAGAACGCGGTCACCGGGGTTGAGGGCAGCCGTCGGGACGAGAACTGCTTCTCCGCTAGCGTCGATGCGGTGCGCGACTTCGGCCTTGAGGGCGGCGAGATTGCCGGCCACGGCGCGTGTGCGACGGCGCATGGCCTGATCGAGGTAGCGACCGCACAGGAGGAAGAAAAGCAGCATCACGACGGAGTCGAAATAGGTATGTTCCGAATGATTGATCGTCTCGACTACCGACATGATCAGCGCCAACATGATCCCGATGGAGATCGGCACATCCATGTTGGTGCGCTTTGCCTTCAGGGCGCCGATGGCACTGCGGAAGAAGGGCTGACCTGCATAGGCCACGGCAGGAAGCGCGATGAAGGCGGAAAGCCAATGGAAGAAGTCACGCGTTTCAGGGGTGATGTCCGTCACATTGCCCGACCAGACCGAAACCGCGAGCAGCATGATGTTCATGGAGGCGAAGCCCGCCACCGCCAGGCACCGCAGCAGCCATTGGGAGCGGCGCGTCTCCTCTTCCTCGACGAGGCGAGATTGATAGGGATGAGCGCGATATCCTAACCGCTCCAGCTCCCTGACGATGGTAGAGGGCACAAGGGCGCCGTCCTGCCACTGCACGGAAAGGCGATGCGTCGTGTAGTTGAGCCGTGCGTCCACGATGCCGGCCAGACGGCACAAGCCGCCTTCGATCTCGTCGATACAGGCAGCGCAGTCGATCCCCTCGATGGCGAGATCGAGATGCGCTGTCCCATCGCCCTGATGTTTGACGAAGATGGAGAGATCGAGGTTCTCGGACATGAGCGATATCTCTTTTCTAGAGCGCTACGCGGCTCTTGGAGCGGAAGACGATCTCCTCCCCGCGCTTCAGATCGATCACAAGATTCCAATTGCCTTCCGGCAGAGGTGTGAGGCTTCTGAACTGGCCGGTGGATGTCTCCACGAATTCCATTGCGACGTCGTTGCGCTTGTCCGTCGGGTGTCCGAGCCTCACCTGCGCTGTGAGACCAGCAAGGGCCTGAGCCTTGTCATCGCGAGCCGTGATGATGATCTTGCCGTTCTCGCCGCGCTGTACGTTTGCTTCTACGGACCAGTGCCGGGCATCCTGGGCATGGGCGGCTGCCACATCGTTCTTGAAGGTGAGCCCCGCCTTGTAGGAGCTCTCCGTCTCAACGCCGCTGAAGCTCGACACGGCAAACCGGATCATCACGAAATTCATGGCGAAGATGACGCCGAAGAACGAGATGAAATAGATGAGGACGGTCCGTCCGGTGATGACGCGGGGAGGGCGATTGGCTGTGGTTGCGGACATATGCATGATCCTCTCAAGGCGCCTTGAAGTAGTCGCTCATCCGTGTGGAATCTCCGGAATTCGGGTCGGTGAGCGTGAAGTGAATGTCGGTCGATGAGGCAACGTTGGAGCCCTGCGAGCTGACGAGAACGCGAGCTTCCAAAGTCTGGTCGGGGCCGACCTTGACGACGGCGCGCCCCTGCTGATCGATCTCACCCCCGACGATATCGAGTTTGGCCCCGGGAAGGCCGTCAACGGCAAGGATATAGCTGCGCTCGTCCAAATTCTTGTTCGCGACACGAATGGTGAACCCGTTGCGGATCGAGCCGTCGGAAAGGCGGACGAAGAGCGGATTGCGATCGTGCATGACGCTCAGGTAAACCGTCTGGCGCATGGCGAGCGACCCGATCATGATGGCGCCGACAATCGCAATGATGGCGGCATAGAAGATGGTCCGTGGACGCACGATCCGGCGTACTTCCGGGCGGCCCTCCATGCGGGCCTTCACATTCATATCGGTGTCGTAGGCGATCAGGTTCAGCGGGCGGTCGATCTTCTCCATCACCGTGTTGCACGCATCGATGCAAAGGCCGCACTGGATGCAATCGAGCTGCAGACCTTTGCGGATGTCGACGCCGGTAGGGCAGACGTTGACGCATTGATTGCAATCGATGCAATCGCCCGCGGGCAGGCCCTGAAACTTCAAGGCTTCGTTCTTCTTCATCGAGCCGCGCGGCTCGCCTCTGTCGTAGCGATAGGTGACGTTGAGGGCGTATTCATCGGTCAGTGCGGCCTGGATGCGCGGCCATGGGCACATATATGTGCAAACCTGCTCCCGCATGAAGCCTGCAAGCGTATACGTCGTGAAGGTCAGGATGCCGATCCAGATATAGGCGAGCATCGGAGCCTGGAAGGTTGCCAGCTCATAGACGAGCGTCGGCGCATCGGCGAAGTAGAGAACCCACGCGCCGCCAGTCCACCAGGCGATCATCAACCAGATGAAGTGCTTGAGACCCTTTTGCGCCGCTACCTTGAGCGTGAGCTTTTCCTTGTCGTGACGCATGCGCTCGCGGCGGTCACCTTCGATCCAGCGCTCGACTGCATAGAAAAGGTCGGTCCAAACCGTCTGAGGGCAGAGATAGCCGCACCAGACGCGACCTGCGACGGCGTTCATGAGAAAAAGAGCAAGCGCAGCCAGCACCAGCAGGCCCGTGAAGTAATAGACTTCCTGCGGCCAGATTTCGATGAAGAAGAAATAGAAGCGCCCGTTCGCGAGGTCGACGAGGATCGCCTGATCGGGGGCGTTAGGTCCACGGTCCCAGCGGATGAAGGGCAGGAGGTAGTAGATGCCGAGGGTGATGGCCAGCACGACCCACTTGATCGTACGGAAACGGCCTTTCACGGCCTGCGGGTAAATCTGCTTGCGTGGTGCGTAAAGCGGGGCGTCTTCAGCCTGTGCAGTCGCAAGAGAGGAAGATACTGGAGCGTCAGCCATCGAATCCGTCGCAGGTTCTCGGTCAGGAGAGATCCTGGATAGGGGGAGGGCTGGGGGAGTGCCTTGATTTGAGTCAAGCAAGCGGCCGGAGGGGCTCCTCCGGCCTTCAGTATAAATCCGTATGGGATTGATCGACGCAGCTTAGCGGTTCTGGTCGCCGCCCAAGGAGTGAACGTAGAGGGTCAGAGCCTTGATGGTGGTGTCATCAAGACGCCCATGCCAGGCCGGCATCACGCTGCCGCGGCCGATCATGAGACCCTCGACGATCGTCGCCTTGTCGGAGCCGAACAGCCAGATCTGGTCCGAAAGGTTCGGCGCGCCCAGCTCCAGCATGCCCTGACCCTTATCGCCATGGCAGGCTGCGCAGTTGTCCGCGAAGACCTTGGCTCCCGCCGCGAGATCGACGCCCTTCTCAGTGGGCAGGCCCGACAGGGAGCGCACATAGTCCGCCACCTGCGAGATCTCCTCGCGCTTGAGCATTCCGTCGCGGCCAAAGGCAGGCATGGTGCCGGAATGACCCTGGTCGTTCGTGGAACGCACGCCGAACTGAATGGTGTGGTGGACCTGCTCCAGGGAGCCGCCCCACAGCCAATCGTCGTCGTTCAGGTTCGGGTAGCCCTTGGCTCCGCCGCCGCCTGCTCCATGGCAGGGGGCACAGTTGTCGCCGAAGGCGGCCTTGCCCTGTGCGCGAGCGAAGGCGAACATCTCGGGATCCTGCTTGATCTCTTCAAGAGAGCTTGCAGCGAGCTTCGCCGTCATGCCCGAGCGCTGATCCTTCAGGGCCGCGAGCTCGACCTCCACCGCATCGCGGGAATGCCAGCCGAGGGCGCCCTTGGTGTATGACGATACGAGCGGCCAGGCCGGATAGGCGATGCAGTAGGCGATGGCCCAGACGATGCAGAGATAGAAGGTCCACAGCCACCAGCGCGGCAGCGGATTGTTGAGCTCTTCGATATCGTCCCAGCTGTGCCCGGTTGTCGCCACGCCCGTGACGGCGTCGACCTTTTCATGTTTCTCATGGGCCATAGGATCAATCCTCCTGGAGAGGCATGCGGGCGGCAGCATCGAAACGCTCCTTCCGCGAGGGTGCGAGGGCATAGAGCAGAACCACCAGGAAGACGCCTACGAAGTAGAGCAGACCCCAGGTCTGGGCGAATTCAGCGAAGAATTTATATGCGGCTGGCATGATCTTCGTCCTCAGCGCACGTTGGCTTTGTTGTCATAGAGTTTGAAGTCCACCTGCGTGCCGAGCATCTGCAAATAGGCAATTAGGGCATCGGCTTCGGTGATCTTCTGCGGATTTCCGTCGAAGGTGCGCGATTGGGCGTTGGGATAGCGCTTGGCGAGATCGACGGCGTTGGGATCATCGGCATTCGCCTGGATGCGAACATCGCTTTCCGCAAGCTTCAGCATCTCTTCGGTGTAGGGCACGCCCAGCATCGCCTGGATCTTCATGTCCTCAGCGACGGAGGACATGTCGAGCTCGGTTTTCTCGAGCCAGGGATAGCTTGGCATGATCGAACCCGGCACCACGGCACGGGGATCGTTCAGGTGATCCCTATGCCATTCGTCGGAATACTTGTTGCCGACGCGGGCAAGATCCGGACCGGTGCGTTTGGAGCCCCACTGGAAGGGACGGTCGTAGATGCTCTCGGCCGCAAGAGAGTAGTGACCGTAGCGTTCCACCTCGTCCCGCAGCGGACGGATCATCTGGCTGTGGCAGTTGTAGCAGCCTTCACGCACGTAGATGTTGCGGCCGGCGAGCTCGAGAGGCGTGTAGGGACGCACGCCCTCCGCTTTCTCGATCGTGCTCTTCAGGTAGAAGAGGGGCACGATTTCCACGAGACCGCCGATCGAGATCACGAACAGCACGCCGATGACGAGGATGATCGAGTTGGTCTCGAAGATCTTATGACGGGACCAGAATGACATGATCGTTTCCTTTACTCAGCAGCGACGAGGACGGGCTGTGCCGGAAGAGCTTCTTCTTCAGCAGCCTCGGCGCTGGTGATCGTCTTCCAGACGTTCCACGCCATGATCAGGCTGCCGGCTACGAAGAGAGCGCCGCCGAGTGCACGGATGATATAGAAGGGATGCATGGCCTCGACGGTCTCGATGAACGAGTACTCGAGGAAGCCAAGGTTGGTATAGGCACGCCACATGAGACCCTGAAGGATGCCTGCGACCCACATCGAGGAGATGTACAGCACGATACCGAGGGTCGAGATCCAGAAGTGCCAGGAGACGGCCTTCATGGAGTACAGTTCCTTCTTGTTCCACAGCCACGGAACGAGGCAGTAGACAGCGCCGAAGGAGATGTAGGCGACCCAGCCGAGCGCGCCGGCGTGAACGTGGCCGATGGTCCAGTCGGTATAGTGCGACAGGGAGTTCACGGCCTTCACGGACATGAGCGGGCCTTCGAAAGTGGCCATGCCGTAGAAGGCAACCGACACCACCATGAGACGCAGAACCGGATCCGTACGGAGCTTGTCCCATGCGCCGGAGAGGGTCATGAGGCCGTTGATCATGCCGCCCCAGGAAGGCATCCACAGCATCACCGAGAACACCATGCCAAGGGTTTGGGCCCAATCAGGCAGAGCGGTGTAGTGAAGATGGTGCGGGCCAGCCCAGATATACATGAAGATCAGGGACCAGAAGTGGATGATGGAGAGGCGGTAGGAATAGACCGGCCGCTCGGCCCGCTTTGGGATGAAGTAGTACATGATGGCGAGGAAGCCGGCGGTGAGGAAGAAGCCGACCGCGTTATGGCCGTACCACCACTGCACCAGCGCATCCTGAACGCCCGACCACACGATGTAGCTCTTCGGCGAGAAGATCGAGACGGGAACCGTCGCATTGTTCCCGAGATGCAGGACTGCGATGGTCAGGATGAAGGCGAGGTAGAACCAGTTCGCCACGTAGATGTGGGATTCCTTGCGGCGCATGACGGTGCCGAGGAATACGAGGAAATACGTAACCCACACGATCGTCAGAAAGAGATCCGCGTACCATTCCGGTTCGGCGTATTCCTTGCCCTGCGTGATTCCGAGCAGGTAGCCCGTCCCCGCGATCACGATGAAGAAATTGTAGCCGAGAACAACGAACCAAGGAGAGATGTCGCCGACGAGGCGCGCACGGCAGGTGCGCTGAACCACGTAGAACGAACTGGCGATGAGCACGTTGCCGCCGAAGGCGAAGATCACCGCGGAGGTGTGCAACGGCCGCATGCGGCCGAAGGACAGCCAGGACGTGTCGAAGTTCAGCGATGGAAACGCCAGCTGAAGGGCAATGAGGAGGCCGATGGTGAAGCCCGCGATGCCCCAGATCACGGAGGCGATGGTCGCGAATTTCACCGGACCCATGTTGTAGTTGGGCTTGCCGTTGATCGTCAGCGGCGGCAGAGCGGCAGGCCGCTCGTAGTAGCGGTTGACGATCACGAACACGGACGCAACGCTCGCGGCCGCAAAGAGGTAAGCATGGAACGCGTATTCGGGCGTATAGGCCTTTGCCGCGATGATGATGCTCAGGAAGGCCAGGGCGCCGAAGGCAAGGGCGGAGCCTGCTTCGCCGAAGGTCATTCCTTTAGAGGTTGTTGCCGTATGAGCCATAGGTCTCGACCGTTCTTTAGTTTGGCGAGGCCCTGAGCTTCGCCATCAGTTTTCTCACTAGGCGCGGGGTGGGGAAGGGGCATTGATGCAAATCAAACAGGGGCCTTGCCCTGCTCATGCCCCCGGAAAGACCTCAGACGGCACGCGAATGCCGCACCGCTCCGCTTTCCAGGTAGCGGTCGAAAGCCGCACAGACGTTTCGGACGAGCAGACGGCTTTCCTCAGGAATTTCGATGATGAGACCATCGCGCTTGACGAGGCCGTCACGGGCCAAGAGGTCGAGGGCCACGATCTCGGCACTGAAGTCGGGCCGGCTGTTATCAGGTGCGATTCGCTCCAGATCGACCGCAAAGTCGCACATGAGGCGCTCAATGATGCTCCGGCGCAGGCGGTCGTCATCGGTCAGGGCGACGCCTCGCACAGTCGGGAGGCGGCCATTCGTGATCGCTTCGCGATAAGCGACGGTGCTCGGGGCATTCTGAATATAGCCCTGCGGCAGGGAACCGATGGCCGAAGTGCCGAAGCCGATGAGAGCCGTGGCCTCATCTGTCGTGTAACCCTGAAAGTTCCGGTGTAGGCGTCCTTCGCGCTGACGGATGACCATGGGATCGGTAGGCTTTGCGAAATGGTCAATGCCGATCTGCACATAGCCTGCGTTCATCAGAGCGGAGGCCGCGGCGCTGTTCTGCTCGACGCGCTGGATGGCGTCGGGCATGGCCTCCTCCGGCAGCAGCGCCTGATGGCGCTTCATCCAGGGCACATGCGCATAGCCGAAGAGGGCGATGCGGTCAGGATCGAGTTGCAGGGCCTGATCGACAGTGCGCAGAATGCTCTCTGTCGTCTGATAGGGAAGCCCGTACATGAGATCGAGGTTCATGCCCGTCACTCCGGCTTCACGTAACCAAGTTGCGACTTTTTCTGTCTGCTCGAAGGACTGGATGCGATTGATGGTCTTCTGAACTTTGGGATCGAAGTCTTGTACGCCCAGGCTTGCACGGTTGAGCCCGGAGGATGCGAGCGCCTCCACATGCTCGGGAGTGAGGGTACGCGGATCGATCTCGACGGCAATCTCGGCAGTCGAGCGGATGCCGAAGGAACATTCCAGGAGACTCATGATGCGCCTGAGATCGCTCCCGGACAGGATCGTCGGCGTGCCGCCACCCCAATGGATGTGAGTGACGCCCATGCGACCCGGTAGATGCTGGGCTACGAGCTCGATTTCACGCTCCAGCAGCTCCACGTAGGAGGCGACCGGGCGGTAGCTGCGGGCAACTGTGGTGTGGCAGCCGCAATAGAGGCAAAGCTCCGCACAGAAGGGTACGTGCAGATAGAGCGAAAGCGCCGTCTGGAGCGGGAGTTCCGAGAGCCATTGCGCATAAGTTTCGCAATCCACGTCCGGCTTGAAATGTGGGGCCGTGGGGTAGCTCGTGTAGCGCGGGACGCGCTGATCATAGCGGGCAATAAGTTCTGGCGTCATGCCAGCCCTATGCTCCGCTTTCGGTCAATCAACCTTGATTTAAGTCAAGCCTCCTAAGGTGTTAATGCCAATTGGGCGCGCACGGGTTGAACCTCCGGTATTTTCCGCCATCTTGATCATATTGAGGATCTTTCCCGATCCAGCGTGCGGCGGTCTGGAGAGGCGGGTAAGGAGTTTTCCAATGCACTCACCAGAGGAATGGGAGATCCCGCCTGAGTTCCAGCCCGACCCGGATGCGCTCAATTACGACCTTAAAGACGCTCTCAACGCTGTCGTTTCCCTACGCGCTCACGTGCCGGAGGATGCCTTTACCGCTGAGACCCTAGGCACCGAAAGGGCAGGGCAGGGTGTGGTGATCCGAGCGGATGGACTTGTCGTGACCATCGGATATCTGATCGCAGAAGCCGAGGAGGTCTGGCTCACCACCAATAAGGGCCGCACGGTCGAAGCTCATGTGGTCGCATACGATTACGAAAGCGGCTTTGGTTTGGTGCAGGCGCTCGAGCCGCTAGGGCTGCCCGTCATGCCAATCGGAGATTCCCGGCGTCTGCTGCCTGGAGATCAGCTGGTGATGGGAGGCAGCGGCGGGCACACGCATTCCCTCGCGGCCCAGGTTGTCGCCTGTCAGGAATTCGCCGGCTATTGGGAGTATCTCATCGATAGCGCCATCTTCACGGTGCCGGCCCATCCCAATTGGGGTGGCACGGCGCTGATCGGTCCGCGCGGAGATCTGGTTGGGATCGGCTCGCTCCAGCTCCAGCATCAGGCGCAGGGTGGCGCCGTCGTTCCCTTGAACATGAGTGTGCCCATCGATCTTTTGAAGCCGATCCTGGATGATCTTTTGACACTGGGCCATGTCGGCAAGCCGCCTAAGCCTTGGCTCGGCTTCTATGTGTCGGAAACGGAAGAAGATCAGGTCTCGATTATCGGCCTCGCCGGCGATGCTCCTGCGCAGCGTGCGGGATTGAGAGCCGGAGACAACATTCAGGCGGTTTCCGGACAGACCGTCTCGTCGCTAGCCGAATTCTATCGCGCCATGTGGGCGCTTGGGCCTGCGGGCGTGGATGTGCCTCTGACGTTGGAGCGTGAAGGAGATACCTTCGACGTGACAATCAGATCCGCGGACCGTGGCCGCTTCATGAAAAAGCCGCGACTGCAATAATTAGATCCAAATAATCCGAAACTGTTCATCAGAAGGATGAGCCGATCATCCTTCCCAAGGGAGATATCATGAGCCGACACGTCCTGCTGCCTTCAGGCGAAACCGTTCCCGCGCTCGGGCAGGGAACCTGGCAAATGGCAGAGAACGGCAGCAAGCGCGCTCAGGAAATCGAGACTTTGCGTCTGGGCGCCGAGTTGGGGATGACGTTGATCGATACAGCGGAGATGTACGGTGAAGGCGCATCCGAGAAGCTGATTGCGGAAGCGTTTGGGCACGAGCGTGCCGGTTTGTTTCTCGTCAGCAAGGTCTATCCGCACAATGCCACTCGCAGGGGAGTGGTTGAGGCCTGTGAGCGAAGCCTGAAACGGCTCAAGACAGATTGGCTCGATCTATATCTTCTGCATTGGCGCGGAAATGTGCCGTTGGAGGAAACGGTAGCAGGTTTCGAAGATCTGCGCCGTTCCGGAAAAATCCGCCATTGGGGTGTCAGCAATTTCGACACCAGTGACATGGAGGAGTTGTTCACGGTCGAAGGTGGCGTAAATTGTGCAACCAACCAGATTCTCTACAATGTGACGCGGCGTGGCCCCGAACATGATCTGCTTCCCTGGATGTCGGAGCGCACGATACCGCTGATGGCCTACAGCCCCATCGAGCAGGGCCGACTGCCGAAATCCGGCATCCTTCAAGCCATTGGCCACAATCGTGGCGCGAGCGCCTATCAGATCGCTCTGGCTTGGCTTCTCCAAAGGCCTGGTATCATCGCGATTCCCAAGGCTTCCAGCCCCGCCCATGTTCGCGACAATCGTCAGGCTCTCGAAATCCTGCTCAGCCCCGATGAGCTGAAAGCCATCGATTCCGAGTTTCCGCCACCAAAACGCAAGCGCCCGCTTGAGATGATCTGAGCTTACTCGCTACAGATCACTCTCGCCCATCCATCAGAACAGTACGAAATCCGATGACCTTTTCCAGATCCGATGCCATCGCCGTTGCGGAGATCCTCAGGAGCGTAGCGCAAGCCGAAATCCTGCCGAGGTTCCGGAACCTGTCCTCCGATGCGATCCGCATGAAGACATCGCAGCTCGATTTGGTGACGGATGCGGATGAGGCGGCGGAGCGCGCCATCGAAGCCGATCTCTTAAAGGCATTTCCGAATGCGACAGTCATCGGTGAGGAAGGCGTGAGCCGTGATCCGACGCTCCTCGATGGATTGGGCGATGCCGAGCTCGCCTTCATCCTCGATCCCGTCGATGGAACCTTGAATTTCGCATCCGGCTTGCCGCTGTTCGGTGTCATGGCTTCCGCCGTGATGAAAGGGGAGGTCGTGTGTGGGATCATCCTGGACCCGATCTCGGACGATTGGGCGATGGCCGTTCGTGGAGAAGGGGCATGGATACAAAGACCGGATGGCAGCACCCAAGATTTGAAGGTCGCGCCCCGCGTGCCTCTCGCGCAGATGGCAGGGAATGTGTCCTGGCGCTATCTGCCCGAGGCGCTTCGGCCCATCGTGACAGGCAATCTGCCTCGTGTGGCCATGGCGGCGGACTTGAGATGCGCCGCACATAGCTATCGCCAGATTGCAGCCGGGCACATGCACTTTGCCTTCTCGTCGAGCGTCATGCCGTGGGACCATGCGGCAGGCTGCCTGATTCATCGTGAAGCCGGGGGATATTCAGCGCACTTCGACGGTTCGCCATATCTGCCCGTCAACAGGGGAGGCGGGCTGATCAATGCGCCGGATCGGGAAAGCTGGCAGGCGTTGCGGGATGCTCTCCTGCCGCCTCAAACGTGAGATTTCTTCACAGCCGGTTGAATGATCGCATCGATCTCCGCGATCCTTGTGCGGCGCTTCCTGCATTGGTGATCCAGATGCCAGGAACGCCCGATGCTTAGGGCAAGTATCGGCACCGCCCAAAGGTAATCGATGGCCTGGATCAGGACGAGGGCCAGCACGGCAACCGCGACAAGCCACGTTTCGAACCGCCCGAAGCCTTCCGTAAACTCGTTCTTCACAACAAGCTGCTGGCGCTCGAGAAGGAGATCCACATGGAGGGGCGTGCCTCGTGTCGGACCTGAGGAGCCCCCTGTACGGTGCAACTCCTGAGCGGAGGCCTGGAGGAGAGCAAGCTGCTCTGTGCGATCCTGGGAAACTTGGGCTGACTGAGGTGGCAGGAACGCGAAAGCGTTGATCAAATTGGCCCGCAGGAGCTGGATTGTGGGAGGAATATTGTCCTGCTCGAGGCCGAGCGCGCCAGTCTGAAAGCGATCCGTGATACGGCTTCGGATCTGGGCAGCGGTGGTCTCACGACTGGCAGACGGTGTCTCTTGCCTGAAGGAAGCGGCAATATGATCTGCAATCAGGTTCTCGACCGCGACATTCGCCCTTTCCACAGACATGAACCGTGTCCTTCCGTGAAGGTGTCCCGACGGTTTCATCGCAGGGAGGGGGATGGAGTTCTCCCGCCGGATGGTTTCGTACCGTTATGCAACGGCGAGATCATGAATGCTTAAGGTTAATGGATGCTTAAGAAATTCGATCTTAGGAATATGCAGCTATGTGTCCTGTTCAGGACCTGAGCTTCCTGGGACCATTTTGGCGAGGCTCTGGAGGAACGCGACGGATTCCTTGGGGCGTCCTTCCTGCTCCGCAATCTTGCTGATGTTCTGCAGAAGAGAGGCGATCTCACTGGCTTTCGCGACGCGGCCGACTGCCAGCACGTGAAAGAAAGCCGAGAAGGCAACCATGACGGCTTGGTTGTGCTCTTCGAGCTTTCTGGATTGTTCCTTCAGAGCCTTGATGTCCTTCTCCTGGGCGGAAACAATATCCACCAGGGTCAGCATCTGTTCGGCGAGTGTGTCGACGGAAGCGCTCATGTCTATTGGGGTATCTGGCTCATCGGAAGGAGTGGAAGGCGAAGGTGTCGCGCTGACTATAGGATTGTGGGCCCGCGGTCCAGATGAAGGCGACGCGTCACCGAGCGTCACCTCTGTCCCCTCGACCGCCACGGCCGGCAGGCGAGCGGCATCCGCGAGGCGCGACGCGGTTTGCTGCAACAGTCTTTTGATGCGATCTTGTACGCTTGCGGCCATGCAGCAATCCAAGCACGGCTTCGCGCTTTAGGAAAGTGCGACGCCTGGATGCTTCATCGATCAGCCGAGCGCGTAAAGCAGGCGAGCGCGGATCGTACCTTCCAGGGCGCGGATTTCATGCAGCGTTTCCCGGCTATGCTCGGGCTGGCCCTCGACCTCGATCACCACATAACCCATTTCGCCATCGGTCTGCAGGTGCTGTGCCGTAATATTGAGGCCGCGCGACGAGAAAACCTGATTGAGGCGGCCGAGCATGCCGGGGACGTTGCGATGGACGTGGATGTAACGCGTACCGGTAGCCCGTGACGACAGTTGCACCTGCGGGAAGTTGACGGCCCCGATCGTCGAGCCGACATCGGAATAATCGATCAGCTTTCTGGCGACTTCGGCGCCGATGCGTTCCTGGGCTTCTTCCGTGGATCCGCCGATATGCGGCGTGAGAATAACGTTGTCGAGGCCTTGGAGCGGCGTCACGAAGCGCTCTTTGTTTGAGGCAGGTTCTACGGGGAACACGTCCACAGCGGCCCCGCGCAGGTGGCCGCTCTTCAGGGCCTCAGCGAGAGCGTCGAGATCGACCACCGTTCCGCGGCTGTTGTTGATGAGATAGGCGCCCTTCTTCATGCGGGCTATTTCGGAAGCGCCGATCATGCGGTGCGTGGCCGGTGTCTCAGGAACGTGCAAGCTCACCACATCGCTCTGGCCAAGCAGATCATGCAGGCTATCAGCCGGCTCCGTATTGCCGTGGCGCAGCTTGTCCGTCTGATCGTAAAAGATCACGCGCATGCCCATAGACTCGGCAAGATACGAAAGCTGCGACCCGATATTGCCGTAGCCGACGATGCCGAGTGTCTTGCCGCGCACCTCATGGCTGTCGATGGCCGACTTGTCCCAGTTGCCCGCATGAGCCGCGGCGGATTTTGGGAAGGCGCGGCGCAGCAGCATGACAATCTCGCCGATGACGAGTTCGGCTACGCTGCGTGTGTTGGAGAAGGGAGCGTTGAAGACCGGGATTGCGGCTTGTCGAGCCGCTTCGAGATCGACCTGGTTCGTCCCGACGCTGAAGCAGCCGACCGCGATGAGGCGGTTGGCAGCGGCGATGACCTCGCGGGTGAGCTGGGTTCGGGAGCGGATCCCAAGAATATGAACGCCCTGCAGAGCCTCGATCAGGTCCTTCTCGTCGAGGGCGGTCTTCAGATAGGTGATGTTCGTATAGCCAGCCGACCGGATCAGCTCGACAGCGCTTTCGTTCACTCCTTCGAGCAGAAGCACCCGGATCTTGTCTTTCTGAAGAGAGAACTGCTCGCTCATGTCGTCTCCGTTCGCCTGTCGAGGGAAGGGCATAACCTGCCTGAACCGCCAGAAAAATCCCTTTTCCGTCGAAGTTGGCCAAGGCGCATTCCATCAGGCTCGGTCAGTGCCTTAAGCCACTGGGTCTTCGCAAGAGGGGAGGCTCCTCAAAGGAGTCAATTTCATACCTCCTATGCGTTGCCGCCATCCATGGGTTTGGGCGTATCTTGACCCGATCCGGTTGCTCGGGTGACCGGTCGGAAAGACGGGAGCCAGTGCCGGATGTACGCACGGCTCCCGTTCTTTTGAGGCAGGTGGCTTGCTGCCCTGCCATCTCTCGGACCCTCAGCGCCTTGCCGAGTGCCAAGCTCGACCGCTCCGATGGAAATCTTGGGCTTTTCAGGTGTTAGTGCTGCTGAGGCTGCCTTTCGGGGCTTCGCCCGCCTGCCAGACGTTCCCTGCAGAAAGGAGGCCATGTGCCGCGTATACTGACCTATAACGTGCGCCGCTGTCTTGGAACGGACGGGCGGCTCTCTCCGGGGCGCATTGCCGATGTGATCGCAGCATATGAGCCCGACGTCGTGGCTCTTCAGGAACTGGATGTCAGGCGGGCACGCACCGGTGGCATCGATCAGGCGCACGCAATTGCCCAGGCTCTCGGCATGCAGATGCATTTCCATGCCAGCCTGCGCGTCATGGAGGAGGAGTACGGCAACGCTATCCTGACGCACCGCCCCTCTCATCTGCTCAAAGCAGGAGCACTGCCGGGTAGGACGGGTCGCTTGGCTCCCGAGCCGCGAGGCGCCCTCTGGGCATCGATCGATTTCGGCGGGACGGATGTGCAGGTCATCACGACGCATCTGGGTCTTCGCCGTAATGAGCGATTGGCGCAGGTGGAGCGCCTTCTCGGGCCACAATGGCTCGGTCATCCAGCTTGCCGCGAGCCGGTCATCCTGCTGGGGGATTTCAATGCATCGCCTCGCTCCAGGGCCTATCAACGATTGGCGTCTCGCCTTCGAGACGTCCAGGCAGCCATCCCCCATCACCGCGCACAGCCCACTTTTCCTTCTAGAATGCCGATGCTTCGGATCGACCACGTCTTCGTCAGCCGCTCGATCCATGTGGTGCGTGTCGAATCCGTGCGCTCGCCCATGGCCCGCGCCGCATCGGACCACCTCCCTCTCATGGTGGAGTTCCAAGTGATGCCCGTCAGGGGGCACAAAATCGGTGTAGAGCATCTCCACGAGTAAGCGGAACTGTCACGCATCGGGAGTGCTTGTCCTAAGTCAATATCGGCAAGGCAGGAAAGGCAAGCTTTGCCATAGGCTATCTAGAGTTTAGAGTAGGGATGGAAATGCGGAAAATCTGGAAGCCCTTGATCGCGGTTGTCGCCATCGGCCTCGCAGCTTTCCTGCTTTACCGCACGCTCAGCCGCTACAGCATGGATGAGCTCCTTGCAGCGGTTTTCGCCATTCCGGCAGGGCGCTTGGTTGCGGCGGGCGGCTTCGCCGCGGCAAGTTACATATGCCTGAGTGGGTTCGATTACCTTGCTCTGCGCTACGTGGGCCATCCGTTGCCCTATTACAAGGCTCTTTGGGCCTCGTTCACCAGCCTCTCGCTCGGCCATAATATCGGCCTTGCCTTTCTGAGCAGCGGTGCCGTTCGGTATAGGTTCTACACGCGCTGGGGCTTGAACGCCGAGCAGGTGGCGAAGATCATCGTCTTTTGCGGCACCACCGTAGGCCTTGGGCTCCTGGTGCTCGGGGGCGCGGCGCTGCTGCTGCGCTCAAGCCTTGCGGTCGAGATCACGGGCCTCTCGCAATCTATCGTGATCGTGCTCGGCATAGCCTGCTTGGCTTTGCCTGCGATCTACCTCGTGCTTTCCGCATTCGTGCGGAAGTCTCTGAAGATCTGGCGATGGAAACTCGACATGCCGCCTTTGCGCCTTGCCATTGGGCAAGTGATCATCGGCTCGGTCAATTTCGCCTGTGTCGCCGCCTGTCTTCACCAGGCTCTCGCCGCCGTTACGGATGTGGCTTATGTAGGCGTTGCATCGGTTTATGTCATCGCCAACACAACAGCCCTGATCAGCCATGTGCCAGGCGGTCTCGGGGTTATCGAGAGTGTGGTGATGTACCTTCTTCCAGGCCAAGACCTGATCGGCCCTCTTCTGGTTTTCCGGTTCGTCTACTTTCTGATCCCGCTGTGCATGGGAATCGTGGTCTTCCTGCTGACCGAACTCGTCTTCCGTCGCAGCCATGTCCGAGGGGCCTTGGTCGAGGCTACCGCACGAGGGTAATTATTCGCTGGAACGCTTCAGGAAGCGGAGCGGCTCGAAAGGTTCCAGGGGATCGAGAAGGCCTGTGCCTACAGCCGGTTCTGCCGGGCCCTCGTCGAACATCGCATCGAAAACATGCAGGCGCCGGTCGTTCACGTTCAGACGCTCGATAGCGGCGATCAATGAGCCGCTTTCCTTGGAGACGGCATCAGCGAAAATCTCCGGGTCCGTTCCGAGATGCTCCGCCAGGAGGCGATCCCGCAGGCGGCCGATCATTTGACGCATCTGGTCGTTCGTAGCCTCTATGGCGAGATCGCATTCCGTATCGAGGCCGATGGAGCGATTGTTGAGGTTCGATGAGCCGATCCTTAGAAATGTATCATCGACAATGATCAGCTTGGAGTGGATCAAGACCTGGCAGAAGCCATCCTTCGAGGGCACGACAGGAAAATATGCCCGGAGCCGGTTGTAGCGATCTGCTTTACGCAAGCGGCGGATCAGCCGATCCCGGTTCGTGCCCATGACTCTCTTTTCAGCCCAGCCATGCGACTCGTGGGTTTGGATCACGATGACCTCAGGCCCGTCCGGGTTGGCAAGTTGCAGCTCCAGAACATCGCCGATACTGGGCGCCGTCATGTACTGCGCTTCGATATAAATCGACTTTCTCGCCGCCGCGAGAGCGTCGAGATTGAGCACCGAAGCCTCCTGAACGGCGCATTGATCGCCCCAGGCAGGATAGGTACGGGCAATGGCAACCGGAGCATTGATGAAATCCGGCTCAAGATCTGCAGGCCACGGATCCAAAACAGGCCAAGGCGTGCAGCTGATCTCTTCGCCGGTCGCAACCTTCCAGCGGCTATAGGCCAGTTCGGTGATGGAATGAGCGGCGGCTCCTGTGACAACCATCTGAACGTCATGGACGGGGTCGTAGATCGTGCCGTCTTCCCGCAGGCGATATGGGTTATCGCAGGAATGTTCCTTTGTGTCCCACCGTCTGACGGTCAGGTCCATGCCGCCGACGAAGGCAAGGCTATCGTCAATGCAGACGATCTTTTGGTGATGCGCTGCATAGAGAGGATGATGCTTGTCCAGGCGCAGCTGAAGGCGAGGGTGGTCCTGCCACTCGGCTCCGAAAATCAGTGGGCCGGGTGCGCCTGGAGCATGGACCACGGCAATGCTCCAGACCAGGATGCGAACTTCAAGCTCCGGCTTCTCCTCCACGAGCGCGCGTAGGAGGGGGCCGAGCGGAGGAGACGCTTCAGCGCTGACATCAGGCCGCAGACGAATGCTCCCGTCGAAGTCCCACCCGATGATCATGATTGAGCGCTGCGCTTGACGCAGGGCGGCTTCGAGCTGGGTGAAGTATTCTTCACCGTCGATGAGGGCGGCCGCCTTGTCCGCAGGCGCAATGCGCCAACAATTGCTGCCGGCTTGCAGAATTGGACGAGCGCTTACAGGCTCCGATTTGAAGCCTGTGCTGGATCCGGTCAGCCCGTTGGTTTCATCAATAAAATGCACGTTGCTCATGGCCATGAGGGAACTGCATCGGCAACTCTGTAGTGAAGCCAAGGTTCCCGGTCCTGAGATATTGTACCTAGGCTGGGCCTGTTCCTTACCGTCCGCTTAAAAATTAAGCCGCGAATGAGGCCTAAAACCTCAAGCTTCCCGGTCCGAGGCGTTGTCATTCGGCGAGGCTGCCTAATAACTTATGCAGCTTGCGGGCGTTGGATTAGCGGCCCTGTAAATGGCGGCTGGTCAGCCGCTCCCAGAACAGGGCACGCTCGAGGATAAAAAGGGTCATCATGGACAAGCAGCTTGAACAAAGAATCCGGGAACGGGCATATGAACTATGGATCATGCATGGAAGCATGCCGGACCGCGCGGACGAATACTGGTATAGGGCCGAGCAGGAGCTTCTCGGGCAGGAGAGTGGCGCTTCCGGTGATACGCAGGAATCGTATCCGGTCGTCGGAGGCCACGAAGAGGCACCCGTGGAAACGAGCGCCGCGCCTCTTGGAATGACCAGTCAGACTCTGGACGAGGTGCTCACGAGCCCTTCCGCTCCCAAGACCCGTAAGCGGAAAAGCACTGCAGCGGCAGTGGTAGAAACTGCGGCTGAAGTCAGTAACCCCATCGGCGAGACAATCACTGCCCCGAAGCGGAGACGATCTACGAAGACGTCGACATGACTTGAGGGTGATCACAGCCTTCGCTCGATGCAGAGCGAAGGCTTCAGGATCAGGTATTCAATACTGAATTTCAGGACAGGCAAAGAGAACTTCCAGCCGGATTTAGAGTCTACCAAGCAGGACATATCCCTGTTTTTGATGTGAGGACCCCATCTTGCCCAGCCCGAGCGTTGCTTCCGCGCCTCTTGCCCGCCATGCCATGGCTTACGTCCTTGCAGGCGGACGTGGCTCCAGACTTATGGAACTGACCGACATTCGCGCAAAGCCCGCAGTCTATTTCGGCGGCAACACACGGATCATCGATTTCGCGCTCTCCAATGCTCTGAACTCCGGTATTCGCCGCATTGGCGTCGCAACGCAGTACAAGGCGCACAGCCTCATTCGGCATCTGCAAAGAGGCTGGAACTACTTCCGCTCCGAGCGCAATGAGAGCTTCGATATTCTTCCCGCGAGCCAGCGCGTTTCCGAAACCATGTGGTACGAGGGAACGGCGGATGCGGTGTATCAGAACATCGACATCATCGCGAGCATCGACCCGGAATACATCATCATCCTTGCGGGCGATCACATCTATAAGATGGACTACGAGATCATGCTCCGCCAGCACGTGGATTCCGGCGCGGACGTGACCGTCGGATGCCTCGAGGTTCTGCGCGCGGAGGCTACAGGTTTCGGGGTGATGGGAGTCGACGAGTCGGACCGCATTATTTCGTTCCTGGAAAAGCCCGCAGACCCCCCTGGCATTCCGGGTAATCCCAGTATGGCCCTCGCCAGCATGGGGATCTATGTCTTCAACACGCGCTTCCTGTTCGAGCAATTGAGGCGGGATGCGGCGACACCCGGTTCGAACCGCGACTTCGGTAAGGACATCATCCCCTATCTTGTCGAGCACGGGAAAGCGATTGCCCACCGCTTTTCCAATTCCTGCGTTCGCTCCGGTGCAGAGGCCGGTGGCAGCGATGCGCCGGCTTATTGGCGCGATGTCGGAACTGTCGATGCCTATTGGGAGGCCAATATCGACCTGACGGCTATCGTCCCTTCTCTCGACCTCTATGATCGTGATTGGCCGATCTCGACATTCTCCGAAACCTGGCCCCCTGCCAAATTCGTGCATGACGAGGAGGGCCGGCGAGGCCACGCCATCAACTCGCTTGTTTCCAGCGGCTGCATCGTTTCCGGGGCAGCCTTACGCCAATCGCTCGTCTTCACGGCCGTCCATCTCCATTCCCATGCCGAGGTGGAAGGTGCGGTCATTCTTCCCTACGTCGATATTGGTCGGGGAGCCCGGCTGAAGAATGTGGTGATCGACCGTGGCGTACGCATTCCGGACGGATTGGTGGTCGGCGAAGATCCGGAGGAGGATGCGCGGCGTTTCCGCCGCACCGAACGCGGGATCTGCCTCATCACGAGACCCATGATAGACAGGCTCACTGGATGAGCCGATTGAACGTTCTATCCGTCACATCGGAACTCTTTCCCATCATCAAGACAGGAGGATTGGCCGATGTGGCCGGCGCGCTGCCCGCCGCCTTGGCGCGCGAGGGAGTGAATGTCGTCTCGCTTCTGCCCGGTTATCCCGCCGTCCTGAAGACTCTGGAGCGCATCGAAACCGTTCGTGAATATCCCGATCTCTTCGGCGGAACGGTGCGCCTCGTCTCTGCGAAGGCGAACGAGCTGGATCTCTTTGTCATCGATGCCCCTCATCTTTATGATCGCCCAGGTTCGCCTTATCTGACGCCGGATGGTCGCGACTGGCCGGATAATGCATGGCGCTTTGCCGCGCTCGGGCGGATCGCTGCTGATATCGGGCAGGGGACAGTGCCAGGGTTCGTTCCCGACATCGTGCATGCTCACGATTGGCAGGCTGGTCTTGCACCGGCCTATCTGCATTACGGCGACATGCCTCGTCCTGGCACGGTCATCACGATACATAACATCGCCTTCCAGGGCATCTTTCCAGCGGATATACTCTACGAGCTGGGTCTGCCTCCTCATTCCTTCACCGTGGATGGGGTCGAGTATTACGGGCAGATCGGCTTCCTGAAGGCAGGATTGCGGCTTGCCGACCGCATCACGACCGTCTCTCCGACATATGCGAAGGAGATTCAGACCCCTGAGGGTGGAATGGGTCTCGATGGTCTCTTGCGCTCCCGTTCCAGGGATGTATCCGGCATTCTGAACGGGATCGATGAGAGCGTTTGGGATCCTGCTTCAGACCGCTCCCTGATTGCGCCGTTCGCGAGGGGTGATCTGGGCAGGCGTCAGGTCAACAAAGAAGCCCTTCAAGAGCATTTGGGCTTGGAGGTAGATCCTGACGCGATGCTTTTTGGCGTGGTGAGCCGATTGTCCGAGCAGAAGGGCTTGGACCTTGTGCTTGCAGCTTTGCCGTCCCTCCTTGCGGACAAGGCGCAACTCGCGCTGCTGGGCGCTGGAGACAAGACCCTCGAAGAGAGCTTCCGAGCGGCGTCCATCGTCTATCCTGGTCAAGTCGGATGCTTCTTCGGCTATGACGAAAGCCTTGCGCATCTCATTCAGGGGGGAAGTGACGCACTGCTCGTGCCTTCTCGCTTCGAGCCCTGCGGTCTAACGCAACTCTGCGCCATGCATTACGGCAGCCTCCCCATCGTTTCCCGCGTCGGTGGTTTGGCCGATACGGTGATCGATGCCAATGAAATGGCCATTGCGTCGGGCGTTGCAACAGGCTTCCAGTTCTCGCCTGTCAATCTGAGCGGTCTCACCGATGCGGTAATTCGAGCAAAAAGGCTTTGGTCTGAGAGTGAGACTTGGCGCCGCTTGCAGCAGAACGGCATGGCAGCGGAGGTCGGCTGGTCAAGACCCGCCAGGCAATACGCGCATCTTTACCGTTCATGTCTCGAAGAGGGATGAGAAGGGCCGGTCAGGCCCTCCGCTTGTTCTCTTGCTTGGGCTGCTCCTCCGGCTGGAGCTGAAACAGAAGCAGCGATCGGCCTGTCACCGTATATTCCTTGCCGAAGTTGAACGGCGCCGGAAATGCCAGCTCTGGCTTATTCGTATCGACAAGACATGCCCATGCGCGTCCGCCCGTCACCTCGGGCAACCTGCACTTCACAACGTCATGATGGGCGTTGAGAATGAGGAGAAGCGTAACGTCCGTACCGCGTTTGCGGATGCCCGTCGGTTGCGCGCGGCCATCGAGCAGGATGCTGAAGCATCTGGCATGCGGATCCTCCCAATGCTCAGGGGTCATCTCATCCCCATCCGGCGTAAGCCACGTCACGTCCTTGACGTCGAGCTCCTCGTTATAAACACCGGAAAGGAAACGTCCCCGGCGTAGAATAGGCAGGTTCTGACGCAGCTGGATCAGCTTGCGCGTGAACTCGAAAAGCTCCGCGCCATCCTCATCTACGCCCTCCCAGTCGATCCAGGAGATTTCGTTGTCCTGAGCATAGGCATTGTTGTTGCCCCTCTGGGTACGAGCGAATTCATCGCCGGCCAGCAGCATGGGTGTTCCTTGGGAGAACAGCAGCGTGGCGAGGATATTCCGCATCTGGCGGTAGCGCAGGGCGCGGATCTCAGGATCCTTCGTCTCGCCTTCTACGCCATGATTCCAGGACAGGTTATGATCGTGGCCGTCCCTGTTGTCCTCGCCGTTCGCCTCGTTGTGCTTGTCATTGTACGATACGAGATCATGGAGCGTGAAGCCGTCATGAGCCGTGACGAAATTCACTGACGCCCAAGGCTTGCGTCCGCGCTTGTTGAAGAGGTCGGCGGAAGCGGTGAGGCGAGAGGCAAGCTCCGGGAGCTTTCCATCCTCGCCCTTCCAGTAGGCCCGCACCGTGTCGCGGTACCGGTCATTCCACTCGGCCCAGCCGGGCGAAAAGCGGCCGACCTGATAGCCGCCCGGACCGCAATCCCATGGCTCCGCGATCAATTTCACCCGGCTGAGCACCGGATCCTGTCGGACGGCATCGAGAAAGCGTCCGTCTTCCTCGAAGCCGTGAGGTTCGCGGGCAAGAATGGTAGCGAGGTCGAAGCGGAAGCCGTCCACATGAACCTCCTGCGCCCAGTAACGCAGGGAGTCCGTCACCATCTGCAGAACGCGCGAGTGGCTCAGATTGACGGTGTTGCCGGTGCCGGTGTCGTTGATGTAGTACCGCTTGTCGGGCGCAAGGCGATAATAGGATGAGTTGTCGATGCCTTTGAAGGAAAGCGTCGGCCCGAGTTCGTTTCCTTCCGCCGTGTGGTTATAAACCACGTCCAGGATCACTTCGATGCCGGCATCGTGGAAATGGCTGACCATTTCCTTCACTTCGTTCACGAAGGGGGTCGCGAGATAGCGTGGCTGAGGTGCGAAGAATCCGATGGTGTTGTAGCCCCAGTAATTTCGGAGGCCTTTTTCGATCAGATAACTGTCGTCGACGAAGGCGTGAATGGGCAGCAGTTCTACGGCGGTGACGCCAAGGCTTTTGATGTAATTGATGGACTCATGGTGCATCAGGCCTGAGCACGTGCCTTGTATGTCCTTTGGGATCGCGGGATGCTTCATGGTGAAGCCGCGAAGATGCGCTTCGTAGATGATGGTACGTTCCCAGGGGGTCTGGGGCCTGCGTTCATTGCCCCATGTAAATGCCGATTCAATCACCCGGCATTTCGGCATGAAGGGTGCGCTGTCGCGCTCGTCGAATGACAGGTCGGCATCCGGTGAACCTACGGTGTAGCCGAAAAGCGCGGGATCCCATTTCAGGTCGCCGAGAATTTGCTTCGCATAGGGATCGAGAAGCAGCTTGTTGTGATTGAACCGATGCCCGGCGTCGGGTTCATAAGGTCCATAGACACGATAGCCGTAGGTGGTGCCAGGGCGGGCATCAGGCAGATATCCATGCCAGACCTCGTCCGTATATTCAGGCAGCTCGATCCGTTCCAGTTCGCGCTTGCCTTCCGAGTCGAACAGGCACAGCTCGACCTTGGTGGCGTTGGCTGAGAAGAGGGCAAAGTTGACGCCGAGGCCGTCCCAAGTGGCGCCCAAAGGGTAGGGAAGACCCTCGCGAAGTCGGGATGTACGCCGCACGCTCGGCGCTACAATCTCGGCTGGGGCTGGTTCATTGGCGGCGACTTTGTCGTTCATATTATGTCTCGGGAAGCGGAGCAGATCAGTTCAGGTCAACAACGCGCAAAGTGGTATGAAGTCCCGCAAAAAAGCTCGACAATATGGTGGGTGGATCAGGTTTTTTCGAGGACGAGAATGAGCGTCGCAAGGGGTGGAATGGTGAGGCAGAGAGAACAGGGGAGTCCGTGGCTTTCTCTTTTTTCAGCAAGAATGCCGCCAAGATTGCCGACATTGCCGCCGCCATAAATTGAGGCGTCCGTGTTCACCGCCTCGCGGTAGAAGCCTGAAACGGGAACGCCGATCCGGTATCCCTCCCGTGCGACGGGGGTGAAGTTCGAAACGACGATTGCGATGGAATCTTCTTTGTCGCCGCGGCGCAGCCACGCGATGACGCTGTTGTCCCGGTCGTCAGAGACGATCCATTCGAAGCCCTGCCATTCGCAATCTCTTTCGTGCAGGGCGGGAATTGTCCGATAGGCATGATTGAGGTCACGGATAAGCGTCTGAACTCCCTTATGGTAGAGATCACTCAGATGGTGCCAGTCGAGACTGTGGTCATGGTTCCACTCCTGCTCCTGAGCGAACTCGCCACCCATGAACAAGAGTTTCTTGCCAGGGTGCCCCCACATGAATCCGAAATAGGCGCGCAGATTGGCGAAACGCTGCCATTGATCGCCTGGCATCTTCCGGATGAGCGAGCCCTTGCCGTGAACGACCTCGTCATGGCTGAGAGGCAGGATGAAGTTCTCGGAGAAAGCGTAGAGAAGGCCGAAGGTCAGATCATGGTGGTGATGGCAACGGAAAACAGGATCCTTGCTGATGTACCGCAAGGTGTCGTGCATCCATCCCATGTTCCATTTGAAGCCGAAACCCAAGCCCCCTGTATAGGTCGGTTGGGACACACCGGGCCATGCCGTCGATTCTTCTGCGATGGTAACGGCGCCTGGAGCTGAAGCGTAGGCCACTTCGTTCATGCGGCGCAGAAAATCGATAGCACCGAGATTTTCGTTGCCGCCGTAGCGGTTCGGAATCCACTCTCCAGGCTTGCGTGAGTAATCCAGGTAGAGCATCGACGCGACCGCATCAACGCGGAGCCCATCGAGATGATAACGCTCTAGCCAGAAACGGGCATTCGCGACCAGGAATGTGGAAACCTCCTGCCGCTCGTAATTGTAGATGTAGGTGCCCCAATCCTGATGGAAGCCGAGGCGTGGATCGGCGTGTTCGTAAAGATGCGTGCCGTCGAAATAGCTTAGGCCATGCGGATCGTTCGGGAAATGTGCCGGTACCCAATCGAGAATAATGCCGATGCCGGCGGCATGGGCTGCCTCGACGAAGGCCGCAAAATCCTCTGGTGTTCCGAAGCGGCTCGTGGGGGCAAAAAGAGAGATCGGCTGATAGCCCCATGAGCCGTCGAAAGGATATTCAGTAATCGGCAGAAGCTCGATATGCGTGAAGCCGAGATCCTTCACATAAGGAATGAGCCTGACTGCAAGTTCGCGATAGGTGAGATAGCGGTTGCCTTCCTCGGGCACTCGAGCCCAGGAACCGAGATGGCACTCGTAGATCGACATGGGGGCCTTGCGCTGGTTCGTGGCCGCGCGAGACTTCATCCATTCATCGTCCTTCCACTTGAAGGACGGCGCTCCTTTGAGAATTGAAGCAGTGGCCGGAGGGTTCTCGGCTGTGAACGCGATGGGGTCGGCTTTCAAGGCGAGAAGGTTGCCGTGAAGACCTACGATCTCGAACTTGTAGCCCTGCCCCGAAGCAACATCGGGGATGAAAAGCTCCCAGACACCGCCTTCGTGCCGTCGCCGCATGGGATGGCGTCGCCCATCCCAGCTGTTGAACTCGCCGACCACACTCACGCGGCGCGCATTGGGAGCCCAGACAGTAAAGAGAAAACCCTGGATCCCACCGAGGTCGAGATGATGGGCACCTAGCTTCGTATAAACCGCATCGCTGCCAGGGTTGCGCAGATCTATCAGATCGTTGTGGGACAGGAATGTTCCGAAGCTGTAGGGATCGTGGCTTACCTCCGTATGTCCCTGCCTTTCGACCTGCAGGCGGTAATCCGGCCTTTGGTCGGCCTTTATCGTGCCAACGAAGAGGCCTTCCGACAGCCTTCGCTCCATAGAGCTCAGGATTGTCTCTCCATCTCGATCCAGAACCGTCACATGATCAGCGTCGGGAATAATAGCACGAACTTCCCACGTGCCGGGCGCGGTCTCATGAGGACCAAGAACGGAAAAGGGGTCCCCCGAAGCGATGATCTCGGCAATTGATTGCGGCTCGAGTGAACGTTCCGCTAAGTTTCGCGATACACCCCTGCGTTGGGCCATGCTATCCCCTTGATCGTCCTGCCGCCGCCATGGGCGGGTTCGCCAGGCGGCGTTCTTGTTCGTGAGAGAACACGATTATGGGGCGGGCGAATTTCACGACCAGATGAATGAGTGAGAGAAGGGCATCCATCCCTATCGCTTCTCTATGCCTGCTTAAGAACAGCAAAGGGGAAGGGTGACAGGATGGCACTCAGCGGGTGCCCATCGCCACCGCTTTGAATGGAAGATCCTGTTATCACATTCCGCCAGTGGCCTTCAGGTAGAGAGACACTCATGCCAAGCCAGGCTGTTTGATTAAACTGCAATTGCTCTGCTGAAGGCAGGCTGGTCCAGAGTCGAGGCACGATTACAGCGAGTTTCTCGTCCCCATGTCCTCGGAAGAAGGCGACGACCTGAGAAGCACGCTCGCCTTCGACCTGGATGACTTGATAATCCCCTTCGGCATAAAGCCCAGGAGTTTCGGCCCGGTCTCTCATCAACGCCGTAAGGATCTGTTGTTTGATGCGGCCATCATGCCAGTGCGTCAGCAACGCCTCCAGGTCAGGCTCTCCATCAAGGCTTTGAGCGCGAAGTGCATAATCGACAGGGCGCCGGTTGTCCGGGTCGACGAGAGAGAAGTCCCAGAATTCCGTACCTTGATAGATATCAGGTACGCCGGGCAGGGTCATCTTCAACACAGTGCGGGACAGCCCATTGAGCATGCCCAGCACGGCTAGACGCCGGGCAAAGGGGCGAAGCCGATCAAGAATGCTGCTCTTTGGGGAAAGCACGGCTTGCAGGAGATTTTGCGCAGCCTCCTCATAAGCTGCGTTGGGACTGATCCAGCTGGTTTGTCTTTTCGCCTCCCGCAGAGCTTTGGTGACAAAACCTTTCATGCGCTCATGAAAATTCTTCAGCTGAGCGTCATCATCGGCCTCGAGAAGCTCCAGAGGCCAGGCGCCCAAGAGGGCTTGCAGCAGGATCACCTGATCGTTGGCGTCAGGAGCGAGAGTGCCACCGACCTCCGAAAGATGAGGAGAGACGGTCTCCCGCCATAGCCTTAGGATTCCCTCCCATTCCTCCGGCATTTCCGAGAGCGCCAGAAGTCGCGCCCGGGCATCCTCGCCGCGCTTCGTGTCATGGGTGGCCGTTGCGATCATTGAATAAGGCCAATCACGGGCACGCTGAGCATTCGCCTCGTGGAAATCCTGCAACGTGAGACCGAAATGTCCAGGATCGCCACCGACTTCATTCAATGCGATCATGCGGCCATATCGGTAGAACGTCGTATCCTCCAGGCTCTTCGCCATGACTGGCCCGGTCAACTGCTGGAAACGTCGCTTGAACTGTCGGGTATTTGTAAAGTCGGCAATTGCGGATTTACCCAACAGGACGGCTTCGACGAAATCGTGTGTCTTATGATCGGGAAGGGCGCTGGTTTGCTTTGCTGTCTTGATGGTGTCTTCGATCAATTGAACGTCGGCCGGTGCGGCTTCTCTGTCGGTAATATAGCTGCGATAGACCGGGAAAGCGGCGATGATCTCTACCAACGCCTGCCGCAGGGCATAGGTCGTGTAATCGCGCGTATGTCGATTGGCGTCAGCAATTGCCTTGATATCTAAAACCAGAGCCTCTAGCTCACTGGCAAAATTGACCCGGATGATGTCGAACTTAGCCCGTTTCAGGAGCTTATCGTAATCATCGGAAATGTTTGATGCTTCTCGGTAGATGCGCTCGAACGCCTCTTCCGCTGCGTGGTTGGTTAGAACGCCGTCAATCAGGTTGAGCACATCATATCCACTTGTGCCGGCCACCGGCCAAGGGCGTAGTTGCTCTTCAGGCTCAAGTATCTTCTCGACGACGACATAAAAGCCGGGTCCGACTTGTCGTTGCAGCGCGCGAGTGTAACCTTCAGGATCCGCCAGGCCGTCAATATGGTCGATCCGCAGGCCATGGACGCGATTGTCTTTTACCAATTGGGTGATGAGCTTATGAGTGCGCGCGAACACTTCAGGAATTTCCACGCGCATGCCGGCGAGATTGTTGATGTCGAAGAAGCGGCGATAGTTTATATCGCTTGAAGCCGCCCGCCAGTAAGTCAGGCGGTAGGCTTGCGCCTCCAGAAGCCGATGCAGGGCATTGAAGCTATCAGGAACGCCTTGTGTGCCGTTGAGGCTCGCCAGCGCGGCGTCGATAGCTCTTCTGACTGCCGGATGAGCCGCAGCCATTTCCTTCAAACGGCGTTTCAGCCGATCTCCTTCTTCCGGCCAAGACAGATGAGCGTCCGAAGCTGGTTCAGCCAGCGTGCGCAGACGCTCCGTCAGCGTGAGTAGTTCAGTGGTCTTGGCTCCGCCGTTGAAGATCGCCAGAACGGAATCGAGAACCAACGGATAAGTCGAAGGGCAGATAGGGAGCCGGTGCTCCCAATGCCACACGCTGAAGCTCCCTTCATCCGCATCGAACTTCAGTTGTAGCTCGCCGTTTTCCAAGGCCTCGCCATAAGTGCTCCCTAGAACCGGCAGAATGAGCTTGCCACGTGCGCCAGGTCTCTCCCAGTCGATGTCGAAAGCATCGGCCACCGGTGACAGCTTTCCCCACTCCAGAACCGAAAGCCACCAGCCATTCGACTCCCCGCCCACGCCCATATGGTTGGGCACGATGTCGAGCAGGAGCTTCAATCCATGCTCGGCGAGTGTGTCTGATAACCGCCGGAATCCTTCCTCTCCTCCAAGTTCAGGATTGATGGCGGAGTGATCCGTGATGTCATAGCCATGTGTCGAACCTGGAGTGGCCGTGTGGATAGGCGACGAGTAGACATGGCTGATCCCGAGCTTCGCCAGATAGGGAACGATCTTGGCGGCATCGTCGAAGGTGAAGTCCTTATGGAACTGGAGCCGATATGTGGCACGAGGCGGAGCCGAAGCCAGGATGTTCGTTCGGCTGTGAGCATCTCGTCTTTCCTCTGCGAGTGCCGTGGAGAGTTTCGACAGAAGGCTGTTGGAAGACACGATAGATTCAATGGTATTCGAGAGACGTCGACGCCAATTGGGATGTCCATCATCCATCCCAGGCATGTTGGGCTGATTCAGCTCGCCTGACGCATCCTCAATCTGCAAGGCCATGAGGACGCAAGAGGTGCGAGCAAGGTAGCGCACGGTTCCCTCAAGCGGAGGCTCTATCGGAAGATCGGCGGAAGATAGCAAACCCTCTTCCGTCAGAGCTCTAGCGAAGCTCTCCTTATCAATCTGCCGCTTTTCTCGTTCGTCGGATGCTGCCTCAGGATCAAACACGCCCAGTGTCTGACGCAGATCGATGTCGAGACCTCGCCACCAGCCTTTGAAGGTTGGAAGGTCGTGGGTCGTGAGAACGGAAAGAGCTGAGCGTGGATAGTCATTGGGCTTCCTGAAGTCCGACCCTTCGCGCTCGAAAGGCAGAACTCGGTAGCTGAGCACGCCCGATGCCATGATGGCATCGGAAAAACCCTCTGGGGCAGTGCCAAGATCTTCCGCAATCACAAGGCATTGGGCGCGATGACTTTCGACACGCAGAACCGCAAGCATCGCCTCGAAAGGATAATCGACATAAGCCCCCTGTGAGGCAGCGGCACCCGAGGGGATGAGGAAGAGACGCTGAAGTTGAAAAGCATGATCTATGCGGATTGCGCCAGCGTGGCGCATGTTCGCGGCAACCAGATCACGGAAAGCTGCTAGCCCCTGCTCCTCCAAAGTGAGAGGGTTGAAAGGAGGAAGGCCCCAATTCTGCCCCTGTGGCCCGAGAGGATCGGGTGGAGCGCCAATGGCAAGGCGGGGAGCGAACCGCTCAGGTGTCGCCCAGATCTCGGAACCGCCGCCATCGGCTCCGACGGCGAGGTCACGGTAAAGCCCAATCGATAATCCTGCCGCCCTTGCGCGTTTTGCGGCCTCGGCTAATTGCCGATCAGCGAGCCATTGCAGCCAGAGATGAAATTCAATTCGCTCCGCATGCGTGGAGCGAAAACGCTCGACCTCGGAGGAGCGGATATCCTGGTATTCTTCCGGCCAGTCGCCAATCCAGTTGCACCCTTGCTCACGAAAGTGCTCGGATAGAGCTTCGAAGGTAGCATGCGCTTCAAGAGCTTGCCCTCCTGCTTTTCGGAAGGTTTCGAATTCAGGATGTTTGATGGTCTGCTGGACATGGCTCCATAGGGTATCCAGCAATAAACGCTTGATAGCCCACACCTCATGGTAGTCGATAAACTGAGCGTTCTGAAGGTGAATTAAGCGCTTTTGTACGTCAGGCTTCTCCAGAATCTGCTTAGCACCGCTCTCGATGAAGCCCTCGACTACAGTTGGATCAATGAAGGGCGCTTCCAGAAAAAGTCGGGAAGAGGGAGAGTAGGGAGAGATCTTCGTGCGATCGGCTGCGAAAAGGGCATGAACAGGGCTGAGTCCTAGGAAAGATCCGCCCCGTCCGCCGACACCTTCTGCTAGGCGTGCGACATCAGAATAATCGCCGATGCCAAGATCCTGCTCAGATCGCAGCGAGTAAACCTGAGCTACTGCACCCCAAAAACGTTTATCATCCCGAAACGCTTCAGGCTGCCAGCAGCTTTCAGGAGATGCGATCAGAGTGGCTTCCAAATCACCGACTTGGAGAAGGTGATAACCCATAGGCAGGGCAGGGAGCTGCAACGCAGTCTCTCCCTTTGTGAGCATACCTTCATGCTGAGTTCCATCTTCCTCGGTAATTCTCCATTGAGCAGGTCCAAGCTCACCCTGCAGCGGGATCGCGGATAAACTTCCAGAGAGAGCGGTGATGACACTAGGAAGCGGACTGCTCTTCAGCTTCTCCAGTCGAGCAAGGCTCTGCTGCGCTTCAGCTTCTGACCCGGTGCCGAGACCTAATGCGGCCAGAATAGCGTTTCGCGTTTCCTCGCTAGTCTCGATCCTTCTGCCGAAAGCATCTGCATAATTCGGGGAAATCCCGACAAGTCCGGCCATGCGTTCTAGGAGAGCATCCAGCTTGCTCATGCGGATGCCTCTTTCATGATGATTCCATTCCACGGTTTGAGCTGAATAGTACCATTGGCGAGTGCGTGATCCGCATTGGACCAGAGCAATCGTGCGCCGCCACTGCCAATGTCAGATGAAACAGGTTCCTCACCGAAGTTCGCAAGAATGCGAAGGCTTCCTTTCTCGAAGATCCAGACTACATCGAGAATGCTCTGAGACGTGGCATAGCGTGAGCCGCGATACTCGCTCTTGAGCAAAGGCACGATCTCGTCCTTCCTCAGCTGCAGCAAGCGTTTTGTCTCAACTAATGCTTCTCGATGAGGCTGGCGGCTGATCTCTGTCCAATCGAGTTTCGAACGTTCGAAGGTTGCTCTGTCCGTTGGATCGGGAATGTTCTTGGCGGTCTCAGGATCGGAGAAGGCTTTGAAATGCCTGAACTCGCCTCGGCGCCCTTCGCAGACGGCTTTGGCAAGGTCCGGATCCGCCTCGAAATCGACGAAGAATTGGAACGGTGACGATGCAGCCCATTCCTCGCCCATGAATATCAACGGAATATGCGGCGAAAGAAGGAAGACGGACTGCGCCAGTCCAAGACGGTCAGGAGGAATGAGGTGAGAGAGACGCTCACCGAACGCACGGTTCCCGACCTGATCATGATTCTGGAGAAATGATACAAACGCTGCCGGCGGCAGATGTGCCGATGGCTCTCCGCGGATGACGCCAGGTTTGTGAGCAGAAGGGTCGCCTTGATAGGCAAAGCCTTCCGCAAGCGCGCGACCCAGGCGCGCGAGAGGTGCATCAGCATAATCCTCGTAATAGCCTTCGTTTTCGCCGGTCAGCAGAGCGTGCCAGGAATTATGGATGTCATCGGCCCATTGGGCTGTGTGGAAGCGTGGGCGTCCACTGGAGTCCCGCTCAAGCCAGCGCGCCTGATTGGCTTCGTTCTCCAGGACAAGATGGATCCGGCGCCCGGGAAAGTTTTGACGGATGCGCGTAGAAAGCTCTTCGAGAAAATGGAGTTCACTATCGTCGACGATGGCGTGGACTGCATCGAACCGCAATCCGTCGAAGTGATACTCAGCCAGCCAATACAGCGCATTGTGAATGAAGAAGTCGCGGACTGTACTGCTTTCGTTACCATCCACGTTGATCCCCGCGCCCCATGGTGTCGGATGCCGTTCCGTGAAGAAGGATTTCGCATAGGCATGGAGATAATTCCCGGAAGGGCCGAAATGGTTATAGACCACATCGAGGAACATCATCATTCCGAGTTGATGAGCGCGGTCGATGAGACGCTTCAGATCGTCAGGCTCGCCATAGGCGGCATCGGGAGCGTAGGGCAACACCCCGTCATAGCCCCAGTTGCGACGACCGGGAAACTCTCCGATCGGCATTAGCTCGATCGCGGTGATCCCTAGATCGCGCAGTGCTTCGAGTTTAGTCATGAGACCGGCATATGTCCCTTCAGGACTTGCCGTGCCCACGTGCACTTCATAAACAATCGCCTCTTCCCAAGGGCGCCCCGACCAAGATTGATCTCCCCACTCATACGAGTGAGGATCGACTACGCGACTTTGCCCATGCACATCGTCTGGCTGGAAGCGGGAGGCTGGATCGGGCACGATCAGATTCCCGTCGATCTTATATCCGTAGAGGTTTCCGGGCTGAGCTTCTGGGGTTAAGAGGCGATACCAACCATCGCCGCCCCTATCCATAGTATGCTCAGCCCCGTTGAGAACGAGCCTGACGTCCGCTGCCGTCGGCGCCCACAGCGCAAAGCGCACACCTTCACTGGTGACTTCAGCCCCAAAAGGCATCGGGTGAATTCGCCGCATGATATCTCCAAAAGTTCGGGGCACATGCGAACGAGCTTCGCTATGCAAGGTTCCCGAGGGGCCCGAAAAATATAGTCAAGCTTGTGTGGATCTTCTGCATGGTCGAAGACTCAGATGAGTAGATAGGTGAAGCTCGGCAATAGGGCGGCAGAGGGACCGGGTAGCCAAAAATATCCGAAATTTTCTGCGGAACCTTCTCGACCTTTACGCGTTAAAAGCCCGACCTTCTGTAGGCGCGAGGGGTCACTGGGGAGCGCGCCATCGTGGTAACATGTTGGAAACACTTCACTCGGAAGCCGGTGCGGCTTTCGCGACGATTTCACATGCCGATCTGCATTCTGATCGTCGGCCTTCGATTTCAGTAGTACGCAAGCAATCCATCCTTTTCGTCACCTCTGAGATAGCCGATTACATCAAAGCCGGCGGTCTCGGTGAGGTGTCTGCGGCATTGCCCCGCGCACTGCGGCACAGCTACGATGTGCGCATCCTCATACCTGGCTATCGTCAGGTGCTCTCACAGATTGGAGCTGTTGAAGAAATTGCTCGCCTTCCGGCATCCTTCGGAATTCCGGAGTGCGGTCTGGGGCGTGGCACGACCAAGGACGGGCTGACCGTCTACGTACTCTTGTGTCCGGAATTGTATGAGCGCGACGGCTCGCCCTATGTGGATTCCTTCGGGCAGGATTGGAGCGACAATGATATCCGCTTCGCGCGCCTTGGCTTGGCCGCGGCTGACATCGCTTGTGGAAATGGCGATCCGCTGTGGCAAGCAGACCTGCTGCACCTTAATGACTGGCCATCGGGTCTGGCGGCCGCTTATCTCGCATGGCGTGGTCAGCACATCCCGACAATCCTGACCATTCACAATCTTGCTTATCAGGGACTGTTCGAACGCGATCGTCTGCCGAGCCTTGGCATCCCCGATGCTGCGTTTCATATCAACGGTGTTGAATTCTACGGCAAGCTGTCTTTCCTGAAGGCAGGAATCTTCTATGCCTCGCACATCACCACAGTGAGCTCGACATATGCCCAGGAGATCACGCGACCTGAATTCGGCTGCGGTCTCGATGGGCTTTTGCGGACCCGTGCAAGACAGGGCCGCCTGGATGGTATCATCAACGGGATCGATCCGAGCTGGGATCCGAGCAAGGATCCGTATCTGGTCAGCCGGTTTTCCGCAGAAAATTTTCGCGGGAAGCGCGCGAATGCCAACACCGTTCGCAAGAGCTTTGGGCTCGCTCTTTCCAACGGACCTTTGTTCGCTGTCGTGTCGCGCCTCGTCCATCAGAAGGGCGTCGATCTTGCTATTTCCGCAGCTGAAACAATTGTGTCGCAGGGTGGCCAAATCGCGGTTATCGGGCAGGGGGAGGCACGGTTCGAGGCTGAACTTCAAGCCTTGGCTCGGCGCCATCAGGGCTCCGTCGGCGTCAGGATCGGTTACGACGAAGGCGATGCGCGTCGCATGTATGCTGGCAGCGATTTCCTTCTCATGCCATCACGCTTTGAGCCATGCGGCCTGAGCCAAATGTATGCGCAGCGTTTCGGCTCTCTGCCGATTGCCCATAGAACCGGCGGCTTGGCGGATACCATCGAAGACGGCGTCAATGGGTTCCTCTTCGGCGAACCCTGTCTCCATCGGTTTACGGATGCCATCAAGAGAGGGCTTGATGCATTTCGCTCAAGGCCGCGCCTCTCCGCTATGCGGCGAGCAGCAATGAAGAGGCCTCATGGCTGGGATAGTTCCGCTTCCAAGTACAAGGAGGTTTACGAGCGCGCCTGCCAGACTGCAGCTTGGGCCTAACATCTAGGAACTGTAAACAGAGGGCGGGGCCAAGAGAAAGTGTCCCGCTTTAGATATCTGCTAGGCCATCAAGGTTTTGCTAGGTAGCACGAAACCAAGGATGTGCTGATGCGGGTCTTCACCTGCTTTTATGTTCGGCAGATGGTCTATTGCTCGAGTGTATTGAACACACTCATTCTGGCTAAAATTATTCCTGCCAAATTCCGCCGCAATTTGTCGACCGGAATGGACTGCCATTGCGGGCTGCTGGATTGATGCGGTCGCCGTGAATAAGTCTGGCTTTATGCTTTAGGTCGCCCGGATCTTTGGTAATCGGTGATTGATGAGGCGGAATGCTGGAAGGCGTTTGTCCAGACTCTCACGAAATCAACTTCCAATTAGTTTATCGTCCTCCAAGGCTCTAGAGAAGGAGTCTAGGGGCAGCGATACCTGCCTTTCACTGAAGTTTTATTGCATTATCGCACAGGGAGCGTCGGATTCTCCCTCTCAAATGCCTATGGACTTGTCAGTAAGAATACAACATACAGAGCATTAATTTGCATGTATGCAAGCGAAGTGTGCGCCACAGCCTGTGTAACTATGAAACATATTGTGCCAAGTTAGCTAGGTCTGAGAGCGGGTCAAAATCCGTATAAGTCCTATCTGGCGCAGTCGCTGCGTTTCATGGAGATTGAGTTGGGAGCAAGACTGAACTCTCAAGGCGAGGAGCCTAATGTTAGATTCCGAAGGGCATTCTAGAGTTCTTGCAAATATGCGCTTAATAGAAACCATCGGACAACTTGGAACAATGTATCTTATTGCTATCGATGCTTAAGGTGCGGCAAGTTGAAACAGGTAATTATAAAGAATTGATTTTTATCCTGTCCTTGTCGATCAGACAGGGTTTATAACAGGGGGGAGTATTGATGGGGGCGCCTGCGCGCATCGGCCTAGTCGCCGATGATGATGCGTATTTTAGGATGGCTGCCGGGGCTATCTTGAGCCGGCAATTCGGCTTCTCGACAATCATAGAAGCCGGTTCTTTTGATGAGGCGCTCGAGCGATTAGGGGAGAATTCCCATATCGATATCGCCTTGTTCGATCTTTCCATGCCTGGAATGAGAACGCCTACCAACTTGCGCGCAGTTCGAGAGTGCTTTCCCAGCGCCAAGGTGGGGGTGATTTCCGCATCAAGCAACCGTCGCAACATTCTTCTCGCTCTGGAAGCGGGTGTGCATGGTTACATGCTCAAGAGCCTGAGCATCACTGATCTTGCTGCGGCTCTTCAGACGATCTTCAATGGCGGGATCTATGTCCCTCCATGCTTGGCCGATATCTCCTCTGCAGTCGAAACCTCCGATGAAGAAACGAGCAGGTTCCTCGTTGAAAAGGCGGAGCCTTCTTCTGCTCATGTTACAGAACCTATGGAGGCGTCAAGCCCGTTAACCCCGCGACAACGGGATGTCCTCGATCTGCTCGTAAAAGGAAAGACGAATAAGGAAATCGCGCTGGCTCTAGGATTGGGCGAGGGGACGGTGAAAATCCATATGGCGGCAATCTTTCGGTATTTCGGCGTCAACAATCGTGCTGCAGCTGCCGTGGCTGGCGCGCGCCCTTACCCTAATCGCAGTCGTAACCTGATGAGCAGCACATAGCCCCCATCAAGGTATGTGATGACGGTGATTGGAGTAAACTGACATGATGCGTGCGGGCGCGAGGTTCCTTAAGCTGCCTCGAGATAGCCTGATCTGGCGTTTCCTTCTGATTGGCATCGCCGCTTTGGCGCCTTTGAGCGCAGCCCTCGTGCAGTTCGCGAGCGATGAGCGCAAGCTCGCTATCGAAGCCACGCGTGAGAGAGCCGATATCCTCATCACATATGCTGTCGAACGGCAAAGCCGCGCAATCGAGGAAGCCGAGGGAATCCTGCATCATCTCAGCGAGACGCCGGCTTTACGAGCTGGAGGTCCCGAATGCGTCAGCGCGGTTCAGCGGCATTTCGGCATGTATCGGTGGATGACATCGCTGCGCGTAACGGATCTCCAGGGGAATGAGATCTGTGGCGCGCATGCCCAGGATCAAGCCGCGGATGCTCTCAGGCGAGACCTCCTCGCACGTGTCCTTAAGGGTGAGGCATTTGCCTTGAGCGAGTTGAGCGCCAGTGCCGTCACAGGGGAGGTCAGGTTAACTGCTGCCATGCCGGTGCTCGATGGGGGACAGATTGCTGCGGTGGTTTCCGCAGAGATCGATCCAGGAATTTTGGATGAGCGCTCCGTTAAGGAACTGAACTCGAACCTTGACGTCAATATGCTCGTCATTGACCGCAACGGATCGCTTGTCGCGCATCACCCGCCTAGAAATGAGCTGGTTGGCCGTAATTTGCAGAGCCATGAGGTGGTCAGCAAGGCTCTAGGCGGAATTCAAGGTGGCTCTGAACTGGATGACCTCTCAGGTGTGCCGCGCCTGTTCGTATTCAGGATGCTGCCAGGAACGGACGCCATTCTAGCCGTGGGCCTGAGCAGGGCATCGGTGATCGGGCCAATCGATGAGGCGCTGCGCTACCGGCTGTTCCTGATCCTTGTCATTATAGGCGGATCCTTGCTGTTGGGCATGCTGGGCGTCGAGGGACTCATTCTACGGCCCTTGCGTGGTCTGGTGCAGACAGCGGAGGCGCTCGAACATGGGGACTTCAACGTAAGCTCGTCCTATAAGGGATCCGGCGAGGTTCGCATCCTGGAACGCGCTTTCAACCGCATGGCGAAGGCTGTCGCGGATCGAGAGAAAGAGCTGACTGCGGCCAAGGACTTGGCCGAGAGGGCTCTAGGCCAAGCCAATATCGCGAGCCAGGCAAAGACGAACTTCCTTGCCTCCATGAGCCATGAGATCCGAACTCCCTTGAATGGCATCATCGGCTACACTGAGCAGCTTCTCGATGAGAGGCTCAGCACGAAGCAGAGGCGTTATGCGGATCTGATCCAGGTTTCAGCCTCCGCGCTTCTGACAGTTGCAAACGACATCCTCGACTTCTCCAGCATCGAGGCCGACCAGATTGCATTGCAGATCGAGCCGTTCTCGCTGATTTCTCTCGTCGACAATACGGTCTCCATCGTTACGAGCGGCGCAGGCAAGAAGGGCGTTCCAATTCGGATCGCGTGGGGCCAGAACATTCCCAAGATCGTTCTGGGCGATCAAGCACGGCTGCGGCAGGTGCTTCTGAACCTTCTGAACAACGCCGTGAAATTCACGCGAGAAGGTCACATCATCACGAGGATCGATTGTAAGGGCGCAACTCCATCAGGGGAGCTAATCCGGATCTCTATCAGCGATACCGGCATCGGTATCGCGCCGGAGCAGCATAGCCGTCTGTTCAAGCGCTTTTCTCAGGGTGATCCCTCCATTCGCCGGGAGTTTGGCGGTACCGGACTAGGACTTGCCATTTCCAAGCGCCTTGTGGAGCTGATGGGAGGACAGATAGGGGTAGAGAGCGAGTTCGGGAAGGGCTCAACCTTCTGGATAGAACTGGTTCTGCCGCATGGGGAAATGCCGGTATCGCAATCGACACCGGCGGATATTCCGCTGACGACGAAGCAAGCTCGCGTTCTCATCGTGGAAGATGTGGATATCAACCGCGAGTTGGCGCAGACCTTGCTCGAAGCCGCAGGCCACACTGTGGATGTCGTCTCCAATGGCGAAGAAGCCATCGCGAGCATCAAAAGCCGATCATACGATCTCGTGCTGATGGATATTCAGATGCCGGGTATGGATGGCCTGACCGCCATACGTGCCATACGCGCGCTCGACCATCCATGCCGTAATGTCTTCGTCGCTGCGATGACCGCGAACGTTCTGCCGCAGCAGGTCCGTGACTGCCTGCAATCAGGATTCAATGATCATATCGGGAAGCCGATCCGGCGGGACGATCTGCTGCGAAAGATGAGCGAATGGCTTCCTTGCGCGGAAAACCACGTCGCTCCGGAAGCGAGCCCTTCCGACGGACATTTCTTTCAAGAGAAGCATTTCGCCGATTTTCGCGATACCATCGGCGCGGAAGGAATTTCGCATTGGCTTCGGCGGCTCGATGAGCAGCTGAGGGCAACCTTTGCTTCTCAAGATTTCATGAGTTTGGAGCGCCGGGAAATCGCGAAGACGGCTCATGCGATCACATCACAAGCCGCTCTTCTGGGTTTCTCTGAGCTTGCAGAATTGTGTACTGCTCTCGAAAGGGAATGCGAAACCGGCGGCGATATATCCATGGCATTGAAGAGGGCATGTGAAGCGGCACGTGCTGCGCGGGATGTGATAGCCAGCTTGGACGAGGCTATGCCTGCATAGCGCACGTGGCCTAGGCCATTCAGGCGAATGGAACCTTATCCTGAAATGGGCCAATCTGCCTGCTAACCTAGGCTGGCTTTAGGCGTGTAAGAGCCCCTGGAGCCGCCCAAGGAGAGCATGTGAATGATGTCGCTACTCCAATCCCGAATGAATAGATCAGATGTCGTGCTGCGGATGCGCAAGCTCTGGAAAGAGGAGGGCGGTGCGACGGCAGTTGCCATGGGGATCATGTCGCCGGTGATCATCGGAGGAATGGCTCTGGGAGGCGAGACTGGGTATTGGTACTATACGCAGCGAAAGCTGCAGCATGCAGCGGACGTGGCCGCGCATGCATCCACCGTTCGCAAGAGAGTCGGGGAAGATGGGGCCCTTCTAAAGCAGGCAGCTGTTCAGGTGGCATCGGCCTCTGGCTTTATGCCTGTCATGTCCGATGCGGATCCGGCGTCCGGGACAACCCATTTTTCGGCAGTGAACATGACTGTAAATAACCCTCCGCTTGCCGGCGGATCGGTTGGCGACAACAACGCTGTGGAGGTCATTCTTTCCGAGACAAAGCCACGGCTTCTGTCTTCGATCTTCTCCGATGCTCCTATCGAGATCAGGGCGCGTGCGGTCGCCAAGCTCATCGGAGGTTCTCCTGCCTGCGTGGTCGCTCTTTCTGTGACAAAATCGAGGGCCGTTGAAGTGTCCGGCAACACCAGCGTGACACTCAACGATTGCAGCGTTGTCTCGAACTCCATTCAGTCCGACGCCTATTACATGCCAAACTCTACAGCAGATCTCACTGCTGATTGCATCAGCACGGTAGGCGGATCTTCGGTCAAGAACCCATCCCCCAGTCTGCTGGACCTAAAAGTTTGCACCAGTGTGCAGGAGAATGCTCCCCCAGCCGCTGATCCTTATGCAGATGTCCCTGAGCCATCCGTCTCGGGTTATACATGCCAGAACAGGACCGTATCCGGGTCGATCCTCCCGAAGGAGAACCCACATCCGGTCTATGGCGCATATTCAGTCTTCTGTGATGGGATCGAGGTTGCGTCCAACGCAACTGCCACCTTCGGGCCAGGGCTCTATATCATCACCGGCGGCAATATGAAGGTGAACAACAAGGCCACACTGAAGTCGAACGGCGCAACCTTCTTCTTCGCTAATAACACGACTGCCGAAATTTCTGGTTCCGCCGATCTTGACCTGACTGCTCCAACCGCCGGACCGTATTCGGGTCTCGTGTTCTTTGGTGCGAGTTGCGAGGACTCGCCGCTTGAATGCGGCGAGGTCTTCAGGATCAACGGCAACTCAAGTACCACGAGCATCAAAGGTGCGGTCTACCTGCCGGGCTCACGGATCGAGTTTCTTGGGACAACGAGGGCTGAGTCGAGCTGCCTCCAGATCATCGCCGATGCGGTCACCTTTACGGGCAACTCAAGAATTGAGATGGGAGCCGCCTGCGCAGGGGCTGGGACAAAGACTGTTTTGACGGGCCAGATCGTGCAACTTGTCGAGTAAGAGGCCGAGTTTGCGGCCAGTCCCTAGTGGACTAGGCCTTCCTACAGACAGCCATAGGTTTCATCAGAGGTTTGCTATCCGGATAGCCGCCGGTGTGATGATGACGGCGAAGAGAACCGGCAGGAAGAATAGGATCATCGGAACCGTGAGCTTGGGCGGCAGGGCCGCGGCTTTTTTCTCCGCTTCGTTCATACGCATGTCCCGGTTCTCCTGCGCAAGCACGCGCAGAGAATGCGCCAGAGGGGTGCCGTATTTTTCCGACTGGATAAGGCTGGTCACAACTCCTTTGACCCCATCGAGGCCGGTGCGTTCCGCCAGGTTCTCGTAAGCCTTTCGACGATCCTGCAAATATGACAGCTCGGCTGTCGTCAGGCTGAGCTCCTCGGAAAGCTCGACGCATTGAGCGCCGATTTCATCTGAAACCTTGCGCAATGCGCTCTCGACACTCATGCCGCACTCGACGCAAATCAACAGAAGATCAAGCGCGTCCGGCCAAGATCTGCGGATGGCTTCCTGCCTCTTTTTGATTTTGTTCGAAATATAAAGTTGCGGCGCAAAGTAGCCAAGCCATGCCGCAGCGACGGCAATGCCCAGTTTCACGAAGAGCGGGTGCTGGAGACGAAGAACGATGAAGACATATAGGATAGCGAATAAAAACATTGCGATAGGCGCGATCGCGCGTACCGCCAGAAAGGTGACGACGGGACTCTGGCCACGATAGCCTGCCATTCGCAGTTTTTGGGCAAGATCGCCGTCCTCGACGCGCTTGGCGAGATCGAACCTTTCTACGATATCCTTGAATAGCTTCTTAGGTTCGCTGCGAAGGGAAGGCGTCTTGGCTTTGGCATTGAGACGGGCACGCTCCCGCGCTCTGATCCGTTCGCGCTCATTCGCCATCTGGACCATGCGAGCGCTCAATTGGTCTCGAGCAAAGTAAGGCCAGGAAACAACGAGGATAGCCCCGCAGACGGAGATGGCGGCAGAGAAGGCGATGATCAAGTCGGGATTCGGCAGGAGGGCAGCAGGGTTCATGGCATGCCTCAGAAATCGAAGTTGATCATCTTGCGCATGACGAGACAGCCGACCAGCATCCAGAAGCCGGAAACGGCAAGTGTGATGTTGCCAACGGTCGTGGAGAAAAGAAGGCTGATATAATCCGGCGACGTAAGATAGATCAGGGTTGCAACGACCACCGGGAGACTGCCGATGATGCCTGCGGAAGCCTTTGCCTCCGAGCTCACGGCCTTGATCTTGGCCTTCATCTTCTTGCGCTCGCGAAGCACCTTGGAAAGATTCGATAGGGCTTCCGACAGGCTGCCGCCCGTCCTGCTCTGCAGGGAAATGACAATGGCGAAGAAGTTCGCCTCCGGAAGAGGAATACGCTCGGCGAGCTTCTGAACCGATTCATCCAACGGTAGACCTAGCGTTTGATCCTCGATGATCGTGCGGAACTCGCTTCTGACAGGTTCCTGTGCTTCCAGAGAGATGATGCGCAGGCAATCCACAAGAGGGAGACCTGCCTTGACGCCGCGTACGATCACGTCGACGGCATTCGGGAACTCCATCGAGAAACTCTTGAAACGACTGCTCCTCTTTCCATTCACGTAGAGGTAGGGGATCAGCAGAGCACCAGTCAGTCCGAAGGCGGCAGAAGAGAATGGGCCAAGCCCGAAAACGATTAAGGACGCCACGAAGGATAGTGATCCTGCAATGATGCAAATTAAATAATAGGTTTTCAGAGGCCAGTTCAGGCCGGCCTGCCGAATTCGTGCGGATAGCGTGAGCTTGGAAGTCTTCTTGATCTTCTGCTTATCCTCAAGATCGCGCAGTGTCACATCGACAGCCTTACGCCGTTTGGCTTCATCATTCTCTGCCGAGCGGTTGACGGATGGGCCGGACGAAGCAATGGCTGCGAAACGCTTGTAGCTGTCCGAGCGGCGCTCGAAATAGGAATAGAAGAGAGTAATGACTACGCCACCGGCGCAGAAGGTCACGAGCAAGGCGATGTAGACGGGAATAAGTTCGGGGATGAGCATAATCGGATACTTGCCCTCTCGGTTCTAGCCAGCGGCTTTCTCTGCAGCATCAAGGGCTGCGGCTAGGCGTCTCTCTTCTCCATAATACCGGGCTCTGTCCCAGAAACGGGGGCGTCCTACGCCTGTAGAGCGATGTTGCCCGATGATATCGCCTTTTGCGTCCTCACCCAGGATTTCGTAGGTGAAAAGGTCCTGAGTGATGATGACATCGCCTTCAAGTCCGAGGACCTCGGTAATATGTGTGATGCGGCGCGATCCGTCGCGCAGGCGTGCAGCCTGAACGATCACGTCAACTGACGAGACGATCATCTCGCGTATCGTCTTGGATGGGAGACTGTACCCACCCATGGTGATCATGGACTCAATGCGGGAAACCGCCTCGCGGGGAGAATTCGCATGCAGAGTGCCCATGGATCCGTCATGGCCAGTGTTCATGGCTTGGAGCAGGTCGAACGCTTCGGGGCCGCGCACCTCGCCTACGATGATACGTTCAGGGCGCATTCTCAGACAGTTCTTGACGAGATCGCGCATGGTGACCTGGCCTTCGCCTTCGATGTTCGGCGGACGTGTCTCAAGGCGAACCACATGCGGCTGCTGCAATTGCAGCTCAGCCGCATCCTCGCAGGTCACGATGCGTTCCCCTGGCTCGATATAGCGCGTCAGACAGTTCAGCAATGTCGTCTTGCCTGAGCCGGTGCCGCCAGAAACGATCACGTTGCAACGTACGCGGCCAATGATCTCAAGGATCGTGGCGCCTTCGGGAGTAATCGACCCAAACTTCACAAGCTGGTCGAGCGTCAGCTTGTCCTTCTTGAACTTTCGGATCGTGAGGGTCGGTCCATCGATAGCCAGGGGCGGGGCAATGACGTTGACGCGCGAGCCATCTGGGAGGCGAGCGTCGCAGATGGGGCTGGATTCATCGACGCGGCGGCCGACCTGACTCACGATACGTTGGCAAATATGCAGAAGCTGAGCGTTGTCGCGAAACTGGATGTCGGTCTTCTGTACCTTGCCGGCGACTTCAATGTACACCGTACCCGCACCGTTCACCATGATGTCGGCGATGTCGTCGCGGGCCAGAAGGGGCTCGAGTGGGCCATAACCGAGAACGTCGTTGCAGATATCCTGCAGAAGTTCGTCCTGTTCGGCGATCGACATGACGAATTTCTTCGCCGTCACGATATCCTTGACGATCTCGCCGATGGCTTCCCGTGCTTCCCGAAGATCCATCTTTCCGAGTTGCGAGACATCGATGGCCTCTATCAGAGTCGCAAAGACCTGTGCTTTCAGGCTGTAGTATTCATCTGTTTTGCGACCTCCGTGCGCCCGTGCGGAAGCATCGCTCTGGCCTGGAGAACCTGAGGGCGAAGCAGAAGAGGCGTTGGGGGGCGACTTCACGGGCGGAGTTTGTCTCAGAGGGGCAGAGGCTGATGTCGAAAGATGCTGGTCCAGCTGCAAGTCCTGCGAGCGGGCAGGGGCTTTTCTAAAGCCCTCTTCTTGCAGGCTCCTCTTGCCGAACATGATGAAAGCCTCGTCTTCCCCTGGTCAAGCGGCCCGTTTCTCAGCCGCGTTGCCAACCCAAGCTCTTATTAGAGCTTAGGTGGTACGAGGGTCCATTCAGCTTCATGGTCTAGGACCGGACCGGATCGGGTTCGGCCATATGGCCTAATTGCCTGTACAGCATGAGAAATGGTTTCAAAGAATGATGCCAATCGATCGGACATTCTTCATGCGATGCTCGCTTCTCAAGATTACGGCTGCGGCGCTGGTGCTGGGAGCACTCGGTCTTCCCGGCTTGAGCAGAGCGGACGAGTCATTGCCACTGGGAGCGTTGTCATCAACGGACGCGCGCCTTCGCATCAGTTCCGAGCAATCTACCCTGTCGGTTGCGCTCGATTTCGCGAAAATCCTTACCTTCGAGCACCCAGCTCGGACGATTATCATCGGGAACCCGGGCATTGTCGATGGCACCCTGAGCGATGAGTATAATATGGTGCTCACCGGAAAGGCGGTCGGCGCGACGAACCTAATCGTCTTGGGAGAAGCCGGACGTGAGATCGCGCATGTGAAAATTAGTGTGTCTGCCAGCGCAAACCAGGTGACGACGGTCTATCACGGAGCCGCACAGCAAGTGTACTCCTGCATCGACACCTGCAGGCCTGTCGGAAAGGCCGAACCATCCAAATAAAGCGCAAGAGTTCCAAGATCAGGAGGTCGGCGGGGGAGCTTTCGGAAAGCGGCGTCTGAGCGACAGATCCAACGTGCCTGCGGTGGAAATCGGTACAACGGTTTTAAGAGACAAGCTCACCTTGACCGTTCTGAAATCCGGATCGGATGTAATTTCGACCTTCGGCCTCTCGGCCAAGGGTGTATCTGTTCCAAGCTCTGGAAATTGCCTCTCAATCTCGAGGCTGATCTGATTATCGGTCATGGGATGCAGGAGGCTATTGCGCCCAGCACGCTCTATGGCATCCGAAAGCCTATGATACATCCATAAGGCGCGTCCGCCGTCGATGACGATCAGGGACCCGCCGATCAGGAGCATCCCGACAAGAGCAAATTCCACAGCGGTCGACCCGCGATTGCATCGGCGTAAACGAAGCACCCTGTTGAGGATCAACCTCATCGGACTTGAACTTGAATTTTCGATTTCAAAGCCGTGGACGGCAGGATCATGCTGGTGGACCTACTTTCAGCTGTGATCTCGTAAAAGGCAACAGGGAGCTTTTCGCCTGTGCATACTGCCGCACAGGCGGGAAGGTGAGGGCCGCTGATATTGTCCGGGCATACGCAGTATCGCGAAGCACTCACTGTGAGAGGCGGCTTTCCCCCTACCGGTGTCGTACTGCCGACAGCAAAACCTTCGGCAGCTACGAGGTTCAGGATCTTCGTCACCTCAGGGGCTGTCGAGCTTGCCGATTTGTCCTTCATAGCCTCTTGGGCTGCGGCCCTTAAGACATGATCCATCGACATCTTCTGCTGGGCGAGAAATGCAAGGTCAGAAACCGCTACGAAGCCGAGCATCAGAATCGGGGCGAAAAGGCTGAATTCGATGGCCGAGACGCCATCACGGTTGCGTTGGAATGCAGCGGTAAGGCCCCAGAAGCGCCCGTGCTTGTAGCCTGCGATCACTCTGCAGGTCATTGTGAGCATCGCCCGAGTCATATCACTGTGGCCTACCTTATTTTCTCCCAGGGAGCGAATTTCGCTTCAACTTGCCGAAGAACGTTGCCAGATCGATCGAGCCCCTTCGTGTATTCTTCGCATCTTTCCTGCCTGTGAGCAGATCCGCGATCTCTCGGAAGGATTTATGTGCAGCCCCTTTGGATGAGATTTCCGCGACCATCTGGCCTTTATTCGCCGCTGTTCCAAACGCGTGTGCGTCAAAGGGTATGCAGGCAATCGGTTCGAGTTGCACTGCTTTGGCAAAATCCTTCGGTTTGATCTCTGGCCGCTTGGGCATCCCAACCTGGTTCAGGATCAGCCTCGGCGGAGGATCGTGCGGGCGGGCCTGTTTCAGCACGCCGATCATGTTCTTGGCATTGCGAAGGTTGGCGAGGTCGGGAACTGCCGTGATAATGATCTCATCCGCCGCTGTCAGCATGTTCCTCGACCAAGAGGTCCACATATGCGGCATATCAAGGATCGTGAAAGGGATGCTCGACTGCGCCACCTCGATCAAGGCCTCAAGCTCGCGCTGACCCAGGTCATAGGATTTTTCGAGGTCCGTAGGTGCAGACAATAGGCTCAAGTGATCGCCGCACTTCGTCAGCAAACGGTCGAGCAGTACCTCGTCGAGACGGCTCGTGTCCTGAATGGCCTCCGCAAGGCCGGGACCGGTATCGAGGTTGAAGTCCAGACTTGCGGTGCCGAAGGGGAGATCTAGATCCGCAATAACAACATCGGATTGCTGCTGCCGGGCGATCATCCATGCCATATTATGAGCAATGGTGGAGGACCCAACACCCCCTTTGGCACCTATGAAGGCATAGGTTTGGCCCAGTTTTCCCGAACTGCTTTCTCCATAGACGCCTGAAATGGAGGTAATCAGGGAAACGGGCGTGATGGGAGCAAGAAGATACTCGCTCAGTCCCCGTTTCATCAGATCGCGATAGAACCCAATGTCATTGGTGTGGCCAATGGCCATGACGCGGGTTCCCGGGTCGCAGACTTCCGCGAGCCGGTCGAGATCGGCAAGATACAGATCACCCGCAGAATGGCTCTCGATGATCACAAGGCTTGGGGTAGGGGCGTGCTGGTAATGCGCGATAGCTGCTGCAACTCCGCCCATGCGAACCGTCACTCGGGTGCGGGCCATCAGGCGGTCACGAGCCGAGCTCTCAATGGCAGCAGCAACTTCTGATGTGTCGCAGAACGCTTCGATGACAATCCGAGGAATCCGCACGGCCTCGCGGGCGTGCATAGAGAGCGTTTCAGGATAGAAAACGGTGTTCGTATCCGGTTCCGCGATCCGGCGGGAGAGATTGTCTGCCATGTCAAGGGTCAGGTCTGTCATAGGGGATCGCTCCGGCGGAGTGCCTACCGCTTCGAATGTCTAGAACTTTACGACTTCGCTTTGGCCGGCCCTGAGAATGCGGACTGATGCGTTCTCCGGCTTCAGGATAGGCTCGTCGCCGTTGTCGGCGACGGAGCGGAGTGAAAGTGAGAGAAGACCGGTTGCTTGGCCGGCCGCAATGGCTTCAGCCTGGGACGGGCTGAGTTCGAGGGTTGCCGTCTTGCCGACGGTGGCAGCCTGGCCTTTGGCCTCTTCCACCTTCTGATCCACGGCGAGGACGCGGATGTTGGTCAGGATCGTCCGGCTGAGATTTTCGGTCTGGTTAGGACCAGGCCGAGCGACGGTTTGAATGACGTCGACGCGGTCGTTGGGCAGAATAAAACCGCCGGCTGTGCTTTCGACCGATACACGAATGGCCACGGCGCGCTTTCCGGGAGCGAGCAAGGAAGCAAGAAGGTTGGAACCGCGAGACAGCTTGTCTTCACGGATCGGCTCGCCGGAAACGAACTGGCTGCGCACCATGGCGCCCGCCAGCGTTTTCAAAGCTTCGGGCTGTTCGGAGCGGGTGATGAAGCCAGGACTAACCGCCGTGGCGGGCCAGGGTTGCCACCGAAGTGCCTTGTCACTCAAGGTCAGCCCCTGACCCAGATCCGAGGAGGCTACCAGAACATCGATCATGGCAACTTGCGGCGCGGGCGCCTGCACGGTCGTGACAGCCACTCCCGGCCTCATCGATAAAGCAAGCCAGCCGGCAAGGCTGCCGGCAGCAATAGCGATCACCAGAATAATGATGCGCAGCATCGTTAAATTCCTCTCGCTTCGATGATGATCTGCTTCATGACAGCACTTTCATCCAAGGCGTGCTTGGAAAGATGAAGAGCGCTGCTGCCGCAATGGCGACGCCGTAAGGAACGCCGGTCTCTTTCGCATGGAGCTTCTCGACCCAAGGTATGCCGTTGCAGAAGGCTGGAAGCGGCATCGCGCGAAAGCGGAGGAGGATGAGCGTAAGCACGCCTCCAAAGATAGCCATGGACAGAACGTAGGGGAGGACGTGTTCGGCGCCGAGCCAGAGAATGACGACTGAGATGAGCTTGGCGTCGCCCCCGCCGATCCATCGAAGGCTGAAGAAGATGAATGTGCAGATGAGAGCAGCAAACGCTACAGCGGCGCTCAGGCCGATTTGCACTGCTCCGAACCCTGCAAGGGGTGCCAATGCCGCATAGATGGCCAGGAGAAAGAGAACGAGTTCATTGCGGATCTTCATGGTGGCGAGATCCATCAGGCCTGCCCAGATCGTCGCTGCCGCGAAGCAGAGGCTGGCGGTGAGCGCTGCAACAGCCGGGATCGTCATGCCTGCTCCTTGACAGTTGCACGGTGTAAAAAATGTCTAAAGCTAGAAAGGAACGGAGGGGAAATCCCCCTCCGCAATAATCCGGTAAACGAAAGGGCTGAAGTTTAGGGAGTGATTGTGCCAAGACGGGTCTGGATGAGGTTGAAGACTGCTTCAAGTTCGGTGCCAATCAGGCCTACTGCTGTTATGATTACAACTGCGATCAAACCGGCAATCAAGCCGTATTCAATGGCGGTTGCGCCGGACTCGTTTTTCGAAAAGCGCTTCAGGAGAGACTTCATCGTTTCATTCCTTGGTCTGTTAGACTGGTCTGTCGCACTTTCGGCGTGACCCCCCACAAGCCCCCTTGGCTGTGTTACAAACATTCAAAGAACTTTTTCGCAGGTTGGTCTATTCAGCCTGATGGCCTAGAGCTTTCGCGAGGTGTTATTCAGCCGAACAGCCTAGGGGCGCGGCACTGCTTATATATGAATGGTGAAATCGCATTCATAGGATCGGCGGATTGCAAGATCGCCGTTGTCTCATTGGATAAGAAGGCTGCTTTGCTGACCTAGATAGTTTTTCTGGGACGCGAGATGTTGTCGCGCAGAAGGTCCAGGTTGTTGTTGACCGTGACGTTCGTTGGATCGAGTTCGTGCGCCTTCAGGAAGCTGCTGCGAGCTTTGACGACATCGCCGCGCAACAGATATGAATAACCGATATTGTTGTAATACTCGGCCCGGTCTCCCACGAGCCGTCCTGCCTCGCGGTAGGCGCGATCCGCAAGGTCGAAGCGGCGCACGCGGTCATAGGATGCAGCAAGCCCCAGCCACGCCTCGCCGTTATTGGGTTCGATCTCGACGGTGCGCTCATAGTACCGCGCGGCATGGCCATAATTGCCTTCTGAGAATTGTACCTTGGCAACCTTGAAGACCTCGCTGTCGGGATAAGCCTCGACAGAGGAGGGCAGTTCGAGCTCAGTGACGCTATTCCCGAAGCTGGAGGTGCCCGTGTTGTTGCATGCCGCCAGGAGGGGGAGTGCGCAGCCAAGCAAAGCCGTTGCCAGCTTCCGTTCGAGTGCTCCCATTGCAAAACCCCCAGGCTTATTTTCCGCTGTACAATAGCGATTCGTTGCACCGATGTAGCAGTGGTTTGCCCGTGCTCGCAAGACATGCTCCGGGCAATTGCTTGCAGATACTGCAGCCTCTGACGGCAAGTAGCAGCTAGGCCAGATGGACTAGGCCGCCTTTTCTTTACGTACCTTTAACCACAGAAGCTCACAGCTTGAGGAGTCCTAAGCCCTTTGAAAGGCTAGACTTCGCGAAGCAAAATAAAATAGAATAATATAACTTTTTGGGGCGGTTTTTCAGAAATGCGTTTGAGGTTTAATCTGGCACGCTGCCGCGCATTACCGAGCAAGTTCGGGCTGGCTTTTGCGGTGTTCGCCTTCATGGTTGCATTCGTGGGGACTGCAACTGCAGTGCATGCCCAGGAAAGATTGCTGCGCTTCAACAAGGGGCGCGCTATTGGCGACATCAACGTTGCGCAGGGGCAATTCCTGACGGCTAAGACGGTGATGGATATCGGCCGTGTGGTTGTTGGAAATCCCGATATCGCGACAGCTGTGCCGCTTACCGCAAGCTCGTTCTATGTGCTCGGCAAGGCGGAAGGACGGACGAATGTTGCGGTCTATGGTGCCGATGACGCGTTGCTTGGAACAGTTAACGTCGAAGTCGGCGCCGATACGCCGGACCTTGCGGCAACCATTCAGGAAACCATCCCTCAGGCCAATATCCGCGTGGAAACGGTCAATGGACGCCTCCGTCTGAGCGGGACGGTGCCGGATGGCATCGCCCTGCGCAAGGCTCTGGAGATTGCCCAGCAATATGGATCGGACGGCGTTATCAATGCTTTGCGCGTGACAGGCGGTCAGCAGGTCATGCTGGAGGTCCGCTTTATTGAGGCCAACCGAACCGCTGGCCGCGAACTCGGCATCAGCTGGTTCGGGCGTCGTGCCGGTGATACTTCCGGTCGCGGGATATCGCTCGGAAACTTCAACCCTCCGCAAACTGGGACGTCCGGCATCACATACAATCCCCTGCTGGCAAGCGGCGGAACGCCATTCGGCACAATCGTTGCAAACTTCCTTGGTGGCGGCATCAGCGCGGATATTCTTGTCCAGGCCCTGGAAGAGAAGGGACTTGCCCGTCGCCTGGCTGAGCCCAACCTTATCGCGCTCTCAGGAGAGAAGGCGAGCTTCCTGGCCGGTGGTGAGGTTCCTATTCCTGTTTCTGCCGAAGACAATCAGATCACCGTCACTTACAAGGAATATGGCGTTCGTCTGAACTTCACCCCGACCGTGCTCGAGAACGGCATCATCAATCTCAAACTGGAGCCAGAGGTCAGCCAAGTCGACGAGTCGATCCGCGTGAGCACCGGATCGATATCCATTCCGGGATTCATCACCCGGCGCGCCAGCACCTCCCTTGAAATTCGAGACGGCCAGAGCTTCGCGATGGCGGGCCTCTTGCAAAGCGTTCACTCCAAGAACCGTGAGCAAGTGCCGTGGCTCGGATCTCTTCCCGTCATCGGCGCTCTCTTTAGCTCTTCTTCCTTCGAGGAGCAGGAGACCGATCTTGTCATCATCGTAACGCCACGGCTCGTGAAGCCCGGCAAGCCAGGTCAGCCCCTCCGCACCCCGCTCGACTCGACAAAGCCCAGCAATGATCTGGAGTTCTTCCTCGTCGGCTCCTTGGAGGTCGACAAGGATATGCAAAAGCGCTTTGCCGAAGGCGCAGGGGTGATCGGTCCTTATGGTCACATTGTCGATTTGAAGCCAGGAAAGCGCAATGCCGTCAAAAAAATCGTCAAGCGCTAAGAGTAGGTTTGCTCTATTTGCGCTTCTTTGTGCATCGGCCATGTTGCTGGGGGCGTGCGCGGATTACATGGAGCGTCGGGACACCGTCACGCTTCATGCGGGAGAAGCGCAGGCCTGGAATAAGGTCGTACATACAGCAGATCCCTGGCCTCCTTATGTCATGAACACTCATATTCCAGGTGATGGGCAGCGCACGGCTCAGGCCATTCAACGCTACAGCACCGGTAATGCACAGAGCGGATCAGCCGATGGCACTTCGACTGCGGCGGCAGGTGCAAACGTCGCTCCGAAATAATGGCCCGGGTCTTTAAAAGGGCCAAAAGTTGAGTGCTGGTGTTGCTAATGCTGTCGCTTCTCCTAACCGCAAGTCCGCCTTGAACATCAGATGTTGCGGGGCTGGGTCCGCCGACTATTTCTCTTAGATATGGATCTAAGCTGCATAGGCTTCAGACATCGTGCGGATGTCTTCCAGCTTTGAACGGAAGGCTGTCCAATCGTCTCGACTGGCAATAGGTTCCCATATTGCTTCCACATCATCGATCAGCATCGTGCAGGGCGTAAGTCTCGCGAAGTAGGGATGGTCGAGTTTCAATCGGGACACTGGCTCGAAGTCTTCAAGAGCGTCGCGGAAATCTTGAAAAGTTGGGTGGGCGTAGAACGCAGCCGAAGGGCTTTGCCCGGCGCGCCCAAGACTCTTCACGCCTCCATACCAGTCGAAGAATGTTTGCTCGAAGGGAGCTTTCGTGTTGTGCAGGAATGCCCACAAGGACCGGGCAAGCTGTGCGTCTCGCTCCGGGCTGTGAGAGCGTAGACCGAGGCGGCGGAGAATGGCTGCTGGGAATTCCTGGTGTAATGCAGGCTGAAAGGCGGAAAGCGACGCCTCCAGTTTGCTCTGCTCTGCAATGGGCAGAAAACATTCTGCAAGTCTGTACAGATTCCATAATAGAGCATCAGGCTGGCGCCCAAAGGCATAAAGGCCCGTTTCATCGAAATATGCAGCCGTGAAAGCGGGATCATAAGCGGGGAGAAAGCGCCAGGGGCCGTAGTCGAAGCTCTCTCCGGTGACGTTGATATTGTCTGTATTGAGCACGCCGTGCACGAAGCCTGCAGCCATCCATTCTGCCCCCATGCGTGCGACACGTCGGCAAACTTCTTCAAGGAAGGCTGAGGCACGTTCTGGCGCACTCTCTCGCCAGAGCTCAGGCATATAAGTCGTGATGGTGTAGTCGAGCAGCCTGCCGATATTGCCGACCTCATCCAGGTAAAGGAAGCGCTGAAAGGTGCCGATGCGAATATGAGAGTGGCTGAGCCGCACAAGAACTGATGAGCGCGTGGGCGACGGCTCATCGCCCCTCTCCAATTCTTCGCCCGTCTCGATCAGGCTGAATGATTTTGAAGTGTTGACGCCGAGGGCTTCTAGCATCTCTGTCGCAAGGACTTCCCTAACACCCCCTTTGAGCGTCAGGCGGCCATCCGCATGGCGCGACCATGGTGTTTGCCCGCTTCCTTTGGTAGCGAGATCAAGCAACCTGCCATCTTGCGTGTCGTATAGTTGAGCGAAAAGAAACCCTCGCCCGTCACCGAGATGAGGATTGTATGTTCTGAATTGGTGGCCGTGATAACGCAGAGCGAGCGGCTGCTCGAAGCTGCCGGGAAGAGGCTCGAAGAGGCCGAAATGCTTGACCCACCGGTCATCCGTCAGGTCTTCGAGACCTGTACGGGCAGCCCATCTCTGATTTCGGTATCGGAGAAGGTGAGTTGGAAACTGAGCCGGCGCGACGATGTCATAAAAATCAGCCCCGAGGGCTTGGTGGCTCTTTGAAGCGCGATAGGCAGGCGAAAAAGACATCAAATCGTTTCCGGTTGTCCTGTTCAATTCCACTCAAGGCGAATTGTTCGCGAACTAGAACTGCAACTGTGCGAAAAACTGAAACATAGTATAAGAAATCATTCTGAATTAACCATGCTGTGGAAAAGTATTTTTGTGCGGATTTTTCGGAAATCTCCATCAATTCCCACGGCTTGGGCGCGAAACTATAGAGCGTTTCCTGGCGTCATGGTTTGAAATTCTCCATATGAGCTTGGCCGAAGCAGCGGCGACTCTTATGATTCTTTTAACGAAGCAGCTTGAGGGGAGATAAATGATAGCCAGGGAATGGGCAGCTCTCTATGGGCGAGTCGCTTTGGTCGTGCTCGCATTTGCGTTCGTCGCAGCAATAGTTGCTGGACCTCTTCTGAAAGGTGAGGGCGCACAGCATTCTGTTGCGGTACTCCGGCCCCAACCCGAGCACGAATTGATCCGCACCAAAATGACTTCCACCTCGGAAAGCAAAGCCAAGCCTCCGTCAGGGTTGTGAGTGTAGAAAGCCTCATTCAAGCAGAAGGACGCGCTTGGCCATTTCGGGAGCGTGAAATGAGCGACGACAACATTTTGCGGCAGGAAGTCCGCCAATCTCTGTACAATGTTCGCAGGTTGATCCGCTCCTATTCGGGGCTTTATGCCGGTGAAGATCTTGCCCGTGATGTGCTCAAGGCCTGCGATGAGATGGCAGGGCAATCGACGCCGCGTCTAAGAGAGGCGCTACGTACCGTGCAGGAGCGTTGCACGAAGTTGGTGCGCGATGCCGACCGTTTCTCCGCGCGCGACCCGGCAACGATTGCTGCATCCCGAGCCCAGGCTTTTGCTTCCATCGATATCCTTCAGGACGCCTTGTTTGAAATGCGCAAGGCTGAGACCAGCAATCCACGGCTTGGCGCTCTGTTGAGGCGGAAAAGCCTCTAGCTGCAACTGACTCAGATACTGGGCGTTTATGCTGAGATCCGAGCATATTCAGCCCAAGAGAACCTCATGCGCGCTAAGCCCGTCGGCCCTCCGGACATGGGACCGTCTTTTCTGTCTCTGGTGTCATCTATAGGGCTTCGTGCGGTACGTCTCATCGAGATGGTCGAAGAGGCTGGGCCAAGCCGTTTGATTTACATAGCACAGGAGCAGCGCCTAGCAGAGCAGATGGCAAAAGCGGTGAAGGGGCTGGCGCCTGATTTAAAGGTTTTGCTGCTCCCGCCCTGGGACTGCCTTCCTTACGATAGCGTGTCGCCTTCTCGTGAGATGATGGGGCAGAGAATGGCGTCGCTTCGTGAGATGACGTCTGTGGAAGATCAGGCTGGCGTGCTGATCACCAGTCCTGCCGCCGTTGTTCAACGAGTGCCACCGCGAGATATCTGGGACGGTGCGACGCTGACTCTCATGATGGGAAGCGCGTATTCGTACGAAGAGCTCCAAGATTTTCTGAGCCGCGCCGGATATATCCTGGATGACCGTGTGGACGAGCCCGGAGAAGCGGCCATTCACGGGCAGGTCGTCGATTTGTTTCCAGCAGATTCCCTGCTGCCATATCGTGTGGAGCACGATGGTACGTCGATCATCGCAATTCGCCGCTATGATCCTATTACGCAGCGTACTGAAGATGAGGTCCAAAGCGTCACTCTGGGGCCTGCATCTGAAGTCGTCTCGCTTAAGGGCGAGGATGATGCTCATCTTGAGCGCTCTTCAGGGATGGAGCATCGTCTGTCAGATTACTATGACAGGCTGGAAACGGTCTTCGATTATTGGCCCCAAGCTGCACTCGTAATGGAGGAGGGAGCAGAAGAGCGACGTCAGGATGTGATGGGACAAGTTGCCGATGCTTTCGAGAGCCGCAGAAGTCTGCGCAAAGGAGCAGACAATGCAGCGAAGCCGGAAAGTCTCTTTATCCTTGATGACGAGTGGCAGGATCTTCTCAGCGAGCGGCGGGTAACGATCATTCGTCCCACACCCATGAATGAGAAGGTCGCAATACCTTTCTTTGCGGGTTCTCGTAAGCCTACGCAGACAATGCTGGAGTTCGTTCGAGAGCAAAGGGACTCGGGGCACAGGATTCTGTTGGTCGCTACAACGGATCGTGACCTCGCTCGACTTCGACGTAGGATCCAGAGTCTCCAGTCCGGTACAATTGCCATCGAGAAATGGAAGGATATCCTTTCAGGGCCGCCGCATGGCATTTTTGCGATCAAGGCTGAGATCAAAGGCGGCTTCGTTGATGAGATGTCCAATGTCGTCGTCGTCACGGCTTACGACGTGTTCGGCAGCCGGTCGATTTGCGAAGATCCATCTGGAGCATCATCTGCGGCGGCTCAGTTCACTGATATGAGTTTCCAAATAGGCGATACCATCGTTCACAGCGAGCATGGGATCGGCAGGTTGGACGGGATCGAGACGATAACGCTCAATGAGGAGCAATACGAAGATGCTATCCGACTAAGCTATGCGGATGACGCGGCATTGATGGTTCCCGTAACCGAGATGGATTCGATCTGGCGTTATGGTGGGTCATCCGAGGCGGTCAAGCCCGACAAACTCAATGGCGGTGCATGGATAAGTAGGCGGCAGAAGATCGAGGCCGAAATTCGGGAGGCGGTACAGCGGGTCAAGGCGCTCGTCTCAGAACGAAAGTCCACCGAGGTAGAGCCCATCGTGCCGCCCCCTCGGATTTACGAACGCTTCGCCGCACGTTTCGCTTTCACTGAAACCTCTGACCAATCGCGTGCCATCGAAGAAGTCCTCCAGGATCTCGTTTCAGGGTACCCCATGGATCGTTTGGTGTGCGGCGATGTTGGTTTTGGTAAGACCGAGGTTGCCTTGCGCGCAGCCGCCGCGATTGCTCTTTCTGGAAAGCAGGTGGCCATTGTTGCCCCGACGACTGTCTTGGCTCGACAACACCTGAGAACCTTCCAGAGAAGGTTTGCGGGCTTGGGTGTTGAAATTGCCCATCTCTCACGTCTCGTTGCGCCTGCAGAAGCAAGAGCCGTCAAAAAAGGGCTCGCCGACGGTACGATTAGGATCGTCGTGGGAACGCATGCGCTCGCCGGAAAAGGGATTGCATTCAAGGATCTCGGACTTGTAGTGATCGACGAAGAGCAACGATTTGGGGTCGCGCATAAAACGAGGCTGCGCGAACTATCGAAGAGCGGCCATGTCTTGGCGCTTACGGCGACACCGATACCGCGCACGTTTCAATCTTCTCTCGTCGGTTTGCAAGATATCAGCGTCATTGCCACTCCGCCTGCTCGGCGCCAACCTATTCGCACGTTCTTGACAGCATTCGATCCTGCAAGCATGCGCGAAGCGCTCATGCGTGAGAAACGACGCAATGGTCAGAGCTTCGTGGTCTGCTCGAGAATTGAAGATATTGAACCGATGCGCCAGCAATTGGAGAAACTCGTTCCTGAATTAAAACTGATGGTGGCCCATGGTCAGATGTCGCCAGTTGAGACAGACGAAGCAATGGTCGGATTCGCCGATGGCGAGGGCGACGTGTTGCTCGCAACCAATATCATTGAAAGCGGTCTCGACGTTCCTCGCGCTAATACTATGCTGGTCTGGCGAGCAGACCGCTTCGGCCTTGCTCAGCTTCACCAACTGCGTGGCCGTGTCGGGAGAGGGCGCATTCGTGGCACTGTCTATCTTCTGACGGAGCGCGATCAAGTGCTCCCGAAAGTAACAGAGAAAAGATTGCGGACCTTGGAAGCGCTGGATCGGCTCGGCGCCGGTTTCGCTATCAGCGCGCAGGACCTGGATCAGCGCGGAGCGGGCTCCCTGCTGGAGGAAGAGCAGGCAGGGCATGTCAAGCTCATCGGAACCGATCTCTATCGTTCAATGCTGCAACGCGCACTGTGCGGACAGAGTATGGAAGATCTCTGGTCGCCTGAACTTAATCTTGGACTGTCGGCACGTATTCCAGAAGATTATGTTGCTGATCCAGAGACGCGGATCAATCTATATGCCCGAATTGCAAGGCTCGATCCGTTCGAGAGTGTTGACGATCTGAGTGCTGAAATCGAAGATCGGTTTGGCGCCATGCCGCAGTCCGTGCAGAACCTGATCAGTTTGGCAGAAGTGAAGCAGCTTTGCCTTCACCTTGGTGTAGTACGGATTGATGCCGGACCACAGGCCATTGCCTTCAGTTTCAAACCTTGGGGATCCAATAGACTCCCTTTTGAGGAAGCTGCCACTGGTTTTGAAGATGAACTTCGTTGGAATGGGGAAAGGCTGATCCTTGCTCGTTCTCTTGAGCGGGCCGATGAGAGGTTGAAGCCCATCTTGCAACTTCTGAACAACTTGACCTGAAAGCCTCCGTTCCGACCACTCAATCATGAGTTGACTGCGAACATATCCAGCCGCCCAGACTTATCTTTAAAATCGATCATGACGAGGAGCCTATGACGCCTGAGGAAATTAAGGAGCTGAATTCCGCACGCGAGAGCCTTGTGAAACGCCGCCGGGAAATGGCGCGGCAGATTTCGGAGGCTCCACTCCCTTCCGTGGAAATGGCAGAGGAACTCACGAAGATCCTGACCGCTGTCGAGGCCCTCGACCGTGCCCTGAATGAGGCTGGACACCCTTACATGAGCCAATCTTTGGCCGAGCAAATGCAGACGGAGATCTAGCAAGCCCCCGCATTAGCTAAGTTTCGCCGACCTGAGGGTTTTCAGCACTGCGGATGATCGAGACATCAGAATTTTGGTGTTTTGATCTTGTATAACATAGGCCTGACAGGGTGAATTGCCGAGGGAATCAATACCTGCAGGCTCTCTATGCTCCACTCCAACGCCAATACTCTGGATGTTCACCTCGCTGATGATCCGCAGGACGACGCTCGCATGTTCGACCTGGCACCTGTATCTCTATGGCTGGAGGATTACAGTGGGCTCAAGCAGCTTTTCGAGAAGTGGCGTGCTGCCGGTGTAACTTCGCTAAAGGCATATCTGGAAGAGGACTTCGAGCGGGTTCAAGCCTGTTCCAGCCAGATCCGGGTCATCAAGGTCAATCGGAAAACTCTCAGTCTGTTTGAAGCCGACGATGTGGCGCATCTGGTTGCCAATCTCGATAAGATCTTCCAGGCCGATATGCTCAAGGCGCATATCGACGAATTGGTTCAGCTTTGGAATGGAGGGCTCGCATTCGAAAGCAATACCGTCAATTATACCCTGTCCGGAAAGCGTCTCGACATTCAGCTCAAAGGAACGGTTTTGCCGGGGCATGAAAAGGAATGGGATCGGGTTCTTGTCGCTATCGAGGATGTCACGGAAAGAGAGAATGCGCGCCGGGAGCTTGCGACAAGTGAAGCCTATGCACGCGGTCTCTTCGAGCATTCGCCGGTCTCGCTCTGGGTCGAGGATTTCAGCGCAGTCAAGCAACTGCTTGACGATGTGCGACGGCAGGGGATCAGCGACTTTCGCACTTTTACGGATGTGCATCCGGAGTTCATTGCGCGGTGCTTAAGTGAAATTCGCGTCATCGACGTTAACCGGCATACGCTCGAACTGTTCGCCGCACCTGACAAGAAGACGCTTCTGGGCAATCTCGGCGAGGTTCTCCGCGAGGAAATGCAGGAGCATTTCCGGGAACAGCTCATCGAGCTCTGGCAGGGAAAGATTTTCCAGCAGCGGGAAGTGGTGAATTACTCCCTGGCCGGGGACGAGCTTCACCTGCATCTGCAGTTCTCCGTCCTGCCCGGACATGAGCATGATTGGTCGCTCGTGCAGCTAGCGCTGACAGACATCACAGCCCGCAAACGCGCCGAGGCTTATCTAGAGTATCTCGGTAAACATGACGTTCTGACCAAACTTTACAATCGTTCCTTCTATGTCGATGAGCTCAACCGGCTGGAGCGGAAAGGCCCGTTCCCTGTAAGCATTGCAATTATCGATCTTAATGGCTTGAAAGCTGCGAACGATCAGCTCGGGCATGCAGCCGGCGACGCGCTGCTGCGACGTGCCGGCGAGGTATTGAACAACGCGATCGATAAGCCATCATATGCAGCTCGTATCGGTGGTGACGAGTTTGCCTTGTTGCTCCCTGGAATGGAAGAAAGGGAGGCAAAGCTAGTTCTGGAGAGCATCGAGAACCTGCTTGAGGTGAACAACCAGTTTTATACCGGCCTGCCGCTCAGCTTTGCCACAGGGCTTGCGACAGGCGAGCGCGGCGAGAGGCTCGAGGCTGTCGTCAAACGTGCCGATCTACGGATGTATGAGGCTAAGCGAGCCTACTACGCAGCTATGAGTGGAACCAGCGGGCTGTAAGTCTCAGATGGCGATCTCGATGATCTCCGCCGAAGTTGTGCCGACCGGGATGGAGTCTCCTACTTCCTTGCCCATCATGGCCTGGGCGAGAGGGGAGACGTAAGAGATAGTCCCTTTGGTCGGATCGGCCTCATCCTCGCCGACAATGCGATAAGTCTGCCGACGCCCATCTTCCCGCTCGAAAGTGACCCTCGCTCCAAAGCGTATATGAGCCGTATCGGTGGGGGGAGGCACAACCTCGGCCGAGACACGTCTTGCCGACCAATAGCGGAGATCTCGCGATAGGCGTGCCACTTCCGCTTTGTCATCCGTGGCCTTCGCTGCATCGAGACGCACCTGCAACGATTTTAACTCGGCATCCATCTGGGCGAGACCTGCCGGGGTCACAAGATGGTGAGGGCTCAAAGTGCGATCAGGCAGATCCTCAAAGGCTTCTCCACCCTCGGGCTCGCGAACAAAGGCACGACTCATAGACGCTTCCTCCGCGCTTCCAAGGGAAACGCAGGAAACCGGCTAAGTTTCCGTCTGCTTCTTTATTGTCGAGCTTGCCGCAGCCGCCCGACGATCCCGCCGGGGAAGGCGTAGACGCTGATGATAAACAGCGCGCCCAGCCAGAGGAGCCACCGATCCGGATGGACAAGGTTCGGAAGCAATGGCACCCCGGCAAGTGCTTTGCTTGCCGCGTCCATGAGAACCTGCAGATAGCTCTGAGCAAGAACGAAGAGGGTGGCGCCGATCACCGCTCCGTACATCGTTCCCATGCCGCCGATCACCACCATGAGCAGGATATCGATCATGATGGAGAAGGAGAGGGTTGTGTCCGGCCCATTATAGCGCAGCCACAGCGCTATAAGGGCACCTGCCACGGTCGCGATGAGGGCTGAGATGACGGATGCCATTGTGCGATAGGCCACCACCCGATAGCCCAGTGCCTCTGCCCGGAACTCATTCTCACGGATCGCCTGCAGCACACGCCCGAAAGGTGAGTTTACGATGCGAAGCAGCAGCAGGAACATGATAAGCGCGACGAAGAAGAGAAGGTAATAGGCGATAAGGCGGCCATTGACGGCCACGCCCATCACCGGTTCCGAAAAGAGCTTGAAGGCGGGGCGCAACTCAAAAGGCAGCTGGAACGACAGCCCGTCCTCGCCTCCGGTAATGCCGGAGAGCTGCGAGGCCAGAACCGCCATGGCTGAGGCAACCGCCAGTGTGATCATCGAGAAGAAGATCGCACGCACCCGCAAAGATAGGAGGCCGATAGCCACGGCGAGCAGGGCGGAAAGACACAAAGCTGCAAGGAGGCCAATCGCAACCGAGCTCCAAGTGGCGCCGAGGCGCTCCAGCGCGATGGCGATGCCGTAGCCACCTATGCCGAAAAACATGGTGTGAGCGAAGGAAACGATGCCCGTATAGCCCAGCAGCAGATCGTAGCTGGCGACCAGCACGATGAAGACGCAGATCTTTGCTGCTGTGCTCAAAGGCTGACTGCCTGAGAAGAGGAACGGCGTCGCGGCGAGCACCACGAGGATGGTGAGCAAAATGAACGTCAGTATTCTCGAGCGTGGAAAGTCCGAGGATAAGAGGCTGCTCAAAAAGCCGCCGCTCTTGCGAGCCTCATCAAATGCGAGAGGCAGGGTAGGGGATGTGCTCATCGGCGCGCTACCGGAAAGAGACCCTGCGGACGCCAGATCAGCACAAGGGCCATGACAAGGATGTTGGAGATCAAAGCGAGTTTCGGCTCGATGAAGCCGACGTAGTTGGCCACAAGCGCCACCAGGATCGAGCCGACGAAGCAGCCGCCGACGGAGCCGAGGCCGCCGATGATGATGACGATGAATACCAGCACCATCACTTCCATGCCCATGCCGGCAGTGAGTGTCTGGCGGTAGAAGGCCCACATGACGCCGCCAAGGCCGGCGAGTGCGGAGCCTGCCACGAAGACGCTGACGAACAAGCGCCGGATGCGATAGCCGAGCGCCTCGACCATCTCCGGGTTCTCGACGCCAGCGCGGATGAGCAGGCCGATACGGGTGCGGTTGAGCAGCAGCTGCATGCCGATGAAAACGATAAGGCCAATGCCGACCGCGACCACGCGGTACCGTTCCATGATGACATCGCCGATGATGAAAGCGCCCCGTAGGGTCTCAGGCAAGGGGATTGGAATGGGTGACGCGCCCCAGATGGCGTGGATGGCCTGCTCGGCAACGATCAGCCCGCCCATGGTCACGAGGATCTGCTTCAGATGGCTGCCATAAACAGGTCGGACGATGATGCGCTCGAACACGGCGCCGACGATCCCTGTGACGCCCATGGCAGCCAGGATGCACAAGGCCAGCAGACCCAGGTTCAGCCACACCGAATCCGCTTGCGCCCAGCCCGCGAGCGGGCCGAGTATGATGAGAGTCGCGTACGCTCCGAGCGAGATGAAGACGCCATGGCCGAAATTGATGATATCCATGAGGCCGAACACCAGGGTGAGACCCGATGCCATGAGAAAGATCATCATTCCCATCGCGAGGCCTGCGACCGTGAGCGTCACCCAGGTCGAACCGCTGCCCACGAAGGGTAGGGCGAGGAGTGCGAGGGCCGGCACTATCAGGAGCGGTAGCAAATCCGTCTTGGCGCGCGGTAACGGTTCGGACGATGTGGTGGTTCCGGCAGCCATTTCAGTCATTGGTGAGCATCCAGGGATAGGCCGAGCAGTCGCTGCTGCAGGGTCTTGTCTTCCACCATCTCGCGCATGGCACCGGAATGCACAATGCGTCCGTCATCCATGACGATCACGTTGTCGCCGAGTGCCGATGCCGCATAGAAATTCTGCTCCACGAGCAGGATCGTTTCTCCAGAGGCTTTCAGAGCCTTGAACGCTTCAATCATGCTGCGCACCATCACGGGCGCGAGGCCCTTGGTGGGCTCGTCGATGAGCAGAAGGCGGCGCGGTTCGGCGATGGCGCGGGCGATGGCGAGCATCTGCTTCTGCCCTCCGGAGAGATTGCCGGCAGGCAAATTCCAGAAGCGCTTCAGAGCAGGAAAGAGCCCAAGCATCCAATCCAGGCGTGCAGGCTCAACCGGGCCGCTGCGCGCGGCGAGTACGATGTTCTCGCGGACCGTAAGATCCGTGAAGATCGCCATGGATTCCGGCACGTAGCCTATGCCGGCACGCGCGATATCCGGCGTACTGGTCTTCGTGATGTCTCTACCGTCGAAACGGATCATGCCCGATGAGGCCTGCCAGAGGCCCATGATCGTGCGAAGCGTCGTCGTCTTGCCCGCGCCATTGCGGCCTAGAAGCACCGTGAGCTGGCTTGCGGGAATGGAGAAGTCCACGCCGTGGAGGATGTGATACGGTCCGATATGCGTGTGGACCCCGGAGAGCTGAAGCAGAGGCTCAGCCATGAGCCACCTCCACGCCGAGATACGCCTCTTGCACCACGGGAGAGGCGATGACCTCGGCCGGATTGCCATCGGCGACGAGAGCACCGTTATGCAGCACGACGATGCGGTCCGCGAGCGAGCGGACCACGTCCATCTTGTGCTCTACGAGGAGCACGGTGGCATCCCCGCGCTGCTTGATGTCCTGTATGAGTTCAAGCACGGTCGGCACCTCGTCGACGCTCATGCCGGCGGTTGGCTCGTCGAACATGAAGACCTTCGGCTCCATTGCAAGCAGAAGCGCAACCTCGAGCTTGCGCTGGTCGCCGTGGGAGAGTGCTTTAGGCGCGATGTGGCGCTTGTCGCTCAGGCGTACGCGCTCGAGAATGTGTTCTGCCTTCTCGATGAGATCGCGGCGGCTGTTCCAGATCTTGAGCAGCGACCAGCCGGCTTCGGCGCGGCTCTGCACGGCAAGGCGCACATTTTCGAGTGCCGTCAGATCCGGGAAAAGGTTGGTCAATTGAAAGGCGCGTCCCAAGCCGCGCTTGGCACGAGCCGACGGCGCCAAGGAGGTGATATCTTCGCCTTCGACCAGAACCTGCCCGGACGATGCGCGCAACTGGCCGGATATCAAGTTGAAATAGGTGGTCTTGCCAGCCCCGTTCGGGCCGACGATGGCCGTGAGCGTGCCCGGAGTGAACCGGCATGAGACGTCGTTGACGGCCACATGGCCGCCGAAGCGAATGGTTAGCCCGCGCGTTTCCAGCGCGGGCGTTGCTGTTGCTGCCGTCACTTCGTTCAGCGCTTGTTGCGAACCGGGATAGGCATCTTGTCGGCCGGGATTGTGTCGACAAGGTCGAGCAGGTCGTTCGCATCCTTGCCGTTGGCCTTGACCTTGAAGTGGTACATGGCCTGCAGCGCCTGGTGATCTTCCTTGCGGAAGGTCATGGTGCCCTTGGGGGTTTCGAAGCTCATGCCTTCCATGGCGGTAATCAGCTTCTCAGTATCGGTTCCACCAGCCTTCTGGATGGCTGTGACGACAGCAGAGGCTGCGGCGAAGCCGCCTGCAGTGAAGAAGTCAGGCGGAGCGTTGAAGCGCTTCTGATGCTCGGCTACGAGCCAGTCGTTCATCTCGTTTTTGGGGAAGGCATAATAGTAATACACTGCGCCTTCCATGCCGGGGTAGTTCTTGTAAAGCTGCATGGCAGGTAGGATGTTGCCGCCAGGCGCGATCTCAATCCCGAAGCGTTCTGGCTTCAGGTCTGCGATCTTCGGCAGCGGATGCTGACCGGCCCAGATGATGTGGATGATCTTTTTGCCCGGCTTGTCCTTCAGCGCGTCGAAGATGCGCTGGGCGGAAGCGGTGAAGTCCGTGGCGTTCTGCGGAGCATATTCCTCGAAAACGACTTTCGCGTTCGGGCGGATTTCCGCTAGCGCGTTCTTGAGTGCGGCGACGCCGTCTTTGCCGAAGGCATAGTCCTGGGCGAGGGTCGCGATGGAAACGTCACCGCTCGCCGGAATGGCTGCGGCTGCGCCATAGGCGTCCTGTGTGGAGTTGCGTGCGGTGCGGAAGATGAACCGGTTCCATTTATCGCCAGTGATCGCATCGGCCACGGCGGGCTCGACGATCAGCACTTTGCCATTCTCCTCGGCTACAGGAAGCATGGCGAGGGCGGCTGCGGAGGAGGTAGTGCCAACGGCGATATCGACATTGTCGTCGTTATAGGCCTGTTCCAGCAGCGTCTTGGCGAGATCCGCCTTGAGCTGGTCGTCCTTCACGATCACGGAGATCTTGCGGCCGTTCAGCGCCATGCTGCCCTTGGTGAGGTACTCAAGGCCCATCATGAAGCCGGCTTCGGTCTGCTTGGCGTATGCCTCAAGCGGACCTGTCTTGCCGGCGATCAGAGCGATCTTGATGTCCTGTGCAAAGGCAGCAGACGCAAAGAGAATTCCTGCCGTAGCGGCAGCGATTTTAAGCTTGAGGCGCATCGGACTCCCCGTATGTTTTATTGCGTCATTGACGGTCGGCTAAGCTGACCTGTCAAGCGCGTTTGCCGGGCAGTCCATGGAGAGGACATTGGCCTTTCGGTTAAGCCTCCGGCAGGATGGGCTCCTCGATATCCTTGGCCTTACGCCCGCGCCGTGCCGCTTCGTGTTCGAGCAGCAGAAGCACCAGGCCTGCGGTGCAGATCACGGCCGCTCCGACGAGAGTCCAGAATTCGACGACGTCCCCGAAAGCCAGATAGCCCAGCACAATGGCCCAGATGATGAGCGTGTACTGGTAGGGCGCCACGACGGAAGCCGGAGCGATCTTGAGCGAGCGGTTGACGCAGGCATGAGCCGCCATCGATACGATGCCCAGAAGGAATAGGCCCGCAAGATCGAGCCATCCAGGGGTGACCCAAGCGAAGGGCGCAGCAGCGATGCCGAAAATGAGGCTGCCCAAGATCTGGCCCAGAACGAGCGTGCCATCATCGGTGTCACGCAGCTTGCGGGTCGTAATCATGAGAAGCGAGTAGAACAGGCTTCCGGCAATGGCGATGATGGCAGGCAGCGAGAGCGTCGCCGAAGAGGGTCTCAGCGCTATCAGCACGCCTACGAAGCCGACTGCGATCGCGATGATGCGCGGCATGTCGATCTTTTCGCCGAGCCAGAAGGCTGCGAAGGCTGCCACATAAATGGGGGCTGCGAGGTAATAGGTCATCACGTCCGCAAGAGGCAGGTATGTGACGGCCCAGTAGAAGCAGGCAACCTCCAGCGTCGAGAACACGATGCGGACCGCATGGAGCCCCGGTTGTGGCGGAATTCTCAGTGGCATCTTCTGCTGGCGCATGAGCGGCAGGAGGATCATCAGGGCCGCAATACTGCGCAAAAGCAGGACTTGGCCGACGGAGTAGGTGGCGACAAGCCATTTTCCCATCACGTCGTTTACGGAAAACATGAAGGTGCCGAGCAGCATCAGGCCGATGCCGACGAGGGCGCCCGAGCGCACCTTATTTACGGATGGGGAAGTAGGATGACTCATGATCGGCATTCATGATGGAAGCAGGAATAATTCACAAGAGGGCCGAAAGCTGCGTTAATAGGCCTGGGCATGGAGGGGAAACCATGAGTGAACTCACACCTAAAGACCCTGATTTCGAGACGCGGGTACGGGGGAGCTTCGCGAAGCAGGGGCTTATGGAAACCCTTGGCGCATCCATCGCCCGTGTATTGCCGGGGCAGGTCGATATCGTGCTGCCTCCATCACCCGCCGTGTCGCAGCAGCATGGCTTCGTCCACGCGGGAGCGGTTGCGAGCATTGCGGACTCGGCCGCCGGCTATGCAGCGCTCACCTTGATGCCGCCCGGAGCAGGGGTGCTGACGGCCGAATTCAAGATCAACCTCCTGGCGCCGGCCGTCGGGGACAGCATCGTTGCCCGCGGAAAGGTTATCAGGGCCGGACGCACGCTCACGCTGGCGCAAACCGATGTCTTTGCCGGGCGCGAAGGACAGGAAAAGCTCATTGCCATGTTGACGGCAACCCTCATGACGATCGAGGGGCGCGCCGGCGTGGGAGACTAGAACGTTTTCGCTCCGTTCACGGGCAGCATGATGGCATAGAGCGATGTCGTCGCGCAGATATAGAGGCGATTGCGCTTGATGCCCCCAAAAACCACATTGGCGACGACCTCCGGCACCAGGATCTTTCCGATGAGCGTACCGTCGCTCTCGTAGCAATGCACGCCATCGCCCGCGCTGGCCCAGATCCGTCCCGCGTCGTCCAGGCGGAAGCCGTCGAAAAGACCGCTCGTGCAGGTCGCGAATACGTTTCCACCCGTCAGGCGGCTGTTCTCGCCAACATCGAAGGCGCGGATATGGCGTGGGCCGTCAGCGACATGCGTAGCGCCCGTATCGGCGACGTAGAGACGCTTCTCGTCCGGAGAAAAGGCAAGGCCGTTCGGGCGCACGAAGTCGTCGGCGACGACGCTGACGGATCCGCTCTGCGGATCGACGCGATAGACATGACAGGAGCCGATTTCGCTCTCCGCCTTATGGCCTTCGTAATCGGAATCGATGCCATAGGCCGGGTCGGTGAACCAGATCGACCCATCGGACTTTACCACCACATCGTTTGGGCTGTTGATACGCTTTCCCTCGTAATGGCTCGCAATCACTGTGATGGAGCCGTCGTGTTCCGTGCGCGTGACGCGCCGATTGCCGTGCTCGCAGGTGATAAGACGACCCTGTCGATCCACCGTGTTGCCGTTGGAATATCCGGATGGATTGCGAAAGATGCTGACAGCGTTCGACGTTTCGTCGAAGCGCATCATGCGATCGTTGGGAACATCGCTCCACACAAGATAGCGTCCCGCCGGAAAATAGGCGGGGCCTTCCGCCCAGCGACATCCCTCTGTGAGCTTTTCCAGGCGGGCCGTAGGGATGACCAGACGACGGAAGCGATCATCCAAAATAACGGCGACGTCCCGAAACATGCCTGGCTCCACTGCCTCAATGGGCCATCAGAACGGGGATGGTCGTGCTGTTCAGGATATGGCTCGTCGCTCCGCCGAAGAACATCTGTCTCAGGCGGCTTTGGGTATAGGCACCTTTGATCAGAAGGTCGCAACCGAGGGCGGCAGCCTCTGTCAAGATCGTCTCGCCCGGCCTGTCCGAAGGGTCCGGAGCCGTCATGGCCTCTGCCGCGATGTCGTGCATGCGTAAGGAACGGGCGAGCTCGGACCCGGACGGACCTGGAACGCCCCAATCCTCCAGTTCGAGAACCACAACGCGACGGGCCTTCTTCAGCAGTGGCATGGCTCCCAGCACTGCGCGCGCCGTCTCGGTGCTGCGGTTCCAGGCAATTACCGCAACCTCCCCGAAGGTACGGGGCACGCTCGGCGGGGAGATCAGAACCGGATGTCCTGTTTCGAAGAGCGCGGCTTCGACGGTGGATAAGCGCGTCTGGCCGTCCGATCCGTCAGGTCTTCCGACCACGATGGCGTCGAAAACCCGGCCATAGGCACCTAAAAATGCATCCTCCATCAAGCCATCCTGCCGCCAGCCGAAGCTCAAGCCCGACAGGCCGCTGGAGGAGCGTGAAATCTGCTTGGTGCCCATGAAGCCTTCGAACCGTTCACGGCAGACACGGGCCATCTCGGTTCGGTTCTCGGGGGTGAGAGGCGAAGGGACACCGATGGCGATATCCACCGGCAGAACCACGGGATAGTCGGGGGTGATTGCTAGCCCCTCGATATAGCTGTCAAAGGTTCGGCCCAAGAGGAGCGCCACTTCGAGCTGGCTCTCGATCAGGCCATGGTCTTCGATCGGGACGAGAATGCTTTTCATAAGATTATTGTCGCGCGCCAAGCCCGCCTCGGCAAGGGCTTTCGACGAAGGTTGCATTCCAATCAGGGAATTGTGAAATCGCCCGGGTTCCAGGACACGTTCGGATATTGCGGGTTCATGTCTTCCAGCGTCGCCTTGACGATGGAAGCGATGGCTGCGTTGCGCACCCATTTCCGGTCGGCCGGAATGACATGCCAGGGGGCATGAGGTGTGGAGCAGCGCTGCAGCATGATCTCATAGGCTTCCTGATACTCGTCCCAGTGCTCCCTGTCCTCCAGGTCGCTGGGATTGAACTTCCAATGCTTCGCCGGGTCGTCGAGCCGGGCCTGAAGCCGCTCCTTCTGCTCGTCCTTCGAGATGTGCAGCATGAATTTCAGGATGGTCGTGCCGTTCTCGACGAGCATCTTTTCAAAAGCATTGATCTGCTCGTAGCGCTGTTCGACAGCCTCCTTTGACGCCAGGCCACGCACCTTTGCGATCAGCACATCCTCGTAATGCGAGCGGTTGAAGATGCCGATGGTTCCACGTCGGGGACAGGCGGCATGGACCCGCCAGAGGTAGTCGTGCTCCAGCTCCAGCCTCGAGGGCGGTCCGAACGCATGCACCGAGACTCCAAGCGGGCCGGTAGAGTTGAAGACGCTGCGGATCGTGCCATCCTTGCCCGAGGTGTCGGTGCCTTGCAGGATAATCAACAGGGCGCGCGAGCCTTCCGAATAGAGACGGTCCTGCAGCGCATCGATGCTCTTGGCGAGAGTAGCGGTGGCAGCCTTTGTTTCCTTCTCGTCTCCGAAAAGACTGGAGTCGCGCGGGTCACGGTCTTTCAGGCTGAAGCGCTCACCCGGCACAACCTGCAATTTTTCGATGATGCTGCGCTCCAGATCCGACATGCCGCCACTCCTGTGTCAGGCAAGACGATAGGGCGTTCAGCCATGAAAGGAAGGTCTGGATGGCGAGGGGCAGCCTTCTTTACGGACCGCAAACAGCCTTCTAGGAATGTATCAGACATGCTCACAAAAAGGCCCTTCGCTATGTTGGCTCTCTATTACTATCCGGGCAATGCCAGCCTTCTGCCGCATATGATGCTGCGGGAGATCAGGGTCCCGTTCGACATGCGTTTGGTTGACCGCGACCAGAACGCTCAGAAGAGTGACGAGTATCTTAAGCTCAATCCGAACGGTCGTATTCCCGTGCTTGTCGATGGAGACCTCGTGCTGTTCGAGACGAGCGCCATTGCCCTGCACCTCGTGGATAGGTTCCCGGAAGCAGGACTTGCGCCTTCCTTTGGCACGAAGGAGCGCGCCGAGTTCTACAAGTGGATGGTGCACCTCACCAACACGCCTCAGGCGGAGTATCGGGCGTGGTTTTATCCGCACGAGCATGTGAGCGATGAGGCTGCTATTCCTGCAGCCCAGAAGGCCGCCGAGCAGCGCCTCTACCGGATGTTCGATGTCATTTCCGAGCAGCTCGGTGACAAGACCTGGCTTCTCGGAGATCGCTTTTCCGCAGCGGACCTCTTCCTGTTCATGCTGATCCGTTGGGGCAGAGCGATGCCGCGTCCGCCGCGTACGCTTCCCAACTTGAATGCGCTGGCCGAACGTGTGCTTGCACGCCCTGCAGTTCAAGCGGCTCTAGAGGCGGAAGGTCTGAAGGCCCCGATCTTCTAACGGTTCATGCCTTTCGAGGTGTCCGCCTCGTGCGCTTTGCCTCAGGCAAGGCCTGATCGGTCTCCGCTATTTCTGACCATGGGTCCTGTTTCATAGAGGCAAGGCGCTTTGCCAAATTCTCGACCGTGAACCCATTGGGTTTGAGGTCGGAAGTCAATTCTTCCCAGGCAACCGGCGTCGCTACAGGCGCGCCGGGGCGAGAGCGGGTGGAGTAGGGGGCAACAGCGGAAGCCTCGCGGTTGTTGCGAAGATAGTCGATGAAGATCTTGCCCACGCGTTCGTTCTTGACGGAGGTGGTGGTATAGCGATCAGGCTCGTCCTTCGCCATCGCTTCCGCTAGGCTGCGCGTGAAGGCCAGCGCTTCCTTCCAGGAGGCTTTGGGCTTCAAGGGTACGACAATGTGCAGGCCCTTCCCGCCGGTCGTCTTGACGAAGCTTTCGAGGCCCTGCGCCTTCAGGCGTTCGCGAACGGCAAGCGCTCCTTCGATCACTTGGCTCCACTCCACGCCTTCGCCTGGATCGAGATCGAAAATCAGCCTGTCGGGTTTCTCCAGATCGGCCAGCGTAGCGCCCCATACATGCAGTTCGAGGACGCCCGACTGCACGAGAGCGACGACGCCCTGAATGTCGCTGACGGTCAGGACCTCCAGCTTGCCTGAGGTGTCAGGAACCATGGTGCGATGGATCGCATCGTTCATGCCCGCCCAGGAATGCCGCTGCACGAAACACTTCTTCTGCGCGCCCGAGGGACAGCGGATCAGGGTCAGGGGGCGGTTGACGAGATGCGGCAGGAGCCAATCCGCGATGCCAGCGTAGAACTCTGCCAGTTCCTGCTTGGTGAGCCCCTGATCCTCCCACAGCACCCGTTCTGGATGGGTGAGGCGAACGCCTTCGACTTCAACAGTATGTGCCTCTGCCTCTTTGGTGGTGCTTTTGGAACGGGATGCTGGTTTCTTAGCGGATGATGTCGCGGGCTTCTTCGCCACGGATTTCTTCTTCGCCGCGGATTTCATAGGTGCGATCTCTTCGATGGAGCGGCTCGACTTCACAGAAAGCGGCGCTTCTTCAAGAATGTCGGGATCGTCTTCGGTTCGGGCGTAAGCGTCCTCTGCCTTGATCAAAAGCCAGGACTCCTGTTTCTCACGCGAACGTTTAGCCATGCGGACCAGATGCCAAGTACCGTTGAGCTTTTCGCCATCGAGACGGAAGGTGAGGCGTCCTTTTTCGTAGCCCTCGTGAGGATCCCCCTCTGGCTTCCATGTGCCTCGGTCCCAGACCAATACCGTGCCGCCACCGTATTGCCCTTCAGGGATCGTGCCCTCGAAATCTGCATAGGCGAGGGGATGGTCCTCAACGTGGACCGCAAGGCGTTTCTCGCCTTTGACAAGGCTTGGCCCCTTTGCAACGGCCCAGCTTTTGAGCACACCGTCCATTTCGAGGCGGAAGTCGTAATGCAGGTGGGAAGCGTCGTGCTTCTGAACGACGAAAGATGAGCCTTTTCGCCGAGCGGTCTTGCCTGCCGGTTCCGAGGTCCGGGTGAAGTCGCGCTTGGCGCGGTAGGGTGCGAGCTTTGCCATGGCGCGGAGTCAATTCCGCGCCATGGATGCGGGTTCCCGGTCAGGAGGCCAGGGGCTGGCTCTTGGCCTCGGTCTTTTCGCGCTCGCTCAGGAACGCAGCTGCAATCAAGTCGCGGGTATAGGCCTCGCGGGGCCGCTCGAAGATTTCCTCCGCCGTTCCGCGCTCCACCACTTTCCCGGTCTTCATGACCATGATCTCGTCTGAGAGGGCGCGCACGACGGCCAAGTCGTGGCTGATGAACACATAGGCCAAGCCATGAGCCTTCTGCAGGCTGCGCAGCAATTCCACGATCTCTTTCTGCACGGAGCGGTCGAGGGCCGAGGTCGGCTCGTCGAGCACCACCAGCTTCGGATGCAGGATCATGGCGCGAGCAATGGCGATGCGCTGGCGTTGGCCACCGGAGAATTCGTGCGGAAAGCGGTTGCGCCAGCCTGCATCGAGCTGCACTTCCTCGAAGGCCTGAGCCGCGCGGCGGTCACGCTCCTTACGGGAGATGCTCGGCTCATGGACCAGCAGACCTTCGGTCACAATCTCGCCCGCCGTCATGCGCGGGGAGAGAGAGCCGAACGGATCCTGGAACACGAGCTGCAGATGACGGCGCAACGGGCGCATGCCCGAGCGGTCGAGCGGCATGAGGTTGCGGTCCTCGAAGCGGACAGTGCCAGAGGCGGGCTGCAGCTTGAGGATAGCGCGGCCAAGAGTGGATTTGCCGGAACCGGACTCACCCACGACGCCCACCGTTTCACCCGCGCGAACCGTGAGGCTTACGTCGTCGACAGCGCGCAGGACATGCGTGCTCTTGCCGAAGAAGTTCTTCTCGAGAGAGAAGGTCACATGGATGTTCTTGGCATCCAGAATGACAGGCGAGTTCGCAGGCGCGGGCTCCTTGCGGCCGCGCGGCTCCGCGTCGATCAGCATCTGGGTATAGGGGTGCTTGGGAGCGGCGAAAAGGTCCGTCGTGGGGCCACTTTCCACCACCTCGCCCCGCTTCATCACATAGGTGTGGTCCGCGAAACGGCGCACGATGCCGAGGTCGTGGGTGATGAACACGACGGACATGCCGAGGCGCTTCTGCAGGTCGCGCAGCAATTCGAGGATCTGCGCCTGCACCGTCACATCAAGAGCGGTGGTCGGCTCGTCAGCGATCAATACGTCCGGGTTGTTGGCGAGCGCCATGGCGATCATCACGCGCTGACGCTGACCGCCGGACATCTCATGCGGGTAGGCATCGATCCGGCGGGCCGGATCGGGAATACGCACCAGCTCCAGAAGTTCGATGGCGCGCTTGCGGGCGGCGGACTTGCTCAAACCCCCATGGGTCATCAGGGGAAGCGCGAGCTGGTCTCCGATCCGATAGAGCGGATCGAGCGAGGTCATCGGCTCCTGGAAGATCATGGTGAGCTTCGAGCCGCGATACGTATTGAGCTTTTCGGGAGAGAGGCCAATCAGCTCCTGCCCACGATACTTTACAGAGCCTTCGGCCCAGCCGTTCGAAGCGAGAAGGCCCATCACCGACATCATGGTCTGGCTCTTGCCGGAGCCGGATTCTCCGACGATGGCAACGGTCTCGCCGGGCGGGATGTCGAGGTCGATCCCCTTCACCGCATGGAGAATGCCGTCGCCCGTGCGAAAGCGGACCTGAAGGTTGCGGACGGAAAGAACAGGTTCTGTCATGTCAGCGATCCTTCGGGTCGAGAGCATCGCGCAGACCGTCGCCGATGAAGTTGAGGCAGAACAGGATCGCGACAAGCGTGATGGACGGATAGATGAGCATCCAGGTCGCGCCCTGGATGTTCTTGGCGCCCTCGGAAATGAGCACGCCGAGGCTGGTATTCGGCTCCTGAACGCCGAGGCCGAGGAATGAGAGGAAGCTCTCCAGCAGGATCACCTTCGGCACGAGCAGCGTCATGTAGACCACGACGGGCCCAAGGGTGTTCGGGATCACGTGGCGGCGGATGATGCCCTTGGTCTCGACGCCGAGGGCCTCGGCCGCCTGCACGTATTCCTGGCGCTTGATGGAGAGGGTCTGGCCACGCACGATTCGGGCCATGTCGAGCCATTCGACCGCGCCGACCGCGATGAACATCAGGATGAAGTTGCGGCCGAAGAACACCACCAGCATGATCACGAAGAAGATGAATGGCAGCGAATAGAGGATATCGACGATGCGCATCATCACAAGGTCGACACGCCCACCGAGATAGCCCGAAGTCGCGCCGTAGATCACGCCGATCACGATGGCCACGAAGGTGGCAAGCAAGCCGATAGCGAGCGAGATCTGGCCCGCCTTCATGGTGCGGGTAAGAAGGTCGCGCCCGTTCGTGTCGGTGCCGAATATGAAGTATTGCTGGCGAACCGGCACATCGACGACGAGCCTGCGGCCTTCATCCTGGCGCTCGATAACCTGTGCGGGTCCAAAGAGGTTGGAACGCTCGAAATAAGCGAGCAAACGCTCATCAATGGGGCGTGTGCTCGTGCTCACGAGGGTGAGGTGCACGACGCCATTGTCGAGAGAGATATTCTCAGCCTTGGCACGAACGCGCGAGCCGATGCGCTCGATGTTGGGCTCTATCTGATCGGCCTTCGGATAGGCTTCCAGGCTCGCGGGCACCTTCACGTAGTCCGGATAGACCCGGTCGAAGGGGTGGCCTGTAAAGAACGGTCCGAAGATGCAGGCGAGCGCAATCAGGCCCAGCACAATGATGCTGGTAAGAGCGGCCCTGTTGCGGACGAGGCGTCCGCGGGCTTCGGCCCAGAGGGAACGACCGGCAACAACGGGTCCGGTCATGGTTTCGACAGGAAGAACGGCGCCTTCAGCCATGATCCACCTCAATCGTAACGGATGCGCGGATCGATAAGCGCGTAGAGGATATCGACCACGAGGTTGAAGAGCAGGACGAAGATGGCCACCACGACGACTGTGCCCATGACGAGCGTATAGTCGCGGTTGAGTGCGCCTTCCACGAAGTAGCGTCCGATGCCGGGCAGGCCGAAAATCGTCTCGACGACGACCGAGCCGGTCAGCAGGGCCGCTGCCGCCGGACCGAGATACGACACCACCGGCAGCGCTGCGCCGCGCAGGGCATGGGTCACGATGGTGCTTGTCGGCAAGCCGAGGGAGCGCAGGGTGCGAATATGGTTCGAGCGCAAATTCTCGATCATCGCGGCACGGGTCATGCGTGCGACCACAGCGATCTGCGGCAGCGCCAGCACAATGACCGGCATGATGAGATTGCGCGGATTGCCATCGGCCCATCCACCGACCGGCAAGAGGGCCAATGCGAGGCCGAAGACGAGTTGGAGGATTGGAGCGACCACGAAGTTGGGAATGGTCAGGCCCAGTGCGCCCATGCCCGTAACGAGGTAGTCGATGGTGCTGTTCTGGCGAAGCGCGGCGATGGTGCCGAGCGTGCCTCCGACGAGAATGGCGAAGGAGAGGGCCAGTGCGCCGAGCGTCATGGAGACCGGCAGGCCACGGGCGAAAAGCTCCGCCACCGTGAAGTCCCGCAGGATGAAGGAGGGGCCGAAATCGCCGCGCAGGATCGCGCCGAGATAAAGCCAATACTGCTCGATGAGAGGCTTATCGAGCTGATAGATCTTGTTGAGGTTCTCCATCACCTTCGCTTCAAGCGGGCGCTCGAGATCGAACGGGCCGCCAGGGGCGAGACGGATCAGGAAGAACGAGATCGTGACGATGATGAACAGCGTCGGGATCGCCGAGAGAAAACGCCGTAGGATAAAGGAGAGCACAGCAGGCTCCTCCTGTTGAAACGCGATAACGGATAAAAGAATAGGGCGGCCTGAAGATCAGGCCGCCCTATTTGGGTCATTTATTTTATTGCGTCTTCGAGAGGAAGCGCGACGGATAGACGCCGCGGGTGTTCTGCACGAAGCCCTGGATCTTCGGCGAGATCAGGTTGCTCTTGCCGTAGTACATGATCGGAATCCAGGGCATGTCCTTCATGAGGATGGCCTCGGCCTGCTTCATGAGATCGGCACGCTTCGTCAGATCCAGCTCCTTGGCAGCGTCGTCCAGCAGCTTGTCGAACTGCGGGTCGTTGTACTTGCCGTAGTTGAAGCCCTTGTTGTCGCTCTTTACGAGGAACAGGAAGTTATTCGGATCCGAGTAATCCGCGATCCAGCCGTAGCGGGCGATGTCGAAGTCGCCGCCGTCACGCAGGTGCGCGAAGTGCGTCTTGCCGTCCGTGTTGATGAAGGACGTCTCGATGCCTGCCTGCTTCCACTGTTCGGCGATGGCGATCACCGAGTTACGGTTGTTGTCCGTCGTGTTGTAACGGATCTCGACCTTAAGCGGCTTGCCAGGGCCGAAGCCGGCTTCCGTGAGGAGCTTCTTGGCCGCGTCCTCGCGATCGATCGGAGACTGGTCCTTGTACGACATGTAGGCAGGCTGGCCGTAATTGCCGACGCCCGGGGGCATGAACGAGTAGCCCGGCTGCATGGTCTGGCCCCAGATCTGCTCGGCGATGAACTCGCGGTCGATCAGCATGGAAAGAGCCTGACGCACCTTCACATCGTTGAAGGGTGCCTTGGAGGAGTTCACGACAAGGTACCAGGTGCCAAGATACGGACCGAGCTTGACCTGATCCTTGAAGCGCTCCTTGAGCGACTTCATCTGGTCGGCCGGAAGCTCGTCCATGCTGTCGAGTTCGCCGGCCTCATAGCGGCGCACGGCGGCAGCAAGGTCGGGGTGGGGAATGAAGTTGACGGTGTCGATCTTGACGTTCTTGGCGTCCCAGTAATTCTCGTTCTTCACGAGCTTGATGTGCGAGTTCGGAGCGAACTCGGCGAGCTTGTAGGCGCCGTTCGACACCATGTTGCCCGGCTTCACGAAGTCCTTGCCGAACTTCTCGACAGAGCCCTTATGCACCGGCAGGCTGGTCTGGTGGGTGAGCAGCTCGATGAAGTAAGGGGTCGCAGCCTCGAGGCTGATTTCGACCGTCTTGGCATCGACCGCCTTCACGCCGAGCTCTTCAGGCTTGCCTTGGCCCTTGTTGATCTTCTCGGCATTCTTGATCGGGTACAGGATGTTCGCGTATTTCGCGCCCGTGGCCGGATCCATGATGCGGCGATAGGAATACACGAAATCCTCAGCCGTGATCGGATCGCCGTTCGACCACTTCAGGCCTTCGCGGAGCGTGAACCGGTAGGTTTTGCCGTCATCGGCGACTTCCCACTTCTCGGCTTGGCCAGGAATGGCTTCACCCTTAGCGCTGTAGGCGACGAGGCCCTCGAGAAGATCGCGCAGGATATGAGCTTCCTGCACGGTCGATGTCTTGTGGGTATCGAGGGTCTCAGGCTCGCCTGTGTTGCCGCGATTGTAGGTGACCTGCGCGGAGGCGGCACCCATGAGGGCTGCCGTAGCGACGGCGGCCAGCGCCGTGCGTTTGATCCATGATGACATCGGACGCGTTCCCTTTCTGATTTTATTAGGGTCTTTGAATGTCTCGGTCAGAGCCGATACGGCAGTAACCTTGTCCTATTTGTTGATCAATCAACTGTTCATGTCCAGTACCATCCGCTGGTTATTCTATAACGCATGGCTGGTAAGGCACTGGGGTGTGGAGAAAATCCTCAGGCGCCTGCGTCGAAAACAAGCCCGACCGCTTCGATTCCGCCTGCCGCGGCAATCTCGTCGTTATCGGACGTATCTCCCGACACGCCAACTGAACCCATGACATGCCCATGGGCATCCTTGATCAGCACGCCCCCCGGCACGGGGACCAACTGGCCGCCTACCGCATGGGTTGCCGCGGCGATGAAATAGGGACGGTCGGTCGCCATCTTATGCAGGGCCCGGGACCCGACGCCGAGGGCTAGCGCTCCATAGGCTTTGCCCATGGCGATCTCGGCACGCTTAAGGCTCGTGCCATCCTCGGAGAGGAGGGCTTTGAGAGCGCCACGAGCGTCATAGACGACGACCGCAAGAGGCTTGAACGACTTTTCCCGAGCCGTCTTCAGGGTTGCCTCTGCGATAGTCTGGGCAAGCGTCAGTGTGAGTTCGGACATAGGCTTCCTCCATAGAGTGATCGACGCAAGAAGGCGCGTTTTTAACGGGTGGTCGTTCCCCGGCTCGCCAACCAGGCTGCAACAGCCTTGCGCTCGTCCAAGGTCATCTCAGTGATGTTGTTCGGCGGCATAGCATGGGTCAGCACCGACTGAACCCGGATCAGCTCGGCATGGCGGGCGATCTCCTCCGGGGTATCGAGGCGTACGCCTTTAGGCGCGACCGGGATGCCCTCCCAGACAGGCTCTGCTGCATGGCACATGGAGCAGCGGGACTGAATGGTAAGGGTGGCTTCTTCGAAGGCCGCCGCAGGTTCCGGCGCTGCCGAGGCGTCCGCCAGATTGGCGGTTCCCGGTTTGCCGATGATCGAAAGCCAGATCGCAAGTGCGATGGCGAGGGCGGCCAACCCCCAGGTCCACCAGGGCGAGCCTTTGCCCGCATGCTGGGAGTTGAAGAAGTGCCGGATGACGGCGCCGGCGATGAGAATGCAGGCGATAATGCCCACGGCATAATGCGAGGACCACGCCAGCGGATAATGATTCGAGAGCATCAGGAAGATGACGGGTAGCGTCAGGTAGTTGTTGTGCGTCGAGCGCAGCTTCGCCTCTTTCCCGAGCTTCGGATCCGGCGAGCCGCCCGCGAGCAGGGTGGCCACTACCTTCTTCTGGTTCGGGATGATGATGAAAAAGACGCTCGCCGACATCCAGGTGGCGACCATCGCACCCGTATGCAGGAAGGCTGCTCGTCCATTGAACACCTGCGTGAACGCGAAGGCGGCCAGCAGGATATAGGCGAACAGCACGAGGCCAAGCACGAGCCCGTTCTTGCCAAGGGGTGAGCGGCAGAGACCCTCATAGACGAACCAGCTCACCACGATGCCACCGATGCCGATGAGTGCGGCCTGCCAGGGTGCGAGCGCCCGCACAGCGGGGTCGATAGTGTAGAGATCGGCTTGGAGATAATAGACCCAGACGATGAGGAAGAACCCGCTGATCCAGGTGGAATAGCTCTCCCATTTGAACCAGGTGAGCTCCTTTGGCATCTCAGGGGGCGCAACGAAGTATTTGCGCATGTTGTAGAACCCGCCGCCATGCACCTGCCAGGCCTCGCCGCCGACACCCTCGGGCAGGCCCTCCCGCTTCTTCAGGCTCAAATCCAGATGGATGAAATAGAAGGAGGAGCCGATCCAGGCGATTGCCGTGATCACATGGGTCCAGCGCAGGATCTGACTGATCCATTCGGAAATTTGCGGGTCGATCATGCAGTCCCTTGAACTATGAAGGAAGTCTAAGCCTAGGGCGGTGCCTTCGATTGCGGAAGGCCTCCTGAAGTCCTTTTTCAACAGGAACAGGGGGCTGCGAATCCTAGACTTTAAGATGACTTAAGCGTCGAATGCTTGACGCCGGGGCATTGGGCCCGAAAGATTCCCGTCTTCGTTTCAAGCGCGCGAGGTTCCATGGGCCGCCTGTCCACCCACGTTCTGGATAACGTCAACGGCAAGCCCGCCAAGGGCGTCGCCATCGAGCTTTTCGCCGTCGAAGGCGAGAACCGTCGTTCTGTTCTCCGCACCGTCACGAATGCGGATGGGCGCACCGACGCCCCTCTGATGATCGGCGATGCATTCCGCCCCGGAACTTACGAACTCGTGTTCGAGGCTGGCGCCTATTTCAGATCGCTCGGTACGCCGACGGCCGATCCGCCTTTTTTGGATAGCGTTCCGATCCGCTTCACCATCGCTGAGCCCGATGGTCATTACCACGTGCCGCTCCTCGTGACGCCCTGGAGCTATTCCACCTACCGAGGAAGCTGACCCCATGCCCGAGACTTCCTATCCCCGCGACCTTATCGGTTACGGACGCAATCCGCCGCATCCGCGCTGGCCGGACGATGCGCGAATCTGCGTGCAGTTCGTGATCAATTACGAGGAGGGCGGCGAGAACAACATTCTCCACGGGGACCGCGCGTCGGAGGCGTTCCTGTCCGAGATCGTAGGGGCCCAGGCGTGGCCCGGCCAGCGTCATATGAGCATGGAATCGATCTACGAATATGGCTCCCGCGCCGGCTTCTGGCGTCTGTGGCGCATGTTCACCGAGCGCAAGATGCCGGTCACCGTCTACGGTGTCGCGACGGCTCTCATGCGCAATCCGGAAGCGGTGGCGGCCATGAAGGAGGCCGATTGGGAAATCGCAAGCCATGGCCTGAAATGGATCGACTATCGCGACTTCTCCGCCGAGGAGGAGAGAGCGCATATGCGGGAGGCGATCCGCATCCATACCGAAGCAACGGGGGAGCGACCGCTAGGCTGGTACACGGGGCGCACCTCCGAGCACACCAACCGTCTCGTGGCGGAGGAGGGCGGCTTCCTCTACAGCGCGGATTCCTATGCCGACGAACTGCCTTACTGGGAGTCGCACGGTGACCACATGCAGCTCATCGTGCCGTACACGCTTGATGCCAACGACATGCGCTTTGCCACGCCGCAGGGCTTCAACTCCGGCGATCAGTTCTTCGCATATTTGAAGGACTCGTTCGATATGCTCTACGCGGAAGGCGAGACCGCGCCGAAAATGCTCTCGATCGGACTGCACTGCCGCCTCGTGGGCCGTCCCGGACGCGCGGCTGCGCTCGCACGCTTTCTCGATTATGTGGCCTCGTACGACGATGTTTGGATTGCGAAACGCATCGACATCGCGCGCCTCTGGATTCGCTATCATCGCCCGGCAGGCCTCAAGCCCAGCACGATGAGCAAGGCCGTCTTCGTCGAGCTCTTCGGCGATATCTTCGAGCATTCTCCGTGGATCGCGGAGCGCGCCTACGATGCTGGTTTCACGACGGCACAGGATACGGCGGAAGGTCTTCACGCCGCCATGGTGCACGTATTGTCCGAGGCGAAACGGGAGCAGAAGCTCGCACTCATCCGCGCGCATCCCGACCTCGCAGGACGCTTAAAGCTCGCCGATCTCACGTCCGACTCCCGCAACGAGCAATCCTCTGCCGGTCTCGACAGCCTCACGGAATCGGAGCGTGATCGTTTCATCGAGCTCAACGACGCCTACAAGCAGAAATTCGGTTTTCCTTTCATCCTGGCGGTCAAGGGCCGCAGCAAGGATGAGATCATGGCCTCCTTCGAGCAACGATTGGAGCATGATGCCGCTACAGAGTTCGATGCGGCGGTCGTTCAGATCGAACTGATCGCACTCCTGCGTCTCAAGGATCGTCTGCCATCGCTGGCGGATGTGTTTTCGAGCCTGGCCTAGAGAGGGGAACTCTTCGCCCCAATCGCGCGTCTTCGTCTCAGCTTGGCTGAAACACCAGCCATTCTGAGAGGAGGAAGGCATGGGTCTGTTCAAATTCATCAAAGAGGCTGGCGCCAAGATCTTTGGGGGCAGCGCCAATGCCGCGACGCCCGAGAAGTTGCAGCAGGAGGTTCAGGGTCACGGCTTCGACGCCAACAAGCTCGGAATCCAGGTCGAAGGGGACAAGGTAAAGCTCTCGGGTCAGGCGATGAGCCAGGAAGAGGCGGAGAAGATCATTCTCTCGCTCGGCAATACCTATGGCGTTGCCGAAGTGGATACGAGCGATCTTCAAATCCAGCAGCCCTCCGCCCCTGCAACCATGTATACGGTTCAAAAGGGCGATACGCTCTGGGAGATCGCCGAGAAGCATTACGGCAAGGGGAAGGGGGCCAAGTATACCGAGATCGTCAAGGCCAACTCTCCACCGGTCAAGGACCCCGACATGATCCAGCCCGGCTGGGTGCTGCGTATTCCGCCGCTCGCATAGATCGCGTCGTTGTCATGCTCCCTGCAAATTCGATATGAGTAGGGCTTTGCAGGGAGGATTGTTTTCATGAACGCATCTACGTCGACCGTCGTCGATCTCGACCGCGAGGACATCAAGCAGGGACTCCAGAACGGGACGATCCTTCTGGTCGACGTGCGCGAACCCCATGAGTTTGCGGCAGGCCACATACCGGGCGCGGTCCCCCACCCGCTCTCGACCTTCGATCCTTCGGTGCTGCCGGAAGGCAAGCGTATCGTGTTTTCTTGCCAGGCCGGTGTTCGCTCCGTCCGCGCTATCGAATTCGCTCAGGCCGCAGGCCTCAACATCAACGAGCATTACAAAGGCGGGTTCAAGGATTGGGCTCTGGCGGGCGAGGCAGTCGAGTAGAGGCCGCCCTCACGTAAATTTGTTCTAAAGTACAGTGCGCATTGTTCGGAGGATATGCCCTAATGCCAGCTTGGCGGGGACGGCGAGGGGATGAGTCGTTTGCCGCTGGATAAAACAGGGAAACCTCTATGAAGCGTACGATTGTCATCGCCAGCCTTCTGGCGCTGGGTGTTACTGCGGCCATCGCGCAGAGCGACGTGGTCGAGCAGCGTCAGGACCTCATGAAGCAGATGGGGGCCCAGACCCGGCCCATCGGCGGCATGCTCCGTGGACAGGAGCCATTCGACCTCGCCAAGGTGCAGGCTGGCCTCAAGGTCTTTGCCGATAATTCGGCGAAAGCAGCAGGGCTCTTCCCTGAGAGCTCCAAGGGCGTCGGCGACACGGAAGCGCTGCCGTCCATCTGGGAGAACAAGGCTAAGTTCGAAGGAATCATGACCAAGTTCAACCAGGACGCGAAGACTGCCATGGCGTCCATCAAGGACGAGGCAACTTTTAAGGCCGAGATGCCCAAGGTCATGCAGAATTGCGGCGCCTGCCACAATGACTTCCGTAAGAAGAGCTAAACGTTTTTGAGTCACCGAGCGGGCGGCTTCAAGGCCGCCTGACTCAGTTTGGAAAGATCGATGCGTAAAGCGGTTGTGAGCTTAGGTTTTCTGGTCGTGGTAGCCTTGGTGGGCTTCCTGGCGCTCACATCGCCTTCAGCCTATCGACTGCTCCGAAGCGATTCATCGATTGGCCTCTCGACACCTGCGGAGCCCAATCTCCCTCCCAACCCGGAAAACGGACGCGTGATGTTTTTCGCGGGAGGTTGCACCTCCTGCCACGCGACACCCAATCAGGACGACAAGCTGCGCCTTGGTGGAGGCTATGCCCTCAAGTCGCCCTTTGGCACATTTCATGTTCCCAATATCTCACCGCATCAGAGGGATGGCATCGGATCCTGGAGCACCAGCGATTTCATCCGCGCCATGCGGGAGGGCGTCTCACCGGACGGGCGGCATTATTATCCTTCATTCCCCTATGCCTCCTATCAGCGCATGAGCCGCGAGGATCTGGCCGATCTTTTCGCGTTCATGAAGACGCTACCAGCCGTCGAGGGGAAAGCGCCCGATCACGAACTGCCGTTCCCCTTCAACATCCGTCGCGGCGTGGGCTTGTGGAAGCTCGCTTTCCTTGACGGCCACAGCTTCACGCCCGATTCCTCGAAATCCGCAAGTTGGAACAGGGGAGCCTATCTCGTGAATGGGCCCGGCCATTGTGCCGAATGCCACAGCGAGCGCAATTTCGCGGGAGCCATCATCGAGGACCGCCGCTTCGCAGGCGGGCCCGACCCTGAAGGTCGGGGTGCGGTGCCGAACATTACGCCTCATCGCACCGGCATCGGCGGCTGGACTGAAGCCGATCTCGTAACTTTGCTTACGACAGGCGAAACGCCGAACTTCGACACGGTCGGCGGACCGATGGGCTCGGTCGTGCGCAACACGGCGCAATTGCCGGAGGCTGACCGGCAGGCGATGGCGGAATACCTGCTGTCCCTGCCGCAAAAGCAGGGCTACGTCGCGCCGAAACCTTGAAGGGGGATCGAGGCTGGAGGCCTCAATCCATCACGGCGGCCTTGAGGATGCAGACCATGGTAGCCCGGCCCGGGGTATTGCCGATGCAGCGCACGGAATGGGGGCGGTCGCACCGGTAGCGCAAGGACTCACCGGCCTTGGCCTGTTGGGTCACGCCGCCGACTTCCACCTCGAATTCGCCTTCGAGCACGGACAGGCACTCCACCGAGCCGCGCTGGTGGCTGTCGGAATCCAGCACACCACCGGGTTCCGACTGCACATCGTACCATTGCAGCCATTCGACGGTCTTGATCCAGCCGATGATGGCGAGGCGCATCTTGCCGTCGTCGGAGACGAGGATCGGCGTGTCCGCCTTGGACGATTTCTCGATGAACGGCTCCTCATCCGCCGAGGCCAATACCCCTTCGATGGAGACATCCAAGGCTTGGCTCAGGCGCCAGATGGTGGCCAGGGTCGGGTTGGTCTCGTTCCGCTCGATCTGGCTGATGATGGACTTGGCCACGCCCGATTGCTCGGCGAGTTCCGATAGAGACAGGTTATAGGCCTTGCGCAGACGCTGGATCGTCTTGCCCATGTTCCCGGACAAAACCTGCGCGCCTGATTCCAGGTCTCGCTGCCGCTCTTTGCCTTCGACGCCCATAAACATGCCTCTGTTCTGAAAAACCGAACATCCGTTCCTTTAAACGGTTGTGAGATAAGAGGCGAGGCGGGTCAAGGCCACAGACGCCGCATAGGAGATTTTCCCCTCAGGCGCCGGGCTTCTGAGGCGCGACCTTGAGCTCCTTGGCCCGCTCGATGCCTAATTGCCGCTCACGCCAGACGATGAAAAGGCCAGTCGCTGCTACGATGGTAGCCCCGGTCAGGATGGTCGGGGTTGGAAGATCGCCGAACATGAACCACCCGAGCAGAAGGGCCCAGATCATGGTCGTGTACTCAAATGGCGCGATCACAGAGGCGTCTGCGTAGCGGTAGCATTCAGTCATGAGGATTTGGCCGACCCCGCCCAGGATGCCGCCGAGAACGAAGAGGGCAAGATCCGTGGCATCGGGCATCTTCCATCCGAAGACTATGGTGCAGAATGAGAGCGCCGAGGCCAGAATAAAGAAATAGAAGACGATCGCCCCGGTCTTCTCGGTGCCGGTGAGACGCCGTACCTGGACCATGGCACCCGCGGAGCAGATTGCGCCCAGGAGGGCACAGGCCGCTCCAAGCGCCGGGCCCGCCATCATGCCGCCGGCAAAGGTCTTAGGGGAGAGATAGGGCGAGAGCATGATCAATACGCCGACGAAGCCCACGGCGACCGCAGTCCAGCGATAGGCGCGCACCGTTTCCTTCAGCAGAATAGCTGCCAGAACCACGAGGATCAGAGGCGAGGCGTAACCGATGGCGATCGCGTCGTGGAGCGGCAGGTAGGACAGGGCAGTAAATCCGAGGGCCATGCCGCCGGTGCCGAGAAACCCTCGCTTGAAGTGGCCGATTACATTCTTCGTCCTCAGGCCGTTGATCAGTTCCCCATTCCATCCGAGCCAAAGGCACAGAGGCAGAATGGCGAAGAACGACCGGAAGAACACCACCTCGCCAACTGGGTAGCGATCCATCAGTGTCTTGAGAACGGCCGACATCATCGTGAAGACGATGGCCGACAGGACTTTGAGGGAGATCCCCAGAACAGGATTCACGACAGCGAGTCACTCGAAACAAAGGATCTGCAGAAAAACACGGCAAGTCCCTCACGTGAAGCCTTTATCGGCTCGTTGCCCCTGCGTTCAGCGCATGGAGAACGTGTCAGGTGTCACAAATTCGCAAAGGACATGTCATGGGGACGAGATGCGAATCCTGTTTGGCTTGGTCTGGGGGCATTTCAAAAAGGAGGCGCGCATGTCGAGGGACCCGGAGACAATCCGTGTGCGCACGTTGTTCCTGTCGGACCTCCACCTGGGAACAAAAGGGTGTCAGGCGGAAGCGCTTCTTGAATTCCTCCGGTGCTACGACGCCGAGACGATCTATCTCGTCGGCGACATCGTCGATGGATGGCGCTTGAAGTCCGGCTGGTATTGGCCACAGAGCCATAACGATGTGGTGCAAAAGCTACTGCGGAAGGTCCGCAAGGGCACGTCGCTCATCTACGTGCCGGGCAATCATGACGAATTCCTGCGCGATTACATCGGCGTCAACTTAGGTGGCATCGAACTGGCCGAGCACGCGCTCCACGAGACGGCGGATGGAAAGCGCTATCTTGTCATTCATGGGGACCAGTTCGATCTGGTCGTTCGCCATGCCCGCTGGCTCGCGCTTCTCGGCGACGGAGCCTATACGGCAGCATTGTTCGTCAACACCTATCTCAACATCGTTCGTCGCAAGCTCGGTCTTACCTACTGGTCGCTCTCGGCCTGGGCAAAGCTGAGGGTGAAGAACGCGGTGAATTTCATCAGCAAGTTCGAGGAGCTCCTGGCAGCCGAGGCCCGGCGTCAGGAGGTAGACGGCGTGATTTGCGGTCATATCCATCACGCCGTCATGCATGAGCATTACGGCGTCTCGTATGTGAATACAGGCGATTGGGTGGAATCCTGTACAGTGGTTGTAGAGCACTGGGACGGCAAGCTCGAACTCCTTCGCTGGAATGAGGCGCTCAAACGGAGCCTGTCCAAACCCGAGACCACGGTGTCGCTCGAAAAGTCGGCTGCCTTTGATGGAAGGGCTGCCTGATGCGGGTCCTCGTCGTCACGGACGCCTGGCGGCCGCAGATCAATGGCGTCGTGCGCTCCCTTGAGCACATGGCTGATCAGGCGCCATCCTTCGGCGTGGAGATGACGTTCTTGACGCCGGAACGCTTTCGCTCCTTTCCGATGCCGACCTATCCGGAGATTCGGCTTTCACTGACGCGTCCTGACACCGTCGAGCGAATGATCGCGGAGGCGACCCCCGATCATGTCCACATTGCTACGGAAGGCCCTCTCGGCCTGACGGCCCGCTTGGCCTGCCGGCGGCAGGGGCGTGTTTTCACGACGAGCTACCACACGCGATTTCCGGAATATCTGTCTGCGCGCCTGCCTGTTCCGGAGGAGTGGTCCTACAGAGCTCTGCGTTGGTTCCATCGCGAGGCGAGGGTGATGATGGTCTCGACACCCTCGCTCGAACGAGAGTTGAGCGCGCGTGGATTTCGGAACATCGTGCGCTGGACACGTGGCGTCGACACCACACTGTTTCGTCCTCGGCATGAACGCGTTGTGGACTTTCCTGGGCCGATTTTTCTCTATGTAGGCCGGATCGCGGTAGAGAAGAACTTGGAGGCTTTCCTTTCCTTGGATCTTCCAGGCACCAAGGTGGTCGTCGGCGACGGGCCCGCGCGTCAGGAGCTCGAGCGACAACATGTTGGGGTCCGCTTCCTGGGATCTCTCGCAGGGGAGGATCTGGCGCGGGTCTATTCATCAGCGGATGTCTTCGTTTTCCCGAGCCTCACCGATACCTTCGGCATAGTTCTCCTCGAAGCGCTCGCTTCAGGGCTGCCCATCGCAGGATTCCCCGTTACGGGTCCGGTCGATGTAATCAACTCGTCGGGTTGCGGTGTCGTGGACGAAGATTTGCGAAAGGCGGCCTTGGCGGCCCTGGATGTACCGCGAGACCTCTGCAGAGCCTATGGCGAGACCTTTACCTGGCGCGAGAGCGCCCGGCAGTTCTTCTCGAACATCCAGGCTGCCCATACGGGCGCTTGAGGCGCATTCTCCCCACCGTGAACAAATCGGTGCAGGTGAGGCCTTGGCTCACAGGGCGTCATGTCTTTAATGGATGCCTTTGTCGCTCACGCTGATTCCCGAAAGCGCCATCCTTGATCTCTTCGACCAGAGCCCTCGAAATCCGGCTGGGCGCCCTGCAGGCGGCGAGTTTCGTGAGCCACGGCGTGTACCTGCCGTTCTTTCCGCTTTGGCTGCAAAGCAAAGCCCTTTCGCCCACCATCATCGGGTTTGTAGTTGCGATTCCCATTATCGTGCGCATCGTGGCTACGGCTCCGCTGCTCAGCCTCGCCGACCGCTCTTTCGGGGCGCGGCGGCTCCTGCTGGCGAGCCATGTCGGCCAGATGCTGGGCTTTCCCCTGCTTCTTTTGACCGACAGCAGCGCCGTCATCATTGCTCTTGTGGCCCTCGTCGCCTTCGCTCAAGCGGCCGTCATTCCGGGAAACGATCTCGTCTCCACGAATGCGGTGCAGCGCCATCCGGGGCTCAACTACGGACGCATCCGGGGCAGCGGCTCGGTGGCGTTCTTCATCACCAATATCCTCGCCGGGTATCTTGTCGGGGCGTTCGGGCCGACTGTCGTGATCCTGGCGCTCACGCTCATTCCCGTTTTCGGAATCACGGCAACGCTTACCGTCGTTCCGAACGAGGTCCCAGATCATTCGCCCAAGCCGGAGGACAAGGAGCAGAAGGCTTCTCCTGCCTTGCCGAAGGTGCTGTGGCTGCTGCTGATCGCAGGGGCCATTACCCAAGGAACGCACGGTGCACTCAATGCCTTCGGCAGCATCCATTGGCGCTCCCTCGGCTTCTCGGATTCGGCGATTGGTTATTTCTGGGCGGCAGGCGTGATCGCCGAGATCATTGTGTTCATCTTTCTCGGACGCGCCGTCGGGCGAGGTTCCGGCGTCGGGCTGATCCTCCTCGGATCGGCGGCTGCCGTCATTCGCTTCACGGTCATGTCGCTCCAGCCCGGGCTTGGCGTGACCCTCGTCCTGCAGACCATGCACAGCCTGTCGTTCGCCGCCACCCATATCGGAACCATGGCCGCACTTACCGCGCTGGCGCCGATGCAGGCACGGGGACGGGCTCAGGGCATCTATGGCTCCCTCGCCGCCCTCACGACAGCGGTCTCCACCATTGGCAGCGGGATGATCTATGAAAAGGCTGGGCCGCTGGTCTTTGCCGCGATGGCTCCCTTGGGAGCCATCGGTTTCGTGCTCATGCTGATTGTGATCGGAAAGCTGAAGTCTCAGCCCCAGAGCGCAGGTTCTGGCGGGTAGACGAGGCTTCCCTCATATCTCAGGCCGGGCTCCCGGTCTTTCGCCAGCAGCAGCGGGCCGTCGAGGTCGACGAAGCGGCAGCGGGGCGCGATCACCATGGCAGGCGCCATGGCCAGGGATGTGCCGACCATGCAGCCGATCATGAGGGAGAATCCGAGAGCCTCGGCAGCTTCGGCAAGCTCCAGCGCTTCCGTCAGGCCCCCCGTTTTGTCGAGCTTGATGTTCACTACGTCGTAGAGGCCCACCAACCGTTGCAGGCTCGGACGATCATGGACGCTTTCATCCGCCATGATGGGAACGAGCCGCGCGATTTTGGACAGATACCCATCGGCTTTGGCGGGGAGGGGCTGCTCCACCAGGGCATAACCCTCCTCGGCGCAAGCTGCGAGATGAGCCTCCAAGTTCTCCTCGGTCCAGCCTTCATTGGCATCTGCGATGAGCGTGGCGTCCGGAGCAGCCCGGCGCACGGCTCGGATGCGCTTGATATCGCCTCCTGGTCCGCCGAACTTGACCTTCAGGATCGGACGCCCAGCAGCCTTCGCTGCGGCCTCGGCCATCGCCGCGGGTGTATCGAGGCTGATCGTGTAGGCGGTCGTCACCGGTTGCCAGCGGGTCAGCCCCGCCGTGACATGAGCGCGGATGCCGGAACGCTTCGCATCCAGGTCCCAGAGTGCGCAATCTACTGCGTTGCGGGCTGCACCCGCCGGCATAAAGGATTGAAGCGCCTCCCGGGTCAGCCCGGCCTCGATCTGCGGTCGCATGGCCTCGATGGCTGCCGCCACACCCTCGACGGTCTCGCCGTAACGCGGGTAGGGCACGCACTCCCCATGGCCTATGGCGCCATTCTCGGTAATCGTGGCCGTTACCACCACGGCCTCTGTGCGGGAGCCGCGGGAGATGGTGAACTTGCCCGCGATGGGGAAGCGGTCGATGGAAACGGTGAGCTGACGCATTCTCTTGGCTTCTAGTTAGAACTTCATCTCGACTTGTGACGCAGCTACACGCTATCACCACAAGGAATCAATGCCGGAAGGATCGTCGTGGCCCAGAGCATCCTGGCTCAAGAGCCGGAAGTGAGAATCGAGCGTGCCGGAAACAAGGTCACGGCGGCGCTGGTCGGCGCATGGACTGCCGAGCATGCGCGGAGGGTCGAAACTCTTGTCGGCGAGATTTCGGCCGAGGCCGACCGGCACCACCTCATCCTCGATCTCAAGGGTGTTCACCGGCTCGATACTTTGGGCGCTTGGGTCCTTGATCGCACGCGCCACGAATTAGGCGAAAAGGGCCTGGCTTCGGACTTCGTCAATGCCAGCCCGGAACAACACATCCTCCTAAACGAGGTTGCCTATCGTGGTTTTCAGGAAGGACTGAAGCCGAAGCGCTCCCGGTTCGTCGATTTCCTGGTCGACGTGGGGCAGACCGTTGCCGGGGCTGGCAACGATCTCGTGCGCGGCGTCGCGTTCCTGGGGGAGCTGGTATCGGCCTTCATTCGCGTGATTGTCCATCCCCGGCGCTTCCGCGGCACGGCGGTGATCAACCAGCTTGAGCAGATCGCTTATCGCGGCGTGCCGATCATCGTCCTCATCTCGTTCCTCGTGGGCGCAATCGTAGCCCAGCAGGGCATCTTCCAGCTGGTCCGGTTCGGCGCGACACCCTTCGTCGTGGACCTCATCGGCATCCTGGTCATGCGCGAGCTGGGCGTGCTCCTGACATCGATCATGGTGGCGGGCCGCTCCGGCTCGGCCTTCACCGCCGAGATCGGCTCCATGAAGATGCGCGAGGAGATCGATGCCCTGCGGGTGATGGGGCTCGACCCCATCGAGGTGCTGATCCTGCCCCGCATCCTCGCCCTGATCATCGGCCTTCCGCTCCTGACCTTCATTGCGAGCATCGCGGCCCTGCTCGGCGGTGGCGTCACAGCCTGGGTGTATGGCGACATCAGCCCCGACGTGTTCCTTACGCGTCTGAAGGCGTCGATCGCCTTCAACACCTTCATGGTCGGCATCATCAAGGCCCCGTTCATGGCCATGGTCATCGGCATCATCGCCACCCTGGAAGGTCTGGCGGTGCAGGGCTCGGCCGAATCCCTTGGCCGTCACGTGACCTCATCGGTGGTGAAGGCCATCTTCATGGTGATCGTCCTCGACGGCCTCTTCGCCATGTTCTTTGCGGCCATCAGGTACTGAACCGATGCTCGAAAGACTCCATCCAGCTCCTGCCCAGAACCGCGAAGTGATCATCAGCGTGCGCGGCGTCGAGGTCGGCTTCGGCGAGAAGACCATCCTGAAAGGCCTCGATCTCGACGTCTATCGCGGGGAGATCCTCGGTTTCGTGGGCGCCTCCGGCCAGGGCAAGTCAGTGCTTACCCGCGCGATCCTCGGGCTCGTGCCCAAGCGGGCGGGCACCATCGAGGTGTTGGGAGAGAACCTCGACAACCTGTCCCCCTCCGAGCGCCGCCTCATGGAGCGCCATTGGGGCGTGCTGTTCCAGCAGGGTGCCTTGTTCTCGGCGCTGACCGTGAAGCAGAACGTTCAAGTGCCGATGCGCGAGCACCTGAATCTCTCGGATCGGCTCCTCGACGAGCTTGCCATGCTCAAGATCGAAATGGTGGGGCTGAAGCCCGACGCGGCAGACAAGCTGCCCTCGGAACTGTCTGGCGGCATGATCAAGCGTGCGGCGCTCGCCCGGGCTCTCGCCCTGGATCCGGATATCGTTTTCCTGGACGAGCCGACCTCCGGTCTGGATCCCATCGGCGCAGGCGAGTTCGACGAGCTGATTGCGACTTTACAGCGTACTTTGGGGCTCACCGTATTCATGGTAACCCATGATTTGGACAGCCTTTATACGGTGTGCGACAGGATCGCGGCGCTGGGTGACGGCAAAATCCTGGCGGAAGGCCCGATCGAGGCGATGCTGGCTTCAGATCACCCTTGGCTCCGCTCTTATTTTCATGGAAAACGGGCACGCTCGGTCATGACCGGCGGCGTCTAAGAGGAAGCGATGGAAACGCGTGCGAATTACGCCCTGATCGGCATCTTCACCCTGGCGGTGATCGCGGCGGCGTTCGGCTTCGTCTACTGGTTCTCCGGCGGAAGCAGGGGGCAGGACCGCCAGAACATCCGCATCGTCTTTTCCGGTTCCGTCTCCGGCATGTCCCAGGGCTCCAGCGTGTCCTTCAACGGCCTCCGCGTCGGCGAGGTGACCCAGATCAGCCTTCTCCCCGAGGATCCGCGCCGGGTCGTGGCCATCGTGCAGGTGGACAACAGCACTCCTATCCGGGCCGACACCCGCGCCCGCCTGGAATACCAGGGCCTCACCGGCGTGGCGAATATCGGCCTGTCCGGAGGCGAGCCCGGCGCTCCCCCGCTGGTGGCTGGCCCTGGGCAGCCCATGCCGACCATCTTCGCAGACCGCTCCGACTTCCAGGACCTGATCGAGACCGCCCGGAATATCGCGCGCAGGGCCGATGACGTGCTCGAGCGCGTGGGCCGCGTGATTGCGGATAACGAGGGCTCCATCAACCGGACGGTTCAGAATGTGGAGCGCTTCTCGCAGGCGCTCGGTGAGAACGCGGAGGGCATCGACCGCTTCCTGGCGCAGATCGGGCAGGCGGCCGAGAAGGTCGGACCGCTGGCCGAGAAGCTCGAGACGCTGGCGACCAATGTCGACCAGGTGGTGCGCGCGGTCGAGCCGCAGCGCGTGTCACGGATTGTCGAGAACGTGGACAATTTCGCTCAGGCCCTCGGTGAGAACCGCCAAGTGGTGAGCGACGCCCTCAAGGATGCGGCAAGCCTCGTGGACCGTCTCAACGAGACGGCGCCCAAGCTCGATACCGCCGTGGCCGAGATCGGCGAGCTCGCCAAAGCCGTCGATCCGAGCAAAGTGAGCCGTACGGTCGACAATGTTCAGAACTTCACCGATACCCTGAACCGCCGTAGCCCCGACATCGACAAGGCAATCCAGGAAGCCCGCTCGATCACCGAGAAACTCAACAGGTCCGCTGACAAGATCGACGGTGTTCTGGCGGGAGCCGAGAAGTTCCTGGGTTCCGCCTCCGGCGAGTCGGGCAAGGGCGCCTTTGACGAGATCAGGGCCGCCGCCGTCTCGGTCCGGGAGCTGGCTGACGATCTGAACCGGCGCACAAGTGGCATCGAAGGCGTTCTCTCCGGCGTCGGCCGCTTCACGGATTCAGGGCTGAGGGAATACGAGGCTCTGGCTGTCGAAGGCCGAAAGACCCTGGGGGATATCAGCCGCGCGGTGCGCAGCATCGAGCGTAATCCACAGCAGTTTCTTTTCGGTGGCCAACCGAATCTCCCTCAATACAATGGACGCCGTTAAGTAACCTGTATGCGTGGATCATCCGTGTCTCCTTCCCCGACCGATTTCCGGCCGCTCCGGCGCCTGATGCCTGTGGTGCTTCTGGCGGCGCTCGCTGGCGCCTGCTCGTCGGGACCGGCACCGACGACGTATGACCTCTCCGCCCCCTCATCGCGGATCAGGGGGGCTGCCGGCGTTCAGGTGCTGGTGAACGAGCCTGCCGCCATCCAGACCCTCGCCACACAGCAGATCCTGGTGAAGGATGTCAGCGGTTCGGTCTCCTTCATCGGGGGAGGGCAATGGGCCGATAATCTGCCGCGCCTGATCCAGACGCGTCTGATCAATACCTTCGAGAACGCCTCTCAGCTGCGCGGGGTCTCTCGCCCCAGCAGCGGTGCGGTGGCTGACGTCCAGCTGGTCTCGGAGCTGCGCCGGTTTGAGATCGAGACGCCCTCCAACGAGGCGGTGGTCGAGATTTCCGTGAAGATCGTGAGCGACCAGACCGGTCGCATCGCGAATGGCCGCATTTTCCGTGCTCGTACCCCTGTGGCGTCCGTGGATGCGGCAAACGCCGCCCGCGCCCTCGATGAGGCGCTCTCGGTTGCCATGCTCGATATCGTTCGCTGGGTCAGCGGCAGCTCGCTACCCAGACGCGAGGAGCCGGGTGATGTCAGGAGCGAGGCACCTGCGGACAGAGAGCCGGCCTAATTTAGCGCGGGACAATGTTGTGAACGTTCTGTGGGCCCGTGGGGGAGGTTCTTCAACACCGCGCTACACGCAGAACTAGCGCTTCAAGTATCAATCCAAACGTTAGACTTGGCCAAAAAACAGAGCAGAGCCTGAGCGCCGCGCTTCATGCCTATTCTGCGCAATAAAGCTCTCGCGCCCTGATCTCATCCAAAGCTGCATTCTCGATCCTCAGAAAATAGGCGCTCTGCCATTGCTGTGTCCGCTCCGCCTGACGGCTCGTCGGCTCATCCCAGGGCGGGTAGACGCGGATGCCTCGTTTTCCGCCTTTGCCCTTTTCCGAGACGATCCCGCTCTCACGCAGCGCTGACTTTGGAAAAACGAACTGTCCAAAATGCAGCGCGCTGCGGCAACTGACGACGAGGAGATCGAAGGGGTCGGATGTATCCAACGGCAGGATCGGACCATTGCCGACCCTCTTCCAGCACGTGACGAATTGCCCGATCTTCGTGGGCGTGATCTTCGAGGCACGGAATACGAGAGAGCGTTCACCGAGATTGAAGCGGCAGGCACCATATTCGGCGCTTTCAGGTTCCGTTTGCAGCGCGGAGCATTCGAGTCCTAGCGGCGCATAGACTCGATCTGCGGCAACCGTAAAATCCGGATGAATATTCATGCAGGTTTGATCCAAGACGCTTTCTTTCGGCGCTTGCAGAGAGCCGGCATCGACCCACTCAACAAAAAACGCGGCTTGGAAGCCGCGTTTTCATATTCGTTTGAGGGAAAGTTCGCTTACTCGAAGCGACCGCTCGCATGGGCCAGCATGGTGTAGACCTTGCCGGTTTCCGAGGTGAGGTAGGTCTTCGTCAGCGTGGAGTCGCGGTCGTCGCGCGAGACTTCGGCGAGCAGGCGCTCGAACTCGTCCACGTAACGATCAACCGTCTGACGGAACTCGTCGTCACGGCGGTACTTGCGGCGGATCTCCTCGAAGGTCTGCTGACCCTGTGCCGTGTAGAGGCGGTTGCTGAACACATTGGTCTCGCCACGGCGGTAGCGATCCCAAAGCTCTACGGCCGCATTGTGATCGATCATTCGAGCGATATCCACCGAGATCGAGTCGAGCGAGTCGAGGCTGTTGGTGCGTCCGGTACGAGCTGGAGCACGGACGGGTTCTTCATCGTCGCGTGAGGCGCGGTTCAGGAGGTCCGAAAGCCAGCCGCCACGGGCCGCGCCAGCATCACGGGCGGGGCCAGCTTCCTCGCGAGGCGCAGCGGGACGCTGCGCCGGAGCAGGAGCCTGACGGACAGGAGCGGGAGCCGGTGCAGGCACAGGACGCGGCTCGGCCTGACGGGCGACCGTTGGAGCCGGAGCAGGGGAGGCGATGCGCTGCTCGACGGCGGCGGCAACGGCGGCCATGGTCGCAGCAACCGGGGCTTCGTTCACCGCAGCACGGCGGGGCTGAGCGGCAGGAGCTGCATCGACCACGCGGTTGGAGCGCGAGACCAGAGCGGAAAGCTCGTTGAGAGCCTTGATCTGGTCGGCGACCACGCGGCGCATGTTGGCCGTGGTTTCCTGGGTTTCCTGCGGCAGCTCGACGACACCGCGGCGGAGTTCGGCGCGGGTGGCCTCCAGCTCGCGCTGGATCTGGCCGGTCATGCCGCGAAGCTCGCCCATGGTATCACGGAACTTCGCAGTGGCGCCGCTGAGGGCTTCCGCCATCTCGGCAGCGGCCTGCTCGTAGGTCGAGCGCAAGGTTGCAGCGGTGCGCTCGCTCTCCACGCTGGTGGTGGAGCGGATGCGTTCGAACTGCTCGCCGATGGCAGTGGTGGTCGTCTCTGCGGCGCCAGCCAGGACGGAGCCGATCTGGCGCGCCTTGCTCTCGGCGTTCTGGAGCGAGCCTTCCACAAGGGTGGTGAAGGCGCGGGTGACGGATTCGAGATCCTGCGAGCGCTCTTCGATGCGGCCGAGGAGTTCGTCCAGAGCGCTCTGGCGGCTGGACAGGGCCTCGGTCATGCGACCTTCCACACGCTCCAGGGCAGAGGCTGCCTGGGTAAGTGTGTTGATCTGCTCATAGGTGGTCTCGGTCAGGCCGCGAGCGCGGTCCTCAAGGGCATGGGCAAGATCCATGGCCTGCTGGATCGCGCCGGAGGAGACACCACGCAGGGCGTCGACCTGATCGGCCACCTGATCCGATGCACGGCTCGCCTGGGAGGCGATTTCCGACAAGAGCGTTTCGATCTGCTGCACGCGTCCGCCCAGACCATCCTCGACAGCGCCGAGGTTGTTGCTGGCGGAGGCCGCAACCTGCTGAAGGGTACGGCTGGCATCCTGCAGACGGCCAAGCACGTCGGAGAGTTCGCCGCGAAGGCGCTCATTGGTGCCGAGCAGGGTCTCGACCGTACGCTCCGTGCCGGAGTCGATGGCAACGCGCATGGCTTCCGTCGACTGCATGTAGGAGGAGGTGAGCTCCATCGTGCGCTCCTGGAGCGACGACAGCATGGTCTGGCTGCGATCCTCAAGGGCGCGCAGGGTGCTCTCGGTGATGGATGCAACTTCCTGGCCGATCACATCGCCGCGGCTACCGAGCGACTCGATGAGCGAGTTGCCCTGAGTGTCGAAGATCGAGCGGATCTCGCCAATGCGGCTGTTGAGAGAGGAGACGACTGCAGTGCCGCGCTCATCGATGGCTTCCACCACGCCGCCGAGGCGATTGACGACGCGATCCTCGAACTGGCTGACGCGCTGGTCGAGGGTTGCTGCCAGCTCCTCGGTGCGGTTGCCAAGGGTGGATGCGATCTCCTCCACGCGGCCGCCGAGAGTTTCGTTGATCTCGTTCGCACGTGCGCTGAGGGTCTGATTGATCTCATCAGCACGTCCGCCGAGGGTCTGGTTGATCTCGAAGGCGCGGGTGCCGAGGGTCTCGGCGATCTCGTCCACACGGTCGCCGAGGATCTGGTTGATCGTGGCGATGCGGTTTTCCAGCGTCTCGGTGATCTCGCCGGCGCGTGTGCCAAGGATCTCGTTGATGCTGCTGGCACGGGCGTCGAGCGCCTCGCTGATCTGCTCTGCCTTGCTGGAGAGCGTGTCGGCGATCGTGCCGGTCTTGGCGGTGATCGCCTGGCTGATCTCGTCCACGCGGGTCTGGAGAGCATTGGCCACGTCGCGGCCGCCTTCAGCCATCACGCGAGCCATCTCACCGGTGCGCACGACGAGCGCTTCGTTGAGAGCCGTGGAGCGGGCGCCGAGAACGGTATCCACGCGCTCGACGATGGTGTCGAAGTTGGCGGTGATCTCGGTGGTGCGGCGGGTGGCGTGCTCCTCGAGAGCTGTGAGCTGGGTCTCGATGGCGGAGGTCGCCTCGCGAGCGCGCTCGGCAAAGGACTCGGACATCGTGCGGCCCTGCACGGTGATGAGGCGGTCCATCTCTTCGAAGCGGCCGCTGATCGTTTCCGTCAAGCTGCCCACTTCGCGGGAGATGCGGTCGGCGAGTTCGCCGCCACGGCCCATGACGCCCTCGAAGGCTTCGAGGCGTGAGCCGAGCGTTTCTTCCACTTCGCGGGTACGCGTGTCGACAGTGGTCGTGACGCTTTCGGCTGTCCGGTTGAGAACCTCGTTGACGCGCGCGCCCTGCGTGGCGATGGCGAGCACGATGTCCTTGCCGGTGCCGGCGAGGCGGGTCTGCACCTCGTCCGCATGCCGCGTAAGGGTCTCCGAGAATTCCTGTCCGCGGGTTTCGAATACCGACTGGAACTCCTCGACCTTGGAACCCATGAGGTAGGAGAGGCGCTCGCCGACCTGTGCAAGGTTGCTCTCGAGAGCCTGACCCTGGACAGTAACGGATTCGCTGACGCGCTGGCTGGCGGTTTCGAGGCGAACGGCGAGATCCTCGACACGGCTGCCGATGGACTCGTCTGCCATCCGCACGGCACCTTCGAGATGCTCGCGCACTTCGTTGCCGCGCAGCGTGATCTGGCTGCTGACCTCGGAGGCCGTCGTTGCAAGATGCTCGCGGAATTCATTGCCGCGGGTGATGATGTCGTTGACCACATCCGAGCCGGTCGTGGCCAGCTGCTCGCGCAGGGCCGTGCCGCGCTGCATGAGCTCTTCGCTGACAGAAAGGCCGGCTGCCGCGATCTGGTCGCGCATGTCGGTGGTGCGTGCGGAGATGTCGTCGGCAATCACGCCGCCGGTGGCTGCGAGCTTCTCGGTGATCTCGCTGCCGCGCTGCGCGAAGCTCTCTTCAAGGCTGCGGGCGGTCTGCTCGAATGCCTCACGCACATCGTTGCCCTGCTGAGCGAGGGCATCGATGACGCCGCGGCCGGTCTCGGCCAGCGTACGGGTGACCTGGGTCGCGCCTTCCTGAAGGTGGCGGGTGAGAACGTCGCCGGTGCGCTCGAAAGCGCCGGTGATGTCCTGCGCCTTGCTTTCAAGCGCGCCGGTGATCGTGGTGCCGACATCTGCAATGCCGGCCTTGATTTCTTCGCTCGCGCCGGAGAGACGCTCCACGAGTTCGACGCCGCGGCTCGCCATTTCCTCAACGACGCGCTCGCCGGCGCGGCCGAGTGCCTGGGTGATTTGATCGCCCTGATGTTCGAGCGAGGTGGTCACCTTGTCGCCTGCGCCGCCGACGGCGGTGACGACGCGCTCGCTGGCAACATCGAGATCCTGAATCAGGTTCTGGTGAGCGCCGGTAATAGCACCACGCACCCGCTCCGAGTTGGAGACGATGGCTTCACGCTGAGCGACAAGCTCGTCGATGAGCGAACGGATTCGGATCTCGTTATCGGAATAGGCACGCTCAAGCGTGGAGATCTCGCTACGCACGAGGGTCTCAAGTTCGCCGGCGCGGGCGAGGGCACGCTCCACGCCATCGCCCACGGCAGCCACTTCGCGGCGCACGGCTTGGGAAACGGAGAGAACGGCGTCGGTGGAGAAGTTCTCAGGCTGCGCCAGGCGCACAGCGACCTCGCCCACGGCGCGGGCCACCATCTTCATTTCCTGCGAGCGGACGGTCAGCATCGCGGCAATGAAGAACAGGAAGACCGGAGCGATAAGCGCAACCGCGCCCAAAGCCAGCTGCGAGGTGGAGAAGGTGGCAAGGAGCTGTTCGGGCGTCACGATGCCTTGGGAATAGAGGAAATAGCCAATGCCGCCGAGCCACAGAAGAGAGGCCAGCGTTGCGAACACATAAGCGCGGCGGGAGGGGCGAACCTGAAGAGCCTGCAGCATCACACCGACGTTCTGGCGATCGTCGTTGGCGACGGCGGTGCGATCAGGGGCGACGAAGCCGGAGCGGGACGCTTCGTCTACCTTGATGCCACGTTCGTCCAGCCGATCGTCGCGGCGATCCGAAAACTCGGAGTTCAGGGCAAAGGGGCCCTTCGTGAAGTCATGCGCATCGATGTCCGGGAGCCTGGGCTCCTCGGAAGAGGATTTGCTCTCCGATTGGCCTGGAGTTGGAATCTCGAAGGTTTCGTCAAGATTGAGCGCCTGCTCGACAGCCGATAGGGCCGCCTCTGCAGGGTCTTTCATCTTCTTATTTTCGGTCGCCATGATCCGCCCTCGTGACGCAACTGATGGTGGATGAAACCGGCATTCCTTTGATCATCAAGAGGCTATGCGTGGTTTCAGCCAGTGCGGAAAAACTGGTGACAGTCCTTCCGTACGGTAATCTGCTATTTACCAAGCGAGTTTAGCGGCCGGTCATGTTCAAGGAAACCCGATGTCCCCTGCCACTTGCGAACGTCGTTAACGGCTCAGTAACCTGCACTACCGGGGAAAATGCGGCGAAAAGACGGCAAGCCTCATGCTCATCTCTCGTCATCCGGCGTGCCGTATCTTAAATATGCGCCGTCAACGAAAGGTCCGCAATGATCAAGATTACTTTCATCGATGCCGAAGGGACTGCCCGAACCGTGGATGCGGAGGAGGGCGCAACCGTCATGGAAACCGCCATCCGCAACGGCGTGCCGGGCATTGAGGCCGAATGCGGTGGGGCCTGCTCCTGCGCGACCTGTCATGTCTATGTGGACGAGGAGTGGGAGGCTGCGACAGGTCAGCCGCAGCCCATGGAAGAAGATATGCTGGACTTCGCCTTCGATGTCCGCCCCAACTCGCGCCTGTCCTGCCAGATCCGGGTCCGCCCCGAGCTGGACGGACTTGTCGTTCGCACCCCCATTCGTCAGGGCTGATCCGGAGATATCGCCATGTTCAAGACAATCCTCGTTCCCGTCGACCTCGGTGAAATCGGAGCGGCGCAGCCCGCGCTCGACAAGGCAGTGGAGCTTGCCAAGGTTTCCGATGGCAATGTCCGCCTCATCTATGTTCGCGCCATCGTGCCCGTGACCTACATGGAATTCATGCCTCCGGCGTTCGACCAGGAGCAGCAGGACGAGGCGGAGAAGAAGCTGGCCCAGCTCGCCGCCAGCGTGAAGCTCCCGGCCGAGCGTGTCTCCGCTGTCGTGCGCTTGGGCTCCGTCTACGGCGAGGTGCTGGACGAGGCCGAGAAGACCGGCGCGGACCTCGTCGTCATCGGCTCGCACCGTCCGAGCATGGCGACCTATCTTCTGGGCTCCAACGCCTCCACCATCGTGCGCCACGCTCGGTGCTCGGTGCTGGTGGTGCGGACGTAACGCGCCTTATCAGATCAGGCCCTTCAGCCTGAGCATCCCGAAGGAGGCGACGGTTCCGGCGTCTTGAATGGTGCCGTTCAGGATCATCGCCTCCACCTCGGCCAGCGGAAAAGCCCTGGTCACGAGGTCCTGCTCTTCCTGCTCCAATTGTTTGCGGCCTGGCTTGAGGTCTGTCGCCAGAAAGATGCGATAGCTCTGCGTGACTGTTCCATAGAGAGGGTAGAGCTGTCCCGCTTCCTGCATGTTGCCTGCAAGCAGCCCTGTCTCTTCTTCCAGTTCGCCTCTTGCGAGATCGCGCGGGTCGGCTCCGGGTTCGTCTTCCCATGAGCCCTGCGGAAACTCCCATTGGCGACGTCCTATGGGATAACGGTATTGCTGGACCAGATGGACGATACCGTCCTGGACCGGCACAATGATGACGAAATCGGATTTCTCGACGAAGCCGTAGATGCCGTGCGAGCCATCCCGGCGGCGGATCTGGTCCTCGCGGACCTTCATCCACTTGTTCTCGTAGACGATCCTGCTGCCGACCGTCTCGATGTCAGGCCGTTCTTCGTCCGCGTCTTCAAGACTGCTCGTCATGGGTGGTCAGCCTGCCTTCGGCATCAATTCCTCCGGCAGCGCGCCGGATGAGAAGAGCCGCGGCTTGTTGAGGCGCACCATGGGCTCGATCTGCCAGACGCCGACTACCGCGAGCAGCGCGCCGATCAGGGCGACGCCCGTCGAACCCATCCTGAGGGCCTGCCAGATCAGGTATGCCATCATGAAAAGGGACAGCACGGCGACCACTGTCGTCGAGGCCCAGAGCCACCAGGGCTTGCCGGCGATGAAGCGCGCCTGCGGGTTGGCCTTCACGATCGCCTCGCACAGGTTGCGGGCGAAAGCCCGGTATTCCGCCGTCAATTCCTGCGCCTCGACGAGGCTCTTCCAGCTGAGCGAGCTGAAGGTGAAATTCTTGCCGTCGCTCATCGTCACCTTCGTCCGGAAGGATTTCTGGCCGATGCGCCCGGGCTCGTAGGTCATGCGCACGGTGTGGACCGCGCCGAGGCGCACCTCATGCACTTTGCGGCCGGAATCGACGATCAGCGTGTCGCCCTTGATGGCAAAGCTGATCGGCCCGCCCACCGGACGGGGGCTGTAGGTGTAAGTCTGTGTCATGGCGTCAACGTACCAGCTCGCGCATGGCGTGGTCTATGCCCTCGAGCGTCAGCGGATGCATGCGCTCGGAAAAGAGCTGACGCATGAGAGTGATGGACTGGGTGTATTTCCAGTGGCCTTCGGGCACCGGGTTCAGCCAGACCGCTTTGTGGAAGTGATCGAGAATGCGCCGCATCCAGACGCTGCCCGGCTCCTCGTTCCAATGCTCCACCGAGCCGCCGGGATGGGTGATTTCGTACGGGCTCATGGAGGCATCGCCTACGAACACCACGCGGTAATCGGACGGGTAGGTGCGGATCACGTCGAGGGTCGGGATCTTCTCGTCGAAGCGGCGGCGGTTTTCCTTCCATAAATGCTCGTAGACGCAGTTATGGAAGTAGAAATGCTCAAAGTGCTTGAACTCGAGACGCGCCGCCGAGAACAGCTCCTCCGCCGCCTGGATGTGCCAATCCATCGAGCCGCCTACATCGAGGAAGAGCAGCACCTTCACTGCGTTGCGGCGCTCGGGCCGCAGGCGCACGTCGAGATAGCCCTTATGCGCGGTCTCATGAATCGTCTCGTCGAGATCGAGCTCCTCGGCTGAGCCGGTGCGCGCGAAGCGGCGCAGCCTGCGGAGCGCGATGCGCATGTTGCGCACGCCGAGTTCGACATTGTCGTCGAAATCCTTGAACTCGCGCTTGTCCCATACCTTTACAGCGCGGAAGTTGCGGTTCTTGTCCTGGCCGATGCGGATGCCTTCCGGATTGTAGCCGTAAGCGCCGTAAGGCGAAGTGCCCGCAGTGCCGATCCATTTGTTGCCGCCCTGGTGGCGGCCTTTCTGCTCTTCGAGACGCTTCTTCAGGTTTTCCCAGAGCTTGTCCCAGCCCATGGCTTCGAGCTGCTTCTTCTCTTCGTCGGAGAGGTAGCGCTCCGCGAGCTTGCGCAGCCATTCCTCGGGAAGCTGCTCCTTTCCGAAGGCCTGGCCGATGCTCTCAAGGCCCTTGAACACATGCGCGAAGACCTGATCGAACTTGTCGAAATGGCGCTCGTCCTTCACCAGGCAGGTGCGGGAAAGATAGTAGAATTCCTCCACGCTCTTGTCGGCGAGATCCTGATCGAGCGCCTCGAGCAGGGAAAGATATTCCCGCAAGGACACGGGCACCTTCGCCGCGCGCAGTTCCGTGAAGAAGGTGAGGAACATCGCTTATTTGCCCACCGTGCGTCTTGCCCGAAACTCGATGCGATCCGGCTTCTTGTTGTTCTTCTTCAGGATCGCGCGGAACTCGTCGCGCCGCTCATGGATCGAGGCGATCACGAGGCCCATGGGAACGCCGATATCGGCCAGCACGGCCTCGCTCAGTTGCAGCGATGCTTCGATGGTTTCCGGCACCGCATCGTCGACGCCGAGTTCATAGAGTTGGGCCGCATGTTTCGCGTCGCGGGCGCGGGAGACGATGGTGATGTCCGGGCGCTCCTGACGGGCCGCCGAGACAACCGCCTCGATGGCGCTTGGCGTGTCGAGAGTGATGACGAGGGCGCGGGCCTGCTCGACGCCGCAGGAGCGCAGAAAGCTGGGGTAGGAACCGTCGCCGAAATAGACCGGCTTGCCAGCCTTGCGCTCCTCGGCCACACGCACCGGGTCCATGTCGACGGCGATATAGGGCACCTTGTGGCGCTGAAGCATGTCGCCCACGAGCTGACCGACGCGGCCGTAGCCGGCGATGATGACGCGTCCGGCTTCTTCCGGTGGCGGCGGAACGGAAAGCTCCGGGCTCAAGGGGATCTGCTTTTCGAGGCTGCGGCTCAGGCGTCGGCCAAGGCGGGCGAGGAAGGGGATCGCCACCATGGTCAGCGTGGTCACCAGCAGCAGGTTCTTGCCGATCTCATAGGGGACGAGCCCGGCGGTCATGGCCGCGCCGATGATGACGAGGGCGAACTCGCCGCCTGGACCCAGGAGCAGGCTCGTCTCGGCAGCCTCCGGCGCATTCAGGCCGAAGGGCCGGCCCAGCCAGAAGATGATCACGCTCTTGATGGCGATGAGGAAAGTCGCAACCGCCAGGATCGTCACCGGCGCTTCAAGGAAGCGCACGACATCGAGGCTCATGCCCACCGACACGAAGAACACTCCGAGCAATAGGCCCTTGAACGGTTGGATCGTGGTGTCGACGGCGCGGCGGTATTCCGTCTCGGAGAGGAGAATGCCCGCGATGAAGGCGCCCAGCGCCATGGAGAGGCCGCTCACGGCGGCGATCAGGCTCGTGACCATCACCACGAGCAGGCACGCGGCCATGAACATCTCGGGGCTCTTGGTGGCCGAGACCATCTGGAAGAAAGGTCTCAGCACCAGACGGCCCAGCCCAACGATGATCGCGAGCGCGAGGCCTGCCTGGAAGAGCGCCGTGGCGAAGGACACCATGCTCACTTCCGGCTGGCGCGTGTCGAGGGCGGCAATCGTGAACAGGATCGGCGCGACTGCGAGGTCCTGGAAGAGGAGGGCTGAGAAGCTCGCGCGCCCCGCCGCCGAATTCAGGCGCTTCTGCTCGGCCAGAACCGGCAGGACGATAGCCGTGGAGGAAAGCGCCAGCGCGATGCCGATCAGCGCCGCCGCGGCATAGGAATCCACGGCCTTGAGGGCGAAGACGCCCAGGGCGAGGGCGCAAAGCACGACTTGGAGCGTGCCGAACCCGAAGACCTGGCGGCGCAGGATGCGCAAGCGCTGCCACGACAGCTCGATCCCGATGGTGAAGAGCAGGAAGACCACGCCGAATTCAGCGAACCGCGATGTGCCTTCGGGATTCGTGAAGGTCAGCCAGTCGATCCAAGGATAATCGGGGATCAGCCGTCCGAGGCCATAGGGTCCCAGAAGCGCGCCGGCGGCCAGGAAGCCCAGGACCGGACTGATCTTCAGCTTGTGAAAGAGCGGGACGACGACACCTGCCGTTGCCAGAAAGAGGATCGGCTCCTGATAAGCGTGCAGGTCAATCGGGGCTGACATAAGGTCCTTCCGTTCAGCGCATTGTGTTTCTATGAGGAACGGAAGCGCAAGGGGCAAGGCCAATCGGCAGGCAGGATACCGCAGGCTCTGGCGTGCCTGGAATTTCAAAGAGCAAGCGGGAACGTCCTCGCGGCGAGTTTCGCCCGAGGTGTGGATCGAGGGAGGGCGCGAGGAGGCGTCCGGCTCGTGTGTCTAGTGTGTGAAGAACCCGACGGCTCCTCGCGCACGGTTTGTTTAGGCGGACACCGCATCTTGCAGCGATGGGCCTCCCGTCACAGGCTTGCGAGGCCTGCACAGGACCGTTCCGGCTCCC
>NZ_FMVJ01000022.1 GCF_900102135.1 Microvirga guangxiensis
CCGTTAAACTCCTCAGCGCCGATGGTACTGTGTCTCAAGACCCGGGAGAGTAGGTCATTGCCGGGCCTGCCAAGGACAAACGCCTCTTTACATCTTTTGACAACCACACCGCGGTGTCTTGTGAAAACAAGCGCCGCGGTTTGTGTTTGTCTTCCCTCTTGCCGGTGTGGCCTGCCACACCGGCCCTGAGTGACGCGGGGTGGAGCAGCCCGGTAGCTCGTCAGGCTCATAACCTGAAGGTCACAGGTTCAAATCCTGTCCCCGCAACCAAACACAACAGCCCTCGCCTGGTAACCCCAGCGAGGGCTTCGTCGTATCCGGACCCTGTGAGAAGGCAGAAACGATGCAGCTTCGCAGGATCCTTATCCCCAACGGTGTCAACACCACCCCACGGTTTCCGTTACACACGCCATTAAACAGCTCTGGAAGGATGATCCATACGATTCTTGAGCTTGCATGCCCAGGGGTAAGTCTTTGATTGCAATTGGCAATCGTGCGGCATGCTATCGGATTATGCTTAGAATGCAGAGCCACCGATGGGCAGTGTACTCCAACGCAGAATTGTACCTGGTACAAAAGCACATTGTTGGGAGATGAACCCTGGCAGGAGGTTGACGTCCTAGCGGCGACGGCCACTTATTGAGGCTGAGACAACTGGTTCAGATCAGCTCCGAACGGCGGCCCTGCTGGAGCTGAGGCTCAGACAGGGGGAGCGGCATGGTTCAGCAGCTGACCACCGGCGAACGTCAGAACGCTTTGGTTATCCTTCTTTGCGTCTTTGTCGCCGGCTTGGCCATGGCAGCAGCGGGCGGTTTTGACCCGCTAGGCGTGCACGGAGTGATTGTCCTTCTCTTCGGCGGGGCCTTCGCCGCCCTCGTCATGAGATCCTATTATGAGCCCGAGCCAAGCCAGGATCGCCTCTCTCAGTATTATGATGATCCGATCAAAATCGGCATCGCCCTGACGTTAGCCTGGGGAATCTTCGGCATGTTCATGGGCGTATGGACCGCCGCCCAGCTGGCATGGCCCGATCTCGCCTTCGACGCCGGCTGGTCGACCTTTGGGCGCCTGCGCCCGACGCACACAACGGGCGTGATCTTCGGCTTCGGCGGCAACGCCCTGATAGCCACCTCCTTTCACGTCGTGCAGCGCACCTCCCGCGCCCGATTGGCAGGCCAAGTCAGCCCGTGGTTCGTGCTGCTCGGTTTCAACCTCTTCTGCATCCTAGCCGTCACCGGCTACTTCATGGGTGTGACCCAATCGAAGGAGTATGCGGAGGCGGAATGGTACGCTGACCTGTGGCTCGTGGTCGTCTGGGTCACCTACTTCGTGCTCTTTCTGCGCACGCTTGCCCGGCGCAAGGAACCGCATATCTACGTCGCCAACTGGTACTACATGGCGTTCATCGTCGTGGTGGCGATCCTCCATATCGTCAATAACCTCGCCCTCCCCGTCTCGGTCGGACAAGCCAAGAGCTACACCATCTGGGCCGGTGTGCAGGATTCAATGGTGCAGTGGTGGTACGGTCACAACGCCGTGGCTTTCTTCCTCACAGCCGGCTTCCTGGCGATGCTGTATTACTACCTCCCGGTCCGGGCGCAGCGACCGATCTTCTCCTATCGGCTCTCGATCCTCAGCTTCTGGGGCATCACGTTCTTCTACATGTGGGCCGGCTCCCACCACTTGCATTATACCGCCCTGCCCCATTGGGTGCAGAATCTCGGCATGACGTTCTCGGTGATGTTGCTCGTGCCCTCCTGGGCCTCAGCAGGCAATGCGTTGCTCACCCTCAATGGTGCCTGGCAGAAGGTCAGGGATGATGCGACCCTGCGCTTCATCTTCGTGGCCGTGGTCTTCTACGGGCTGTCGACCTTCGAAGGCTCGTTCCTGGCCATCCGCCCGGTCAATGCTCTCTCCCATTACACCGACTGGACCGTCGGCCACGTTCATGCGGGGGCGCTCGGCTGGGTGGCGTTCATCACCTTCGGGTCGATCTACACCCTGGTGCCCTCGCTCTGGAAACGCGAACGCATGTACTCGCCGGTGCTGGTTGAGGTTCACTTCTGGCTCGCCGTCGCAGGCACCCTCATCTACGTCTTCGCCATGTGGAACTCGGGCATTCTCCAGGGGCTGATGTGGCGCACCTACACGCAGGAGGGAACCCTCGCCTATTCGTTCCTCGACTCACTCGTCGCCATGTACCCGTACTATATTGCGCGTGCCTTCGGTGGCCTGCTCTTCCTGCTCGGCGCCATCGTCGCTGCCTACAACATCTGGATGACGGTGCGCGCCGTACCCTTTGCCGCCGGACGGCAGGCGGACGCACCGGACACGGGCTTGGCGCCTAGCGCCGCAGCGACCCCTGCGGAGTGACATCATGGCTGAACTGTTCCACCGCAAGCTCGAGCGCACCGCCATCGGCTTCGTCGTGGCGATCATCGCCGCCGCCAGCGTCGGCGGCCTCGTCGAGATCGCGCCACTGTTCACGATCAAGCAGACCGTCGAGGATGCGCCGGACATGCGCCTCTACACCCCGCTGGAGCTGGCCGGGCGCAACATCTACATCCGCGAAGGCTGCTACGCCTGTCACAGCCAGATGATCCGTACTCTGCGCGACGAGGTCGAGCGCTACGGCCCATACTCCCTGGCGGTGGAGTCCAAGTATGACCGCCCGATGCTGTGGGGCTCGAAGCGCACCGGTCCGGACCTCGCCCGCGTCGGCGGCAAGTACTCCGATTTCTGGCACGTCGCGCACCTCACCAATCCGCGTGACGTGGTGCCGGAATCCAACATGCCGGCCTACCGCTTCCTCGCTCGCACCGCTCTGGACACGGCCGATCTCGGGCGGCACCTGCAGGCACAGCGGGCGCTCGGCGTGCCATACACCGACGTCATGATCGCCAATGCAGCTGCCGACGCCTTCGGACAGGCGGCCCCCGACAGCCCGTTCGCCGCGGGCGTGACGGAACGCTACGGGGAGAAAACCCAGCTAAGCGCCTTCGACGGCGTGGTGACTCAGCTCACCGAGATGGACGCGCTGGTGGCCTATCTGCAGGTACTCGGACGGCTCACCGATGCTGCCTATTCCAACACGGCCGCGCCGGAACAGGCGCCCGATCCCACCAATTGACGTTGGCAGGAGGACGGCTGATGGACATCGACCACAATACCCTCGTCGGCTTCGCCAAGAGCTGGGGTCTGTTCTACCTGATCGCCATGTTCATCGGCGTTGTCATCTACACGTTCTGGCCGTCGAACCGGAAGAAGTTCGACAACGCCAAGCGCAACATACTCGATGAGGACGATCGGCCATGGCAGTAGAGGAACGCGATCCCGTCAGCGGCCGCCCGACGACGGGGCACGAATGGAACGGCATCAAGGAACTCGACACGCCGGTGCCGCGCGGCGTGCTGATGTTCATCATCGTCACGCATGTGTGGGCGCTGCTCTGGTGGATCCTGATGCCGACCTGGCCGATGGTAACGACCTATACCAAGGGCATCCTGGGCATCGACCAGCGCCAGTCCGTGGAGCAGGATCTCACCGCGGCTCAGGCCGAACGGGCCGCCTGGATGAAGGCCATCGAGACGGAGAGCTTCGAGCAGATCCAGTCCAACGAGGATCTGATGAGGGTCGTGCGCTCAACCGGACGTCAGCTTTTCGGCGACAACTGCGCCGCCTGCCACGGAGCCGATGGCAAGGGCCGCGCCAACTATCCTGACCTAACCGATGACGACTGGCTCTGGGGCGGCGAGGTGGAGCAAATCGCGGAGACGATGCGTCTCGGCATCAACTCACGCCACCAGAACACCCGGGTCGCGCAGATGCCCGCCTTCGGGCGCGACGCGATACTCGACCGCACCCAGGTGGCGAACGTCGCAACCTTTGTGCAATCGCTGTCCAATCCGTCCGTGACCACGCCGGAGAACGGGCCCCAGGTGCAAGCCGGGCGAGAAATCTTTCTTACCACCTGCGCTGCCTGCCACGGCGAGGACGGCAAGGGCAATCGGGAGGTCGGCGCCCCCAATCTGACTGACCAGTACTGGGTCTATGGCGGTGACCTTCAGACCCTGATCAACACGATCCACGGTGGACGGCAGGGGCACATGCCAACCTGGGACGAGCGCCTGACCCCGGCGGAGATCAAGATCCTGGCCCTGTACGTCAACTCGCTGGCGGCCGCGAAGCCATGACAGGAGGAGAGGCACCGAAACGGAACAGGTGGCCCATCGTGGCGTGGAGCCTTGCGGCGGCCGGCCTGATCGTCGTGGCGGCCGCCAACGCCCACCTCGTCTACGTAGCGGTGGCTTCCCAACCCGAATGCGTCGCCCACCTGAAGGAGGCGGGCACCCAGGCCGGCGCGTACCGGGCGGCGAAGCCCGCCTGTTGAGGAAGATCGAGCGATCCAGGATTTCGGAGAAGGCAGATGAGTGAAGCGGACGAGACCTACGGCCTTTTGAGCGAGACCTCCAGCATCGACGAGACGCGCAATCCCGCGCGCCAGCGACACCTGCCGGCGCGGGCCGCCCTTGACTGGCTACAGGCGGGCTGGCGCGACCTGCTGGTCCAGCCGGGACTCAGCCTGAGCTATGGCATCGTGGTCTTCATCATCACCGCCCTCCTCGCTTGGGCTCTGTTCGCTGCGGGGCGAGACTACATCCTGTTTCCCGCCATTGCCGGGTACATGATCATCGCGCCCGTGCTGGCCATCGGCCTTTATGAGAAAAGCCGGACCCTTGAGGCCGGCGAGCATCCTACGCTGCGCACCATGCTGCTCGTGAGGCCCCAAGCCGGGGCACAGATCTTCTATACCGGATTGATGCTCTGCCTCCTGATGCTGCTCTGGAACCGGGCCGCCGTCCTGATCTACGCCCTGTTCTTTGGTGTCCGCGCATTTCCGGGGCTGGACGGAGTCGTGGCCATGCTGCTCACGACGCCGGCAGGTTGGGGAATGCTCATTGTCGGGACGCTGATCGGCGGATTGTTCGCGGCCTTCGGATTTGCGATCAGCGTGTTCTCGATCCCCATGCTGCTCGACCAACGAACGGATGCCCTCACGGCCATGGGCACGAGCATGGCCATGGTCTGGAACAACCTCACCCCGACGATCGCGTGGGGTGCCATCGTGCTGGCCTTATTCGCGGCCAGCGCCGTGACCGGCTTCCTTGGCTTCATCGTTATCTTCCCGCTGCTGGGTCATGCCACCTGGCACGCTTACCGGGCCATGCGCTGATGCGCTCCTTGCATGAGAGATTAAGCGGCGGACGGTGATGACCTGCTGCGCTCCCATCGGCGTCTCCCCTGACGCCCTGCGTCAACCAGAGGCCGCCCTGGAGGAGATCCGGCTGGCCAGCCGCGACCTCGGCAACGGCACGCGGCAGAGCGACCTGTCGGTGCCCGGGGTGAAGTGCGCCGCCTGCATCGCAGCCGTGGAACGGACACTGGCGAAGCTGCCGGGCGTCGAGGCTGCCCGGGTCAACCTGTCGACCAAACGCGTTGCGGTCCGTTGGAACACATTGGAGGGCAACACGCCCGATCTGATCGGCGCCCTGCGCGGCATCGGCTACGAGGCACACCTGTTTGCACCGGAGCAGGATGCCAAGGATCCCGAACTGGCGCAGCTCGTCCGGGCGCTGGCGGTGGCAGGCTTCTGCGCGATGAACATCATGCTCCTGTCCGTGTCGGTCTGGTCGGGGGCCGATGCCGACACGCGCCAAGCCTTCCATCTGATCTCGGCCCTTCTCGCTCTCCCGGCCCTCGTCTATTCCGGCCGCATCTTCTACGCCTCGGCCTGGTCGGCGCTGCGCCATGGGCGCACCAACATGGACGTGCCGATCTCCATCGGCGTGTCGCTCGCCTTCGCTCTCAGTCTCTACGACACGCTCCATAACGCGCCGCATGCGTACTTTGACGCCGCGACGTCGCTGCTGTTCTTCCTGCTCATCGGCCGTACCCTTGACCACGTGATGCGCGAGCGGGCGCGTTCCGCCGTTGCGGGCCTCGCGCGGCTCGCTCCCGCGGGCGCCACGATCATCCGGGACGGACGGCCGCTCTACGTTCCCATGTCGGAGATCGAACCCGACGAGATGGTTCTTGTCGCCGCCGGTGACCGAATCCCAGTCGACGGCGTAGTCGACCAGGGCACGGCTGAGCTCGACTGCTCGCTCGTCTCGGGAGAATCTGCCCCCCGCAAGGCGGCAGCGGGAGATGCGGTTCAAGCGGGAGTGATGAACCTCACCGGGCCGCTGAGGATCCGGACCACCGCGCGTGCCGAAGACTCATTCCTGGCGGAGATGGTCAGGATGATGGAGGCCGCAGAAGGCGGGCGGGCCCGCTACCGGCGGCTGGCCGACCGCGCCGCTGCCCTTTACTCGCCCGTCGTTCATACGGTGGCCTTGCTGTCGTTCATGGGTTGGCTGCTCGCCACCGGGGACTGGCATCTATCCATCACCATCGCCATTGCCGTGCTGATCATCACTTGCCCATGCGCCCTGGGCCTGGCGGTCCCTATCGTGCAGGTCATCGCAGCGCGTCGCTTGTTCGAGAACGGAATCATGGTCAAGGATGGCTCCGCCTTGGAGCGCTTGGCCGAAATCGATGGCGTAGCCTTCGATAAGACTGGCACCTTGACGATGGGCAGACCTAAGCTTGTCAATGCGAACGAGATCGCGCCCGCAGCAATGCGGATTGCCCTCGGAATGAGCATGGGTTCGCGCCATCCGGTGGCCCAGACGATTGCCGAGGCTGCGGCGCAACGGGTGAACAACGTTCCCGCTTTTGACAGGGTTGAGGAAATTGCCGGATTAGGGCTCGAAGCCCGGATGGGCGATGAGACGTACCGGCTCGGCAGGCCGGACTGGGCAACAGGACAACGGGATCGGAACGACGCTTCCCCAGCGGCCTCGATCTCGGTCCTGGCGCGAGGGAGCGAACTGCTGGCGACCTTCGTGCTCGAGGATCGCGTCCGCCGCGACGCGCGAGAAATGGTGGGCGAGTTGGCCCGCCAGGGATTGTCGGTGGAGATCCTCTCCGGCGACCGGTCGCCGGTGGTTGAGGAGCTGGCGACAAGGCTTGGGATCCGTGATTTCGCAGCGGAGCTCCTGCCGGTGGAAAAGGTGGCGCGGGTCGCGGGGCATGCGACGATGGGCCGGAAGGTTCTGATGGTCGGCGACGGCCTGAACGACGCGCCTGCGCTTTCCGCCGCCCATGTGTCGATGGCTCCAGCCAGCGCAGCCGACATCGGCCGCAACGCCGCGGATTTCGTGTTCCTGAATGAAAGCCTGTCAGCCGTCGGCGACGCCCTCGGGATCGCGCGCCGGTCCCACCGTTTGATCATCCAGAACTTTGCCCTGGCGGTCGGCTACAATGTCCTGGCGGTGCCCGTCGCAGTGCTGGGCTATGTCACGCCTCTTGTCGCAGCGGTCGCGATGTCCTTGTCCTCTATCATCGTCGTCGCCAATGCCTTGAGGCTGTCACCGGGCCGCGGGGCCAGGTGACGTGAAGCCTCCGGAGGAGGATTGAATGAGTTCCATGTGGTGGTTGATCCTCATCGCGCTCGGCATGGGCGCGGCTGGCCTAGCCGCCTTCTTGTGGTCTCTCCGGGCCGGGCAATACGATGATCTGGATGGAGCGGCAGAGCGGGTCCTGCTCGAAGAGGATCCGGATGACAAAGGTCAGACCCGCAGTGAAATGTGAAGGTATCTGCCTTTCCGAGCCGCGTTCGGCACCACTGCGATACGCAGGAGAGTGACCAGAGCCGGGATCAACAGCATCCATGCTGTCTATGAGGATTCTGCACCAAGCGGCAGCCTGTGTCAGACCAGGTCGCGGATCACAGCCACCAGCGTCATGCCTAGAGCCACAAGGCTCGGTACCAACACCGCGGCGCCCGAGGCCAAGGCGAGTATGGCCACCCAGTCGAACGGCTTGTCAATGAAGCGAGGCACGATCCGCTCCTCCTTTCTCAATGGCTCCAACGGGTTCCAGTCCGTTTCCGTTCCGGCGGTTCTTTCATACGCTTGTCAGGTCCCCGCGCAGACGTTGAGCCGCCGCGGCTGAGATGCGGCGGCGTCAGACGCGATGTTACTTGGCGGCGGTTTGCGTGGCCGCGAGCTTGTCAAACAGGTTGGCAAACGCCTGCTTGGCCTTGCCGGGATGCTTGGCCTCCTTGGCCTGATCCACGTTGCTGGCGTCCCCCACCACGATCATGCCCACCATGCCCATGCCGTAATGCGGCTTGCACTTGTAGCCGTACACACCGGGCTTGTCGAAGGTGATGGCCAGCTCCTCGTTGATCTTGCCCACGAACTTCTCACCGCCCTCGGGCAGCATGCCATCGATGATCTCGACGTTGTGGCCCTTGTCCGAGGCCAGGAACTTGACCGTATCGCCAGGATTGATCTTCACCAGCGCCGGCTCGAACACCATCACGCCATCGGTGCCTTTGTTGAGCATCTTCACCTCGACCTCGGCCGCCTGCGCGATCCCGGCGAAGCCAAGGGCGGCCACGAGGGCGCCCAGTACGATGACCTTCCGCATGATTGTCTCCTGTTACGATGCGAAACCGGTGAGCCTCTGTGCGAAGCTCTTGACAGAGTGATACGCCTCGTTCCCGCAACCGTGTTTGATCTTGCGCAAGGAGTTCGAGCCATTCGCAGTGTGAAAGGGAGGAACGAGGGTTTTGTTTGCGCTGGAACAAACATGAGGGACACCGACATCTTGCCAGGCTTTCGGCCCTTGGCCCAAGGACACGTGGCAGCCGCTTTGGAAAGGCGGGCCCAGGCGTCTGAACGGAATGAGACCGATGGCCGTTGTCGCCCTTGAGCCTAGCAAGATCCGAAAGGACGTGGTCCACTCCCGCGTCCACAACCTGTTTTTGTGAAAGGCAAAGAATGGCCAGTGTCGATCGGTCCCTCGTGGCGGACCTTCCGATGTTTGCGGGGCTCGCACCGGAGCAGGTGGATAAGATGCTGCAGGAAGCGCAGTCGGTTCGCTATCCGAAGGGAACGGCGGTGTTCCAGCAGGACGAGCAGGCGCATTCCTTCTTCGTTCTGCTGCACGGTCACCTGCGGGTGTTCAAGCTCACGCCGGACGGGCAGCAGGTGGTGGTCCGCTTCGTCGCGCCTGGCGAGGTGTTCGGCGTGGCCATGGCCATCGGCCGCACGGCCTACCCGGCCACGGCCATGGCGGTGGTGGACAGCATTGCCCTGGTCTGGCCCTCCGCGGCATGGCCCCGCCTCATCGCAGCCCATCCGGCTCTGGCGGTCAACACGCTCCAGACCGTGGGCAGCCGGCTCCAGGACGCCCATACGCGCGTGGTCGAGATGTCCACGGAGCAGGTCGAGCGGCGCATCGCTCATGTGCTTCTGCGCCTGGCCCAGCAATCCGGCCGCAAGGTCGAGGCGGGCATCGAGATCGACTTTCCGATCACGCGCCAGGACGTGGCCGAGATGACCGGCGCCACGCTGCACACGGTGAGCCGCGTTCTGAGCGCCTGGGAGAGCCAGGGCCTGGTTGCCGGCGGACGCCAGCGCATCATGATCCGCGACCCGCACAAACTCTTCATCCTCGCTGAAGACTCGCCCCGCTAGGACAGATGAGCGGCTCCCCCTCGCGGGAGCTGGTCCGGCACACTAGCGCCGCGCGACCCGCCGGTGGCTTCGTCGGGGCTTGGGCTCTGGCGCGGTGTCTTCGTATAGCACCCGCGCCACGGCCTCGACATCGGCGATGACCAGCCGGCGCCGGGAGCGCCGGATCTGCCGCTGGGTTTCCCAGGTGCGCAGCGTCCGGCTCACGGTAGGCAATGTGCTCCCGATGAGATCGGCCAAGTCCTGGCGGCCGACGGGGAACGGAATCTCGATGCCATCGTCGGTCTGATAGCCGAAGGTGTCGATGAGCTTCAGGATCGCACGCGCCAGACGATGCTCGACCGGCTCGTTCGAGAGATCCCGCAGCCGGCCTTCCATTTCGCGCAAGCGTGTCTCCAGATCCTGGATGACGTTGATCGCCACGCGCGGCTGCCGGTCGATGAAGGATCTGAGCAGCTCCGAGGGCCATTGCAGCTCCACGCTGTCCATGACCGCCACGGCATCCACGGGATAGAACTTGTCCAGCAAGGCGGGGCTGCCGAAAACCTCTCCGGGCCGGACATACTTGACGATGATCCGAGCACCCTTCGGCGTGGTCTGCATCAACCTGGCGGCACCTGAGGCCAGCACGTGCACCGAGCGGGCGGGCTGTCCGGCCGTGAAGAGCACCTCATCGGCATGCACCGTCCGCCGCTGCGCCTGCCGCAGGAGGTCGGCAGCAACCTCTGGCGCAAGCCCTTCCAGAAGGCCTATGGTCTCCATATCGTCGCCCATGTGCGCATCCCGCTTTGCGGCATCTGTTGGTTCATCGCTGGACCAACGCGCTGGCTGAGATCCGGGTCGTTCGGTCAGGAGCATCGGTCAACACACAAAGCAATGGCCGCGAACCCGCCTGCCGGGTACGTGGGATTGTCGGAACACGGACCATTGCATAGGCGGATACATCATCAGGCGTCCGCAGAGGGCGGATTTGCAGAGCGCGCGGCTAGGGCGATCCGGTCGCGGCCGGATCTCCACCGTGCCAGCGGCCCTGACTCTTCAAGGAGTCCGACACCTCGCGCGGCATGTAGTTCTCGTCGTGCTTCGCCAGCACCGTGTCAGCCCTGAACGTCCCGGACGGATCGAGCAGACCCTCGGCAACGACGCCCTGCCCTTCGCGGAACAAATCCGGCAGGATCCCGCGATACTGCACTCCCACTGCCCCATTGGTGTCCTCGATCCGGAAGGCGGTAACCTGATCGTTGCCCCGTTGCACCGAGGCCTCCTGCACCAATCCGCCGAGGCGGAAGCGGACGCCGGGCGCAACGCTTTTGGCTTGGACCTCCGTGGGCGTGTGGAAGAATACGATCGTGTCGCGCATGGCAAAAGACACGAGGCCGAGCGCGGCGGCGATCGTGGCCAGTCCCGTCCCGATCAGGGTCAGGCGCCGTTGCTTGCGGGTCATGAATCAGGTCTCCAGAGCTGCAATGGCGTCCTCTAGCACCGGATCGGCGGCCTGAATTTGTCCGAGCGCAAGCATCTTGTTCCCGAAGGTCCTGAAGAGACGGGAAGGCCATGCCATTAGACGACGTGGCATCGCTCCGCCTGCAGGGCCTTGATGGTCTCGGTGTTGGGGCAGTACCGCTGCACCACGGGCACCCACCCCCGGTCGAGATCGCGCCGGCATCGCCGGGCGACGGCGCAGCCGGAGCAGACGATGCTCATGTCGCGCATGACGTCCGGATACGTGTGCCCGATCCTCTCGGGAGCAAGCCCGACAGCATCCAGGAGCCGCGGCAATTCCTTGCGGGCACCGCGCTCCGTCAGCTGGATCAACTGGTCGGCGGAAAGTCCGACGTCGCGGGCCAGTGCCCCAAGCTCATCCGCCTCGAGAGAAGTCAATTCCTGGCCTGCCTTTCGGCCGGAACGCCAGTTCGAGATCGTGGTCATCAAACCCATGGAAGCCTCCATCTCACTGGATGCATGTTGCCACAGGGATTGGGCGTGACTTTGCTCTGGATCAAACTCTGCGACATCGGTTTCAGCAGAACAGCCAATTCCCCGGTATCCTTTGGACCAGCGTCAAACGATGGATGAGGCCGCTCGAACCGTTGGGCCGCTCGCACACTCCGCAGGATCGAGCGCTCCATCAGCAACGCTCGGCAATCTGTTCATGCTGGCGGAGAATTGATAGATTCGAAACCATTCGGACCTGTGGCGCAATTTGGCGATCTATCACGGAGCGATCGGCCATCGTGCCGTGACAAGCTCAGGCTGTGACGTTGACGCGCCAGCCGAGCTCTGGGCTGTCGCGCGCAGCTCTGCCAGAAAATTCGCAAGGTCAACCCCATGCTCCCGGCAGGCATCGTCCAACGTGTGGAAGCAGGCAATCGGGCAGCCGACGCACCGCATCTTGTGATTCAAAAAGACCCGGATCGCAGGAGGGCACTGCCTCAGGACATCGTCGACGAGCTGGGTCGCTTCAACAGGCATGACAGCCTCCAAATTGATGACGTGTTTGAGATGCTCCCAACTTAATGGGCTTCCTCCTGCCGTTCTTTGCGCGGCAACAATGACGCAAAAAACGAGGCGAGGAATCGTCGTATTGTTTGCGGCAGGGCAAAGATAACTCTCCCCTTGATCGGCCAAGGTCCGGCTGTCGAAGCAAGCGGGAGAGAAATGCCGATGAGCGACAAATCCAAGCGGCAGGATGCCCTGGATCCCGATGTGCTCAATTGCCTGACGGATGTTCTGGATCCGGAGATCGGCCTCAGCGTCGTGGACCTTGGTTTGGTCTATCAGGCTCGCCGGACAACCGACGCCGTGGAGGTTGCACTCACCCTGACCACCCGCGCCTGTCCTCTGGGTGAAATGATCGTGGAGGAGGCGCGCGAGCGTCTGGCGCATCGGTTCCAGGATGTCCCTCGCATCGACATCCGCCTGGTCTGGGATCCCGTGTGGAAGCCCGACTTCATCACCGCCCGTGGCCAGGAGCTTCTCGGCCACGCACCAAGGACCGTAGCCTGATGTGCAGCTGCAATGTCACCGAAACCGTCATCGACGTCCGTCAGATCATGCCGCGGATGCGCCATCCGCTGATCTTCCAGACTTTCGATCAACTCGCCCCGGGCGAAGCGTTCCAGCTCGTCAATGACCATGACCCCAGGCCCCTATTCTACCAGTTCAACGTGGAGCGGCCGGGCGCATTCGGCTGGGACTATCAGGAGGAGGGTCCGGAGCTCTGGCGGGTGCGCATCAGCCGCGCCGCTTGATGGAGCCCGGTGACTGACAAGGGTGGGGCCGAGACGGCTCCGCCCTCATCCTTGAAAGGTGCGGATCTCAGAGGCCGGCGCCTGCCCGATCTTTCCTTTTCCACGTTGTCCGCGCATTCACCAGACAGCATTCGCTATGATTGAGTTCTACGGCGCATTGACGGCTTTCCTGGCAGCTCACCTCATTCCAGCGCGCCCCGCTCTGCGCTCGCGGTTGATCGACGCAATGGGGCGATCAACCTATCTGATCACGTATTCGATCCTGTCTGTCTTCCTGCTTAGCTGGCTGATCGTGGCCGCTCGGCGCGCTGACACCGTGTGGCTCTGGGATCCGGCGCCATGGCAGTGGCACATCCCGTTCATTGCCATGCCGGTCGCGGCGTTCCTCCTCGTCGCTGGAGCCATGTCAGCCAATCCCCTTTCGATTTCTCTGCGATACGGCACTGGCCCCGGTCCGATCACGGCTATCACGCGCCACCCGATCCTGTGGGCCTTTCTGCTCTGGGCGGTATCCCACATCCCGCCGAACGGAACCGTGGTCGCGCTCCTGCTCTTCGGCGGAATGGCCTTGTTCTCCGTGATCGGGTTCGTCCTGCTCGACCTTAAGGCGCGCAAGCGCCTTGGCCCGGAGCGTTGGCGGGAGTTGGCGGCCGGCACCTCCATCCTTCCCTTTGCGACGCTCCTCTGCGGACGGGCGCGGTGGAAAGCGTTGCGCCCTCTCGTCCTGCCAGCCGTGATCGCTGCTGTTGTCTACATCTGGTTCGTCGTGCAGGGACACGCTCTGCTCATCGGCGCCGATCCCCTCGCCGGCCTTGCGGCCATGAGATAGACCCCGCCAAGGTGGCGGGGCTATTCCGGCAGTCAATTCCAGGCATCTTATTGCGTGAAGAAAAGGACGGCCGCGATGACGACTGACATGGTCACCGCCGTGATCGTGCCAGTCGGGCGCAGCACTCCCATCCGATACAGCATGATAGCAAAAATGATGATGAGAGGTGTCGCCATCACCAGGCCAACCTGGGCATCGCTCATAAAGGGCTCTCCTGTTTCCAAAGCTGTCACCTCTATGGACGAGAACGGAGAAGATTTGTTTGAGCCACCGCAACGAAGAATGCGGTAGCGGACGGTACGAGGCGCCATCTGCCAACTCGACTTCGTGGAGGAAAGCGATGGATGCGGCGAACGCGATGAACGCTGCGCAGGAAGACCGTCCCTGGGGTGCTCTTTCGGATCTGCCCGGGCATCCGATGATGTGGGTGCTCATTCTCACGGAGGTCGTGACCTTCGGGCTTCTCTTCATGACCTTCGCCGTCACGAAGGCCATTCACCCGGGCCTCTTCGCAGCGGGCCAGGCGCAGCTCGATCCTGTTCTCGGTGGCCTCAACACGCTTGTCCTGATCACCAGCGGCTGGCTTGCCGCCCTTGCGGTCGAGGCCCGCACGATCGGGAAGCGTGGGACGGCGCGGCTTCTCCTTGGAAGCGCCATGGCCTTGGGCCTCGTCTTCATCGCCATCAAGATTGCCGAGTACGCTGCAAAGGCTCAAGCCGGCATCGATCTGGAGACAGACACCTTCTTCACGCTCTACTTCCTGCTCACGGGTTTCCACCTCCTCCATGTCGTGCTCGGCATCATCATCCTTGCCGCCGTCGCGTTATCGGACAGCATCGTCAACCTGAAAACCGGCACGGCCTTCTGGCACATGGTCGATCTTGTTTGGGTCGTGATGTACCCGCTCATCTACCTGATTGGATAACGCCATGAGACAAACCAATGCGCGCCGGATCACCCGCGCGTGGGGGCTCCTTGTGCTGCTCACCCTTCTCAGTCTCGGCGCAGGCCATTCCGGCTGGACGGGGCTCACAGCCAACACGCTGATCCTCGCTGCCGCCTTCGCCAAGGGGCGGTGGATGATGATGGACTTCCTCAAACTCCGTGACGCATCAGCGGGATGGCAGGTCCTGTTTCTCTGCTGGCTCGCGCTGGTCACCATCATTCCCTGGGCCACCGCCACTCTTCCCTTGCTGCTTGGGTGAGATGGAATTCGCCGCGAGGCTTGCTCCAGCGCAAAGAGCGGCTCCGGCGCTCCTGCCATCAGATGTGTGCGTACGCCGCACCTGTGCCTCCCTGCTCTTCAAGAAAGGATCGTGTGATGGCCGAAGCCCTCACTAAATCGGCAGCGAGGAACGTGTTCTATGGGGGCTCGTTCTTCTTCTTCGCCATCTTCGTGGGCCTGACCGCCCACAGTCACTACTACATGAACACCACGTCGACCGATGTGTCGACGCTGACCAATTCGGTCGCCCGAGGCAAGCACGTGTGGGAGAAGCACTCCTGCATCAACTGCCACTCGATCCTCGGTGAAGGCGCCTACTTCGCCCCGGAAATCGGCAATGTCTGGGTGCGATATGGCGGCAAGGAAGATCCGGCCGGAGCGCGTGATACGCTCAAAGCCTGGATGGCCGCGCAGCCGACGGGCATCGAGGGGCGCCGACAGATGCCTCAGTTCAACCTGACCGACAAAGAACTCGACGATCTCGCTGACTTCCTGGAATGGACCAGCCGCATCAAGACCCAGAACTGGCCGCCGAACACCGCTGGCTGAGATCAGGATCCTCATCATGAAATACCAAACGCAAAAGGTGGCCCTGCTCTATTTCTACGGAGCCTTGGCCCTGTTCATCGCTCAGGTCCTGTTCGGTGTTTTGGCCGGCACGATCTATGTCCTCCCCAACACCCTCTCCGAGCTTCTGCCCTTCAACGTCGTTCGCATGATCCACACCAACGCTTTGATCGTGTGGCTGCTGATCGGCTTCATGGGAGCGACCTACTATCTGGTCCCGGAAGAAACGGAGAACGAACTCTTCAGCCCATTGTTGGCGAAGATTCAGTTCTGGATGTTCTTCGGCGCGGCCGGCGTCGCGGTGGTCGGATACATGTTCAAGATTCACGAAGGTCGTGAGTTTCTTGAGCAGCCTTTCATCATCAAGATCGGCATCGTGGTCGTGTGCCTGATGTTCCTGTTCAACATCACCATGACGGCGCTCAGAGGGCGCAAGACGGTCGTCACCAACATCCTGCTGTTCGGGCTATGGGGTGTGGCGATCTTCTTCCTGTTTGCCTTCTACAATCCCATCAACCTCGCGGTCGACAAGATGTACTGGTGGTACATCGTGCACCTCTGGGTCGAGGGAGTGTGGGAGCTGATCATGGCCTCCGTTCTCGCCTTCCTGATGATCAAGCTCAACGGCATCGACCGCGAAGTGGTGGAGAAGTGGCTCTATGTGATCGTCGGCATGGCGCTGTTCTCCGGCATCCTCGGCACTGGTCACCACTTCTATTGGATCGGTGCTCCCGGGTACTGGCAGTGGATCGGCTCCCTATTCTCGACTCTTGAGGTTGCGCCCTTCTTCACCATGGTGGTCTTCACCATCCAGATGACATGGAAGGCTGGCCGCAAGCACCCGAACCGCGCGGCGCTCCTGTGGTCCATCGGCTGCTCGGTGATGGCTTTCTTCGGCGCGGGCGTTTGGGGTTTCCTGCACACGCTGTCTTCGGTGAACTACTACACCCACGGCACGCAGGTCACCGCGGCTCACGGGCACCTTGCCTTCTTTGGCGCCTACGTGATGCTGAACCTCGCCCTCATGGCTTACGCCATGCCACAGATTCTGGGACGTCAGCCGTACAATCAGATGCTCAGCATCGTGAGCTTCTGGATCATGTGCACGGCGATGTCGGTCATGACCTTCGCGCTCACCTTCGCGGGCGTCATCCAGGTCCACCTGCAGCGCGTGCTCGGGCAGTCGTACATGGACGTCCAGGATCAGCTCGCTCTGTTCTACTGGATCCGCCTCGGCTCGGGCGTGTTCGTGCTGATCGCCGCGATCATGTTCGTCTACGCGGTGTTCGTTCCCGGACGCGAGAAAGCGCCACGCCTGACGCAGGGCCTGCAACCCGCCGAATGAACACAAACGGGGCGGCCGTCATCCGGCCGCCCCGTCCTCTCCATTGCATCCAAGGATCTGACCAATGAAGCCTCTCCTGCAAGCGGTTCCCGAAGCTGCGGTCGAGCTGCCCTATTATGTTCCGGCCGGCAACGAATGCTCCCTCTTCGAGCTCGCCTGGAGCAAGCGTCTGCCGCTGCTCCTGAAGGGGCCGACCGGCTGCGGCAAGACCCGGTTCGTGGCTCACATGGCGGCGAAACTCGGCCTGCCTCTCCACACCGTATCCTGTCATGACGACCTCACTGCCGCCGACCTGACGGGTCGTTACCTGCTCAAGGGTGGCGACACGGTATGGGCCGACGGTCCTCTCACCCGCGCCGTACGCGAGGGCGGCATCTGCTATCTCGACGAGATCGTGGAGGCGCGCAAGGACGTGACCGTGGTGCTTCACCCGCTGACCGACGACCGGCGCATCCTGCCGCTCGACCGCACGGGCGAGGAGCTGCAGGCGCCGGGCTCCTTCATGCTGGTCGTGTCCTACAACCCAGGCTACCAGACCCTGCTCAAGTCCCTGAAGCCCTCGACGCGCCAGCGCTTCGTGGCCATTGAATTCGACTTCCTGCCCTTCGACCACGAGATCGCGGTTGTCGCCTCCGAGAGCGGCCTGTCCGCGCAACAGGTGCGTCCGCTTCTGCAGCTCGCCTGCCGCCTACGCGCGCTGAAAGGTCAGGATCTGGAGGAAGGGGTGTCCACACGCCTGCTGATCTATTGCGCGTCCCTTATTGCGGCGGGTGTCCCGGCGGAAGAAGCCGTGCTCGCCACCATGATCGAGCCGCTCACCGACGATCTCGACGTCAAGCAAGCCCTGATTGAGGTCGCCCGCGCGACGCTCGCCTGATCCGGAGACACGCCATGCTCGACTTTCTGGAGCTCGAAGAAACCGTCGGCCAATTCTGGCACCGGCTTGTCGGCCGGGCGGTCACCTACCCGCGCTATCCCGAGCTTGGCGTCTCGCTTGATGAGGTCCGCGGATCCCTCGCCGTGTTCTTCCGCGGGCTCGGCGGCGAGGCCGGAGTGCAACTCGCCGGCACCGCCGCCCGCGCCTCGTCCCACCGCCTGAACTTTCTTCAGCGCCTCGGCGTCACTGAGGAGCGGCTCGAGCAGCCGGGACGGGACGCAGCGACCCTGTTCCTGCCGCCGCGGATCGAACTGTTTCCGTCCAGCAACCTCAATCGCTCTCTCTATCTCTGGCTTGCGGCCTACTTCGCCCATGTCCCGACGACACCAATTCTCGAACCTGATCCGCTGCGCCGGGATCTTCTCATCCTCAGGCGTGTGCAGGAGACGGTCGCCGCCGTCCTGACGGCATGCCCAGGCCTGGCAGGGATGTACAAGGAGCTTTGCGCCGCCATGGGCGAGGCGCGCCCGCAGCGTCCCCTTCCGGCGACGGAGAGCAGGGTCGAGCATATGATCCTGTCGATGCTTCGCGATGGAAGCGCATTCCCAATCGACGCGGCTCTCCCTCAGCAGGCGCCAGCCGGTTATCAGCCCTTCCTGCCGGTCCCGCTCTGGGGCGACACCTGGGCCCGCGAGACTGGAGCGTCGAACCGCAACAGCGATGAGCCGGCAGGTCCGAGCGACCTCGCCGCCTCGGATACACGCAAGCGCTTCGCGGCGCGGCGCGAGGCGGATCAGGCCCAGCGCAGCGATCCCTTCATCCTGAACCGGTTTGAGAAGATCCTGGCCATGGCGGAGATGGTCAACGTCAACCGGCCTTCCGACGATGACGATGACGAGAACGCCGAGAAGGCTCTGGACGAAATGGAGGAGATCCCGCTCTCCAGGCACAAGGGCAAGCCGGCGACCAAGCTCAAGTTCGATCTCGACCTGCCGCCCGAGGCTGTCGACACGGCCTGCCTGACGGCAGACCTTACCTATCCGGAATGGGACTACACCCGCAAAGCCTATCTGCCGAACCATTGCCGCGTGCTGGCAGCTCCTACCTCTGAACAGGGCGAGGCCTGGGAGGCGGATGACGAGGCCCGTCGGATGATCCGGCGCGTGCGCCGGCAGTTCGAGGCTCTCAGGCCCAAGCACGAGGTTCTTCGGGCGCAGCCCGACGGCGAGGAGCTCGACATCGACGCGCTGGTGCGCGCTCGCAGCGATCTGCTTTCGGGCGGCTGCGGCTCGGATCGCGTTCACCTCGCCAGCAAGCGTCAGGCGCACGATCTTGCCGTCACGCTTCTGGTCGATGTCTCGCTGTCGACGGATGCATGGATCGACAACAGGCGCGTGCTTGATGTGGAGAAGGAGGCGCTCCTGGTCCTGGCACATGGAATGGCCGCCTGCGGTGATTCACATTCCATCCTGACCTTCACCTCGCGCCGCCGCTCCTGGGTGCGCGTCGAAACGGTAAAGGACTTCGACGAGCCCATGAGCCAAGCAGTCGTGCGGCGCATCTCGGCCCTAAAGCCCGGCTATTACACCCGCATCGGCACCGGCATCCGACATGCCACCGCCAAACTGGCGGAGCGTCCGAACCGGCAGCGGCTTCTGCTGGTGCTCACCGACGGCAAGCCGAACGACATCGACTACTACGAGGGCCGCTTCGGGATCGAGGACACCCGCCGCGCCGTCATGGAGGCGCGCCGTGCGGGCATCACCGTCTTCGGCGTGACGGTCGACCGGGAGGCTCAGTCCTACTTTCCAACCCTCTTCGGCCGCGGTGGCTATTCTATCGTCGGTCAGGTGGCGAAGCTCCCCTCCGCGCTCCCGGCGATCTACCGGCATTTGGTACGATAGGGAGCGCAAGCACTGGCCTATCCAGCCTCAGCCGCGAACGCAGTCTGCGACAGCGCGGCTGAGGCTGATGCAAAGCTGTCAGTCGATGCCGCCCCGTTCGCTAGACGATGACGAACAGAAGTCCATCACGCTGCCGGATGCTCGCTTGAGTGAGTGACAGGGCCCAGTGGACGACCGGCTCCGTGTCTCACCTTTCATAACCCTACCATAGAGCGCCTCGACCAGTTGCGAGCTTGTCCCCTCGGGCGGCCCTGTGCCGAATCGACCAGAGGCGCCGCCTTCGTTGATCCCGTCATGAAAAATGCCTTCCGAATGCCTCTTTGCTTAAGCTCAAAAAGATGTATTTTAAATACCTCTTTAAGGAGACGGGATGAGGCTGACGTTCCACACCGACTTTGCGCTGCGCCTGTTGATGAGCCTCGCCGTGGTGGAGGAGCGGCTCGTCACCATTGAGGAGCTCTCGACGAAGCACAGGCTGTCGCGCAACCACCTGATGAAGGTGGCACAGACTTTGGGCAGCCTCGGCTACGTGACAGGCGTGCGTGGACGCACTGGCGGCCTGAAGCTTGCCAGGCCCGCCGCCACGATCCGCATGGGCGAGGTCGTTCGGGCCCTCGAAGACGACACCGCCTTGGTCGAGTGCCTGGGCGACGGACCGACCTCCTGCATCCTGAGCGGCGCCTGCCTTCTCACTCACACCATGAGCCGCGCGCGGGAAGCCTTCTTCGCCTCGCTCGACGAAGTGACGCTGGCCAACCTCGTTGCCCCGCGAATCCTGCTGCGCCAACGCCTTGGCATGAGTGAAGAAACCCAACCCAGCTTTGCAGCTATCGCCTGAGATCAAGACGTTCAACAGAAGGAAATAAGAGCAATGCCAACCAAAGCCATCCTGACCGCTGTACTCCTGCTCTCGGCAGCGCCGGCGTCAGCCGAGTGCATCTACAGAAATGCCTATAACCACCTGACCAATGAACACGTCACAGTTCCGATCTCCTGCCCGCCCGTAAAGGCAAGTCAGACACCCAAGTACCGCAGCTGGCATGAGTGCCCGGTTCACGAGGAGCGGAACGCCAAGACCGGCGACGTCTATCAGGTGCGGTCCTGCGCATAACGAACCATCGGTGGCGGAGTGGATACCGCCACTGACATGAAGAGAACGATCAACCCCACAGGAGCAGAGTCGGGGTTTGGCTCCTGCGGGCTTTTTGCTGCCCTCACACAGCGCGGCTGTGGGTTCTGCCCGACTGGCCGAGATAGGCGTCGAACGCGGACGCTACGCTCCGCACCAGGAAGCGGGTGTCGTCATTCACCGACAGCACGCTGCCATCGAGTTGGATGACGCCATCGCCCTCCAGCATCCGCAGCCGTGGGATCGACTGCAGGATGGTCTCAGGCGCCACGCCGTGCCTGTTGCACACCTGCGCCACATCCACCATGAAGTCGCACATGACCCTTTCGATCAGGTCGGCTCGGAGGCGGTCATCCGCTGTCAGGGCATAGCCCTTCGCTGTCGCCAGCTCTCCTCTGGAGATGCGTTCAGCATACTGCCCCAGGATGACCTCGTTCTGGGCATAGCCCTGAGTCAGTCGTCCGATGGCAGAAGCGCCGAAGCCGATCAGCACGTCACTGGGATCGGTGGTGTAGCCCTGGAAGTTGCGGTGCAGGACACCGTCGACCTGGGCCTGCACCATAGTGTCCTCCGGCAGGGCGTAGTGATCGAGGCCGATCCGGCGGTAACCGGCTTCAACGAGCGCCTCGGCAATGGCCTCGGCCTGCTCGTAGCGGGCGGCGCCGTCGGGCAGCGCAGCCTCGTCGATCTTTCGCTGGTGCTTCTTGAACGTCGGGATGTGCGCGTAGCCGAAAACGGAAAATCTTTCGGGACGCAGTTCGACGCTCTTGCGCACGGTTTCGACACAGGATTCCACTGTCTGATGCGGAAGGCCATAGATCAGGTCGAAGTTGATGCCGCGCACCCCCGCTTCTCGCAGACCGTTTGTGGCACGTGCAGTCTGCTCGAAGCTTTGGATGCGGTTGATAGCCTTCTGAACCACCGGATCGAAGCTCTGCACGCCGAGGCTGGCGCGGGTAACGCCCACCTCCCCTAGAGTCTTCGTCATCGTCTTGGTCAGGGTACGAGGATCGATCTCGACTGCAATCTCAGTATCCTCATTGAGAGAGAATTTCTGCCGCATGAGGGCCATGAGACCAAGAAGCTCGGAGGGCTCCATGATGGTTGGGGTGCCGCCGCCGAAATGGACATGACGGACCGACAATGCGCCGGTCAGGCGTTCCGTGACGAGGCCGATTTCCCGGCGGAGAACATCAAGGTAGTCGACAATCGGCGCATCGCGCTGGGTGATGGTTGTGTGGCAGCCGCAGTACCAGCACATGGAACGACAAAACGGCACGTGGAGGTAAAGGGAGGTGCTCGTTCCAGAAGGCAGGGCCTCCAGCCAGTTTCCATAAGCCTCATGGCCAATGCTGTCGGAGAACTGTGGCGCCGTTGGGTAGCTCGTGTAGCGCGGAAGCCGCTCCTCGCCGTAGCGCGCTCTCAGATCTTCTTTCATGATGCAATCCCGTGCATGCAGCAGACTAAACCCCGGAGGGCATCCGCCTTTCATGAGAGGGCATACAGAGCATCAGGCCTGATTTCTTTGCGCTTGCTCAACATGACTCCGCGTCTTTTCCATCGCAGCGCACAATGCGATTGATATAGATCAAACAATTGATGGCGCGTGATAAAAATTACGCACCCTGAACCGCATTCGCCAAGATATTTGCGCTGCAGCAAATAAGCTCGAGCGGCTCGGGAGTACACAATCTTCATCCGATGACGGACCAAAACGATCCGCCAGGCGGTCCCTTAGAGGAGATGAAGATGAAGGCCATGAAGATCCCGGGACGCCGGCCGCTGCTTGCGACCGCTGCCATTGTAGCCCTTGCCACCGCGGCTTGGCTCGGCGCTCCGCTCGCGGCGAACGCAGGCGAGAAGGTGGCAGCTGCCACACCGCACGCCCACGCTGCGACCGAGGCAGCCCCGGTCAACATAGTGCGCCTGCCCACCGATCTTCCGGGCCCCATCGGCAAGCGCGGTCCGCAGCGGATCAAGGTCGATCTGGAAACCGTCGAGGTGACGGGTGAACTCGCCGATGGCACCAGCTACCACTACTGGACATTCAACAAGAAAGTGCCAGGTCCCTTCGTCCGGGTGCGGGTCGGCGATACCGTCGAGGTCAAACTCAAGAACCATGACGACAGCATGGTGATGCACAACGTCGATTTTCACGCGGTCACTGGCCCAGGCGGCGGTGCTAAGGCGACAGAGGCCGCCCCCGGCGAAAGCCGCGGCTTCGAGTTCAAGGCGCTCAACCCCGGCCTCTATGTCTACCACTGCGCCACCCCCATGGTCGCCCAGCACATCGCCAACGGCATGTACGGCCTGATCCTGGTGGAGCCTGAGGAAGGCCTGCCGAAGGTCGACCACGAGTTCTACGTGATGCAGGGTGAGATCTATACCGAGCAGGCCTTCGGCACGAAGGGGCTCGTGGAGGAGAGCTACGACAAGCTGATCAGCGAGCGGCCCGAGTACTTCATCTTCAACGGCAGCACCGAAGCCCTGAAGAAGAACCCGCTCAAGGCGAAGGTTGGCGAGACAGTACGGATCTACTTCGGCGTGGGTGGCCCGAACTACACTTCGTCGTTCCACGTGATCGGAGAGATCTTCGACAGGGCCTATCCCCTGGCTTCGCTCAGCTCGCCCATGAAGGACGTGCAGACCATTACCACTCCCCCCGGTGGCGCCAGCGTAGTGGACTTTAAAGTCGAGGTTCCCGGCAACTACATCTTGGTCGACCACGCCTTGAGCCGCGTCGAACGTGGACTGGCGGGCATCCTTCAAGTTGAGGGCCCAGAGAACCCCACGATCTTCAAGGACCACAACCCCGAGAAATCGGCCATGTCGACCAGCGGTCACTAACTGAGGTGGTTTCGATGTGATGAAAAGTCCGGGCCCGGCCCGGACTTTTTGCGTCCCGTGTTTTTGCGCCAGGGCAACGAAGCTGGGACCGTCATCTGTCTTCCTGTCGTTGCAGGGCATACACCGCCGCCACCTCAAACACGACCGAGACCGCTGATGAAAGCCGAACTGCACGAGATCGCCACCTCCGGCACGGCACCCTCTCTGGCGCCTTCGCCCCTGCTGGTGCGCGTGCGCGCCGTCATGGACACCCTCGACCTGGACTGCCGCTGCCGCGGCAAGCTCGACGCCGCGCTGGAGCGGTTCGAGGCCCTGGAGAACCGGCGCCAGCTCCGCGGCCTGATCCTCGATGCCCGCCACCAAGCGGAGCGCATTGGGGCGTTGCTCGAACTCGTCGGTGAGCTCGACACCGTCTCGACAGACGAGACAGACCTGAGCGTATTCCAGGAGATCGCGCTGCTGTTCGAGGACATCAAGGCGGCGGCAACGCGCGGGTCCGAGGACATGGTCCGTGCGGCAGGACTTGATCTGCATGGCGGCCAAGCGGCCTGACCTACAGCCGGGGAGCCGATTATATCTGTCAGAGTTTCACTGGCTCAGCCTATGCAAGACTCTCGGCGGTACCCCGTCGCCATAGTCGATGCTGGAGCGCCGTAGGATGCGCCCGACCGCGTCGACGATGAAGCGTAGCCGCCGTCCAGCATCGAAGAGCTGAGCCGGGAGCGATCCTCGTCGATGCCGCTCGCACCAGCCGATGATCGCCCCTTTGCGGACCAGCTCCGGCACGGATGAGGGTTCGAGACCCAAGCCCTCACATGCTGATTGAACAGCGCCAATATATATTATCCCACAGGAGCAGAGTCGAAGTATCCTTCTGGCAGTCTCCTGCTGGACATGCAGCCTCTTCAGGCAAGCTGTCTTGCCAATGGTCCCGCATGGGGTTGACCTTGCCATCGTGGGAAGCTCCAGGCTGCTCTTAGCTTGTTGATGCGTGCGTGGAGAACTGCCATGACCAACACTCGTACTGCCAATGGACATGAGGGCCACGTCCATCACCACGGCCATGGTACTCACGCTGGACACGGTCATCACCACAATGAGCCTGCAATGGATGCCGGGACGGTGAAGGATCCCGTCTGCGGAATGATGGTCGATCCGCACGCGGCCACCCACCGGGCCCAATATGAAGGCAAGCCTTACTACTTCTGCTCGTCTGGCTGCCAATCGAAGTTCATGACCGAGCCCGCGAAATACGTCGAACGGCAAGCAGGCCGGAAGGCGGAAGCCGCTCCCGAGGGCACGATCTATACCTGCCCGATGCACCCCGAGATCCGTCAGGTCGGCCCAGGCTCGTGCCCGATCTGCGGCATGGCGCTCGAGCCCGTCGTTGCCACCGCAGAGACGGGTCCCAGTCACGAGCTCGTCGACATGACGCGCCGGTTCTGGATCGGCTTGGTCCTGACCCTTCCCGTGTTTATCCTCGAGATGGGCGGGCACCTGACGGGCCTCACCCATAGCATCGGGCAGCAGACCTCGAACTGGATCCAGATGCTGTTCGCGACACCGGTCGTGCTGTGGGCCGGCTGGCCGTTCTTCGTGCGCGGCCGGCAGTCGCTGAAGAACCGCAGCCTCAACATGTTCACCTTGATCGCCATGGGCACCGGCGTGGCCTGGATCTACAGCATGGTCGCGACGCTGGTGCCCGACATCTTCCCGGCCGCCTTCCGCGGGCACGACGGCTCGGTGGCGGTTTACTTCGAGGCCGCGGCGGTGATCACGGTGCTGGTGCTTCTCGGCCAGGTCCTGGAGTTGCGGGCCCGCGAGAGCACCAGTGGCGCCATCCGGGCCCTGCTCGATCTCGCCCCCAAGACCGCCCGCAGGATCCTGCCCGACGGCTCGGAGCAGGAGGTGCAGCTCGACACCGTGCAGGTGGGTGACCGACTGCGGGTGCGACCCGGCGAGAAGGTGCCGGTCGACGGCATCGTCGTCGAGGGGCGCAGTGCCGTCGACGAGTCGATGGTGACCGGCGAGTCGATGCCGGTGACGAAGGACGTCGGCGCCAAAGCCATCGGCGGCACCATGAACCAGTCCGGCGGCCTCGTCATCGAGGCGCAGAAGGTCGGGCGCGACACCATGCTGTCCCAGATCGTGCAGCTCGT
>NZ_FMVJ01000006.1 GCF_900102135.1 Microvirga guangxiensis
TGCGAGGTGAGGTCATCAGGCCTCAACGAGACAACCTCAATCCAGGTCCATAACAGCCTCTAGTGACAATTCTCTTCTTTTTTGTGCGGATTTCGCCATTCTCGCGTCGTCAGCCCTAAACTGGTGATCCTCTTCCAATTGACCAACGCCTCAGGGGAGTCTGGAAATCCGAAGTGGATGGCCGAGACAGGCCGCGCCGGATCGTGTATGGATCAAGGCATGACCGACGATACCTCCGCTCTCCGCCTCCAGCTGGCCGACCAATGGCAAAAGCTCGCTATCGAGCTGATCAAGAAGGGCCTTCCAGCAGACATCATCTTCGAGTCCTTGCTCACCGTAGGACTTGCAGGGCAGGTCGAGGTGCTCGGCAAGGACGTTGCCGCAGCACGGCTCGCGGCAATAGCCGAACAACTCTCCGAGCAGGTCCGGCAGCAGAAGGAGGCTCTTCAGGAGGCCTCCAGCGCGACGAAGAACTGAGGCGCTACGAGCCTCGAAAAGTTTGGGTTCGTTCGTCGGCTCCTGCAACACCTCGCCCGATTGCAGCGTTAGGCTCACAAGCCTTTCTCAATCTGAGGTGATGTCTCTCATGCAGCCAGCACTCGACAGCACGACCTTGGACCGTTTGATCGCTCTCGGACGACAGAGGGGGCATCTCACGACGGAAGATCTTCAGGCGAGCCTTCCTATCGCAGGCATGAGTGCGGAGGAGATCGCGCTGATCGTGGTTCATCTTGAAGAGATGGGGGTGGCGGTCGAGCTCGAGGAAGCTCTACTGGCACCTAATGCAAAACCTGTGCCGCGACCGAGTGCGGAAATTATTCTCTTTCCAGGCCCCAGCGTCAAAAACGTGCCCCCCGGAAAGGTACGACCGCTGCAGACTTCAAAGCCCGCGCCTCCTGAGCCCGGCCAAGCGAAGGACGCAAGCGTGCGCCCCGCACACTGGATCGTCGCCGCTGCCGGTATCTTTGCGCTTGCAGTGTTCCTGCTCGTTATCTTCGCGACGGCAGGATAAGCCATCGGGCCGGCGATTACCCGGCTTTCGCCAAGAGATTGCTTGGAGCCTGAGGCTGCTCAAGCCGCGGGAGAGGCTTGGTCGCTGGGCCAGTGAAGCGCGTGACGCTCAAGTCCCCCGGCATCTGTGATGAGAAGCCCGTGTCGAGCATCGCGGTCTTGGGCTCGAAGAGCGACCGCACGGCAGCCTTCACATTGTAGCCCAGAATAGGTTCGAACGATGCCGTTGGCTTGCTGGCGGCCTGGGCAAGCCGTGTGGGAGGCAAAGGCGGAGGAGTCATATCCGCCTGACGCAAGAGATCCTGTGGGCGCATGGGAGGGAGAGGGACTGGCGGTGCGATCTTCTCGGGCTCGAGCGCCACAGCGAGAGGCTCCGCCGAAGCAACGACCGTTGTGGGCTGCGGGGCCGGTGCCTGCGGCTTGCGACCGAAAACATTCGCCAGCAGATTGCCGATGGAGCCTCCACCGGCTGATGCCTGGGTAGCAAGGCCTGAGTTGCGCGCTGCGATTTCCATTCTCGCCTGCTCATAACCCGGAAGGGGTTTGCCATTCGAAGGCAGGTGAACGGTCTTTCCATCCGGAAAGAGGCGCGCGAGCTGCTGCTCGGACATGCGTGGCCAGGCGCGAACGCCGCCGGTATCCACATGCACGAAATCGGATGACGCGTAATAACCGACACCGCCATATTGCAGGCGCATGGCGATCTCGCGCAGACGTGACGTGGGAACGTCCGGCAGGCGGATGTCCATGGCCTTGCCGAGCGTATGCTGGCTGTTCTCGGCCACGCCGCTCGAGCGGCGGCGCAGGGCGGAGTTGGTTTCCGGTGAGCGGTAGGACGAGATGATGTGGATGGGCTGCTTCGAGCCTGACTCGCGATAAACTTCCCAGAGAACGTCGAACAGGCGCGGGTCCATGCGGGCTGGCTTGTCATTGCGCCAGTCGCGCAGAAACCAGTTGAGTTGGCTCAGGGCCTGCTCGTCATAGCGCCCGTTGCGGCGGAAGGTGATCGTGATGGTATCGGATCGGTGGGTGTGGACAAAGCTCAGGGTGCGCGTCTCGCCATCTGCGCGCACCACCGTAGTGGACGGGTAAAGAGCAAGAAGCCCGATTGCCGCAGCAAATAACCCCGCGGTCTTTGGAATAATGTTTCTGGCGCGTGAGCGATCTTTAGCGAGCACACGCACCGCTTGCTGCTTGCCGAGCGACCATTTCGGCCGGGCCATGGTGTCCCGCATTTTGATTTTGTCCCGCTACCCTTACGAGATCTCTGACGGTCAACCATGGCAAAAATAGGCTTAATACTTCGTTCTCAGGATCATGAAGCCCGAGCGGAATGCTGGCCTTTCTTGGTGCCTGAGGAGCCGAGCACGACCACTTTCGCTCCGAGAGAGGTGTGATTGTACAGGTCTATGGCATCCTGGTTGATCATCCGGATGCAGCCTGACGAGACATTGGTGCCGATAGTCCAAGGCTCGAAAGTGCCATGGATGCGATAGAGCGTATCTTTATTGCCCTGCCAGAGATACATGGCGCGGGCGCCAAGCGGATTGCCTGGGCCGCCGGCCATGCCGGGCCCGCCGGGCAATTCGCCCATCTGCTCCATCAACTCGGGCTGGCGCTCGAACATCTCCTTGGGCGGGTACCAATCCGGCCATTCCTGTTTGTCCTTGATGACAGCGCTGCCGGACCAGCTGAAGCCTGAACGACCCACGCCGACGCCGTAGCGGACGGCCATGCCGTCTCTCAAGACAAGGTAGAGATAGCGGTTTCGGGGATCGACAACGATGGTGCCTGGCTCTTCGCTGGTCTGATAGGGAACGACCTTGCGCAGATAGTTCGGGTCTATCCGCGAGAGGTCGACGCCTGGGATCGGGTAAAGATCGTCCTCGATAGGCGCATACATTGCCTGATAGGTGGAGCGGGAGACAGCTTGCTGAGCAAGGCTCGGTCCAACTGGAAGGCTGGAGCAGATTGCAGCGGCCGGAAGACCAAGCACGAAGGCGCGACGATTGAGATCCATCTTCACTCTCCCCAAGACTTTAACCTGGCAATAAGAAGACGCTGGACCATACTGCTCGGTTTCATGAACCCTGGATTACCTTGAGGGAATGGTTGGGCTTTTTGAGAGACGAACTGGCAAGGGCGGGTGGCATCGATGTTGGAGAACATGTCATGGGCGTGGATCGGCGGCATTACGCTGCTCGTCGTGGCGTTCATCGCCGTGCTGGTCTGGGCGCGCCGCATCCGCTACCGCCGCGCATCGGTGATGACGGCCAATGAGAGGGAGTTCTACCAGCGTCTGCTCATAGCGCTCCCTGATTGCGAGATCTGGCCCCAGGTGCCGCTCCTTGCTCTCGTGCGGCCCGATGCGCGGGAGGGCAGCCGTACTTTCTGGGTTGCGTTCAAGCAGATCTCGAATGCCCGCGTCGATTGGGTGATCGCCCGCAACATGGAGGTGATCGCGGTCATCGAACTCGATGACCGATCTCACGATGCGAAGCGCGATGCCAAACGCGATCAGATCCTCAAGTCCTGCGGGTATCGCGTGCTGCGGTTCCAGTCGAACAAGCGGCCCAACCATGAGCAGATTTACGAGGCTGTGTTCGACGCGCGGTGACGCGGTTCAGGCAATCAGGGTTTCCGCCTCTTCGGCCCTCAGGCTTGCGAAGAATTCCTTCCGAAGGACATCGGGCTCATCGAGATACCGGGCAGAGTGGTGGAATGGGGTCGCATGCCTCACACCGGCCTTGCGGGCGAGAAAGCCCGCTTCCCAGGCCGTCAGATGGCGCGAGGCGTCGGCGAGCTTCCGATCGCGCTCCAGGAACACGGCTTCTATGAAAAGCTGATCCGCCTTGTCTGCAAGCCTGAGAATCCTGTCGCGATTCCGGGCATGAGGGGCAGCATCGGTAACATAGGCAACGATCTGGCCTGGAGCCAAGCGCAGCGCTCGATGCTTCAGCTCTCCGAGGCTGATGCCCTCGTTCTCTGAAATTGAAATCACATGATTGTCGGGCAGGCTGAGCCGGGCGGCGCGTTTAGCTTCGTTGAGCCAAGGCCCAGGCATGAGGCCCATCTCCTCCAGCGCGCCCCGCCAGACATTGACCTGCATCACCTCTTTCAAGGCGAAAGCAAGGGAGGGAATACCATGATCGAGGGTGACGGCCTCGACCGTGAAATCCGCTTCGGCCCAGGCGATGCCTGAGGAAAAGCCCGGTGGATCCGCATCTCTCCGGGAGAAGGCTTCCCGAGCACGGAATTCTGCCGCCTTCACATGGCGATGGCCGTCATAATCCATGGCACGCAGGCAGAAATCGACCGAATTCTCATCCAGAAGGTTCCAGGTGAAACTGCGGATGCGATGCTCGATTTGATCCGTAAATCCGGGCGGCCCGATCAGAACGAGGGGCCAGGGACGGTGCAGGCATAACCTGAACAACCGGTCGAAACCGGCAATGTGATCCACATGCATGTGCGAGACGAAAACATGGCTGACCCGGAGCAGCTCCCGCGAGGAAAGTGGGCTCACATCGCCAAGATCGAAGAGAATTGCTCGGCGGCCGAACCGAAAGTCGAGGTAGACGCCTGGATCGCTGAAGGGTTCGTTCACGAGGCGAGATTGGACAAGCCAGGACATAAGGGGCCAACGGGCCCCTTGCTTAAGTGTTCCGGAAGCCCCGCTTCCATTGAAAAAGCCGAGCCCGGTCGCCCCGGGCTCGGCTTGCTTAAAGGGATCAGGCGAAGAGGACTTAGTCCTCGTCCGCCTCGTCCGGGTCCGTCACATCGACGAGGAACATGATGTAGGGGCCTTCCTCCTCATCCTCGTCGTCTTCCTCGTCATCGAAATCCGCACCCTCGAACTCGGTCTTTTCCTCGTCGGTCGCAGGGCGGACGTTCAAAGTGGCAATGCCGTCCCAGATTGGAGCGCCTTCGCTCTCCAGGTACTTGAGGTCTTCCTTGAAGTCCTCGCTCATGAGGAGTTCGCGGGCTTCCTCCTCATCGGCATTGGTAATGGCAATCGGCTTGTCGCTGATTGTAAGCGTGAACATGGATTTTTCCTTTCCTGTCGCCCGCAAGGGATACCCGTTAACGCACGAGCCCTCTCGTTCGAAGCAGGCAAGCTCCTCACAAGTGCGCAGCCCCGCTTCTGTACACGCTCGAAGGACGGGTGGACAATGCCAAGGTGGGCAAGCCTGACCTTATTGGACACCCTTCTTCTTGAGCCAAGCCTGCATCTCCGCGATCTCGCGCTCCTGCTCGCGGATGACAGCGGTGGCCCATTGGCGGATCTGCTCATCCTTGGTGTTCTGAAGGGCGACCTTGGCCATGTCGATTGCGCCCTGATGGTGGGGAATCATACCGCGGACGAAATCCACATCGGAATCACCCGTATAAGGGATATCCATGTCGCGGTGCATTTTGGCATTGGCTTCGCGGTAGGCCTTGGTTGCCGCGCTGTCCGTGGATTTCTGCGTCTGCATCGGCATCGAGTGGCCGCTATGATGGCCTCCTTGGGCAAAGGCGAGGGCTGGCAGGGCGGCAACGCCAGCCATGACAATCAGAGTGCGTAGGAACATTTCTCAATCTCCTGAAATTCATAATTATTGGAATTGGCCCCGGAAGGGCGCGGATCCTACCCTTCAGCAGGGGCGGGAAGAGCTGGATACCCAGCGTTCTCAAGAGCAGTCAGCAGGGAAGCCTCGGGCTTGTCGGACTTCACGAAAATCCTGCGATTCTCGAGGTCGGCTTCAATCTGTACCTGCGGGTCGAGAGTCCGGATCGCTTTCGTGACAGCGGCAAAGCAGCCGCTGCAGGCCATTCCGGGAACATGAAAACGGTGCATGGCAGAATCCTTCATGGGCTAGGATCCCATGGTTCGTAGAGCTTCCTACCGTGGGAAGGTCAAGCATGGGCTGCCGGGGCGTGCCGCGCAGCTCAAAAGAATGTTTCGACCATAACCAAGAAAACGGTATTCAAAGCCATCGGCGCTATTCCATGCCGACGTGATAAGGTTATATGGGCCGCGCAGCTTGGCTGCTGGACAGGCTATTTTTGAGTCATTGATAGGAAGGAAAGAATGAGGGTCGTAACCCACAGCGGGACATTTCATGCGGATGACGTATTCGCATCTGCCATTCTGCGTGCCGCCCTTGGGGAATTCGATTTCATTCGTACCCGCGACCAGGAGACCATTGCGTCCGCCGATATCGTCTTTGACGTAGGCGGGGTCTATGACCCATCGACTGGACGATACGACCACCATATGCGCGACCTGCCGCGCAGGGAGGACGGAACGCCCTATAGCTCTGTCGGCTTGGTTTGGCGCGATTACGGCCGGAACGCTCTGGAACGCTTTGTGCCCGGCATCGAGGAAGGAGCCCTGGATGCCGTATGGCAAGACATCGATACAGGCATCATTCTGTCCATCGATCTGGCGGATAACGGCATTTCGTCCGCGAGCCCAGGCCATCTCGCGCTGTTGATCGAGACCTTCAACCCGACTTGGGACAGCAAGCAGACGTATGATGAGGCCTTCACAGAGGCTTCCGAACTGGCGAGCGGGATTCTGCAACGAGCCGGCCGCCAAGCCTATGCCGAGGCAAAAGCTATGGCCTTCGTGCTCGGGGCGGCCAGAGGAGGCAAGAGCCCGCAGGTCATTGTGCTCGACCGTAAGCTGCCTTGGGAAAAGGCTGTCTTCGAGGGCGGGCTGACGGACGCGCTGTTCGTCATCTATCCGAATGAAGATTCCACCGCTTGGTACTGCCGCACGATCCCGCCCGAGCCTAATTCCTTCGGGCAGAGGCTGACCCTGCCGGAAGCCTGGCGCGGCCTGCAGGAGGAGGCGTTTTCCAAGGCTGCTGGCATTCCAGATGGGGTCTTCTGTCATCCAGGCGGCTTCATTTGTGGAGCGCGCTCCCAAGCTTCCGTCATCGAATTGGCGGAACGGGCGATTGCCGCTGGCTCGCAAGCCGATGCAGTCTGACCGCATTCGCCACTCTGTGCCCACTAAAAACCGGGATGGATGTCTTTCCATGTTTTTGACCAATCAGGACGTGGTGGAGCTGACTGAATGGCGGCGCGGACTGCACCGCAATCCCGAGATTTCGGGAGAAGAGGCGTCGACCGCCGAAACCGTTCAGACGCTGCTTGCCTCGGCCGGAGCCGACCGGATCGTCGCAGGCCTTGGTGGCCATGGGGTTGCTGGCATCTTTGAAGGGCATCAGCCTGGGCCGACCGTAATGTTCAGGGCCGAACTCGATGCTCTTCCCATCGAAGAGATTTCCGAAGCGCCCCACCGTTCAAGCATACCGGGCAAAGCGCATCTATGCGGCCATGACGGTCACATGGCGATCCTTGCTGCCTTGGCACGTGGATTGGGGCGGCAGCGACCGCAGCGAGGCCGCGCCATCCTGCTCTTCCAGCCTGCAGAGGAAACAGGGGCAGGGGCCGCCGCCGTAGTCGCCGATCCGAAATTCCGCGAGATCACGCCGGACTTCGTGTTCGCACTCCATAATCTGCCCGGCATGAAATTCGGCAAGGTTGCTTTGATCGAAGGCCCGGTGAGTTGCGCCTCACGCGGCATGCGTATCGTGTTAACAGGCAAGACTGCACACGCCTCAATGCCGGAGACCGGGCTCTCGCCGGTGAACGCCGTGGCCCACCTCATGCCGATGCTTACAGGGCTCGGAAGCGGCAGCGTCATGGATGAGAGCTTCGCGATGGTCACCGTCACCCATGCGAGGATCGGTGAACCCGCCTTCGGCATTGCTCCTGCTCATGGAGAAATTTGGGCGACCCTGCGGACGCTCACCGATGCGGGCATGGATGACCTTGTCGCCAAAGCCGAGCATCTGGTGAACGACGCTGCGGAGGCAAACAGCCTTACCGTCGAGATTTCGTACAACGACATTTTCCCCCACTGCGAGAACGCACCAGAGGCAGTGTCGCACTTACGCCGCGCGCTCGATGCCGAGGGCGTGCCGCATGATCGGGGCAATCTGCCCATGCGCCCCTCGGAAGATTTTGGACATCTGGGCGCCAATGCTCCCGCCGCGATGTTCTTTCTTGGAGCAGGCGAGCAGCATGCAGCGCTCCACAACCCGGATTACGACTTTCCGGATGACTTGATTGGCATCGGGGCGCGGGTTTTCATGCGCACGCTTCGCGATCTCCTGGGATAGGCCGCTATGAATGAAGACGCTCCCGGCTGTTCAGCCGGAAGCGCTCTTTACCGCGATATGGATTTTCAGGCTGCGCGGCCGACCCGATGCACCGTCTTCTCGACTTTCTCCACCTGCGTCGTCACGTTCTGAGACGCTTCTTCCGCAATCTGGATAGCGAGTTCGGCAATGCGCCGGCTGTTGTCGATGGTCAGTTCCATGTTATCGCGGATCAGGAAGGCTTGAGCCGCAATCAGATCAGCCATGGACCGACATTGCGCAAGAGCTGCTAGATTATCGATGTTCCTGTTTAGGCGCTTCTGGCTGAGCTCGAGGCATTCGCGTGAGACGTCCTGAAGCCCATGCGTTAAAGCCGATCCCGACTGTGCTGCAGCCCGAAGGTTCTGCGTGGCCTCCACAGCCATCGATTGGGAGCCTCCATCCTGGCGCCCGAGCATCTGCAGAGCCTGTCCGGTCGAGCGGCGAGTGAGTTCGGAGAATACGGTAAAGCTGTTCTCGAACGCCTGCTGCATGGTTCGGGCAAGCGCTTGAGCGCTTTCCGCACTGGCGCGCATGGTATCGACCCACTCATCCGCAGCATGTTGAGATGCTCCAGTCCGCTCCCGGATATTCTGTGCTTCGGCTCGTTTCGTTTCACCGATGCTCGCCATAGTATCCTCCACCTGTTCGATGACCGCCTCCGCCTCCTCCTCGCTGAGAACTTCCAGAACGGCAGGAATGAGCTCTTTTCTGTCATCGCGAATGTGTTGCTGGAAGACGCTTCTCAGCCGGGCGATGCGACCGAGAAACTCACTGCTGTTCTTCGGCATTCGCTCCAATTCTTCCAGAAGAGCGATGGTTTCCTGATTGTCGTTGACTGCCGACTGCACGAGATCCTGCATCCCGTGCCGCCTCAGGACTGGGAAGAGGTGCTGCTCCTGGAGGGTTGCCAGGAGTTCCAGTTCCTCCTTCAAATCAGCGAAGAGGCGTTCGCGCGTCTTTAGCGCCGTGTCGGTTGTGGCAAGAAGCCTCTCAAAAAGCTCGTTCGCCTTGTCCGGCGGCGTCTGGCTGAACCGTCTATGATTGGGCATAGTGTCTCGCTGTTGTGACAAAGTGTGTTTTTGGATCACTTAACTCGAATGCAAACTGGCAACTGAACTGAACGCAGGCATACAAGCCGCAAGGCTTCACCCCTGACCGAAGGTTTGAGGGGGAAGCCATCACGATCATGCTCACAGGTAGGCTGCTTCTCTGGCGCCTGACGACACAGCGGAATGTCTGTGTTTTCCTCTTCGGAGTATCTAGGACGCGAGCACGTCGCTATTGTTTTGATTAATGTGTGTTAATTTTGGGGCGCCGGCCAAAATTGATGGATACGCCAGCGCGTGAGGAACCATGTCCCCACGCGTGAAATGATTCAGAGCTTTGTGTCTGGAGAAAGCGTTCCAGGGCTAAATTATGGGCGCTTCGGAATCTCCAGCCCGCGCTGCACGGCAGGGCGGGCGAGGCCACGTTCCAACCAGGCGGGTACGTTCTTGAGCTTGTCGTATTCCACGAGTTCTCCAGCACCGTAGAAGCCGACGAGATTGCGTACCCAGCCGAGCAGCGAAATATCGGCGATGGTGTATTCGTCACCCATGATCCACTGGCGGCCCATGAGGCGCGTCTCCAGAACGCCGAGCAGGCGTTTCGACTCCGCGCGATAACGCTCCAGAGGCCGCTTATCCTCGATCTCGCGTCCAGCGAACTTATGAAAGAAGCCGAGCTGGCCGAACATCGGGCCGACTGCAGCCATCTGGAAGAATACCCATTGGATGGTCTCATAGCGCTGGCCTGCATCCTTCGGCAGGAACTGGCCGCTCTTTTCCGCGAGGTACAACAGAATTGCTCCGGATTCGAAGAGAGCGAACGGCTTTCCTCCTGGTCCATCGGGATCGATGATGGCCGGGATTTTGCCGTTGGGATTGAGCGACAGGAATTCCTCGGTCCAAGTCTCGTTCGCGCCGATATTGATCGCATGCGGCTCGTAAGGCAGGCCGATCTCTTCCAGCATGATGGAAACTTTGACGCCGTTGGGCGTGGGCAGCGAGTAAAGCTGCAGCCGGTCGGGATGGGCTGCGGGCCAGCGGCGGGTGATCGGGAAAGCGGAGAGGTCTGCCATGAAATGCTCCTGAGGCGTGCCTGCGATTGAACTCAAGCCTCTGTGAATTGTTAACGGCTGGTCCGATTCAAGGAAAGAGCGCGGGATGGCACGGAACGATGACGGTTCGGTTTCACGGCGAGAGATGGTTGGCGGTGCGGCCGTCGGCCTGGCTTCGGCAATGTCCGGCCCAGCCGCTGCGCAAGGCGCAGGTACAAGGAGTGTCGCCATGGAAGATCCGACTACGAAATATCCGAAGCCGCCCTTTTCCTCTCAGTCCCAGCCTTGGCCAGGGCTAGCGGGGCAGATGGACCCGCGTCCCGATCATGGTGAGACGAGCTATAAAGGCTCAGGGCGGTTGCAGGGGCGTAAGGCCCTGATCACGGGCGGCGATTCAGGCATGGGACGCGCAGCCGCGATCGCCTATGCCCGCGAGGGTGCCGACGTGGCGATCAGCTATTATCCCAGCGAAGAGCCGGATGTTCGCGAAGTGATCGCACTCATCGAGAAGGAGGGTCGCAAGGCCGTGGCTCTTCCAGGTGACATTCAGGATGAAGCTCTTTGCCGGCGCATCGTTGCGGATGCCGTGCGCGAACTCGGTGGTCTCGATATCCTCGTCAACAACGCCGCACGCCAGCAGCAGCGGCAGTCGCTTCAAGATATCACGAACGAAGATTTCGATGCGACGATGAAGACGAATATCTATGCCATGTTCTGGATCACCAAGGCGGTGTTGCCTCATCTGAAGCCGGGGGCGGCGATCATCCAGACCACTTCGGAACAAGCCTACGATCCGTCTGAAAATCTCGTCGATTACGCGATGACCAAGGCGGCGATGATGAGCTTCACGAAGTCGCTGGCGAAGCAACTCGGTCCCAAAGGCATCCGCGTGAACGGCGTTGCTCCGGGGCCGATCTGGACGCCGCTTCAGGTCAGCGGCGGAGCGACGCAGGAGAAGTTGCAGCAATTCGGCGGCGATACGCCGATGGGCCGTCCTGGTCAGCCGGTGGAGCTGGCGTCGATTTACGTGCAGCTGGCCGCATCCGATGCAAGCTATGCGACGGGTCAGGTCTATGGCGCTGCCGGTGGCAGCGGACAGCCTTAAATCGGTCAGGAGGAGCGTCCGCGTCTGACGATGCGCGGTAGGAGATCCTGTTGGCTGCCTGCCGTGACGACCATGCGATTGACCTCGCCTCGGAGGAATGCCTGCAGGAACCGGTTGTAGTCCTTGAACGATACGCAGCCGTTCGAATCTCCATTCGGCCCCAGCAGGTAACTGTGAGCGAGAATTCCATCGCGGCCATAGATGGCTGCGCTGCCGCCGACCGGGTTCATGCGGATGGCGCGAACGCCGTGGAAGAGGGCCTCGCGTTCGGTGAGAATATATGTGCCGGGCGGTGTCGCGCCTTTCATGCGCACATTGACGAAGCGTGGATCGTCCATCTTGTCGCCAAGACCGGAATGGGCCTCCAGCCGCTCGCCGTTGGGCATGATGACCACCTTGGCGCTGATATCGTAGATCGCCGTCTTGTTGCCTGCTGTGATGGAAGGGTTGAGCCGAGCGGTCGGCGCAATGCTTCCGGTGCTGATCGCAGCATAGCCGAGAGCGGAATCCGGAGGCGTCGCAGGCTTGATGCCGAAGAGCTTCTCGAAGAAGGTCGGGGTCTTGTCCGGGGCGCTCGGTGCAGCGGCAACCGTAATGGGCGCGGAGGTCGCTACGCGCGTCGCCCTCGGCGTCTCGGGCTTTGGCGCAGCCGCGATCCGAAACTCTGCAGGGCGTGGCACGGGCAGCGGCACGGGAGCTCGCGCGAACTCCTGCACAGGCGCAGGATCAATGTTCGCCGGGATAGCTGGAGCGACCGGCGTAGCTGCGATAGCGACACGCGGAGCATTGAATGGCCGGAAGGTCGTTGCAAGCGGTGCGTTATGTGCAAAGGCAAGCGCCTCTGCCTTCATGGTGAGTTTCGGATCAACCGGAGACCATTCGTCGGCTACGGGCGCAGCGATTTCGATAGGAGCCGGAGCAGGCGCCGGATTTGCGATGTCGGCAGCGATCTCGATTTTCGGAGGTGCGTCCTGGACTTGCAGCTTTGCGTAGAACGCGACAGGGCACATCGAAATGACCACGAGGGCAGCTGTCACGAAAGAACTGCGCAGATTTTTCCGCCGAACGGGGCGTGACGGGTAGCGGTAATGCACCATGGCGAACTCTACGCAACAACTCAGCTGCGCACGGCGTGTCCCAGCTTAAAGCGACCAGTCCCGGACGACGGGATTTACCGTGCGCGAAAGAACACTTTCACTCACCTCCATTGAACGACGGTTTGGTTAAAACATGGATAATCGAGAGCTCTGACGAACTTTGAGCCTCGACTTGCTTCAGTCAGCGCTGCGGGACGGTATCCGGGTTCGAGGGGATCTGCTTGATCGTTTCCTGGCTTGCCGCCCGGCCAGGGGCGCCTTCAGGATCCGTGTGAGTTTCCCTGAGAGCGAAAAAGATAACGATGACGGCGGCGGCGATGGACGCCAGCGCCACCCAACTGCGAGTACCCATGATGGACTCCTGTGGGAGAAGAATGTCAGGGGGCAGAACACATGTGAGTGACGCGGGTTCCTCGCCTGGAAAGAGGTTGCTCCGATATTCCTGAGGCATGCTCCAAGGAGCGAGCTCGATACCCTCGTCGAATTGTCCCCGCGGATAATGGCGAGGGATACGCCTTTATCGGCTTCGGGGCCGGTCGCCGTTCATGCGTACTAGAGCGAAGAGCCTACTTCCGAACCTGAACCAATCCCGCTAGTACATTGTTCCAGATAGGGGCGGCATAGCTGCCCCACGTTCTCGGCATTTGCAGCGCGGCGACAGGCCGGGTTACCTCACATCATGGCTCTACGCGATTTCCTTCTGATGTTCCTGGTCTGCTTCGTGTGGGCAGCGCATACGGTCGTCAGCAAGCTCGTCGTGTCGGGCATGGAAATCCCGCCGTTGTTCTACGCGGCGATCCGCTTCGGCATCGTGGGGTTCGTCACCTTGCCGTGGCTGCTGCCAGTGCCGAAGCCCACATGGCGCATGCTGCTCGTCGGATTCCTCATGGGCGGCGGCGGCTTTGCCCTGTTCTTCCTCGGCATCAAAACGGCGAGTCCGTCGAGCGCTTCCATCGTGGGGCAGCTCGGGCTTCCGATCACGACGCTGCTCTCCGTCGTCATGCTCGGCGAGAAAATCTACTGGAGGCGGGGCATCGGCATCGCGCTCACCTTCCTCGGAGGCGTGCTCGTCATGTGGGATCCGTCCAGCGGGTTTCCGTTGTCGGGCGGGCTTCTCCTTGTTCTGCTGGGGGCCGCGGCCGGGTCGGTGGCCGCCGTCATGATGAAGCAGATCAAAGGGGTCCGGCCGATGCAGTTCCAGGCTTGGATCGGGCTCTCGTCCGTGGTGCCTCTCGCTTTCCTGACGGCGGGCCTCGAGTCCGGGCAGCTTACGCGCTCCATCGAAGCCGGGTGGCCCTTCGTGGCGGCGCTGCTGTTTTCCGCTCTCATCGTGTCCCTAGTCGCCCATACGATCTATTACGGCCTGATCGGCAAGTACCCCGCCAACCTCATCGCCCCGCTGCTGATCATGAACCCGCTGTTGACGGTGATCATGGGCATCATCGTAACGGGCGACCGCTTCGACGCGCGGATGGCCCTCGGGACAGGTTTGGCTCTGTGCGGCGTGCTGATCATCGCGCTCAGGCGCAACCATGTCATGCCGCTCGCCACCGTGCTGTGGGGCCGCTTCCGCTAAACGGGCAGGCTATCAAAGAACATGCGGGAATGGCCTCGCGAGCATGTGGCTCCGAGGTTTGGGACGAGGGAGGGCGCGAGGAGGCGTCCGGCTCGTGTGTCTAGTGTGTGAAGAACCTGACGGCTCCTCGCGCACGGTTTGTTTAGGCGTACACCGCATCTTGCAGCGATGGGCCTCCCATCCAGGCGCTGCGTCAGCGCCTGCACAGGACCGCCCCCAACCCCACACATGCGACGCCTCGCGAGCGCGCCCCTCGTTGGGTCGGGACAGGCAAGGTTATAGCCCAGCTTAGGACCAAAGTCAAGAACAAAGTAAGAACATTGCATCTGGCCCAGCCAGAGCCGGGGAGGCATATAAGGCTGCCACATGTTCCCTCATGCGGAAGGGAAGCGAGCCTGTCTTGTCACGCGAACCCCGGTTCCGCTGCGCCGCGCATTCGGAACCAAGAATTGACGGCGTCCGTTTGTCAGCATCGAGCTGGGGAGCTTTTCGGGAGGTACCGATGCGCGCTCCGACCACCCTGACGAGTCTTCCTTTGGCCTTCATCCTGTTGACACCCCTGCATGCTCAGGAGGTGCGTACCGGAGCCAAGGCCTTCGGCACCTGGCAGGATGACGCCCCCGGTGTCAGCCGGCACATCACGCCCGCCGACCTGCCGCCGCCGAGCCTCACCGAAAATGATCCCGAAGCGCCGGATTTCGAGCGACTGCCGAAGGTTGTAGATGCGCCGCAAGGCAAGATGCCGAACGTGCCGCAGGGCTTCACGGTGCAGGTGGTTGCCAAGGATCTAAACAAGCCCCGCGTCATTCGGATTGCTCCGAACGGCGACGTCTTCGTGGCGGAGAGCGGAAGCGGTCGTGTCCTGGTCTTTCCCGCCGAGGGGGCCAAGGAGGGATCGGCGACACCCCAGGCCTTCGCCGAGAACCTGGACCGGCCATTCGGCATCGCATTCTATCCGTTGGTCGAGCCGCGCTATGTCTATGTGGCGGCGGCCAATCAGGTTGTGCGCTACCCGTACCGCACCGGCGACCGCAAGGCCCGGGGCTCGGCCGAGGTAATTCTTGCGGACATTCCGACCAAACGGCACTGGACCCGGGACCTGGCGGTCTCCCGCGACGGCCAACGGCTGTTCGTCTCCATCGGCTCAGCGTCGAATGTCGCAGCCGGGATGCCGGAGAGATCGTCAGATGAGATCAAGGCCTTCGAGAAGACACACGGTCTCGGCACCACGTGGGGCGAGGAGGAGAACCGGGCCGTAGTGCGCGTGATGGATCCGGAAGGCGGAACCGTCCGCAATTTTGCGACCGGCCTGCGCAACTGCTCCGGCATGACCATTCAGCCCGGCACAGACACCCTATGGTGCACGGGCAACGAGCGTGATCATCTCGGCCCCAACCTTGTGCCCGATTTCCTGACCAGCGTGCGCGAAGGCGGATTCTACGGCTGGCCGTGGTACTACACGGGCGCCAACGAGGATCCGGCCCATGCCGGCGAGCGTCCCGACTTGAAGGACAAGGTGCTCGTTCCCGATGTCCTGCTCCAACCTCACTCCTCCACGATGCAAATCGTGTTCTACGACGCGAGCGCATTTCCGGCCGAGTATAGAGGCGACGCCTTCGCGACCATGCGCGGGTCCTGGAACCGGGAAGACAGGACTGGCTACAAGGTCGTTCGCGCGCGCATGAAGGACGGCAAGCCGACCGGCTTGTACGAGGACTTCATGACTGGGTTCGTGCTGGACAAGGACACGGTATGGGGGCGGCCGACAGGGATCGCGGTGGCGCAGGACGGTGCCTTGCTGGTCAGCGATGACGCCAACGGCACGATCTTCCGGGTGACGCATGGAGGATCCAGGTAGCCGATGCTCTATTTCAATCGGCAACAACCGTCGGAATGGTAACGAACACCTCAGCGCAGCCCGGCGCCTGAAATCTGCTAGGCGATCCAGCTGGTTTCAAAGGAAGCAGGGGAATGACTTCCCCTGACCTTTGGCGGGGTTCGCATGTCAGGCGTCAGGCTCGGAACGTTTCAGGGCGCGGATCCGGGAGGAGAGCTCTGCCGCACCGGATTCGTCGGCCAATCGCGCGGCCTCCTCCAGTGCGTGATTCCAGACCGTTCTGGCTCGACTGGCGCGCTCCAGAAGGGCCGAGACGTCGATGGGGCCGGGACGCGTTCCGATCCATGCCGGAGGGTCACTGGCCGGGAATGACTCCAGGCTGGCTTCATCCACGAGGTCCAGGTCGTCGGGCTTAGGGTCGTTGCTTTGCATGATGATTCCTCCAGTTGTCCCGTACATCCGGCACGTGACAGGCTTGCCTCGCTACGGTTGGTCATCAGGTTTCAGACGAATGCTTTCCGGATTTGGCCTCCAATTGCGGCCGCAACGATTCCAAGTCGTAGCCAGCCTCCGCCACCGTTTGCAGGATCTCGTTGGGGGACAGGCGGTCGCTGGCCGCCAACGCCCAAAGGGTCGCCGAGCGTGTCCCCGAACGGCAGAAGGCGAGGGCCGGTTTCTCGGCTCCGGACATAGCCTCTCTGAACGCCTCGACCTGCTCTTCCGACAGCTGGCCTGAAACGATCGGGATGTGCCAATACCTGAGACCCAGGCGCTCCGCAGCGGCCGCCAGCTCCTGACTGCGGGGCTGATCCGCGGCCTCGCCGTCGGGGCGGTTGTTGATGATGGACCGGAAGCCTGCCGCCGCAGCTTCGGCGAGATTCGGCTCCGTCATCTGGCCTCCGACCGAGATGTTGGGCGTCAGCTTGGTGATCTTCATGCGATGTCTTCCTTCATGAGCGCCCAACCGAAGCGACGGGCCGTATCATCTTAGGCATCTTTCGGCAGGGCGGTGTAGACCCTGACGATGAACTGGTGAAACTCGGACATGTAGGTCTTCAGGAACTCCGCCGTGGACTCGTTCGTCACCTCGCCTTCGTCGGTGATCAGTCCGGGCTTGAACTGGATATAGGCCTCGGGCGCATTCATCTGGGGCGAATTGCAGAATCCGAGGACGCTGCGCAGATGCTGCTGCCCGACTGCCGTTCCGATGGCGCCCGGCGAGGTGCCGATCACCGCCGAGGGCTTGCGCGTGAAGGAGTTCTTTCCATAGGGGCGGCTCGCCCAGTCGATGGCGTTCTTCAGAGCGCCCGGAATCGAGCGGTTGTACTCGGGCGTGACGAACAGCACCGCATCAACTGCGGCAATGGCCTCCTTGAACGCCTTGGCGACCGGCGGGAAATCGCCATCGTAGTCGTAGTTGTAGAGCGGCAGGTCCCGGATCGGGATCTCGGTGAAGGTGAGGTGCTCCGGAGCAAGACGGGTGAGCGCCGTGGCGAGCTTGCGGTTGATCGAGTCCTTGGAGAGGCTGCCGATCAGATAGCCGACGTTGAAGGTGGTCATGGCATGCTCCCTGGTGCAACGGCTCCTGTCGAGTCCGTCTTGGTTTGCCTCCATGACAACGCTCGTAAGGGAGAGGCGGTTGTCGCCCCCTTTAGATCGTGATGCTCTGGCAATTGCGATGAGGGTCCCGGCCGGCGCGGAACCCACCCTGTGGCCGGGTTGTTCATGACTTAGATTGGAGAGCGTCTGTTCCGGACAGGTTGCTCGTTCCGTCCTGGAGGGCAAGGTGGCCAGGCGCATCCTCATCGCTGTAATCGGCCTGGCGCTTGCCGCTGGCATCTATCTCATGTTCCGTTCGTCGGAGGAGCCGACCGCGCCCCAATCCGCTGCAGGCTCTGCCCAGCCTCCGCCTGAGGTCGGCATCGTGGTGGCCCAGCCCGCCGAGGTGCCGTACCCGCAGGAATTTGCCGGCCGCGTCGCCGGCTTCCGGGATGTCGAGGTGCGACCGCTCGTCGGCGGCTTGCTGCTCAAGCGCGAGTACGATGAGGGCGCACGCGTCACCCAGGGCCAGGTTCTGTTTCGCATCGACCCGGCCACCTACCAGGTTGCCCTCGACCGAGCACAGGCGCAGCTGCAGCAGGCGCAGGCCACGCTGCGCCAGGCCGAGGAGAACTTCACCCGGACGGAGGAGCTTTATCGCCGGGGCGTCTCCACCGACGTGCTGCGCGACGAAGCCCGTTCCCAGCGCGACCAGGCCCGCGCCAGCGTCAGCCTTGCGGAAGCCGAGATCGATGCAGCCAAACTCAATCTGGGGTATACCACGGTGACGGCGCCCGCCACCGGTGTCACGGCGCTTCAATCACCTGCGGTCGGCACCCTCATCCAGGCGCAGCAGACGCTTCTCACCACCATCAGCCAGCTCGATCCGGCCTACGTGAACTTCTCCTTCACCGATGAGCAGGGCCAAGCCTTCCGTGCGCTCAACGAGCGTCGCGAGAAGCCGATCGCCGAGAAAGATCTGACACTCGAATTGTTCTACGGGCAGCAGGCAGCCTATCCCCAGCGCGGCAGGATCGACACGGCCGCCCAGCGGGTTGATCCGCAGACCGGCACGGTTCAGGCGCGAGCGATCTTTCCGAACCCGGATGGTGTCCTGTTGCCGGGCCAGTTCGTCCGGGTCCGGATCCTCGGCATCACGCTTCCGAACGCCATCGTCATTCCGCGTCAGGCGGTGAGCCAAGGGCCGCAGGGCCCCTCGGTCTACGTCCTCAGCGAGAAAGACGTCGCCGAAATCCGGCTCATCCGCCTCGGCCCCGAGGTCGCGGCGGGATGGGTGGTGCGGGAGGGATTGAGCCGTGGCGAACGGGTCGTTGTGGACGGCGTGATCCGTGTCCGTCCGGGGCAACCCGTCAGGCCGGTGCCGTTCTCCGCCGGATCCAAACCCGCACAGGCGTCGCAAACACCCGGCTGAGCGCCGGCGGGAGAGGGGCTCGGCCATGTTCTCAAGGTTCTTCATCGACCGCCCGATCTTCGCTTCGGTCCTGTCGATCGTGATCGTGCTCGCAGGGCTGGTCGCCATGCGGATCCTGCCTGTCGCGCAGTATCCCGAGATCGTCCCGCCCCAAGTCGTGGTCTCGGCCACCTATCCGGGAGCAAGCGCCCAGACCATCGCCGAGACCGTGGCCGCTCCTCTCGAGCAGCAGATCAACGGGGTCGAGGACATGATCTACATGCAGTCGACCTCGACTGCTTCCGGGACCTTGAACCTGTCGGTGTACTTCCAGACCGGCACCGATGCCGACCAGGCCAACATCAACGTCAACAACCGCGTCCAGCGCGCGTTGGCCGTGTTGCCCGAGGAGGTCCGACGGCAGGGCGTCACGGTGGCGAAGCGGTCGTCCTCGATCCTCCAGATCGTGGCGCTCTCATCGCCCGATCGGCGCTACGACACGATCTACATTTCCAACTATGCGCTGGTGAACGTGATCGACGAGTTGCGGCGCGTTCCCGGCGTCGGCGATGCTTCGCTCTTTGGCGCCTCGGATTACTCGATGCGCATCTGGCTCAAGCCCGACAAGGTAGGGCAGGTCGGCTTGACTCCCGGCGACATCGCCGCTGCCATCCGCGAGCAGAACGCCCAGTTCGCGGCCGGGCGGTTCGCCGAGGAGCCGATGCCGGGCCAGCAGGCCTTTACCTACTCGGCGACCACCCAGGGCCGCCTGGCCGATCCGCGCGAGTTCGAGCAGATCATCCTGCGCTCGGATGAGAACGGCGCCTCCCTCCGGCTCAGGGACGTCGCCCGCGTCGAGCTCGGCTCCCTGAATTACTCGACCGTCGCGACGCTCAACGGCGCACCGACGGTGCCGATCGGCATCTATCTCCAGCCGGACGCCAATGCGCTGGATGTCTCGGCAGCCGTCAACGCCACCATGCAGCGGCTGGCGCAGCGCTTCCCCGATGGGATCCGCCATGACGTGCCGTTCACCACCACCCGCTTCATCGAAGCCTCGATTGAGGCGGTGGTATCGACCTTCATCGAGGCCATCATTCTCGTGGTGATCGTGGTCTTCGTGTTCCTGCAGAACTGGCGCGCGACCGTCATTCCCGTCCTTGCGGTGCCGATCTCGATCATCGGCACATTCGCCGGCATGTACCTGCTCGGCTTCTCGATCAATCTGCTGACCTTGTTCGGCCTGATCCTCGCCATCGGCATCGTGGTGGACGACGCCATCATCGTGCTGGAGAACGTCGAGCGCATCATGACGACCGAGGGCAAACCGCCCCGGGAAGCGGCGATCCAGGCCATGGAGGAGATCAGCGGGCCCGTGGTGGCCATCGTGCTGGTGCTCTGCGCGGTGTTCGTCCCGGTGTCGTTCCTCGGCGGCCTTGCGGGCGAGCTGTACCGGCAATTCGCGATCACCATCGCCGTCTCGGTGGTGGTTTCCGGCATCGTGGCGCTGACGCTCACGCCCGCCCTTTGCGCCCTGATGCTCAAGCAGGGACATGGCGAGCCATGGCTGCCGTTCCGCGTGTTCAACCGCGGCTTCGACTGGCTTACGCAGCGCTTCATCGGTGGCACCGCCTTCTTCCTGCGTCGTGCGGTGGTGGCTATGGCCGTGATCGCGCTGATGCTCGGCGCGACCTGGTGGCTGTTCCAGCGGGTGCCGGGCGGGCTGGTCCCGGCGGAAGATCAGGGCTCCGTCTTCCTCGTGACGATGCTGCCGCCCGCCGCTTCCCTGGACCGCACCACCAGGATCACGGCGCAGGTCACGGACGGCGCGATGCAGCATCCGGCGGTCGAGGGCGTGGTCACGATCGCCGGCTTCGACCTCCTCTCCGGCGCGCAGAAGACCAATGCGGGCGTGTCCTTCGTCTCTCTCACGGACTGGTCGGAACGCACCGACCCACGGCTCGACGCGCGCAATCTCGCGCCTGCCTTCGCAGCGCTCAACGCCAGCTTCCGCGATGGTATCGTCATCGGCTTCAACCCGCCGCCGATCATCGGACTGAGCACCACCGGCGGCTTCGAGTTCTATCTGCAGGACCGCTCCGGCGGCAGCCTGGAGAGTTTGGCGCAGGCGGCTCAGCAAGTGGTTCAGGCCGCGGGCCAGAGGCCTGAACTGACCGGCGTCTCCACCACGTTCAATACGGGCACGCCGCAATACAGCCTCGACGTCAACCGGGAGAAGGCGAAGGCAATCGGCGTGCCGATCACGAGCATCTTCGATGCGATGCAGAGCACGTTCGGCAGCATGTATGTCAACGATTTCACCCTGTTCGGGCGTACCTATCGGGTGAGCATGTCGTCCGAACCCGAGTTCCGGCGCTCGCCCGACGATCTGCAGCACGTGTTCGTGCGCTCGGCCAACAACGTGATGGTGCCCCTCAGCGTCCTCGTCTCGGCCACCCGCACGGTAGGCCCCGACGTGGTGGACCGGTTCAATGTTTTTCCTGCGGCGAAAATCCAGGGCAATCCAGCTCCGGGCTTCTCGTCGGGGCAGGCCATCGCGGCCATGGAGCAGGTGGTGGCGCAGACCCTGTCGTCGGATTACTCAATCGGCTGGACGGGATCGGCCTATCAGGAATTGCAATCGGCTGGAACGGGGGCGCAAGGTTTCCTGTTCGGCCTCGTGATGGTGTTTCTGATCCTGGCCGCGCAGTACGAACGCTGGTCGCTGCCGCTTGCCGTCATCACGGCGGTGCCGTTCGCGGTGTTCGGAGCCATCCTGGCGATCTGGCTGCGTGGGATCGAGAACGACATCTACTTCCAGGTCGGCCTCGTCACCCTTATCGGGCTGTCCGCCAAGAACGCGATCCTGATCGTCGAGGTGGCGGCCGAGCGCCACCGGGCGGGCATGCCCGTCTTCGACGCGGCCTTGGAGGCGGCGCGGTTGCGCTTCCGCCCCATCGTCATGACGTCGCTGGCGTTCATCCTCGGTGTCGTGCCGCTGGCGCTTGCCACCGGCGCAAGTTCGGCCAGCCGCCATTCTATCGGCACCGGCGTGATCGGCGGCATGCTGGCGGCGACATTCGTGGCGGTCCTGTTCGTGCCGCTGTTCTTCCGGCTGGTGACGCGCACGAAAAAGAAACCGGAAACGGTCGCTCCGGCGTCTGCCCGTACGCCTGCCGGGGAATAGCGCGGTGGTCGCCTTCTGATCGGAGACGAGAGACTGGATGACCTGGACCGCAGCCCTTGGCTGGTTCTTCGCGGCCTATGCGCTGCTCACCGGCATCTTTCTCCTTCTGGAGAACCGGCGTCCGCAGGCGACGCTCGCCTGGATGCTGCTGTTCCTGACGCTGCCGGGGATCGGCCTTGCCGTCTATGCGCTGTTCGGGCGCGACCGAAAAGCCTTCGGCCGCCAACGCAAGCTCGCGCGCCAGAACCTGCAGGGAACGGCAGCGCCCATTGTGGAGCAGATGCTGGCCCGCCAGGATGCCGAGATCGGCAGACTGGAGACGCAGAGCCCTGCGCGGCGGCGGCTCATGTCGCTGGTGCGGCGCAATTCCCATTCCGCTCTGACCACCCGCAACCACGTGGCAATCCAGCAGAACGCATCCGCATTTTATCCAAGCCTGATGGAGGATATGAGGAAGGCCCAGCGCACGATCTATCTGCAGTTCTACACTTGGGCCGACGATGCGTTCACGCGGGAGTTGCAGGCAATTCTGCTGGAGCGGGCAGCCCATGGGGTTGAGGTGCATCTGCTCTACGATCCGTTCGGATCCCTGTTCCGCCTGACCCGCCGCTACAGACGCGAACTCAGCCGGGGCGGTGTGCGTTGGGCGCCGGTATCGGCGCTCTACTGGCTGCACACCATCTCATACCGCAATCACCGCAAGATCGCCGTGATCGACGGAAAGGTCGGCTATACGGGCGGCATGAATATTGGCCAGGAACACATCGATGGAGGAGAAGGCTTCGACTCCTGGCGCGACACGCAGGTGCGCCTCGAAGGAGAAGCGGCGGCCGTTCTGCAAGCTGTGTTCATGGTGGACTGGTACAATGCCACAGGCGAGGATCTCTTCGCAGCGGATCGCTTCCCTTCGCTTGCGAACGGGCTGTCGTTCACTCCAACGGAGAACCCAGAGGTCAGTGACGGTTATGTGCCGGTACAGATCCTGACCTCGGGGCCGGACTCGGAATGGCGTGCCATCCGTCAGCTCTACTTCGCCATGATCATGTCGGCCCAGCAGCGCGTGCGCCTGCAATCGCCTTTCTTCGTCCTCGACGCCACCATCGCTGAGGCGCTCAGAGCGGCGGCTCTGGCCGGCATCGCGGTCGAGGTGATGGTGAGCGACCGCGGCGAGGGATTGAACCAGACGCCGTACTGGGCGGCGAATACCTATCTGGCCGAGGTCGCGGCTGCCGGTGCGCAAGTCCATATGTACGGGAAGGGCTACCTGCACGCCAAGACGCTCAGCATCGACGGCGAAGCGTGTTCCATCGGTTCCGCCAATCTCGACATCCGCAGCTTCAGCATCAACTACGAGCTCAATGCCGTGATCTACGACGCGGGGCTCACGCAGGAATTGGAGGAGGCGTTCGAGCGGGATCTCAGAGATTGCTACCCGTTCGACGCGAACGCATACCGGCGGCGCTCCGGCTTGATCCGGTTGCGCGACTCCACGGCGCGGCTGCTGTCGCCCTTGCTTTAGAAGTCACCCTTATCAGCGGGCGAAGTCGCAATCCTGTGCGACCTCCGTGCCGCATGCATCGAGTTCCGCTCCAATCAGCACGACCGTCACCGATAACCAGATCCACAGCATGAAGCCGATCATGGCGCCGACCGACCCGTAGAGCTCATCCAGTGTGCCGAGCCACGACATGGCCCACGAGAATAACAGCGAGGCGCAGACCCAGAGCAGGGACGCGGCGGTACTTCCGAACGCGATCCATCGCCAGTCCACGGCATCGCGGCTCGGCCCGAACCGATAAACGACGGCAAGGGCCAGCCCGACCACGATGAGGATGGAGGGCCAGCGCAGCAGATCGAGAATCTGTGTCGTGGCGGCCTCGAGGCCGAGCACCCGCAGAAGGCCGGGAAACAGCACCACCGCCGCGATGGCGAAAAACAGGAACGCAATGCCGCCGATGGTGAATGCGATTGCTGTCAGGCTGAGCTTCAGGAGACCACGCCTGTCCTTGCGGCCATAGACAACATTCAAGCCACGAAGCAGCGCGGTCGTGCCCCGGTTGATGCTCGCCAGGAGCGTGGCCGCACCGACGAGGGAGGCGACGCCGAGTTGCTCGGCGTCAGAGGTGCCATTGGTCACCATGTATCTGATCTGTCGAACGATCACCTGGACTGCGTATTCAGGAAGAACGCTCGGCAGCGCTCCTTGAAGCACATCTCCGAGCCTTGGGCCGGCAAACAGGCTGTAGAGCCCGACGATGGCGGCAATTCCCGGAAAGACCGCCAAGGCGACAAAGAACGCCACGCCCGATGCAATCGTGGTGATATCGTCATCATAGGCGCGATAGGCGGTGCGTTTGAGAATACGAGACAGATGATGAATGGGCGCCTCACCGGATTGTGGGTCCATTGCCGACAAGATGGTCGGCCCTGAAGCTCGTCATAGGCTGTTCCCTGGTTCGGTGTTGCGGTTGGTGCCCCTTCGTGAATTGGGAGCACCTTGCAGGCGTCATGCCGTTTTCCTCTCGCTGCCTCCAAGAAGACGCTCAAATCCGACGATTGGTCCGACCGGCACGATTCCGGTCGGGTTCAGACTCTTGATCGAGTAGTAGCCGCGCTTGATGTGATCGATATTGACGGTACCGGCAATGCCGGGGATGGCGAGCATCCGCTCCAGATGAGCGCTCAGGTTCGGGTAGTCGGCAATGCGACGCAGGTTGCACTTGAACAGGCCGTGATAGGTCGCATCGAAACGGACCAGCGTGACGAACAGGCGGATGTCTGTCTCGGTGAGGCGATCGCCGAACAGGAATGCCTTGCCGTCGAGCCGCTCTTCCAGCTCGTCGAGCATGCCGAACACGTCGCGGAACGCCTCCTCGTAGGCCTCCTGCGTGGTGGCGAAACCTGCGCGGTAGACGCCGTTGTTGAGGCGTGGATAGATCCTGTCGTTGAGCGCATCGATCTCGGTGCGTAAAGCCTCCGGATAGAGATCGAACTCATCGTTCGCGAGCGCGCCGAAGCCTGCGTTGAGCATGCGCACGATGTCGGCGGATTCGTTGTTGACGATGGTCTGCCGCTGCTTGTCCCAGAGCACGGGCACCGTGGCGCGTCCACTGATGACCGGGTCAGCCTTGGTGTAGATCTCATGCAGATAGGTCGCGCCGTTGAGCGGGTCCCGGTTCGATCCGGGATAATCGCCGAAGCGCCAGCCTTGGTCTGTCAGGGTCGGCTCGACGACCGAAATCGAAATCGCATCCTCAAGCCCCTTGAGCCTGCGCGCGATCAGGGTGCGCGAGGCCCAGGGGCAAATGAGAGCCACGTAGAGATGGTAGCGTCCGGTTTCGGCCTTGAAGCCGCCTTCGCCGGTGGGGCCCGGATTGCCGTCAGGGGTGATCCAGTGGCGGAAGCTCGATGTCTGGCGAACGAACCCACCCTTGGCGTCCTTCGCCTGCACCGGCTGCCAGTCGGCTGTCCATTTGCCGTTCACGAGCATCGCGTTTTCTCCTCAAGCCTGTCGAACAGGCAGATTCTCAATGTTCAGCGCGTCACGACGGTGATGGCCGTGCCCCATGGGTCGTGCAGCGGCAACCGCGTCGGACTGGCCTCGACAGCCTGCTCCGGCGACAGGCGGGAGCGTATGGCTTCGAGCGTGCCCGCGTCGGTGACGATCTCGACATCGGCCAGCCCGGTTGTCGGCTCCGAGCGCACCGGCGCGCCGCGGCTGTTCCAGATGTTAGTCCCGAGGTGATGGTGATAGCCGCCTGACCCGAGGAAGGTCGCCCCGGGGTAACGGGTCATCACCTCGAAGCCGAGAAGACCGGCATAGAAGCGCTCAGATGCATCTAGAGCGCCGACCTGAAGATGGACGTGACCGATCAGCGAACCCAGCGGCAGGCCCGTCCATTCGCGGGACTTGACGGTCGCCACGAGGCCGTTGAGGTCGAGCGCCAAGGTATCCATGGCGACCATGCCGTCCTGCCAGGCCCAGGTTTCACTCGGCCGATCCCAATAAACCTCGATGCCGTTGCCCTCGGGGTCGGCCAGATAGATCGCCTCGCTGACGAGGTGGTCCGAGGCGCCTTGGAGAGCAACGCCTCGCTCGGCGGCGTTGAGCAACCATTGCGCCAGATCGGTCCGGTTCGGCAACAGGAAGGCCGTGTGGAACAGGCCCGCAGCGCGGCGGCTGGCGAGCGGTGCGTCCGGGTCGTGGCGCAGCTCGAGCAGCACCGTGTCACCCACGCCCAAGCGGACGAGGCTGGTGCCGGTCTCGATGGGGGTGAGACCGATCACCTGCTGATAAAAGCGGCTGACCGTATCGAGGTCGCGTACGGTCAGGGCCACCGTGCCGATCCGCATCGGCGCCCCGGCGGATGTCACGCCGGGGGTGGTGCCGCGAGCTTTGGCTGAGCGGCCGGCAAGGCTGCCTGCCAGGAGGGAACCGGTTGTTGTCATGAGCGTGCGCCTCGTGAGCATGGGGTTTCAGGTTCAACGCGCGAGCGCGGGGCGGGTGGCAGCCGGGGTGGGCTTGAGCGCATAGGCGCCGTCGCCGAGCAGAGCGACGGCGATGAGGCCGACGATCCACAGAGCCAGGAATTCCCAGCCGCCGTTCGGGTTGGTGAAGAAGAAGCCGGCGGGACCATGTACGGTCAGGATCGCGCCGAGCAGGATCGGTGTGAGCGCCAGGGCCACGATGCGGCTGTATACGCCGGCAATCAGGGCGATGCCGCCGACGATCTCCACAAGGATCACGAGATAGGCGAGGGGACCAGGCAGGCCGAGGCTGCCGAAGAACTGGACGGTGCCGGCGGGCGTGAACACAAACAGCTTCAGGCCGGCATGGGCGAGAAAGAGGATGCCGAGCGCGATGCGAAGCACAGTGGCGGCGTAAGGAGCGGTGCGGTTGTCGATCATGGTGAAGTCTCCGGATGGTGTTGACCATCCAGATATGACCTGCCTCCCTGATAATGATAATCCCGTTCCCTTTACTAATACCTCATACCAGCAGAGTGAGATAACGCATGTGTCCGCGGATCGGCAGGCGCAATTTCATCTTGTCTTGCGCCTGCCGCAAGCTGGGCCGGAGCCGGTCACACCCGAGACTAACCGTTAAGCGGACGGCTGCGCGCTGGCGTCGGCCGTGCGCGTGTCGGGGAGAACGACCACTGGGCTTCCCACCGGAACGCGGCTGTAGAGGTCGAGAATATCCTGATTGAGCATGCGGATGCAGCCGCTCGATACTGCCTCGCCGATGGTGTGAGGCTCAGTGGTGCCGTGGATCCGGTACAGGGTGTCCCGGCCATCCTGGAAGAGATAGAGCGCCCGCGGGCCAAGGGGGTTTTCGGGGCCCGGAGGCATGCCGTTCGCCCAGGGGCGGTTGCGCTCGGGATCGCGCTTGATCATTGCGGCGGTAGGCGTCCAGCGTGGCCATTCCGCCTTGCGGCCCACCTGCGCCCGTCCCGCCCATTTCATGCCGTCGGCGCCCACGCCGATACCGTAGCGAAGCGCGCGTCCGTTCTCGCGCACGAGGTACAGGTAGCGATTGGCCGTGTCGACCACGATGGTGCCGGGGCGTTCCCGAGTCTCGTAAGCGACTTCCTGCCTGAGAAACTGCGTATCGACGTTCGAGATGTCGGTCGCTGGAATGGGAAACTTCTCGTTCGGCTGCGGTCCATACATGGCGACGTAGGTCGGGTGCGGTGCCTTGAGGGCGGCGTCCTGAGCCGACTGTGTCGAGACGCAGCCCGCCAGTGTCAGAGCCAGCAGCGTGATGCCGATTACTGCAAGAGGCGTGGACGAGTTTTGACGGTGGGGGAAACGGAAAGGAGACATAAGGTGTGCTTTGCCTTTTGACGGGAAGTTGAGAGATGACATCAGCCCGTGGCGGCTCACGCATGCGAATGCGTGCAGCCGGTGAGGCGCGTGCCAGATGGAATTGGGATTCAGTCGGTGATCGGGTGCGCCGGCTTACAGAGCGTGCTGCTGGCCAAAGGGCGTGGATGCGCAGACCAGATTGGTCCGGCGCCGCTGCGCATGGGGATCGAAAAGGGAAGACATGATCAGGCTCCGAAAGGGCTCCGCACGCGGAATGCGCGCGAGCCCCCTCTGTCATTGGCCTGAGAGCTTCACCGCAGCCGACCCGATCGGCCGCGACTTACACCTTGGGCGGGAGCTGGATGCTCCGCTTTTCAGAGTGTTTCACCTGCAAGCGGTCCTCGGTGCCTGAGAGTTTCCGGGGCGGTTGCTCCTTCGGCGGCCAGCATGCTGGCTCTCTCCCGCTTGCAGTGGTTGGGAAAATACGCCGGTTTGGGGCAGAATTGTGAAGCTTGGACGAGGCCGTGCCTTTTATCGCCCATCTTGTGCAAAGGGTGCCGCCCTGTTGCTGGAAGGACACATTCTGCCTCTGCGCCTTCGTCAGCGATCGATTTCCTCCCGGGTGCGCCCGGGCCGTGGCCGGTAGCGCGGCAGGGACCAGTCCCATTGCAGCGCGGCGGCCCGGATCGCGAGCGCGGCGAGGAAGCCGCCGGCCAGCGCGTACTCGCGTGCGATTCCCGCCAAGGCCAGGGCGACGAAGATCGCCGCTCCGCCCAGCGCCGCCGACACATAGATCTCGCGGCTGAGGATAACCGGGCTTTCGCCTCCCAGGATATCCCGGACAATGCCGCCGAATGTGGCGGTGATCACGCCCATCGCGATGGCGACGATGGGGCTCGCCTCGGCCAGAAGCGCCTTCTCGGCCCCACTCACCGCGAACAGGGCCATGCCGACCGCGTCGCACCACAGGAGGAGCTTGAGTCGGGATTGCGGAATATGGGCGAGGAAGAACGCCGCGCAGGAGACCAGCACGCAGGTGACCAGATAGGCGGGCTCCCGCACCCAAAAAACCGGAAGCGCGTTGATGAGCGTGTCGCGGATCGTTCCGCCGCCGATTCCGGTCACCGTACCGAGCAGCACGAAACCGACCAGGTCCATCTGCTTGCGCGAGGCGACCAGCGCCCCGGTGGTCGTGAACACGACGATCCCGAACCAGTCGAGCAGGGCGGCAAAGGTGTCGAACATCGGTCAGGGTTCCATCATGAGGCTATGGGATCAGTGCGCGGAGGCCGTCCAGGGGTGGACACCGAGCAGGGGCAGGGCTTCGCCCATGACGCGGCGTGTCACCGGCACGGCGTTCCACCCCGAAGTGCGGAAGCCAAACGTTTCCGGCAGGCCGCGCGGCTCGTCAAGGATGGTGAGGAACAGATAGCGCGGCGCGTCGATGGGAGCGACCCCGACGAAGAAGGTCATGACCTTCTCCTTGGAATAGGAGCCGTCGACGACTTTCTCAGAGGTCCCCGTCTTGCCGCCGATGCTGATCGGGGGGATGGCGGCGCGGCGGGCCGAGCCCGCCTCGACGTTGAGGCGCATGAGATCGCGTATGGCCTCAGCAGTTGCGGGCTTGATCACATCCTCGGCCCGAAGGCGGTCACCGAGATCGCGATCGGCAAGAAAGGTCGGCGTGATCAGGTCGCCGCCATTGACCAGCGCCGCCACTGCCATGGCTCCCTGAAGCGGCGTGACCGCGATGCCGTGCCCGAAGGCGATCGTCGCGGTCGTTACGTCGCTCCAGCGGGACGGCAGGATGGGCGTGGAGCTTTCGGCGAGCTCCGTTCGTACACGGTCGAACTGACCCAGCGCCTTCAAAAAGGCCTGGAGCTTCCCCGCGCCGATGGCCAGCGCCATCCTGCCCATGGCGATGTTCGATGAGTAGATGAAGCTTTCAGGCAGCGTCAGCACCCGTTTCTTGCCGCGGAAATCGTCGATGCTGGCACGGCCGATGGTGAGCGGGCGGCTTACGTCGAAGGTAGATCCGAGCGTGAACAGGCCGGTGTCCAGAGCGAGCGCGGTGGTCAGGGCTTTATAGATCGACCCCATCTCATAGCGGCCCACCTGCATCCGGTTGATCCGGTCCGGTTGCAGCGCAAGACCCGGTTCGTTCGGATCGAAGTCGGGCAGCGACACGAGGGCGAGGACCTCGCCGTTGGTCACGTCGAGAACCAGACCGGCGGCTGCGACAGCCTTGTAGGTTTCGACGGCGTTGCGCAGGTGCTCGGCATAGAGATGCTGGACCCTGAGATCTATGCTGAGGCGGATAGTCGTGTCGGTCTGCTCAGCGCCGGATGACGGCTTTGTGTCTGCCATCGTGGCGTCGATCCATTTCTCGATTCCCGACAGGCCCCGGTTGTCGATGTCGACCGCGCCCAGCACATGCGCCGCCGCAGTCCCGTTGGGATAGACGCGCGTCGGTTCGGGCTGCAGGTGAATGCCCGCGAGACCGAGCGACCAGACGCGGTCGGCAGCCGAAGGCGGAATCGAGCGCTTGATCCAGGCGAAGCCCGATCCCGATGTGAGCTTGCGGCGCAGGTCATGCGGATCGAGATCGTCGAAGACCTCCGCCAACCCTTCAATCGCTTCGTCCACGTCGATGATCCGGCGCGGCTCAGCATAAACGGAAAAAGCCTTCAGATCCTTGGCAAGCAGGACGCCGTTGCGGTCGACGATGTCGGGCCGCTTGCGCTGGATCTGGTCCTGTGTGGCTGCGCGCGGCTCGACCGGATCGAGGCCGAACATGACGAGCCGTACGGCAATCGCGGCGAACAAACCGACGAACCCGAAGGTCGCCAGCCGGATTCGCGCGGGACCGAGCTTGGTAGCGAGCGTGAACAGGGATCGTGCCATCGCGCCACCCGTCGCTTCAACGGTAGTAGGTGAAGCCGGGAGGGGCATAGGCCTCCTGGGAAAAGACGTCGGCCGGCACGTCTTCAGCCATGGGGGGAAGCTCCCTGACCGGCGGCTCGGTGCCCGGCTTGAAGGCTTCCAGGATCGCGCCGGATCCGGATGCCGTGCGCTCTCCGGTGTATGGATCGACCGGGATCAGTTTGATCCCTGCGGGCACCCGAAAGGCGGCTCGCGGCTTGCCCGCGAGCGCTTGCTCCAGGAAAGCACGGACGATGGGCGCGGCGTGCCCGGAGCCGTAAGCCGACCTGCCGAGGGAGCGCGGGCGGTCGTAGCCGAGGAACACTCCGACCGCGAGTTCGGGCGTCGATCCGACGAACCACAGGTCCTTGGCGTCGTTCGTCGTGCCGGTCTTGCCGGCGAGCGGTCGGTCAAAGCCCGAGAACACCCGCGACAGCGTACGGTCGACGACGCCCTCCAGCAGGGAGGTCACCTGATAGGCGGTCAGCGGATCGATCACCTGCTCCGCGTTATCCGCCAGCTCGGGGGCGTTCTGGTTGCGCCAGACGGGGGCCGCGCATCCGGTGCAGGCCCGCCGGTCGTGACGGAAGATGGTCCGCCCATGGCGATCCTGGATTCGGTCGATCAGCGTGGGGCGAATGTGCCGACCGCCATTCACGAACATCGCGTAGGCCGTCGTCATTCGCAGCACCGTCGTCTCGCCGGACCCGAGCGCCATGGCGAGCAGCGGCGGCAGGTCGTCCTGAACGCCGAGGCGGCGGGCAAAATCCGCAACGCGCGGCATTCCCACATCACGCGCCAGCCTCACGGTCATCACGTTCTTGGAGCGCTCCAGTCCGGCGCGGAGCGTGGACGGGCCGTCGTAGCGACCATTGTGGTTGCTCGGGGACCATGGCGCCTGCCCCGGACCCTGAGCGATGGACAGGGGCGCATCGAGCACGAGGCTGGACGGGGTGTAACCGCTGTCGAGCGCCGCCGCGTAGACGAGGGCCTTGAAGGTCGAGCCCGGTTGACGCCAGGCCTGGGTGACGCGGTTGAACTCGTTCTGGCTGAACGAAAAGCCGCCGACCATGGCCCTTATGCGTCCGGTATCCGGCTCCAGGGCGACGAGGGCTCCGGAGATTTCGGGGATCTGCCGCAGCCGATACTCGTTGGACGCCTTCTTCAGCGGCTCGACATGGATGACGTCACCGACCCGCAGGACGTCGCCGATACGGCGCTTGCCCGTCCACCGGATGCCCTGGGCGGCAATCCGCCCCGTGAGGCGGGCGGTCTCGACGGCGCCGGTCGCATCCCTGTCCGGACGCAGGCCGATGCGGGCGCCCTTGGCGTCGACCGCGAGCACCACGGCTTGCCGCCACGGACGGATGTCCTCGAGCGTCGGCAGGCTGGCGAGCCTTGCGCCCCAATCGCCTGCGACGGAGTCGAGCCGCGTCTCGGCTCCACGCCAGCCCCGGGACTCGTCGAAGCGAACCAGGCCATCGACGAGACTCCTGCGGGCCGCAGCCTGCATCTTCGGGTCAAGGGTCGTACGCACCGAGAGGCCGCCCTCATAAAGCGTCGTCTCACCGAACCGGTTGGCGAGCTCGCGCCGGACTTCCTCGGCGAAATAGCCTGCCTGGATCTCGTGCGGCGACACCGAGCGCGGATTGACGTCGAGCGCGTCCTCCATCGCTGCGTCGGCCTCGTCCTGGGCGATATAGCCGTTGGCGGCCATCCGCTCCAGCACCCAGTTGCGACGGGCGATTGCCGCCTCGGGCTGCCGGAAGGGATGGTAGTTATTCGGCCCCTTGGGCAGGGCGGCGAGATAGGCGGTCTCAGCCAGGCTCAGCTCGTGCACGGACTTGTCGAAATAGCCCAGGGCGGCTGCGGCGATGCCGTAATGGCCCATGCCGAAGTAGATCTCGTTGAGGTACAGTTCCAGGATGCGGTCCTTGCTGAAGGATTCCTCGATCCGGAAGGCGAGGAGGATCTCCTTGAGCTTGCGGGTGTATGTCTGCTCCCGCGACAGAAGCAGGTTCTTGGCGACCTGCTGGGTGATCGTGGAGGCACCCTGGGGACGGCCCGCATCGCTGGCGAAGTTGGCGAGCAGGGCGCGGCCGATGCCCTTGGGGTCGATGCCGTTATGCTCGTAGAAGTGGCGGTCCTCCGCCGACAGGAAGGCAGCGACGATCCGCTGCGGCACAGCCTCGAGCGGAAGGTAGAGCCGGTTCTCCCGGGCATATTCAGCGATGATCCGGCCATCGGCGGCGTGCAGGCGCGTCGTCATCGCGGGCTCATAGCGGGCGAGCTCGGCGTGATCGGGCAGGCCGGCGGAGAGGTGCCACAGCAGGACACCGACGGCCAGCGAGCCGCTGACCAGGAGAAGCGAGGCAAAGGCCGCGGCAAAGCCGAAGAAGCGGAGGATGAAGCGCATCGCGGGCACCTGGATTCTGGCGGGTGCGTGCGCTCGCGCGATGGCACCCGCTCATGGCGGTGAAGGGCAAGGAAATCCCCAGCGCCCATCGGCCAGCGATGGCCCGTATGAACGGGCGCTCGCCGCCATTCGCGCGGCTCTCGCCGCACGAGGCGTCAGGTCATCGGCCAAGGCGCGAGGCGTGTCGCGGGAGAGGCCGATGGATGTCTGGGGATGAGACGGGGCGCGTCAGCGGCTCGGATGGAGCCCCAACCGGTCTCTCGGGTTCACCGCCGGCAATCGAGGCGCGGCATGGCTTGCAGGCATGTGAGGGAAGGGCATGAGTCAGGCTCCATCATGGTCCCGCAGGCGATGCTGCGGTGGAGCCCCCTCTGTCATTGGCCTGAGAGTTTCGTCCCGGTTGCCTGTGGCCGCCGCGACTTTCACCATGGGCGGGAGCAGGATGCTCCGCTTTTCAGAGTGTTGTGCAAGGAACGGTCCGGGTGCCTGAGAGTTTCCGGGGCGGTTGCTCCTTCGGCGGCCAGCACGCTGGCTCTCTCCCGCTCGTTGCCGGAGTCAATCTAGCCCCGTTTGCGGCGGAATTGTGTTTCCGGGAGGCTCACAGGGCAGCTTGGCGCTATGCGAGGCTTTGCTGCCACAGGGGATGCGTCGCTTCCTGCGCGGGCTGCTCCGGCTCCCACCATCACGAGTCCGCGCGAGCGCTTCTCAGGAAAGAGGAAACTACGCCTGGATTTAGCAAGCGCCACGCAAGCTTCGAGGGATAGCCCCCAACAAAACCTGGTGAATCGCATCATTGGGATGCGAGCCTCTCGCGGCTCTGCGGGCAGGTTTCAATTAAAGCGAAACATGTCTTTCCAAGCGTTATCCATCCGCGCCAAGCTCATTGGCGTGTTCTCTCTTCTTGTTCTGCTGCTCGTCGGCCTCGGTGTGCTCGGCCTGCGAGGCATGCAGCAGATCAACCTTCAAACGGTCGATATCGCCGACAACTGGCTCAACGGCGTGCGTTCGATCGGAGATCTGAACGGCGAGGTTGCCGTGTATCGCACCGCAGTCCTGCGCCACATCCTGGCCGGGGAGGCGGAAGCCAAACGCATCGAAGCGGAGATGGCCGAGCGCGAGAAGGACATCGCGGAGAAGATCAAGGCCTACGAGGAGACGATCAATCTCGATGAGGACCGCAGGCTGTTCGGCGAGTTCCTCCAGCTGTGGGACACCTATGTGAAGGGTGTGAAACGGGTCGTTGCCATGTCCAATGAGGGCGAGGCAGCCGCGGCGAAGGATTACAACAACCAGACCGTGATCCCTCTCGCGCAGAAGACCGGGCAGGCTCTGACGCAGTTGGTGGATTTCAACAGCGAGGGCGCTCACGCCGCCGAGGATGCCGCAACCGCGACCTATGCTTCGACGCAGCGGATTCTGATCGGCCTCATCGTCGCCGGTGCGCTTCTTGCAGCCGGACTCGCGTTTGTCATCATCCGGTCGATCACCAGCGGCATCGCTTCGGTCACGCGCCCCATGGGCATGCTCGCGCAGGGCGAGCTCGGCGCGCAGATCCCGTTCCGCGGCCAGAAGACCGAGCTCGGCACGATTGCCGATGCGGTGCAGGTGTTCAAGGATGCGCTGATCGCCAAGAAGGAAGCGGACGAGGCCGCGGCAATCGAAGCGGATGCCAAGATGCGCCGGGCGCAGCTGCTCGACGAACTCACCAAACGCTTCGAGGCGAACGTGTCGGCTCTCACGCAGGGATTGTCGAGCGCCGCGACCGAGATGGAGGCTACCGCCCAGTCGATGACGGCCATTGCCGATCAGACCAACGGCCAGACGGTCACCGTCGCTTCCGCTGCGCAGCAGACGTCCGCCAACGTGCAGACGGTGGCCGCCGCCACCGAGGAACTGTCGATCTCCATTCGTGAGATTGCGAACCAGGCGAGCCAGTCGTCGCACATCGCGGAGCGGGCCGTTGCCGACGCCCAGCGCACCAACGAGACCGTGCAGGCGCTGGCGTCGAGCGCGGAACGCATCGGCGACGTGGTTCAGCTCATCAACAACATCGCCTCGCAAACGAACCTTCTCGCGCTCAACGCGACCATCGAGGCGGCGCGCGCCGGCGAGGCAGGCAAGGGCTTCGCGGTGGTGGCGAGCGAGGTGAAGGAGTTGGCGAACCAGACCTCCAAAGCGACCGAGGAAATCTCCTCCCAGATCAGCTCCGTGCAGCAGGCGACGCAGCACGCGGTGAGCGCCATCGGGCAGATCGCTCGCACCATTGCGGACATGTCCCAGATCTCCGTGTCCATCGCGGCTGCGATGGAGGAGCAGGGCGCGGCCACCGCCGAGATCGCCCGCAACGTGCAGGAGGCCGCCCGAGGCACCGAAGCCGTCACCGGCAACATCGAGGACGTGCGTCATGGGGCAGAGGAAACGGGAGCCGCAGCCTCCCAGGTTCTCAGCGCGGCGCAGGATCTCGCCCGCCACTCCAACAACCTGAACGGCGAGGTTTCCACTTTCCTCCAGGGCGTGAAAGCGGCCTGATTTTTCAGGCATTCATGACGAAAAAAGGCAGGGCCTGCGCCCTGCCTTTTCACGTTCGGAGCCTTCGAAGATCAGTCGATGGTGCGCACGCGGCGACGCACGACCGTCGTGGTCGACCTGTCGTCGTCATGCATGCGATGGCCTGGGGCGTAATCGCGCGCCGAACGGACGGAGACGCGCTTCTTCACCTGGCCGGGAGCGTAGTAGGACGCGCCGCGACGGACCTTGACGCTGGACGTGGTGGAAGGCTCACGCACAACGCGGCGCTCACGAACGACGCGGGTGGTTCTCACGCCATCATCGTGCAGCGAATGGCCCGACGTGGTCCGTGTGCGGATTTCCACGGATTGAGCGAAGGCTGCGGCGCCAAAGCCGACGGCAAGAACAGCGGCGAGAAGACCCGTTTTGACAAGACGCATCTGAGAACTCCTTCAGCGTTCAGTTGCGGTCCCAACGTGCTCCCGATCCGCACCGTTCCAGCTTGGCCATGAATTTAATCCATCGCAAGGAGGCAAAGCCTGCCCCCGGCACATTGTCTTAAAAGGGGAAATTCCGGTATCGCGCAGCCTCAAGCGCCTTTCCCGCCGATGCGGCTTTCTTAGGAGAAGCGATCTTCGACATGTTCAGCGCAACAGCCGCGCGGATGAGCGCCTTGAACGCCTCCTCGTCGATCACTGCGCCTTCATGAAGATCGATGGCGCGCTGCGTGTTGCCCTCGAGGCTGCCATTGAAGAGACGCATTGGATCCTTCAGCGCAGCACCCTTGGCGAAGGTCAGCTTCACGGCGCTCTTATACGTCTCGCCGGTGCAGATGATCCCCGCATGTTCCCACACGGGAACGCCGCGCCACTTCACTTCCTCGACCACATCAGGATCGACCTCAATGATGAGCGCCCGCACCCGCGCCAGCATCGCGCCCCGCCAATCCTTCAGCTCCGCGATTTTCGCGTCGATGAGTTGGGAGGGGGTCGATGAGTTGGGAGGGGGAGGATATTTGAATTTTCTCTGCAATGTTCTTATCCGGATACATCGCTAGTGGCGCTTTCCCATGCTTGTTTCGCTAAACCCTTAAGGTGAGGATCGCTTTGGATCTTACGGCCACTATGTCTCCTCGAGCGTAGATGAGGCGTTGCTCCACATTCCCATCTCAAAAAGGGATATCATCATCTAAATACATAGAACGCGGGGTGGTTTTTATCTCCTTAATCTCTCGACCTTTGATCTCAATTTTCTTGCCGCTGGTTTTCTCGAGGAATGTTTTGAGGCGCTCTCGGGCGTTGACGAGATAGGTAGCGCCATAGAGTTGGTTGTTTTTATAGAAACCCTGGACGATTTCGTCGAACTCTCTATCACTCAGGGTTTCTACTGTGCTGGCCATAGCTTCAAAGCGATCCCGTGCTTCATTCCAGTCTGGTGATGTAAGAAATGCAGCTATTAGCCCTGACTGGATACGGTCTCGTCTGCCAAGTTTTTCAGCAACCAGTTTTTGTATCTGTTTAGCGGATGATGCAGGATCGCTTAGACTGCTGCGTAATGCTTGCTCATGGCTAATAAACCCCGGAGGATCTTTTTTCTCGAGCTTGAGGGATATGATAGGTACCCCTTTCCCGAGAGCAAACCCAACCTCTTGGTTCGTCCAAATGCTCTCTGAAAAGTTATCTGTTAAGAAAACTAGCATGACCTCCATAGTCTCGAGGCCATTCATAATTTCTCGCCGCCATTCTCTTGTCGGCTCAATTGTATCGTGCGCTACAAAGGAGCCAATTCCGTAAATTTCGAGCGCATCTGCAAGATCAGTTGCCACTCGCTTGTATTCATCTCGGTGACTAATGAAGAGACGGACTAAGCCTGGCTTCCAGATAGAAAGATTATCGGGATTGATTTGCGGGCGTTGTGATAGAGGTATCGCCCTCTGATACTCAGGGTCGTGTTCGTCGTTCAGTTCTAACTGAACCGCGCGAAAGAACTCATTCTCAACATGGGTGCAGCAGGTGTTGAGGTCAACGCGGAGACTTTCGCCAATTTCTACTTGGCTACTAAGGCCAATTTTACTGAGGATGCCCTCTGGTAAGAAAAGGCGTACATCATGACCTGTAGTGCCGCCATTCCAGTTATCATACTCTGTATTCTCAATAACAATTGCTCTAGCTGATTTTATAATCTCGCCTTTGAGCGATTGCTTGTCGCGACTGTATTCTAAATCAAGGCGTTTCAAGTAGCTGCCGATTTTGGATGGCAGGTAGTAGCTCGTGCTCACGCTTTTCTCGCTAGGGTAAGCCTTGTTCATTCATGATATGTTCTTGAAGTCTTCCGGCGGCTAATAAGGCCGCCGGAAGATGAGCAATCTATTTGGAGACTTGCCCTAGTAGGGTCTGCTTACGAGCACCCAGTCGTGCTGCCGCACGTATCGCACTTCAAGCAGGTCCCGTTCCGCACCAGCGTGAAGTTCGCGCATTCAGGGCAGGATTCGCCCACATAGCCCTTCATCTTGGCCTCGGCGCGCTTGTCGGCGATGGACGGTGACGCGGCGGGGGCGGTGAAGGGGAGCTTGGACATTTCGGCTTCGCCCACCGTCACTTCCTGCGTGGCGGGCTGGGCGAGCTCGCTCTTGAGAGCGTTCGCGCCAACCGTGTTCGGACGCTGGACCACGCCTGCGCCGCCTGCGGCTCCGCCGGGGATCAGCATGAGGCGGTCCACGTTACCGCGGGTGAAGCCGCGGGAGACGATGGCCGTGGCGGGCGCGGCTTCCGGGGCCTTCGACTGGGCTTCGCCCGAGCCGATGGTGGTGGGGCCAAGTTCCGACGGGTCCACGTGAGCGAGGTCGTTGCGGCTGAGATAGGACACAGCCAGCTCGCGGAACACGTAGTCGAGGATCGACGTGGCGCTCTTGATGCGCTCGTTGCCCTGCACGAAGCCCGCGGGCTCGAAGCGCGTGAAGGTGAAGGCCTCCACGTATTCTTCCAGCGGCACGCCGTATTGCAGGCCGAGCGAGATCGCGATGGCGAAGTTATTCATCATCGCACGGAAGGCGGCGCCTTCCTTGTGCATGTCGATGAAGATCTCGCCGAGGCGGCCGTCGTCGTATTCGCCGGTACGCAGATACACTTTATGGCCACCGACGACGGCCTTCTGGGTGTAGCCTTTGCGGCGGTCGGGCATCTTCTCGCGGTCGCGCATGGCGACGACACGCTCGACGATCTTCTCCACCACCTTCTCCGACACATGCGCGGCCTTGGCGGCGGCGGGCATGGCGGCGAGAGCCTCGGCGGCGTCCTCCGCGTCCTCCTCCTCATCGGCGATGAGGGCGGAGTTCAGCGGCTGCGACAGCTTGGAGCCGTCGCGGTAGAGGGCGTTCGCCTTCAGCGCCAGCTTCCAGGAGAGCATGTAGGCGTTCTTGCAATCCTCGACGGTGGCGTCGTTGGGCATGTTGATGGTCTTGGAAATCGCGCCCGAGATGAAGGGCTGCGCCGCCGCCATCATGCGGATGTGGCTTTCCACCGAGAGATAACGCTTGCCGATCTTGCCGCAGGGATTGGCGCAATCGAACACCGCGTAATGCTCGGTCTTGAGGTGCGGAGCGCCCTCAAGAGTCATCGCGCCGCAGATGTGGATGTTCGCGGCCTCGATGTCGGCCTTCGAGTAGCCGAGGAACGAGAGCAGGTCGAAGGACGGATCGTTGAGCTTCTCGGCAGGCACTTTCAGCGTGCCGGTAAGGAAGTCCTCGCCGAGCGTCCAGCGGTTGAACACGAACTTGATGTCGAAGGCGGACTTGAGGCCCTTCTCGACCGCGTCGATCTTCTCCTGCGTGAAGCCCTTGGCTGCCAGCGAGCCCGGATTGATGGCGGGAGCCTGCTTCATGGAGCCATGGCCGACCGCATAGGCCTCGATCTCGGCGATCTCGGATTCACGGTAGCCGAGGGCGCGCAGCGCATCCGGCACGGCGCGGTTGATGATCTTGAAGTAGCCGCCGCCGGCGAGCTTCTTGAACTTCACGAGAGCGAAGTCAGGCTCGATGCCGGTGGTGTCGCAATCCATCACGAGGCCGATCGTGCCGGTGGGCGCGATCACGGTGGCCTGCGCGTTGCGGTAGCCGTTCTTCTCGCCGAGCTCGAGGGCCTTGTCCCAGGCGGACTTGGCATGAGCGACAAGGTCCGCATCCGGGCAGGAGGCGTGATCGAGCGGAACCGGGTTGACCGAGAGAGCCTCGTAGCCTTCCGACAGGCCATGGGCCGCGCGGCGGTGATTGCGGATCACGCGCAGCATGGACTTGGCGTTGGCCTTGTAGTTCGGGAACGGGCCCAACTCGCCAGCCATCTCGGCGGAGGTGGCATAGGACACGCCGGTCATGATCGCGGTGAGCGCGCCGCCGAGGGCACGGCCTTCATCGCTGTCGTAGGGCAGGCCCATGGTCATGAGCAGGCCGCCGATATTGGCGTAGCCGAGGCCGAGCGTGCGGTACTCATAGGAGAGCTGCGCGATTTCCTTCGACGGGAACTGCGCCATCATCACCGAGATTTCGAGCACCACGGTCCACAGGCGGCAGGCATGCTCGAACGATTCCGTGTCGAACTTGTGCGCGGCGCGGTCGAAGAACTGGAGCAGGTTCGCGGAGGCGAGATTGCACGCCGTGTCGTCCAGGAACATGTATTCCGAGCAGGGGTTCGACGCCCGGATGCGGCCACCGGCGGGGCTGGTGTGCCAGTCGTTCATGGTGGTGTTGAAGTGCAGGCCGGGATCGGCGGAGGCCCAGGCGGCGTGGCCGATCTGCTCCCACAGGTCGCGGGCCTTCAGGGTCTTGATGACCTTGCCGTCCTTGCGGGCGGTGAGCTTCCACTCGCCGTCGTTCTCGACAGCGCGCAGGAAGTCGTCCGTGATCGAGACGGAGTTGTTGGAGTTCTGGCCGGAGACCGTGAGGTAGGCTTCCGAATCCCAGTCGGTGTCGTAGACGGGGAAGTCGATGTCGGTGTAGCCTTGGCGTGCGAACTGGATGACGCGCTTGATGTAGTTGTCCGGGATCATGACCCGGCGCGCCATCTTGATCTCCTTCTTCAGAGCCGGGTTCTTCTCCGGATCGAAGCAGGCATCGCCGTCGGCCTCGCAGTTCACGCAGGCCTTCATGATGGCCTTGAGGTGCTTGGAGGCGAGTTTGGAGCCGGCCACCAGCGCGGCCACCTTCTGCTCTTCCTTCACCTTCCAGTCGATGTAGCTCTCGATATCCGGGTGATCGACGTCGACCACGACCATCTTCGCCGCGCGGCGGGTGGTGCCGCCCGACTTGATCGCGCCCGCAGCGCGGTCGCCGATCTTGAGGAAGGACATGAGGCCCGAGGAGCGGCCGCCGCCGGAGAGCTTCTCGCCCTCGCCACGAAGGTTCGAGAAGTTCGAGCCCGTGCCCGAGCCGTACTTGAACAGACGCGCCTCGCGGACCCACAGGTCCATGATGCCGCCCTCGTTCACCAGATCGTCCTCGACGCCCTGGATGAAGCAGGCATGCGGTTGCGGGTGCTCGTAGGAGGACTTGGACTTGGTCAGCTTGCCGGTCTTGTAGTCCACGTAATAGTGGCCCTGGCCGGGACCGTCGATGCCGTAGGCCCAGTGCAGGCCGGTGTTGAACCATTGCGGAGAGTTCGGCGCGACCATCTGGTTGGCGAGCATGAAGCGCAGCTCGTCATAGAAGGCCTGGGCGTCTTCCTCGGAGGAGAAGTAGCCGCCTTTCCAGCCCCAATAGGTCCAGCAGCCGGCGAGGCGGTCGAAGACCTGCTTGGAGGAAATCTCTGAGCCGAAGCGCTTGTCTTCCGGCAGCTCGGCGAGCTTGGCCTCGTCGGGCACGGAGCGCCACAGCCAGCTCGGTACGTCGTTCTCCTCGACCTTCTTCAGGTGAGCCGGAACGCCGGCCTTGCGGAAATACTTCTGAGCGAGAACGTCGGACGCGACCTGGCTCCAGGTCTCCGGCACTTCGATGTTCTCAAGCTTAAAGACGACCGAACCGTCCGGATTGCGGATCTCGCTCGTGGCGAGCCGGAAGGCGAGGGAGGAATAAGGCGACTGGCCTGACTTGGTATAACGCCGCTCGATCCGCATCTTGTACATCCTCATTGTTGGGGACAAACGTCCCCGTCGCCACAAGCCGTGCCTGTGGCTTTCAGCCCCAAAACTTTTTCGATACCCCAACGACCCGTTTTGCGGATCGCCACACGCACCACGCCCGAGTTACGGCCTCTCTCCAGACGCCACAGGTCACGCGGCAAGCAACTCGCCGCGGGCTCTGGAACGCTCACTCGGGGGAGATTTCGACCTCCCTTTCGGGCCGGTCGCCGGTCTCGGATCGGAACCCGGGCAAGCTAGTCGTGATGCGAGCCTTACGTCAAGAACTTGTGCCGAACGTTTCTGTTCCAACTATATATAGTGGGCAAGTGTTAAGAATGTGGAAAACTGGCTAAGCCTCAGAGACTCCTCCGAGAATCCAAATCGGCCTTGCCAAAAGGCCAAACCCGGCGGGCCCGAATTTGCGATTTTGCACCCCACAAGGGGCACCTGATGTTGTGCCGGCGCATCAATTTCCCATGCGGAAACCATATGGACCAAAAAATACCCCTCCGAGGCGAAAATGCCGTGAATCCGGGAAAATCGCCTCAGAATCGCCTTAGTGGAATCAGGGGGGAATCAGTTGCGGGGTTCATCCCGGAAATGCTGGACTTCGCGACGCGCTGACGCCATATTCCGCGCAACTTTGAGAACCCCCTCGGCGGTAGCGATGAAAACCTTTTTGGCTCAGTTCTTTACCTGGTGGAACGGACAGACCCTCGGCACACGATTCTTCACCTGGCGCAAAGGCCAGTTCGTGGGCCAGGACGAGTTCGGCAACAAGTACTACCGCTACACCCAGGCCCAGCCGATCGATTCCAATGTGGGCGCCGAGCGCCGCTGGGTGATCTACAACGGCGACATGGATGCGTCCCGGGTTCCGCCCGGCTGGCGCGCCTGGCTCTGCCATAACGGCGATATTCCCCCGAGCGAGGAAAACTACCAGCCCCACCCGTGGGAGAAGCCCTACGTGCCCAACATGACCGGCACGCCGCATGCTTACCGTCCGCAGGGCTCGCAGCTTTCGACGGGCCAGCGCCCCGCCGCGACCGGCGATTACGTTCCGTGGACGCCGGGTGAGTAAAGCCTCCCCGGCTTTGCTTCCGTCATCATCATGCTGACCCGCCCCAACTCCCGAACCTGCATCGAGTGCGGCCTGTCATTCGGCCACGCGAATTTTGCCTATCACGCAGGCAAGATCGAGAACGGCCCGTCCTATTGGTCGGATCGCGGGCTTCTGTGCTCGGTTGCCTGCTCGACGGTGCACTTCGAAAAACGGGAGAGGGCAGGCGATGCCATGAAAGAGCCTGCGCCCGATCCGTTCGAGCGGGATTGAGCCTTTCCATCGGATAAGACGCCTGGAACAAGGCCATTCTAAAGGTGGCAGACGGAACGGGATGACGAGCTGATCTCGCGGGAATGCAATTTTATCCGGTTCTGCCCCTGTCGGCCAAGCTTTCCCACTCATCGCCCTTTTTCCAACACGGTTGCCGTGTTAACGCGTGACCAGAACATGTGACCGGCCGCTGCTGGCCGAGTCCTGAAGGCGTGGACCAGGTATCATGAAGTTTGGATGGACGCGGGCCGCTCTCGTGCTTGCATCGATCGTCGGAACGGCGGGAGCAGCCCAGGCTGATCGAATCAAGAATCCGACGGCGGTGTTCTCCGGTCTCGACAAGATCACCGGGCGCATCGTCTCGTTCGAGGTGAAGGTCGATGAGACGGTGCAGTTCGGCGCCCTCCAAATGACGGCGCGCGTCTGCTTCACCAAGCCGCCGACAGAGACCCCGAACACCACCACGTTCGTCGAGGTCGAAGAGACCGGGACTGACGGCGCCACCCGCAAGGTGTTTTCCGGATGGATGTTCGCGGCAAGCCCCGGCCTGCACGGCATCGAGCATCCGGTCTACGATATCTGGCTCGTGGACTGCAAAGGCGGAACGGAAGTGATCGCCGAACCCAAGGAAGCGCCGGAAGAACTGCCTCCCATCGAGCCGACCGCGCAGCGCACGCCTTCCGACGCCGGCCGCCCCGGCGGCATCATGGCGCCTTCGGGTTCCGCCCAGCCTCTGCCGCCCGCGCCTCCGCTCAACACCGCGCCGCTTCAGCAGCGTCAGCCGGTTCAGCGCCCGAGCCGGGATTTCAACCGCAACGCGCCGCTCATCAACACGGATCGCTAAGAGCGTCTGATGGCGTCGGGACGAGGCTCGAAGGTGCCTTAGAGCGCGGCGAGAATCTCCTCGCCGCTCACCTTCAGGTTTCGGGGCCAGACGCTCCAGTCGCCGTCCTGATCCAGGGCCTCGCGCAGCATCTGCTTGTAGCTGCGCCGCGGCACCTCGATGGCGCCGAACTGGGCGAGGTGAGGGGTCACGAACTGCGTGTCGAGAAGGGTAAAGCCGCCGCGCTTGAGGCGGGCGACCAGATGAACGAGGGCCACCTTCGAGGCATCGCGTTCCTTATGGAACATGCTCTCACCGAAGAACGCACCCTTCAAACGGACTCCATAAAGGCCGCCAACCAGGTTTTCGTCTCTATAGACCTCGACCGTGTGGCAGAAACCTGCATCGAACAATTGGCCGTAGAGATCCCGGATGCGCCGGTTGATCCAGGTTTTCTCCCTGTCCGCTGCCGGTGCCGCGCAGCCGGCGATCACCGCATCGAAGTCGTGGTCGATCCGAACTTCGAACTCGTCCGAGCGGATGGTGCGAGCAAGCCGCTTGGGGATGTGAAAGCCGTCGAGGGGTATGATGCCTCTTTCGCGCGGCTCGACCCAGAAAAGGGAAGGGTCGTCGGCATCCTCCGCCATGGGGAAGATGCCCGCGGCATAAGCCTTGAGCAGGATCTCAGGCGTGATGGTGATGGTATCGTCGGGAGACAGGGCCATAGACTCGCAGATCCGACCGGGATCACCCCATAAATAGACACAACTGCGCCGGAAGTCAGACCGGCCTAATGCAGAATTTTGCGAGTTGTTCGAGCTTTTCCTGGGCGAGGGCGGCTTTTGTCGCGATACACCACAGCTCGCGGGTTTCCTTCATCCGCAGGCAATAGACGCTGCGGAACTTCGAGGCCGCGCAGGCATCTCCGAGCGTCTTGGCGGTAAACCCCGTATGATGGGCCATGTACAGGTTCCCGTTCGCCATCGATGGGCGGAAGCCGTAGAGCATATCGAGAGCCGAAACCGGCCCCATGCCGCTGACATAGAGGGGGGTGTCGATCTCGCCTCTGGCGAGGGCTTGGCCGATGGTCTGCAGGTCGGGGCAGCGGATGATCGCGACGCCGTTGCTCTTGAGAACCCGGTGGAAGGCGCTCAGAGCGACAGGCACCTCATGCGGATACAGATGCTCGATGCTGTGGCTGGAATAGACGGCATCGAAACTGTCCGACTCGACTTTTGCCAGTTCGGGCAGCTTGTCGACGATGTCCGGCTTCACGCTCTTGTCGATGTCGAGCGAGATCTCCTCCCATTCAGGGCCCTGAAAGGCGCGAATGGTCTGGTGCTTGCGGTATCGGCCGGACCCGACATGAAGAAAACGAGGCATGCTGACCTGCCCCGCTCCGTGGTTCATCCGCAGGGCCTCCCTTGCGGTGCAAGGTAAAGCTCTGCGGACAATATAACAATATTATTCCGCGTCCCCGAGGCCGCCCGTCTTCAGGAAGTTTTCCAGCCAGTGAATGTCGTACTGGCCATTCTGAATATCGGGGTTGCGCACGAGGGTGCGGAAGAGCGGGAGCGTCGTATCCACGCCGTCCACCACGAACTCGTCGAGGGCGCGTCGCAGGCGCATGAGGCACTCGTTGCGGGTGCGGCCATGGACGATGAGCTTGCCGACGAGGGAATCGTAGTGAGGCGGGATGCGGTAGCCCTGATAGGCTGCCGAGTCGACGCGCACGCCGAGGCCGCCCGGCGGGTGGAAGTAGCTGATCGTGCCGGGCGAGGGGCGGAAGGTCGAGGGATGCTCGGCATTCACGCGGCACTCGATGGCATGGCCTTCGATCTTGATGTCTTCCTGCTTCACCGAGAGCGGATGCCCGGCGGCCACGCGGATCTGCTCGTTCACCAGATCGATGCCGGTGATCATCTCCGTGACCGGGTGCTCCACCTGGATGCGGGTGTTCATCTCGATGAAGTAGAACTCGCCGTCCTCGTAGAGGAACTCGATGGTGCCGGCGCCCGCATATTGCAGTTCCTGCATCGCCTTGGCCACGACGCCGCCGATGCGCTCGCGCATCTCGACGTTGAGGGCGGGCGAGGGGCCTTCTTCCCACACCTTCTGGTGACGGCGCTGGAGGGAGCAGTCGCGCTCGCCGAGATGGATCGCGCCGCCCTTGCCGTCGCCGAGAACCTGGATCTCAATGTGGCGCGGCTTCTCGAGGAATTTCTCGATATAGACCGCGTCGTCGCCGAAGGCGGCCTTCGCTTCGGTCTTGGCCGTGTGCAGCGCGTGGACGAGATCCTCCTCGTTGCGCGCAACCTTCATGCCGCGTCCGCCGCCGCCGGCGGCCGCCTTGATGATGACGGGGTAGCCGATGCTTTTCGCGACCTTCTTGGCCTCGTCCTCATCGGAAATGCCGCCCTCGGAGCCGGGCACGCAGGGAATGCCGAGCCGCTTGGCGGTGCGCTTCGCCTCGATCTTGTCGCCCATGATGCGGATGTGTTCCGCCTTGGGGCCGATGAAGGCGATGCGGTGATGCTCCAGCACCTCGGCGAAGCGGGCGTTCTCCGAGAGAAAGCCGTAGCCGGGATGGATGGCGTCCGCGCCGGTGATCTCGCAGGCGGCGATCAGGGCGGGGATGTTGAGATAGGAGTCGCGGGCCGCAGGCGGACCGATGCAGACGCTCTCGTCCGCAAGGCGCACATGCATGGCGTCCGCGTCGGCGGTGGAATGCACCGCGACGGTGGCAATCCCGAGCTCTTTCGCTGCGCGAAGAATACGCAGGGCGATCTCGCCTCGGTTTGCAATGAGGATCTTATCGAACATGTCGCGCCTTACTCGATGACGAGGAGGGGTTCGCCGTATTCAACAGGAGTTCCGTCTTCGACATAGATGGCGGTCACGGTGCCGGCGCGCGGGGCGACGATCTCGTTGAAGGTCTTCATGGCCTCGACGAGCAGCAGCTTGTCGCCGGCCTGAACCTTGGAGCCGATCTCCACGAAGGACTTCGCGTCCGGCGAGGGCTTGCGGTAGGCAGTGCCGACCATGGGCGACAGCACGGCGCCCGGGTTGGGAGACGCGGACTTCGCGGCCTCGGCGGCAGCCGGGGGCGGTGCCACGACCGGAGCCGGAGCGAGAGGCGCCGGAGCGGCTACCGTCACGGCTGCAGCCTGGATCGTGCGCGCCACGCGGATGCGAAGGTCGCCCTTCTCCACTTCGATCTCGCTGAGATTCGTATCGGCGATCAGGTTCGCCAGCTCCCGGACGAGATCGGGATCGAAAGGGTTGTCCTTGGCCATGGGGCTCACCTCTTGTTGTGAGGAACTAGTGCTGGGAAGGTTTCGCGACCCTGGCCCGCTCGACCATGACACGGTGAACCGCCTCAAGCCCGAGCAGATAGCTCATGGGGCCGAAACCGCAGATCACGCCGACTGACACGGGTGCAATAAGCGAGCGATGGCGAAAGCCTTCGCGAGCATGAACATTGGAAAGATGAATCTCGACCGTCGGGGCGCCGCTGCCGGAAATGGCATCGCGCAGAGCAATCGAGGTGTGGGTGTAAGCGCCGGCATTGATGACGATGCCCGCGCCTTGCGCTCCCGCTTCCTGAATCCAGTCGACCAGATGTCCTTCATGGTTGGACTGGCGGAATGTGATGGCCACTCCCAGGGCCTCGGCCTTCTCGCGCACGAGCTTCTCGACATCCGCCAGCGTGGTGCTGCCGTAAATCTGAGGCTCTCTGCGGCCGAGCAGGTTGAGGTTGGGTCCGTTGAGGATGTGGACGTTGATCATCACGAAAGGAGCGTTCCGGAAAGCCCCGTCAGGCGGAGCCAAGACGCCCTCTTAGCCAAAAGGCGAGCATGGGGGAAGGGGAAAAGCGGGACTTTCCCAAGGCTTTGGCTATGATTGCGTAAGGGAATGGGCGCAAAAAGCGCCTCGAAGACGGCGGTGCTTGAAGGAAAATCACCGGCGCAAGGCCGGTGATCGCATGGGGACGAAACCACCAGCCTTAGCTGCAATTCGCCTTGCCGCAGGAGCGGACGTTGCCGATCAGCTGCTTCAGGGGTTCGATGCCGACGGCTCCGGGGATGATCGCCTCGCCGATGACGAAAGCGGGCGTGCCGGTGAGGTTCAGCTTGTCGCCCAGCGCCATGTTTTCCTGCAAGGCGTTGCGGATCTCGGCGCTCTCGATGTCTTTCTGGAGCTTGGCCATGTCGAGGCCCATCTCCTTGGCCACCGCCGTGGCGCGCTCGCCGTTCACCCGGCCACGGGTTTCCATGACCTTCACGTGGTAATCGAAGAGCTTCTGGCCCTGCAGCTGGTTCTTCACCGCCAGAGCGACGCGGCTCGCCTCCACGGAATCGGGGCCGAGCACGGGGAAGTCCTTCAGCACGACGCGCAGCTTGGGGTCGCTCTTCACGAGGGTCTGGACGTCGGCCAGGGCCTTTTTGCAGTAGCCGCAATTATAGTCGAAGAACTCGACCAGGGTGATGTCGCCGGAGGCGTTGCCCGCCACGTAGGAATGCGGCGCGTTGAGAAGCGTCTGCTTGGTCTCCTGCACGGCGCTGGCTTGCGCGACCTGCTGAGCTTCCGCTTGGCGCTTCTCGAGTTCGCTGATGACCTCGGTCAGAACCTCGGGGTTCTTCAGGAGGTATTCCTTCACGACCTCGCCGATGGCCTGCTTCTGCTGCTCGTTGAAGACGGCATTCTGGGCGTGAGCCACAGGCGCGGCGGCGAGCACGCCGAACAGGGTCACGGCCTGGAGGGTTTTAAGAAGCGGGAAGCGCATATCCGATCCTTTGCGGAGCTTTCGGCATGATATCTGGCGTGAGTTAGCTGTTTGAGGAGTGCGGCGTCAAATCACGGCTTCGTTGCAAGGGCGTGGGGCGTCTTGGGCATGAAGCGTCTTGAGGCTGACTTCCCGGCGGGCTACGAGCTTATCCATGACAAAATCAATCGCCAATCAGAACCTGCCCGCCATCGCCCGCCGCATGGACCGGGTCTCGTCCTTCCTGGCCATGGATGTTTTGAGCGCCGCTGCGGCGAAAGAAAGGCGAGGGGACAACGTGATCCATATGGAGGTGGGCCAGCCCTCCGCGCCGGCTCCCCGCATAGCCCGCGAAGCCGCCAAGGCCGCCCTGGATCTCGGTCGAATCGGCTATACGGAGGCGCTCGGCATGTCGGCCCTGCGCGAGCGCATCGCCAGGCATTACCGCGATGCCTACGGCGTCTCCATCGCACCTGAGCGCGTCGTGGTGACGACGGGCTCCTCGGCAGGCTTCGTGCTTGCGTTCTTGAGTCTCTTCGATACGGGCCAGCGCGTGGCGATCACTGCGCCGGGCTATCCGGCCTACCGCAACATTCTCGAAGCGCTCGGCGTCGAACCCGTGACGATCCCGCTTGCCAAGGCGGATGGCTGGATCATGACGGCCAAAGCCATCGAGAAGGCACATGCTGAAAAGCCGCTCCACGGCATCCTCGCCATGAGCCCGGCAAACCCCTCCGGCACGATGATCGGCCGCAAGGCCCTGGCGGAACTCGGCGAAACCTGTCGCCGGTTGGGGTTGTGGTTCGTCTCGGATGAAATCTATCACGGGCTCACCTACGGCGAGGCGGCCTCCACGGCGCTCGAGTCGGACGACGATGCCGTCGTCATCAATTCTTTCTCCAAATATTACTGCATGACCGGCTGGCGCATCGGCTGGATCGTGGTGCCCGAGCGCCTCGTGCGGCCCATCGAGCGGCTGGCGCAGAATCTCTACATCTCGCCGCCCTATCTCTCTCAGGTCGCGGCGCTCGCGGCGTTCGACGCGACGGAGGAACTGGAGGCAGTGAAGGCGGGCTATGCGCGCAACCGCGCCTATCTGCTGGAAGAATTGCCCAAGGCCGGCATCACCGACATGCATCCGGTCGACGGCGCTTTCTACATCTATGCCGACATCGCCCGTTACACGAACGAATCCATCGGTTTCTGCAAGCGCATGCTGCAAGAGACCGGTGTGGCCGCAACGCCCGGTCTCGACTTCGATCCCATCGAAGGTTCGCATTACATGCGCCTGTCCTTCGCCGGTTCGGAAAACGATTGCCGCGAGACGGTGGAGCGGCTGAAGGGGTGGTTGAGGTAATTCGTTTCATTCACGGTCGACTGGAAACAACGCGCAGCACGTCATTGTCCACGACAAGAATGGGTCAAAGAAAAAGCCCGGCTTTCGCCGGGCTTTTTGCTTTTGGTTTTGTTAGCCGCCCAGGACAGACTTGGCCTTGGACCACCAGCCGGCGCGCTTCGGGCGCGCCGGGTCGGGTGGGGTGAGCACCACGGCGACCGGCTCCGGCTCGGGGATCACGGGGCGGGGCGCTTCCGCTACCGGCTCTTCGGCAGGCTGAGAAGCGGGCTTCGTCTCGATGCGGTCGTTCGATGCGGCCATCGGCTCCGGTGCAGGAGCGGGCTCGCTCACAGGCTCGTCCAGGGTGCTGACGGCTTCCGCGACGGCCTCGGTGGCAGCCACGAAGCCTTCCTCGGTCGCGAAGGTCTCAACGGCCTCGTCGCGGCCACGGCCACGGCCGCCCCGGCGGCCACGACGGCGGCGGCGGCGGTTGCGCTCTTCCGCGGATTCCGAGCCCTCGGCGGCTTCGCTGTCTTCACCGGCAGCCTCAGCTTCGGCGCCTTCGGGCTCGTCGCCCTCGGAGGCCTCGTCCTCGGAACCTTCCTCGCCCTGGGCAGCGCCCGCGATAGCGTCGCGATCGCGTCCACGGCGGCGACGGCGGCGGCGACGGCGACGGCCATTGCCTTCACCTTCCGCTTCGCCTTCCTCGGAGGCACGTACTTCCTCTTCGGTCTCGTCCTCGGCTTCGATCTCGATTTCCGGCTCGTCCTCTTCCACCACATCCACAGGCGCGATGGCGTCGATCTGGATACCGGTGGCAGCGGACTTGTGCTCGAGGCGAAGGGCAGGCTCGCCCCGGTCGATGGCGTAGTTGGTGGTGCCGGTGAGCGTATCGTCCGCCACGATGGAGATCATCACGCCGAAGCGGGTCTCCAGCTCGCGAAGGTGGATGCGCTTCTGGTTGAGAATGTAGAAGGCCGCCTCCATCCGCGTGCGGACGATGAGATTGTAGCCGGCATTCTTGATGAGGGTTTCCTCGATCGAACGCAGCACGTGCAGCGCAACGGACGGCGTCGAGCGGACGACGCCCGTGCCGGCGCAATGCGGGCAGGGGACGGAGGAGGATTCGAGCACGCCCGTGCGGATGCGCTGGCGCGACATTTCGAGAAGCCCGAAGGGCGAGATGCGGCCGACCTGGATGCGAGCGCGGTCGTTCTTCAGGCACTCGTTCAGCTTCTTCTCGACGGCGCGGTTGTTGCGCTTCTCTTCCATGTCGATGAAGTCGATCACCACGAGGCCGGCAAGGTCGCGCAGGCGAAGCTGGCGCGCGACTTCCTCGGCCGCTTCGAGGTTCGTGCGAAGTGCCGTGTCCTCGATGTTGTGCTCGCGGGTCGAACGTCCCGAGTTCACGTCGATGGAAACCAGCGCTTCCGTCGGATTGATCACGAGATAGCCGCCGGATTTCAGCGTCACGACGTTGGAGAACATGGCGTCGAGCTGGGCTTCGACGCCGTATTTCGCAAAGAGCGGCTGCGGCTCGCGGTAGGGCTGGACGATCTTGGCATGGCTCGGCATGAGCATGCGCATAAAGTCCTTGGCCTCGCGGTAGCCTTCCTCGCCCGACACCATGATGTCGTCGATCTCCTTGTTGTAGAGATCGCGGATGGCGCGCTTGATGAGTGAGCCTTCCTCATAGACGAGCGCGGGAGCGGCCGAGTTGAGGGTGAGCTCGCGCACGCTCTCCCAGAGGCGCATCAGGTATTCGTAGTCGCGCTTGATTTCCGGCTTGGTGCGCGAGGCGCCCGCCGTGCGCAGGATGATGCCCATTCCCTCGGGCACCTCCAGCTCCTGAGCGATTTCCTTCAGGCGCTTGCGGTCGGCAGCATTCGTGATCTTGCGCGAGATGCCGCCGCCACGGCCCGTATTGGGCATGAGCACCGAATAACGTCCGGCCAGCGACAGGTAGGTGGTGAGAGCAGCGCCCTTGTTGCCGCGCTCTTCCTTGACGACCTGAACCAGCAGGATCTGGCGGCGCTTGATGACTTCCTGAATCTTGTACTGCTTGCGCGGGGTGCGGCGCTGGGGAAGGTCCTCTAGAGCGTCGCCGCCGCCGAGCTGCTCGACGTGGTCCTCGTCTTCGCTCTCGGAATCCTCGTCGTCGCCTTCCTCGTCGTCGCCGTCTTCGTCCTCATCGCTCTCGGACTCGTCGCCTTCGGCGGCGTCCGTGGTCTCGACGGTCTGCTCGGTGGCTTCCTCGGCGGGGGCGGCGGCAGCCTCCACAGGCTCGGAGCTCTCGGATGCCTCGACAGCTTCGCCGGAGGCAGCCTCGAAATCGCCGCCAGCGGCGATCAGGTCGATGGTCTCTTCCGTACCTTCTGCCGGAGCCGGAGCGTCGGCGCCTTCCTCGGCGACGGCTTCAACGCCTGCTTCCGCCTCGGTGGAGACGACGGTTTCGTCCTTCGGCCCGCGGCGCTGGGAGGAGCGGCGGCGACGGCTGCGGCGGCGCTCTTCCTCGCGCTCTTCCTCGGCCTGTGCCTCGGCTTCGGCTTCGAGCAGGGCCTGACGGTCGGCGACCGGGATCTGGTAGTAATCGGGATGGATTTCGCTGAAGGCGAGGAAGCCGTGGCGGTTTCCGCCGTACTCAACGAAGGCCGCTTGAAGCGACGGCTCTACGCGGGTGACTTTCGCGAGATAGATGTTCCCGCGCAACTGCTTCCGGTTAGCGGATTCGAAGTCGAATTCTTCGACCTTCTGACCACGTACCACCACAACCCGGGTTTCTTCCGGGTGGGAGGCATCGATGAGCATCTTGTTTGCCATGTTGAACTCTCGACATGGCGATCGAGGGCAGGACCTGAGGCAGAAGCCGCATTGAAGGCGGGTGACCGCGCCGCCAGAGAGGGCGGCGGGCTGGAATTGCGTTCGGATTGCTGTCGATCGCCATCGTGCGCCTCAGAGGGGCGCATTCTGGGTTGAAACGAAACGGCTTTGAGCCGGATGAGGTGAGGGAAGGGCGTGCGCGAGAAGAAACGCGCGCTTCGAACGGTGCCGCGACGAGAGTCAGTGCTGACTTCGTGTGTGCAACCATTCAAGACGGCCCTTTCTAGGAATCGATGGTGCGGATGAAATCCGGCCATCGGCAAAAAAGCGGCGATCTGTATCGCCCACTGACCCTCCCAGGCGCCTGTCGAGGGTGACGGGATCCGTGAGGACCGGTCAACACAACCATCTCCTCAGGTCCACCGTCAGATTCGGCCATGCCGGGCGGGGTCATTGATCATTACAGAGCGAAAGGGGCATTTGGCAAGATGCTGAACTCTGTGTCGTTAATGCAACAGAGTCTCGATATTGAGCTTTTTGGGGTGAAGCTTCGTTAACCAAAGGCCGCTTATTGAGATAGGAAGGAGCCCCGAAACTCCCAGCTTCACCATGAGAATCAACCCGTTCCTATGCCTGATCTGCGCAGGACTCCTGGCGATACTCGTCGCCCTGGGAGGAGGTTCGGCGTGGGCGAACGGGGATGTGGGTAAGGCCGGTGCCGCCATCATTGCGGCCGACGTCTCCGTCGAGGTCGACGGGCCCAGGACACGATTCAGGATTGCGCTCTCCAAGCCCGTCACGGCTCAGGCCTCGCTCATGGAGCGGCCCGACCGGCTGATCATCGACCTGCCCGAGGTCGCCTTCCACCTGCCGCCGGAATCGGGGCGGCAGAAGGCGGGCCTGATCTCTTCTTATCGCTATGGCCTGTTCGCTCCCGGCCGCTCCCGCGTGGTGATGGACCTGGCCCAGCCGGCGACCGTTTCCGGGATGACGGTCGATGCCAATGCCGCAGGCGGAACGGCTCTCCTGACCATCGAGCTTACCCGCACCGAGCGCGACGAGTTCCGCCGGGCCGCGGCTGACAGCGCCGCAAAAGCGGCCAAAACCGCAGCCGTTGAGCCAGCCCCGTCCGTCAAGGACGCCCGTCCGGTCATCGTGATCGATCCCGGGCATGGCGGCATCGACCCGGGCGCCAATTCGACGAACGGCGTGTTCGAGAAGGATCTTGTCCTGTCCTTTGCCCAGAAGCTGCAGAAGGCTCTGGAGGCGAGCGGGCGCTACAAGGTTCTCATGACCCGGGACAAGGACGTGTTCATCTCCCTGGGGGACCGGGTCCGTACTGCCCGGAACGCGCAAGCGGACCTGTTCATCTCCATCCATGCGGATTCGATTTCAGGTGGGCAGGAGGTTCGGGGACTGACCGTTTATACGGGAGCGGAGAGGGCCTCCGACGCCGACTCGGCTCGGCTCGCAGAGCGCGAGAACAAGGCGGATGCCGTGGCCGGCGTCGAGAGCGCCGACATGCCGGATGACGTGTCCGACATCCTCGTCGATCTCACCTTGCGGGAGACCCGCAGTTTCTCTCACAGTTTCGCGACCCGTCTCGTGGACCAGTTCGACGCCATCGCCCGGCTGAACAAGAACCCGCATCGGCAGGCTCGTTTCCAGGTGTTGCGGGCTCATGACGTGCCCTCCGTCCTGCTGGAGCTGGGCTACCTTTCGAGCAAGCGGGATCTCGACCTGCTGATGTCCGAGGAATGGCGGGCCAAGATGGTGGACGCCATGAGCGTGGCCGTGGACCGATTCTTCGCGACACGCTTCGCCCGCCAGGGGGCTGCCGCAGTTTTACCATAGATAGAGTGTGGATAGCCGTAGCGGGGGCGCGATTCCTCGGTTAACAGAGCGGGGTGGCTTGAGCCCGGTTTCTGTTCCGGCAGGAGGGGGCGTTCGGGGTTTGCACAAACAGGTGCCTGCAAGGCACTGACAATGGAATATCTTCGGATGCGTTTTGTCCTACGATTCTTCGGCTTCCTGTTCAGCGTGGGGGCGATCTTCTTTCTGATCGGCGCCGTCGGGCTGGCCTATGGATTCTGGTTCTTCTCCAAGGATCTGCCGGATCACGCGCAGCTCGCCAATTACGAGCCGCCGGTCATGACCCGTGTTCACGCCTCCGACGGCAGCCTGATCGCGGAATATGCCCGCGAGCGGCGCCTTTACGTGCCGATCCAGGCCATCCCCAAGCTTGTGAAGGCCGCTTTCCTCTCCGCCGAGGACAAGAATTTCTACAAGCATCCCGGCATCGATCCCGAGGGTGTCATTCGCGCGATCGTCGTCAACGTCAAATCGGGCGGCAAGCGTGAGCAGGGCGCGTCCACCATCACGCAGCAGGTCGCCAAGAACTTCCTGGTCGGCAACGAGCGCAGCTATGAGCGCAAGATCCGCGAGGCGCTGATTGCGCTGCGCATGGAATCGACCTTCTCGAAGGACAAGATCCTCGAACTCTATCTCAACGAGATCTATCTCGGCCTCGGCAATTACGGCGTCGCCGCCTCGGCCTTGAACTATTTCGGCAAATCTCTGCACGAACTCGATGTCGCGGAAGTGGCCTATCTCGCGGCCCTCCCGAAGGCCCCGAACAACTATCACCCGTTCCGTCAGCCCCAGGCTGCCATCGATCGCCGCAACTGGGTCATCGGCCGCATGGTCGAGAATGGCTACATCACGGCGGAGCAGGCCGAGGCGGCCAAAAAGCAGCCGCTCAACGTCACGCCGCGCGTCGTGTCGCCCAACAGCATCGCATCCGGCTATTTCGCCGAAGGCGTGCGCCGCGACATCGCCGAGCGCTACGGCGAGGAGAAGCTCTACGAGGGCGGCCTTCTGATCCGCTCCACCCTCGATCCCAAGATGCAGGCCATGGCCCGCAAGTCGTTGGTCGATGGCTTGGTGCGCTTCGACGAAGCCCGCGGCTGGCGCGGCGCTCAGGCCAAGCTCGATCTGGCCGGTCGCGAATGGGGTCTGGCCCTCGCCGAGGTCCCCTCCATGGGCGATGTCCAGCCCTGGCGTCTGGCCGTCGTGCTCGAGGTCGCCGGCGGGCGCGCCCGCATCGGCCTTCAGCCGAAAAAGGAATCCTCCGGCCAACTCTCGCGGGATCGTGAGACGGGCACCATCGGCGCCGACGGCGTGAAATGGACCCGTCGCTCGGTCGAGAAGGCCGTGTCGGTCGGCGATGTGATCTATGTGGAGCCCATCGATGGCAAGGAGGGCCAGTACCGTATCCGCCAGGTGCCCGAGATTTCCGGCGCCATCGTCGCCATGGATCCCCAGACGGGCCGCGTTCATGCGATGGTCGGCGGCTTCTCCTTCGACCAGAGCGAGTTCAACCGCGCGACGCAGGCGATGCGTCAGCCGGGCTCCTCGTTCAAGCCTCTCGTGTACGCGACGGCTCTCGACAACGGCTACACGCCCTCGTCGCAGATCATGGACTCGGCCTTCGTTCTCGACATGGGTCCGGGCCAGGCCGCATGGGCCCCCTCGAACTATGACGGCAAGGCCGCGGGCCTGCGCACTCTTCGCTACGGCATCGAGCACTCGAAGAACCTCATGACGGTGCGTCTCTCGAACGAGATCGGCATGCCGGTGGTTGCCGAGTATGCCCGCCGTTTCGGCGTCTACGACGACATGCTCCCGCTGCTCTCCATGTCGCTCGGCGCAGGCGAGACGACGGTGATGCGCATGACGGCGGCCTATTCCATGTTCGCGAATGGCGGCCGCCGCATCAAGCCGACGCTGATCGACCAGATTCAGGACCGCACGGGCCGCACGATCTACCGTCACGACGACCGCAAATGCGATGCCTGCGATGCACAGGCATGGGACGGCGGCGCCGCGCCCAAGCTCACGGACAGCCGCGAGCAGGTGCTCGATCCGCTCACCGCCTACCAGATCACCTCGATCCTCGAAGGCGTGGTCCAGCGCGGCACGGCTCAGTCGGTGAAGGCCGTCGGCAAGCCGCTCGCCGGCAAGACCGGCACCACCAACGACGCGAAGGACGTGTGGTTCGTGGGCTTCTCACCCGATCTCGCGGTGGGCGTCTTCCTCGGCTACGACCAGCCGAAGTCCCTCGGCAACGCGGCGACCGCCGGTCAGTACGCCGCGCCCGTGTTCCGCGACTTCATGCAGATGGCGCTGAAGGACAAGCCCGCCACACCGTTCCGCGTGCCCGCCGGCATCAAGCTGATCCGCGTCAATGCCTCCACCGGCACCCGCGTGGCAGGCGAGGGCGGCGGCACGATCCTGGAAGCCTTCAAGCCCGGCCAGTCGCCTCCGGAATATTACGCTCCCCAGGAGGAAGAGGTCCCGCAGGCAGAATACTCGCCGGCTCCTCCGGAGATGATGCCGCGCAGGGCCGTGGGGGCAAGCCCAGGCGGATTGTACTGATCCTCTCCACACCCCATATGATAAGCGCTTCCTGAAAAGCGCGAACACAATGATCATCGCTGCAGCCGCTCTCGGTCTGCCGCGATGATCGGTTTCGCGGGAAGGCTCCTTTACACGATGGAGCACGACGCTTAAGACGCCACAAACCCAAGGCACGGACAGCAAGACAACATGCGCGCCGAAATCGAACACCTCGTAGAAGAGACCAAGCAGTCAGTCGGGCTGCTGAGGAGGCATCTTTGACTGGGATAATGCCCAGCGCCGCCTCGCCGAACTGAACGCCAACGCGGAAGATCCGAACCTCTGGAACGATGCGGATGCCGCGCAGAAGATCATGCGCGAGCGCACGACTCTCGAAGAGCAGATTACCTCCATCAAGCGCATGGAGCAGGAACTCGATGACGCCATCACGCTGATCGAACTCGGCGAGATGGAGGAGGACGAGAGCACCATCAAGGAAGGTGAGGAGGCGATCCGCGCCCTTCAGGAAGAGGCTGCCCGCCGTCAGGTCGAGACGCTCCTCTCCGGCGAAGCCGACGCCAACGACACCTATATCGAAGTGCATTCGGGCGCCGGCGGCACGGAAAGCCAGGATTGGGCCTCCATGCTCCAGCGCATGTACGCCCGCTGGGCCGAGCGCCGGAAGTACAAGGTCGAGCTTCTCGAAATGACCGACGGCGAAGAGGCCGGCATCAAGAGCGCCACGCTCCTGATCAAGGGCCACAACGCCTATGGCTGGCTCAAGACCGAGTCCGGCGTGCATCGCCTCGTGCGCATCTCGCCCTACGACTCGAACGCGCGCCGCCACACGAGCTTCGCCTCGGTGTGGGTCTATCCGGTGGTGGATGACCGCATCAACATCGAGATCAAGGAATCGGACTGCCGCATCGACACGTTCCGCTCCTCGGGCGCGGGCGGCCAGCACGTGAACACCACGGACTCGGCGGTGCGTATCACGCATATTCCGAGCGGCATCGTCGTGGCCTGTCAGCAGGAGCGTTCGCAGCACAAGAACCGCGCGACCGCCTGGAACATGCTGCGCGCCCGCCTCTATGAGGCCGAGCTGAAGAAGCGCGAGGAGAAGGCGAACGCCGAGGCCGCTGCCAAAACCGATATCGGCTGGGGCCACCAGATCCGCTCCTACGTGCTGCAGCCCTACCAGCTTGTGAAGGACCTGCGCACGGGCACCCAATCCCAGAGCCCGCAGGATGTACTCGACGGAGATCTCGACCCGTTCATGGAAGCCTCCCTCGCCCAGCGCGTCTACGGCGGCGGCGGGGATGTCGAGGATATCGATTAAGTGAAAAGGCCCACTCGATTGAGTGGGCCTTTTTATTGGAGCGCCGAACTCAGACGACGAGAATGTCGTTGGCGTAAATCGTCATAGCTCCCGCGAATTTCACGAAGCGTACGGCTGCCAAGGGGCCAGTGCCGTCGGGGTCGTAAGCGAGAGAGCGGTCATCACCGTTGAAGATGATCCGGTCGTTGGCATCCGCCGCGCCGGTCCCTTCCACGAAAGCATCGTTGCTCAAGCTGCCTTTCGCGAGAGTGCTGAAGATGGTTGCGGACAGGATGATCAGGTCATCGGAATCATCGAAGTCCATGATCAGGTCAATGTCGTCGACGCCATTGAACCAGGTATCGAAAACGAACCGATCCTTGCCTTCGCCTCCCTTCAGGGTGTCGCTTCCTGCGCCTCCGTTCAGCACATCGTCGTTGTCGTAGAAGCGGTATCCGATGACGCTGCCGTCGTCGCCGACTAAGCTGTCGTTTCCGGCTCCGCCCTGCAGAGTGTCGTTGCCGTCACCGCCTTGCAGGATATCGTTGTCGAACTCTCCGTACAGGATGTCGTCGCCGCGTCCGCCGTCGAGGACATCATTGCCGAAATCCCCATACAGGATGTCATCGTCGTAGCCGCCGCTGAGGGCGTCGTTGCCTGCGCCTCCGTAAAGCGTATCCTCATCGAAGCCGCCCCTAAGGACATCATTGCCGACGTCACCATAAAGAATGTCGGAGCCGTCGCTGCCGCTCAGGAAGTCGTCGCCAGTCTCTCCATAGAGAACGTCGTCGCCGTCGAAGCCGTAGATGGTGTCGTTGCCATGGCCGCCTTTGATGAGATCCTTGACGGCGACGCCGTGGATCACATCCGCCTTGCTCTTGCCGATCTGGGTCAGGGTTTGCGTGGCCTTGCTCCAGCTCCACTTCGCGACCTGTTTTCCATCTTGCGACGGGTTGCCGTAGAGGGCTCGGATTGCCTGGACGTCCAACGCGCCGAGGCCGACCGGCTGCATATCGATCTCGCCACCCGTGTAGCTCATCACGGTCTGGTTCACGTGATCCAGATCCGACCTCAACAATTTCTTGTTGTAAGGCATCTTGTGAAAGGGATGCTTGAGGCCGAGCGCATGGCCGATCTCATGGAGGAGTACGTAGAGCTTGAACGAGTGATGCTGTGAAAACTCGGTGCGATACCGGGCGTTCAAGTAGATATTGCCACCATCGAAGTCTCGGACGACGCCCTCGCCGGACGTGTCGCGGCTGAGCTTCGGGAATTCCGCCCGGGCGCTGTGGTCTCCCCATTCCCAGCTCCACTGAAACTTCAGCTCGGCCTCTCGCCCTTTGACCTCGATGAACCGGATGCCGCAGGCGTCACCCCACATCTTTAGGGCTTTGCGCGCCATACCTTTGTCGGCATTGCCGAACTTCATAGAGCCCCAGTTCAGGGTGTTGAAGGTATAGGTGAGGAATACCGGCTTCTTATTGACCTTGAGAGTCGGAAGCGAGTTCCAGCTCTGGCCTGAAATGATGGCTTTATAATCCGGCATGTGCGGCTTGGCTCTGAAGGATGAATGTGAGCCAAGCTCTATATTGTTATATCGTTTTATGCAACCAGCGCGCGAACTGGTTCATCGTCAGCGCAGAGCCTGTACGGCCTCCAACACTTCCTCGATGTGGCCCGGCACCTTCACCTTGTTCCAGATCCTGGCGATCCTGCCTTCACGGTCGATGAGAACCGTGGTGCGTTCGACGCCCATGTATTTGCGGCCATACATGCTTTTCTCGACCCAGACTCCATAAGCCTCCAGCATGCTTTTAGCTTCGTCGGAGGCGAGGGGGAATTCGAGGCCGTACTTGGCGCGGAACTTGTCGTGGCTCTTCATCGGATCTGGGGAGACGCCGATGATCTCCGTATCGGCAGCTTCGAAATCCTTGCGGGATTCCTGGAAATTCTTGGCCTCCAAGGTGCAGCCGCTCGTGTCGTCCTTGGGGTAGAAATAGAGCACGACCTTTCTGCCCCTAAGGCTCTCCAGGGAGAGGTTCTTCCCGCCCGTGACGGGGAGGGAGAAGTCGGGAGCTGGCATTCCGGGCAATAGAGACATTATTCGCCTTCCTTTTGGCGGATTATCCTGTTTGGAAACCTCTTGTGTGCACGACGGATAAGAAGGCGGTCGCGGGAGGCTGCCAGGGCGGTTATGGTCCCTCACTGATTCCCTCGCTGCAGCAAAAGCACAAGAACCTGGTTGCACAACATCACAAGAATGAAGCTGACGCTCCGTACCACGTTGTCCCGGCAAGAACCGGCTAAGCGAAGCCTTTTGAGCCGGATTATCCGTGGTACGCTCTATGTGAAGCTCGGGCTCGTCGTCTTCATTGTTGTCGTTGCTGGTCTTTTCTACTTGCGCCTGTCCGCGGGCCCCATGAGCTTCGGCCGTCTGCCGGAGCGGGTGGCGGAGGCCCTGGCTTCCCGGATCGGCCCTGGCTGGAACGTGGCGCTTCGTAATACGGCCATCGAGCTGCATGAGGGCATACCGGCCCTGAGGGCCAACGGGCTCGACATTCGCGGGCCGGGCGGCGAGCTCGTCGTTCGCGCTCCTTACGCCCTCGTCAGCGTGGATTTCCTGTCGCTGCTCACGGCCAATCTCCAGCCGAAAGCCATTCGGGTGAGGGACCTGCAGATGCGGGTCCTCGTCAATCGCGACGGCTCGCTCACATTCTCGCCGGTGCCGGCCGTGGAGGAGGGGCAGAGCGGCGATGCTCCTGCTCCGGAGCCTGCTCCGTCCAAGGAAGCGGCTGCCTCGCTCGCGGTCAGCACCGATGGCCCCTCTCGCGTGTCCGGAGCCGTCGGCTCCCTCTTCGAGCTGATCGTCGGTCCGCGCAGTGTCCTCAATTCTCTGGGGCGGGCCCAGCTTACCAATGCCAAGCTCGTCTTCATCGACGCCGATCATCGCGAGCGAGCCCGCTTCGACCGGCTCGACGCCACCTTCGATTGGGACGATGGCGGCCGGCATTTCTCCGCCACCGTGGAAGGCCCGCAAGGCCCATGGCAGCTCAGCGGCGATGTGCGAGCCAACGGCAACGGCGCTTACCGCGCGGCTGTCGTAGCCGATGCCGCGCCGATCCAGGACATCATGCTGCTCGGCGGCATGTCGGATCTTCCTGCCGCCACCGATCTCGAATTCTCTGGCCGCTTCGATGTGGCCTATGCGGAGGGCCGCGTAACCGAGCTGAAGACGCGCCTCGACAGCAATACGGGCTTCATCCAGATCGAGGACAAGGATACCTCCCCCTTGCCGGTGGATCGCGCCACGATCGTGGCCGAATGGGACGAGGCGGAGAAAACCCTCAACCTGCCGACCCTTGAGCTGAAGGGAGGCGAGACGCAGGTCAGGCTTCACGGCACCCTAGCCGTGCCGGTAGGGCAGGAGCCCTGGCGTCTCTTGTTGAGCGGCCGGGATATCGTGTGGGCGGGAGCCGCCCCTGGGGACGCGCCGCTTCAGGTTTCGCACATGGAGGCAGACCTCTCCGGTCCCGAGGGCGTTTCCATCAACAGCATCAGGCTGGTCGGCCCCGACCTGAACGCGGAAATCAAGGGAGCTCTAGCGGCTCCCGCCGATCCAAAGGGGCTGAAGTTCGATGTGACAGCCTCGAAGAGCAATGTCCGCTCCGCGCTCCGGGTCTGGCCCGAAGGCGTCGCGCCGCCGGTTCGCCGCTTCCTCGTGGCAAACCTGAAGAGCGGCATCCTCGATGACTTCAGGCTCAAGGTCGCCATGGCGGGATCCGATGTGGAGAAGGCCATCTCCGGCGGGCCCATTCCCGATGAATCCGTCAAGATCGACTTCGTGATTTCGCAAGGCGTTCTTCAAGCCGCCGAAGGTCTGCCTCCCATCTCCAGGATGGATGTGACCGGCCAGGTGACCGGCAAGAGAGTGACACTGCGCGCGCCGACCGGCCATGTGGACATGGCCGGCAATTACAGCCTCAACGCGTCCGAAGGCACGTTCGCCCTCGACGATTACTGGGACGACAACGCCCTGGCGCGCATCGACTTCCGCCTCTTTGGCGGAGCCGATGGCGTCGGGGCCATGCTGCAGCAACCTCTGGTCAAGCAGATTGCCGGTTTCGACGTCGATCCGGCAACGATGAAGGGCAAGGCTGACCTGCGGGTCGGGATCGGGCTTGCGGTCAACGACATTCCGGCCTTCGCCGATCTGCCGCTCAAGGTCAGCGGTACGCTGAACGAACTGATCGTCGACAAGGTTTTCGGCAAGGAGAAGCTCGAAGGGGGCAATCTCACGATCGCATATGATCGCGGCGATCTGTCGATCAAAGGCGATGGCAAGATCAGCGGCGGGCCCGCCTCCATCGACGTGCAGAAGAACCGCGAGGGCGGGCAGGCGAATGTCGCCTTTGTCCTCGACGAGGCAGCGCGCAGCAAGCGAGGGCTGTCCTTCGGCTCGCAGCTGACGGGCAGCATCGCGCTCAAGGCCAGCGTGCCCTTGGGCAAGCCGGATGCTACGGGCATCGCCATCGAGGCCGACTTGGCGAAGGCAAGCATCGACCAACTCATTCCCGGCTGGTCCAAGCCGGCGGGCAGGGCAGGCAAGCTCACCTTCACCATGATCGAAGGCTCCGAGACCGAAATCCGGGACCTACAACTCGACAGCAGCGCCGTGCAACTGCGCGGAACGGCCCTTCTATCCAAGGATGGCGATCTCGCGAAGGCTGAGCTTTCGACCTTTAAGCTCTCGCCGGGCGACGACATGCGCGCGCAGCTCGAACAATCCGGCGGCACCTACAAGGTCACCATCCGCGGCAATGTGGGCGATGCGCGTCCCTTCCTGAAAAGTCTCAACTCGCAAGGATCCTCACGGAACGGATCGGCCAGGGAAACGAAGGATTTCGATCTCGATCTGAACCTCAACATTCTCACCGGCTACAACAACGAGGCGATCACGAACGCTGTCATCAAGGCATCCATGCGCAAGGAGGTCTTGCGCCAGCTCGAGATGAAGGGGCGTCTTGGCGCGACGAACGTTGCCGCCCGCACCGATGCCCAGGGCCGGAACGGCTCCATGATCATCGTTCAGGCGGAGGATGCGGGGGCGCTTCTGCGGTTCACCGATGTGTACAGGCGCATGGTGGGCGGCGACCTCATCATCAACATGGCGACCGGAGACGGGGGGCAGCCGGGCATGATGCTGCTGCGCTCCTTCACCCTGGTGAACGAGCCGGCCTTGCGCCGCATCATCCCGACACAGACTCAAGTGGTAGCAGGCCAGGACAGCGCCGGTAATCCGCAGATGATGCGGGTGGATGTGAACGAGATCTCGTTTGCCCGGGCCCGTATGGAGTTCACGCGCACGTCGGGCCGTCTCGATTTCAAGGATGCGGCAATCTACGGCAACCAGATCGGCTTCACCCTCGGCGGCACCATCGACTACGCCCGCGACCGGATGGATATTTCGGGCACTTTCGTCCCCGCCTATGGGCTGAACAACGCCTTCGCCAAGGTGCCCTTGTTCGGGCCTCTCCTCGGGGGCGGTCAGTATGAAGGGCTTTTCGCCGTCAATTTCCGCGCCGCGGGACAGATGAGCGCGCCGACCCTGACGGTCAATCCGCTCTCTGCCGTCGCCCCGGGCTTCCTGCGCAAGCTCTTTGGCGTGGGGGTGGAGACACAGACCGACACGGTGCCTGTGGCTCCGGAGCGATAGCGGTTAAACCGCTCGCAGAAGCACGTGCTTCTTCTTGCCGAAGGACAGCTTGATCACGCCTTCGCTCGTCAGGTCCGACATGGTGAGGGATGCGCGCTCGTCGGAGACAGTCTGATCGTTCACCTTCAGGCCGCCGCTTTTCACCTGGCGCCGCGCCTCGCTCGATGAGGGAACGAGCTTCGCGTAGTCAGGGCCAAAGGCCGTCAGAACGCCGAGGCCTTCCTTCAGGATGCTCGATGCAATCTCGATGGTCGGAAGGCTTTCGGCCAGCGTGCCTTGCTCGAAGGTCTTCTGTGCCGTCTCTGCCGCGAGCTCCGCTGCCTCACGGCCATGGAGCAGGGCGGTGGCCTCGGTCGCCAGCACCTTCTTCGCCTCGTTGATCTCGGCCCCCTGGAGCGCTGCCAGCTTGGCGATCTCGTCCATGGGCAGGATCGTGAACAGCTTGAGGAAACGCGGAACGTCCGCATCCTCGGTGTTGCGCCAGAACTGCCAGTAATCGTAGGGGCTCAGCATGTCGGCGTTGAGCCACACGGCGCCGGAGGCGGTCTTGCCCATCTTCGCACCCGAAGCGGTGGTCAGAAGCGGGCAGGTGACGGCATAAAGCTGCGGCGTGCCGAGGCGGCGGCCGAGATCGATGCCGTTGACGATGTTGCCCCACTGATCCGAGCCGCCCATCTGCAGCACGCAGCCATAGCGCTTGTTGAGCTCCACGAAGTCGTAGGCCTGGAGAATCATGTAGTTGAATTCCAGGAACGACAGCTCGTGCTCGCGCTCGAGGCGCAGCTTCACGCTGTCGAAGGACAGCATGCGGTTGACCGAGAAGTGGCGGCCCACATCGCGCAGGAACTCGATGTAGTTGAGCTTGGTCAGCCACTCGGCGTTGTCCACCATCATGGCATCAGCCTTGCCCTCGCCGAAGCTGATGAAGCGCGAGAACACCGTCCTGATGCTCTCCTTGTTGGCCTCGATCTGCTCGACCGTGAGGAGCTTGCGGCTCTCGTCCTTGCCCGAAGGGTCGCCGACCCGGGTCGTGCCGCCGCCCATGAGCGTGATCGGCTTGCCGGCTCCGGTCTTCTGGAGCCAGTGCAGCATCATGATCGAAAGCAGGTGGCCCACATGGAGCGACGGGCCCGTGCAGTCATAGCCGACATAGGTCGTCAGCCGATTCTCAAGGGCAGCCGCATCCACGCCCTCGAAATCGGAGGTCTGGTGAATGAAGCCCCGCTCGGTGAGCACCTTCAGGAATTCGGATCGTGGCGCGTTCATCGCGGCTCTCGTCTGGCTGGAAAGGGATTTTAGGGCGCTCTTCTAGCAGGTTGTAGGCAGGATTCCATCCCAACTAGGCCATTCAGCCTATTGTTAAGCTTTGAACATTATGCATTATAACGTTACCGAAATTCTAAGATAGGAGTTCTCTCATGTGCTATTCTTGCCTTGCCAGCCAAGAGGGATCGTCTTGGGCTTCTTTCCCTCATGGCATGGATAAGGGCGGACGTGGCCGTCTCTCCGAGGAACGCGAAGCGTACGCGTTGAAACCCCAATTCTCCGGAGAAAGCCCTTCGCTCAAAGGGGATGAAAAATGGGCGACCTTGGCGCAAGGCTCCGGCTTCCTTGATTTCGGTTCTATCTTTTCTTCCGCTTACGATTGGCTCAACGATAATATCTCAGGGGTGCCGATAGGCGTCTTCTCGGCTGCAGCTGCCGGGCTCCCCAATGTGCCGATTTTTGGCACGAAATATTATGCTCCGACCCACATCGATTGGAATGTGCTGGCACTTTTCTCGGGATCTCAGTGGGCTTCGAGTACGATTACCTATGGCTTTCCGGATTCCCGCTGGGACTATGAATGGATCAATCCGAGCGCGGAAGGATACAAGCCGCTTTCCTCTGAAACGGAGCAGGCCTACCACTCCATTTTCCGCGGGGCTGGAAATGGGATCAACATCACTTCCCTGAACTCGTTCACGAATGCTTCGTTCGTCTATGCAGGCCGGGGTGAGGCAAATATCAAGCTAAGCGCATTTAATCCAAATAGCACGATCAACCGTAGTCACGGCTTCTATCCTGGCGTTCCGGTTTACGGTGGTGATGTCTGGATCGAGAACGGGGACAAGGCACCGGTCGTCGGCAGCTATCAGCACTACCTTCTCCTGCATGAAATGGGGCACGGCCTTGGGCTCAAGCATCCTCATGACCGTGGAGGCAATCTGCCGAAAATGAGCTCTACATATGACAGGACCGAATACACGGTCATGTCATATAATGTTCACGCCTATCCTCAGACATTCATGATGTACGACATCGCTGCTCTGCAGGAGATGTACGGCGCTAATTTCAGAACCAATAGCGGGAATACCGTCTACACATGGGATCCGCACACTGGTCAGACCTATCTCAACGGCATTGGCCAAGGTCGTCCCGGCGCGAATAGGATCTTCCTGACGATTTGGGATGGTGGCGGTAACGACACCTACGACTTCTCAAACTATGGCTCGCACATGACCATAGATCTGAGTCCGGGCGCTTATTCGCTCTTCTCGGAAGCCCAGAGGGCTACGGGTGCGAAGGGTAATGTTTACAACGCGCTGCAGTTCAGAGGCGACTCCCGTTCTCTGATTGAGAATGCCATCGGCGGCGCCGGAAATGACCGAATAACGGGCAACTCTGCCAATAACAGACTGGTCGGCCACAACGGCAACGATACGCTTTCTGGCGGCTCCGGGGTCGATGACCTGACCGGGGGCAACGGCGACGATGTGCTCTCGGGCGGCAACGATCAGGACTGGCTCTACGGCGAGGGCGGCAACGATCGCCTGAATGGTGATGCCGGTAATGACTATCTTTATGGCCATGACGGAAACGATACCATCTATGGCGGCGCAGGGGACGATATCGCCGATGGTGGCGAAGGTCATGACTACGTCTATGGTAATGAAGGCGACGATAAGCTCTATGGCCGCATCGGCAACGACGTGCTGGATGGCGGCGCAGGCAATGATTACTTGGACGGAGACGTTGGCGACGACGTGCTTCAAGGCCGGGAGGGCAATGACACGCTCTATGGAGTCTGGGGCAACGATACGCTCAGCGGAGGACACGGGAACGATATCCTTGATGGTGGTGAGGGTAATGACCGCCTTCACGGTGAAGATGGCGACGACAAGCTCTATGGCCGCGCTGGCAACGATGTGCTGGATGGCGGCTTAGGCAATGACTACCTGGACGGGGATGTCGGCGACGACGTGCTCTTTGGTAACAATGGTGACGACATTCTCTACGGTGTCTGGGGCAACGACACGCTGTATGGAGGCAACGGCATTGATAACCTAATCGGCGGCCAAGGAGACGACCTGCTTATCGGTGGAGCCGAACAGGATTGGCTATACGGTGAGGGCGAAAATGATCGTCTCTTCGGTGACGAAGGAAACGATTACCTGTTCGGTGGCATGGGTAACGATACGCTCATCGGCGGCTCTGGTGTGGATTACCTGTATGGCGGCGCCGGAAATGACTACCTCGATATGAATGAGGGACCGGGCGCTGGCGCAGACTGGCTTTTCGGAGAAGACGGCGACGATATCCTGATCGGAGACGGGATCGGCAGCAAGCTGACCGGCGGCTGGGGCCGGGATACCTACCACATCCGCCCTTGGGCCAAGACCACTATCACCGACTTTGCCGCCGGTCCGGACCTGTATGAGCAGATCATCCTCTATAAGAGCGTCTTCACGAACTTCACGTCGCTATATGCCTGGGCTTACCAGGCAGGCAACGATGTCGTGATCGCCAAGGGGGACTTCAGTCTCACGCTGAGCAACCTCAGGAAAGAGGTTCTGGCGGAGAACGACTTCCTCTTCATCTGAGCCCGCACAGGCGGAAGGTCAAACAAAAGGCCGGTCATTTGACCGGCCTTTTTCGTGCTCATATCGAGGCTTGCTCAGGCCTCTTGCTCAGTCGCGCCCAGGCGCTTGTCGAGGTACTCGTCTACGGCCACCATCAGCTCGTCGACACGGCCGTCGAAGAAATGGTTGGCGCCCTCGACGACGGCGTGCTCGAGCTTCACGCCCTTTTGCGTCTTCACCTTCTCGATGACGCTGACCACGTCCTTCACAGGAGCTACGCGATCCTCGGAGCCGTGGACGAACAGGCCCGAGGACGGGCAGGGGGCGAGGAACGAGAAGTCGTAGCGGTTCGCCATGGCGGCAATCGAGATGAAACCTTCGATCTCCGGGCGGCGCATGAGGAGCTGCATGCCGATCCAGGCGCCGAAGGACACGCCGGCGATCCAGCAGGCGCGGGCATCCGGGTTCATGGCCTGGGCCCAGTCGAGGGCCGCCGCGGCATCCGACAATTCGCCCTGACCGTGATCGAATGCGCCCTGGCTGCGGCCGACGCCACGGAAGTTGAAGCGGAGCACCGAGAAGCCACGCTTCACGAAATCATAATACAGGTTATAGACGATCTGGTTGTTCATCGTCCCGCCGAATTGCGGGTGCGGATGAAGGATGATGGCGATGGGAGCACCCTTCTCCTTGGCAGGCTGATAACGGCCTTCGATGCGGCCGGCAGGCCCCGTGAAGATGACTTCAGGCATATACGCGAACCTCTTGCTCGCCTCTCTGTGAAGAGAGGGAAACCCCTGTGCGACCTTGACTCTCGGTCGTGGGTTCCCTTAAGAAGGAAACCATTAGAACTCTTCTAAAGTGTTACAATGTTTCGATAAATTCCGAGGGCTAGGACCTTCGGAGGAAACATGGGCACACGTGGTTGCGGTGCTTTAGCACGGCAACAGGGGTGACTTGCAAGAATTTCGTGAGGCTTGAGACGGAGAGCCATGGCAATCGGCCAGCGCACATATCTTGACCACAACGCCACGTCGCCTGTGCGGCCCCAAGTGGCGGAGACGGTCCTGCGCGTGCTTCAGATGCCTGGCAACGCTTCCTCCGTCCATAGTGAGGGCAGGGCAGCACGGGGCGAGATGGAGGCCGCGCGCCTGTCCGTCGCCAAGCTGGTCGGCGCTCGGCCCAAGAACGTGATCTTCACAAGCGGCGGCACGGAAGCAGCAAATCTCGTTCTCACGCCATCTTTCAAGCGGTTGGGACAGGCAGGGCCGGCAAAGCTCTTCATCGGCGCCACCGAGCATCCCTGCATTCTCAACGGTCATCGCTTTTCGCCGGAGGCAGTCGAGATCATCCCGGCCGATGAGCGGGGGATCCTTGATCTCGCCTGGCTCAAGGCCCACCTGAAGCAGACGGGCGATACGCGGGTTCTGGTCTCCGTCCAGCTTGCCAACAATGAGACCGGTGTGATCCAGCCCTTGGCAGAGATCGCCAGTCTGGTTCACGAGCATGGCGGCCTCGTCCACACCGATGCGGTGCAGGCGGCGGGCCGGGTTCCGGTCGATATCGTCACCCTCGGGGTCGATGCGCTGACACTGTCTGCTCACAAGCTCGGCGGCCCGAAAGGGGCAGGGGCTCTGGTGCTCGCCTCCGACCAGTACGAGATCGGCGATAAGTTGATCCGGGGCGGCGGGCAGGAAAAGAATTACCGGGCCGGCACAGAGAACGTGGCGGCCATTGCAGGTTTCGGCACGGCTGCCGAGCTCGCCCTGGAGGGGCTGGAGCAGGAGGCCGCCCGAGTGCAGCTTTTACGCGACGAAGCCGAGGCGCATGTGCGCCGGATCGCGCCGGACGCTCTTGTTGTGGGTGCTGGCGCTGAGCGGTTGCCTAATACCTTGGCCTTTGCCATACCCGGCCTCAAGGCCGAGACGGCATTGATCGCGTTCGATCTTGCGGGCATTGCCCTGTCCTCCGGTTCGGCTTGCTCGTCCGGGAAGGTCAAGCGTTCGCATGTGCTCGATGCCATGGGCGTCGAGCCAGCCCTCGCCGAGGGCGTTTTGCGTGTGAGTTTGGGGTGGTCGACCACGAAAGAGTGCGTGATCCGCTTTGCGGAGGCGTGCGAAAGGGTGGTGGGCACCTTATATAAGCGGAAGGCGAGCGCGGCTTAAAAGCCCCGCCAGTTTTCCATGTCATATCAACCCGCGGTCCTTGACGCCGTGAGTGGTGGGAGAGACAGATGCCTGCAGTGCAGGAGACGATCGATCAGGTTCGGTCGATTGACGTCGATCAGTACAAGTACGGCTTCGAAACCGAAGTCGAAATGGAGAAGTCGCCGAAAGGCCTCTCCGAGGATGTGATCCGCTTCATCTCGGCCAAGAAGGGCGAGCCCGAGTGGATGCTCCAATGGCGCCTCGACGCCTACAAGCGTTGGCTCACCATGAAGGAGCCCAACTGGGCGCGCGTGTCGTACGACAAGATCGACTACAACGACATTTACTATTACGCCGCTCCGAAGATGAACCCGGCGCCGAAGTCCCTCGACGAGGTGGATCCTGAGATTCTCAAGACCTACGAGAAGCTCGGCATTCCGCTGCGCGAGCAGGAAATCCTGGCTGGCGTCGAGCCGCAGAACCGGGTTGCCGTGGATGCTGTGTTCGATTCCGTGTCGGTGGCCACCACCTTCAAGGAAGAGCTGAAGAAGGCCGGCGTGATCTTCATGCCGATCTCGGAGGCGATCCGGGAATATCCGGATCTCGTGAAGCAGTATCTCGGCTCGGTCGTGCCGGTGACGGACAACTTCTTCGCGACGCTGAATTCCGCTGTCTTCACCGACGGTTCGTTCGTCTACATTCCGCCGGGCGTCCGCTGCCCGATGGAGCTTTCGACCTACTTCCGCATCAACGAGAAGAACACCGGCCAGTTCGAGCGCACGCTCATCATCGCGGACAAAGGCTCCTACGTCTCGTATCTCGAGGGCTGCACGGCCCCCAAGCGCGACGAGAACCAGCTTCACGCCGCCGTGGTCGAGCTCATCGCCCTCGACGATGCCGAGATCAAGTATTCGACGGTGCAGAACTGGTATCCGGGCGACGCCGAGGGCCGGGGCGGCATCTACAACTTCGTGACGAAGCGCGGCGATTGCCGTGGCAAGAACTCGGTCATCACCTGGACCCAGGTCGAGACCGGTTCGGCCATCACGTGGAAGTACCCGTCCTGCATCCTGCGCGGCGACAACTCGCGGGGCGAGTTCTACTCGATCGCGGTGTCGAACGGTATGCAGCAGGTCGATTCCGGCACCAAGATGATCCATCTGGGCAAGAACACCACGAGCCGGATCATCTCGAAGGGCATCGCAGCGGGCAAGTCCGAGAACACCTATCGCGGTCTTGTCTCGGCTCACCGCAAGGCGACCGGCGCGCGCAACTTCACGAACTGCGACTCGCTGCTGATCGGCAACCAGTGCGGCGCGCATACGGTGCCTTACATCGAGTCGAAGAACGCCACCGCCGTGTTCGAGCACGAGGCGACGACATCGAAGATCTCCGAAGATCAGATGTTCTACTGCCAGCAGCGCGGCCTTTCGGAAGAAGAGGCGACGGCGCTCATCGTGAACGGCTTCGTGAAGGACGTTCTGCAGCAGCTCCCCATGGAGTTCGCCGTGGAAGCCCAGAAGCTCATCTCGATCTCGCTGGAAGGCTCGGTCGGTTAAGGAAAAAGCGTCATCCCGGCCAAGCGAAGCGCGAGCCGGGATCGCGAAAACCAGTTCAATTCGGATAACGATCCCGGATCGGCTTTTGAGCCGTCCGGGATGACGTGGATGGAATTCTGCAATGCTCGAAATCAAGAACCTTGTTGTCCAGATCGAGGACAAGCGCATTCTCAATGGCCTCAACCTCACCGTGAACAAGGGCGAGGTCGCCGCCATCATGGGCCCGAACGGCTCGGGCAAGTCGACGCTCTCCTATGTGATCGCCGGCAAGGAAGACTATGAAGTTCTCGACGGCGAGATCCTGCTCGACGGCCAGAACCTGCTGGAGATGGAAGCCGATCAGCGCGCGGCTGCGGGCGTGTTTCTCGCCTTCCAGTATCCGCTGGAAATTCCCGGCGTCGGCTCGATGACCTTCCTGAAGGCCGCCATGAACGCCCAGCGCAAGGCGCGCGGCGAGGACGAGCTGACGACCCCTGAGTTCATCAAGCAGGTCAATGCGGCTGCTGCGCAGCTCGAAATCCCGAAGGACATGCTCAAGCGCGCGCTGAACGTCGGCTTCTCCGGCGGTGAGAAGAAGCGCATGGAGATCCTGCAAATGGCGCTGCTCCAGCCGTCCTTCTGCATCCTGGACGAGACGGATTCCGGCCTCGACATCGACGCGCTGCGCATCGTCTCCGAGGGCGTGAACGCGCTCCGTTCGCCGGATCGCGCCTTCCTCGTGATCACGCACTATCAGCGCCTGCTGAACCACATCGTGCCCGACACCGTGCACGTGATGCATGGCGGCCGCATCGTGCGTTCGGGTGGCAAGGAGCTGGCTCTCGAGCTCGAAGCCAATGGTTATGCCGATTACCGTGAAAGCGAGGCCGCTTAAGCCATGGCCGATGTGACTCTCATGAAGACACCGGCGGAAACCGCGCTGGTGCAGGCGTTCGAGAACGCCAGGACGATGCTTCCGGGCAACGCGGAATCGCGTGCGCAGGCCTTCGAGCAGTTCAATGCGCGCGGCCTTCCGCACCGTCGTGTGGAAGAGTTCAAGTACACGGATCTTCGCGCTCTCCTGCGTGAGGTTGCGCCTTTCGCGGGCGTGCCGACGGCAGAGGAAGCAAAGGCCGCGCTCGGCGGCTCCAAGGCGTTCGCCAATGTCGCCGCGCTCCAGGTGCCGTTCGTAAACGGCCACTTCGTGCGCGAAGCCGTGGACTTCGCCAATCTGCCGGAAGGCATCGAGATCGTGCCGCTGCGCGAGGCTCTAGCCAGTGGCCATGAGTGGCTTGCGAAGCTCAGCCCGGTTCCGTGGGCAAGCGACAACCCGGTCTATCAGCTCAACACGTCCTTCATGGCCGATGGGGTGATGATCCGCGTTGCGGGCTCCGTCGAGACGCCGGTTCACCTGCGTTTCGTCACCGCTGCCGGCTCGGCGGTCGCCACGGCCACCCGCGTTCTTGTGGTGGTGGAGAATGACGCTTCCGTAACGCTCCTCGAGTCCCACGAGAGTGGCGATGGCGCGAACCACCAGCCGAACGACGTCGTGGAGATGATCGCTGGCGACCGCACGAACGTGCAGCATGTTCGTTTGAACGCCGAAGGGGACAAGGCTCTTGCCCTGTCGACGCTGGCTGCGAAGATCGGTGCGGAAGCAAACTTCAACAGCATCAACGTCGTGGCGGGCTCCGCCACCTCGCGCCATCAGGTCTATGCCATTCTCAATGGCGAGAACACGAACCTGCGGGTCAACGGCGCGACGATGCTGAAGGGCACGCAGCACAGCGATTCCACGCTGGTGGTCGAGCACAATGCTCTCCACTGCGAGAGCCGCGAGCTGTTCAAGACGGTCATCGACAACGAGGCCACCGGCGTCTTCCAGGGCAAGATCATCGTTCCTCATCATGCCCAGAAGACCGACGGCCGCATGATGTCGGCGGCGCTCCTCCTGGAGGAGGGCGGCTCGATGAACAACAAGCCGGAACTTGAAATCTTCGCTGACGACGTGCAGTGCGCCCACGGCGCCACCTGCGGTCAGCTCGACGAGGATCTCCTGTTCTACCTCATGGCCCGCGGCCTTCCGAAGAAGGAAGCCGAGAGCCTGCTGGTCCAGGCCTTCCTCGGGGAGTCCATCGAGTTCGTGGAGAACGAGGATGCCCGCGAGGCTCTCGTTGCCACGGTCGAGGGCTGGCTGAAGGCCCGTTCGTAACGTTCAAACTGTCATGGCCGGGCTCGTCCCGGCCGTGACGTTTCAAATTCACTGCTCTCATGCTGAGAAGCCTTCTTCTCAATGGCGAGGACAGAAGCAGGTAAGGCAATGAATGCTCCTGTAAGGCCCTACGACGTCGAAGCGATCCGGGCGCAGTTCCCGATCCTGAGCCAGCAGGTCTACGGCAAGCCGCTGGTCTATCTCGACAACGCCGCGTCGGCCCAGAAGCCGAAGGCGGTGATCGACGCCATGGTGAACGCCATGGAGACGGGCTACGCGAACGTGCATCGCGGCCTGCACTACATGGCCAATGTGGCGACCGAAGGCTTCGAGCGGGCGCGTGAGACGGCTCGCGAGTTCATCAATGCAGGCTCCATCGAAGAGATCGTCTTCACGAAATCGGCCACGGAAGCCTACAACCTCGTAGCGGATTCCTTCGGGCGCATGAATATCGGGGAGGGGGACGAGATCATCCTCTCCATCATGGAGCACCATTCCAACATCGTGCCCTGGCACTTCCTGCGCGAGCGGAAAGGCGCGGTGATCAAGTGGGCGCCGGTGGACGACGAGGGCAACTTCCTCGTGGAGGAGTTCGAGAAGCTCTTCTCGCCGCGTACGAAGATCGTCGCCATGACGCACATGTCCAATGTGCTCGGCACCGTGACGCCGATGAAGGAGATCATCCGCATCGCCCATGCTCACGGCGTGCCAGTGCTGGTGGACGGAGCGCAGGGTGCGGTGCACCTCGATGTGGACGTGCGCGATCTCGATGCGGATTTCTACGTGTTCACCGGACACAAGGTCTATGGGCCGACCGGTATCGGGGTTCTCTACGGCAAGCGCGAGCTTCTCGAGAAAATGCCGCCTTACCAGGGCGGCGGCGAGATGATCCACGAGGTCCGCGAGGACGCCATCACCTACAACGATCCGCCGCATCGTTTCGAGGCCGGCACGCCCGCGATCCTGGAAGCCATCGGCCTTGATGCGGCGTTGCGCTTCATGATGAGTATCGGCCGCGAGAACATCCGCGCTCATGAGGAGACCCTGTCGGCTTATGCCCATGAGCGCCTGCGGGCCATGAACTCCATCCGCATCATTGGCCAGGCTAGGGGCAAGGGCGCGATCATCGCCTTCGAGATGAAGAACGCCCATGCCCATGACGTGGCCACCATCATCGACCGTCAGGGCGTGGCAGTCCGGGCAGGCACCCATTGCGCCATGCCCCTCTTGAACCGCTTCGGAGCAACCTCCACCTGCCGTGCATCATTCGGCCTCTACAACACGATGGAAGAAGTCGATAAGCTGGCGGACGCCTTGCAGAAGGCGGAAGCCCTGTTTGCCTGAAGGATAGACCTGTGAACGATCAATCTCCCATCCAAGACGCGCCCAATGCGCCGCAGGTATCGCCCGGCTCAGGGATCCCGCCGGAAGAGCTGGACCGTATGACCGACGATATCATCGGGGCCCTCAAGACCGTCTACGACCCGGAAATCCCGGTCGACATCTATGAGCTTGGCCTGATCTACCGCGTCGATATCGATGACAACCGCAATGTGGCCATCGACATGACCCTGACCGCTCCGGGCTGCCCTGTCGCCGGTGAGATGCCGGGTTGGGTCGAGGATGCAGTCGGCGCCGTGCCCGGCGTCCAGAGCGTCAAGGCAAGCATCGTGTTCGATCCGCCATGGGACCAGAGCCGCATGTCCGACGAAGCGCGTGTCGCGCTCGACATGTGGTAAGGCTCCCATCTTATCGAAAAGATCTCTCAATGGCCGGGCTTGTTCCGGCCATTGGCATTTCTGAAGCATGGCGGATGCGCGGCAGAAATCATTCCGCACCAAGTCGGCGCAGGCTCCCCGGACATGCTTCGCTGCGGATTGACCTCATTGCGCTGTATCGCTCGCCGGCTGACTCAATGGCCGCTCAATCTTAAGCCCATCGCCTGAGCGATCAGCTTCGGCATTCGGCTCTAGCACGCCTGTCGTCTCTCCGGCCGCAAGCACCTCGCCCATCTCAGCTGCTGGTTCTACCGATTCAATTACGGGTCCGCGCACGGCCTCCGGTACGTCAGCAATCATGGCTCTGGCAATTTCCTGCTCGGCCATCACCACCTTGGTGGCGCCGAACTTTTCCACGTGCTCTTCCTGGGCGGCGGAGTGAACTCGCACGATGATCGGCAGGTCCGGGTTCTGTTTGCGCCCCTGCTCGACGATCTGGCCGCTCTCGAAGGCATCTGGAATGGCCACAAGAAGGCAGCGCGCCTCCTTGAGATTCGCTGCCGTCGCAATCTCCGGATCGGCGGCGTTGCCGATCAGAACGGCGGCGTCCTCGCTCGAGAGGTCGGCAACCTGAGTCTTGTTGGCCTCGATCACCAGGAAGGGCGTGCCGGTGGAGGCGAGTTTCTGGGTAATGAACTTACCCACGCGGCCATGCCCCACGAGTACGACATGGTCCTTCAGCGTCGTCACCGGCAGAGGCTCCCGCACAATGGAAGGGGGCGGCTCGGGCATCTCGACAACAGCAGCCTCGGCCTCCGGCAATTTCTCCATCTTGGCTGCCTCGCGCTTTGCGAACCAGCGGTCGAGCAGGGTGAACAGAAACGGGTTGACCATGATGGAGAGAATGGCGCCTGCGAGGATCAGGTCGCGACCCTCGTCCGGAAGGATCTTCAACGCGACGCCGAGGCCGGCCAGGATGAAGGAGAACTCGCCGATCTGCGCCAGGCTGGCGGCGATGGTCAGCGCAGTCGTGTCAGGATGACGGAAGAGGCGGACGATCCCGTAGGCCGCCACGGACTTGCCGACGACGATGATCAGGAAGGTGGCGAGCACCGGCCCGAAATCGTTCACCAGGATCATCGGATCGAACAGCATGCCGACCGAGACGAAGAACAGGACCGCGAAGGCATCACGCAAGGGAAGTGTTTCTGACGCCGCCTGATGGCTCAGCTCGGATTCGCTGAGCACCATGCCCGCGAAGAAGGCGCCAAGCGCAAAGGACACGCCGAACAGTTCGGCCGCGGCAAAGGCCGTGCCCAGCGAAATGGCAAGGACCGAGAGGCGGAACAGCTCTCGCGAGCCTGTATGGGCGACGTAATGCAGAATCCACGGAATGACGCGACGGCCGACGACCAGCATGATCGCCAGGAAGGCAACGACCTTGCCGAGGGTGAGGCCCAGCGAGAGCACGATGCTTTCCATATCCGCCGTGGCGCTTGCGGTCGCATTGGCGAAGGCCGGCAGAAGCACCAGGGTCAGCACCATGGCGAGGTCTTCGACGATCAGCCAGCCGACGGCGATATGGCCGCGCTCCGTCTCGACAAGCCTGCGCTCCTGAAGGGCGCGCAGAAGCACGACCGTACTCGCCACCGAAAGCGCAAGGCCGAACACGATGCCAGCTGCGAGCGTCCAGCCCATCAGCCAGGCGAGGCCTAAACCGAGCAGTGTGGCGCTGGCGATCTGCACCACGGCGCCAGGAACGGCGATGGCTTTGACCGACAGAAGATCCTTCAGGGAAAAGTGAAGGCCCACCCCGAACATCAGCAGGATTACGCCGATTTCCGCGAGCTGGTTGGCTATGCCCTGATCGGCCACATAGCCAGGAGTGAATGGGCCGACGAGAACGCCTGCAAGGAGATAGCCGACGAGGGGCGAGACGCGGAGGCGTTGTGCAGCCGCACCGAAAACAAATGCCAGAACCAGGCCGACGACAATGGTCGAGATCAGCGGCATGTGATGCGGCATCTGTTCTCCTTAAGATGGGTAAGCTGTCCTCTGGAAGGTTCTCCCGATATGAGGCAGCTGAGCCATAGGCACAACCCCGAGATGGCCTCGACGTTTGCGTTTTCATCTCTTATCTATGACTTGATCACACTCGTTCTGCCCGGGCCTTGAACCCGGCTGCCAGGAGAGAAGGCCAATGGCTCTACCCGGTTTCAAGGTCGTGACCTTGACCGACGCGGCGGCAAACCGCGTCAAGGACATCATCGCAAAGGCCGACAAGCCCATCGTCGGCGTCCGCGTGGGCGTGAAGAACGGCGGCTGCGCCGGCATGTCCTACACCATGGAATACGCGGAAAACGTCAATCCCCTCGACGAGGTCGTGGAGGATAAGGGCGTGACCGTGCTCATCGATCCGAAGGCCGTGCTGTTCCTGCTCGGCACGGAAATGGACTTCCAGACGACGAAGATGTCGTCCCAGTTCGTGTTCAACAATCCGAACCAGACCTCGGCCTGCGGCTGCGGCGAATCCGTCGCGATTACGCCCGCCACGCCTCCTGCGCTCCACACCGCTGGCTGACGCCGATGGATGCCGAGGCCATACGCGAAATCCTTTCGACGTTCGGTCCGGTTCAGATCCGGCGCATGTTCGGCGGGCAGGGGATCTATCGGGATGGCCTGATGTTCGCCCTCGAAGCTTCTGGGGAGCTCTATCTCAAGGCCGATCGGGAGAGTGAGGGCAGGTTTCGCGAGCTCGGCTCACGGCCCTTCGCCTATGCGGCGAAGGATGGCAGAACCACGGTCATGAGCTATTGGCTGATGCCAGAGTCGGCGCTGGACGATCCTGATGAAGCCGCTGAACTGGCCCGCATGGCATTTCATGCGGCGCTGCGGGCAAAAGCCGCCAAGCTCCAGAAGACGAAAAAGCCTTCACCTGCCCGTAAGGCTCGGAAATCCGTTTCCGAGCCTGCGCTTTGATCATCTGAAGAAAATACTCTGACCCTTCGGAAAGCGAGCGAAATCGCTCTTCTGGTAGGGCTCACACGGCTTGACGGCGGGGCCTTTAGGACTTCTTGACCGGGACCGGCCGCATCAGGAAGGCCGGCACGTGGTCGCCGAGCCCTTTGACGGGAGTATCGTCATCGTCGCGGCGCGAAGGACGGTTCTGGTTCCCCTTGGAGGGCGAGCGCTCGCGTTGCGCGGAACGGGGCTTGCGGGCCTCCTGCTCCGGCTGAGGCGCCGGGGCTGCCTGGACAGGTGCCACTTCCTCGCGTGCCTCTTCGCTCTTTGAGCGCTGTCGGTCACCCGAACGTACCTTGACCTTGCGGCTGCGGGAGGACCGTTCCTCGCCCCGCCCGCCGCGTCCGCTGCGTCCGCGAGAGGATGAGCCTTCCGAGGGCGGAAGCTCGGCGAGGGTAGGGCCTTCCCACTCGACCGGGGTTTCGATCAGCTTCTCGATGGCGGCCAGCGACTTCTCGTCACCAGGGCCCACGAGCGTGAAGGAGTGACCGATGCGGCCTGCGCGGCCCGTGCGGCCGATGCGGTGGACGTAATCCTCCGCATGGTGCGGTATGTCGTAATTGAACACGTGGCTGACCGACGGGATGTCGAGCCCGCGGGCTGCGACATCGCTCGCCACCAGGATGGGCATCTCGCCGCTGCGGAAGCTGTCGAGAGCTGCCATGCGCGCGTGCTGATCCATGTCGCCATGAAGGGCAACGGCTGCAAAGCCATGCTTCTGCAGGGAGCGATGCAGCACCGCCACGTCGCGCTTCCGGTTGCAGAATACGACCGCGTTCTTCAGGTCTGTAGCGTTGCGGATCAAGCCGCGCAGCGTCTCGCGCTTCTCATAATCCTGGCGGCCCGTCGCCACGAGGCGCTGGGTGATCGTAGCCGCTGTCGAGGCGGCGCGGGCGACTTCCACTTTCACTGGATTGTGAAGGAAAGCATCGGCGAGACGTTGGATCTCCGGCGGCATGGTGGCGGAGAAGAACAGCGTCTGGCGCGTGAACGGCACCAGTTTCACGATGCGCTCGATGTCCGGGATGAACCCCATGTCGAGCATGCGGTCTGCCTCGTCGATCACGAGGAGTTCCACGCCGGTAAGGAGCAGCTTGCCGCGCTCGAAGTGATCGAGCAGGCGGCCGGGGGTGGCAATCAGCACGTCCACCCCGCGGGTGATCTTGGCATCCTGGTCGCCGAAGGACACGCCACCGATCAGGAGGGCCACGGAGAGCTTGTGGTTGATGCCGTACTTGTCGAAGTTGTCCTGGACCTGGGCCGCCAGTTCGCGGGTCGGTTCGAGGATCAGCGTGCGAGGCATGCGTGCCCGGGCACGGCCATGCTCAAGCAGGGTAAGCATGGGTAGCGTGAAGGCGGCCGTCTTGCCGGTGCCGGTCTGGGCAATGCCGAGAACGTCCTTGCGGGCAAGCACATGGGGAATGGCTTGGGCCTGGATCGGTGTCGGCTCCGTATAACCGGAAGCGGCGACGGCCTGCTGTACTTTATCGCTAAGTCCGAGTTCGGCGAAGGACATGAATCTCTATAACCGTTAGGGCAGGGTGCGCTTTAAAGTGTTGGCCGCGCTCTACGGCAACTAACAGGCGCGAGACTGGTTTCACCTGAGGCTCTTGCTCAAGTTAAGGTGTGGCGGGACCATAGGACAAGCTATCAGCTTGTCAATACAAGCAAACTTGTGAGGGAAAGAGGATTATGGCCGAAACGCTGGTTCTGGTTCCGGGTCTTGCCTGCACGGCGCGTCTGTTCGAGGCGCAGATCGATGCCTTGTCCAGCAGCAGGAACATTGTCGTTGCCGACCACACCAAGGATGATTCGATCTCCGGAATCGCGGCCCGCCTCCTGAAGAATGCGCCGGAGCGGTTTTCCCTCGCCGGGCTCTCCATGGGCGGATACGTGGCCCTTGAAGTCATGCGCCAGGCTCCCGAGCGCGTTCAGCGGCTGGCTCTTCTCGATACGAGCGCCCGCCCCGACACGTCGGAGGCAAGCCAGGATCGAGAGCGCCTGATCGCTATTGCGCAGGCAGGCCGCTTCGAGGACGTCTTCCCGATGGCCTGGGCCCGCCTCGTGCATCCTGATCGCCAGTCCGACAAGGCGCTGCAGGAGGTGGTTTTCGGCATGATGCGGGAAACCGGGCCAGAGGCTTACGCCCGGCAGCAGCGTGCCATCATGGGGCGCGCCGATTCCCGGCCGCTGCTCCCTGGCATCGAAATTCCGACTTTGGTTCTCGTTGGCGAGGGCGATGTCATCACGCCTCCGGAGATCGCTCGGGAAATGGCGGAGATGATCGAGTGGGCCTCCCTGGTGGTGATTCCCGAGTCTGGGCACACATCCACTCTGGAGCAGCCAGAACGGGTAGCCCATGCCCTCAAGCTGTGGCTCGAAGAGGGCTGATCCAGCTACCGGAGAGACATTCCCTTTCGGCATGGTCAATGAATTGTTACCGGCTCCAGCCAGCCGATCCCAGGTTCGGCTGACGGTGTGTGATCAAGAAAAAATCAGTAAAATCAATAAACTAATTGTTGGGCGGGTGCTTTGCGTTTTCCGTGGCGTCTATCGTCGACCTACTTTCTGTCGCCCCCGTCCTGGTTGTCAGCCGGCCCAGACCAGCTTCGCTTGTTAAGTGTTGCGCGAAAGTGACAGACGTTCCGAGAGGGCTTCGCTACAAGCCGGGCATAGCCTTCTTTTTGAATGGATAAACAAATGAAAAAAGTTCTCCTCGCTTCGGTCGCTCTTCTGGGCCTCACCGCTGCTGCTTCGGCTGCTGACCTTCCGTCGCGCCGCGCTCCCGCTCCGATCGTTGCCGCTGTTCCGGTCTTCACCTGGACGGGCTTCTACGTCGGTGTGAACGCTGGTGGCGCCTTCAGCGCTGGCGATGACGACATCGTGTTCGACGGCGGCACCATCACCGGCGACAGCGACGACGACGCCAGCTTCATCGGCGGCGCCCAGGCTGGCTTCAACTACCAGATGGGTTCGTTCGTGGTCGGCGTTGAAGGCGATCTGCAGTGGGCCGATTTCGGCAGCACCACCTACGACCTCGGCGCTGACGGCCTCTACACCGTCGATTCCGAGGATTGGTTCGGCACGGCTCGCGTTCGCGCCGGTGTGGCCTTCGACCGCGCTCTCATCTACGCAACCGGCGGCTTCGCCTTCACCGACAACCGCAACGGCTGGGTCGTCGGCGGTGGTCTCGAGTACGCTTTCACCAACAACCTCTCGGCTAAGATCGAAGGTCTGTACGTGAACCTCGAAGACGAAGACTTCTCGGTTGCCGGCACGACCTACAGCACCGGCGAGACCGACTTCGGTGTGATCCGCGCTGGTCTGAACTTCCGCTTCGGCACCTACTAAGATCCATCGCTTCGGCGATAGAAGAAGGCCCGGGTTCTCCCGGGCCTTTTTTCGTTTGAGCGAGCGGACATTCGGTTCCTCGCAAAAGCTGCCTGTGCTTCGTCGGTTCCGGTGCAATCCTTGTTGTTCACATGCTGCGCCCTGGCGAAGCCCTGAAAAACAGCATCGAGGAAGGCAGCAGGTATGATCCGTTTGGAGCGAGAGACGGCAACACGGGTAAGCAGAGCAACGTCTCCATTGCCGAACCCGATTCCTACCGCGAGCTTGCTCGCGTCCGGATCGCGAATCTGAAGATCGTTTTCTACGGTGGATGCCGGGGCAGGGATCTGGCGCAAGCCAACAGGCATGAGGCCATACCCAAGGCTCGGTGCATAAACATCCGCCTATCAGGAAGACGACGCTGAAATGAAAAGCGCGACTTCATGATGTCCCTATAAGGCAATAAAAAACCGGGGCTCTTTCGAGCCCCGGCTAAGGGAGGCTGCAACATTTGCAGCCGGGAGGAAACTTCGTCCGATTAGACGGAGTAGTACATCTGGAACTCGACTGGATGCGGGGTCATCTCGAAGCGGGCGACCTCTGTCATCTTCAGCTCGATATAGCTGTCGATGAAGTCGTCGCTGAAGACGCCGCCGGCCTTGAGGAACGCGCGGTCCTTGTCGAGGCTGGCAAGAGCCTCGCGGAGCGAGCCGCAGACCGTCGGGATCTTCTTCAGCTCGCGCGGCGGAAGATCGTAGAGGTCCTTGTCCATCGCCTGGCCAGGGTCGACCTTGTTGAGGATGCCGTCGAGGCCCGCCATCATGATCGCCGTGAAAGCGAGATAGGGGTTGGCGGTCGGATCGGGGAAGCGGATCTCGACGCGCTTGGCCTTCGGCGACGTCGTCCACGGAATGCGGCAGGAAGCCGAGCGGTTACGGGCCGAGTAGGCCAGCAGAACCGGAGCCTCGTAGCCCGGGACAAGACGCTTGTAGGAGTTCGTCGAAGGGTTGGTGAAGGCGTTCAGAGCCTTGGCATGCTTGATGATGCCGCCGATGTACCACAGGCATTCCTGGGACAGGTCGGCATACTTGTTGCCGGCGAAGAGAGGCTTGCCGTCCTTCCAGAGGGACTGGTGCACGTGCATGCCCGAGCCGTTGTCGCCATAAACCGGCTTCGGCATGAAGGTGGCCGTCTTGCCATAGGACTGGGCGACATTGTGGATGCAGTACTTGTAGATCTGCATCTCGTCGGCGGTGCGCACCAGCGTGTTGAACTTCGTGCCGAGTTCGTGCTGAGCGGAAGCGACCTCGTGATGGTGCTTTTCAACCGTCACGCCCATGGCCTTCATGGCGGCGAGCATTTCGCTGCGCATGTCCTGAGCGGCATCCAGCGGGGGAACCGGGAAGTAGCCGCCCTTCATCGGGATGCGGTGGCCGAGATTGCCGCCCTCGTAAGCCGTATCGCCGTTGATCGGCAGCTCCGCGGAGTCGAGCTTGAAGCCCGTGTTGTACGGGTCAGCCGAGAAGCGGACGTCGTCGAACACGAAGAACTCGGCCTCGGGGCCCACATAGACTGTGTCGGCGATGCCGGTGGACTTCAGGTAGGCCTCGGCCTTCTTGGCGATGCTGCGCGGATCGCGGTTGTAGGGCTCGCCGGTGGCGGGCTCGAGGATGTCGCAGTTGATCGACAGGGTGGAGGCAGAGAAGAACGGATCCATCTGGGCCGTCGTCGGGTCAGGCATGAGGGTCATGTCGGACTCGTTGATGGCCTTCCAGCCGGCGATGGACGAACCGTCGAACATGATGCCGTCGGCGAGGAGGTCCTCATCGACCATCGACACGTCGAAGGTCACGTGCTGCCACTTGCCGCGCGGATCCGTGAAACGGAAGTCGACGTATTTCACGTCGTTATCTTTGATCGCCTTGAGCACATCCTTGGCGGTCTGCATGGTGCTTAGTCCTCTTCTGCCCTTGATTGTCCTCGGCCCTGTCGGCCTTGGCTTGTGATGACGAGGTTAGATCGCGTCGGATCCGGTCTCGCCTGTACGGATGCGGACGGCCTCTTCGACCGTCGACACGAAAATCTTTCCGTCGCCGATGCGGCCTGTCTGGGCCGCCTTGCGGATGGCTTCGATGGCGCTCTCGACGAGGTCGTCGTTCAGGACGATCTCGAGTTTCACCTTGGGCAGAAAGTCGACGACGTATTCTGCGCCGCGGTACAGCTCGGTATGGCCCTTCTGACGGCCGAAGCCCTTGGCCTCAATGACGGTGATCCCCTGGAGGCCGACCTCCTGGAGAGCTTCTTTGACTTCATCGAGCTTGAAAGGCTTGATGATGGCTTCAATCTTCTTCATCGAATAACCGTTTCCGTTCGAGACTTGCCGCTTTTAGCACCAGCTCAGGGGTGCCTTCCATGGCCTCTACGATTCAAACCGGGCAGAATTGCACCTCTGGAGAGCACTTGCTGCTCAAAGTTTGTGCATGTGCGGATTTGCGCGGCAAAGGTGCTCTGAGGGATCATTTTGAGGCCTTGGATGCACCCTGAACTCATCCTTCGACCCCAACAAATGAAGCAAGCCGATGGTTTGACCGTCGCTTCAGGGATTCCTGGCATCGAGCTCATGCGCCGTGCAGGGCGAGCGGTTGCTGAAGCTGCCGCGAAAATGCTCATGAAAGAGGCGCATGTGGTCATCGCCGCCGGGCCGGGGCAGAACGGCGGCGATGGGTTCGTCGTGGCGGCGCTTCTCGCCGGGCAGGGCTATCGGATTTCTCTTGGCTTGCTGGGCCGCGTCGAGCAGCTCTCGGGCGATGCGGTTCTGGCCGCCAGGGATTGGAAGGGGCCGGTCGTGCCCATCGACAGCCTTGCCTTCGATGAGGCGGACCTGATCGTCGATGCCCTGTTCGGCACCGGCCTCGCAAGGGATCTGGAGGGCGTCGCCCGCATCGCCGTCGAGCGGATGAACGCCTCTGGCAAGCCGATTCTCGCCGTGGATCTGTCGTCGGGAATCGACGGCGATACAGGGCAGGTCAGAGGTGTTGCGGTGAAGGCCAACCGCACAATCACTTTCGCCGCGCGCAAGCCTTGCCACCTGCTCATGCCGGGACGAGCCTATTGCGGGGATGTCGAGATCGCGGATATCGGCATCGCCCGGGAAACGCTTGAGGCAACTAGCGGGAGGCTGTTTGCCAACACGCCTTCCTTATGGCTCGACAAGTTGCCTAGGCCGGAGCTCTCGTCCCACAAATACGATCGTGGCCACACCCTTGTGCTTTCAGGCGGCGCGACCCGGACCGGCGCTGCCCGGCTTGCGGCGCGGGCTGCCTTACGGACCGGGTCTGGGCTCGTCACCGTGGCGTCTCCGCCGGAGGCTCTCGGCGTGAATGCGGCTCATCTGACCGCCATCATGCTGCGCGGCTGCGACGGGCCGGAGGGGCTCCATCATATTCTGCAGGATGAGCGGCTGAACTCTCTCGTGCTGGGGCCCGCTCTCGGTGTTCACTCAGGCACCCGGGCCATGGTGGCCGTAGCGGCTCATGCCCGCCGCAGCCTCGTGCTCGATGCGGATGCGCTGACATCTTTCGAGGGGCTGGCCACGGAGGTCCATCAAGCCTTCCGGCATGCGCCGACTGTGTTGACGCCCCACGATGGCGAGTTCATGCGATTGTTCAAGGGGCACCCGGATATCATTGATCCTGAATCGAAAATTGAACGCGCGCATCGCGCCGCTGCCTATACCGGTGCGGTGCTGGTGCTGAAGGGGCCGGATACGGTGATTGCGGCACCGGACGGACGGGCCGCCATCAATGCGAACGGAACGCCTTATCTCGGCACTGCCGGATCCGGCGATACGCTGTGCGGCATCATTGCGGGCCTTATGGCTCAAGGCCTGCCCGCCTTTGAGGCAGCCTGCGCCGGGGTGTGGATCCATGGGGAGGCTGGCGCCAGTTTCGGCCCGGGATTGATCGCGGAGGATCTGGCCGAGTTGATCCCGGGTGTCCTGCGCAAGCTCCTCACGTAACCTCGATCCAGCTCCAGAGGTCCGCATCGAACCTCTCCGCAACCGTCGAGGCGAGAAGCCATTTGCCCGGGTTGTCGGCGACGAAGGCAATCCGGACCGTCTTGTTCTCGGCTACCTGTAACGTGTCGAGCCAATAGGGCTCCCAGCCGTCGTCGAGGGCATGGAGCAGGCGGAAGGAGTGGCCGTGCAGATGCATGGGCTGGACGAAGGTGGTCTCGTTCTTCAACGTCAGCACAACAGGCGTTCCGCGCTTGACCTTGACGAGCGGCGTCGAGACATCGCCTGCAGCGCCGTTGATTCCCCAGGGAGATTTCGTTCCCGGATCGCCCTTGATCGTCACATCCTTGCGGGTGGCGTTTTGAAGCCGGATGATTTCGGGCAGTTTAGGGTTGGGTGGCAGCGGAGTGATGTCAGGCAGAGGTTCTCGCCTGTCGCCCTCCGTCATGATCTCTACGAGAGGAAAGCCGTTGCCGATCATGGCCATCACCGTGCCCGTCTGGCCACCCTCCGGAGGTAAGTCGACCAATAGATCATAGCGGTTGCCGGGCGCGAAGGGCAGGGTGGCCTTCAACGGCTCGAAAGTAGCGGAAGGCTGCCCGTCGACAGTGATCACATAAGCCTTCAACCCATCGAAGCGCAGGCGCATGATCCGGGCATTGCAGGCATTAGCGAGACGCAGGCGGAGGCGGCCGCCCGGGCGGGCTTTGATCGGCTGCGGCGTGGCCTTTCCGTTGATGGTCAGAAAACTGCCCAGACGCCCGGCGGGGGTAGGCTGGGAAAGAACGAGGCTGCCGTCATCGGCGAGCGCCCAATCGTCGATGAGGAGAGCGATGTCCTGATCGACCTGAGGCGGGCTGGCCTCCTCGACGATTAGCATGCGCGTCAACCCACGTTCCGTTGGCTCGGCACTTCCGCCCAGGACGCAGGGGCGGATCAGGAAGGTGCCGGGGTCGGGTGGGGTGAACCGGTATTCGTGATCCTTTCCGGGAAGGACCGGCTCCTGTGTCAAACCACCGGCGCCGTCCATGGCATTGGGGGCGCGAACGCCATGACAATGCAGGGAAAGCGGAAGGGAGGTTTCGTTCTTCAGGATGAAGGCAAGCTCCTGCCCATGCTTAATGCGCGTGGCCTCGTCAAGCGCCCCATTGAAAGCCCAAACCTCGGCATCCCTCGCCGCGTCGGGCTGGAGACGTTGAGGAGTGGGGCGAGCCGCAAGATGCCCTTTGCCGGAGCCCGTCGGGGATTCCGGAGAGGCTTGCGTGCTCTGGGCCGCGGCCCGTCCAGCCAAGCCGATCAGGGTGGTTGCAATGCCTGCGGTGGCTGCGCGGCGGGTGATCATAAGGTCTTGGTCCTGATGTATTGGGGAATCTGGATCGTCCGAAGCCGCCGTTCCAGGTGGTCTATTGGTCTTTGCAGAGGCGGCTACTTTTCTCTCTCTTCCGGCTCTGTGATCACGCTGATCTCGCCGTCCGCCTCCAGGCAGGCGGACCGGACCAGTGAAAGTTCGGTGATGCCTTGCTTTCGCAGAACGGCCATGAGTTCCTCTTCCGTCACCAGCTCCCGCCTCATGTTTCGCCGGACCATGCGGCCGCGATCGATGAGAATCGTCTGGCGATCCCGCAACAAATTGCGGAGGAAAGGTACACGATATTCAATCACGTCGAACACATAAGCCCAGCCCAGGACCAATCCGATCATCAGCAGGATATCGCTCACGGAGGTCGAGCCGCCCACGATGGCATTGGTCGCCAGGCTGCCGACAACGATCAGGGTGAGCATGTCGTTGGGTGAGATATGCCCTGCATTGCGCTTTGGAATGACACGCACGAGGATGATGAGCGCCACATAAGCCACGCTTCCCCTGAGAACGATCTCCCAGAGCGGTTTCGTAAGCCCGAACGTGTCGGTCAAGCTTGTCTCCATTCGATGCCGGTAGCCGCTTCGAAGGTTCCCGGGGCAGGGACCCCGGCGGGGATGGAGCCGGAGGCCGCTCCCGGCGATGCCAATGCGGCTGGCGGCCTAAGGGTTTAACGACCAACGGCCAAGTTTGGTTGCCGGAGTGCTCCACACGAACTTTTTTGATGCATGCTGCGCCAAGCATGCTATAGAGCCGCGTCCCGGAAGAGGGGCGCGTATATCGTGCTGCTCCCAGGCGGGCGTGGCGGAACTGGTAGACGCACTGGATTTAGGTTCCAGCGACGCAAGTCGTGGGGGTTCGACTCCCTCCGCCCGCACCAATCGTCAGGATTGGGTCCGGAGGCTCCTGGCAAACTGGTTGACGGCACTTTCGCCGCATCGGCCGGAGCCTAACATCGATTTTTCTTAAGTGAACGAAGGCGAATAGAACAATGCAGGTGACGGAAACACTGTCCCAAGGCTTGAAGCGAGAGTTCAAGGTCGTGCTCCCGGCCACCGAGTTGGAGCAGCGCCTGAACACAGAGCTGGACAATATCAAGGGTCGCGTGCGCCTCAATGGCTTCCGCCCCGGCAAGGTGCCTGCCGCGCACCTGCGCAAGGTCTATGGCCGCTCCGTCATGTCCGACGTTCTCCAGAACGCCGTGAACGAGGCCAACCGCAAGATCGTCGAGGACAACGGCCTGAAGCTCGCCCATGAGCCGCAGGTCCAGTTCCCCGAGGACAAGGACACCATCGAGAAGGCCATGGACGCCAAGGGCGATCTGGCTTTCACCGTCGCTCTCGAAGTCCTGCCGGAATTCGAGCTGGCCGACCTGTCCGACGTGAGCGTGAAGAAGCCGGTCGTTGAAGTCTCCGAGACGGAAGTCAACGAGTCGCTCGAGCGCATGGCCAAGCAGAATCGCTCCTTCGACAAGAAGGAAGGCGCTTCCGCCGATGGCGACCGCGTGGTCGTTGACTTCGTGGGCCGCATCGACGGCACCGAGTTCGAAGGCGGCGCGGGCCAGGACATCCGCGTGGAGCTCGGCTCCAACACCTTCATCCCCGGCTTCGAGGAGCAGCTTGTCGGCCTGAAGGCTGGCGACACCAAGCTCGTGAAGGTCTCCTTCCCTGAGAACTACATGGCTGCTCATCTCGCCGGCAAGGCCGCCGAGTTCGACGTGACCGTGAAGGAAGTCGAAGCTCCCGGCGAGCTGAAGATCGACGACGAGATGGCCAAGGGCTTCGGAATGGAAACCCTGGACAAGCTCAAGGAAGCCATCCGCGACGCCATCAAGCGCGACTTCGACACCCAGTCCCGCCGCAAGGTGAAGAAGGATCTCCTGGACGCTCTCGACGCCAAGTACAGCTTCGAGCTGCCGCCGACCCTGGTCGAGCAGGAGTTCAATGCCGTGTGGTCGCAGGTCGAGGCCGACATGAAGTCGAACGGCCGCACCTTCGCTGACGAGGACACCACCGAAGAGCAGGCCAAGGCGGATTATCGCAAGATCGCCGAGCGCCGCGTTCGTCTCGGCTTGGTCCTTGCGCAGATCGGCGAGAAGTCCGATATCAAGATCTCCGACGACGAGGTGACTCAGGCCCTCATCGAGCGGGTCCGCCAGTACCCCGGCCAGGAGCGGCAGGTTTGGGAGTTCTACCAAAAGAACCCGCAGGCTCTAGCTGAAATCCGGGCTCCTCTGTTCGAGGAGAAAGTCGTCGACCAGATCCTCTCCCAGGTGAAGGTGACTGAAGAGACGGTTTCCAAGGAAGCACTCTTCAGCGACGAGGACGATAACAACGCCAGCAAGGGCGAGTAACGCTTTCTCAAGCACTCGCTGCCTTGCATTAATCAGACGGCCGCGCATTTCGCGCGGCCGCTTTGGAGCAGTGAGACAATGAGAGATCCGGTAGCGCTCTATAACAACACGCTCGTTCCCATGGTGGTCGAGCAGTCGAACCGCGGCGAGCGCGCCTTCGACATCTACTCGCGCCTTCTGCGCGAGCGGATTATCTTCCTGACGGGTCCGGTCGAAGATTATTCGGCTTCGCTCATCGTGGCGCAGCTTCTCTTCCTTGAGGCCGAGAACCCGAAGAAGGAAATCTCCTTCTACATCAACTCGCCCGGCGGCGTCGTGACGTCCGGCCTGTCGATCTACGATACCATGCAGTTCATCCGCTGCCCGGTTTCGACGCTTTGCGTCGGTCAGGCCGCATCGATGGGATCGCTTCTCCTGACCGCCGGCGAGAAGGGCATGCGCTTCGCGCTCCCGAACGCCCGAATCATGGTTCACCAGCCCTCCGGCGGTTACCAGGGTCAGGTCACGGACATCATGATCCACGCCCGCGAGAGCGAAGCCCTCAAGCGCCGTCTCAACGAGATCTATGTGGGCCATACCGGCCGCAACTACGAAGAGATCGAGCGGGCCCTTGAGCGCGACAACTTCATGACGGCGGAAGCCGCCCGTGAATTCGGCCTCATCGACCAGGTGATCGAGAAGCGCCCAGAACCGGTTGCTACCCCGGCCTAATCCTTAAAACCTGGGGAAAAATTCTCCCCAGGTGCGTCTTTTTAACCAGTAACCCCGTTTCTATTGATCACGCGCCTTCACCGTGATTGCATATGGATTCGGGAGACGAGGCGATTTGGCTAAGTAAATTGTTGGTGTCGGAACCTTTCATTAGGCCCGGCGCTCATAAGTTAAAGGGTGCAGGGCCGGCAAAGGGGCCGCCCCGGCACGGATTGGAGATGTGATAATGACCAAGGCTGGCGGCAACGACTCCAAGAGCACGCTGTACTGCTCATTCTGCGGCAAGAGCCAGCACGAGGTTCGCAAGCTGATCGCTGGCCCGACGGTTTTCATCTGCGATGAATGCGTCGAGCTCTGCATGGACATCATCCGCGAGGAGTCGAAATCCTCCCTCGTGAAGTCCCGGGATGGCGTGCCCACCCCGAAGGAAATCAGCCGCGTTCTGGATGATTACGTGATCGGCCAGGAGCACGCCAAGAAGGTGCTCTCGGTGGCGGTCCACAACCATTACAAGCGCCTGGCCCACGCGACGAAGCACAACGACGTGGAGCTGGCGAAGTCCAACATCCTGCTGATCGGTCCGACCGGCTCGGGTAAGACCCTGCTCGCGCAGACGCTTGCCCGCATCCTGGACGTGCCCTTCACCATGGCCGATGCCACGACGCTGACCGAGGCAGGCTATGTGGGCGAGGATGTCGAGAACATCATTCTCAAGCTGCTTCAGGCTTCCGACTACAACGTCGAGCGTGCGCAGCGCGGCATCGTTTACATCGACGAGATCGACAAGATCTCCCGCAAGTCCGACAACCCTTCGATCACCCGCGATGTATCGGGTGAGGGCGTTCAGCAGGCTCTCCTGAAGATCATGGAAGGCACCGTTGCCTCCGTGCCTCCGCAGGGTGGCCGCAAACACCCGCAGCAGGAGTTCCTGCAGGTGGACACGACCAACATCCTGTTCATCTGCGGCGGCGCCTTCGCGGGCCTCGAGCGCATCATCGCCGGTCGCGGCAAGGGCACATCCATCGGCTTCGGGGCGAGCGTGAGCTCCCCGGACGACCGCCGTACGGGAGAAATCTTCCGCGAGGTGGAGCCTGAGGACCTGCTGAAATTCGGCCTCATCCCCGAATTCGTCGGCCGCCTGCCGGTTCTGGCCACGCTCGAGGATCTCGACGTCGATGCCCTGAAGACCATTCTGCAGGAGCCGAAGAACGCCCTGGTCAAGCAGTACCAGCGTCTCTTCGAGATGGAGAACGTCTCCCTGACGTTCCAGGACGAGGCTCTGACGCTCATTGCCAAGAAGGCGATCGAGCGGAAGACCGGCGCCCGCGGCCTGCGCTCCATCATGGAGGGCATTCTCCTGGAGACCATGTACGATCTGCCGGGCCTCGATTCCGTCGAGCAGGTGGTGATCGGCCCCGAAGTGGTGGAGGGCAAGGCCAAGCCTCTCTTCATCCATGGCGACCGCAGCGAGCAGACTGCGAGCGCCAGCGCCTAAGACGATTTGGGGATACCCATGATTGGCAGCGTTGCGGGGTCGGTTCTTGAAACAGGGGCTCCGCAACGCCACATAATTTCTTGCGCGGTGGCTTTCCGCTCATTCCCCGAGGGATGGCGCCGCGTACCGGATGCAGCCCATAAAAACAGCCTGAGCATTCCGGTATCCCGTCCGAGAACCAGCTTATTCAAGGGGCCTCCCGGACGCATAAATAAGGATGTTGTCTCATGACACAGTCGAAGCCTCGTCAGCCTGTCATCCCAGGCTCGACCGGAACCTATGCGGTTCTGCCTCTGCGCGACATCGTCGTCTTCCCGCACATGATCGTGCCGCTCTTCGTCGGCCGCGAAAAGTCGATCCGGGCGCTTGAGGAGGTGGTGAAGAACGACCGTCACATCCTGCTGGCAACGCAGATCGATGCGACGGACGATGATCCGGCCGCTGACGCGATTTACAAGGTTGGTACGCTCGCCAACGTGCTGCAGCTCCTGAAGCTGCCCGACGGCACCGTGAAGGTGCTTGTCGAGGGCGCAAGCCGCGCGGAGGTCAAGAACTACACCCGCACAGACGAATATTACGAAGCCGAAGCCGAAGTGCTGCCGGATTCCCTTGGCGACCAGATCGAGGCGGAGGCGCTTGCCCGCTCGGTGGTGGCTGAGTTCGAAAACTACGTGAAGCTCAACAAGAAGGTTTCGCCGGAGGTTGTCTCCGCCGTGGCGCAGATCGACGAGCCCGCAAAGCTCGCCGACACGATTGCTTCGCACCTCGCCATCAAGATTGCCGACAAGCAGGCAATCCTTGAAACGCCGACCGTCGCGCAGCGCCTGGAGAAGGTGCTCGGCATGATGGAGAGCGAGATCTCCGTCCTGCAGGTCGAGAAGCGCATCCGCACCCGCGTGAAGCGTCAGATGGAGAAAACGCAGCGCGAGTATTATCTCAACGAGCAGATGAAGGCGATCCAGAAGGAGCTCGGCGACGACGAAGGTCGCGACGAGTTGGCCGAGCTCGAAGAGAAGATCGAAAAGACCAAGTTCACGAAGGAAGCCCGCGAAAAGGCCCTCGGCGAGCTGAAGAAGCTGCGTCAGATGTCGCCCATGTCCGCGGAAGCGACCGTCGTCCGCAATTATCTCGACTGGCTGCTCGGAATTCCGTGGGGCCGCCGCTCGAAGATGAAGAAGGACCTGAAGGCCGCCCAGGATGTCCTGGATTCGGATCACTACGGTCTGGACAAGGTCAAGGAGCGCATCGTCGAGTACTTGGCCGTGCAGCAGCGCGCCAACAAGCTCACAGGCCCGATCCTCTGCCTCGTCGGCCCTCCTGGCGTGGGTAAGACCTCGCTCGGCAAGTCGATCGCCAAGGCGACCGGTCGCGAGTTCGTGCGCATGTCGCTCGGCGGCGTCCGTGACGAGTCCGAGATCCGCGGTCACCGTCGCACCTATATCGGCTCGATGCCCGGCAAGATCATCCAGTCGATGCGCAAGGCCAAGACGTCCAACCCTCTCATCCTGCTCGACGAGATCGACAAGATGGGCATGGACTTCCGCGGCGATCCTTCAGCGGCGTTGCTTGAGGTTCTCGACCCTGAGCAGAACAACACGTTCAACGATCATTACCTGGAGGTCGACTACGATCTCTCCAACGTGATGTTCGTGACGACGGCCAACACGCTCAACATTCCCGGCCCGCTTCTCGACCGTATGGAAGTGATCCGCATCGCGGGTTACACCGAGGAAGAGAAGGCCGAGATCGCCCGTACGCACCTCATTCCGTCGTCCATGCAGAAGCATGGTCTGGCGGAGAAGGAGTGGAAGATCGACGATGAGGCCCTCCTCATGCTGGTCCGCCGCTACACCCGCGAGGCGGGCGTGCGTAACCTCGAGCGCGAGATCAACAATCTCGTTCGCAAGGCGGTAAAGGAGATTCTCATCTCCAAGGTGCCGTCGGTCGAGGTCACCACGGCCAATCTGCCGGACTTCCTCGGTCCCCCGCGCTTCCGCTACGGCGAAGCCGAGACGGAGGATTCGGTCGGCACGGTCACCGGTCTTGCCTGGACCGAGGTGGGCGGCGAGCTGCTCACCATCGAAGGCATCGGCATGCCGGGCAAGGGCAAGATGACCGTCACCGGCAACCTGCGTGACGTGATGAAGGAATCGATTTCGGCTGCGGCGTCCTACGTTCGCTCCCGTGCGGTTGCCTTCGGCGTCGAGCCTCCGCTGTTCGACCGTCGTGACATCCACGTGCACGTGCCGGAAGGCGCAACGCCCAAGGATGGTCCGTCCGCCGGTATCGCCATGGCGACCGCCATCGTCTCCGTCATCACGGGTATCCCGGTTCGCCGCGATATCGCCATGACGGGCGAGGTCACGCTGCGGGGCAGGGTGCTACCCATCGGCGGGCTGAAGGAAAAGCTCCTGGCGGCCCTTCGCGGTGGCATCAAGAAGGTCTTGATCCCCGAGGAGAACGCCAAGGATCTGGTCGACATCCCGGCAAGCGTGAAGAACGGCCTTGAGATCGTGCCGGTCTCCACCATGGACCAGGTGCTTCAGCACGCTCTCGTGCGCATGCCCGAGCCCATCGAATGGGATGAGGCCTCGGTACTCAAGGGCCCCAAGCCTGCCGTTGAGGACGATGCAGCTGGAGTGGTCGCGCACTAACAAGCTGACGCTACGTTAGCGAGAATCAGGCCCCCGGATGGCAAATCCGGGGGCTTTTTTGGTGCGAAATGGCGGAAAGTGGCCAAAGTCCGGCGTTTTAGGGCTTGCTTACGGTCCAGCTTTAGGTCACACGAATTCTCCCTGAAGCGGTGATACTACATAACTTGCTGTCACCGCGATCACTGGAGGATATGAATATGAATAAAGGCGAGCTCGTTGCGGCCGTCGCCGACAAGGTCGGTCTTTCTCGTGGCCAGGCTGGTGAGGCGATCGACGCCGCCATCGAGGCGATCACCGGCGCTCTGAAGAATGGCGACGAAGTGAAGATCGTCGGCTTCGGCACGTTCGTGGTGACCAACCGCGCTGCCGGTGAAGCCCGTAACCCGCGCACTGGCGAGAAGGTGAAGGTTCCGGCCTCGAAGACCCCGAAGTTCCGCGCCGGCGCGGGCCTGAAGGAAGCCGTCAACGCGAAGTAAGCGCTTTTCAGCAGCATTCGCTTTGAATAGAGGGCCAACACCGCTTGCGTTGTTGGCCCTCTCTTTTTATGTGAAGCGTATTAGGGCTGGAAACATCTGCAGCATCTGATATGACGCACGCTCCCTTCGGCGAACGATTCCGAAGGGCACGCGAGTAGGGCGGTTAGCTCAGCTGGTAGAGCATCGGTTTTACACACCGCAGGTCGGGGGTTCGATCCCCTCACCGCCCACCATTTTCTCTCTTGAGCGCGATCTTTCTCGGATCCCTGGCAAAAGCCAACCCAGGGGCTCTCCCTTCGCGCCTGGGTGATGCCTCCGTGGCAAAATTCCCTCAGCTGAAGTGAATTACTAGCACGGTACTTCCGCTTACTTGACGAGCTTTGCGTCAGGGTAAAGAAGCCTGAAAAGGGTGAAGTATCGTTCTGTCATGTTGAAGTACAGCGACAGTGCAATAATAACAAAGTTGCGCAATGCTATTTAATTCGTTCGCGTTTCTCCTGGGGTTTCTTCCAGCCGCATTAATCCTGCATTGGCTTGCAGAGCGATTCTGGCCATCCGTCCGTCTCCCGTTGCTTCTCGCCATGTCCATTGTCTTTTACGGATACTGGGATGTGCGCTTCGTGCCGCTGCTGGCGGGCTCCATCGTCGTCAACTGGCTCGTTGCCCAAGCCTTTCTGCAAAGCCGCCGCAATTTTCTGATCCCTGCTGCCATTGTCGCGAACCTCGCGCTGCTCGGGTTCTTCAAGTATTTCAATTTCTTCGCGGATATCATCAACCTCATCCCGGGCACCGCAATCGCGAGGTGGGATCTGGCGCTGCCGCTCGGCATTTCGTTCTTCACCTTTCACCACATCATGTATCTCACGGACCTGAGGGCAGGGCGGGCGCCTCGCTACGATCTCGTCCGATACGGCCTCTACATCGCTTTCTTCCCGCAGGTTCTCGCAGGTCCGCTCGTCCGGTGGAGCGAGATCATGCATCAGCTCGAAGAGCGCCCCTATCTGCGGCCGGATGCGGCGCAGCGCTTTGCGCGTGGTCTCATGCTTCTCACCTTGGGTCTCGTGAAGAAGGTTTTCATCAGCGATCCCCTGGCCGCCTATGTAGACCCGGTTTTCGCCAGCGCTGCCGCTGGCAAGGCGATCTCGTTCTTCGAGGCATGGCAGGCGACGCTCGGCTTCACATTCCAGATCTACTTCGACTTTTCCGGCTACACCGACATGGCGCTCGGCATGGCGCTGATGTTCGGTATCGTCCTGCCGCCGAATTTCGACAGGCCTTATGCTTCGACCTCGCTCCAGGATTTCTGGCGGCGCTGGCACATGACGCTCTCCCGCTTTTTGCGCGATTACCTGTACATTCCGCTCGGCGGCAGCCGGAATGGAATAAGCGTTCAATTCGCGGCCCTCGTCGCGACCATGACGCTGGGAGGCCTCTGGCATGGGGCAGGGCTGACGTTCATCGCCTGGGGCCTTGCGCACGGTCTGGCGCTCTGCATCGGCGTCCTCTGGCGCAAGGGTGGATTGAGCATGCCGAAGCCGGCAGGCTGGGCCCTGACCTTCCTGTTCGTGGCGCTGACATGGGTGTTGTTCCGAGCGACCAGCTTCGAAGCCGCCGGGAACATTTTTGAGGGCCTCATCGGCGTCACCACGCTGGGCGAGACCTTCAAATGGCGGAGCATTGCCATCGCAGCCGCTGTCGCATGTCTCGGCCCAACCACCTGGCTCGCAGTTCAGCGCCTGCCGCCCCGGCGCTGGATAGCGGTAGGGTTTGCCGCCATCGGCACCGCCGTGCTCCTGCAGATCGGGGACGCGGTCAATTACGAATTCATCTATTTCCAATTCTAGGACGGGCCGATCATGGCGACTGAACATTCAGAGCACGCGTGGCGTCGGGTTGCGGTCTGGGGCGTCTGTTCGACGATTGCCTTCTTCGTATTCGTCGTTGCTGCGCTCTACCTCATCGATCCCTACGACACCGGCCGATCCCCCCTGGCGCGAGAGCCGTGGCTCAAGGGGCAGAGGACCGGCGATGCGACGGCCAGCGTCGGGCGAAACCCGAAATTCACCGGAGCCATCATCGGCAATTCCACCATTGCCCTGATCCGGCCCGCTCGGCTGACCGAGCAGACGGGCATCCCGTTCGCGCAGCTTTCCATGCCCGCCGCCCCGGTTCGCGGCCAGCTGACGATGCTCGATTGGTTCGCCCGGCATCATCAGGGCAGAACCGAAGCCGTTATCATGACCATCGATCGGGGCACCTGGTGCACCCGCGATCCTAATCTGCCGACCGAGAAGCCTTTCCAGGTTTGGCTCTATAGCCGGTCAACGATGGAGTATCTGCAGGGTCTTGTTCGCCTCAGCAGCCTTGAGCAGGCAGCCCGGAGCTTCACGACGAGTCGGAGCACCAAGGTTACCAGCGATGACGGCTTCTGGGATTACGAGCCCATGTACGAACCGCTCATGAGAAACCCGGCCCGGAGGCGGGAATTGCTGTTCGCCAAGGCCGATGACCGGAGTGGGAACGTCGTGGACCCGTTTCCCGGAGCCGATGCTTTGGAAGCGCAGTTGAAAACGCTTCCAGCCGACACGACGGTCATTCTGGCCATGCCGCCGGTTTTCTCGGCTTTGCAGCCTGCTCCCGGAACGCCTCGGTACGCATCCATTCAGGCATGCCGAAAGCGGTTCCACGATATTGCTGCGCGGCGTCCGGGAACGATGCTTGTCGATTGGTGGGATGACCGCCCAGAGTTCAAGGATACCAATCTCTTCATCGACCAGATTCATATCCGCCGCGCACTCGCCGACCGGTTTGAGGAAGCTCTCATCGTGGCGCTGCGGCGCGTGCAGACTAGCGGGAGCGATCTGCCGGTGCGACGTCTGTGAGCCCGCGCCTTTCTTGAGCTATGCGCTATGAGCGTATGGGGCTCAGGTTTTCAAAAAAGTTGTGTTGGAATGCCGCATGTCTGCAACAAGCGAGCAAGTCTAGAGTTGAGAACAGGTTCCTCCCGAGACTCCTCTGTGACTGACCCGCTCCACGATCCGTGGGGCGGGAATTTTTTTGAGCTGTAGGATCCACGCTTCGATGCTCTTCGATGAGCGTGAGAATGTGGATGCGGATAAGGGAAATAGTCTGGATTGCAGGAAATGCCTGCCAGGGAGCCGCAAAAGAAAAAGCCGCCCGAAAGGCGGCTCCGCTTAAGCTCTTGGTCAACCAAGAGAAAGAATGGTCGGAGCGAGAGGATTTGAACCTCCGACCCCTAGTCCCCCAGACTAGTGCGCTAACCGGGCTGCGCTACGCTCCGACGCCTTGAACGGCTTGTGTCAATTAGCTTCGGAAGGGCCGGTTCGCAACCCCTGAAATGCACTTTCGCGGCGAAACGGCGCTGAAATACACATCCGGGGGGATAAGCCATCTCTGATGTCGAGCTTATGGACGGGAGTTCCTCTCCGATCATTTGGCGCTGCAAGCTTCCCGCAAGCCTGCCGCCGCAATCTCCTTCGCGGGCAGGGGGATTCGTCTGCTCGATTGAAGAGGGGGATTTCTATGGCAACGTTCTTGACCTGCGCAGTCGTCGTTTCGCTAGCCGGCCTGATTGCGCCGCCCGTTCTGAAGATCCTGAGCCTTGGCCGTGAGCAGCGGATGGAATTGAAATCCTTCAAGGCCGCCTTCGCGCCGGAATGAAATTGCAGTCGATTCTGGGCCTTGATCCGTTCAGATTGCGAGCGGATTAGTCGGCGTCGACGCTGATATAGTCTCGATCCCAATTCCAGGCCGTGTAGAGGGCGCCATTGCGGTCCAGGACATAGACCGCATGATCCGCGTCAGCGCCGCTCCGATAGGCGGAGGTGACGGCGAATTTCAGGGCGTTGGTGCGAAAGTAGAATGCACCGAGATCCCGGCCCCGATGAAGTACGGACCAGCGCTTGTCGCGATACGCAACGCAATACGCTTCGTGGGGCATTCAGGCTCCTCCGAAGTGGTTGTGGTCGAAATCGTATGGGCTTTGCTAATTGCCGCTGGGACTGCAAGCAACCCGTTAATTGCCGTTTTTCTAGCTTTCAGCCGTTAAAAAACAGTGGATTTCAGGGGAAATGCCCGCCGAGCCGCCTGTGTTCAGATGTGAACGACGTTGAAGGCCAGGCTCAACAGGCCGATGCCGATAATCAGCACGAGAAGATCGCAGATCTTCGCGAGGGCATCATTTCCTGGATGTCTTTCGGGTCCGGTCATAACGTCGCATTAACCAGTTTCCGAAACGTTAAGCAATAGTGCTTAAGCTTAACCCGCCGGCTCGGATTTTGCCGAGGCTTCCTGGCAGACGTCGACCCAATCCGCTCCTACGAGCGCCGCCATCCGCTCGGGGCCGATGCGGACAGCCGTATGGATGGAGCCGGCCGCAGGCACAACCTCATCGAACGCTTTCAGGGAGATGTCGCAATAGACGGGCAGGGGCGTTGCGAGGCCGAAAGGGCAAACGCCTCCAACCGGGTGTCCGGTCAGGGAATGGACCTGCTCAGCGTCCAGCATCGATGCTTTCCCGCCGAAGGCTGCCTTCACTTTGCGGTTGTCGAGGCGGGCATCGCCTCTGGTGACGACGAGGAAGCTGCGCTCGCCCACACGCAGGGACAGAGTCTTGGCGATGCGGCCCGGCTCGACGCCATGAGCTTCCGCAGCCTGTGTGACCGTCGCGGTGCTCGTCTTCATCTCGATGATCTCGATGTCCGGTGCGTTCTTGGAGAAAAAGGCGCGAACGGATTCAAGGCTCATTGGTCACGAACTCCTCGATGGGCGGAATCGCATGCAGGAATACACAAGGTGCGGCAGTGAAGGGAAGGCGGGACAATGACTTATGGCTCTGCCCGGCTCACGAGCTCTTTCTTCGGAACCGCGAAGCGGCCTTCCTCTGCCTTATGGAAATACTGGCTCGCGACCAGCATGCCCTTGGCCGGTCGGATTGGCGGGATGCAGGTCAGCAAGAGGAACGGCAGAGAGGTGAGCACATGGATCCAGAAAGAGGGTTCCCATGTAACCTCGATCCAAACGCCAAACCCCGCGGCGGGGATGCCCATGATGATCATGACGAAGAAAGCGGGGCCGTCAGCCGGGTCGGCGAAGGAGTAGTCGAGGCCGCAGACGTCACAGCGCGGAGCCAGCTTCAGAAAGCCGTTGAACAGACGCCCCTTGCCACAGCGCGGGCAACGGCACAGGAGGCCGTTCTTGAGGATGGTTTCCTTCGCGGTGGCTTTCTCGGTCATCTCGGATCCTTCCGGTAGCCCTATTCTCCCAGGGCGCTCAGACTTGTATGGATTGACAGTCCATACAAACGACGATAGCTTTCTTTCCATAGGGCTCAGCAAATTTGTGTCAAAGTACGTTTGGCACAGCCCCGCCGCTTATGATGTATGTCGTCAATGAGCCATACATTTGCAAGACAAGAAGGTCAAGGAAGCGTGTTGTCCTGGATGCCTCGGATCGAGGCGGGGAGCGGCCCCAAATATTTGGCTATCGCCGAGGCTTTGTCGGCCGACATCAGGTCCGGCCGTCTTGCACCAGGTTATCGTCTCCCGCCGCAGCGCCTGCTGGCGAAAGAATTGGGGGTGGATCTCACGACAGTGACCCGTGCCTTCAACGAAGCGCGGCGAATGGGATTGATCGAGGCCAACACGGGGCGGGGAAGCTTCGTCAGCGGAAAGATGCGAAGGCCGGAGATCATCGCATCCTCCGAAGCGCCCATTGTCGACTTGAGCATGAACATGCCTCCTCAGCCTGAGGAAGCGAAGCTGCAAGAGCGAATCCAGGATGGAATCGCAAGTGTTCTCTCATCGCCGCAGGGACTTCTTCACCTGCATTACCAGGAGAGCGTCGGCGCAAGGCCGGATCGGATTGCCGCTGCCCAATGGCTTCTGCCAAGGTTAGGGGAGACTGCAATCGATCGCATCGTGGTGACCGGCGGGGCTCAGACGGCGCTCTATGCCATCGTGCGTATCTTGGCCCAGCCCGGCGAAGCGATCTGCGTTCCCGGTCTCACCTATCCGGGGCTTCGAGCCATTGCCGAGCAGCTCAAAGTGAGGCTGGTCCCGGTGGCGATGGACGAGGAGGGGCTAGTTCCCGCTGCCCTGGAGGAACTCTGCCAGCGCGAGGCGCTGAGGGCAGTTTATTGCGTTCCGACCATTCACAACCCCACCACTTTCACAATGTCTCACAAGCGGCGTGAAATGGTGGCGGAGGTCGCGCTTCGCAATGGAATTGCGATCGTCGAGGACGACGCCTATGGCGTTCTTCCTGCCCAAGCCCCAATGCCTATTGCTGCGCTCGCCCCCGAGATCACGTGGCACATCGCCACCCTGTCCAAGTGCGTCACCCCCGCTTTGCGCACGGCCTATGTGGTCACGCCGGGTTTGTCCGATACGCTGCGCCTTGCGGCGGAGATCCGAGCGATGGCTCTCATGATGCCGCCCCTCATGTCGGCCCTGGCTTCGAAATGGATCATCGACGGCACGCTGGACGCCATCACAACGGCCATTCGGCGGGAGAGCGCCGTCCGTCAGTCCATCGCGCGCCGGATTCTCCAAGGCCTTGAGTTTCAGGCCAATCCAGAGGGACATCATATCTGGCTTACCCTGCCTGAGCGCTGGCGGAGGGCCGATCTCAATATACATGCGCGGCAATCGGGCCTTGCCTTGGTGCCGAGCGAGGCTTTTGCCGTAGGGCCAGCGCCGGATGCGATCCGCCTCTCTCTTGGGGCTGCTCAGAGCCATGCCGTTCTGGAGCGCGGCCTCAAGGTGCTGGCAACCGTCCTTTCCCATGGTCCCAGCACCCTATCCTCGATTGTGTAACCATTGCATTTCTGAAAAGCGGTCGCCTTCGAGCTTGACGGCGCATTCGTCAGGTAGGTTTTCCCTTATTCCCAGCGCGTCACGAGCCGGTGATTTGACAAACGCGGCGTTCTGGACAAGCATCGAAGTATCATGTTGAGCTTCGTTTCATTCCCTCGCGGTCTTCACCGCTCCGGTAATCTCATCGCGGGCAATTAGCCCCGAGCTCAACGCGCATATCGCGCCCCGAGCTCGGGGCGGTTCAAGATACGTAAACCATCGGAATCTTGAGGCCGGGTGCATGGCATCCGAGCGGCGACATGCTTCAACAATTCATCGACTTCGTGCTCCGCAGGGCGGAGCCTAAGCCCTTTTATCCAGCAAATGCGTCATGTGATCCGCTGCGCGACCATGCGCGTTCGGAAGGATCACAACCCTCATCAGCCTTCCTGGCGCAGATCCTGAGATCGGCGCTCATTCAGAAGCGCGCTCAGGAACCGGGATATGGTGTCATCCACCGTTCCTCGGATGAGCGTCCACAGGAGCCTCTGCCACAGGATGCAGAGCAGCCCGATGCCAAAATCATCCGGTTCGTTCCACGACAGAAGCCGCAAGAGCCACCTCAACCCAAGGACGATGATCCGGGACCGAGCGCAGCGTGATCTGCCTCCACGTCCTCAACAACGGCGAGATTTGAAATGACCAAGAAAACCACAAGCAGGCTCAAGCCTCGCATCACTCTGACAGCCATGGACCATGAGAAGCTGTCAGCGCTTGCTGATGCAGCCTCGCACACCATGCCGGAGATTGCTGCAGAGCTCGCCGATGAGCTCGACCGCGCGCATGTTCTGCCTAAGGGAAAGCATTCGGTCGATACGGTTTGCATGGGGCGCGAAGTTGAGTTTCGCGACGATGTGAGCGGGCGGGTGCAGACGGTGACGCTCGTTTATCCAAATGAGGCCGATATCGCCAAAGGCAGAATCTCTGTGCTGACCCCCATCGGGACTGCCTTGATCGGCTTGCCGGTCGGAAAGTCGATCGATTGGACGACGCGCAATGGCGACACGAAGCGGCTGACCGTCATCCAGGTGCGCGAGCCAGCCGCCGTTGAAGAGTAGCGCTACAGCGGAAGGGCCGGGCTGCTGTCCAGTATTTCCCGCTTCTTGATCCAGGAACGATGTTGAACCGTCGTTCCTGCGGGGGCAAGCTGAGAACCGTCAGGTTGCATCAGCACCTCGAACGATCCCGGAAGGGTGCCGCCCGGCGTCTCCAGCTTCTGCATCCAGTTCTGGTGCTGCGAACGCGTTCCGTCTGCTGCGAATGCGCCTCCGGAAACGGCGGCGCCCATCAAAACGATTGAAAAATATGCAATGACGCGCTGCATCGGCGTCCCCTATGTTCGAAGCCAGCAATGATTCTTGTGAAGTCTTCAAATGTAGGGTGGACTGCACCGAGGGTCAAAACCGCCGGCGTGCAATTGTCCGTGATCCCTGCAGGCTGAGCCGAACTCTATTTCACTTGAAAAGCGGCAGCATGCGCCCCGGACGCGCTCCCGTAGGCGCGCCATCGCTTACGATAGCCTCTCCATTCACCCAGACATGGGTGATGCCAGAGGGAAGAAGAGTGGATTCGTCGAAAGTGGCCCTATCGGTCACGCCTTCCTCGAAGAGCACAAGGTCGGCTGTCATGTCGGGCCGCACGATGCCTCGATCCTGCAAGGAGAAACGCTGCGCTGCAATGGACGTCATGCGCCGCACGGCGTCCTCGATGGAGAACCAGCCCTTGTCCCGGCGCAAGGGGCCTACGATACGCGGGAAGGTTCCGAATGCGCGTGGATGCGGCTTGGTTCCGGGCCGGGGCAGTCCGTCCGATCCCACCATGTGCAGCCGGTGGCAGCAGGCGGCATGGAGATCGTTCTCGTCGAGCTGAAAGAGAATGATACCGGTCTGTCCTTCGTCCTCCTCCACCAAGCGGATGAGAAGATCGTAGGGTTCTATCTTCTCGCGCTCGGCAGCCTGACGCATGTCCAATCCCTCCAGCGCTTTCAGCGACGGATTGTTGACACCGGAAATGCGCACATTCTCCCAACCGATCAGGGACAGCTTGCTCTGACCGTGAAAAGCCGGGCCTCCGTTTTCCACCCAGCGGCGCAATACGGGGCCGACCTCGGGATCGCGCAGCCGCTTCTTGAGCTGATCGAGACCGCCTTCGAGAGAGGCAGGCGGCAGCAGCTGCAGAAGATACGTGCTGCCGGCAGGATAGGGGTACATGTCGAAGCTTATGTCGACGCCTTCCTGCCGCGCCGTCTCCAGGGTTTCCAAGGCGCGTGGAATCTGGCCCCAATTCGGACGTCCCGCCGATTGCAGATGCGACAGGAGACCGGCCGCGCCGGATTGCCGGAGGATTTCGATAAACTCCTCAATGGAGGCAACAAGCCCATCCTCGTAGCTGCGCACATGCGCCGTCATCAGCCGTCCATGGGCTTTCACCACTTTCGCGAGCACCACCATCTCGTCGAGAGCGGCGAAGGCGCTTGGCGGGTAAACCAGGCCAAGAGACAATCCGATGGCGCCCTGTGCGAGTTGCTTGTCGAGCAGCGCCTCCATGGAGGCGATCTCGTCAGGCGTCGCGGCACGGCGTTCATAGCCCATGACAGCTAGGCGCAGGGCCGCGTGGCCCACCAGCGAGACGACGTTGATTGCAACGCCTTGGTGAAGCCGCTCACGGTAATCGCCAAAATCGTCGAAGATCTCTTCCGGAGCCGTCTGGCCGAGCAGGCCCGAGAAGTGCTTGCGCAGATCCTCTCGCGACTGCCCGCGTGCAGGGTAGAGCGAGAAGCTGCAATTTCCGACAACGACGGTCGTGACACCCTGCAGTGCCTTTTCAGGTCTGTCAGGATCACGCAGGCAGATCAGGTCGTCGTGGCAATGGGCATCGATGAAGCCGGGCGCAAGATAGTGGTCCTGGGCATCGACGACGGTCGCGCTTGCGTCCGCTTTCAGATTAGCGCCGACGCCGGCAATTCTGCCATTGACTACATGCACATCGCCCCGGAACCAGGGGGCTCCGGTGCCATCGATGATCCGAGCATTTCGGATGATCCAGCTTCGCGTCATCATCTTTCCCTGATCAGACCCGGGGCTTGCCCATCGGGAACGGCATGTAGCCGACAAAGCCGGTGATCTTCCAGCGTCCGTCGATGCGGGCGCAGAAATAGAGGGTCTGCCAGCTGAGAACCTCGACACCGCCGCCCTTCAAAGCGATGGTCCCGTCGAATTTCTTGTGGCAGACGGCGGTATCGTCCCTCAGATCGATGTCGCGCATGTTCGTGGCGCGAAACAGGGCGTCGCGGACTGGCTCGTCGTATTCAACCGCCCGCGAAGCCTTCGCCTGCCGCAGCCACTCGTCGCGGTAGGTTTCCAGATTCGGGAAATCGAGACGCCAGCTATCGGGCAGCTCCGACTTGTGCGCGTGAAGCCCGATGAAGCCTTCGCGGCGGAAATCGGAATCCACCATGGACCAATCCGCGGCGAGGAAAGCGTCGATGTCGCGCTCGACCAGCATGGTCCAGATTTCGCGGCGATCCGGATCGGTCTCGGAGAAGGGGTTTTGGGTGTGGGATATCACGATGGGGTCTCCAGAAAATGAAAATGAACCGCTTCAGGCAACCTTGCCGCGAGCGGCGACCGCAGCGGTGCCGACGACCTCGTCGCCCCTCACGAATGTCACCTCGTCGAACAGGTTCGTGACCGGGCAGACATGGTTGGGAATGATGCGGACCATCTCGCTGACCTCCGGCTTCGCCTTTGAATTCGTGAGATCGACAACGCCATGTTCCTCGCTCAGCGAAGCGATGACCGCGTCAGGATATTCCACGATACGGCCAAAACCCTGAAGACCGAGGGTGTCGCTGGTGAGCGACTTCGAGCCAGTGTCGAGTACCGCCCTGTTGTCCGTGGGGCGTGAGACGACGGTCGCGAGAACCGTAAGGGCGCAATCCTCGAAGCTGCCAACCCCTTCCTGCACCTGGAAACGGTCGAGGTAGATGTACGTGCCGGGGCGGTACTCCGTGGCTGCGCGGTTCTCGCCGCTGCGCCACAGGTCCGGCGTTCCTCCCGTCGAGACGGTCTCAGGCGGGAGGCCTGCGTCTTTCAGCAGGGCGGTCGCGCGCTCCAGCCAGGCATTCGCCTGCGCGGCCATGCCTTTGGCCGGATAGGTCATCAAGCCGGCAAAGCGCAGGCCTTCGGATCCAGCGATGTGCTTGGCGAGCGCAAGCGCTTGCTCGGGCGTCTGGACACCGACACGTCCGCCGCCCGTATCGCATTCCACGAGCACAGGAAGGATGACGCCGGAGGCGGCAAAGGTCTTCGAGTAGCCGTCGATCGTGGTGACGCTGTCGGCGATGACCTTGATGGATGCGCGCCTAGCGAGCGCCAGTAGACGCTTCAGCTTGGGAGCTCCCAGAATGTTGTAGGGAAGAAAGATGTCGGTGATGCCGGCATCCGCCATGACCTCAGCTTCGCCGATCTTCTGGCAGGTGATGCCGATGGCGCCGAGCTCCATCTGCCGCTTGGCGAATTGAGGCAGCTTATGCGTCTTGATGTGGGGACGCAGCTTCACCCCGTGCGCATTCGCGTAATCTTGCGCACGCTTGAGATTGGCTTCTACGCGGTCCAGATCGACCAGCACAATGGGGGTATCGAGTTCATGAATTTTGGTCATCGCGAAAACTGACTTCTTCTAGTCGCCGAGGGGCAATCTGGGATCGTTGACATTCACTGCCGCCAAGCTGTGCTTGATGCGGCGAAGGCCTTCGAGCACGGCAGGCCCGATGGCCTCCGCCGTGGTCATGGCTATCAGGTCCACGATGGCCATCATCGCATAGCGGGCGGAGTTGGGTTTGTAGAGGTTGCTGTCCTCCGGCACAGAGAAGGGCAGGAGGATTTCGGCCTCGCGAGCCAGAGCCGATCCCGGTGCGGTGATCGCAACGGTCTTGGCTCCATAGTGCCGGGAAATTCGAACGGAATCGACCACCGAGGGCGAGTAGCCGGAAATCGAGAAGGCAATCACCATGGTCTCGGGTGTGGCGACGGAGGCCGTCATTCTCTGCATCTGCCCGTCGCTGTGAGAGATCACAGACAGGCCGAGGCGGAAGAGCCGATTATGAAGCTCCATCGCCATGATGGAGGAATTGCCGCCGGATCCGTAGGACAGCACTGAACGCGCCGTTGCGATCTGGTCGGCGATCAGGGCGATGGTATCCATGTCGATGCTGGAACGCAGGCGCTCGATGGCTGTCACGGCATTGCCGCATATGGCGGCCAGGATGCGCTCCTCCCGCTCCTCGCGCTGCAGGGGCGACGGGTTGAGATAACTTCCGCCGACCGCCAGGGCCTGCGCGAGATGATACTTGAAGTCGCGAATGCCTTCGCAGCCGAGCGCCCGTGCGAAGCGCGTCACCGTGGGCTCGCTGACGCCCGCACGGGTGGCAATGTCTGCAATCGGAGCTTTGGACACATACGCAAGATCGCTCAAGACGAGAGACGCAAGCCTGCGCTCCGCCTTGGAGCCGTCCTCGGCCCATCTGCGAACCCGCGTGATGATGTCCTGGGTCGCCTTCACACTCATTCTCCCGAAAGGCGCATGCCGGTGGAGGCGTCGAAGAGGTGGACCTTGTCCGGGTCGACGGAGAGCTGAAGCGCCTCGCCCGGCGCGGCCGAAATCCGCTCGCGGAAAACAGCACGCACTTCGGAGTCGTCGACGCGCCCGTAGATGTGACTCTCGGAACCGGTCGGCTCGATGACATCCACCACAAGCCGGATCGGCCCTTCGGGATCAAGCCGGTAATGCTCCGGTCGAATGCCGAGGGTTACGGTGGCTCCGTTGGGCGCGGAGGTCTCCGCGACCTCAATCATGGTGCCGTCGGAGAGACGGACGAAGGAGGCTTGCGCGGACCTGAGCATCGCTCCATCGATAAAGCTCATAGACGGCGAGCCGAGGAAGCCGGCGACGAAGAGGTTGGCCGGGCGATCGTAGAGTTCGAGAGGCGTGCCGACCTGCTCGATGCGCCCGCCATTCATGACGACGATGCGGTCGGCCATGGTCATGGCCTCGATCTGATCGTGTGTTACATAGACGATCGTGCTTTCGAACTTGTGGTGCAGCGCCTTGATCTCCGTTCGCATCTGCACCCTGAGCTTCGCATCGAGGTTCGAGAGAGGCTCGTCGAACAGGAACAGGTCGGGGTTGCGGACGATGGAGCGTCCCATGGCCACGCGCTGGCGCTGGCCACCGGAGAGTTGTCCAGGGCGCCGGTCGAGATAGGCGCCGAGATTCAGGATCGAAGCGGCGCGCGTCAGCTTCTCTTCCGTTCCCTGTGCCTTTTCCCGGCGGATGCGAGGCCCGAAGGTGATGTTGTCTCTCACGCTCATGTGAGGAAAAAGCGCATAGGATTGAAACACCATCGAGATGTTGCGCTTCTGAGGCGGCACCTCGTTGGCACGTTGGCCGCCGATACGGATTTCACCGTCTGAAACGGTTTCCAGTCCGGCGATCATACGGAGCAGGGTGGACTTTCCGCAGCCCGAGGGGCCGACGAGCACGACGAACTCGCCATCCTCGACCGCGAGATCAATGCCGTGGAGTATCTCGAGTGCGCCATAGCGCTTCTTGACATTGTCGAGCCGGAGGTCAGCCATCGAAAACTCCGTTCACCTGATTGCTTCGATGAAGGGCAGGTTGCCGGCCATCAGGCCGCCATCGACGGGAAGCGTGACGCCCGTGATTCCAGCAGACAGAGGGGAGGCGAGGAAGACGGCGGCATTCGCTACATCGACCGGAGAGACCATATGGCCGATAGGGTAGAGACGAGAGACCTTGTCGAGGATCTGCGGGTCCTTTTCGATCCGGTGATCCCACGCATGCGTGCGTACGGAGCCGGGGCAGATTGTATTCGAGCGGATGCCATGGACGCCCCACTCGGTCGCGATGGCGCGGGCATAGGCTACGAGGCCGGCTTTGGCGACCGCATAGGCTGGGTTGCCGAAATGGGCGAGGGCGTTCACGGAGGAGACGAACACAAAGACGCCGGAGCCTCTGGCCTTCATGGGCTCGAGGAACGGAGCCGTGAAGTTGCGCACCCCGTTGAGGTTGATGTCGAGCTCGAAGGTCCACGCGCGGTCATCCACTTGTTCGAACGTTTCCGCGCGCGTGTAGCCCGCATTGCTGACAAGGATGTCGGGCAGCCCGACTGCCGATTGAATGCGCGCGCAGGCCTGCCTGCACGCGTCAGGATCGCCGAGATCGAAGATTTCCTTATGGGCGACGTCGAGATGTTCAAGCGCTTCTTCCGAGACGTCGCAGGCAACGACCCTTGCGCCCGCATCCTGAAAACGCTGAACCATGGTGACGCCAATGCCACCGCCTGCGCCGGTGATTACGGCCAGCTGGCCTTCCAAGCTGTTCATCAACGGCCTGCTCCGAACTGCTCCAACTTTCGATTTTGCCAAGGCTGGAGCGTTTCGTGAAATTTAGCAACATAAATGCCAGGAATATACGCAAAAATTCCCTTGCGTAAGTAATTTTCTTTCACAACAATGCTATTCGCCGGGCTGCTTTTCTAAGGTGTGCGGCCCTAAGCCAGAGGGAATATGCAAGTGAAAACACTCCATAAGAACACCTTCTTCAGCCTTAAACGACTCATGCTTGCCGGTGTCGGGGCCGTCGCCCTGTCCGCAAGCGCCAATGCGGGCACCGTCCGTGTCACCGTCGCGGAATACTCGGCCAAGACCGGTCCTTACTTCGAGCAAGTGGCAAAGGATTTCGAAGCGGCTAATCCGGGCATCGACATTCAGTTCGAAGTGGTTCCGTGGGACAACCTCCTTCAGAAGCTCACCACCGACATTTCGGCGAACGCCAATGCGGACCTGTCGATCATCGGCACCCGTTGGCTGGTGGACTTCGTTGAGCAGGGCATCGCCGAGCCGCTCGACAGCTACCTGACCCCGGAGATCAAGGGGCGCTTCATCGAGACCTTCCTCACCCCTTCGGTGATGAATGGAAAGACCTATGGCTTACCCATCGCCGCATCCGCGCGCGCGATGTACTACAACAAGGACTTGCTCGCGAAGGCGGGCCTTTCCGAGCCGCCCAAGACCTGGGCCGAGCTCGAGGATTACGCCAAGAAGATTTCCGCGCAGGGCAACGGTGTGTACGGCTTCGGTCTGCAAGGCAAGGAAGTCGAAACCGACGTCTATTTCTATTACGGCATGTGGTCCTTCGGCGGAGACATCGTGAAGGACGGCAAGTCCGGTCTCGACTCGAAGGCAGCCATCGATGCCGCATCCCTCTACAAGCGGCTTATCGATCAGGGCGCAACGCAGCCGGGCGTGACGTCCTATGCTCGCGAAGACGTGCAGAACCTGTTCAAGCAGGGCAAGATCGGCATGATGATCACTGCGCCGTTCCTCGCCAACCAGATCCGTGACGAGGCGCCGAACCTTCAGTACGGCGTGGCCCCGATTCCGAAAGGGCCGGGTGGCGATCAGGGCACTTACGGCGTGACGGATTCCGTCATCATGTTCCAGAACTCCAAGAACAAGGCCGAGGCGTTCAAATTCCTCGACTTCCTGTTCCAGCCGAAGCAGCGCATCAAGTTCACGGTGGACGAGGGCTTCCTGCCGGTGACCAAGGCCGAGGCCGAGGATAAGTACTTCACAGAGAATGCCAATCTCAAGGTGTTCACGAGCCTCCTGCCGACCGCCCGCTTCGCGCCGGTGATTGCAGGCTGGGAGGAGATCGCCGACACTACATCCTCGGCGCTTCAGCGGATCTATCTCGGCCAGGGCCAGATTGAGCCGACGCTCAAGGAGGCCGCAGAGAAGGCCAATGCGATCCTGAAGAAGTAAGTCACGATACAGAGGCCGCGCCTGTCCGGCGCGGACTCTCATTCTGTTTGCTCAGTCAGCGGAGCGCTTATGGCCTCGACGCGGGTGATCGCGCCCTACGTTCTCGTTCTTCCCAGCTTCGTGCTGGCAGCTCTCATCGTCATCTGGCCCGTCAACGAACTGGCGCAGCTCGCAAGCCACAGCGTGAACCGCTTCGGGCAGATCCGCGACTTCGTCGGCATGGCGAATTTTGCGGCGCTGCTCGACGATCCGAACTTCATCGCCTCACTCTGGCGCACCGGCATCTGGACAATCGGTGTGGTCGGCGGAGCCATTATCTGCTCCGTGCCTGTCGCCCTTGTGCTGAACGAGGACTTTTATGGCCGCGACCTGGCGCGGGTGATCGTCATGCTGCCCTGGGCGGTTTCGCTCACCATGACTGCCATCGTCTGGCGCTGGGCTTTGTCCGGCGAGAGCGGAATGCTGAACTCGGCGCTGCTGGAACTCGGCGTCATCGATCAGAATATCCAATGGCTTGCCGAGGCGAGCACTGCCTTCCCAATGCAAATCCTGATCGGCATTCTCGTCACCATCCCGTTCACGGTCACCATCATTCTCGGCGGGCTTTCATCCATTCCCGACGATCTCTACGAGGCGGCAGCCCTGGAGGGGGCAGGGCGGTGGGAGCAGTTCCGGCACATCACCCTGCCTCTCATCGCGCCATTCCTGAACATCGCGCTCGTTTTGAACACGATCTACGTGTTCAACTCGTTCCCGATCATCTGGGCGATGACTCAGGGTGGGCCAGCGAACTCCACCGACATTCTCGTGACCTATCTCTACAAGGTCGGCTTCCGCCTCGGAAAGTTGGGCGAGGCCTCCGCTGTCTCTCTGGTAATGTTCGGCATCCTGCTGGTGTTCACGCTGATCTATGTGCGCCTCACCACGGCGAAGGGAGCGAAGATATGAACTCCTCCAAGCTCCGACGCTCTCTCGTCTGCTGGCTCGTCCTGTCGCCGATTGTCGTGACAGCCCTCTTTCCCTTCGCGGTTATGCTGATCACCGCGCTCAAGCCCAATACCGAGGTGCTCACGCCGACCTGGTGGCCCTCCCGTGTTGCGTGGGAAAACTTCCAGACCATGTGGACGGCGACGAATTTCGGGAATGCTCTCAGGAATTCGCTTTACGTATCCGTGCTGGCGACGCTGGGCTCCCTGATCGTGTCCATCCCGGCTGCCTATGCCTTGACCCGGTTCGACTTCAAGGGACGTGAATTCTACCGTCAGTTCCTTCTGGTCACGCAGATGCTCTCGCCCATCGTTCTGGTGGTGGGCCTGTTCCGCCTCATGGTGGCGCTGGGGGTGATCGACAACATCAATGCGGTGACGGTGGTTTATGCAGCCTTCAACATCGCCTTCTCGGTCTGGATGCTGCAGAGCTACTTCGCCACCATCCCCCTCGATCTGGAAGAGGCGGCCTGGATGGAAGGAGCGGGGCGGGCGAGAACCCTCGTGAAGGTGTTTCTGCCGCTGGCCGTACCGGCCATCGTCGTGACGGCGATATTCACCTTCATCAATGCCTGGAACGAGTTCGTGATCGCGCTGACCTTGCTGCGCTCGCAGGACAGCTACACGCTGCCCATCCAGATTTTCTCGCTCGTATCCGGCCGCTATACCGTCGAATGGCATCATGTGATGGCGGCGACATTCGCCGCGACCGTCCCCGTCGCCATCGCTTTCGCCTGGCTCCAGCGCTACCTCGTGCGCGGCCTGGCACTCGGCGCTGTGAAGTAGGATTTCAGAAGAAGGAAACAATGATGAAACAGACTTTCGGGTCGTCCCATGTTCCCCTGTCGCCTGCGGTGAGGGCTGGGGACTTCATCTTTATTTCAGGGCAGGTGCCGGTCGGATCGAACGGAGAGTATGTCGGCGGCACCATCGAAGCTCAGACCCGTCAGGTTCTCGAGAATGTGAAGGCCGCCTTGGCTCTGGCCGGCGCTGAGATGTCCGATGTGGTCAAGACGACGGTCTGGCTTGAGGATGCGAGGGACTTCAGCGGGTTCAACAAGGTTTATGCAACCTATTTCCCCACGAACCCACCAGCACGCACAACAGCTGAAGGACGGCTGATGGTGGACATCAAGGTCGAGATCGAGGCGATTGCCTACAAGCCCATGAACCCGGCGTCCTGATCTCGATTTTGGATCGTTATTTCCTGTCGTTTACCTTATGTCTTAAGCCTTTGGCGACTTCGTTCCGCTAGTTCGAAAGCGGGACGAATAATTCCCAAAATCAGGAATAAGACAATGGCTTTGACGGGGCGTTTCAATCTCCGGAAATCGTTTTCCGGTCGTATCATTTTGCAGGTCGAGGAAGAGGTGAAGAGCGCATGGGGGCTCTTCGCGCGGCAGCCGAAACTCCGCAGGCGCTGGCGCGATGCCAAGCCGATGGATCTGCCGGCAACCGAGTTGCGCGCATTGATGGATCTGCGCAACCGTCCGCGTTTCATGGCTCAGGCTTTCGAGCCGACCCAGATCGTCAGGCCCGCGCCGTCATTGGTCGAGTCGTCTCTTCCCAGCCCCTCCATTTCCGAGGATGTGCGTTCCGTGGCGACGCACTGAGTTTGCATCCAGTCACTGGTTTGTGCCGAGACCGCGGATGCGCGGTCTCGGGCATTCGCATGGTTTGAAGGCTTCAGTCGTCGAACTGCGTATCCTGCTCAGGCGCGTCCATCAGTTCCCAGTTCTCATAGAGGTCGATGGTGGTGTGCCCCGGCATATCCTTGCCCAAATAAAGCAGCACTTCGACCCAGGGACGGCCATGAGGGCGGGGCCTGATATTCGTCACCTGCCCGAAGAACCCGGTGAGTGGGCAGCGGACGAATTCGCCGATTTCGGGCCACCGGCTCTGTTCATAACGCAACCTCTCTTCGGCTTCCTGAAGCAGGGCCCGCAGCCGTTCTACTTTCGCCTGCAGTTCAGCTGCCCGCTTCGTGCAGTGGCTTTCCTGGAACCCGTGCAGTGTCGGGCCTGACGCCGGTGCCTCGCCATACTCGATTGACGGTAACGAAATCAGACTCATCACACGTCCTTTCGCCTCAAGAATAGACCATGCAGCCGCGGCAACGCAGCTCGCGGGGATTATGGTAAAAAAGTGGTGCGGGCTGACGAGGCTGCAAGCCATCCAAAAGGATGAATGGAACGCGCGAATGCCAAGCTCGGTTGATTAGGCATGGCAAGGCTCGCGGTCATACCTCCAAACTGGCGCAGGCGACGCGTCCGGCGTCGTTCGATGCGATGCATTCTCCCTATGCTCATTGGAGCGGCACTCAGCCTCCCAGGCTATGGCTTTGCTCTGCCGTCGTCGGCCCCTCTGCCGCCGCCAAGGCCCGATCGGCCCGAACCAGCGACACAGGAGCCACAGGTGCCACCCGCTGGGGAAGACCAGCAAAAGGTTTCCGAGGTCAGCGAGGCGGACAAGGCCTGCATCGACAATCTCGAAAAACTCGGTCTGCGTTTCGAAAAGCGTCCGCCGGTGCAGGAGAACGCCTGCAAGATCGCCAACCCCGTGTCGGTCTCCGGGCTGCCGAACGGCGTGGAGATTTCTCCTGTCTCCCTCATGGAATGCCGATACGCGGAAGGGTTGGCTCGATGGGTCGGTGAGGTCGTCGTGCCTAGGGCCGGTGAGCATTTGAAGGCTGCGCCGAAAAAGATCCTGATCGGCACGTCATATCAATGCAGAGACCAGCGCTCTGGAGCGAAGCTCAGCGAGCACGCGTTCGGCAACGGGGTCGACGTGATGGGCTTTGAGTTCGACAAGAGCGGGCCCCTGACGATCAAATTCCAGGCTGAGGGTTCCCCGGAGGCTGCCTTCCAATCCGCTATTCAGAAAGAGGCCTGCGCGATCTTCTCGACCGTGCTCGGACCGGGTGCGGATGCCGATCATGGCGATCACCTTCATCTCGATATGCGCGCGCGCAAGGGCGATTACCGCATCTGCCAATGAGTGAAGGGAACACCGCGAAGGCTTTCGCCTTTGTCATGTCTCCAGCCTCATCGGGAGGCTGGTATGGTGGAGTTGAAGTATGAAAACGCTGATGTTTGCTGCTATAGGCACGATGATCGCCACGGGAGTTCTGGCCGCTGCCCCTGAGCAACTAAGCATGGAGGCGGTGAACGCCTCGGATCTCTCCGCCAAGCCTGAGAAGGAAGTCAGCCCGGTCATGATCAAGGCGCAGGTTCTGCTCGACCGCGCACGGTTTTCTCCCGGCGTCGTCGACGGGCGCAATGGCGAGAACATGAAGAACGCAGTGAAGGCTTTTGAGAAGGCAAAGGGCCTGAAAGCCGATGGCGTGCTCGACGACGAGCTCTGGGCCAAGTTGAGCGAGACCTCCAGCGATCCCGCGCTCGTCGAGTACACGATCACCGAAGATGATGTGAAAGGGCCATTCACCCCCATCCCCGACAAGATGGAGGAGCAGGCGGATCTCGAACGCCTGTCCTACTCAAGTCCGGAGGAGCTCCTCGCCGAAAAATTCCACATGGATGTGGACCTTTTGAAGGAACTCAATCCCGAGACGTCCTTCGATAAGGCCGGCACGACCATTGTCGTAGCAAATGTCGCAGCCCAGCCTGCGGAGAAGAATTCAGCCGACATCGAGAAGATTGAAGTGGTCAAGAGCGAACACGTCGTCCGGGTGCTCGGTAAGGACGGCGCAGTGATTGCGGTCTATCCCGCCTCCATCGGTAGCGAGGAAAAACCTGCGCCGACAGGCAAGCACGAGGTGCGGGCAGTCGCGCGCAATCCCAATTACACCTACAATCCGGACTACGCTTTCAAGGGAGTGAAGGCGAAGGAAAAGTTCGAGATCAAGCCGGGGCCTAATAATCCTGTCGGCTCCGTCTGGATCGATCTTTCCGTCGAGACTTTCGGAATCCACGGAACGCCTGAGCCAGAGAAGGTCGGCAAGGCCTATTCCAACGGCTGCGTGCGGTTGACGAACTGGGACGTGGAAGAGTTGGCGGGGATGGTCAAGAAGGGCACCCCGGTCGTCTTTCTCGAGTAAGAGCCGGAAGGACCGGCTCTCAATCGTCGTTGGCGGAGTTCAGCTGATCGGGCTTCATGCCCTCGTCAACTTCGGTGTCGTGCATCCTGACGAGCCATTCAAGCTGCTCCTGCACGAAGCTCGGGTCGCTGTGGAAGCGCATGGCGCAGGCTACAAGAAAGATCGCGATCTCGGGCAGGTCTTCATCGCCCATGTCAGGCAGCACGAGCTCTAGCTCCGTCATGTTGCTAGCGGTCACGATGGCTGCCTCCATGGGAGGAATGACTGTGCCGCCGCTGTCGGGAGGAAGAGCCATGGGCATATCCTTTGTTGGAGTTAAAACTTGCAGCCTGTTCTAACGCGCAGGCTCTGAACGTAAAGCCTTTGGGCGGAATGCAAGGTGCAACGCCAGAGACAAAAAACCCACCGCGTCGAGCGGTGGGTCGGTGCTTTCGTGGCGTTTCTGCTTAGTATGTGCAGACGTAGCGCATGCCGTTGGTCGAGAGGAAAGTGCCCGTTACCGGATCGTAGGAGCGGTACTTGCGGGCGCAATAGGCGGCAAGCTGAGGGTCCACCGTACCGGGGGGCGGGGGAGGAGCCGCCTGAGCCTGGCTGGCAATCGCGCTGCCGATCAGCGCTCCGGCCGCCAAGCCGACGGCGCCGGCTGCCAATGCGGACCCGCCGTCATAACCACGGTAGTGGCGGTGACGATAATAGGGGCGATAGCCGCGCCGGTAGTACTGAGCATAGCTCTCGTTCGGATAGGCCCGCTCAAGCTTGGAGAGAGCTGGCTTGCGGGCCGGCTCTGCCTGGGCCGGAAGGCCGGCGCCGAGGAGCGTGGCCGCGACCACGCCTGCACCTGCCAGGGTTACTGTGAGTTTGCGCATTGAGGACTCCCGAATTGCAATCATGCAGCGTCATGCTTTGGTTCAGAGGGCAAAGTTACACTCTCTTCCGTCAAGCTTGCAAATATTTCCAGAGCGAGTGCCGTGATGTGAGGTCAATCGACCATCGAGATGAGCGAAATGCTTTCAGAATATTTGCAACAAAGTAACTGTCTACCCCAGAGGCGTAGAAAGAACGTAGAGCCAGATACTCTCTTGAGAGCCCTGGCTTCTGAATCGCGGTTGCCGGTTTTCCCTGAAAAGCTCTGGATTTTTGTCCGGAAATCATCCAATAAGCATATGTTCTAACGTACTCTCGGGGGCGGGTTTAAATGCGTTACGTCATGCTGCTGGGAATGCTGGCGACTTTGCTGGCCGGGTCCAGTGCGGCCCAGGCTGCCGAGACTTTGCCTCGCCCCCAAGGGCCCGTCCTTCTGAAGGTTTCCGGCAAGATCGAGCAAACCAATGTCGATGGCGAAGCGCACTTCGATCGCCAGATGCTTGAGGCTTTGGGAAAGGCCTCGTTCACCACCGGGTCAGCGCTGACAGACAAGAAGCAGCTTTTCGAAGGCGTTTCGCTGCGCGCGGTTTTGGAGCGGGCGGGGGCCAAAGGCTCATCCATGCAGGCTTCCGCCCTGAACAACTACAAGATCCAGATCCCCTTGGACGATATGAAATACGAGCCCATTATCGCCATGCGCGTCGACGGCCAGGTGCTGAAGTTGCGCGATAAGGGACCTTTGTGGATCGTATATCCGCGGGACGCTTATCCGGAGTTGCAGGCGCAGATCTATGACTCGCGCTGGATCTGGCAGTTGAACAAGCTGCATGTCGAGTGACCATGAAGCTCAATGTGAAGAACCACAAAGCGGGATTGGTGACGCTTCTGGCGATGGCGGTTCTCGCCATCTGCTTGAGCTTCGCCGTCGCGCGATTGTTCAATATTGAGCGCGATCTCCGAAGCGAAGACACGCATACCAACCTCTGGATGATTTCCCAATCCCAGTTCGAGGCGGTGCTCATGGCCGAAAGCCTGGCCCGCTATGCAGGAGGCGAAACCGGCACCCAGCTGGAGCAGACTCCCGAGTTCCGGTTGGCGATCCTCATAAGCCGCATCAGCGTGTTGCTGGAGGGGCCTCAGGCCGAAGTGATCAACAAGGTGGACCTGCTTGGTGATCTCAAGACGGCATATCTCCAGCTTACGCTCGCTGAGAAGATGGTCGACAGCAACATGAGCGCCGAAGAGGCCCGTCGGCTGAGGGGCCAGGTTCGTGAATTGGGCTATACACTTCAGGCTGCGGCCAATGAGGTCATGCTGCTGAACCGTACGGAGGCCTCAGCCAAGAGAGAGATGTATATGCAGGTCGTGCTGGAGAGCTTTGCTTTCCTGACCGGCATAGTCATAAGCGCGGCTTTCCTGCTCCTTCGCCTGTTCCGTGGCATTCAGGAAGCAAACAGGGCCAAAGAACTCCTGCAGCAGGAGCAGGAACTCTCCAACCTCGTCATCAATAACGTGAGCAACCAGGGTATCGTCATGTTTGACGAGAACCAGGAATGCCTGCTCTGGAATCCGGGCATGGAAGGCGTTTTGAACGTCAAGCCGGATATGGCCGTCGGGCGGCTGATGCAGGAGCTCGACCCTCTTTTCGCGAAAGAGGATGTCGTGCGGTCCTTCAGGCTCGCGATCGAGGGAACGAGCTCCGTATTCGAAGACGAGGCAACCGACGCGGATGGGCAGCAGCGCTGCTTGGAGATCAATTGCTTTCCAGTTTCCATGGCTCACCGAAAGCTCGGCATCGCCTTCATGCGCGACGTCACCGAGCAGTGGCTCGCCCGCAAGCAGGCCGAGCGCCAGAATTTCGACCTTGAGATTAAGATCCTGCAACGCACCGCCGCTCTGCGGCAGGCCGAGCGCCGTCTGATCGCGGCGATCGAATCCGCATCGGAAGGGTTTGCAGCCTTCGATTGGACAGGCAAACTCCTCTTCGCGAACGAGCAGATCTGGGCCGCCGCTCCCGTCGCCTTCTGGTGTCGGGAGGAGATGAGCCTTCCTGTTTTCCTGCGCTGCTTTGCCATGTGCGAAGGCGCTGACCAACGTCTCCTGGTGGCTCAACCGCCTTTCGACGAGATCGAGATCGACCTCCTTATCAAGAAGGATGTGTGGGCGCGCTTATCCATCACGAAGGCGGATGGAGCGACGATTTTCGTGCGTCTTACTGACATCTCGGGCTACAAGCAGGTGGCCAACGCCCTGCAATCAGCCCTGGACCGTGAGCGCGAAACGACGGATGCCTACCGCAACTTCGTCTCGATGGTCTCCCATCAGTTCCGCACGCCGCTGGCGATCCTCGACTCAAGCGCTCAGCGCATTCTCAGGCGCGGCCCCAACCTGACACCCGACGAACTCTCGAACCGGATCCAGAAGATCCGGAACGCAGGCACTCGCCTGACCCGCCTGGTGGAAAGCGTGCTGAACGCGGCGAAGCTCGATGCGGGCCGGATCGAGCTGAATCCGGAGCCCTGCGAGCTCGTCTATCTCATCATGGATATTTGCGAACGCCAGAGCGAGCTGAATTCTCACGCGGACATCCGGTTCGATGTGCCTGAACTGCCCGTGAAGGTCTATTGCGACAGCATGCTTATCGAGCAGGTCGTCCTCAATCTCCTGACGAACGCGGTCAAGTATTCCGGTGAAAACCCGGTCGTAGAGATCAAGGTCTGGACAGAAGGAGCGCGAGCCTTCTGCTCGGTCCGCGACTGGGGAATCGGCATTCCGGCGGACGAGTTGCCTAAGATCTTCGATCGGTTCTATCGTGCCCGCACAGCCTCTGGTATCGCTGGGACTGGCATTGGGTTAAATTTTGCACAAAGAATCATGCACTTGCACGGGGGGGACATCCAAGTGGAAAGCTACGAGGCCGGAGGATCGTTGTTTACGTTCGACTTGCCGCTATCGAATGCCGATCAGGCGCAGCAGGCTGCATAAATGACCAGACCCATGAATGCTCAGAAAACGATTCTCTGCGTTGAAGACGAAGATGACTTGAGGACAGACCTCGCCGAGGAACTGGAAGCCGCCAATTACCGCGTGCTTCAGGCCTCGAACGGTGGCGAAGCCCTCAGCCTGCTCGAAAGCGAGCGTCCCGATCTCGTTCTCTGCGACATCACCATGCCCGGCCTCGGCGGTTACGACGTGCTCAAGGCGATCCGCGATCAGGGGGACAAGGCGGATGTTCCCTTCATCTTTCTGACTGCCCTAGCCGAGCGGAACGACGTGCTCGTCGGCAAACAGGCCGGCGCGGACGATTACCTCGTCAAACCGATCGATTACGAGATTCTGCTCGCCACCATCGAGGCTCGCCTTAATCAGGTCGCGCGCGTGCAGTCCAGCGCCGTGAGCCGCGCTGAAGAGGCTTGGCAGGAAATCCTCAAGTCGTCGCGCGGACGCACCGTCGAGGCGCTTTACAAGGCAACCTTCGCCTTCGACCGTTTCCTCGTCGGCGTCGTGATCGTCGATGAGAAGGGGGGCGTCCGGCTGATGAACAAGGAAGCTGAGCGTATCGTCGGCGAGAACGACGGCCTCAGCGTATCGGGAGGCGTTCTGAAGGGTGCGATCTCGAAACAGAACACGAAGCTGCATCAGTCGATAGAAAGGGCCTTCGAGGAAGAGGCTCTCGACGAGATTGTATCGTTCCCGCGCAATTCGGGCGGACGTCCCTATCTGGTGCTCGTGCCGGGGCAGCGCTTCTCGGTGGACGAGCGTCCCGATGCGGTGGTGCTGCTGGTGATCGACACCGAGCAGCGCACAAAGGTTTCCGGCGATACCCTTGTACGGCTCTATAATCTGACGCCATCCGAAACCCGCGTGGCGCTTATGCTCATCGATGGCAAGCGTCTCGATCAGATCGCCGAGGAGCTTGAAGTCGCCCAGACCACTGTGGTTTTCCACCTGAAGAATCTCTTCAGGAAAACGGAAACCAACCGACAGGCGGATCTGGTGCGTGTACTCCTTTCGGTGCCTCTGCGTACCACGAACGATTGATCAGAATGGTGGGCGGGTGCTTTCGTTAAGACTTCGCTCACCATCTGACTTGAAACAAGGTTCCGCCGCTGCTTTGCCATAATCTGTTCAGCTTCCAGTGAGGTTTGTGGAGCTATCGTCGGTGACAAGAAAGGGAGAGCGGAATCTCCCTCCTGCTTGTAGGTGACGATCCATGAAGCTGTTCAAATTCTTCTCCGGCACGGCTGCCGCTCTGGCGCTGGTCTCCGGTCTCGCCGTCGCCGAGCCTGCCGCCGCTCGCGACCGCGGAATGTCTCCCGGCGCAGCGGCTGCTGTCGGTGTTCTCGGCGGTCTTGCGGTCGGCACCATCGTCGGCGCGACAGTGGCCCAGCAGCCGGCTTACGCAGCTCCGGCGCCTGTCTATGTTGCGCCTCCGCCGCCGCCGCCAGCTCGCGTCTATGTGGAGGAGCCGGCTCCGGTCGTGTACCGCGAGCGTCCGCGCCGCGTTTATGTGGAGCGTTGCTCCACTGAGCGCTATCGCGAATGGGTGCCGGGCTGGGGCTGGGAATACCGCTCCCGCCAAGTGTGCCACTGATTGAATTCTTATTGTATCGGAGAAGGCCCGTTTTCGAGCGGGCCTTTTCTTTTGGTCGAGTTGAGAAACCTCGATTCCGGTGCCGCGTTGACGGGTGAGCCATAACGCGAGGCCTGCCATGAGCGACACACCGCGCAACCAACCTGCTGCCGATCAGCCGAAACTCAATCCTGGTGATCAGGCCGAACCCGGAGCGCCGGGCGCTGGCGAGAATATCTGCCCCGAATGCAAGGGCAGCGGGCAGATCGGCGTGACGTCCTGCCCGAATTGCGGCGGGACAGGCAAGATCATCGAGGGAATCGGCGGGGCTTAAGGCTGCTTGTCGGGCTTCGCCATCCACCGGATGAGCGGCATGAGAGGCACGATCCAGATCAGGCCGAGCACGATATAGGCCAGGGTTTGGACGAGCTTGGGGGCCTCGGTGATCCGCCCCTCCGCCACGGCCATGGCAAACAGCGCATAGGTCGTGATGAATACCAGCATCACCACCGTTCCGATCAGCTTGCGCACTCGCATGCCCATGATCAAACCCTTCTCATCCCCACCGCATGCATGGCGGTGCGTCACTGGCATTGATTGCCTCTGAGAGGCTCAGCCTCTATGTGACAGGCCGTATCCTGGGTTCAAGTCTTAAATCATCGGTGAGAAGAGCATGGCTGTCGCAGCCTCAAGTCAGGGCGTGCCGCTGGCGCGTCTGCCCAAAGCCCAATCGCGCTCCACGACTCTCGTGAGAACCTGGCTCTATATCCTTGCGGCGCTCGTGGTGCTGATGATCGCGGTCGGCGGAGCCACTCGCCTGACGGGATCGGGCCTCTCGATTACAGAATGGAAGCCGGTTACCGGGGCCATCCCTCCACTTACGGAGCAGGCTTGGCAGGCCGAGTTCGAAAAGTACCGGCAGATTTCGCAATACGAGCTCGTGAACAAGGGCATGACCCTGTCCGAATTCAAGTTCATCTATGGCTGGGAATGGGGCCACCGCCAGCTTGGCCGCCTCATCGGTTTGGTGTTTTTCCTGCCATTGGTCTGGTTCTGGGCGCGAGGCATCATCAAGGGCAGGCTTGCTCTTACTCTTCTCGGTATCGGCGCCCTTGGAGGGCTGCAGGGCGCGATCGGCTGGATCATGGTGGCCTCAGGCCTTGAGCCTGGCATGACGGCTGTCGCCCCGATCAAGCTCACCCTGCATCTGACGGTCGCGAGCGTGATTCTGGCCTGTCTGGTGTGGGTCGCAGCGGGCCTGAAAGACCGCAGCGCTTCTCCAGCTGAGCAGAGTGCAGGCGTTGCGCCGCGTGTTTTGGTTGGCCTTGTCCTAGCGCAGATCGCCCTAGGCGGCCTCGTTGCAGGCTCGAAAGCCGGCTATACCTACAATACTTGGCCGCTCATGGATGGCGCCTTGGTCCCACCGTCGGAAGCTCTGTTCGTTGTAAAGCCTTGGATCGAGAACTTCGTCGACAATGTTGTTCTGGTCCAGTTCAACCACCGCATGCTGGCCTATGTGCTCATTGCTTTTGCCCTCTGGCATGCTTGGAGCTTGCGCCGCAAGGCTCTGGGATCGGCGGCGGCCCGGCGTGCCACGGGTATAGCGGGCCTTGTCTTTGCGCAGATGGTTCTCGGCATCGTAACGCTTCTGCTCGTCGTGCCGCTCTGGGCAGGGTTGGCGCATCAGGTACTTGCTATGGCCGTGCTCGCCATGGCGACTGCCCATGCCCGCGTAAGCGCAGCCTGAATAGAAGAAGGACGGCCCTGAGGCCGCCCTAACTCTGTCCATCCGGCTTAAAGATTAGCGGATGACCTGAACGATGCGGCGGGTGCCGGGCTCGACCAGAACCGGGGTGTCGTTGACCACGGTGTAGCGGTAGTTGGTCACGCCGTACTCGGCCGGAACTTCATAATACTGCACGCCGGAAGCGGGGAGTGTGGCACCCACGCGAACTTCTTCCGTGTAGCGGTAGGACGGCACGCCCTGGGTCACAACGTACTGACGGAAGCGGGGCTGAGACTCGCCGGCAAGGCCGCCGACAATCGCGCCCGTCACGCCACCCACGGCTGCGCCGATCGGGCCGCCAACGATGGCGCCGCCAACGGCACCCGTCGCAGCACCGGCAGCAGCGCCGCCTGCAGCCGGGTCCTGAGCAAAGGCAGCGGCGGGGGTAAGGGCCATGAGAACGGCACCTGCAAACAGAATCTTCTTGGACATTGTCAGCTCTCCATAACTGGTGAAGTCGGGAGCTTAACGACTAGCTTCGAGGGTGGTTCCGGTATTGATATGGGGTTGCAAAAGCGCGTAATCCAAAGGAAATAGTCCTGCCAATTTGCTTGATCGCGGGATCTAAAACCTACTTTCATCTATTATGTTGCGGGTTCTTATTTTCCTGGCCGCTTGAATTGCTTTCGAGCTGTCGTCTCCATTGCTGGACCAGCGGAATGATGCAGTTGAAGGGTCTATCTTCCTGCCCTTGCGGAAGCATTTTCTGAGCAAAAACGCACTCACTGCTTGGGGATATGCACAGAGTGATCGAAGGTCGAGTTAGGAAATCAGGTCTTGTTCTGCTACAGATGAACAATATTAAGCTCGCGTTAAGCAGAGGGCGGCGGGCTTCAGGAAACGGCTTATGAGGAGTCAGGCATGAATGTGCTGGTCTTTGCTTCGCGGAAAGGCGGCTCGGGTAAGAGCACGCTCGCTGCACATCTCGCGAGCTATATTGCCAATCCGTCCCGCAAGACGCTGCTGATCGACAACGATCCGCAAGGGTCCCTTTCTCTCTGGCACAAGATTCGCGATCAGGAGTATCTTGGCCTGAAGCACAATGTGCGCAATCTCGGCGATGCGCTGCGGGACGCCAAGCGTGACGGTTACGAGTGGGTTCTCATCGACACTCCTCCCAACAAGTCGCCAATCGTTGCCGAAGCCATCAAGCACGCGACCCTCGTCATCATCCCAGCTCGCGCGAGCCTGTTCGACATCGCGGCTTTGCAGGATACGGTCCAGTTCGCGCGTGAGATGCGTAAGCCCTATGCTGCGGTGATCAACGCGGCCCCGGCTAAGCACGGCGACAAGGAAGATCCAGTCGTGGCCGATGCCCGCGGTGCGCTCAATGCCTTGCAGGTGCCTGTATGGGCCGGTCAGATCACCCACCGCCCTGAACTCACGTTGTCCCTCGCAACCGGCGAAGGCGCACGGGAGTACAAGCCCAATTCTCAAGGCGCCGAGGAAATCGGACGTCTTTGGACGGCTCTTGAGCGTTCTCTCAATGCCATTCACAACACCTACAAGAAGGCCGGCGGCTCCTCGCGCGCTGCGTAACGAGCCGACAGTTTTCCGAATGAGAAAAAGGCGGCTTCAGGCCGCCTTTTTTATTGCCTGTGCTGGCTTGGCACGTGCCGAACTCGCTCCTTGTGGGAATGGCTTTGGAAACTCCGGGAAGCCACCCCTGTATAGGCAAGATTGCGTGGAAGCATTTCAGACGGCGGCAGTTTGATTTCGGCTGGCAGTGACTGAAATAAATGCCCGGCGCTAGGCCGGGCATGACGTGTTCCTGTTGGAGGAGGGCTTACGCCGCATCCAGGGCTTGGTTGAGATCTTCGATCAGGTCGTCCGTGTCCTCAAGGCCGATGGAGAGGCGCACCACCTCGGGGCCTGCACCGGCCTGGGTCTTCTGCTCGTCCGTAAGCTGGCGATGAGTGGTGGAGGCGGGGTGGATCACCAGAGAGCGCGTATCGCCGATATTGGCGAGGTGCGAGAACAGCTTGAGGTTCGAAACCAGCTTCACTCCCGCCTCGTAGCCGTCCTTCAGGCCGAAGGTGAAGACGGCTCCAGCGCCTTTCGGGCAGTATTGCTTGGCAAGGTTATGATAGCGGTCGGAGCGCAGGCCGGGATAGCTGACCCAGGATACCTTGCTGTGGTTGGCGAGATGTTCGGCAACAGCCAAGGCATTATCCGAATGGCGCTGCATGCGAAGCGGCAGGGTTTCGATGCCGTTGAGGATCAGGAAGGCGTTGAACGGGGATAGGGCGGGGCCGAGGTCGCGCAGGCCGAGTACGCGGCAGGCAATGGCGAAGCCGAAATTGCCGAAGGTTTCGCCCAGCACCATCCCGCCGTATTCCGGACGCGGCTTGGACAGCATGGGATAACGGTCGTCTCCTGCGAAATTGAACGAGCCGCCATCCACGATCAAGCCGCCGACCGAGTTGCCGTGACCGCCCAGGAACTTGGTGGCCGAGTGCACGATGATGTCGGCACCGTGCTCGAACGGACGGATCAGGTAAGGCGAAGCCATCGTGTTATCGACGATGAACGGAATGCGATGCTTCTTGGCGATGGCGGCGATCGCCTGAAGGTCGACGATCACGCCGCCTGGATTCGCGATGGACTCGACAAAAATCGCCTTGGTACGCGGGGTAATGGCAGCCTCGAAGGACGAAGGATCGTCGGAATCGGCCCAGACCACGTTCCAGCCGAAGTTCTTATAGGCGTGATTGAACTGGTTGATCGAACCGCCATAGAGCTTGCGGGCCGCGATGAATTCATCGCCCGGCTGAAGCAGCGTGTGAAACGTCAGGAATTCCGCTGCGTGCCCCGATGCGACTGCCAATGCTGCCGTCCCGCCTTCGAGGGCGGCCACGCGCTCTTCCAGGACGGAGCAGGTCGGGTTGCCGATGCGCGAATAGATGTTGCCGAAGGCCTGCAGGCCGAACAGGGAAGCGGCATGATCGACGTCGTCGAACACGAACGAGGTCGTTTGATAGATCGGCGTCGCCCGAGCGCCCGTCGCAGCATCGGGGGCTGCCCCCGCATGGATGGCAAGCGTGTTGAAGCCTGGCAAACGATCAGACATGGCGGGAGCCCTTTTCCTTAACAGTAACGTTGTGTTCTCTTTAAAGAACGAAACGTTCGTCGGGTCAAGGAGGTGTTGAGGGCCCCGCTTAAGACTTATGGGCGATTAAGGCCCAGCTTCTGGAAGCCCTTGCCGGAAAGGACCGGTTTCTTCGAGCTGAGCATCCGCGAGTTCACGCCCTGCCAAGAAATCTCGCCTGAGAGGCGACCGAATTCGATTTTGGGACAACGATCCATCACGACCTTGATTCCCTTGGCCTCGGCTTTGGCGGCAGCTTCTTCGTTGCGCACGGAGAGCTGCATCCAGATTACCTTTGGGAGGGGAGCAAGGGCGAGCGCCTCGTCCGTGATAGGCCCGGCGGCTTCCGAGTTGCGGAAGATCTCGACCATATCGATAGGGCCCGGCACCTCGGCCAGCGATCCATACACCGTTTTGCCCAGCAGTTCCCCGCCTGCGAGGCCCGGATTGACTGGAATCACGTCATAGCCCCGTTCCAAGAGGTACTTGGTGACGATCCAGCTCGGGCGGGCGGAATTCGCTGAAGCACCTACGAGCGCGATGGTCTTCACGCTGTTGAGAATGCCGCGGATATAATCGTTCGGGTAATTGCTGTGATCCATGGCGAGAACGTATGGGATAGGGCAGGGCAGTTCAACGGGCATTTGACGCATGGCATTCCATCACCCGATCATGACCAAGGACGATCTGGCTGCGTTCCTGGATCGGGAGTTTCCTCAGCTGCACATTGGCGGACAGACTTACTTCATCGAGGAGGTCGGGCCGCTCTCGGCTCGCATGCGGATGACTTATCACGAGCGGCACCTGCGGCCGGGCGGCACCATCTCGGGACCATCCATGATGGCGCTAGCCGATGTCGCGCTCTATGCCGCAATCCTCGCCCATATCGGTCCGGTAGCGCTCGCCGTTACGACCAGTCTCAGCTTCAACTTCTTGCGTAAGCCGGAGGCACGCGACCTCATCGGTGAGTGCAGGCTGCTGAAGCTGGGCAAGCGCCTCGCAGTAGGGGAGGTGTCGATCTACTCGGAAGGCCGCGCCGACGTGGTTTGTCATGCCACAGGCACGTATTCGATTCCCTCATGAAGATGCCGCTCAAATACCTCGTTGGCTGGAGCATTATTGTTGGTTCTCTGCTCGCCTTTGCAGGCTATGCGTGGCTTGGCCCGCTTTTGATTCCTGAGAGAATGCCTTGGGAAGCTAAGAACGCACATGCGAAATGCATTGAGGCGATTGCCGGGTCTCTGCCTTGGCCGTCCGAGCCCAAAGCCGCATGCCGTGCCATGACCATGTGTGCCAACGAGGCGACCTTGAATCCTCGGCAAAGCGTCTCGTTGCTATCGGCAATGCGGAAGCTGCCGGAGTGCGCTGAACTCTGAAATGCAAATGTGGTATCTGAATACAGTTTATGTGGTATACAGGTACCTATATGGTTCAAGTAACTGATATTATTCGTGTTTTATTGAATTCCTTGTGTGTCAAAGTCTGTTGACTTGGGGCGTTAAACTCACTAAACACCCTCTCACTCGCCGCCGCATCTCGCGGCGGTTTGTCGTTTTTCAGAACCTGAGCCCGATAGGGCTCTCAACGGGAACCAGCGCAATGAAGACTACGACTTCGCTGAAGCCCGCCGAGGTCGAGAAGAAGTGGGTTGTGATCGACGCAACGGGCCTCGTGGTAGGCCGCCTTGCTTCGGTCGTTGCGATGCGCCTGCGCGGTAAGCACAAGGCAAGCTACACGCCCCACGTCGACTGCGGCGACAACGTCATCGTCATCAACGCCGATAAGGTGGTGTTCACCGGCCGCAAGCGCGAGCAGAAGGTGTACTATCACCACACCGGCTATCCGGGCGGTATCAAGGAGCGCACCGCGCGCTTCATTCTTGAGGGCCGCTTCCCTGAGCGCGTCGTCGAGAAGGCTGTGGAGCGCATGCTCCCCCGCGGCCCGCTTTTCCGCCAGATCATGGGCAACCTGCGCGTCTACGGCGGCGCTGAGCATCCTCATACCGCTCAGCAGCCGGAAGTCCTGGACGTCGGTTCCCTCAATGCCAAGAACGTGAGGGCCTAATCCATGGCGACCCTTCAGTCTCTCGCCGATCTGGGCACCAACACCCAGAACGCCGCTCCGGAAGCTCCGAAGCACGTCCAGAAGCTCGACTCCCTGGGTCGCGCTTACGCCACCGGCAAGCGTAAGGACGCTGTCGCCCGCGTGTGGATCAAGCCCGGTTCCGGCAAGATCGTCATCAACGACCGCGCTGTCGAAGTTTACTTCGCTCGTCCGGTCCTCCGCCTGATCCTGTCGCAGCCGCTGCAGATCGCTCAGCGCGAAGGCCAGTACGACATCGTCGTGAACGTCAACGGCGGTGGCCTCTCCGGCCAAGCCGGCGCGGTCCGTCACGGCCTCGCCAAGGCGCTGACCTACTACGAGCCGGAGCTTCGCGGCCCGCTCAAGAAGGAAGGCTTCCTGACCCGCGATCCGCGCGTCGTCGAGCGTAAGAAGTACGGCAAGGCCAAGGCCCGCCGCAGCTTCCAGTTCTCGAAGCGCTAATCGCTTCCAGGCTATGGTTTTCGAAAAGGGCGGCTCTCGGGCCGCCCTTTTTGTTTGCGACAGAGGGGAACGCGGTTGATGCGGTCGTCCTTTGCTCAGAGCTAAATCGGTTATATGTGACTGAACCCATCGGCGGCCAAAGGTGGAGCGTATCGACCATGACAACCATGACCCAGAATTCTGCAGACCTCTCGCAGGCCACGAAAACCGTCTTCATCGACGGCGAGGCAGGCACGACGGGCCTCGGCATCCGCGAGCGCCTCACGGATGTGAATGGCGTCGCGATCCGCAGTATCGATCCGGCTCGCCGCAAGGACCCGGAGGCCAAGCGCGAAATTCTCGCCGATGTCGATCTTGTCGTGCTCTGTCTGCACGATGACGCTGCGCGCGAGACGGTGTCTCTGGTCGACGGCCTCAATGGCAAGAAGCCGAAGATCCTCGATGCCAGCACGGCGCACCGAGTCGCTTCCGGATGGGCTTACGGCTTCGCGGAACTGGCTCCTGAGCAGAAGCAGGCTGTCTCGACGGCTGACCGGGTTGCCAATCCGGGCTGCTATCCCACAGGCGCCATTGCGCTGTTGCGGCCGCTGGTCGATGCGGGCCTCATCCCAACCGATTATCCGATCAGCGTGAACGCCGTGAGCGGCTATAGCGGTGGCGGTCGCTCCATGATCGAGGCCTACGAGGCAGGCACGGCTCCCGCCTTCGAACTCTACGGCCTCGGCTTCGAACACAAGCACGTGCCTGAGCTGCAGAAATACACCGGCCTGACCCGTCGGCCGATCTTCATTCCGTCCGTGGGCAATTTCCGGCAGGGCATGCTGGTAAGCATCCCGCTTCACCTCGATATGCTTCCGGGCAAGCCGAAAGCCGCCGATCTGGAGAAGGCGTTGATGGAGCGCTACCGGGGCGGAGGCTTGGTCAATGTCGTCCCGACAGTTTCGGAGGGCAAGAAGATAGAGCGCATCGAGCCCGAGGCGCTCAACGATACCGATCGCTTGGAACTCTTCGTCTTCCAGCACGACAGCTACAATCACGCCGTGCTGGTGGCGCGCCTCGACAATCTCGGGAAGGGCGCTTCGGGCGCGGCCGTGCAGAACATCCAGCTCATGCTTGGATTGGCGTAAATAAAAAGGCCTCCACTCAGGAGGCCTTTTTGTTAATGGCCTTGACGGCCCTTGCTCGTGTCCAGCGCTTTCTCTTCGAAAGCCACGAAACGCTGGTGCTGCTCGCCAAGGCCCTCGATGCCGAGGCTCACCACGTCGCCGGGCTTGAGATAGCGCGGCGGCTTGAGGGCCATGCCGACGCCGGGAGGCGTGCCAGTGGTGATCACGTCGCCCGGCTCGAGGATCATGAAGTGCGAGACGTAGGAAACGATCTGCGCCACGTTGAAGATCATGGTCTTGGTGGAGCCGTTCTGCATGCGCTCGCCATTCACATCGAGCCACATGGAGAGATTCTGGGCGTCCGGGATCTCGTCCTTGGTCACGAGCCAAGGGCCGAGAGGGCCGAAGGTCGGGCAGCCCTTGCCCTTGCTCCAGGTGCCGCCGCGCTCGAGCTGGAATTCACGCTCCGAGACGTCGTTGCAGACGCAGTAGCCCGCGACGAATTCAAGGGCCTCATTGGCTCCAACATAGGAGGCCTTCGAGCCGATCACGATGGCAAGCTCGACCTCCCAATCGGTCTTCTGGGAACCGCGCGGAATAACAACATCGTCGTTCGGGCCCACAATGCACGAGGGCGCCTTGTTGAAGACAATGGGCTCCGCCGGGATCGGCGCGCCGGTTTCGGCGGCATGATCGGCATAGTTAAGGCCGATCGCGATGAAGTTGCGGACCTGGCCTACACAGGAACCAAGGCGCTGGCCTGAAGGAACTGACGGAAGCGTGCTGGGATCGATATCCCGGAGGCGGGCCAAGCTGTCCGGAGACAGGGTGGCGCCTGTAATATCAGCGACGACCCCCGAGAGGTCGCGAACCTCTCCCTGGTTGTCGATGATTCCCGGCTTTTCCTGACCAGCCTCTCCAAATCTCACCAACTTCATCAAGCGATCCTCTCGTTACGGCAGGCTTCTATTTGCCACATTCACGCCTGCCTACAATGCACTTTCTGAGTCCAGATATGTTGCCGTTATGCCACGAGAGTGGAGAAAGAGCGTCATTTATCGCGGGAGAGCAGATGCAGCATAATTGCATTTTGGTGCGGCTTATACATTGGTTTACATGTGAACCATATGTATTGGATGCAAGTTGCTTAATTTGACTTTCAATACCCAAAGTAAAAGTGAGCAACTTAGGTAAGTATCCAGTTTTGCTCGCGGGGTGATGGAACTTTCATAAGGTCATTGCAGCAAAAATAAAGCATTGGCACAGTGTCCTTAATGCGGGGTCCCCGCAACAAATCAAAATAAGGGCAGGAAGCTTCACATGAGCCGTCTCCATCGTTCTTTGTCCCTCGCTGCGGTCTCTTTCGCCGCTCTCATCGCCGCCCAAAGTGGCGCGCAGGCTGGCGGTTTTGCGATCCGTGAGCAGAGCGCCACCGCTCAGGGCTACTCGTTCGCGGGTGCCGCATCCGGCTCGGGCTATCTCTCCTCGATGTTCTGGAACCCCGCGGTCATCACGATGATGCCGGGTTGGATGAGCGAGTCGCATCTTTCGCTGATCATTCCGCGCGTTGAGATCGATCCGAACCCGTTCCTGACGCCAACCGCCATTTTCGGCGCTTCCGGCGATATCGGTCAGGACGCCCTCGTGCCCGCCGGCTACGGCTCCTACCAGATCAACGACCGGCTCTGGATCGGTCTGTCCAGCTCCTCACCCTACGGTCTCGTGACCGATCCTCGCGAGAACTGGGCCGGTCAGGCCTACTCCCGCTCCTCGAAGATCTTCTCGCTGAACATCAACCCGGTCATCGGCTTCAAGGTGAACAATTGGCTGTCGGTCGCTGCCGGTCCGTCGCTGCAGTATTTCGACATTCGCCTCAAGAGCGCTGTCCCGACGCCTCTGTCTGTGCCTGGCACCGTCGTGCGCCCCGGTCAGCCGAGCGGCATTCTCGATGGTGACGATGTCGGCTTCGGCTTTACGGCAGGTTTGACCCTGACGCCGGTCGCCGGAACGACCATCGGTATCGGTTACCGTTCGGCGATTTCGCATAGCCTCGAAGGCGACTTCACGCTTCCCGCTGGCGCTGTTGCTCCGATCGCGATCCGCACTCCGATCGAGGCATCCCTCCGGACCCCCGACCAAGTTACTGTCGGTCTGTCGCAGGTGATCTCGCCAGCCATGACCGTTCATCTCGGCTTCGAGTGGACGAACTGGAGCGTGCTTAAGACCCCGCTCGTCACGAATGCGAATACGGGAGCCGTCGTTCAGGACCTTCCGCTCAACTACGAAGATGGTTTCTTCTATTCGCTGGGTATGGACTACAAGCTGAACAATCAGTGGACCGTGCGCGCCGGCTTGGCCTATGAGCAGTCGCCGATCGACACGGAAATCCGTTCCACCCGCCTGCCGGACAATGACCGCATCTGGGCTTCGCTCGGTGTTGGCTATCAGTGGAGCGACAAGCTGTCGTTCGACCTCTCCTATACCCACATCTTCGCCAAGGAAACCGACATCCGCATCGTGCAGGGTCATCAGGATTTCGCAGGGTTGCCCTTCGTGGCTGATGTCGACGCCAGCGTCGACATCGTGTCGGTGGGCCTGCGCTATCGTTGGGACGACCCGAAGGTCGCCATCCCGGCCGCTCCGATCGTTCGCAAGTACTGAGACCGGAAGGTTCACAGCAAAAAGGCCGGCGGAAACGCCGGCCTTTTTCGTTGGGGCTTGCGAGGTCCGCTTCTAAGCCCGTGCAAGCACGTAAGTCCCCGGCGCATCGCAGAGAGGTTCGAGTTTCCCGCCGCCAGGCTCCCTCGCAGGCACTTTCTTCGGCGCCTGGTTCTCGATCCATGAAAACCAATAGGGCCACCAGGAACCCGTCGTCTCCTTGGCCTTGGACATCCACTCTTCCAGCTCGCCCTCAGCGGGACCGCCCGTCCAGAACTGATATTTCGGCTTGGTGGTCGAGTTCACGACGCCTGCGATATGGCCTGAGCCTGCAAGCACGAAATCGACCGGACCTCCAAACATCTGCGAGCCGACGAATACCGAGCGGGCAGGGGCGATATGGTCTTCCTTGGTGGCAAGATTGAAGATAGGAGCTTTGATCTTCTTCAGATCGAGCTTCATGCCGGCAAGCTCCATCTCGCCCTTGGCGAGCTTGTTCTCAAGGTAGCAGTTGCGCAGATAGAACGCATGGTTAGCTGCAGGCATGCGCGTGGAGTCGGAGTTCCAGTAGAGCAGATCGAAAGCCGTGGGCGCCCGACCCTTCATGTAGACATTCACCACATTCGACCAGATCAGGTCCGTGGGCCGCAGCATGTTGAAGGCGTTGGCCATCTTTGAGCCGTCGAGATACCCGCGCTTCTTCATCTCGGCTTCGACGGTGCGGATCTGCTCTTCGTCAGCGAACACCTTCAGGTCGCCCGCATGGGTGAAGTCCACCTGCGCGGTGAAGAAGGTGGCGCTGTCGATGCGCTTGTCGCGCTTTGCCGCCATGTACGCCATGGTGACCGCAAGCAGCGTGCCGCCGACGCAATAGCCGATGGCCGTCACCTTTTTCTCGCCCGTTGACTGCTCGATGGCATCGAGCGCCGCGAAGATGCCATCGGTCATATAGTGCTCGAAACCCTTCTCGGCATGCTGCTCTGCAGGGTTGACCCAAGAGATGCAGAAGACGGTGAGCCCCTGCGCAACGGCCCAGCGGATGAAGCTCTTTTCCGGGTTCAGATCGAGAATGTAGTACTTGTTGATCCAGGGCGGCACGATCAGCAACGGGCGCTTGAGCACCTTCTCGGTCGTGGGCGCGTATTGGATCAGCTCAATCAGGTCGTTGCGGAAGATGACCTTGCCAGGGGTCGTGGCAATGTTCACCCCGACCTTGAAATTGCTGGGATCGGTCTGACGGATCTTGAGCTCGCCTCGTCCGGCCTGAATGTCCTCAGCCAGCATCGCCATACCGCGTGCGAGGTTCGCACCGTTCTCCTTGATCGTCTCGCGGATCAGTTCGGGGTTGGTCAGCAGGAAGTTCGAGGGCGATAGGGCGCTGGAAATCTGCTTGATGTAGAATTGCGCCTTATGCCTCGTCCGTTCGTCGAGGCCGTCGGCCTCCTCCACCATGTCCTCCGCCCAGCGGGAGGAAATCAGGTAGGCCTGCTTGAGAAAGTCGAAGACGGGATTCTCTGACCATTCCGGGTCTTTGAAGCGGGTATCCTTGGCCTCGGGCTCCGCAACGGGCTCGACAGGCTCGCCCTGGGCTTTCTTGAGGGTCGATGCCCAGAGGTCGAGGAATTGAGAGCCGAGGCGCGTTTGCGCTTCGAGAGACTTCTGAGGGTCGCTCATCCAGGTTTCGGCCACGCGCCCCAGAGTCCTGATCGCCTCCGAGGCGTCGTTTGCCATCTCCGGAGGGGAGCCCCGCTCTTCCAGCGGCTTGAGATAGGCGGCCGTTGCCTTGGTCGCCCCCTCGAAAAAACGGGCCATATTGCGCGAGAGCTCCTCGAAGTCTGGAGCTGAAGACTGGGTCTTCTCTTCACCGTATGGCTTGTCCATAAGGCGATCTCCCTCTATCTCGCGGCATTGCCCAGGGTGAGCATTTCGAGCATCTTAGCGCTCGATCCACGATCTGTGCAGTTATTCTCTTAGGTTAGCGACAATGCGTATTCAGTTTCCGACGGCATCCCGCGCACCGGCTTTGATCATGGCCGTGCTGGTTGCTGCTAACGTCACAGCCTGCGCAGGTGGTTCCAATCCGGTCCGCGATATTGCGACTGCGGTGGGGGCAGGTCCCAAGACTGCTCCGACACCAGACTTCGTAGCCCAGTCGCGCCCGCAGAGCCTGGATTACATGCCGATTGGAACGCCTGTCGAAGGGCGGCCCACGCCGGCAAGGAGCCCTGACGAGATCAAGGCAGCCGAATCCGAGCTCGATGCCCTGCGCGCCCGCAACGAATCCGCCGGAGCGGCTGCGGCCCGTTTAGGTGGAACGCCGCCGCCGGAGCCGATCAAGATGCCGGTCAACACGCCGCAGAGGCCACGCCAGAAGACGAATTCCAATACCAATCGCTAGAATCTATACCGGATTCATCCAAATCCGCTCGAGGACAGAACAATGTCTAATTTCTACCGCATCAAGCGCCTTCCGCCTTATGTCTTCGAGCAGGTCAACCGCATTAAGGCAGCCGCCCGTGCGAATGGAGCGGACATTATCGATCTCGGCATGGGCAACCCGGACCTGCAGGCTCCGCAGCATGTGATCGACAAGCTGGTGGAGACGGTGGGCAAGCCGCGTACGGACCGCTACTCGGCGTCCAAGGGCATCGGCGGTCTGCGCCGCGCCCAGGCCGGCTATTATGAGCGCCGCTTCGGCGTGAAGCTCAACCCCGAGACGCAGGTGGTGGCCACCCTCGGCTCCAAGGAAGGCTTCGCCAACATGGCGCAGGCCATCACGGAGCCCGGGGACGTGATCCTCGTCCCCAACCCCAGCTACCCGATTCATGCCTTCGGCTTCCTCATGGCCGGTGGCGTGATCCGTTCGGTTCCCGCCGAGCCGACCCCGGATTTCTTCGTGGCTGCCGAGCGCGCCGTGATGCACTCGATCCCCAAGCCCGTAGCGCTTGTGGTCTGCTACCCGTCGAACCCCACGGCCTACGTGGCTTCCCTCGATTTCTACCGGGACCTTGTGGCTTTCGCGAAAAAGCATGAGCTGATCCTGCTGTCGGATCTCGCCTATTCGGAAGTCTACTTCGATGAAAATAATCCGCCGCCGTCGATCCTTCAGGTACCTGGCGCCATCGACGTCGCCGTGGAGTTCACCTCCATGTCGAAGACCTTCTCCATGGCCGGTTGGCGCATCGGCTTCGCCGTCGGCAACGAGCGGCTGCTCGCTGCGCTCGCCCGCGTAAAGTCCTATCTCGATTACGGTGCCTTCACCCCTGTTCAGGTGGCGGCGACCGCGGCCCTCAATGGTCCAGACGACTGCATCCGCGAGATGCGCGCCACCTACAAGAAGCGCCGCGATGTGATGGTGGACGCCTTCGAGAAGGCGGGCTGGTCCATTCCGGCCCCTAGCGCTTCCATGTTCGCCTGGGTCCAGATCCCGGAGAAGTTCCGGAGCATGGGGAGCCTGGAATTCTCCAAGCTCCTGGTGGAAAAGGCTGATGTCGCGGTCGCTCCCGGTATCGGCTTCGGCGAGCACGGCGACGATTATGTTCGTATCGCCCTTGTGGAGAACGAGCAGCGCATCCGCCAGGCGGCGCGCAATATCCGCAAATTCTTCGACAGCGCTGACCATACCCTACACAACGTCGTGCCGTTGGCACGCCGGGGCTAAGGCCCCTAAAGCGCGGCGGAGCCCGTATCTCAGCCCAAGTTTCCGCGTCCGCATGGACATGGGAGCTTGGCAGTCGTAAAGAGCAACCCGGTTTTACAGGGAGCTTTTGTCCGTGACACGTCCTCTCAAGGTGGGCATCGCCGGCCTCGGTACTGTTGGCGCTTCGGTTATTCGGATTCTCGAGCGCCGGAACGAGACTGTGACGCAGAGGGGCGGGCGTTCTGTCGAGGTCATGGCCGTTTCTGCCCGCGACAAGGCCAAGGACCGCGGCATCGACCTCTCACCCTTCACCTGGTTTGACGATCCAGTGGATCTTGCCCGCTCGGCGGATGTGGACTGCGTGGTCGAATTGGTGGGCGGTGCGGACGGAGCCGCTTTCGAAGTGGTTCAGACGGCTCTGTCCCATGGCAGGCATGTGGTTACCGCCAACAAGGCTCTGCTCGCCAAGCACGGTTTGGCGCTGGCGAAGCTCGCCGAGAGCAAGGGCGTGTCCATTTCCTTCGAGGCATCGGTCGCCGGCGGCATCCCGATCATCAAGACCTTGCGCGAGGCCCTGCCGGGCAACGAAGTCTCACGCCTGTACGGGATCCTCAACGGAACCTGTAACTACATCCTTTCCCGCATGGAGCTTGAAGGGCTCACCTTCCAGGAATGCCTGAAGGACGCTCAACGCCTCGGCTATGCGGAGGCCGACCCCACTTTCGACGTGGAAGGCTTCGACACCGCCCATAAGCTCGCGATTCTCACGAGCCTTGCCTTCGGCACCGAGATCGATGCCGAAGCGATCTATGTGGAGGGAATTTCCTCCATTACCCCGCTCGACCTCGCGATGGCGAAGGAACTGGGCTTCCGGATCAAGCTGCTCGGTGTCGCTGAGCGCACGGATACCGGTATCGAGCAGCGGGTGCATCCCACCATGGTGCCGCGCACCTCGTCCATCGCTCAGGTCATGGGCGTGACGAATGCTGTGACCATCGACGCGGATGCCGTGCGTGAGCTGACACTCATCGGTCCCGGAGCAGGGGGCGACGCCACCGCTTCCGCCGTGGTGGCAGACATTGCCGATCTGGCAGCAGGCGTCGCGCAGCCGCTCTTCGGCAAGCCTGTCGACCAGCTGGAGAAAGCCCCTCGCGCGCCCATGCAGCGCCATGAGGGCGGCTATTACATTCGCCTGACAGTCCACGACCGTCCGGGCGTCGCAGCCGGTGTTGCGACCCGCATGGCAGAAGAGGACATCTCCCTGGAAAGCATCCTGCAGAAGCGCTCGGAAATCGCAGCGACGCAGGATCCTCACGGCCGTTCGGGTGCGCCGGTGTCCCTGGTTCTCATCACCTACGCGGCGACGGAGGCATCCATCCGTTCGGCGGTGGAAAAGATCTCGAGGGATGGTCTTATCGCCGAGCCGCCCCAAGTCATCCGCATCGAACGCGATTAATCATCTGGCGGGCACGAAATACCCGCCGACCACCTTCAAGAGGGAGACGACACGTCCATGTCGCAAGGCATTACCGTCCAACCGGGGCAAATCATCGAGCGCATCCTGACCTTGGAGCTCGTCCGCGTCACTGAGCGCGCGGCTGTGGCTTCCGCCAGACTGCGCGGGCGCGGCAACGAGAAGGCTGCAGACCAGGCAGCCGTGGACGCCATGCGCCGCGAGCTCAACAAGCTCCCGATCGACGGCACGGTGGTGATCGGCGAGGGCGAACGCGACGAGGCGCCCATGCTCTTCATCGGCGAGAAGGTTGGCAACAAGCAGGGGCCGAAGGTCGACATCGCCGTCGACCCGCTGGAAGGCACCACGCTCTGCGCCAAGGACATGCCGGGCTCCATCGCTGTGATGGCCATGGCCGAGTCCGGCACGCTGCTGGCTGCTCCCGACGTCTACATGCACAAGATCGCCGTCGGCCCCGGCTATCCCACCGGTGTCGTCGATCTTGATGCCTCGCCCGAGGACAACATTCATGCCCTCGCCAAGGCGAAGGGCGTGAAGCCGAACGAGATCAACTGCCTTGTCCTCGACCGTCCGCGCCATGCGGAACTCATTGCTGCGATCCGCAAGACGGGTGCGGGCGTTCGCCTCATCACCGACGGTGACGTGGCCGGTGTGATCTTCACGACGAAGCCTGCTGACACCGGCATCGATCTTTATCTCGGCATCGGCGCTGCCCCTGAGGGCGTGCTTGCTGCTGGCGCGCTGCGTTGCATCGGCGGCCAGATGCAGGGCCGTCTCATCCTCGACACGGAAGAGAAGCGCTCCCGCGCGCTCCAGATGGGGGTGACCGACCCCAACAAGAAGTACGACGTGACGGACCTCGCCCGTGGCGACGTGATCGTTGCCGCCACTGGCGTGACCGACGGCGGGCTCCTGAAGGGCGTTCATTTCGGCAAGGACGTAATCACCACCGAGACGGTAGTTTACCGCTCCGCCACCGGCACCGTACGCCGTATCTACGGCGAGCACCGCGAGCTGTCGAAGTTCCACCTCGACTGATCGCTGTTATAATAGAATCTCTTATGGCCGGGTTCGTCCCGGCCATTTGCGTTTTGGATCACTCTCCTGTCAGGATGAGACACTCTATTGTTAGGTACCTGCGTCATGATCGAAATTCGTCCATTTATTCCTGGAGACCGCGAGTCTTGGGAGCCGTTGTGGCAGGGCTACCTGACCTTCTACAAGGCCTCGCTTCCTGCCGAGGTCACGAACGCGACCTGGAAGCGCCTCAACAATCCCGCAGAGCCCATGCACGGCCTTGCGGCGGTTCTCGGCGGCAAGATCGTAGGTATCGTGCATTACCTCTATCACCGCTCCACCTGGACGACTGCCGATTACTGCTATTTGCAGGATCTCTTCACGGCGGACCAGGCGCGGGGGCGCGGCGTCGGTCGGGCTCTGATTGAGGCTGTCTATGAACGGGCGCAGGCCGATGGAGCTGCCCGCGTCTATTGGCTCACACACGAGACCAACAAGGATGCCCAGGCTCTCTACGAGAAGGTTGCCTCCCGCACCGGCTTCATCCAATACCGCAAGGTGTTTTGACCACATTTTGCAGATAACATTGTTTCCGTGACCGAATCATCGCCAATCTCCCTGCCGAAACCGTTTCTGGGCGTAACCCAGTCAGCCCTGGGCCGTACTTGGGTCGAGCGCTGCAGCGCCGCCCAGAGCACGATCGCCCTCGCCATCGCCCAGACCCATGGAGTGCCCGATATCCTGGCCCGTGTGCTCGCAGGGCGCGGGGTCGGCATTCACGAGACGGAAGGTTTCCTCAACCCGCGCTTGCGGGATCTGATGCCCGATCCGCATATTCTCACAGACATGGAAGCTGCAGCCAATCGGCTCGCGGACGCAGTGATGCGCTCCGAGAAAGTGGCGATCTTCGGCGATTACGATGTGGACGGAGCCTGCAGCGCCGCACTGCTGGCTGAATACCTGCGCGCCTGCGGTATCTCTTACGCCATTCATATTCCCGACCGGATCACGGAAGGTTATGGCCCGAACGTCGATGCTATTCGCGCGCTGAAAGAGCAGGGGGGCGATATTCTGGTCACGGTCGATTGCGGCACGGCCAGTATCGAGCCGTTGGCCGAGGCGAAGCGCCTGGGTTTGGATCCGGTCGTTCTCGACCACCACCAAGCGCCTGAGCAGCTGCCGGAAGCGCTGGCGATCGTGAACCCGAATCGGCAGGATGACCTTTCGGGCCTCGGTCACCTCTGTGCGGCAGGCGTGGTGTTTCTTTTCCTTGTCGCCCTCAACCGGACCCTGCGGGCCCGTGGCTTCTTCGGGAATCGCACCGAGCCGGACCTGATGGGAAGCCTCGACATCGTTGCGCTCGCGACGGTCGCCGATGTGGTCCCGTTGGTCGGCCTCAACCGCGCCTTCGTGCGCCAGGGCCTCGCGATCATGCGCAGCCGCCGACGGCTCGGCTTGGCGGCATTGCTCGATACGGCAGGCTTAGCCGGGGCGCCGGAATGCTGGCATCTCGGCTACCTGGTCGGCCCACGCATCAATGCGGGCGGCCGGATCGGCGATGCGGCACTCGGTTCTCGCCTTCTTCTGACGGACGATGCCATCCAAGCTGGCCAGATCGCCGCCGAACTCGACCGTCTGAACCGGGAGCGGCAGGCCATTGAGGTCGTTGCTGTCCAGGAAGCCGAGGCCCAGGCCCTGATGGCCCTGGAGCGGATGCCCGATCAGGCGGTGCTGGTGACGGCATCGGCCGAATGGCACCCGGGTGTCGTAGGACTGATCTCCGCCCGCACGAAAGAGCGATTCCGCCGTCCGGCTTTTGCGTTCACCCTCAACCCTGACGGCACGGCGACAGGCTCGGGCCGGTCCGTGCCGGGTGTCGATCTCGGTTCTGCCGTCCGCGCGGCGGTAGACGCCGGAATAGCCATCAAGGGCGGCGGCCATACCATGGCGGCCGGCGTCACGATCATGGCGACTGAGCTTGACCGTTTTCTCTCTTTCGTGACGGACAAGCTCAATGAGCCTGTCAGCACCATGCGTTTGAACGATCAGTTCGCCATCGACGCCACGCTGACCGCAGCAGGCGCGCAGCCGGGCCTTGTTACCGCGCTGGAGCGGGCAGGGCCCTTTGGCTCAGGTCAGCCGGAGCCGGTCTTCGTTTTTCCACAGCACCGTGTCATCGAGGCCCGGGAGGTCGGCAGCGGTGGGCATATGCGTGTGAAGCTACGCGGCGGCGATGGCAGCACGATTGGAGGAATCGCTTTCCGCGCAGCGGGCCAACCCCTCGGAAATGCTCTGTTCGATGCCATCGGAAGCCCTCTTCACGTGGCTGGAACGCTTTCCATCGACCGGTGGGGTGGCCATGAAAAGGCCGAGCTTCGCATAATGGATGCAGCGAGACCTGAATAATTGAAAACTGACGCTTGCGGTGCGTCACGATCCCGTCTATACGTCCGCCCACTTCGACGGCAACGCCTCGAAGTCCAGCGCGCCCTTCGTCTATCGGTTAGGACATCTGCCTTTCACGCAGGAAAGAGGGGTTCGATTCCCCTAGGGCGCGCCACTTCTTTTTCTTCCCGGCAAACCGCTACTGCAGAATGAGTGACAGCGTTCACTCTCAGATCGGGCTGCCTTTGATCTTCGTCACCATTTCCCAGTTGTCACCGGCTGCGATCAGGCAGGCCTTGCCGTCCGGCATGGTCATGACCATCGACCAGGATCCGCCTTGCGAGGCGAAAACCTCGAGCACCTGTCCCGGCTGCGCGAGGCCGATTCCGACAGGGTCTTCCTTATATTGATCGGCCAGGAGCTTCACGAGCTGTTCCCGCGGGCCGCATGAGGCTTGGGCTCCGGCTTCGGGTGATCCAACGAGAAGGGCGCTGCCAAGGACCGACAGCAGGGCAAGAGGGCGGTGAATCATGGCACATCCTAGAGCGGTTTGCCCGCATGACCCTTGGCGTTTCCATCAACGCGCAAGGCTTCAAAAAAGCTCCACGCTGTCAACGTCATCAACTTGTGCTGCATAACTGGGCAGGCGCATGGAGATTCGGATGTGCAACAGGCTTCGCTGGGGCTAGAGTGAACTTGCCGAGCTCAAAGGCGTTTTCTCGCGAACTCCCTCTTGTCGAGCGTTCAATCATGCCTCGCTTTTTCTTCAACATCCGGGACGGTTACGACGTCGACGAAGACGATGAGGGTGTCGAGCTTCCGGATCTGGAAGCCGCCAAGGCAGAAGCCCTCGCAACCGTCGAGGAGTTGCGAGAAGAGCTTGCCGATGCCGGAAACATCGAACTCGAAATCGTTGACGAAGCCGGACGCCGTCTCATGACAGTTCCGTTCTTCCGCGGAGGGCGAGGCGGCAAGCGGCGCTGACATCATTGCAAGAAAAAACCCGGCGTGAAGCCGGGCTTTTCTTTCATGGACGGGAGTGCCTTAGCATTCCGTCGTTTTCTTGGTCGTGGTGTCGCCGAACTCGTCGGTCTTCTGCTTGGTTTCCGTGGTGCAGCCAAGCGTCGATGAGCCGGTCGTGACGGTGGTGGAGGATGTCGTGCTCGGCTCGCGCTTCTGCTCGATGGTCGTCGAACTGCCGAGGATACCCTCTTCCTTCTTGATCGTGGTCGTCGTGTCCTGAGCGAAAGCCGCCGTGCTCAAGAGCGAAGCGGCCAGGACGAAAGCAACTTTCTTCATATCCAAACTCCTCGTGTTACGCCTTTGCCGTAAGAACGCCGATCGCGCCGAGCGGTTCCTGACATGGCGAGGAGCATCAGCTTGAGCGAAGGTCTCTCCATGCGCTTGCGAAGGCGCGCGCGTTGCGGGCGACCTCCTCGACCGACATGGCGGGCGTAAAGAGAGCGGAGCCGAGGCCAAAGCCGTTAGCGCCTGCATCCACATAAGGCTTCATATTGTCAGGCTTGATGCCGCCGACAGGGAGCACGATGCTGTCCTTCGGCAGAACGGCACGCCAAGCCTTCACGACATTGGGCGGAATGCCTTCGGCAGGAAAGATCTTGATGCCGTCCGCGCCTGCTTTCAGGGCTGCAAAGGCCTCCGTCGGCGTTGCCACGCCCGGTGTGCAGACCATGCGATGCTCCTTGGCGCGGCGGATCACGTCGAGGTCGGCATGGGGCATGACGACGAGCTTGCCGCCGACATCCTTGATGCCATCCACCTGTTCGACATCGAGCACGGTGCCGGCGCCGACAAGAACGTCGCTGGGCATGGTTCTGGCCAAGGTCTCGATGCTGCGGAACGGCTCCGGTGAATTCAGCGGAACTTCGATGATGCGAAAGCCGGCCTCGACGAGAGCAAAGCCGACGGCTTCGGCTGCCTCGGGTCGCAACCCGCGCAGGATCGCGACCAGGGGAAGTTCGGTCAGAAAATCCGACAGCAAGACAGCACCTCTTCAAATGGTTGCATCGATGCCCGGAACTTAACGCGAAAGTCGCCGGAATTCTCCAGCGACTTTTTTGCCCTGTCCCGCTCAGTGCATAGAGGCCGAGAGCTTCTCCTGGGCGAGCTGCACGAGCTTCACACGCTGCAGCTTGCCGCTGGTGGTTTTCTGCAGCGTATGGGGTGGCAGATTGAGAACGTGATCGACCGCGATGCTCAACTTCTGGCTCAGCCGGTCCCGGATGGCATGGCGCATCGCCTCGACCTTCTCGGAGGCTTTCTGCGTGGTTTCAAAGAACACCACGAGGTTTTCCGTGCCCTTGACCGGATCTGAGAGGCCGATGGCTCCCACGGCTCCCGAGCGCACGCCTTCGATCTCGCCCACGACTTGCTCGATTTCGTAGGGAGAAATGTTGGCGCCCGCGCGAATGATCAGATCCTTAATGCGGCCGGTGATGTAGAGCTCGCCGTTATCGAGGTAGCCAAGGTCGCCCGTTGCTAGCCATCCGTTGTGGATGTTGCTCGGTGCTGTTTCCTTGTAATAGCCATGCACCACACTGGGACCGCGCAGGTAGATCTGTCCCTGCCTGCGTTCGGGCAGGGGAGAGCCGTCATTGTCGACGATCATGACCTCATGACCCTTCAGCACCGGTCCCACAGAGGCAACCGGCCAGGCATCGGACGCGGCAGCATCGACGGGATTAGCCACTCCCTGAGTCATGAATTGCTGGCGCGAGATTGTTTGGAAGCGAACGGATTCTGACGGCCGCGAGAACGTAACGGCGACAGTGCATTCTGCCAGACCATAGGCCGCAAACAGGGCTTCACGCTTCAATCCGTGCGGAGCGAAGCGGTTGAAGAAGTGCTCGACCGTCTTTTTCTGGATGAACTCCGCAGCGTTGAAGGCACACCGCAAGGACGACAGATCGAGACCTCGCGTCCGGTGTTCGGGCGCATGGGTTGCAACGAACTGGTAGGCGAAGTTCGGCGCGGAAGTGACTGTGCCCTTGAAGCTGTGAATGGCCCATAGCCATCGGGCTGGATTCATCGTGAACATGGTCGACGGCATCAGTACCACCGACATGCCGGCCGCGAAGCCGCACATGGTGAGCGCGACAAGCCCCATATCGTGGTAGAGCGGGAGCCAACTCACGACCGTGTCTTGGTGCGACCATCCTGCCGCCAATGCGAGGCCGCGCACGTTGCTCAGAAGCGTCTTGTTGTCGATCAGCAGGGCCTTGGGTTGCGAGGTTGTGCCGGATGTGAATTGCAGAAAGGCTGACGCGTCTCTGGTTGGTGCAGGGAAGCGCGCCTCATGAGGCATCGGCAAGTCTTCAACGGTTGTCGCTCTGCATCCCGCTTCTCTCAGCAGATCGCAGCAATCCCGCGGGGCCAGGATCAATCGGGCTCCAGCATATTGTGCGCGAACAGCGAGCCGCTCCGCCCAGTTCGCGCCATGAATGCCGGGGCTGGGAGCTTCGACGATGCAGGGCAGGAAGCCGCCGACCTGGCAGGCGAAGAAGGCCGTAACGAGACAGGGGGAAGTCTCGAAGGCGAGAAGCACGATGTCGCCAGCTTTCACTCCATGCGCAGAGAGACGCTGCGCAAGGAGCGTTGCCTCTTGCAGCAACGCAGCATTCGAAATCTCCGTCACCGCGCTCTGTGCTCCGATAACGTAGAAGGCGGCTTGCTCTGGAGCAATCGCGGCGCGGTATTTCAGAATTTCCGGGATTGTTGCGATACCCTGGGGCAAAGGCAGGCAGGCTTTGTTTGAAAGGTCAAAAGCCCGCTCCGCCTGCCCGAGTGGGAAGGTGTGAGCCTTATACATGGATGATCTCCGCTGATGCCGTCAGAACCGCAGGAGGGCGCCTTCGAGGGTCAAGCCTGGGCCGAAGGCCAGCATGACGCCGATCTCACCGGGCTTGGGATGATCGCTCTTCACCAGATGCTCGAGAACGAGCAGCACGGTCGCAGATGCGCAATTGCCGTATTCACGAAGAATATGCCACGTGGATTCCAGCTGGCGTTCGGTGATTTTCATTTTCTCGGCAATGAGGTCGACGATCTTGGGGCCACCGGGATGGATCGCCCAATGCTTGATCTCGCTCACTTCCACATCGGCCGACGAGCAGAGATCCGACAAGAACTGCTCGATGAGGCTCGCAATCACAAACGGGACATAGGGTGAGAGCGTCATGCGCACTCCGTCATCCATGATGGAAAGCGTCATCATGTCGGACGTCTCAAAGGATTGCAGCGTATGTGTCGCCAGGATCTGCGGTCCATGACCAGGCTTACGCATCGCCATGGTAAAGGCCCCAACGGCATCGCCGAAGAGGTTGTGGACAATGGCCTGCTCACGGGTGGCTTCGGGACGAAAGTGCAGGCTGCTGAATTCGGCGCAAAGGCCGATTGTGTATTCGTCCGGACGCGCGATCACTGAATCCATCGCTGTCTTGATGACGTTGAGGGCTGCGAAGCAGCCCATATGGCCGATATGCGTGCGGCGGATGCTGGGCTTGAGACCGAAGCGCTTGGCCAGGAAGTAGTCAGGCGTAGGGCCGTAATAGCCGGTGCTGCTCGCCATCACGATGCTCCCGACATCGGCGCGATCAACAGGGCGGAGCAGATCCTCGAAGGCCTCTCCGGCGACTTCGTCGACAATCTCCACGTAAGCCTTCATGCGGTCACCGATGCCACGAGTTTCCCGGCCGATATCCGTCGCGGGATTCCATGCCAGGTGGCGTCGGCTCACGCGCGTGACAGTGCCGAGTTCATGAGCATCGGGAAGCTCCGCGTACCATCGATCGAAGATCTCGTCCCAAAGGGTTTCCTGATCAATAACCTGCTTGGGCGCGGCAGAGGCAAGGTTGACGAAGGTGGGGAGGGTAGTTTCGTTGCGCAGCGCCATGAGACTACTCCGCTGCGGCGCGAGGCAAGGCCCCGGCGACAAAGCGCACGACACTGCCAATTGTGTCGCGTCCGCCGGAACTGTGCGCAATGAACCACTCCTCAAGAGCGATGCCTGCGTAAAGCTCTTCTATTCCGGCAAAGAACTGCATGAGCTTCATGGAATCGAAGCCGAGGTCGCGGGTGAGCGACATATTCGCGTCGATTTGGGTGATACTGTCTTCGCTGATCCACTTGCACAGGTCAGCGACCTGGCGAGCAATGTTCGCCTCAAAAATAGATTTCATGATTTGCCCCTAAGGTGACTTACGTTGAGTCACCGAGAGAGGCTACTTTGTATAGTTACGTTACGATATATATTTTATATTGAATAATCGCAATCTTCCCTTGGGAAAATGCAAGGAAAGGCACTCTCTATAAAGAGATTCAGTCATCGCAACGTTTATCTGTTTGGTGGAGATTTCTCAACTTTAGGTAATGGAGCTGTAAATCTTCGAAGCCTCATAGACCCTTGGGCCTGTCTAATATTTGAAAAGCTAAGATGGAGTGCGGCGCAAGCATTGCTGTGCCGTTCGCGATATTTGGGTCCTCTCGTCCGCAGTTATCGTTCCGTGCAGCACCTTCTGCCACAGATCGCTTTGACGAAGGGTGTCGACCGTGCAGGAGCAAATTGCGTTGCAGGTCTCGGGCTGCGCATTCATCAGGCAGGTCGATACGCATTCATTCATGAAAGGCTTCGCCTCGGCTCGCGGATTGGGACCCGTGACCTGCAGAACGCCATAGAGGATTCCAAGCAGCACGATCTGATGGATGAGATAGATCGGAAGGCTTTTTCTCCCGGCCCAGACAAGAAGTCGAGATAAGGCGTCACGAGCCTGCCATCGTGCCAAATCCGTGGCGCCGACGCGAGGAAGCAGCAGCTTGCCCGCCGCAACTCCGCCCAGGACGACACCGAACCACGGGAACAGGGGAACGTAATCATTCGTCACCGGGTCCGCCGCGCCAAGTCCGAGCCAGTCAAGGTAGGGCGCGTCGAGGGCAGGGCTCGTGAAGAGCGAGGGTGCGATCAGGAAGAAGAGCGCTGCAGCAAAACTCAGGGCAGGGGGTACGCGGAGAAAAGGCAATGCGAGCACGCTCGACACTGCAATGCAGTGAAGAATGCCGAAGAAGATATAGCTCTCGGGAAAGGCGAAGAACGTGACAAGGGTCACGGCGAGTGCCGCTCCGCCTACTTTCATGAGGCGCTTCAAAAATGGGATCCTGCGAAATCCCTGCGCATGGGCGAGGGCTAATCCGATTCCGACCAGAAACAAAAACGATCCTGCAATGCCGCGAGCGAACCAACGCCATGCGGGAACCTGGAGGATATTCGTTTCGATCAGCTTCAGGAAGCTCAGGTCCCAGCTGAAGTGGTAGATGATCATAGCTGCGATCGCGAGACCGCGTGCGACGTCAATGACGTCCCATCGCTGGGATGCGACGGCTCGGGGTCGTTCAGCGGTTTGGAGGCGGTAAAGATCTGCCCTGGCTTGGGCGGCATCGTCGCTCACGGATGCTGGTCCTGCTGTTTCTATCGCGTTCGCGCGATCTATATGGATGACATGACCGAGAACCTTGCCGCGTCAATCGCTGCTTTGCAGGAAATGATTCAAGACGCCCGGATCGTCGCCGGTTTCACGGGCGCGGGCATATCGACGGAGAGCGGCGTTCCCGATTTCCGCTCTCCCGACAGCCCCTGGATGCGCAACAAGCCCATCCCCTTTGAACATTTCATCCATAGCGCCGAGGCTCGACGGGAGGCATGGCGGCGCAAGTTTGTGATGGACGATCTTTATCGCCATGCGAAGCCGAGCCAAGGGCATCTCGGCATCGCCTCCCTCATTTCCGCTGGGCGCATGCCCGCCGTGATCACCCAAAATATCGACGGGCTTCACCAGGCGTCCGGTCTCTCCGATGAGCAGGTCATCGAACTCCACGGCAATGGAACTTATGCCAAATGTCTCTCCTGCGAACGCCGGCACGAGCTTTTCTGGATCAGATGTCACTTCGAAGCCGTCGGCGAGCCGCCCGAATGCACCAATTGTGGCGGCATCCTGAAATCCGCGACCATCTCCTTCGGCCAGCCGATGCCAGAGGGGCCCATGCGGCAGGCCCAGAAGCTGATCTCGAGCTGCGACCTCTGTCTGGTGGTGGGGTCATCCCTGGTGGTCTACCCGGCGGCTGCCTTTCCGGCCTTCGCCAAGGAGAACGGAGCACAGCTCGTCATCATCAACAGGGAGCCGACGCCGCTCGATGAAATGGCAGATCTGGTCATCCGTGCAGAAATCGGAAATGTGCTGACGGCATTTGTCTCGTGATTTCAATGCTCTCGCCGGATGCCGAAAATTTCATCGCATTTTAAGGGTTCTTACTGGCTTCCCCTGATTCAGGACGATGTTATCCTCTTTTTAAGAATCGGGTTTTTGATTCGAGTTCGGGTATATTCATGACTAGCGATTTCGGCTCTAACTCCTTCAATCTTCGAGAGGAAAACTCCTCTTTCGATCAAGGCCGCCGCGAGGTCGCCCCGGCGCCTGCAGAGGAAAACTCCCTCGAACTCATCCAGGTAAGCGGCCGGATCAAGTGGTTCGACGTTGCCAAAGGCTTTGGATTCATCGTGCCCGATAACGGCATGCCTGACGTTCTGCTACATGTGACCTGCCTGCGCCGGGACGGGTACCAGGCCGCCAACGAGGGGGCTCGCATCGTGGTCGAGGCGGTTCAACGCCCCCGCGGCCTGCAGGCGTTCCGCATTGTCTCCTTGGATGAATCGACTGCTCTCCACCCCTCCGAGCTGCCTCTGCCTCGCACCCATGTCCAGGTAGTGCCCACCAGCGGATTGGAACCTGCCATCGTGAAGTGGTTCAACCGTCTTCGTGGCTTCGGCTTCCTGACGCAAGGGGAAGGCAAGCCGGACATCTTCGTCCACATGGAGACGTTACGCCGCTACGGTATTGCCGAGCTGAAACCTGGAGAGCGCGTCTACGTGCGCTTCGGCGACGGGTCGAAGGGCCTCATGGCCGCCGAGGTTCGCCTCGCCGACATGGCCCTGCCGCACTCCCACTGACAGGTTGTGTTCGTGTTCCAGCGTCTCCGCCCGGTTCTTCCGGCCCTTGGTCTTGTCCTCGTTTTGGCCGGCGCGGCTTATGCCCAGGCTCTCGAAGCCCTCTCCATCGTGACTCAGAGCGGACAACGCCAGAGCTTTCAGGTTGAAGTCGCTCGCAACGATGCCGACCGGGCTCAGGGCCTCATGTACCGCCGTTCCATGGCCCCCGACCGGGGCATGCTATTCGACTTCGGCCGGGTCGAACCCGTCTCCATGTGGATGCAGAACACGTATCTGTCCCTGGATATGCTTTTTGTCCGCCCTGACGGGACAATCGCCCGCATTGCCGCGAATACGGAACCTTTGTCGACCCGCACCATTCCTTCCGGTGAGCCTGTTCTTGCCGTTCTGGAACTGAATGCCGGCACTGCCGCCAAGCTCGGGATCAAGCCTGGCGACCGGATCGAACATCCAATTTTCAAGCGGTAGCGTTCAGACGCTTGCTGAGTCGAGGCTGATCGTGATAGCGAACAGCTCAACCGGTGCCGACAGGCGGGGTGTAGCGCAGTCTGGTAGCGCATCTGCTTTGGGAGCAGAGGGTCGCGGGTTCAAATCCTGCCGCCCCGACCATCTTCACCGGTTAAAGTCTTGGAGAGAGTGCGAAAGACCGATGCCCGCCCGGATTTATAAGCCCGCCAAATCCGCAATGCAGTCCGGCATGGCCCGGACCAAGCAGTGGCTTCTCGTTTTCGAGCAGGACAAACCCCGCGAGATCGAGCCTCTCATGGGCTGGACCAGCTCGGGCGATACCCGCCAGCAGCTCCGCCTGTGGTTTGACACCAAGGAAGAGGCTATCGCCTATGCCGAGCGCGAGGGCATCGCTTATCGGGTCGAGGAGCCGCATGAGGTCAAGCGGCGGACGATTTCCTACTCCGACAACTTCAAGTTCAACCGCGTCGGCCCCTGGACTCATTGACGTCCCAAGCCGCGGCTCGACGGCCCCTTAGCTCAGCTGGATAGAGCAACTGCCTTCTAAGCAGTAGGTCGCAGGTTCGAGCCCTGCAGGGGTCGCCAACAAATTGCAAGACATGGGAACCTGTCTTGGATGTGGGCTGCCTCGATGCGAAGGCTCTGCCTCGAAGACACTCTTTAGACGAAAGCTCGCGGTCCTTTGAGGGCCCCACGGTGGTTTTAAGGAACTGTGGCGCTGGCGTCCCAAGGACTCCACGATCGGAATTAACTCTTCTATCGTCAATTCAGGCGCGAGTTCTGGCAAACCTCGTCACATCCAATAACAACGGCGAATCGACTTCTGCGCACTTAAGCCGCTGATGCAGCTTGCTTTTCAAGTTTCGGGCGCTTGGGACGTACAAGCAGCTCGCTCGGATCGGTGGGCAGGAGAAGCATACCGCTGTCGTCAAGCGACACCCGTAATCGAGGGAACACCTCCTTTATGTGGGAAAGATCTCCCTTGAAGGCCTGCTTGAAGCTCCTGATGCTGGCGTTGTCCGAGCCAAACTGCTGATGCAGGTTGTCCCACGACAATCGCAAAGGCCGCTGTACGCTGCGCAGCCGGTATCCCATCCAGAACAGCATATCCAGTTTGCGGGCCGAACCTGCGAATGCACGCGCTGCCCGGATGTCGACCGGAAGTGCATGGCGGATAAGGTTCTCGTAAAAGTCGGCATGGAATTGAACAGTATTGGACCAAAGAAGCCCCTGGTCCGTGTTTCCGGTTAGCCAGATATCGAGCTGGCGAAAAGGTGGAACATTCAACGTACTGGATCTTGCTGCGCCATCCCATAAGCCGAGCTGCATCGTGCAGGCAGCAAGGCGGTTTAACTGCTCCTTGAATTGGCGCAGCGTGCCGCGTTCGCCTCCCGTTACGGGAAATCCCATCTGCTTGATGAAACCAGACAGGCTGTCGGCAACCTCGATGCGGGCGCTGCGCTGACGCACCGCCTCGGTGCATAGATGAAGCAGGACCAATCGAGCCTTAGGTCCATACGGAAGACCTTGAACCTCCATCTGGCCGGTTCTCGGATTTTTAAGACGTCCTGCCATGATGCTGAGTGTGTTTCGTCCATATTCGCGGAAGAACTCACGCTCGCCTTTAGGTTCACGATAGGGCAGACCGCAGAGAGCGAGGACGCTGTGAATGTGTTGAATGTTCTCCGGACAACTCGGGGTGTTTTCAATGACTTCGCGCACGGCGTCTCGTCGGCGCTGGTCGCGGCTCATGACAGCGCGTCGTGCATCGATCTCTGTTCGTTTCGCTGCTTCGCTGTCGCGTAATGCCTGCTTATGAGCAATATGTTCTATGATGGTCTTGAACATGAAGTGACCACGTGCCTGCTCAACCTCCACCAGGAGGTCATCGTCACGTATCATCGCAATCTGGTCTTCGACGCTCATAATCGTCCTTGAATTCGATAGCGCAGAATTGGGCTCGCGGACTCGCAACGTCTCCAAACTTGGCCTGGATCCACCATGCCTCCGGTGATTTCGGAGTTATCCAGAGCTTTCGATGATGAGCTGCTCATCGAGGCTGGAGCGGCCCATGCCAAGTGCCAGACAAATCGCGTGTTGCGCATAAGCGCGATGAAGATGATGCAGGAGATGGGTTGCGCAGACTTCAATACGCAGGTGACGGTGTCGAGCGCTGATGGGGTTGATCCCTACCGGCCCGACATGCGCTGAATCCAATGCGCACTGATGTATCGATAATCGCGAAGGGGGTGTCTCTTCAGCGCCAAGAGAAGGCCGCGCAGAGTCCAATGCGATCCAGACGAGAATTATGGTATTTACTACAGTAGCTTACCTAAGCCAGGGCGTTGAATCGAATACGTTCGTTCGCAGACTTCTATATATTGGTGGCGTTTTACCCGCTGACTCCAATACGCGGCTGCGCAGAGCTCAATGCACGACAGCGCAGAATTCAATACGGTGCTTGGATCTAAACCAATGGGATAAAAGCCGTTTCGGCTATTGCATATACCAGACTCATAATTTGCTGAATCTGAATCGATTCAGATACTTCCTTATGGCCAGAAAACGGTTGTGAATTTGGAGAATTTTTTTGTCGGGTACAGCCGCATGCGGTTCGACAGAAACCCGTTTCCATCCAATCAGAATCGAGTTAGTTGACGATCCACAGCACGCGCCCGTAGCTCAGCTGGATAGAGCACCAGACTACGAATCTGGGGGTCAGAGGTTCGAATCCTTTCGGGCGCGCCATTCTCGCAAATCTTATTTCAGAGATGCAGGAGAGCCTCGCGCCACTTCTGGATTGCCGTGTCATCGATTGCAATTCGAGAATGCCGTCACGGCTTAACGATCGTTAGACCCTTCCTTGATAAAAGACGAAATCCGGACCGGAAACGATTCCTGTCCTATTATCGTCTTTGCGCGGAGTGCTCATGTCCAACGCATCAAAACTGCTGATAGCGTACGAGCGGTTGATGGCCGCAGAGGAAGAGAAGCACCGCCTGCTGCCCGAGCGTCTTGTGACGATGGTTGCCGACAAGTCCTGGATCAAGGCCGTGAGCCAGCATTCAGAGGCCCGGCAATCCTTTGTCGAGGCTGCAATCGATTTCTGCAGAACAGAGAAACACAAAGGGCTGAGGATACCGCGTAAGGCACCGCGAAAGCAGGCGCTTGGGCAGGCCAATCAAGAGATAAGCCTATCTTAGAATTTGTTCTAAGGGCCCGGAAGCGCTCACGCATGGGCATCGCAAAGGGTTGGTTAGCAAAGGGTTGGTTAAAGGTAAATCTCGGTCGAGATTTTATATTACGTTCGGGGGTAGTTGACCGCCGACGTTGAGCGTTGCCGCGTGAGGGCGGCGCCAATCTCGTCAAAGCAATTAAGCGCGCCACCCTCCTATCGGATCCACTGCCAGGAACCTGGGCAGATTTGGGCCGTTAAAAAACGTTTTCTGCCACTAAGCCTTCGCTTGCCATAACACGCGTCTGATCGAAACCCGCGTGAACGACAGACTTCATTTCGAAGGAGGTTCCGAGTGAGTTCAAGTCAGACGAGCACGGCTCTGCCCGAAAGGATTTCTATCTCCCTCACGGTCAACGGTGAGACGCGGCATCTGGACGTGCTGCCTTGGACCGTTCTGCTCGACCTCCTGCGGGATCATCTCGGCCTGACCGGGACCAAGAAGGGATGCGACCATGGTCAATGCGGCGCATGCACGGTGATCCTCGACGGGCGGCGGATCAATTCATGCATGGTCTTCGCCGTGATGAAAGATGGCGCGGAAATTACGACCGTCGAAGGATTGGCCAAGGATGGAGCTCTGCATCCTCTACAGCAAGCATTCATTGATCACGATGCATTTCAATGCGGTTACTGCACGCCTGGGCAGCTATGCTCCGGTGTCGCCCTCATCAAGGAGGGCAGGGCGCACACGCGAGATGAGATCCGCGAATTCATGAGCGGCAATCTCTGTCGCTGCGGGGCCTACACCAACATCGTCGATGCCATTGAGCAGGTGCTCGGATCGAACGCGGAGGCCGGGCAATGAACCGCTTTTCGTATTTGCGCGCCACAAGCATTGACGAGGCGGTTCGGGAGGCCGCAGCTGACCCAACGGCCCGTTTCATTGCAGGTGGGACCAACCTCATCGACCTGATGAAGTACAATGTGGAGCGCCCGACGCGGCTCATCGACATTACCCGCTTGCCCCTCGACCGGATCGAGGAAAGTGATGGCGGCGGCCTGCGCATCGGCGCCCTGGTGACGAACGATGAAGCAGCATACGACCCCCGTATCCATGATCGATATCCGCTCCTTTCGAGTGCCATCCTAGCCGGCGCTTCGCCGCAATTGCGTAATTCAGCGACTACCGGCGGCAATCTCCTTCAGCGCACCCGCTGCTATTATTTTTACGATCCGGGAACTCCGTGCAACAAGCGCGAGCCGGGCACCGGATGCCCCGCGACCACTGGACGGAACCGAATTCATGCCATTCTTGGCACGAGTGAGCATTGCATCGCCACGCATCCCTCGGACATGGCCGTCGCTCTCGCTGCCCTGGAGGCCGTCGTTCACATAGCAGGCCCCGATGGCGAGCGGACTATTGCATTGTCCGACTTTCACCGGTTGCCGGGCGATCATCCTGAGATCGACACGATCTTGCAGCATGGCGAGATCATCACGGCAGTTGAGCTTCCGTCGACGGATTTCAGCCGGAATTACACCTATCTCAAGCTGCGCGATCGTCTCTCATACGCCTTCGCGCTCGTGTCGGTAGCTGTTGCGCTGCGGATGGAAGGAGAAACCATCGCGGAGGCAAGGCTCGCCCTCGGCGGAGTCGCACATAAGCCGTGGCGAGACCCAGAAGCGGAAGCCATGCTTCGTGGCCAATCAGCTGCGGAAGGGCTTTTCGCCTCTGTTGCAGCCTGCATTCTGAAGGACGCGAAGGGTTACGAGGACAACGCCTTCAAGATCGACTTGGCGAAACGGGCCATTATTCGAGCGCTGTTCCAGGCTGCTTCCGGAACGCCGCAGTCGCAGACCGACAAACGGATCCAGTGAGGGCAGGATATGCAGCAGCCAAACGCTTACATCGGTACTCCTCAGAACCGGGTGGATGGGCGCGCCAAGGTCACGGGCGGAGCGAAATACGCGGCGGAGTTCGAAGCCCCGGATCTTGCCTTCGGCATTGTGGTTTCCAGCGCTATCGCGAAAGGACGGATCAAATCCATCGATACTTCTGCGGCACTTGCTGTGCCGGGAGTGCTGCAGGTCTTCACGCATGAGAACCGGCCTCGCACGGCTTGGCTCGACCGCAACTTCCGTGATGAGACGGCGCCTCCAGGCTCGCCATTCCGGCCACTCTACGATGACAAGGTGATCTACAGCGGGCAGCCCGTCGCCCTCGTTGTTGCCGAGGAATTCGAACTGGCCGCGCATGCAGCCTCTCTTGTGAGGGTCGAGTACGAAACCGAACCTCACATGACTGATCTCGACCTCAAGCGCAGCGAGGCCTATGTGCCGCCGAAAAAGCGCTCGGGTGTCAAGCCGCCGCCGAGCCCAAGGGGTGATGCAGAAGGCGTCTTTGCGCAGGCTCCGGTCAAGGTTCACGCGGAGTACCGGGTTGCCATCGAACACCACAATCCGATGGAGACCCATGCCTCGACGGTGGTCTACGAGGATGACGGCACGCTCACCATTCACGACAAGACCCAAGGCGCGCAGAACAGCCAGAGCTATGTGGCGAGCGTCTTTGGCCTGTCGAGCAGTCAGGTGCGGGTCGTATCGCCCTATATCGGCGGAGCTTTCGGATCGGGATTGCGTCCGCAATATCAGCTTTTCCTCGCTGTCATGGCGGCGCTTGAACTCAAGCGCTCCGTTCGCGTGGTGTTAACCCGCGATCAGATGTTCACCTTCGGCTTCAGGCCGCTGACGATCCAGACAATTTCACTGGGGGCGAACCCGGACGGCAAGCTTCTCTCCATCATGCACGACGCCACCCAGACGACCTCTACCTTCGAGGATTACCAGGAAGTCGTCGTGAACTGGTCGAACCTTCTTTACCATTGTGACAACGTCAAGCTGACCTACAAGCTGGCCCAGGTGGACACCTACACGCCTACGGATATGCGCGCGCCTGGGGCCGCCCTTGGGGTCGCTGCCATCGAGACGGCCATGGATGAGCTTGCCTATGCGACGGGGATCGATCCGGTCGAACTTCGCCTGCGGAACTATGCCGAGATGGATGAGGCGGACAAGAAGAGCTTCACCAGCAAGGAACTCAGAGCGTGCTACCAACTGGGAGCGGAGCGCTTCGGCTGGGAGAAGCGCAACCCTGAGCCCCGCTCCATGCGCGATGGACGCGAGCTCGTTGGCTGGGGCATGGCGAGCGGGGTATGGGAGGCGATCATGCAGAAGACCGCCGCCCGAGCAGTTCTGACACAGGACGGCAACCTCGAGGTTGCTTCCGCCACCATGGATATCGGCACAGGCACCTACACAATTCTGACGCAGATCGCTGCAGAAACCCTTGGCCTTCCGATGACGTCCGTGGCGACGAAGATCGGTGACTCGAGCCTGCCGAAATCTCCTGTCCAGGGTGGGTCGTGGACGGCGGCCTCCGCTGGCTCAGCGGTGCAGAATGCCTGTCTTTCAGTTCGGGAACAGATTTTCAAATATGCCCGGCAGATGGAGAGTTCGCCTCTCGCGAATGCCAGCATCGAGCAGGTGACTTTCGCCGAGGGACGGATCCATCTGACCAATGACCCAAGTGCCTCCGTCACCTTTGCAGAAGCCATGCAGGCTGGCGGCGTCGAAAGGATCGAGGCGGAGGAAAAGGCCAGCCCCGGTATGCTGACCAGCATGCGCTATTCCGGTTATTCGCATTCTGCCGTGTTCGCCGAGGTGAAGGTGGATGAGGAACTCGGTGTCATCCGGGTGACGCGCATCGTCACCGCGGTCGCAGCTGGAACCATCTTGAACCCCAAAACCGCGCGCAGCCAGATTCTGGGTGGCGTCGTGTTCGGTCTCGGCATGGCGCTGGAAGAGGAATCCATGCTTGACCACAATCTCGGGCGTTTCATGAATCACAATCTGGCCGAGTATCATGTGCCGGTGAATGCGGACGTCTACGACATCGACGTGATCTTCGTGTCCGAACACGAGGAGATGCTGAACCCTCTCGGCATCAAGGGACTGGGTGAAATTGGTGTCGTCGGAACTGCGGCGGCTATCGGAAACGCCATCTTTCACGCCACAGGCAAGCGCATCCGCGAGTATCCGATCACTATCGATAAGCTCCTGGGATAAGCTGAAACGAAGTCCGGCATTGAAAGTTGGCTTCGGCACGTCTCGGTCAAAGCCGCCATGTTCGATTCCAGGATCGGCAAGGCTGCGGCATAGGTTTGCCAATGAAGAGGGCTGGCATCCTCATATCATTGTAGAAGCTATAGTGCAGGGTAAGACAAGGTCGCCATTGCAGGTCAACATCTGCGGCACTCATTTGCCGAAGCCGGAGAGCATCGGCCGGCGGTACCTGAGGATCCCGCTCGACGCGCTTCCGGGTGATCCATGAGGTGCGTGAGGCAGACGCTTATGACAATATAGTTGGGCATCGGTGATGAGACGAGCAGGCCGGCGCATCGTACAAGCCGGATGTGGGCGGCGATCATTCACGGAGATGGCCGTCAGGGAGTGGCTCATGTTCCAGGCGGCTTAAAATCGATTGTCGCCACTCGCCGTGTTCCCGGTTGATGAGGATCAATGGTGGTTAGGCTGTCTGTCCCTAAGCTTTCCCAATCAGCGCAGCGTACCAGAGGCTGTTCACACCTTAGTGATCTTACGGAGGTCCTGGTACGCCGAATGAAACAGTGTGCTGTCTCATGAGCAAAGTGATTGTCTGCGGCGTGAAAACACGTTGGCTTACAAAGGACGGACGGAATGGAGCAGTCTGAGAAGCCCTGGCATAGCTGGACGGTACAAAAGGTTCTGGACGATCTCAGAAGTTCGAGCAATGGCCTCTCCGTTAGCGACGCAGCGAGACGCCTTTCCTCTCATGGTCCGAATGAGCTTCCTGCCACCGCTGGCCGTCCTGCGCTTCTGCGCTTCCTTGCCCAGTTCAACAATGTCCTGATCTATTTTCTGATCACAGCCGCCGTCGCAGCCTTCGTGCTCGGACATGCCGTCGATGCAGCCGTGATCGCCGCCGTCGTGCTCGTCAATGCCATCGTCGGCTTTATCCAGGAGGGCAAGGCGGAGAAGGCGCTCAACGCCATCCGCAGCATGATCGCGCCTCATGCCCTTATTCTGCGGGACGGATTGCGCACGAAGGTCGCAGTGCGAGACCTCGTGCCGGGCGACATCGTGTTTCTTGAGGCTGGCGACAAGGTTCCCGCCGATCTGCGTCTCGTTCGCGCACGACGCCTGCTCATCGACGAGGCGCTTCTAACCGGCGAATCCGTGGCTGCGGAGAAAGATGAGGCCATCGTTCCTGCCGAGGCCAGCCTAGGGGATCGGCGCGGCATGGCATTTTCAGGCACGTTGGTAGCTGCGGGCCAAGCCACGGGCGTAGTGGTTGAGACCGGGATGAATACGCAAATCGGCCATATCAGCCGATTGCTCCAGGCGGTGGAACCATTGAGCACGCCGCTGCTGCGCCAGATCGACCAGTTCGCACGGCGCTTTACCTGGGTGGTCCTGATTGGTGGCGCGCTCTTGTTCGCCTTCGCGGTCCTTGTCCGCGGCTTCGAATGGGTGGAGGCCCTCATCGCCGTGGTGGCGCTCGCGGTCGGTATCGTGCCTGAGGGTCTGCCCGCCGTCATTACGATTACGCTCGCCATCGGCGTCCGGCGCATGGCTATTCGCAACGCCGTCATCCGCAAGCTCCCCGCCGTTGAGACACTCGGCGCCACCTCCGTGATTTGCACCGACAAGACAGGAACCTTGACACGCAATGAGATGACGGCCCGCCGCATCGTTACGCAGCGCCACGAAGTTCTGGCAGGCGGGTCGGGCTATGCGCCCGAAGGAAAGCTCACGGCAGCTGAGAGCAGTGACGATCTTGCCGCCTTGGGGGCATCGGGCGACGTGCTCCGCTGCGGCCTACTGTGCAACGATGCGGAACTGGAACTGAAAGATGGGCGCTGGATCGTCAACGGCGATCCGATGGAAGGCGCGCTGATCGCGCTGGCCATGAAGGCGGGGCTGAACCCTGCCCATGCACGTGCCGAGTGGCCGCGCCTGGACGAAATCCCCTTCGACGCAGCTCACCGATTCATGGCGACCCTGCACGCCGGACCCGATGGCGAAACAGTCGTTTTCGTGAAGGGAGCGGCCGAGGCGCTTTTTGCCATGGCGCCTGGCTCGATCGATGCCGATTTCTGGAATGCCCGCATTGCAGCGGCGGGGTCGGAGGGGGAGCGCGTGCTCGCCTTCGGAATGAAACGTCTTGTCGATAAGAAGGAAAGGCTGGACTTCGCAGACGTCGCGGATGGAGTCGAGTTCCTTGGCATCGTCGGATTCATCGATCCGCCACGGCCTGAAGTAGCTGAGGCCATCGCGCAGTGCCGCACGGCCGGGATCGCCGTAAAGATGATCACGGGCGATCATGCTGCAACTGCGCTTGCGATCGCCCGGCAACTCGACTTGGCCGAGGACCCGCAGGCGGTGACAGGTGCGGAGATTGAGGCCTTATCTGACGCGGAACTCCGGAAAATCGTTGGGCGGGTTTCTGTCTTCGCGCGCACAAGCCCCGAACACAAGCTTCGTATCGTTCGTGGTCTTCAGGCGAACGGCCTCATCGTCGCGATGACCGGCGACGGCGTGAACGATGCCCCGTCGCTGCGGCAGGCCGACGTGGGAACCGCCATGGGCATCAAAGGAACGGAAGCCTCGAAGGAAGCTGCCGAGATGGTATTGCTCGACGACAACTTCGCGTCGATCGTCAATGCAGTCAGCGAGGGGCGCACCGTTTACGACAACATTCGCAAGGTGATCTCCTGGGAGATCCCCACCAACGGGGCCGAGACGCTGGCGGTGGTGCTCGCTATCCTGGTGGGCTTCAGCCTGCCCATGTCGGCGACGCAGATCCTGTGGGTCAATCTGATCCTGGCTTCGACGTTGGGTCTCGTGCTCGCCTTCGAACCGCCGGAGCCCGGCGTCATGCGCCGTCGCCCTAGATCAGCCAAGGCGCCGCTGCTTTCGCCCTTCCTACTGTGGCGTGTCGTTGTCGTCTCGGTGCTGCTTGCAGCCGCAGCCCTTGGCGTTTTCTTCTATGCCCTGAATAGTGGACGCGATGTCGAGACAGCACGCACGATGGTGGTCAACATGTTCATCGTCGGCGAAATCTTCTATCTCTTCAACGTGCGCTATCTTCACCTGACGTCCTTCTCCTGGCAGGGAGTCCTCGGCACACCGGTCGTGCTCGCTGCTATAGCCGTACTCGTCATCGCCCAGTTGCTGTTCACCTACGCGCCGTTCATGCAAGCCCTGTTCGAGACGCGGCCGCTTACCATTACGGACGGTGTTCTGATCATCGCAATCGGCGCCGGCCTCATGTTTCTGCTTGAGCTTGAGAAGCTTCTGATGCGACGGCTGGGCTGGTTTGAAGAACTGAAGGATTAGGCCACGAGAGGCGGGGAGGCGGACACTCATCACGCCGACGATCTTTACGATCCAAGCAATAGAGTGTGCTGCTGAATCGCTTGTCCAGCTCATCAGCTCTAAAACTGCCCTTTCTCTTCCGAGGGCGCAGGGAGAGGAACCGCAAGGACGTCAATCTCAGAGCCTTGCAGCACATCCTGCGCGACGCTGCCAAGAAGCAGGGTGCCGAGGCCAGACTGGCCACGCGTTCCTACGACGATGAGATCGGCGCGCTCGTTCCGGGCGCAATCCTTGATGATCGTGCTGGCGGGCTCTTCAGCGAGTTTGAGGATCTGCCGTTTCGACTTGAGCCCGACCTCGCCAATGAACGCGAGCAGCTTGGTGGCAGCACGCTGTTCTTCTTCGTCCGTGTAATCCTTTATCTCCCTGGCCGTTATCGCGGACCGGTACATGAGCCCCTTGGCAGGCGCATCGTAGACGTGCAGCAGGAAAACATCCGTGCCGTCCAAAAGACCAAGTTCCCGTGCCGCGCGCACGGCCTGGGCTGAACTTTCGGAAAAGTCAGTCGCAATCAGAATGCGCTTATAGTGCCTGGAAGGAACGGCATTGGCCATGAGAACAGGGCGCCGGCTACGCCGGATCGTACGCTCGACAGTTGTGCCCATGAACATCTCTCGGAGGACTTGGCGCCGATACGCTCCCATGACCATGAGATCAGCATTGGACTCCTCGGCTGAATTGGAGAGGCCCTCAAATGGTTCGCCCAGAATGACCTTGGCATCACAGGCCAAGCCGTCGACATCATGAACAGTGCTGGCCAGTTCCGTGAGAACAATTGTGGCCTCACGCTGACTTGCCTCCACTAATCGCGCGGGTTGATCGTCATCGATCACATGAACCAGAATGAGCTGAGCGGATGTGCTTCGGGCGAGGAGGGTGGCGCGACGTAACGCGCGATCCGATCGTGTCGAGAAATCAGTCGCGACTACAATTCGTTGCGTCATACGTTATTCCTCCGCCAGTAGATCAATCATGGCTTGGGCCGTCTCAGATATTGTTGCATGAATCCGGCTGGAAAGGCCACTGTGAGGTTCATGCGCCGTGACCTTGTGAGCAAATTTTAAGACCTGCGAACGCTGGTTGGCTCCGAAAAGGCTTATGTATTCAGAGGTATGCCCTCAACCGAATTCATCCATAGCAGTTCTTCAGGAACCGCTTGCGCGGCCTGAAACTGAGCTGTGATATCCCTCCGATTTTTGTTGAGAGAGGTAATAGTCTATATCCCATCAAGCAGTAGGCGGGGATGGCTTAATCATCACTGCGACTTTGAGGAGAGACGATGGAACGAATTGTGACGCTGACCCTCAATCCTGCCATTGATGGAGCGGCCGAGGCCGAACAGGTCCGGCCCATTCGCAAGATCAGGACTTGGGCTGAGCGCTACGATCCTGGCGGAGGTGGCATCAACGCGGCTCGGGTCATCAAAGAACTGGGAGGGGCAGCGCTCGCCATCTACCTTTCAGGAGGAGCGACGGGGCCGATCCTCGATGATCTGGTGAAGGCCTCCGGCATCGAGAGTCGTCGCATTCCTATCGTAGGTCATACCCGCATCAGCCATACCGTGCATGAGAGATCGACAGGGCTTGAGTTTCGCTTCGTTCCTGAAGGGCCTAGCGTGGCACAGGAAGAGTGGCAGGCCTGTCTCTCGATTCTCGAAAGCATCGAGGGGAGCTACCTGCTTGCAAGCGGTAGCCTTCCGCGCGGTGTGCCTGCTGACTTCTATGTACAGGTCGCGAAGGTTGCCGCCCGCAAGGGTATCCGGTTCGTGCTCGACACATCGGGTGACGCGCTCCGGCAAGCCGTGGGCCATGGGCTCTACCTCATCAAACCAAGTTTAGGCGAACTCGAGGATCTGGTCGGCCGAACACTTTCCACTCCGAGGGAGCAGGACGCAGCGGTGCAGGAACTCATCGCCTCTGGCGCTGCGGAGATCGTCGCTCTGACTCTAGGAAGGGACGGGGCTCTGCTGGGCACCCGCGACAGGCTCCTGCGGATCGAGGGGCTGAAGGTCACGCCGAAAAGCGCCGTCGGCGCCGGCGACAGTTTTCTTGGCGCGATGACATACGGACTGGCCCAAGGGCATTCGGTGGAAGAGGCCTTCGCCTTGGGAATGGCGGCAGGGACCGCGACGGTTCTGACGGAGGGAACGGAGCTCTGCAGGCGTGCCGACGTGGAGCGGCTCTACGAGGATATCTCGCGTTCAGCGCTGTGACAGAAACTCGGGTCGCTGGAAGCATACATGATCTCAGTCGGGCAGGAACGTCCAAGGCCAACCCTTGATGTCCGTCCGGTTGAGGTCAGGTGGCGGCGGCGAATTCCTCAGGTCGCGCGATCCTGTCAACGGAGACTTCATGTACCGCTCGACCTGTACGTTCAAACGACGTGATGTTGGCAATTGTCGTCTCAGCAATGTTTGTAAGGGCCTCGACCGTAAAGAACGCCTGATGGCCGGTGATCAGCACATTCGGAAAGGTGAGGAGCCGTGCGAACACGTCATCGCCGATAGCGCGGTTCGAGAAGTCTTCGAAGAAGAGGTCCGCCTCCTCTTCGTAGACATCGAGGCCGAGACTGCCGATGGCGCCGCTCTTGAGACCTCTCAACACTGCCCTTGTGTCGATCACGGCTCCGCGGCTCGTGTTGATCAGCATCGCACCAGGCTTCATCTGGCCTAAAGATTGGCTTCCGATGAGGTGATGAGTGGCAGGGGTAAGCGGGCAGTGAAGGGTGATGATGTCGGATGAGCCGAGCAGCTCCTCCAGCGGGACATAGCGGACTCCCATGGTCTGGCAGACTGGGTTTGGTTCAGGGTCATAGGCCAGTACTGTACAGCCGAAGCCGATCAGGATCCGGCAGACGATCTCTCCGATCTGCCCGGTTCCAACCACTCCCGCCGTCTTGCCGGCAAGATCGAAGCCAAGCAGTCCTTCAAGGGCGAAATTCCCTTCCCGCACGCGGTTATAGGCCCGGTGGGTCTTGCGGTTGAGGGTGAGGATGAGGGCAATCGTATGCTCGGCAACCGCATGGGGCGAGTAGGAGGGTACCCTTGCTACCGTAATTCCTTCACGCCGCGCGGCTTCCAGATCGACATTGTTGAACCCGGCTGCCCGCAAGGCAACGAGCCGAATACCCATATTCCGAAAGATAGATAGCGCCGCCGCATCCACCTCGTCGTTGACGAAGACACAGACGGCTTCTGCGCCTGCCGCCAGACGGCTGGTCTCAGCTGAAAGCCGAGATTCGAGGTAAGTCAGCCGGTGTGTGCCTTCCGTATTCGCGGCATCGAGGAAACGGCGATCATAGGGTTTCGTGCTAAAAATTGTCACGTTCATGCCGAAATTCCCTTCTCCCCTGGCAGGTAAGCGATTTATCAATCCAAGAGGCTTCATCCCAAAGTATGGCGTGTCAGGATGAATGATGCATCACAAAGATCAGCCGTAATCCGTGCTGCTGCCACCTTTCGGCGCTTTATATGAGCTGATCCTGAAGTATCGGGTTGCTTCAGACCTGGCGAAAGGATGGTATCATCGACCCACTGCTTGACCTGAATCCTGTCGTTCTTCTATTGCCTGCTCGTTACTATCTTTAGCTATCTAGCAAGTCATGGTTGTTTTCTAGGATCATAAGAAGGCTTGTCTTTGAAAGCATCCGCGACCGGAATTGGCGCTAAACCAAGCATGCTTTGGAAGACTGCCAAAACGCAAAAGCAAAGAAGCTCAGCCTCACAGAGACTATTGCTACAGTAGAACACAGCTACGGTTGCGGCGGTACTCCTTTATAGGTATTTTTAAACAGCCTGCCGGATCGGTTCGAGCCTGAAAGCGTAATCAAGGTACAAGCCTTCAGCGCGGGCGATGTAGTCACATTTCTTTTTGGTCAGGCAAGCTCCCGTATCATGAAAACAATCCGCATCGTTCTGGGGGCGATCCTGCTCCTTGGGGGACTCTACATCATTGTCGGAGAGTATGTCTCAGGGACCAGCGCCGACGCGACCATCAATGCGCGCACGTCGGTTCTGCGGGCTCCCATCGAAGGGATGGCCGAGTTTTCTGTCCGGAATATCGGAGCGAAGGTTTCGCCCGAGGAGACGGTCGCACGAATTATTGACAGCCGCTTCGACGATGCGCGCCTGATCGATCTCGAACGCAGCCGATCGACCTTGGAGGCAGATCTGACCCGCCTCAAAGCTCAATCCGCAGCTGTCGAGGAGGCTCGCAAGGTCCTTCAGGCACAGGCGCAGTCCTATCAGGAGGGGCGTGTGCGTCAGTTGTGGTCCCGCATCGCCGAGGCGCAGGCCGCGCTGAATTCCGCTGAGGCGAGGTTCCGCGAGGCGCAGAGCGCCCTCGAACGCACCAAGGAATTGAGCTCCCGGGGCACGCAGACAGCGATTACTCTTGACCGCGCTCAAGCCCAGTACGATGTCGCGCAGCAGGATATCGCGAGCGCGCGCGAGCGCGTCAGTTCGCTCTCAACGGAGCTTTCTTCGGCCCAGAACGGGGTGTTTATCGGCGATTCCTATAATGATGCGCCTTTCTCCATTCAGCGCATCCGCGAGTTCGATCTCAGACTGGCCGAACTCAAGGCCGAGACGGTGAATGCCGAGCGCCGGCTGAAGCTGACTGCCGACCAGATAGCGGCTGAACGAGTGCGCGTGAACCGTCTAACCTCGGCGGACCTGTCGGTGGAGAGCCCCGGGATCGTCTGGAACTTCCTGGCGAGCGGCGGCGAGCACGTCAATCGCGGGCAGGATCTCGTCAGGCTCGTCGATTGCTCCGCCGTGATGGTGACAGCAAGTGTCAGCGAGCGGGTCTATTCCGACCTAAGGGTTGGCATGCCGGCACGGTTCAGGCTCAACGGAGACAGCCGCGTCTTCAGCGCCACGATCACCCGTCTTGGCGGTTCCGGTGCGGCCGGTCTCTATGAGACCCTCGCTATCGGCCCGAGCCGCGAACATCTCACGCGCTTCGATGTGGCGCTGAGCGTGCCCGAACTGGCAAGCGATCCCGAACTGGCTTGCTCCGTTGGGCGGACAGGCCGAGTGGTCTTCACGGGCGGTCCGCTGTCGAGCGTCCGTGAAGCACTTGCCGACTTCGGTTTGTAATGCTCGTTCTCGATCAAGATACGTCCAGCCTCGCTGGTTTGGCCGTTGTGATCGGCCTCGCGCTGCTGTTGCTGCCGCTTGCCTCCCCGAAAAATGCATGGGTTCGCATCCTGCTGCTAGGCCTGACCGCCTTTTTGGGGTGGCGGTATATGCTATGGCGCATCACCGAGACGGTTCCATCCTCCGAGACAGCAGGCATTGTCGATGTGGTGTTCGGATGGACCTTCGTCGGGATCGAGGCCCTTTGCCTCGTATCCTCGACACTGGCGTATATGTTCCTCACACGCCGCAAGGACCGCCACGAAGAGGCGGACAGGAATCTGGGATGGTGGGGAAGCAACCCGCCACGGATCGATCTTTACATCGCCACCTATAATGAAGAGCTAGAGGTTCTCGAGAGAACCCTCGCAGGCGCCCAGGCGCTCGATTACCCGAACGTGCGCGTATTCGTGCTCGATGACGGGCGGCGAGAATGGCTTGCCGAGGTCTGCAAGCGCTATGGGGCCGAGCATCGAACCCGGCCGCACAACAATCATGCGAAGGCAGGCAACATCAACTACACCCTGCTTCAACGCCTGAAGGACGAGGACGCCCCGGATTTCGTTGCGGTTCTCGATGCCGATTTCGTTCCCCACCGCAATTTTGTACGCCGTGCGGTCGCGCTGTTTCATGATCCCAGCGTGGGACTTGTTCAGACCCCGCAGCACTTCTTCAACCCAGACCCGATCCAGCACAATCTGTATATCGCTTCAGCCTATCCCGATGAGCAGCGCTTCTTCTTCGAGCATCTGGAGCCTGCCCGCGATGCCTGGGGCATTGCCGTCTGCTGCGGCACGTCTTCGATGGTCCGTGTTTCCGCTCTCAAGGAAATCGGCGGCCTGCCCACGGAGAGCGTCACGGAAGACTTCCTGCTCACCATCCGTCTGGACAGCCACGGCTACCGCACGATCTATCTCAACGAGGCACTCACCGAAGGCCTCGCCCCTGAGGGGCTGCACGAATACGTGGTCCAGCGCGGGCGGTGGTGCCTGGGCATGATGGAGATCGTGCGCAACGTCTATAATCCACTCACATCAACTCAGCTCCGGTTCATGCAGCGCGTCAGCCTGTTGGACTCGGCTCTGTTCTGGACCACAACATTCCCGTTCCGGCTTATCAGCCTCGTCTGCCCGCTGCTTTACTGGTATTTCGGCATTATCGTTGTCGAGGCATCGCTCACGGACATTACCTCCTATTATCTGCCGTATTACGCAGCCGTTCTGATCACCCTGAACTGGATCTCAGGCGGGCTGATCTGGCCCGTGCTCAACGATGTGTCCCAGCTCATTGCTGCGTGGCCGATCACTCGGGCTGCCGCGATGGGGCTTTTCGTCAAGGGACCGCACAAATTCCGCGTAACGGCGAAGGGCGGTGACCGGACGAAGACCGTCGTGCAATGGCCGATGATGAAGCCTTTCGCGATCTTCTTCGGCCTCACCGTTCTCGGACTTCTCCTGCCGCTCATGAGCGAGACGGCCTTCACGAATGTATCGAGGGCAGGCGACGGCATTCGGATCATCCTGTTCTGGACGATCTACAACCTCCTCGTTCTCGCCATCACCATGCTGGTATGTGTCGAGCGCCCTCGCGCCAACAGGCCTCAACGAGAAAGCGTCGAAATGGCGATGATCTCGGTAGGGATGCAGAGATTCCACTCCTGGGTTCTTGAACTCGGTGTGGATCATGCCCGTGTTCGCGGTCTGTCGGGCCTCACGGCTGGAGCGCTCGGAACGATCAACCTCAATGATGTCGGCGATGTAGCCGTTCGCGTCGCGGCAGAAACGAACGATGGTTATCACCTTACCCTGCGCCCGACCTCCGAGCAGCGTGATGCCATTCTTCGAAAGCTCCATACGGCCGATCTTCGGCCAGGCGCGGGCAAAGGTGATCTTCCGGGGATGCTCCGGGGGTGGATGCGCAATCTTGCAGCGCGATGAGCGATGGCGATTGATGTAAAGAGGGCGTGGCAATGCGCATTGGACTGAAAACGATCATCTTCGTGGGCGGTGGCCTGTTGTTGCTTGCTCCGGCGATTGTGGCGGGCACGGTCTTCGCGAATGCCATGCAGAAGAGGGCGGAGGTCGCGAACGGCGCGCGCCTGCGGGTTCTCGGGGAAATCGCAGCCGAGCAACTCGGACGCAGCATGCATCAGCTCTGGCAAAGCGTGGAGGGCATGGGGCGGATCGTCAGCCTCGACGATCCGCAGGAAGCACGCCGCCAGCTCGACTTGCTGGCGCAGGTCGATCGCCGCTATACCTGGATCGGCGTCGCCGATGTGGAGGGTAAAGTCATCACGGCCTCGAAGGGAATGCTCGAGGGGCAGAGCGTTGCCGAGCGTCCATGGTTCCGCCGTGGCCTCAATGGCCCTGCTGCGACCGACGTGCATGCTGCCGTGCTCCTCGAAAAGCTGCTTCCGCCTACTCAGGAGCCTCGGCGCTTTGTCGACTTCTCTGCCCCCGTGAAGGATGAGCAAGGGGCGGTCAGCGGCGTGATCGGAGCCCACTTTGACTGGAACTTCGTGCAGGACAGTCTGCAGGCCATGAAGGGTCCGGGCGTGGAAGTGATGCTCATCTCCCGCGAACGGACAGTCCTCTCCGGTCCGGAAGGCTTGCGGGGAATAACCTTGTCCGTAGGGTCGGCGATTGCAGCCGGTCAGGCAGCATCGGTGTCCCTCCGTGAACGCTGGCCTGATGGAAAGGACTACATCACAGTCGTGATCCCATCCGTCAAACATGCCGATATGCCGAGCTTCGGATGGAGCGTCATCGTGCGTGCCGATACGAACTCGGTGCTCGATCCGACGCGGGCCATCACCCGGACCTTCTGGATCGTCCTCGGGGCTGGGATGTTTGCCGCTCTCGCGCTTTTGTTCCTGTTGGCAATGTGGGCTGCGACGCCTCTTCGCCGTCTGGCGGGTACGGCCGAGCAACTCGCCAGCGGCCGATACGACACCCCGCCTTATGATGAGACACGTTACGAGGAGGCCTCGCGCCTGAGCGCCGCTCTTGTGCGGCTCCAGTCCCAGTCGGTCAGGCCTTATCAGCCAGCCGGCACTTCGGTGAAAAAAGCGCCCTGAGGCGCGTATTCATGGGTTCTGAGACGAGGAGTTCAGCGCTCCGAGCTGCTCCGGCGGTGCTGATGGTGTCGCCGGGGATGGGGTTTTGTTCAGCGTACGCTCGCGTGCGAAGATGAACAATCCGGCGCCGACGACGATTGCAATTCCAAAGAGCGCAATCGCATCCGGCCATTCATCGAAGAACAGCGCGCCGATCAGCAGGGCCCAGAGAATTTGGCTGTATTGCGTAGCCCCAAGCCGGTCAGCGGGCGCATAGGTCGTCGCGATAACGAAGAAGGCCTGCGCCACGAAAGCAGTCGCAGCGAAAGCAAGCAGCAGCCACCATTGCGTGGATGTCGGCCACGTGAAGCCGGGGATCATCAGCACTCCGGCAATGACCGTGGTTCCTAAGAATACGCTCCCGATGAGCGTGTAGCGCGTCTCGGTCGTGCCGATCATGCGCCCCATGATGACGCCGCCTGCCGCGCAGAGAGCGCCTGCAATGGCAACCAGATGTCCAGGCAGAATTTCCCGGAAGCCGGGGCGCACGATGATGAGCACGCCGATGAAAGCCGCGCACACGGCAAGGCCGCGCCGCCAGCGGACCTTTTCCTTCAACACGAGAACGGACAGTACCGTCACAAGGCTCGGCATGAGGAAGAGGAGGGCGAAGGCTTCTGCAAAGGGAAGGCTGGTGAAGGCCATCACGCTCAAGGGCGTCGTCACGGATATGAAGAAGACCCTGAGCGCCATGAGCCAAGGGCTTTTCCAGCGGACGATATCGGACAGCCTTTCGCCGGGCTTCATGAAGGTCGGCGAGAGCAGCAGAGGAGCGAGATAGCCGAAGAAGGTGACCTCGAAGGGATCAAGGTCATGACCGATCGCCTTCACTATTGCATCGCCCCAAGCGAAGACGGCAAAGGCAAGGAATGCAAGGACAATGCCTTTGACCATGGGGAATCAGCTTTAAATTAGGAATGCATTCGCGCGAGCCTTTGTCGGCTCGCGGCTATCGATATGAAAAAATTATCGAATTGCCAAGCGGGGACGGCGGCGTTCTACAACGACGACCTTGGCGCCTTCGCCGCGATCCAGAACTCGGTCAGCCACGACCGTGCGTTGCGGCTGGCGGGTTTCGGCTGAGATTTTAAGCACTACGGGGCGCACCTCTTCCTCGGGCATGCCCATAAGCTGTGAGGCAATCTCGACCTGACCCTCGATATTGTCAGTCAGTCCCTGCGCGGCAGCGATAGCTTCCTCCAGGGATGGGGGCTCGATCCGGGTGACCCGCTGACCATAGCGGTTAGATGATTTCTTCGTTCCAAGCATTCCGCTTCTCCTGTGCTCCCCCTTAACGTATGGACCTTGAGTTTGCGCAATGCGCATGCGTGGCAGCAGGGATGCATCAGGCGCAGACTTCCTGCCTGGAGAAAGCGCCAGGCTGGAAAGAGATCCTGAATCGTGCTTCCACAGAACGCACGCGGGCGGCCAGTGTTTCGCTCAAAACCAGACGAAAGGTCATGACGGTGTTTACAGCCAAAATTCTCCTTCTCGGATCGGGCGAGCTCGGCAAGGAATTCGTGATCTCGGCCAAACGCTACGGCTGTCAGGTTATCGCCTGCGATTCCTACTCTAATGCGCCTGCCATGCAGGTAGCGGACGCATTCGAGGTATTCTCGATGCTCGATGCGGATGCGCTCCGGCAGGCCATCGAGAAGCACAAGCCCGACTTCATCGTGCCGGAGGTGGAGGCGATCCGAACCGAGGTTCTTCAGGAGTTCGAGGCCAGAGGCTTCACTGTGGTGCCTTCCGCCCGGGCGGCGTCGCTCACCATGAATCGGGATCGGATCAGGGACGTCGCCGCCAACGACCTGGGTCTGCGGACTTCCAAGTACCGTTATGCGGAGAGCCTGGAGGAGGTGAGGGCAGGTGTGGAGCACACGGGCCTGCCCTGTGTGATCAAGCCGGTCATGTCCTCCTCCGGCAAGGGGCAGAGCACGATCCGTACATTGGAGGAGCTCGAGCAGGCCTGGAATTATGCCGTTGCGAATATGCGCGGCGATCGCAAGAAGGTTATCGTCGAGGAGTTCATCTCTTTCGAATACGAGATCACCCTGCTCACGATCCGCTCGCGTGAGGGAGTATCCTACTGCGAGCCCATCGGCCACAGGCAGGAGCGCGGAGACTATCAGGAATCCTGGCAGCCGACGCCGATGACGGACAAACTCTTGGCCGATGCGCAAGAGATGGCGCGCAAGGTAGTCGATAATCTGGGCGGATATGGCATTTTCGGAGTCGAGTTCTTCGTCACTAAGGACGAGGTGATCTTTTCGGAGCTTTCGCCCAGGCCGCACGATACCGGGCTGGTGACTCTTCTGTCTCAAAACCTGTCCGAGTTCGATCTGCATGCCCGCGCCGTGCTCGGATTGCCAGTGCCACAGGTCCGGCTGAACGGGCCGACGGCCTCCGCCGTGATCCTTGCCGACCGGGATGCCGAGCGCTTCTCGATCGAGGGATTGAAGGATGCACTGGCCATGGCCTCCGAGAAAAATGATGTCGAGGTCCGCATCTTTGGAAAGCCGACGACACGCCCCTACCGCCGCATGGCAGTGGCCCTGGCCTCAGGCTCCAATGTCGAAGAGGCGCGCGAGCGAGCACGTATGGCTGCTGCAGCGATCAAGATCCAATATCAGGAATGACGGCCTTCACACTGTGCGGCATTCCCGGTCGAGGACTTCCGTCGTGAGGCGATAATAGGCTTCCGCCTTTTCATGGGTCGGGGCAATGCAGAGCACGCCGAGCTTGCCGAACTCCGACAACGCACCGATCAGGTGGAACATGACGCCCTGCTGGCTCGCGCCGTCGAAATGGAGGCAGTTGAGGGCTGCGATATCGATGAGGTCGGCAGGCAGAAGTCCACGATATGCCTCCGACTCCACATTGTCGGAGGCATAGTAACAGCGCGATTGTCCTGAGGGCGTGACGAAGGTTCCGGTTGCGGAATCGTACTGCCCCTCGGTCAGGAATTCGAGCATGATGAACGGATGCGTGGTGCCGCCGCGACGCAGGTTGATCTCAATGGCGTAGTGACGCCATTCGCTGCCCTCCTTCACGGACAGGAAGTCGATGGCAAAGCGTCCGAGAACCCCTTTTGCCGCAAGGGCGTGGGCAGCTTTTCGACCGCTCTCCTGGATCTGCAGGCGATAGGTTTCGTCGGCAGGAAAGACGCACCCGAGGAAAACCTGCCCGCTCTCACCACCGAGAACCTGGTCATGGGTCGAGATCGGTTCCAGGCGACCGAGCGGATCGACACGGAACTGCGCGGATGGCGAGCGCTTCACATCCCCCTCGATGAACTCCTCGACGATCCCGCCCATGCTCGAGAGCTTCTCGGAGAACAGCTCCCAGGTCATGTCCTTGGCCTCGAACGCGAGGTCGGGCAGGCGGCTTTCGATCCAAGCGGTCAGGGCCGGACCCTCCGGTGCGCTTTCATAGGAGAAGACCGCGTTGCCTTCGCCGGAAAATCCTTCGTCGAGTTTCACCACCGCTCGCTTGATGTTGGGACGGCGGGCCTTGAGTTCCGCAAGAGCATCGACGATTTCGCCAGCGCTGCGCACATCCTCGAAGCCTTCCGGCATGTCGATCCCGGCCTCGCGGAAGATCTTGCGGGACCCGCTCTTCGAGCCCCAATGCAGCAGATCGGGGTCGCAGCCATAGATCGGCAGGTTCAGGCGCATCGCGAGTGAGCGTTCCTGCGCGGTGACGTTGAAGCAGATCATGTACGCGAAATCTTGGTCTGCAATCGAGGCTCGGATGCGCTCGATCAGGCGAGGCCGAGCCAGGACCTTTTCGGTCAGAGAGATAGGAGAGCCGTCATGACAAGAGAAAAGCGTCAGGCGGCTTCGGGCATGCTGAGCCGGGATGCCGGGAAGGAGATGCAGGTAATAGTCGATGATGGATTCCGGGATAGGATAGCTGGAGACGTAGATCACGCGGGTGCGTGGCATCCGAAGCAGCATGAGGTAGCAGAGCATCCGCTCCTCATAATGGTGTGCACCTGAGATCCCCGACAGCACCTCCTGGTCCATGCTCAGACTGGGAACGATCAGAACGGTCCGTGACGCGTCGAGAGTCGAGAAGGACTCGAAGACCTTCGCAAGTCGCGTCTGAAGTTCCTGGAAATCCTTCGCAGGGGAGGTGCCGGCGGTACTGAGTTTCGTCAAGGAGGCGTATTCTGTTTCCACCCAAACCCTCTTCATCCCTGATGGCTCGGACCTAGTCCCGAGAGCCTGTTCTGAACCCGAACGCTTCTGGCCAAGTTTGGTTGCTGTTTGGGAAAGAAGACTTCCTCAGAACTGGCATCTGTCAGGAGACGTCCTAAATATGGCAGAGCTATAAACGGCATAAGCAAAGGGGAGCTGGGTTGCCGTCCAGCGTAAAGCATTGAAATCAATCAACTTTGAAGCGCTATTCAACGCGTCTCCGAATCCTTACGTGTTGCTCAGCCCCTCCCTTGCCATCAAGGGAATGAACGAGGCGTACCTGCGGGTCACGATGCGAAAGAGGGACGATCTTATCGGAAGGCCCATGTTCGAGGCTTTCCCGAGCGACCCGGAATCCGACAGCCACAAGCAGTTGAGCGCCTCCTTCGAGCGGGTCATTCGCGAGAAGGCGACGGACCATCTGCCATTGATCGAATACGCAATCGCCTTGCCCGACAACCAGGGCTTCGAGACGCGCTTCTGGAGCGCGACGCATACCCCTATGTTCGACGAATCCGGAGAAGTGATCGCCATCCTCCAGCATACTGTCGACGTGACGGAACTCCATCAGCTCCGGAATTTTGCGAAAACTTCGGCGATGCTCTCCGGCCCCTCGGCCCTGATCGAGACGGACATGTTCCGCCGGGCCCAGGCCGTGCAGGAGGTTAACCAAGCTCTCACGAAGGAACGCCAGCATCTGCAGGATTTGTTCGAGCAGGCGCCGGGCTTCATCGCCGCGGTGAGTGGGCCGGATCATGTGTTCACTATGGCCAATGCAGCCTACCGCAACTTGGTCGACCGTACGGATCTGCTCGGCAAGCCTGTTATCGAAGCCCTGCCCGAGATTGTGGGGCAGGGGTTCGTCGACCTCCTGGACCGGGTCTATCGATCAGGAGAGCCATTCGTCGGACGAGGGGTACGGATCTTTCTCAACCAAAGCTCGGGCGAGGCTGCGGAAGAACATTTCCTCGACTTCGTTTACCAGCCTATTTTCAATCGTGAGGGGGCCGTCTCCGGTATCTTCGTTCAGGGACACGATGTCACCGATCACCGTCGGGCGGAGGAGGCGGTGCGTGAAAGCGAGCAGCGTTTCCGCCTGGTTGCGGAGAGTGCCCCTGTGATGCTCTGGATGGGCGACCTCCAAGGAAAATGTGTCTATCTCAATCGTGCCCAACGTGAATTCTGGGGTCTTGATGAGGCGGCGGTCGCTGGTTTCGAATGGGGTGACATGCTTCACCCTGATGACCAGACGGCGCTCTTTGCTCCCTTCTCCCAAGGCATGAGGGACCATGCGCCCTTCACGACGGAGGCACGGTTCAAGCGCGCGGACGGTGAGTACCGCATTGTCCAAACCAACGCCCAGCCTCGTTTCGATTCAAGCGGCGCATTCCTCGGCATGATTGGTGTCAATGTGGATATCACGGAGACACGGCGGGCTGAGAATGCCTTGCGCGATAGCGAGGAGCGCTTCCGCGCTATTGCCAATTCGATCGACCAGCTCATCTGGGCGACACGCCCGGATGGTTTTCACGATTACTACAACCAGCGTTGGTACGAATATACAGGTGTACCGGAGGGTTCCACGGATGGAGCGTCGTGGAACGGCATGTTCCATCCGGAAGATCAGGAACACGCCTGGAAAGTCTGGCGCCATTCCCTCGAAACCGGCGAGCCTTATCATATCGAATACCGGCTGCGGCATCGCTCCGGCCAGTATCGTTGGGTTCTGGGGCGGGCACAGCCAGTCTTCAACGAGGAAGGGCAGATCACGCGCTGGTATGGGACCTGCACGGATATTCACGACTTCAAGCAGGCACAAGAGGAACTCCGGGCAAGCCGTGAGAAGGCCATTCAGTCCGAAGAAGAGACGCGGCGTCTCGCAGCCATGCTTGCGGAACGGGTGTCTGAACTCGACGCGGCCAACGAGGAAATTCAGCGCTTCGCCTATATCGTGAGCCACGACCTGCGCGCACCGCTCGTCAACATCATGGGCTTCACGAGCGAACTTGAGAATGCTCAGGGCGAGATCGAAAGTTTCTACAAGACTGTCTCTGAAACGAAACCGGAGCTCGTGGTGAAGAGCGCGGGCGAGGCCATCGAGAGCGATCTTCCAGAAGCTATCGGCTTCATCAGGTCGTCTACCGTCAAGATGGACAAGCTGATTAACGCTATTCTCAGGCTGTCCCGAGAAGGGCGCAGGGTTTTGACCCCGGAGCCGGTTCACATGAGCCAGTTGCTTGAGGCACAGCATCATAGCCTTACACACCAGCTGCATGAGCGTGGGGCGGAACTGGTCATCGAGAAGGTTCCTGACCTCGTCAGCGACCGCCTCGCCATCGAGCAGATCTTCGGAAACCTCATGGACAATGCCGTAAAGTACTTGGAGCCGGGCAGGCCTGGCCGGATCGTCGTGCGAGGGCACGACAATGGCCTGAGCGTCCGTTACGAGATTGAGGACAATGGCCGCGGGATCGACGAAAAGGATTATGAGCGGATTTTCGATCTCTTCCGCCGCTCGGGAACCCAAGATCAGCAGGGCGAGGGAATTGGACTTGCACATGTGCGGGCACTCGTGCGAAGGCTTGGAGGCGCCATCTCGGTCAAATCGAGATTGGGTGAGGGCACGACGTTCACCGTCACTTTGCCCAAATATATCAGCATGAGTTCAGAGGCCGCGTAACATGCCCCATCAGCATCCTGTCACCATCATCATGATTGAAGACGACGAGGGGCACGCTCGTCTGATCGAGAAGAACATCAGGCGCGCCGGGGTCTGTAACGAGATCAGAACCTTCTCGAACGGGACGGCTGCGCTTTCGCACCTCTTCAGCGATGGCGTGCGCAACGAGGGGCCGTTCCTTGTGCTTCTCGACCTCAACCTGCCTGATATGAATGGTGTCGACATTCTCGCGAAGCTGAAAAGCGACGAGAACCTCAAGCGCGCTCCAGTGGTGGTTCTGACCACTACGGACGATCAACGCGAGGTCCAACGGTGCTACGACCTGGGGGCCAACGTCTATATCACCAAGCCGGTCGAGTACGAGTCGTTCTCCCAGGCCATCCGCCAACTCGGTCTTTTCCTTTCCGTCATTCAGGTTCCTGAAACACTGTGAGCGAAGCTCGGCCTATCCGCCTTCTCTATATCGATGACGACCCGGCTCTCGGACGCCTGGTCGAGCGCTCGCTGGCGCGCCACGGTTTCCAGGTCACCCATGCTTTGAGCGGCGACGAGGGGTTGCAGCACCTCTCTGCCAGCTCCTTCGACGTGATCGCCCTCGATCACTTCATGCCGGGCAAGCAGGGTCTCGATGTCCTGTGCGAAATCCAGGCCCGTACCGATCCCCCGCCTGTGGTCTATGTCACCGGGACTGACGAGGGGCGCATTGCTGTTGCGGCGCTCAAAGCCGGTGCCTCCGACTATGTGATCAAAGATGTAGGCGGCGTCTTCCTCGATCTGCTCCGTTCCGCTGCAGAGCAGGCTCTTGAGGCTGCGAGGCTGCGCCGCGAGAAGGCTGCTGCGGAACGTGAGATGCGCGAAGCCCGTGAACGGGCCGAGATGCTTCTGCGCGAGGTGAACCACCGCGTGGCCAATTCCCTGCAGCTTGTAGCTTCCCTCGTCGCCATGCAGCAGCGAGCCGTTGCAGGAGACACAACGGCCCGTGACACGCTCGCAGAAACCCAGAGCCGCATCACGGCCATCGCCCAGATCCACCGGCGCCTTTACACCTCCAACGACGTCCGCTTCGTCGAGATGGATACCTATCTGGAAGGTCTCGTGGAGGAGCTGGAAGGTGCCATGCGTGCCGCAGGCCGAGAGCATACGATCTCCCTGCGTGCGGAACCCGTCCCAATCCCGACGGATAAGGCTGTCTCTGTTGGGGTCATCGTGACGGAGCTGGTTACCAACGCCTTCAAATATGCCTATCCCGAGGGTGCCAGTGGGGATATCCGAGTGATCTTGGCCTGCTCGGGAGAAAGAGTGCATCTCTCTGTCGAGGACGATGGCATCGGCTGGAAGGGGACAGGCCAGGTGCAGGGCAGCGGTCTTGGGACGAAGATCGTGCGCGCCATGGCGTCGAACCTTCAATCGGCTATCGAGTTTGATCCTCAATACGCTGGGACGAGGGCGCTTCTGTCGTTCTCGATATAGATGCCAGGCGGTAGACCGAGCGATGCGCTCTCGTTCACAATCCTATCCGGATGGAACAACTGGTCTGCAGGATTTTGGAAGGCTTATTTTTAGAAACAAAGTTACTATGATGCGCTGCTTCAGGATGCGCGCATGGGGGACTGGCAGACGTTACTGGTTACTCTTCCCGTTCCTTTTTATAGGATGCGGATGAAATCCTCGTTCGAATAGCACTAGCGATCTGGTTGAGTTCCCGCTGGACCCGATTGAGACGAGAGAGCAGCTCCCCATCCTCCATATTCGCAAGGCTCTGAAGTCGCTGTTCCGCTGGAGCTTCACTGATGAAGCGACGGATCTCCTCCAGCGTGGTTGGGCCGATATTAGGGACCGTCAGCCATTGTGCATCCGAGATGCTGGCAACCTCCCGGATCGTAGGACATCGCCCCTGAAATTCTGCGAGAACCGCGCCTCGTACTCGTCCCGAGCACTTCTCGATCGGAAATGGATCGTCCCAACCCATCTCGCTTCCTCGCATCCCAAGAGGTGATGTACTGCCTACTAGCACTGTATTCATTCCTGAACTTGGCATTATAGGTTCTCATGCGTATCTGTTGCTTCTGGAAAAGAGCAGAGTTCCTTAAGTCGATACAAGGCATGCGTTAGGAGTAGCCAAATAGGCTCGTGTGGCAAGCATATGGCAAAGAGCCAAATACTAGGCCTTCGATGTGCATAACCTCGGCCTCAAGTAGTCACATTGAATAAGCTATAGGTCACTCAAGCAGAGGCCATGCGGTAAGGCTTCTGGCCGAGCAGAAAGCGAAAAATAGCTGTTTTATAAGGGTTGCCTGCGACTCCTCGCATGCTGGAGGTCTCATAAGACGAAGTGTGGCGAGCAGTAATAGCGCGCAGAAATACAGTAAGGATAATGGCTTCTATGCGTCCGCAAAGTGGCGATCCGCGCGCATCGAAAAGGGCTCGATTGTGTCCATATCGTGTTCATCATCTCCGATGTGAGTAGATAAAATCTGTGCGTGGGAGCGAGCTTCATCTTTCGGGACTGGTCTCACGATGAAGATGAGGGGTGAAGCACGGTGGGCGAAGCAATCAGGAATATCCTATAGCTACCCGCTATGCGCAGCGATCGGCATGTATGGGAGCGAATCTACCCATGTTAGAGACGATCACCTTTCAATCGATTGCGGGCGAATTGTCGGCTTCGTGCCAGGGATCGCTGCTGCACTGCACACAAGATAAGCGAAGCCCCTGTATAAGATTATAAGCAAGCTCTTATGCATCATCTCATTGCCTGGGATTCGAGAGAGCATATGGAACGCGTCTTAAGTTGCTTAGTAGTGGCAGGATATGCGTAAGCGGTGGACATGCTGTGAGAACGAAAAGTATGCCGGATCACGCCGATGTATCTTTCCGTTCTGATCTCCTGGCTGGACGCTCGATGCAGCGGTCTGAGAGTATATATGCTCATTTGGAGATGATCGTTCTTGTCGGGCTATCCGCAGCTGCCTCGGACTCAGAAGCCATGAAACTATCCACGGAATCGAAGCAGGATGGCCCTTCGGAGTTCTCGGTTTCGCTATCAGACAAAGCGCCCCGACAGCATTACCAGATGCACAGTAAGCTGCCGGGTAAGAACTCTTCATGACCGATAACGCACAAGTACTCAGATGCAGTTGGAACGATGCCGCTCAGGCCGCATCAAGGCTCATGCTGCCACCACCACAAATTCAGCCGCCTCGCAATTTGCATCAGAATTGGCCACCATCCTTGAGCCTGCCCCATGATAGACAGCGAACATGTTCTCCATCCAAGTATCGAGCGGATTCGTGCAAGCCGATGTCTCGCTTCTGATAATCTGACAGGTGGCTCACCTCGCATGTGGGGGCATGCCTCTGCAGATGGACTGAACCGAGCCAGAGCTTCAGGCGCAGCCAAGCGCTCTCAACGCCGCGCAGACGGCGGGCATCTTCGTACCTCATGACGATCACCATTGATGTGTGTTGGAACGCCTTGGGCGCTGCCTATGCGGTTGAAGATGCTCCTCCTCGGCCCTCTTGACAAAACGAAAGCCAAGGGGCTGGCATAAGGCAGCCTTATGGATCGCTTATGCCGAAATCACCCTCGAAACTTCCTCCTATGAGCGCGGTGCGCGTCTTCGAAGCGGCCGCCCGCCATCAGAGCTTCACCCGCGCCGCGGAGGAGCTCGGCATGACTCAGGCTGCCGTGAGCTATCAGATCAAGATGCTGGAGGACCGTGTTGGTGCGCCGCTGTTCGTGCGCATGCCCAGGCAAGTGATGCTGACAGCGAGAGGACAGCAGCTCGCACCTGCCGTGACCGAGGCCTTCGAGGCTCTGAGGGCGGCTTTCGCGGGAGTGGAGGAGATGGTGCAATCAGTGCTCTCCATCACCACGCTCAGCACCTTCGCATCGAACTGGCTCATTCCACGCTTGGGCCGCTTCCAGCAACTTTTTCCCAACATCGCCGTCCAGCTATCGGTTGCGCAGCAATTGTTGGAATTGGGTCAAAGCGAGTTCGATGTGGGCATCCGCAGCGGCAATGGGGACTGGCCGGGACTGGAAGCGCACTTCATCTTCCCCAATCATTTTACTGCAGTCTGCAGCCCTGATCTCATCCGGGATATAGAACTCAAGGACCCCTCAGATATCCTGAAGTTCCCGATCATCTCGCCGAGTGATCTCTGGTGGAAGGATTGGTTCGCAGCCGCAGGCATGCCGAATGTCGACTTGTCCCGCTACCCTGACAATTCGCTCGGAATCCAGCAGTTCGAGGGAATGGCGGCCATGGCCGGGCAGGGCTTTGCCCTGATCAATCCCTTCTTCTTTCGCGCGGATCTGGCAGCGGGCCGCCTGGTAAAGCCATTCGACGTGATGGGAACAACTTCCAGCCGGGGCTATTGGCTGGTCTACCCGAAGAATCGCAGGCGCTCGGCTAAGATCGAGGCATTCCGGGATTGGGTTCTCAGTGAAGTGGCAGGCGATGCGGAAAGGGGATCGAGCGAGGCTTCGTTGAGAACCGGGACCTGATCCCGGTTCCAAAAGCTCTTATTCCGCAGCCTGAGCGTCCGCCGGCTTGTCTTTCAAATGCACAAGCATATTGAGTAGTGCACGATCGTGCAGCACTACCATGCGCTCCTTCGGATGCAGCCAATTGATCGCATCCTCGATCGTCTCCGCGTCGACCAGTTTGGCTTCCGCAAGGGCGCGCTCGGTCTCGATGATGCCACGCTTGCGCGCCGTGGCAGGCGGCAGCATCTCAATATGACGCTCTCGCAAGGCCGCATCCGCATAGATGGCCCGCAGGCCGTCTTCGTCGTCGAAACCAAAGGTGGCGTTGCGCATCTGCAGCTCATTCGCGCGGGTAGCGATAGCGGGCGGCTGGTGCTCCTCGGGTGTCATGAGAAGGCCTAGTCTTTTCAGCGCAAGGCCCGCACCCAACTGGCCGCTGAGCCAGGAGAGGGGGATGGCGAGCAACAGGCCGATGATCGTAGGCGACATCCATAGGAACAGGGAAGTCGCGATCATGAAGGCGGAGATACCCGCAAGCGCCCCCAGAACCGTATGCGCACGGTGGCGACGCACGATGTCCTTGAATGGGATCGATCCGTCATCCCGGCGCTGGGGCTGCCAGCCGGTATCGCGGCCCAGGAGAATCTGGAACACCGAACCGGATTGGATCAGCATCAGGATGGGCGCGACGAGGGCGGAGAGGATGATTTCCAGGAGCGACGAGATGATAAGGCGGATGCCGCCGCCGGACGCCCGGCGATCCTTGCCGCGGATCAGCATCAGGATCAGGCCGAAGAGTTTCGGAGCAAGAAGGATGCCCATGGTCAGAGCAAACAGCGCCAGCGCTCGTTCAGGATCGAACCGGGGCCAGATCGGATAAAGGCGGAAATCGCGTGAGAAATACTCGGGGCGGATATAGGTCGTCTGCAGAACGAGAGCGATACCGACGATCAGCTGGAAGAGCCAGAAGGGCGATGCAAGATAGGACATGATGCCAGTGGCGAAGTGCTGGCGGGTTGGCAGCTTCAAGCCCTTCGCGGTGATCACGCGCATATGCTGGAGATTACCTTGGCACCAGCGGCGGTCACGGGCCGAGAGGTCGATGAGGGATGGGGGGCTTTCCTCGTATGAGCCGCCGAGATCCGGCAGCATGTACACATCCCAACCGGCACGGCGCAGGAGGGCTGCCTCCACGAAGTCGTGGCTCAGGATATGTCCGCCGAAAGGCGGCTTGCCCTTCAGGTCCGGTAGGCCGCCATGAGCCGCGAACGCCTTGGTGCGGATGATCGCGTTGTGGCCCCAGTAATTGCCGTCGCGGCCCATCCATACGGAAAGGCCCATGGCGATGACCGGGCCTGTGACGCGGGCGGCATATTGCTGAAGCCGCGCGAAAAGGGTGTTTCGGTTGATGATGAGCGGCAGGGACTGGATGATGCCGGCATCCGGATCCGCTTCCATCGCTGCGGCGAGGCGCACGATGCATTCGCCGGTCATGAGGCTGTCGGCATCGAGCACCAGCATGTGCTCGTAATGTCCGCCCCAACGGCTCACGAAATCCGCGATATTGCCCGCCTTGCGGTGATGGTTTTTCGCCCGGTGGCGATAATAGAACCGAGCCTTCGGCCCCAAGCGCTGGCGCAAGGCAAGGAATGCCCGCTCCTCGGCGATCCATGCATCGGGATTCGTCGTGTCCGAGAGAATGAAGTAGTCGAAACTGTCGCCGAGGCCCGTCGCTTCGACGGATTCGTAGATCGCCTCCAGGGCTGCGAAGGTCCGGTCCGTCTGCTCGTTGTATACCGGCATGACGACGGCCGTGCGCGCTTGTAGGGACGAAGGCAGCGGGACAGGACGGGGCTGGCGGAGAAGGGCGAAGAACCCGAGCAGCGCGCTGGTGAAGGCGACCGCGATCCAGGAGAAATTGACGGTGAACAGCGCCACGAGCACCCACTGGAGCGCCGTGGTCCGGCTCACCGACACCACCTGATACATTTCATAAGTGCCATAGGCCGTCAGCAGGAGGCCCCCGCCGAAGACGAACAGGCGAGCCAGCCAGGTTCCCAGCTTGGGATTCCGTCTGACATGCTTGCGCTCCTGGTCCGCCGACCAGCGCCTCAGATGCTGGGTCGGCATGTCCAGGTGTTTTTCCGGAGGCATGACGGATTCGGGCCGCTCGTTGGCAGCAATATTCTTGTTAGGGTCGGAACTTAGGGTGTCCAACGATACAGCCATGTCTCGCTTATCGGTTTCCCGCCTGCTTCGAGGATAAGACGCATCTCACACGCGTTTTCGTTGCCCGGGTCAAGCTCGAATGCAACACGTACCGTCTTTCTCTCCGGATAGGGCAAAAGTTTGAGGTTCTGGAACGTTCCCGGACCAACCGTCAGTACCGATTTAAGGTCCTTGGGCCAATTGTCACCCAACATGTCTCCAGAAAAGTCCACTGTGAACCGTCTGCGCCGTCCGGTGCTGCCGCGGCCGGAACGTGTCGCAACCACCGTCGCAAGCGGCGGACGCTCCGGCGAATTCCAGCCCCAGTATTGGCGGTAGGCAAAGGGCACTTCCGATCCAGCGGCCATCGGCGCGCGGGGACGCCAATAGGTCAGGATATTGTCGTTGATCTCGGCATCCGTGGGAATCTCAAGGAGCTGCACGCTCCCTTGGCTCCAATCGCCCAGGGGCTCGATCCACAGGCTCGGACGCCGCTCGAAGCGCTGGTCATCGTCATGAAATGCCTCGTAGGCCCGTTCCCTCTGCAGGAGCCCGAATCCCCGCGGAGAGTTGTCGACGAAGGCTGAAATCTGCAGGGTCTCGGGGTTGTGCAGTGGCCGCCAGAGCCATTCGCCTTGGCCATTCAACATTTGAAGGCCGGAGGATTCGTAGACTGCGGGGCGGATGTCGTCGGCAGTCCGGCGGTCGTTCGGGCCATAGAAGTAGGTTGAGGCCATGCCGCCCAATCCCACGTGTTCGAGGTTCACCCGCGGGAAGAGGGTCGTTTCCACGTCGACGATGGTCATATCGCCCGGGCGGAACGTCATGCGCACCGAGCCTGTGGTCGACTCCGAATCGAGGACGCCGTGAATCGTAATGGTATTGCTGCCGGTACTGGGGCGCTCGATCCAGAAGGACCGGAAGATTGGAAACTCTTCGCCTTTTGCCTCCGCCGGCCTGAGGGTCAGCGCGCGGGCAATGACGCCGTAATTCTGTCCGCGTGCGAGCGCGCGGAAGAACGTCGCTCCCTGAACGATGGCGAAATCGTATGGTCGCCCTTCAGCCGGATGCGCGATGAGGCGGAAACCTGAATAGCCGATGTCCTTCAGGTCGCCTGGAACGTTGATTCCATTGAAATTGAATTGCGTGCGATCATAACCGAGCCGCCGGATGGCGCCGTCCTCCACGATGAAGAGATCGACAGCATTGTTGAAGACGAAGCCGCGATGCAGGGGCTCCAGGGCTATGCCACGCCCTTCCGTGCTCCAAATCGGCGGCTGAGTCGACTTGATGGAGACATATTGGTCATAGGTGAGGTTCGAGAGCGCGTCCGGCAGATCATTCGGCAACGGCACGAACGGTTTCTTGGAAAGCTGCCGGGCGATATCCGTGACTGCGGCAGGGTCAAAGCGCTGGCCATCTCCCATGCGGGTGGCAATCGTCTCCTGAGGCGTCTGGGCCCAGGCAGCAGGCGCAACGGAAAGCGCGGCAACCGAAGCGCTGAGATAGCCCAGCACATCGCGTCGCCGAGGATGAGAAGGGCGCGAGGCCCCCAGCGAAACCGACACAGTGATACTCTTGTGTGAACTTGGCTCTTGGGCCAGACAATCAGGAAGTCTCATGATTTATCATCGAACATGAGTATGAAGTAAACGAGGCAGTTCGCTTTCCCGACCTTCGTCGATGAAAAGATTGCCGAATTACCCCTTCTGGTCTAGCTGCACACCTCAACGCCACCGGATAGAAGCCTGATGACACTGAACATTTCCCCAACGACCTCCTCTGCCCGGAGCTGCCTGGCTGTCGTGCTGGCCGCAGGGGAGGGCACCCGGATGAAATCCGCGCGGCCGAAGGTTCTGCATCATATTGCGAACCGCTCTCTGCTCGGTCATGTCCTGGCTACCCTGGCGGATGCCGGCGCCACGCAAACCGCCGTAGTGGTCGGTCCCGACCGGGAGGATGTCGAGGCAGAGGTGCGCCGAAGCCTCCCGAACGCGAAAATCTTCGTGCAGAGGGAGCGGCTCGGCACCGGTCATGCCGTCCTGAGCGCCCGGGAGGCCTTGGCCGGCAACCATGACGACGTGATCGTTGCATATGCAGATACGCCCCTCGTCCAAACGGAGACCTTCGCGAAGCTGCGCGCGCCTTTGGCCGAGGGAGCAGCTGTGGTGGTGATGGCCTTCGAGGCGAAGAACCCGGCAGGTTATGGGCGTCTCATCACATCCGGCGATCAGGTGCTTGCGATCCGGGAGCACAAGGATGCCACGGAAGCGGAGAGGGCGATCACCCTCTGTAATGGGGGATTGATGGCGATCCGGGGCGATGTGGCCCTGATGCTCCTGGACAAGGTCGGCAACGACAACGCCAAGGGCGAGTATTACATGACCGATATCGTCGAAATCGCCCACAAGGCCGGTCTTCGAGCGGCGGTCATGGTGGTTCCCGAGGAAGAGGTCCATGGGATCAATGACCGCGCGCAACTCGCGGCAGCCGAGCGTATGATCCAGGATCGGTTGCGTGAGGCTGCGATGGCGGGCGGCACGACCCTCGTTGCGCCGGAGACGGTTTTCCTCAGCTACGACACGAAGCTCGGGGCTGATGTGATCGTGGAGCCGCATGTGGTGTTCGGACCGGGCGTCACGGTCGAGCCAGGAGTGGTCATCCATAGCTTCAGCCATCTGGAGGGGACGAGCATCTCTACCGGTGCGGGGGTTGGACCTTTTGCCCGCCTGCGCCCGGGAGCCGCCATCGGGCCTAAGGCGAAGGTCGGGAATTTCGTGGAGATCAAGAACACGGATCTCGGGGCTGGAGCCAAGGTCAGCCACCTGACCTATCTCGGTGACGCCAAGATCGGAGCCGGCGCGAATATCGGAGCCGGAACGATCACCTGCAATTATGATGGCTACAACAAGCACCTGACCCAGATCGGCGAAGGCGCTTTCATCGGCTCCAATTCCTCCCTTGTTGCCCCTGTCACCATCGGTGAGGGAGCCTTCGTCGGTTCAGGCTCGGTGATTACCGACAGCGTCCCGGCCGATGCCCTTGCCCTCGGGCGTGGACGTCAAGTCACGAAAGAGGGATGGGCCGTCGAGTTTCGAGCTAAGGCCAAGGCGGCAAAAGGAAAATAGGGAGCGCTGTCACAATTTGTCATGCAAGTTGATTCCAGCGAAAGCCGCTCGCTCTATATGGAAACGAAGAGCTTGGCCTAACGTCTCAAGAGAGAGCCTAAGATATGTGCGGAATTGTTGGAATCGTCGGCAACACCTCTGTCGCACCGCAAATCGTCGAGGCGCTGAAGCGGCTCGAATACAGGGGCTATGATTCCGCTGGGGTCGCAACGCTGGAATATGGCCGTCTCGACCGCCGCCGCGCGGAAGGCAAGCTGCGCAACCTTGAAACTAAGCTTTCTCAATCTCCGCTCTCGGGCGTCATCGGCATCGGCCACACCCGCTGGGCCACCCATGGCAAACCGAACGAAACCAACGCTCATCCTCACGCAACCGACAAGCTGGCGGTCGTTCATAACGGCATCATCGAGAACTTCCGCGAGCTGAAGGAAGGCCTCCAAGCCAAAGGCGTGCAGTTCGAGACGGAAACCGACACCGAGGTTGTGGCGCAGCTCGTCACTTATGAAATGCGCCAGGGCCGGGGGCCTGTCGAGGCTGTCGCCGTGACACTTCCGCGTCTGCGCGGGGCTTTCGCACTCGCTTTCCTGTTCAATGGCGAGGACGATCTGCTGATCGGAGCGCGCCATGGCGCGCCTCTCGCCATCGGCTATGGCGAGGGTGAGATGTATCTAGGCTCCGACGCACTGGCGCTCGCGCCTTTCACCGACGACATCACCTATCTCGAGGACGGCGATTGGGCGCTTCTGCGCCGCAAGGGCGCCGATATTCGCAATGCGTCGGGAGAGCTGGTGCAGCGTCCGCGCCACAAGATTCTCGCCAGCTCCTTCATGGCCGACAAGGGCAACCACCGGCACTTCATGGCCAAGGAGATTCACGAGCAGCCGGAAGTGGTGGGCCGCACGCTTGCGCATTACGTGAACTTTACGGCTGGCCAAGTCGCGCTTCCGTTTGAGCTTCCCTTCGATTTCAAGAATTTGAAGCGGATTTCGATTTCCGCCTGCGGCACTGCCTATCTTGCGGGCCTGATCTCGAAATATTGGTTCGAGCGTCTGGCGCGCATTCCGGTCGAGATCGATGTGGCCTCCGAATTCCGCTATCGCGAGGCCCCTCTGGAGCCTGGAGAACTCGCGCTTTTCGTCTCTCAATCCGGAGAAACGGCCGATACTCTGGCATCCCTGCGTTACGCGTCATCCGAGAAGCAGCATACGCTGTCTGTCGTGAATGTTCCGACGTCCACCATGGCACGCGAAAGTGCCGTCGTGGCACAAACGCTCGCAGGCGTCGAAGTGGGCGTGGCGTCAACCAAAGCCTTCACCTGCCAGCTTACCGTTCTTCTTTCTCTCGCCATTGCAGCTGGCCGCGCGCGCGGCGTGTTGAGCGCCGAGGACGAGAAGGAATTGGTGGATGCGCTTATTGCCGTCCCTGGCCAGATGAGCGAGGCCATGAAGCGCGAGCACCAGATCGAAATTCTGGCCCGCGAGCTCTCGAAGGCCAAGGACGTGCTCTATCTCGGACGCGGAACGTCGTATCCGCTTGCCATGGAAGGGGCGCTCAAGCTCAAGGAGATCTCCTATATCCACGCCGAAGGGTATGCGGCTGGCGAGCTGAAGCATGGGCCCATCGCCCTTATTGACGAGACCATGCCGGTGATCGTCATCGCGCCTTATGACAACATCTTCGAAAAGACCGTCTCCAATATGCAGGAGGTAGCCGCACGCGGCGGGCGAATCATTCTCATCACGGACGAGAAGGGCGCTCTGGAAACGGGCCTCGATACCATGGCCACCATCGTGATGCCGTCGGTGAATCCCGTCGTCGCACCAATCGTGAACTCGATCCCGATCCAGCTGCTCGCATATCACACTGCCGTCTTCATGGGCAAAGATGTGGACCAGCCGCGAAACCTCGCGAAGTCCGTGACCGTGGAGTAGCCTCAAGCATCATGTCTCTGCTTGCAGATCATCTCGGAGACGATCAGTCCGAGGTTTTCTGCATGTAGAGCTGATGGGGTGGAAGGGCGAGGATATTGAGCTTCCGGCAATAGATGTTGGTGAAGGCGTCCAGGGCGATTTTCGGGCTGCGGGTCAGATCCTTGCCGGAGGGCAGGTCCTCAAACCAAAGATAATCGTCGAATATCAGAAGGCCTCCCGTTTTCAGCAGCCGGAAGCTTAATATGGCATCGCACAAGACATCCGGAGCCTGATGCGATCCATCGACGTAAACCATATCGAAAGAGCTCTCATGGCCTGAAGCCAGGATCTTTGCGAGCTGCGCATGAGAGAAGCCCTTGTGCACCACCAGCTCCACCGGATTCGGAGCAGACTCGGCCATCGTCCTGGCGTTTTTAAGGAAACGCGCTTCGACGGCGCTCATATCGGTTTCCGCGCCGCCTCCCTCCTGGTGTTCGATGCCGCCTTCCCAGGTGTCGATGCAGTGCAGCTCAAGCGGATGAAGAGGAGCGAGCTTCTGAACGAGATAATAGGCGCTGGCGCCTTCATAAGAACCGATCTCGAGAATCTTTCGCGGCTGGAATTGTGGGATCAACTGATCCCAAACCGGTCTCGCCGTGTCCTCGAACCATGTGTTCGTAAACTCAAGTTGGCTCATCGGCAGCCTCTTTGATAATGGGATAGATTATCAAAAGTCGCTCGCCGGCGCCAATGGCGCTCCGATCACCCGGCGCGAAGCAGCTTGATCGCGGAATCCCGCTCGAACAGATAAAGCATTGTCCGCAGGGCCTGCCCGCGTTCGCTCATCAGTTCCGGATCTTTATCGACGATCAGCCGCGCATCGTCCCGGGCCGCCGCGAGAAGATCGCCATCCACCTCCAGTCGCGCGAGCTTGAAGCCGGGAGTGCCGGATTGGCGGGTGCCGAGCACCTCACCTTCGCCCCGAAGGCGCAGGTCCTCCTCGGCAATGCGGAAGCCGTCTTCGGTCTGTCGCATCATCTCCAGGCGAGCCTGCGCGACCTGACCGAGCGGGCCTTTATAGATGAGCAGGCAGGTCGAGGACTTGGAGCCACGCCCGATGCGACCGCGCAACTGATGAAGTTGTGCAAGGCCGAAGCGCTCCGCGTGCTCGATCACCATGATCGTGGCATTAGGCACGTCCACACCCACTTCGATCACGGTGGTGGAGACAAGGATCTTGGTCTCGCCGTTGGAGAACCTTTCCATGGCGGCGTCCTTGTCCTTACCGGCCATCTTGCCATGTACGAGACCCACCTGATCGCCGAAGAAGCTCTTGAGTGTTTCGAAGCGCTCCTCGGCAGCGGCAAGATCGATGGACTCGGATTCACCCACCAGCGGACAGACCCAGTAAACCTGGTCGCCATTGACAACAGCGCGCCCGATGCCCCCGATCACTTCGTCGAGCCGATCGATGGAGATGAGCTTCGTGGCGATGGGTTTGCGGCCTGCCGGTTTTTCACTCAGCACCGAAACATCCATGTCGCCGAAATAGGTGAGCGCCAGGGTTCGCGGGATCGGGGTTGCCGTCATTACAAGAATATCGACGGCCTCGCCCTTCGAGCCAAGCGCCAGGCGCTGGTGCACGCCGAAGCGATGCTGCTCGTCGACGACGGCGACACCGAGATCATGGAAAGCAACGCCCTCCTGAAACAGGGCATGGGTGCCCACTGCAATCTGGATGCTGCCATTGGCAAGCCCCTCCAGAACTGTTCGCCGAGCAACGCCTTTCTCACGACCGGTAAGAAGCGCGATTGTCAGCCCTGCCTCTTCGGCCATGGGAGCGAGGCGTTCATAATGCTGTCGAGCGAGGATCTCCGTTGGCGCCATCATGGCTGCCTGACGACCGGCTTCGATTGCGCTTGCCATGGTGAGGAGACCAACCACGGTTTTGCCTGACCCAACATCGCCCTGGAGCAGGCGCAGCATCTTCTTGTCGGACACAAGGTCCTGGCGAATGTCCTCGATGGCCTTGGCCTGGGATGCAGTAAGGCCAAAGGGCAGGGCTTTCGTCAGCTTATCGACGAGACGTCCGTCCCCCGCATTCACCCGTCCCGGCAGACGGCGCATGCGGCTGCGGACGAGGGCGAGGGCGAGCTGGGAGGCGAGCAGTTCGTCATAGGCCAAACGGCGGCGCGGGGCGGACTTGGCAATTGCCTCCTCGGACAATTGCGAGGCGTTATCGGGCCTGTGCAACGCAAAGAGGGCTGTCCGAAAATCGGGCAGAGCATTCCGGTCGAGCCAGGCGGGATCCTGCCATTCGGCGAGGTTCGGGACCCGCTCCAGGGCAGCGCCGATGAACTTGCCCACCATGCGCGAGGAAAGGCCCTCGGTCAGGCCGTATACAGCCTCGACGGCCGGCAGGCTTTCAATGCCTTTCTCATCCAGGATACGGTCCGGGTGCACCATCTGGCGGCGGCCGTCCCACAGTTCGATCTTGCCCGACACATAGCGGCGCTCGCCCAAAGGCAGGAGCTTTTCCAGCCGCGCTTTCTGCCCATTGAAGAACACGAGCGATACGTCGCCGGTCTCGTCCTCTACGACAATCCGGTAAGGAGCACGGCGGCCGGGCGGGGGCGGGCGATGGGCCACGACCGTTACCGAGAGGGTCACTGGCTCACCCACAGGTGCATCGGCAATCGAGCCTTTCATTTCCCTGGAAATGCCGCTGCTCGGCAGGTGAAACAGCAGATCTGCCACGCGCGCAGGCTTTCCCGGCTCACCCAGGAGGCGGTCGAGGAGGGGGGCAATTTTCGGTCCAACGCCGGGCAGAGCGGCTGCCGGGGCGAACAGGGGATCGAGAATGGAAGGGCGCAAGGGCATCAAACGGGTGTCAAGTCGAAGGGAGATGGTTATATAGCGGCCATGCCGCTTCGACGCGACGTTATCTTTATCTCACCGGAGCATTTTCATGAGCGGGACGACACGCACAAGCGCCGACCTTGATGTCCGCCGCAAGCAGATCCTTTACAGATCCTGGCACCGGGGTATGCGCGAGATGGACCTGATCATGGGCCGCTTTGCCGATTCCGAGATCGGCAACCTCTCCGATGAGGACTTGGCCGAGTTCGAGCGCCTGATCGAGGTGACGGACCGGGATCTGCTCGGCTGGATCACGGGAGAGATCGAGACGCCTACGAACTACAACACCCCCCTGTTCCGCCGCCTGAAGGCGTTTCACACCCATACCTCGCCGATTCACAACTGACGTCGTCCTTATCCGAATTCTGACGAACCGGGCGGAGAAGCCCGCGTTCTCCTCCATTGTGACCTGATACGCTGCCATGAAGTCTGCTCTGACCCGCGCTCTCGACGCCCTTAAAAAAGGCCAAGGCCTGACGCTTGCCAGCGTTCCGGACGGCTTCGACGCGCTCGCTGTTGCCGATCTGGCGCGCGGCCTGTCGGGAACTATCGAGGGGCCGGCCGTCCTGGTTCATGTGGCACGGGACGGCCAGCGGCAGCAGAATTTCGCCAACAGCCTCGGTTTCATCGCGCCGGAAATCGAGATCCTCACATTCCCCGCCTGGGATTGCCAACCCTATGATCGGGTGTCGCCGAATGCGGCAATCACCGCTCAGCGCATGACGACCCTGGCGCGCCTTACCCGCTCCAAGACATCCGAGGAAAAGCCGCGGATTCTCTCCACCACTGTGAACGCCCTCGTCCAGCGCGTCGCGCCGAGAAACCGCATCGCCGCAGAAACCTTCTCGGCCGAGCCGGGCAACGTGGTCGACACGACGCTTCTTATCAACTGGCTCGAATCCAACGGCTTCATGCGGACGGGCACGGTGCGCGAAACCGGCGAATATGCGGTGCGCGGCGGCATCATCGACCTCTACCCGGCGGGGCTGCCTAATCCGGTGCGCCTCGACTTCTTCGGCGATGCGCTGGAATCGATCCGCTCCTTCGACCCCGAGAACCAGCGCACGGTCGGAACGCTCCGGTCCCTCGATCTCGTGCCCATGAGCGAGGTGCAGCTTACCACGGAGAGCATCAAGCGCTTCCGTCAGTCCTATGTGGCCGCTTTCGGCGCTCCAACCCGTGACGACCGGCTCTACGAGGCGATCAGCGAGGGGCGGCGCTATCCGGGCCACGAGCATTGGCTGCCCCTGTTCCATGATCGTCTCGACACGCTACTCGATTACGTGCCCAGCATTCCGGTGGTCTTCGATGCGTTGGTGGACGATGCGGCCGGCGAGCGCTTGTCTCAAGTAAAGGACTATTATGACGCCCGGCGCGAGAACATGGGGCAGAACCAGCCCGGCGTCGCGCCTTATCGCCCGCTGCCGCCGGACCAGTTGTATTTCAAACCAGATGAATGGGCAGAGCGTACCGCTTCGCTGCCGCTTGCGAAACTCACGCCGTTCGCCATGCCCGAATCCGGCGCGCCACGCATCGTGGTGGATTGCGCCGCGCGCCAGGGTCGCAATTTCATCGCGGAGCGCGCGGACGAGAGCGCGAACGTGTTCGAGGCTGTTGTCGCCCATATTCGCGACCAGCAGAAGCAAGGCCGCCGCGTGATCCTGGGGGCGTGGTCGGACGGCTCGCGCGAGCGCCTGTGCCATGTCCTGCAGGACCACGACCTGAGGCAGACGAAGCCGATTGGCCGCTTCTCGGAGGCGATGGCCTATCCGCGTAACGAGATTCCCGTTGGCATCTGGCCATTGGAGCATGGCTTCGAGACAGGCGACCTGACCGTCATCAGCGAACAGGACATCCTCGGCGACCGCCTCGTGCGCCAGAAGCGCAAATCCAAGCGTCCACAGGACTTTCTCACGGAGGTCGCCGCTCTCACGCCCGGCGATCTCGTGGTGCACGTGGATCATGGCATTGGGCGTTTCGAAGGTCTCAAGACCATCGAAGCTGCGGGGGCGCCGCATGACTGCCTGGAACTGCATTATGCAGGCGGCGACCGCCTGTTCCTCCCGGTGGAGAACATCGAGCTTCTGACTCGTTACGGCTCGGAAGAGACGGAAGTTCAGCTCGACAAGCTCGGCGGTGGTGCTTGGCAGGCTCGTAAAGCCCGCATGAAGCAGCGCATCCGCGAGATGGCTGGCGCCCTCATGAAGATCGCCGCAGCGCGCATTCTCAAGGATGCGCCGCGCATGATCCCGCCGGAAGGGCTCTACGACGAATTCGCTGCCCGTTTCCCCTATGACGAAACCGAGGATCAGCTCAACGCCATCGAAGCGGTGCTCGACGACATGGCATCGGGCCGTCCTATGGATCGCCTCGTTTGCGGTGACGTGGGTTTCGGCAAGACGGAAGTTGCTCTGCGCGCCGCCTTCGTTGCTGCCATGAGTGGCAAGCAGGTGGCCGTCGTCGTGCCGACCACTCTGTTGTCTCGTCAGCACTACAAGACCTTCTGCGACAGATTCCGTGGCCTGCCGCTGAACATCGGTCAGGCCTCGCGCTTCGTACCCTCGGCCGAATTGAAGAAGACGAAGGAGGGATTGGCGGACGGGTCGGTCGATATCGTCGTCGGCACTCATGCCGTGCTGGGCAAGTCGATCAAGTTCAAGGATCTCGGCCTCATCATCGTAGACGAGGAACAGCATTTCGGCGTGAGCCATAAGGAGCGCCTGAAGGAACTGCGCGCCGAAGTGCATGTGCTGACGCTCTCCGCAACGCCGATCCCGCGCACCCTTCAGCTGGCGCTCACAGGCGTTCGCGAACTTTCGCTCATCACTACGCCGCCGGTGGATCGTCTCGCCGTCCGCACCTTCATCACGCCATTCGATCCGCTTCTCATCCGCGAGGCGCTGCTGCGCGAGCGTTACAGGGGCGGGCAGGCATTCTATGTCGTGCCGCGCCTCGACGATCTCGGCGAGGTGAAGGCCTTCCTCGACAAGGAAGTGCCAGAGGCGAAGGTGGCGGTCGCGCACGGCCAGATGGCGGCGGGCCAGCTCGAAGACGTCATGACGGCGTTCTACGAAGGGAAGTATGACATTCTGCTCTCTACGACCATTGTGGAATCCGGCCTCGATATTCCGACTGCCAACACACTGATCGTGCATCGCGCCGATATGTTCGGCCTGTCGCAGCTCTACCAATTGCGTGGGCGAGTGGGCCGGTCGAAGACCCGCGCCTATGCTCTCTTCTCGGTGCCGGCCAACAAGAATCTCACGGCGCAGGCCGAGCGGCGTCTCAAGGTCCTCCAGACACTCGATACATTGGGCGCAGGCTTCCAGCTCGCCTCGCACGATCTGGATATCCGTGGGGCGGGCAACCTGCTTGGCGAGGAACAATCAGGCCATATCAAGGAAGTGGGTTATGAGCTCTATCAGCAGATGCTCGAGGAGGCCGTCGCGCAGCTGAAGGCCGGTATCGAGGAGCCTGCAGAGGATCAGTGGTCGCCTACGATCGCGGTCGGCGCGCCGGTGATGATCCCGGAGAGCTACATCGCAGACCTGCAATTGCGTCTTGGCCTGTATCGCCGACTTTCGACCTTCGAAACGGACACGGAGATCGACGGCTTCCGCGCGGAGCTCATCGACCGTTTCGGTCCTGTACCGTCAGAGGTCGATCAGCTTCTGAAGATCATGGCAATCAAGGTGCTGTGCCGTCGCGCCAATGTGGAGAAGGTGGATGGCGGTCCGAAGGGCATCATCATCTCCTTCCGCGACAACTCCTTCGCAAATCCGACGGGTCTCATTTCCTACGTGACGGAACAGGCCTCGTTCGCGAAGGTGCGTCCGGATATGAAGATTGTATTCGTCCGCGACGTCGAAACCCCTGATGAGCGCATCAAGACATCGACCATCATCCTGCGTGATCTGGTGAGGATTGCCGAAAAGAAGGCAGCTTAAGACGGACTGAGATCAAAGGTCTGCCGCAGCCACAGCACGCGTGCTCAGTTCGTTCTGCAGCATCGTAACCGCACCGCTAATGCCGCCTGTGACGATGACAGGCGTGTGGCTTTTGGCCAAAGTCTTGCGCAGTCGGGTGGCAAGTTCCAGGAACCGGCGGCGTTCTGGCCAATCGGCATGCTGAGGCATCTGCAGAACTACGGCGGCAGGGCTCGGGATCAGCGCGAGTACATCGTCTGCAGCCTCAAAAGGGGCTGTGACGCTCGCATATCCCATACCTGCAAGTTCGGCCGAAAGTGCGCAGTCAGGCGCGCGGTCGCCGTTGTCGACGACGAGAACCTTCTGCATGCCATTCATTGCAACACCCTTGCGTTGGTAACGCGTTCGTTAGCCGGGAGACGTGCTCCTTAACGAACTAAGCCTTGGTTTAGTTGCATTCGCTACATGAATGGAAGCTCAACAATAAATGCAGGACTGTTTCATGGCCCTTCAGTCCGCTTCTCTCCACCATACATCGGGAGAAGAGCCGAAGAGAGGCGTCTTCAGTGGGTGCTTCAACCGGCTATCGTAGGCAAGCCATTGGTCGCCCACGTAAAATAAGGGGACGACATAGAAACCGGAGAGCAGTACGCGGTCGAGGGCGCGTACCGAAGAGACGAAGTCCTCCCTCGTTTTCGCTTCCAGAAGGGCGTCGATCATGCGGTCAATGGCAGGGGAGGTAGCCCCTGCGTAGTTGAAGGAGCCATCCTTCTTCGCCGCTTCGGAGCCCCAGCGATTGCGCTGCTCGTTTCCGGGAGAGGCTGAGGCCGGCCAGACCCACAGGATCATGTCGTAGTCGAATCGGGAAATGCGCCGCCAGTACTGGACGTCATCCACCAAGCGTACCTTCGCCTTGATCCCGATGCGCTCGAGAGCCTGCGCATAGTTCAATGCGAGGCGTTCCTGATAACGTGAATTGACCAGCATCTCGAAACGAAAAGCCTCTCCGGTTTTCCGGTTGCGAAGAACATTGTCTCTGAGACCCCAGCCTGCCTCCGACAGCAGCGCCAAAGCCTGACGGGCCATGTCCCTGTCGCGCCCAGTTCCGTCTGCCGAAGCAGGCATCCAGCGTCCTTCGAGGATGTCGCTCCGCACCGCTCCTGGAAACTGGTCGAGAAGCTCACGTTCGCGCCCGCCGGCAGGCTTCCCAGCTGAGGAGAGATCCGAACCGGCGAAGAAACTGTCCGAGCGCTTAAGGTAACCATAGAAGAGGTTGCGGTTCAGCCAGTCGAAATCGAACAGATGGCCGAGGGCCTCCCGAACCCTCACATCGGCAAACAGAGGTCGGCGGGTATTGAACACAAAGCCATTCATGCCCTTGGGAAGCTGAACAGGCAGGGTTTCGCGCTTGATCCTTCCATCGCGGGTCGCGGGAAAATCATAGCCGGTAGCCCAACGGGTCGGGTCTCCCTCGAGCCTGTAATCGTAAAGGCCTGCCTTGAACGCCTCAAACATGGTGTTGGCATCGCGATAGAGGTCGAAGCGGATCTCGTCGAAATTATAGAGCCCACGCAAAACCGGCAGATCCTTCCCCCAGAAATCCTGGCGGCGTTTCAAGACCACCCGCTCACCCGGCCGAACCTCGCTGATGGTGTAGGGGCCTGAACCGACGGGAGGGGTGAGAGTGGTTCGGTCGAAAGTATTGGGGTCGGTGGCATGAGCCGCGAAGATTGGCATCATTGCAATCAGCAAAGGCAGTTCCCTGTCATTGCTGCCAGAAAGGTCGAACCGGATACGGTAAGGGTCCTGAATCTCGACCTTTTTCACTTGGCCGAAGCTTGTCCTGTAGAAAGGTTTGCCTCGCTCTCTCAGCACGTCGAACGTAAAGCGGACATCCTCCGCCGTCAGAGCGTGTCCATCCGAGAAACGGGCCTTCGGGTTGAGGTGGAAGGTTACAAAACTCCGATCTTCCGGAAGTTCGACCGATTCGGCGACCAGTCCATAGAGCGTGAATGGCTCGTCCTGGGAGCGGATCATGAGGCTCTGGACGACATAGGTAGGAATGGCAGGCGGAGCGACGCCGAGAACAATGTAAGGATTGAGACTGTCGAACGTACCCTGAATCGCCAGCGTGATTCGCCCACCCTTAGGAGCTTCGGGGTTGGCATAGGGAAGATGAGAGAACCCGGCGGGCAGGGCAGGCTCTCCATGCATGGCGATGCCATGCCGCAGGGGCTCCGCCTGAGCTGCGACCATCGGCCTAAAGCCCGCCACGATGACGACGGCAAAAAAGCCTAAAATCCTTATGAGACTGGCTTTCATGGGGCTCCAGATGCATGACGGCGCTTCTCGGGCAATATTGTACAGAAAGTTGCCCGAAGTGACTGGAAACCTAGCACATGAAAGGTTAAAGGAGCGCCACAGGTCATGTCTTCGCCGCAATCGGCAAAGATTCACCGTCCCATTACAGGTTTAAGAACGCCGATCTCCTGCGGTCCATTCAAGAGCCGAACCTTTCGACTGAAGAGGAAGTAACGATATGTCAATCGCGACACGCATCGCGAGCTTGGGGGGCACCTACGGCCTGGCAACTGCCCTGGCCCTTCTCGCCAGCGCACCCGCCTTCGCTCAGGCCCAGCCGAAGCCTGCAGCTCCCGCCGCCCAGCCTGCGCGCCCGGCTGCTCCGGCCGCCGGTCAGCCTGCACAGGCCCAGCAGCCTGCCGGCCCCACGGTCGTCCAGGTGAAGGCTGAGCCGTCCCAGCCTGAGTGGACCAAGGTCTGCGGCAAGGACCAGAACACCAACACCGAGATCTGCTACACCACCCGTGACTTCGTCTCGGATCAGGGCCAGCCGGTTCTCGCTCTCGCCGTCTACGACGTGAAGGGCCAGCAGGCTCAGAAGGTTGTTCGCTTTGTGATGCCGCTCGGCCTGCTTCTGCAGCCCGGACTGCGCTTTGCTGTCGACCAGGGTCAGGCGACCCCCGGCCGCTTCGTGATGTGCCTGCCCAACGGCTGCTTCGCTGAGGCTCCGGTAAAGGACGACTTCATCGCTTCCCTCAAGAAGGGCGCGAACCTGAACGTGAGCGTTCAGAACCAGGTCGGCCGCGAGATCACCTTCGCCGTTCCGGCTGCAGGCTTCGCCAAGTCCTTCGACGGTCCTCCGATCGATCCGAAGGTGCTCGAAGAGCAGCAGAAGAAGCTGCAGGAAGAGCTCCAGAAGAAGAGCGAAGAGATGCGCCAGAAGATGCTCCAGAGCCAGGGCGGCGCTGCTGCTCCGAGTGCCCAGGCTGCTCCGAAGCCCTGATTGACACTACCTGCAACAAAAAACGCCGGGCGATTTGCCCGGCGTTTTTCGTTTTGATTTGAATTAATTGGCGAGCATCGGCTTGGCCCGGTAACCCCCGTTCGGCTGGCGCACGAACATTTCCTCGATCATGGGATTGCGCAGAGGCTCATCGGAATGGTCCAGCATCAAGTTCTGCTCGGACACGTAGGCAATGTACTCGGTTTCCGCGTTCTCGGCGAAGAGGTGATAGAAAGGCTGATCCTTGCGAGGGCGGGCATCCTCGGGGATGGACAGCCACCATTCTTCCGTGTTGTCGAATTCCGGGTCCACATCGAAGATGAGGCCCCTGAAGTCGAACAGGCGATGCCTGACCACCTGGCCGATTGCGAATTTTGCTAAACTCGCTTTCATGGGCATTGGTCTAACTCCTTGGACCTGGATATAGCCACACCTCGGCGAATCTCCAAATCGGAGGCCGTCACATTTCAGAGAGCCCTATCAAACACTTGCTTTCCAGACAGGCCTGGGAGGCTGATCGTTTCCCTAGGGAAGGGCGTGCGAGCATTGCATTTTCGGTCTAGTGCTCCTCCCGGGATGGGATTGCTGCAGGGTTAGAACCTTGCGAGAAGAATAGTCTCCTCGGCCCACTCTTCCATCCTTCGCATAGGGAGCCCGCGATGTCCGACCTGATCGGGCTTTTCAATCTGCTCGCCCCATTTTTCGGCCTGATCGGGCTAGGCTTCTTCTGCGGAAAAATCGTCAAGCAGCCTGAGAGCGGCTTGGCCTGGATGCAGTTCTTCCTGATCTACGTCGCTCTACCGTGCCTGTTCTTCCGCCTGATCGCTGACAAGCCCTTGGATCAGCTTGCCAATTGGTCGTTCATCGCGGCGACGACCTTCTCCACGGCCTGTGCGTTTCTTCTGTCTTTCGTGGCCGGTTGGCGGCACACGAAGGATTTGCCGCAATCGGTCATGCAGGGCGTGGCGGGTTCGTATTCCAATATCGGCTACATGGGACCGCCGCTGATCCTGGCAGCGATCGGGCCAGCCGCAAGCGCGCCAGTCGTTCTTATCTTCGTGTTCGACAATCTGTTCCTGTTTTCCATTGTGCCGTTGCTCATGTCGGTGGCTGGCGTGGAGAGGTTGAACCTGTCGGCTACGATCCGGCGGATCGTTTTGCGGGTGGTGACGCATCCCTTCAATGTGGCCACGGCGTTCGGCATCGCTGCAAGCTATCTCCATCTCCAAGTGCCGGGACCGATCGACCAGATCATTACATGGTTGTCCGGCTCCGCTGCGCCATGTGCCTTGTTCCTGCTCGGCGTTACCGTCGCGCTCCGACCCCTGGGCCGTATTCCGGGCGAGGTGCCGGCGCTGGTTTTGATCAAGCTCATCCTGCACCCGCTGCTGGTCTGGGTGGTGCTGTCGGCCTTAGGGGATTTCGGTCCGACTTGGACCTATGCGGCGATGATCATGGCGGCCCTGCCGCCGGCCCTGAACATCTTCGTCATCTCGACCCAGTACAATGTGGGCGTCGAACGCGCCTCGGCCTGCGTGCTCATAGGCACCCTGGTGTCGATTTTCACCCTGACGGCAGTGCTCTACCTCACCACCAAGACCGGCGCTCTTCCTTACGATCTCTTCCCTTAAGCCGAGGCGTCCTGCATCAGGCGAGGGGCTCCCATATGAGGAAGCACGCCTTCGCGCATGACAGCGCGGCGCAAAAAGCCGATCCTGCTGAGGGCCAGAAGACCGGCGCCCCTGGCGAGATCTGCCGGAAGTAAGCCGGTGAGGAGCGTCCGGTTAAGGCCATCGATGGCAGCTGTCCGCAGGCGGACGTCGAGATCGCGACTGAGCTGGTACTGGCGAAGGGTTTCGGACGAGCCGGGTTCGCGGCCGTTATCGAGGGCATCCACCACCGCATCCCGCAATGAAGCTACGTCCCGGAATCCGAGGTTGAGGCCTTGCGCGCCAATAGGGGGAAAGACATGCGCAGCCTCTCCAACAAGCGCCAGACGAGGGGCACCATAGCGATTGACCGACAACCCGCTCATCGGCACCAAGCCACGCGGGCCATCAACACGCATGGCTCCGAGATGCGACTGAGCCTGCCGCTCGACAGCCAATGCCAGGGCTTGATCGTCGAGCTTGGAAAGCTGTTCTGCCCGCTTCTGACTGGTCACCCAGACAAGGCTTGAGCGCTTGCCAGGCAGAGGAACGAGCGTGAAGGGTCCATTTCGGGTGTGAAACTCGGTGGAGGTCTCCCGGTGTTCACGGTCATGGGCCAGGAGTACGGCGAGAGCCGTCTGCGGGTAGGACCATGTCTGTGTCTCAATCCCGGCGATTTGGCGGAGTCTGGAGTTGCGTCCGTCGGCGGCCACGACGAGGTTCACTTCGACCTCCGAGCCGTCGGCCAGCACAATGACGGCCCGGTCTGCTTCAGCCCGGAAATCCGTGGCCTGCTCAGTCAGGATGGTCAGGTTCTCATAAGCTCGCGCGGACTCGGCAAGTTCTTCCACGAGAGTGGCGTTCTCGATATTCCAGCCAAAGGCGTCTAGGTCGATCTCGCGGGCGGAGAAGGAAACCGGGGGTGGGCGGAACAGGCTGCCGGTATCGTCGACGATACGCATGGTCTGAAGAGGCGCAGCCTCGGGGATGAGCGACGGCCATACGCCTAAGGCTTCCAGAAAACGGATGGAGCCATTGAGGAGGGCGACAGTCCGTCCATCCCGGCGCGTGTCCAGCCTCCCGATCAGAACGGTCTCGAAACCGTCCCGGGCGAACGCAAGCGCTGCGCTCAAGCCGACGGCTCCCGCACCGACAACAGCAATGCTATAGCTTTTCCTGCTCAAGAACTTTCCCCGGCATCTGATGGCAAGTGGCTTGCCGACTCACAATAAACCATGGATTCGCCATTGCCGACCTATGTAGGGCATCCCTATGATCGTTATCCTTGGTTCTTGTCGGACCGTCTTCCATTTTTAAGTCAGAGTCGCTTGCGTGAAGGCAGACGTATCATCATCTGGGCCACCCCTTGTCGAGCTTATAAGGATCAGCAAGCGCTATGGCGACCTTCTCGCCAATGACGGCATAGATCTTTCCATCGAGCCAGGCGAAATCCATGCGCTGCTTGGGGAGAACGGAGCCGGTAAGTCGACACTGGTCAAAATTCTCTATGGCGTGATCGAACCCAGTGCCGGTGAAATCCGGTGGGAAGGCAGGCCCGTTTCCATTGGCTCCCCCGTCGAGGCGCGGACCCTTGGCCTGGGAATGGTGTTCCAGCACTTCTCCCTTTTCGAAGAGATGACAGTTGCCGAGAACATCGCTGTCGCTCTCTCCGGGGAGTGGAGCCTTGCCAATGTTCGCAACCGCTTGAGCGAAATAAGCCGCACCTATGGTCTTGCCCTCGATGCCGACCGGGCCGTCTGGACCCTGTCGGCCGGTGAGCGCCAGCGCATCGAGATCGTTCGCTGCCTGCTTCAGAATCCTCGCCTGCTGATCCTCGACGAGCCTACCTCCGTTCTGACGCCGCAGGAGGCAGAGCATCTGTTCGTCACCCTGGACAAGCTCTCGGCGGAAGGGTGCTCGATCCTCTACATTTCTCATAAGCTCGAAGAGGTGCGCCGCCTCTGCCGCCGTGCCACGATCCTGAGGGCAGGGCGCGTGGTAGCAACAATTGATCCGCGCGCGAGTACCGCGCGGGAAATCGCGGCTCTGATGGTCGGCAACGAAGTTGGAGACATCCGCACCGACGCACCGCATACACCTCAGGGTGAAGTCTTACGAGTTCGCAATCTCGATATGCCGCCCGTAGGACTCCATGGGCAGGCCTTGAAGGACATCAATCTCGTGGTGCGTGCGGGCGAGGTCGTCGGGATTGCAGGTGTTGCGGGTAATGGCCAGAGCGAATTGTTCGCAGCGCTTTCGGGCGAGCGCTTAGCGGAGCGGAACGATGCCATCACCATCGCCGGAAAGCCGAGCGGAGGGATGGGGATCGAGGCCCGTCGCCGGCTCTCAGCCGCATTCGTTCCCGAGGAGCGTCTCGGTCATGCGGCGGCTCCAACGCATCGCCTGAGCGAGAACACGCTGATTTCTCATGCATCGACCGAGGTCCGTTCCGGCTTCATCCTTCTCAATGCCGCCAAGCGATTGGCCCGCACGATCATCAAAAGTTTCGATGTCCGTACCCCCGAAGGGGACCCGCAGGCGCGCAAATTGTCCGGCGGCAACCTGCAGAAATTCGTGATCGGGCGCGAAATCATCCGCAAGCCAAAGCTACTCATCGTCGATCAACCGACATGGGGAGTGGACGCAGGTGCAGCGCGCCTCATTCGCCAATCGCTTGTTGATCTGGCACGTGACGGCAGTGCCGTCCTGGTTGTGAGCCAGGACCTCGACGAATTGTTTGAGGTGGCCGATCAGATGGCGGTGATCCATCAGGGAATGCTGAGCCCGCAGAAGCCCATCGGCGAATGGACCAAGGAGGCGATCGGCCTTGAAATGCTAGGCGTGGCTCAAGCTCAAGGGGGCGCTCATGCGGATTGAGCTCACGCCCCGTACTTCGGTTTCTCCCGTCGCGCGTGCTCTTGCGCCGGTTGCGGCCTTCATCACGTCGTTTCTCATCGCGGGCTTTGTCATCTGGCTCATGGGCCGTTCGCCGATCGATGCCTTCGACGTCTATGTACTCCAGCCCCTGAGCGATCCGTGGTCGCTGCAGGAGCTGCTCGTCAAGGCGACGCCGCTTGCCCTGATCGCTATCGGCTTGTCCTATTGCTTTCGCGCCAGCCTCTGGAACATCGGAGCCGAAGGCCAATACGTTATGGGAGCAATCTTCGGCAGCTGGTTGGCGCTGAAAACTCATGGCACCGATGCCGGGACATGGGTGCTGCCGCTCATGCTGATCCTCGGCGTCATCGGCGGTGCGCTTTATGGCCTGATCCCGGCCTTCCTGAAGACCCGCTTCGGCGTGAACGAGATCCTGACCAGCCTCATGCTCGTTTATGTGGCTCAGTTGACTCTCGATTACCTGGCCCGAGGTCCCTGGCGCGATCCCAAAGGTTTCAATTTTCCCCAATCGGTGACCTTCGATACGGCTGCAACCGTACCCCCCATTCTGGAGGCGGGTCGCGTTCATTACGGCTTCGTGTTCGCGCTGATAGCCGTCGCTGTTACAGCGGTCGTTCTGGGCAGAACCCTTTTCGGTTATCGCCTCAAGCTGACGGGCGACGCCCCGCGCGCTGCGCGGTTCGCCGGCTTCAGCTCCAAGGCGACGGTCATGGCCGTGTTCGCGATTTCCGGCGGTCTCGCGGGATTGGCCGGTATTACGGAGGTATCGGGACAGATCGGGCAGATCCAGCCTTCGATCTCCCCGGGATATGGCTTCACGGCCATTACGGTTGCTTTCCTGGGCCGGCTCAACCCTATCGGCATTCTCGTCGCGGCGCTCGTTGTCGCGCTCACATTCATCGGCGGTGAGAGCGCGCAGATCATGCTGAAACTGCCGCTTGATCTCACGCAGGCCTTCCAAGGCATCCTGCTGCTCTGCGTTCTGGCCGCCGACGCCTTGGTCAGCAACCGCATTCGTCTTGTTGCACGGGGAGGGGGCAAATGACCATTTTCGAGGCCATTCTGCTCACTATCGTCACTGCTTCAACGCCGCTTCTGATCGCTGCCTTGGGCGAGCTCGTCACGGAACGAGCGGGCGTTCTCAATCTTGGCGTCGAAGGCATGATGGCCATGGGCGCGGCTTGTAGCTTTGCTGCCGCCGTGAGCTTCGACTCCACGCTGCTTGGCGTCGCGGCGGGCATCCTGGCGGGCGCATTCATGGCGGCATTGTTCGCTCTGGTGGTTTTGGGCTTTGCCGCAAACCAGGTCGGCTCCGGACTGGCGCTGACCATCTTCGGCTTAGGCTTGTCCGGTTTGATCGGCGCTCCTTTCGTGGGCGCCCGGCGCGATCCCATTCCGCATGTCGATGTCCCCATTTTGAGCGATATCCCCTACATTGGCCGCCTCTTTTTTGAGCAGGATCTTTTCGTTTACGCATCCTTCGCGCTCACGATCCTGATCGCGGTTTACCTCACCCGCACACGCTCAGGCCTGACATTGCGTTCCATTGGCGAGAACCACACTTCGGCGAATGCCCTTGGCCTTCCTGTCCTGCGCACCCGCTTCCTGGCAATCCTGTTCGGCGGTGCCTGTGCGGGCTTGGCGGGAGCATATCTTGCACTTGTCTATACCCGCTTTTGGTCGCCCGGAATGACAGCGGGGCGAGGCTGGATCGCTCTCGCACTTGTGGTTTTCGCAGCTTGGCGGCCGGGTTGGCTCTTGATCGGAGCCTATATCTTCGGGGCAGCGACGGTGCTGCAGCTGCATGCCCAGGCGGCTCAGTTCGGGGTGCCTTCGCAGGTGCTCTCGGCTGTACCTTATCTCGCGACGATCATCGCGCTTCTTCTCTTGTCGTTGCGTCATGGCAGGGCTATCGGAGCCCCGGGGTCCTTGGGGACGCCGTTCGTGCCTGACCGATAGGCAAAGTGATGATATTGTGAGCAAAGGAATTCTTGCCAGAGCTTAACAGACCTGCAAGGGATGTTTGGAAATCTAACCTCGAGGGAACGAGCATGTTTTCATGTAAACTCTTTGGAGCCGTGGCAGGTGTCGCTGTTGCTGCCCTGTCGGCAACCGGCGCCTTGGCGCAGGCCAAGGACAAGATCAAAGTCGGCTTCATCTATGTCGGCCCGGTTGGCGACCACGGTTGGAGCTATCAGCATGACCAGGGCCGTCAGGCCATCGAGAAGGCCTTCCCTGGCAAGGTCACGACCACCTTCGTGGAAAGCGTGCCGGAGGCCGATTCCGAGCGCGCTATCGAGCAGCTCGCGCGCACCGGTCACGATCTGATCTTCACGACCTCGTTCGGTTTCATGGAGCCGACCCTGAAGGTCGCCAAGAAGTACCCGAACATCAAGTTCGAGCATGCCACCGGCTTCAAGCGCGCCCCGAACCTGGCGACCTATGCAGCAAAGTTCCACGAGGGCCGCTACATCATCGGCCAGATCGCGGGCAAGATGACTAAGTCGAATACCATCGGCTATGTGGGCGCCTTCCCGATTCCGGAAGTGATCGCTGGCATCAACGCGTTCTATCTCGGCGCACAGTCGGTGAACCCGGACGTCAAGATCAAGATCGTTTTCGCCAACACCTGGTATGATCCTGCCAAGGAAGGTGATGCCGCCAAGGCTCTCCTCGACCAGGGTGTCGACATGCTGGCCCAGCACACCGACAGCCCGGCGCCGATCCAGGCAGCCGAGGCCCGTGGCAAGTTCGGCTTCGGACAGGCTTCCGACATGGAGCGCTTCGCTCCCAAGGCCCAGCTGACCGCCATCGTCGACAACTGGAATGACTACTACGTTGAGCGTACCAAGGCCGTTCTCGATGGCACCTGGAAGTCGCAAGACGTTTGGGGCGGCATCGACTCCCATATGGTCGTCATGTCGCCCTACAAGAACATGCCCGATGATGTGAAGAAGCTCGCTCAGGAGACTGAGGCCGCCATCAAGGCCGGCACCTTGAACCCCTTCAAGTGCCCGGTCATCGGCCAGGATGGCAAGGAGATCGAGTGCAAAGGCAACGGCGCACTCTCGGACGAGCAGGTCCTCGGCATGAACTTCTACGTGAAGGGCATCGAGGACAAGATTCCGCAATAAGCGACGGCATTCATTGTATGAGAAAGGCAGCCGGGTTGCTCGGCTGCCTTTTTTGTTTAAGTCGCTATTATTTCGTATGGCCGAAGGGGAGCATGAATGTGTGAGCAGGCTATGATCGAACCGTGTGACACGGACGTTCTGATCGTTGTAGATGTTCAGTACGACTTCCTGCCCGGCGGAGCCCTAGCTGTGCCCGATGGTGATGCGGTGATTGCGCCGATCAACCGGCTCGCAAGAGCCTTTCGGCATGTGGTTCTGACGCAGGATTGGCATCCCGAGGGACACGCTTCCTTCGCGTCGTCGCACCCAAGCAGGCAAGCCTTCGAGACTGCCGACCTGCATTATGGTTCGCAGGTACTGTGGCCTGACCATTGCGTGCAGGGAACGGAGGGTGCGGAAATCTCTCGCGATCTCGACATTCCTCATGCGCAGCTGGTCATCCGCAAAGGGTACAATACTGGCATCGACAGCTATTCCGGTTTCAAAGAGGCAGACAGAAAAACGTCTACGGGGCTGGACGGCTATCTCAAAGAGCGCGGCTTTCGCCGCGTGTTCTGCGCCGGCTTGGCGATGGATTTCTGTGTGGCGTGGACAGCGCTCGATTCCGCGGCGGCTGGTTTTGAAACATATCTGTTCGAGGATGCCTCGCGGGCCATCGATACGAATGGCTCGCTCGCTAAGGCAAAGAAGGATTTGGAGGCTGCTGGAGTTCGTCTCATCAGCAGTGAGCAGATTAGACGACGTTAGGTATAAGTATGAGAAGCTTGTATGACTACCAGCATCGAGGATCGAGGTTGGAAGAGTAGGGACCGTCTCGCAGCAATATCGTGTATAGAAAATCGTTCTTATAGATTTGAAACTTAGGCGCCCCCTGTACTGCTGAACTAGCAGGTCTTAACAGCGCCGAGGCTATCTGTTGTTGAAACTCTACTTCTAGATTGTTGGGGATGAACGCCTCAACCACAACCACCGCCTCGAAGCTGCAATAATCTCCGTTGCTTAGTCCTATGCCTGTCCCAACTCGAGAACCTCTGGCTATAACCACAGAATTCTGCGGAAGCGGTAGGTCCTGGAGTTGTGAAGCAAATCGCGAAAGGCGAAATTCATTAAGAGCTAATGCGCTTAGAACTGGGCTCGAAATTATTCCAAGGGTAATTAAAGTTCCTAAGATTCGCCCAAGCCATGTTCTTGGAATAAGCAAGAATATACGTTGTACTTTCAAATGCCGTGCCTCCGCTTTCTGATATCTTATATCAGAAAGCGGGCGCGTACTACGCTAGGTTATATGATCGCCCCATGAAGGTCGTACTCATCTGAGCGCTCGATCTTCACGTTGACGATCTCGCCCGGCTTCAGAGGGGTCTTCGAAGCCACATAGACCACGCCGTCGATCTCTGGGGCATCATACTTGGTGCGGCCCGTTGCGACCGTGGCACCCTGTTCGTCGATGATGACGGGCAAGGTCTTGCCGACGCGTGCCTTGAGCAGTCCGGCGCTGACCTTTTGCTGCGTCTGCATGAAACGATGCCAGCGCTCTTCCTTCACCTCATCCGGCACTGCGCCAGCGATGTCGTTGGCGGGCGCGCCTTGCACGGGCTCATACTGGAAGCATCCGGCGCGGTCGATCTTCGCCTCTTCCAGCCACTGCATCAGGAGATTCACATCCTCTTCCGTCTCGCCAGGGAAGCCGACGATGAAGGTGGAGCGGATGGCGAGGTCCGGGCATATCTCGCGCCATTTCTTGATGCGCTCCAGGGTCTTCTCCTGGTTGCCGGGGCGGCGCATCGATTTGAGAACGGAAGGCGAGGCATGCTGGAAGGGAATGTCGAGATAGGGAAGGATCTTGCCTTCCGTCATCAGCGGGATGATCTCGTCCACGTGCGGGTAGGGGTAGACGTAGTGCATGCGCACCCACATGCCGAGCTCGCCCAGTTCCTTGCCGAGTTCGTAGAACCGCGTGCGGACCTCGCGGTCCTTCCACATGCTGGGCTGGTACTTGATGTCGAGACCGTAAGCGCTGGTGTCCTGCGAGATCACCAGGACTTCCTTCACGCCCGCTCTGGCGAGCTTCTCGGCTTCGCGCAGCACATCGCCGATGGGGCGGCTGACGAGATCGCCGCGGAGCTTCGGGATGATGCAGAAGGTGCAGCGATTGTTGCAGCCCTCTGAAATCTTCAGATAGGCATAGTGGCGTGGTGTCAGCTTTACGCCCTGGGGCGGTACGAGATCGATGAAGGGATCGTGCGCAGGAGGGGCAGCCTGATGAACGGCAGACACGACGGATTCGTAGGCCTGCGGACCAGTAATCGCGAGAACGTTCGGGAAATGCTCACGGATCTGCTCTGGCTCGGCGCCCATGCAGCCGGTGACGATGACCTTGCCATTCTCGGCCATGGCCTCGCCGATAGCCTCCAAGGACTCCGCCTTGGCGCTGTCAAGAAAGCCGCAAGTGTTGACGATGACCACGTCAGCCCCATCATGCTCCCTGGTCAGCTGGTAACCTTGAGCGCGAAGCTGCGTGATGATGCGCTCGGAATCGACCAGGGCCTTCGGGCAGCCCAGGGATACGAACGAGACTTTGGGTGCGGGAGCATTCATCCGCGAAATTCCAATCTAGAGACCGTACAGACATCGGAAAGCGCCCACTTAAGTGCGGCTTGGTGCGAAATCAGGGCAGGGGAGCCTGTGCTCGGAAGCGCTGCGCAAGCTGTTATGCGCGCTGCGAAACCGTGACTTCGCAGCCTTTTCAAGGCTGCCTTCTCAAGTCGATGCCACGCTTCGCGCAGGCGCTCAAAAGGAGCACGCGACTGAAACGCGCGAATGCCTTACAACAGAGCACCCGTTTTTACAACACCGGGGTGCCCAGGCGGCCTAATCTCTCAAGGCGGCTAAGCTCTTGAACGGCTTAGGTTGTTGCGCCTTGGCCATTCCGGGCACAAGCTCCCCTCCGGTATGAAAGCCTGCCTTGCCGAGGCCGTTCTTCGGGCTCGTTCAGACCACGGTCATGCTGCTCTCAGGGGCGTTGATGCTTCCAAACCCGAGCGGCCCGGCAGGGACCCGCCGCACCGCTCTGTCAGTCGTATCTGTTTAGATCTATCGACCCCAGCGAAGTACCATCGGATCAAGGCGTCGGGCGATTTCGATAAGGCCTTTGCGGGTTTCTGGATGCAGCGGCTGAAGCGGGTGGCGAACGGCTTCAGATTTGATCACGCCACCTTCCTTCATGAGGGCCTTGGCTGCCGAGAGTCCGCATTGGCGGTTCTCGTAGTTGATGAGGGGTAGCCACCGCTCATAGGCTGTAGCGGCTTCCTCGCGGTTTCCTGCGAAATAGGGATCGATGATCTTGCGGATGCCATCCGGATATCCGCCACCTGTCATGGCGCCTGTCGCGCCGGCATCGAGATCGGCCATGAGAGTGATCGCCTCTTCACCATCCCATGGACCTTCAATGGAATCGCCGCCGAGCGCGATAATCTCGCGCAGCTTGTTGGCCGTGCCTGCCACCTCGATCTTGAAATAGGAGACATTGACGATCTCTTTGGCCATCCGCGCCAGGAACGATGGAGACAGGGAGGTGCCCGCCATGGGCGCGTCCTGGATCATGATCGGGATGCTGATGGCATCGGACACGCGGCGGAAGAACTCGTAGATACCCGGCTCCGATACGCGAAGCGTTGCGCCGAAGAAGGGCGGCATAATCATCACCATCGCCGCGCCGGCTGCCTCAGCGCGCTTGGAACGGTCGACGCAGATACCAGTCGAGAAATGGCTTGTGGTGACAATCACCGGAACCCGTCCGGCAACGTGCTCGAGCACAGTGTGCATCACCATGTCGCGTTCGGCATCGGTGAGAAGGAACTGCTCAGAGTAGTTTGCAAGGATGCAGACGCCATCTGAGCCGGCATCGATCATGAAGTCGACGGCACGCTTCTGGCCTTCGACATCGAGTTGGCCCTCCTCGCTGAAAATGGTCGGGGCGACCGGATAGACGCCACGGTAAGGGCGGACCGAAGACCTGCCGAGCAAAGACATGATTTCTCCCTGAAAGCTTGCCTGTTGAAGAAAGAGGTTAGTGGTTGTCCCGTGCGACGGGCGCGCCGGATTTCCCGACGAGGAAGTCGAGATCCGCGCCTTTATCTGCCTGCATCACGTGATCGAGGTACATTTTCAGGTAGCCGCGTGTTGCGTGCGGTGCCGGAGGCGTCCAAGCCGCGCGTCGGCGCTCCAGCTCTTCTGCGTCCACATGAAGGTGCAGGCTGCGAGCCGCCACGTCCAGCGTGATGAGGTCTCCGTTCTGGACGAATGCCAGTGGGCCGCCTGCTGTAGCTTCCGGGGCGACATGCAGAACGACAGTGCCGTAAGCCGTGCCTGACATGCGCGCATCCGATATGCGGATCATATCGCGCACGCCCTTCTTAAGAAGCTTCTGCGGCAATGGCATGTTGCCGACCTCAGCCATGCCGGGGTAGCCCTTCGGGCCGCAATTTTTCAGCACCATGATACAGGTCGCGTCTATGTCGAGCGTGGCGTCGTCGATACGATGATGCAAATCCTCGATCGTCTCGAACACCACCGCACGGCCAGTGTGCTTCATGAGTTCAGGCGAGGCCGCTGAGGGCTTTATGACCGCACCGTTAGGCGCAAGGTTGCCTCGCAGGATTGCTATTCCGGCTTCAGGCTTGAAAGGATCTTCGAAGGTTGTGATGACCTCGCGATTCCAGCAGGGCGCATCCTTCACGTTTTCCCAGAGAGACCTGCCGTTCACAGTGAGTGCGTCCTTATGCAGAAGACCCTTCTCCCCAAGCGTTCGCAAAACAACGGGCAGGCCGCCGGCATAATAGAAGTCTTCCATCAGGAAGCGCCCGGACGGCATGAGGTCGACGAGACAATGAACGTCGCGGCCGAGCCGGTCGAAATCGTCCAGGGTCAGTTCGATGCCGGACCGGCCTGCCATGGCAAGCAGGTGGACGACGGCATTCGTGGATCCGCCAATGGCTGCGAGTGTGCGGATCGCGTTTTCGAAAGCCTGACGTGTCAGGATCTTCGAGAGAACAAGATCTTCGTTGACCATTTCGACAATGCGCCGCCCAGCCATTCGGGCCAAGTGGTTGCGGCGGGCGTCAGCTGCGGGAATGGCAGCATTCTCAGGAAGCCCCACTCCGAGCGCTTCCACCATTGAAGCCATGGTCGAGCCGGTACCCATGGTCATGCAGTGACCTGCGGAGCGGTTCATAGCGCCCTCGGCTTCATGGAACTCCTGAAGAGTTACTTCCCCGGCGCGCAACTGCTCGCTCATGGAAATGATGTTCGTGCCGGATCCGATATACTTGCCGCGATACACGCCACGTAGCTGCGGCCCCCCGGAGACACCGATCGTCGGCAAGTCGGCTGAGGCTGCACCCATTAACAGGGCAGGGGTGGTCTTATCGCAGCCCATGAGCAGCACGACGCCATCGAGCGGATGGGCGCGAATGGCTTCCTCCACGTCCATGGCCGCCAGGTTGCGAAAGAGCATGGCAGTGGGACGCATGGTGACCTCGCCGAGCGAGGATACGGGAAACTCCAATGGGAACCCGCCAGCATCGAGAACGCCGTATTTGACATGCTCCGCGATGGTTCTGAAATGGGCGTTGCAGGGTGTCAGCTCCGACCAAGTGTTACAGATGCCGATAACCGGACGGCCTTCGAACTGGTCCTGAGGGAAGCCGCTGTTCTTCAGGAAGGAGCGATAATAAAAGCCCATCTTATCCTGACGGCCGAACCAGGCTTGGCTTCGTAGTTGGCGTTTCTTGTCTTCGGTCATTCCTATCGCCTTAAAATTGCGTCAGGGCTCAAAAGAAAATTTGCGGCTACGACTAACGTCGGATGGTTGTCATTCTCGCTGTATATAATATGATAAATAGGTGGCTGTTAAGGCTGCTAAAGTCTAAAATCAAAGAATGCAGAGGGAGAAAACGCATGAAGGCTCGTCATCTTCTGACGACAATCGGTATGGCTGCGCTGATGCTGTCGTCCGGCGTGGCTTACGCTCAGAGCAAAATGACCGTGGGCTTCTCGCAGGTCGGTTCGGAATCCGGCTGGCGTGCAGCAGAGACGAAGGTCTCCAAGATCGAAGCGGACAAGCGCGGCATCGACCTGAAGATCTCAGACGCCCAGCAGAAACAAGAAAACCAGATCCGTGCCGTTCGCTCTTTCATTGCACAAGGGGTCGATGCCATCCTTCTTGCTCCGGTCGTAGCAACCGGCTGGGATGCGGTGCTCAAAGAAGCCAAGGAAGCAAAAATCCCGGTCGTTCTACTCGACCGATCCATCGAGACAAAGGACGAGTCTTTATATCTCACCGCAGTGACCTCCGATACGGTCTATGAGGGCAAGGTGGCCGGTGAGTGGCTCGCCAAGGAAACCGGCGGCAAATGCAATGTGGTCGAGCTGCAGGGCACGGTCGGATCAAGCCCAGCGATCAACCGCAAGAAAGGTTTCGATCAGGTTGTAGCAGCCAATCCAGGCATGAAGATCATCCGTACCCAATCCGGCGACTTCACCCGCACCAAGGGCAAAGAGGTCATGGAGAGCTTCATCAAGGCGGAAGGCGGCGGCAAGAACATCTGCGCCGTCTACGCCCATAATGACGACATGGCCATCGGCGCCATCCAAGCCATCAAGGAAGCTGGCCTGAAGCCAGGTAAGGACATCAAGATCGTATCCATCGACGGTGTGCCGGATATCTTCAAGGCGATGGCCGATGGTGAGGCGAACGTCACCGTGGAGCTGACGCCCAATATGGCTGGTCCGGCTCTCGATGCGCTCGCGGCCTTCAAGAAGGACGGCACGATGCCGAAGAAGTGGATTCAAACTGAATCCAAAGTCTTCACTCCCGAGACGGCCTCAGCTGAGTACGAGAAGCGCAAGGAACTCTACTAATTGCTTCAACCCGATAGCGGCAGGCGCAACCAAGCCTGCCGCTTCTCATGTGCCGCTGCCGCTGGCGGTTCATCATTAGATTTGGGGAAGCCATGCCGCTGCTGAACGAGCGTTCCGATCTTCTGGAGATCAAGGAGCTCACAAAAGGATTTCCTGGCGTTCAGGCCTTGGATCATGTGGATTTCACGCTCTATGCAGGTGAGATACATGGTCTCCTTGGTGAGAATGGCGCCGGCAAGTCCACGCTGATCAAGGTGCTGACCGGCGTATTCAGGCGCGATGGCGGAACCATTCGTCTCGACGGTTTGGACATTGAGGCGCGCGATCCGGCGGATGCTCTCTCCTTGGGGATCGGTACCGTCTATCAGGAGGTCAATCTCCTGCCCAACCTGTCTGTCGCCGAAAACCTGTTCATTGGTCGTCAGCCGCACCGTTTCGGTATCGTCCGTACAGGCGAGATGCGCCGCCGTTCCGCAGAAATCCTGTCCGCCTACGGTCTCGATATCAATGTCACCGATCCGTTAGGCAGCTTTTCCGTTGCGATTCAGCAGATCGTAGCCATCGCGCGAGCCGTCGATCTTTCCGCCAAGGTGTTGATCCTGGACGAGCCGACTGCGAGCCTCGATGCGCAGGAAGTAGAGACTCTCTTCCGCATCCTGCGGGACCTCAAAGAGCGCGGTATCGGCATCATCTTCGTTACGCATTTCCTCGATCAGGTTTACGCTGTGTGCGACCGCATCACGGTTCTGCGCAACGGGCGCCTGGTCGGGTCTCGCCCGACATCCTCTCTGCCCCGCATCGAGCTGGTCTCGATGATGCTCGGGCGTGAATTGGCAGCCGAAGCGCTCCATCGCAACCAACGTCCAGCCGTTACCGAAGAGCCTCTTGTTGCCTTCAAGGATTACGGCAAGCGCCGCCTCATGGAGCCGTTCGATCTGGCCGTTCGACCCGGGGAAGTGGTCGGGCTTGCCGGGCTTCTCGGCTCTGGTCGCACGGAAACCGCCAAACTGATTTTCGGCATTGAGAAAGCTGAGAGCGGTCAGGCCTTCGTGGATGGCAAACCTGTGCGCATAGCCTCTCCACGGGATGCCGCCCGGTTGCGGTTCGGATTCACGCCGGAGGACCGCAAGACAGAAGGGATCGTCGCCGAGCTGTCGATCCGCGAGAACATCATTCTTGCCCTGCAGGCGCAGCGCGGATGGCTGCATCAGATCCCCCGGCGCAAGCAGGATGAAATCGCCAATCGCTTCATCAAGCTCCTCGACATTCGCACGCCCGACGCGGAAAAGCCCATTGGCCTTCTCTCCGGCGGCAATCAGCAAAAGGCACTGCTGGCCCGGTGGCTCGCTACGGAGCCGCGGTTCCTTATTCTAGACGAGCCGACACGTGGCATCGATGTGGGAGCGCATGCGGAGATCATCCGGCTGATCGAGCGCCTCTGTGAGGATGGCCTCGCCCTGCTCGTCATCTCCTCTGAACTCGAAGAAATCGCCTCCTACAGCGACCGAGTCGTGGTGCTTCGCGACAGAAAGCATGTGCGTGAACTATCCGGAGCCGAAGTCAATGCGGACACCATCATGACGACAATCGCGAGCCATCAATGAGCAGTGTCGTGCAGGCCAATGTTCCTCGTATGCTTCCCAAGGGCCTTCCACAGGTAGCGGCGCTTCTGGTCGTCCTTCTCATCAATTGGCTGGTATTTCGCGATTTCTTCGCCATTCGTCTCCAGGACGGGCGCCTCTTTGGCAGCCTGATCGATGTTCTCAACCGCGGCGCTCCTGTAGCGATCCTGGCGCTTGGAATGACTCTCGTCATCGCCACTCGCGGTATCGATCTTTCCGTCGGCGCCGTGATGGCCATTGCCGGTGCCATGGCCGCCAGCATGACGGCGCAAGGCTATCCGCTTCCAGTCGCTCTGGCTGCGGCGGCGGGAATTGGGCTCGCCTGCGGCTTATGGAATGGCATTCTCGTTGCTGTTCTTGAGATTCAACCTTTCGTCGCAACACTTATTCTCATGGTGGCGGGACGCGGCTTTGCCCAGCTCATAACGGAAGGGCAGATCATTACCTTCGTCAGCGATGGCTTTGCTGCCATCGGTAGCGGTTCATTTTTGATGTTGCCGATGCCGGTTGTGATCGCCCTCGTAATGCTGGTCGTCACCCATATCGTGGTTCGCTACACCGCGTTGGGCCTTTTCATCGAAGCAATCGGCGCCAACGTGCGCTCCAGCGCATATGCAGGTATCGGCACGAAAGCGGTCACCATTGCAGTCTACATGTGGTGCAGCCTGTGTGCTGCCATCGCGGGCCTTATCGTTACAGCTGATATTCGCGGCGCGGACGCCAATAATGCGGGCCTTTGGCTTGAGCTCGATGCCATTCTGGCAGTGGTTATCGGCGGCACCTCGCTCTTCGGCGGGCGCTTCAGCCTGGGACTTTCGGTCGTTGGCGCGCTCATTATCCAAGCCATGAATACCGGTATCCTGCTCAGCGGATATCCACCCGAGTACAACCTGATTGTGAAGGCCATCGTCGTGTTGGCCGTGCTTCTGGCACAGGCGCCCATCTTGTCGGGACTCGTGGCCGTCTGGAAGAGGACCAAAACCTGATGCGCCGCCACCTCCCAGTCCTGATGACTCTTGCTGTCTTCATCGCCGGCTACCTGATCTGCCTGGCGCAGTTCCCGAGCTTCGCCTCCACGCGCGTTATCGGTAATCTTCTCACCGATAACGCCTTCCTCGGCATCGTTGCCGTAGGAATGACCTTCGTCATCCTTTCGGGCGGGATCGATCTCTCGGTCGGATCTGTCATCGCCTTTACTGGCGTCTTCCTGGCACTTGCCATCGAGCGATACGGGCTCAATCCTTATCTTGCCTTTGTGCTGATCCTTGTGATCGCAGCTCTCTTTGGAGCCGGCATGGGGCTTCTGATCCATGCTTTCCAGATACCGGCCTTCATCGTCACCTTGGCAGGTATGTTCCTGGCGCGCGGCATGTGCTTCGTCCTCACCACGGACTCGATACCCATCAACGCGTCGGCTTATAGCGACATTACCGATATTGCTTTCCCACTTCCGGGAGGAGGGCGCTTAACCTTCATTGCGCTTACCATGCTTCTGGTATTCGCAGCGGGCGTCGTTCTCGCTCACTTCACCCGCTTCGGGGCGAATGTCTACGCGCTCGGCGGCAATCGAACCTCGGCGCAGTTGATGGGCGTTCCGGTAGGTAAGACAACCATCAGGATCTACATGCTGTCGAGCTTTCTGGCTGCTTTGGCCGGAATCGTCTTTTCTTTTTATACCTCTGCGGGTTATTCCCTTGCAGCAACTGGGGTCGAGTTGGACACGATTGCCGCTGTCGTCATCGGTGGTACTCTTCTGACAGGTGGTTCCGGGACGATCATCGGCACGCTGGTCGGCGTGCTTATTCAGGGGTTGATCCAGACATACATCACCTTCGAGGGAACGTTGAGTTCCTGGTGGACAAAGATCGCGATCGGCGCATTGCTCTTCGCCTTCATCGTTCTTCAAAGGGGGCTGTCGGCAGCATCGGTCCGAACACGGTAGGGTTTCGTGAGCATCACCATGGTTTTGGCAAACGATCTACAGAAGCCAGCAAGGACGCGATCTGCCCACGATCTCGTGGCCCACGGCATCGGCCAGAATATCATGAGGGGCCGGTTCCCTGTTGGCAGCATCCTTCCCGGCGATGCCGAGCTGATGGAGCTGTTCGGCGTTTCCCGTACCGCCTTGCGCGAAGCCTTGAAGACCCTTGCTGCGAAAGGCCTTATCGAGTCCAAGACCAAGGTCGGCACCAAGGTTCTCGATCGTCATAACTGGAATATGTTCGATGCCGATATCCTCGAATGGCATCTCGAGATGGGGGTCGATGCGAAGTTCCTGGGCTGGCTTTTCGAGATCAGGCAAACGCTAGAGCCCTTTGCCTGTGCAACCGCCGCCCTGCGCCGGAGTGCGAAACAGCTCGAAAGCATGAGAGTGGCCCTTCAAGCCATGTATGGTTGCGCCACTAACCGGCAAGGCTTCACCAAGGCCGACTTGGCCTTTCATCAGGCTATACTCGAGGCTTCGGGCAACCCCTTCCTCCAGTCCATCGGCTCGGTCATCGGCGCTGCGCTCGCGACGTCCTTCACGATCAGCTCCCCAGTTTCGAGTGACGATCGCTTTGAGACGGTCATGAAGCAGCATCAGGCGGTGTTCGACGCCATCGAACAACAGAATCCCGTTGCTGCCAGCGAGGCCATGTCGTTCCTGATCATGCAGGCGGCCGAACGTATCCGCATCAAGCACGGCGAAAGCGCTCTGACTGCCATTCAGACACACGCTTTTTCTAGCGAGTGAACCCTCGACGACCTCCGCATGAGCCACATGGCTGTTCTCTGCCTCAAAATAGTATTATAGTATTATTGGGCGATTGAGTGCGTGACATACGCAGGCAGATCGCCTGATATGCGATCTGCAAGGGCTCCCGCAGAAGGGCCCTCCCAGGACGCCGGCGCCAGGGCGACAGTCTTCATTTCGAGCAACAGCCCTCAGCCGCCTAGGCCCGTCGTATCCGAACTCTAGATATGAGCCGAAACAGCCTGCACGGTTCGGCTCGGACGCAGAAACGAAAAGGGAGAACGACCTTGAGGACTTTCACGACCGCTTTCGCAGCACTTGCTCTCGGAGCGACAAGCCTGCTGAACCCAGCTCTCGCGCAGGATAAGGGCACCGTCGGCGTCGCCATGCCCACCAAGTCGTCCGCGCGTTGGATCGACGATGGCAACAACATGGTCAAGGTGCTGAAGGAGAAAGGCTACAATATCGACCTTCAGTATGCTGAAGACGACATTCCAAACCAGCTCGCCCAGATCGAAAACATGATCACCAAAGGTGCGAAGGTGCTCGTGATCGCTTCAATCGACGGCACAACCTTGTCGGATGCTCTCCAGCAAGCTGCGGACAAGGGCATCAAGGTCATCGCCTATGATCGCCTGATCCGCAATTCTAAGAATGTCGACTACTACGCCACTTTCGACAACTTCCAGGTGGGCGTTCTCCAGGGCGGCTATATCGAGAAAGCGCTTGGCTTGAAAGAGGGCAAGGGCCCCTTCAACATCGAGCTCTTCGGCGGCTCCCCGGACGACAACAACGCCTACTTCTTTTACAACGGCGCCATGTCGGTACTCGACCCCTACATCAAGAGCGGCAAGCTTAAGGTGCAGAGTGGACAGATGGGCATGGACAAGGTCTCGACCCTTCGCTGGGATGGCGCGGTTGCTCAGGCCCGTATGGATAACTTGCTCTCCGCCTACTACACAGACAAACGTGTGGATGCGGTTCTCTCGCCCTACGATGGCCTGAGCATCGGCATCATTTCCTCGCTGAAAGGTGTTGGCTATGGCTCGCAGCAGCAGCCTATGCCCGTCATCACCGGCCAGGATGCCGAGATACCCTCAATCAAGTCGATCCTTGCCAAGGAACAGACCTCCACAGTGTTCAAGGACACTCGTGAGCTCGCCAAGGTGACGGCGAATATGGTGGACGCCGTTTTGTCGGGCAAGCAGCCTGAGGTCAACGATACGAAAGCCTACGAGAACGGTGTCAAGGTTGTTCCGGCATACCTGCTGAAGCCGGTAAGCGTCGATGCCTCCAATTGGAAGGAAGTCCTGGTCGGCAGCGGCTATTACAAGGAAGACCAGCTCAAATAAGACCTGAACACGGGGACCCTGCGCAAAAGCAAAGGGTCTCCGCTTCTTTTTGGAAGGGCCTTTGGTCCTTTTCGAACTGCTTGGGGTTTGAGCATGAACGCGATCCTTGAGATGCGAGGGATCACTAAGACGTTTCCGGGCGTGAAGGCGCTCGACAACGTCAATATCACCGTGAAGGCGGGTGAGATTCATGCGCTTGTGGGCGAAAACGGCGCAGGAAAGTCGACACTCATGAAGGTTCTGAGTGGTGTATACCCGCATGGCTCCTATTCCGGGGAGATCATCTATGAGGGGCAGGAGCGACGCTTCAAGAGCATCTCGGACAGTGAAGAACTCGGTATCATCATCATTCACCAGGAACTAGCCTTGGTGCCGCTCCTGTCGATTGCGGAAAATATCTTCCTCGGCAATGAACAAGCGAGGTTTGGCGTTATTGACTGGTCAGCGGTTTTTTCCCGCACGAAGGAGTTGCTCAAGATCGTGGGCTTGAGCGAGTCGCCGGAAACGCTGGTCACCAATATTGGTGTCGGCAAGCAGCAATTGGTGGAAATCGCCAAAGCACTTTCCAAGAAGGTCAAGCTGCTGATCCTGGACGAGCCGACAGCGAGCCTAAATGAGAAGGACAGCAATGCGCTCCTGAACCTTCTTCTGCAGTTCAAGGCTCAGGGCATCTCTTCGATCCTGATTTCCCATAAGCTCAATGAGATCACCAAAGTTGCCGACTCCATTACAGTTCTTCGGGATGGCGGCACTGTTGAGACGCTCGACTGTCATGTTGGGGAAATCAGCGAAGACAGGATCATTCGTGGGATGGTCGGCCGCACCATGGAGGACCGCTATCCAAAGCGACAGACGCGCATCGGGGAGACGATTTTCCAAGTTGAGAACTGGTCGGCCCACCATCCGCTTCATTCACATGTGCAGGTCGTCAAGAACGTCAACCTGAACATCCGACGTGGCGAGATCGTCGGCATCGCGGGATTGATGGGAGCAGGGCGGACCGAATTCGCCATGAGCCTCTTCGGCCGCAGCTACGGCCAGAACATTTCAGGGCAGGTCCGTCTTCACGGTAAGGAGATTGACGTCAGTTCGGTGGAGAAAGCCGTCGCTAACGGCATCGCCTATGCCACTGAGGATCGGAAAACTTACGGCCTCATTCTCGAAGAAGACATTCGCAAGAATATTACCTTGGCCAATCTGGAGGGCGTGTCGAAAAATCTAGTCATCGACGATATTCGCGAATTGGCCGTAGCCAACGATTATCGCGGCAAGATGCGGATCCGCTCGTCCAACGTGTTCCAGGAGGCTGTGAACCTCTCTGGCGGCAATCAGCAGAAGGTTGTTCTGAGCAAGTGGCTCTTCTCCAATCCGGAGATCCTGATCCTGGACGAGCCGACCCGCGGCATTGATGTGGGCGCGAAATACGAAATCTATACGATCATCAACGGGCTGGCGGATGCCGGCAAGGGGGTCCTCATGATCTCGTCTGAAATGCCTGAGCTTCTAGGCATGTGCGACAGGATCTACGTCATGAACGAGGGGGCCATGATTGCCGAACTCGATGTTGCCGAGGCCTCACAGGAAAAAATCATGCACGCGATCGTCAAGTCGGGGAGGCGCTGAGATGGATACGAGAACCGTGGACGATATTCACGTTCCTCAGCAAAAGACGTCGTGGCTGGAGTTCATCAAGGCTCATTTCCGGGACTATGGCATGTTGCTCGCACTCCTGGTCATCATGCTGTTTTTCCAGGTCGCGACGGACGGAACCCTGCTGCGACCGCTCAACCTTACGAACCTCGTTCTGCAAAACAGCTACATCGTCATCATGGCATTGGGCATGCTGCTGGTCATTGTAGCTGGGCATATCGATCTGTCGGTTGGCTCGATTGTCGGCTTCGTTGGTGGTCTGGCAGCCATGATGATGGTGAAATGGGGCTTTGATCCGGTCACCACGACCATCGCCTGCTTGGCTGTCGGCGGCCTTATCGGCGCGGCGCAAGGGTATTGGGTCGCATACTTCAAGGTACCGTCCTTTATCGTGACTCTTGCGGGCATGCTCGTCTTCAAAGGACTTACGCTTGCGCTCCTTGGCGGCATGTCGGTCGGGCCCTTCCCCGTGGGATTCCAACGCCTGAGCTCCGGCTTCATTCCCGACATCTTTGGAGGGCAGGGGTTCAACTACACAGCGCTTTTTATCGGCATCGCGAGTGTCATCGCCATCGTCTATTTCAGCGTTAGAAGCCGAGCCAATCAGCTCAAGCATGATGTGGAGACGGCCCCGTTCGGCCTTTTTTGGGCAAAGAACGTTCTTCTAGCCCTGCTTGTGATCACTTTCTGCTATCTCATGGCCACATATCGTGGCCTGCCGAATGTGCTGGTCATCATGGCTGTCCTGATCATCCTCTATGCCTTCGCGACCAATCGCACGACTATCGGTCGCCGGATCTATGCTCTCGGCGGCAACGAGAAGGCGGCAAAGCTCTCAGGCATCAAGACGGAACGTCTCACCTTCCTGACCTTCGTGAACATGGGCGTGCTGGCAGGCCTTGCAGGGCTGATTTTCGCGGCCCGACTCAACACGGCGACGCCGAAGGCGGGCCTCGGCTTCGAGCTCGACGTGATTGCGGCTGTCTTCATCGGCGGGGCCTCGGCCACCGGTGGCGTCGGCAAGGTGACCGGGGCGGTGATCGGCGCCTTCGTCATGGGGGTCATGAATAATGGTATGTCGATCCTTGGCATCGGAATCGACTATCAACAAGTGATCAAGGGTCTCGTGCTGCTCGCGGCCGTATCCCTCGACGTCTATAACCGGAAGAAGTAACACAGAGCCCTCGCTTTATGGCGGGAGACTGGGGCGCTGAGTGCGGCTCGCTTTGTTTGCAAGCGGGCAGGGTGCTTTCGAGCCTGTACACGGAATGGAGAAATGCCGATGACGAAGAACTATATTGCAGGTGAATGGGTTGGAGCGTCCGAAGCGTCGCCGAACCTCAACCCGTCCAACACCAATGACGTGATCGGAGAGTTCGCTCGCGCTTCCGCCGCAGAGGCTCAGGCCGCCATCGACGCGGCCTATGCCGCGTTTCCTGCCTGGTCCCGCTCCACCATCCAGCAGCGCCATGACATTCTCAAAGCGGTCGGCGATGAAATCATGGCCCGCAAGGATGAGTTGGGACGCCTGCTCTCCCGTGAGGAGGGCAAGACGCTTCCGGAAGGCATAGGCGAGGTCACCCGCGCAGGCCAGATATTCCAATTCTTCGCGGGCGAATGCTTGCGGATGGCGGGCGAGAAGGTGCCGTCCGTACGCCCGGCCATCGATGTCGAGATTACCCGCGAGCCGGTGGGTGTCGTTGGCCTCATCACCCCTTGGAACTTCCCCATTGCCATCCCGGCCTGGAAAATCGCCCCGGCGCTGGCCTATGGCAACACAGTTGTGTTCAAGCCAGCCGAACTCGTGCCGGGCTCCGCGCATGCTCTCTCGGAGATCATCATCCGCGCCGGTGTGCCCGCGGGCGTGTTCAACCTTGTGATGGGCAAGGGCTCGGTGGTGGGCGAAGCCATGCTGCAGAGCCCGAAGGTTTCCGCAATTTCCTTCACCGGTTCGGTGCCGACGGGGCGTCGCGTGGCCCAGACTTGCATCACCGCCGATCCGATGAAGAAGGTTCAGCTCGAGATGGGCGGCAAGAACCCAATGGTGGTGCTTGACGATGCCGACCTCAAAGTGGCTGTCGAATGCGCTATCAATTCCGCTTTCTTCTCAACAGGTCAGCGCTGCACGGCGTCTTCTCGCCTGATCGTGACGGAAGGCATCCATGACCGCTTCGTGGCTGCCATGCAGGAGCGTATGCAGGGCTTGGTGATCGATGATGCGCTGAAAAGCGGAACCCATATCGGTCCCGTAGTGGATCAAGGTCAGCTCGACCAGGATCTCAAATACATCAAGATCGGTCAGGAAGAGGGCGCCAAGCTGATCGCCGGTGGCGAACTCCTGAAGCGCGATGCCCCGGGCTTCTATCTATCACCGGCTCTGTTCACGGAAGTGGACAATCAAATGCGCGTTGCGCGTGAGGAAATCTTCGGGCCTGTGGCGACCGTAATCCGCGCGAAGAATTACGACGAGGCACTGGAGCTCGCCAACGATACGCCGTTCGGCTTGTCGTCCGGCATCTGCACGACGAGCCTTAAATATGCCAGCCACTTCAAGCGCAATGCGGAGGCTGGCATGGTGATGGTGAACCTGCCGACGGCAGGCGTGGATTATCACGTGCCGTTTGGCGGGCGGAAGGGATCATCCTACGGCCCGCGTGAGCAAGGCCGCTACGCTCAGGAGTTCTACACCACCGTGAAGACGGCATATGTCTTCGACGGCAATGGTCCCTACGTACCGAAGACCAAAGGCAGCGAATAAGCCTTTATGAGAGGCGTTGCAGTGTTAGCACGCTGCAACGCCAGCACTGTCTCTGCAGAAACGAGAGTTCCATGTCTCAGACGATTTACGGTTCCTTGAAAGACAAAGTGGTTCTCATCACCGGAGGTGCGAGCGGCATCGGTGAGAGCATCGCACGGTCGTTCCATGCGCAAGGAAGCAGGGTCGCTATCCTCGACTACAATGCCGAGGCCGGTGAGGCCCTGGTGAAGGAGCTTGGTGAGCGTGTGCATTTTGAGCACAACGACGTGCGTGATGTGCCAGCTCTGCAAGCTGCAATCCGTCGAGCGAGCGAGAGGCTTGGCCCCATCACTATCCTCGTCAACAATGCTGCGCGAGACGACCGTCACACCATCGATCAGGTGACGCCGGAATATTGGCGTGAGCGCTTCGCGACGAACCTCGATCACCAATTTTTCGCAGCTCAGGCTGTTCTGCCTGATATGGAGAAGGCCGGAGGCGGTTCCATCATCAACATGGGCTCGACCAGTTACATGGTGAGCGACGATTCCTTCGCTGCCTACAAGACGGCAAAATCGGCAGTCGTTGGGCTCACACGCGCACTCGCTCGCGAACTCGGCCCCAAGAACATCCGTGTGAATTGCCTCGTGCCGGGCTGGATTATGACCCAGCGCCAGATAGACCTCTGGCTCACTCCTGAAAGCGAGAAGGAGCTGCTCAAGCGTCAATGCGTGAAACGCAAGCTCGTGCCCCAGGACATTGCGAATATGGCGCTTTTCCTGGGCTCGGACGATTCCAGTGCCATGTCGGCCCAAACATACATGGTGGATGGTGGTTGGGTGTAATGCCGGACCTATAGCGAAATAAAAAGCCGGTGCCAGACGCCGGCTTTTTTGTTGCCTACAAGAGCTTTCAGCCGAAACCCAGGAAAATCCATCCGGCCTTACAGCCAAGCTGACGCGTTATCGCCACGTTTGATCTGAAAATACCCTTCAAACAAAGGGGATGCCATGATCGCTCGTCTCGCCCTCGGCTGCGCAATGGTCGCCTTTACCTTGCCCGCAGCCGCTTCAGACCGCGCCACCATCGATACTCTCGTTTCCCAGCACGCCAAGGCCTATGGTGTGCCCGAGGCTTTGATACATCGAGTCATCAGGCGGGAGAGCGGTTACAATCCCCGTGCGACGAACCGCATTTATTATGGCCTCATGCAGATCAGCCATGCCACGGCACGCGGCATGGGCTATAGGGGCTCCGCATCAGGCTTGCTCGACGCCAATACCAATCTCACCTATGCGGTCGCCTATCTTGCCAACGCTTACCGGGTGGCTGGCGGGAATCATGATCGAGCTGTCGCCCTTTATGCGGGTGGCTATTATTATGTGGCCAAGCGGAAGGGCCTTCTGGGACAGCTCCGGACGGCGATGAGCGATCCTATCGCTACCGGATCAATCTCGTCTGCCTCCGCTGAAGCAGCACGTTGAGGTTGCGCATACTGACGCTGATTGATCTGCGGAACGAGGCGCCCATGCCCTAACCGTCGGGCTGGTGGAGTCGCCGTTCTTTCTCTTAGCTCAGACCGTGCTTCGATAACTCACTCGCGGGAACATTGGTCTTAGGCGGCACGTTGGTCGATGCCATCTTTCTCAGCGCCGAGCCCCGCATGTCAGCCACCCCATACATACCTTATTGCGGCTCTCCCCCCGTTCCCGGTCAGCTGACCTGGAACACGGACCCTGCGCTCATCGCAATCATGAGCGGCGTTATCGCCTTATATGCCCTGGGGCGCCGCAAACAGGAGAGGCCAGACAGATACCGGCAGTCATGCTTCTATGTCGGTTGGATCCTTGTCGCGGCTGCGTTGATCTCGCCCCTGTGTAACCTCAGCGTTGCCTTGTTTTCAGCCCGGGTCACCCAGCATATGGTCCTGACGCTGATTGCAGCTCCATTGGTCGTTCTTGGGCGTCCCGGGGAAGTTCTCTTGCGGCTGCTCCCCAATCGCGCGCCGGCCAACATTTCTCTACAAAGTGGTGCTCTTCCGGCCATTGCGACAGTCAGTTTCGCAATCTCTCTCTGGGTTTGGCATCTGCCCGGACCATATGATCTCACGCTTCAGAGCGATCTCGCTTACTGGGCAATGCACCTCACTATCTTCGGAACGGCGCTGCTTCTATGGTATGCCTTGTTCGAGCGCTTGGGTTGCATCTCCATTGCACTGCTGGTGGGTTTCGGGACTACGGTGCAGATGAGCCTCCTGAGTGCCCTTCTGACGTCAGCGCCTCGTCCGCTCTTCAGCTCACATTTTGGGACGACTTGGCCCTGGGGGCTTTCACCTGTGGAGGATCAGCAGCTCGGCGGGCTCATCATGTGGGTGCCCGGAGGGACGCTGTTCACGGTGATAGGCGTGGTCGCTTTTGGAGCATGGCTTCGGGCATTGTCTGTGCAAGCAGATGGCACGAAGCTGTATAAACCATAGCCGATCCAGCACTACACTGTCCGAATCCGGTCGCGTGCTGGCTCTTCATCAATGCCGAAAAGCCTGAGAGCTGGTTCGGAATCAGCTCTCGGGTTTTGCGATAGGGCATATACATCTCGACCAGACCTTCATCACAAGAACCGTATTATTTCTCGACAATAATCCGATCACGGCCTTGACGCTTGGCCCGATAGAGAGCGCTGTCTGCGCGAGCAACCAGCATCTCAATGCGGTCTGTACTACCAGGCGGGAGGGTGGCCAACCCAACGCTCACCGTGAGGCGTCCAGCAATGCCAACGGGGTGTGGGATGCCTGCCTCTTCAAGAGACGTCTTGATCCTCCAGGCAATCTCCAAGGCGCCTGCGTGGTCCATATTCGGGAGGATCAGGGCGAATTCTTCGCCACCATAGCGGGCCGCCAGATCAATGGGCCGATGCGCCGCATCCGACAGAATGCGTGCAAACTGTCGGAGAGCTTCATCGCCGGCTTGGTGGCCTGCGTGATCGTTGAGGGCCTTGAAATGATCGAGGTCCAGCATCAGCAGGGACAGCGGCTGCTGCGTACGTTGAAAGTTCTGCCAGGCTTCATCGAGGGCAGCATCGAAGGCCCGGCGGTTAGCCAAGTCGGTCAATCCATCTCTCTCGGCTGCGCGCTTTAAATCCCGATTGTGGCGCCATAGCTCGAGTTCATCCATTGCGATCTCGCCAAGATCCTTCAAGGGAGACAGATTGAACCTGTCCAAGGGTTGTGGTTCACGCTTTAGGATGCATAGCGAGGCAACCGCGGCCCCATTCTCTGTCAGAAGCGGGACGCCGGCGTAGAAATGGAAGGGGAGAAGGGGTACGACAGGGTGCCCTCTGAGCCTAGAGTCAGTCTTCATATCGCTTACGACAAGGGGCTCCCCGGACGAGATCACGATCTGGCAAATGGACCGGTCGCGCTCTATCCATGGGGCTATACCTTCGCCATGAATGGATTTCATCCATTGGTATCTGTCGTCGATGAAGCCAAGGAAAGCCGCATCGGCTTCGTAAAAATGAGAAGCAAGTCGTGTGATCCGATCAAACCGCTCGTCACGTGGCGTGTCGAGGATTCCGCAGGAGAAAATGAAATCGAGCCGCTCGTTTTCATTGGATGGCGGCTGGGGCACGGCAAACACGTTAGGCGTCCTGTCAGGCAGCAAAACACTGGTTTCTCGCCATCCTTAGCGAGTTTATCCAGGCTTTCAAAGGCTGCTCGATCGTTATTCAGGGGCTGGGGCAGAACCCGAAAATCCTGCTTTAAAGCGCCTTGGCCTTAATCCGCCTGCATAAGCGGGTTCTGGAAAAGTCTTTGAGCCTGGTGAAACAATCATGCGATTGCCAAGTTGAAGCAACTGAATTATCTTCCGGTAGGCTTAGTTTGAGAGAGGGAGGGCTGCATGGCTGTGAAACGCTTGCTGAACATACCTCCCGCGCCCGGGCGCTAGATCCGGTTTCGCGGGACACCCGGTCCCGCATGCATAAGTCTTCTTATCATTTTCGTTGATCGAGCAGCTGTTGGCCTTTTGGCATGGCCTCTGCGCTGCTTGCACACGTTTTCAGGAGAGGCGCGCCCAGGCGCAGCCTGTTCATGCCTATGATGAAACAAACCAAGCGCGGTGATGCTACCCGCGACGTATTGAGATTCACTTTCCGACACTGGCGTGACGAGCCCCGCTATGTAACGCTCGTTATCGCCACGATCATGACATCCACACTTGCGGATGTCTTCATGCCTGTCTTCGCGGGCCGTCTGGTGGATGCCATCGCCGCTGGCGGAGGCCGCCAGGATGCCCTGAACGCAGCTCTCGTTGCCTTCGCGATCATGACAGGTCTCGGCTTTGTCACGATCGTGATGCGCCATTTCGCCTTCTACGGCATCGTGGAGCTGACCTTACGCATCATGGGACGCGTCGCGCAGGATGCTTTCGCACGTGTGCAGCGTTTCTCCACGGATTGGCATGCCAACAGTTTCGCGGGTTCCACCGTACGCAAGATCACGCGCGGTATGTGGGCGCTCGATCTTATGCACGATACGCTCCTTCTTGCTTTGTTGCCTTCGCTCACGGTGCTTGCAGGCTCCATGGTTGTGCTTGGCCTGCGCTGGCCCATCATGGGGCTCGTCATTGGGCTGAGTTCACTGGCTTACATCGTGATGACGGGTTTACTGGCCACCCGTTATGTAGCTCCGGCAGCCCGGCTCGCAAACGACTGGGATACCCGTATGGGCGGCACCTTGGCGGATGCGCTGAGCTGTAATCCCGTGGTCAAGGCCTTCGGAGCGGAGAGCCGGGAGGATGCCCGCCTCACTCGGGTCATCGGCAAGTGGCAGAGCCGTACCCGTCGCGTCTGGCAACGGGGCACCAACAGCGGCACGGTCCAGTTCATCGCGCTGCTCGGCATCCGTGTCGCCATTATCGGCACGGCCATTTGGCTATGGTGGAACAACCGTGCGACACCGGGCGATCTGGCGTATGTACTCACCACTTACTTCGTGATCCACGGCTACCTGCGTGACGTCGGCATGCACATCAACAATCTGCGTCGCTCCGTGAACGATATGGAGGAGTTGGTCGCCATCACAGGTGAGAAGATTGGTGTTTTCGATCGTCCTGGCGCAGGTGCGATCCGGATCGAACGCGGGGAGGTGGAGTTCGACCGCGTGACCTTTCATTATGCGGGCCACGACACGCCGCTCTATGAGGACCTGTCGCTTACCATCCACGCCGGCGAGCGCGTGGGCCTAGTCGGGCCATCCGGTTCCGGCAAGACCACGCTCGTCAAGCTGATCCAACGCCTTTACGACGTGAATGGCGGTGAGATCCGCATCGATGGGCAGAACATTGCCAATGTGCGCCAGTCGTCCCTGCGTTCGCAAATCGCGATTGTGCAGCAGGAGCCGATCCTGTTTCACCGTTCGCTCGCAGAAAACATTGCCTACGCCAAGCCCTGTGCGAGCATGGATGAGATCGAGCGAGCCGCTCGTCTTGCCAATGCGCATGATTTCATCTGCAATCTGCCGAAGGGCTATGCAACCCTCGTCGGCGAACGCGGCGTGAAGCTCTCCGGTGGCGAGCGCCAGCGCGTGGCCATCGCGCGGGCGTTTCTCGCCGACGCGCCGGTCCTCATCTTGGATGAGGCAACCTCGGCCCTCGACTCGGAGCTGGAGGTCCAGATCCAGCAGGCAATGGAGCGGCTGATGGTGGGACGTACCTCCATCGTCATTGCTCACCGACTTTCCACCGTGCGTAGTCTCGACAGAATTCTTGTATTCGAGAAAGGGCGGATCGTGGAAGAGGGCGACCACGACAGCCTCTATCATAGAGGCGGACTCTATCGCCGTCTTTGCGCGCACCAAGGGCTGGATTTTGCAGGTGTCAAGCCGATGAGGCTTATGGCGGAGTAAAGCTCGGCCATAAGCCTGCGTCTCTGGCAGCCATTGCCGGAGAGGATCAAGTCAGGGAGAGACAGCCCCCGAGACGGACTGTCCCAGACTATCGACATGCCCTCTGAAGTTCGCTCGAGTCTGCGGATCGACAACCGCAACCGGGGCGGAGACGGCAAGCCCAGCAGCTGTCCCGACCGCTGCGGCGGCTCCTGTCGTGACTTGGATGATACGGTCGCCCACGCCGACGCGGGAATCGGTCAATATCTGGCCCTCTGCCAATTCCCGCCCGATGATGCGCACAACTTCGGGGCTTTCGGCGTATTTGCTGTGGTTCAGCGGATCGCCCGATTGAAGTTTGGACAGGTTAAGCACCGTGATGCCTGCCTGCTCCATCTGGCTGCGATATGGCTCCTGTTCCGGATCGATTGCGCCGAGCCGGATGGAATCCCCCCATATTCGGCGAGAGATCGCCAACGCCCGATCGTCCTGCGACACGAAAAGCGTGAAGCCAGGTCGGTTTTTTCCCATATCCATAATCGCCTCGCGGAACAGGCCGACATCCACGTCGGGCGCTGCAAGCAGGACGTTCTTGATCTTGGGCGCGACATTGCCGTCACGGATTGCCATCTGCCGCAATGCTTCAAGCGTTACCCAGTTGCCCATGGAATGCGCGAGGATCGAGATTTCTCCGACGTCGGGAGACCGAGCGAGCGTACGCAGTGTCGCTTCCAGCGCGTTGCGTGAGTAGGTGTTACTCTCCCGGTCATAGCCATAGGCAAGCACACTGCCGCGGGATGGCCAGGTAAAGAGCACAGGCGCCACAGGCGTGCCTGCATCGTGTACGATCTGAGCGAAGCGGAAAACCGCATCATCGAAGCGGTTATTAAAGCCGTGAATGAACACCAGCACATGGCGCCTGGGAACCTGCCGGGTTGTGCGCTTGACCCATGCTAATGCTTGCGCGCGGTCGATTATATCTGCCTTGAGGGTCACGAAGTCTGTGGCCGGATTGCCCGGCACGCTACGTGGCCATTGGACATCGCCCTGTTTACGATTTGCTTCTGGAGGAATGGAAACGGTGAACTCCGCAAACGAGAGCTGCGGACCTCTATCGCCCGAGAAGAACTCGGCTGGGTCGGTCGCCTGCATGCGGGTGGTGGTGACCAGCATGTCGACTCGGCTTGTCCCAGGAGCCGTATCCTCGACAGGCAACAAGGTTCCACGCAGCTCAGCACAGGCAGGCAATAACAAAACCAGGCTCATGCAAGCCGCACGGCATATCGAGAATTTCCATGCGCAGGTTCGGTTCGCCACTAGCCACATCGTTAAGCCCCCACCGGCCTTCTGAACCCATTTCGGTTTCGGGACCGCGCAAGTCCTTTTGTCTCGAATGCCGCATTCGAATGCAAGCCCGATTGCGGAGAGGCTGGGGAATAGCTCGCTTGCATCCTCGCCTCGCACCAAGCGTGCCATCACCAAGCCGTCAAGTTTCAGGGTTTCATCTGAAGCTGCGGGGATGGGGAGGGTTATTTCCTAGGCGCCTTAGAGACGCAAGGTCATCCAGAATTCCCGGGAGCAGAGAGAAACCCACGAGGTCCATAGAGATTCTGTCTTAGGTGTGGATGCTTACCGGAGTGACCCGCGAACCTGTTGAGCTAAAGAGATCACCATGGAGCCGCAAACCCTCGGCCGGCCTCCCGCTGTTCCAACTTTGCCGGGAGAAAGCATTGAAGCGCCATCTTCTGGCGCGGCGAGAGCGGAAACCCTGCTCGAAGCAGTCGGGATTATAATCTTTTTGGCTCTTATAATCGGCGCGATCGTTACTCTCGTCCGACACCGGCAGCGCTGATGTCGGGCATCCCATGATTACTGAGTGTGCGAGCTTGAAGAGCTCTGAACATTTTCTTGGTAGAGACAGACGGCTTCGCGGACTTTGCAATGATTATAGTCAGGCTTCACAGCCGAATGGAGGAGGCCTGAACTAAACGTGCCTATCTTGCGCTAGGAGCAGACGGCGCACTTGCGCGTGCGCCTCGGCCAGGGCCACGCACATCGCGGGCAGGGCGCTTGGGTGCAGCGATCAAGCCGTCACGAATGGCCTGCTTACGGGTAAGTTTGCGCGCACGGCGCACAGCTTCTGCTTTCTCGCGGGTTTTTCTCTCTGACGGCTTCTCATACGCCTTCCGCGCCTTCATCTCGCGAAAGATGCCTTCACGCTGCATCTTCTTCTTGAGCGCTCTGAGAGCCTGATCGACATTGTTGTCTCTGACAAAAACCTGCAAAGGATGTCCTATTTCTTTTAACTAATAAGGGATGACGCGTTGCTCTTCTGCAAGCGCGAGCAAAGGTTGCTTAGGCGTCGCGGATCTCGCTCTCGCGGACAGCTCTCTCGAGCGCTCCAGATCTAATTCGATACGAAAGCTCTCCAGTTTGATCTGCGGGCATCAGGCGGATGATTTCATAAACATTCGCTGAGTTGAGGCGCGCATCAGACACTCCGGGCTGCTTCATCCGGACCATCTGTTTGATTTTGAACTTGTGAGACATGGAGAACTTTCCTGAATGAGTGATTGAACCGGCTCAGTAAAGCCGGATATTTCGCTTACCTAACACGCTTGATGCTGGAGATTGTGCCTTCCGGCAGGGAGCCATTTTCCTGCTGAGCGCGTGCGATCTGGTTGACTGCCCGATTGTCGTTAGCCTTCGCAAGATCGTCGATCCACAGATAGGCGGTACGGGCATCGTCGAAATTGACAGCGAAAATCACCGATTTTGCAGGTGTGCTTTTCCGGAACATGCTCATTGGAACCTCACTGATGTGCCTGCCGTCTAAAAAATGAGGAAACCGCTCCGGCAGGCAAGCGGGTTAATGGCGGTGCTTCAGTTCGTTGTAGGCCGCTTCAATGTCATCCAAGACGGTCGCCCCAGACCGCTTATTGACGAAGGTATTGAGCGAAACTCCCTGTCCCTCAACAGATTCGCTTAGAGCAAAGCGCTCAATTGCGATGAGACGACACTTCCGTGTTTCTCAATACCTGGAGAGGAAGGCACTTAGTCGCGAAGATGGGTTGGACCGTATGCCCAAACCAAGTCGATAATATTAAATAGGATCAATATGATGAAATTTCAAGGCGTTATAGCGGCATATACCTTTTGCTTCCTGTCGATATCTTCGAAAACTGACGGGAGTGCTCTTATTTTGGATCCAGGTGCTGTTCGACTGTGCCCTTGTCGCCGGGGCATCGAAAACCGCAAGGCAAGCTCTGCCCCCGAAGGCTTCAGTAAGTTCAATGGACCGAGCTCATTGGAATACGGGATGAGCAAGTGGGAGAGGTCTCAGTTGAGAGACCTCATCCGGGGAGAAGTATGAGCCTTGATTGGGAGGGTATGCTCCACTTCAGCGTCGACTTCCTGGTCGATAATCTCGGCCAGGACCATCGTGTCCTCTTCGTTCATAGCGGTAGCAGGGTAGATCTGGAACTCACTGTTGCTTTCGACAACAATCGCGTCACGTCCGAACCGCAGAACACAGTTGGTCTGACGCATGAGCCAGTCCGGTACCAAATCGCCAGCTTCGAACGTCCAAGTTTTTTCAGGCATATTGAACCTTTGTGCGGCTGATGATTCTCAGCCAGTACATTGATTAACGGCGCCGAAACTGCGGACGGCGCGCGCCTGCCGGGCGGGGAGCACCCGAACCGCTGTCTTTATGGCGAAAGATAAGACGACCCTTATCGAGATCGTAAGGCGACATCTCGACGGTGACGCGGTCGCCCGCGAGCGTCTTGATGCGGTTCTTCTTCATCTTGCCGGCTGTGTAGGCAACAATCTCGTGCCCGCTTTCCAGCTTCACGCGATAGCGAGCATCCGGCAGGATCTCGACGACTTCGCCTTCGAAAGTGATCAATTCTTCTTTGGCCATAACGGAAATCCTTTGCTGAAAACAAAAAAGCCGCTCCTGAGGGGCGGCTTTGCCAAGCGGCATGGCGCACCATGCCGCTTGCTGGAGAGACGGAGATTTACGCCGTCTGGATGTTATTGACGGCGACCTTGCCGGAACGGCGATCTTCAGCCGTGTCGAAGGTAACCTTCTGGCCTTCGCGAAGGCCACGGATGCCGGCGCGCTCAAGAGCGGTAGCGTGGACGAACACGTCCTTCTCGCCGTTGTCAGGCTGGATGAAGCCGAAGCCTTTTTGGTCGTTATAGAATTTTACGGTGCCCGAAATCATGGGAATATCCTTGTAGTCTATGCGTCAGTGCACGTGAGCCCGAAGGCGTGCGAGAGCACGACCTCAGTCTCGGGTTCGTCGATGTTTGGGAGAGTGTCTGAACGTGCGCCTGGCATGCCAAGGCGTAACGGCCCGATTGTCCGGCCAAATGTCGATGAAGGAATACCTAGAGCCCTATTGGGGCGATTACAAGGCATTCCGCGAAAATAGTTGCGGCGCTTTACAAATATCCCACCGATAATTTAGCCGGCGACAAGCGAAATTCCCTGAAATATTTGAAATATTTTGTCCCCTCGTGGGCGCTAGATCTAAGACATTTCCTCTCCAATTCTGGAATGTTCTTGCACTGTTCGAATTTGTGCCCCATATTAGGTTCATTCGATCCGACATGTTCGGGCTGCTCTCCTTTGCTCTGATCGAGCGCCGAGCCTGCTTTCCGTTCCCACGATTGTTATCTCCATGGTCCGCCTACCTAGGCGGACCTTTATCGACCCTTGCATTCCCTGCATTGAGTCGAAACCGACACTGCTGCCTGTGCTTTAGCCAGAGCGGCCAAAGGAATTTCTATGACGACATCCAATCAAACCTCGCTCTCTAAAAAGAAGCCTCTATCTGCAAAGGCTGCCCCACAGGCGAAGACTGAACCCAAGCCGCAGCCGACCGGCTTGTCTCGAGAAGAAGTCCGCCAGATTGTGCTTGAAATGATCGGTTAACCGCCGACCGGCACGATCTCTCATCGTGCATATGAATATGAGACCGAGCCTGTTCTCGGTCTCTACGTACACCTAACTATGTATCGGGATGTTGGCAGATAACTGCGCTGGCGCTTATCCCTGGAGCCAGCGTCTTCGGTCTCAACAGATTGCGTATTCTAACAGAGATCAACGCCTGTCAGAGCTCTGCATCCTGCCCCGGCTTGGCGCTGTCGGGCGCTTGCGCATCCTTTACGGTGATTTTGACCGTGTGGCTCTCCACTTTGCCGCTGGCAGACCGGACCTCGTAGGCGATCTCGTCAGTGCCTTTGTAGGCAGGTTTCGCCTTGTAGAAGATACCTTGCGCAGTGGCCTCCAACTTCGGACAGCGGGTGATCCTGCCCGCTTTGAGTTTCCCATTGCGCACGTTCAACTCGCCATTCCTCGGCGGGGTCAGAACTCGGATCGTAGGCAACGGCCCGGATGTGCAGTCCTTTTGCACGTTACCATAGACCCCAAGACGCTCTTGCTTCCCAGCAACAACCTCTGCACTCCGGAAGGCGCTGTTGCTCTGGGCCCAAGCGGCGCCATTACACACAGCCAGCATGACAGCACCGATAGACGCAACGACGAGGGATTTCACGGGGACCATTCATGAATTCCTTTCTAAGAATAATCTCGGAGCGCAACGAGGCCATCTTACAACGGCCTCGTTGCGCTTGTTATTCAGTGTTTCCGGTCAGCGGATCCGACTGTCTTGCGCCGGGCGGCTCGGCGAGAGAGCATGTTGAGACCTTCGATCAGGGCCGAGAACGCCATGGCGGCATAGATGTAGCCCTTCGGAACGTGTGCACCGAAGCCTTCCGCGATCAAGGTCGTGCCGATCATCAAAAGGAAGCCCAGGGCCAACATCACGACCGTCGGGTTGTTGTTAATGAACTGAGCCAGTGGATTGGCCGCCAGAAGCATCGCCGTCACGGCCACGATCACGGCGATCACCATGATCGCGACATGATCCGTCATGCCCACTGCCGTGATGATGCTGTCGAGAGAGAACACGAGATCGAGCAGCAGGATCTGGGTAATTGCCGATCCAAAGGTCATGGTAGCTTTGGCGGTGTCGAAGACATCATCGGTGGGGGTAGGGTCCACGTTGTGGTGGATTTCCTTGGTCGCTTTCCAGACCAGGAATAGACCACCGCCAATGAGGATCAGGTCTCGCCAAGAGAAGGCATGCCCGAACACGCTGAACACCGGCTCCGTGAGCGTGACGATGATGGCGATGGTGCCCAGCAATCCCAGGCGCAGGATGAGCGCCATGCCGATGCCGATGCGTCTCGCCTTCGAGCGCTGATGCTCAGGCAGCTTGTTGGTCAGGATGGAGATGAAGATCAGGTTGTCGATGCCGAGCACCACTTCCATCACAACGAGGGTCGCCAGCGCCACCAGAGCAGCCGGATCGGTTATCCAGGAGAAGTCCATCAAGGGTCCCTTTCGATCTATGATCAGGAGGATTTCGTTCGCGGATGAGCCGCGGGAGTGTCTAGTTTTTGGGGCAGCCAGTTACGTTTCGTAGGCCCGAGGGCAGCGCCGTATAAGGCTCTGCGTCGCCGCTTTCTCGCATGCGAAAGCTGGCGAAAGCCTATCCTAGGTCGTAGAAGGGTGCAGGGCCGATCTCTGCGGCCGGGGGTGGTCTTCGGGCCTATTTGTCCAGCAGCCGGCGGCTCATTCTGAGCCCAGAATCCCGGCCGCTCCCGACGGGAATTGACGAGGTCTTTTCTGCATGGACTTCGACCCATAAGCGGAGCTGTTCCTTCCTCCAAGATGATCGAAGGTGTGGCTGCAGGGTTCATTTTCAACTTCCTCATCCGAGGATAACCCACAGCTGGTCGAGAAAGGCATTGATGCCGGCGAAGATGGCCGATGAGATCACCGCGAGGATCAGCAGGCTACCGATGGCGGCGAGCCAGCCGATGAGTGTGGCAAGCCCATCCCGCTCAAGAATGCCTAAAGCAAAGACGGAGATCGCAAAGGCAGGGGGCATGTTTCCGAACGGGATTGGCAGGAACAAGATAATGGCCAGCATCAGGCAGACGGCGCCAACGATGCGCTCTGGGAGGGGATGAAGCAATGCACCGAGACGAGGGCGGAGGAAGCGCTCCGTCCTGTGCAGGATGGGGCTGAGCTTTGTCGTCAGCAGGGTGAAAAAATCACGGGAGATCGACCGCTCACGAATAAAGCGCGGCATCCACAGGGTAGGGCGTCCGAGCATCAGCTGAGCCGTGACGAACAGAAGAGGCGCGCCGAGAACAGCTGACATACCGGGAGGAAGCGGAAGCACGTTGGGAGCAGCAAACAGGAGCATCAGGGCGCCGAACGCACGGTCGCCGAATGCTTCAAGCACATCGCCAATCCTGATTGCCGCACTGGGGCGGCTGGAGAGGTCGCTCAAAACCTCAGAGAACCGTTGTCGGGACTCCACATCGTCGTCCGGTGGCACGACGGTGGAGAAACTACTTGAGGGGGCGGGCATGAGTTTGCCTATAGGGTTTCGGGTGAATTAGAGCGACTGGGCATCGATCAAGATTTTGTCAGTTCTACCGCAGAATGGGGATTACAACTGCAGCAACGTGATCTGCTGGATGTCGCTCAGTTTGCGGAACGCAGTGTCGTCCTCTCTGAACTCTGGCATTCCGTCGAGTTGGGCTATATCCAGATTGTGCAGGGTTACCTTTCCGCTTTGAATGGCGATGTTATCCAGCGGAAGCGCAATCGTTTTGGCGCCAAGTCCCAGCAAACCACCGCGCTCGATCAGGACAAGCCGCTTCTTATCAGTATTGCACTCAACCACCCCGTCGATGCTACCCACCGCTTTCCCGTCCCTGCTGACGACATCCATATTTCCCAGAGCATCGACGGTGAGAATCCGCGTTACTGTTCTGAACGTCGCCATGCCGGTCGTGGAGCCGGTGGCGCTGACAGGCACAGCCGATATGAAAACGCCCGGGGGCGTATCGTGTAAGAGGGACGTCTGCGCCGCGACCAACGGCGGCGATGCAATGATTGCGCCAGCCGCAAGGGCGAGGGCTGGAAGGGTCATTTTTCACTCCTTAAATGCAGACGTTTCTGCCGGCGCGATACACCGGCAGAAGCGCAATGCTTAAGCCATTTCGGAAGCGCCTAAGCGGTCTATTGCTTAGAGCGACCTCTTCCCGGCATCAGATATCTTCTTCGAAGCCGAAGTCGCCGCCAGCGTCGCCAAAGTCTTCAGCAGCGGCCTGCTGCGGCTCGGGCTGGCCGGCCTCCGCCGCGTTGGCCTCACTGCTGCCAGAGAAGGCATTGGCAATCATATTGCCCAGCAGTACGCCGCCGGCCACACCCATGGCGGTTTGCGCAGCACCGGCCAGGAAGCCGCCTGCTCGGGGCGCCATGCCAGGGGCCATGCCGCCCATGGGGCCTGTGCCTGGGCCCATATGGTGCTGCATGCCGTGCATGGGTTGCTGATGCGGCTGGGGCCGGGGCTGCTGCCCGCCTCCAAAGAGACCTGACAGGAAGCCTCCTCCGCCCGCGGGACGGCTAGCGAGTTCCTGTTCCAGCTGCTGGATGCGGCCATGAGCGGCGCTCAATGCCTGCTCCTGAACGACGATGGTCTGAGCCATGTAGTACGGAGCATTAGGCTGCTGGTTGAGCTGTGAGCGGATAAATTCCGCCGCTTGGGCATCCGGTGCTGTCGATTGACGCTCGACCTGCGCGATCTTGCCGAAGAGCTGCTCAATGGCCTGACGGTCTTGATGGTCCATGTAAATATATCCTTTCTGCAATGGACGTGGCTTACTCTTCCCGCTGCCCGGTGAGGCTGAGGAGCAGCTGGAACAGATTGATGAAGTTCAGGTAGAGCGAGAGCGCGCCGAATACGGCCAGTTTGTTGTTGGCCTCATGCCCGAAGCCCTCGGCATATTGCTCCTTGATGGTCTGTGTGTCGTAGGCAGTCAGGCCCGTGAACACGAGCACGCCGATGATCGAGATGGCGAACTGCAGCGCGCTCGATACGAGAAATATGTTTACGATCGAGGCGATGATGACGCCGATCAGGCCCATGACCAGGAACGACCCGAACTTCGAGAGATCGCGCTTGGTGGTATAGCCGTAGAGGCTGGTGGCGCCGAACATGGCGGCGGTGATGAAGAAGGTGCGAGCGATGCTTGCGCCTGTGAACACCAGGAACACCGATGCGAGTGAGAGGCCCATGACTGCCGAAAAGGCGAAGAAGGCAGTGCGTGCGGATGCGGCCGTCATCCGTTCCATGCGAAACGAGAAGAAGAAGATGAAGGCCAGTGGCGCCAGCATCACCACCCACTTGAGCGGTGTCTGGAAGATGGGCACGTAGAGCGCCGGGGTCGAGGCGACGAAGAAAGCGACGAGGCCTGTTACCACAAGGCCAAGGCCCATGGTGTTGTAGACGCGAAGCATGTGCTGGCGCAGGCCCTCGTCGAAGAGGGCGCTGCTTGTAGGCGCCGTGGTGGTCTGCCAGGCATAGGGTGTGTTCATCGGTGAGGTCTCCTAGAGTTTACTGAAGCTTGCGGGACAGCCGGATAGCTGCCCGCTCAAGGGCTTTTTCGCTGCCGGTTCCGGTCAGCGCATAGGCAAGGTGGCCTGTCTGCCAGTACACCGCCGTCGCCTTCTCGAAGCGGGCCGGCATGGGGGCGATGACGTCGAAGGCAGGAGCCTGGGCGGCGAAGAGCGAAACCCGGCCGAGATCGCCTGCATCGATGGCAATCTCGATGCTGTGGCCGTAGCGAGATGGAAAGATCTGGGCGTCCCGCACCTGCCAGGTTTTTGGCAAGGGGGGCAATCTGATGCCGGTTTCGGCCAGAATCTCAGCTGGATCGTAATCCTCGACCTCAGGCTGCGAAACCATGCGGGCTCGCAGCAGGCTGGTCTCATGTGAGTGCAAGGCATCCTCCACGAAGGCGGGCGGCTTGGGCGATGCCTCACTATCGCTGATACCCAAGCCAACCTGACCGTGAGCAAACCAACCGAAGCCAACGAGGGTCACGACGGCGGCGACCCGGCGTAGCTTCAGCCATAACCCTTGCCAGCCGAGAGCCCGCTCAAGTCGGCCAGCCGCCGCCAGCAAGCGCTCGGCAGGGCGGGGCAGGGGTACCGCATGGAGCAGGCGCAGGGCATCGCGATCCTTCAGATCGGCCATGACTCGCACGGCGGCTTGCGGGTTGTGGGCAAGATGCTCTTCCACCTCGATCCGTCGGGCCGGGTCGAGCTGTTCATCGACGTAGGCGAGAAGGTCCGCTTCGGTAATGGGGTCAGACATCGGATCCTCCGACGACGCGCAGGGTTGGGCGCCTATGCTGAGACGGCTGCGATACGTCGCTCCCTGCCTCGAAGCCCCGCAAGGCTGCGCGTGCGCGGCCCAGGCGCGACATGAGGGTGCCGACCGGGATATTCAGCGCGGTCGCGGCCTCTTGGTATGACAGGCCTTCGACAGCCACCAGATGCAGAGCGGCACGCTGCTCGTCCGGCAGCGTCATGAAGGCCGCTTGGACCTGCTGAAGTTGCACTCGGCTTTCCTGCTCGGCGGGAGAGACGTCATCAGTCAGTTCGGCAGCCTGCCGCGCCCGGCGTGCCTCCGCCGCTTGACGGCGTCGGCCATCGACGAAGGTGTTGTGCAGGATCGATAGAAGCCAGCCGCGCAGGTTGCCGCCCGCGCGGAAAGAGCTCCGCCGCTCGTAGGCGCGGACAAGAGTGTCCTGAACCAGATCCTCTGCCTGGGTCTCGTCGCGCGTCAGTGATCGGGCATAGCGCCGCAAGGGTCCAAGCAGGCCGATAACGTCAGTGCCTTTAGTGTCGTTCATGCGAGGTATACGGAGCTGCTTGAAAGGCTAATCCCAACGCCATTCGGAATTTTGATACTGCTTCGGTCATGCCAGTTGCTGCCTGGCGCGCGGTGACGGCGCCAGATCAAAGACTCGGATGAACCAATCCATGGCGAAGGACTTGCGCAGGAAAATGCAGTGACGCAGCGAGCCAGATAAAGCTGAAGGTGGTGCCGACTTCCCAACCATCGATTTTGCCGGGGAGTCGATCGCGCAGTAGAGACCGTCAGAATCGGCCACTGCGATCAGATCGAAGGCGTCCTCGCTGGAAGAGGCTAGAATCGCCTCACAGCTGGCCTGTCTGAGGGCGAGCACAATCTGCGGGCGTAGTTCTAAATCCTCCTCGACAACGAGGATGGAGAGGCTGGAAGAAGCGGAATCCAAGATCGGATCCTCCAGTTGCGGTCGCGCTCGTTGGCGCAAGGGCAAGAGAAGGTGTCCGACATCGCGAGCGGCGACCCGCTCGCCAGAGGGGCCCGGACCCCAAGGCAAGCTCTGAAGTAAGCAATGAGAATGTCCCCTGCAAGAGGAGCAATATCGGGTTTCTGATCGTGGGAAGATCCTGTGAGATTGGACCTTTCGTCAATCCTGAAACTTTTCTGCCGCCTTCCTCAGTCTGGAAACAGACGCGCATAGGAGATAGATCATTCTACGTGCGGGCAGTGCCGCAACAGGAGGGCTCATGAATATCCAGGATCTCGTCGTCCACGTCCCGCCCCACGGCGATGGCCCCGATCATGGGGTCAAACTGGCGTTCGACTTGGCAAAGCATCAAGGAGCCTACGTCACAGCCCTCATCTCCGAGGTTCGGCTCAGCAGCCTCGACAACCCGTCGGCAACCAGTGAAGCGGACGAGCGTCTTCGGCAGGAATTCAATGAGCGTTCGCGCCACCAGGCCCAACGCCTTGCTCATGCTGTTTCCGCCGCGGCTGAGGCAGGAGGCATTCGGCACGAGGTCGTGATCGAGCCTGCATTCTCGTATCAAGTAGGACAGGTCTTTGCGGATTATCTCAGGGTACGCGCTCTCGGGATCATCGGTGTCAACGGAGCCCTGGAGGGAGAAACCCGCCTTATGGTCGAGACGGCCTTGTTTGAGACCGGCCGACCGCTACTCCTCATCCCGCCCACCTCATCCACTCTTGGGAATGACAAAGTGATGGTGGCTTGGGATGCGACGCCTGCCGCCGTACATGCCGTCACGGCCGCGATGCCATTCCTTCAGGCTGCCCGTGAGGTCGTTGTCGCTCATGTCACCGATGACAAGGCCTTCCAGCGCGGCCGATCTGGCATAGAGCTCTGTCATCATCTGTCCCGTCACGGCGTGCAGACGCAGTTTGCGCCTGTGCAGCGTGGCCAAGGAAATGTGGCCGATGCCCTGCTCGAGGCCGCCCGGGCTCATGACGTCGACCTCCTCGCGATGGGTGCTTATGCCCATTCGGCCCTGCGACGTCTGATCTTTGGCAGTGCGACACGGGGTATCTTTGAGCGTTCTTTGAGTCTGCCAATCCTGATGGCGAACTAGTTGGCTAGTTATAGGACATGAGACGCCCTCGGATGACTGCTTATGCATTGCCGAAAACTTGCTGAATTCAACTATCCATGCCCTGGCTTTGATCATGACCAGAGCATGGTGGACTGGACAAATCAGTAAGACAGGAACAGCGGAACCGGAGACGCCTTAAGAAGTGACTGCGTTACTCCACCGAGCACGAGTTGACGCAAACGCGAATGAGCATAGGCGCCCATCACGATCATATCTGCCTGGGTCAGCGCCGCATGGTTGCGGAGCGTCTCGGCTACATCCGCCTGCTGGGCAGACAGGTTCACCACATTCACATTGACGCCATGACGCGCCAGATGCGGTGCCACCTCGGCGCCTGGAACGGAGTTTGTCAGATCTTTCTCGCCCGATACGCTCACGAGGTCTACTTGTTCGGCCTCCCGCAGGAATGGCAGAGCGTCGTTGAGGGCGCGTACCGCTTTGGGAGTTCCATCCCAGGCGACGATGATCCGCCCAGCTGCGAAAGTATTCACGCTCCGCGGGACGACGATCACCGGTCGGCCGCTGGCGAAAAGTGCTTGCTCGATGAGCGTTCGATCCATCGTCAGGATTTCCGGGTCGGCATCAACCACTGTGAGGTCGTGCACCCGAGACAAGGCGGTAAACCTCCCGACAAGCTCAGCATACTGCAGCTGGACGCTCTCGACGGTGCAGGGAACCCCTTCCAGATTTGCCTGATGGCGGGCACTCTCAGCTGCCGCCTCTGCAAGCTCTTTCACACGTTGGTTCTCTCCTGCCACAAGTCCTGCTGCCATCCTGCTCGCGACCGCATGGGTCAGTACGAGCTTGACAGAAGCCGACAGGGCCGTGGCATGGGCCCCAGCCTCTCGCGCCAGGGACAGCCCATAGGTGAGCGCTGCGGATGTAGCATCGGCTTCTTCCGTAAAGCCGATCAGAAGATTCTTGATATTGTTCAAGGGCAATTCCGCCTTGGCGCCGATGAATTCGTAAGCACTTGAATCAATTAAGTTTAACGCCTCGCATTTGATATGCCACTCAAGGAGGAGCAAGGACTTAAGCACGAGATATAAGCATCTGAAGATTTGAGAGCGGGTCGATAGTCGCCGTTCTCTACCGTGATGGCGATGCTGTAGCGCCACCGTCCGATCCTGGGCTATCCCTTTGGCTTCCGGCGGGCCAGATCTCGCAGTTAGGGAAAGGCAGCAGGTTAAAGCAAAGTAGTGGCGGAGAGGGTGGGATTCGAACCCACGGTGGGCTTGCACCCACGGCGGTTTTCAAGACCGCTGCCTTAAACCACTCGGCCACCTCTCCGATATAGATCGCAAGCCATGTCCAGGCTCGGCTCATTGATGTACGGTTGTGTAAGGCTGCAAAGGTGCCGCCGTCAACTTCCCTCCATGCAGTAGCTGTCTTCAGAAGGGAGATAATGGCATTGCCGGCCAACAAAGGGCAGGCTTATAAACCTATGATGCTTTTCTAAGGCTCTGCATTGCGAATGGGATCTCTTGGATAAATAACTGGTTTTACTGATTATTTCTGTTCAGGGATATACTGTTAATAATTTGGTAGCTTTGCGATTGACAAGCGAGGCCGTTTAACTTCCTTTTAAGGCGATAAAAGCACTTTGGTTGGCTGTCTGGGTAAGTTCTGGCGCACCATGCAAGTGCTCATAAGGGGATGCAGAATAACATGCATTGTGAACGCGCTGACGCAGCAAGCGGCCTGACTGGCTTCATGTCTTCCAAAGGCCAAGTTTTCATTCGTGTTGCTGGTGTCGCAGCCCTTGCCCTGACCGTTGCAAACTGCTCCTCGAACGTTCGGGGCGGCGTCGATTCCAAATATGGCGTTGCTCCAAGCCCACGGGTCGTTGCTAACGGCCAGCCCGTTCCGAAAGGCGGCGGGCGCAACATGGTGGGTAAGCCATACACGATTGCCGGCCGTACTTACGTCCCGTCTGAAACGCCCCGTCCGGTCGAAGGGCTCGCTTCCTGGTATGGGGCCAGCTTCCATGGTCGGATGACCGCGAATGGCGAGATCTTCGATCGCGATTCGATCGCCGCTGCCCATACGACCATGCCGCTTCCCAGCTATGCGCGCGTCACCAATCTTCAGAACGGCCATTCCATGATCGTCCGCGTCAACGACCGCGGTCCGTTCCATGGGAACCGCGTGATCGATGTTTCCGAACGCGCGGCCTCTGCTCTTGGCTTCCATCGGCAGGGTACGGCTAAGGTTCGTGTTGAATATGTCGGCCGCGCCTCGACGAATGGCAGCGACGACCGAATCCTTCTCGCCAGCCTTCGCACGGATGGTCAGCCCGCAAGCCTGACCAATGGAACCCCGACCATGATCGCTCAGGCAGCGCCGCGTGCCGCCGCCGCACCGCGCCAAGCCATCGGCATCAACAATTATGAGGCTGAAGACCAAGCCGAAGCCGAGTTTGAGACCGCCCCCGCTGTTTCTCAGCAATTGGCCTCATCGACGGTTCCTGTCCGTAACAACGTTCCGCTTCCGCCCGAGCGTCCGTTCGATCTTGGTACCATTCCGGGTGCCAGTACCCCTGGGATGACAATGAGCTCCGCTGCGCCGAAGGCTCTGCCGTCATCCCGCCCTGTGGTTGCAGGCATGTATTATTCGTCGCCTGAGCCTGCCCACAACGGCTTTCAGAAGACTGGCAGCTTCAACACGATGAACCAGTCGAAGTTCGTGCTTCGGTAGGAGCCGGAAAGGGGGCGACCGACATTCCCCCTGGCTCGGCGTACGACGGCACACAGCTTATCTTAACGTAACGTTGATTTGTCATTGACGCGATACAGATTCAGGCTCTCTTACCGGAAGAGTCTGGATACCTTACTATGCGTCACCTGATGTCTGCCCGTTTCCTCTCCACTGCCTTTTTTTCCCTTGGCGCTTTGGTTCTGAGCCTTGTCCTGCCGCAGGGGGCAGGGGCACAGAATTTCCAGACTGCTGCTCCAACGGCGATCCTCATGGATGCCGACAGCCATGCCGTTCTTTTTGAAAAAAATGCCGATGAGCTGACCGCTCCCGCCAGCATGGCCAAAACCATGACCGCAGAGGTCGTTTTCAATGAAATCAAGAACGGGCGGCTGTCCTTTGACAGCACATTCACAGTCTCCGAAAACGCTTGGCGCAAGGGAGGGGGCGGCTCGGGCGGCTCTTCCATGTTTGCCCAGGTGAACAGCACGATCCGGCTCGAGGACTTGCTGCGCGGCCTCATTGTCCAGTCCGGCAATGATGCGGCCATTGCCATCGCAGAGGGCATTGCAGGCACGGAAGAGAGTTTCTCGAGGCTCATGAACGAGCGTGCCCGCGCGATTGGGCTGACGAAATCAACGTTCCGCAATGCGACCGGCTACGGACATCCGGAACAGAAGGCGACCGCCCGCGATCTCGCTAAGCTCGCCATCTACATTATCGAGACCTACCCTGATCTCTACAAAATCTTCGGCGAGCGCGAATTTACCTGGAACAAAATCCGCCAGCAGAACCGCAACCCTCTATTGGGTATGGATATTGGGGCGGACGGATTAAAGACCGGCAATATCGACGAGGCCGGCTATGGTCTGATTGGGTCTGCAGTCCAGAATGGGCAACGATTGATCCTAGTGGTGAATGGGCTCAAAAGCGCCAAGGATCGTGCCAATGAGAGCCGAAAGCTCCTGGATTGGGGCTTCCGGGCCTTCGAATCCAGAGAGCTCTTTGCCGAGGGACAGGTCGTTGGCGAGGCCCAGGTGTTTGGAGGCAGCAAGCGCTCCCTCCCGCTTGTCTCCAGGAAGGCTATTCGTGTACTGGTGCCTCGTGGAGAGAGCGAGCGGGTGACGGCTCGCATTATCTACACCGGTCCCTTGAAGGCCCCTGTCCAAAAGGGGACCGAGGTGGCCCGGCTTCAGGTTAACCGAGGTGATATGCAGGCGCTCGAAATGCCGCTTTATGCCAGCGAAGACATTCAGGAAGGCACCTTGAGCCAGCGCGCTCTGGACGGCCTGCTGGAGTTCGGCACGGGCTGGGTGCGGCGCGCCTTTTCGAGTGTCATCGAAAGAATTTGATGGCAGGTCGGTTCATTACGTTTGAAGGCGGGGAGGGCGCAGGAAAGTCGACCCAGATCACGCGGCTCAAGGACAGGCTGGAAAGGCTCGGGCATCCAACGATTGTCACGCGCGAGCCCGGCGGCTCGCCTCTGGCGGAGCAGATCCGGTCCTTCATTCTGGAAGGGCATGCCAAACCTCTCGGTCCTTTCGCTGAAGCTCTCATGTTCACCGCTGCCCGGATCGACCATCTCGACAAGACCATCGTCCCGGCCCTAAAGGACGGAAAGACCGTCCTTTGTGACCGCTTTGCGGATTCCACCCGCGCCTATCAGGGCTCGTCGGGAACTGTTGCTCCCTCGCTGATCGACGATCTCGAAAGAGTAGCCCTGGCCGGAACTCGACCGGATCTTACCTTTATTCTGGACTTGCCTGCAGAAACAGGCCTTGCCAGAGCCGGAGAGCGGCAGGCTCGAAAAGGTGAGGGAGGCGACCGGTTTGAGGATGAAGCTCTCTCGTTCCATCAGGCTCTGCGCTTGGCCTATCTCGATATCGCCAAGAACGCGCCGCAGCGCTGCGCCGTGATCAACGCCGATCAATCGGCTGACGAGGTCGAGGCGGCAATCTGGGCCACCTTGCGCGAGCGGATTCCCGAATTGACCGAGCACGCCGAGAGGCCTCTCGATGTCGCGTGACGCACAGGACGCCATTGAGCCCGATCAGTTTGACGGCGCTCCGCATCCGCGCAACCAGTTTGCGTTCTTCGGCCATCAGGAAGGCGAGGGGGCCTTCGTAGAAGGCTTGCGCAGCGGCAGGCTTCATCATGCCTGGCTCATCGGCGGCCCACAGGGAATCGGCAAGGCAACTCTGGCATATCGCTTGGCCCGAGCCGTTCTCGATCCTCAAAAAGCGAATGACGCTGCGCTCAGCAATCTCGACGTGCCACCCGAAGGAAACGTGGCCCGGCAGGTTTCCGCGCTCTCACACCCCAATTTCTCTGTTCTCAGGCGGGCACCGCCCACGGACAAAAAGGCTGCCTCGACGACCATCCCCGTGGACGCGGTCCGCAAGGCTCTGAACATGTTCGGCTCCACGGCGGCGGATGGAGGCTACCGTGTCTGCATCGTCGACAGCGCGGAAGACCTGACGATTTCGAGCGCCAATGCGCTCCTTAAGGTCATCGAGGAGCCGCCACCACGATCTCTGTTCCTGATCGTCAGTCATGCGCCTCAGAGGGTTTTGCCGACCATCCGCTCCCGTTGCCGGCGTCTGCTTCTGCGTCCTCTCGAGAGCGACCAGATCAAAGCTGCCATTCGCTCCCTAGGCGAGCCTTGGGCCGGGGTGCCCAACGAACTTCTGGATCAGGCCCTGCCTTATGGCGAGGGCTCGGTTCGCCGCACGCTCGAACTCCTGGATGCTGACAAGGTTGCCTTCATCGAGCAGGTGACTCGGCTTCTGGAGGGGTTGCCCAGAGCCGATACCAAGCAGATTTATAGCCTTGCCGAAGCGCTCTCCAAGCGCGACGCCGACGATAGCTATGAACTTGCCCTGGAAACGATCGAGCGGTGGGTCTCGGCCAAGCTGCGTGAGCGGGCAGGGTCTGGAGCCGCCCGTCTTGCACCTTTGGTAGAGGTATGTGAGAAGATCGCCCGGACGGCTCGCGAGATAGACGTGTTCAATCTCGACCGCCGGCCTTTCATCCTGACGCTGTTCGACGATCTTGCCGACGCGGTTCGGCGAACGGCTTGAGTTCGCTTTTGAGCGCCGCGTTCGAGATTTCAGAGTTTTAAGGATCCGCCATGGCCGACAAGCAGAAATTCTACATTACCACGGCTATCTCTTATCCGAACGGCGCGCCGCATATCGGCCATGCCTACGAGGTTGTTGCGTCCGATGCGATTGCCCGCTTCAAGCGCATGGATGGCTATGACGTGTTCTTCATGACAGGCACGGATGAGCACGGTCTCAAGATCCAGCAGACAGCCGACAAGAACGGCACGACGCCGAAGGCTTTCGTGGACGAGATGGCTGCGAAGTTCCGCGCCATGGCGGACCGGCTTGATTGCTCCTATGACCGGTTCATTCGCACGACGGATGCCGACCACCTGCCTTCGACCCAGGAGCTCTGGCGGCGGATGCAGGAGAAGGGCGACATCTACCTCTCCAAATATTCCGGCTGGTACTCGGTTCGCGACGAGTCCTATTTCGACGAGAGCGAACTGACTAAGCAGCCCGACGGCACCTGGCGCGCGCCCACGGGCGCGCCTGTCGAGTGGATCGAGGAGGAGAGCTACTTCTTCCGCCTATCGGCTTATCAGGATCGGCTGCTCGCACACTACGCAGCCAATCCGGATTTCGTCAGCCCGGAAACACGCCGCAACGAGATTGTCAGCTTCGTGCGCTCCGGCCTGCAGGATCTCTCGATCAGTCGCACCACCTTCAATTGGGGCCTGCCCGTCCCGAACGATCCCAAGCATGTGATGTATGTGTGGATCGATGCGCTCAATAACTACGTAACCGGCTGCGGCTTCCCGAACGAGAACGATCCGCGCTGGCACTACTGGCCCGCCGATGTGCATATCATCGGCAAGGACATCGTTCGCTTCCACACGGTCTATTGGCCTGCCTTCCTCATGTCGGCTGAACTGCCGCTGCCCAAGCGGGTCTTCGGCCATGGCTTCCTGCTCAACAAGGGCGAGAAGATGTCGAAGTCGATTGGCAATGTGGTCGACCCATTCGATCTTGCCGACAACTACGGCGTCGACCAGATCCGGTACTTCTTCCTGCGCGAAGTGCCCTTCGGTCAGGACGGCAACTATTCGCATGAGGCCATCGTGAACCGCATCAACGCGGATCTGGCGAACGATCTCGGCAACTTGGCGCAGCGCTCGCTTTCCATGATCGCCAAGAACTGCGACGCGGCCGTGCCGCAGCCTGGGGCTTTCACTCAGGCCGACCAGGATATTCTCTGGCTCGCAGATGCGCTGCCGGGAAAGACAAGGGCGGCCATGAAGGATTTTGCCCTTCACACAACGCTCGCAGAAATCTGGTCCGTGGTGGCAGAAGCAAACCGCTACTTCGCCTCGCAGGAGCCCTGGGTGCTGCGCAAGAGCGATCCGGAACGGATGAATACAGTCTTGTATGTTACCGCCGAGGTTCTGCGGGCTGTAGGTATCCTGGCTCAACCCTTTGTTCCGACCGCCGCAGCCAAGCTCCTCGATCTCCTCGCGATCTCTCCAGAAAACCGGGTTCTTGCGGCAGTCGGACCAGAGCACCGCTTGGTGGCTGGGACAGCCCTGCCGCAACCAGCCCCGATTTTCCCGCGTTATATCGAGGCGGAAGCAACCTGACGCTTCCGCTTTGATGGGCTCTCAGGAGCCTTCAGCGGAAGCGGAAGATGTACACGACTTTCATGTTTGCGACCGGGATCGAGAACAGCATCCCGACTATCAACAATGGCCGCACGCGCATCGATCAGATGGAGAAATGCGGCCATTACAAGCATTGGGAAACCGATTTCGACCTTCTAGCCGATCTGGATATCCAGGTCCTGCGCTACGGACCACCTCTGCATAAAACATTCCTTGGTCCGGGGCGCTACGACTGGTCCTTCGCGGATATGACCTTTGGCGAACTCGGACGCCGCAATATCATTCCTATCGTGGACCTGTGCCATTTCGGAGTTCCGGATTGGATCGGAAATTTTCAGAACCCGGATTTTCCAATCCTTTTCGCGGCTTACGCTGAGGACTTCGCAAAGCGCTTTGAATGGGTGCAGCTTTATACGCCTATCAATGAAATGTTCATTTGCGCCACCTTTTCAGCGGCTTATGGGTGGTGGAATGAGCAGTTACAAAGCGATCAAGCCTTCGTCACAGCTTTGAAGCACATCGTGAAGGCAAATGTTCTGGCTATGGAGCGGATTCTCAAGGTCCGTCCGGATGCGCTCTTCATCCAGAGCGAGTCCTCGGAATATTTTCACGCTGAGAATCCGGCAGCGATCAAACCTGCCGAGATCATGAATGCCCGGCGCTTTCTCTCTCTCGACCTCAATTATGGCCGCCGCGTCGATTCCGAGATGTATGAGTTTCTCATGGATAACGGGATGACACGGGACGAATATCACTTCTTCCTCAGCCGCTCCTCCCTTCGTCACCACTGCATCATGGGCAATGACTATTACGTCACCAATGAGCACCGGGTGGCTGCGGACGGTTCATCGAGATCGGCGGGTGATGTATTCGGCTATGACGAGATTACGCGCCAGTATTACGATCGTTATCGCCTGCCAGTCATGCATACCGAGACGAACCTTATGGAAGGGCCGACCGGGGAAGAGGCGGTCAATTGGCTTTGGAAGCAATGGGCCAACGTACTCCGGGTTAGGAACACGGGAGTGCCCATTGTCGGTTTCACATGGTACTCCCTGACCGACCAGATGGATTGGGATGTCGCTCTTCGCGAGGAGAACAACCGCGTTGCGCCGGTCGGTCTCTACGATCTCGATCGCAACATCCGTCCTGTCGGCCGCCGCTACAAGCAATTGATCCACGACTGGTGCAACGTGCTTCCCGCTCAAAGCGTGTGCCTGACGGTTCCCGTCGTCTGGCCCCATGAACATGAGGAGAAGTCCGTCCGGCGCCGCCAGGATAGCCTGCGGGAAATGCGCCGCAAGGAATCCCGAGAGGATGACGAGCCTGCCGCCACAACCCAGGAAGTCCGTCGCTAGACGAAGCCTACATTCCGATCTATGGAGCCCTGAGAGTTAACGGCCTCGGAGGAGGGCGCATTCACGGATGTTGGTCGATAGCCATTGCCACCTGGATTTTCCAGATATTCAGACCCGTCTCCCTGAGGTTCTCGCAGCCGCTCAAGCTGCTGGAGTCGGCAGGCTTGTGACAATCTCGACCCATGTGGCCCGTTATGAGACCTATAAGGCGTTGGCGGAGGCGAACGAAGCCGTTTACTTCACCGTCGGCACGCACCCCCATAACGCGGCGGAGGAACCAAATGTGCCGGCATCGCGGCTGGTAGAACTCTCTGCTCACCCGAGGTGCATCGGGATCGGAGAGGCTGGGCTGGATTACCATTACGACAAGAGCCCCCGGGATGTGCAGCGTAAGGTCTTCCGGACGCATATCGAGGCAGCACGAGAGACAGGCCTGCCTCTCGTCATTCATGCGCGCAATGCCGACGAGGACATGATTGAAATTCTGTCTAATGAGATGGAGCAAGGGCGGTTCAGAGCCGTTCTGCACTGCTTCTCGTCCGGAGAGAAGCTGGCGCAGGTTGGTGTCGAACTGGGACTTTATGTTTCGTTCTCCGGCATCCTGACCTTCAGGAACTCGGAGGAGATCCGCCAGATCGCTGCCGCCGTGCGTCACGACAGGCTTCTCGTCGAGACGGATGCGCCTTATCTCGCTCCTGTGCCATTCCGTGGCAAGACCAACGAACCAGCTTATGTGGCCCATACCGCCCATGTGCTCGCAAATGTCGTCGGCGTTACCGATAGCGAAATCGCAAGGATCACGACCGAGAATTTTTATCGCCTTTTCTCCAAGGCTGCTCAGGCTGATACGGTTAGGGAGCAGGCTGGCTCGCCATGACCTTCAAACTAACCATACTAGGCTGCGGTTCTTCGGCCGGTGTCCCTCGTGTCGGCGTCGGTTGGGGTGCGTGCGATCCATCCAATCCCAAGAATCGCCGCCGTCGTTGCTCGGTACTCGTCGAGCAAGGATCGGGCACTTCCACGACAGCCGTCCTGGTAGACACAACACCAGATCTTCGCGATCAACTGCTCGGCGCCGATGTGAGGCGCCTGGACGGGGTTCTATATACTCACGAGCACGCCGATCACACCCATGGCATCGACGATCTGCGTCCGCTGGTGATTGCCATGCGCAAGCGCATCCCGGTTTATGCCGATCGCATGACAAGCGAGTTGCTGCAGATCCGGTTTGGTTATTGTTTCAAGTCACCTGCGGGGAGCAGCTACCCACCGATCCTGGACATGCGGCATCTCAAGGCAGGCACCATGACCACCATATCCGGGCCGGGAGGCCCGGTCGAAGCTATGCCGTTCCGTCTAATTCACGGCGACATCGACGCCCTCGGATTCCGCTTCGGCAATGTGGCCTATGCGCCCGACGTCAGCCTTATGCCGGAGGGGAGCCTGGGCTATCTCGAAGGTCTTGAGGTCCTCGTTCTCGATGCCTTGCGCTACACGCCTCATCCGACACATTTTTCCATTACCGACGCGCTTGAACTAATTGGAAAGGTGAAGCCGAAGCGCGCGATCCTCACGAACCTGAATACGGATCTCGATTACGAGACATTGCGGCGGGAGCTGCCGCCACAAATCGAGCCTGCCTATGACGGCCTGCAGGTAGAGATCGGATAAGTCGGCGCAACCACCTGTGCTCGACGCGTCTTGGGCAAAGGGATGATCCGAGAAACGGCGGTCGATGTAGTGCGTTAACAGAGATGATCTCCACTGGAGTTCGCCATGCGCTACTTTATTCTGCTGTGCGTCTCTCTTATTCCTCTCACCACCTTCGTCGCCGAACCTGCATCCGCTCAGCAACGCTTGAGGCCCCAAGGCGGGTTCCAGGGCGGTGGCATGGGGTCCGTAGGCATAGGTCCGCGAATGAGACCGGATGCCATTGGCCCAGTTGGCGTGCGCCCCGGCGGTTTTACGCCCAATCGCCCACCTCGCTTCGTGCCAAGCGGGAACCGCTGGCAGGTAGGGCCTGATCGCTGGCGACCTGGACCGGACCGTTGGCGTCCCGGTTGGAGGCCCGGACGTTACTATCCAAATCGCTATGTAAGGCGAGGCTACTGGGGTTGGGGTGGATATTACCCAGGCTATTATGATGATTGGGGGTGGGGCTGGGGGGCAGCCGGATTAGCAACCGGGCTGGCCATAGAAGCCGTCGCGACTCCTGCCTATCCGCTTTACGCAGAGCCTGCTCCGTCGCCCATCGGTGGCTATTGTGCGACGCCTGTGCGGACTTGCGCACTGACCAACCCCGCTCCGATTGGCATCGGGTGCTCGTGTCGGGTCCCCGGTGGTCGGGCCAGAGGAACCGTTGTAGGCCCATGACTGCCTGATGCGTCGCATCTGAATTCGACAACGGCTTTACCCGGCACGGATCCGCGTGCCCGGAAGGCTGCTTGAGCAGGCAAGAAGATTATCGGCATTGAAAGGCTCGCTGAGATTTTATGACTACATAAAGAAGCCTGCGGATCGTCCCGGCATCCGTGATGAAGGTTTCCTGGAGATGACCTTTTCAGCTCCCTAGCCGCTCCTCCGCCTGCCGCCTTATATTCATAATTGCTTTCGTGCACTTATCGGTAAAGGCATTGAGAGCTTGTGTGCTACTGGCGCTTTGGTTTCTGTGTAGTCGCACGGTATAAGGAATTGAGAATGAAAGGCGCCGCATCTCTAATCCCTGATCGAGGTAATGCATTGCGCTGATAGGGTTGATAATCGACACCCCGAGGCCTTGGGATACCAGCGAGCATACAGCTGCGGCCGTTGACACTTCCATTCTCAGCCTGCGTGTTACCCGATGCTCATGGAAAACGTTGTCCAATTTGCGCCGGTATATGTCCTCGGCTGAAAAATAGATGAAGTTGACACCCTCGAAATCGGCTGGAGTTAAAACCTTCTTGTTGGTGAGGGGATGCCCTTTCGGTGCGATACAGACCTGCTCACCGGCATCGACGCTAGCTGACGTCCAGCCAGAAAATCCGAGATCGGCCTCGATGATGCAGAGATCGTAATGCTGCGCCGAGATGCCGTTGGCTATTACTGAATTACCAAGTGCATAGATGCTAAGACGAATGGATTCATTATCCTCAAGAAAGTCTCGGCACAGGGGTGGCAGGAGTGTCGTGCTATAGGCGGGCATGCATACGACTTTGATATGAGAAGCCGCATTCGCGCGGATCGCCTCAGCCGTTCTCCCGATCTCCTCGAGTCCCACAAATGAGCGACGCACCTCACTGTGCAACGAAATCGCAGCTTCAGTCGGGAATAAGGACCGACCTTTACGGGTAAAGAGCTGGAAGCCTAAGGATTGCTCAAATTCCTTGAGTTCTCGGCTGATGGTCGGCTGAGAGGTCCGTAAAGCGAAGGCAGCCTGTGTTGCGCTGCCGCACACCATGACCGCATGGAAAATCTCGATATGCCGGGGAGATAATGTCACGCTTGGCATGCCTCATATCAAAAACGAATGAATTGAGCAGAAGTTGATATTTGCAGTAGTCCAATGCCTTTGTCACCATCCATCGGAAATCGATCGCGATAAGGCATTCCGCAGAAGGGGCCGTCGGATCTGGTCAGCAAGGGATCGTTCGACCCCTAGGGAGTGAAGCGGGATGGTAAAGCGCGTTCTTGTGGCTGAGTTCATGCACGAGACCAATACGTTCAGTGTCCAAGTGACCGATGAGAATGCCTTTCGAAACAGCTGCTACTATCTGGATAATGATATTCCCGGCGCGTTCACCGGTACGCGGACTTCGATGGGAGCCGCATTTGAGGCGGCCGAGAAATTCGGTTGGGCCATGCTTCATCCGATCGTCACTTCAGCTAACCCCTCCGGCCGGGTAACGGATGATTTTTTCGACCACGTTTCAGATCAAATCATCGACGCTTGTGATGGGGTGGACGGCATACTGCTTCATCTGCACGGATCAATGTCGACCCAGTCCCACGATGACGGGGAGGGGGAACTCCTTTCGCGGATCCGCGCGCGAGTAGGGGATGCAACTCCGATTATGGCAGTGTTGGATCTGCACGCGACGTTGACGCAGAAAATGGCCGACAACTCCAACGCGCTCATATCCTACCGAACTTACCCACATATCGATCAATATGAACGGACTTGGCAGGCTGCGGAACTTCTTGAAAAAGCGATGAGGGGGGAAGCGACGCCGAAAGTCGCGGTGTCCCGTCGCCCGATTCTGTATGCCCTCGATGGTGGACGCACCACCTCCCCCCCTATGATGGAGCTTCTCCGCAGAGGCGATCGGATCGAAGCCGAAGGCCAGGCCCTTGCGGTCAGTATCCAGGCCGGCTTTTCATCAGCTGACGTTCAGGACATTGGGCCGTCTGTTGCCGTAACAGGGAATGATCTCGTATCGGCGCAGGCCATTGCCGATGAGCTGATGGATTATGTCTGGGAGCAGCGAACGTTTTCATCTATCCGGTTTACGCCCCTTTCAGAAGCCATAGAGAAGGCCAAGGCAGGCGAGGGGAAAGCCGACAAGCCGCTTATCATTGCGGATTACTCGGACAATCCGGGCTCGGGCGCATACGGCGATGCGACGCGGCTTCTTAAGGCCGTCCTGGATGCGGATCTGCAGAATGTAGGTTTCCACGCAATCTGTGACCCCGAGGCAGCCCTGCAGGCTCAAGCCGCGGGCGTTGGAAACGAGGTCACCCTGATGCTCGGAGGCAAGGTCGATCCGTCGATGGGCGGAGGGCCCATCGAAGTGACAGCGCAAGTCGTATCGCTGACGGATGGCAGCTTCATCGCTTATGGGCCGATGGGTGGCGGAGCGCGTCGCAACTACGGCTTGAGTGCATTGCTGCGTATCGGTGGCGTCGAGATCATTGTGATCAGCTATAACGGTCAGGCGACTGATCTTGGGCAGTTTACATCATTGGGTGTCGACCCTACTCGCAAGTCGACTATCATCGTCAAATCAATGCAGCATTTCCGCGCGGCGTTCGAGCCAATTGCTCGGGAAGTGATCGAGGTCGATACGGGGGCGCTGTCCACGCGAAACTTCATGGAACGACCGTACAAGAACATCCGCAGGCCAATCTGGCCTCTTGATGCAATTTAATCAGCTTAATGTGCTCGTCTGTGTGAAATGTCGTTTTGGGCGAGTAATCATTGAAAGTCACATTCAAGGAGAATGCTGTCGTGTCCCCTAAAGCAGATGTTGTTTTGCAGAACGGTCCGATTTGGTGCGGACGCGACGATGGGGTGGCAGAGGCGATCGCAATCTGGCAGGGGCGTGTTCTGGCTGTCGGTCGGCAAAGCGAGATTGCATCTCTCATTGGTCCTGCCACACGCATCATCGACCTTGATGGACGCTTGGCAACGCCAGGACTAAACGATTCCCATCTGCATCTCGTTGCTTTGGGCCTCATGATGGATTGGGTCGACGCGACACCTGCGGCAGCCCCGACCCTTGATGCGCTCCTTTCCGGAATTCGGGAACGTGCCTCCAAAAGCCGCCCGGGAGAGTGGATTCTTGCGCGGGGCTACGATCAGACGAAGCTCGATGTGGGGCGTCATCCGCACCGCACTGAACTTGATGCGGCTGCACCCGACAATCCCGTTATGCTCCTTCGGACCTGCGGCCACGTATCGATTTGCAACTCCCGAGCCTTGGAACTTGCAGGGATCGACGAGAGTTCAGCGGAACCTCCGGGCGGCTTTATCGAGCAGCGCAACGGCAGTCTTACCGGTCTCCTAGCGGAGAATGCTCGTGGCCCCGTTTGGGCTGCCATTCCACCATCAACGGAAGATAGCCTGGTCGCGGCCATCGAACGTGGAGGTCGCTATCTACTATCATTCGGTATTACGAGTTGCATGGATGCTGCCGTTGGTCAGCGAGCGGGTTTCGCCGAGATCAAAGCCTATCATCGTGCCAAGCAGGAAGGCAGGTTGCCCGTTAGAACCTGGCTGACTTTGTTGGGCGATCCCGACCGTACCATTGTGCCCCAGTGTTACGAAGCCGGTCTGATCTCCGGAACCGGCGACGACATGCTGATGATCGGCGCTGTCAAATACTTCCTCGATGGCTCTGCAGGCGGTCGCACAGCGTGGATGTCGAAGCCTTATCTCGGGGACGACCAGACCACTGGCGTCAAGATTCTGAGGGATGATGAGCTCAATGAACTCGTCATGGATGCTCACTCCAAAGGATACCAGCTCGCGTGTCATGCGATTGGCGATGCGGCTATCGAGCAACTGATCACTGCCTACGAGAAAGCCCTCGCGGCACTTCCGGACCCGAACCGGCGCCACCGGATCGAGCATTCCGGTTTCTCGACTCCCGCGCAACATCAACGAATGCTGAAGGCCGGTATCTATCCCTGCCCTCAACAGGTCTTCATCTATGATTTCGGTGATGCATACATATCAGTGCTCGGTGAGGAGAGGGCGCTGGGCAGCTATCCTTTCAGAACGTGGTTCGACCTGGGTCTGAAACCTGCGACAGGAAGCGATGCACCTGTATGCGACCCCAACCCGTTCCCGAACTTCTACAGCATGCTGACGCGCAAAACCTGGAAAGGAACCGTCATGGATGCGCGCGAACGTGTTACGATCGAATACGCTCTTCAGGCATACACGGAGTTTGGAGCGTTCTCGCAAAAGCTAGAGAACACCAAAGGTCGCCTCATCGTAGGTCAACTTGCCGATATCGCGGTATTTTCGCGTAATCTTTTGGCAGCAACACCTGAGGATATTCTTGACAAGACGTACTGTGATCTTACGATCCGAGGGGGTGCGATTGTTTATGACCGTCTTGGCGTGACTTAGAAAATAAAGAGGGATGCGTCGAGATACTTAATTGCACCGTTACGGAATGCTTGGGAGTCGGTCGGTCCGGCTGCCGCGGGCAATGCCGCCAGAGTCACTTACGTTGGAGGACCACCGTGTTGAAGAAGCTCATCGCAACAACAGCGCTTGCCCTGGTTATGGGCGGCGTTGCCGAAGCGCAGACACCACGTAGCGGCGGCACGATCCGCTTTACGGCACCGTACGGCTCAAGTTTTGCAAATCTTGATATCCATACGTCGAACCGGGCCCAGGACGAGATCTGGGCAAAGGCAATCCATCGCACGCTCTACAATTGGGACTCGACCAACAACAAGCCTGCGCTGGAGTTGGCCACTTCGGTGACGGTATCGGGTGACGGGCTGGTTTATACCTACAAACTGCGCAACGATGCCATCTTCCATCACGGTCGCGCAATGACCGCAGACGACGTGATCTGGACTTTCACGCGGCTGATGGACGGCACGAAGGCCTACCCCGGCGCACGCTACATCCGCATCATTAAAGGTGCTGTCGAGGTCGAGAAGGGCCAGGCGAAGGAAATCTCTGGGCTCAAGAAGATCGATGATCATACCCTTGAGATCACGCTGACTGAAAAAGTCGATCCGGGTTTCTACTTCTATCCGTCAATGCTCTCGATCTATCCCGCCGACGAAGCGACTAAGGAATCCTTCAATGCGAGGCCGGTTGGACTTGGTCCGTACAAATTTGCGGAATACGTTCCTGGTTCCCGTTTGACTGCGGAGCGGTGGGAGAAATTCTACAAGCCGGGCAAGCCTTATGCGGACAAAGTCGTGGTCTCCATCATCGGTGAGGCGGCTGCACGGGATGTCGCCTTCCGCAATAAGGAGATCGACGCCTCAATCCTTGGCCCTACCCAGTATGTTGCCTACAAGGCCGATCCGAACCTGTCGAAAGGTATCCTTGAAGTCGCGGAAGTTTACACCCGCGTGATGGGTCTGAATCCAAGCTTCAAACCATTTTCGGATAAGCGGGTGCGGCAGGCGATCAATCATGCCATTGACGCTGACCTGATCATCAAGCGGCTCAACAAAGAAAAAGCCTATCGGGCTACGAGCTGGCTCCCGTTGTCATCGCCTGCGTATGATTCCGCACTGAAGCCTTATGCCTATGATCCGGAGAAGGCCAAGAAGCTGCTGGCCGAAGCAGGCTATCCGGACGGTTTCGAGTTCGAATGGACCGCAACGTCCAACGAGAGCTGGGGTATTCCGATCGTCGAGGCCGTGATCCCGATGCTGGAGAAGGTGGGCATCAAGGTCAAGATCAAGCCCGTTGAAGGCACGGTTCTCTCGGAAGTCGCCCGCAAGGGTGAATACCAAGCCTTTATATGGTCCCTTTCGACAGGCCCTGATCCGTTGGCGGCATTGAAGTGCTTCCATTCGGCCACGCCGCAATCGGCCTGTAACTACACGCTCTTCAAGAATCCCGAGTTCGACAAGCTTCTCGATGAGGCAGGCGCCGCTGCTGATCCTGAAAAGCAGATTGCCAATCTGAAAAAAGCGAACGCCATCCTCTATGAAGAGGCACCCATGTGGTTCTTCAACTACAACAAGGCGGTAATGGCTTATCAGCCTTGGCTCAAAGGCTTGCAGCCCAATGCGACGGAGCTCGCTATTCAGAACTATGAGGAGATGTGGGTCGACGAAAGCTCGCCAGCCGCCAAGTAGCCAGATTCCTGCCGACCCTGGCTGTTTAAACGAAGATCCTGACGTCGACGGGCTTAGGCCCGAGGCGTCAGGTTGGAGACGTGGATGCTCTCGTTCATCGTGCGGCGGCTGCTGCAGACATTACCTATTATTCTTGCTGTTGCAGCCATCATTTTCGTGCTCTTCAGCGTCATTCCAGGCACCTTCGCATCAAGCATGAGCGATGATGGCCGCAGCGTTCTCGACGCTGAGGTGATGGCGCGCATGAATAAGGAATTCGGGTACGACGATCCGGTTTATATTCGTTTCGGGAAGTATATTGCGGATCTTGCGACCTTTGACCTCGGGACGTCGTTCCGGTCACGCCAGCCCGTGACGAGCGTCATTGCTGACCGTCTGTGGCCCACGGCTCAACTCACCCTCGCATCCATGCTGTTCGCGATCGCAATGGGCGTGCCGCTTGGTTTCATTGCTGCCCTAAGGCCCGGGAGCTGGGTCGACATGGTTTCCATGGTGACCGCTGTGTCCGGCCTCTCGTTGCCGAAGTTCTGGCTCGGTCTGATGCTGATGTATCTGTTCGCACTGGTACTCGGGTGGCTTCCCAGCTTCGGGTATGGTGACGGGAGCTTGCGCTATCTCATCCTGCCTTCTATCGCCTTAGGTGTCGCCCCTATGGCCCTTCTCGCGCGAACGACCCGGGCCGCAGTCCTTGAGATCATGAATGCGGATTTCGTTCGCACCGCGCGTGCGAAGGGAATGAGCGAGAGAAGGGTGGTGCAATGGCATTTGACGCGAAATGCTCTCGTAATCGTATTGACGACGATTGGCCTGCAATTCGGAACCGTCATCGGTCAGGCAGTCGTCGTTGAGAAGCTCTTTGCCTGGCCAGGTCTCGGATCGCTCCTCGTGGACAGCGTAACTTTGCGAGACATTCCGGTTGTACAGGGCTCAATTTTGGTGATCGTTCTGCTTTTTCTTCTAATCAATATGCTTGTCGACGTGCTGTGCGCCATCATCGACCCGCGGATCAAGTACAGCTGAGGTGGCGTTATGAAGATCAGAGCCAATCTCCTCATCGGCGGCATTCTTTTCACGGCAGTAGTGGTGGCAGGTCTCCTGGCGCCCTGGCTTGCTCATACCGATCCGGTTATGGATGCAAATCTTATGTATGCGGAAGAACCGCCAGGGACGGAATTCTGGTTTGGAACTGACGCACAAGGCCGCGACATTTACAGCCGAGTGCTGTACGGGGCCCGGATTTCCCTCACAGTTGGCATTCTTTCACAGTTGATCAACACCGTGATCGGTGTCGCCCTCGGTCTATCTGCCGGATACTGGGGAGGATGGTGGGACGATATTGTCAATGGCCTCACCAACATGATGCTCGCCATTCCATCTCTCATCTTCGCTCTGGCTATCATGGCCATTTTGAGCCCAGGGTTGACGAGCCTGCTGATTGCACTCGGACTTACCAATTGGTCATTTACATGCCGCCTCGCGCGAGCGTCGGCTTTGTCGTTGAAAAGCCAAGGCTATGTACAGGCAGCGAAGGTGTTGGGTTACAGCGACATCCGGATCATGCTGACGCAGTTGCTGCCAAACATGCTTGGGCCGATCATCGTCATCGGAACTCTCGGCATGGGAGGCGCAGTTCTCGCGGAAGCAGCATTGTCATTCCTTGGCCTTGGTATTCGTCCTCCCTTCCCGAGTTGGGGAAGCATGCTCTCCGATGCTAGAGATCAGATTACGACGGCTCCCTGGATCTCCATTTTTCCCGGGCTGGCAATCTTCATTACCGTCCTTGGCTTGAACCTTCTGGGAGACGGATTGCGGGATATCCTCGATCCTCAATCGCGGACACGACGCGCATGAGTGAGCAGCCTCTCCTCGAAGTCGAGAACCTGAGGATCGATTTGACTGTCGGCGGAACAAAATTTCCGGCTGTCCAGGATGTGTCATTTACGATCAAGCGGGGTGAAACCTTTGGTCTCGTCGGCGAGTCCGGCTGTGGCAAGAGCATCACTTCGCTTGCTCTCATCGGCCTTCTTCGTCATCCGCTCAGCATCGGCGCCGGAACGATCCGCTTCGATGGGCGTGAGATCCAGGCTCTCTCTCCCGGTGAGATGCGCAAGCTGCGTGGCGATCGCATTTCGATGATATTCCAGGAGCCGATGACGGCGCTCAATCCGCTCTCGCCAATCGGCCGGCAGATCGCTGAGATGTTCGTCCTCCACAGAGGCGCTACATGGAAAGAAGCAGAGCGTCTTTCCATTGAAGCGCTCGCAAATGTTCGGGTTCCTGCACCTGAGCGGCGTATCAAGGATTACCCACATCAGTTGTCGGGAGGTATGCGCCAAAGGGTCATGATCGCCATCGCCCTGGCGTGCGAGCCAGATCTTCTGCTTGCCGACGAACCGACCACGGCTCTTGATGTCACGGTCCAGGCCGAGATCCTGGAATTGATCCGTGACCTCTCCGCGGCAAAGGGGACAGCCGTTCTCATGATCAGCCATGATCTCGGCCTGATCGCAAATATGTGTCGCCGTGTCGGGGTCATGTATGCAGGGCGTCTTGTAGAGGAGCGCTTCGCGACAGAGGTTTTTCAAAGCCCTAGCCACCCCTATACGAGTGGGCTCGTCGCCTCCCTGCCATTGCTCGGAGCTCGCTCAAAGTATGGACGGCAGCGGCTCAAGGAAATATCAGGAGTCGTTCCGCCTGTGGCTGCTTTTCCGACCGGGTGCCGTTTCAATCCTCGCTGTTATGCAGCAACTGAAGTCTGCGGGACTGAAGACCCTGGTGTGACGCCTCTCGCCCGTGGCGGGCTCGTTAGGTGCCATCATCATGAGTAACCTGTCCGACGATGCGATCCTGAGGGTCGAGAACCTCGCCGTCCACTTCCCTGTGGGAGGCGGCTTCTTAGGGAAGCCGCGACGTTATCTGCACGCGGTCAATGGCGTAGATCTCGAGTTGAGGCGGGGCGAATGTCTGGGCTTGGTAGGTGAATCCGGATGTGGGAAATCCACCTTGGCCCTTTCCATATTAGGCTTGCAGCAGCCGACCCATGGAAAAGTCATTGTAGATGGACACAGGGTAGGGGACGGCCTTGATCGCATGGCCCGGGCCCGGATCACTCAAATGGTGTTTCAGGATCCATACTCATCCCTTAATCCCCGCCAGACTGTTCGCAAGACGCTTGAGATGCCTCTGCGCGTTCATGGCATGGGTTCGGCGAGCGAGATCGATGATCGCATCAGCGAGATGCTAAAGCGCGTGGGATTGCGTCCGGAAGCGGCAGAGCGCTATCCGCATGAGTTCTCTGGAGGACAGAGGCAGCGCATTGGAATTGCCCGCGCGCTCATCCTTGAGCCTAAAGTCGTGATCCTCGATGAACCCGTTTCAGCGCTCGATGTCTCCATCCGGGCGCAAATCATCAATCTGCTGCTTGAGTTGAAGGAAACGCTTGGCCTCTCCTACATCATGATCAGTCACGATCTTGGTGTCGTCGAGCACATGAGTGACCGGGTAGCCGTGATGTACCTCGGACGGATCGTTGAAACCGGATCCTGGGAATCAATATTTAATAATCCGGCTCATCCCTATACCCGTGCCCTCATCGCAGCGATCCCGGACCCTTTCAAGCAAGGGAGCGGCACGAGGATCACAGGGGAAATTCCAAATCCACTCGATCCGCCCACAGGCTGCGGGTTCCATCCGCGCTGCCCGGATATGCGCGACCTTTGCTGCATACCGCCGACGCCGGAACTGGACGAGGTGGAGCCAGGACATTTCGTCCGCTGTCGAAGAGTGGGTGAACTCTTCACTCCAAAGCAGGTGCCAGAGAATATTCATGGAACGCTTCCCGATGGCTCACATCCCGACAATTTCAATTCGTATCTCCCGATCGAGTGAGAACCGGTCGTTAGGAATCCTCAGTATCGGTGACTGGGAAGTTCCATGCACTATCGGATCTGCCGGACTCGTTAATCCGAGGGCAAAGCGGGAAGGGGACAAGCGAACACCTATCGGCATTTTCCCGTTGCGATACGGGTTCTTCAATGCTGCAGCATTGCCTGATTTTCCGAGGGATCTCACTTTTCCGTTCGTCCCGATGACAGCTGATATGATCTGGGAAGAGGAGGGGAGGTACTACAACCGTCTTGTCTTCGCCCGCGGTGAAGAGCGGTCGGAGGATCGTCTTTCGCGTACGCGTGATGAACGCCTTTTCGATGTTGTAATCCCTATCGGCTACAACGATTCCGCTCCCGAACCGGGGCGTGGTAGCGCGCTTTTCATCCATGCGGCCCGGAGAGATATGAGTGGCACGGCCGGATGCATTGGTGTGCCACAGGAGAAGATGGCCGAATTCATTCGCCGGTTGGAACCTGGCATGGTCATCGACATCGCATATGCGGATGGAGCGCAGGAGCGAGCGCAACATCCTGAAGACTCTCTGGAAGCAGTTCGTTTCATGGGTCTGCATCCGGGGCCGAAGTTACTAGTGATAGGGGCAGTCCATGGCAATGAGCCCTGCGGACCTCAAGCCATAGAACGTGCCATTGCCGATTGCCGCACCGGCAACCTGAAGATCCGCCGTGGTGAAGTGACTTTCGTGCCGATTGCCAATCTCAAGGCCTATCGTCAGCGCACCCGTGAAGGAGACCGTAACCTCAACCGCGACCTGCGGGACAAGCCCGTACCGGAGAATTACGAGGATGCGATCGGGAACAGAATCTGCGCTCTGCTGCGAGAGCACGATGTCCTGCTGGATATCCACTCGTTTCGTGGCGAAGGAGAGCCTTTCGTGTTCGCTGGTCCTCCCAACAACTCTGGGGCCATCGAACCCTTTCGCTACGCACAACCCGAGGGAGAACTCGCTGTGCGCCTCGGCACGGAAACCGTCATACACGGTTGGCTAGAGGTTTATGATCAGTTCCTCAAAAAGCGAGCAAGTCTTGGCTACGTCAATCCAGCCAACTCCGAAGGGGTCGGTACTACGGAATACATGCGCTTTTCCGGAGGATATGGCGTAACGCTCGAGTGCGGAAGCCATGACGATCCGGCCTCCATTGAGGTGGGCTACTCGGCTATCCTGAAGGTGCTGGCTCAGCTGCAGTTGATCGACGCGCCCGAACCTCCCGTATCCGCCCGTCGAGCCATCCATATCATCGATGTGCTTGTCTGCGAGGTCGAGGGAGATCACCTGACCGGGCAATGGAAAACAGGCGATCCCGTTGAGATGGGTCAGGCACTCGTTCAAAAAGCGAATGGCGAGACCATCGCGGCACCAAGGCCAGGCTTTATTATCTTTCCGAATGAGAACGCGATGCCTGGTGACGGGCTCTGTTACTTCGGCGTGGAGAGTGAACGTATGTTCTGATCGCGACCATTGGGACTCAATGGAACACTCGCTTCGGTCAGGTTCGACTATGCACGCAGCAATTCCGTTTGTTGGAGTTTGTCCAACTGCCCATACGCCCAGAACCACCACCTAAGCCGTAATGACTCATTATTCTTGGTTCCATAATATATCTTATGCGAATTTGATATTGCCAGCTTATGCGCCCTGCTCTTACGCACAAGAGGATCAAGACCATGACATTTATCAGCAGCGATAGAAGCCTCAGCAGGTCAGCTCGTCCTCGACGACAGTCCAGTTGTGAGTGATCGTGGCCATGGCCCCCAGCATGATCGAGGCTGAGCAGTATTTTTCCTTCGAGAGCTCAATAGCGCGTTCGACCTTGGCTGGGGCCAGGTTGCGACCCTTAACGCGATACTCAATATGGATTGAGGTAAAGATCTTGGGATCGATCTCGGCCCGCTCGCCGGTAACCTCGACATCGCAATCGGTGACGTCCTCGCGGCCCTTGCGCAGGATCTGCACGACGTCGAAAGCCGTGCACCCACCCAGCCCGATCAGCAGCATTTCCATGGGGCGTATGCCGAGATTGCGGCCACCATACTCCGGAGCGCCATCCATGACGACGGCGTGCCCACTGCCGGACTCTCCCACGAACATCATCCCATCAACCAGCTTGACCCGCGCCTTCATGTTTGCCGTCTCCTAATTCGCTCCTGCCCTTTGATCATCTTTTGTCCTGATTCCCCATCGGAATCGGGCTATGAACCGCTCAACGAGCAAGGAAATTCTGGAATGAAGCCTTCGTCCGATATCGCGCGTCTCCTGGAGATCATGGCAGCTCTGCGCACGCCAAAGACCGGCTGCCCTTGGGATCTGGAGCAAGACTTTGCATCGATAGCACCCTATACCCTTGAAGAAGCCTATGAGGTCGTCGATGCGATCGAGCGTGGCGATCTGGCCGATCTTCGGGATGAGTTAGGTGATCTGTTGCTACAGGTCGTGTTCCATTCTCGCATGGCGGAAGAACAAGGCACCTTTGCTTTTCCCGACGTAGTAGAGGCGATTACCCGAAAGCTGATCCGCCGCCACCCGCATGTGTTCGGAGATGCCAAGGATCTGGGTCCGGACGAGGTGAAGACCCTTTGGGATGAGATTAAACGAGAGGAAAAGGCCGAACGGCGCTTAGCTCGTGAGAGGATCGGGCTTCCGCCGGAGTCCAATGAAACCGATTTCCTGGGAGGAATCCCAATAGCCCTGCCTGCCTTGAACCGAGCTCAGAAACTCACGGCGAAAGCGGCCAAGGTCGGCTTTGACTGGCCTGAGCCCGCCCAAGTTATCGATAAAATTCATGAGGAATTGGAGGAGGTTAAGGAAGCCTCTTCAACTGGCAAGAGAGAGCGTATCGAAGACGAGATCGGAGATCTTCTATTCTCAGTTACCAACCTCGCACGGCACTATGGCATTGATCCGGAGACAGCTCTACGCCGCACCAATGCCAAGTTTGAACGACGCTTCAGCACTGTAGAGAAAGCATTGAAGCAGCAGGGCCGCAAACTGACCGATGCTTCCCTAAGCGAAATGGAAGAGCTCTGGGTTCAGGCAAAGCTGGAAGAGCGGAAAACCTAGATTACCTTGGCATTAGGAAAACGGTTCAGGAAGCGCGGCTCCTTGCCGGCGACTAACCGCACATGGAGGAGGGTATGCCCATTCTCCAGCCCCCTCCGCTCCAGAATCTCAGTGTTTTCATGGAGCCATGCGAGGCCCTGCCCGTCTTCTGGAGCTACATCGACCTCGTACGTCCGCCGACCCATGGCCAAGTGTTGCTCGATGGTTTCAAGCAGTTCGTCCATGCCCTCGCCTGTCAGCGCCGAGATCAGGATCGGCCGCCGCTCGATCCCGGCACGATGGGAGGCGGTTGAGAGCCGTTCACGGTCTTCTGGCGACAACAGGTCAGCCTTATTCCAGACCTCGATGATCCGCCTGGTGTCGTCGGGATCGATGCCGAGTTCCCGAAGAACGACGTTCACATCGCCAGCCTGAGCTTCGGTTTCGCCATGCGAAACATCCCGGACATGCAGAAGAACATCGGCCTCGACAACATCCTCGAGGGTTGCGCGGAAGGCGGCAACCAGCATGGTCGGCAGATCCGAGATGAAGCCGACGGTATCTGAGAGGATCGCCTTTTCGCCATGGGGTAGGTCAATGGCGCGAGTTGTCGGATCGAGGGTCGCGAACAACATGTTCTCGGCCAATACCTCAGCCCGGGTCATACGGTTGAAGAGGGTCGACTTGCCGGCATTGGTGTAGCCCACAAGAGCCACGATAGGGTAAGGCACCCTCCTCCTGCTCGTGCGGTGCAAGGAGCGGGTTTTGACCACGCCTTCAAGATCGCGCTCGATGCGGCTCATCCGCTCCTGGATCATCCGGCGATCTGCCTCGATCTGGGTCTCACCAGGGCCGCCGAGAAAGCCGAAGCCGCCACGCTGTCGTTCCAGATGGGTCCAAGACCTGACCAGCCGCCCCTTCTGATAGGAAAGATGCGCCAGTTCGACCTGAAGCGTACCCTCTTTCGTCCGCGCTCGGCGACCGAAAATCTCCAGGATCAGCCCTGTTCTATCGATAACCTTGGCGCCCCATGCCTTTTCAAGATTGCGCTGCTGCACGGGGCTGAGCGCACAATCCATGACCACAAGACCGACCTCCTCCGCCCGGATCAAGGCGGCCAGTTCATCCACCTTGCCGGTGCCGATATAAGTGGCGGGCCTGGGGGATGAAAGCGGCGCGATCAAGGACTGGACGACAGAGAGATCAATCGCGAGCGCAAGCCCCGAAGCTTCATCCAAGCGAGCCTCAGGTGGACGGGGATTTGATGCATCGGCATCAGCGTCGCTGAAACCCACACGACGCTTTCGGGTCAGATAAGGCCCTACGACAAGCGTGCGAGTACCGGCCGCGACGTCCTTCTCAGGCTCGGCCAATTCTGCGAGACGGTGTTCCCCCGGAGTGCGTGGTTCAGTCACCTCAAGCCTTTTCGCCAGCCTCGTCGATTTGATCGAACAATTGGACGGGCTGTCCGGGCATGATGGTGGAAATGGCGTGTTTGTAAACCAGCTGAGAATGACCATCCCTGCGTAGGAGCACGCAGAAATTATCAAACCATGTGACGACGCCTTGGAGCTTAACCCCATTTACAAGGAATATCGTCAGGGGAATCTTTTGCTTACGGACGTAGTTTAAAAACGTGTCCTGCAGATTTTGCGCGCGATCGCCCGCCATTGAAGTTGCCTCGCCAGCCCATCGCCGCCGGTCTTGGCTATTGGGCCGCCTGTATATGGTTGTCCGCTATCGTGCGGTCGTTGACCGGCCTGTCTATTACAGGGCGAAGTTGACCATTCGGCAAGAGGGACTCTCGCTATTACCTCATTAGAAGCATATTTTCCGTGGATGAGGGGCTGGGGAAAGCGCAGCCCCTCGCAGAACAGCCTACTGATATATGGAAAGCGATATCGTTAGCTGCCGATTCCCAGCGACTTGAGCTTGCGGTGAAGGGCCGAGCGCTCCATGCCGATGAATTCCGCCGTGCGGGAGATGTTACCGCTGAATCGGGCTATCTGAGCCAGTAGGTACTCCCGCTCGAAAATCTCACGCGCCTCGCGCAGAGGCATACTCATGAGCTTTTCACCCCCTGCCCCGCCCGGTGTCGTCGGTACGAGCGTCCCGATCTCGGACGGCAGCATCTCCGCCGTAATTTCCGCCTCTGGATCCCCGGAACTCAGAATCATCAGGCGCTCGACATTGTTGCGCAACTGTCGAACGTTGCCTGGCCAGTCATGAGACTGGAGAACGGCCATGGCATCTTCAGCAATCTGCCGCTTCGGCAGGCCGGTGGTAGTGGAGATCTGATCCATGAAAAACTCGATCAGCTCCGGCACATCCTCACGCCTTTCTGCCAGCGAAGGCACACGGATCGGGATGACGCCAAGCCGATGGAACAGGTCTTCCCTGAAGTTGCCGGCAGCGATTTCAGCCGGCAGGTCACGGCTTGAGGATGAGATGATGCGCACATCCACATGAACGCGGGTTGTGCCGCCGACACGCTGGAAGTTCTGATCCACGAGAACGCGCAAGATACGGTTTTGCGTCTCCCGAGGCATGTCGGCGATCTCGTCGATATAGAGGGTGCCACCGTGCGCTTCCTCAAGCGCGCCCACGCGGCGACCTCCCCCCTCGCCCTCGGTGCCGAAGAGCTCGGCTTCCATTGTCTCGGGCGTAATATTCGCGGCTGTCAGAACAACGAACGGGCCGTTGGCACGGGTAGACATGCCGTGAATGGTACGGGCCGTCAGCTCCTTGCCGGAACCAGGAGAGCCTGTGATGAGGATGCGCGCGTTCGTTGGCGCAGCACGTTCAACCGCCTGACGAAGCTGGTTGATGACAATGGACTTTCCGGCGATGCGGCTTGCCTGAACCGAACGGGAGCGCAGGTCGCGCACCTCCCGCTTGAGGCGCGATGCTTCGAGTGCCCGCTCTGCGACCAGCACGAGCCGGTCGGCCTTGAAGGGCTTCTCGATGAAATCGTAAGCGCCAGCTTTGATGGCCGAAACCGCGGTTTCGATGTTGCCATGACCCGAGATCATCACGACCGGCAGGTCAGGGTGCTGGGATTTGATAATCTCCAGCACCTGCAAACCGTCCAAGCGGCTGCCCTGCAGCCAGATGTCGAGAAAGACAAGGTGCGGACGGCGGGCTTCGATAGCCGCCAGGGCATCATCGGAGGTTCCGGCCGTGCGGGTGCGATGGCCTTCATCTTCAAGAATGCCTGCCACCAGCTCGCGAATGTCGACTTCGTCATCAACGACGAGAATATCAGCGCTCATAGGCTTGCTCTGCGAGTTCCGTTGCGCTCCGAGGCGGCCGGTGCCGTCTCTTCCTCTGCAACTTGCTTCGTCTTAGGGATCCACATGCGAACCTGTCCGCCTCGTCCTGCAGGATTGTCGGCCAAGTCCATGCCACCCCCATGGTCTTCCAGAATTTTCGCAACGATTGGGAGGCCCAATCCTGTGCCGCCCTCGCGCGTTGTCATGTAAGGCTCCAGAAGGCGTTGACGACCTTCGATGGGAAAACCCTTGCCGTTGTCGGTCACAGCTAGGATCAGATAATCTGTATGCGTATCGTCCAACGTCACCGAAATCTGCGCTTGACCTCGCTCGTCCTCGGGCACCGCTGCAATCGCTTCGGTGGCATTCTTCACGATGTTCGTCACAGCCTGAGAGATTAGGCGCCGGTCGAAAGGAGCGATCACCTGCCCTTCAGGGAGCTGATCCACAAATTCGATTTCTGGGTGCGCAATACGCATCATGAAGGTGACCTGGCGGATCGTCTCGGCCAGATCCTCCTGCCCGATCTTGGGTTTCGGCATGCGAGCGAACGACGAGAACTCGTCGACCATACGCTTGATGTCATCCACCTGCCGCACGATTGTGTCCGTACATTGATCGAACACCTCACGATCCGTGGTGATCACCTTGCCGTACTTGCGGCGAATGCGCTCGGCCGAGAGCTGAATCGGAGTAAGCGGATTCTTGATCTCGTGCGCGATCCGTCGCGCCACATCGGCCCAGGCGGAGGTTCGCTGCGCCACGACGAGATCTGTGATGTCGTCGAGCGTGATCACAAGATCCCGCCTGTCGTTGCGCGCCTGCTCGCTTGTGACGCGCACATTGATGGTCCGCTCCCTGCCCTTACGGGAAATCTGGATCTGCTCCTGCATCAGGCGTTGACGCCCCTGTGCCATCTCCATCACCAGCTGTGCGACCTCGGGGAGAACCTCTGTCACAGAACGGCCGATCAGTTGCTCTCGTGGGGCCTGAAGCAGTGCCTCAGTAGAGGGATTGACGATGGTGATCTGTCCGCGATCATTGATGCCGATCACACCGGCGGAAACGCCTGCGAGGACTGCTTCCGTGAAGCGACGCCTACGGTCGATCAGCTCGCTTGCGGCGGTTAGGCCGTCGTGCTGACGCCGCAGCTCGGACGTCATTTTGTTGAAGGTCTCGCCCAGATGCCCCAGATCGCCTTCGCTACGCTTGACAGGCACCTGCACATAGAAGTTGCCGGTCGCTACCTGGTCTGTTGCATGAATCAGCCGGCGGATGGGAGCCACGAGGCGATTAGCGAAGTTGAGGCCGAACCAAATCGCCGATAGGAGCACCGTCAATGCGATAATTGTGAACATGGAAGCGAAGGCAAACTGGATGCTCGCCTTCTTCTGGTCGAAGGCTTCGTAATAGGCGACGCCAGCTTCTGCGATCGGCGGAAATTGGATAGCCCCCGGATCAACCTCACGGGCGATGTAGAGAAGCCGCCCGTTATGAGCCTCGAGCTTCAGAACGGACACGACGATATTGCCGGTTCGCGGGAATAGGCACCAGGGCTCCTGGCTGCTGGCATCGCTGAGATCTGCCGCCTTCGGCTCTGGAATACCCTCGAGCTTTTTCGACTCGATCTTCTCGACCACAGTGCCATCCGGCTCCAGGATCATCGCCAACGGAAAACTCAGGGCGATGGAGCGGTAACTCATGTATTCGCGAAACAGCCTGCGGTCCGCGTCGAACATCACCTTCGCCCGGTTCAGATCGAGCGCCATAAGGTTGGTCTCACGGGCGAGGATACGGCACTGCATCTCGCGGTAAGCACGCGCAATGTCGACAGTGTTGTACATGAGGTTCCGAATTTGACCCGTAAACCAAGGGTCCAGGCCGCGCTCCAGGGTCACCGTCGCCACGCCGGCCACGAGGATGGCAGGTAGAACGGCGACGAGGCTGAACAGGCCAACAATCCGCACATGAAGGCCAGCAGCTGCAGCCCCTGCCTTATGCTCACGGACGAGCTTCCGCGCCTGCCAAGCGACAACACCAAGCAGGAGGGTGATAAGAAGCCCGTTAATGACGAACATAGCCGTAACGACATTGTTCGTAGGCAGGATAGGCGTCGCGCCGGAAAGCACCAGGAAGGTGACCAATGCGGACCCAAGGGCCGCAACCACGGCGCCATAGCCAAGCCAGCCGAGGCTCCCCTGGGCCGGTTCCGCCATTTGGCGCTGCTCTTGAATACTCTGGTCGGTCAAGACGTGAGGCCCCGCAAAAGAGGGTGCCTTCGCTGCAGCACCCATTTGTGGGTGATGCACCAACACAACACTGTGGTCAAATTATTACAGTTTTCGATTTAGCCCCGATTGGTTCGAACGACCATGAGCTCAAGGTCTCGTACCTTCTTGCGCAAGGTATTGCGGTTGACCCCGAGGAGTTCGGCCGCCCGGATCTGATTGCCTCTGGTAGCGGCCAAGGCTGCCCCGATCAGGGGGCCTTCGATCTCGCGCAGGATTCGGTGATAGAGGCCGGGAGGCGGCAGACTGTCCCGGAACCCGGAGAAGTATTCCGCCAGGTGACGCTCCACAGCGTCGGAGAGTCCCTCAGAGCCTGCCTGGGCTTGGGCCATAGGCTTGCCTGCCGGCAGGGGCGGCAAAAGAGGTTGGGAATCAAGTTCCGCATCGATGATTGCGCCGGTAATCGTATCCTGCGGATAGAGCGCCGCGAGCCGGCGGACGAGGTTTTCCAGCTCGCGCACATTTCCAGGCCAGCGGTAGCGCTTGAGACGATCCATGGCCTCGACGTCGAGCTGCTTGCGGGAAAGCCCCTCCTTCTCCACGAGCGTAAAGAAGTGGCGCGCCAGATCCGGAATGTCTTCAACGCGCTCACGCAATGGCGGCAAGCGCAAGGGAACCACATTTAAGCGGAAATAGAGATCCTCGCGGAACAATCCTTGCTGGATGAGAACCCGCAGGTCTTTGTTGGTGGCGGCTACGATGCGAACATTCGTCTTGATCGGTACCCTGCCACCGACAGTGGTGTATTCCCCCTGCTGGAGTACGCGCAGGAGGCGGGTCTGCGCTTCCATGGGCATGTCGCCGATTTCATCAAGGAAAAGGGTTCCGCCCTCGGCCTGCTCAAAGCGTCCGGTGTTGCGCGACGTTGCGCCTGTAAAAGCGCCCTTCTCGTGCCCGAAGAGTTCGGATTCAATCAGCTCGCGCGGGATTGCTGCCATATTCACCGCAACAAAAGGCCCCTGGCGCCGCTTGCCGTAATCGTGCAACGCTTTAGCCACGAGTTCCTTGCCGGTACCGGATTCTCCCGTGATCATCACCGTGAGATCGTTCGGCATCAAGCGCGCGAGCGCACGATAGATTTCCTGCATGGCATGGGAGCGTCCCACCAATGGGATATCGTCGTTCTCGACAGGATTCGCGTTCGATATCGCTGTGCGAGGCCGCGACAACGCACGTCCTACAACCGCAACAAGCTCCTTCAGATCGAATGGCTTCGGCAGATATTCATAGGCTCCGCGCTCTGAGGCCTTGATAGCGGTCATGAACGTGTTCTGCGCACTCATGACAATGATGGGAAGTTCCGGCCGGAGCTTCTTGATACGAGGCAGAAGATCGAAGGCATTCTCGTCCGGCATCATCACATCCGTGATGACGATGTCGCCCTCTCCTTGAGAAACCCATCGCCAGAGCGTCGCTGCATTGCTTGTGGATCGAACTTCGTACCCCGCCCTGGATAATGCCTGGTTCAAAACTGTCCTGATGGCGGCATCGTCGTCAGCAAGCAGGATTTGTCCGCTGGGCATGGATTAAGTCTCACAAATCGGCATCGCTGCCGGAGGCGGCGCGGTGCATGGGAAGGAGAATTCGGAACGTCGTGCGTCTTGGCGCAGGTTCGCATTCGATAATGCCGCCGTGATCGCCGACGATCTTGGCGACAAGGGCAAGGCCGAGGCCGCTGCCTTGAACCTTCGTCGTGACGAACGGATCGAAGAGGTCGCTCATGAGCTCAGGGGGTATTCCGGCGCCATTGTCGCTCACGCTTAATTCAATCGGCAGGCTCACGCGCTCCTGGGCCCCTGGCACCTGAAGTCTGACACCGGTTCGAAATGCGGTTGTCAGAGTGATCTCCCCATCTGTCGCATCGATCCCAATTGCCTCGGCGGCATTTTTCACGAGGTTCAGGATCACTTGGATCAATTGATCCCTGTTGCCGAGGACCGGTGGAAGAGAGGGATCATAGTTTTCCACGAAACGGATGTGACGGGCAAAGCCGGATTGCGCGAGACGCTTTACATGGTCGAGGACCCCGTGAATGTTCACAGGGCCCCGCTCAACGGGTCGTTCTTCCCCGAAAAGTTCCATTCGTTCGACGAGTTTGACGATTCTATCCGTCTCGTCGCAGATCAGCCGCGTGAGAAGCCTGTCATCCTCATCCGCCGACTGTTCGAGAAGTTGCGCAGCGCCGCGGATACCCGAGAGCGGATTCTTAATTTCGTGGGCGAGCAGAGCGCCAAGAGCTGTAATTGATCTTGCGGCTCCACGATGTGTCAGCTGCCGGTTCATCTTGTCAGCGATGGTGCGCTCCTGCAGCATCACGACAACGTTGTCACTTTCATCTCCCAGAGGGGTCGCGAACACGTCCACGATCCGCTCAGGCCCGAGACGAGGGCTGCCGATATCGACCCGGTGCTCGCTGACGCTCGATCCCCGCTGCCTCACATCTTCCACGAGCGTCATGACAGGAGAACCGAAAGGTAGGAAATCCGTGAGTTTCTGACGCTGCATCATGCGCAGACTCATCTCAAAAAACGCCTCGGCCGCGGCATTGGCGTGAACGATCCTATGTTCCTCACCGATCGTTAGCACCGGAAGAGGCAATGCATTCATGATGAGGTCGTTGATGGCCACAGTCATGCAGCATCCCGCTCCTGATGGATGTACAGGGAACGCAACAGCGACATGACCACAGAGGAATCGTCTGACGTTACCAAGCCGGTTCGAACGCTTTGAGGAACATGGAAACCTGCCTCAGCGGCGGCTTCTGCGTAAGCCGCGAGATGCTTGCGGGCATGTCTAATGCCAACCTTGGCGCCGTAAAGTGAGAGCAGGCCCTCATAATGCTCCAACGCCAAAGCGGTTCTTTCCTCCGGGCTAGGCACGGAGATGGCGCGTCCCTGGAGAGCTGCGCCGATCTGACCGACGATCCATGGCCGGCCAACAGCCGAGCGACCGATCATCACGGCGCTTGCGTTTGAGAGACCAAGACACTTGCGCGCGTCTTCGAGCGAGCCAATGTCGCCATTCGCTATGACGGGAATGCTGACGGCTTGCACGACGGATGCGATAGCCTTCCAGTCAGCATGCCCCTTATAGAATTGCTGCCGTGTGCGCCCATGCACCGTCACGGCCTTGACGCCAAGGTTTTCCGCTCGTCGGGCAAGTTCGGAGGCGTTGATGGAATCGTGATCCCAGCCCAGCCGCATTTTCACTGTCACTGGCACGGAGACTGCCCGAACAGTCGCTTCGATCAGGCGACATGCGTGGTCGAGATCCCGCATCAAGGCGGACCCTGAATAGCCCCCGATGACCCGCTTGGCCGGGCATCCCATATTAATGTCGATTACCCTTGCCCCTGCGGCTTCGGCAATTTGGGCACCCTCCGCCATCCACCGAGGATCGCAGCCTGCTAATTGGACCACGTGGGGTTCGATTCCCGCTCCCTCCGCCCGGAGTTGCGCCTCCTCGGAGCCCTGAACAAGCTCGTCGGATGCCACCATCTCGGAAATGACAAGCCCTGCCCCCAAGCGCTTTGCGATGCGCCGAAAAACCACATCCGTAACACCGGACAATGGCGCAAGAACTGCCGGAGCACTGATCGAGATCAGGCCCACCCGCAAGTTTTCGCCTATTTTTTGTTCACGTTCCATTATGCTCATTTACTAGCCATTTCTGCGCCGGCGCAAGCCCCTAGAGGTCAGATTTGCCTTCTTTGGCAGTGACGCTTAGGAGAACTCTCATCCGGAGAGCCACTTGATGTCAGTCGCCGCCCTCATCGTTGCAGCAGGACGAGGTTCCAGAGCCGGCAACGGCATCCCCAAGCAGTACCGATCACTCGGCGGGAGACCTGTTTTGGCGCGAACCCTTGAGGCTTTCCTGCATCATCCGAGAGTTGAGCGGACGCTTGTCGTGATTCACCCCGACGACTTGGAACTCTACCAAGAGAGCATCGGCGCCCTGTCCAGCGATTTGAACGTCAGCCTCCTGTCCGTGGCCTATGGAGGAGAAACGCGGCAGGATTCGGTTCGCAATGGGCTGGAAGCTCTAAGCGACCTCCGTCCTCGGCATGTTCTAATTCATGATGCCGCACGTCCCTTCGTCGCTGCCCCTCTCATTGATTGTGCCATCGAAGCTGTCGAGGAATGGGGTGGAGCCGTCCCCGGCGTTGCCGTCACTGATACGATCAAGGTGATCGGCTCGCGAAACGAGGTGGTGTCGACGCCAGATAGGGCGAGCCTGCGTGCGGCCCAAACTCCTCAGGTGTTCGATTTCTCGCCTTTGCTGGCGGCTCATCGCAAAGCCGCCTCAGCCAAGCTCACGAACTTCACCGACGACGGCGCTCTAGCTGAATGGGCGGGACTTCCCGTCCATGTATTCCAGGGCGACCCTGGCAATATCAAGCTCACCCATTCCTCCGATTTTCCCGAGGCTGAGAGGCGTTTGAGAGGCTTATCCATGACTTATGTGACGCGCCTGGGCACCGGCTTTGATGTGCATGCTTTCAACGACGGCGACCATGTCTGGCTCGGTGGCATTAAAGTGCCACATGATCGCGGCGTCGTGGCTCATTCGGATGGCGACGTCGTCCTCCATGCTCTGACGGATGCGATTCTTGGCGCTCTCGCGGATGGGGATATCGGCACGCATTTCCCGCCGAGCGATCCTCAATGGAAAGGCGCCTCCTCCGACCGCTTCCTGGCTTATGCGATCGAGCTGGTGAGAGGCCGCGGGGGCCTGATCGATCATCTGGATGTGACGCTGCTTTGCGAGAAACCGCGCCTCGGCCCGCATCGGGAGGCGATGCGCCAGAGGATTGCGGAGATCGGGAGGCTTCGGATCGATCAAGTGTCGTTGAAAGCGACCACGACGGAAAAGCTCGGATTCACCGGCCGCAGCGAAGGCATTGCCGCTCAGGCTGCGGCGACCATCCGCCTGCCGGAGGCACCGTATGTATCCTGACCTGAAGCAGAGAGCGGCGAACCTTCTCAAGGCTTACGAGGAGAAGGGCTTGAAGATCGCGACGGCCGAGTCCTGCACCGGCGGGCTCGTCGCTGGGCTGCTGACGGAGATCGCCGGGTCGTCCGCCGTCGTGGAACGCGGGTTCGTGACGTATTCCAACGAAGCGAAGTCGGAGTCGATCGGCGTTCCAGCCGACCTCATCGCCGCTCATGGAGCCGTGAGCGAGCCTGTGGCCCGCGCCATGGCGGAGGGGGCCCTGGCCCATTCCCGCGCCGATGTGGCGGTCGGCATCACCGGGATCGCGGGGCCCGGCGGAGGCTCGGCGGCAAAGCCGGTCGGGCTCGTGCATTTCGGCCTGGCGCGAATGGGCTCTCCCACGATCCATCTGGAGCGGCGTTATGGCGATCTCGGGCGCGAGGCGGTGCGACGCAGCGCGGTCGAAGACGCCTTGGGCCTTCTCGAAAAGGCCATTTGACGGAACCTCCTGAACTATCTCGCCGCCACGGCTCCGCGTGAGCCGAAGATGGTGTTCGCGCGCTCCTCGAACGCTTCCGTGAATTTGCGGAACGCCTTGTCGAACACGGTGCCCATGAGCAGGCCGAGGGCGAAGCTCTTGAACTCGTAGTTGATGTAGAACTCCACCTCGCAGCCGCCCGGGGCTTCGCGGAAGTTCCAGCGGTTCTCGAGATACTTGAACGGCCCGTCCACGTATTCGACCTGGATGCGCAGGCGCGGCTCGTCGAGGGTCACGCGGGTGGTGAAGCTCTCGTTGATGGCCTTGTAGCCCACGCGCATGGCCGCGACGAGCGTCTCCACGCCCTCCCCGCTCTGCACGCGGCGGATGACGCGCAATTCCTCGCACAGCGGCAGGAACTCGGGATAGCGCTCCACGTCCGCGACGAGCGCGAACATCTGGGCCGGCTTGTGCTTGACGGTTCGCGTCATGCGAAAGGACGGCATTCAGGCGGCCTCCTTGACAGGTGTGAGAGCGGCCTCGAGGCCTGGGATGTCGGAACGCGAGTTCAGCACAAAGACCCTCTGGTCGGGCCTCAGGCGCTCCAGCATGCGCGCCGTCTTGGGACGCAGCTTATCCGGATAGGCCCAGATCCAGCGCATGAACGACCAGTCGAACTTTTCCGGTCCGGCGTTGCCGAGGTCCGGCCGCGTCCGTCCGTAGTTTCTCGCGACGCGCGCGAGCACGGACGAAGCGCAGCGCCAGCGGGGCAGATCGAGCCAGACGATATCGGTGGCGCGGGGCACGCGGATGTCGAAGGTGGAGGCGTAGTTGCCGTCCATGATCCATGCCGGGCGGGCCGCGAGAGCCCTCACCCGCTCGCGCCATTCAGGACGCGGCGGCGTGGACCAGCCCGGACCGAAATACTCCCGGTCGAGATGGATCAGCGGCAGGTTGAGCCGCTCACTGAGACGCCTTGCCAGGGTGCTCTTGCCCGCACCCGGACTGCCGATGATGAGAATCCGCTGCATGCCCCATCCAAGACCAATCGAGTATCAGCCGAGCTTGGCGAGACGAGCCGCCTTGAGCTTGGCGAAATCCTCACCCGCGTGATGCGAGGAACGCGTCAGCGGAGTCGAGGAGACGAGGGAGAACCCTTTGGCATAGGCAGTGGTTTCAAAGGCCTTGAATTCGTCCGGCGTGACGAAGCGGATGACCGGGTGGTGCTTCTTCGTCGGCTGGAGGTATTGGCCGATGGTCATGAAATCCACATCCGCCGAGCGCAGGTCGTCCATGAGCTGGAGAACCTCGTTCCGCTCCTCGCCGAGGCCGACCATGATGCCGGACTTCGTGAAGATGGTGGGATCGATCTCCTTCACCTGCTGCAGCAGGCGGATGGAGTGGAAATAGCGCGCGCCGGGGCGGACCTTCAGATACTTCGACGGCACGGTTTCCAGGTTGTGGTTGAACACGTCCGGGCGGGCCGCGACGACAACCTCGAGCGCGCCGGGCTTGCGCAGGAAATCCGGCGTCAGAATTTCGATGGTGGTCTTCGGCGAGCGGGCGCGAATGGCGTGGATCACGTCGGCGAAATGCTGGGCGCCGCCGTCAGCCAGGTCGTCGCGGTCCACGGAGGTGATGACCACATGCTCGAGGCCGAGCTTCTCCACCGCCTTGGCGACGCTCTCGGGCTCGTTCGGATCGAGCGCCTGCGGCAGGCCCGTCTTCACGTTGCAGAAAGCGCAGGCGCGGGTGCAGGTGTCGCCCATGATCATGAAGGTGGCGTGCTTCTTCTCCCAGCACTCGCCGATATTGGGGCAGCCCGCCTCCTCGCACACGGTCACGAGCTTGTTCTCGCGCACGATGCGGTTGGTCTCGGCCCATTTGGGCGAGCCGGGAGCCTTCACGCGGATCCAGTCGGGTTTCCGCTGCTGAACGGGCTGATCCGGCCGGTGCGCCTTCTCCGGGTGGCGGGGGCGGTTATCCTTGTTCAGAAGGTCGAGAACGACGGCCATGAATTAAACCCTAAGGATCGAAGGAACCCTGCCCTTCTGCTGTTGGCCTGATTTAAGGCTTTTGACGCGCTTTCGCAAATGCTGAAGGCGTAAGGCAGGATTGTGGTAAAGACGCCTTGCCCTGCTCGCGACCCCGGACCGCCGCTGCGCCTCGTCCGGGCTGCGCCTCAAGAGCGGCCCTCCCCACGAAACATGGCCTCGATGCTCCTCCGGCGTTCGTCCCACTCCGTGCGATAGGCATGCATGTCGTCCAGAACCGCATCGGCAAAGAACTTGCGCCGGTCGAAATAGCACGGCGGCCCATAGCCGCCCTGGCAGCGCTCAGCCTTGCGACAGGCGCGGTTGCGGCAGGTGGCGGGAACGTGGAGCACATCGGCGAGACGGCGCAGGGCATCGTCGCAATCGGGGAGCGTGGAGAGATACTGGCGGACACGGCTCATCGGAAAAAACCTCCTGCGGCAATGAACGGAGCAAGGAATGGAAGCGAAGAAAAAGATTTTGGGAAAACGGCGCGCGCCTGCGGGCTCCGGGCCTGAAACAAGCCGGGAGCCTTGCAGCGGCAATCGAGGGAGGCGCGATGGGCAATCCAGCTCGATGTTTGGTGTGTGTGAAGAACCGGATGGCCCCTCGCGCACGGCTTTTTTAGGCGGACACCGCATCAATCCTCAAAGGATGTGCGGGCGGCCTCCTGCCGGAGGGCTGGCGTTGCCTCCTCCGCAGGACCGCTCCCGGCCCCACAATCACGACGCCTCGCGAGCGCGCCCCTCGGTGAGCCGGGATGACACGACATATAGCTAAGGTTGTGGAGAATGTCAAGAACAAATAGGGAACGACCTCGGTAGGCTGACTTCAAAGTCAGCCTACCAACTTATGTGAAATCAACTCCTCTTTACGGTAGAGGTAGAGCCCTAAATATGGGCTACGGCTTTGCGCATAGATGCTCAGCGATTTTTGTAAGAGCCGTGGCTCGCTCATTAACGAAAGTCTGATAATCATCAGAAAATAAATTTTCAGTAGTTACTGCAGACTGTAAGATATCACTAATATCCTCAGGCATCATTGTTCTATATTTCGAGGGAGCTTGGCCGCCGAGCTTTCGATTGTCTGCTCTAGACAAAAAGCAAATGTTGGCGAGGATATTGTCATCATAAACATCCTGCTTAGTTTTCTTTAGAAAATCTCTTGGCATCATATGATGAAACTCAGAGCGATTGGCCGCCTTAAGGGTAGTTTCAAGATTAATTTTATTTCCGGAAATAAAGGACACTGGACCCTGCTTGGCGAGCATTAATAGGAATGTTTTTGTATTTACATTGCCCATCCCAAAAGAGTTTGCTTTGAAGAAATCTTCATCAATATTAAATGTGAAGTCACCGAGCGAGCTTTGCTTTCCATCTCTTAATGCAGCCATCTGCTCAATATCAGTTTTCAAATTTCTTAGAACACCAGAGCTGTAACGCTTAGAGAATGCTGATCTCCAGAACCATTTATCAATTATTCTAGCTTGATCACCCGTGTAAGAGGCTTCTCGATTTCCTGAAACGGCAAAGAAAACAGCAATTGGTACAAGCAGTGTCGTGAATGGAAGGTTGTGTAGAGTTTGAACTGAATAATGACTGCGTAGATAATCAACACCGTACTTCACACCATTTGTGACGGTATCGAATTTTTCGCGGACATTAGCACCATTTAGATCCATTAGCGCTTTAGGCGAAGCATCTCCTGTCAGAATAGCTGAGCAACAACGCAATAGGAGATCGGTGTCCCCACCAACATCTGCGAAGCCAAACGGAGCTAACTCCTCTGCGAGTTCTTCAAATTGATCTTGTAGCTGAAACTCTTCACTCCAAGTCCAAGCAGATAGCAGTTGAAGCGTGTCAAGTTCTACACCTTGTCTGTTCACACGTTCGAAGATGATCGCAACTGTCGTTTTATCTTCAGTTTTGGATATCTGGACTGGTATTTTGGTCTCTTTAAAAACGGCCTGCATTTCATCTATGCGCTTGATTATGTCATCAGGCAGACCTTGAGTAGCAGCACGGTAAGCTGTGGTGTCGAAAAGAGTCTTCAGAGGAAAATGTTTGCCAGGCTGAACGTCGCCCGGAGCAAGGGCGATAAACTGGCTATCCTGAACTGTCGGTTCCGCTGTTAGATCAAAGTAAATATCCGTCCAATCTGAGGTATCAGACTGTTCGATAGTAGTTTGAAATACGCCAAATATTGACGTCACACGCTGTTGGCCATCAAGCACATAGTCGACAGGATAATCCTCTTTAGGTTCAGGCAATTTGAAAGGGCCCAAATCCCTGTCAAATTTAAGCTGCTCCTTTGTTCTCCAAAACATCAGAGAGCCGAAAGGGTATTTTTTGTAGATGCTATCCATGAGGTAAGCCACACGTTCAGCATCCCACACAAAGCCTCTTTGAAAAGCTGGAATCCGAATCTGACCCCGACTCACTTGATCAATAAGCTCTCTGATACTGAGACTGTCCAAAGCTGCCCCCCTACATTCGCTACTCTAATTCAGATTGCGAATCTTAATTTATAACAACCTACGTTAGAGAAATTTTTGTTTTTAGGTCAAGCACAGACGAAAATTTCTCATCGTTTCTTATATCTCTCGAAACTCCGCCACTAGCTCCGGATAACGCTCCGTCGGCGGGAGTTTCTCGAAGCTGTGCACCGCAGGCGTTTTCGCCCACGGCAGCGACTCGCTGGTGTAGGTCTCGATGAAGGGCGTGAAGTCCTTCGCATTATCGAGCATCGTCGCGCGGACATTCACGAAATCGTCGAGGTCTTCGGGACGGGTGAAGAGCCAGCTCATGCAATGCGGACAGAAGAAATGGCGCGTGGCGGCATGGAGCCCGCCGATCACCGGCTCACCCTGCACGACCTCGAAATTGTCGCTTGCATAGAGCGCGCTCAACGAGAAGGCGCTTGCGGTCATCCTCTGGCAGCCTGTGCAATGGCAGGCCATCGTGATGACGGGCTCACCCCTGACGCGAAAGCGCACCTGCCCGCAGCGGCATTTGCCTTCCCGCATGTCCAACGTATTCGCCATGATGCCCTCCCCGGCGTCGGGGAGGCGAGTGTGGAATGCGTCGGGCGTGCGCGTCAACGCGGGGCGTTCACATCCGTGCGCGCCCTCCCCGCCGGAGGAAGAGATAGATGCCGAAGGCTACGACGATGGTGCCGATGGCGATCCAGGCATACAGCCACCCGTCGCCGCTCGTTCCCGCCTCTTCGGCGCTCGGTACGGCAGGCGTCGTGCTCTGGGCGTAAGCCCAGGTCGAGGCCACAAGGAAGGCAAGGATTGAAAGAAGCCGCTGCATCTCATGCTCCATCCCGTCATTGCGTGGGAAAGAGATGACGGCGGGCAAGGTTCCGCACGAGGCATGGGGCGCTCGATGCCGGTGCGTTGAAACGAGAATGGCCGGGGCAAGCCCGGCCATTTCACATTCTTACAGTCAGGTGCGGCCTGTGGGCTCAGATGTGGATTGCCCGACCATAGGCGTCCATGACGGCTTCGTGCATGGTTTCCGAGATCGTCGGATGCGGGAAGACGGCGTGGATCAGCTCTTCCTCCGTAGTCTCCAGGTTCATGGCGATCACGAAGCCCTGGATCATCTCGGTCACTTCCGCGCCGACCATGTGCGCGCCCAGCAGCTGGCCGGTCTTCTTGTCGAAGATCGTCTTCACCATGCCGTCCGGCTCGCCGAGCGCGATGGCCTTGCCGTTGCCGACGAAGGGGAAGCGGCCGACGCGGATGTCGAAGCCCTGCTCCTTCGCCTTGGCCTCGGTGAGGCCGACCGACGCCACCTGCGGGTTGCAATAGGTGCAGCCCGGGATCTTCGCCTTGTCCATGGCGTGCGTGTGCAGGCCCTTGATGGTCTCCACGCAGATCACGCCCTCGTGCTCGGCCTTGTGCGCCAGCATGGGCGCGCCCGCCACGTCGCCGATGGCATAGATGCCAGGAACGTTGGTGCGGCCGAGGCCGTCGGTGACGACGACCCCGCGCTCGATCTTCACGCCGATCTTCTCGAGGCCGAGATTCTCGATGTTGCCGACGACGCCGACCGCCGAGATCATCCGCTCGGCGGTGATCGTCTGCGTGCCGCCCTTGCCGTCGTCGATGGTGGCGGTCACGGAGTTCGCGCCCTTCTCGACCTTCGTCACCTTGGCGCCGGTGAGGATCTTCATGCCCTGCTTCTCGAAGCGCTTGCGGGCCAGCGCCGCAATCTCCGCATCCTCGACCGGCATGATCTGCGGCATCACTTCGACCACGGTCACCTCGGCGCCCATGGTGCGGTAGAACGAGGCGAACTCGATGCCGATGGCGCCCGAGCCCATGACGAGCAGCGACTTCGGCATGGCAGGCGGCACCATGGCCTCGAAATAGGTCCAGATCAGCTTGCCGTCCGGCTCGATGCCGGGCAGCGCGCGCGGACGGGCGCCGGTGGCGACGATGATGTGCTTGGCCTGGTACGTGCCCGCTTCCAGCACGCCCTTCGGCGTCGGATGCTGCGGCTGCATGGCGGGCTTCTTGGGCGCCGACACCACGACCTCGCCGGGCTTGGAGATGGCCGCCTCGCCCCAGATCACGTCGACCTTGTTCTTCTTCAGCAGCATGCCCACGCCGCCGTTGAGGCGACCCGACACGCCGCGCGAGCGCTGCACGATGGCGGCGGCATCGAACCCGATGCCCTGCGCGGACAGGCCGTAATCCTTGGCGTGCTCCATGTAATGGTAGATTTCCGCCGAGCGCAGCAGCGCCTTCGTGGGAATGCAGCCCCAGTTGAGGCAGATGCCGCCCAGATGCTCACGCTCCACCACGGCGGTCTTGAACCCGAGCTGCGCCGCGCGGATCGCGGCCACATAGCCGCCCGGACCGCCGCCGATGACGATGATGTCGTATTGGTTTGCCATGATCTTCCTACTCGTCATCCCGGCCGAGCAAAGCGAGAGCCGGGATCGTTATCAGGATAAGGCCAAAACGGTCGTACGATCCCGGGTCTGATGCACAGCCCCGGGATGACGAATGACTTAAACCAGCATCCCCATCGGGTTCTCGATGAGCTGCTTGAAGGCCGCGAGAAGCTCTGCGCCGAGCGCGCCGTCGACCACGCGGTGATCGCAGGAGAGCGTCACGGTCATGGCCTGCACGACGGCGGGAGCGCCGTTCTTCACCACCACGCGGTTCTCGCCCGCGCCGACGGCGAGGATCGTGCCGTGCGGCGGGTTGATGACGGCCTGGAAGTCCTTGATGCCGTACATGCCGAGGTTCGACACGGCGGTGGAGCCGCCGGTGTATTCCTCAGGCTTCAGGCGACGGTTGCGGGCGCGGCCCGCCATGTCCTTCACCTCGGCGGAGATGGCGGTGAGCGTCTTCTGCTCGGCCTTCCGCACGACCGGAGTGAACAGGCCGCCCTCAATGGCAACCGCCACGCCCACATCCGAGTGCTTCATCTTCAGGATGCGGTCTTCCGCCCAAACGGAGTTCGCCGCAGGCACGCGCTGGAGCGCGATGGCGAGCGCCTTGATGACGAAATCGTTCACCGAGAGCTTATAGGCGGGCTTGCCGTCCTTGTCCTTGCCGGCGGCTGCGTTGATCTGCTCGCGCAGCGCCATGAGCGCGTCGAGCTCGCAATCGAGCGACAGGTAGAAATGCGGAACGGTCTGCTTGGACTCGACGAGGCGCTTGGCGATGGTCTTGCGCATGCCGTCGAGCGGAACTTCCTCGTAAGAACCGGCCTCGAACATGGCCTTGACCTGATCGGCGCCCATGCTCGCAGCAAGCTGCGGCGCAGCAGGCTTCGCGGCGGGAGCGCCTGCGGCGGCTGCAGGAGCAGCGGCAGGCTTAGCGCCTCCGCCCTGAAGGGCTGCGCGCACATCCTTCTCGACGATGCGGCCATGCGGGCCCGAACCCTGCACGGATCCGATGTCGATACCGGCTTCCTTGGCGATGCGCTTCGCAAGCGGCGAAGCGAAGACCCGGTTGCCGGAAGCCTGCTGCCCTGCCCCATTCGGCTTCGCGCCTTGCGCGGGGCCTGCGGGAGCCTGATCGACGCGGGCGTAGGACATATGCGCATTCGCATCGCCCTGAACGGCGTTCGCCTGCGGAGACGGAGCAGCCGCGGGAGCTGCCGGAGCAGGCGCCGCCTCTGCCTTCGGCGCGGGTGCGGGAGCACCACCACCCGAGGGGGCCGTGACGCTCTTCGGGTCCTCGCCCTCGCCGGCGATCAGCGCGATCACCTGGTTGACGGGCACGTCCGCCGTGCCTTCCGGCACGACGATCTTGGCGAGGACGCCTTCGTCCACCGCCTCCACTTCCATGGTGGCCTTGTCGGTTTCGATCTCGGCGATCACGTCACCGGATTTTACCGTATCGCCTTCCTTCTTCAGCCACTTGGCAAGGTTGCCCTTTTCCATGGTGGGTGAGAGAGCGGGCATCAGGATATTGATGGGCATGGCGTTTTTGATCCTGATCTGAATCAGTTGACGGCTTGCGAGGAGCCGGGATCGCTCGGATTGTCCAGCTCGGCTTGAATGCCTGAAACGATCTCCGCCAGGGCCTCCTCCTCCGAGAGGTCGGTTTCCATGGCATAGACGCGCGCGGCGTGACGGGCGAGATCCACCAGGAGCACGCCCCAGGTGAACGGATCGTCGAAGGCGCGGCGCAGCGCGATGCTCACCGCCCCATCGACCACCGAAGCCCTCAGAATCTCGACGCCACCCTTTTCGAGGGCATCAGGAGGGATGTTGAGAGCTTCGAATTTCCGCTCTGTCATGATCTCACCTGTAGCAGACGGTCTTCGCGGCCTGCACGACCTCGGCCACCGACGGGAGGGCCAGCTTTTCGAGGTTTGCCGCATACGGCATCGGCACGTCCTTGCCGGTGATGCGGATCACGGGCGCGTCGAGGTAGTCGAACGCGTTCTCCATGATGCGCATGGCGATCTCGGCGCCGACGCCCGATTGCGGGTAGCCCTCTTCCACCGTGACGCAGCGGCCCGTCTTCATGACGGAGGCGACGATGGTCTCGGTATCCATCGGACGGATGGTGCGCAGGTCGATCACCTCGGCGGAGATGCCTTCCTTCTCGAGCTCCTGAGCGGCCTTGAGCGCGTAGGTCATGCCGATGGAGAACGAGACGATGGTGACGTCCGTGCCCTCGCGATGAATGCGTGCCTTGCCGATCGGAACCGTGAAGTCGTCGAGCTTCGGCACTGGGAACGACTGGCCGTAGAGGATCTCGTTCTCGAGGAAGATGATCGGGTTCGGGTCGCGGATGGCGCTCTTGAGCAGGCCCTTGGCGTCGGAGGCGCTGTAGGGAGCGACCACCTTGAGGCCGGGAATCTGCGAGTACCAGGCGGCGAAGTCCTGGCTGTGCTGGGCCGCCACGCGGGCCGCTGCGCCGTTGGGGCCGCGGAACACGATGGGCGCGCCGAGCTGGCCGCCGGACATGTAGAGGGTCTTGGCCGCAGAGTTGATGATCTGGTCGATCGCCTGCATGGCGAAGTTGAAGGTCATGAACTCGACGATGGGACGCAGGCCCGTAAAGGCGGCACCCACGCCGACGCCGGCAAAGCCATGTTCCGTGATCGGCGTGTCGATCACGCGCTTGGCGCCGAATTCCTGCAGCAACCCTTGGGTGACCTTGTACGCACCCTGATATTCGGCCACTTCCTCGCCCATGACGAAGACCGAGCCGTCCTTGCGCATCTCCTCGGCCATGGCATCGCGAAGAGCCTCGCGGACGGTCATGTTGACCAGCTCCGTGCCTTCCGGAATTTCCGCCATGGCGTTGTAGGCGGTGCGGTTGGTGATCACCGACGGCGCGGCGGGCTGGGCGACCGGAGCCGCATCGGTGCCCGGGATCGCATCCGGTGAAGGACGGTCCGCCATTCCCTCACGCTCCATGTCGGGCGTGGGTGCAGGCTGCGCCTCCGCCTTGGGAGCGGCAGGCGCCGGTGACGAAGAGGCTGCCGCCGAGACGTCCTCACCCTCACCGGCCAGGATGGCGATGGGAGTGTTCACGGCCACGTTGTCGGTGCCGTCGGAAACCAGGATTTTGGCGAGGACGCCCTCGTCGATCGCCTCGACCTCCATGGTCGCCTTGTCGGTTTCGATTTCGGCCAGCACGTCGCCGGGCTTGACCTTATCGCCTTCTTTTTTCAGCCACTTGGCCAATTTGCCCTGCTCCATGGTGGGAGAAAGGGCGGGCATGAGAATATCGGTCGCCATGAAAGACTCGTTTTGATTGTCGCTGCGGCGAGATGGGGGAACCGGCGCTGAGAGAAGCGCCGCTTAGAGCAGGATATCGGTGTAGAGCTCGGACGGATCGGGCTCCGGATCGTGCGTGGCGAACTCGGCCGCCTCGTTCACGATCTCGCGCACCTTGCTGTCGATGGCCTTCAGCTCGTCTTCCGACAGCTTCCAGCTCTCCAGCAGACGGCGGCGCACCTGCTCGATGGGATCGAACTCTTCGCGCATGCGGGTCACTTCGTCCTTCGTGCGATACTTCGCCGGATCGGACATGGAGTGGCCGCGATAGCGGTAGGTCTGCATCTCGAGAATATAGGGGCCCTTGCCGGAGCGGGCGTGCTCGATGGCGCGCTGGCCGGCGGCGTAGACCGCGCGGACATCCATGCCGTCCACCTGCTCGCCCGGGATGCCGAAGGACACGCCGCGCTTCGAGAAATCGGTCTGCGCCGAGGCGCGGGTCACCGCCGTGCCCATGGCGTAACGGTTGTTCTCGATCACGTAGACGACCGGCAGCTTCCAGAGCTGCGCCATGTTGAAGCTCTCGTAGACCTGGCCCTGGTTGGCCGCGCCGTCACCGAAATAGGTGAGGCAGACATTGCCGTTCTCGCGATAATGGTTCGCGAAGGCGATGCCGGTGCCGAGCGACACCTGAGCGCCGACGATGCCGTGGCCGCCATAGAAATGTTTCTCTTTCGAGAACATGTGCATGGAGCCGCCCTTGCCTTTCGACAGGCCGCCGCGGCGCCCCGTCAATTCGGCCATGACGCCTTTCGCATCCATGCCGCAGGCCAGCATGTGCCCGTGATCACGGTAGCCGGTGATCACCTGATCGCCCTCTTTCGTCGCCATCTGCATGCCGACGACCACGGCCTCCTGGCCGATATAGAGGTGACAGAAACCGCCGATGAGACCCATGCCGTACATCTGGCCGGACTTCTCTTCGAAGCGACGGATCAACAGCATGTCATTGTAAGCTGCGAGATCCTGGTTCTTGTCGAATTGTGGGGTATTGGGAGCGGCTCCGCGTACAGAGCCTTTGCTGGAAGTGGACTTGTTAGCCGCGCCAGTACCGGCACGACCCGCCTTGCGGGCAGCAACAGCCATCGGTTCCTCCGAAGGGTTTCCTCGACGAAAGTTGTAGCGCAGTCGGAATCGGAAATCGAGAGGCCCAAACGACCTTTTGCGCTGCACAATGAATCGCGCAACGTGCTGATATTACAAAAGAATTTCTAATTAACAGAATTTGAGTTAATTAGTTCTTTGGGGCTATCTTGGTTAAGGTCCTGTGATGATCACCAGATCGTTCTTATGGACACGTCCCAACATGACACGCGCTCGTTCCTCGAGAAGATCGCGGTCGATCTGGTCACTTCTCAACAACGCGATACGGCGCTCCCAGTTCGTTCGCTCCGCTTTAAGTTCGTCGAGTTCCTTGTTCAGCTCGGCCATCTGAGCCTCATATTTCTCCTGAGCCTCGATGCCGCGCGCACCGCTGTGGGCGTGATGCACGAAGTAAGCCGCAACCGCTGCCGAGATGCTGTAGAGCACCAGCGGTATCAAGAATCGTCTCAGTCGCCTGCGGATCACCATGCGGTATCTCTACCGGACACATGGTTAAGGAGGCGTTTAGACAGTTGCTACCCCGTAGTCATTCCCAGACCTCACAGCGGAATCCGGGAGCTTCATTTGGCCCTTGCCGTGCTTATGGGTTCCGGGCTCTCGCTATCGCTCTCCCCGGAACGACAATGGGGCGAAGCAAAAGAAAAAGGGCCGCTTTTCGGCGGCCCTCACTTAACTCGTATGCGGTTATTTCGTTACGCCAGAGCCTTCAGGGCAGCACGGCCGGCATAGACGGCCTGGGAGCCGAGCTCTTCCTCGATGCGGATGAGCTGGTTGTACTTGGCCGTCCGGTCTGAACGGGCGAGCGAGCCGGTCTTGATCTGTCCGCAATTCGTGGCGACGGCGAGGTCGGCAATGGTGGAATCCTCCGTCTCGCCAGAGCGGTGGGACATGACGGCGGTGTAGCCGGCGCGGTGGGCCATATCGACGGCGGCCAGCGTCTCGGTGAGCGTGCCGATCTGGTTCACCTTCACGAGGAGGGAGTTGGCCACACCCTGCTTGATGCCCTGCGAGAGGCGCTTCACGTTGGTGACGAAAAGATCGTCGCCCACGAGCTGGCACTTGTTGCCGACGAGTTCGGTCACGGCCTTCCAGCCCTCCCAATCATCCTCGGACATGCCGTCCTCGATGGTGGCGATGGGGTAAGCGGAGACGAGCTTCGCCAGGTACTCGGCCTGCTGCTGCGGCGAGAGCTTCTGGCCCGTGCCCTCATAGACATAAGTGCCGTTCTTGAAGAACTCGGTGGCGGCACAATCGAGACCGATCACCATGTCCTTGCCGGGTTTGTAACCGGCCTGCTCGATCGACTTCATGATGAAGTCGAGGGCAGCCTCCGCCGAAGGCAGGTTCGGGGCGAAACCGCCCTCGTCGCCCACATTTGTGTTGTGACCGGCGTCCTTGAGAGCCTTCTTCAGGGTGTGGAACACCTCGGCGCCCATGCGGACGGCCTCTGCCAGGGTCGGCGCGCCGACCGGCATGATCATGAATTCCTGGAAGTCGATGGGGTTATCGGCGTGAGCGCCACCGTTGATGATGTTCATCATCGGAACCGGCAGGACGCGTGCCTGAGTGCCGCCCACATAGCGATAAAGCGGCAGGGTCGATGCCTCGGCGGCAGCCTTGGCGACAGCGAGCGAGACGCCGAGGATGGCGTTGGCGCCGAGGCGGGCCTTGTTCGGGGTGCCGTCGAGCTCGATCATGGTCTCGTCGATGAGCACCTGCTCCTCGGCGTCCAGGCCGCCGATGGCGTCGAGGATCTCGTTGTTCACGGCATCGACGGCCTTCTGCACGCCCTTGCCGAGATAGACCGACTTGTCGCCGTCACGCAGCTCGACGGCCTCATGCGCGCCCGTGGACGCGCCCGACGGAACGGCTGCGCGGCCCATGGAGCCGTCTTCGAGGGTTACATCCACCTCGACAGTGGGATTGCCACGGCTGTCGAGGATCTGGCGGGCGTATACGTCGATAATCGCGGTCATGTAGGCGGCCTCCCTAAGGCTTGCAAAATGGCCGTCAACACTGGTGCGGCCTCACGTCATGACATGGCTTATTGACCGAAATCACGAAGCGGGCAAGGACGAGAGCAACCGATAAAGCATTGATCCAAGGTGAAATATGATCACAGACACCCATCTCCAGCTAGGGCAGGCAAGCGCCCTGCCCCAAACTCCCGAAGAGGCGACGCTCGACCGGGTGCCGAACCCGCATCCCGATACCGACTATCTCGCGCGGTTCACGGTGCCGGAATTCACCTCCCTGTGCCCGGTGACCGGACAGCCCGATTTCGCGATCATCGTGATCGACTACGTGCCAGGGCCCTGGCTCGTGGAATCGAAGTCGCTCAAGCTCTACATGCACAGCTTCCGCAACCACGGCGCGTTCCATGAGGATTGCACGGTGGCCATCGGCAAGCGCCTGACGGAACTGCTGGAGCCTCGCTACCTGCGCATTGGCGGATACTGGTATCCGCGCGGCGGCATCCCCATCGATGTGTTCTGGCAGACGGGCGAAGTGCCGAAGAACCTCTGGCTGCCGGACCAGGGCGTCGCGCCCTATCGGGCCCGCTAGTTCTTCCCGCGGCTCAGCACGAGCGAGGCGTTGACGCCCACGGCCAGAATGACGGCTGCCGCGATCATGGTCGAGGCCGTAAGGCCCATGTGGCGCAATCCGAAACCCATGAGCACGACGCCGAGCGCCTGGCCGCAGAAGAACGAGAAGGCGTGGAGCGCGACGGCGGAAGCGCGCGCTCCCGGCGCGACCTCGGTCACCTGGGCCTGGAAGGTGTTGTGCATCATGTAGAAGCCGAGGCCCATGAACAGGAGGGCCAGGAAATCGAGCTTCCAGTCCCCGGCGAACCCGAGGGCCAGCAGGGCCGCCGCCGCGAAGAAGCCTCCTCCGATGAGAATGCGCCCGAGCCCGAGCCTTCTGAGCATCCAGCTTACGAGCGCCGAATAGACGAGCCCGCCGACGGCAAAGCCGCCGATGGCGAAACCGGCCTCGGTCGCTCCGCCTCCACCCCTCTCCTCGAGCAAAGGCGCGATATAGGGAAAGACGCTGAAGATCGCGCAGGCTTCCACGAAGACTGATGCAAAAAGAAACAGCGCGCGTGGATTGGAGAGAATGTCCCGATAGCGCAGGATGGCCGTGCGCGGATCGAACCGCCCGCCCGGGAGGGCTCCGCGAAAACCAATGACCGTGGCAGCCAGGGCGCAGGCCATCATCAGGGTCGAGAGGCCGAACACGCCGCGCCAGCCGATCCATTCCGCCAGAAGTCCGGCGAGCGACGAGCCTGCCAATTGGCCGACGATGACGGCGACGAGGTAGCGGCTGAGCGCCACCTGGCGCTGGGCCATTTCCACCCGATCGCCGATGAGAGCGATGGAGAGCGGCACCGCGCCGCCGGCCGCCATGCCGGCGATGATGCGAAGCGCGAAAAGCGTTTCGGTATTGGGCGCGAAGAAGGAACCGGCGAGCGCCAGGAAAAGCAGCGAGAGCGCCACCTTCATCACGCGCTCCTTGCCGAGCGCATCGCCGATGGGGCCGAGGACCGGTTGGATGAAGGCATAGGGCAGCGCGAAAGCTGCCGAGAGAAGCGCGATGGTCTGCGGCGTGGAGCTCAGGTCACGGGCAATCACTCCCACCATGGGCTCGACCGCACGAGCGGAGAAAGTGCTGGCGAAGCCGCTGACGGCGAGGATCAGGATGAGATTGCGTGAGGACATGACGCTCTTGACGAAAAAGGCCGCAGGATGCGGCCTCTCGTTTCATATCATGCCCTTGTCGAAGGAGGAGAAGCAGGAACGCACACCTGCTCCCCTCAATATTCATAGAGGCAGATGCAGATCCTTATGCCGCCTTGCCCTTGGCCAGCGCGTCGAACGCCTTCAGCTGCGCGAGGAGGGCTTCGAGTTCCTTCAGCGGCACCATGTTGGGGCCGTCGGAGGGGGCCTTGTCGGGATCCTGATGGGTCTCGATGAAGACACCGGCGACGCCGACAGCCACTGCTGCGCGCGCCAGGACCGGCACGAACTCCCGCTGACCGCCGGATGTCGCGCCCTTGCCGCCAGGCTGCTGCACGGAATGGGTGGCGTCGAAGATCACCGGCGCGCCGGTCTCGGCCATGATCGGGAGACCCCGCATATCCGAGACAAGGGTGTTGTAGCCGAAGGAAGCGCCGCGCTCGGTGAGCATGACGTTGGGATTGCCCGAGGCCCGCACCTTCTCGGCGACATTGGCCATGTCCCAGGGAGCCAGGAACTGGCCCTTCTTCACGTTCACCACGCGCCCCGTCTTGGCGGCGGCGACGAGAAGGTCGGTCTGGCGGCAGAGATAGGCCGGAATCTGGAGGATATCGACCACCTCGCCGACAGCAGCGCATTGGTCGTTCTCATGCACGTCGGTAATGACGGGAAGGCCGAACTTTTCCTTCACCTCGGCAAAGACGGCGAGCGCCCTGTCCAGGCCGATGCCGCGGGCGCTGTTGATCGAGGTGCGGTTCGCCTTGTCGAAGGACGACTTGTAGACGAGACCGAGGCCGAGGCGCCCCGTGATCTCCTTGAGCGCCGCCGCCATTTCCAGCGCGTGATCGCGGCTTTCCATGGCGCAGGGGCCCGCAATGATGCTGAGCGGCAGATGATTGCCGAAGCGGACGGAGCCGGCCTCGACGACGGATTGGGTCGATTTGGTGTCGGTCATGGGCAGTCACCTACTCCGTTTCAGGCCGAACGGGAAGCGGTGATGTGTCGTACCCGCAGCAGCCTTGGCGTCATCCCGGACGCAGCGGAGCGAAGATCCGGGATCGTATGACGAGATTGGCGCTCTATCCTGCAGACGATCCCGGCTCGGCTATGCCGTCCGGGATGACGCGTTGCATCTAGAACGTCATCGACGCGGCGTTGATGATGCCGGCGGAGAGCGAGGCGGCGCCGAGGAACAGGGCCGCGGCCATCTCGCCTGCCGCGATCCGCTGGGACAGATTCGGCATTACGAGACGCACGAGCCAGTAGACGAGGATTTGAACCGACAAGGCCACGAGGCCCCAGACGAGCAGGTCGACGATCCCCTGCGCATGGACGATGGCGCTGCCGAGCGGCAGCGCGAAGCCGACAAGGCTGAAGCCGAGAGCGGTCGAGGCGGAGATTACGTTCTGGCGGATCAGCGCGAACTCGTTGTGCATGGTCGCGAGGGTATAGATGCCCAAGTACACCGCTACGAGAATAACGGCGACGACGAAGTAGACCAGGAAGTCGAACAAGCCTGCCAGAGTGGAAGTCACGATATGCCCCTACGATTTATTTCACAGGATCGTTAGGGGCTTATGGTTAATTTTGCGTTGGCTCGAATGCGATGGCGACGCCATGGGCGGCGCTGGCCGGCACCACGAGCCTGCTGCCCACATGCTGATAAGGGATTTCGCTCGCTTCCAGCCGCTGGGACTGGAGCTGGATGTCTTCCACCCGGACCGCAAAAGCAACGAAGGACGGCTGGTCCAGCTCGGCCTCGACCGAGACATAGCTCTCGGCCGCATCGTCCGGCGTCATCACATCGAGATGGGCATCGCCGAGGCGGAACGAGAGATCGTGCAGGGCCGGACTCGTCGGAATGCTGCCCGTGAAATCTACGAGGAACTTCTTGCAGAGGCTCGGCTCCGGCGCGGCCAGCGCTACCGTCGCCAGCCCCAGGGCTCCGTTCTCGTGGGCCTGGAAGGCCGGGTTCCAGAAGTTCTCAGGATAGTGCTGCTGACAGACGAAGAAGCCCGCCTTGGGCGCGGCCTTGTCAGACGCGAAAGCCAGCGTAAAGGCGACCTTCGTGTCGCTGCCGTCAGGCCTCTTGCCGGTACGCTCGAAATGGAAGGGCTCAAACGACCCGAGGCCTTTCTGCGCAAAATATGCGGCGTCCGCCTTGGCATCCTGACTCTCGAGCACCAGCATGGCGAGCCCCTCACGGTCGCGGAGGTAGTCCTGCACGAAAGCACCGAAGCTGAAATGGCCCTGATTGTGCGGCGGGATCCGGGCGCCCTCGCCGACCGTGATCAGCTCGAGGAACGCGCTGGGAAATTGGACGAGCCGGTTTTCCGTGCCCCAGGAATGTCGGTTGCGCGCGCCGACCTGGAATCCGAGCCTGTGGTAAAAATCGGCGCTCTTGTCGAGGTCGCGAACGGCAATGACGAGGTGGTCGATCCGGCGATTCATATGTCCCAATATCCTGCAATGCCGTCTCACGAGACAAGCGCTCACACTAACTAGGGCACTCGTCTGAAAGACAAATCTACTTCACAACAGGTAGGACATCGCTGCCGCTAAGCGGGTCAGTCGAAGATCCAATAAACAAAAAAGGCCACTACGATCAAAAGGACCGTCGCGAAGCTCGGTATGATCACAACATTGATGCCGCCGAGGCTAATCCCTGCCGCAAAAGCTATTGCTCCCACGAAGCAACAACACAGGACGAAAGCAGCGGCCAGCAAGAGAAGCTTTGTATTGGTCTTCATCGGCTCTCAAAATCCAAGGTGACGAACTCGACCAGGGTACATTGTTACAATACCAGGGTCGAGTCTCGTGACATTCCTTAGACTAAGCGGCTCTGTTCGACCGCCGCGTGGATAAAGCTCTTGAAGAGCGGGTGCGGCTCGAAGGGGCGCGACTTCAGTTCCGGATGGTACTGAACGCCGATGAACCAGGGATGGTCCTCGTATTCCACGATCTCGGGCAGAACGCCGTCGGGCGACACGCCGGAGAAGCGCAAGCCCTTGGCTTCCAGCTTCTCGCGATAGGACATGTTCACCTCGTAGCGGTGACGGTGACGCTCGGAGATTTCCGAGCCGCCATAGATCTCCGCCACCTTGCTGCCGGGGGCGAGTTTGGCCTGATAGGCGCCGAGGCGCATGGTGCCGCCGAGATCGCCGCTGGAGGTACGCTTCTCGAGTTCGTTGCCGCGCAGCCACTCGGTCATCAGGCCGACAACGGGCTCAGGGGTTGGGCCGAACTCGGTCGAGTTGGCGTCCTTGATGCCGGCGAGCGAACGCGCCGCCTCGATCACGGCCATCTGCATGCCGAAACAGATGCCAAAATACGGCACCTTGCGCTCGCGGGCGAACTTGGCCGCCCGGATCTTGCCTTCTGCGCCGCGCTGGCCAAAGCCGCCGGGCACCATGATTCCATGAATGCCTTCCAGGAACGGAGCCGGGTCCTCGTTCTCGAAAACCTCGCTCTCGATCCAGTGCAGGTTCACCTTCACCTGGTTGGCGATGCCACCATGGTGCAGGGACTCGATGAGCGACTTGTAGGCGTCCTTCAAGCCTGTGTACTTGCCGACGACGGCGATGTTCACCTCGCCCTCGGGATTGTGCACGCGCTCGGAAATGCCAGTCCAGCGGCTCAGATTCGGAGCCTTGGCGGCATCGAGGCCGAAAGCGGCCAGAACCTCGCTGTCGAGACCGGCTTCGTGATAGGCCAGCGGCACGTCGTAGATCGAACGGGCGTCGCGCGCCTCGATCACAGCCGTCTCGCGCACGTTACAGAAGAGAGCGAGCTTGCGGCGCTCGTCCTTCGGAATCTCGCGATCCGTACGGCAGAGCAGGATGTCGGGCTGGATGCCGATGGAGCGCAGTTCCGCGACGGAGTGCTGCGTCGGCTTGGTCTTCAGCTCGCCCGCGGACGGGATGAACGGCAGCAGCGTCAGATGGACGTAGATCGCCTGGCCGCGCGGCAGATCGTTGCCGAGCTGGCGGATCGCCTCGAAGAACGGAAGGCCCTCGATGTCGCCGACCGTGCCGCCGATCTCGACCAGCACGAAGTCGAAGCCCTCGTTGCCCGTGAGCACGAAGTCCTTGATGGCGTTCGTGACATGCGGAATCACCTGGATCGTGGCGCCGAGATAGTCGCCGCGCCGCTCCTTGGTGATGATGTCGAGATAGATCCGGCCGGTGGTGATGTTGTCGGCTTTGGTGGCCGGAACGCCGGTGAAGCGCTCGTAATGGCCGAGGTCGAGATCCGTCTCGGCACCGTCATCGGTCACGAAGACCTCGCCGTGCTGATAGGGGCTCATCGTCCCCGGATCGACGTTGAGATATGGGTCGAGCTTACGAAGCCTGACCTTGTAGCCGCGAGCTTGGAGAAGCGCTCCCAGGGCCGCCGAAGCCAGACCCTTGCCGAGCGAAGACACCACGCCGCCGGTGATAAATACGTACCGCGTCATGGACCCCTATCCATCAAAAAGGAGTGCCGATTCGCAATCCGCGAATCGTCACACTCCGAAACCATCCACAAAAGAAGAGGGCCGGAGGTCCGGCCCTGCTGTTCGCTTACTGCTGGGGCGCTGCGGGCGCCGGCACCGGAGCGCCGGGGACAGCCGGGGCAGCCGGTTGATCACCCTGGAGGCGCTGAAGCTGCTCGAGGACGTTGCCGCCCTGCGGGGCGCCGGGCGCCTGCTGGCCTGCGGGAGCCGCCGGAGCAGCGCCGTCGAGGATCGAGCGAGGTGCGCGGCCCGACGTCGCCATGACGGTGAGCGCGATGCTCGTCACGAAGAAGAGGCCGGCAAGAATCGCTGTGGCGCGGGTGAGCGCATTGGCTTGGCCGCGACCGGTCATGAAGCCGGATACACCGCCTCCGCCACCGCCGCCGAGGCCCATGCCGCCGCCCTCGGAGCGCTGCAGGAGAACCACGCCGATCAGGGCGAGCACAATGATCAGGTGGACTATGATGAGAACTGTTTGCATCGTTCCAAAAACCTCAAGCGGCTGCGCTCAAAATGCGTCAGCCGCTCGCAATCCGTTCGTTGCGGCGGCCTGTAGCATAGGTGGGCGCAGGATCAAAGACCCGCAAGCCGCCTTTTGCGGGTTGAAAGCGCTTTGCCGACCAGAAATGAGGCAAAACGCTTATCGGTAAGCCCCTTAGCTGAGATATGCCCCGGCAATCGCCAGGAAATCTGCAGCAACGAGGCTTGCGCCTCCCACGAGAGCGCCGTTGACGTTCTCCACAGCCATCAGCTCGGCTGCGTTCGAGGGTTTTACGGAGCCGCCGTAGAGAATGCGCACCTTGGCATGATCGGCCTTGCCCACGAGGCGCTTCAGCTCCTCGCGGATGGCGGCATGGACCTCTGCCACGTCCGCGGCGGTCGGGGTCAGGCCAGTCCCGATGGCCCAGACGGGCTCATAAGCCACCACGAGGTTGTGGCTGTTGGAATCGACCGGAATTGAGCCCCGCAGCTGCTTGCGGACGACAGCGAGGGTTTTGCCGGCCTCGCGCTCCTCGCGGGTTTCGCCCACGCAGACGATGGCCGTGAGCCCTGCCCTATGGGCCGCCACAGCCTTGGCGCAGACATCCGCATCCTTTTCCTTGTGGTACTGGCGGCGCTCGGAATGGCCGACGAGGACGTAAGCCGCTCCGGCATCGGCCAGCATCTCGGCGGAAACATCGCCGGTGAAAGCGCCCGATTCCTTGGCGTGGCAATCCTGGCCGCCGATCCCGACCCGAGTGCCCACGGACATGTGAGCGAAAGCCGAGACGAGCGTTGCCGGGGGGCAGACGACGAGGTCGACCCTGGCTCTGAGGCCGGGCGTGTAGCCGGCATGAACTTCGCCAAGGACCTTCGCGGAGGACCTCATCAATCCGTTCATTTTCCAGTTTCCCGCTACCAGCGGGCGTGGCCGATCGACGCTCATTCATGCACTCCTGTCACGCTTGATAACTTGGCAGTAGCAGAGCCTTAGGGCTTCTTTCAACCAGACTTGCCCTTTTCCCCGGGCCTTTGATGGGCTATCGCCCTGTTAAACGAGTTTTTTGAGAACGGGTTCACGATGCTTCGGAACATGCGCAAGGCCGGCCAGACCGTTGTCGGCAAAGCGATTGCCTTCATCTTTTTCGGCGCCCTGATCGTCAGCTTCGCCATCTGGGGCATCGGCGACATCTTCCGTGCCCAGCCGGCCTCGACGGTGGCAGAGGTCGGAAAGACCACGATTTCGGTCAATCAGGTGCGCAACGCCTACACCAACCAGCTTCAGCAGCTCGGCCGTCAGTTCCGCACAGTCATCACGCCGGAGCAGGCCCGCCTGTTCGGTCTCGATCAGCAGGTTCTCAACAGCCTCGTCACCGAGGCCGTGCTGGCCGAGGAGGCAAAAGGTCTGGGCCTTTCCGTCTCGGACGAGCTTGTGGCCCGCTCCATCGTCGAGAATCCGGCCTTCAGGGGCGCCGACGGCCAGTTCAACCGCGCGCTGTTCGATCAGGCGCTCCGCAATGCAGGATTGTCCGAGGCGGGATTTGTTCAGGAACAGCGCGCCTCCATGGCCCGCGCTCATCTGGCGGAGGCTCTTGCCGGCGATGTGACCGTGCCGAACGCCGCCAAGGAAGCTCTTCACCGCTACGCCGCGGAGCGCCGCAACGCGTCCTACTTCCTGCTCACCGCTGCTCTGGCAGGTGACGTTCCCGCCCCCACCAACGAGCAGCTCCAGAGTTTCTATGAAGAGCGCAAGGGCACATTCCGGGCTCCGGAATACCGCGCCGCCAACGCCATGGCGCTTGATGCCGCCGCTATCGCCAAGCCGGACACCGTCTCGGACGCGGATGCCCGCCAACGCTACGAGCAGCAGAAGGCGAAGTACGGCCAGCCCGAGCGCCGCACGATCCAGCAGATCCCTTTCACCTCCATGGACGATGCGCAGGCTGCATCCGCCAAGATCAAGGAAGGCGCGGCCTTCGAAGCCGTTGCCGCCGAGCGCGGCGTCGCGGCCTCCGGCCTGGACCTCGGCACGTTCACGAGGGCCGAAATGCTCGATCCGGCCGTGGCCGAGGCCGCCTTCGCGCTGGAGCAGAACGGCGTGAGCGCCCCGGTCGCCGGACGCTTCGGCCCGGTGCTCCTCCGTGTCACGCAGATTCAGCCGGAAGCCGTGCGCCCCTTCGAGGAAGTGGCCGCCGAAATCCGCAGCGAGATCGCCCGCGAGCGCGCCCAGAGCGAGCTTGAGAAGATCCACGACGAGATCGAGGACCTGCGCGCCGGCGCAAAGCCGCTGGCCGATATCGCCAAGGAGAAGGGCCTGACCCTTATCCAGATTCCAGCCATCGACGCCCAGGGCCTCGACAAGGCCGGAAACCCGGTCGATGTGCCCGAGCGTGACGCCTTCGCCAAGGCGGTCTTCGCCTCGGATATGGGCGTGGACAACGAGGCTCTGCGCACCGGTTCCGGCTATGTCTGGTACGACGTGACCGGCATCGAGGCTTCCCGTGAGAAGACCCTCGATGAAGTTCGCGATCAGGTGGTCGCGCAATGGCGCGACGATCAAGTCGGCCAGCGCCTTTCCGAGAAGGCCCGTCAGCTCACCGAGCGCCTTGAGAAGGGCGAAGCCATCGAGGCTGTCGCGCAGGAGGTGAACGCGCCGGTGAAGAACGCCACCGACCTCGCCCGCAACGCGAACAAGGACGATCTGTCGGCGGAAGCCGTGAACCGCATCTTCGCCACCCCCGTGGGCAAGGCGGGCAATGCTTCGAACGCTGCCGATTCCCGCGCCGTCTTCAAGGTCACGGCGGCCACTGTGCCTCCGATGGTCACCACCACGCAGGAAGCGCAGAACATCGATACGCAGCTGCGCAACGGCATGAGCGACGACCTGATCAACCAGTACATCGCCCAGGCCCGCCAGGATCTCGGCGTCACCATCAACCAGCAGGCCCTGCAGCAGGCGACCGGTAGCGGCGAATTCTGATTCATGAGCATTGCGCCCGATTTCGAGACTTTCGCGAAGGCTTATGAGGAGGGCGAGGCCGGGGTTTTGCGCGCCACCCTCGTGGGCGATCTTCTCACCCCCGTCGCAGCCTTCATCAAGCTGCGGCACCATCGGAAAGGCTCCGCCTTTCTGCTGGAATCCGTCGAAGGCGGCGCCACGCGCGGCCGCTTTTCGATGATCGGTCTCGATCCGGATCTCGTGTGGCAATGCCAGGACGGCGTCGCTTCCATCGACCGCCATGCGCTTTCTCGCGACAAGCAGTTCGTCGAGGACGACCTCCCTGCCCTCGACAGCCTGCGCGCCTTGATCAAGGAAAGCGCCCTGCCGCTCTCCGACGACCTGCCGCCCATGGCGGCGGGCCTCTTCGGCTATCTCGGCTACGACATGGTGCGCCAGATGGAGCGCCTGCCCGAGCCCAATCCGGACGTGCTGAAGGTGCCGGACGCCATCCTCATCCGCCCGACCGTGATGGTGGTGTTCGATGCGGTAAAGGACGAAGTCTCGCTCATCACGCCGGTGCGGCCTCAACCCGGAGTTTCAGCGAAGGCGGCCTATGAGGCAGCGCTCTCGCGGATCGACGGAGTGACACAGTCCCTCGAACAGCCGCTTCCTATCGAGGATCGCACCGATCCGACCGCCATCCATTTCGATCCGCCGGTGTCGAATACGACGCCGGAAGAGTTCGAGGCGATGGTGGCGAAGGCCAAGGATTACATCCGCGCCGGAGACATCTTCCAGGTGGTGCTGTCCCAGCGTTTCGAGGCAGCCTTCCCCCTGCCCGCCTTCGCTCTTTATCGCTCGTTGCGACGTGTCAATCCGGCGCCGTTCCTCTGCTATCTCGACTTCGAGGATTTCCAGATCGTCTGCTCCTCGCCGGAGATCCTGGTGCGGATGCGCGACGGCAAGGTCACGATCCGACCCATCGCCGGAACTCGCCCGCGCGGCAAGACGGCCGCCGAGGATCGCGCCCACGCGGAAAGCCTCCTCGCCGACCAGAAGGAGCGCGCCGAGCACCTCATGCTGCTCGATCTCGGCCGCAACGATGTGGGCCGCGTGGCGGAGATGGGCACCGTGCAGGTCACGGATTCGTTCTTCCTCGAATATTACAGCCAGGTGATGCACATCGTCTCGAACGTGGAAGGCAGGCTCGATCCCTCCTTCGACGCCCTCGACGCCCTGACGGCAGGCTTCCCGGCCGGAACCGTCTCCGGCGCGCCGAAAGTGCGCGCCATGCAGATCATCGACGAGTTGGAGAAGGACAAGCGCGGACCTTATGCCGGTTGCATCGGCTATTTCGGTGCCAACGGCGAGATGGACACCTGCATCGTGCTGCGCACGGCCGTCGTGAAGGATGGGCGCATGGCCGTCCAGGCAGGCGCGGGCATCGTCTACGATTCCGATCCGGCCTCCGAGCAGCAGGAATGCATCAACAAGTCCAAGGCGCTGTTCAAGGCTGCCGAAGAAGCCGTGCGCTTCGCAAGCCAGGCGAGGATCGGTCAATGATGGGCCTGCCCTTGACCGCCCTTCCTCATTACGCGAACGTCGGTGCGCCATGACCCGCGTTCTCGTGATCGACAATTACGACAGCTTCACCTGGAATCTGGTGCATCTGCTCGGTCCACTCGCAACATCCGTCGATGTGGTGCGCAACGACGCCATCACCACGGATGAGGTTCTGGCTTCGCCGCCCGATGCCATCGTGCTGTCGCCGGGCCCCTGCACGCCCAATGAGGCCGGCATCTGCCTGGATCTCGTGCAGCGCGCCTCGCCCACCATTCCGACCTTCGGCGTCTGCCTCGGCCTTCAGACCATCGGGCAGGTCTTCGGAGGCACGGTTTCCCGCGCCCCGCTGCCTATGCACGGCAAGGTGTCCGAGGTGGAGCACAGCGGGCAGGCAGTGTTCCGCGGCATCAACGGCCCGTTCAAGGCGACCCGCTATCACTCCCTGATCGTGGATCGGGAAACCTGCCCGGCGGACCTCGCTGTCACCGCAGAGACGGCCGATGGCCTTGTCATGGGCCTGTCGCACCGCTCGCTTCCGATCCATGGCGTGCAGTTCCACCCCGAGAGCATCCTCTCGGAGCATGGCACCACGATCATGCGCAACTTCTTCGATCTGGCGGCGGCCTGGAACGCCGAGCACCGCCCGACCGCCGCTTAAACCCCAAGGCATTGAACCGATGGAATCCTTCAAATCCTATCTCGCCAAAGTCGCCACCGGCGCATCGCTGACCCGGGACGAAGCGCGATCGGCATTTGACGATCTCCTCTCCGGCGAAGTGACGCCAGCCCAGGGTGGCGCATTCCTCATGGCCCTCCGCGTTCGCGGCGAGGCGCTCGACGAGATCGTCGGCGCCGTCTCCGCCATGCGCGGGCGCATGCTTCCCGTGAAGGCGCCCGAGAACGCGATCGACATCGTGGGCACGGGCGGCGACCACTCGGGCAGCTACAACATCTCGACGCTGGCCTCGATCATCGTCGCGGCCAGCGGAGTGCCTGTGGCCAAGCACGGCAATCGCGCGGCCTCCTCCAAGTCCGGCACGGCGGATGTACTCGCAAGCCTCGGCGTGAAACTCGGTCTCGACCCGAGCGGCCTTGAGCGCTGCGTCAAAGAAGCCGGGGTCTGCTTCATGTTCGCCCAGACCCATCATGCCGCCATGCGCCACGTAGCGCCGGTGCGCGTGGAGCTTGGCACCCGCACGATTTTCAACCTGCTCGGCCCGCTCTCCAACCCGGCCGGTGTGAAGAACCAGCTTCTCGGCGTTTTTTCAGAAGCTTGGCTCGATCCCCTCACCCAGGTTCTGAAGGAAATGGGCTCGCGCAAGGTCTGGACCGTGCATGGCTCCGACGGGCTCGACGAAATGACCACGACGGGCCGGACCTTCGTGGCTGCCCTCGAGAACGGAACGATCCGCCGCTTCACGGTCACGCCCGAGGAGGTCGGCCTGCCGATCTCGAAGCTCGAGGACCTGAAGGGCGGCGATCCGGAGCACAATGCGAAAGCGCTCCGCGCTGTGCTCGACGGAGCGCGCAATGCCTATCGCGACGTAGCCGTCCTCAACGCAGCCGCCTCGCTCCTGATCGCGGATGCGGTGACGAACCTGCGCGATGGGGTGGAGCGTGCGTCGCAGGCGCTGGATAGCGGCGCGGCCAAGGGCACGCTGGAGCGCCTCGTCAAAGTCTCCAACGCTTGAGGCTGTCATGACCGACGTTCTGAGCCAGATCGAAGCCTACAAGCGCCAGGAAATCGCTGCGGCGAAGGCTGCCATTCCTTTTGACGAGATGAAGCGCCTTGCGCTGCAGGCATCGCCCCCGCGTGGCTTTGCGAAGGCGATCGAGCAGCATCTCTCCGAGGGACGCCCCGCCCTGATTGCCGAGGTGAAGAAGGCAAGCCCCTCGAAGGGCCTGATCCGCGCCGATTTCGATCCGCCGAGCCTGGCCAGGGCTTATGCCGATGGCGGCGCGACCTGCCTTTCCGTTCTCACCGACGAGCCGTCTTTCCAGGGCAAGCCCGAGTACCTGAACCAGGCACGCGAAGCCTCCGGCCTTCCGGCGCTGCGCAAGGATTTCCTGTTCGAGCCGTATCAGGTTTACGAGGCGCGGGCCTGGGGCGCCGATTGCATTCTCGTGATCATGGCAAGCGTAACGGACGACGAAGCGCGCGCGCTCATCGACACGGCCCACGAACTCGGCATGGACGTGCTGGTCGAGGTGCATGATCGTCCGGAGCTGGAGCGCGCGATCCCGCTCGGCACCAAGCTCATCGGCATCAACAACCGCAACCTGCGCACGTTCGAGGTATCGCTCACCGTGAGCGAAGAGCTCGCCCCGCTTATTCCATCCGACCGCATCATCGTCGGCGAGAGCGGCATCTTCACGCTTGAGGACATCGAACGGCTATCGAAGGTGAATATCCGCACCTTCCTCGTGGGCGAGAGCCTGATGCGCCAGACGGATGTAACGGCTGCCACCCGGCGTCTTCTGTTCGGCGAGGCGGCATGACGAAGCTCACGCATCTCGATGCGAGCGGCGAGGCCAACATGGTCGACGTCTCGGAAAAGGATGTCACCAGCCGCACCGCGATTGCCGAAGGTTGCGTGGTGATGCAGCCGGAAACCCTCGCGCTGATCCGTCAGGGCGATGCGAAGAAGGGCGATGTGCTCGGCACCGCGCGGCTGGCAGGCATCATGGCCTCCAAGCGCACGCACGAGCTGATCCCACTCTGCCATCCGCTCATGATTTCCAAAGTGAAGGTCGATTGCGCGCTCGATGAAGCCCTGCCCGGCATCCGCGTGACCGCGGAGGTGAAGGTTTCGGGTCAGACCGGCGTCGAGATGGAAGCGCTCACCGCCGTTTCCGTTACGTGCCTGACGATCTATGACATGGTGAAAGCCGCCGACAAAGGCATGCGGATCGAGAACGTGCGCCTTCGCATGAAGAGCGGCGGACGCTCAGGAATGTATGAGGCACCATGAGCCTGATCCCGGTCGAGGATGCTCTGTCCCGCGTGCTGGCAAGCGTCGCAAAGCCGGTTTCCATTGAGCGCGTGCCGCTGATTCACTGTGCAGGCCGTGCGCTTGCTGAGGATGTAAGCGCCCTTCGCGATCAGCCGCCCTTTCCAGCTTCGGCCATGGACGGCTATGCCGTCCGCAGCGTCGATGTGGATCAGGTTCCCACATCATTGCATCTGATCGGCACAAGCGCTGCAGGACGCCGTTTCGTGGGGAATGTAGGGCCGCAGCAGGCTGTGCGCATCTTTACAGGAGCTCCCCTGCCGGACGGCGCGGATACGGTCGTGATCCAGGAGGACACGGAGCAATCCGGCGATCAGGTGATCGTGAAGGAGCGTCCGCGTCACAGCCAGCACATCCGCAAGGCCGGTCTCGACTTCGCGGCAGGCGATGTGCTGCTGCAGGCGGGTCTCTGCCTCGATGCTCGCCATATCGGCCTGGCTGCAGCCATGGGCCACGGAACGCTGCCTGTGCGCTGCAAGCCACGCATCGCCATTCTCGCTACCGGTGATGAATTGGTGCGTGCAGGCGAGACCGCCGGTCCCGATCAGATCACCGCCTCGAGCCTGCCTGCCACCGCATTGATGGTGGAAAAAGCCGGCGGAGAAGCCATCGATCTCGGAATTGCGCGCGACACGCTCGAATCCCTGGAGGAGAGAATCCAAGCCGCGCGCGATGCGAAGGCGGATATCCTCGTCACGCTCGGCGGCGCATCTGTCGGCGAGCACGACCTCGTGCAACAGGCCCTGCAGCAGCAAGGCATGGAACTCGGCTTCTGGCGCGTGGCGCTTCGGCCCGGCAAGCCTCAGATGCATGGAAAGCTCGACGACATGCTGCTTCTGGGCCTTCCCGGCAATCCGGTCTCGTCGCTGGTCTGCGCAGTCCTCTTCCTCATCCCGGCCATTCGTGCGCTGCTAGGCGACGCCCAACCCGATGCGGACCCGACGGAGGCTGCGATTCTGGGGGCTGACTTGCCAGCAAACGGCCCACGGCAGGACTACATGCGCGCCTCGCTCTCTTCCGAAGAGTTCGAGGTCGCCCTCACCCATCGCGCAGAACGAATCCCGCTTCCGGTCGCCACGCCCCACCTGATTCAGGATTCGTCGATGCTGAGCATCCTTGAACGCTCCGAGGCGCTTCTGGTGCGCCCGCCTCACGCACCCGCGGCTCATGCGGGAGAGCCTTGCAGGGTTATCCGGCTGTCGCGCTTCTGCTAAAAATACGTTTCACCTTAAGCATGGGCTTGCAGAACACAGCAGGAACAGCTAACCTGTTCTTGCTTTGTTTTCCAGAATCGCTCCATTTCGGGAGCAGTAAGGGTCTGTCATGCTCACGCGCAAGCAGCACGAATTGCTCCGCTTCATCCATGAGCGGCTGCGTGAAACCGGGGTTCCGCCGTCCTTCGACGAGATGAAGGACGCCCTCGACCTCAAGTCGAAGTCCGGCATTCACCGCCTTATCACGGCGCTCGAGGAGCGCGGCTTCATCCGCCGCCTGCCGAATCGTGCCCGTGCCCTCGAAGTGATCCGCCTGCCCGATTCGGTCGGTGCAGCTGCCGGTCAGCGCCGCTTCACGCCGAGCGTGGTCGAAGGCGGCCTCACCGAGAAGAAATCCACGCCGCGGCCTGCGGCAGAGGAGCGTTATCGCGACGGCGCCTCGATCCCGGTCATGGGCCGGATCGCTGCCGGTACGCCGATCTCCGCGATCCAGAACCCCAGCCATTCCATCACCCTCTCGGGCGATTTCCTCTCTCAGGGAGATCACTTCGCCCTGGAAGTGCGTGGCGACTCGATGGTCGAGGCCGGCATTCTCGATGGCGACCTCGTCGTCATCCGCCGTCAGGATACGGCGAATACCGGCGACATCATCGTGGCCCTCATCGACGACGAGGAAGCAACCCTCAAGCGCTTCCGCCGCCGTGGCTCCTCGATTGCGCTGGAAGCCGCCAACCAGGCCTACGAGACCCGCGTCCTCGGCCCCGACCGGGTGAAAATCCAGGGCAAGCTCGTCAGTCTCGTTCGCCGCTACTGATCTCGTCCTCTGGGATATCCTGCTCAGGAACAGGCCGCGCCGGGCGCTGTCTTTCCTGAGCAGAGCTTTTCGCGGCATTAGCCGGAGATGCGCTCTCCCGCACGGTCCAAGGCCGGACCTCCCGCCCCTTTTTCACCGAGTGAATCTCAAATTCCTCGAGCCCCATGCGAATGGCGGTCGCGCCACGCTCTGTGAGACGCCTGCGATCCAACACGACAGCCGCTCGGCAGGTTTCCGGAGCATCGAGCCGGGTGATCACGATGGCGGCCCGGCGGCAATCCTCCTCGAAAGCCGAAAACTCCTGAACGAAGGCCACGACGCGCCGAGCGCCCGTCTGGACGACGCAGCCTTGCATGTCGCATTGGGCCGCCTGCTTGAGCGATGCGTCATCCGCACTGCGTCCGTCACCACCTGCCCGCAGCCATTGTTCCGTGACGAATCCGGAAGGCTTTCCGACCAATGTCAGCTCTCCGCGCTCATTGCGGATGGCAGCGCCTGCTCCGTCGCGGTCCACATAAATGTCATAGCGCTCCGGAGCGACCGCGAAGGCCAGTCCGACACCTGCGGGAAAGAGCGCGAGCCAGCGCAAAGGCGAGGCCGGAATCGTGAGCACGAGAAGGCCAAGGCTCAGGAGCGCCAAAGCGCTCATGCCGAGCGCGGGCACGACGATTGTCGAGCCGCTGAAGCCGCCCACCCAGGCTGAGACACCGAGCACCTTCTCAACAGCAACCCCCATCAGCATCCAGACCGGCGCATCGAGACCGAAGGGATAAGCGAGCACGCCGAGAACGGCTGCGGGCATCACCACCAACGACACGAGCGGCAACGCGAGCGCATTGCCGATGAGCCCGTATGGATTGAGGGTTTGGAAGTGGTAGGCCGCGAAGGGAGCCGTGGCGAGGCTCGCGACGAGAGTGGTCGTCATGAGACCGAAGGCGGATCGACCGGCCCACGACATGGTCTTGTCGATCAAGGTGGCGTGCGCCCCCTCTTCCCTGCGCCATTGCAGCAGCGGCACAAGAGTCATCATTGCGGCAACTGCGCCGAACGACATCTGAAAGCTCGGGCCGAGAAGAGCTTCCGGTTCACGAGCAAGGACCAGGATCGCGGCAATGGACAGATTGCGCATGCTCAATGCCGGACGATCCGCAAGAATCGCGCCGAACATGACGAGCGTCATGACGAGCGAACGCTGCGTCGCAACATCCGAGCCCGAAAAAATGCAATAGGCCGTCGCGCCGATCATGGCGGCGATCGCCGCGATTTTCTTCACGGGCCAGCGCAAAGCGAGATCCGGGCTCAGTGCCAGCAGCGCGCGCACGAGCCAGAAGAACGTCCCTGCCGCCAAGACCATGTGCAGGCCCGAGATCGAGACGATGTGATAGATGCCTGCCGAACGCAGCACATCGTTGGTAGGCTCGCCGATGAGCCCGCGCTTGCCGGTAACGAGCGCGGCCCCTACGCCACCGGCGGCGCCACCGATTGCGGAGGCAATGCGTTGCGTAAGCGCATTGCGGGCCTCGTCCACATATGCCGCGAGCTTCAAGGACCAATCTGGCGATGTAGGTGGCTCAATCCGACGGACCGCGCCGGTGAACGAGCCGACCGCTCCGATCCCCTTGTAATAGGCATCGCGCGCGAAATCGTAGCCGCCCGGCCAGGCGGGTTGTGGCGGTGGCAGGAGCCGCGCCGTGCCGGTGATGAACTGACCGGCCGCGAGATCTCCCGCCTTGCGGATGGAAGCACGAACGCGCTCCGGACGTTCGCCATCGCCAACGCCCTGCAGGGAGGTGACCCGCAGCAGGACGCGCTTGCCCTCCTCCCGCTCCTCCACCGCTTCGATGAAGCCTGAAACAGGCGCGATGATCATTCGTGACAACACGGGAGCCGCGACATTGCGCGTGCGGATGACGCCCGCAGAGAACCCGGCGAAGATAGCCGCGAGAGCAAGGCACGTGGACAAGGCGAAAAGCCTGCGCCGCATCCGGATCGCCGCCGCTCCGCAAATCGACAGCGCGGCGAGCGGAGCCCAGAGCGAGGGCTCGTCGGCCTGGAAGAAAAGCACGATGCCGAGGCCAAAGCACACGGCGAGCCAGGGGAAGAGCCGCCGCTGAGCAATCTCGTGCGAAAGGCAGCGCTCCAGCCATCCGCGCCAGTCGAGGGCCTGCCAATCCAGGCCCCAACCAAAGGGGCGCGGCAGTGCCGCTGCCCGCGCAAGGCTGCGCGGGATCCGGTCTGGCTCTCCTTTGTTATCTAGGGTCATGGCTTTGGCTTAACGCGGGGTCGGTTGCATGGTAGACGAGCCCACGCTTCGGCCCAAACCACCCTGTGGATGAGCCGGACCGACGCGAGCCTTCTTCCTAAGGCCGCGCCAATATTCAAGAATTTCAACAAGGTTCCCTGCGATGACCGTCGTCACCCGCTTCGCTCCCTCGCCCACCGGCTTCCTGCATATCGGCGGGGGACGCACGGCCCTGTTCAACTGGCTCTATGCCAAGCGGCATGGGGGCAAGATGCTGCTGCGCATCGAAGACACGGACCGGGAACGCTCCACGGATGCCGCCATCGAGGCCATTCTGGACGGGCTCAAGTGGCTGGGGCTCGATTGGGACGGCGACGTGGTCTATCAGTTCGCCCGCGCAGCCCGCCATCGCGAGGTCGCCGAGACTCTGCTGGCCCAGGGCCGTGCCTATTACTGCTACGCAACCCAGCAGGAGCTGGAGGAGATGCGCGAGCTTGCCCGCAAGGAAGGCCGCCCCTCCCGTTATGACGGCCGCTGGCGCGACCGCGATCCGTCCGAGGCTCCGAAGGACGTGAAGCCCGTCATCCGCCTGAAGGCCCCTACCGAGGGCGAGACCGTGGTGGAGGACGAGGTGCAGGGCCGCGTGGTGTGGCAGAACAAGGATCTGGACGATCTGGTGCTCCTGCGTTCGGACGGCACGCCCACCTACATGCTCGCCGTGGTGGTGGACGATCACGACATGGGCGTTACCCACGTGATCCGCGGCGACGACCACCTGACCAATGCCGCCCGGCAGACGCAGATCTATCAGGCCATGGGATGGGATGTGCCGAAGATGGCCCATATCCCGCTCATCCATGGCTCGGACGGCGCGAAACTCTCGAAGCGCCATGGCGCCCTCGGCGTCGAGGCCTATCGTGCGCTCGGCTACCTGCCGGTGGCCTTGCGCAACTACCTCGTCCGCCTCGGCTGGAGCCACGGCGACCAGGAAATCTTCTCCACCCAGGAGATGATCGATGCTTTCGACCTGAAGAATATCGGCCGCTCCCCGGCGCGCTTCGATTTCGCCAAGCTCGAGAACATCAATGGCCACTACATGCGCCAGTCGAAGGATGAAGACCTCGTGAATGCAATCGAGGCCATTCTGCCGGAGATCGGCGCTGAACGCGGCCTCGGCCCCACATTCAGCCCCGAACTGCGCGAGAAGCTCACGGCGGCCATGCCGGGTTTGAAGGAGCGCGCGAAGACCCTCGTGGAGTTGCTCGACAGCGCCTATTATCTCTACGCCCAGCGACCGCTGAAGCTGGAGGAGAAGGCCGCAACCCTTCTCGGCGAAGGGCAGCCCCGTCTCGCGGGAATCACGGACAAGCTCCGTGGCCTGAACGAGTGGAATGCCCAGAGCGTCGAGGCCGTGGTGCGCGAGCATGCGGAAGCGATCGGAGCCAAGCTCGGACAGGTAGCGCAGCCCCTGCGCGCCGCCTTGACGGGCCGGGCCACCTCCCCGGGCCTCTTCGACGTCATGGCGGTTCTGGGCCGCGACGAAACCCTGTTGCGGCTTCAAGATCAATTGAAGGATGCGCCCGCTGCATAGCAGGCGCATCCTTCTTTAGATGCGCTTGCGGGGGTTCAACGGATAAGCTACCGAAGGCCCCATATTCCCCCACCGACCGGCTGACCTCGGTCCGGCGACTCGATCCCGGAGGGCCCTCCTCCAAGCGTTCGGTTGCTCTAGGTTATGCCCGGCCTCCTGCTGAAAGGGCGAAGACCCATGAGTTCCAACTCCACACTCTCAGTCGACAACAAGGCCGTGGACCTGACGGTGAAAGAGGGCACGATCGGCCCGAGCGTCATCGATATTTCGAAGCTGTACGGCCAGACCGGGATGTTCACCTACGATCCCGGCTTCACCTCAACGGCTTCCTGCGAGTCGAAGATCACCTATATCGACGGCGACAAGGGCGTCCTGCTTTATCGCGGCTACCCCATCGATCAGCTGGCCGAGCACGGCGACTTCCTCGAGACCTGCTATCTGCTGCTCTACGGAGAACTGCCGACCGCCGCTCAGAAGGCCGATTTCGACTACCGCGTCACGCGCCACACCATGGTGCATGACCAGATGAACCGGTTCTTCACCGGCTTCCGCCGCGACGCTCACCCCATGGCGATCATGGTGGCCTGCGTCGGCGCGCTTTCGGCCTTCTATCACGACTCGACCGACATCTCCGATCCGCACCAGCGCATGGTCGCTTCCATGCGCATGATCGCGAAGATGCCGACGCTCGCAGCGATGGCCTACAAGTACCATGTCGGCCAGCCCTTCGTGTATCCGCAAAACGACCTGGACTACACCTCGAACTTCCTGCGCATGTGCTTCGCCGTGCCTGCCGAAGAGTACAAGGTGAACCCGGTTCTCTCGCGTGCGCTCGACCGCATCTTCATCCTGCACGCCGACCACGAGCAGAACGCCTCGACCTCGACCGTGCGTCTCGCCGGTTCGTCGGGCGCGAACCCCTTCGCCTGCATCGCGGCCGGCATCGCCTGCCTCTGGGGTCCGGCTCACGGCGGCGCCAATGAGGCTGCCCTCAAGATGCTGGAAGAGATCGGCACTCCCGACCGCATTCCGATGTACATCCAGAAGGCCAAGGACAAGAACGATCCGTTCCGTCTCATGGGCTTCGGCCACCGGGTCTACAAGAACTACGACCCGCGCGCCCGCATCATGCAAAAGACCACGCACGAAGTGCTCAGCGAACTCGGCATCAAGGACGATCCGCTCCTCGACGTCGCCATGGAGCTGGAGCAGATCGCGCTGAAGGACGATTATTTCGTCGAGAAGAAGCTCTATCCGAATATCGACTTCTATTCGGGCATCACCCTCAAGGCGATGGGCTTCCCCACCTCCATGTTCACCGTGCTCTTCGCGCTGGCCCGCACGGTCGGCTGGATCGCCCAGTGGAGCGAGATGATCGAAGATCCGTCCCAGCGCATCGGCCGTCCGCGCCAGCTCTACACGGGCTCGCCGGAGCGCGACTACGTGACCGTCGCCCAGCGCGGCTAAAATCATCCGCCAACGGATATGAGAAAGGGGCCTTTCGGCCCCTTTTTCTTTTAAAAACTATTGTACTCGTCCACGACTTGCGCACCGAAAGCGCAACGTCGGCGGAGTAGGTTTGGCGGCTTAGCGTTTCGCTTCCAACACCTCGTCTACAATCCGCGCGGCTCTCTCACTGGGAGCCTCGTCGCCAATCCGCATCAGCTCGTCGAGGCGTTGGAGCGCTGCTTCCTGCGCGCGGCGTTCAGGCGTATCGGACAGAAGCGGCAGCACGGCCGCCGCCAATGTTTCCGGCGTGCAATCTTCCTGGATGAATTCAGGAATCGCGTTCTCGCCCAGCACGAGGTTGGTAAGGACGATGGACTGCGCCTTGATGAGCGGGCGCAGGATGATCGCTTCGATCCAGGACACCTTGTAGGCTACGACCATGGGTATCCCCGAAAGGCCGAGTTCAAGCGTCACGGTGCCCGATGCAGCCAGAGCTGCGTCCGCGCTGCGGAAAGCCTGCCACTTGGCAGCCTCGCCTTCCACGATCTGCGGCTTCACGCTCCACGAGGCTGTCCCTTCCCGGATCTCGTTCAGCAAGTGCGGAACGGCGGGGATCGTGACCGCGAATGGACGCGATGTGCGCTGCTCGATCAGGCTCAGCGTCTTGCCGAAGGTATCGAGCAGCCGGCTGACCTCGGAGCGTCGGCTGCCGGGCAGAACGAGGAGATTGACCGGGCCGTCCTTGTGTAAATTGCGCTCGCTGCCTGCCGGACGGAACTCGCTCACTCGCTCGATCAGCGGGTGGCCCACATAGGTCGTGGGCGGACCGCCGAGGCGCTTGTGCGCATCGGGCTCGAACGGCAGCAGCGCGAGAAGATGATCCACGTAAGCGCGCATCTTCGACGCGCGGCCAGGACGCCAGGCCCAGACGGAGGGACTCACGTAATCGACCACCGGAATATGCGGCACGCGCTTGCGGACCGCCTTGGCGACCCGATGCGTGAAATCAGGGCTGTCGATGATGATGAGAATATCGGGATTGGCCGCTATCACCGCATCGGCCGTGAGCTTGATCCGGTTGAGTACGGTCGGCAGCCGCCCGATGACGGCGACGATGCCCATGACGGCAATGTCTTCCAGCGGGAACAGGCTCTTCTGACCTTCCGCCTCCATGGCATGTCCGCCGACGCCGCCAAAGCTCAGACGGTCGGCTCCGAGGCGGGCTTTCAGGGCGCGCATGAGCTTCGCACCGAGCTGGTCACCGGATTCTTCGCCCGACACAATCCATATATTCAGAGGCTTCGTGTCAGCCACGCGGGGCCTCCATCCAGGGCAGATCGACCGCGACGAGGAACAGTCCCAGCCGATCGGCCATGCGCAAGGTTTCCTCCTGCTCCAGCACGAAGGTGGAGCCCTGGCCGACGGCGATTCCGGAAAGGCCTGCCTTCGCAGCCTCGATGATCGTGCGCGGTCCGATGGTCGGCATGTCGACCCGCAGATCCTGGCCGCGCTTCGCGGCCTTGATCAGCACCCCGCCCTCCTTGCGGCGTCGAAGGCCGAACCAGGATTGGCGAAGACCGGCAACGCGCACCAGCATACGGTCGGTGCCTTCAGGCCCTTCGATGGCAAGCACATGGTTGCGGGCGATGACGGCTCCCTGTCCGATGTCGAAGGTGGACAGGGACGAGAGGAGGTCGAGGCCGACGGCAATGGCCTGCCGATCGTCTTCGTTCGGCTCCAGAGCGCCATGCAGGGTGCGTGGGGCAACGAGATCGGGAGCCAGCTCATGCGCACCGATGACGCGATGGCCACGCTCCTCGATGAGCATCACGGCCCCGCGCAGAACCTGATCGTCACCACGGGTGATGACCTCTTTCACCTCCTGCATGTTGCGCAGGGCTGAATAGGCTCCGAGCAAGGCGGAGAAGCCGGGGCGACGAACGGCCCCGACGAGGGAGACCGCGCGCGGCTTCCACCCGTCGAGGGTGTTCATGATGGTCTTGAGGTCGAGCAGGTTCACATTCGCATGGGCTTTCTTGCGCAGCTCAGGCGCCGCAAAGCCCCGGAAGGCAAGAACACGATAGTCCTGCCCCGTCTGTTCGAGGTGTTCGATCAGCTGAATCGGAAGACGGCCGCCGCCTGCGATGATCGCAACAGGCCCACTCGATGAGGCGCGAGCCGGTTCATGGGAGCCGGCTCCAGCCGATATCGTGCTCTCAGGCTGCATTCACAGCCTCACCCAGCGCTGCTGACTGGGTCTTTCGGCGTGCAGATCGAGCGATCCTTGCCCTCGCGGATGAAATCCAGGATCTCGTGGACGAAGGGGTGATCCTCGAATTCGCCTGCCACGTCTTCGACGCGCTCGGCCAGCGTGCCCTCGTCTGCGAAGAGCAGCCGATACGCGCGGCGAATGTCATGGATCTGCTCGCGCGTGAAATTGCGGCGACGCATGCCGATGATGTTGAGACCGGCGAGATGCGCGCGGTTGCCCATGGCCATGCCGTACGGGATCAGGTCGTTCTCCAAGCCGGACATCCCGCCCACGAAGGCATGGTTGCCCACGCGCGAGAACTGGATGACGGCCGAGCCGCCGCCGAAGATCACGAAATTGCCGACCGTCACATGGCCCGCCAGCATCACGTTGTTCGACAGGATGCAGTCGTTGCCGACCTTCGTGTCATGGCCCACGTGTGAGCCAGCAAGGAAGGTGCAGCGGTCGCCGATGATTGTGCGCAGCCCGCCGCCCTCGGTACCGGGATTCATGGTCACGCCTTCGCGGATCATGCAATCGGAGCCGATCTCCAGCGTCGAGGCCTCTCCGCGATATTTCAGGTCCTGCGGAATATGGCCGATGGAGGCGAAGGGGAAAATGCGCGTGCGAGCGCCGACCTTGGTCTTGCCGGCAAGCGCCACATGGCTCATGAGCTGGCAGCCGTCGCCGAGTTCGACCTCAGGTCCAATCGTGCAGAACGGGCCGATCCTCACATCCGCGCCGATCTTGGCGCCGTCCTCGATGATAGCGGTCGGATGGATCATGCTTCCCATCAGTCCGTCACCAGCATGGCACTGACCTCGGCTTCGCAGACGAGCACGCCGTCGACCTTGGCTTCACCCTTGTACCACCACATGTTGCGGCGGTTGTTGAGCTTCTTCATATGAAACTCGACCCGGTCGCCGGGTTCGACGGGCTTGCGGAACTTCACCTTATCAATCGTCATAAAGAAAACCTGCTTGGGCTTCTCCTGCTGAGCGATCTTCGACTTCACGCAGATAGCGCCCGCGGTCTGAGCCATGGCCTCGATGAGGAACACGCCCGGGAAAATCGGGCGAGAGGGGAAATGGCCCGTGAATTGTGGCTCATTGAAGGTGACGTTCTTGATGCCGATGCACGAATTGTCGCCGTCGATCTCGATGATCTTATCGATCAGCAAGAAAGGATAACGGTGCGGCAACAGCTCGAGGATCTCGAGGATATCGGCGGTTTGAAGCGTAGCGGGCGCTTCGGACATGACTGAATACTCCGGATAGGCCTGGCGTATCTTTGTTTTACGAAGATGCGCCGTCGTCTTTGTCGGAATCGCCCTTGGATGCAAGTTTTTTCAGGGCGGTGATCTCGCGGAACCATTCGCGCATGGGCCGGGCGGGAACCCCGCCCCAGCGTGCGCCGGGCGGAACGTCGCCATTGACCGCACTGGTGGCGGCGATCTGGGCACCCATTCCAATGCGCACATGGCCCTTCACGGCAACCTTGCCGCCGAGAGCCACATAATCCTCGAGCGTCGAGGAGCCGGCGATGCCCACCTGCGCCACGATCACGCAATGGCGGCCGATGACCACGTTATGAGCGATCTGGACGAGATTATCGATCTTCGTGCCCTCCCCGATCACCGTGTCGCGGCTCGCGCCACGGTCGACAGTGGAATTGGCTCCGATCTCGACATCGTCCTGGATGATGACGCGGCCGATCTGCGGCACCTTGAGGTGCCCCTGCGGCCCCATGGCAAAGCCGAAGCCGTCCTGGCCGATCCGCACACCCGAATGGAGAATGACGCGGTTGCCGATGAAGGCGTTGGATACGGTCACCTGAGGAGCAAGCGAGCAGTCCCGCCCGATCTTCACATGCGGACCGACAACGCTGTGCGCGCCGATGACCGTGCCTGCGCCGATCTCCGCATGCGGGCCGATGACCGCGCCGGGATCGACCGTAACGCCGTGTTCGAGGCGCGCGGAAGGATGCACGAAGGACCCGGGCGAGATCCCGGTGGCCGCGAAGGTCGTCTCCGGGCGCATGGCCGAGGGGAACATCTGGCCCATGACCTGGGCGAAGACGCGATAGGCCAGCGGGGTGACGATGGAGACGGTGTGCGCGGGCACCTTAGAGGCAAAGCGTGGGGTGACAAGGCAGGCCCCGGCCTGGGTCGTGCCCAGAGCGCCGACATAAGCCGGGTTGTCCATGTAGGCCAGATCGTTCGGCCCGGCACTCTCAAGCGGAGCGACGCCCTTAAGCAAAAACTCCCCGTCGGCACCGTCGGGGAGCGTTGTGTGCGCCAACTCCGCAACTTGACGCAGGTTAAACGTCTGACGCTGCGGAAAGAAAATTGATTCTGTCATGAAAAAGCGAGGGCGCCTGAAGGCGCCCTCCCCGATTAGAAGCGTGTACCGCCCGAGAAGCGGAAGGCCTGGGTGCGGTCGGCGCCGACCCGGGTTCCATCCGACTGAAGGACACCCTCTTCTTTCGAGAGAGCGAACGCATAGTCGAAGCGGATCGGACCGAGCGGCGAAGCCCACAGGAGCGAGGCACCGACCGACGAACGGATCTTGTGGCTGTCGAGCACGTTGATGCAGTTCTGCGGAGCATTCGGATTCGTGTTGCAGGTCACGCCGCCATCCGGAGCGAAGATGCTTCCGTTGTTGACGCCGAACTGCGTCGGGCCCTCATAGCCGTACAGCGTACCAGCGTCGGCGAACACGGCGCCCTTCAGGCCCAGCTCACGCGGCAAGCCGAAGATCGGGAACTGCACTTCGAGCGTGCCGCCGAAGTAAGTGGTGCCGCCGACGGCGTTGGCAGCGGAGTCGATCGTCGAGATATCGCGAGGACCGATACCGTTCGTGGCGAAGCCGCGAACCAGGGACGGGCCCATGAAGAAGTGGTCGACGATACGCAGGTCGGAGCCGTCGTTGCCGCTGCCGCCGAAGCCCATGATGTGACCACCCTGGACACGGGCGATACCGACCACGTCCTCGAAGATCTCGCGGTAGTAGCGAGCATCACCGGTAGCGCGGAAGTAGCGGGAATCACCGCCGAGACCGGCGAAGTCCGTCTTCGCTTCGGCATAGAAGCCGTTGCGCGGGTCGCGGGTGCTGTCCAGGGTATTGTAGTTGAAGGTCAGACCCGCGAGCGAGGTGAGCGTCTCACCCTGCGATTCCTTGATGGCGAGCGAGGCTTCGCCATTGCCTTGGCAGAACGTACGGTTCGGCGTGCCGTCCGTATTCAGCTGGGTGTAGCCCGGAATCGGCGCGGAGCAATCGTTGTACGGCTTCTTCTCGTCGTTCGGGATCTCCAGCTCCTGCTGGTAGAGCGAATAACGCAGGGTCAGCGTGAACTCTTCCGTAACCGGCAAGCCGAGGCGGAGCTGACCGCCGGTCATGCGGTTCTCATAACGGGAGTAGCGGGTCTGATCGCTGAACTTCGAGAACAGGTCGATACCGGCCGCCATGCGGTAGCCGAGGAAGTACGGCTCCGTGAAGGAGAAGTCGACGCCGTTGGAGCGCTGGCCGAGCTGGCCCGCCACGCGGACGAACTGGCCACGGCCCAGGAAGTTGGTCTCGGTGACCGCAACTTCACCGATGAAGCCGTCAGCCGTCGAGTAACCGCCCGAGATGGAGAATGAGCCGGTGGACTGATCTTCCACATCCACGTTCACGACCACGCGGTCGGCCGAGGAGCCCGGCTCGTTGGAAATGCGGACCTGCTTGAAGTAGCCAAGGTTGGTCAGGCGGCGCTCGGCGCGGTCGACCATCACCTGGTTGTAGGCGTCGCCCTCACCCAGATCGAACTCGCGACGGATGACGTAGTCGCGGGTGCGGGTGTTGCCGCGGATGTTGATGCGCTCGATGTAGATGCGCGGGCCTTCCTCGACCACATAGCCGAGATTGACCGTGCGGGAGGCGGGATCGCGGGTACCGACCGGGCGCACCTGGACGAAGGGATTGCCCTGACGCGCAGCGGTCCGGGTCATGGCCTGAACCGACTTCTCGACAGCCTCGGCGTTGTAGACCGAGCCGGCAGACACGGACAGGTCGCCGCGCAGCGCCTCTGCATCGACAGCCGGAACACGGGAATCGACGCTCACATTGCCGACGCGGTACTGCTCGCCCTCTTCCACCACGATGGTGACGACATAGCCGCCACGGGCGGCATCGAACACCACCTCGTTGGAGACGATGCGGAAATCCGCATAGCCGTTCTTGAGGTAATAGCGGCGGATCAGCTCCAGATCGTTGGCAAGGCGGTCGGCATCATAGATGTCCGAGCTCTTGAGGAAGCTGAGGATGTTGGTCTCGGAAGTCTGCATGACGCCACGCAGACGGCCGGCGGAAACCTGATTGTTGCCGACGAAGCGGATTTCCTTCACGCCCGTCTTGTCGCCTTCGACGATGGTGTAAACCACGTCCACGCGACCGTTCGGCAGGTCCACGATGCGCGGGGTGACCTGAGCGAGGCCGCGACCCTGACGACGGTAGATCTCGAGGATCCGCTGCACGTCGGCATCGATGGCCGCCTGATTCACCGACGTCCGGGCACGAACCTGAAGCTCTCCCTCGATGATCGCCTTGTCGACCTTGCTGTTGCCTTCGATGGCAACGCGGTTGATCAGCGGACCCTGGGCGGCGGCGGCGCGACGGCTTGTCTGCGGCGAGCGCTGAGCAAGCGCGCTATCCGCAACGGTGAGGCCCGCCATCAGCGCGCTCATGGCGATCATTGCGGTGGCTGCCGGCTTCTTCCGGCGTGGCGTGGTCGTCGACATCATCAACTGGCCCGTTTCTTTATACTTTGTCCATCGCGGGGCTTAAGTCCGCGGGCTGGAGACAGGTGTCCCAACCTTATTGGTGCTGCCCCGCTTGTACAAACTTTCGCCGTCATTGCAAACGGCACTTGCAAAACAGAGTACCAATTTTTCCACCGGCGTGGCGTCCTTGTCACGTTCTCCCCACCATAAAACTTGTGACAAGGTGAACGAGCCCTCACCCGAACGAGCGGGTCAGGTCGCTCCAGGTCGCCAGGATCATGAGCATCGCCACGAAGGCAAAGCCGATCCTGAAGCCGATTTCCTGGGCTTTTTCGCTCAAAGGACGACCGCGGATGGCCTCGATGGCATAGAACAAAAGATGCCCGCCATCGAGCAGAGGAATCGGAAAAAGGTTAATAAGGCCAATGGAGACCGACATGAAGCCGATGAGGTTCACCAGGCTGTAAAGGCCGCCGATCTCGTAAGCCGTTCCCGCGATCCGGGCGATCCCGACAGGCCCGGAGAGCTGATCGATGGATTCCCGGCCCAAGACGAGGCGGCGCAAGAAATTGAAGGTCCGGTCGACCTGATTCCAGGTGTCCACGGCGCCGGCCTTCACGGCCTCTAGGGGGCCGTAGGAGATGCGCTTGATGGCCGAGCGGTCCTGCGGAGCCTGAACGCCGAGGAGCCCGATGCGCTGCTTGCCGAAGGGCGTATCCCGCTCTTCCACCTTGGGAATCGCCGTGAGGCTGACTTCCCTGCCATCACGGTCGACGATGAAGTTCAGCGCTTCGCCGGAGCTGGAGCTGACGATCATCTGCATGTCGGCAAAGGTCTCGATCCGGGTGCCGTCGATGGAGCGGATCACGTCGTGGGGCTGGAAGCCTGCCGCCTCGGCCGCGCTGCCGGGGATCACGCGCTCGATCACCGGCTCCAGCACCATGCGTCCGCTGAAATAGTTGAAGCCCGCGAAGATCGCGATAGCCAGGATGAAATTGGCAATCGGACCGGCTGCGACGGTCGCCGCGCGCTTGGCGACACTTTGATGGGGAAAACTGATGGCTCGCAGCTCGGGCGACATCTGCTGGGCGCCCTGCGCATCCGGAACGCTCGCCGCGTTCAGGTCCCCAACGAACTTTACATAGCCGCCAAGGGGAATCGCCGAGATTTTCCAGCGGGTGCCGTTCTTATCCGTCCAGCCGATGAGCTCCCGCCCGAAGCCGATGGAGAAGGCAGACACGCCGATCCCACACCGGCGTCCGACCCAGTAGTGACCGTATTCGTGAATGAAGACGACGACCGACAGCACGACCAGGAAGGCAAAGATTGTCAGGGCAAAAGACCCTGTCATGCCGGCGATTGCTGAAACCCACTCCATGATTGTTCCTTTCGCGCTCCTTCAAGAGCGCCTTACACGTGCTTTGCGGGAACGAGCCGCCGCGCCAGGGCCCGGGCCTCGCCATCAATGACAAGGGCTTCCGTGACCGTCGCAGGGACATTCCCGCTTCCGGGATAAGTTGAGCAAACTTCCTCAACTAGTTCAGATATTGCATAAAATCCTATTTGGCCCGCCATATAGGCCTCGACCGCGATCTCGTTGGCGGCATTCAAGATCGTCGGCAGGGCTCCCCCGGCCTGAAGCGCTGCCTTGGCCAGAGAAAGACAGGGAAACCGTACCTCGTCCGGCCGTTCAAAGGTTAAGCGACTAATCGCGGCAAGATCGAGACGCGGCAGGTCCATGAAAAGTCGCACCTCGTCATGCAGCGCATTGGCAATGGGCACTTTCATGTCCGGCAGGGCGAGTCCGGCGGTGACGGCGCCATCCCTCCACTGCACGAGACCGTGGACGATCGCCTCCGGATGGACCAGCACATCGAGACGCTCGGGCTCGAGATCGAAGAGATGATGAGCCTCGATCAATTCCAGCCCCTTGTTCATGAGGGTAGCGGAATCGATGTTGATCTTGGAGCCCATGGACCAAACCGGATGGGCTGACGCCTGCTTCGCGTTGGCTCCGGCGATCTGCTCTCGGGTCCACGTGCGGAACGGGCCGCCGCTCGCGGTTATCACCGCCTTCTCCACATCCTTGTTCCTGCCCGCGGCCAGGGCATGGTCGAGGGCGTTGTGCTCGGAATCCACAGGCGTGATCTCGACGCCGAGCCGACGCGCATCGGCCATGAAAGCCGCGCCCGCGCAGACAAGGCTCTCCTTGTTGGCGAGAGCGATGCACCTGCCCGGCTTCAGGGCCGCATGGGTGGGCTCCAGACCGGCGGTTCCGCTGATGGCGGCGAGCACGATATCGGCGGGACGATCCACGGCCTCAAGCACGGCGGAGCGGCCTGCCCCGCTGCCGATGCCCGTTCCGGCCAACGCCTCCCTGAGTTCAGCGGCGGCACCCTCGTCGGCGAGAGCCGCGAACCTTGCCCCAAGACGCTTGGCCATCTCGGCAAGAGCCCGAGCGTCGTGCCCACCAACGACGGCCTCGACCTGAAACGCATCTCTTTGCGCCACGACCACTTCCGCCGTAGACCGGCCGATGGAACCAGTGGCTCCGAGGATCGTGAGAGAACGTGCCATGAAGACCTAAGCAGTTCCGTGCGCGGCGAGAAGGGCGATACCGATAAGGAGAGCTACGGCCCAGAAGCCGTCGAGGCGATCCATTACGCCCCCATGCCCTGGGATAAGATGGCTCGAATCCTTTACATCGCAATGACGCTTGAGCGCGGATTCGCCGAGGTCGCCGATCTGGCTCGCGACGGAGGCCACCATCGAAAGCGCGATGACGCTCACCGGACCAAAGGCATGGTCGATACCCCAGCGGCGCCCGATCCAGGCCACCAGGAAACCAGCCAAAGCGGCGGCAAAGAGACCTCCGAGGAAACCGGACCAGGTCTTCTTCGGGCTGACGGCCGGGCACAGCTTCGGCCCGCCGAGAGTGCGGCCCGTGAAATAGGCCGCGATGTCGGTCGTCCAGACGACGGCGAACATCCAGATCAGACCGAGCAGACCGATCTCGGGATAGTCTCGAACCATGGGCGGCACGAGCACGATGACAGCTGCATAGGCGAAGGCGGAAGCAGCCCACAGCTTCTCTCGCGATCCTCTGGCGACCAGCGCGCCAAGAACGAGAAACAGGAGCGCTGCCCCTGCTCCGGCTGCGAAGCCCGCATTCATCAGGTAGAGCAATGTCAGGGTCAGGAGCCCGAGGCCGAACACCGTCTGCACGATCCGACGCGGCTCGATGCCGGTCATATCCGTCCATTCGATCATGATGGCGATGCCGGCGGCGAGCCAGAACATCGCAAAGGGCCAGCCGCCCCAATAGGCCGCTCCCAGGGCCAGCGCGATCATGACGATAGCGGATAGCACGCGGGTCTTCAGTTCGCTGGAAGGAGCTTTGGAAATCAAGGCGGGACCTTCGGAGGCGGCCATGTCAGCAGGCCTTGGCGCTCAGGCCGCCGAAACGCCGGTCGCGGCGTCCGTATTCCTCGATGGCATTCTTGAAGGACGTCTCGTCGAAATCGGGCCAGAAGACGGGAAGAAAAACAAATTCGGAATAGGCCGTCTGCCAAGTCAGGAAGTTCGACACCCGCTGCTCGCCGGAGGTGCGGATCACAAGGTCAGGATCCGGGATGCCCTTCGTGTCGAGGTACTCACCGATCATCCCCATATCGATGGAGGAGGGATCGAGCGTGCCCTCCTTCACCTTCTGCGCCAGAGCGCGCACAGCACTGGTGATTTCCTGACGACCACCGTAGTTGAACGCGATGATCAGGGTCAGGCCAGTATTCGCACGGGTCAACTGCTCGGCCTCGTCCAGCAGAAGGCGGATGTCGGAGGCAAGGCCCTCCCGTTCGCCGATGATGCGGACGCGCACGTTGTTCGAATGCAGCTCCGCGAGATCGTGGCGTACGAAGCGCTTAAGCAGCCCCATCAGGAATGAGACTTCATCCGCAGGGCGACGCCAGTTCTCTGCCGAAAAGCTGTAGACCGTGAGGTAATTGATGCCGAACTCACTCGCCGTGCGCACAGCCCGACGGATCGCCTCGATGCCCTTGCGGTGCCCTTCGAAGCGAGGCAGGCCTCGCTGCGCGGCCCAGCGGCCGTTTCCATCCATAATGATGGCAACATGGGTCGGCATCCCCTCGCCCGTGGTTTCACGGGCAAGGATGGGGGCCGACCGCTGGGCTTCGCCGCTCATGACACAATATTCCGATACAAGCCTAAAAAGTTAGACTTGCATGATTTCCTTTTCCTTGGCCACCAGAAGCTGATCGATTTCAGCTACGAACTGGTCGGTGGCCTTCTGGACCTGGTCGCCGTCGCGCTTTGCATCGTCCTCGCTGATGGCGGAATCCTTCTCGAGCTTTTTCAGAAGGTCGAGGCCGTCACGGCGCACGTGGCGGACGGCGATGCGCGCCTCTTCCGCATATTTGTGCGCGACCTTCACCATCTCCTTGCGGCGCTGCTCGTTCATCTCGGGGATGCGCAGGCGGATGACCTGTCCTTCGGTCTGCGGGTTGAGGCCGAGATCCGATTCACGGATGGCCTTCTCCACGGCGGAAACCATGCCGCGATCCCAGACCTGAACGCTCAACAGGCGCGGCTCGGGCACGTTGACGGTGGCAACCTGGGTGATCGGCATCAGGGAGCCATAGGCATCGATCTGAATCGGATCGAGCAGGTTCGGCGAGGCGCGGCCCGTGCGCAGGCTGCCCAGGTCGTGCTTGAAAGCGTTGATGGCGCCCTGCATGCGGCGCTTTACATCGGCGAGGTCAAAGGTCGTAGCCATGAGATCTTTTCCTTACGCGAACTGTCTAAAAACGGGCTTACGCTGCCCAAGGTCCCGCATCAAGACCCCTGACTTACGGGACCACAACTGTTGACGGCACTTTTCCGAGAAGAAGGTCGGTAATCGAGCTCGGCGCATGCACGGAGCCGACGAGAATCGAGAGCTTGCTCTCCCGCGCCAGGGCGAAGGCGGCGGTATCCATGACCTTCAGGTCCTTGGCGATGGCCTCGTCATGGGTCAGGCGCTCGTAGCGGACGGCGGACGGGTCTTTCTTGGGATCGGCGGAATACACGCCGTCCACCTGAGTGGCCTTGAGCACCGCGTCGCATTTGAGCTCGGCTGCGCGCAGGACGGCTGCCGTGTCAGTGGTGAAGAACGGATTGCCGGTGCCGCCGGCGAGCACCACGACCTGCCCCTTGTCCAGGTGATGGAGGGCGGGCTGGCGGGCATAGGTCTCGCAGATAGTCGGCATGGAAACCGCCGACATGGTGCGGGCGGGAACGCCAGCTGCATTGAGCGAGGTCTCGATGGCAAGCGAGTTCATCACAGTCCCGAGCATGCCCATGGAATCGGCTGTTGGGCGGTCGATCCAGCCGGCAGCGCTCATGCGTGCGCCACGGATGATGTTGCCGCCGCCGATCACCACGGCAATTTCGAAACCGGCTTTCGTGGCCCTGGCGAGATCCCGCGACAGGCGGGAGAGAACTTCGGAGTCGAGCCAGTATCCGTCGGGAGCCATCAAGGCCTCTCCCGAAAGCTTCACCAGAATGCGCCGGAATTGTGCCACTGTCAGACTCCTTGTTTTTCGATTTTGAAACCACACCCGAAGGCCCTCGCCCCGGCAGCGCCGCAAGCGCTTTCCGATGCAAGATTCGGAGACTTCTCCGGATTTGTAGCCTTCTCATGAAAACGGCGGCTGAGAAGCCGCCGTTTTTGTTTCTTATCGTTAAGCCTTGAGGCCGGCCTGGGCGGCGACTTCCGCCGCAAAGTCCGGGGCCTCTTCCTTCTCGATGCCCTCGCCGAGAGCATAGCGGACGAAGGCCTTGAGCGTGACCGGCTTGCCGGCCTTGGACTCGGCTTCCTTGAGCACCTGCGACACGGTCTTGGACGGATCGTGCACGAAAGGCTGCTCGAGGAGCGTAACTTCCTTGAAGTAGCTCTTCAGGCCGCTCTCGATGATCTTCTGCATGACATTGTCCGGCTTGCCGGCATTCTTGTCGCGAAGAATGGCGCTCTCGCGCTCGATCGTAGCAGCGTCGACGCCGGAAGCGTCGAGGGCAACCGGGCTCGTAGCAGCCACGTGCATGGCGATCTGGCGGCCGAGGGTGCTCAGCGCGTCGACGTCGCCCTCGGACTCGAGCGCGACGAGCACGCCGATCTTGCCGAGGCCTTCGGTGACTGCGTTGTGCACGTATGACGCGATCACGCCCTTCGACACTTCGAGCTTGGCGATGCGGCGCAGGGTCATGTTCTCGCCAATGGTGGCGATGAGCTCCTGAAGGCGATCCTTCACCGTGGTGGAGGAGCCCGGGAACGTAGCGGCTTCGAGGGACTCGATGGTGCCGTTGCCGTTCAGGCCGATCTTGGCGGCTTCGCGAACGAAGGCCTGGAACTGGTCGTTACGGGCGACGAAGTCCGTCTCCGAGTTGACCTCGAGGATGGTGGCAGTGTGCCCCGACGACTCGACGGCGACGAGACCTTCGGCGGCGACGCGGCCAGCCTTCTTGGCGGCCTTGGACAGGCCCTTCTTGCGGAGCCAGTCGATGGCAGCTTCCATATCGCCGTTGGTCTCGGCGAGAGCGGCCTTGCAGTCCATCATGCCGGCGCTGGTCGTCTCGCGCAGCTCCTTCACCATCGCAGCGGTAATGTTCGCCATGGTTCATCCTTTCAAGGGTTCGTGCATACAGGGAGCCCGGCGCTCATGGAACGCCGGGCCCAATCATTCGTTCGAGCGCTACTCGATGCAGCGCCGAGAGATTTACGCCGCAGCGGCTTCGATCATCGAGCGGGCCTGGTCCATCCAGCCATCGCGCTCGAGGCGGCCGTTCAGCTTCAGGTCCTTGTCGAGCTGAGCGACATCGGCCGGCTGCATGGCGGCAAGCTGCCAGTAGTGGAAGATGCCGGCTTCGTTCAGCTTCTTCTCGAGCTGCGGGCCAACGCCGTTGAGCTTGGTCAGATCGTCGGGGGCGCCACGGGGGGCGGCCAGACGCTCGAACTGCTCGCCTTCATAGGCAGCGGTGTCGGCAACCGGGAGCTCTTCAGCCATCGGGTTCTCGGAAGCACCGATGTCGATGCCCATTTCACCAGCGCCGCGGGAGATGCCGTCGAGGGCAGCGCGGGCAACGAGGTCGCAGTAGAGAGAGATTGCGCGACCGGCGTCGTCGTTGGCCGGAACCGGGAAGGTGATGCCGTCCGGATCGCAGTTCGTGTCGACGATGGCGGCAACCGGGATGCCAAGGCGGTTAGCCTCCTGGATCGCGAGCTGCTCCTTGTTGGTGTCGATGACGAAGATCAGGTCGGGCGTGCCGCCCATGTCCTTGATGCCGCCGAGAGCGCGCTCGAGCTTTTCCTTCTCACGAGCGAGCATGAGGCGCTCTTTCTTCGTGAGGCCCTGGCCGCCGCCGGCGAGGATTTCGTCCACCTTGCGCAGGCGGGCGATGGAGCCGGAGATCGTCTTCCAGTTCGTGAGCATGCCGCCGAGCCAGCGGGAGTTCACATAGTACTGGGCCGAACGCTTAGCGGCATCGGCAACGGCGTCAGCAGCCTGACGCTTCGTGCCGACGAAGAGCACGCGACCGCCCTTGGCCACCGTGTCGCTGACGGCCTGGAGGGCGCGGTGCAGCATCGGGACCGACTGAGCGAGGTCGATGATGTGGATGTTGTTGCGGGTGCCGAAGATGTATTGACCCATCTTCGGGTTCCAACGGTGGGCCTGGTGGCCAAAGTGAGCGCCAGCCTCAAGCAGGCTGCGCATCGAGAATTCAGGAAGCGCCATAGTTTTTCTCCGGTTAAGCCTCCGCGGAACAGTGAACCGGCCTTGCCGGCCACCGGGATATCCTCATGGGCTCATGAGGGGATTCCGCGTGTGGGATGGGGGCGCATATAGGGGCAAATCGAGTTAAACGCAAGCCAGAACGAGCGTTGCCCCAAGACAGCTCAAGCATAGGGCTTTAAAGAGAAGGCCCCTGGCTCGGCTGAACCAGGGGCCTTCTCGGACATGACACAATTATAGGAATTCACGAAGAGCGGCTTGAGCGCCAATCGTCCGAGCAGTCTTAGGGGCTGCCGCGACCATTGCCTCCGCCATTTCCACCGCCATTGCTGCCGCCATTTCCTCCACCGTTGCCGCCGCCCGGATTGGATGGATCGGTGCCTTTTACGTCAGTGCTGGTGTTGTCGGCCGGTTCAGATCCATTGCCTAAGCCGTTATTGTTGCCAGGACCTTGACCATTCCCATTGTTGCTACCAGGGCCTTGGCCGTTCCCGTTGTTGCCTTTTCCTCCAGGGGCGTTCGTGCTTCCACCTCCGAGGGATGAACCAGGCGAACCATCAACTGCCGTTGAGCCGCCCCCAACGGCACCGCTCGATGCTGTTCCAGCACCGGCCGAGACTGCCCCGCCAGTGGAGGAACCTGCCCCTACGGAAGCGCCCGCACCCACGGACGAGCCTGTGCTGGAAGTGGAGCCTGCTCCGACAGAGGAGCCTGAGGCTGTCGCGCTCAATGTTCCGGAAGCGCCTACGGAGCGCCCTCCATTATCGGAAAGGGTTCCAGAACCTGACTGGCGAAGCGGGCTGATCGAACCGGTTGCCAGATTGTCTCGATCCTGAGGATTTTGGCTGCGCAGGGCCTGGGGAAGAATAGCGCAGCGGCAGACCTCCTCTCCGCGGACGATGCGGAGGCGACAATCACCATACATCGAGGCATCTGCCACAGCCGGCTGGCATTGCTGACCAGGTCTTACAACCTGAGCCTGGGATGCGGCAGACGAGGCGAGGAACAGGGTCACTGCAGACAAAGCGAGAGCGTGCGAACGCTTCATGGTTCACCTTTACAAACTAACACTGGCGAGGACTCAACGGGATGATGAGCTCAAGTGGTCTGATGACGCCCGAGTAGGAATATTGTTCCGACACGTTGATACAAAAATAGTAACGCAATATACAGCAGAGCTTGAGATCTGCGATAAGCGTTTAATACTCTACAATTCTTGGGTAGATGAGATCTATGCCTTATGAGGCAACCAATCGCCCGCATGAGACCTCAATACAACAGGACAAGGTCTATGTATAAAGCGTGCCTGAGCCATAAAACGGTCATCCTTCATGCAAGGTTCCATGAGGTGCTCCTCCGCAAACATGAAGAGCGCAGAGCCTGCCGAGATTAATCCGTTCGCAGAGCGCCGTGACATGCCGCTTCAGCAACAAGAGCCAAGGCTGTTTTTAAATGGTCTGGGGGGTAGGCCGGGCTCCGATCCGCCGAAGCAGAGGGATAAAAACATTCAATTCTGCTCAAAGGTCTAACTTCCGATAATACCTCATCCCCCATAGAACGAATCCCGCCTCCAAAGGATTGGAGCCGGGGCAGCATCACAGCATCAAAGGAACGGCGTGAGATGACCGTGACATCGGGTGAGCATTGGATCGAAACCCAGCGCGGAAAGCTCTTCGCGAAGGTATGGCTGCCATCGAATAAAATGCGCCCGGAAGAAGCCTTTCTTCTCTTCCACGATTCGCTCGGCTGCGTTGATCTCTGGCGGGATTTTCCGGAAAAGCTGGCTCACGCCACTCAACGCCCTGTCGTGGCTTACGACCGGCTTGGTTTCGGCAAATCGGACCCCTACCCCGGATTGTTGCCGCCTCATTTCATTCGTGACGAGGCTGAGACGAGTATTCCTCAGCTGCGCAAGCAATTGGGGCTGGGAATTCTGATTCCTTTTGGTCACAGCGTCGGCGGCGGAATGGCGGTGGCGACGGCGGCACGGCATCAAGACATCTGCAAAGCACTCGTAACCGAATCCGCGCAAGCCTTCGTAGAGGACCGTACCCTCGAGGGCATCAGGGCTGCCAAGGTCGCCTTCCAGGAACCAGGCCAGATCGAGCGGCTGGAGCGGTACCACGGCTCCAAGGCCCGGTGGGTGCTGGACGCATGGATCGAGACATGGCTTGCTCCGGCATTCGAAAACTGGAGCCTGGAGGAGGATTTGAAGCAGGTCCGCTGTCCGGTGCTTGCCATTCACGGCGACCTGGACGAATTCGGCTCGGAACTCCACCCTGAGCGCATCGCCCGCCTTACTCCGGGCCCTGTGGAGCCCGTCGTCCTGTCGGCATGCGGACACGTTCCTCATCGCGAACAACCTGACCGGGTGCTCGGAGAACTGATGCATTTTCTGAGGCAAAGCGGCCTCAGGGCAGAGCAGAGTCCATCAATGACCCATACTGTTTCGCCATAGCTGGTCGAAGCAAACTGATGATGTTGAGCAGCTCGCAAGGCGCTAGTAACCGATGAGATCTCCCTGCGAGCCCTGCAATGACCGCCGACCCTGATTCCAGGTCAAGCGACGACGCGAACGTCGCTCCTCACATTCCGCAATGGACGGAGCGCGGCACGCCAGCTTACCGGCGGATCAGTCTCGCATTATTTCTGGCAGGCTTTGCAACCTTCTCCTTGATCTATGCGATACAACCGCTTCTGCCTTATCTCGTGGAAGAATTCCGCATCAGCCCATCCGTAGGTTCGCTCGCACTCTCTCTCACAACCGGCTGTCTTGCCTTCGCGATCCTGTGCGCTGGAGCCTTATCTGAAACAGTGAGCCGTCGCGGCCTGATGTTCGTTTCGATGTGCGGCGCAGCCCTTCTCCATATCGGCAGCTCCATCGTGCCCGACTGGCATATGCTGCTCATTCTGCGCGCCTTCGAAGGGTTGGTGCTTGGAGGCGTGCCGGCCGTCGCGATGGCTTATCTGGCCGAGGAGATTCATCCCAAGGCGCTCGGCACAGCCATGGGCCTCTATGTCGGGGGAACGGCATTCGGCGCGATGCTCGGGCGCATCAGCGCCGGTATCGTGACCGAGTATTTCTCCTGGCGCGTTGCGTCGGGCGGCATCGGCGTGTTGGGCCTCATGGCTTCGTTCGGCTTCTTCATCCTTCTGCCGCCGTCGCGCAATTTCTTTCCGCGTACCAGAGGGCCTTTGGCGCATCACAGGGATACGTGGCTGAAGCATTTGCGCACCCCGGGCCTTCCACTGCTTTTCCTCACGGGCTTTCTCGGCCTCGGCATCAATGTCAGCATGTTCAACTATCTGACGTTCCGGCTGAGCATCACGCCCTTCAATCTCAGTCCTGCGCAGATTGGCGCGATCTTTACCGTCTATTTCCTTGGCGCGGTTGCATCCACATTGGCGGGCAATCTCGCGGACCGGTTGGGACGCTCTCCGGTTCTTCTCGTCGGCATCATCACGATGAGTGTCGGGATCGCGCTGACGCTTCTATCATCGCTTGCAGGCGTTATTGCCGGAGTAATCGCGAGCACGGTCGGCTTCTTCATGACGCACTCTGTGGCAAGCGGCTGGGTCGGACGACTGGCAGTCGGATCGAAGGGACATGCATCGTCCCTGTATCTCTTGTCCTATTATGTCGGCGCGAGCGTCATGGGCGCTGTGGGAGGCTGGTTCTGGGCGGGAGGCGGTTGGAACGCGGTGGCGGGTTTCGTCGCCTTCATGCTTTACATCATGTTCGTCAGCGCGCTTCGGCTGAGAAAGATCGAGCGGATGAGCCGGTGACCATCCGCTCGGCCGTGTTCTAGTTCATCTGCACTTCCACCACGCCAGGAACGGCACGCAAGGCACCGGCAATCTGCGGAGTTGCCATGTACTTGCCGGGGAGCTTCACCTCCACCTCCCGATCGCCCTCGTCGAGGATCAGAACCAGGGACACCTCGCCCTCGCCTCTCGCCTTCAGGCGTTCGTAGACGCTCGAAATGGGACGCTCGTCGCGCAGGAAGATGCGCATGCCCTTCTGGTGCTTGGAAATGGCCTCCTCTAGAGGCTCGGCCATGCCGATACGCGCCCTCACCTCCTCGCCTTCAAGACCGGCTTGAAGCATGAGGACCACCGCCGTGCCGGGCTCCAGCACCTCACGCAGGCGCATGAGTCCCTCGGAGAAGATGATAGCCTCGTATTGGCCGGTCTGATCCGAGAGGGTGAGGATGCCCATCTTGTTGCCGGTCTTGGTGCGGCGCTCCTGGCGGTCGAGCACGGTAGCCGCGACCTTGCCGACGGAGTTGCCAGCCTTCACCGACCGGCAGAACTCGGCCCAGGTCTGCACGCGCAGCTTCTGCAGAAGATCGCCGTATTCATCGAGAGGATGTCCGGAGAGGAAGAATCCGACCGCATCGTATTCCCGCTGAAGACGTTCCGCTGCGGGCCATGGCTCATAGGATGGGATGCGCAACTGAACATCCGCCGAGTTCATGCCACCGAACATGTCGATCATGCCGCCATTCGCGGCCTCGTAGGATTGCTGGGCAAGGCTCATCATGGCGTCGATGGAGGCGCAGGCTTTCGCGCGGTCCGGCTCCAGTTCGTCAAAGGCGCCGGCGGCAATGAGGTTTTCGATCGTCCGCTTGTTGAGGGCCTTCGGGTTGATACGGCGCGCGAAATCGGCGAGATCCTTGAAGGGCTCATCGCCCCTCGCCTCAACGACCGCTTCGATGGCCTGCCGGCCCACGCCCTTCACGGCCGCGAGCGCGTAAAGAATCGAGCCTTTGCCCTCCTCGTCATAAACCACGTCGAACACAACGCCCGAGCGGTTGATGGACGGCGGAATGACTTTGAATCCAAGCCGTTGAGCCTCGCGGCGGAATTCGGAGAGCTTGTCCGTATTGTCGAGATCGAGCGTCATGGACGCCGCCAGGAACTCGACCGGATAATTCGCCTTCAGATACGCGGTCTGGAACGCGACAAGGGCATAGGCCGCCGCGTGACTCTTGTTGAAGCCGTAATCCGCGAACTTGGCGAGCAGGTCGAAGATCTCGTTCGCCTTCGCCTTGTCGAGACCGTTTGCAACCGAGCCCGACACGAAACGTTCGCGCTGCGCGTCCATCTCGGACTTGATCTTCTTACCCATGGCGCGGCGGAGCAGATCCGCGTCGCCGAGCGAGTAGCCGGCAAGGACCTTCGCGACCTCCATCACCTGCTCTTGGTAGACGATGATGCCGAAGGTTTCGCGTAGGATCGGCTCCAGCTTCTCGTGAGGATACCAATCTCTCTTGTTGTGTTCATCCTTACCGAGCTTGCGCGCGCAATAGACCGGAATATTCGCCATCGGGCCCGGACGGTAGAGCGCGACGAGCGCAATGATGTCTTCGAAACGGTCGGTTTCCATCTCGACGAGCGCTTTTCGCATGCCCGCGGATTCCACCTGGAACACGCCGACCGTCTCGCCCTTGCACAGCATTTCGTAAGATTTACGGTCATCGAGCGGCAGGGCCGACAGATCGATCTCGATCCCCTTGCGCTTGATGAGATCGACCGCCGTCCGCAGCACGGTCAGCGTCTTCAGGCCAAGGAAGTCGAACTTCACAAGGCCCGCCTGCTCAACCCACTTCATGTTGAACTGGGTCACGCGCATGCCGGTTTTCGGGTCTCGGTAGAGCGGCACCAGTTCCTGCAGCGGACGGTCGCCGATCACGACGCCGGCGGCGTGCGTCGAGGCGTGGCGGTGCAGGCCCTCGAGCTTCTGCGCGATGTCGAGCATGCGCTTGACGACGGGTTCTTCCTCGATGGCCGCCTGCAACTTCGGCTCGCCTTCGATGGCCTGCGCCAGCGTCACTGGATTGGCCGGATTCTGCGGCACGAGCTTGGTGAGCTTGTCCACTTGGCCATAAGGCATTTCGAGAACGCGGCCCACGTCGCGCATCACGCCGCGTGCGAGCAGCGTACCGAAGGTGATGATCTGCGCGACCTGCTCCTCGCCGTAGCGCTGCTGCACGTATTCGATCACGCGCTCACGCCCGTCCACGCAGAAGTCGATATCGAAGTCCGGCATCGATACGCGCTCGGGATTCAGGAAGCGCTCGAAGAGCAGGCTGAAACGCAGCGGATCGAGATCGGTGATGGTGAGCGCGTAGGCGACGAGCGAACCCGCACCCGAACCACGGCCCGGGCCGACGGGGATGTCGTGATCCTTCGCCCATTTGATGAAGTCCGCCACGATCAGGAAGTAGCCGGGGAACTTCATCTTGCGGATGATGCCGACCTCGAAGGCAAGGCGGTCGCGGTAATCCTGCTCCGTGAGGCCTGGCGCGGGACCATGCGCGGCGAGGCGCTTGGCAAGCCCCTCCTCCGCCTGACGCTGGAGCTCTTCGCCTTCATCAAGGTTCGCAGCATCCGGACCTGTGCCGAAATTCGGCAGGATGGGCTTGCGGGTTCTGACGCGCGTCGAGCAGCGCATCGCGATTTCGACGGTAGCGTTCAGCGCATCCGGCAGATCGGAGAACAGCTCCATCATCTGCTGCCGCGTCTTGAAGTGATGCTCGGGCGACAGACGGCGTCGGTTATCGTTGGAGACGAGTTGCCCCTCTGCGATGGCGAGCAGCGCATCGTGCGCCTCGTAATCCTTCGGCGATGAGAAGAACGGCTCGTTGGCGGCCACAAGCGGCAGACCGTTTCGGTCCGCGAGAGCGATCAGCTCGCCCTCCACCATCCGCTCCTCATCGAGATGATGACGCTGGATCTCTACATAGAGCTGATGGCCGAACGCATTTTTCAGAATGTCGAGCCGCGCCTGCGCCAGTTCCTGGCGTCCGCCATTGCGGAGCGCGCAATCGAGCGGCCCTGTAAAGCCGCCTGTCAGGGCAATCAGGCCCTCGCTATGACTGGCGAGAATGGGCGCGGCCACGCGGGGCTCCTCACCGAGCGGGACGCCGAAATAGGCGGCGCTCACGAGACGCATGAGGTTGCGATAGCCCTCCTCGTTCTGCGCGAGCAGCACGATGTTGGAAGGAACCGGCACCACGCGGGCGACCGGGTCGGCCTCTTCGAAGCAGACGGAGAGCTGGACGCCGGCAATCGGCTGAATGCCGGAGCCTGCCATCTTCTCGGAAAACTCGAGTGCGCCGAAGAGGTTATTGGTATCGGTGAGTGCGATCGCCGGTTGCTTGTCGGCGGCCGCGAGCTTCTGGAGCTGCGCGATCTTCAGTGCTCCCTCGAGCAAGGAATACGAGGAATGCACATGCAGGTGGACGAAGCCGATATCTTGAAGAATGCGCGCCATAAAACTCTACTCGATGAATAGCGCGCATATTGCCACGATTCTTGCCCCTGAATGCCTAACGGGGCGAGAGAAGGACTACCTTCCTGTGAATCCCGTGGATGCTTGTGGATTGCGGGTATCAGGCGACCGGCGCCAGCACCAGAGCCCAGATTGCCACGGCGGAGCCGAACATGACGAGAGAGGTGATTTCAGCGGCGGTTTCGAGGATGATGCGAACCATGTTGAGTCTCCGTGTTCTCTATGCGTCCATTTATGTTCGATAAATGTTCCCTGTAAAGCGCCTGTGAATTCGGCACTCGAGACGGAGTCAACAAAGGCTTAAAACGCAACGAGCCGCTCCCTCTGACGCTCTGTGAGCGGAGGGTCGGAGCGGCTGTGGATAAGCGGTTAAGGCAGCTGGACGATCAGCCCGTCGCGGATCGTCACGCGGCGGTCCATGCGAGCGGCGAGATCCATATTGTGCGTCGCGATGAGAGCCGCGAGGCGCGAGGCGCGCACGATGGCGACCAGCGTCTGAAACACGCGGTCAGCCGTGTGCGGATCGAGATTGCCTGTCGGTTCGTCCGCCAGGAGCAGGCGCGGCGCGTTGGCCACGGCGCGGGCGATGGCGACACGCTGCTGTTCGCCGCCGGAGAGTTCGCCGGGACGGTGCTTGAGGCGCTTCGCCAAGCCGAGGAAGGTCAGAAGCTGGCCGGCCCGGTCCTCAGCCTCTGCCTTCGGCAGCCCACGGATGAGCTGGGGAATGACCACGTTCTCCAGCGCCGACAGCTCAGGCAGCAGATGGTGGAACTGATAAACGAAGCCCAGTTCCTCGCGGCGCACGCGGGTCCGTTCCTGGTCGCTCATGTGGGCCGTGGGCTTGCCGCCCACATAGACCTCGCCGCCGTCGGGCTTCTCGAGAAGGCCCGCCACGTGCAGCAGCGTGGACTTGCCCGTGCCGGAAGGGGCAATGAGCGCCACGATCTCCCCCGGCCATATCGCAAGCTCCGCCCCGCGCAGCACCTCCAGGAAGGTATCACCCTGAGGATAGCGACGTTCGACTTGGGAGAGGTGAAGGGCGGGCTGAGTTTGTCCGGACGCCATATCTAACCGTAACGCAACGCTTCGACGGGATCGAGCTTCGCAGCCCGCCAGGAGGGATAGAGGGTCGCCAGGAGCGACAAGGTGAGCGCCATTCCCAAAACGGTTGCAACCTCGCCCGGATTCACATCGGAAGGAATCTGGCTCAGGAAGCGCAGGGTCGGATCCCAAAGATTCGAGTTCGTGGCCCAGGACAGGAAATTCTGGATGGATTGAATGTTGGCGGCAATCAGCAACCCAAGGCCAAAGCCTGCGAGCGTGCCGATCACTCCAATGGAAGCGCCTGTGATCAGGAAGATGCGCATGATGGAACCGCGCGTCGCGCCCATGGTGCGCAGGATCGCGATGTCCTCCGACTTGTCCTTCACGAGCATGATCAAGCCGGAGATGATGTTGAGGGCCGCGACCAGAACGATGAGAGCGAGGATGATGAACATCACGTTCCGCTCCACCTCCAGAGCGCCGAAGAACGTGCGATTGCGTTGCCGCCAATCGGTCATCATGATCGGCCTGCCTGCCGCCTCATCGATGGCGGCCCGCGCCTGGTCCACTCTATCGGCATCGTTGAGATAGACCTCGATCAGGGGAACATCGCCCTGCCGGTTGAAGTAATTCTGCGCTTCCGTCAGGGGCATGAACACGAAGGTGTTGTCGAACTCGGACATGCCGATCTCGAACACGGCCTTCACCGGGTAACCTTTCACGCGCGGCGCAGTGCCGAAAGGCGTCGCGGCTCCGCGCGGCGTGATCAGCGTCAGCGTATCGCCTGCCTGGATCGAAAGCGATTCAGCAAGACGCCTGCCGATGGCGACACCCTCGCCTTCCTCGAAATTCTCGAGCGTGCCCTGCCGTATATTGCCGGCGATGTGTTCGATCTGGCGCAGGTCATTGCCACGAATGCCGCGCACCAGAACGCCGCTGCCGTTATATTGCGAGGAGCCGAAAGCCTGCCCCTCCACAAGCGGGATGGCACGCCTCACCCCCGGCACCGCGGCGATGCGCGCCGCCACTTCCGGATAATCCGTGAGCGGGCTCTCGATGGGCGCGACGAAGATGTGGCCGTTGATGCCCACGATCTTGTCGAGCAGCTCCTTGCGGAAGCCGTTCATGACCGAGAGCACCACGATCAGTGTCGCGACGCCCAGCATGATGCCGAGGAACGAGAAGCCCGCAATAACCGATACGAACCCTTCCCGCCGCCGCGTGCGCAGATAACGCCCTGCGAGCATCCACTCGAAGGGCGAGAAAGGCTTGGTTCCGGTCAGTGCTTCTTTGGCCATGGGGCTTATTTATGTGCCGTCAGCCGCGAAACCACATCCTCGACCGACAAAAGCTGGCGTTCGCCTGTGGCGCGGTGCTTCAGCTCCACCTTGCCTTCGGCGAGTCCCTTTGGCCCGATCAGGACCTGCCACGGCACGCCGATGAGGTCGGCGGTGGCGAACTTGCCGCCTGGACGCTCATCGCGGTCATCGTAAAGCACGTCGCGTCCAGCCGCCGACAGCTCGCGATACAGCTTCTCGCTTGCTGCATCGGTGCCGGAATCGCCGACCTTGAGGTTCAGGATCGCAACCTCGAACGGAGCCACGGCCTCCGGCCAGATGATGCCGTTCTCGTCATGGCTTGCCTCGATGATGGCAGCGATCAGACGGCTCGGCCCGATGCCATAGGAGCCCATATGAACTTCGCGTTCCTGCCCATCCGGCCCCATGACCTTCGCGCCCATGGGCTCGGAATACTTGGTGCCGAAATAGAAGATATGGCCGACTTCGATGCCGCGCGCCGACATCTTCTTGTCCTCGGGAACCGCGTTGAAGGCGGCCTCGTCGTGCATCTCGGATGTCGCGGCATAGAGCGAGGTCCACTTGTCGACGATGCTTTGCAGGCTAGCGATGTCGTCGAAGTTCGTGTCCTCGGCCGGGATGTCGTAGTTCAGATAATCCGCGTGGCTGAACACCTCGCTCTCGCCCGTGGAGGCGAGAATGATGAATTCATGGCTCAGATTGCCGCCGATGGGGCCGGTGTCGGCCCGCATGGGGATCGCCTTCAGGCCCATGCGAGCGAAGGTGCGCAGGTAGGCCACGAACATCTTGTTGTAGGAATGGACAGCGCCAGCCTGATCCAGATCGAAGGAATAGGCGTCCTTCATCAGGAACTCGCGCGAGCGCATGACGCCGAAGCGCGGCCGCACCTCGTCACGGAACTTCCATTGAATGTGATAAAGGTTCAGAGGCAGATCTTTGTAGGAGCGCACATAGCCTCGGAAGATCTCCGTGATCATTTCTTCGTTGGTGGGACCGAAGAGCATCTCGCGCTCGTGCCGGTCCTGGATGCGCAGCATCTCCTTGCCGTAGGCATCGTAACGGCCCGACTCACGCCAGAGGTCTGCGGATTGGATCGTCGGCATCAGCAGCTCGATGGCGCCGGAGCGGTTCTGCTCCTCGCGGACAATGGCATTGACCTTGTTGAGCACCTTGAGGCCCAGCGGCAACCAGGCATAGATGCCCGCCGATTCCTGGCGGATCATGCCGGCGCGCAGCATCAGGCGGTGGGACATGATCTCCGCTTCTTTAGGCGTCTCGCGGAGAATGGGGAGGAAATAGCGGCTCAAACGCATAGGACGCCTTCAGTCTCGTTCAGGAATGGAACAGTGAGTCACGACTCGTTTCCAGCACACAACACAGGCCTTGAGGAAAAGACAAGGCACCATCGCCCCCACGGGCCTGCGGCGAGATGGATTAGACCAAAGATCAATACAATAAATGCCTCAAAATGCATCAGGAGCCGCCCAAAAAAGGTGACACCGCTAGGGAAGGCAACTATAAAGAAAGAGCTAACGTCTTAGACCTTCAAAGAAGGCAGAGGCTGCGGTCCGAGTTTCGGGAGGAACACGATCCCTAAGCGCCAAAGAGGCGCCGGCGCCAAGATGCCAGGGGTCATAAACAACGCCAAAAGGCGGTTTAGGCAAGGCGAAAGCCTTGCTTTTTCTTTTTCAGCTCCTCGTTTTCCTATGATCTACTTGCCGCTGCCAAGCCAGCTGCCTTGCCAGACAGAGCTTTGTGCATGGGGGTGTCCGCTCGCAGGACCTGGAATGAAGCCGCTAGATATCGCCTCCGCATCCAATTGCCTTCATGAGGCTTCGACCGGCCTCCATTCCAGCGGAGCCGAAGCGGGAAAACCTCACGCAAATTGAGGACTGGGCGCCGGCTTAGAGCCCCGCAAGCGGAAACACTGCAACGACAATCAGCAGAACCACGGACGACACCAGCGTGGTCCAGATCGCCTTTTCCTGCAGCGACGGCGCAGAGGGAGCCCCGGGCTCGCTGCCGGCCACCACTTCCCCGCTTTCCACCTGACTGCGAATGCCGAAGGGAAGAATTGCGAAAAGCGTGACCCACCAGATCACGAAATAGAGGGCGAGGCCTCCGGATACGCGCAGGCCGAAGAGGCTCACCACGAGAGCGATCGCACCGGCTGAAATCACGGCCATTGCGGCAAGGGTCGACCAGACCGACGCGGACAGGGCTTTGATGAGTCGTATCAACAGAATATCCTCAGGCTTGTTCGAGTTCGATGAGGGTCCCGTTGAAATCCTTCGGATGCAGGAAAAGCACTGGTTTTCCGTGGGCTCCGGTCTTTGGCTCACTTGAACCAAGCACTCTGGCCCCGGAATTCACAAGCCGGTCCCGCGCGGCGAGAATATCATCGACTTCATAGCAGACATGGTGGATGCCGCCATCGGGGTTCCTCTCCAGGAACTTGGCGATGGGCGAGTCCGCGCCGAGAGGTTCCAGAAGCTCGATCTTGGTGTTCGGCAATGTGATGAACACAACGGTGACGCCATGCTCTTCGAGCGCTTCCGGCTCGGATACCTGAGCACCGAGTGTGCCGCGATAAAGATTAGAGGCCGCAGCGATATCGCGAACGGCGATGGCCACGTGGTTCAGACGACCGAGCATTCCGGACTTCCTCCAAAGACTGGACCTTAGCCGCCTTATACCTCGATCACGAGGACATGGCAGGCTGGCTTCTTGCCCCACTCCTGATTCACGGCTGCGCGGACGGCACGGTGAACCGCGTTCTCCACCGCCTCGGAATCTCGGCGTTTGGCTTTGGAGAGACCGTCCAGCGTATCGGCCACCGTATCGGCAATGATATCGGTGAGGTCGCGCCCTTGCCTGCTTTTCTCGGGCAGGCCCATGGCGTCCACCACCGGATCGCCTGCGATCTCGCCCCTGTCGTCGAGCGCGATTGCCACCGTCACGATACCCGCGAAGGCCAGCTTGCGGCGCTCCGGCAAGGCACGCTCGCCAGCGGGGATGACGATATTGCCGTCCTTGTAGACGCGGCCAGCCGGAATAGTGTCGACGATCTCGGCCTTGCCGGGGGCAAGGCGGACGAGAGTGCCGTTCTTCGCGCGGACCACTTCCGGCACGCCCTGCTCGCGCGCGAACTTGGCGTGCTCGGCAAGGTGCAACGGCTCGCCATGGGCGGGAATGGCGATGCGCGGCTTCGTCCACTCGTACATCTTCGCAAGCTCGCCTCGGCGCGGGTGGCCGGAAACGTGAACGAGTTCGGTACGGTCGGTGATGATCTCGATGCCTTGATCGATCAGGCTGTTGATGATGGAGCCGACAGCCTTCTCGTTTCCGGGGATGGCGCGGGAGGAGAAGATCACGCGGTCCCCGGCAGTGAGCGTGATGTCGGGGTGTTCGTCGGAGGCGATGCGCGCAAGCGCCGCGCGCGGCTCACCCTGCGAACCTGTCAGAACGGCAACAACCTTGTCACGCGGTAGGTAGCCGTAGTTATCAGCCGAGCGGAATTCCGGCAGATCATCCAGATAGCCGCATTCCTTCGCCACTTCGACGACACGGTCCATTGCGCGGCCGACCACTACGACCTCGCGTCCGCATTCCCGAGCGGCTTCCGCGACAGAGCGAATGCGCGCGACGTTGGAGGCGAAGGTTGTGATCGCCACGCGATGAGGCGCATTCCTGATGAGCTCAGCGAGGTTTCTGGCCACATCCGCCTCGCTCGGGCTTTCGCCCTCACGCACCACATTTGTGGAATCGCAGATGAGCGCGAGGACACCCTCCTCGCCCAGTTTCCGGAATGTCTCCTCCGACGTCAGGCTGCCGAGATACGGCGTCGGGTCGAGCTTCCAGTCGCCGGTATGCACGACGAGGCCCTGCGGTGTGCGGATGGCCAAAGCGTTCGACTCGGGAATCGAGTGGGCAACCGGGACGTACTCGATGTCGAAATTTCCGAGTGTAAGACGCTGGCCCGGCGCGATCTCATTCAATTCGATCTTCGGCGCATTCGGCTCCGAGAGACGACGGGTTTCGAGAAGTCCGATGGCGAATTTGGTGGCATAAACCGGGGCGCGCAAGCGCGGCCACATCTCCACCAGCGCGCCGATGTGATCCTCATGCGCATGCGTGATGAAGATTCCGAGAAGGTTGTGCCGCTCCTCCTCGATGAAGCGCAGATCCGGATAGACGAGATCGATCCCGGGCAGTTGCTCCTCGCTGCCGAAGCCCATGCCGCAATCGACGAGAATCCATTGCCGATCGGTCTCAGGGCCGAAGCCATAGAGCGCGGCATTCATGCCGATTTCGCCAAGCCCGCCGAGGGGCAGAAAGACCAGTTCGTCCTGGGAGGATGCCATACTTGATAAAGACCTTGTCATGCCAGCTCTAAGGCTTGGCTATATCGTGCAGTAAATTGGGAAAATAAAGATCGCCCGCGTCGATCTGTTCCGCTGCCGCGGCGGTTTTCAGTTGCAGACGTCCGAATTTATCGAGCCCTTCGAAGATGCCGCGCTTCTCGCCGGACGGCAGGCGAAGGGTCACTTCCTGTCCGACCCCAGCCGCGCGCTCCAGCCAAAGCCTCCGGATCGGCCCGAACGGATCTGCCGCATTCATGCGAGCCGCACTGCGCCAGGCGGAGAAGGTTCGCGCGAAGGAGGCCGACAGGGCCTGGAACATGACCTCGCGGGTCAGCCCTTGCTTCGCATTCTGCAGGGCCATGGCCGGATAGGGTGTCCCGGTGGGGGCGAAGGCCACGTTCACGCCGATGCCGATGACGATCGCAAGCGGACCATTATTCTCCAGGCGGTGCCCTTCGAGGAGAAGGCCCGAAACCTTCGCACCATCGAGAAGGAGATCGTTCGGCCATTTGAGAGAGAGACGCGGCGCTCCCAGGCCCGTCACCGCCTCGACTGCCTCGTGCAACGCAAGGCCTGCGACGAAGCCGAGCTGCGGGGCGTGATGCACCTCGCAAGGGTCGATCAACAGCAGGCTCGCGTAGAGATTGCCTCCGGGGGAAGACCATTGGCGTCCATGACGCCCCCTGCCCGCGCGCTGCTCTCCGGCAACGATCCAGAGCACGCCGGGATCGCCCGAGCGCGCGGCCTGGAGTGCATCGTCGTTCGTGGAGTCCGTCGCCTCAAGGGAGATAAGCCGATAGCCGGCCGTCTCGGCTTCAGGCGACAGTTTCACCATCAGAAGAGGGAGCGTGCAGCAGCGCCTGCGGCAGCGACCAGCGGAGCCGGGACGATGCCGAAGAGCACCACGAAGATGCTGGACAGTGCCAGAACGAACTTCACGCCGACGGGCATCGCGTCATAAGCGGCGCCGGGCTCATCGAAGTACATCACCTTCACGATGCGCAGGTAGTAGTAGGCGCCCACGACGCTGGTGACCACGCCGATGATGGCGAGTGCAACGAGGTTGGCATTGATCGCTGCGTTGAACACCGCGAACTTCGCGAAGAAGCCGGCGAGAGGCGGAATGCCCGCCAGCGAGAACATCATCATGCCCAGGCAGAAGGCGAGCACGGGATGCGTGCGGGCAAGGCCCGACAGGTCCTCGATATTCTCGAACATCACCTTGCCGCGGCGCAGGCCGAGGATCACGGCGAAAGAACCCAGCGTCATGGCAAGGTAGATCGCCATATAGACGACCACGCCCTGAATGCCCTCGACCGTGCCGGCGGCAAGGCCGATGAGCGCGTAGCCGACGTTGCCGATGGAGGAATAGGCCATCAGGCGCTTGAGGTTACGCTGGCCGATGGCCGCGAAGGAACCCAGCGCCATGGAGGCGATGGAGATGAAGACGATGATCTGCTGCCACTGGCCGAGGATGTTCGGGAAGGCATCGATGAACACGCGGGTCGCCATGGCCATGCCGGCCATCTTGGGAGCGGCGGCGAAGAAGGCCGTCACAGGGGTCGGCGAGCCCTCGTACACATCCGGCGTCCACATGTGGAACGGAACGGCGGAGATCTTGAAGGCGATACCGGCCGCAACGAACACGACACCGACGATGGCGCCCAGACCCACCTGCCCCTGCAGGATGCCGGCAATCGCCGGGAACGAGACGTTGCCGGTAAAGCCGTAGACCAGCGAAGCGCCATAGAGCAGCATGCCCGAAGAGAGCGAGCCCAGGACGAAATACTTGAGGCCGGCCTCGGTCGAACGGACATTGTCGCGGTCGAAAGCGGCGATCACGTAGGACGAGAGGCTGAGCAGTTCGAGGCCGAGATAAAGGGCGATCAGGTCATTCGCCGAGATCACCATCATCATGCCGAGCGTCGAGAGCACGATGAGGATCGGGTACTCGAAGCGGTAGATACCCTCGCGGCGCATATAGTCCATGGAGAGAATGACGCCGCCTGCCGAGGCAAGGAGGGTCAGCGACTTCATGAACTTGGCGAAGCTATCGACCACGAAGGAACCGCCCATGGTCTCCACGCGCTCGGACGGCAGCATGAGAACTGCCACGAAGGCGACAGCCAGAAGCGCGAGAGCGATGAAGTTCATGCCCTCTCCGGAGCGCTCGCCACGGATTGCGCCGAACAGGACCAGGACGAGAGCGCCCGCTGCCAGGATGATCTCCGGCAGCACGGGAGCGAAATCGGGAATGGTGAGGACGGGATTCATCATGACCTCAGTGTGCTGCGACAGCAGCCGTTTTCACGGTGGCGAGTGCGGCCTGGACGTTCTGCAGGAGCGCGTCCGTCGGCACAGCGAAGGCGTCGAGGATCGGGCCGGGCTGCACGCCGTAATAGATGATCAACAGGATGAGCGGTGCGAAAGTGATGATCTCGCGACGGTTCAGATCCGTGATGCCCTGAAGCGCAGGCTTGTCGAGCTCTCCGTAAACCACGCGGCGGTACAGCCACAGGGCATAAGCGGCCGAGAGGATCACGCCCGTCGTGGCGAAGAACGCCACCCAGGTATTGGAGCGGAACGCTCCCATGAGGGTCAGGAACTCGCCGATGAAGCCCGAGGTGCCCGGCAGGGCCACGTTGGCCATGGTGAGGATCAGGAAGACCACCGCATACATGGGCATGCGGTTCACGAGGCCGCCATAAGCCTTGATCTCGCGGGTATGCATCCGGTCGTAGATTACGCCGACGCAGAGGAAGAGCGCGCCGGAAACCAGGCCGTGAGAGATCATGGTGAACATCGCGCCCTGGATGCCCTGCTCATTCATGCTGAACAGGCCCATGGTCACGAAGCCCATATGCGCCACTGACGAATAGGCGATGAGCTTCTTGATGTCCTCCTGCATCAGCGCCACCAGCGAGGTGTAGACGATCGCAATGACCGAAAGCGCGAACACGAGCGGCGCGAAGTAGAGCGACGCCTCCGGGAACATCGGCAGCGACACTCGGATGAAGCCGTATCCGCCCATCTTCAGGAGCACGCCCGCCAGGATCACAGAACCGGCCGTCGGCGCCTCCACGTGCGCATCGGGCAACCAGGTATGGACCGGCCACATGGGCATCTTCACCGCGAACGAGGCGAAGAAGGCGAGCCACAGCCAAATCTGCAGGTTGTACGGGAACTTGAACGCGAGCAGCGTCGGGATGTCCGTGGTGCCGGCCTGCCAGTACATGGCCATGATGGCGAGCAGCATCAGCACCGAGCCGAGCAGCGTATAGAGGAAGAACTTGAAGCTGGCGTAGATGCGCCGCTTGCCGCCCCAGATGCCGATGATGAGGAACATCGGAATGAGGCCTGCCTCGAAGAACAGGTAAAAGAGCACGAGGTCGAGCGCGCAGAACACGCCGATCATGGTGGTCTCGAGGACGAGGAAAGCGACGTAGTACTCCTTCACCCGATGGCCGATGGAATCCCACGACGCCAGGATGCAGAACGGCATCAGGAACGTGGTGAGCAGGATGAGCGGCATGGAGAAGCCGTCGACACCGAGCTTGAACCTGATGTTCTCGGCAAGCCAGGGATGAACTTCCACCAGCTGGAATGCGGCTGTCGCCGTATCGAAACGGTTCCAGGCCACGAGCGAAAGCACGAAGGTGGCGAGCGTGGTGGCAAGGGCCGCCCAGCGAGCGTTGGAGCGGGCCGCCTCGCTGTCGCCGCGAAGCGTCAGGATGAAGGCCGCGCCGACGAGCGGGAGGATGAGAAGGCCCGAGAGGATGCCGAAGCCGAACATTGTTAAGCTCCCCTGAAGAGATAGTAGGTCACGAGAGCCGCAACGCCGATCAGCATCGCGAAGGCGTAGTGATAGACGTAGCCGGTCTGCATCCGCACGGTGCCACGCGTCACGTCGAGCACGCGAGCCGAGATGCCGTCCGGGCCGAGCCCGTCGATGATCTTCTGATCGCCCGTGCGCCAGAAGAAGCGGCCGATGGCCATGGCGGGACGCACGAAGATCGCGTCATACAGCTCGTCGAAGTACCACTTGTTGAGCAGGAAGCGGTACAGGATCGGGTGATCCGCTGCGAGCCGTGCCGGCTGCTTGGAATCGATGATGTACATGTACACGGCGAGCAGGAAGCCGAGGATCATCATGACGGTCGGGAGCAGCGGCACCCAGCCCGGGAGATGATGCATCTCTTCCAGGATATTGTTCTCCGGACGGGTGAACAGGGCACCCTTCCAGAACTCCTGATACCCCTCGCCGATGAAGGCGCCGTGGAAGACGATACCGGCAAGGACTGCGCCGATAGCCAGCACGATGAGCGGCACCAGCATCACCAGCGGGCTCTCGTGAGGCATATGATGCCCATGGTGGCCGTGCTCGTGATCCGCATGGGTTGCGGGCTCCACGTCATGGCTGTGGTCGTCATGCTCCACGCCTTCGTGATGGCCATGAGCGTGGTGATCCGCATGGGACCAGCGTGCATTGCCCTCGAAGGTGAGGAAGAACAGGCGCCAGGAGTAGAACGAGGTCATGAAGGCCGCGACCACGGTCGCCAGGAAGGCAAAGGAACCGGCCGTGCTGTGCGAGGCGTAGGCTGCCTCGATGATCGCGTCCTTGGAGTAGTAGCCTGCCGTGAACGGGAAACCGGTGAGCGCGAGGGTGCCGATGGCCATCATCGCCGTGGTGAGCGGGATGTAGCGACGCAGATTGCCCATGTAGCGCATATCCTGCTCATGGTGCATGGCATGGATGACCGAGCCTGCGCCCAAGAACAGCAGAGCCTTGAAGAAGGCGTGCGTGAAGAGGTGAAACACGCCAGCGCCATAGGCGCCGACGCCGAGGCCCACGAACATGTAGCCGAGCTGCGAGCAGGTGGAATAGGCGATCACGCGCTTGATGTCGTTCTGAACGAGACCGACGGTCGCCGCGAAGAAGGCCGTGATGCCGCCGATGACGGTGACGACGGTGAGAGCGGCGGGCGCGTACTCGAAGACAGGCGACAGGCGCGCGACCATGAACACGCCAGCGGTCACCATGGTGGCGGCGTGGATGAGAGCGGAAACCGGTGTCGGTCCCTCCATCGCGTCCGGCAGCCAGGTGTGCAGCAGGAACTGAGCCGACTTACCCATCGCGCCCATGAAGAGCAGCAGGCAGGCGATCGTCAGGGCATGCCATTCGATCCCAAGGAACATGAACTTGGCATCGGCGAATTCCGCGACGCGCGGGAAGATGGAGTCGAAGGTGACGCCATTGAACAGCACGAAGATCGTGAAGATGCCGAGCAGGAAGCCGAAATCGCCGACGCGGTTGACGATGAAGGCCTTCATGGCCGCGGCGTTGGCGGAGTCCTTCTTGTACCAGAAGCCGATGAGAAGGTAGCTCGCGAGACCCACGCCTTCCCAGCCGAAGAACATCTGGACTAGGTTGTCCGCCGTCACCAGCATGAGCATGGCGAAGGTGAAGAGCGACAGATAGGCGAAGAAGCGCGGACGGTGCGGATCCTCGTGCATGTAGCCGATGGAATAGAGGTGCACGAGCGCCGACACGGTGTTGACCACCACCAGCATCATGGCGGTGAGCGTATCGATGCGAAACGCCCAATCGACCTGAAGGTCGCCTACGGACATCCACTGGGCGACCTGGACCCGGGTCGCACCATCGCCGAAGCCGACGCTGATGAAGGACACCCAGGAGAGAACTGCCGCGATGAAAAGCAGCGCGGTCGTGATGATCTCGCTGGGCCTCGGACCGAGAACCCGGCCGAAAATACCTGCGATGAGGAAGCCGACGAGCGGCAGGAAAACGATTGCGTGGTACATTGCGTTTACTCAGCCCTGTGGGCTTAGCCTCTCATCATGTTCACGTCTTCAACCGCGATGGAGCCGCGGTTGCGGAAGAAGACCACCAGAATGGCAAGGCCGATGGCGGCCTCTGCCGCCGCGACCGTGAGGATCAGGAGGGCAAAAACCTGGCCGACGATGTCGCCGAGATGGGTCGAGAAGGCCACCATGTTGATGTTCACTGAGAGCAGGATCAGCTCGATGGACATCAGGATGACGATGACGTTCTTCCGGTTGATGAAGATGCCGAACACGCCGAGCGTGAAGAGCACGGCGGCGACGGTGAGATAATGGCCCAGTCCGATAACCATCGCGTGTCTCCTTAAATGCCCTGGCGGGAGGGAACCTTCCGCAGCTCGACGGCGGTTTCCTGGGTGCGGGCGTTCTGCATCGAGATGTCCTGGCGGCGAACGCCCACGCGCTCACGCAGGGTCAGCACGATGGCGCCGATCATGGCCACCAGCAGGATGAGGCCCGCTGCCTGGAAGAAGTAGAAATAGCGGGTGTAGAGCACATGGCCGAGGGCCTCGGTGTTGGTCATCACGTCGGCGGCCGGGATCGGGACCGCAGGCGTGCGGACGAGGCCCGGATCGACCACATAGGCGCTCACGACGAAGATGAGCTCAATGAGCAGGACGATGCCGATCAGGCCGCCCACCGGCAGGTACTGCAGGAAGCCCTGGCGGAGCGCCGCGAAATCCACGTCGAGCATCATGACGACGAAGAGGAAGAGCACCGCGACCGCGCCCACATAGACGATGATGAGGATCATCGCCAGGAACTCGGCTCCCATCATCAGGAACAGGCCCGCCGCATTGACGAAGGCCAGGATGAGGAAGAGCACCGACTGCACAGGATTGCGCGAGGCGATGACCATGAAGCCCGAGGCAATCGTGATTGTCGCGAACAGATAAAAGAAGGCGGCGGTAACCGTCATGCTCAAACACAAGCCGCCCCGAGAGCGGCCCCTTCCGACGTGGCCCCGGCGAATCCGGTGACCTGTCTATAAATTCCGAACCCGACGGGAACAACCCGCCGGACATGCTTGCCCCCTGCCCTTGCCGGGCAGGAAGCGGTTTTACCGGTAAGGCGCGGTCTTCGCGATGTTCCTCGCGATTTCACGCTCCCAGCGCTCCCCGTTCTCGAGAAGCTTGGCCTTGTCGTAATAAAGCTCTTCGCGGGTCTCTACCGAGAACTCGAAGTTCGGCCCTTCCACAATGGCGTCCACCGGGCAGGCTTCCTGGCACATGCCGCAATAAATGCACTTCACCATGTCGATGTCGTAACGCGTCGTGCGACGGGTGCCGTCGTTGCGGCGCGGGCCAGCCTCGATGGTGATGGCCTGAGCCGGGCAGATGGCCTCGCAGAGCTTGCAGGCGATGCAGCGCTCTTCCCCATTGGGGTAGCGGCGAAGCGCATGCTCACCTCGGAAACGGGGCCCACGATGCCCCATTTCGAACGGGTAGTTGAGCGTGGCCTTCGGCTTGAAGAAGTACTTCGTGGTCAGGATGAACCCGGCCACGAATTCCTTCAGGAGAAGGGCGTTGAAGAATTGAGCGATCTTCATGTCGATCTCCTTAGCGGACGCCCGGCGCGTTGCCGGTCACCATCAGGACGCCTGCCACGATGACCACCATGGCCAGCGACAGCGGAAGAAAGACCTTCCAGCCGAGGCGCATGAGCTGATCGTAGCGGTAACGCGGCACCAGGGCTTTCACCATGGCGATGAGGATAAAGAGGAAGCTCGCCTTCAGCACGAACCAGATCACGCCAGGCACCCAGGTAAAGGGCGCGAACGGAATCGGGGACAGCCAGCCGCCGAGGAACAGGATCGTGCCGAGCGCGCACATGGTCATGATGGCCACGTATTCGCCGAGCATGAACAGCAGGTACGGAGTGGAGGAATATTCCACCATGTAACCGGCAACCAGCTCCGACTCCGCTTCCGGCAGATCGAAGGGCGGGCGGTTCGTCTCGGCCATGGCCGAGATGAAGAACACCACGAACATCGGGAACAGCGGCAGCCAGTACCAGCCGAGGATGCCGAGGCTCGTGTTCTGCGACTCGACGATCCCAGACAGGTTCAGGGTGCCCGCGCACATGAGCACCGTCACGATGACGAAGCCGATGGAGACCTCGTAGGACACCATCTGCGCCGCCGAGCGGAGCGCGCCGAGGAACGGATACTTCGAGTTCGAGGCCCAGCCGCCCATGATGACGCCGTAAACGCCGAGCGACGAGATCGCGAAGATGTACAGAATGCCCACGTTGATGTCGGCAATCGCCCAGCCTGCGTTCAGCGGAATGACCGCCCAGGCAGCAAGCGAGAGGGTGCACATCACCAGCGGCGCCAGAAGGAACATGCCCTTGTTGGCGGGAGCCGGAATGACCGGCTCTTTCAGCACGAACTTGAGAAGGTCCGCGAAGGATTGCAGCAGTCCCCAGGGGCCGACCACGTTCGGGCCGCGACGCAGCTGAACCGCGGCCCACACCTTGCGGTCGGCATAGAGCGCATAGGCAATGAAGATGAGAAGCGCGACGAGCAGGAGCAGGCTCTTGCCCAGCATGATCGCGACTGCGAGGAGAATATCTCCAAATTCCATGGTTCTTTTCTCCTCTCTTACTCGGCCGCTTCGAGCTTCAGCTGACGGGCGAGCGCCGAGCACTCGGCCATGACGCCGGAGGCGCGGGCGATCGGGTTCGTCAGGTAGAAGTCCTTGACCGGGCTCGTGAACGCTTCGCGGCCCGGGGCACCGCCGAGTCCGGCAAGCGCCTGAATGGCGGAAGCCGTATCGGCCGGCTGCACTCTATCGATGGCAGCGAAATGCGGGTGAGCCGCATAGAGCTTGGCGCGAAGAGCGTTGAGCGAGTCGAACGGCAGGCGATGGCCGAGAACGTCCGACAGGGCGCGCAGGATCGCCCAATCCTCACGGGCTTCGCCAGGAGCGAAGGCCGCACGGTTGGCAAGCTGCACCCGACCTTCCGTATTCACGTAGGTGCCGGACTTTTCGGTGTAGGTGGCAGCCGGAAGGATCACGTCTGCGCGGTGAGCGCCACGGTCGCCGTGCGTACCCTGATAGATCACGAACGCGCCGGGAGCGATGTCGATCTCATCGGCACCGAGGTTGAAGAGAACCTCGACACCACCTTGTGCCATCTGCTGAGTGGTCAGGCCGCCCTCACCCGGCACAAGGCCGAGATCGAGGGCGCCCACACGCGAGGCAGCCGTGTGAAGAACCGAGAAGCCGTTCCAGCCATTCTTCACCGCGCCCACATCGCGAGCGAGCGAAGCCACGGCGGAGAGGATCGCGAGGCCGTCCGGACGGACAAGAGCACCCTGCCCCACGATGATCAGCGGACGCTCGGCAGCGCGCAGCTTCTCGATGAAGCTGTGACGGCCGCCAGCCAGCTCGGCGAGAGTCTCCGGACCGGAGCCGAGATACTCGTAGGGATAGGTCAGGTCGGCATTCTCGCCGATGAGGGCGATCGGCGGAGGAGCTGCGCGCCAACGCTTGCGGATGCGCACATTGACGAGCGAAGCCTCAAGGCGCGGGTTGGAGCCCACGATCAGTATCGCATCCGCATCCTCGATACCGGCGATGGTGGTGTTGAAGAGATAGGAGCCGCGTCCGTGAGTGGGCGACAGCACAGTGCCGTCCTGACGGGCATCGATGTTCCTGACGCCGAGGCTCTGCATGAGGAGCTTCAGGGCGAACATCTCTTCGACGGCGGCGAGATCGCCGACGATGGCGCCGATCTTCTTTGCATCCGTGCCTTTCACCTTCGCGGCGATGGTAGCGAACGCCTCCTGCCAGGAAGCGGGACGCAGGCGGCCATTCTCCCGCACGAACGGACGGTCGAGGCGCTGTAGGCGCAGGCCGTCAACGATCTGGCGGGTCTTGTCCGTAATCCACTCCTCGTTCACCGCCTCGTTCACACGCGGCAGGATGCGCATGACCTCACGGCCACGGGAATCGACGCGGATCGAAGAGCCGACCGCATCCATCACGTCGACGGAGTCGGTCTTGGTGAGCTCCCACGGACGGAAATGGAACGACTCGGGCTTGTGGGTGAGCGCGCCGACGGGGCAGAGATCCGCGATGTTGGCCTGCAACTCGGAGCCGAGAGCCTTCTCGAGATAGCTCGTGATCTCCATGTCCTCGCCGCGCCACAGGGCGCCCATGTCCGGCACGCCTGCCACCTCGGCGGTGAAGCGCACGCAGCGGGTGCAGTGGATGCAGCGGTTCATGGAAGTGCGAACCAACGGGCCGAGGTACTTGTCGGTCACCGCGCGCTTGTTCTCATGGAAACGGCTGGTGTCGACGCCATAGGCCATGGCCTGATCCTGCAGGTCGCACTGGCCGCCCTGGTCGCAGATCGGGCAATCGAGCGGGTGGTTGATGAGCAGGAACTCCATCACACCTTCGCGCGCCTTCTTCACCGTCGGCGATTTGGTGGAGATTTCCGGCGGCTCGCCATTCGGGCCGGGGCGGCAATCGCGTACGCCCCAGGCGCAGGACGCCACCGGCTTCGGCGCACCCTTCACCTCGACGAGGCACATGCGGCAATTGCCGGCGATCGAGAGCCGCTCATGGTAGCAAAAGCGCGGAACTTCCGCGCCCGCGGCCTCGGCGGCCTGGAGCAGCGTGTATTCGGCGGGGACGTCGACTTCGACGCCATCAACGATGATTTTAGCCATCTCTATCTCACTCCGCCGCAATCATGACGGATTCAGAATGCGGGTTTGCCGCGTAATCGTCGATCCGCTTCTCGATCTCGTGACGGAAGTGCCGGATCAGGCCCTGGACCGGCCAGGCAGCCGCGTCGCCGAGCGCGCAGATGGTATGGCCTTCGATCTGGGTCGAGACTTCGAGCAGCATGTCGATTTCGCGCTTCTGCGCGCGACCTTCCGCCATGCGGTTGAGCACGCGCCACATCCAGCCGGTGCCTTCGCGGCACGGCGTGCACTGGCCGCAGCTCTCGTGCTTGTAGAAGTACGAGATGCGGGCAATGGCGCGAACGATGTCCGTGGACTTGTCCATGACGATCACGGCGGCGGTGCCGAGACCCGAACGCAGGTTGCGAAGGGTGTCGAAATCCATCGGCGCGTCGATGATCTGATCCGCAGGCACGCAAGGCACGGACGAGCCGCCGGGAATGACCGCGAGCAGGTTGTCCCAGCCGCCGCGGATGCCGCCGCAATGGGTATCGATCAGCTCGCGGAAGGTCAGGCCCATGGCCTCTTCTACGTTACAGGGCTTGTTCACGTGGCCGGACACGCAGAAGAGCTTGGTGCCCACGTTGTTCGGACGACCGATGCCGGAGAACCAGGATGCGCCGCGACGCAGGATCGTTCCGGCGACCGCAATCGACTCGACGTTGTTCACGGTGGTCGGGCAGCCGTAGAGGCCCATGTTCGCCGGGAACGGAGGCTTCAGGCGCGGCATGCCCTTCTTGCCTTCCATGCTCTCGATGAGCGCCGTCTCCTCGCCGCAGATGTAAGCGCCTGCGCCGTGGTGGACATAGAGGTCGAAGGGATAGCCGTGGATGTTGTTCTTGCCGATCAGGCCGGCCGCATAAGCCTCGTCCACAGCGCGCTGGAGCGCGTGCTTCTCGGCGATGTACTCGCCGCGGATGTAGATGTAGGCCGCATGCGCGCCCATGGCGAAGGACGCGATGAGGCAGCCCTCGACAAGAAGATGCGGGTCGTTCCGCATGATCTCACGGTCCTTGCAGGTGCCCGGCTCCGACTCGTCGGCATTGACGACGAGGTAGTGCGGACGCCCATCCGACTGCTTGGGCATGAAGGACCATTTCAGGCCCGTCGGGAAGCCCGCGCCGCCACGGCCGCGCAGACCCGATGCCTTCATCTCGTCGATGATCCAGTCACGGCCCTTCTCGAGGAGGAACTTGGTTCCGTCCCACGCGCCGCGCATCTTCGCGGCCTGAAGGTCCGGCGAATGGAAGCCGTAGAGGTTGGTGAAAATGCGATCTCTATCGTGAAGCATCTTAAATCACCCCTCAGGACGTCTTGTTGTCTTTGTCGACGACCACGCCCGGCTTGCTCTCGCTGCCGTCGCGGCGTGTCTCGGCCTGGGCCAGAGGCGTACCGGCTTCAGGTGTCGTAGGACTTGTCGGAACAGCGTCCTTGCCGGGCGATGCCACGTAGGATTTGCTGCTCTGCGGAGCGGCCTGTGCGCCCTCTTCCGTATGCGACTTGCCCTTGGTAGCGACCGACGGATCTCCGGCTTCCTTTTGATCGACCGGATTGACTGGCGTCTCGCCTTCCTTGGCGCGCTTAGCCGGCGTATCGGCAGCTTCGCTCTCGATGGCGCGGCCTGCCGTAGGCTTTGCAGCCTTGACGTCTTGCGGGATGGATGCCGCCGCCGCGGCAGCCTCGCCGGTAGCGGCAGGCTGAGCCTGCTCCTCGAAGCGCTTGCGCCATGCTCCGATCTGAGAACCGTCATAGAGCGACGGGTCCTGCAGCGTGTTGACGGCTTCGAAGGGCTCGGAGCGGTTGCGGCCGATCTGGGAGCCGGTCTTCACGGGGCGGCCTGCCGCGAGATCGTCGAGAAGCTTCTCGAAGTTCTCCGTCGTCAGATCCTCGTAGTAATCGTCGTTGATCTGCACCATGGGGGCGTTGCAGCACGCACCCAGGCACTCGACCTCGAGCCAGGAGAACTTGCCGTCGGCCGTGACATGGTTCTGCTCGCCGATGCGCTTCTCCAGCACCTTCTTGATGTCGCCTGCGCCGCGCAGCACGCACGGCGTGGTGCCGCAGAACTGGATGAAATATTGGCCGACCGGCTCCAGGTTGAACATCGTGTAGAAGGTCGCCACCTCCATCACGCGGATGAACGGCATGTCGAGCCGCGTTGCCACAGCCTCGATAGCCTTGCGCGGCAGCCAGCCGCCGGCCTGCTCCTGCGCCTTCCACAGAAGCGGGATCACCGCCGAGGCCTGACGGCCGGGCGGATACTTGGCGATCTGCTGCTCAGCAAAGGCTTCCGTCTCGGACGAGAACGAAAAGCTCTCTGGCTGCATTTCTTCAGGCGCGAGCTTACGAACGGCCATTTTGACTCTTCTCCTCATCGTCATGGCCGGGCGAGCCCGGCCATTCACGACTTGAACGTATTCATCACGCCTTTTCCGAAGCGTGGTGCCGGACCCGAAATCGAGCCCGGATTATTACTTACCGGTCCACTTCACCGAACACGATGTCGAGCGAACCGAGAACGCCTGCGACGTCGGCCAGCATGTGGCCGCGGCACATGAAATCCATGCCCTGCAGGTGCGCGAAGCCCGGAGCGCGAACATGGCAGCGATACGGCTTGTTGGTGCCATCGGACACCAGATACACGCCAAACTCGCCTTTCGGAGCCTCGACGGCGGCATAAACCTCGCCCGCGGGGACGTGGAAGCCTTCCGTGTAGAGCTTGAAGTGATGGATCAGCGCTTCCATGGAGCGCTTCATGTCCTTGCGCGAGGGCGGAGCGATCTTGCCGTCGAGCGTGTTCACCGGCCCCTGCCCGTCTGGAGCGCGCAGCTTGTCGAGGCACTGGCGCATGATGCGCACGGACTGGCGCATCTCTTCCATGCGGATGACCTGGCGATCGTAATTGTCGCCGTTGAGGCCGACGGGGATGTCGAATTCCATCTCCTCATAGCACTCATAGGGCTGCGACTTGCGCAGGTCCCAGGCCACGCCGCAGCTGCGGACGATGACGCCTGAGAAGCCCCATTTCCAGCAATCGTCGAGGGTGATGGTGCCGATATCGACGTTACGCTGCTTGAAGATGCGGCTGCCCATGACGAGGGTGTCGAGATCGTCGAGAACCTTCAGGAACGGGTCGCAGAAGGCTTCGATGTCGTCGATCAGCTCGGGCTGGATATCCATGTTCACGCCGCCGGGCCGGAAGTAGTTGGCGTGCATGCGCGAACCGGAGATGCGCTCGTAGAAGATCATCAGCTTCTCACGCTCCTCGAAGCCCCAGAGAGGCGGCGTGAGCGCGCCGACGTCCATGGCCTGCGTGGTCACGTTGAGAAGGTGCGAAAGCAAGCGGCCGATTTCGGAGAACAGCACGCGGATCAGCTGCGCACGGCGCGGAACCTCGATGCCGAGGAGCTTTTCGACTGCGAGGCAGTACGCATGCTCCTGGTTCATCGGCGCAACGTAGTCGAGCCGGTCGAAATACGGATTGGCCTGAATGTAAGTCTTATACTCGATCAGCTTCTCGGTGCCACGATGGAGCAGGCCGATATGCGGATCGACGCGCTCGACCACCTCGCCATCGAGCTCCAGCACGAGGCGAAGCACGCCGTGCGCAGCCGGATGCTGCGGACCGAAGTTGATCGTGAAATTGCGGATATTATGCTCGCCCATGGGTCGCCCTTTCCGCCTTTATGCCTTGGCCTTCTCATCGCCGGGCAGCACATAGTCCGTGCCTTCCCAGGGAGAGAGGAAGTCGAAGTTGCGGAATTCCTGGTTGAGCTTCACGGGCTCGTAGACCACGCGGCCCTGACCGTCGTCGTAGCGAACTTCGACATAACCGGTCATGGGGAAGTCCTTGCGGAGCGGGTGCCCCTCGAAACCGTAATCCGTCAGCAGGCGCCGAAGATCGGGGTGCCCCGAGAACAGGACGCCATACATGTCGTAGGTCTCCCGCTCGAACCAGTTCGCCGCCGGGAAGAGGTCGATCAGCGAGGGGACCGGGGTCACCTCGTCGGTCTGGACCTTCACGCGGATACGGCGGTTATGGTGAGGCGCCAGGAAGTGATAGACCACGTCGAAGCGCTTCTCGCGGGCGGGGTAATCCGCGCCGCAGATATCGATGAAGCAGACGAAGCGGCATTGCGGGTCGTCACGCAGGAACGACACCACACGCACGATTTCCTCGGTGCGGGCGACAAGCGTCAGCTCGTCATAGGCGATGGCGCGATCTTCGATCACCTCACCGAGGGACGAGGCAATGTGGTCGCTCAGGGCTTGGAGCTCAGCACTCATCAGTCAGACCTTTGCTCAGCGCTCGATGGTGCCGGTACGGCGGATCTTCTTCTGGAGAAGCAGAACGCCGTAAAGGAGCGCCTCCGCGGTCGGGGGGCAGCCAGGCACGTAGATGTCGACCGGCACGATGCGGTCGCAGCCACGAACCACCGAATAGGAATAATGATAATAGCCGCCGCCATTGGCACAGGAGCCCATGGAGATGACGTAACGCGGCTCCGGCATCTGGTCGTAGACCTTGCGGAGCGCAGGAGCCATCTTGTTGGTGAGCGTGCCGGCCACGATCATCACGTCCGACTGGCGCGGCGAGGCGCGAGGGGCGAAGCCGAAGCGCTCGACGTCGTAGCGGGGCATGGACATCTGCATCATCTCGACGGCGCAGCAGGCCAGGCCGAACGTCATCCACATGAGCGAGCCGGTGCGCGCCCAGGTGATGAGGTCCTCGGTCGAGGTGACGAGGAAGCCCTTGTCGGACAGTTCGTCATTGATGGAGACGAAATAGGGATCGTTCGAGCCGACCGGCTTGCCGGTATTGGGATCGATGATACCGCGCGGAGCCGGGGCCACCAGAGTGGACTGGTTATCGGTGATCAATCCCATTCCAGGGCTCCCTTCTTCCACTCATAGACGAAGCCGACGGTCAGGACGCCCAGGAAGAGCATCATCGAGAGAAAGCCGAACCAGCCCAGGTCCCCGAAAACAATGGCCCAGGGGAACAGGAAGGCGACTTCCAGATCGAAGATGATGAAAAGGATGGCCACCAGATAGAAACGCACGTCGAATTTCATGCGTGCGTCATCGAAGGCATTGAACCCGCACTCGTAAGCGGACAGCTTTTCCGCATCGGGCTTGCTGTAGGCAACGATGAAGGGTGCCACGAGCAGCGCCACCCCGATCAGGAGCGACACGCCGATGAAGATCACGAGAGGCAGGTAGTCGGCGAGAAGATTCGTCATACGACACCTAGAAGGAACGAAGCGTGGCCGGAAAGGCCAGCGACATGCCACGCATTTAAGCCACAGAAAGGCCCGATGAAAGATCCTGCGACAAACGGCGGTTTGTGGCGGTTGGCTTAGCCGAGTTCCCCTTCCGTGACAAGTGTTTGAGCTGCCGTAAAAAGAACCATTCCAAACTAAGATTTGGCTTACTTTCCTGCCTGGGCCACCTTACGGCCGGTCCTCGGTTTTGCCTGATTTGCGGCAGTTTCGGCCTTGGCATAAGCCTTTGAATCGGTCCGAAGCCCATCCAACACCCCCAATCCTGCGCCAGCCCACGGGAAATACCGGTAAAAACTCCGGATGCTTTCCGAGCAGCCTCGCCTGATGCCTGCCCCGGCTGAGGCCGCCGATGCCTGCGAATTTGAGGGAAATGCCTAGAATCGGAAAATGTGCCACGCTCTGGCAAAGCAGCCATGCTCAGGGCGCACAGGAGCCCGGAGGAAAAGCGATTCACGTTGTCTTTTGGGGAGAAGTGGCGCGGGCGACGGGGCTCGAACCCGCGACCTCCGGCGTGACAGGCCGGCACTCTAACCGACTGAGCTACGCCCGCGCATCGGACCGCCGAAGCGGTGAGTGGGTGCGGTTTAAGGGCCGCCCTGTTCCCTGTCAAGCGTTCCCTGCCCGCATTTTTAGATGAATCTCAAAAACCCGCAGGGCACATGCCGGTACGGGACGGATCGAGGGCATTAGCCTCTGTTCCCGGCATGGCTCTATTCGGATACGGCAGGCCCGGAGAGGTCCTTCAGGGAGCGTAGAACCCGGTCGCACTCGATCAGCTCATCGAGGGCCGATTGCAGCCTTTGCAGAGAATCCGCGGGCAGCACAGGTTGCGATGAGACATGCGGGGATTCGTCGTAGGAAGAATCGGAGAAATCATCCATCTCGCCGATGGCGGCTTCCTCCTTCGCCTCCTGGCGTGGAGCGGACACGCTCTCCTCGCCTCGGCCCAGGGCCTGGACGAAGCGGGCGCCCTCCTCTTTGAGGATGCGCTGCACGCCTCTGATCGTGTAGCCTTCGCCGTAAAGGAGCTGGCGGATGCCCTTGAGCAGATCCACATCGTCAGGGCGATAATAGCGCCGCCCGCCCCCACGCTTCAGCGGCTTGATCTGTTTGAAACGAGTTTCCCAGAAACGCAGGACGTGTTGCGGGAGATCGAGATCCTCTGCCACCTCGCTGATGGTGCGGAACGCGTCGGGGCTCTTGTCCATCGCGCCGCCTTCCATCGCGGGTTAGTCCTCTCGCTCGACGGTTTCGCCGTTGATATAGGCCTTCAGCACATTGGACGGCTTGAAGACCATGACCCGGCGCGGATCGATCGGCACTTCGACGCCGGTTTTCGGGTTGCGGCCGACGCGCTCGCCCTTGCTGCGAACGACGAAAGAGCCGAAGGACGACAGCTTGACGGTTTCGCCGGCGGCCAGGCTGTCGCAGATCTCGGCAAGCACCCGCTCGACCAGTTCGGCCGATTCGGTCCTTGAGAGGCCCACCTTCTGGTAGACAGCCTCGCTCAGATCCGCTCTCGTCACAGTTTTGCCAGCCATTGAGCTCCCCAGCCAGAATGAGTTCTTTGGTCTTTCAATCAGTTAAGACGCTATGCAGATGGCTCCGTATGGTCAACCTTAGACTTGGCGTCAAGGCGTTACCATATAGGCTAGATGGCCTATATTCCTACCAACGGATGAGCGCACTGCCCCAAGTGAAGCCGCCGCCGATCGCCTCGATCATAACGAGATCGCCATCCTTGATGCGCCCATCCTTGCGGGCAACGTCGAGTGCGAGCGGGATCGAAGCAGCCGAAGTGTTGCCGTGCCTGTCCACCGTAATCACCACCTTCTCGGGCGCGATGCCGAGCTTGTCGGCGCTGGCGGTGATGATGCGCTTGTTGGCCTGATGGGGCACGAACCACTTCAGCTCTTCCGGTGTCGTGCCGCTGGCCGTGAAAGCGTCCTTCACCACGTCGGTGACCATGCCGACGGCGAACTTGAAGACTTCCTTGCCCTCCATCTTCAAGACGCCGGTCGTCTTCGTGGAGCCAGGACCGCCGTCGACGTAGAGCTTGTCCCGATAACGTCCATCCGAGCGCAGCTGCGAGGTCAAAACGCCCCGGTCCGTCGGCGCCCCCTCGCCTTCCTGGGCCTCGAGCACCAGCGCGCCGGCGCCGTCGCCGAAGAGTACGCAGGTGGTGCGGTCGTTCCAGTCGAGAATGCGTGAGAAGGTCTCTGCCCCGATCACCAGGGCCCGCTTGTGCGAGCCGGACTGGAGGAACTTGTCGGCGGTCGCGACCGCATAGACGAAGCCGGTGCAGACCGCCTGCAGGTCGAAAGCCGCGCCGTGGGTGATGCCCAGGCCGTTCTGGATCATCGTGGCGGTCGATGGAAAGGTGTGATCCGGCGTCGAGGTGGCGCAGACGACGAGGTCGATGTCCTGCGCCGTCAATCCCGCATCGGTGAGGGCCGCCTCGGCAGCCTTTATGCCGAGGACCGAGGTGGTCTCGTCCTCGTCCGCGATGTAGCGCTGTTCAATCCCGGTCCGCTGGACGATCCACTCGTGAGTGGTATCGACCATCTTTTCCAGGTCCTGATTGGTCAACTTGCGCCTCGGCAGATAGGACCCGACGCCGCGCACAACGGAACGAATACGTTTCAAGGTAATGCTTTCCTCAGGCCGAGTGCCCGACGGGATCATGCTCCAACATGCCCCGGATCGTGTTCATCAGTTCAAAATGCGCCATGTCGTAGGCCACGTCGATGGCGCTCGCGAAACCCAGATCGTCCGTGCCGCCGTGGCTCTTCACCACCACGCCTTCGAGGCCCAGGAAAACGCCGCCATTGACCTTGCGCGGGTCCATCTTGTCCTTGAGAGCGTTAAAAGCCTGTTTCGCGAACAGATAGCCGATCTTGGCCATGAGGGTACGGCTCATGGCGGAGCGCAGATATTGGCCGATCTGCTTGGCAGTTCCTTCAGCAGTCTTGAGCGCGATATTCCCCGTAAAGCCCTCGGTGACCACTACGTCGACGGTTCCCTTGCCGATGTCGTCGCCTTCCACGAAGCCATGATACTGCAAATAAGGAGCATTCATCTCCCTGAGAATACGGCCGGCTTCCTTAACCGCCTCGATTCCCTTGATTTCTTCAGTGCCGACATTGAGCAGACCCACTGTCGGACGCTCCAGATCGAACACGATGCGAGCCATTGCGGCGCCCATGATGGCCATGTCAACCAGGTGCCCCGCATCCGCGCCGATGGTCGCGCCCACGTCGAGCACGATGCTCTCGCTCCGCATGGTGGGCCACATGGCCGCAATCGCGGGGCGCTCGATATGCGCCATCGTCTTCAGGCAAATCTTGGCGGTCGCCATGAGGGCGCCCGTATTGCCGGCGGACACGCAGGCATCCGCCTCCCCGTCACGCACGGCCTGAACGGCCTTCCACATGGAGGACTTCCCACGGCCCATGCGGATCGCCTGGCTCGGCTTCTCGTCCATGGAGATGGAGATTTCAGTATGGTGAAGCTCGGTCGCCGCCTTCAGCTTGGGGTGAGCATTCAGAAGGGGCGCGATGACCGCATCGTTGCCGAACATGAGAAAGCGGATATCGGGATGTCTCTCGAGGGCCAGGGCCGCGCCCGGGATCACGATCGATGGGCCATGGTCCCCTCCCATCGCATCGAGCGAAATACGCACTGGCTTCGACATAACCGTTTTTTCTTTCTTTCGGCGTGAACAGGGGGCGGAAAATACCGGTTTGCGGGTGTATCGCAACCGAATTCTATAGCCCTCCCCCTGGCGGCAGGCGGGAGCGCATGGCTGCATTGAGCCGTGGTTTTCCCTAGTTTCGAGGCTACTTGTCCGCCTTGAGCTTGTTCAGGGCGGCGAAGGGCGAATCCTTCTCGTCGCTCGGATCCCGATAATCGAAATCGACGCCGGGTTTGCGCGGATAGGGGTCGAGCCCGAGGGCCAGGAACTCAGCCGTGAGCGCGCCAAGATCGATCTGCCCGTTAATGATCTCGTCCGGCGGCTCATACTCGTTGATATCGGTAGGAGGCTCGGCGGGCATACCCGACGGCTCGGCGAAATCCACCTCAACGTCCTCCTCGATGTCGGAATCGAACGAATCGAGGGTGACGACGCAGACCTGCGTGATGGAAGCCTTGACCACGCCCGTCACATGGATGCCCTTGGCGGTGCTGGTGAGCTGGTAGTCGGCCGAGAGAGCCTGGATGCCTGGAAGCCCGAAATCCTTCGCCAGGGCGTCGCGTTCCTCGGCACTCACCACCACGTGAACCTCCTGCCCCCGAGGCGGAATGTTCATGACATCCACGAGGCGGGACAAGGGACCTACGGATTCAGGAGTCATCGGCTTCTCTCCTCTGTGAAGGCCTCGGGCGACGGGAAAGCCGGCCCGGCTTCAAGTAATGTGTCGAGCGTGACGGTCTTAAGACCCTTGTCGGCTGCCAAGGCATAACGCGCAAGCGCCGTGGCAGGTGCATCGCCACCTAGGGCATTCCGGCCCAGAGCTTCAGCGAGCCCAGCTTCGTTTCCGCCATTCAAGGCAGGGTCATAGGCCTGAGCCCGCCCATAGAAAGACGCAGCAACCTTCTTCATGCGCTTAGGCACGACCGTGTCGCCCACGCCCATTTCTCGTAAGGAGGCGTCCATATCCCTGAAGAAGGCATCCGTCAGGTCTTTGGCGACATCGTCTGCGGGAGGCGGAAGCTCCCGAAGAGCCCTCAAGGACAGGACCATATGGAGCGAAAGGGACTCGAAACGTCCCTCGAGGGTATCCGGGATACCAAGTGCCGCATAAAGACCCGGATTCCGGGATGCCGTGGCGATTCTCTCGTAGAGAGTTGCAATGGCCACGCGCCGGGGATCTTTGCGGAAGAGACTGAATATCACAGACTTTCCCCTTCCAAGCTTGTCAAAACTGAAACCTCGGGTTACGCCATCACGATCCACAGGCGCAAGCTCATCCGCGCCGCATTCCTGGAAGAACCGTACGATGCGTCGATATCATACCCTTTTGGTACGCTTGGCCACTGCGACTTTCCTGGCCACCTCCGTTGCCGCCTGCACCATGGGCGAGGAGTTTGCCCGCGGATACCAGCTGGACGAGAATGCCGTAGCTCAGGTGAAGAAGGGCATGAGCGCCGAACAGGTGCTCCAGACTCTCGGCACTCCCTCGACGGTGTCCACCGTCGGCAACAGGAACTGGTACTACATCAGCCAGCGCTCCCGCCGCACCCTTCAGTTCATGGGCGAGCAGGTGGTGGATCAACGCGTCACCGCTGTCTATTTCGACAAGAACCTTCGCGTCGAGCGCGTGGGCCTCTACGGCATTCAGGATGGTCAGGTGTTCGACTTCATCAGCCGCAAGACCCCGTCCGGCGGCGAAGAGACGAGCTTCCTCGGTCAGATCTTCAAGGGCTCGAACAACTTCAATCCGTTCGGCAGCTGAGGCCACCGACCTAAAGGATGCTTCCAAAAGACGTACTCATAGCGGCCCTTGAAGCGATAATAGCTCAAGGGCCATTTCCTAATGGGGACTGGATTCTTTCATCCTCAAAATTGCAAATAGCAACTGTGGACGGCGATCTTACCTTCGCCATTTCTCTACAGTCGAGTTCACATAATCGTAGTGGCTGTGATGTGACCTGCTCGCCTTATTGGCGCATCCGTTCAAAGCATTGGGAAAGCTGGGTTCGAAAGGCAAAGCCAAGTTGGCGAAAAGGTCCGGGCTCCTCCCCGTTCCTCGGTGATTACGTGCGTAATTTCGATGCAATAGGTCCAGGACTTGGATTGCAAACCTGGACGTTTCCAGGAAGCGGTCCCAACCAACCCAGCATTCTAGCTGTCACAAATGATCTCTCCCATAATGTTTGGCCCATCTTTCAAGCAGCGCCTCAGCAAGAAGCGCTCGCAAATCTAGTTGCCAAAACTTATGCGCTTCATGTCAAGCCTATGATGTGGGGAGAATACTTCGTTGCGATTGGGAGACCCGATCTGGCGCACTACATCCTTCAAAGTTTCCTAGCCCTTTCGCCATCACTGGCCGCATTGTTCTCATTGTTCAAGGCAGAACTCCGCGCTGGCCGCCCGCTCCCTAACAATCTTAATTCGCAAGCATTTCAGAAAGCGCATGAGTTGGGCTTGGTTGAGATCTGACCTCTGCCCAACGATTTCCTTTCTCATCAAGACAAGAACAAAAAACCTCGCAGCGTGAGCTGCGAGGTCGGTGCGTTGTAGCTTCCGAAGGCGTTACGAGTGCGCCAGGATCGCAAGCAACATCAATGCGATGATATTGGTGATCTTGATTGCCGGGTTCACGGCTGGGCCAGCCGTGTCCTTATAGGGATCGCCGACGGTATCGCCCGTGACAGACGCCTTGTGCGCCTCTGAGCCCTTATGATGCGTCGTACCGGAAGCGTCCGTGAAGCCATCCTCGAAGGATTTCTTCGCGTTGTCCCAGGCGCCGCCGCCCGAGGTCATGGAGATGGCGACGAAGAGTCCCGTTACGATCACGCCCAGCAGCATTGCGCCCACGGCTGAGAAGGCCTGCGACTTACCGGCAACCCACAGGATCACGAAATAGGTCACGATGGGTGCCAGCACCGGCAGGAGCGAGGGGATGACCATCTCCTTGATCGCGGCGCGGGTAAGCATGTCCACCGCGCGGCCGTAATCGGGACGCTCGGTGCCCTGCATGATGCCCGGCTTCTCGCGGAACTGACGGCGAACCTCTTCGACAACCGCACCTGCTGCGCGGCCCACCGCCGTCATGGCGATGCCGCCGAACAGGAATGGAATGAGGCCGCCGAACAGAAGTCCCACCACCACGTAGGGGTTGGTAAGCGAGAAATCCGGGTTCACGCCTTGGAAGTACGGGTATTGCTCCGCATTCCGTGTGAAGAAGGCCAGATCCGACGTATAGGCAGCGAAGAGCACGAGAGCGCCAAGCCCTGCGGAGCCGATGGCATAGCCTTTCGTGACGGCCTTCGTAGTGTTTCCCACCGCATCGAGCGCATCGGTCGACTTGCGCACTTCCTTCGGAAGTCCCGCCATCTCCGCGATGCCACCTGCGTTGTCGGTCACCGGGCCGAAAGCATCAAGCGCCACGATCATGCCGGCGAGAGCCAGCATTGCCGTCACCGCGATGGCGATGCCGAACAGACCTGCAAGCGTGTAGGCGATGATGATGCCTGCGATGATCACGATGGTCGGAAGAGCCGTCGATTCCAGCGATACCGCAAGGCCCTGGATCACGTTGGTGCCATGGCCGGTCACGGAGGACTGGGCAATGGAGCGGACGGGCCGGAAGCCGACGCCCGTGTAGTACTCCGTGATCACGACGATGAAGGCCGTAACCGCAAGGCCGATGATCGCGCACCAGAACAGATCCTGGCCTGTGAATTCGGCTCCTGCGACCTGCCCGAAACCGATCATCTGCCATGTGACGAGGCCAATGGCGATGGCGGAAAGAATGCCGGTCGCAATGAGGCCCTTGTAGAGCGCGCCCATGATGGATTCGTTCTGACCGAGCTTCACGAAGAACGTGCCGATGATCGAGGTGACGATGCAGGCCGCGCCGATGGCGAGCGGGTACATGAGCATCGAGTCGAGGATGTTCTGTCCCGCGAAGAAGATCGCTGCCAGCACCATGGTGGCGACGACCGTCACCGCATAGGTCTCGAACAGGTCGGCAGCCATGCCGGCGCAGTCGCCGACATTGTCGCCCACGTTGTCGGCGATGGTGGCGGGATTGCGCGGATCGTCTTCGGGAATGCCTGCCTCGACCTTGCCCACGAGATCGCCGCCGACGTCCGCACCCTTGGTGAAGATGCCGCCGCCGAGACGGGCGAAGATCGAAATCAGTGAAGCGCCGAAGCCCAGGGCCACAAGGCTATCGATCACCACGCGATCGGCAGGATTGAGGCCACCGATGCGGGTGAGATAGCCATAGTAGAGCGCCACGCCCAAGAGCGCGAGGCCTGCCACCAGCATGCCCGTAACGGCGCCGGCCTTGAAGGCCACGTCGAGACCGCCGCCGAGGGATTGCGTGGCGGCCTGTGCGGTGCGGACATTGGCACGAACCGAAACGTTCATGCCGATAAAGCCTGCCACACCCGACAGAATCGCGCCGATAGCGAAGCCGATGCCGACCCGAATACCGAGGAAGTAGGTGATGATGGCAAACAGCACCACGCCGACAACGGCGATGGTCGTGTACTGCCTGCGGAGATAGGCTTTAGCGCCTTCGGCGATTGCGCCTGCGATCTCTTGCATGCGCTGCGAACCGGCGTCCCGCTTCATCACATCGCTGATGGCCCAGAAGCCATACGCAATCGAGAGAAGCCCGCCCAAAATAATAAGGGTGAGTGCCATCATGCCATCCTTGTTATGGGAAAGCAGAAAGCCGCTTCTCAAGGCCCGAATTTTGGCCTCGAACGGCCTCCACCCCCAGCGAAGTTTATATTTGGTGGCAAAAAAGAAGGCGCTTCGCAACGATACTTGGCAATTAAATCACAGGAAGCCTGTAAGACTTTATGCTGGTACCGCTGCTCGAACCCTATACTGCCAAGCCAGCAGAAGTAGAGCGATGACAACCGGTGGGAAGACCATCCAGTTGACAGTCTCCCATCCGCCCGAGTTCAGCAGTTTGCCGGATGAGAAGGAGGCGGCCGCCACCGAGCCGAAGACCAGGAAGTCGTTGGCCGCCTGGACTTTCGTGCGCTCCTCCGGGCGGTAGCAATCGGTCACCATGGCCGTCGCGCCGATGAAGCCGAAGTTCCAGCCGATCCCCAATACGATCAGGGTGGCCCAGAAATGAGCGACGGCGATGCCCGACAGCCCGATGGCGGCAGAGACGGCGATAAGAACGAGTCCCGCAGCCGTCACCCGCTCCTTGCCGAAGCGGACGATCAGGCGTCCTGTGAAGAAGCTGGGGCCGAACATGGCCAGGATGTGCCATTGAATGCCCAGAGCCGCCGACTCGATGGGGAGACCGCACCCGACCATGGCGATGGGCGCGGCGGTCATAAGGAAGCTCATGAGCGCATAGGATACGAGCCCAGCAACCGCCGCGACAATGAAACGAGGCTGCCGGACGATCTCGCTCAAGGGCCGTCCACCCGCGCCGGCTTTCGGTGTCGCGCTCACCGGTGCGGGCCGCAGGAAGGAGACGACTACCATTGAGAGCAGCGCCAGCGCCGCCTGCCCGAGGAAAGCCCCGGAGAAAGGCGCGGTTGCAACGGCGTCCCGCAGCCAGATGACGGTTTGCGGTCCGATCACGCCGGCTACGAGACCGCCGGTCATGACCCAGGAAATCGCCCGCGGCTTGAACGCCTCCGAGGCCGTATCGGTCGCAGCAAACCGGTAGCTCTGGTTGAACGAGCCGTACATGCCGATGATGAGAGTGCCGAGGCAGAACAGCATAAAGCTGAAGGAGGCAATGCCGAAGGCCGCCAGGCACCCGCCGAGAAGACCGATTCCGCCTCCCACGATATAGCCGATGCGTCGCCCTGCCCTTCGCATGAGAATGGCAGCCGGGATGGTGCCGAGCGCCAGACCCAGGTTGAGCAGGCTGACGGGCAGCGTCGCGAGCTCCTTGTTCTCGGCGAGGTTCATCCCCACGAGGCCGCCGAGAGACACGACGATGGCGGGACTCGATCCGCCGAGCGCCATGGCAATAGCCAGGACGATGGCGTTGCGCTTCGCGAGAGCATCAGAAATGGGAGAAGGAGCCTGCATTGTAGCGTCTTTCAGAGTTCTTCATCCGAAAGACCGGGGTTTCACGCCCTTGAACGACTCGGCCTATGGCGGACATCATGACGCCCACGCTATCGGCCTCTTTCAGGAAGCTGTCGAGTTTCTTTTCAGGCACGGTGCAGAGAATCTCATAATCGTCGCCACCCGTCAGGGCGAGATCGAAGAGGCTTGGGTCGGCCTTGATCGCCTCCCGCGCAGCCGGGGAAAGCGGCACACTCTCCGCCTCGATATCAGCTGAGACGCCGCTCACGCGCATCATCTTCGCAAGATCGCCCGCAAGCCCGTCGGAAACGTCCATGGCCGCATGGGCATGATCCCTGACGATGCGCGCGAGCCGATGCCGCGGCTGCGGATGAAGGTAGCGATCGGCCAGATGGGCTTTCGCCTCGCGAGACAGACTTTCGCTCCAGGCGGGATCCTTACGGAGTCTCAGCCCCAGTGCCGCATCGCCGATGGTGCCGCTCACGCAGATCACGTCACCGATTTCAGCGTTCGTGCGCCGAACGATACGCCCCATGGGCACTTGCCCGATGGCGGTCACCGAGAGAGTGAGAGCGCCCATTGCCTTCACCGTATCGCCGCCGAGCAGCGGACAGACGAAATCGCGCGAGGCCTCTCCGAGCCCCTCGGCAAACTGCGCAAGCCACTCCTCCGTCCAGCCTTCAGGAAGAGCCAGGCTCAAGAGGAAACCTGCCGGCTCCGCGCCCTTCGCGGCGAGATCCGACACGTTTACGCCCAGAGCCTTTCGGGCGATGGAAGCTGGGGAATCCTCGGGAAGAAAGTGGACCGACTCGACCAACGCATCGGTCGTGAGCACGAGATCGTGCCCGGGCTCCGGAGAGAAAGAGGCGGCGTCGTCCTTCAGGCCAAGCGCACCCTCACCCGCCAGCGGCGCGAAGAAGCGAGCGATAAGCTCGCTTTCAGTGAGGCGATGGGAACTCATGGCCTGACGATCCCTGCCATCGGGACCTAGCGCTTTGACTGCCCGGCAGCCTTCTTTTCCAGCTCGCCTGGACGCACATCGCGGGCGAGCGTGTCGAGAACGGCGTTCACGAGGCCAGGCTCGTCCTCGCCATAGAAGCTGTGCGTCACATCCACGTATTCGGTGATGACGACGCGGGCGGGCACGTCCTTGCGGAACATCAGCTCGTAGCCGCCGGCGCGAAGGATGGCGCGCAGCACAGCCTCCACGCGGCGCAGGGGCCAACCCTCATCGAGAGCCTTGTCGATCTTCATGTCGATGGCGCGCTGGTTCTGCACCACGCCGGAGATCACATTGCGGAAAAACTCCACATCGGACGGCTTGAACTCGATGCCTTCGACCTCTCGGCCAATCCAGAAGGCTTCGAACTCCGCCAAAGCATCCACGACGGTCTTGCCGGAAAGATCCATCTGATAGAGGGCCTGGACGGCAGCAAGGCGAGCGGCGGAACGCTCAGCAGGCTTCGTCATGATCAGGCCTCCAGCTTGTTCTTGATGCGCAGGACGGCAAGTGCCGCTTCAACCGCACCACCGCCCTTATTCAATTCATTCACGCTCGCCCGGGTCCAGGCCTGCTGCTCATTCTCTACGGTCAGGATGCCGTTGGCGAGCGGGATCTTGCGGGCAACCGAGAGATCCATCAGCGCGCGGGCGCTCTCGCCGGCCACGATGTCATAATGTCCCGTCTCGCCACGGATCACGCAGCCCAGCGCCACGACGGCGTCATAGGGCTTGCCTGCTTTCTCGGCCGCATCAAGGGCAATGGCGACGGTGGACGGAATTTCGAGAGCGCCATCCAGGGTCAACACCTCCATGGAGGCCTGGGCGGCCTCGACAGCGCCTTGGGCTCCTCGCAGCAGTTCATTGGCGATGTCGTCATAGAACCGCGCCTCGACGATGAGAATGCGGGCGCCGGGAACCGGAGGGCGGGGGGCTTGGGGGGTGGCGGAATGCGAGACCATGGGAAACCCTTCGAAGATCGATCATGAGCCCCCACCCACATCCTGGAAGGCGCGAAGCGCCGTCTCGAAGGAGCATCCAGAGCGCGCTGGAACCTCCTTCGAGACGGGCCTGCGGCCCTCCTCAGGATGAGGACGGAGCCTGGACAAAGCGGGATGTTGGCCGTTCCCCTACCCCGCCCGGCGGGCGTCTGCAAGGCGTGCTGCGTAGCGAGCCATGAGATCGACCTCGATATTGAGCCTGTCGCCCTCCTTGCGCTCCCCCCAGGTGGTGACGGTGAGCGTGTGAGGGATGATGAGCACGGTGAAGTGATCGCCATCGACCGTGTTCACGGTCAGCGACGTGCCGTCAAGGCAGACGGAGCCCTTCTCGGCGATGAAGCCGGAAAGGTGGGAAGGTGCCTTAATTGTAAAGCGTGCGGTCGGGCCCCAGGGGTTGTCACCCGCCGTAATCTCCTCGACCTTCACGATGGTGGCGAGCCCGTCCACATGGCCGGTCACGATATGCCCGCCAAGCTCGTCGCCGATCTTGAGCGAACGCTCCAGGTTGATCTTCGTGCCTGCCTTCCATTCGCCGACCGTGGTGCGGTCCAGCGTCTCGGCCGCTGCATCCACATCGAACCAGCAGCCGCCTTCACGTTCTCCAACCGCCACGACCGTGAGGCACGGCCCACCGCAGGCGATGGAAGCGCCGAGGGCGATCGTTGTGGGATCGTAGGACGCATTGATGCGCAGACGTTTCAGGGTGCCCTGTGCGCCTTCCGCCGAGACGACCTCGCCGACATCGGTGACGATACCCGTAAACATCAGGGCTTCTCCCAGAACATGAAAAGATCAGGACCGACCTGCTCGTCGGCATAAAGATTGAGTTCGTCCATCCGGTCCTGCAGCGCGAGGCCGAGCGCAGGCACATCGCCCTGCCCACGCGCGGAGCGCCCGGTGACGAGGATCAGCTCGTCGATGAGATCGGCTTGAGCCAGCGAATCCGCCAGACCGGGGCCACCTTCGCAGAAAACCCGCGTCAGCCCGCGCGTGCCGAGAAGCTGCAGGGCTTCCTGCAAGGACACACGACCCGCCTCGTCGACAGACACCCGGAGAACCTCGACACCCCGGGCGACGAGAGCATGCTCTGCCTCAATGGGCGCGCCGACGCTCGTGACGATCCAGGTCGGAATGTCTTGCGCGCCTGTCACAATGCGAGCGTTGAGAGGCGTTCGCAAATGGGTGTCGATGACAATGCGGATCGGCGAACGGTTTTCGAGCCCCGGCAAACGCACGTTCAAAAGCGGATCGTCGGCCAACACGGTGCCGACGCCGACCATGATCGCATCGGCATGGGCGCGCATCAGATGCACTTTGGCATTGGCAATCTCGCCCGTGATCATCAGGCGCGGTCCCTGCCTGGAACCGGCGAGCCCTTCCGTGGTACGCGCAAGTTTAACGGTGATCGCAGGGCGGCCCTTGGTGACGCGCGTGATGTGTCCGCGATGAGCGCGTCTCGCCAAAGGCTTCAAGCAACCGGGCACGACTTCGATTCCAGCCGCACGCAGGCGCTCATGGCCGAGACCGGCGACACGCTTGTCCGGGTCTTCGATAGCCGAGACGACCCGTGCGACACCTGCCTCCACCACTGCGTCCGCGCAAGGCGGCGTCCTGCCATGATGAGAGCACGGCTCCAACGAGACATAGAGCGTAGCGCCTTTGGCGCGCGCTCCGGCTGCGGCGAGCGCAACGCGCTCCGCATGCGGACGGCCGCTTGGCTGGGTGGCGCCCTGTGCGAGGATGACGGGAGCATCACCGCTCTCGTCCACGACAACGGAACCCACGGACGGATTGGGCCACGTCAGCCCGAGATTGCGCTCGCCCAGGGCAATGGCGAGGCGCATGAAGCGCTCGTCCCGCTGTGTTCGGTCGGCGCTCATTGCTCTGACTGCGCGGGCTTCTTCTTCAGGCGCGGAGGCTCATCGGGCTCCGGCTCTTCAGCCAGCTTGCCAAGAATCTCCTCGAAGTCCTTGGCCTCGCGGAAGTTCTTGTAGACCGATGCGAAGCGCACATAGGCGACATCGTCGAGACCTTTCAGGCCTTCCATGACGAGTTCGCCCACGGTTTCACTCGGCACATCGCCCTCGCCCATGCTCTCGAGCTGGCGCACGATGCCGTTGATCATGCGCTCCACGCGCTCAGGATCGACCGAACGCTTGCGCAGGGCCACATCCACCGATTGCTGGAGCTTGTCGCGGTCAAAGGGCACGCGCCGTCCCGACCGCTTCACCACCGTCAGCTCGCGCAGCTGCACGCGCTCGAACGTCGTGAAGCGACCGCCGCAATCCGGGCAGATGCGGCGGCGGCGGATGGACGAGGAATCGTCCGTGGGCCGGGAGTCCTTCACCTGGGTGTCGAGACTCCCGCAATAGGGACAGCGCATCGGTGAGTCCGAAGTTTAAGCGTAGATCGGAAAGCGGCGAGTCAGCTCGTGAACGCGGGCCTTCACCGATTCCTCGACCGAGGAGTTGTTCTCACCGTTCTTCGCCAGCCCGTCGAGGGTTTCGACGATCAACTCGCCGACCTTCTTGAACTCGGCGACGCCGAAGCCGCGTGACGTGGCGGCGGGGGTGCCGAGGCGGATGCCGGAGGTGACCATCGGCTTCTCGGGATCGAAGGGCACGCCGTTCTTGTTGCAGGTGATGTGGGCACGGCCCAGCGCAGCCTCGGCGGCCTTGCCGGTGAGCTTCTTGGGGCGCAGATCCACCAGCATCAGGTGGTTGTCCGTTCCGCCGGCCACGATGGCATAGCCGTTGGCGAGCATGGTGTCGGCGAGCACCTTGGCGTTCTCGACCACGGAGCGGGCGTAGAGCTTGAACTCGGGGCGCAGCGCCTCGCCGAAGGCCACCGCCTTGGCGGCGATCACGTGCATGAGCGGACCGCCCTGGAGGCCGGGGAAGATCGCGGAATTGACCTTCTTGGCAATGTCCTCGTCATTGGTGAGGATCATGCCGCCGCGCGGGCCGCGCAGGGTCTTGTGGGTGGTGGTGGTGACCACGTGCGCATGGGGGAACGGCGACGGATGCGCGCCGCCGGCGACGAGACCGGCAAAGTGGGCGATGTCGACCATGAAGAAGGCGCCGACCTCGTCCGCGATCTCGCGGAAGCGGGCGAAATCCCAGAAACGGGAATAGGCCGAACCGCCGGCCACGATCACCTTCGGCTTGTGGGTGCGGGCGAGCTCAGCCACCTCGTCCATGTCGATGATCTGGTCGCTTTCGCGGACCTTGTAGCTCACCACGTTGAACCACTTGCCGGACATGTTGACCGGAGAGCCATGGGTCAGATGGCCGCCGCAGGCGAGGTCGAGGCCCATGAAGGTATCGCCCGGCTTCATAAGCGCCATGAACACGGCCTGGTTGGCCTGGGAGCCGGAATTGGGCTGGACGTTGGCGAACTTGCAGTCGAACAGGCGCTTGGCGCGGTCGATGGCCAGTTCCTCGGCGATATCCACGAACTGGCAGCCGCCATAATAGCGGCGGCCCGGATAGCCTTCCGCGTACTTGTTGGTCATCACCGAGCCCTGGGCCTCCAGGACGGCGCGGGAAACGATGTTTTCCGAGGCGATCAACTCGATCTCGTCACGCTGGCGGCCAAGCTCAAGCCCGATGGCGCGGGCGATCTCTGGATCGCTGTCGGCGAGACTGGCCGAGAAAAAGCTGTTGGAGAGATGATTTCTTGCTTCGCTCGCGCTCATGATCGTTCTCGCCTTGCTGTGAGCCCCACCTGTCTGGCGCTCAGTTCCGGATGGCCCTGGCCTTTATCATGAGCTGATGGAACCCGCCAACCCGCCTCAGATGTCGCCACCAGTCTTTTGAAATGCAACAGCCCGCCGGATGGGCGGGCTGCTGACATTCGGGCCTGAAGCCTTAATTCTGGAGGAACATCTCCTGATCCGGCTCGGTCGGGGTGCGGCTGGCCACAGGGATGGAAGCGCCGAGGCCGTCTTTGTTGTAAATGTCGTCGCGGAACTGTACGAGGCCATCCGGGGTGGCCCAGGCGGTCATGTAGATCCAGTGGATCGGAACCGGCTGCGCCAGGCGGGCGTCGATGCGCTCGCCGGACTTGAAGGTGGCGTCGATCTGCTCGCGGCTCCAGCCGGGGGTGTCCTTCAGGAGCCACTCGATGTAGTCGCGCACGTTCTGAATGCGGATGCAGCCCGAGGAAACGAAGCGGAAATCATCGCCGAAGATGCCCTTGGATGGTGTGTCGTGCATGTACACGCCGTGCTGGTTCGGGATGTTGATGCGCACGAACCCCATGGAGTTGAGGTCGCCACCCGGATCCTGACGGAAGCGATAGCGGGTCGCCTCGTCCGAGAACCAGTTGATCTGGCTGGAGGGAACCTCCTGACCCGCCGCATTGAAGATGCGGATGCGGTTCTCGGTCAGGTAGTTCGGCTCCTTCTGCATCTTGGGAATGAGGTCCTTCTTCACCACGGAGGCGGGAGCCGTCCAGAACGGGTTGAAGTTAACCTCGACGATCTTCGAATTCAGCAGCGGCGACTGACGGTCGGCCTTACCCACGCCGGCGGCGTGGCGGGTATGGACCATGCCGCCCTCCACCGTCTCCACGAGAGCGGCGGGGATGTTGGCGACTGCATACCGGTTGGGAAGCCCGCCACCCACGAGGCTGCGCAGGCGCGCCACGTTGATCTCAAGCTGGCGGATGCGGATCTCGACCGGCACGTTCATGGCAGCGACGGTGGAAGATGTTACCGTGCCCGTGGAGCTGATACCGTGGCGGGCCTGGAAGCGGCGGACAGCAGCCTCGACGTAGGAATCGAAAATGGGCGACTCGCCCGCGTTCTGGTCGAGGTCGCCCGTAGTGATAAGGCGATGGCGCAGGGCGACAACGGCGGGGCTCTTGGAGCCGACACGCAGCCCTTGAACGCCCTGAACAGGCTGCCAACCGCCGCGAGCGGCGATGTTGCGGTAGTACTCGATCATCTGCTCCGTGGCGGCGAGGGATTCAGCCGAGAGCATGGGGGTCGAGGTCCGCTGCACGCGGGAGCGGGACACGGCTTCGTAATTCTGCGACCACTCGGCCTGGGTCTGAGCCATGGCCATGGTGGCAGGTGTCAGGACAAGGGCAAGCGATCCGGTCAGGAGGGCACGGCGGGACAGCATGAGCGCAGGCTCTTCTCTGTTAGTTGTGGGTCGGCTTCGGAAACTGCCGGGATTGAATTAACGAACCGTATCGAAAACCAAGAACATCGGGGCCGTTTTATGGCAAAATGTTCCTCGATTACGCTTTAGGTCCTCCAAACCCAGTCAGCCCATGATGTAGCGCCGAACTGTGTTCCAGCAGATACACTTATCCGTGAGGAGCTTGGCCGCAGCCACGTTGACCAAATGGAGCCCTGCCCGCTCGAAAAAGCATATTCCCTGGGAGGATCGAACCTATTCCTCCTGCGCCGCCAGCCAGGACACGGCGATATAGACCGCGATCAAGGTCAGGAAGAACACGATCGTCAGAATCCCGCTTGAGACGATGCCGGGGAAGAAGGCGGCGAGAATCAGGTGGCTCATGACAGCCAAGAGCCACATGATCCCGCCCCAAGTGCTCGCCATCCAAAGACCCACGGCAGCGATCAGGTCGATCAGAGCGAAATAGATGATCGTGGCCTGGTAGCCTGTAGAACGGGCTTCGAATTGCCCGATCGGGGTCCAGATCCCGAGGATCACGGCCCAGGAGCTAAGCCCCTTCATGATCCAGATGATCGCCAGAACCCGCATGAACCAGGTGAGGATGAAGCCCCAGCGCATGGCGGCCGGAGCGGGCTGACGCTCCTCGATCCGGTCGGAGAGATAATCCCGCGCCGCATCGTGGGGCATACCGTTGTTGCCGTTACGCGGCATCAGGCGATCTCCATTTCCTGCGGGCCGAGGCTCGCAAAGTAGCGGTCGACATCCTCGCTCTTCACGTCATTGAGCTTGGCCGGCTCCCAGCGAGGCTGATTGTCTTTGTCGATCAGAACCGCCCGAACCCCTTCGAAGAAATCTCCGCCCTCGCCAATCCGCGAGACGATACGGAATTCGGTTTTCATTGCCTCCTCGAAGTCGAGGGACGCGCCCCGGCGGATCTGCTCGAAGGCAATGCTCATGCTCGTGGGGGACTTCGTCCGCATGCCTGCCGCCGTCTTTGCGGCAAAGTCCGAACCCTTATCCGCCGCTTCGTCGAGGCGCTGTAAGACGGCGGCCACGCTCTCCGCGGAGAAGCAGGAATCGATCACGGCCCGATGTTCCGAGAGGGGGCCGAGTCCGGGATCGACGGCAGCCCTGGCCAAAGCTGCCTCGACGGGCTTGCCGTCGATGAGATCTTGGCGAAGGTCCGCCATTCCCTCGCTGGCCACAGAATGCGTGGCTAAGCCCAGCATGATCGCGTCGGCCCGCTTCACCCGCTCACCCGTCAATGCGAGATAGGCCCCCATCGCTCCGGGCAGCCGCGGCAGGGCATAGGTTGCGCCTACATCCGGAAAGAAGCCGATACCGACTTCCGGCATCGCGAAAAGGTAGCGCTCACCCGCGACTCTGTGGGAGCCGTGGAGGGACACGCCCACGCCCCCACCCATGACGATGCCGTCGAGAAGAGCGATATAAGGCTTGGGATAGCGCTTGATCCGTATGTTGAGCTGATATTCCTCGCGCCAGAATGCGAGCGCCTCATCCCTCTCTCCAGCCTGGAGAAGCTCCGTAAGACGGCGGATGTCGCCACCGGCGCAAAAGGCCTTCTCGCCCGCACCTTGGACGAGGATGCGCGTGACCTGCGGGTCATCGGCCCAGGCATCGAGGGCCCGGCGCATCTCGCGCACCATGTTCAATGTCAGGGCATTGAGGGCGCGCGGACGGTTGAGGGTGATGACCCCGGCCTGACCTTGCTTCTCGCAGATGATTTCCGCGGTCTCGTCCATGGAGCGCTTCCTCACTTGTCTCTGTTTTGGATTAAACAGGCCACAAGGTTACCGTCAATGCATGGCAGCCTTGTGCCGGTTTTCCCTCTGTAATGGCCCTGATGCGGCCCCCAGCACTTTTTTAGAGCGATTTAAATGTGCTAACCCTCTCCCACGCGCCGGCGCATCGAAGCCCGCGCCGGATGAGGATCATGTCGAAACTATCGCCGTTCCCCCGCCCTGCCGCATCAGAAGTCGCTTCTTCTCTCAACCTGTCCCACCGCCCGCGACGCAATCGCAAGGCTGAATGGTCCAGGCGGCTGGTGCGCGAGAACGTGCTGACGACGAACGATCTGATCTGGCCGCTCTTCGTGGTCGAAGGTGCAAGCGGCCGCCAGCCGGTGAATTCCATGCCGGGCGTCGAGCGCCTGAGCATTGCGGAGGTGGTAAAGGAAGCTGAGCGGGCAGCAGTTCTGAACATTCCTGCCATCGCGCTCTTTCCCTATACCGATCCGTCACTCCGCGACCCGACGGGGTCGGAGTCCCTCAACCCGCACAATCTCGTCAATCGTGCAGTGCGCGAGATCAAGCGCGCCGTGCCCGAGATCGGCGTGATCACCGACATCGCCCTCGACCCCTACACCAGCCACGGACATGACGGTGTGATGGAGGGCGACAGAATTCTCAACGACGAAACGGTTGCGCTGCTCGCCAAGCAGGCCGTTCTGCAGGCAGAAGCCGGGTCCGACGTCATCGCGCCCTCCGATATGATGGACGGACGCGTGGCCGCCATCCGCGAAGCGCTCGATGCCGCAGGTTTCTCCGATGTGCAGATCATGGCCTATGCGGCGAAATACGCTTCGGCCTTCTATGGCCCGTTCCGCGATGCCATCGGCACCAGCGCCACGCTCGTCGGCGATAAGCGCACCTACCAGATGGACCCTGCCAACACGAACGAGGCCATGCGCGAAGTTGCCCTCGATCTTGAGGAAGGCGCGGACATGATCATGGTCAAGCCCGGCATGCCCTATCTCGACATCGTGCAGCGCGTGAAGGAAGCCTTCGCGGTGCCCACCTTCGCCTATCAGGTGTCCGGCGAATACGCGATGATCCAGGCTGCCGCCCAGAACGGCTGGATCGACGGCGAGCGGGCCATGATGGAAAGCCTGCTCGCCTTCAAACGTGCTGGCGCAGACGGCATCCTCACCTATTTCGCGCCCCGGGTAGCGGAGAAGCTGAAGGCTCAGTTCTGATCCGCGCCTAAGATCCTCCATGATAGGGGCAGGCATCCTCCGGGCATGGCGAGTAATCGCCTGTCTGGCAGGTCTTTGCCTGCTCTCGGCGTGCGGATTGTCCATTGATGCCGATCAGGCACGGGTGTGCCGCTCCACCCTGCCCGCGCTCAATCCAGGTGCTGTGATAGCGGTTCAGCGCATTCAGAAGGGGGCCGCTCCCCGCAGCCTGAAGGTACTCTACACCGCGCAATTTCCGGACCGTCCGCCGCTCGACCGCTCCGCCATCTGCACCTTTGCCGCCGAAGGCCTATCGATCGACAAGGCGGAACTAACGGGCCTTGCCACCGAGGAAGGGCCGGTCTCGGGCGCCAGCCTCTATATGCTCAAGCAGTATTATCTCAACACACCGGAAGGGGTGGCAGCCGATCCCGGAAGCCCGTCCGATGCCGCGTTGATCGAGCTTCCCCCCAGCCTCGCCTATTGGCTGCAGCAGATTCTGGTGAGCCTGCCGCGAACGGCGATCTATGCCCTTCTCTCCGTGTCCTTCGCGCTGGTGTTCGGCTTGAGCGGACGGATCAATCTCGCCTTCGGCGAACTCGCCGCCGTTGGCTCGGCGGCAACGGTATCGGGAGCGGCTATCGTCCTGGTTTCAGGCCTGGACTCTCCGCTTCTCGGCATCGGAGCGGGCCTCATCGGCGCGCTCTTTGCCGGTGCCATGCATAGTTCTGTCGGCGGCTATTTCACCATCAGCCGCATCGACACGGCGAGTTCCCAGCCGAGCCTCATCGCGACGGTCGGCTTGTCGCTCGCTCTGATGGAATATCTCCGTCTCGTGCAGAGCCCCGTCACGATCTGGCTGCCTCCGATCTGGGCAGACGCCTGGCCCATCGCACGCGCGGATGATTTCCAAGTGAGCCTCACGCCGATCAGCCTGATGACGGCAGGCATAGGCCTGACCGCCGCCCTCGGCCTCCTGTGGCTGATGAGGGCAACGGGTTTCGGGCGGGCATGGCGGGCTTATGCAGACGATCCGCGCGCGGCGGCGATCATGGGCGTGAACGGCCCTCGCCTCCTTACTCAGAGCCTCGCCTTGGCAGGCGCCATGGCCGGCCTCTCAGGCATGCTGATCGTGGTGCAATATGGCGGCTTGGGGTTTGCCGGCGGCTTCCAGTATGGCCTCAAGGCGCTGATCGGCGCGATCATTGGAGGCATCGGCTCCGTGCCAGGGGCCTTGTTAGGTGGTTTCATTATTGGGCTGTTCGAAACCGTCTGGTCGGCTTATCTACCCATCGAGGGACGGGACGTGGCGCTTTACACCGCGCTCGTCGTCTTCCTGATCTTCAGGCCGGGCGGATTGCTGGGCTTTCAGGAGACAACACCAAGGCCCGTTTAAGGGCTATAATAAAAATTTCGGAGGAAGCCTTGGCCGATCATGCCATCACCCTTCAGGACGTGGAGCGCGCCGCCAGCGCCATTCAGGGGCAGGTTCTGCGCACGCCCCTCGTGCCCGCGCCGCGCCTGTCCCAGATCACCGGCGCCACCGTCTGCGTGAAGCACGAGAACATGCAGCCGACAGGCTCCTTCAAGGAGCGCGGCGCAGTGAACAAGCTGGAGAGCCTCTCTCCCGAGGAGCGCCAGCGCGGCGTGATCGCCATGTCGGCGGGGAACCATGCACAGGCCGTGGCCTATCACGCCCGCCGCCTTGGCATTCCATCCGTCATCGTCATGCCGGAAAGCGCGCCTCTGGTGAAGGCGGAGAACACCCGCGCCTACGGTGCGCGTGTAGTGCTGTTCGGCGAGACGCTCTACGAATCCGCCGCGAAGGCAAGGGAGATCGCCGAGGCCGAAAGCCTTGTTTTCGTCCATCCGTATGACGATCCGAAGGTCATGGCGGGCCAAGGCACCATCGGCATGGAGATGCTGGCGGATGCTCCTGATCTCGACCAGATCGTCGTACCCATCGGCGGCGGGGGTCTGATCTCGGGCATCGCCGTTGCCGCGAAAGCCCTGAAGCCCTCCATCGAAATCATCGGCGTGGAGGCTGCCCTCTATCCATCATTCACCAACGCCATCAGAGGCGAGGACCGCCCCATCGGCGGCGCGACGCTGGCCGAAGGCATCGCCGTGAAGACCGTGGGACAACTGCCTCTCCCTATCGTACGCGATCTGGTTTCAGACATCATCGCGGTTGAGGAACCTCTGATCGAACGCGCGGTCAACGCTTATGCCACCCTGCAGCGGACCATGGCCGAGGGTGCAGGCGCAGCAGGCCTTGCCGCCATGCTGGCCGAGCCGAAGCGGTTCGAGGGCAAAAGGGTCGGCCTCGTGCTCTGCGGCGGCAATATCGACGCCCGCATCCTTGCCTCCGTCATGGTCCGCGAGCTTGAACGGGACGACCGGATCGCGTCCTTCCGGATCACGACCAACGACAGGCCGGGGCTCCTTGGCCGTGTGGCTACGCTCCTGGGCGACCTCGGGGCGAATATCCTCGAAGTCTCCCATGGCAGGCTCTTCCTCGATGTACCCGCCAAAGGCGTTTCCATCGACATCACTATCGAAACGCGCGACAGACAACATACATTGGAGGTGTACGAGGCTCTGAAGGCGGAGGGTCTCGCGCCGCAGCGGATCGATTCCCGCTGTCTGTCGGAAACCGCCTATTGAGGATTTGAGACCATGGTCAACCGGCCCTATCCGCCGACCGTCGACTACAACACCTATCCGGTTGATACCCGTCTGACGGAAGGCGTCATCGCTCGCCGGTTCTGGGCCTACCTGATCGACCTTCTGGTTATCGCGCTCTGGGTGGTGCTGATTTCCATCGGCATCTTCTTCCTCGGGCTCATCACCCTCGGCCTCGGCTGGGGCCTGTTCTTCGCTCTGCCGCTGACCGCGTTGATCTTCATCGTCTACAACGCGGTGACCATCGGTGGGCGGAGCCAGGCGACTGTCGGCATGCGCACGATGGGACTGCGTGTCATCGATCCATCGACGGGCCGGGGCGCTTCCATGCTGGCTGCCGCCGTGCATGCGCTGTTCTTCTATGTCGCGATTTCCACCTTCCTGCTCTGGGCCTGCGATGTCCTTGTCGGTTTCCTGCGAAACGACGGGCGTTTCATCCGTGACCTGCTTACGGGCATGATGGTCGTACGCGCGGAATAACAAGGCTGCGACATCCCCCCTCTTTCCCTGGACGTAGCGGGCACCAATGTTATCCTTGAGCGTTGATTCAGCGCTCAAGGTTTCTCCACAAGGCTTTCCGGCTTGACGAGTCATTCCCGCGACGCACCGCAGTTCTACCTCACCTCGCCCTCCGCATGCCCCTATCTGCCAGGCAAGGAGGAGCGGAAAGTTTTCACGCATATCGTCGGTCGGCGTGGACGCGAGCTGAACGAGATCCTCACCCAGGGCGGCTTCCGCCGCTCCCAGACGATTGCCTATCGACCCGCCTGCGACACCTGCCGCGCCTGCGTTTCCGTGCGTGTGCTCGCGGACGAGTTCAGGCCTTCAGAGAATCTCAAGCGCGTTCTCAAGACCAATGCCGATCTGATCGGCAATGAGACCCCCAATCGCCCGACGTCAGAGCAATATGCACTCTTCCGCCGCTATGTTGACGCACGCCACGCAGATGGCGGCATGGCGGATATGTCGGTTCTCGATTACTCCATGATGGTCGAGGACAGCCATGTGGATACGCAACTGATCGAATACCGTCGACGCGGCATCGACAGCGGCATCACCGGACGAGGTGAAGGCGACCTCATCGCTGTCAGCCTGGTCGACCAGATGAGCGACGGTCTATCGATGGTCTATTCCTTTTTCGATCCCGACCATCAGGCTAGAAGCCTCGGCACATACATGATCCTCGACCACATTCGCCGCGCCAAGGCCATGGGCCTGCCCTACCTCTATCTCGGCTACTGGGTCGAAGGCTCGAAGAAGATGGGATACAAAGCTCGCTTCACCCCGCAGGAGCGCCTCGGCGCTCACGGCTGGGTCCGGGTCGGATAGCTCTCCCCGTTCATAAAATTCCAGTAGGGTCTTCCGCGCGCTCGGGAGCCCGGAGCGTCCATCAAATCACCGACGGCGAGAACTCAAGCGATGTTGAAGCGGATCTGATCAGCATCGCTTGAGCCGCTTTCAAGAAAAAGGCCCGTCTTTCGACGAGCCTTTCAGCGTCACTCTCCGAATTTGTTCGACTTTGGGAAGCCTTTCGGCGGCAGGCGTCCGGCTTCGGTGCGGTCGCCCATCCAGTCCCGCAGGTCTTCCTTCGCCACCGTCCAGTTGCGTCCGGACGTATCCTTCCAGGTCAGGCCCTCTTTCAGCGTGAAGACCTTGGCATCGGAGACGCCGCCGTCCTTATAGCGCTGGAGGCGGACACCCTTGCCGCGGGTCATCTCCGGCACCTGCTTTGCGGGAAAAATCAACAGCTTGCGGTTCTCGCCGATGATCGCGACGTGATCCCCCTGAGCATCGGTGCAGACCGCCATAGTCGCCGGCGCATCAAGGTTGAGAATCTGTTTGCCCTTGCGGGTATTGGCGACAATCTCGTCGCTCGGCACGATGAAGCCGCGTCCGTCGGCGGAGACCACAAGGAGCTTCGAGCCAGCCTTGTACGGGAAGGCGGCGATGAAGTCGGCGCCCTCCTCCAGATCGACCATGAGGCGGATCGGATCGCCGAATCCGCGTCCACCGGGTAGCTTCGACGCGTCGAGCGTGAAGAAGCGTCCGTTCGTCGCCGCCACGATGATCTTGGATGTAGTCTCGGCGAAGAACGCCGTCTTGAGCTTGTCGTCGCCACGGAACTGCAGCGAGGAGAGATCCTCCTGATGCCCCTTCATGGCGCGGACCCAGCCCTTTTCGGAGACGATCACCGTGATCGGTTCACGTTCGATCATGGCCTCCGCGAAATCGATATCGGAGGTGTCGGGAGCCTGATCGAAAGTGGTGCGGCGCTTGCCGAGCGCGGTATCCGGACCGAAGGTCTTGCGGACCTCCTTGATCTCACTGGCGACCGTCTTCCACTGGATCTTCTCGGAACCGAGCAGTTCCTCGATCGTCGCCTTCTCGTCCTGCAGGTTCTTCTGCTCGCGCTTCAGCTCCATCTCCTCGAGCTTGCGAAGGGAGCGCAGGCGCGTGTCGAGAATAGCGTTGGCCTGAACCTCGGTGAGCTTGAAGACGCGCATCAGCTCCTGCTTCGGCTCGTCCTCCTCGCGGATGATTTTGATCACCCGGTCGAGGTCGAGATAAACGATGAGCAGGCCGCCCAAGATCTCCAAGCGCCGGTCGATGGCGGACAAGCGGAACTTGGAGCGGCGGATCAGCACCTCGCGGCGATGGTCGAGCCACTCGCGCAGGCACTCGGCGAGGCTTAATACCTTCGGCACCTTGCCACCGGCGAGCACGTTCACGTTCATCGGAATGCGGCTCTCGAGCTCCGTGAGCTTGAAGAGCGATTCCATGAGGATGATCGGATCGACCGTCTTCGCACGCGGCTCCAGGACCACGCGGATGTCTTCTGCCGACTCATCGCGCACGTCAGCAAGCAGCGGCAGCTTCTTGTCCTGCAGAAGTTCAGCGATCTTTTCGATCAGGCGGGACTTCGGCACCGAATACGGAATCTCGGTAACGACGATCTGCCAATTGCCGCGACCGAGATCCTCCTTGTTCCAACGGGCACGCACGCGGAAAGAGCCGCGGCCCGTGCTGTAGGTCTCGGCCATCGAAGCAGGCGTATCGACGATGATGCCGCCGGTCGGAAGATCGGGACCCTGCACGAACTGCATCAGCTGCTCGGTCGAAGCATTGGGCTTCGAAATGAGGTGCAGCGCGGCGTCGCACAGCTCGGCGGCGTTGTGCGGCGGGATGGAGGTCGCCATGCCGACTGCGATGCCCTGCGAGCCATTCGCGAGCAGGTTCGGGAACGCGGCGGGCAGAACCACCGGTTCTTCGTTCGCCTGATCGTATGTCTCGCGGAAATCGACGGAATCCTCGTCGATGCCATCCAGCAGCAGGCGTGCAACTTCCGTCAGCTTCGCCTCGGTGTAGCGCATGGCGGCGGCGCCATCGCCGTCGATGTTGCCGAAGTTGCCCTGCCCGTCCGCCAGCGGATAACGCTGCGCGAAATCCTGCGCCATGCGGACCAGCGCATCGTAGATGGATTGGTCGCCGTGCGGGTGATACTGACCCATAACGTCGCCGACGATGCGGGCGCATTTCTTCGGCGCCGACTTGGGGTCGAGCTTCAAAAGACGCATGGCGTGAAGGATGCGACGGTGGACGGGTTTCAGCCCATCTCGCGCGTCCGGCAGCGCCCGGTGCATGATCGTGGAGAGAGCATATGCGAGATAGCGCTCTTCCAAGGCGTCCTTGAGATTGATGTTCTCGATCTCGCCGCCAGACGGTGGATTGACCGGCTTACCCATTACCTGAATTCCTCAATACCGAATCGCTTCTTTATCACTTGAAATGAGAACATAACAGAAACAAACCTCATTCGTCCCCAGCTGTTGCCAGTGCGACGAAACGCGTCCGCTCAGCCGGCGCCTGCTGCCCCTGCGGATCGAAGACGTTCTGATGCAGGAAGAAGTCCGTGAGTGCAAATCCCGCCTTGATCTCGCTCTCGCTCGGTCGGTTGGCCCGACTTTGGCCGATCAGGAAGCCAGGGAGCTTGAGAAGACGGTCTTTGTAAGGCTCGCCTGCCGTAGCGCTGACTGCCCGTCCGCTCCTTGGGGAGACGTAGACTAGGTCACGCTCCGTACCGGTAGCTGCGCAGGAACTGAGATCGAGGCCGAAGCCAAGCTCGGTCAGCATGGCAAGTTCGAAACGCACGAAAAGTGCTGGCGCAAGATCGGGGTCGTCCAGGTGGTCCACCAGAACGGTCAGGGTTTCATAGAGGGCAAAATGGGGGTCTCGCTCCGGCACGAACCGCAGGAGGTTCGCCAGGGCGGCCAGCCCATAGAGCGCCATAGAGGAGCCCATGAGGCGTGACGCCCGGAGGTTCAGACCCTCGACCTGAAAGTTTCCGAGATGTTCGTCGAGGCGTGCCCGCCACGTCGCCTGAACCGTATTTCCGGGTTGGAGCACCGCCTGCAGGGTCTTGGAGCGGCCGCCATGCACGAGGCCCGAATGGCGGCCGTGCTCACGCGTCATCAGCTCGAGGATGACGCTCGTCTCGCCATGTTTGCGGACGCCGAGAACGACGCCTTCATCGGTCCATTGCATCGGGTGCGGGTGCTCTTGGTGGGCTAAGCCCTGATGTAAGCATTGGGTGGGCTTTTCGCCATATTTTCCAAGAGCATTGGGCCAAAATGTTAAGATATTTCCCAAGGTCGGCAGCACGTGAAAAATGGAACCATTGGAGCAGCTTGGCATTCACGAACATCCTAGGATGCACATGTGAATTGAGGTCATGAAGATCACCAACCTGTTTCTGGCGAGTACCGCTATTCCGTTGATGATGCTGTCGGCAAACGCCTCTGCGCTCCAGCCGCAGCCCCCCGCTGCCATCACTCTGGCCCAAGCCGAACCTGGCGAGCAGCCCCCGAGGGCGCGTCAGAGACCCGGAGGTCAGGATGAAGAAGGCGCGCCCGGTCAGCCGCGTCGCCCGGGCCGTCCCGGGGGCGGCGAGGAAGGTGGTCAGCGGCCCCAGCGTGGCGGTGGCGGTCCCGGCGGAGGCGCGCCTGAGGCACCCCGTGCAGCCCCCCGCCCGAGCCCGGAGCGGGAGCCACCTGCGGCGGCACCGCGTCCTGCTCAAGAGCAACGTCAGGAACCGCGGCGAGAACAGCGCCAGCCGGCAGAACGCGCTACCCCGGCAGCTCCTGCCGAGCCGAGGCCAGCCCCTGCGGAACGAGCTCAGGACCAGGCACCTGCGAGGCCTCAGCGCCCAGACGCTCAGGAGCGTGAGCGTTCCCCCCGCCCCAATGCACAGGAGCGCGAACAGCGTCCCGCAGAGCGCCAGCGCCCTCAGACTCCCGATGCCCCGGCGCGGCCTTCGACGCCCCCTGCTCCTCAACAGGCCACGCCGCCTGCCCCGGCAGAGCCTAGAGCGGCACCGTCCGCGCCTCGCCCCAGCGATGCGCAACGTCCCGATCAAGGTCAGCCGCGGACCCCTCCGGCACCTCCCGCCGCCCAGCAGGAGCGGAGCGCACCGCCAGTAGCTCCGACTCCGGCTCCGACTAGCCCGGCACCCAGCGCTCAACCAGCCCCGAGCGCGCCGACCCCGGCCCAGCCCGCTCCCGCACCGCGCGCCCAGCCAACGCCACCTCCTGCGTCTGCCCCAGCAGCACCTCAGCAGGCTGCGCCGAGCACGACCCAACCGCTCGATGCCTCACGCGTGCGGATCGAGGATCTGCGCAACCAACGGCGTGAGCGGAGGGAAGGCAACCGGGTCATCATCGAGGAGCCCGGCAACCGCACGATTATCCGCGAAGGCAACGACATCATCATCCGGCATGACGAGTCCGAGCGCTTCCGCCGGATCTACGGTGCGGACGATGTACGCGTGGAGCGTCGCGGTGCTGGCGAAGAAGTGACCATCGTTCGCCGGCCTGACGGCTCCGAGATCGTCTCCGTGCGAGACGAGAATGGCAACCTCATCCGCCGCATCCGGCGCGAGCCCGCTGGCCGCGAGGTGGTGCTGATCGAGAACCGTCGCAGCGGCATCGGCGTGCGTCCGGGCTACGGCTACGTGGAAGAGGAAGTTCTTCGACTGCCACCCCCGGTGGTCCGCATTCCGCGCGAGGAGTACATCGTCGAGACGGAGCGTGCGACGGAGGCCGATATCGTCGAGGCGTTCACCGCTCCGCCGGTTGAGCGTGTGGCTCGCCCCTATACCCTCGATGAAATCCGCCGCTCTCAGCCGCTGCGCGAACGTATGCGCCGCGTGGACGTGGACACGATCACCTTCGAGTTCGGCTCTTGGGAGCTACGGCCCGAACAGGCAGGTTCCCTGCGCGTGATTGCGGACGGACTGCGTCAGGCGATCTCCCGCAACCCGAACGAGATCTTCCTGGTGGAGGGCCACACGGATGCTGTCGGCTCGGATGAGGACAACCTCACCCTCTCCGATCGCCGTGCGGAGACCGTGGCGACGATCCTCACGCAGCAGTTCCAGATCCCTGCCGAAAACCTGACCACGCAAGGGTATGGCGAGCAGTATCTGAAGGTGAACACGCAGGGTCCGGCGGAAGAGAACCGCCGCGTTACCCTCCGCCGCATCACCCCGCTGCTGCAGGGTCAGAACCAGCAGTAAAGCAAAAGCCGCGAGGAGCCTTTCTCCTCGCGGCTTTCCATTTTCAGAACCGAGAGCGTTTATCCTTTCGGGAATTCCAATCCCATCTCGCGATAGCGCTCCGGGTCATCGCTCCAGTTCTCGCGCACCTTCACGAAGATGAAGAGATGCACGGGAGCTTCCGCGATTTCGGAAATCTCTTTGCGTGCTGCCTGACCGATGGACTTGATGGTCTGGCCGCCCTTGCCGAGCACGATCTTGCGCTGGCTGTCGCGCTCCACGAACACCGTCTGCTCGATACGGACCGAGCCGTCGGGCCGCTGCTGCCACTGATCGGTCTCGACGGTGGATTGGTAAGGCAATTCCTCGTGCAGGCGCTCGTAGATCTTCTCGCGGGTGATCTCCGCGGCGAGCATGCGCAGAGGCGCATCCGAAACCTGATCCTCGGGATAGAGCCAGGGACCTGCCGGCATGAGGGCCGCGAGTTGGCTCAGCAGCGTCTTGATGCCGTCGCCCTTGAGGGCCGAAATCATGAAGGTATGCGTGAACGGCACCTTCTCGTTGAGCTTTGCGGCAAGCTCCAGAAGTTTCGAACGCTCGATCAGGTCGATCTTATTGAGGATCAGCACCTTCGGCTGCTTCAGTTCCGGCAGCTTGTCGAGGATGGCTTCCGCCTCCTCGTCGACGCCTTTGCGCACGTCGAGCAGCAGGGCGACCACATCCGCATCCCCTGCCCCGCCCCAGGCTGACGTGACCATGGCGCGGTCGAGGCGGCGCTTCGGTTTGAAGATGCCGGGGGTGTCAACGAAGATGATCTGCGTATCGCCTTCCATGGCGATGCCGCGCACCAGGGCGCGGGTCGTCTGAACCTTGCGGGAAACGATGGAGACCTTGGAGCCTACGAGCGCATTGAGCAGGGTCGACTTGCCCGCATTGGGCGCGCCGATGAGCGCGACGAAACCCGCCTTGGTGTTGGTCGGCTCAGACTGTTCCATGCTCTTCCTCCGTCCAGACGCCCTCTCTGAGGAGAAGGCTTCGCGCGGCTGCCTGTTCCGCAATGCGTTTCGATGTGCCGTGACCGAACTCGGTTTCGGCGCCCTTCACCTTCACCATCACGCGGAATTTAGGTGCGTGATCGGGTCCGGTCTGCTCGGCAATGGTGTAGGTAGGAGGCGGCAGGCCGCGTCCTTGAGCCCATTCCTGCAAGGCGCTCTTCGGATCGCGCAAGGCGCGGCGCGGGGCTTCGATCATCGCCTTGAACGAACGTTCGACGAGATCCTTGGCAGCCTCGTAGCCCCCGTCGAGAAACACGGCGCCGATGATGGCCTCGCACACATCGGCGAGGATCGTCGGGTTGCGCCGTTCGCCCGAATGCGCTTCGCCCGCACCGAGCTTGAGGAAGGGGCCGACATCCCAGACGACGGCGATCTCGGCGCAGCTCTCGCGGCGCACGAGTTCAGCCAGACGGCGCGAGAGTTCACCCTCCGGCGCGCTCGGGAACGTCTTGTACAGCGTCTCGGCGATGGCGAGGCCGAGCACGCGATCACCGAGGAACTCCAGGCGCTGATAGCTCTTTCCGCTCGACTTGGGTGCGCTCACATGGGTGAGCGCCTCATCGAGGAGTTCAGGCTTCCGGAACTGATAGTCGAGCCTTTTCAGAAGCTCGTCGTAATTGGGTTTGCGACGGGCCACGGCTTACTTAATCCGCTCGAACATGCGGTTCCATCGAATGCGCTGCGGCCATTCCCAGAAGCGCCACAGGGATGCCCCTTCGTCGATGGAGAAGAAAATGATTTCCGCGCGCCCGACGAGGTTTTCGTAAGGAACCTGGCCGACATTCGCGTCATCCCGCGAGTCGGTGGAGTTATCGCGGTTGTCGCCCATCATGAAGTAATGGCCGGGCTTCACCGTATAGACGTCGGTGTTGTCCCAATAGGCCCGGTCACCCTTCAGCTCGATCACGAAGTGGCTCGAACCGTCGGGGAAGGTTTCCTTGTAGCGGGGCACGGCTGTGTTGCGGCCGTACTCGTCCACGGTCTGGTAATCTTCCACCCGCTCGCGCTGAACCGGCTGGCCATTGATGTGCAGCACGCCGCCGACCACCTGGATGCGGTCGCCCGGTAGCCCAACCACGCGCTTGATGTAATCCGTCGAGTTGTCCTTCGGCAGCTTGAACACCGCGATGTCGCCGCGCTTCGGCTCCGAGCCGAAGATGCGGCCCGAGAACAACGGCGGGCTGAACGGCATCGAGTGCTTGGAATAGCCATAGGCGTATTTCGACACGAACAGGTAATCGCCGATCAGCAGCGTCGGGATGAGAGATCCCGAGGGGATGTTGAACGGCTGGAACAGAACGGTGCGGACCACCACCGCGATCAAAAGGGCCTGGATGATGACCTTGATGGTTTCCCAAAGGCCCTCTTCTTCCTTCTTTTTCACGGTGCTACCCATGGTTTGCTTGGCGTTGTCGCTCACGTTGATCGACCTAATGCTTGAGAAATGAGCGGCTTGAAGCCGCCTTTGTTGTCGCAACGGTCGAGAGCGGTTTGCACTTCAATGCCCCAAGTGCAAACCGCTCTCGATGATTTCGAGCTGTCGGGCGCCGGCGCCCTCCCTGCTCGGGCCCTGCTCTAACCTATGGCGGGGCTCGCCGCAACGCGGCCCTCATTCACTGGCCGGGCCTCGATGATCACAAAGGCCTGAGCCAATGGCGGATCATCCGTCAGGGAGACATGGATGACGGGCTCGTAGCCTTCGGGAATCATCGTGCGGAGTCGTTCCAGAGCGCCGCCCGACAGGCGCATGGTCGGCTTGCCGCTGGGCAGGTTCACCACCTCCATGTCCCGCCAGAACACGCCATGGCTCAATCCCGTTCCAAGCGCCTTCGAGCAGGCCTCCTTCGCGGCGAAGCGCCTGGCGTAGGACGGCGCCCGGGCCGCGCGGCGGTCGCTTCGGGCCCGCTCGCCCTCGGTATAGATTCGGTGGGTGAAGCGGTCTCCGAAACGCTCGATGGAACGCTCGATTCGGCGGATGTCGCAGAGATCGGACCCAATTCCGATGATCATGCGGCCACCTGCCCCCGACCCTCGTCCATGGCGGCCCGCATGGCGCGCACAGCCTCGTCGAGCCCCATGAAAATCGCCTCGCCGATCAGGAAATGGCCGATGTTCAGCTCCATGATCTGCGGGATGGCGGCGACCGAACGCACAGAGTTCAGATCCAAACCATGGCCCGCATGGATCTCGAGGCCGATATCCGCCCCATGGGCGGCGGCCCGTCGCAGGCGCTCAAGCTCATGTGCGACCTTCGCCTCCTCGCCGGCGGCCACGGCCTCGCAATAGGTGCCGGTATGCAGCTCGACCACTGGCGCGCCGAGCTCGCAGGCGGCATCCATGACGTCGATCTCGGGCTCCACGAAGAGGGAGACCCGAATGCCTTGGGATTTCAATTCCTGAATCATCGGACGCAGATGGGAAGCGCCCCCGATGATGTCGAGTCCTCCCTCGGTCGTGCGCTCCTCCCGCTTCTCGGGCACGAGGCAGCAGGCATGCGGGTGGATCCGGGTCGCGATCTCGATCATCTCCGGCGTCGCGGCCATTTCGAAGTTGATCGGCACGAACAGCTGCCGCTTCAGGCGCTCCATGTCCTGATCGCGGATATGCCTCCGGTCCTCGCGCAAATGGGCGGTGATCCCGTCAGCACCCGCAAGCACGGCCATATGTGCGGCCCGGATCGGGTCGGGATGGATACCGCCGCGGGCATTACGAACGGTTGCAACGTGGTCGATGTTGACGCCGAGGCGAAGAGGAGGAGCTTTCATAGATGTGTTTGTAGCAGAGGGCTGCTTATTTCCTAGGTCTTAGGAGGCTCGATGGGCTGGCTTAGTTTGACTTAAGGACAGGGGCATGATGAAACATCGTTTCATGATCACCAAGAGCCTGAACTGATGCTACGCATTACGACCCTTGTCATCTCTACCCTTACGATCGGCATTTGGCTGTGGGTTCTGAGGATTGCGATTGGCACGAACTTCAACGTCATGGCGTCTACCCTTCTCATGGTTGCGAGCGCGCCTCTCCTTCTCTTCGCGATGCCTGCCCTCATCCTGGCCCTGACCAGAAGGTTATTAGGGTTTGCGCTAGGACTCGCGCTGCTCTCCGTTGTCTCGATAATTCTTGTGATCTGAAAAGAGCATGTGGGAATGGCCTCGCGAGCTTGTGGCTCCGAGGGTTTGGGTCGAGGGAGGGCGCGAGGAGGCGTCCGGCTCGTGTGTCTAGTGTGTGAAGAACCTGACGGCTCCTCGCGCACGGTTTGTTTAGGCGTACACCGCATCTTTCAGCGATGGGCCTCCCATCCAGGCGCTGCGTCAGCACCTGCACAGGACCGCTCCCAACCCCACACATGCGACGCCTCGCGAGCGCGCCCCTCGTTGGGTCGGGATAAGCAAGGTTATAGCCCAGCTTAGGACCAAAGTCAAGAACAAAGTAAGAACATTACGTCCGCCTCACACAGCCGAGCCAGGAGCGTCAAACGAGGGTGGCGCGTGTTCCCTCCCCCTTGCGGGGAGGGGCAGGGGTGGGGGTCGAATAACTGGGTGAGCTGCTGAGCCAGTGAGACACGGGAAGACCTCTCCCGGGTGGGAGAGGTCGGAGCGCAGCTCCGGGTGAGGGACTGCCTTGTCCGGAGAGGGCTTTCCCTCACCCCTGCCCCTCTCCCACCCGGGAGAGGGGAATGCTGTAGGATTGTCGGGCATTCTGGATGAAGCGCAGCGCTCTGACTTTACGACCCCCACCCCCAATCCCTCCCCGCAAGGGATGGAAACCTGCACCAGCACCGTCATACGTTCTCGGATTCCGCTCCACGGCCTTAGGGTGACCGCCAAGGCCATCCACGACGATGAGGCTGGAACGTTTGGCCAGCTCATCTCCCTTGCCATCCCGTCCCAAATCGCCTATAGCCCCCGCTTCGCGTTCGCTCCGGCCGGGGGCTGAACGGACGGTGCGGCTTGCCGCATAGGGGTTTCGGTCCCGTCGTCCCGTGTCTCCGCCTTCGACAACCGCTCGGGCCTTGCAGGCTCGAAGGGCTTGGCGCCGATCGGACGCGCGAAACCGGCCTGATCGCTTTGAAAACAATGCATTAGGCCAGACACTCAAACCTGAGAAAGGCCCAATATGCCTCTCTATGAGCATATCTTCATGGCTCGCCAGGATGTCACCCCGCAGCAGGTCGAGGCTATGGTCGACCAGTACAAGGGCGTCATCGAACAGAACGGCGGCTCCATCGAAAAGACCGAGATGTGGGGCGTGAAGTCCCTCGCCTACCGCATCAAGAAGAACCGCAAGGCTCACTTCACGATGTTCAACCTCAACGCTCCCGCCAACGCGGTGGCCGAGATGGAACGTCAGATGCGCATCAACGAAGACATCCTTCGCTTCATGACCATCAAGGTCGAAGAGCTCGAGACCGAGCCGTCCGTGATGATGCAGAAGCGCGACCGCGATGAGCGCAAGGACCGCGAGCGCCGTGAGCGCGATGGCGGCTTTGAAGGCGGCAGCGAAGGCGAGGAGGCTTAATCATGGCATTTGGTGCTACTGGTGGCGCAGCCGGCGGCGGTCGCCGTCCGTTCTTCCGTCGTCGCAAGACCTGCCCGTTCTCCGGCCCGAACGCGCCGAAGATCGACTACAAGGACACGAAGCTCCTGTCCCGCTACATCTCTGAGCGCGGCAAGATCGTTCCTTCGCGCATCACGGCCGTGTCGGCCAAGAAGCAGCGTGAGCTCGCCCAGGCGATCAAGCGCGCCCGCTTCCTGGGCCTGCTGCCCTACGTGATCCGCTAAGAATACCGGGCGGGCCGCCTTCATCCGCGGCCCGCCTCTTTCACTTTTCGCCCAGCGGTGAAAACCCGCCGGGTCAGTTGGGGCAAGCGGCCCCTAACCCTGCCTCGAGCAGCGGGACAGCGAGAACCATGAACTTTATCGCAACAGGCATTGGCGCGGGCCTCGTCTCGGCCCTTCTGACGGTGGTGGTCGTAAAAGAGACCATGCTGGCCGTCCTGCTCGCCATGCTTGCGCCGCTCCCCGTCCTGATCGTCGCTCTCGGCTGGAACCATCGCTCCGGTCTCGTTGCCACCGTCATCGGCGGCCTCGCGATCGCGGTGTTCACCGCTTCTCCCATCAGCGCCATCGGCTTCGTGGTCATCACCGGCCTGCCCGCCTGGTGGCTTGCCTATCTCGCCCTACTCGGTCGCCCCGCTGCCGACGGCACCATCGAATGGTACCCGATCGGGCGCCTCCTCGGCTGGGTTGCAGCGACGGCGGCGCTGACCATCATCGCCACCGGGATCATCTCCTCGGGCGGCGACTACTCGGTTTTCCAATCCAGGTCGCGTCAGATATCCGAAGCCTTCGTCACCATGTTCTTCGAAGCCCCCGAGCAGGGCACCGAGAACGTGCGCGAATCCCTCACGGAGACGCTGGCGACCATGGCACCGGCCCTGTCCGCCTTCGGCTTCACGTTCTTCATGGGACTCTATCTCTGGCTCGCGGCGAAGGTGGTCTCGGCGTCCGGAAGGCTGCCGCGTCCCTGGCCCCCGGTGCCGGGTCTCGAAATGCCGCGCACCGTGCTCTGGGCGCTTCCCGCAGCCTTCATCCTGACGCAGTTCGAGGGCTTCGCAGGGGCCCTCGGCTATGCCCTTTTCGGTGCGCTCCTGATGGCCTTCACCTTGCAGGGCCTCGCCGTCATCCATGACCGCACTCAGGGTAAGCCGGGACGAGGATTCATCCTTGTCGGCCTTTATACGCTGCTGTTCCTGACCCAGGGGATCATGATCACGGCGCTTTCCTTCTTCGGCTTCGCCGACACGATTTTCGGCTTTCGCCGCCGCTTTGGCGGGAACAAGCCTAAGCAACCACCAACCCTTTCAACCTGATCACGAACATTCAAGGAGAAAACAGATGGAAGTGATCCTTCTCGAGCGCGTCGCAAAACTCGGCCAGATGGGCGAAACCGTTAAGGTTCGCTCGGGCTACGCCCGCAACTTCCTCCTGCCGCGCGGCAAGGCTCTGCGCGCCAACGAGGCCAACAAGAAGCACTTCGAAGCGCAGCGCGCCCAACTCGAGGCCCGCAACCTCGAGCGCCGCAAGGAAGCCGAAGCCGTGGCAGAGAAGCTGAACGGCCAGAGCTTCATCCTGCTCCGCCAGTCCGGCGAGACCGGCGTGCTCTACGGTTCGGTTTCGACCCGTGACCTCGCCGAGGTGATGACCCAGAACGGCTTCACGGTTGACCGCAACCAGATCGTTCTCAACACCCCGATCAAGACCCTCGGCATGCACAGCGTGCCGGTTTCCCTCCATCCGGAGGTCGAGGTGACTGTGACGGCGAACATCGCCCGCAGCCCCGAGGAAGCTGAGCGTCAGGCTCGTGGCGAGGCGGTCACCGCCCGCGAAGAGACCAACCTCGACGACCTCGGCCTCGAAGTCGGCGCTGCTCTCGCCGAAGCCGGCGACGTGGAGCTCTAAGATCAAACGCGAACCTGAGCCTTGCTCGGGTTCCTGTTTTGTTCCAGAATGGGCGCTCTCCATCGATTCGATGGGGGCGCCTTTTTCGTTGGGTTTCGCTGTTTTGCGGAGTCAAGCCGAGCAGCCGGCGAAAAGGAGCATGCTTGTGAGAATCGAGGACAGCGAGGAAAGCCCTTCCGGAGTCTTCAACTGTCCCTGATCGGCAACGGTTCGAACACCAATTGGGGTCTATGAGGTTCTAAACCCTCCAACCCCGTTTCCGGAGCGCCAGATGGCCACCGCCAATGCCCTGATCGCCCGCTTAGAGACCGCCGAGCCGCAATTCCGCACGCCTCCAAGCAACCTGGAGGCAGAACAGGCCCTCCTGGGCGCGATCCTGGTCAATAACGACGCTTACTACCGCGTTTCCGACTTCCTTGAAGCCGAGCATTTCATCGAGGATCTGCACCGGCGCATCTATGAGGTCGCGACGGGCCTCATCAAGGCCGGCAAGGTCGCGACTCCGATCACGATGAAAACCTTCCTGGGCGACCAGGACCTGGGCGGCGTCACCGTCTCGCAATACCTCGCCCGCCTCGCCGCTGAAGCGACCACGGTCATCAACGCCGAGGATTACGGCCGCACGATCTACGATCTCGCCATCCGCCGCAGCCTCATCAATATCGGCGAGGATCTGGTGAACGTGGCTTTCGACGCCCCTGTCGACAGCTCTCCCCGCGACCAGATCGAGGAGGCGGAACGGCGGCTCTATTCGATTGCCGAAACGGGCCGCACCGACGGTGGCTTCCAGCGCTTTTCCGATGCTCTCACTGCCGCCATCGACATGGCGGCCGCGGCCTACAAGCGCGAAGGCGCGCTGTCCGGCGTCTCGACGGGCCTCATCGACCTCGACAAGTCCCTCGGCGGCCTCCAGCCTTCCGACCTGATCATCCTCGCGGGCCGACCGGCGATGGGTAAGACCTCGCTTGTTACCAACATCGCCTTCAACATCGCCAAGGCCTACAAGGCGGAGAAGCAGCAGGACGGCACGATGAAGACCGTCAACGGCGGCATCGTCGGCTTCTTCTCGCTCGAAATGTCGGCAGAACAGCTCGCCACCCGTATCATCGCAGAGCAATCGGGCGTTCCGTCCTACAAGATCCGCCGCGGCGATATGCGCGAGGACGATTTCTACAAGATCACGGAAGCCGCCCGTGAAATGCAGTCGATCCCTTTCTATATCGACCAGACCGGCGGCATCTCGATTGCGCAGCTCACCGCCCGCGCCCGGCGTCTCAAGCGCCAGCGCGGTCTCGACGTTCTCATCGTCGACTACCTGCAGCTGCTCTCGGGCTCGTCGAAGAAAGGCGAGAACCGCGTGCAGGAATTGACCGAGATCACCACCGGCCTGAAGGCGCTGGCCAAGGAGCTCTCGGTGCCGCTGATCGCCCTGTCCCAGCTCTCCCGTCAGGTGGAATCGCGTGACGACAAGCGGCCGCAGCTCTCCGACCTTCGTGAATCGGGCTCCATCGAGCAGGACGCCGACGTGGTCATGTTCGTCTACCGCGACGAGTATTATCTGAAGAACAAGGAGCCGAAGCCCGGCACCGAGGAATACTTCAAGTGGCAGGCGGAGATGGATCAGGTCCACGGCAAGGCCGAGGTCATCATCGGCAAGCAGCGTCACGGTCCCACCGGCACCGTGCAGCTTGCGTTCCAGGCCGACATCACCCGCTTCACCAACCTCGCAGACGAAGACAAGCTACCCGAACGGATCGGCGATTGACCAAGACCGAACAGACCAGCACCGCCAGCCGCATTCTCCCCGAGATGGCCGGCGGCCTGCTTCATATCGACCTCGCGGCGCTGGCCTCCAACTGGCGCACCTTGCGTGACAATGCGGGCAGCGCGGAAGCCTCCGCCGTCGTCAAGGCGGATGCTTACGGCACCGGCATCGAGCAGGCCGTGCCCGCCTTGGCTCAGGCGGGATGCCGCACGTTCTTCGTGGCCCACCTCAGCGAGGCCATCCGCGTGCGCGCTGTTGCGCCCGAGGCCACGATCTACGTGCTGAACGGTCTGTTTCCGGGCACTTGCTCCACTTATGTCGAGCACGACCTGCGTCCCGTTCTCGGCTCCTTCGAGGAGATCGAGGAATGGGCCTCCTTCTGCCGCTCGCAAGGGGGGAAGCGGGAAGCGGCGATCCATGTGGATACGGGCATGAATCGCCTGGGGCTCACGGTTCAGCAAGGCCTGACGCTGAAGGACCGCGCGGAGCTGAAGGATTTCGAGACCGCGCTTCTCATGAGCCATTTCGTCAGCGCGGAAGAAAGCGACAACCCGCTCAACATTCGCCAGATCGAAGCCTTCAGGGCGGTTCGCGAAACGCTTCCGGGCGTGCGCGCATCGCTTGCCAACTCCTCCGGCATTTTCCTCAAGGAGAAGCCGCATTTCGATCTCGTGCGCCCGGGCTACGCGCTCTATGGCGGCAACCCGACGCCGGATCACGACAACCCCATGAGCCCCGTCGCAGGCCTCAAGGCGCGCATCGTACAACTGCGCTGGGTCGAGGATGACACCGTCGGATACAACGCACGCTGGCTCGCACTCGGCCGCCGCCGCATCGCGACCCTCTCGATCGGTTATGCGGACGGCTATCCGCGCTCCGCGAGCGCGCGCGGCAAGAGCGGCGAGGAGCTGCTCGCCGGACAGGTTCTCGTCGCTGGACACCCCTGCCCGTTCGCAGGCAACGTCTCGATGGACCTGATCACCGTCGACGTCACCGACATTCCCGAAAACGAGGTCAGGCGCGGCGACACCGTGACCATGATCGGCGGCTCCCTCACCATCGATGAGGTCGGCCGGCGCGCCGGCACCATCGGCTATGAGATCCTCACGAATTTGGGCCGTCGTTATGCGCGCACCTACACCGAGAGCCAGGGCTGATGGCGAAGCGTCATCCGTCTTTCGTGTGCCAGGAATGCGGCGCAGTCTATAACCGCTGGAAGGGCAAGTGCGAGGCCTGCGGCGGCTGGAACACCATTGCCGAGGAAACCGGTTCCGCAAGTCCCATGTCGGGTCCGGTCGCCACGCGTCCGTCGCGGGCGAAGGGCCGAATTTTCCCGCTCGAGGGCCTCTCCGGCGAAACCAAGGAAGCCCCGCGCACGCCCTCCGGCATCGCGGAACTCGACCGCGTCACCGGCGGTGGTTTTGTGCACGGCTCCATCATCCTTCTCGGCGGCGATCCCGGCATCGGCAAATCGACGCTCCTCATGCAGGCATCCGCAGCGCTCGCCATGCGCGGGGAACGCGTGGCCTATATCTCGGGCGAAGAGGCGGTGGCGCAGGTGCGCCTGCGCGCGGAACGTCTCGGCCTCGGCCAGGCTCCCGTTGAACTCGCCTCCGAGACCAATGTGGAAGACATCATCGCGACCCTGAGCCAGGGACGTCCGCCTGCGCTCGCCATCATCGACTCGATTCAGACCATGTGGACCGAGACGGTGGAATCGGCGCCCGGCACGGTCACCCAGGTGCGCGGCTCGGCGCAGGCGCTGATCCGCTTCGCGAAGACGACCGGCACCGCCGTCATTCTCGTCGGCCACGTGACCAAGGACGGGCAGATCGCGGGTCCGCGCGTCGTCGAGCACATGGTCGATGCCGTGGTGTCGTTCGAGGGCGATACGGGGCACCATTTCCGCATCCTTCGGGCGGTCAAGAACCGCTTCGGCCCCACCGACGAAATCGGTGTGTTCGAGATGTCGGACCAGGGCCTGCGCGAGGTTCCGAATCCGTCAGAGCTTTTCCTCGCGGGTCGCGACATGGCGACGGCAGGGACGGCGGTGTTCGCGGGCATGGAAGGCACCCGCCCTCTCCTTGTGGAAATCCAGGCGCTCGTTGCCCCCTCTTCCCTCGGCACGCCGCGCCGCGCTGTCGTGGGCTGGGATCAAAGCCGCCTTTCCATGGTTCTCGCCGTGCTGGAGGCCCATGGCGGCCTCAAGCTCGGCATGCACGATGTTTATCTCAACGTAGCCGGCGGACTGCGCATCACCGAACCCGCTGCGGATCTTGCGGCAGCGGCCGCGCTCGTCTCGTCATTATCCGGCAATCCGCTCCCGCCGGACACGGTCTATTTCGGCGAACTGGGCCTCTCCGGCGCGATCCGCCCGGTAGCGCAGGAACAGGCTCGCCTCAAGGAAGCGGCCAAGCTCGGCTTTTCCAGCGCCGTCGCCCCGGCTCCTCGGGTGGATAAGGGCAAAAAGGAAAAGCTGCCTCTCGCGGCCTCTTCCATCGGCCATATCACCGATCTGGTGGCCGGCATCGCTGCACGCAGACGGCGGGCCTCATAAAGCGCCTGCGCCCGGTCCGCCCTGCTAGGCCATATGGCCTAATTGACCCATTGTAGTTATATAGTAACAGTCGAGCTTAAGCTCTGCTGGTTTGCATCATCGAGAGCTAACGAGATTAACCTCAATTCCTTAGAGGAAAAAATGGCTGAAGCCCCTGTAATCAAGCTCTCGAATACGACACTCATCGAATCCGCGAAGGTCGGCACCGTCATCGGCACCTTCAGCATCGAGGGCGGCGCCGCTGACGCGAACTGGTCCTTTTCCTGGGGCACGAGCGATCGCTTCGAGGTGAAATACGATACCGCGAACAAGGTCTATCAGCTGGTCACGAAGGTTGAAGGCAGCGAGTTTTTCGATTTCGAAAACGGGGCGCTCAAGGAATTCGCGATCACGATCAATGCTGAGGATATGAAGAACGGCACGCTTGTCGAGAATGTGGCCTTCACGATCACAGTGACGGACGACGTGAACGACAACTACAACGTCATCAACGGCACATCGAAGAACAACAAGATCAATGGCACGGACAACGCCGACGCCATCTACGGCGGTGCCGGCAACGACAAGATCTATGGCATGGCCGGCGACGATCTGATCAGCGGCGGCGCTGGCAAGGACATCCTCTACGGCGGTGCCGGCAGGGACACTTTCGTGTTCGACACCAAGGTCAAGAAAGGTCACTTCGACCACATCGTGGACTTCAACGTCGCCGAAGACACGATTCAGATCAATCTCTCGGCCCTCAGCTCCTTCAAGGTCAAGATGTCCAAGAGTGATGTTCTCGGCGCCATGAAAGGCGGCAAGGACAAGGGCGGCAACAAGAAGGCCGACTTCAGGCTCGACAAGGTCCTCAAGAAGGGCAAGCTGGAAGACAAGTTCTTCAGTCTCGCCGACAAGGCCAAGGATTCGAGCGACTTCTTCTACTACAACTCGAAGAATGGCTTCCTTTACTTCGACGCCGACGGCTCCGGCAAAGGCAAGGGCATCGAGATTGCGAAGCTCTCCAAAGGCCTGAATCTGACGGCCGACAACCTCCTCTTCCTCTAAGGGTAGCTACGGTTCCTCTCACCTTGACCCGGCGGTCTCCGCCGGGTCTTTTTCGTTGCTCTTGGCGGCTTGCGCATCCACACCGCATATCACAGGGGTGACGAAAGCATCGCTTGAGGCTATACACCCTGGCCTCCATCCGCGATTGCGGCCCTTGTCCCTGTTTCTGCGTAGGCTCGGCCCATGCCCTTTTCTGTCCTAGACCTCGTTGTTCTCGGAATCGTCCTGATCTCGGCTCTCCTGGCAGCCGTGCGCGGCTTCACCCGCGAGGTCCTTGCCATCGTTGCCTGGGTCGTGGCCGCCGCCGCCGCCTGGTACCTCCACCCCGCCGCCCTGCCGATCGCGCAGCAATACATCAGCAGCGGCACGGTCGCGCTCGTGGCTGCCATCGGCGGCATCTTCGTCATCACCCTGATCATCGTATCGATCATCACGGTCCAGATTTCCGACCTGATCCTCGATTCCCGCATCGGCGCCATCGACCGGACACTCGGCCTCGTCTTCGGCGCGGCCCGCGGCTTCCTGATCTGCGTGATCGGCTGGGCTTTCCTGAGCTGGCTGCTCCAGGGCAAGGAGCCTGAATGGGCCACCGCCTCCCGCACCCGTCCGGCCATGGAGAACACCCGCGACAGCATCATTGCCATGTTGCCGGAAAATGCCGAGGCCCTGATCCAGAAACTCCGGAACCCTGACGCCCAGGGCAACGAGCCTGTTGAGCCGGCTGAGCCCGATCCGCAGCGCGGCACCGCGCCCGCCCCTGCCCCAGCCGCCCCTGCCGCACCGCAGGCACCCCAGCGCCGGAGCTGATCCTCTTCTGTTCACTCTTTGAAGAGCGACAGGAAAACCCATTGGCGTTTCGCCTTCGGGCGATTACATAGGGCTCGCGCCGGTGGGGGCGCGGATCCCAAGGAAATCATGATGTCTTCCAGGTCTGAGACGTGGCAGGTCACCCCCAAGAAGGTGGACCTCGACCTCGACGGCGACACCCTGCGTGAAGAATGCGGTGTCTTCGGTATCTACGGTCATCCGGATGCCGCTGCGATCACCGCCCTGGGGCTCCACGCCCTGCAGCACCGCGGCCAGGAGGCGGCGGGCATCGTTTCCTTCAATGGCGACGTGTTCCATTCCGAGCGCAAGCTCGGCCTCGTGGGCGACAGCTTCTCAGACCGGGCCATCATAGAGCGGCTCGAGGGCCTTTCCGCCATCGGCCATGTCCGCTACTCGACCACCGGCGAGACCGTGCTGCGCAATGTGCAGCCCCTCTTCGCAGAGCTCGACGGCGGCGGCTTTGCGGTGGCCCATAACGGCAACCTGACCAACGGCCTCACCCTTCGCCGCAACCTGATCCGCGACGGCGCGATCTGCCAGTCCACCACCGACACGGAAGTGATCGTCCACCTCGTGGCCCGCAGCCGCAAGGACAAGGTGATCGACCGCTTCGTCGAGGCGATCCAAAAGATCGAGGGCGCTTACGCTCTCGTGGCCCTCACCAACAAGAAGCTGATCGGCGCCCGCGACCCGATGGGCATCCGCCCGCTGGTTCTGGGCGAGCTTGACGGCCGCTATATCCTGACCTCCGAAACCTGCGCTCTGGACATCATCGGCGCCCGCTTCGTCCGCGACGTCGAGAACGGCGAATGCGTGGTGATCTCGGACAGCGGCGTGGAATCGTTCCGCTTCGCCGACAAGGTGGCGCCCCGCCCCTGCATCTTCGAATACATCTATTTCGCCCGCCCCGATTCCATCGTGAACGGACGCAGCGTCTACGAAGTGCGCAAGGGCATGGGCCGTGAGCTCGCCCATGAGGCCCCCGCCAACGCGGATGTGGTCATTCCGGTGCCGGATTCCGGCGTTCCCGCTGCTCTCGGCTTCGCGCAGAGCTGCGGCCTGCCCTACGAACTCGGCATCATCCGCAACCATTACGTGGGCCGGACCTTCATTCAGCCGACCCAGTCGGTGCGCGAGCTCGGCGTGCGCATGAAGCACTCCGCAAACCGCGCGGCAATCGAGGGCAAGCGCATCGTGCTCGTGGACGACAGCCTCGTGCGCGGCACCACCTCGGTGAAGATCGTGCGCATGATGCGTGAGGCTGGCGCGAAGGAGGTTCACTTCCGTATCGCGAGCCCGCCGATCACGCATCCTGACTTCTACGGCATCGACACGCCGGAGAAGGAAAAGCTGCTCGCCGCCACTCACAACCTGGAACAGATGCGGGAATATATCGGCGCGGACTCGCTCGCCTTCCTCTCCATCGAGGGCATCTATCGCGCCATGGGTGAGAAAGGCCGCAACCCGGCCCAGCCGCAATTCACCGACCATTGCTTCACCGGCGATTACCCGACGGCGCTGACGGATCTCTCCGTCGCGACGCCGCGCCGTCTCGCCCTGCTGGCCGAAGCCGACTGAGGAAGCCTCATGGACAAGCCCCTTCTCAACCGCGTTGCGGTGGTCACCGGCGCATCGCGCGGCATCGGCCGCGCGGCAGCGCTTGCTCTGGCGGAAGCCGGCGCGCACATCATCGCGCTCGCCCGCACGCAAGGCGCGCTCGAGAGCCTCGACGACGAGATCCGCGCCAAGGGTTCCTCCGCGACCCTCGTCCCGGTGAACCTGAAGGACCTCGACGCTATCGACCGGCTTGGCGCTGCGATCTACGAGCGCTGGGGCAAGCTCGACATTCTGCTCGGGAATGCGGGACAGCTCGGAGAGCTCGCGCCGATCAACCATATCGACCAGCCGGTCTGGGACGAGGTGATGACCGTGAACGTCACGGCCAATTACCGCCTGATCCGCTCCTTCGATCCGCTGCTGCGCGCCTCGGATGCGGGCCGCGCCATCTTCCTGACCTCTGGCGCCGCTCACAAGTGCAACGCCTATTGGGGCATGTATTCCATCTCCAAGGCAGCCCTGGAAGCCTTGGTGCGCACCTACGCCGCGGAAACCGTGACGACGCCGATCAAGGTGATGCTCGTGAGCCCCGGCCCCCTGCGCACCTCCATGCGCCGCGCCGCCATGCCGGGCGAGGATCCGATGACCCTCAAGACACCGGAAGATCTCGCGCCGCACATCGTGAAGCTCGCCCTGCCGTCCTGGACGGAGACGGGTAAGATCTACGACTTCCCGCAAGGCGGGAAAGTGACCACGCCGCAGATGCCCGCTTAAAACGCGGATGGAACGATGCTCTTCCAAGGCGGCCACATGGGCCGCCTTTTTTCATGCTTGGCGCAAGGGCAATTCGGGAGCGCGCCGCTGGACACGAAAACGGCGGCCCTGAGGCCGCCGAACGTGTTCGTTACTTCCGCTCTTTGTCGAACGGGTTCTGCCCCATGCGCAGCGACACGCGGATCGGCACGCCCGGCAGGTCGAACGCCTCGCGGATGTTGTTGACCAGATAGCGGGTATAGCTCTTCGGCAGAGCGTCGAGCTGGTTGCCGAAGATGGCGAAATGCGGCGGGCGCGACTTCACCTGGGTCATGTAGCGGATCTTGATGCGGCGGCCCGAGACGGCAGGCGGCGGATTGGCATCAATGGCTTCCTGGAGCCACTGATTGAGCTTCGCGGTCGAGATGCGCCGGTTCCAGGTTTCATAGACCTGATACACCGCCTTCATAAGCGGGTCGATGCCGCTGCCGGCGAGGCCCGAGAGCGGCACCACGGGTGCGCCCTTCACCTGCGGAAGCAGGCGGCTGGCCTTCTCCTTGAGATCGGTGAGCAGGCCCTTCTGGTCTGCCACGAGATCCCACTTGTTGAGACCGATCACGAGGGCGCGGCCCTCCTGCTCCACCAGATCGACGATGGAGAGATCCTGCTTCTCGAACGGGATCGTCGCATCGAGCAGCACCACCACCACTTCCGCGAAGCGCACGGCGCGCAGCGCATCGGCGACCGAGAGCTTCTCGAGCTTGTCCTCGACGCGAGCGCGCTTGCGCAGGCCCGCCGTGTCGAAGAGCTTGACGGCCTTGCCGCGCCATTCCCAGTCGAGGGAGATGGAGTCGCGGGTGATGCCTGCCTCGGGTCCCGTGAGCAGGCGATCCTCGCCCACCATGCGGTTGATGAGCGTGGATTTGCCCGCGTTCGGACGGCCCACGATGGCGACCTGCAGCGGCTTGTTCGGATCGTCCTCTTCTTCCTCGTCACCCGGCTCGGGGAAGTAAGGCATCAGGGCCTCGAAAAGATCGGCCATGCCCTCGCCGTGCTCGGCGGAGAGAGGCACCGGTTCGCCGAGTCCGAGCGAGAAGGCGTCGTAAGCGCCAGCCATGCCGCTCGCGCCTTCGGCCTTGTTGGCGATCAGGATCACCGGCTTGCCGGAGCGGCGCACCATCTCGGCGAAGGGGCGATCGGCGGGAAGGATTCCGACCCGGGCATCGACGACGAACAGGATGACGTCGGCATCCTCGATGGCGGCCTCGGTCTGGGCCCGCATGCGGCCGAGCAGCGATTCTTCGGTCGCTTCTTCAAGGCCCGCGGTGTCGATGATGCGGAACTCCAGATCGCCGAGACGCGCTTCGCCCTCGCGCCGGTCGCGGGTCACGCCGGGACGGTCGTCCACGAGGGCCAGCTTCTTGCCCACGAGACGGTTGAAGAGAGTCGACTTGCCGACATTCGGCCGCCCGACAATGGCGACGGTAGGCGTCATGTCCCTGGTGCTCCGTCTTTAGCTTTACTGAGTGACTTGAACGGGCCCGCCCGCCACGAGAGCGGTGTAGACGGCGAGCCGCTGCCGTAGGGCGGGAGGCGTTTCACGGTCAGCCGCGATCTGGTCGAACCAGCGCCCGGCATAATCCATGTCGCCTGCCTTAAGGCCGGAAAGCCCTAGGAGTTCCCGCGCCGAGTGGCGCCAGGCATTGGCGGGCGCGGCCATCGGCTCGACGGTCTGGCGGATCTGGGCCGGCTCGATGGTATCGAGGCGCAGCCATGCGGCGCGCAGGCGGGCAAGATCGCGCCAGAGCGGGGCGACGCCGGAATCGTTGGCAAGGGCATCGTAGGCTGCAGCACCCTGCTCCGCATTCTGCTGGCCGCGTTCGGCCGCAAGGCGGAAGCGGGCGAGCAGGCTGTAGCCGGTGTCGCCTTCCTTCGCGAGAGCCTCGAGGGCGGCATCCGCCTCCTGGGACTTGTCCTCATTCGAGAGCTTCAGGGCATTCTCGAACTGCACGGCGGCGGCCTGGGCGCGAGTCTCCTGCGCATGCTGCCAGTAGCGCCAACCACCGATGCCGCCCACCACCAAGACGACGACGGCGATGATGAGGCCGCTATAGCGCTCCCAGATCTTCGCCAGCTGGTCGCGGCGGTACTCCTCGTCGACTTCGCGAATGAACTCATCGTTCCGGTTCGTAGCCATCGTCCCTCATGCGGCCTGGAAGACCGCCTCCTTCAATAGAAGTGGGTCGCCTAGCATACACCCCCGCGCAAGGCGAGAGGTTTCACGCTCTTGTGGGCAGCACCGGCACTCCAATTAGCATCGGATGGAGCCAGAATACGAAGGCCAGATAGACTCCGGTGCCGATGGCGATGGCCAGGATGTCGTTGCGCCAGCCCGCAGGCGCCGCGGTGCCGCCATGCTGGGCCGCCACGTCCCGGCGCTTGGCGCTGATGCGGGCCATCACAGCCCAGGCCAGAACCGAGCCGAACAGAAGGATGGAGCCGAGATCTCCGTTGGCGATGAGATGGGCAAAGGCCCAGATCTTCACGCCCGCCAGCATGGGATGTTTCAGACGGTGCTTGATATGCCCTGGCAGATAGGCCGCAACGAAGCAGATGAAGGCAACCAACACGAGCAGAAGCGACAGATGCCGTGTCCAGACCGGCGGGTCCCAGACGGGGATGTAGCCATTGGCCCTGTATTGCCCGTATCCGATGGAGATCAGCACGATACCGGCAAGGGACAGAAGCGAGTAGATCCCCTTGAAGGGCCCCTCGCCGACCCTTCCGATGATGGCGGCACGGCTCTTGCGCGCCATGCTGAAGGAATGGGTGCCGAGAAACAGGATGAGGCCAAGAACAAGCAAGGTCACGTTCGCTCTCCGGAGAGGATAGGAAATGATACGTCTGACTGGCAGCCCCGGCTACTCGCCTGTTGCCTGAAATCACAGGCGAAGGCCTGGAAGCCCATGCGGCAAGTTTTCGGCTGTCTGCAAAGCCTTGGGCTGCCTAAACTTTTAACAGGCGATCCACTTGCAGCACGAAAATTTCCCGGTTACTGACCCAGGAAACGTCGCTATAGACTAAGGCGGAATGGTGGACCGGGCCATAACCTTGTAGCCACGCCGTCGAATTCAATCATAAACCGTTCATCAAAGGGGGAGGCAGAAGGTGACCGCGCTCATCAAGCTTTCTCGTGTCATCGACGCGATCAACGAACGCATCGGCAAGGTCGCAGCATGGGCCATCGTGGTGGCCATCCTGGTCTCCGCCATCAATGCGATCATCCGCCGGTTCTTCGGCGTCTCGTCCAATGCCTGGCTTGAGCTGCAATGGTACCTGTTCGGCGCCGTGTTCATGCTCTGCGCCGCCTGGACCCTGAAGGCCAACGAGCACATCCGCATCGACATCCTCTCCAACAAGCTCTCGAAGCGGGGCCGCGACACCATCGACGTGTTCGGACACGTCTTTTTCCTCTTCCCCTTCGTGGCGCTGATGCTTTGGCTGTGCGTCCCCTATTTCCTGAAGTCCTACGAATCCGGCGAGGTCTCCTCCAATGCCGGCGGCCTTCTGATCTGGCCTGCCAAGGGGCTGATCCTCCTCGGCTTCATCTCCATGACCTTCCAGTGGCTGAGCGAGCTCATCAAGCGCGTGGCCATCATGAATGGCCAGCTCGTGGATGAAGAGGTTGGCGGACACGGGCACAGCCCCGAGGCGGAGGCAGAGCGCCTCATCACCGAACTGGGCACGGCCAATAACCCGCGCAGCGGCACGCCCCCCGGCGACGGCATCAGCTGATCGTCCGCGCGCCCCGCTTCAAGTTTTCCGGAGTCTCCTTCAATGGCTGCATTGATTGCCCAGAACCTAGCGCCGATCATGTTCGCGGCGCTCGTGGTCTTTCTCCTCCTCGGCTATCCGGTCGCCTTCGCGCTTGCCGCGAACGGCCTCCTCTTCTTCGTCATCGCCGTGGAGCTGGCGCCGCTTGCGCCCGAGACCATCACCCTCTCCTGGCCCCTGCTTCAGGCCCTGCCCGACCGTGTCTTCGGCACCATGTCGAACGAGGTGCTGCTGGCAGTCCCATTCTTCACCTTCATGGGCTTGGTGCTGGAGCGCTCGGGCATGGCGGAAGACCTGCTCGACACCATCGGCCAGCTCTTCGGCCCGGTCCGCGGCGGTCTTGCCTATGCCGTGATCTTCGTGGGTGCGCTGCTGGCCGCCACCACCGGCGTCGTGGCCGCATCCGTGATCTCCATGGGCCTGATCTCGCTGCCGATCATGCTGCGATACGGCTATGACCGCCGTCTCGCCTCCGGCGTGATCGCGGCCTCGGGCACGCTTGCTCAGATCATTCCGCCGTCCCTCGTTCTCATCGTCATGGCCGACCAGCTCGGCCGCTCTGTCGGCGATATGTACGAGGGCGCGTTCCTGCCCGGCCTGATCCTGACCGGTCTCTATTCCGGTTACATCATGCTGATGTCGATCCTCTATCCGAAGTCGGCCCCCGGCCTGCCCCCGGAGGCCATCGGATACCGCGAGCCCGACGGTTCGCGCGGCGTCTGGCAGCTCGGTGTCCTGGTCGTGTTCTCCGGCCTCGTCGGCTACTACGTTCTGTCCCAGACGAACACCAAGGCCGGCGCAGACTTCGTCATCCTGACAATCTGCGTGGCCACAGTCGTGGCTCTCATCTGCGCCCTCATGAACAAGATGCTCGGCGCCAAGCGCATCGCGATCTCGGCGGTTCTCGTCGCCCTGTTCATCGGTGCGTATTACGTCCTGCACGTCCAGGGCCATGAGGGCTGGGCGCTCACCATGGAGATGATTCTCGCCGGTGCGATCTACGCTCTCTTCGTGGGCCTCGTAGAGCGTTTCACCGGCCGTCGCCTCATGTCGAACATGGCGCAGCAGGTCACCTTCGTCATGGTGCCCCCGCTCCTGCTCATCTTCCTCGTGCTCGGCACCATCTTCATCGGCCTTGCCACGCCGACGGAAGGCGGCGCCATGGGCGCGCTCGGCGCTGTGATCCTGGCTGCCGTGAAGCGCTACCTCGACAACAACCCGGCCCGGTTCAACTGGACCCTGGTCCGTCAGGCTACGGAAGCGACGGCGAAGCTCTCGGCCTTCGTGCTGTTCATCCTGATCGGCGCCCGAGTGTTCTCGCTCACGTTCTACGGCGTGAACGGTCATATCTGGGTGGAGCACCTGCTCACCTCGCTGCCCGGCGGCCAAGCTGGCTTCCTGATTGTCGTGAACGTGCTCGTGTTCCTGCTGGCCTTCTTCCTCGATTACTTCGAGCTGGCCTTCATCATCATCCCGCTCCTCGGGCCCGCCGCCGACAAGCTCGGCATCGACCTGATCTGGTTCGGCGTGATCCTGGCCGTGAACATGCAGACCTCGTTCATGCATCCGCCCTTCGGCTTCGCCCTTTTCTTCCTGCGCTCGGTGGCACCCAAGGTGCCGTATATCGACCGCGTGACGGGCAAGAAGATGGAGCCGGTCACGACAGGTCAGATCTACTGGGGTGCGGTTCCCTTCGTGGTGATCCAGCTCATCATGGTGGGTATCGTGATCATGTTCCCGCAGATCGTGATGCACTACAAATCCGCTGGCCCCGTGGTCGACCCGGCTGCGGTGCAGCAGAAGCTCGACGAGCTCCTCGTCCCCGGACTCGGTGCTCCCGGCGATCCGGGCGGCCTCCCCGGCCTGAACTTCGACGAGCCGCCGAAGATTCAGTAAGGCGGATCGCGCGAGATACGAAAAAGGCGGGCTTTGCGGCCCGCCTTTTTGTTTGAGCAAGTTGAGTTTTCTTATGGACCGCCAACCCTCTTCATCATCACCGACCCCACCCTCGATCCCGCCTTCTTCACACTCGCCCTCATCCTGAGGAGGCCTGAAAGGCCGTCTCGAAGGAGGATCGAGTGCGGATTGTGTGCGTCAAGTTCTGCAAAGTGGGGCGGCCGGTCAGGCTGGCTAAGCGGCTTCGCGAAGAGTGCTTTTCTTGTGCTCCTTGAGATCCTCCATGTTGAGGTAGCGGTGGGCTTCCAGCCAGTTCTCGTGCGTCTCGACCGCCAGCGCCCGCACCAGCCGGCAGCATGAGGCCGCATTGGGGAAGATCCGCACCACGTAAGTGCGCCTCCTGATCTCCTCGTTCAGCCGCTCGAGCATGTTGGTGCTTTTGAGATGCTTGTGATGCTGGCGCGGCAAGCGGTAGAAGGTGAAGGTCTCCTCGATCGTCTCCTCGGCCCAGGCGACCAGGCGCGGGTAGCGTCCCTCCCACTTGGCAATCCAGGCGGCCAGATCCCGCCGGGCTTCCTCGACCGAGCGGCGGTCGTAGAGCCAGCGCAGTTCCTGCAGGCAGTCATCGTCGGCTTTGCGCGGCAGGTGATCGAGCGCGTTCCTGAGGAAGTGCACATAGCAGCGCTGATACGCGGCCTCACTCAGCACCTCGCGGATCGCCGCCCTCAGCCCGGCATGGTCGTCCGCCACCACCAGTTCCACCCCTGAGAGCCCACGCTCGCGCAGGCCCTGGAGAAAGGTGCGCCACGAGGATTGGCTTTCCCGGTTGGCCATCTCGACGCCCAGGATCTGGCGCCTGCCGTCCCAGTCGATGCCGACCGCGATCAGCACGGCTTGCGAGGCAACGATGCCGCCCTCGCGCACCTTCTCGTAGCGCGCATCCAGGATCAGGTACGGGAACGGCTCCTCGAGCCTTCGGGAGGCGAACTGCGCCAGGCTGTCGTCCAGGCGCTTGTTGATGGCCGAGATGGCGGAAGCCGAGAAGCTGTGGCCGCACAGCTCCTCGGTGATCGCCTTGACCTTGCGGGTGGACACACCCTGGACGTACATCTCAGCCAGGGTAGCCACCAGCGCCTGCTCGGAGCGCTGGTAGCGCTCGAACAGCTCGGTGGAGAAGCGGCCATCCCGATCCTGCGGCACGCGCAGCTCGAGCTTGCCGACCCGGGTCACCAGGGTGCGGGTATAGTAGCCCGAGCGGTAGCCCAGGCGAGCCGAGGTGCGCTCGCCCTTCTCAGCCTGGAGGGCATCGGTCATCTCGGCTTCGAGCATCTCCTGCATGACGGCGCGCACGATCTCGCGCAGGCCGTCCGGGCTCTGGCTGAGAAGGCCCTTGATGGCAGCGGCAGCAGGTTTATCCTTTGCAGTGGTCATGGTGGGGCTCCTCTCGGAGGGTGACTTGGACATCACCATCCTGCCATGACCGCCCCAATCAGGCGATTTGCAGAACCTTCACCACACTACT
>NZ_FMVJ01000018.1 GCF_900102135.1 Microvirga guangxiensis
AGATCATGCGCCAGCTCCTCGAAGCACCCGGCGTTGAGCCAGCGCTGGGCCTGCTGGTAGACGGCGGCCCAGGGTGGCAGGTCGTTCGGCATCCAGCGCCAGGGGGCTCCCGTCTTGATGATGTAGCGCAGGCCGTTGAACACCTCACGCAGGCAGTGCTCCCGCTGGCCGGCCTCTTCGGGCAGAAGCGTCAGGTAGGGCGCCACCAACGCCCATTCTTCATCAGAGACATCGGAGGGGTATGGTTTGCGAGGTGAGGTCATCAGGCCTCAACGAGACAACCTCAATCCAGGTCCATAACAGCCTCTAGAGACAGACCGATTACTCGGGCAGATGCTACCAGGGCGACATGTAAGCAATGCGACGCTCGTCAACTGATGATCAAGGGTTACCTTCAAATCAAACTGCGAAGTCCGCAGTCCTTGTCCATGACCTAGTGTTTCCTCCTTGAGTTGGCGTTCGCCCTAGTTCTGCTCAGTGCTACTACCGGAACCTTTTGGTTCCCGGTTCAGCGTCATGTGAGTGCAGTCATTGAACCGCGGCTCATGATTTCGTTCATCGTTGAGTCAGTTTGTGGAATCCGCGCAATTACCTTGATCTCAAAGTCGAAGCCGGCGAGCCAGTTCACTCCAACAGCCGTCCAATTGGGATAAGGCTTTTGAGGAAACACCCTGCTCTTGACAGCCATGACAGCGCCAAATTGTGTTTCAGGGTCGGTGTGGAATGTCGTCACGTCGACAATATCATCAATCGTGCAGCCTGCTGCTGCGAGGACTGCTCTCAGATTGTCGAAGGCTAGTTGGACCTGTCGCTCGAAATCGGGCTCTGGTGACCCGTCCTCACGGCTACCCACCTGCCCTGACACGAATAAAAGATCCCCAGTGCGTATGGCGGCCGAGTAACGGTGCTCGTCATAGAGAGTGTGTCGGCTGGCTGGAAAGATCGCCTGAGGTTTGGACATTCTCAAACTCCTGTTCAAATAAGATATAACCCGAAACAATTGCTCGTCCTGACTGAGCGTCGGGATTTGCCTTGCCGGAAGACAAGATAAATGCGCTTGGCGTGAATGATTAGACGTTGAAATTGGCATGAGTTGATGCGAAATCCCCATCAATGAACCGGCCGTCCCTCAACGATCTCACCGCCTTTATGGCCGTAGCCACCCATCGCAGCTTTCGCCGTGCCGCGGATGAACTTGGTATGGCTCCATCAACCCTGAGCCACACCATGCGTGGACTTGAGGATCGGTTGGGTGTGCGCCTCCTCAACCGCACGACCCGCAGTGTTTCGCCAACTGAAGCGGGGTTTCAGCTGTTCAGTCGTCTGCGAGTGACGTTCACGTCGCTGGGCGAGGCCTTGGACGCCGTATCTGCCTATCGAGGCAACGTGGCAGGCACGGTTCGGATCAACGCGCCGCGGGTGGCTGCAGCCGTTGTTGTCCGCGACATCCTCCCGCACATGGCGGTGAGGTTTCCCGATGTGGCAGTCGATCTTGTCGTCGAAGGGCGCTTGGTTGACATCGTGTCGAAAGGCTTCGATGCCGGTATCCGGCTTATTGAGTCAATTCCAAAGGACATGGTAACGGTCCCCCTCGCACGCCCGATTGGGTTTGTTTGTGTTGCCTCGCCAGCCTATCTCGATCGCGCCGGTGAACCGCTAACCCCGTATGATCTTCAGCATCATCGCTGCATCGGCCATCGCATGCCGAGTGGCAAGCTGTACCGGTGGGAGTTCCAGCGAGCTGGGCAGGAACTAAGGATTGATCCGAGCGGGCCACTGGTTCTCGATGACGAGGGCCTGATGACAGATGCGGCCGCCCAGGGTTTAGGGATTGCATATGTGGCGAGCTGGGCTGCCGAAACTGCGCTTGCAGAGGGGCAATTAAGGACAGTGTTGTCAACTTGGACGCACGAGCCGGAGCTAGCGGCTGTCTACTACCCGGGACACCGGGCCGTGCCACCGGCCCTGCGCGCATTCCTCGATGTCGTCAGGGACGTTAAACCATCTAAGTAGCAGGCTCCCTCATTCTAGCTGAAAGGCACCTACGAGGAACTGGACCATCTGCCACTAAGTTGAGGGAATACTCCGGATATTCTCTCCGCGTTAAGGAAGGTATTGCGTTTGCTGCTGGTCATCCGATTTGGATTTCCGTTCAAGAAGGGCCTATGTCCAGCTCGCTTTGATGGCAGCTGCGATGAAGGCCGCCAGTTGATCGATTTAGACTCAGTTGGCACGTCCATCCCTGATGATCATTGCCTGCCGGATCTATCGGACAATGGCCCCTGGATGGCAGCCGTGGGAGCCGAATTGCTCTCCGTCTCTCGCATCGTGACCAGAATCTAATCCCTGAAGATACACGCAATCTTGGGCGTCCGGTTGCGCAGCGTCAGCGTAGCCGCGACGTCGGGCTTCTGGTCGTATTACGCAAAGCAACGGGAGAAGACACCGTTTTCCTAGATCGGTTGGATCCAGTTACGTTCGACGGAGCTTCGGATGGGATCTCTGCCGTCTACCTCGTCCCGCCATCCGACGTCCCTAGATTGATGAGAGCGGTGACGCCGATTCTTGAGCGGACTCTGGAAGTTGGGGTTGAGCATTTCGCTATGTTCAGCGCGTCATACCTGGAAGAAGGTGAGCCAACGATAGGTCCGTTCACGATTGGCTTCTCCGTCACGCGCTCCTCTAGGTCGTGAAGAATTTCTTCGCGCAGCAATATCCTCTCACCGTTTTGGAGGACATCATGATCTACTCTGCCATGGAGACGAACGGTCGGGTTTATCGATGCAGACGACATCGCGGCGACTGCCGCTGAAGCACTCATAGTTCCCTACATTCCCAACGGGATCTCGTTCTAACGGTCTTGAGACCTTGTCCTACGACAACGTTGCAGCTCCTATTTCATCAGCATCTGGTCTTAGAGTGGGTCACCACATGCTATGCAATCAGGAACCTGCCGCTCGCTGGCCGGCTGGAGGAACGGTTCTGATTTATGCGCACAGCTTAGCGGCCATTAATACGGCGACTTCACGAGGCGCGGAGAACCGATTGACTGATGCGGTCTTGCGGACCATCAGAAGCACACTCATGCGCTTCAATTATCTTGCTAACCGTGAAGCAACGGCCGGAGACAAATTTTGGTTTGAACTGGCTCGGTCCCAGTTGGATAACAGGCGCAGACGGCTCATAAGGATCGGTCGCCTTAAGCGCCCAGACCATTCATGCGCTCCATCAGAACACGAAAGCAGGTGGGTTCCAGCTCAGATCGGAAACCTTTGCCTAGCAAGACCTAAGCCAGCCGTGCAGGCTTTCCGGTCGAGAAGGTTGTAACCGAACTTGTTGCAGTGACATCTTCAAGCCTTGCAACCCGGCCTCCGGCATAAAGCTCTATCACGCCCATCTTGCGCCACGACATCAACCTTCGTCTCGGCGTATTCGGCTAGATTCTGTCTGACGGCCTGTGAACTTGCGTAGGGCTGCGACTCGGGCATGATCGAATAGTGCCTCGCCTTCGAAACCTTTATCGAAATGCGCGTCCATCGTCCCGCCGCGAACGTACGGACGAGCAGATCGGGAAGCTGACGGCGCAGCTGGCTTCGAAGGCGGCGTGAGAGTCCCTCACTGAAACTCTTGAACAGGGTGTCGTCCTGCCGGCCAAGACGGTGGGCGACAGGTGTCCGATGCAGTGCTGGAAGTCACGCAGGTCAGAAATGGAACACCTGAATTTCTTCTTGGGGTCATTCCGAGAAGGTTGCTGGGTCCTTATGAAAGTCCGGTTTTGACTCCCCGAGGCTGCATCAACCTTCTTCCGTCTGTTGCCGCAATCGGACTATTTCGACCGAAACGACAGCACTTAAGTTGAGCCGGATCCGGTTGAAACGCGAGCGACAAGACCTGCCTTAGTTTGTTAAGCGTTTAAGATGTAAATCATCCTTAACCCGGCTCATGCTGCAAAGAGTAAGTGATTGCGATGTCGCCAAGCGACTCCAAACCGTGGATTTTGAATAGTCTCGAACGACCCGCTCGGGCACTTGTCGTCGGCGCGTCTGGCGCCATCGGATCGGCTGTCACCAAACTTCTTATGTCCGAAGGTTTCGAAACCGTTCATGCACTTTCCCGCTCGGGAGTCGATCAAGGCTTGGCTGACGTGGCGGTCGGACAGATCGACATTGAGAACGAGGCCAGCATTGCTGCCGCCGCCGAGCAAATAATCGAGGGCGCTCCCTTACGTTTCATTTTGGTGGCAACAGGACTGCTCCACGATAGCGCCCTCCAACCCGAGAAGACCTACCGCACCCTTGATCCTGAGCATCTCCTGCGAAGCTTCCAGATTAATGCGATTGGTCCAGCCCTTGTTGGCAAGCATATGCTCCCGCTTTTGCCGAAAACGGGTAAAAGTATTTTTGCCGTTCTTTCTGCCCGCGTGGGCAGCATCGAGGACAACCGGCTTGGGGGCTGGTATGGCTACCGAGCTTCAAAGGCGGCTCTGAACCAATTTGTGCGAACCTTTGCGATTGAACTGAACCGCCAGAGGCCGGATGCTGTCTGTGTTGCCCTCCACCCTGGAACCGTCGATTCACCTCTGAGCCACCCCTTTCAAGGCGGCATCGACGTCAACAAGGTGTTCTCACCCACGTATTCTGCCGAGCGCCTGCTTGCCGTTACGGACGCACTGACGGCGGCAGACACTGGGCAATTCTTCGCCTGGGATGGACAGCAAATCCGTTTTTGATGGCGAACCTGAGGCCTGTGTACGATCTCCTGGGCCACCTCAGGGGCAGGCTCTCACGTTGCAAATATTCGACGAATGTCGGCTCACGAGCGCCGACGCGAAACAAGCCCTTACGTTTCAGATGTGCCATGAAGAGACGTAAAGGAACTGCTTCTCCAAGGTGTGATTGCTGCATAACCTTCCGATGGGCGCCAGCCCGCCCTCGGTTTAAATGGGGCGCACGCCGCACGGGAATAAGTACAGATTAGCTCTACCCACGCCAAAACTGAGGTAAGAGCAGGATCAGCACGGTGAAGAGCTCCAGTCGTCCCAGGAGCATGCCGAAGCACAGGAGCCACTTGGAGGCATCCGGGAGCGCGGCGAAGTTGCCGGACGGGCCGATGACCGCTCCCAACCCCGGCCCCACATTCGACAGCGCTGACACGGCGGCGCTGGCACTGGTCAGGAAATCGAGATCGAACGCCATCATAGCGACCGTGAGCGCGCTATAGCAGATGAAGTAGAGAGAGAAGTACACCACCACCGATCCGATCACGTCGTCCGGCAGCAGTCGGCCCGCATAGACGCGCGGAAACACGCCGCGTGGATAGAGCAGGCGCAGGAACTGGCTCTGGAGCATGCGGACCATCACCTGGAAACGGAAGATCTTCATCCCGCCCGAAGTAGACCCAGTGCACCCTCCTACGAACATGAGGCCGAAGAACAGGCCGATCATCAGGTTACCCCAGAGCGTATAATCCGCCGTGGCGTACCCGGTTGTTGTCACTACCGACACAACGTTGAAGGCGGCCAGCCGGAGAGCGTCGGCAACGCTGTGCCCAGCCACCAGGATCAGCCATGCCGCAACCGCCAGGATCAGAACAGCTAGGAGAGTGACTAGGAACCGGACTTGGCTGTCGCGCAGGGCATCCCGCTGTCCCTGGACTAGCCGCAGGTACAGCACGAACGGCACGGCGCCTGAGAGCATGAATAGGGTGGCGATCCAGTGCAGGGCGGCATTGTCCCAGTGGGCCATCGAAGCGTCCGATGTTGAGAACCCCGCGGTCGAGACGGTTGTTAGCGCATGAGCGACGGCCTCAAACGGCGCCATTGCCACCAGCCAGTATGCAAGTGCGCAGGCCACGGTGAGCGCGGCATAGATCAGCACGATGCCAGCTGCGATCTCCCGCACGCGTGGCATGACCTTCTCGGAGCGGTCGGAGGATTCTGTTCGGAATAGTTGCATGCCGCCGACGCCGAGGGTCGGCAGGATCGCGATCGCGACACCGATGATGCCGATGCCGCCTAGCCATTGCAGGAGCGCTCGCCACAGAAGAATTCCCTTGGGAGCGTCGTCGAGTCCGACAATCACCGTGGCGCCTGTTGTGGTCAAGCCGGACATGGATTCGAAGAATGCATTGGTGAAGTGGTCCCTCAGCTGGGAATAGTCAGAGATGTAGAGTGGGATAGCTCCAAAGAGGGCGATGGTCGTCCAGGCAACTGGTGTGAGGAGAAACGCTTGGCGCAGGGTCAGCCCGCCGGACAGCCGGCATTGGGTTAGACGGGTCAGGGCCGCGCCGCAGGTGAAGGTGATGCCGCTTCCGATGAGAAAGGCCCGCCAGTCCGGATCGCCCGTGAAGGCGTCGACGCCTACGGGCAGGAGCATGGCCGCCGCCAGCGCGAGCAGCATGCGGCCCGTCAGGTGGAAGACCGGACGGATGTAAGGTGGAGCCCATCCGCCGGGGAACGATCTCTCGCGCATCGGTTAGCCTTAGTGCCCAGTGTCGGAGGATGGGCCGGCCAAGATCGCCTCGGCCTTGCGCAGAGCCCGGTAGGCCACCACGGCGATGACGTTATCGCCGGGGTGCACCCTGGTCGAGCTGGTCGGAATGATCACCTGGCCGCTGCGGACAATAGCCCCGATCAGCATGCCATCGGGCATCCCGGCCTCCCGCAGAGTGCCTCTGACCAGTCGTGAGCCCTCCTGAGCTGTTGCCTGGATCACCTCGCCGAAATCCTCCCGAAGCGTATAGAGCGCGGAGACCGAGCGGTGACGCACATGCCGCAGAATGGTCGATATGGTGATGGTGCTCGGGCTCACGACCGCATCGATCCCCAGAGCGGGCAGCACATGTTCGTAGGAGGTCTTGTTCACCAGGGTGATGGCCCGGGAGCAGCCCTCGCGCTTGGCCAACACTGAGGCGAAGATGTTCGTCTCGTCGTCGTTAGTCACGGCGATGATCGTCTCGGCACTCTGGACATTCGCCTCAAGCAGAACCTCTTTGTCGAGCGCGTCGCCTTGGATTACCACGGCGGCGTCCCGCAGCTCGCGGGAGATGTACTCGGCCCGCTCGCGCGAATGCTCGACCATCTTGAGCGAAACGGAGGGCGTATGACGGGCGATCCTGGTCGCCAGGTTGAGACCCACATTCCCGCCGCCCACGATGACGATGCGGCGGGCGACCTGCTCCTTGTGGCCCAGGAACGCCATTACGTGATCCACGCGGTCCGTTTCGGTGATTACGTAGACATCATCTCCCTGCTGCACCTGATCTTCGGCCCGCGGCACGAACGCATGACCATTACGAACGATGACACCGACAACAATACCGGAGCCGCCAGACGTGGAAAGCTCCTTCATCCGCCGCCCGACCAGAGAGCATCCACTCGTGTTGCAGTGAACCCCGAGGAGGTGAATCCGTCCATCTGCGAGCGCTACTGTGTCGAAGGCGCCGGGCGTCTTGAGCCGTCGTACGATGCCATTGGCAACTTCCACCTCGGGTGAGATGATCACGTCGATGGGCAGTTGGTCGGAGGCATAGAGCCCCTGCCAGATCGGCTCCAGATAGCCGTGATGCCGGACGCGGGCAATGCGTCGTCGGACATTGAACAAGGAATAGGCCACCTGACAGGCGACCATGTTGACCTCATCAGAGCGGGTCACCGCGATCAACATGTCGGCATCGCGTACGCCGGCCCGTTCAAGGACCTCTGGATGGGAGGCGTGGCCGACCATTCCACGGACGTCGTAGCTCTCGTCCGCTCGCCGGGCCTGCTCCGGCGACAGGTCTACCACCGTTACATCAATACCTTCAGTGGCCAGATGGCGGGCGATGGTCGAGCCCACCTGTCCGGCACCGCAAACAATTACTCTCATAGCCCCTCATTCATCCGAACGGGTTTGGCTCCAGAGTCATATAGAGCATCTTTCCCATCGATGGCCTGGATACAGTCAAGCCATTCGTGCAGGAGCCTTTCCTTTCGGGTGCGCTGCTCCGGGCGCCTTAAGTCGTAGCACTGTAGCACTATTGAGATCCTGCCAGCATATAACCGGTAGTAACGATCAACCCGCGGCCAAAGGGAAGCCGAATGGTTTGAGTTGATTCACGAGGAGAAGATCGAAGCTAGGCTAAGAACGTCCAGCTTACCTCGGTAAGCTGACAAAGGCTTTGAGATGGATGCTCAGCGTGGGTTTCCCGTCGGCACAACTAGCCAAGGTTTAGTGCGAGGGCTTCGTTTCAGGAGCACTGCAATGCAAGACACAATCGCCAACCATCCCAGCGGCACCACCACACCGTGGAACCAGGGCAAGCTGATCGGCCCTAGGTCGCTAATCGCATCCAGGATTTGGCCCTGTTTAACCTCGCCCTCAACAGTAAGCGGCGAGCCTGTGACCTCATTGCGCCCGCGTCGATGACGTGGCCCTCAATGGGCGGGTGCGATCCCGAGCCACGATCATGCAGCCGAAGACCGGCCGACCCCTTTCAGTTTGAGGTCACGGAGCAGACCCGCGAGGCCGTGGGACGCTGGATCGGTTGAATTATAGCATCCAAATTCCTCTGAGGGTTGACGGTCCTTTCGAATTCATTCGACTTCCGGAATGAGTCATCCAAGGAAATTGCAAGCGTTTTGGGAGTGTCTGTTATCCGCTTCGCCAGCACACAGTTGGTATAATTCGCAAATGTGCCAGAAGACCTTCCCGGATCGTCATTATCATATCTGCTGGTCTATTGCGCTCTTTGCCTCAAGCGCGACCATCGGCAACAACCGGACAGCCTAAGCGATGGCCAACAAACCTGATCATACCGCATCCGCCATGGATACGTTCGGGAGTGGGTCAGAGGCCTTCACGTTCTTCGTCACGACATACGTGAAGTACCGCTCGATGCCCAGTTCAAGCCGCAACAACCTGTCGATCAGCCTCTGATAGGCATCTATATCTTCGGAGACGACCCTGAGAATATAGTCTACGCCCCCACCTGTGGCATCACAGGAGACGATCGCCGGTTCCTTAAGAATTACCTCTTCAAAACGCTCGAAGTCAGACTGCTGATGGCTCCTGAGCATGATTTCCACGAGAACAGCGGTTTGGCGGACGAATTTATCCGTATTGATGCGCGCCGAATAGCCGGCAATCACGCCGCTCTTCTCAAGGCGGCTAAGACGCTCCCAACATGCTGTTGGAGACAAGTTCACGGCTTCGGCAAGTCGAATCTTGGTCATCCGACCATCGCTCTGGAGAGCAGCAAGGATTTTCAAGTCGATTTTATCGAGTTTCATGGCTATCTCGCAGCCTCAGCACAATGTAAGGGTTTAACCATTACAATCATCCGAGACAATCCCATGCGTGAACTTCCACGCCCGTCTGAAAGTCAAAGCACCTTGTTTCAGCATGAGACGCGGATCGCGGACTGGCGGCCGAAACTGACCAAACGGAAGGGGATCACGAAGCATAAGCTTCTGACCGAGCGGATCATCGCAGATATCGATGCGGATATCTTGCCGCCCCACGCGCGCATGCCGACGCACCGGGAGCTGGCCCGGCAGCTCGGAGTATCCGTGCAGACCGTGAGCCTCAGCTATCAGGAGGCCGAACGGCGGGGCTATCTGCGAGGCGAGGTCGGGCGGGGCACATTCGTCCGCAGCCGGGTGACGGAGAAGGCTGACCGCTTCATGCTTGATCGCGACCCCGGCGCAACAGTCGATCTTTCCATCATCCGGGCGATCTACACTGAAGCGCATGAAGACGCCTCCCGAACGGTCATGAGGCGCCTCGCTCAGAGCGATAACAGCGCCTTCATGCGCCCCTGCCGACCTATTGCGGGGCTGGAGCGCCATCGGGCCGCGGCGCAACTCTGGCTAAAAGGCCTTGGCGTCGAGGCCGCGACGGACCGCATCCTAATCACGAACGGCGCCGCCCACGGCCTCTTCCTGGCGGTCGCCGCCATCGTTCAGCCGGGTGAGACCGTTCTCACGGAGAGGCTGACGGATCATGGCATCATCGGCCTCGCCAATGTCCTGGGCTTCACCCTGCGTGGCCTCTCGACCGACAGCGAAGGCATTCTCCCTGAGGCTTTCGAAGAGGCCTGTGCGGCCGGTGGGGTAACCGCCCTGGTGCTCATCCCGTCCCTGGGAAATCCGACCAGCCATGTGATGGGAGCGGAGCGTCGGCGGGTGATTGCGGCGATCGCCCGCCGATACGGCATCTATGTGGTGGAGGATGAAGTCTACAAGCCGCTCCTGGAGACCCCCCTTCCATCTTTTACTGATCTGCTGCCGGATCTCGGCTTTTTCGTCACCAGCTTCACCAAATCGGTCCTGACGGGCCTGAGGGTCGGATATCTCGTGGTTCCGCCGCAATACTCGATCCGGGTCGCGAGTATCATGCGCGTGACGAGCTGGAGCGCCACGAATCTTCCTGCCGAGATTGCGAGCCTGTGGATCGAGGACGGCACTGCCCTCAACCTAGTTGATCTACAGCGCCGGGAAGTCAGGGCGCGCCAGGCGCTGGTGTCGGAGACCCTTGGGGAGCACATCGCCGGGACCCACTCCCTGTCGCTGTGTGCCTGGCTGAAAGTGCCGCCCCGGTGGACCGAAGAGGGGCTCGTGCGGATGCTGGCGCAGAAAAACATCGCCGTCACCCCATCCGACCCGTTCATGGCCGGGGCGGGCGGAGCGGGCGGCATCCGCATCTGTCTCGGTGGCCGTTTGTCCCACGCAACTCTTGGCCGCTCGTTGCGGACGATCTCCGAAACCTTCGACCAATTGCCGCCTGTCTTCGACACCAGTTCCATTGCGTAGGGGCAGGCAGATGATCATCAAGAAGTATCATTAACTTGGTAGACCAAGGGACAGAGGTCCACCCAAGAAGCCCTCGATTGTTTCATGACAATATAATGATTGACATGAAAATTGATGGGACACACCATCGCTTCTATTGGCAGGAGGTGGTGAATGGACTCAGCGCCCGCGCGAAGACTTCGCATCAGATCAGTTCAATTTCGCCGGATCCGATGTAAGAATGTGGGCGGCCTACATCGCGCCTCGTTCGTCCTCATCCTCAAGAGCCTGCGCCTATGACTGCGGTCGGGCTCGACAGGATCGTGCTGGCTCAGAAGCGCATCAGCAGCCACATTCGGCGCACCCCCCTCTCTGTCTCCGACACCCTTTCCACCCACTGCGATTTTCCCATTCATCTCAAGCTCGAAAGCCACCAGTCAACCGGCAGTTTCAAACTGCGCGGCGCTACCAACGCGGTCTTGTCTTTTGACAGCAAGGCGAAGAAGGCCGGACTAGTGACCGCCTCGACAGGCAATCACGGTCGAGCCCTCGCCCATGCTGCGCAAGCGGAAGGCGTAAGGGCCGTAATCTGCATGTCGGCCCTCGTACCCGACAATAAGGTTGAGGCGGTGAAGGCGCTCGGAGCCGAGGTGCGCATTGTCGGTTACTCTCAGGACGACGCCCAGGAAGAGGTCGAACGTCTCGTGCGCGAAGAAGGCCTGAACCAGATCCCGGCCTTCGATCATGCGGATGTCATCGCCGGGCAAGGAACAATCGGCCTTGAGATCGCTGAGGCTTGCCCCGATGCGGAACTCGTCCTCGTACCGCTCTCCGGTGGAGGATTGGCCGCGGGCATTGCCGCCGCGATCAAAGGAAGGCTGCCGCAGGTGCGGGTGATCGGCGTTTCAATGGAGCGCGGCGCAGCCATGTATGAGAGCCTGCGCGCCGGAAGGCCTGTCACGGTCGAGGAATTGCAGACCCTAGCCGACTCGCTCGGCGGCGGAATCGGTCTGCAGAACCGCTATACCTTCGCCATGTGCCGCGATCTGCTCGATGACGTTGTGCTTCTGACTGAAGAGGAGATTGCTGAGGGAATCCGCCATGCGTTCACGGCGGAAGGCGAGGTCGTGGAGGGCGCGGGCGCGGTCGGCATCGCGGCCCTCTTGGCGCAGAAGGTTGATGTCAGAGGGCCGACCGTCGTTGTCGTCTCGGGCTGCAACATCGATGAGGAACTCCACAACAGCATCTTAAGCAGCGGCAGCAATGCTGTCTCCGCCGCGGGAGGGCGAGGCCGATGAGCCGCATGCTCATTCTCACCGAACCCGACCTCCGTCGCGTCGTGCGGCTCGACGCAAGCGTGGTGGACTGCGTAGAGGATGCCTTCACGGCACTGGCCACCAAGCCCGTGGTGATGCCGCCGATCCTCCGGCTCGATATTGTCGAGAATCGCGGCGAAGTAGACGTAAAGACTGCCTACGTGCCGGGCCTCGATGGCTTCGCCATCAAGGTGAGCCCGGGCTTCTTCGACAATCCGAAACTTGGCCTACCCAGCCTCAACGGCCTCATGATCCTCTTCAGCACAAAGACTGGCCTTGTCGAGGCTCTGCTGCTGGATAACGGCTATCTCACTGATGTGCGCACCGCCGCTGCCGGCGCGGTAGCCGCGAAGCACCTGTCGCGCGCTGATGCGCAAAGCGCCGCCATCTTCGGCGCCGGCATTCAAGCCCACCTGCAACTCGAAGCCCTCACGCTCGTGCGGCCGATCAAGCGAGCCCGGATCTGGGCGCGGGATTGCGGCAAGGCGGAAGCTGCGGCGCGGGAACTCTCGGCATCGCTGGGGATCAAGGTTGAAGCCGCGCAAAACCCGCAAGCCGCCTGCGACGGAGCTGACATCATTGTCACCACGACTCCCGCCGAGCAACCGATCCTGAAGGCGGAATGGCTGCGGCCCGGCCAGCATATCACGGCCATGGGCTCAGATTCCGAGCACAAGAACGAAATCGATCCTTCAATCCTGACTCAGGTCTCCTACATCGCCGACAGCGTCACGCAGACACGTCGCCTCGGCGAACTGCATCATGCCATCAAGGGCGGACTGATCGCAGCGGATCGGCCGTTCCCCGAGTTGGGACAGGTCATTGCCAGGCAAGTTCCTGGCCGTGAAGGTCCGGACGCCATAACCCTGTGCGACCTCACCGGAATGGGTGTGCAGGACACCGCCATTGCCACTCTCGCCCATGCACGCGCGCGCGATGCCGGTGCAGGCAGAACCATTAATACAAAAGAAACAACCGGAGGCTTCTCGTGAGCGCGCCCAATCTCAATTTCAGCCGAGCAGAATATGCCGAGCGTCTCGTCAAGACCCGAAAGGCCATGGAGAAAGCGGGCATCGATCTTCTGATCGTGACCGACCCGTCCAACATGCATTGGCTGACGGGCTACGACGGGTGGTCTTTCTACGTGCATCAATGCGTGCTGGTTCCGCCGGAGGGCGAGCCGATCTGGTACGGCCGCGGCCAAGACGCCAACGGCGCGAAGCGCACCGCCTATCTCGCGCACGACAACATTCTCAGCTATCCAGACCATTTCGTTCAATCCACGGAACGCCACCCTATGGATTTCCTGTCCGGCATCATTGCGGAACGCGGCTGGGATAAGGGCGTCATCGCGGTCGAGATGGACAATTACTATTTCTCCGCTGCCGCCTATCTGTCGCTCGTCAAGCACCTGCCGAACGCGAAGTTTCAGGATGCCCTGTCGCTCGTGAACTGGCAGCGCGCGGTCAAGAGTGCAACCGAAATCGAATACATGAAAGTGGCGGGCCGCATCGTCGAGGCGATGCATCGGCGTATTGTCGAAAAGGCCGATCCCGGCATGCGCAAGAACGATCTCGTGGCGGAGATCTATGATGCGAGCCTTCGCGGTGTCGACGGCTATGGGGGCGATTATGCCGCCATCGTCCCGCTTCTCCCGTCGGGTGAGGAGGCGTCGGCCCCACACCTGACCTGGGATGACAAACCCATGCGCAACAACGAGGGCACGTTCTTCGAGATCGCAGGCTGTTACAAGCGCTATCACTGCCCGCTATCGCGCACCGTCTTCCTCGGCAAACCAACGCAGGCTTTTCTCGATGCCGAGAAGGCCGTTCTCGAGGGCATGGAGGAAGGGCTAGCGGCGGCCAAACCCGGCAATGTCTGCGAGGACATCGCCAATGCATTCTTCGCCGTTCTCAAACGTTACGGCATCGTGAAGGACAACCGAACCGGCTATCCCATCGGTCTCAGCTATCCGCCGGATTGGGGTGAGCGCACCATGAGCCTGCGCCCCGGCGACAGGACCGAACTCAAGCCCGGCATGACCTTCCATTTCATGACGGGGCTCTGGCTCGAGAACATGGGCCTTGAAATCACCGAGAGCATTCTTATCACCGAAACAGGCGTCGAATGTCTCTCCAACGTGCCACGCCAGCTTTTCGTGAAGCCATGAACGTCGCGACGCCTCTTCAGCGACCCTCCCCGATTAGCCCCAGCGTCGATTTCGATGCGGACGGGGTGCAGCACGGATTCCTGCGCTTGCCCTATAGCCGAGACGACTCGGCCTGGGGCTCAGTGATGATCCCGATCACCGTCGTCAGGCGCGGCGACGGCCCGACAGCGCTGCTCACGGGAGGCAACCACGGCGATGAATATGAGGGCCCGGTGGCTCTCTTCGATCTTGCGCGAACGCTCAAGGCCGACGCGGTGCAAGGCCGTGTCATCATCGTGCCAGCGATGAACTACCCAGCCTTTCGCGCGGGAACCCGCACCTCTCCCATCGACCGCGGCAATCTCAACCGCAGCTTTCCCGGACGCCCCGATGGCACGGTGACGGAAAAGATCGCCGATTATTTCCAACGCGCGCTGCTGCCGCTCGCCGACATCGTGCTCGATTTCCACTCGGGCGGGCGCACTCTCGACTTCCTGCCCTATGCGGCGGCTCATGAACTGCCCGACAAGGAGCAGGAGAAACGTTGCTTCGAGGCCGTCGCAGCCTTTTCGGCCCCCTACTCGATGCGAATGATCGAGATCGACGCGGTTGGCATGTACGACACCGCGGCCGAAGCGATGGGCAAGGTGTTCGTGACGACCGAACTGTCGGGCGGCGGCACGTCCTCGGCTAAAACCGTAGGCATCGCCAAGCGCGGTGTGATGAATGTTCTCAGGCATGCAGGCATCGTTGCCGGTGCACAGGCGCTCGGGCCGACGCGCTGGCTCGACATGCCCTCTAGCGAGTGCTTCCGGTTTGCCGAGGATGACGGCCTCGTCGAGTTCTGCGTCGATCTCGGCGACGCGGTGCGCGCAGGCGACGTGATCGCTCGCATTCATCCCGTCGGACGAACAGGACAGGCGGGAGCTGAATATCGGACAGCCCTCGATGGCGTTCTCGCAGCCCGGCATTTTCCCGGACTAATCAAGACGGGTGACTGCCTCGCGGTGGTCGCCACTGCGGAGGACAAGAACTGAATCAGACGCCGCCAGCGACAACGCTGCAAGCCGGACCAACCGGCACGCGGTTCTTACAACACCAGAGGAGAAAACCAGATGAAAACCATGATCAAGTATGGCGTCGCCATTCTCACCCTTGCTGTCGGAATCGGCGGCGCACAGGCGCTCACGCTGGAAGAGGTGAAGAGCAACGGCTATATTCAGGGCGCTACCGCCAATGAAGTGCCCTACGGCTACATGAAGGAAGACGGCTCGGCTGCCGGCATCGGCCCTGATGTCGCGGTTGCCGTGCTCAAGCGCATGGGCATCGACGAGGTGAACTGGACGGTGACGCCGTTCGGAACACTCATTCCCGGCCTGAAGGCCCGCCGCTTCGCCTTCGCGGCGGCCGAGCAGAACATCTCGCCCGAGCGCTGTAAGCAGGTAGCGTTCACCGAGCCGAATTCCAGCTACGGCGAGGGCCTGCTCGTGAAGAAAGGCAATCCGAAGAAGCTGACCACGTATGCTGATATCGCCAAGGATCCATCCCTCAAGGTGGCGGTGGTGTCGGGCGCCAACAACATCGACTTCCTGCGCGCTGTGGGGGTGAAGGACAGCCAGATCGTCATCATTCAGGCCAATGCCGATGCACCGTCTACCGTACAATCCCGCGTGGATGCCTATGCGGCTACCGAGCTCACCGTATCCAAGCTTGCGGAAGGCAGTCAGAATGTGGAGCAGGTGAAGCCCTTCACGGACCCCGTCGTCGAGGGCAAGCCGGTGCGCAATTACGGCGGCTTCGCGTTCCGTCTAGAGGACAAGGAGCTTCACGACGCCTTCAACAAGGCGCTGGTCGAGTTCCGCAAAACGGAGGACTACAAGAAGATCCTCATGTCCTACGGTCTGAGCGAGGAGAGCATTAAGGCGGCGGCTGGCAAGAATGTCGCCGATCTCTGCGCCGGAAAGTAATCCACGACGTCGTTCGAACTGCCCGGCCTAGGCTCATCTGTCCTGGCCGGGCGGAACGTCCGCAAGGAGGATCCGACGATGACATGGACACAATATCTGGCCCCTCTGCTGAAAGGGGCGCAGGTGACGGTGATGATCTCGCTCGCATCGATCACCTTCGGCGTGATCCTGGCCTTCGCGGCCGGAATCGCGCGCATGTCGAGCAACCGGTTTGTGTCGGGTCTCGCCTTCGTTTACATCGCGCTGTTCCGCGGCACGCCTCTCCTCGTCCAGCTGTTCTGGTTCTATTACGCGCTGCCGCTGATCGGCATCTCGTTCGACCCGATCACGACGGGCATCATGACCCTGTCGCTGCTGACCGGCGCATTTGGGGCCGAGGTGGTGCGCGGAGCCCTGCTCGCTGTGCCCAACACGCAGCTCGAAGCCGCACGGGCGCTGAACTTCAGCAAGAGATACACCCTCTGGCACATCTCCATGCCCCAGGCAATCATCGAGATGATGCCGCCCTTCGGCAATCTCGCCATCCAGAATCTCAAGGACACGGCCCTGGTTTCCCTGATTTCGATCGCTGATCTGACATTCCAGGCCCAATCCATGCGTAATATCACCCTGGACAGCGCCACGGTTTATACTCTCACCCTCGTCGGTTACTTCATCATCGCCCTCTGCCTAATGCTGATCGTGCGGTTCATCGAGATGAAGCTGAGGCGCGGACCGGCCTTCCCGAGGGGTGCCCATACATGATGTACGGTTATGCCTGGGATACAACGACGCCGCTGACCTTCGCGATCTCCATCCTGCCAATCCTCGGCATCGGATTGCTGGTCACCCTCAAAGCGGCAGCCGTGGGCTATGCGATCGCGCTCGTTTTTGGCCTCGTGCTGGCTCTCCTGCGCCGCAGCAAGATCAAGATCGTTGCCTGGACTGTGGCGGGCTTCACCGAGTTCGTTCGCGACACACCGCTGCTGGTGCAGCTCTTCTTCCTCTACTACGTGCTGCCGGATTTCGGTATCGTACTTCCCGCGTTCATGACCGGGGCGCTCGCGCTCGGGCTGCAATATTCCGCTTATACGTCCGAGGTCTATCGCGGAGGTATCGACGCGGTTCCGCGCGGGCAATGGGAGGCGGCGACCGCTCTCAACCTGAGCCGGCTTCACACCTACCGTAACATCGTGGTTCCACAGATGATCCCGCGCATCGTGCCGGCATTGGGGAACTATCTCGTCTCCATGCTGAAGGAGACACCGGTCCTGTCTGTCGTCACGGTGCTCGACATGCTCGGCCTTGCCAACATGATCGGCGAGCGGACGTTCGAGTATCTCGTGCCGCTCTCCATGGTCGGCCTAATCTTCCTGCCCATGACCCTCATCTGTTCGGCTCTCATCTACGCGGTCGAGAGGGCCCTGCCCAAAACTGGGATTCCCTTGAGATGAACCCGATCATACGCTTTCAGAATGTCACCAAGCGCTTCGGTGCGCTGACCGTGCTCGACAACTTCAATTTCGAGGTCCAGCGCGGCGAGAAGGTGACGCTCATCGGCCCCTCAGGCTCTGGCAAATCCACCGTGCTGCGCATCCTGATGACCCTGGAGCCTTTTCAGGACGGCCTCTTGGAAACCGACGGGATCAGCTACCACGAGCCCAACGGACGGGGACCGTTCAAGGCGAGCGAGAAGCATCTTCACAAGATCCGCTGCAATGTCGGCATGGTGTTCCAGAGCTTCAACTTGTTCCCGCACATGACCGTGCTGCGCAACGTCGTCGAGGCGCCGGTCGCGGTTCTCAAGATGAAGCGAGAGGAGGCGGAAAGTCGCGCCACCGAATTGCTCCGCATGGTCGGCCTTTCCGACAAGAAGGACCATTTTCCGAGCCAGCTCTCCGGCGGCCAGCAGCAGCGCGTTGCCATCGCCCGCGCTCTTGCCATGCGTCCGCGCGTGCTCCTGTTCGACGAGCCGACCTCAGCGCTCGATCCGCAGCTGGTCGGCGAAGTGCTCGGCGTGATCCGTGATCTCGCGAGCGAGCACGATCTGACCATGCTTCTCGTCACACACGAGATGCGCTTTGCCCGGGAGGTCTCGGACCGGGTCTGCTTCTTCGACAAGGGGCGCATCGTCGAGCAGGGAGAACCGGAGCGCTTCTTCAGCAATCCACAACAGCCGCGGACTCGGGAGTTCCTGAGCTCTATTCTGGGTGAGCAGGAACCGATACGAGAAAGTATCTCCTGCGCCCGGTGAAAACCGAGATAATCTCTGCCTGCGCGTCGAAGAACAGACACTATCTCGGCTCGCAGGACGATAGTCTCCCCTCCTGCATCTTCCCAGGAGGGCGACGCGTGAACGCAATGACAGAGACCAGTGCTCCCATACCGGTCAAGGGAGATATTCACCCGGGCTTAAGCCGCCTGCGGGATCCCCGCCTGCTCCGCGAAATGGCCTATATCGACGGGCGTTGGACGGCAGCTGAGGGCGATAGGCGCTTCGAGGTCAACGATCCAGCAACAGGCCTGACGGTCGCCCGTGTGTCGCACCTCGGCGCGGACGAGGCAGGCCAAGCTGTCGCCGCCGCCGCCCGCGCTCTCCCCGTATGGAAGGCCTTGCTGCCGCAGCAGCGCGCCGCCCGCCTGCGCGATTGGCATGCTCTCATTATGGAATCGCTGGACGACCTCGCTCTGATCATGACGATCGAGCAGGGAAAGCCTCTTGCCGAGTCGCAAGGCGAGATCGCTTATGCGCTCTCGTTCGTGGAATGGTACGCGGAAGAGGCCAAGCGCCTGAACGTGGAGAGCGTCTTGAGCCATCTGCCTGGCGCGGAGATGCTTGTACGCCGTGAGGCTCTAGGCGTGGCGGCTCTGCTCACGCCGTGGAACTTCCCCTCGGCCATGCTGACCCGCAAGGCCGCCGCCGCCCTAGCTGCGGGCTGCACGGTAGTAGCCCACCCGTCCTCCTACACGCCCCTCTCCGCGCTCGCGCTGGCGGAGCTCGCCGAACGGGCGGGCCTGCCGCGCGGCGTCTTCAATATAGTGACGGGCGATGCCGAGCCGATTGCTAACCGCTTCTGCGATGACGAGCGCGTGCGTGTCGTCAGCTTCACCGGCTCCACGGAGATTGGGCGCAAAATAGCTGCGCGCTGCGCATCCACCATGAAGCGCCTCGTGATGGAGCTGGGCGGCCATGCCCCGCTGATCGTGTTCGACGATGCCAGCCTCGACAAGGCGGTCGAGATTGCCCTTTCGGCGAAGTTCGCGACTTCCGGCCAGGACTGCCTTGCGGCCAACCGGATCTATGTTCAGCGCGGCATCTACCAAGCGTTCTGCGAAGCCTTCGGCCGGCGTATCGTCAGACTGAAAGTCGGACCCGGACTTGAGGCCGGCACGGAGATCGGGCCGCTCATGCATGCCAATGCCGTATCAAAGGCCCAGGCGCAGGTGTCCGACGCCCTTGCTCATGGCGCCCGCCGGGTGACGGCGGACGATAGCGCCCTGGGGCCGCTCTTCGTGACGCCGACCCTGCTGACAGACGTGCCGGATGTCGCACTCATCATGCGCGAGGAAACCTTCGCACCGATTGCCGCCGTGACTCCGTTCGACACCGAGGATGAAGTGGTGGCGCGGGCGAACGCGACGGAGTATGGCCTTGTTGCCTATGTGGTCACCGAAAACGGGGCGCGCGCCCTGCGACTCGGTCGGGCTCTCGAATACGGAATGTTGGCGATCAACCGCGTGAAAATCACCGGGGCCCCGATTCCATTCGGCGGCATGAAGCAATCAGGCCTCGGCCGTGAGGGATCGCGCCATGGCTTGGAGGCCTTCACCGACCTGAAATACCTTTGCATCGACGTACAATGATCCGGAGTCAGACATGTTGAACGAAGCAAACACCCTCGATAACGAACTCGACGCCTGGGACCGAGATCACTTCTTTCATCCGTCCACCCACATGGCCCAGCATGCGCGCGGGGAAACGCCCAACCGCATCATTACCAGTGCCGAGGGCGTCTACATTGTCGATCGTCACGGCAAGCGCAGCCTCGATGCTTTCGCAGGCCTCTATTGTGTGAACGTCGGCTATGGCCGCACCAAAATCACGGACGCCATCGCTGCACAGGCTGCCGCACTGCCCTATTACCATGCCTATGTCGGCCACGGCTCCGAACCGTCAATTCGCCTCGCGAAGATGATCATCGATCGTGCGCCAAAAGGTATGAGCCGAGTGTTCTTCGGTCTCTCCGGCTCGGATGCCAACGAGACCAACATCAAGCTCGTCTGGTACATGAACAATGTGCTCGGACGGCCTGAAAAGAAAAAGATTATCTCGCGCTGGCGCGGCTATCACGGCTCCGGCCTGATGAGCGGCAGCCTGACCGGCTTGGCCGCCTTCCACAACCTGTTCGACCTGCCGCGCGCGCCGATCCTGCACACAGAGGCCCCCTATTACTTCCGTCGCCCCGACCGCGCCATGAGCGAGGAGCAGTTCTCGCAATATTGCGCCGACAAGCTCGAGGAGATGATCCAAGCCGAACGCCCGGAGACCATTGCGGCCTTCATCGGCGAGCCGGTGCTCGGCACGGGCGGCATCGTGCCCCCTCCGAAGGGCTATTGGGAGAAGATCCAAGCCGTTCTCGAGAAGTACGATATCCTGCTTATCGCCGACGAGGTCATCACGGGCTTCGGACGCCTCGGCACCATGTTCGGCTCCGACCATTACGGCATGAGGCCCGACCTCATCACCATCGCCAAGGGCCTGACCTCTGCCTATGCGCCGCTCTCCGGCGTGATCGTGTCGGAGAAGGTCTGGCGCGTGCTGGAGCAGGGTTCGGACACTCACGGTGCCATTGGCCATGGCTGGACCTATTCGTCTCATCCGCTCTGCGCCGCGGCGGGCGTGGCCAATCTCGAAGTGGTGGACGAACTCGATATCGTTAACAACGCCCGCGAAGTCGGCGCCTACTTCAACAAGGCGCTGAAGGATGCCGTCGGCACGAACCGCTTTGTCGGCGAGGTTCGCGGCGAGGGCCTGATGGCCGCTGTCGAGTTCGTACGCGACCGCGACGACCGCGTGTTTTTCGACGCATCCGAGAAGGTGGGTCCGCGTATCACGGCGGCCCTGCTTGAGCGGGGTGTCATCGGCCGTGCCATGCCGCAGGGCGACATCCTTGGCTTTGCTCCGCCGCTCTGCCTGACACGGGAAGAGGCAGATACGATCGTGTCAGCCGCCAAGGACGCCGTGGAGGCCGTGACCGCCACTCTCTGAGGCATCGCCATATCGCTCGGCCCGACCCTGTATCGATGGGTCGGGCGGATGCATTTTCCTTGTCTGATTCCATAGAGTGGACAGCCGGTTTCGCTTTTGGGCGCGATGGGATAATTGACGCCGCCCCGCGACGGCATCACTGGATTCAGCAAGCTCTTGCATCCTAGGCTTACATTCAAAAGGATCTCGCATTGACCACCGCAGCTCCAACCAACGATTGTTCAGCGGCCAATCCACTTTCAGAAGCAGAGCGGGAGCGTATCCTTTCCGCCGTCGACAAGGCCTTCGACGCCCAGGTCGGCTTTCTCTCGGATCTGGTCGGCTGCGCCTCGCTGCGAGGGCAGGAGGCCGAGGTCCAAGCACTCGTCGAGGCAGCGCTTCTGGAACGCGGCTACCGCGTCGAGCGCCAATCGCTCGATCCATCGCTCATCGGAAAGCATCCGGCTTTTTCCCCGGCGAACGTGAGTTATGAGAATTTCTGGAATGTGATCGGGATCCGCGAACCGGCGGCCACGCAGGGTCGATCCCTCATCCTGAACGCTCATGTCGATATCGTACCCACGGGCGATCCGAAGCGTTGGCGATATCCCCCTTTTGAGCCGGCGCAGGACGGCGAGTGGCTCTATGGCCGCGGCGCGGGAGACATGAAGGCGGGTTTGTCGGCGGCGATCTTCGCACTCGATGCGATAAGGGCTGCAGGGCTTGAACTGACGGCCCCTATCCAGATCCACTCGGTGGTGGAGGAGGAGATCACCGGGAATGGCGCCGCAATGGCGTTGGCCAGCGGCAAGATTGCCGATGCGGTGCTGATCCCGGAACCGACCGACGAAAAGCTCGTCCGCGCGAATTCCGGTGTTATCAAGTTCGGCGTCGCGATCGACGGCACTCCTGCGCACCCGCGCGAGGTCAGCGGGGGCGTGAGCGCGCTTGATGCAGCCATGCGGCTTATTGAGCTTTTGCGTCGGCTCGAGGCCCGCTGGAACGAGGAGCGGCCGACGAAGCCGTTCTTCGAAGACGTGGACAATCCCGCAGCCCTGACGATTGGAACAATCAATGGCGGCGAGTGGATCGCATCGGTTCCGTCATCCTGCCGATTCGAGGGCCGCATTGGCTTTTATCCCGGCGATGACCCGCATGAACGCGTGAAGGAGTTCGAGGCCTTTGTCGCGGCTGCGGCAGTGGGCGATCCCTTGCTGAAGCGCTGCCCGCCTCCGATTGTGGAATGGGTTGGCGTCGTGCATGCGGGCTACACCCTTGCGCCCGGTTCGGATGCCGAGGCCGTCCTTGCCGAGGCTCACGCGGAGGTCAATGCACCCGGTACTGCGCCACTAACGGCATATGTCATGGCCTGCTACCTGGATGCCGCCGTCTATGCAGTCCACGCAGGAATACCATCGCTGGTCTATGGACCCATCGCCGAGAACATCCATGCCATCGACGAGCGGGTTTCCCTTCCTTCATTGCTCCGCGTGACCAAAGCAATCGCACTCTTCGCAGCGTCTTGGTGCGGCGTTCGCCCTCTTGAGACGACCGCTCTCACCTCTACCGGAGGGTTGGAGCTTGATCGCTAGGCTGTAGGGCAAGACCATCGAAAACGTACCGTCACGGTCACTATTATGGAGCAGATGGAGTTTACCGCTCGTGAGAGAGCGAGACAGTGCGCAACAGCCCTACGTCGAGCTGGGTTGCCGGATCGACTATTCTTGCGGCGCTCTACGGGCCGTATTCATGTTCGCTGCGTCGCTGGTACACTGTGACGGGTCTGACGATCCTGCCAGGTGTTTCGGTACATGAGGTGCAGCCCGAACTCTCGGAAGAGCGGGATGCGGCTTTTGCAAGGTTAGTGATATGAGAAGCGAAGTTCGGCCCAACTGACCGTATGTTGCCGTAACAACAAGAAAGGCCGTCCACACAGCCGGCCTTTCTTATGCAAGCACGAAACTTGACCCGGTTACCTTAGCTCGCAAACTAATTGGGAGCGACTCACATCTGAGGCTGCCCGGTTAGTTTAGGGGACCAGCATGTATAGAGCCAAGTCGCTCCATATTGATAGGTCGGTTGTGCGCTCTAGGCGGCCTTGACGCCTGAGAGGAAGCTGTTCAGCTCTAAGCTGAGCTCGTTGGAGTGGCGCGCCAGTTCCTGGGCAGCGCCCAGAACCTGGGTAGCGGCGGAGCCAGTTTCGCCTGCGCCCTGCTGCACATCCATGATGTTGCCGGTCACAGATTCCGTTCCGCGTGCTGCTTCCTGCACGTTACGGGCGATCTCGGCGGTGGCCGCGCCTTGCTCTTCCATCGCCGCTGCAATCGAAGTCGAGATCTGGCTCATCTCGGCGATCGTGTGGGCAATCTCCTGGATCGCGCTTACAGTCTGCTGGGTTGCCTGTTGCACACCGGCGATCTGCGCTCCGATCTCCTCTGTTGCCTTGGCGGTCTGCGAAGCCAATTCCTTCACCTCGGTGGCCACCACGGCAAAACCCCTACCGGCCTCACCCGCGCGGGCTGCCTCAATGGTAGCGTTAAGGGCGAGAAGGTTGGTCTGACCCGCAATGGTGTTGATCAACTGCACCACGTCGCCGATCTTGCCGGCCATAATAGCCAGCTCCTGCACCGTGGCGTCGGTCCGGTGGGCACCCTGAACAGCCCGATCAGCAATCTGCGAGGACTGGCCCACTTGATTTGCGATCTCGCGGATCGAGATTGAGAGTTCTTCGGTGGCAGCCGCCACGGTTTGCACGTTGGCTGAGGTCTGCTGGGCGGCCGAAGACACGGTTGCCGATTGCTGGGTGGTCTGGTTGGCGACTGCGCTCATAGACTGGGCGGTCGCCTCCATTTCAGTTGCGGCCGAGGACAGGCCGTGTGTGAGCGCGGAAACCTTCGTCTCGAAGGAGCGGGTGAGTTCATCAAGCATCTGTGCGCGACGCATCTTGGCCTCAGCCTCATGGGCTGCAGCTTCATCAGTTTCTTTCTTAGCTATCAAAGCGTCCTTAAAGATCGCCATCGCAGCCGCCATCGAGCCGACCTCATCCCGGCGACCGACACCTGGAATGACAATATGCAGATGATTTGACGCAAGGCTGTTCATCGCCTCAGTCATCAGCCTGATGGGATGAGCAATTGTCTGACTCAAGGAGAAGCCCGCCGCAATTGCGAGACCAATGAGTACGCCCATCCCAATTAGTGCTGTCATCATTGAGGACGAATGAGCCTGCTGCGACTCCTCTGCGCGCTGGCTGAGGAGAGTGCGTTCCGCCTGATCAATTTCTTTTGCTTTCTGACGGATGCCATCCATGGCAGCCTTGCCGGCACCACTTGCCTCCAGAGCCCGGGCTTGCTCGCGGGTGTCCGCGCTCGCCATCAAGGCAATCTCCTTCTCGGCTACGTCGGTGCGCCAAGCCAGTGCAAAACGATCGAGTTCTGCGAGGCGTGCTTGTTGCTGCGGATTATCGGCGGTCAACGCCTTAACCTCGTTGAATGCACGGTTGTAGCTCTCGACACCGTTCATGTAGGGGTCAAGGAATTTCGGATCGGCTGCAATCAGGTAGCCGCGGATACCAGTTTCCTGATCGACCATGGCAGCGGTAATCCCGTTCAGCTTCTCAAGCACCTGATAGGTATGGCTCGTCCACCTTTCAGCATCGCGAATGACATTCAGATTTTGGTAGTTCAACAAAGTCGTCGCAGCCGATATCAAGGTAATCAGTAAAAACGCGCCTAACAATTTTTTGCCAATGGATATGTTGTTCAACATGTTCATGATTATTGTGCCTGGTAATGATTCTAGTTTCGGCCGCATATCACTCCAGGCTGGTCTGGCGCTTTCTGATAAAAATCTTATGATCAGGAAATTCGGCCGGAGAGATGAATGGATAGCGCGCGCGGCAATCGAAGTCTTTGAGGGCAATTCCCAGAAACGGACCTATTCCTGCAAATGTCCGTTGTTCGTTTCTGGTGTGGACGCTTTGCCTTAGTTTCGAGCAGCGCCAGGATTTGTCATTCGCGACCATCCGGATCTGCTGCACATTGTCAGGCGAAGGCATGGCCGAATTAAAAAGCCCGAACTTCGGGCAAATGGACCGGACACATTCACATTTCTGCCTCGTGCACGCCGGGCCAAGGCTGATCGGGTACAGGTTATGCGCCTGTATCGTCAGGCGAGCACAGTAACAAACCGGGCTGGAGTACAATAATTTTGGAACGGCATCATCGGGGATGGCGCTGACGTCCAGCGCTTCGAATTCCGCATCCAATGTTCGTTGAGGTAAACCTGATATGGCGATCGAAATAAAATTGGCGAGAGGCACGGGGGCATTGCAGCCAGAATGGCCACTATAATGCTCATCGGAGCAACAGGCTTAGTCGGCGGGGCTGTCCTGCAGCAAGCGCAGGATGATGCCCGCGTGACCCGGATCGTTGCTCTGACCCGTCGCAAGCTCCCCCCGCACCCGAAACTTGAAAACCCACTCGTCGATTTCCAGAATTTGCCCGCCGATGCCGAATGGTGGTCGGTCGATGGCGTGATCTGCGCCCTTGGCACTACGATCCGCAAGGCAGGCTCGCAGGAGGCGTTCCGCCGAGTTGATTTTGACTATCCGCTGGCCGTGGCGCGCCTTACCCGGCAGCATGGCGCTCATGCTTTCGCGCTGAACTCCGCAACGGGTGCTGATCGCAGCTCTTATTTCTTCTACGACCGGATCAAAGGTGAGGTGGAAGAGGCAATCCGTGGTGTCGGATTTCCGTCCCTGACCATCGTTCGCCCAGCCCTAATCGGTGGCGACCGGGAGGAGTTCCGTCCCGCAGAGTTCGTGGCCATGCGACTCCTGCGGCTCGCCGAACCATTCCTCCCGTGGCGCTACCGGGTCGTGCCGCATGGGTGCATCGCGAGGGCGCTGCTGGAGGCGGCTGTCACTGCTCGAAGCGAGGAGCATATCATCGAGTCCGAAACCCTGCTCAGAAACGCTGTTAAATAGCCGAAACCTTTCCTGCATAATCCGCCACCACGTTTAACCTGGGTCATGGTCTGGCCGCCCTGGATGAGGTAGCCTTAAGATACTTCAGGGCTCTTCTTCCCTCTGGAACCTTCTTCCTCTCCGGGACTACCGGAGAGGAAGCTTTTTAGATATCGTGAGCTGCGTCGGCTCGGCACTTCAGCTTCACCGGGATCACCAGGTAGTGGACGCCGTTCGCTTTCGATGTCTGGAACTCGCCGGCCCAGACGTTGGTCTGGTGGACGGCAGGAGCCGCAGTTCTTCTCGTTCGCTCTAGCGTGACGCATCCGACCTGAGCACCTCAGCGATCCTCACTGGGTGCAAACGTGACCATAGGTTGGCTCGGGATGCCCATCAGGACATCTGCGCCTCTTCCATCAGCCAGTTCCGGAAAGTCTTCAGCCCTGGACGCATTGGGCGATCCTCCGGTGTTGTGAACCAATAGGCGTTGCGGCTTTTGAAGCCAAGACCTGCCGGATTGACCAATCGTCCTGCCTCGAGTTCTTCCTGTACGAGCCGGCGCGGAACGAGCGCAAGGCCCTGACCAGCTATCGCCGCGCGGATGACAAGGGAATAGAATCCGAACCGGGTCTTGTGAACTGGCATGAATTCCTCAAGCCCATGCGCTTCGGCAAACTCTCTCCAATGCAGAGGCGTTTGAAAATGATCAAGCACGGTATAGCGGCGCACATCCTCCGCCGTCCCGATGCCACCCAGGCGCGCAACGAAGGAGGCTGCGCCGACGAGAGCAACATCGCGGCCAAACAGGTAGCTGGCTTGGTGACCGGACCACTCGCCTTCCCCGAACCGAAAGACCCCATCAGCGGCTTCCGCCGTATCCGTGGTTACGAAAGTCGTGAATTGCACGTCGATCTCAGGATGGCGTTCGGCAAAGCGCGAGAAGCGCGGCACGAGCCACCGATCGCCAATGATTGGCAGCACATGGAGCCTAACTGACCAAGGCGAGGCCTTAAGAGCAGAGACCTGCGCATTGCCCGTTTCAAGTTCTGCCAGGGCCTGGCGAACATGCTTCACATAGATCCGTCCGGCTTCCGTCGGAACGAGACCGCGGTTGCTGCGAGCGAACAGAGAAATTCCCAAGGTTTCCTCCAGCCCGCGTAGATGTTTGCTTACTGCACTTTGGGTCAGGTTGACAGCCGCTGCAGCTGCGGAGGCCGTACCGTGCTCGGCAACGGCAAGAAGGACACGCAGAGCAGTCATGGAGCTTGGAAGGCGCTGAATCGTCATGGAACAAATTGGCTAGAAGAGAAGAGCTGAGATTTGCTTCTATTCTAAAAAGGAATACCAAGACGACACAATTTCAATTGCCAGTCGAGGTTCCCCTTGGGAAACCAAAAGGAAAGGAGATCGACATGGCATCGAACACCGTTCTGTGGGCCTCGCGCTTCCGCTCAGGTCCTGCCCCGGAGCTCATGGCTCTCTCACGCTCCGACGCCAGCCACTTCCGCCTCGCGGCTTATGATCTCGCTGCTTCCTTCTCCCATGCGCGCGAGCTTGTGAGAGCCCAGCTGCTCACCCCTGATGAGGGTGAAGCGATTGAGGCAGCCCTTGTCGAACTCCAGGCTGAAGTTGCAGCCGGAATCCTCAAGCCATTGGAGCAGGACGAGGATGTGCACACCTTTCTGGAGCGTAAGCTCACCGAACGGCTCGGGCCACTTGGCGGCAAGCTTCGCGCCGGACGCTCGCGTAACGATCAGGCGGCCAACGACCTTAAGCTTTATCTGCGGGATCAGGCCCGTCGCATCGTCATCGACTTACTAAGTTTGCAGGAGGCCCTCGCGCTGCAAGCGGACGAGCACATCGAAACCATAGCCCCAGGGTTTACCCACCTTCAGCCCGCTCAGCCGGTGAGCTTTGCGCACCAGCTCCTTGCACATGCGCAGGGCTTCACTCGTGACATCAACCGCATGCAGGATTGGGATCGGCGATCGGCGCGCTCCCCGCTTGGGGCGGCGGCTCTTGCAGGATCCGCCATTGCCAAATCACCCGAGATCTCCGCCCGTGAGCTCGGTTACGACGCACCTTGTGAAAATTCCATTGATGCGGTCGGAAGCCGCGACCATGTAACGGAGTTTCTATTCGTCACAGCAATGATCGGTGTAAACCTGTCACGCCTGGCCGAGGAGATCTTCCTCTGGTCTTCGCGCCAGTTTCGTTGGATCTCGCTAGACGATGCCTACGCAACAGGCTCATCCATTATGCCGCAGAAGAAGAATGCCGACATTGCGGAGTTGACTCGTGGCCGCGCCGCGCGCCTCATCGGTGCCGTCGGTACCATGCTGACGGCCCTCAAGGGCTTGCCCTTCGCGTACAATCGCGATCTCGCCGAAGACAAGCGGGCCGCATTCGAGGCCGTCGACACCCTCGCTTTGGTGCTTCCAGCCATGGCTGGAATGGTTCGTACTATGCAGGTCGATGTGGATGAACTGCGCCGGCAGGCAACGGATGGATTCACGCTTGCCACTGAAGTGGCCGATTGGCTTGCCCGACAGGGGGTTCCATTCTCGGAGGCCCACGAGATCACAGGCCGATTGGTTCGCTATTGTGAGGACCGCGATATCGGTCTCGAGGATCTGAGCGCGGAGGATCTGTCGACCGTGGATTCACGCCTGGACCCATCTCTCATGACAAGCCTGACGCCTGATGCAGCCATAAGAGCTCGTGATGGCTATGGTGGGACGGCTCCACTCCGAATAGCTGAACAGCTTTCCCGCCTACGCTTGGATTTCAATGCGCAGCGCGAATGGGCAGTGCATTATGACGGCCCGCGGGTCTAAACGGATAGGAATGGAGAGAACCGGAATGAGCACCACCGCACCCTCCCCAGTAGGTACAGGGCAGACCGCACACTTCGATCCGTCGATCGCGCACCTGACCCATGTGCCACGTCGTCATTACGGACGCTGGATCGCCAGCGCCCTGATCCTCGCGGCGTTTGCCCTTGTGGTGAAGGCATTCGCTGAAGGGCAGATCGACTGGGCCGTGGTCGGCCAGTTTTTCACGGCTCAATCCATCATTAGCGGCCTCGGCAACACGATCATCATGACAGTTTGCGCCATGGCCCTAGGCATCACACTCGGCGTTTTATTCGCAATCATGGTGATGTCGCCCAATCCCGTCCTGAAAGGCGTCGCCGTCTTCTACATCTGGTTCTTTCGTGGAACGCCGCTCCTTCTTCAGCTCCTGCTTTGGTTCAACCTTGCTCTCGTGTTTCCGCGCATTGGCATCCCTGGATTGTTCGAGGCGCGCATGGTCGATGTAATGACGCCGTTCGTAGCAACCCTGCTAGGCCTCGGCATCAACCAGGGCGCCTACACGGCCGAGGTCGTCCGATCAGGCATCCTATCGGTCGATGCGGGCCAGACGGAGGCTGCCAAGGCCATTGGCATGACGCGCCTAACAACCCTACGCCGCATCGTCCTCCCGCAGGCTATGCGTGTGATTATTCCACCTGTGGGCAATGAAGTGATCAGCATGGTGAAACTCACGTCTATCGCCAGCGTGATCGGCTTTGCCGAGGTGTTGCGCAACGCGCAAACGGTCTATTATGCCAACGCGCGAGTGATCGAGCTTCTGATCGTATCCGCCGGCTGGTATCTAATCATCGTGACACTGCTCAGCATAGGTCAGCATTTCCTTGAACGCTATTTCGCCAAGGGCACTGGCCGGAGATCTCGCCCTGCAATGCGACCGGCTGTGGAGGGTTGAGCCATGATGCCTATCGTCGTTACAACAGATGTGCGCAAAAATTTCGGCTCCGTCCAAGCGCTCGACGGAGTATCGATCCAAATTCCCGCTGGTCAGGTGCTCTGTATCGTCGGGCCCTCTGGATCCGGAAAGAGTACGCTCCTTCGCTGCATCAACCAGCTCGAGCGGATCGATTCCGGAGCAGTCTGGGTCGACGGCGAATTAATCGGTTATCGCCGCGTCGGCGACAAGCTTTATGAACTGACGGACGCCGAGATCGCTCGCCAGCGGCTGACGAGCGGCATGGTCTTTCAGCGTTTCAACTTGTTTCAGCATATGACAGCGCTTGAGAACATCATTGAAGGTCCAGTGACAGTGCAGAAGCGTCGTCGCACCCAAGCTATCGACGAAGCCTTGGTATTGCTGGAGCGCGTTGGGCTATCTGCAAAGCGCGATGCCTATCCGTCGGAACTTTCGGGCGGGCAGCAGCAGCGCGTGGCGATTGCCCGCGCGCTTGCCATGAAACCGAAACTGATGCTGTTCGACGAGCCGACCTCAGCGCTTGACCCGGAGCTGGTCGGCGAAGTTCTTGCTGTCATGAAAGATCTAGCCCGTTCGGGTATGACGATGATCGTCGTAACCCATGAACTTGGATTTGCACGTGAAGTTGCGAACGAGGTCGTCTTCATGGATCGGGGAGCCATTGTGGAACGAGGCTCGCCGCAAGAGGTGCTGGTGCACCCGAAACAACAGAGAACTCGCGATTTCATCGCAGCAGTTCTCGCCTGACAAACGTTCCCTAGAAAGGACCGACGGAAATGAAACTGACAGCAGGTTTGCTTGCGAGCGTGATCGCCCTGGGCTTTGCAGCCCCATCCCATGCAGCGGAACTTCCAGATCGTATCAAGAAGGCTGGCAAGATTGTCGTTGCGACGATGCCTAACTATGCGCCGATCACTTTCAAGGATCCAGCCACGAACAAGCTGACAGGCTTTGACATCGACCTAGGCGAAGCCCTCGCGAAGGAACTCGGTGTCGGCATCGAATGGCAAGAGATCGCTTTCGCTCAGATGATCCCGTCACTGCAGACGGGGCGCGTCGACATCGCGCTCGCTGGTATGAGCGATCTTCCGGCCCGTCGTGAGATCGTCGATTTCGTCGACTACATGAAATCCGGTGCGCAATTCTACACCTCGCCCGCGATGGCGGCGACTCTCAAGACTCCAGAAGACCTTTGCGGCAAGAAAGTCGGCGCGAGCCGCGCCACCAACTGGCCACGTCAGATCGGTGAATGGAGTCAGGCCAACTGCGTGGCGAAGGGAAAGCCCGCCATCGAGGCCATTGGCACAGAAGGGTCTGCTGATGCCCGCACTCAGCTGAAGACGCAGCGTTTGGATGCAGCAGTTCAGGGCAACGAGACCCTTCCATACTTCCAGTCGCAAGAGCCCAACAGCTATGTGCTCATCGGCGATGCCTTCACAGTCTCCCTTTCCGGCATTCCCGTGCTCAAAACCGAAACTCAGTTGCGCGACGCTATCAAGGAAGGCCTCGAGCGTCTTCAGCAGAAGGGCGTATATGACGAGATCGTAAAGAAGTATGGTCTCCAAGCCAATAAGTTGACGCCCATCGGCATTAATCAAGGCACAGATTAAACCCCGACAAAGGCTCGCGCAGTGGTGCGTGAGCCTTTCCTCTTGCTAGGTTCACGGTAGCGAATCTCTCTTATCGTTCAGGATGCTTTTCCGCTCCTGGGCCAGGAACGCGGGCAGATCATCCCAGACATAAAGATAGTTCTGAGAGCGCCATACAGGACCCGGATCGGTATAGCTCCCCACCTTTTCGCCCCCCAATTTTTCATAGAACGCAATAGCTGGATCGTTCCCGATAACGACACCAAGCCCTATGCCGTTGTAGCCGGCCTCCATCATACAGCGTGCAAGGTGAAGCAGCAGCTTACGACCGATGCCCATACGCTTGAAGACGGTTCCTACATAGAGGAACTTGATCTCGGCTCTGTCCTGATAGATCTCGTGCGAGGCTGGTCCGGCTGCACCGAAGCCTGCCAACTGCCCCTCCGCCTCGACAACCACTATAATCCGCTCGCTCTCAGCGTGTGAAAGCATGCTCTGCCAACGGGCCAGCCTGGCTTCCTCCGTCATCAAGTCATATGCCGTTTGCGGAGCAAGAGCACGATAGGTCTCTCGCCAGGTAAGATAGTGCAGCCGCGCAATCGGCAGAGCATCAACTTTCTGTGCTAGACGGATCGTGATAGACATTTTATCTCTTGTTATCCTATGGCGATTGTTGCCAAGGTTGATCTGGGATCTGCTGAAGGATCCTTTTACGAGCTGAGCGATGTTTATCGAGAGCTAAAGTCCGATTTGAGGCTAAGCAAGTGGAAAGCGAGCAGTTGGATAGATCCTGATCCAAGAAAATCTTGATTGGGCCAAAGAACGAGTTTCCGCACTTGCGAAGATCGGCTTGCTGTAATGGCAGGGCCAAGACGCGAGGTCCCATTTGCGGCGATAGGCGACCTTCCCATACGCACACCGCAACTCTTCATACGAGAGCTTTGGCTATGACTACAGGTTGGGATCGCTCGCTGGCTGCTTGGCGTCCGCCGCTCCGAGTTGCAGTGATCAGGGCCCTTTGCAGCTGAGTGCTGCCCTGCGCAACACCCGAGATAGCTCCTCGGCCGCATAGGGCTTATGCAAGAGCTCGAAGCCGTGACGGCCTTCCTCTGCCAGCACATGACTGTAGCCGGATGTCAGGATCACGGGCAAGCCAGGGTGGCGCCGCCGGATCTCCTCGCCGAGTTCCACACCGCCCATGCCTGGCATTACGACGTCCGAGAACACAACATCGAAGCCGTCCGCCTCGCCTAGAAGTTCGAGCGCTTCGCGAGCATTTGCAGCCCACGTCGTCACATACCCGAGGTCTTGGAGCAGCTGTGTGGAGAATCGCCCTACCTCGACGTTGTCCTCAACGACCAGCACCCGTCGACCTCTTCCCTCCGCTGATGCTCCCTCGTTGAACTTAGCACCCTGCTCCTCTGGCGCTTTTTCGACCTGAGGCAGATAAATCGTGAATGTCGCGCCGTGGCCAATCTCGCTCGAGACAGCAATATCACCGCCCGACTGCTTGACGAAGCCATAAACCTGGGACAGGCCAAGACCAGTTCCCTTGCCGACCTCCTTGGTTGTGAAGAAGGGCTCAAAGATCTGAGAGAGCTTGTCGGCTGGGATCCCTGCACCGGTATCGCTGACGGACACCGCCACGAATGGTCCCAGGCTGCCGGCATGGCCTCTCAAAGGTGGCAACATAGGGATGCTCCGTACCTTCACCGCAAGCCTGCCCTCGCCATTCATAGCGTCGCGCGCGTTCACGGTCATGTTGACCAACGCTGTCTCAAACTGGCTCACGTCCGCCTGGGCGAAACAGCCCTGCGCATCGAGGTCTGTGACAATCTCGATGCGCGACCCCACAACCGTACGCAGCATGTCAGTGACAGCTTCCACGCGCTTTGGTACGTCGAACACCTCAGGCTTCAGCGCCTGCCGGCGTGCGAACGCGAGGAGCTGACCGGTGAGCTTCGATGCTCGGTCAACAGTGTCAGAAATTGCGTCCATGTAGCGGCGCCTGCGCTCTTCCGCCAAGTCAGGCCGGCGTAGGAGGTCGGTCGAGCTCTTGATGATCGTCAATAGGTTATTGAAGTCGTGCGCCACACCGCCGGTCAGTTGGCCCACCGCCTCCAGCTTCTGTGACTGGCGCAACGCGTCCTGTGCGATGGTGAGCTCCCTCTCCCGTTGTTTCACGATGCTGACATCACGCCCCACCGCGATGAAGTTGACGCCCTCGGCCTCGGGCGCGACGGTCCACTCGATCGGCTTCCACCCACCATCCTGGGTCGCAATGCGATTCTCGAACCGCGTCGGCTGACCGGTTTCGCTCATGCGAGCCAAAGCGGCGAGAGTCGGGCCCATGTCGTCAGGGTGCATGAACGTTGCGTAGGGTCGCGTCAGGAGCTCTGCCTCGGACCATCCGAGCACCCGCGTCCAGGCGGGGCTGACCGCTGACATCATGCCCTGATAATCGGCACGCGCCAGCATGTCTTCAGAAAAGGTCCAGAGCCGGTCGAGCTCAGCCCTGCGTTCGGCGAGCTCAGCTGCTTGATCCTTTTCCACCGTTACATTACGCCCGCTGCAATAGAACTCCTCGCCCTCGGGAACAGCGACCCACGAGATCCAGCTGTATGTTCCATTCTTCGCTCGGTAGCGGTTCTCGAACCGCAACACCGGCTGGCCCTTCTTGAGCATATCAAAGGCGGCGAGCGTCGGCCCGACATCGTCCGGATGCAGCAGCTCTACGAAGGGCGTTCGGGCAATCTCCTCTTCTGTCCACCCGAGAGCTTCCTCCCAGGCAGGGTTGGTACTCGTGAAATACCCCGCACTGTTCGCGACGCCGAGGAGGTCCGGGCTCACCTGCCAGGTGCGGCTGCGCTGCCGCGTGCGTTCTTCCACCTGATGTTCAAGTTCCACATTGAGGGCTCGCAGGCGTGCCTAACTCTCGCGCAACGCCAGCTCGGCCTGCCTGCGAGCCGTGACATCTCGAAACACCACCGCGACCTGACGACGGCTCGCAGGCTCAACCCGGAAGGCGGCCAGCTCGAGATATCGGTGGGTGGCGACGAGCTCCCGCTCAAACCGAGTGGGCTCGCCGGTTTCCAGAACGCGGCGATAGAGCGCCACCCAGCCCTCCGCCTCGTCAGGCACCATCTCGCGCACATTTTGCCCGACGACATTCTGGATGCCAGCATGGACGGCGTAAGCTGAGTTTGCCTCGACATGAATGTAGTCGCTCAATGGGCCGTGAGGTCCATCGAAAAACTCGATGATGGCAAAGCCTTCGTCGATATTCTCGAACAAGTTGCGATAGCGCGTCTCGCTTTCGCGCAACGCTTCAAGCCGGCCCCGCGCCTCATATTGCCGCCGCCGCGCGCGCAGCGCCGAGCGAGCGAGGCTGACGAGAGTGGTTGGGTGAAAAGGACGCTCCAGGAACGAAACGTTGCCGAGCACGTCGAGATAACGTCTGGCTGCGGGATTGCGCTCAACTCCGCCGCCTCGCATCGTCAGGACGATGAAGGCAAAGTCCGACCAGGGTGGCTGCTGGTCAATCCACTGAGATAGATCTTTCAGATCGGCGGTGCGCAAGGCCTCGTCTGTGACAAGCACGAATCCTGCACCCTGAGCGATCTTGCTCACCAGCACCGGTAGGTCGGGGCAGATTTCTGCCGCCATCCCGGCAGCGTGTAGGATGTGTACTGCAATCGCCGCATCCCGCCCGTGCGGAGCCAAGATGAGCGCCCGCTCCGACTGGGATAGAAGTATGTCGCTCATAGCCAGCGATCTTCGAGGAGCCGGGCCCGGTCAGACTCGGCCAGGATGGGAGTACCACGCAGAACTCCTTGGAAACCCTCCAAGGGTTCGCCGATGACAATACCTCTACTATCGATCCGGATCTCGCGGATGGTATTCTCGTGCATGCCGAACCGCTTCTTGATGATCGAGATCGCTCTTCGAACCTGGCCGAAGGCCTCGAAATAGCGCAGCAGGATCACCGTGTCGGCGAGATAAGTGATGTCGACTGGCGACTTCATGTCGCCGACGAGCCCGTGTTGGGCAACCGTCAGGAAGGTCGAGGCGCCCTGACGGTTCAGGTACTGCAATAGCTCATGGATGTGGAGGATCAGGAAATTTTCCTCCGGCATAGCCGATTGGTAGCCGTTAAGGCCGTCGATCACGACTGTTTTGACGCCGCTGCGATCAACCCTAGCCCGAACCTTATGGGCAAATTCTCCCGGTGAGAGCTCGGCGGCATCGACTTGCTCGATAAACAGGCGGCCACTGGCGCACAGCGCGTCGAGATCGATCCCCATCAGCTTGGCCCGGTCAATGAGTAGACCAAGCTCCTCATCAAAGATGAACAAGGCTGCCTTCTCGCCCCGAGCCGCGGCAGAGATCGCGAATTGCACTGTCAGAAGGGATTTACCTGATCCAGCTGGTCCCATGACCAACGTGCTGGAGCCTTGCTCAATGCCACCGCCAAGGAGCGCGTCGAGTTCAGCGATGCCACTGGTGAGCACCTCGCGGGCAAAGCCCGTCTTGTGCTCGCCAGAAATCAGGCGTGGGAAGACCTGGACACCACCTTCAGCGATGATGAAATCATGAAATCCGCCCCGGAACGACTGCCCACGGTACTTGATAACCCGCAGGCGGCGGCGCTCGGACCCATAGCTCGGGGTAAGCTCCTCTAGGCGGATCACTCCATGGGCGAGGCTGTGAACGGTTTTATCATTGGTGTCAGTGGTCAGATCATCCAGCATCAGCACCGTTGCACCCTGCTTGGCAAAATAGTGCTTCATCGCCAGGATCTGACGGCGGTAGCGCAGGGAGCTCTGCGCTAGGAGCCGGATCTCAGATAGGCTGTCGATCACGATGCGAACCGGCTGGGTTTGGTCGATGGCTTCGAACACGGCCTTGGTAGTCTCACCGAGCTCAAGATCGGACGAGTAGAGCAGGCTCTGCTGGTGCTCGTCATCAAGAAGATTCTCGGGCGGGACGAGTTCGAACACCTGAACGTCTTTGCCGATGGTCCAACCATGTGAGGCTGCTCCCTCGCGCAGCTCACGCTCGGTCTCTGACATAGTAATGTAGAGCCCGATCTCGCCGATCTTGGCTCCCTCGAGCAGGAACTGGAGCGCAATAGTGGTCTTGCCGGTGCCGGGGCTGCCCTCCAGAAGGTAGACATGTCCAGGAGACAATCCCCCGATGAGGATGTCGTCCAGCCCTGCAACCCCCGTGCGCGCTTTTGAGGTGGGCTGTGGCTTAACATTCATAACGAGGTCCGATCTCTTTTTTGAAGAGCGGGTGGAAAAGTTTGGGCGTGGATCAACCCGACAACGTTAGCAAGCGCCTGCTCGGCGTGCCAAAGGCCATACTGCTGCTGGCGGCCAAGCCAGAAGTGGGGCATCGTGCATGATAGATGAGCCAGACGCTTAGCCATCTCGGGACTGACTGCGACCGTGCTGGCGAGAACCCAGTGGAGCGCCTGCCGTGCTATGCGCAGCTCCCGGGACGCTTGGCTGACGGAGAGGCCAAGGCCAGGTAAGATCCGAACACGTAAGAACCACCCTGGATGGGGTGGGGGCACCGGGAGGGCGTCTCGGGAGAGGGACATGCTCTTAACTTGGGCTAAGCCGACTGTAGCGTTATGGGCAACAAGGTCCCGAAAACAAGGTCAGCGGCATTCTGGGAATAAGCGATCGATCTATTTGCTCAGTTTTAGCCCTTCCGGATCCTCAGGTTTTCCTCATCTATCAAGGAGCACGAAGGTCGGCGGGTCATCCGAAGAAACTGCCAAGATTTCAGGAATGTCTGGTAGCGCCTTCGTTAACAGACACGATGACGGAGACAGGGGCCTCGCGATCTGGGTCAACCAGGCGTGGAGTAGGCTCGCTCAGATGCTAGCCGTCGAGCACGGCGAAGAGTTCAACCAGGATCCAACGATCAAGGCTGCTCTTCAAGGGACGCTTAGGGACTGACAATATTCAGGCCCATTCAAGGACACATGCTATCCTGCTCGCTTTCCTTATGAGCCCACCACTTCATGAACGTGCCTAACGAGGGTTGCAACATGGTACGTCTTCTGCACAAACCGGCCATCGTCGGGGATCTCATGAGGTTCGGGGACGTGCGTAATCCGAGGCGATCAGCAGCCGGACGTGCGGCCAGCGGGCATGGACCTGTCGGGCCAATTCCATGCCTTCCATGGAGCGGGCATAGGCACGTCGGTAAACAGCACCTGCACCTCATCCGAGCGCGCCTCCAGCACCTTGAGAGCTACGTTCGCATTGGCCGCTTCTATCAGTTGGAAGCCGGCCTCCTCCAGTTCGTCGATGGCGGTCATCCGCACCAGCAGTTCGTCCTCCACGAGAAGGACAACGGGTGGGTGGTTGCTTGCGCCGTGCCGCATGTCACGTCACCGGTGGCTGAGGGTGATGAATTGCCTTTTCGGCCTGCACAAGGACATCGAGCCCGCGCCAGGGCTTCGGCATGAAGGTGACGCACTCCGGCAGATCATCCAACTGGGTACCAGGATCACCGGAGGTGAGCACGATCCTGACCGTCGGCCAGAGCTTGCATGCGGCGCTTGCAAGCTGGACCCCGTCCATCTTTCCAGGGAGGCGCACGTCGGCGAACATCATGGCTATATCGCCTCCACGCTCCTGGAGGAGGTCCAGAGCTGCTTCCGCACTGTCGACTTCCACGACCTCGAGAGGCGTCTCTTCCAGCAAGGCGCCTGCAAGCGCGCGGACATCGGGATCATCCTCGACGATCAGTGCCAGATACGGCTCAGGATGGAGTGTGTTCACAGCCATTCCCTCTGATTTCCATCTGGCGAAGGATTGCGACAAGCGGGGCAGGAACAGGTGCCTCAAGCACGTCCCGGTAAGTCTCCGCGAAAGCGCGTGCGATCATGAAGGTCGCGACGTCCGGATGGAGGTCGTTGACATGGGGCAGACGCACATTGCCTGCGGAATCACGGAGCATCGGCTCTCTCCTTGATACTATCTCATGGATCCGGCGTGGCGGTTCAGGCCGCCTGCCGGTTATCTCAGGGTAGTGAGAGGAACCGCTGACCCCACCATGGGTTTCAGCGTGGCGGCAGAATGTCTCGATCGTTCACGGTGTTCGTGACGTCTACACCAAACACCCTGTGTCGAGACTCTCGATGGATCTGTGAGGCGTGATGAGTAAGTCCCTTCAGAACGAGAACCCTGAGCATGCTTTCGCCACTGCCTAGACCGACGGGTGAGCCAGACGGTCGACTGCATGCTCGTTAAGGCCGATGTACGAACTTGTGTCACTCGCCGTCAGGCGCCAGTAGGCGCCGTACATCATTGTCAGCAGCCGCCTTACCGGAGGGAATCGTACAGCCACGTCAGGCTGCGGTGATAAGCGGACGCGTCTCTCTTCGCCCGTGGTGTCACGCCATCGGACGGGCCTCTCACATACCGATAGGTTCGCTCCCACGTGGCCATCACTAACCCTCCTCACGACTTGCGCCGGTCGTATTTGAATCGACCAATTTGCTCCGCCTAGTCCCAAACATCGAGGGACTCGGCGCATTTACGAGGCGGGCAAACCCTAGTTACCTTCAAATATTCCGGCACTGAGACCATTCCCATCCTCGGATGGATCTCTGCCTCTGAGCGACTGCCCTTCTAGCTAGGCATGTCATCGGTTCAAGCTCGGCAGTGCTGGTTTGTCTCTTCTACCACGGATGGAATAGGAACCCAGCAAGCGGGACCACGTTGCTCCTCATCAAGGGAGGCGGGAATGTCAAAGCTCCGAAGCAAGCTCGCATCATTAGCGAGATCATGTAGCTTGATAGCCGTGGCTCTTACCCTCCCGCTTGCGAGCGCTGCCACTCCTGCCCAAGCGCAAAGCATCTTCGGGCTCTTCAGGGTCTTCTCCCAGCCAGCAGCCCCTACTCCGGTACCTCAGTCGTCCGGATATCAAACCGATCCAGGAGCCGAGAGGCCCCGACGCAAGGCCCCTCCGCGTCCCAAGCCTGTGGCTGTCGAGCGGCAGGAGATCAAAAAGCCCATAGAACCGAGACCTATGGGCGAGATCAACAACCCCGTTCCGGCGCTTCTCGCCGACAGCACGTTGCGTCGGGGCGACATGGTGATGTTTCCCGATGGGCTCCGAGTCTTTGCAGGACGCCCTGGAGGGCCACACAAACTTACGGACTTCAAGCCCCTGGCGCAGGCCGGAAAACTTCTCTCGCGTGAAACACGAAAGCTGGTCAAGCATCTGCTTCCGGCAGAGAACGTTGCCTGGAGCACGGATGCGATTAGGTCCGGCGGCAAACTTGCCGCCAACACGGACGATGTCGCCACGACCGGGAGCATAACCCAGCCTAAGGGTCGTAAGGGTTCAGGCTCCCGCTGATTGGCGCACGCGCCATGTCGAACAGGAATCGCTTGGTATCGTTTTCGATGGAGTGACTAACTCCCGATTGGGCTACCGCAGCGAGAGCGCTGCGCTGATACGGCCTTGAAGGCCGTCCCGCGCAACGGTCGTCTCGACTTCACCGTCCAACTGCCGTCGAAGGGCCTGTTGAACAACACCGAGCCGAACCCTTGCCACTTCGGTTCCTTGACGGTGGGTCCCCTCTGCTCTTGCCATTCCAAGGTCAGCTTGCACCCGCTTCTTGAGATCGACCCAAGCCGGCAGGGGCCAGTCCCTTGATTAGGCGCGCCCGATCCTAAAGGCGGAAGAAGGAAGATATAGAATTCTGAAGTTGTGCAGATTGCTGGATCAAGCCCTCAGGCGGCGACGGGGAACAGGGTTGCCAGATCCTCTGCCGTGTAAATCGGAGCTTGATATTCCTTCAGGTCCCCGCGCGCGACACGCTCCTCAAGCATCTCGAGTGCCACGGGGACATCCTCGAATGGAACGCCCGCCATATCGTAGAGCGAATAGCACCACCACCGCATGGTGAGGAGCCGCTCAACTATAGGCTCAGGAAACCGCTTCCGCACGGGCTTGGCCGGCGAGCCCGCGACGATTGTGTATGGTTCTACATCTTTAACAACCACTGAGCGCGCCCCGATTACAGCGCCATCACCAATCCTCACACCGGACTTGATGAACACGCCTTGGCCGATCCAGACATCGTTGCCAATCTCGGTAATCGGGCAAGCGTGGCTGAACGGCCGCCGCAACGCTGCGGTCACCTCAGGGCTGCCGTCGCCGCAGAACTTGTGCCATTCGTGCATCTGCGGGAAGTGGGTGATGCGCGAGGAGCTAAGCCAATCGACAGGATGGTTATGCATCCCAATCGTCACGCCGGCCGCTATCGAGACGTAGCGCCCGATCCGCACATTCCCCATCGTACCCCCATGCGCTAGTGACGCAAATGCGCCGACCTGGATGAGTGTAGAAGCGTTCAAGGATGGCTGTATCGATCCAGGTGCTTCGAAATAGCTACCTTCTCTGAGAGACAGTTCGCCACGCGCGGACGCGATTTTGAGCCCAATGGACTGAAGTTTGTTGGCCGCTGTTGGCCCAAAATTGATACGGATGACGCTCATGCCAGCCAAATACCCTTATAGATGCATTCACCCAAAAATATAAAGTTCAATTTTACTTATCCGATCGTGGGACAAATCCGTCGCTAAGACTGAATACAAAACATAGTGATGAAGGTGACTCGTGGAGCCAAATTGTTAATGAATCAACAGATCGTTCATCAACGCATCTCGCACTCCAGAACCTTACGCTTAGTCTATGAGATCTCGCTCGAATGTAAGCATTCTCCCACCGCAATCAGTCCACTGTGACTTTGAATCTTACCAGATCCCGGTCCATGCGGACCTTGGGGTTCTTCCAGTTGAAGCGGGTCAGGTATAGGTAAAAGCTGTCGCCTACGGTTTGGAAGATGGTTGACCGGCTGTTGTGGTCGATAGCCGAGGGATAGTCGTAGAACACGCCAATCTTGCCCGAGCCCCATGGGGGCTCAACCGCAGCGATTCTGGTGGCCGATGACCATTTTCTGAGGTCAGTTGACGTCGCGTAGAAGACGCCGACCTCCTTGGCTCGAGCTGTCCAAAGGAACAGCCATTGCTTCTTACTTTCGAGCCAGACCAGTGACCTCGCCTTTCCGGACATGCCGGGTCCACCGAGGCGGTCGCACTTGGCCCGGATTGGTTCTCGCCCATCGGTCGGATAGGGGTCCGGTGGTTGCACAAACCGGCCGCCGCTCAACATCTGCCAGCCATTCATCAGGTCGTCCCGAGGCGCCCTGAACAAGCAATTGCCGCGATGACCCGGTTCGGCGGCATCATCGGTCCATGCGATGAAGTACGCGTAGTCGCCATCGAAGACGGTATTGGTGACCGTCTGGAACCCCGCGGCCTTAATGGACGAGTCGAACTGGCGGTTGGACCCGGCGATCACGCGTTGATCGCGCGGCCGGAGTTTGAAGGAGAGATCGCGCTCGTTACCCTCCAGCCCTACGACGGAGACATACCAGCAAGTCGGAAACGCACCCTTCTCGCAAACGCCTGCGTGTCTGTATCCCATGTACTCATGGCTCGCGAGAGCCATGATGCGGCCGCCACCAAGCGGGATCAGGCTCTGGATCCAGAAACGGTCATCGAACTCGCTTGGGTCGCCAGATTCCGCTCCCTGCGAAATGACGTGGCAGTTCGGACTGAGGTGGTGGAAGTCACTCCCCTCAAGGAACCTGTTGTTGAAATGCGCAGCGATCATGACAATCGACCCGTCAGCGCGGCGATAGGCCCTGGCCGGCGAGTCGGGGATTGTGAGTGTATCGCAGCGCTGCCTCTGGTAGCTGTATACGACCTCTGGTTCACGTGAGACACTGAACTTGACGGCATCTCCTGCAATTGCCGACTTTCCGATCGAAAGCAGGAGCGCGGCCACACACGTCAAAAGACGCAAGATCGGGTAGTTCGAGAGCAGGTTTGCGGCATTGGTCATGCCCAATTGCTCCTTTCGTTCTAATGAGGTGGTTGGCTTACCTGCCTGCGGCGATGGCCTCCAGAAAGGGGGCGGCTTGAGCATTTCGCTTCAAGGAAGGCGAGATACTCCGTGGCTTGGTCGGCCTGATGGCGTGGTAGATACGATCGAACTCGGCATTCGAATAGTGGCCGAGCGACGGATACTTCCAGAGGATCGCGACACTCAAAGGTTTCTTCGACAGCGCCTTCGCCAATGTCTGTTTCTCGGAAGAGGCCGGGTGTGTGACACTCTCTGCATCTGCGTTCTCCGGTTCGGGAATGGCTAACGACTAGCGGTTGGAATAACCTAAGTTTCAACCGCCGCCGTCGGCATAGTTACGTTCAAGCCGCATTGCGGGTCTTGAGGCTTGCCTCCCACGCGAGAGCATGGGTGATGATGGTCTCAAGGTCGTCGAGGGTAGGTTCCCATCCGAGCGTGTTACGGATGCGGTCAGCCGCGGCAATCAGGGTCGCGGGGTCTCCGGCGCGACGGTCGCTGAGGCGAGTTTCGAAGTCGACGCCGGACACCCGCTTGACTGCCTCGATGACCTCGAGGACAGAGTAGCCCATGCCATAGCCGCAGTTCATGACAGTGCTTTCGCCTCCATAACGCAGGTAGTCGAGCGCCAGCATATGGGCGTTGGCGAGATCCGAAACATGGATGTAATCGCGTAAGCAGGTCCCGTCCGGTGTCGGATAGTCGGTACCGAAGACGTCAATGCCGTTCCGCCCGCCAAGGGCCGCTTGGGTCGCCACCTTGATTAGGTGGGTCGCCCGCTGGCTCGACTGGCCGCTGCGGCATTGCGGGTCGGCACCGGCTACATTGAAATAACGGAGCGCCACATAGCGCATCTGATGAGCAGCCGCGGTGTCGCGCAGCATTAGTTCAGTCATCAGCTTGGATGTGCCATAAGGCGAGACCGGGTTGAGCATCGCCGTCTCCACGATCGGACTTTCCTTGGCGTCACCATAGACGGCTGCGGTCGAGGAGAAGATGAAGTTGCTGATGTTGTTCTTGACGGCGGCGCTGATCAGGGCGCGCGACTTCACCGTGTTGTTGTAATAGTAGCCGAGCGGATCCGTTACCGAGTCTGGCACCACGATCGAGCCGGCGAAATGGACGATTGCGTCAAGGCAGTAGTCGCGGATGATTTCGGACACCAGACCCTCGTCTCCGATGTCGCCCTTCACGAACTGGGCTTTGGGATGAACCATCCAGGGGAAACCAGTGCTCAGATTATCGAGCACCACGACGTCCCGGCCAGCGTCAACCAGTGCTAGAACCATGTGGCTGCCAATATAGCCGGCGCCACCCGTTACCAATACAGTCATGATGTTCCCCTTGAGCCTGATCCTGTCGAGAACGAACGCAGACTTATGACCCGCCACCTAGAACAGGATGCTCAGGTGACGGGCAAAACTACGCTTTGAAGAGACGGACGACCGATCACGCTGCTTTAATGGCAACGGTCTTGTCGGCGGCCCTCGTGGGCTTCTTCATCACGTCGACCATCTTCGTGTCGGCGCCGTTTTCAACGAGGAACTGCCGCATCTCGCGATACATGAAGCGGTAGGCGCGGTTGAACTTGTCGAACAGCGACTGGTCCCAGTACTCCTCGAGTGAGAACGTTTTGCCTGAGAACACGTCGAAGCTCGGGATCTGGTAAGTTTCAGCAAATTCTACCGTGCGGCTGTCATAAGTAAAATAGACCGACGGCGTGCCATTGGCGAGCGCCATCAGATTTCCGTGCAGGCGATAACCGAGGACAAGGTCTTTCTGCTGCACGAGGTCCTCGTAGTCGGCCACGACGTCGGAGTAGAAGAGGCGCTCGCGGTGCAACTTTTCCATAGTTTCGTCTAGATACCACTTGCTGACCCACCCATTGGCCTTCAACTCGGCGATGCCTTCCTCGCGCTGCTCAGGGGTTCCGAAAACGATTTTCTTTTCCTCGACCTCTCCCTGCGCCATGAGCACTACGTCGAAGCGAGTGGCCATCTCCTTCACCATGTCGCGGTGGAAGGTCAGGTACTGCTCGATGTTGCGCGCGTATGTGCCCGACACTTCACGGCGAAGGGTAATGCCAGCTGTCCTGATCTGGTCAAGTGGACGCAGCTTGATCTCGAGGTCGGGTTTATTGCGGCGGAAGGCTGTCGGGCAACCGACGATGCGTACGTTCTTGATGCCAAGATCCCAGAGGATCTGCGCAGAGTAGGCACCGCGCACCCCGATGGACGTGGTGGAATCGGCCATCAGGCGAAGCATGGTTTTGGATTGCTCAGACAATTCCAGCTTGCCCTTCACCGGAGCCTGAGCACCGATTCCCCACGCGATCACCGGAATCTTCAGGCGCTTCAGGACCTCGACCGCGTTCTCCCAGTTCATGTCCTTATGAATGTAGTTGGAGCCGCGCAGGAAGACGTAATCGTACTCGGCGTTGATCCGATCGATGTCAGCCAGGTTCGGTTTGGCGATCTCGAGAGCATCGAGCTTATCGTAGTTCAACAGCTTGAGCGACGAGTCGAAAACGAAGGCGTCGCCGATGTTGTGGTAGTGGTTGATGCTGCGCTGAGTGTCCTTGTAATTATACCAGCGCACATTGTCGTGATCGTAGACTTCACCCGAGGGACTGATGACGAGGATGCGTTGCATGAATTCATCTCCTGGACGTGCCAGATTGGTTTTCTGTTGTTAAATCGTCTCACGCTGAGAGCGCAGCGGTGGGAAACTTTGACGCCTTCTCGACGGCAAGCTGGTGATAGAGGTCGAGGTGCTGCTGGGCGCATTCCTCATACGAGATCGGGCGCTTGATGCCCGCGCGAAGCTGCTCCCAGAGACCCGGTGTGGTCAGGGCTTCGGTGAAGCGATCAACGAGATCCTCCGACGAGCCTACACGGAAGTGCAAGCCGTCGACCCCGTCGGTGATTTTCTCGGCCATACCGCCGATGTTCGAGCAGATCATCGGGCGGCCGTGGAAAAACGATTCCTGGATCACAATTGGCGAGTTTTCCCACCAGATGGAGGGGATGATCGTCCAGTCGATGTTGCGCATCAGGCGCGGCATGTCGCTGTTCTGGTAGGCACCGTAGAAGCGAACCCGATTGCCAGCGCGCTCCACAAGGTTCTCGATCTTCTCCTGGAACTGCTTTGGCTGCCGCTCAAGGTTGCCACCAAAGATCATCAGCTGAGAGTCTTCTCCCCAAACCGAATCCGGAACGCGGGCCACGGCGTCGAGTAGGACGTCCACGCCTTTGAACTGAGTGATCTGACCGAAATAGGCGAAGCGGGAGCGGCGCGCCTTTTTGCCCTTCCCAACTAAAGGCAGGTCCCGTGGCGGCGTGAGCTGTCCGATGTCGAGGCCGTTCTCGATGACGATGAAACGCGAAGGATCAAGGCCCCAATCCACGTAACGGTCGACGAGGAACTGGCTCGGCGACACGAAGTAGTCCGCGACCTCCAGCAATCCTCGCACGAAGTGCTCGCGGCGTAGGAAGCGGGCCGGTGAAACCTCAGGGAAGCAGGCGTTGCAGTCCGACGGCGAGGCCCGATGGCAGAGCTTCGTGCCGCCTGTCTTCACCATCTGGCCGTGGTGGTGGCAAATGGATAGGAACTCGTGGAACGTGATCACGATCACACAGTTAGGGAGCGCTCGGCGAACAGCATAAATCGTCTCAAGCCCTAGCCCAATGAAGTGATGAAAATGCACCACGTCAGGCTTGAGGTCTTTCAGGACACGAACGAAGTCGCGCTCCAGCTCTTCCGTATTCCGGTTAGAGATAAGAAAATGGTCGTATTCGTCGGCGTGATAGAGGATGTCGCCGCCCTTCTGACGCAGGCTCATGAGGGCGGTGCCACTGTGACGCACGATTGGATAACCAACACGGGCGAGAAAGCGCGACTCCGCGGTACCGATCTTGTTGAGGCCCTTGTGCAAGTTGTAAGCGGCGATCTCGGCTCCTCCAAGCGAATAGCTGGGATGGCCGTGGGAGACGATCAGGACGCGAGGCTTCTTTTGTGTCATGGCAACATCACCGCATGTTGTTGACGAGGAGCGACCACTTACGGTCGAAACTCCAGCGATCAATTCGTTGGGCCAAGCGACGCATGGCAGGGCTGGAACCACCGCCGCTGTCCTCGGCCGAAATCATTTCCACGTTCGGCAGCCACACTGATGGGGTTCCAGCGAGCCGTAGCTTGAGACAGAGGTCTCGCCCCTTGTCGCTGGTGCCAAGATAGGAGCGAGTGAACCCGCCTGCGGCCTGGACGGCTGCTCGGGAAACGATGCAGCAGGCTGTCGATCCGGCCATCACCTCCCTGGGGTCGGATCCCTGTACGACGTCGCGTGGGTAGCCGATGTAGCGGTCGACTAGCTTCTGCTCTTCAGCGTCGAACCAAGTGCCGGCGAAGCGGATGGATTCGTCCTCGTAAACTAAGGTCGGGCTGACCAAAGCCTTTCCTCCGCGCTTCCGGTAAGCACGTTCAAGAGAAGACAACCAGCCTGACTGACGCGGCAGGACATCGGCGGAGAGGAAGACCAACGCATCGGCCGTCGATGCCTGAACCGCCGCTTCAAAGGCGTCGCAGGCGTCCTGCACCCCCTCGGATCCGATGACCCGAAGCTTGAGACCGTAGAAGTGGGCCAGCCGCTCGGCCTCCGGCGCGATGCTCCCGAAGGCTTCAATGGAGGTAGACAGGATCACCGGAACATTGCGCGTCTCGGCGTCGAGGGCCAGAAGAACCAACGCGCTGGCAGCCTCCTCGGCATCATGGACGGCGCCGACGACGAGCGCCTTCGTCGTGCCGGCCTCATCGAAGCTGAAGTCGCGCGCCTCAACTACCTCGGGGGCCGGAGCGGCAAGCGCCTGCATCATCGGGCCGATATGCCGCTCGATGGCGACGCCGGCTGCTGCCGTGCGCGGGTCCAGGGGCGCCACGAGGCGCTCGAAGGCACGCCGTGACAGGTTCCGCATAGGTGTCAGCGGGTAGTAGGCAACGCTGTCACCCACTGTGAACTCGAAGTACACAGGGACGTTGCCTGTGCAGGAGAGCCCCGGTACGAAGGCGAGGAAGCCATGGTCGATCCGGTGGGGATCGAGGCGTCCAGCGAACAGGTCATTCTGCTGGAACGCCGTCGCGACGTCCGGACGCGGTAACCGCGTCCAGCTGTCGTCCACGCGTGCTGTTTCCGCACCGGCCCGAAGGACGACAGACTCCGCATGCCCTTCCGGATCGAGCATCCAACCGGCAACAAGGAGGCCGCCACCCGGAACTTCGACGACCATATCCATGCCGATCCGGACCGGCTGCTTGAGGTTCGAGACGGTGTCGCGTCCGTCGAAGCGCTCTCCCGCACGGCGAAGGGTGCGCAGGGTCTCGGGATTTGCGGTAGCGCGAACCAGGCCGTCGCGAATATGGGCGGGAACATCGGTCGGCTCAAGGAGCACCCGCCGATCGTAGACCTCGAGGATCCGCCAGCCCTGTGTCGAACGGAAGAATAGCTTCTGAAGTTTCTCGGTTTCAACGGTGATCTTACCTGTATCAAGGAGACCGACGAAGCCTGTGCCATTGCCGCCGAGATCGTTGCGTGCGATCGACGCAACCTTGAACTCACCGGTCATCAGACCACCCTGTGCGACAAGGACGCGTACCTGATTGGACGGAAGGTCGGCCGCCCAGCCCTGCAAGAAGATCTCGCCAGTGTCGAGCGGCCCCATAACTTCGATCCAGCCATCCGTCTTGGCTGCAGTTGTCAGAACTGACAAGGCAGCCGCCAAGCGCTTCGGATGGTTCTTGCCCACCATCAGAGCTTGAGCAACTCGGTCGGCCACTTCAGCCATCCGATCGCTGGCGTCGTTGGCGATTACTTGCACAAGGTCCGTAACGGAAACTGCGGGCTTCACCAAAGTATAGCGGATGGGATGCCCACCGCGTCGCATAACAATTGAGCGCAGACGAACTTTGGATGCCAGCTTGATCGGCACCAATGCGACAAAGCCAGTCGCCGCCTCAGATGGCGCGCCATCCCTACTCCAGCTGACAACACCGGCCTTCATAATCATAGAGGGATCGCCGTTGAGCAGAACCTCAACCGTTGCAGGCATTACGTCGGCAACACCAGTGATGAGTGCGAGATCTTCTCCAATCGGCGTGGCGAGTGCGGTCTCGCCATCTACAGGTATGCTGAGATTTTCCTTCACGTGTCTGCTCAATAATGTTGTTGGACCCCTCTGTGGGATCTCACTGCTTATAATTCTATGTGACGATACGGTCATTGCAGGCCGTGCCGCAGGACGACCACCAATGTTGCGATTGCGCAGGCCGCGGAGAGGCCCCCGAACGCAATAAGCATGGCCACAGCCCGGCGCATGGGCCGGTCAGCCGCTGTCGTTAATTCTCGAATGCGTTCGTCGAAGTCGGCCAAGACCTTGTCGAAACGAAGATGGAAGACCTCGATACCGGAAATTTTCTCAGACAATTCTGCCTGATTGGCGCGAACGAGTTCGAGGGCAGCCCCAATGCCATTTTCCTGACCAACGATTTCATCAATCTGTTTGGACGTCGCACGCAACGTTTCGGCTGCCTCGCGCTGCGTAAGCTGCGAGCGTCTTTGCGCTTCGATGAGAAATTCGAGCCGGTCCATGGCACGGTTCAATGGGGCGCTGATCGACGCCTCGGCCACGCGCTGGTCATGATTTGGAGCCTGCAGGACAATCTCCTCGCCGGTCGACGGCGAGACCGCCACCACGGTAAGGTTGGCCGACATGTTCGCGACTGCCTCTGGAATATCGACTTCGAAGGCGTGGCTACCGTCGCCAATTCCATTCCGACGCAGGTCGACACGCGCCATGTTCGCGGTACCAGAGGAGATCATGCGACCTTCAAGAAGAACTCGTACAAGAAGCCGTTCCGCCGGGCGGGAGCGATCCCACACCCACCCGAAGACGCGACGGTCTTCGATAGCATCCATCCGTCCCTGGATCTGGGACGATACCGACGCTTCGGTGACTGCATGCTTCGACTGTGGTGTGCTCATGCCGCGTTCGCCTTCAGTTCAATGATGTCAGCTTGTTGCCCAATCTCGCGATAAACGGCGAGATGACGGTCCGCGACCGCGGAGATATCGGCTGGCGGAACGATGCCAGAAACGAGATTCTCCCAGAGGCCTGGTGTAGCGATGGCCGTGCGCATGGCGTTCGCCAGGGAGACCGGATCGTCCGGACGGACGTGCAGACCGTCGACCCCGTCGCGCACGGCCTCGGCCATCCCACCGATGTTGCTCGCAATGACCGGACGGCGATGAAGGAATGACTCTTGGATCACCAGTGGGGCATTCTCCCACCAGATCGATGGCATGATCACCCAATCGACTGCCGCGATGAGGGCCGGAAGCTCGTCCCGGCGATAGGGGCCCAGGCGAACTACGTGGGAATCGGTCTCGTCGAGCAGGCCCTCAACTTCCTCGACGAATTCCTTCGCCTGGAACGGGGCGCCGCCATGAAGTCGCAACTCGAAATCCTCAACCTCGGACGCGATGAGTCGCTGGGCGGCCTTTAGTAAGGTGGGGACGCCTTTCCAAGGATTAAGATTGCCGAAATAACCGAACACTGGGCGGCGCCCATCGGCGGATGGACGATGCGGGGCCGGCTCCACCGCCGGGCGCCCATTCGACACGACCTCGATGATATTTTCAGACAGCCCCCAGGCGACGAAGCGATCTTTGATGAACCGGCTCGGCGCGATGAAGAGGTCGACTTGGCCGAACAGGGTCTTGATGAACTGCTCACGCAGCAGAAAGCGGTCGGCGGTAGTGTCTGGGAAGCAGTTGTTGCATCGGCTTGGGCTCGCCCGGTCGCACCGCTCGCGCCCCTTCGTGCGCATCATCAGTCCATCGTGGGCGCAGATCGCATAGTAGTCATGCAGTGTCATGACGATCCTTGCGTTCGGCAGGATCCGGCGCACCAAGCCAATGAACTCGACTCCGATGAGGAGGACATGGTGGATATGAACTACGTCCGGCCTGAACTCTTCCAGCAAGTTCATGAGGTGCGGCACAGTCCCATAGCTGTCGATCTGGCTGAGATAGAAGCGGTCGAAATGCCCGCTCCACATGATGATCTCGTCCGGGGCGTCGCCGACCGACTGAAAGCTCGTGCCGGGGCGTTGTTCGCGGTGTAGATGATTGGTGGCGGCTAGGAAGAGGGCCTCGACGTCCGGACGTGACCGGTACTCCCGGAAGAGGTCGTGGGCAAAGATTTCAGTTCCGCCGGGATGGAGGTCCGGATGGTTGTGGGCAACGATGAGGACGCGGGTGCTCAAGAGACTCACTCCGGCTTCACGGCAATGATGACGTCTTGGTAATGAGTGCTCTCGATGCCTCGCCAGTGGCCGAAGCTGACGCGTTCGAGCTTGAGCCCAGCAGACACAAGAATGTCCTGGAGGATACCGTCGTCGAAGCCGATCGCGCCAAGCGGTGCGGCCGGGTCGGCAATCCAGGTTCCGGAGCGTTCGCCTCTAAGAAATTGCGGACGTGCGTTCGCCCGCTCAGGATCACATGCAACGACGATAAAAGCCGTCAGAAACAGGCGTCCGCCTGGAGCGAGCAGCCTCATGATCTCACGGGCGTAGGATACAATCTCGTTGACCGGCAGATGCGTCGCAACAGAGGTCATGAACGCAAAGTCGAAGCTATTTCCTGCAAAAGGTAAAGCGATCTCGTTCCCGGCCATGGTCCCTTGCGGGTTATATAGCTCGTGCGCAACGTCGAGATGACAAAACCGGAAGTTGGGATAGACCGACGAGATGTTCCGGACACACCATTGGATGCCCTCGTTGACGGGATCGATACCTTCATAGGACGCCGTCGCGTCGAGATACTGGGTCAGCGGAACTGCCATGCGGCCGATACCGCAGCCGATATCGAGGACGCGGTGATGCGGCTTGAGACCACCAATGCGTACGAAATGCCCGAGATACTCTAGACCGATCGCCCGATAATCTCCGTCACCGACGAAGATACTCTCGGGGTCCGGTTCAGGAAGGGTGTCGTCGGTGGCGATCTCGGCTATCAACTTCGAGAGAAGCGCCTCTTCGGCAGGAGACAAAACCGGTTGGAGATCATCGGCTTTGATCTTGAGTTGGGCGTTCATTACGCAGCATTCCTTGATTTGCGCTGACGATTGGCATTCTGCATGATGGAGGTCATAAGACTGCTCCACCGCTCCGTATGGAGAGCGCAGTTGTACTGCCAGGCGATCCCGCGCATGTACTCGCTGTTGAGGGACATCGATTGGCGCTCAAGGTGGTAGAGCTCGATGTCGGGAACGTAGGCGATCTTACGTTCCGTCATGGTGATTTTGAGGCATAGATCACTGTCTTCGTAATCGCCAACAACGTAGTCTTCAGTAAAGCCGCCCACGGCTTCGAAGACGGACCGTGGCGTCACGATGCATGCTCCGGTAACAGCCGGCACGATGCGCTCCTCGCAGGCGGGAGGATAATCGCGGGGCATGCCCTTGTGGAAATGCTGGTTGAGCCAACGACCGCGATGATCTTTCCCGAAGTACATGCCCGCATGCTGGATCGAGCCGTCCTCGAATAGGAGCTTCGGTCCGACAGCGCCAATGCTGCGCCGGCGGCCACTCACCCGCGTAACCAAGGCCTCCAACCAACCAGCCTTCGTGGGGATGATGTCGGAGTTCACCAAAGCCAAAACGTCACCACGGGCCAGAGAAACGCCGACGTTGTTTGCCCGCGCGTAGCCGCCGTTACGCTCCATGACGGCGAAAGTCATAGGCAGGCCATAAACAAGATGAAGCCCGCCAAGAAGGTGTTCGACTTCCTGTGCTTGCTCTGGCGAGTCGAGGACATAGATCAGCTCCGCATTTGATTGGAACCAAGGATCCGTCGCAAAGGCCGCGATTTGAAAGCGCAGGAAGTCGAGCGCCTTGTAGAGCGGTACGATCACCGAAACCTTCGGGCGGACAACGGGAACGCCAATCGTGATGACAGATGGATGTCCAATCCTCTGCCGCGCCTGCTCATGCAGGCTCGCGATGACGGGGGTCATGACTTGCGCCAGGAGCTTCTCGTCGACGTGCTGTGGCGGAACGGCGCGCAGGGCGGCCGCGCGTGCCTCGACTGAATCGGCAGGCTGCAACCGCGGAATTAAAGGATGAAACGCCCCCGACTTAAGGCGCAGACGGAAACGTGGCTGAAGCAAGGGTGCCGAACCTGTGGAGGTGGGGGCGAGTACCGCAAAGCCTGTAGCAGGAAGACGAGATCCATTGCTTGGCCCAGCGACCTCGACCGGGAAGCGGTGAAGGTCGGGCGTCAGATCGCGGATGCTCTCATCTCGACCAACGGCATCGATGCCGGCGAAGAGATCGACTGGATCCCGGTACCAGCCCGTCACCAGGGTGCCGGTTGGGGTCGAGAGAGCGGTGACGATCTCGGCAGAGGGCGTGGTCAGGCTGTTGACGGCTCGCTTCGGCTGGAGGGGAGACCGCAGTTGCGCCTCGAGCGCCATGGCGCGGCCGGCTGGCGAGCGCTCGGCAATCTCGATCAGTATATGCTCGCGCAGGCTTGGAGCTGCCTGACCATACTCACGAAGCCAGCGTTCAATCGACGGCAGGCCAGTGCCGACTGAGAGCTTGCGGATCGATAGGCCGCTTGGTCCGATCAAAATTAGATGAGCGTCGCCGGGCGGAACGAGGACACGCTCGGCCAGGAAATGCACCGCCTCGCGCGCGCCCTTCTCGGAAGCGATCCGGTGGGCGCGGGCCACAAGACGGGCCGGGCCAGAGTCACTAAGCAGATAAATGGCGTCGACCTTGCCGAACCCGCTCGACAGCACAGTCCGTAGCAGAACGAGATCCTCGGCCACATGTGCAACTGCCGTCGCCGGCCCTGGATTGGGAGTGAGGTGGCGAAGGATATCGCGAAGAACTCGAATGAAGGTTCTGCTGCGGTGCAGACGAAACATCACGCTCCAGACATTAAAGAATGCGGAAATAAGCGCCACGCGGCCCGAGGCATCAATGCCCTCGAAAAGGGCCTCGGCCGCGGCCGCGGCAATCGGTTCGCCGGACTCGATCACGACATCTGTCCGCAATCCGACCGGTCCGGTTGACAACTCGACCTCGAATGTGCCTTCGCTGGGGCGGCGCAGAACCCAGAACAGACGCATGCCGCCTTCCGCACGAGTTACGCGCAAGGAAGCCAAGGGCGAAACGAGGTCGTCTTCAGCCACCAGCTTCGGTGACGTGAAGCGAACGGCCTGCGGCACATCCCATGCGATGAGGATCACATCGCGTCCGAGGTTTGAAATCCTCGGGCGAGCGACGTGCTCGGATGATGAAGCGGAAACAGCAACCTCAGACATGCTCAAACTGCCAAGCTAATGCTTAAAAAGATGATGCCGCAGCTTGAAACCGCGGCATCCGTTACTTGCATCCTTCGGCCAGTCCTTACTGGACGGAGAAAAAGTCCGCTGGATTGCTGTTAACGTCGTCGGCGTCCACCCCGCGCAGTGTGATCGTGTCGCCGTTGCCGAGGTCCACGACTGTGTCGTTGCCAACCTGCTGGACACGCGAGGCGAGGTCGTCGGCCGACTCGATGTCGGTGCCGTTGATGCCCTTCGAGATCTGGAGGATGTCCTGGCCAGCCTTGAAATCGAGGATGACGTCGTTGCCGCCGCCACCGGTGAAGACGAAGGTGTCGCTGCCGGCGCCGCCCTGGAGGATGTCGTTGCCCTCGCCGCTGATTAGCATGTCGCTGCCGTTGCCGCCTCGCAGGACGTCATCGCCAGCGCCGCCCACGAGGACGTCGTTGCCATTGTTGCCCTCGAGGATGTCGTTACCCTCGCCACCGAGCACGATGTCATCACCGTTGCCGCCACGAAGGTAGTCGTTGCCGCCACCACCCTGAAGGACGTCGTCAGCGTTGTTGCCGAATAGGACGTCGTCACCGTCGCCGCCCTGAAGAACGTCAGCGCCGTTGCCGCCGAACAAGGCGTCATTGCCCTCGCCACCCGACAGCCAGTCGTCGCTGTTGCCACCGAAGATGACGTCGTTGCCAGCGTCTCCTGAAAGTAGGTCGCTGTCATTGCCGCCGAAGATCAGGTCGTCGCCGGCGTTTCCGAAGATCACGTCGGGACCGTTGGTACCATAGAGGGTGTCGTTGAGGGCACCACCACCGATAGTCGCCATAGAATTTTCCTTAATATTTGTGCCGGGAGAACAGATGAACGTCTGGTCGCATGCTCTAAATAGTTTCGAGCGCTCACTGTGCAGGGGGAAAGCCGGGGTGACATAAGTCGCGCTATACCACCTTGCAGGGATCTACCTACTTTGAGTAGGCACTTTTGTAAACAATAGATCGCAAGAAATATTCACCAGATCTGAAGAACAACTTTACATATAAAGTAATAATAAATTCAATATGGATTATATGAGTATTATGTGCAATTTAATTTGAATTTAGAACAATTTATGCTTGGATATATCTAGGATATAATCTCAATTTAATCTTGATTTAAATCAAGATACTTGCGGGTCGTCCCAGTTGTAGCGGCGCCAATTTTACCAACTGCGAACGCTAGTCTTCACGGAAGGCGCGATTGAAGCTCTCAGTGATTGGCGAGAGTAGATAATCAATCGCTCGTCGCGGCTTGTTGACGATTAGAACCTCAGCCGGCATGCCTGGATAAAGAGCCGTGTTCGGGCTTGCCTTTAGGCTCGCCGGATCGATCTCCGCACGCGCGACGAAGTAGGCATACTCGTTCCGATCGTCCATCTGCTGATCAGCCGAAAGATAGGTCAGTTTTCCGGCAAGTGGCGCAGTGCTACGGTGATTGTACGCGGTAAGCCTAATCTGGACGGGTGCCCCAACATGGACCGCATCAACGTCACGCAGGCCGACCTTCGCCTCAACGATGAGAGGCTCATTCTCCGGCACGATATCAAGGATCGGTTGCCCGGCTGAAATCACGCTCCCTGGTGTATGGGAACGGATGTTAGTCACAATGCCGTTCTGAGGAGAGGTCACAGCCAACCGATTGAGAACGTCGGCGGCCGCTGTCATGCGCTCAGTCGTATCGGCGAGCTCAAGTTGCGCTGTCTGAAGATCGTTGGCGACCTGCTGCTGGAAATCCGTGCCGATGGACAGGATTTCGAGTTCGGCTGCGGCCTTGCCCTGCTCCGCCTTCGCCTTGCGCGAGGCAAGCTCGCCGGCGTCACCGATTAACTCACTCTCCCGGGTCTGCATCTCCGTCAGGCGTGGGCGTGGGGCATAGCCCTTCTCTACCAGACTGGCAATCGCCTTGAGCTCACGGTCGAGGAGTTCTGACTGACGCTTGTTGGCGTCAGTCTGTGCTTTCACGGCGTCGAGCTCTGCCACCTGCTGCGCGATCGTCTTGCGCTGAATGTCGATCTTGCGCTCCTGCATCTCGCGTCGGGCGTTGAAGAAATTGCGCTCGGCCTTGAGGATATCGGCTGTGGTAGGGCCGCCCGCATTCTGCAGGTCCTCTGGAAATGTCAGGCTCTTTAAGCCGGTCTGCTCGGCACGGAGGCGAATGAGGCGTGCCTCGAGGCCAATTCTCTTCGAGCGAAGCTGCTCGAGTTCCGCTTTGGCTCTCGTGTCATCCATCATCAGAAGGGGTTGCCCGGCCTTTACAACCTGGCCCTCCTGCGCCAGCAGGGTTTTCAGAATTCCGCCTTCGAGATGGCTGACCGTCTTGCGCTTGGAATCAACCACAACCGTTGCCGCAGCGATCGCGGCGCTGTCGAGCTGAGCCGTGAAGCCCCAGGTCGAGAACCCTCCAAGGCCGAGAAAGATCGTGGCCACGCCAGCAATGACCGGCCCGCGATAAGTCGGCTCTCGCGGCTCCTCGTCGTGATATCTCTCGGTCCACGGCTTGAGTTCTACCGGCCTGTAGGGCGCTGCCTGGGATGAGGGAGCTTTGATGATGTCGACGGATTTCTTCATGCCTTCCCCCTTAGAGTCATCACTGCCCCAACAGTTTTCTCGCCAGGTGTGATTGCGCCGACAACGGCGGCGCGCGGGCCAAGCTGGGTGATCTTACCGTCCTGCAGAACCATGAGCTTGTCGGCTATCTGCATGATCGAGGGACGATGGGCGATGAGGATAACGATGGCACCGTCTGCCCGTAAGGCCTCAATCGCGCGGATGAGGGCCCGTTCGCCGTCGGCGTCCAAGTTTGCGTTCGGCTCGTCGAGTACGACTAAACGTGGTCGGCCATAGACCGCACGGGCTAGCCCGATGCGCTGCCGCTGCCCCCCGGACAGGACGTAGCCGCTGTCTCCGAGACGAGTGTCGTAGCCAAGGGGCAGACGGCCGATCATGTCATGGACGTCGGCCAACCGAGCTGCCTCGAGCACCAGGCGGGGATCGGCATCGCGCATCCGCGCGATGTTATCCCGAATGGTTCCATCAAGCAGGGACACGCTTTGGGGCAGGTAGCCGACCATGTCTCCGAATGAACCGCGTTCCCACAGGTAGACATTGTTGCCATCAAGATAGACGCCACCAGTCGTCGGTTTTGTGACGCCGATGAGAAGGCGGGCCAGGGTGGATTTACCGGCAGCCGAGGGACCGATGACGCCAAGGACCTCCCCCGGGGACAGTGAGAAGGATAACCCCTTGAGAATCGGCACATCCGAGCCAGGCACAGCATAGACCAAGCGGTCGATCGAAAGTTCGCCTTGAGTGGGCGGCGTCGGCTTCGTCTCCCGCTGCGGCGCCTGGTTCTCAAGCAGGTCCTGAACGTTGCTCCATGCTGTCATGGCTAGAACCCACTGTCGCCAACCGTCGACCATGGAGTCAAACGGAAGCAGCATACGCCCCATGATGATACTCGACGCCACCATCGATCCGGCGCTGACTTCCTGTTGAATGACCAAAATCGCGCCCGTGGAGAGGACGGCGATCTGCATCATGTAGCGGCAGGTGCGAGTGAAGGACGCAAGGGCCCGGCCCCGTCGGGTGGTGGCATCCAAGAGATCTTGGGTGTGGAGCTGCGATCGCCGCCAACGCCCCGCAAGCGCCGGCAGCATACCCATGGCCTCGATGGCCTCCGAGTGGCGCAAACTGCCGCTGATCTCGCCGATGTTCTGCATGGACGATTCATTAGCGCGCTTCATGGCCCGGCGGGTCAGGAAGTCTGAGAACAGGCTTAGCGACAGGATGATGGCCGCCGAGATGAGCGCTACGAGTCCATAGAGCCAATGCAAGGCGAACAGAACGGCAAGGAAGATCGGCGACCAGATGGCCTCAAGCGGCACGCTGATGGCGTTGCCAGTGACGAAGGCCCGGATGTCGTTGAGATCGCGAATTGCTTGCGCAGATTGCGAGACACCTTTTGTCACCGAGGCGGATACAGCCGCCTCTAAAACCGGAAGGTTCAGCTTGCGCACCAGCTTGCTACCCATGACCTGAAAGGTGAGCGCGCGCACATAGTCGAGGATGCAGTAGATCCCCAGCCCGACGACTGCCACGATGATCAGCATCACCAACGTGTCGGTGCTCTGGCTGTTCACAACACGATCATGCACCTGAAGCATGAAGAGAGGTACAGTCAGTTGAAGCAGATTAATGAAGGCGCTGAGAATGCCTGCATATACAAGCCCGGACACGAACGCTTTGCGCCCTTCGTGGATGATCTCAGCGGCTCTTGGGTGGGCCGGTCTCTTCATGCAGGGCGAGCTCCAAAACGGACAATTTTCGGGCGAGTCCAAATTCTGCCCAAAAGTTCTTCAAAGAGGATCGTGAAAGGAGGACAGACGTGCATCTACCCATTAAGTATGAATCGCGAAACATTAAAAGTGTCGCACGCAAAAATGCGCAAGCATTTGGTCAAGTAGTTGTAATCAATTCAGGCGGAAAATCATCTTATGGCTGTGGAAGCCTTAAATTAATTTGAAATTCAAAATATTTTAATTTGATATAGGAAGATATTTACTGTGTCCGCCCATCATAAATACGACAAATGGAATGGCATTCAATTAGTTTCCGAAGGCGGAGTGGCAGCGACCAACCAACTCCCGCCGCAGATTGGTAGCGAAATGCAAGGATACGACCCCAAATTCGAAGCACTGCAGTCGGTACCCGCCGAAATCAGTCATATTGAGATCGTAAGGGTCATAGAGCGCCTTCACCGACGCTCTCTGGATCTGATGCGTGTCGACCTTTCAAAAGCCGGAGTCGAGGACCTGAGCCCATCCCAAGTGATGATGCTATTCACAATCGGTCCAGCCGAACTCTCAGTTAAAGAATTAATCAAACGCGGCTATTATCTTGGATCGAACGCATCCTACAACCTCAAGCGTCTCGTGGAAGGAGGGTATGTCATCCGCACAGCTTCGGAGAGCGACCGACGCGCGGCACGAGTCCAGTTGACGGACAAAGGGATAGCGCTCTGCGATACGATCAGGCGGACAGACAGGAAATACCAGAAGCTCGTAACTCGCAATGAGGCTGAGATCCGCGAATTGGAAGCCACCTACCGTACACTCAAGCGTATCGAGCAAGCGTGGACCAATCTCAGTAGCTACGACGAAACCGACTGCGACGAATAAGTCGTGTGATACTCAGGCGAATACTGCATCCGATAAAGGACCAGATTGGAGGGATCCTATTTCGACGCGCGGCTCGCGAACGAAGCAGCCGATCGCTTTGAACATCCAAGATATTGCAGCATCGACAGTTTGATAAAGGATTTCGTCTATGACGTTTCAGTTTGTATCTAACAGCAAAGCAATTTAGCTCTCTAATACCGAGCATGCGATCTTTAGAGGCTGAGCCACCTCAAATGATGCTTCTGATTGTGTTTGCATATATCAATCGGCAGCTTGGAACCCGATCACGTTTCAGTTTTCTCAGCAGCATCGATTGCAAAAGGCTATTCCTGAATCCAGGAGCGGACGAGTGGTGTTAGACCGAGGGTCTTGGCATCGCCTTCACATACGATTGCAAATCCTCGTTCAGGTCGAAAATATGCCAGTAGGTGTTGATTGACTCTAATGGACATGAAGGGCCACCCAAGGCGATCGCTCATCCCAAAGCTTTACCTCAAAGCCCTTCAGGCTCTGATGCTGGCCCACGGCCGGTTGGCCTAGCACAACGCCGTACAGATGAGCCGCTATGCCCATGCTCGTCAGATGCGACGGATGCGCCGAGATCTGAAGCGGCTGAAGACCTATCTGTGGCGGGTCTACCCCGGTGTCCCCAGGAAAGTCGCCGAGGATGTGGAACTCTCACACCGATTTTTTTATCTCCTTGACCTTACAGAGCGCCGGCTGGCGCAGGAGCGTACGAGCAAGAACACGCTCTAAAGCCCGCATCGGCCTGAGAGGTCCTCTGACTCATTGATTCCAATGTCAGCTGCTTCGCGGCTGGTTGCAATTTCACACTCCCAAGCAGGAGGCCCAACATGCTTTGACCGGCTTCTTAACCTTGTGGCCACCAGTTGGTCCTACGGTTCTCGCCTTCATCAGCGGAGGCAACATGCAGGGACAGGCGGATCTGTTTCTTGGACTGGACGAGACAACGGTACCCATCCAGAAGCCTCTCAACTCTGACATCCAGGTGAAGTCACTGGGACAGAAGCATCCGTTCCGGCTGGATCCTAAGAATTTCGAGGCCGCAGCCTACGCTCTGGAGTCTAGCGGCCACTACCGCATTCTGCGTCGCCTTCTACCACGCCCTGTGGTCCCTTCCCGCAATGCGGTCCCGGGCGAAAAACGGGCCATCATCGTGGACACCGAAACCACTGGCTTGGATCACATGCGGGACGAAGTCATCGAACTCGGGATGGTAGCGTTCTCGTATAGTGAGGATGGGCGCATCGGAGATGTGGTCGGCACTTTCAATGCCCTGCGTGAGCCGTCGATCCCCATCGCGCCGGAGATCACACGAATCACCGGGATTACTGCCGACATGGTGCAGGGTCAGATTATCGATCTCGATGCCGTAGAGGATTTCCTCCGACCCGCACATTTGGTGATCGCTCACAATGCACGCTTCGATCGCCCATTCTGCGAGCGCCTGACACAAGGCTTCTCCATGAAGGCATGGGCATGCTCCCATGCTGAGGTGTCCTGGTCCGACTTAGGCTTTGAAGGATCTAAGCTCGGATACCTGCTGTCGCATTGCGGGTGGTTTCACCAAGGCCACCGCGCTGTCGAGGACTGTCACGCACTCCTGGAAGTGCTGGCACATCCCCTCCCTGACGATGCAGGGTGCGCGATGTCACATCTCTTAACATCTGCTAGAAAGACCATGGTGAGGGTCTGGGCCGAGGGCTCACCTTTTGACATGAAGGATATACTGAAGAAGCGTGGCTACCGCTGGAATGATGGCTCTGATGGTCGCCCCAAGTCGTGGTTTATCGAGATTGCTGAAGAGGCGCATCAGAAGGAACTGACGTTCCTCCGGCAGGAGATCTATCGCAGGGACGTGGAGCCTTTCACGCAGCGGGTTACGGCTTTTGAGCGGTTTCGCGCTGCCCCCTAGCTTGTTCCACCATGTCCCAAAGACTGCATAACATAAGCGACTATCTTTTCAGGCTTGGAATGCAAAAGAAGCAGACAGTATGAAACTCAATGCTGTTAGGTGATTGGGAAATCTCATTTTTACGGCACTTCGCAACATCCTTCTCCCCAAAATTCACAGCCTAGTGTGGTCGATTGACTCACCGGAAAATGAGAACATAATAGGAACATCATCAACGCGAACTTGAACAGGCACGGGACCATGCAAGCCGGGCAACAGGACAGGCTTGCCGATTTGCGGCGACGGATCGCTCGCCTCGAAGGCGGCGGCCGTCACGCTGGGATCTTGCCGTTCGGCATGCCAAGCCTCGACAGTCACCTGCCTTACGGCGGCTTGGAGCGCGGTGCGCTTCACGAGTTCGTCGACTATGGTGCTGCGGCGGAGTTCGCCGGATGCGCCACCCTCTTTGCCGCCGGCATCGCCGCACGTCTCGAAGGTTCTGTCCTGTGGTGTCTTAACCGGCGCGACCTGTTCGCACCGGGCCTCGCTGCGGCTGGCCTTCACCCTGACCGTGTCGTTTACGCTGAGACCTTCCGCGAGCGCGATATCCTCGCTGTCGTCGAGGAAGGCCTTCGGGAAAAGGGCTTGGCTGCAGTCATCGGTGAGGTCACGCGCCTCGGCCTCACCGCTTCCCGCCGCCTGCAACTTGCCGCGGAAGGATCCGGCGTTGCGGCTTTGATGATCCGCCGTTGGTGGACGGTTGCAGAAAAAGATCTTGTCGCTCTCCCGACCGCCGCAGTGACCCGGTGGCGCATCGCTCCGTTTGCATCACAAGCACCGCCTGCCCCGGGTCTTGGTCGTGCCCTCTGGCACGTTGAACTCGTGCGCTGTCGCGGGGCCGAGCCCCGCTCCTGGATTCTTGAGGCTTGCGATGCGAAGGGTCGTCTCGCTCTACCTGCCGGCTTGGCCGACCGACCGGATCCGGCGCAAAACCGGCATGCCACCACGTCATGAGCCGCTCGTTACCGTGCACAAGATCGGATCCCGCCGCATCGTGCGCTCTGCCTGTTCCGCCGCCCAGGCGGTCGGGCTTCACGTCGGCATGCCGCTGGCTCAGGCCCAGGCGTTGGTGCCAGATCTGCATGTCGCCGATGCAAAGCCGGAAGAGGACGAGACCTCGCTGAAAGACTTGGCACGCTGGGCACTGCGCTATGCTCCCATTGTCGCAACAGATCCGCCGGATGGCATCTGGATCGATATCGCCGGTGCGGCCCACCTTCTCGGTGGTGAAGTCGAGTTGCTGCGAGATCTCATTACTCGACTAGAGCAGTCGGGTCTCACGGCTCAGGCCGCGGTGGCTGATGCTCCAGGAGCCGCCTGGGCAGCCGCCCGTTTTGGAACTCGCGGCGTGGTACCGTCTGGCCGTACTGCGGACGCTGTCCTGCCTTTGCCCGTCGCGGCTTTAAGAATCCCAGCTGATAAACTCGCCGCACTCCATCGTCTCGGCATCGACCGCATCGGTCAGCTAGCCGCAATGCCTCGCCCACCTCTGGTGCGCCGGTTCGGCCGTGAGGTGGCGCTGCGGCTCGATCAAGCGCTGGGCCAGGCCTTCGAGCCGATCAACCCGATGATCCCGAAAGATACGCCAGTGGCGAGCCTTGCCTTCGCTGAGCCTATCGGTCGTCCGGAGGACCTGAAAGCCGTGGTACATCGTCTTGCCACAGACCTGTGCCGCCAGCTGGAGCGTCGCGCCGAAGGCGTGCGCCGGCTTGATCTGCTCATCCGGCGTGTCGACCAGAAAGGTGCGGAGCTGCGTGTTAGCACGGCGAAGGCCAACCGCGACCCGCAGCATATCGCCAAACTCTTCGATGAGCGCCTGCAAGTCATCGATCCTGGCTTCGGTATTGAAGAGGTCATTCTCGTCGCAAGCCAAGTCGAGCGCTTGTTGGAAGCTCAGACGGAAGTCCATAGCCTCGCTGCAGGCCGTGCTCAGCAAGCTGACATGGCCCGGCTCGTCGACCGGATTGGAGCACGGATCGGTGCGGACCGGGTTTATCGTCTCGCGCCGGTCGAAACCTTCGTGCCGGAACGTATGGCCCGCAAGGTCTCTGCCCTCGCCCCGCCCTCGCGCTCGTCTTGGCCCGAGAACCTACCGCGTCCCGCTCGCCTGCTTGATCCGCCCGAGCCGATTGTTGCTACGGCCCTCCTTCCGGATCATCCGCCGGCTTTCTTTGTCTGGCGCAAGGTTCGCCACAAAGTGGCCAACGCCGACGGCCCTGAACGCGTCAATCCGGAATGGTGGAACGGTGATACCGGTTCGGTGGCCCGAGACTATTACCGGGTCGAGACGGATCAAGGCGGACGCTTCTGGATTTTTCGCGACGCCCCGGCCGATGAAGGTGGTCGCTGGTGGATGCATGGGTTTCTCGCATGACCTATGCCGAACTCCAGGTCACGAGCCATTTCTCTTTCCTGCGCGGTGCATCGAGTCCTGCCGAACTATTCGAGCAGGCGAAACTTCTCGGCCTCTCGGCCCTCGCCGTGACGGACCGCAACTCGCTTGCCGGGATTGTGCGTGCCTATGAGGCATCAAGAGCAACAGGTGTTCGTCTCGTCGTCGGCTGCCGCCTCGATCTCGCCGACAACACGTCGCTTCTGGTCTATCCGACGGATCGAGCTGCCTATTCGCGTCTGTGCCGTCTCTTGAGCATCGGCAAAGGGCGTGCCCGAAAAGGGAAGTGCCATCTCACCTGGGACGATGTCTCTGCCTGGAACGAGGGCCTGCTTGCCATCCTTCTCGGCGACGATGCTGATGACGTCCTCCAGGCTAACCTGATCCGACTGAAATCCGTGTTCGGCAATCGCGCATACATGGCCTTGATCCGCCGTTTCGCGCCGGACGAGCACCTGCGTTTGTGGCAGGTCGAGCAGATGGCCCAAAGCGTGCGGGTATTGACCGTCGCCCTCGGCGACGTTCTCTATCACCACCCTGCCCGCCGCAGATTGCAGGATGTCGTTGCATGCATTCGCCAACATTGCACCATCGACGAAGCTGGTTACCGGCTTGAGCGTCATGCCGACCGCTATCTCAAGGATCCGGGCGAGATGCAGCGCCTGTTCGAACGACATCCGGAAGCATTCTGGCGTGGCCAGGAAATTCTGAATCGCTGCACTTTCTCGCTTGACGAGCTGCGTTACCAGTATCCTTCCGAAACGGGCTCAGGCGAGACAGCGCAGCAGAAGCTGGAACGCCTGACTTGGGAGGGAGCGCGCAAACGCTACCCCAATGGCGTACCCGATGCCGTCGCTAAGACTTGCCGCCACGAACTCCGTCTGATCGAAGAGCTGGACTACGCCCCCTACTTTCTCACAGTACATGCCATCGTGTCATTCGCCCGCTCACGCGGCATTCTGTGCCAAGGCCGCGGCTCTGCAGCCAACTCCGCCGTCTGCTTCGTGCTCGGCATCACCTCGATTAACCCCACCGAGCATGATCTCCTATTCGAGCGCTTCGTCTCCCAAGAGCGGCGCGAGCCGCCCGACATTGATGTCGACTTCGAGCATGAGCGGCGCGAGGAGGTAATCCAGTGGATCTATGACACCTATGGCCGCCATCGCGCTGCGCTTACGGCCGTCGTCTCAACCTACCGCGCGAAAGGGGCGGTCCGGGAGGTCGGCAAGGTTCTCGGTCTGCCGACAGATGTCACGGCAGGGCTTTCCGCTATGGTTTGGGGTTGGGGAGATGACGGCGTAACCGCGAAAGAGGCGAAAGAGCTCAATCTTAACCTCGATGATCCCCGCCTGCGCATGACTTTAGAGTTGGCAAGCGAGCTCGTCGGCGCACCACGTCATCTTTCACAACACCCGGGTGGCTTCGTGCTGACGCAGGAGCGGCTCGACGATCTCGTGCCGATCGAGCCGGCGGCGATGGAGAACCGCCAGGTCATCGAGTGGGATAAAAACGACATTGATACCCTGAAGTTCATGAAGGTCGATGTTCTGGGGCTTGGCATGCTGGGCTGCATGCGCCGGGCCTTTGATCTTCTGCGCGAGCACAAGGGCGAGAGCTACGACATCGCCACGATCCCCGGTGAGGACAAGGCGACCTACGCTATGATCCGGAAGGCCGATACGGTGGGCACGTTCCAGATCGAGAGCCGTGCTCAAATGGCGATGCTGCCGCGGCTGAAGCCGAAGACCTTCTACGACATCGTCATTCAGGTGGCGATCGTCCGGCCAGGCCCGATCCAGGGCGACATGGTGCATCCCTATCTTCGCCGACGCGAGGGTCGCGAGAAGCCCGAATACCCAAAACCTGAGCTCCAGCGCGTGCTAGAGAAGACGCTCGGCGTTCCTCTCTTCCAGGAACAGGCCATGCGCGTGGCTATCGAGTGCGCCGGCTTCACGCCGTCGGAAGCCGACCAGCTCCGGCGCGCCATGGCCACCTTTAAGTTCACAGCTGGCGTCTCCAAATTCCGGGACAAGCTGATTGAGGGCATGACTGCCCGCGGCTACGATGCGGGATTTGCTGAGCGGACGTTCAAGCAGCTGGAGGGCTTCGGCTCGTACGGTTTCCCGGAGAGCCATGCAGCGAGCTTCGCCAAAATCGCCTATGCTTCGTCCTGGCTTAAGTGCCACCACCCAGATGTGTTCTGCTGCGCTATCCTGAACTCTCAGCCGATGGGCTTCTACCGGCCGGCCCAACTTGTGCGCGACGCGCGGAACCATGGCATTGAAGTGCACCCCATCGACATCAATCATTCGCGCTGGGATTGCATACTGGAGCCAACCGGAGACCCGAACAGATTTGCCGTTCGCCTTGGCCTTCGGCTCGTCTACGGCCTGTCGAATGCCGAAGCCGCGATGATCCCACTTGCCCGCAGCGAGCATGTATTCGCCTCCATTGAAGATCTTCAGCGTCGTGCCCAAGTATCCATACCATCCCTGCGACAGTTGGCTTGGGCTGACACATTCGGGTCAATTGGTCTCAATCGTCGCAAAGCATTATGGACCATTCGAGGCCTGTCCGCCGTTTCCCTGCCGCTGTTTGCAGCCGCCGACGAGCGGGAGAGAAAGTTCGCGTCCGAGGGCAATGAGCCTGAAGTCCAACTCGCAGCGATGACGGAGGGAAGTGAAGTCGTAGAGGACTATCTGACCAAGGGCCTGACATTAAGGCAGCACCCCATCACCTTTCTACGTCAGGAGCTCGAGCAAAGACGCATCATCGCTTGTGGGGAGTTGCGGCGTGTCAAAGATGGGCATCGCGTATCTGTCGCTGGATTGGTCCTAGTTCGCCAGAAACCCGGATCTGCCAAAGGCGTGACGTTCATGACGATCGAAGACGAGACGGATGTGGCTAACCTCGTAATCTGGGCGGGTTTGTTCGAGAAACAGCGCCGAGTCATCCTCGGCTCAGGTATGGTCGGCTGCCGTGGCAGGGTACAGCGGGATGGCGATGTCATTCATGTCATCGCCGAGCACTTTTTCGATTGCGCGGATCTCTTAGGAAGTATTGGCAATGGCCCTATGTTGAAAAGGGGATCGCGCGATTTTCATTAGAACGTAACAAGGCTTGTGTGCATTTTGGTGGGACGGATGCAACCAACACAGCGATAACGTTCCAGCTATGGTGCAACCAATCTCTGGCACACTTTTCAATCTTTGAGAAAATTAAATGGCTAACGATCATCCAGTTACACGGGCCCCGCGCCCATAGACGAGTAGCATCGAGATGATAACGCAGCCATAGATGATCTGGCGGCCGGCCTCGAGCATCTGCATGATGGAGAGGACCGAGTTCAAAAGCACGATCAGGATGACGCCCACGAGAGTGCCCAGGTAGCGCCCGCGTCCGCCGAGGATGTTGGTACCACCGATGACAACTGCGGCGATGGCAGGCAGCAAATAGGCATCGCCCATGCCCTGATAGGCCTTGGTGGAATATCCTGCGAGCAACACGCCCGCGAGGCCCGCCGCTGCGCCCGAGAGCGCGAAGGTGACGAGGATCACGCGGTTTGTATCAATTCCCGAGAGATAGGCAGCCCGCTCGCGATTGCCGATGGCGTAGATGGAGCGGCCGAGGGTCGTGCGCGTGAGGATCGCCACGACGGCTACTGAAACCGCCAGCCAGACGAGGAGCGCCGCCGGGATCATGTCGCCGATGCGGGCTACCGCGAGGTATTGCATCAAGTCGGTCGCTGCCGTCTGTGGGGCGAAGCCGCCCGTATGAGCCACCATGAGGCCGCGCATTACGGCGTTCATGCCGAGCGTGAAGATCATGGACGGCACCCGTAGATACGCGACACCGAGCCCATTGACCATGCCGACGACTAGACCGACCCCAATGCCCGCTGGGATTGCCCAGGGGCCGCCGACGGCGGTTGCTATCATGGCGGCGGCTGTCAGTGTCCAGGGCACCGAAAGGTCGATGTGGCCAAGCAGAATAACGAGCATGAGTCCGGCTGCTACGATCCCGAGGAAGGATCCCACCTGAAGCTGTTGCAAGAGATACTGGGGTTGCAGAAGGGGTGCGCTGCCTTGCGTGTAGAGGGTGTACCCCGTCCCGATCAGCAGGATGAGCATGACGAACCCGACCGCGAAGGCCACAGGCTTGTCGTCGGGATCGAGACGCAGACCCCATAGCGCGGTAGTCGCGTTGACCCTTCTGCTCACCGGAATATCTCGAGCCTGTTCTTGAGACGCAGTAGCTTCAGTCCGCCGATACTCACGGCGGCAAGAAGCACCAGCCCCTCGAAGAGAGGTTGCAGAAGGGGGGCCACGTCGAAGATGCGGAAGTTGAACGAGATAGTGCGCAGCACCATCGCTCCGATCATGGACCCGATGGCGCTGCCAGTGCCGCCGAGAAGCGAGGTGCCCCCGATGACCACGGCCGCGATGGAATTGAGCGTATAGGCTCCGGCCTGCGGAATATCGGCATTGCCGGATGAGGTCTGAAGGGCAAGGAACAAGCCGCCGAGACCGGCAAAGAGGCCCGCCAGCGTAAAGGCCGCAAGCTTCGCCCGGTTGATCGGGAGCCCCGACATGTATGCTGCGGTCTCGGAGGACCCGATCGCATAGACCGTGCGCCCCATGACGGAACGGGTGAACGGCACCCAGATCACAAGGATGATCAGCGCAAGCAAGACGAGTGGCACCGGGATCCAAGCGAAGGGCTGCAGCCAGGTTGCCTCGCCATCGTCGAAGAGACCGAAGGTTGCTGCGAACTCGTGCACGTCGCTCGCAACCGCCCAGGACAGATCTTCTTGCACCTTGCCTCCAGGTGTCGGTCGTAGGATGAGGGCGAGCCCCATGTAGATTGCACTCGTGGCAAGCGTCGCGATGATCGGCTGAATGCGCCCGTAGACGACCACACAGCCGTTGACGAAGCCGCATGTAGCGCCTGCCGCGATACAGGCTACGATGCCGAGCGCGATATCAGTCGGGCTGCCGTCGACGAGATGGCTCGCGATGCAGCCCACAAGGGTCATCACGGCACCGACGGAAAGATCGAGGCCCGCCATCAGCACGGGCACGGTCTGCGCCATGGACACGAGGGCCAACGCAAAGACCTCGTTGGCATTCTGGATAAGGATCTGTCCTGTAAATCCACGGGGATGGCTCATCTGATAAAACAGGTAGAGAACCAGGAAGAGCGCAAGCGCGCCGAGGATACCGGCGTGCTTGCGCCAGCGTAAGCTTAAGCCGTCACCCCACCGGAGGGTTTTTTTCTTCGGCTCCGCAGCGGCGGGCGCGAGCACTGTGTCAGACATGAACAGGCTCCCGCCGCTCGACGATGTTGAGCGCGCTCGCGATGAGGTTGCGCTCCGTGATGGCATCTCCATCCAGTTCGCGGACGACGCGGCCGTCATAGATAACCGCAACGCGGTCGCAGCAGCCGATCAGTTCCTCAGTATCCGTTGAGTAGAAAAGGATGCAGGCTCCCTCCTCCGCGAGCTCACGCATGAGCCGGTAGATCTCATGCTTTGTTCCCACGTCGATGCCCCGGGTCGGATCGTTGAGTAGAATCACGTCGGGATCCGTCGCGAGCCACTTGGCAATCACCACCTTCTGCTGGTTGCCGCCAGACAGGGTCGCGACCGGATCGCCCGCACTGCCGATCTTGATCCGCAACTGCTCGATGGCGCGCTCGACGGCCTGACGGGTACGGCCCGGATCGATGAATGTTCCATGCGATAGACGATCGAGGGAGGCCATGGCGATATTGTCGGCAATGGACATGGAGAGAATGAGGCCCTCACTCTTGCGATCCTCGGGCACGAGCGCCATCCGGGCCCGGCCGCCTTTTGCAGCCCTTGGCGAGGATGGGAGCATGGGCTGCCCATCGATGGTCACCGTGCCGCGAACACCACGCAGCACGCCGAAGAGCGCGAGCAGCAATTCCTTCTGCCCCTGCCCGTCGAGGCCCCCAAGTCCTACGATCTCTCCCCGCCCTGCCTCAAGTCCGATGCCCTTGAGATGGTTCTCCCAGCAAAGATCCCGGATCGTGATGAGTGGCGCCGGCCGCGGCCGCTTGGGCTTTTCTGGAAATTGTCCTTCAATCTCGCGGCCGATCATGAGGCCGATGATCTCGTCATTGCTTCGTACGCCTTTGGCGAAGGTTTCGATATGCCGCCCGTTGCGGAAAACTGAGCAACGGTCCGCCAACGCCTCGATCTCGTGCATGCGATGGGAAATGTAGAGGATGCTCAAGTCACGCGCCTTCAGCTCGAACAGCATACGGTATACGCTATCCACGTCTGTGGAGGTCAGTGCAGAGGTGGCTTCATCAAGGATGAGGAGCTTCGGGTCGCGCCCCAGCGCCTTCGCGATCTCGACCAACTGCCGCCGGGAGAGCGGCAGGTCCGACACGCGGCTCAAGGGGTTGATGTCCTCGCAGCCGACGCGGGCGAGTAGTTCCTCCGATCGTCGGCGTTGGGCACGGCCATCGATGAAGCCGAAGCGGCGTGGCGGGCTCGACAAGGTGATGTTGTCGGCCACGGTGAGCTCCGGCATAAGCGAGAGCTCCTGAAAGATGCACACGATCCCGGCGCGGTTCGCAGCCGATGGGGTTGGAAACGTGACGGGCACACCTTCGAGGATCATGCTGCCTTCATCCGGCTGCACGACACCCGCCATGATCTTCATCAAGGTCGATTTTCCGGCGCCGTTCTCTCCCAGGACGGCATGGATCGAGCCGCGGCTGCACGCGAAATCCACGTTCCGCAGAGCATGGACGCCGCCATAGCGCTTGGTAATGTTTTCGAGGGCGAAGAAGGGCGCAGGTTCGAGCATAAGGCCTCTTCGATCGACAAAGGAGGCCTCTGTCCAGACGAATGCTGGACAGAGGCCGAGGTGCTTTGACCACGTGCGTCCTACTGCGTGTTCTTGGCGTCCTTCGCCATGATCTCAGGTGCCGTCACGTTCACGCCGCAGGCCGGGAATTCATTGGCTGCGAAGAAGTTGTCAGAGAGATTCGACCAGAAATTCACATTGTCTTTGAGGGTTGTGTAATCGACGGCTGGGATCGGCACCGAGATTAGCTGAGGCATCGGGTTCCCTTCGAGCGCCGAGATCGCAGCCTTCATGGAGATGGCCACGAGACCCGGCGACTGGCTATAGGAAAACCCCTTCAGCCCTTCGCCAGCATGCTGCGCGATGAGCTTGCGGTAGCCATTCTCGCCTTCGCCCGCCATCGGCACGAAGGGATGCTTCGCGTCCATCATGGCGCGCACGGATCCGGTCGAGCCGCCTTGCGTGAACACGGCTTCGAACCTGCCGTGCACAGCGAGCGCATCGGCGGTCGCCTTCTGGGCAGTGCCGTCATCCCAGTTACCCACCACCTCGATGATCTGGAACCTGCCCTCCTTGTCCATCACCTCGCGGAAGCCGAGATGGCGGTCGCGATCTACCGAGTTTCCGGGCAGGCCCCGCACCTCGAGGATCTTGCCATCGCGCTTCTGGCCTAGCTCCTTCAGAAGGTGCCGTGCCGAGAGGCGGCCGATCTCTAGCTGATCCTCGTTCACCTGCATGACTTTGTCGGTATCGAGCACGTTGTCGAACGGTACGATCACTACGTTGTTACGATCTGCCAGCCGGATCACGCGGTCGAAGCCCTCGGGCGCCACCGCAATGGTGATGATGGCGTCGTACCCCTGGTTGATAAAGTCCTCGATGGCACCGAGCTGCGCGGCGACATCGGTGCCGGTCGAGACGACCTTCAGCTCCTTGATCTTGTCCTTCATGCCAGCCTGCTCGGCATAAGCCTTTGCGGTCTGAATCATCTGGATGCGCCAGGTATTGCCAACGAAGCCGTTAACCACGGCAACGCGGTAGGGGCCGGGCTTCTTATCCCATTGCATGTATTTGGTCTGCGCATTCCACGGCTTGAAGCAGCCCGGATCTGGCCCCGGACCGGGAACGATTTTCGGAGCGGCAAAGGCCGCAACGGACGAGAGCAGTAGTCCAGAAAAAGCGAGTGCAGACAGCCGAGCAGCGCGTGCCATATGATCCTCCCAGGACGGCGTTCTTCCCAGGTCTGGTCCGTCTGTCGCGAACCTGGACCGGCTAGCATGTTAGGTCTCGCCATTGTGTAAGACAAGCAATCCTGCCGAACTCGGTTGGATAAGAAGTAGAGCCTCGCAAGTATCGGGTTCGATGGGGCAGCCTTGGATCTGTCTCATGAACCACCTCCAGAGAAGTGGCCTCCAGCTGCTAAGAGCCCCCGACTAGGTCATACAACAGCCATCCCATTCTTTCAGGAACGTCCGCTGTTTCTGTAATAAGCCGATCTTCGGCTTTCGCCCGGTCGAGTTCAAAAACGAAACCTTTCGCAGCCGTCGGCTCTGTCTTGGTCGATTTTGCCTATGCCTCTCTCTCGCGTGAAACCCCAATACGGGAGCGATGCGGAGCGAACAAACAAGCAAGTCCCAGGATCACCCCGGAGATCGTCGCGATCATGCCGGCCGCGCTTACAGCATCGTTACCGCCAAACCACAGCGGACCGTAGCCCGCGAACACGTAGCCCAGCACAGCCGAGATCGTCGCGAAGAGCACGCTCCACGCCACCTGCGCCTCCAGCCGGTTGGTCATCAGCCGTGCGGCGTGGATCTGGTAGTCCTTGGAGCCTTGGCTTCAAAAATAACTGATCTCTTTGAGCAAAGCCTCAAGGAAGGCACAGCAACTCCTGAAACGGCTGAGTCCATGGTCAGTAAGTCGGGTCTGATCGGACAATGCTCTATATCAAGGAACACGTTAAGGGGATGATTTAACTGGAAGCTCCTCAACCCTCTCTTCACTCTTCCCTGCTATATACAGAGCATGACCTACCCCTCCTAGATCCGTAAGACGTCGATGAAATGAAGCCCGCATCTAAGGTAGTCCGCACTAGGGTGAACTCCAGCTTTGCGGCTGGAACCCTTTTAGGAACGTTGACGGGGCTCGTGCTCCACCTCCAGCATTTCATTCGGTCCGACCCGCCTGATGGTAGCCCTTTTCTGCACGGATTAATTGAAATCGGTGGCTGCGCATTGGCTGGAGCCATCCTGCTGCCGGTAATTACTACTGCGTTCAGGTGGGCTGCTCAACGAGCCCATAAATCCTGATTGGCATCCTCACATGATATCTTCATTGCCAAGCATTACGGTCTTTTGCGACATCTCGTCAGTTCAGCTGATATCGCTTTGGGAAAATGGAGTCGTACTCGAAGGATCCGGCCGGCGGCTAAACGGCCCAGTGTGTTCTTGATAACGCGGATTGTTTCCGGATCAGCCTTCAAGACCTGTTCGATGTGGGGGGCAATGGCTCTCATCTGCCGAATGCTTTTGATATTTGCCTCCTCAAGTGCCTTCCAAGCGCTTATGGGCAGTTTCAGCCCCTCAAATGGGTCTGTAGACTTGTTATAGGGAGTTCGAGGCATCATGCACACCTTCCGGTTTAGTGCCACAGCTATGCTGCGTCGCCTCGATAAAGATACCCGTGAAAGGCTACTGTTCCCAGCAACAAGTGATGTTTCTATATTTAGGAAGAAATCTGCTGTTCACGCGGTTATGGCGCTACCTTGACCATTATTAATTCCCGCAACACGCATGCCATTTCCGGACGAGAGGCGAAGCCGAACCGACGCGGTTTGTTGCGAAGGTGCACAGATGCTCTAGTTAACCGCACGACCGCAAAAAATTCTTTCGAGGGGTAAGTTTCTTTCGTGGCTGAGCTTGATCGTTATCCTCGCACACCGGATGGTCGCTACTTCGTGGTCAAGGGGCGGCTCTGGCGCGCGAGCAACCCGGAACTTGACCCGACTGAAAGGCAGCATCTCGTCAACGAATTAATGGCTGCCCGCCGCGCCGTCCGCGATGCTCAAGGGATCCCTCAGGCTACCCAAGCGGCCCGGGCGAGAGTCAATGCGGCGAAGATTGCTCTTGGCGAGAGAGGCCCCGTCTGGTGGAACGATGGAGCGCCAGATTATAATCGCCACATAGTCATGAACACACCCTATGTCGACTGGTACTCAACAGTACCTGCAAAGGGACAGTGTCTTGATGACGAGAAGTAGCTCTTCTCTTCATCTGTCCTTGCTTCACTCACCCCTCACTCGCTTTGCATGGGAGGGAAATATTGAAGCGGTCACTCCTGATTAACGCTGGGACCTTGTTCCACTCGCGTTGTGCCTCTGAGTCTTTTAGCTCTAGCGCATAGGATATGCTGGCCGGGCTCATGATGGGTCGCTGGCATAGCGTTCACCGAGCGACCAGAGACTCATGATGAGCGAATTCAATGGACATGAACACCCTTTCCCAGATTGGTTTCCTTACTTCTGCAGCACTTTGCTTTTTAGCGGCGTAGCGCTTTTTTGGTATTTGACGTGAGGCTCGCCCACATGGCTATAAGCTGACCCTTCGCAATCATATACTTAGGATATGCTCTCGCGGCGACGTCAGTCTTTCCAAGGTGAGTAGGTACCTGCGCAAGTGAGAAAGAAGGGCCGCGCCAGAACTCTTATGGTTCCGGTCGGCGGCCCTTTGCCGTCATGCCCCCACGGCTTCAATAGAAGTATTTGATTCCTACGAGGTACGACAATATGTGCCGATATACCTCCGAAGAGGTAGTCTGTGGTTGCTAGACAGGCATGTTGTCTAATATATCATCATTATACGACTGTAATTGCCCCTGCGGTCGAATCCTCCAGAGCGCTCCTGTCGGCGCTCTTTTTTATACAGCATGCTTATTTAAGCAGGGTGCTACGAGCGCTACTTGTTCCCACTCTACAAAACCACACGTGATAGCTGTTCGAATTTGCCCTCACCTGCTGACATACTCACTATACGTTCTTGTTGGGTGTGTGGCGCATGGGCCGAGAGCCATATTACTAAGCGGTCGATCATGGAGCGCTATGGCCGTGTCATCGAGGTGGAGTTCCGCTCCTATTGTAGGAGACTTCTAATCTGGTTCGGCAGCATTTTGGTAAGCGACAGACTGTGTCCCCGTACGAGTAAAGGGAAGCATTAAGGCAACGGGACTTATCGAGCCTCCTATCGCGCGAATGGGAGTTTATGAACTGTTGCGCTAAGCTATGGTCTAGTCTGGGTTAACCAAGGACAAAATCGGTATTTTCCAAAGGTCATCTGTTTGTAGATATTCGGACGATGCCTGGCACGTACCGTTTCAGGCGCGACGCGGGAAGCCCCTGCCTCTGATTGCGGCAACTCTTCCTGAGCATTGCGCTTTAGTGATGAAGTATTCAATGCATCCTACAGCGGAATATGTGGGGAATTTCCCTCCTCACAACAGTAACTCATAAAGCCGCTGCTCAGTCCAATTCTTTCCACGACACCGTTCCTACGGATAACCTTTTTGTGAGCGCCGCTAACCGACGTAGGATGGCCCCGTTCAGGGCAAGCGCCAGATATGAACGTAGATCTCCGAAGTTGCGCAAGCTTCAAACGTCTGCCGTTCCGCTCAAATGGCAACATGTCATATCCGCAAGCCGCACACCGATACTTGCAGAAGATGTAGACGGTGATGAACACATGACCTTCGACGGTGTCTGGTTCTGCATCGAGCGCAGATCCCCGTTCCATGGTACCTTGCAGGTTCGCTACCAGTATGCAGAACGCGATCCTGCGGAAGATGTCATGATGGCGGACGTAAGCCACAGAGCTCTCCCTTTCAGGGCGCGCTCAGCGCCCGAATGAAAGGATTAACGCCCGACGCCTCTTCAGCCATCCGGAAGGCCGTGACAAAGGCCACGGAGCATTGGCCGAACTTAGATACTGGGGCCGGAAACCGCCGAAGACACACACGCTCTGCCATCAAGCTGATCCGCGTCTTCATCGCAAACGGCTACCACCCGACCTGCGCGGCCGCACTGATTAAACAAGATGCGATGCTGCATCAACGCAAACGATGTTGACCGCATGAAATGGATTGGTGCGTTCAAGTTTCTCGCCGGGGCTGGTGCCTCAGCGTTCAGAGACCCAAGATTCTTGTCCGCCATAGATCACCATGATAACTAGAACGTCCTCTTCCAACTCTCTTCGAACCTTGGAGTCATGGCATGGGAGCCGAGCCCTCGTCGGACAAGTAAGCCGCAACAACGCTTTCCTTGTTGTTGCGGCGTCTGTCGAACCGATCCCAGCCCAGGCTGACAGGCAGATCGCCGCCGGATGTTTCTCATTCGAGCGGATGCCTCATCATGTCTCCAAAGCCCCCCATGTGGGCCTATTCCCTGCCGACAGCGCTCCTGCTGATGGCCCCCTTCGACATCCTCGCCTCGCTGGCGATGGATGTCTACCTCCCCATCGTTCCGGCCATGCCGGGCATTCTCGGCACCGGTCCGGCCATCGTCCAGCTCACGCTGAGTCTCTACATGGTGATGCTCGGCCTCGGCCAGATCATCTTCGGGCCGATTTCCGACCGCATCGGACGGCGGCCGGTGCTGATCGGCGGCGCGATCCTGTTCGTGGCGGCGTCATTCGGCCTGGCGGCATCCTCGATTGCCAGTTCCTTCGTCATCCTCCGCTTCCTGCAAGCGGTGGGAGCCTCGGCCGCGATGGTGGCTACCTTCGCGACGGTACGGGACGTGTATGCCGACCGCCCGGAGAGCGTGACCATCTACAGCCTGTTCAGTTCCATGCTGGCCTTCGTGCCAGCTCTGGGGCCGATTGCGGGAGCGCTGCTCGCGGACCGCTTCGGGTGGCGCGCGATCTTCGTCACGCTGGGCCTTCTTTCCGTTCTCCCGGTCCTGCATGCCCTGTTGCGCTGGCATGAAACCCGGCCGGTGGCTGCCATCCGGTCACGACGATCGTTCCTGCCCGTCCTTCGCAGCCTTGCGTTCTGGACCTATACGCTCGGCTTCAGTGCCGCCATGGGCACGTTCTTCGTGTTCTTCTCGACCGCTCCCCGCGTTCTCATCGACAGAGCTGGCTACTCCGAGCTGGAATTCAGCCTCGCCTTCGCGACGGCGGCGGTTGTGATGATCATCACGACGCGCTTCGCCAAGCGGTTCGTGGCCCGGTGGGGGAAGGCCGGCAGTCTCTCGAGGGGCATGGTGATGCTGCTCCTGGGCGCAGGATTCCTGAGCATCGGGCAGGTGTTCGGAACCCCATCCTTCGCGACGTTCATCGTGCCGATGTGGATCATGGCGATCGGCATCGTCTTCACCGTGTCGGTGACGGCGAATGGCGCGCTGGAGAAATTCGGGGACATCGCCGGGTCGGCTGTGGCGTTGCATTTCTGCGTCCAGAGTCTCATCACCAGCATCGGTGGAACGCTCGCGGTGATCAGGTTGCAGGGTGACACCGCGTGGCCGCTTGTGACTTACTCCGCGATCATGGCCGTCGTCGTGCTGATCGCTTTGGCATGGTTGCAATCCCGAAACCGTCTGCGGACGTAATCAATCGGCGGAGCCGGGCATCACACCCGGCTCCGCCGTTTCCCGATCGCCATGAAAGAGCCGCTGGGCACCTAACATCCGGTCTTATCCTAGCCCTTAGGCCCGTTCGATGCGGCCGGAAAAGCACCCGCGCCTGGCATAATGGGCATGGATGTAATTCACCTGTGGGTTCGCGAACAGGCGTTCGATGAGTCCCTCGATCTCCTTGCCGTCCACGATGTCGGCGTCGAGCATCATCCCGGCAGCATCGAAAGCGCGCAGCGACAGCAGCCGCAGGCGCATGACCTCGGGAACCTCGTTGACGCGGTCGTAGGTGTCCTCCGCACCCTCGCGTACGAAGATGGCGTGCGTCGCCCGGTACGGTGTCTCTGCGGGCTGGCAGACATGGTTGAGGAGCAGCAAGGTCTCGCCCACCCTCGCCTCACGCATCTCGACGCGATCGGGGTAGCCGGGGCACTCGTCAGCCAGGTAGCGGATCACCCCATGAATCGCGAGATCCTGCTCGCTCACTCCATAGAGGTGCCGGAACGGCTCTGGCGACAGCCCGACGATGCGAAAGTCCATGAACGTTTATCCTTGTTAATCAGGGTTCAGAGCATCCACACCGGCGCGGCCGGAACCCACCCGATTCCTGTGACGGCCCTATCGCCTGACCGATGCTCCCCTGTCCAGCCAACGGGATGCGTCGCTCGAACGGCAGGTCGGCCAGTTGCTCGAGGGTCATCCGTTGCAGGTCGGGATGGGACAGTGGGTCCGCCTCCCATTCCTGTTTCCAAGACAGCGGGTCCTTCGGCTCCAGGGAGCGGGCAAGGCGTTCAAGCAGTTTGCGGAGGTTCAGCATGCCTACAGGCTGCCCCACTTGCCCAGGACGGGAAATGGCGTTTTCCTGCACCTGAGTGTAGGAAAGCTATATGCATAATCTGAACCGCTTCCATCTGAACGGCCTTCGGGCTCTTGAGGCCGCCGGACGCCTGGGCAGCCTGCGGGCGGCGGCCGGGGAGCTCGGCGTCACCATCGGGGCGGTGAGCCAGCAGGTGCTCAAGGCCGAGGAGCAGTTTGGCCGCCCCGTGTTTGAGCGCCACCCCAAGGGATTGCGCCCGACACCCTTCGGGCAGGAGGTACTGCACTATCTCAGCGTCGGCTTCGCCGAGATCTCCGCTGGGCTGGCGCTGGCCGAGCGGCGGCGCGAGGGCGTGCTCATTGTCTCGGTCGCTCCGGTGTTTGCCAGCAAGTGGCTGGTGTGGCGCCTCCAGCGCTTTCGCGAGCGGCATCCCGACATCCGCATCCGCATTGACGCCGACGTCGCCCTGGTAGACCCGAACGCGTCGGACGTGGATGTATGCATCCGGGTCGGGCGTGGCGAGTGGCCGAACGTCCGCGCCGAGCGACTGCTCGACCAGCTCGTGTTCCCGGTGTGCAGTCCGGCGCTATCCGAGCGGTTGCGGCATCCCCGCGACCTTGCCCACGTGCCAATCATCCGCGAGCCGACGCCGATGTTCGGCTGGGACGCGTGGCTGGGTCCCAACAGCCTCGACGAGACGATCCTCGGTGATGGTCCGGTGTTCTCGGATGCATCCCTATGCCTGGACGCGGCGGTGGCAGGCCAGGGCGTGTTTCTCGGCTGGGAAACGCTGGCCTGCGATGCCATCGCCATGGGCCGCCTGTCCGCTCCTTTCCCTGATCGCTACGCCACCGGGATTTCGTACTGGTTCGTTACCTCCCGGTCGGCGCCATCGACACGGGCGGTGCAGGCCTTCCGCGACTGGCTGAAGGCCGAGCTCGGCGCGAAGACAGCACCCTGAAACGTCCACGGAGACGGCATCTGAAGGATGGATCTAGACGCCGCCCACGTAGTGAGAGTGGCTGCACTTTCTGCCTATCACCGCACCTGTGAGAAGATCAGGGAGTCCCGCAAACGCGTGGGATCATCGGCCGCGACGACGTTGTTCACCAGACATCCATCAAGCTGGTATCCCAACCGCCGGGCGATGGCGTGGCTGCGCTCGTTCAGGGGATCGCAGCGGATCTCGATGCGCCGGAAGCCCACGATGTCGAGCCCGAACTCCGTCAGGGCCTTCACCGCTTCCGTCACGTAGCCCCGCCCGACGTGCGGCGTGGCGATCCAGTAGCCGATCTCGGCCTTTGGAACGCTCCAGTCCAGGGCGTGGAACCCGGTGCTGCCCAGCAGCCGGTCCCCTGACGCGTCGAAGATCAGGTAGCGCAACTCCTGGCGTGTCAGGAAACGGCTCGCCGCCTGCCGGAGGCTGACCTCATATCCATCCACATCGAGCGGCTTCTGGGCCCAGACCGCCCAGGGCTTTAGTTCAGGCAGGGAGGCATGGATGGCGGCGTGCAGGCGTGCGCCATCGCCGTAGCGCGGACAGCGCAGCACGAGGCGGGCCGTTTTGATTTCGGTGGGAATCTCGCGAAGCTCAGGAGGCATCGATGAATCTCGGTCAGGGAGCATCAGTGGTCATTCCGATCGGGCATGTCAGGCTGGAACCGGTAGTGCAGCCGCACGCAGCCGCGGTCGATCGCCTGGGCGCTGACGAGGGTCGGGCTCGCGCGAAAGCCCGTGAGCGGGAACAGCGGTCGGCCGCCTCCCAGCATCTCCGGGATGACGTAGATCTCGATCTCGTCCAGGGCACCGCGCTCGAGGAACGCCATCTGCAACTGCCCGCCGCCCATCATCCAGACGTCACCGTCGTCCAGCCCGCGCAGCTCGCGGACCAACGCGTCGACGTCGCTGCGGACCTCGAGCGGCCCCTTCGGATGCTCGATCGGCCGCGACGTGACGACGATGACGCGCTGGTCGCCGTAAGCCCAGGGCGAGGCATCCCGCGCGAGAAAGTCGTACGTGCCACGCCCCATCACCACGGTACGGATGCGCTTGAGGAAAAGACCGTAGTCGTGCTCGCCGAGGTCCATGTCGTTGTACTTGAACAGCCAGTCGAGACTGTCGTTCTTGGTGGCGATCAGCCCATCGAGGCTGGCGGCGATGTAGCCCAAGATTCTGGCCATGGCGGTTTCCCCTATTGATTAATAAACGAATAAACGTTTATATATTCTTATGGCAAGACCCAAGACAATTCCCGACGAGCAGGTGCTCGACACGCTCCTCGGCGCGCTCATGGAGAGCGGGCCCGACGGCCTCACCTTCACCATCGCATCGAATGCCTGCGGCCTCTCGCCGGCGACGCTGGTCCAGCGCTACGGCGCCCGGGAGGCGATGGTCGAGGTCATTCTCCTACGTGCCTGGGACCGGCTCGACGCGGAGACCGAGGCCGCAGACGCGGAAGAGGCCCTGACGCCTGAAGGCGCGATCAACCTTCTGTTGCGCCTGATGCCACCCGAAACCGCCGAACGCGACGCAAGCAACGGCCTGTTGCTCTTGCGGGAGGACATGCGCAATCCCGTCCTGCGCCGCCGCGGCGCGGCCTGGGGGCATCGCCTGGCCGCGGCTCTCGGCGGCCGCCTCTCAAGGGATCCGGCAAAGGGCAAGCGCCTCGGCTGGCAGATGGCGAGCCTCTGGCAGGGCGCTCATACCTGGTGGGCCTTCACACGCGAGGAGCCACCCGGGCAGGCGATCCGCCGCGTCCTCGAGGAGTGGGTCGCAGACATACGACGCATGCGCAACGGCGATCAAACGCACGGGTGAGGGATCGGTCAAAAGCGGAAGAGTTCGTGGGAGAGCGCATGGATCCTGTTGGCAAGGCCTTGTGGCTGATCGAGAGCCGTTTCTCGCAGGTGATCCTGCTGGCCGAGATTGCGGCGGCGAGCGGGGGCTCGCGCTTTCACCTGTTGCGGGCTTATGGGGCCGCCACGGGCTGCACCGTCATGGGCTATCTGCGCGGCCGCCGCCTGAGGGGGAGCATGACCTATTCCAACCAGACCAAAGTTGTCTCCGAGTTTAAGGCGATCAGCGACACCTCGCTGCCGTTCGGGACCGAGCGCCTAAACATGCGCAAGTTCGGGCCCAGCGATTATCAATCATATGCCGCCTATCACTCTCGGCCAGACGTGTATCGATTTCTGTGTTGCGATCCGCCAGCGGGTGAGCTGATGAATACGCTACCGCAACTGATCCTCCCGTTTGTCTTAGAAAGAATTGATCGCAATCAGTAGGGGATCGGGACAGCTGGGACGATGTCGCAACCAACTATTGCACTGCGGCCCTTGTTGATCCGGATACAGCACAGCGCATTTCCGATCTCTATCGCAGCGAACACGAACGTCTGACCTATGATCATTCTGTTCCGGTGGTGTTCGGGCATTGCTGGCTTCAGAGTATTGCGATCGTCACAGACCAGTGACGGCTCCGTTTCGACTATTCAGTCGCAAAAGGTGGCCGCCTTGCGGCCTCCCAATGGAACGGAGGAACTGATCTTGATCCCAACAAGATCGTCTACATCAGCTAAGAAAGAGGCCGGTTCAAAGACCGGCCCCATTTACATTCAGGCTGCATCATCAGCTGCATCATCAGTAGTATCGGTAGCCTGGAAGTCATTCAGCAGAAGACCTGCATTCTGGCGGATCTTTGCTTCAATCTCCCCCGCAATGTCAGCATTTTCCTTCAAGAAAGTCTTGGCGTTCTCGCGGCCTTGGCCGAGGCGCTGGCTGTTGTAGGAGAACCAGGCGCCGGACTTGTCGACGATGCCGGCCTTCACGCCAAGATCGATGAGTTCGCCCACCTTGGACACGCCCTCGCCGAACATGA
>NZ_FMVJ01000011.1 GCF_900102135.1 Microvirga guangxiensis
AAACTCCTCAGCGCCGATGGTACTGTGTCTCAAGACCCGGGAGAGTAGGTCATTGCCGGGCCTGCCAAGGACAAACGCCTCTTTACATCTTTTGACAACCACACCGCGGTGTCTTGTGAAAACAAGCGCCGCGGTTTGTGTTTGTCTTCCCTCTTGCCGGTGTGGCCTGCCACACCGGCCCTGAGTGACGCGGGGTGGAGCAGCCCGGTAGCTCGTCAGGCTCATAACCTGAAGGTCACAGGTTCAAATCCTGTCCCCGCAACCAAACACAACAGCCCTCGCCTGGTAACCCCAGCGAGGGCTTCGTCGTATCCGGACCCTGTGAGAAGGCAGAAGAAACCCTCATTCCTCCCGAAACGCCCGCACCGCGTGATCGACCACCGGCTTGGTGAGATAGGACAAAACCGTCCGAGACCCCGTCCGGATCAACCCCTCAACTGGCATCCCTGGGACAAGCCGCAGCGCAATCGCATGCGGCAGGCAATTGGTATTGCAGCTGCTAGAACCAAGATATCAGCCGCGTGCCTTGGCAGAAATGCTGCAGAGTTCTAAAACCGTCATTCCTACTAGCAATCACAAGGGCCAGCGGCATGACTACTGACGGAAATGTTCTCCGTGACTATCTGCGATTGGCGCCTGTCATTCCAGTCGTGACCATTGATGATGCGCGGAACAGCATTGATCTGGCGCAGGCACTGGTGCGTGCGGGGCTGCCCGTGATCGAGGTCACACTCAGGACCCCAGCTGCTCTTGATGCGATTAGTGCGATTGCGAAGGCTGTGCCCGAAGCCGTGGTCGCTGCCGGGACAGTGCTGACGCGCAGCCAAATTCAGGAGGTGAACGACGCGGGAGCAAAGTTTATTGTCACGCCCGGAACATCTCTGAAACTCGCGGAAGCCCTAAGTGAGTCTGCCATCCCCGTTATGCCTGGCTGCGCTACGGTTTCCGAGGCAATGACCCTCGCTGAGCTGGGCTTCAAGTACTTGAAGTTTTTTCCAGCGGCCGTTTCCGGCGGCCCGGCATGGCTGAAATCCGTCTATGGGCCTCTGCCTGATCTGCGCTTCTGTCCGACAGGTGGGATCGATCGAGCAAGTGCAGCTTCTTACCTGTCGCTTCCCAATGTGGTCTGCGTCGGCGGCACCTGGGTGACTCCCTCTGATGCGATCAGGGATGGCGACTTCGCCAGGATCGAGAGGCTCGCAAAGGATGCAGCTTCCTTGCGGAGCTAAACCTGAACCATTCTGCGGCCCCTCCGTTGTGTTCTTGCTTTGGCGTTGAATGGGCAGGAGGTTCGCATGGTCGACTACAAGAAATTGCTGGATGCTTTCGTCGGTACTCTCGGTCGCGCCGATGGGCAGCAGGGCCGACAAAGTTCCCCTGATGCCTTGGACGCGAGAGCGCAACAGGGCGGCTTGGGGCAGCAACTCGAGAAAAGTGTTACGCAGCTTGCCGGTCAGTCTCCCGAGCAGCTTCTGCAGAAGGCGAAGGATCTGGCCACCCAGCACCCCGGTGTGGCTCAGGCCGCCCTCGTCGGCCTTGCAGGCCTTCTGTTCGGTCGGCGCAAGAAGGGAAAGCTCACGGGAAATCTTGTCAAGCTCGGGGGCTTGGCGTTGATCGGTGGTTTGGCATATCGCGCTTATCAGAAGCAGCAAGTCGGTGGAGTTGCCGCGGCCCAGAATGCAGGACAGGGCGCAGCCGAGTTGAGCGCGTCAGATGGCGGCGCTATCGAGCAAGCTGTGCTCAGCCTCCCGGAAGCCTCGCGCTTCCATCCCGTTTCACAGACCGAGGATGATGCGTTGCTCTTCTTGCGCACGATGGTGGCTGCGGCCGCGTCGGACGGCAGGATCGACGAGGCCGAGCGTTCGCGTATTGTCAAAGGCCTCACTGAAGCCGGAATCGACCCCCAGGCAAGCGGATGGCTCGAGCGGGAAATGGCTTCGCCCGCCGACGTCGAGGAGCTGGCCGCCAATGTGAACGATCCTGAGAAGGCGGCTCAGGTTTACGCCGCGGCGCGCATCGCAATCGATCCTGATACGATTCAGGAGCGGGAATTCCTGAATCAGTTAGCTGAGGCGCTCGATCTCGATCAAGCAACGCGGACACAGATCGACGAAACGGCAGGCGGCTTGCTCTGAGCTCAGAAGGGTCCGCGCCCGAGCGGTTTGATGCTCTGGTACTGCACAAGCGTATGCCGACCGCCCCTTTCAGGATAGCGCTTGGCAAGTACGAAACCCAGAGCAGGGGAGTACAGGTCCGTATGCTCGGAGGTCGTCTTGCCTTCCGCATTCATGTACCGGTGGTGAACCGCGAGCACCTCATAGGAGCAGGACCCGATCCCGATCTCTTCCATGCCCATCACCGTAAGTTCGAGGGATACCAGCGCGCCTACCTTGCTCGGAGTAGCCGGTGCATAGGTTACTGCACGGCGGGCCTTCAACGTGAGTGGGAAGACGGTTCTGACATCCGAAACGGGAATGGAGATACTTTGCGTGGTGTCGTCAAAGCGACTGATCGGCAACAGGCCCTTGTAATAGATGACGTCCTGCTTCTTCCCGCTGGGATAGTGGTTCGTTACATGAATGAAGTGATCCGAAGCTGGACGCACGTTTGCCTTTGTGCCTTGACGCTCCAGTATAAAACCTTGCTTGGCCGTTTGGGCATTCGGACATGGATCGGCAAGAGCCGATATCGGGATGCTGAGAGCGGATGCGAGAACGAAGGCTTTGAGCATGATCGGCCAACTGGATTCTTGAACGTTGCAGCGACGATAGCCCGATCTCTTGTCTATAACAATGTTTCAATTTAATTTGTATGATTTATGCGAAAGTCGGCTTGCTTCCATGGCGATTTGGCATTCGATTACTTTCGAAAGATTCCACGAAGAGCGCATCCATCTCGCAAGGTCGGTTGGACGCGCCTTCTGACCTGCACCACATAAGGCGTCAGAGCGCCTGAACATTCAAAAAGGATCCAAGCATGGCTGACAGGCCCCACCGCCGCACCCCCGATCAGCTTCGCTCCCGCCTTTGGTTCGACAACCCGGATAACCCCGGCATGACTGCGCTTTATCTCGAGCGCTATCTGAACTTCGGTCTGACCGGCAAGGAGCTGCAGGGTAAGAAGCCGATTATCGGCATTGCTCAGACAGGATCCGATCTCTCGCCATGCAACAGGCATCACCTTGAGCTGGCTAAGCGCGTGCGGGATGGCATCACGGCGGCAGGCGGCGTCGCCTTCGAGTTTCCGTGCCATCCGATTCAGGAAACAGGTAAGCGCCCGACGGCATGCCTTGACCGCAACCTTGCCTACCTCTCCCTGGTGGAAGTTCTCTATGGCTATCCGCTCGACGGTGTCGTGCTGCTCACCGGCTGTGACAAGACCATGCCCGCTTGCCTAATGGCGGCGGCGACCGTGAACATTCCCGCGATCTCGTTGAATGTCGGCCCCATGCTCAACGGCTGGCACCATGGTGAGCGCACCGGTTCGGGCACTATCGTGTGGAAGGCGCGCGAGCGCCACGCGGCGGGCGATATCGACTATCAGCAGTTCATGGATATTGTCGGCTCCTCCGCTCCCTCCGTGGGCCATTGCAACACCATGGGTACGGCTTCCACCATGAATGCGCTGGCAGAAGCTCTCGGCATGTCACTGCCGGGATCCGCTGCCATTCCCGCGCCGTATCGCGAACGCGGACAGATGGCTTACGAGACGGGCAAGCGCATCGTGGACATGGTGTGGGAGGATTTGAAACCGTCCGACATCATGACGCGCGAGGCATTCGAGAATGTGATCGTTGCGAACGCTGCCATAGGCGGCTCGACCAACGCGCCGATCCACATCAATGCCATTGCAAAGCATATTGGCGTTCCGCTCAGCAACGACGATTGGGAGCGCATCGGCTTCGAGATCCCCCTCCTCGTGAACGTGCAGCCGGCGGGTGAATATCTCGGCGAGGAATACTTCAGAGCAGGTGGCCTGCCTGCAGTGATTGCCGAGCTCATCGGGGCCGGCAAGATTCACGAGGATGCAATTACCTGTACGGGTACGACCATCGGCGAGAACTGCAAGGGCAAGCATACCTGGGATCACGATGTCATCCGCTCCTATGACAATCCGCTGAAGGAGAAGGCGGGCTTCCTGAATCTCAAGGGATCCCTGTTCGATTCCGCGATCATGAAGACGAGCGTGATCAGTCAGGAATTCCAGGAGCGGTATCTCAATAACCCGAACGACCCTAACGCATTCGAAGGGCGCGTCGTGGTGTTCGATGGACCGGAGGATTATCATCACCGCCTCGACGATCCGTCGCTCAACATCGACGAGCATACGATCCTCATTATGCGTGGTGCAGGCCCCATAGGATATCCCGGCGCGGCGGAAGTGGTGAACATGCAGCCCCCAGGCGCGCTCATCAAGCGCGGCGTCCTCTCGCTGCCCTGCATCGGTGACGGGCGTCAGTCCGGCACGTCCGGCACACCGTCCATCCTCAACGCCTCGCCCGAGGCGGCGGCGGGCGGCGGCCTGGCGCTGCTCCAGACAGGCGACCGTGTTCGCATCGATCTCAACAAGCGCACAGCCGACATTCTCGTTTCGAGCGAAGAGCTGGAGAAACGCCGTGCCGATCTCGAAGCGCGTGGCGGCTATGCCTATCCGGCGAGCCAGACGCCGTGGCAGGAGATCCAGCGCTCGATGGTCGATCAGTTGTCCGAAGGCATGACGCTGAAGCCGGCGGTGAAATACCAGAAGGTCGCGCAGACCTACGGGGTGCCACGGGATAACCATTGATGATGACATGACGGATCGGCTGAGAGGCAAAACCGCCCTCGTCACGGCGGCAGGCCAGGGAATTGGACGTGCCATCGCGCAGGCATTTCTGCGCGAAGGAGCACAGGTTTGGGCTACGGACATCGACGAGGCGAAACTTGAAGAACTTGAGGGGGCAACGCAGCGCAAGCTCGATGTCCGCTCAAGTGCTGCCATCGAAGCGCTGGTGAATGAGGCCGGAGCGTTCGACGTACTCGTGAACGCAGTCGGCTTCGTGCATCACGGCACCGTACTCGAATGCTCCGACGAGGACTGGGATCTCTCGTTCGATCTCAACGTGAAATCCATGCACCGCACCATCAAGGCTGTTGTGCCGGGCATGCTCGATATCGGCGGCGGATCGATCATCAACATTTCGTCCGGCGCTTCCTCCGTGCGCGGTCTTCCGAACCGCTATGCTTACGGCGCGTCGAAAGCCGCGGTCATCGGCCTTACCAAGGCAGTGGCCATCGACTTCATCAAGCAGGGTATCCGTGCCAACGCCATCTGCCCAGGCACTGTGCAATCGCCATCGCTCGATGAGCGCATCGGTGCCTTGGCCGCAAGCTCCGGCCAAAGCGTCGAGGCGGTGCGGCAGGCCTTCATCGAGCGGCAACCCATGGGGCGGCTGGGAACGCCGGAGGAGGTGGCGACGCTAGCCGTCTACCTTGCCTCCGATGAGTCGAGCTACACGACAGGCCACATCCACATGGTGGACGGCGGCTTCGCGCTTTAAGCCTTCGTATAAGGCGTCTCCGCTACAGGCGTCAGCGGGCCCTTGCCGTTGAACCATGCAATGAGGTTGTCGGCGACGAGCTGGCCCATGGCGTTGCGCGTATGAACAGAGCCAGAGGCGATGTGGGGCAGAAGCACCACATGCTCCATATCGATCAACTCCTGCGGAACGCGGGGCTCATCGTCATAAACGTCGAGGCCTGCGGTGAGGATGGTGCCGGATTTCAGCGCGTCGATCAGCGCCTGCTCGTCGACCACGCTGCCCCGCGCCACGTTGATGAGAACGCCGGTGGGGCCAAGGGCCTTCAGCACATCCGCATTGATGAGGTGCTTCGTGCCGGCGCCGCCCGGCGTGATGACGATCAGCACGTCACATGCCTCGGCCATGCCGACGAGTGTCGGATGATAGGTGTACGCAACATCCTCCTGCCGCGTGCGTCCATGGTAGGAGATGCTTACGCCGAAGCCTTCGAGGCGTTTCGCGATGGCTTTGCCGATGCGCCCCAGACCGACGATGCCGATCTTGCGCTCGCGTAAGGTCGGCGAGAGAGGGAAGGGGGCTTTCAGCCACTTCCCTTCGCGCAGATAGCGGTCCGCCTGCGGGATCTTGCGCAAGGTGGACAGCAGAAGGCCGAGAGTGAGGTCCGCGACCTCATCGTTGAGCACATCGGGCGTGTTGGTGACGATCACCCCACGCTTGGCGGCCTCCGCCACATCCACATTGTCGTAGCCCACGCCGAAGCTCGAAACGATTTCGAGATTGGGCAGGGACTCGAACAGGCTTGCATCCATGCGGCCGAACAGGGTGCTGGTCGCGACACCGCGAATGCGTGGGCCGACCTCGCGCAGAAAGCTTTCCCGATCCGGATGCTCCCAAAGCCGGTGCAGATTCGAGGCCTTCTCAAGAGCATCGACGACGACAGGCATCATCGGGGCGGTCATGAGGATGTCGGCTTTGCTCATGGTGCTTTCTTCTCTCGTCATCAGATAGGTGTGCAGCGCGATGCGGGGCCTCGGTGAAAAGCTGCATCCACTGCTTTGGCCTGTTGCTGCAGGGCTCTCTTCACATCCTGGGGCAGATCAAGCCAATGACAACCGCGCATCGCAGCCTCCAACCCGTAGAGGGCGTTGAGAGTGACGCGGCGGGGCTGCATGAACTTGAGACGGCGATAGGCCTCTACGGAGCCGATCGCCTCAAGATCCGAGATGGTGCGAATGCCAGCCTCCTCGAGCCAGCCCTGGGTGACAGGGCCTACTCCCGGCAGACTGCTGATCGGCTCGTCGCTCATTGGAAAGGGCTTGGCTCCTGCTGTCTCGTCAGGTCACGATAGAGCAAGTTCGAGCCGGATGCGATGGAGCGCGTGGTGTGAAGCCTAAAGAACTCTGGATGACATTTAGGCGGTTGCCGCGAGCTCAGGCTCTTCGTTGCCCAGATCCTCCAGATCGTCCTCGGCCTCGAAGCCGGTCTGATCGGCGCCGGTGATTCCGGCGAGGTTCTTGGCGGCCTTGCGCAGCAGCTTGCGGAGGCGTTTGCGGTCCTTGTTGTCGAAGCCTGCGAGAAGCTCGGCTTCCACCTCGTCCCAGATGGCATCGATGGCGGCGGCCTTGCGCTTGCCTTCCTTGGTGAGCTTCACGCGAACGACGCGCGCGTCACCCGGCTCCGTGTGGCGCTCGACGAGCTTGAGGGAGGAAAGGCGCGACACTGTCTTGGAGGCTGTGGGCGGGCGCACGCGCAGAATGGCAGCAAGATCGCCCATGGTCATGGGGCCGGAGCTGGCGAGGGCCTGGAGAACCTGCTCCTGCCCCGCGAAGAGGCCGAGCTCGGAGAGCTTGTCGCCTGTGCGGCTGCGGTGGAGGCGCGATGCCTGGACGAGGGCCCAGCCGACGCTTTTGACGCCCGGATGAATGATGTCCTTGTCCATGCGAGATTCCTCTGGTGCTCGTCGTTATATCACCATGAGCAGGAACTCATGACGTTTCGATGACCGATCCGTCTTCCATCAACAGATCTCGCATCATACCTCCCGGGGAAGCGCGCTTTCGTGCCAATGCCGCAGCAGAAAGCGGGTCAGGAGGCTCAAGAAAAGAAATAGTGCTACACCCGTCAGCGCCAAGAGAACGAGGGCCGCGAAAAGGCGGGGGATGTTGAGTCGGTACTGGCTTTCGATGATGCGATAGGCCAATCCCGACCCGGCTCCCGCGGAACCTGCCGCCATTTCGGCCACGACGGCGCCGATGAGAGAGAGCCCGCCTGCGATCCGCAACCCCGCGAGGAAAGCGGGCAGGGCTGCCGGGCGGCGCAGATGCCAGAAGGCCTTCAGGCGGGAGCGAAGGCGGGCCCTCCAATCCTGCCGCGCTGACGCGCCGTAGAGCTGGAACAGCTCCAGCAGGTTCCTGTCCACGGATTGCAGTCCCAGCATCGTGTTCGACAGGATCGGAAAGAAGGCGACGAGCCAAGCGCAGGCCAGCACCGCAACGTCCTGCGGCATGTAGATCAGCAGCAGGGGTGCAATCGCGATCACGGGCGTCACCTGCAGCACGACGGCGAAGGGATAGAGCGAATACTCGACGATGCGCGAAAGGCTCAGCGCCATTGCCAGGGCAACGCCGCCGATCACGGCAAGGACGAGTGCGGCAAGCGTGGTCTCCAGTGTCGTCATGAGAGACGACGAAAGGAGAGGCCAATCGTCTTTCATCGTCGCTGCGATGAGGCTGGGCGCGGGAAGGATATAGGGAGGCACGGCGGCCATGCGCACGTAAAGCTCCCAGAACGCGATCGCTGCGACAAAAACCGTGAGCGGCAGAACGAGCTTCAGCGGATTGCGCGTCATGCCATGCCCCCATCCGCAAGATTGCGCGTGAGGATCTGCGATACCTGCCGGCATAGTTCCGCATAGGGCATGCTCGTCCGGAAATCGCTGCCGCGTTCCTGCACGGGAACTCCCGCAATCTCGGCGATGACGCGGCCCGGGCGCGGCGTCAGAACCGCGATGCGGTTCGAGAGATAGGCGCTCTCGTAAACCGAATGCGTCACGAACACGACGGTGCAGTTCAGCTCGGATTGCAACGTGAGCAAATCGTCGTTCAGCTTGAAGCGCGTGATTTCATCGAGCGCCGCGAAGGGCTCGTCCATCAGAAGAAGGCGCGGTTTCACGCTGAGCGCGCGAGCGATGGACACGCGCATCTTCATGCCGCCGGACAATTCGCGCGGATAGGCTTTGGCGAAATCCTTCAGCCCGACAAGCGCGAGGCTCTCCGCGATGCGCTCTCTCGCCTCCCACCGCGAAACGCCGCGCAGGCGCAGGGGCAGCCACACGTTATCCGCCACATCGGCCCAGGGCATGAGGGTCGGTTCCTGAAACACGAAGCCGATTTCGCTGCGATGATCCGCTTCATTGCAGCCGGGCCAGGAAACGCTCCCCGATGTGGGTTCGGTCAGGCCTGCGATCAGCCGCAGCACCGTCGATTTCCCGCAGCCCGACGGACCGAGGAGGGAAATGAAATCGCCCTCGCGCACATGAAGATCGAAATGCCCAAGGGCCGCCACGCCGTTGGCAAAAACCTTGCTCACATGATCGAGCGAAACGAGCGTGGATGCGGTCATACGATGTTCGGTCTGGATGGGAGCGGGTCTTACTTCTTCAGCTCAAGCCCGACGCCCTTGTTCACGAACCGGAGCGTGTAAGCCTTCGTGTAATCGAGGTCGGCCTTGAAGAGACCGGCTTTGACCATCTTGTCGAAGAAATCCTTCATGCGTTCATCCGACATGGCGCCGATGCCGTGCTTCTGCGCGTCGCCCGAATCGGCGATGCCGTGTTCCTTCATCTTCGCCACGGCGTAGCTGAGGATCTCGTCGGTCATCTCAGGGTTGTCGCGCTTGATGAGCGCGTTGCCCTTCGCATTGTCGCGGTAAAGATAATTGTACCAGCCGATGGTTGAGGCGTCGACGAAGCGCTGCACGAGGTCGGCATCCTTCTCCGCCACGTCGCGCCGTGTCTCCACCGTGGTCGAGTAGGTGCTGAAGCCGTGATCGGCGAGCAGGAAAACGTTGGGTTTGAATCCGGCGGTCTTTTCGATCACCAGCGGGTCGGATGTGACGTAGCCCTGCTGCACGGACCTGCTGTTGGCGATGAAGGGCGCGGGGCTGAAACCGTAGGGCTTCACCTGTTCGTCCCTGAAGCCGAACTCCGCCTTCATCCATTGGAAGAAGGTGGCCGAGCCATCCTTCGAGAGCAGGATGTCGTTCGATTTCTTGAGATCGTCGAAGGTGTCGAGTCCGTTGCCCGGATGGCTCATGAGAACCTGCGGGTCTTTCTGGAAATGGGCCGCGACGACGAGGGTCGGAATGTTCTTCTCCACGGCGGAGAAGGCCTGAATCAGGCTGCCGCCCATGTAGAAGTCGAGTTTGCCGACGCTCATGAGCATGCGGTTGTTGGCGCGCGGGCCGCCCGGAACGATGGTGACCTTCAGGCCGTATTTCTCGTACGTGCCGTCGGCGAGCGCCTGATAATAGCCACCGTGCTCGGCTTGGGCGAGCCAGTTGGTGCCGAAAGTGGCTTCGCGCAAGGCCGGTTGTGCCACGGCCGAGCCGGCCAGAAACATCAGCAGCCCTGCTGCCCAAGCATTCCGCTTCATCGCATTCGCCCTTGCCTCGACACAGCCGATCCGTGCGCATTCAGGGCCCGGTTCTGCGCGGTTCCGACGCGCTTGGCAAGGCCGCTTGCGGTGGGCCAATCCCTGCAAGGGAAATCGGAAAAGAGCGGGCATGAATGTCAAAGAGCAAGCGGAAGTGTCCTCGCGAGCTGTAGCTCCGAGGGTGATGGGACGAGGGAGGGCGCGAGGAGGCGTCCGGCTCGGGTGTCTAGTGTGTGAAGAACCCGACGGCTCCTCGCGCACGGTTTGTTTAGGCGTACACCGCATCTTGCAGCGATGGGCCTCCCATCCAGGCGCTGCGTCAGCACCTGCATAGGACCGCTCCGGCTCCCATCATTCACGACGCCTCGCGAGCGCGCCCCTCCTGGAGCCGGATGCCCACAGCTATAGCTCAGGTTAGGACCAAAGTCAAGAACAAAGTAAGAACATTGCATCCGCTGCTGTGCTTGGGTAAGGCACGGGTTCCCTCCCCCTTGCGGGGAGGGGCAGGGGTGGGGGTCGATTGACCGGGTGAGCGGATGACCCAGCGAGACACAGGAAGACCTCTCCCGGGTGGGAGAGGTCGGAGCGCAGCTCCGGGTGAGGGACTGCCTTCTCCGGACAGGGGGGGGCCCTCACCCCTGCCCCTCTCCCACCCGGGAGAGGGGATCTGCTGTAGGATTGTCGGGCGTTCTGGATGAAGCGCAGCGTTCCGACTTTGCGACCTTTGACCCTCGCCCCCTCACGCTCGGCCTCATCCTGAGGAGGCCTGAAGGGCCGTCTCGAAGGAGGATCCAGAGTGCACTGGACCCTCCTTCGAGACGCAGCTGCGCTGCTCCTCAGGATGAGGACAGAGGGCGTAAAGACGTGGATGATGCGGACAAGCCCGGCTATGACAAGGTAGGGCTGCCAGGCTTCCTGGATCAGCAAAGCGTTCCGACTATCCGACCCCCACCCTCGATCCCTCCCCGCAAGGGGGAGGGAAGCGCGCCTCACTCGTCAAGCGATCCGGGATTCCCCTGGGAGGCGCGATCTCACTCCACGGACCAGGGATAGGTCCAGGTTTCGGTCAGCGCCCGGTTGCCGGCCTTCAGGAAGGCGCGCAGGTCCGTCGACTGGCCCGGCTCCAGCTTCACGTCGATCGCGGCACGGAAGCCCTTGATGTGCTCGTTCGGCATGACGAAGGTGTGAGTGATCTGCCCGGTGGAAGTAGTGGGCACCAGCTGCACCTGATCCGCCACGCTCATGTAATAGGCGAGGTCTCCGCCTGCGAAGTCGATGATGAAGCGGCGATGGGTGCGGTCGCTCGGGCTGTTCGAGCCGCTGGCGCGGGGCGGGGTCTGGAAGGTGTTGACCGCCTTGCCGCCCGGATGCATGGCGCCGATGGCGCCCGCTGCACGCAGGCGATAGGAGAAGCTCACCTCCTGGCCCGGCTCGTAGGGTTTCGCTGGCTGCCAATAGGCCACAATGTTGTCGTGGGTCTCGTCCTGGGTCGGGATCTCCGCAAGCTCCACCCAGCCCTCGCCCCATTCGCCCACCGGCTCCACCCAATAGCCCGGGCGCTGGTGGTAATAGGCCTCGAGGTCCTGGTAGTTCTCGAACACCCGGTCGCGCTGCATCAGTCCGAAGCCGCGCGGGTTGTTGTCGGAGAAGGACGAGATTTTCTTCACGCTCGGATTGCGCAGCGGGCGCCAGATCCATTCGCCCGCGCCCGATTGCATGAGCAGCCCGTCCGAATCGTGGATCTCGAGCCGGTAATCGTCAGTGGGCTTCCGGTCGTTCTCGCCTTCGAAGAACATGGAGGTGAGGGGAGCAAGCCCCACATTCTCAAGCCGCTGGCGCGGGAAGAGCGTTGCCGTCACGTCGAGGGTGGTCTCCTTCGACGGGTAGACCTCGAACCGGTAGGCCCCGGTCACGGAGGGGCTGTCGAGAAGCGCATAGATCGTGGCCCGGTCGCTGTCGGGCTTGGGCATATCGATCCAGAATTCGCGGAAATGCGGAAACTCTTCCTTCTCCCCGCCCTCCACGTTGATCGCAAGGCCGCGCGCCGAGAGGCCGTATTTCTGGTCGCGCCCCAGGAAGCGGAAATAGCTCGCGCCGAGGAATGCGATCAGCTCGTCGAGCACTTTGGGATTGTTGAGCGGGTAATGAAGGCGGAAGCCCGCAAAGCCCAGGTTCACAGGGAGCGGTCGCTCGATCTTGTTGCGTCCGTAGTCGAACAGCTCGCGCTGATAGGGCACCGGGGTCGGCACGCCGTCGCGGATGACGTTGACGGTGACGGGGCGCTGGTAAAGGAAGCCGAGATGGAAAAGCTGCATCCGGAACGGGCCGTTCCCGGCGGCGAGCAGGGCCTTGTCGGGGCGGAAGCGGATGTCGCGGTAATCGTCGAAGCTCAACCGGTTGAGCGGTTCGGGCAGCTGGGCAACATTCCCCTCGAACGGGGCGCCCGACAATTCCCGCGCCCGGCGCACCACATCCTCGAATCGGAACGGGTTCGGAGCCGGCGCGCCGTTCTGCTGAGCTTGCGCGAGAGCCTCCCCGCCCCAGGTGGAGAAAGCGGTCGCGGCGAGCAGGCTTTGCAGGAGGGCACGGCGGGAGAGGTGCGTCATGGCAGGGAGAGGTTCTTTCCTGAGTGCAAGGGGAGGCAGGCTTCGGGAGCTGCCACAATAGGATATGGGTGAGCTTGGGCCGCTTAATAGGGCCTGAATAGAAGCCTCGCCATTCCCTACCCAAAACGAGGGTTAAAAAATTTCGTGCAAGGCCCGAAAAGGTCTTGTGATCCCGGGTGAATGTGATTATCTCCCGCTTGCCCAATTTCGCACGTGCCTGTGGTCGTGTGTCGGTTGGTGGGCATCCGGACAAGAGGCCGGACAGCCGCCCGAGAGCATCCTAGCTCTCGACTACCCCTAACCGGCAGCCGGAGGCGAAAACCGGCGCACCCCGTTCTCAACGGGGGACGCGACTTAAAGCAACGACGAACGGGCTTTTTTGGTCTCGTTGGCCCTCCAAAGGTCGACACCGAAGAGGCTTGTTTATCATTGCCAGGCGTGCGGACGGGAATTCCCCATCCAATCCACGGCAGCATCGTCGGGTGAAGAGCCCATCTGCGCTTGTCGTGTCTCCATCGCACGAAGCGGGATGCATCTTCTCTCGCTGACGCCGGGCGGCAGCTTGTCTGACCGTCCAAACTTCAATCCGGAGGCTGGACAAGACCTCCATTGAACCTGTGGTGGGGAGAGCGCCATGACTGAGCGCATTCGTGAATTCCTGCGTAACCGACGTGAGGACGGCCCGTGCGTCGTCGTCGACCTCGATGTCGTGCGCGACAATTACTCCAAGTTTGCCCGTGCGCTCCCTGACACGCGCGTGTTCTACGCCGTGAAGGCGAACCCCGACCCGATGGTGCTCAAGCTCCTGGCCGAGCTTGGCTCGTGCTTCGACACGGCCTCCGTGGTCGAGATCCAGCTCGCGCTGGATGCCGGCGCAACGCCCGACCGCATCTCCTTCGGCAACACGATCAAGAAGGAGCGCGACATCGCTCGCGCCCTCGAGATGGGTGTGCGTCTCTATGCGGTCGATTGCGAAGCCGAGGTGGAGAAGATCGCCCGCGCTGCCGAGACGGCTGGCGTTGCTGCCTCTGAGGTGAAGGTGTTCTGCCGCATCCTGTGCGACGGCGCCGGCGCCGAGTGGCCGCTCTCCCGCAAGTTCGGCTGCGTGCCGGAGATGGCTGTCGACGTGCTCGAGCACGGCGTTCGCCTCGGCCTGGAAGCCTACGGCGTGTCGTTCCACGTGGGTTCGCAGCAGGGCAACACGGAAGCCTGGGATCAGGCTCTCGGCTCCGCTTCCGCGATCTTCCGCGAGTGCGCGGACCGCGGCATCCACCTGTCGATGGTCAACCTCGGCGGCGGCTTCCCGACGAAGTACCTGAAGACGGTTCCTCAGGTGGAAGCTTACGGCGAGTCGATCTTCCGTGCGCTGTCGAAGCATTTCGGCAACCGCATCCCGGAGACGATCATCGAGCCGGGCCGCGGCATGGTCGGCAACGCGGGCATCATCGAGGCCGAGGTCGTTCTCGTCTCGAAGAAGAGCCGCGATGAGGACGAGGTGCGCTGGGTCTATCTCGACATCGGCAAGTTCGGCGGTCTCGCCGAGACGATGGACGAGTCGATCCGCTATCCGATCCGCAGCGAGCGCGACGACGACCGCAAGGTTCCGTGCGTGCTGGCTGGCCCGACCTGCGACTCCGCCGACGTTCTCTACGAGAAGGAGCCCTACATGCTCCCCGTCTCGCTGGAGATCGGCGACAAGGTGCTGATCGAGGGCACGGGCGCCTACACGACCACCTACTCGGCGGTCGCGTTCAACGGCTTCCCGCCGCTCAAGTCCTACGTGATCTGATCACGTCCCGCCTGCCTCGTTGAATGAGGCAGGCACCAACTCCACCACAGTTGTCCCGGACGGCCGATGAGCGACGATGCTCATCGGTGCGAGGGCTGTCGCTCACCCCACGAGTTTTGGGAGGCCACGGCCATGATCACGATTCGCGAAGAATCCTTCCACGATGTCGAAGCGCGCGAGACGCTGCTCGACACATGCTTCGGGCCTGCCCGGTTCCAGAAGACCTGCGAGCGCCTGCGCGAGGGCCGCAAGGCTGCGGACGGTCTGTCGCTCACTATCGAGCAGAATGGCGAGCTCGTCGGAACCGTGCGCCTGTGGCACGTCTCCGCCGGTCCGAACCGCGCAGCCTTGATGCTCGGCCCGCTCGCCATCGATCCCGCGCTGCAGAGCCTCGGCCTCGGCGGCAAGCTCATGCGCGAGTCGCTGAAGCGCGCGGCCGATCTCGGTCACAAGGCGGTGCTGCTGGTCGGCGATGCGCCGTATTACGAGCGCTTCGGCTTCTCCACCCAGAAGACCGGTTCGCTCTGGCTGCCCGGTCCCTACGAGCGCAACCGCTTCCTCGCGCTCGAAATGGAAGAGGGTTATCTCGATGGTGCGCGCGGTCTCGTATCCGCAACGGGCGCCTTCGAGGACAAGCCCGATCTCACCGCGCTCGTCGCTGCGGCGGCGCAGGGACGGCTGCCCGGCATGCGTCCGGCCGCATAACGCCAAACACCGATCCGGGAGCCGTCAAACGGCTCTCGGGTTGGGCAGCACGAATGTGACGCCTGCCGCCGCAACCAGATAAGCGGCAAAGCCGAGCGCGATCGCGCCAAGGCTTATTCCCGCATCGAACAGCAAACCGATGGCGCCCGGCGTTGCGGCCGAGGCCACCACCATGATCGCTCCGGCCAGAGCGCGTATTTTCCCCAGATGCCGCGTGCCGAACAGCTCCGCCAGCACGGACGCGATGATGACGTTGGTGGCACCCGCGGAGAGACCGATCAGCCCGAAGAAAACGGGCGCCAGAAACGGCCCGTCGAAGCCCGCGAGCATGACGGACGCAACGGTCAGCCCGAGCAGATAGAAATGACTCAGCCGCACCGCGCCGAACCTGTCGACGAGGCTGCCTGTGAGCATCGCAACCGTCACGGAAACGAGAGCGAAGACGGTGATGCTGGTCGCCAGCAGTTCCAGAGGCCAGCCCTGGATGTCGGCAATGAGACGCTGGTGAAAGAAGTAGGCCGTCACGATGGCCGGGTATCCGATCATGGTCGGAACGAGGGCGAGGAAACGCCAGTCGCGCAAGGTCTCGCTCCAACGCGGCCCCGCCTCCGGTTGGCTGGCGTCGTGCGCCGCCCCGTCCGGATCGGGATCCTTCGCAGGCAGGAGAAGGCTCAAGCCCCAGCCGAGGCCCAGGCAGACGAGAATGAAAAGCGCAGCGCTTCGCCATGCTCCCGTCCATCCGAGCATCGCAATGAGCGCGATGACAGTTCCAGGCAGAATGGCTTCGCCGGCTGGAAAGCCGAGGGCGGAAATCCCGGTGGCGCGGCCGCGGATTCCCGCTGGAAGCCTGGCCGTGCTCATGACGCCCGCATGGCTCGACATGCCCTGGCCGAAGAGGCGCAGGGCAAAGAGGCTCAAGCCCAGCATGAGAACGTTCGGCGCAAGCGAAAGACTGAGAGCGGCGAGCGCCAAGCCTGCAAGAGCGATGGTGGCATAGAGGCGGATGTCGATGCGGTCGATGACGCCGCCGACCCAGATCATCAGCAGGCCCGAGCACAGGGTGGCGGTGGAATAGATGAGCCCGAAGGCGCCGTTCGTGAGGCCGAAGGTTTCCCGGATATCCGGCCCCGAGAGCGAGATGAAGAAGGTCTGCCCAAAGGAGGACAGGAAGGTGAGGGCAAAGCCGAGGCCGATCACGCGCCCATGACGCATGAGAAGTTCATGGAATTTCATCGGTCGCAAATCAGGGGTCGAAGGGTTGAAATGGCATCATGAGACTTTGTTCTCCAATGTCGAGGCTTAAACCGCCGGGAGGACTTTCTCTCGCCCCGGATGCTCGCCATCGGCGGCGTATGTGCTTTTGCGCGTGTGTAGGAGATCGCAGGCATTGACCCCGGGGGCTCCTCAATCCTAGATGCGCCCGGAATTGTCCAACCCGGAGACATCTCTGCCAATTGCAGGCTTCCACGAAGGAGAAACATCGATGACCACTTGGCCCATTCATGGCCGCATCACCGGCCCGATCGTCATGATCGGCTTCGGCTCGATTGGCAAAGGCATGCTGCCCCTGATCGAGCGGCATTTCGAATTCGACAAGAACCGCTTCACGGTCATCGATCCGGTCGACACCGACCGCTCCATGCTCGACGTGCGTGGCATCGACCTCGTCACCGAGGCCCTGACGCCCGAGAACTACCGCGAGATTCTCACCCCGCTTCTGACGGAAGGCGGCGGCCAGGGCTTCTGCGTGAACGTGTCGGTGGATACGTCCTCCCGCGCCATCATGGAGCTCTGCCGCGAACTCGGCGCGCTCTATATCGATACCGTGGCTGAGCCGTGGCTCGGCTTCTACTTCGACAAGAACGCCGATCCGGCTGCGCGCACCAACTACATGCTGCGCGAGAACATCCTCGATGCGCGCCGCCAGGCGCCCGGCGGCCCCACTGCCGTGAACTGCTGCGGCGCAAATCCCGGCATGGTGTCCTGGCTCGTGAAGCAGGCGCTGCTCAACGTGGCCAAGGATATCGGCCTCGATGTCGCGGTGCCGAAGACCCGCGAGGAATGGGCGCAGCTCATGCAGCGTGTTGGCGTGAAGGGCATTCACATCGCCGAGCGCGACACGCAGCGCGCCGAAAATCCGAAGCCCATGGGCGTGTTCGTGAACACTTGGTCCGTGGAAGGCTTCGTGTCCGAAGGCCTGCAGCCGTCGGAACTCGGCTGGGGTACGCACGAAAAATGGATGCCTGAGAACGCCCGCACGCACGACAAGGGCTGCGGCGCCGCGATCTATCTGCTCCAGCCCGGCGCCAACACGCGCGTTCGCTCCTGGTGCCCCACGCCCGGCCCGCAATACGGCTTCCTGGTCACGCACAACGAGGCGATCTCGATCGCGGATTACTTCACCGTGCGCGACGGCGACAAGGTCGCCTATCGTCCGACCTGCCACTACGCTTATCATCCGGCGAACGACGCCGTGCTGTCGATGCACGAGATGTTCGGCGCCGCCGGCAAGTTCCAGGGCAAGCAGCACATCCTCACCGAGGACGAGATCGTCGACGGCAAGGACGAGCTCGGCGTGCTGCTCTACGGCCATGCCAAGAACGCTTATTGGTACGGCTCGCAGCTCTCCATCGAGGAGACCCGCAAGCTGGCGCCTTATCAGAACGCCACCGGCCTTCAGGTGACCTCAGCCGTTCTCGCCGGCATGGTGTGGGCGCTGGAGAACCCGAATGCGGGCATCGTGGAAGCCGACGACATCGACTTCCAGCGCTGCCTCGAAGTGCAGATGCCCTATCTCGGTCCGGTGAAGGGCTACTACACGGATTGGACGCCGCTGGACGACCGTCCCGGCTTCTTCCCGGAGGATATCGACACCTCCGATCCGTGGCAGTTCCGGAACATTCTGGTGCGCTGACGCTCTACACATGGCCGGCCTCACAGCCGGCCATGTTCGTTGTATGTTTTGAGACAGCGTGAGGGAGTGATCGACATGCCTCATTTCGAGGAATTCTACGCCGACAAGCTGCGCGGCGGTCTCGGCGTCGTCGATGCGGAGACGGTTCTCGATCTGCGCGGCGCTTCCCGCGAGCAGGCGTCGGTTTCGCTGCAGGACATGCTTGAACGCAGCCGCTTCGCGCAGGCGAAATCGGTCGCCGTGCGTCTCGATCCGCCGCCGGAAGGCGGAGGAGAAACGCTCTTTCAGCCTGTCGGCAAGGCGCTGCTGGAAGCCAAGAAGCGCGGCTGGATCGACCGGCTGCAGACATTGCCCGCGAATGACGGCTTAGGCTTCTACGTGGTGCTCGCCGGAAAGCCGGAGCGCGAGGCTTAGGCCTGAACGACGGATCGTGCGCGAGGCCGCCGTCTCCGGAAGCTGCGCACGAACCCCGCGAGCAGCAGGATACCGCCCCACACGGCAATGAAGCCGATGGCGGTGGAGAGAATGCCTTCTTCCGTCACCGGCACAGCCGGCTCGAAATCGCGATAAGCTGCTTCCATCACGTCCCTGTCACCATCGCGAACCATGAGGGCGATGCGTGAAAAGGGACCTGACTGAAGCATTGCCTCCCGGTGGGCTTGCAGATGGCTGAGCCGCTCTACGTTGCCCTGCATCGCGACGCCCTGCCGGCTCACGAGATCGTCGGGATTTGAGCGCAGCCGCGCGATGGCGCTGCCCTGCGTTTCGCCATTGGCCTGGGCGTCCGCATCGAAGCGGGCAATCACGCGCTGCAATTCGTCGATCGCGCCGCCGAGGCGCTGGCGGTATTGCTGCGAATATTCCGGCCCCTGCGATGCGACGATGCCGCCGAAGAGCCCAAGCCCGAAAGCAACGATGCGAACGATCCGTGGCACGTTCCGACCTCCTTAACGGTCAAGCACCGCGCGGATATCTGGTTCCGTAACTTCATCCAGGGTTTTCGGAACCTTGAGCGCCCGGGTCTTCTGTCCAGGTTCCATGACCAGGATGACCGTCTCGATTCCGGGGCAGCCTGGATCGTTGCAGGCGATCTCGTTCACCGCGAAAGCCGTATCGGGCGAGGCCTGGAGCGCCGCACGCACCATGTCCTTCACCCGCTCGATAGCCTCCCGGTCGGGCTTGGGCAGGCCGAACGTGCCTCTCAGGAAAGCGCCGAACAGGGCCACGGGCGATCTCATGCGGGCAAGGTCAGGATGCCGCCCTGACCGTCCTCGCAGCCGAAGGCGAGGCGCTTACCGCCCTTGTCCCACGCCATGGCCGTGACGCCGCTGCCTTTGACGGCAGGGCGAACGAGAAGCTCCGAGGCGTCGTTGAGGCGGATCATCAGGATGCATCCGTCCTCATAGGCCACCGCCAGCACGGAGGTGTTGGGATGGAACGCCACGCGGCTCACCTTGGCGGGCCGCACGCCGCATTCGCGCGGTGCTTTGCCCATGGGGCCCTCCTTCGATTCGAAGGGCCAGATGATGGCCGCTTCCGCGCCGGAGGTGGCAAGCCATTTGCCGTCATGCGACCACGAGAACGAGCGGGTCTTCGACGGATAGCCGCTCATGCGCATGTGGCCCTTGTCGGGGATCAGGCGCCAGCCGTGGAGCGCGTTCTCCTGCATGGAGGTGACCACGAAGCGCGCATCCGGCGACCAGGTCACGTCGATATGCGAGCCCTTCCAGTCGAGCGCTTCCGGCTTGGCCTCCACGTTCGGAAACCACAGGGTCGCGCCGTTGTAATGCGAGATCGCGAGGCGATAGCCCTTGGGCGCGAAGGCCAAGCCCCGCGCGGTGGAGGGGACTTCCAGGGTTTTCTCGCGGCCCTTGTCGTCGCGCGCGAACACGCGCTTGCCGGCGGCATAGGCGAAGGCCCCGGAAGCGTTGAGCGCCAGGGCGTCGATCCAGGCCCCCTTGGCCTCGGCCAAGGTCTTCGTGGAGCCATCCGGGCCGGTGACAGCCACGCGGCCGTCATCGCCGCCGGTCACGAACCGCTCGCCGTCGCTCGCTCCGACCAGGATGCCTGCGTCGGGATGGGCGTCCACGCGATGGGTCTCGCCGTCCTTCACCAGCACCACGCCGCCGTCGCTCGAGCTGAAGGCGGCGGTGCCCTTCATCCAGCCGATGGCGGTGACATGCGCGCCCGCAGCAACGGGCGTCACGTTCTGGGTCAAGGATGGAGCAGTTCCAGCACTCATTGAAGCAATCCCTTCAGGTGGCCTTCCCATAACATGATTGCAGGGAGGCAAGGCAAGGCAAGGCGCGGTCGAGGACCCCAGCCACGAGGCTACGCCTTTTGCGCCATGGCCGCAGTCAGATGACGGGCGCATGATGAATTTTTGAGGATTAGGAGCCCCGGCATGAAAATTTTGAGCATGATTGCTTTCGCGATGACGGCGCTCGGCTCGATGGGGGCGTGCACTCAGTCCGCGCATGGAGTTCCCGAACAGGAGGACAGGAAGCTTCCAACGCGAGGACTGTCCGGTTGAGGGAACCGGACAGCACGAATGTCGTCATGGAGAAGCGCCGGCGGATGAAGGCGCGTCACGCAGCGCAGGCGAGAAAGCCCTCGCGGATTGCCTTCTCGTTCAGGTCCCGTCCGATGAAGACCACCTTGGAGGTGTGCTTCTCGCCCGGCTTCCACTCGCCCTGCACGTCGCCGTCGAGGATCATGTGCACCCCTTGGAACACGAAGCGCTTCGGCTCGTTCGGGAATGCGACGATGCCCTTGCAGCGCAGGATGTTCGGGCCTTCGACCTGAGTGAGGTTGGAAATCCACGGCATGAACTTCTCCGGGTCCACCTCGCCGTCGATCTTCACGGAAATGGACTGCATCTCCTCGTCGTGATGATGGTGATGGCCCTCTTCCAGGAAGCTGGGTTCGATCTCGATGATGCGGTCGAGATCGAAGGCCTTGCGGTCGAGCACCTCGTTCAGCGGCACCGCTGCGTTCTGCGTGCGATGAATCGTGGCGTAGGGATTGATGGCGCGGATGCGCGCCTCGACCTCGCCGAGCTCCTGCTCGTTCACGAGATCGATCTTGTTGAGAATGATCACGTCGGCGAAGGCGATCTGGTTCTTGGCCTCGGGCGCATCCTTCAGGCGGTCGGAGAGCCACTTGGCGTCGGCCACCGTCACCACGGCGTCGAGGCGCGCGGTGTCGGATACGTCCTGGTCCATGAAGAAGGTCTGGGCGACGGGCGCGGGGTCCGCAAGGCCCGTGGTCTCGACGATGATCGCGTCGAACTTGCCCTTGCGCTTCATCAGGCCGTCGAGAATACGGATCAGGTCGCCGCGCACGGTGCAGCAGATGCACCCGTTGTTCATCTCGAACACTTCCTCGTCGGCGCCGACGACAAGCTCGTTGTCGATGCCGATCTCGCCGAACTCGTTGACGATCACGGCGTATTTCTTGCCGTGCGGTTCGGTGAGGATGCGATTGAGGAGAGTGGTCTTGCCGGCGCCGAGATAGCCTGTGAGGACGGTAACGGGGATCTTGTCGGTCATCGGATGGTCCGCAACTTTCATCCTCCCCTTGAGAGGGAGGATCGGCCGAGAGGCCGAGGTGGGGTGGAAACACCAGCTCGGGTGAGGTCGCGCTGCCACCCCACCCCGAAGCACTTAAGCGCTTCGACCCTCCCCCTCAGGGGGAGGGTAGGAAACGGTCAGCTCGACATGGCCGCGCTGAAGGCCCTTATATTGTGTCTCATCATGTCAATGTAAGTCCCAGCGGGGCCGTTGGGCTCGGAAAGGGCGTCCGAATAGACCTTCTCGCCGACCTTGGCCCCGGTCTCCTTGGCGATGCGCTCCATGAGGCGGGCGTCGGACACGTTCTCCACGAAGACGGCGGAGACCTTCTCGCGTTTGATCTGCTGGATGATCCGGGCCACGTCCTTGGCGGAGGCTTCCGATTCCGTGGAGACGCCCTGCGGGGCGACGAAGTCGATGCCATAAGCATCCTCGAAATAGCGGAAGGCGTCGTGGGAGGTGATGATCCTGCGGCGCTCGGCGGGGATATTGGCCACGAGCCCCTTCATTTCGGCTTCCAGGGCGTCGAGCTTGGCAAGATATGAGGCGGCATTGGCCTCGTAAGTTGCCTTGCCCTCGGCATCCGCCGCGATCAGCGCGTCGCGGATATTGGCCACGTAGATTTTCGCATTGCCGACACTTTGCCAGGCATGCGGATCGACGCCGCCATGGCCGTGATCGTGGCCATGGCCGTGCGCTTCCTCCTTCAAGGTTTTGATGCCCTTGGAGGCTTCGATTTTGGCGGCCTTGGTGTTGGAGGATTTCACGAGACGGTCGATCCAGCCCTCGAACTTCAAGCCATTGGTGAAGACGATCCTGGCTTCCGTCAGGCGGCGGGCATCGGCGGGTGTGGGGGCATAGACATGCGCATCGCCGTTCGGGCCGACGAGGGTGGTCACCTCGATGCGGTCTCCGCCCACATTGCGCACGAGATCGCCGAGGATCGAGAAGGTCGCCACGACCTTGAGCCTCTCGGGGGTCTGGGCCGCGGCCGGCAGGAGCGTCCCCGCGAGCGTAAGCGAGCCCGCAAGCAGAGAGAGCGCGGTTCTTCTCGTCAGCATGATAAGTTCCTTTTTTCAGGCTTCCAGATGCTTGCCCGGCCATGCAAGCCAGAGCACGCCGCCTTCGCGGCCGATCAGCAGGGACGCCACATAGACGGCGCCCGCCGAGAGAATGATCGCGGGACCTGCGGGCAGCTCCACATGGAACGAGAGCAGAAGGCCCGCGATGCCGGAGACGATGCCGATGAGAACGGAGACGATCATCATCATCGTGATGTCGCTGGTCCAGAAGCGCGCGGCGGTGGCGGGCAGCATCATCATGCCCACGGCCAGAAGCGTGCCGAGCGCATGGAAGCCGCCGACGAGGTTCATCACCACGAGGCCGAGGAAGATGAGATGCGTCGGCGTGCCCGCATGGCTGACGGAACGCAGGAAGATCGGGTCCACGCATTCGAGAACGAGCGGCCGGTAGAGCACGGCGAGCGCGAGCACCGTCAGCGTCGAGATGGAGGCGAGCAGCAGCAGCGTGTTGTCGTCGAGGGCCAGCACCGTGCCGAAGAGAACGTGCAGCAGATCGACGTTCGAGCCGCGCAAGGAGACGATGGTGACGCCCAGCGCGAGCGACAGCAGGTAGAAGGCAGCGAGCGATGCATCCTCCTTCAACTGCGTGAAACGCGAGACGAGGCCCGCCGCCATCGCGACGATGACGCCCGCCGCCAATCCGCCGAACGTCATGGCGGGCAGCGACAGGCCTGCGAGCAGGTAGCCCACCGCAGCGCCAGGGAGAATGGCATGCGCCATCGCGTCGCCGGTCAGGCTCATGCGGCGCAGCATCAGGAACACGCCGACGGGACCTCCGCCGAGCGCGATCGCAATCACGCCCACCAGCGCGCGCTGCATGAACTCGAATTCTGAGAAAGGCGTGTAGAGGATGTCGAGCACAGGACGTGTCTTTATGCGGCGCCGCGCTGGCAGACATGCGCATGCGGATCATACGCCTCCACCATGCGACGGGCCTTGAGGAGATTGTCGGGCTTGAGCACATCGGGCGTTTCGCCCCAGGCCACGGGCTCACGGGCGATGAGCAGCGTTTTCGGAAACACGCGCTTCACCATGTCGAGATCGTGCAGCACCGCTACGACGGTGCGGGACTCGTCGTGCCAGCGGCGCACGAGGTCGAGCAGGTCGGCGGTGGTCTTGGCGTCGATGGCGGTGAAGGGCTCGTCGAGCAGGATCACCGGCGCGTTCTGCAGGAGCAGACGCGCGAAGAGCGCGCGCTGCATCTGTCCGCCGGACAGGGTCGAGATGGGGCGGCGTTCGAAGCCGATGAGGCCCACGGCCGAGAGCGCCTCCTCGATCTTCGTGCGGTCCTTCGCCGAGATGCCGCCGAAGAGTCCGGAGCGGGACCAGAGGCCCATGGAAACCAGATCGTAGACCGACAGGGGGAAGGACCGATCAATTTCTGCGGCCTGCGGCAGATAGGCGATCTCGGAGGACGGGCCATCGAGACGAATGCGGCCTTCCAGCGGCTTGAGCGTGCCGACGATCCCCTTGAGCAGGGTCGACTTGCCCGCCCCGTTGGGGCCGACCACGGCGATGAGGCTGCCTGAGGGGATCTCACCCTGGAGGTGATGCACGGCGGGCCTGCGGCCATAGCCGAGGGTCACTTCATCGAAATGGATCGCGGTGGAGGATGTGGCCATGACTTACCCCATGACTCCGAAGACCATCAGCCACAGGGCGGCGAGCAGCACCCCAGAACCGGCCAGGCGCTGCCAGATCGAAAGGCGGAGCAGCGAGAAGGCGGGGGCAGCGGCCAGGACTCGGGGAGCATGAGACCTTGGCTCATGGGCATGGTGCCCATGGTCATGGTGCTCGTGCCCATGATGATGGTGGTGACCGTGGTGGCCGTGGCTGTGCGACATGCCTCACACATAGACCGGAACAGCGACCATTTCCAGGGGCGTATAGTATTTTATACGCCCCTGTTAATATCATAGTTTACAAAGGAAATCCTAGAACGCCGGGTGGTACTGGTAGAGCCAGGTTTCGCTCAACACCTCGTTCTCGTTGCGCAGGTAGCAGCGCATCTCCACCGGCTCGGTGCCGGTGACCGTCAGGTCGAACTGGGTCCGCCAATGGCCGGACACGTTGTTGGGCACGGCCTCGGTGAGGATGTTCGAGAATTCGCCGCGGGAGGCGGAGAGGACGGGCTTGGGGATCACGCCGCTCGGCAGCCTGGTGAGGGGTTCGCCGATGAACTCCACCATGAACTTGCGCACGCCCTTGGGACGGATCGTACCGGCTTGGCCGCCATTGCCGAACCGGGTGGCGACGACGCGGGCGAGCGGGGTCGGGTAGGGCTCTTCCGCCGACCAATACATGCGGTAGCGGAGATTTATAGCCTGCCCAGCGCGGGCGGGCTCGGCGGGCACCCACATGGCCACGATGTTATCGTGGATCTCGTCGTCGGTCGGGATTTCCACCAATTGGATCGCGCCCTTGCCCCAGGTGCCCTGGGGTTCAATCCAGAGCGAGGGGCGGCGGTCGTAATAGACGCCGTCGAGATAGTGGTCGAAGTTCCGGTCTCGCTGGAGCAGGCCGAACCCGCGCGGGTTCTCGTCCGTGAAGGCGGAGGTGATGATGCGCGGCGGATTGTTGAGCGGACGCCAGATGCGCTCGCCGGTGCCTGTCCACATGGCAAGACCGTCGGAATCATGGATCTCGGGACGCCAGTCGACCGCGGTGGTCTTCGCCTTCTCGGAGTACCAGTACATGGAGGTGAGGGGCGCCAGCCCCAGGCGCTGGATGTCGCTGCGGAGATAAAGCGCGCTGTCGATGTCCATGATTACGGCGGCGGCGCGCTTCATCACGAACTTGTAGGCTCCCGCCACGCTCGGCCCGTCGAGGAGCGCATAGACGGTGACCGTATCGGAGCCCGGCTGCGGCGTCTCGAAATAGACATGGGTGAAGTCCGGGAATTCCTCGTTCCTCCCATGCACGGCGACGTCGACGGCAAGGCCGCGTGCCGAGAGGCCGTACTGATAGAGCTCCCCGATGGCGCGGAAATAGGAGGCGCCGAGGAAGGCCACCCAGTCGTTCTTCTTCCAGTCGAGCCTGCCGCTGCGGGGCTCCTGGAACCGGAAACCGGCAAAGCCCGTGTTGTCGGGAAGCTTCCGGGCCGGTGAATCCGCCGGCATGTCGAAATACTCGGTGTCGTAGATGATCTCGCGGGCCTGGCCGTTTTCCACAACATGCATGCGCACAGGCTTCTGGAAGAAGCGGCCCATGTGGAAGAACGTGACCGGGAACTCGCCGGGGCCATTGGCCCAGAGCGCCAGATCGGTCTTGAACCGGATCTTGCCGTGGGCGTCGTAATCGATCTGGTTGAGGATTTCCGGCGAGGGGCTCGGCGGGGCCGTATAGGCCGAGCGCGCCATGGTTTCCGCCTGCTTCTTCAGTTCGTCGAACGAAAACGGGGCCGTTGCTCCCATCTTCAGGCCTTGCTGCGCCAAGGCCTCGCTTGAAAACCCTAGGGCTGCCAGGGTAGCCGTGGCGGTTGCGGTTTGAAGGAACTGACGGCGATTGAGCATGGGCAACAGGAATGTGATCTGTGGAAGGACTGACCCCTACCGACCAAGGTGGCAGGATTAAGTCCCTCTTAGCCTCTTGAGAAAAGTTCGTCAGCAGCCAAAACTAGGGCCACACACAGGCACTGCAACAATAGTGCCGAAATTAAGGGAGTACGTCTATGCATCGATCCATCATGCGCCGCCTCATGGGCGCCGCTACCGCTCTCGCCCTCGCAGGCGCGAGCGTTCCGGCCCAGGCACAGGACTTCATCAACGTCCTGACCGGCGGCACATCCGGCGTCTACTATCCGCTGGGCGTGGCTCTCTCCAAGGTGTTCACGGAAAAGGTCCAGGGCTCCCGCCCCTCGGTCCAGGCCACCAAGGCCTCCGTCGAAAACCTCACCCTGCTGCAGCAGGGCAAGGGCGAGATCGGCTTCACCCTCGGCGACAGCCTGGCCATGGGCTGGGCCGGCGACGAAGAGGCCGGCTTCAAGTCGAAGCTCGACAAGCTGCGCGGCGTGACCGCCATCTACCCCAACTACATCCAGATCGTGGCCACCAAGGAATCCGGCATCAAGTCGCTGGCTGACCTGAAGGGCAAGCGTCTCTCCGTTGGCGCGCCGAAATCCGGTACCGAGCTCAACGCCCGCGCGATCCTGCAGGGCGCAGGCCTGTCCTACAAGGATCTCGGCAAGGTCGAGTATCTGCCCTTCGGCGAGTCCGTCGAGCTCATGAAGAACCGCCAGCTCGATGCCACCCTGCAATCGGCCGGCCTCGGCGTGTCCTCGATCCGCGACCTCGCCACCTCCGTTCCGATCGTCGTGGTGGAGATCCCCACCGATATCGTGACCAAGGTCGGCACGCCCTACATCGCGGCCACGATCCCGGCCGGCACCTATGAGGGCCAGACCGCTCCCGTCCCGACGGCTGCCGTGGTGAACTATCTCGTCACCCATTCCGGCGTGAAGGACGAGACCGTCTATCAGATGACGAAGGCGATCTACGAGAGCCTGCCCGATCTCGCGGCTGCGCATGCCGCCGCGAAGGACATCAAGCTCGAAAGCGCTCTTTCCGGCATGCCGGTGCCGATGCACCCGGGTGCGCAGCGCTATTTCGACGAGAAGGGCGTAAAGAAGGGTTCCTAAACCCTGCTGTTTTTGAGTAATGAAGCCGGAGCAGGTTTGCCTGCTCCGGCTTTTGCATGACTAGAAGAACAATTTTACGGGAAGAGGGCCTCAGATGAGCCACGGCATGAATGCGTCCGAGATCTCAACGCTCGAGCAGCCGTCTACGCCAACCAATCCGGAGCACGGCCTGCCGGAGAATTTCGGCCAGGGGATTCTCGGCAACCTCCTGTTCTGGATTGCTGTATCCTTCTCGACCTTCCAGATTATCACCGCCTTCGGCATTCCTCTCGACCGTCCGATCGTCGGGAATATCTCTGCAATTTATCTGATCGGCGCTGCGCTCGTGGTCTGGGCCGGGTGGCTCGTTTTCCAGCGACTCAAGGGCCGCAGCATTATCAATGGCGCGCTTGCGCTCGCCTCTCTCGCTGTGACATATGCGCTGATCGTGAAGTTTCCCGGCAGCCTGCCAAGCCAGGTGGTGCGCGCGCTGCACGTGGGCTTTCTCTGCCTCGTCGCTGGCGCGATGCTGGCAAATCACAAGGCGGGCAGCACCGCCACGCGGGCACTCGGCTGGATCATCGGCCTCTTCGGCTTCGGCATCGGCCTTTATCACTGGGCGCTTTACGAGGAACTCGTGATCCGCGCCGGTGAGGTGACCCAGGCCGATCTCGTAGTCGGCATCTCGGCTATCGCAATCCTGTTTTATCTGGTGTGGCGCGTGATGGGGCCCGCGCTCCCCATCGTCGCCGGCATCTTTCTCGCCTATTGCCTGTTCGGCAATTACCTGCCCGCTCCCTTCGACCATCGCGGATACTCGCTCGAGCAGGTGATCGAGCACATGTCCTTCGGCACCGAAGGACTCTACGCCACGCCCACCCTCGTCTCCGCCACCTATATCTTCCTCTTCATCCTGTTCGGCGCCTTCCTTGAGCGCGCAGGCATGATCCAGCTCTTCACCGATGTGGCGATGGGGCTGTTCGGCAGTGCCAAGGGAGGACCGGCGAAGGTGTCGGTGTTCTCCTCCGCCCTCATGGGCACGATCTCGGGCTCGGGCGTTGCGAACGTCGTCTCTACGGGCCAGTTCACGATCCCGCTGATGAAGCGCTTCGGATACAAGCCGGAATTCGCAGGCGGCGTCGAGGCGACCGCTTCCATGGGCGGCCAGATCATGCCGCCGGTCATGGGTGCGGTCGCCTTCATCATGGCCGAGACCATCGACGTGCCTTACGTCGAGATCGTGAAGGCTGCGATCATTCCGGCCATTCTCTACTACGCGTCTGCTTTCCTCGCCGTTCATCTCGAAGCAGGCCGTGCAGGCCTGCTCGGGATCGCGAAATCGGAATTGCCGAGTGCGGCGCGGGCGCTGAAGGACAAGTGGTATCTGATCCTGCCGCTCGCGGTTCTCGTCTATCTGCTGTTCTCCGGTTACACGCCGCTCTTTGCAGGCTCCATCGGCTTGGCGCTGACCGTTGTGCTGATCCTTGGAAGCGCTCTTGCCTTTGGCCTCGTGAATGAGACGGTTCGCCTCGTGTTCTGGGTTGGGCTGGGCCTTCTTGCCGCGGCATTCCTGTGGCTCGGCGTCACGCTCGTCCTCGTTCTCGTCGGGATTCTCGTGCTCCTGAACCTGTTCACGCGCGGCGGGCCTGAGACGCTGGAAGCCTGCCGCGATGCGCTCGCCGACGGTGCGCGCCAGGCGCTGCCCGTGGGTCTTGCCTGTGCGGTTGTCGGCATCGTGATCGGCACGATGACGCTCACCGGCATCGGCACGATCTTCGGCAACTGGGTGGTGTCCATCGGGCGCGACTCGCTCATCCTGTCGCTGGTGCTCACCATGGTCGTGAGCCTCATCCTGGGCATGGGCATCCCGACGATCCCGAATTACATCATCACCTCGTCGCTTGCCGCGCCTGCGCTGCTGACCCTGGGCGTGCCGCTCATCGTCTCGCACATGTTCGTGTTCTATTTTGGCATCATGGCGGATCTCACGCCCCCGGTGGCGCTTGCTGCGTTCGCGGCTGCTCCCATTGCTAAGGCGTCCGGTTTCAAAATCGGGTTTCAAGCGCTGCGCATCGCGTTGCCTGGTTTCGTGATCCCCTACATGGCGGTCTACGATCCGGCCCTCATGATGCAGCCGGTGCCGGGCCTGACTGGCGCGGCCTACTGGGCAGACGTCGCCTACATGGTGGTGAAAGCCGGCCTTGCGGTTCTGCTCTGGGGTGCGGCCTCCGTCGGGTATCTCAGCACGAAGATGCCCGTGTGGGAGCGCCTCGCGGCAGCCGTGGCTGCAGCCTTCCTGGTGCTTGCACTTCCGCTCACCGATCAGATCGGCTTCGTCCTCGCCGTGCTGGTGATCGGCGCTCATATCTGGCGCTCGCGCCGGGGGACGCCGGCGGCGGCAGTCCGGCCTTGATCTGCCTCGTCGCAGGCAAGGTCGTCGCGCCTCTCATGGCAGGCGCGATGACCCTGGCCTGGACGCACTCGGTCGAGAAGATCGCGTGGGAGGAGGATTGGCGCGCAACGCCCGCGGGTCTCGAAATCGTCGAGGCGCGGGTGAAGGGATCGGGCGCAGGCATGGAGCCGCCGCCCGACGCGCGGCTCGTCAACGGTGCCTGGGCCTGGAAACCGAAGCTGCCACCTCAGGCGGAGATCGTCATGCGACGCTCAGGGGCGACCGCGGATTGGCGGGTGTGCATAACAGGCGCGTGCCGTCCCATGGAGGCCTATGTGCCGCCGGACGCCGATCCGATCGTCATGAAGGTGTGCGAGGGCCGGTGAACTTATTCGGCCAGGGGCTCGACGGCGATGCAGCGGCGCCAGAGGTTCACGAGGAAGTAGCCGGCCAGAAGGCTGAACAGGCCCATGAGCACGAAGCCCACGATGTTGCCCAGTTCGAACAGGCCCGCGATGGCCCAGCCGGCGGAAATGGCCACGCCGAAGAGTTCCGCGCCCACCAGAATCATGATGCTGATCACAGTAATGACGTTGCGCCAGTTGGTGCTTTTCGCCTGAGCCACGGGTTCGTACTCCTTAATCTGCCGAAGGGACTACCCTAAACGCCCCCTCCGGTGCAAGTTTCCCCTCGCCATTCATTCTGTCGCGTCTGTTCAAAGATCATGCCCGAGACCCCCGTCTTCTCGACTGCCGCCGTCGCGGCCCCCCATATGGCCGCCGCCGAGACCGGCCAGACGATCCTGGCCGCAGGCGGCAATGCCGTGGAGGCCATGGTCGCCATGGCGGCCACCATCGCCGTGGTCTATCCGCACATGAACGGCATCGGCGGCGACGGATTCTGGCTGGTGCGGGAGCCCAAGGGCCGGGTCCACGCCCTCGATGCCTCAGGCCCCTCCGGGGCGCTTGCCACCATCAAGCGCTATCGAAGCAAGGGATATGACAGCATTCCGCCGCGCGGCCCCGATGCGGCGCTGACCGTGGCCGGGGCGGTAAGCGGCTGGGGCCTTGCGCTGGAACTCGCCAAGGCGCTCGGCGGGCAATTGCCCCGCGACATGCTTCTCACCGATGCCATCTGTCTCGCCCGCGAGGGCTACAGGATCGGCGCGGCCGAGGGGCGCAACAAGATGCTGGAGGAAGAGGCTCTCTTCACCGCCCCCGGTTTTGCCGAAACTTTCCTGAAGGACGGCAAGCTGCCGCCCGCAGGCGAGACGCGGCGGGTTCCAAAGCTCGCGGATACGCTAGAGCAATTGGCGCATGCGGGCTTCGCCGATTTCTACCGGGGCGATGTGGGGCGCGAGATCGCAGCGGACCTGGAGCGGATCGGCAGTCCCATCACCCGCAAGGACATCGAGACCTATCAGGCGCGCGTGGTAAAGCCGCTCTCCGTGGAGCTGAAGCACTCCACCGTCTACAACATGCCGCCGCCGAGCCAGGGAATCGCCGCGCTGCTGATGCTCGGCCTGTTCCATCGCCTCGATGTGAAGCACGGCGAAACTCCGGAGCATCACCATGGCTTGATCGAAGCGGGCAAGCGCGCCTTCGCGCTCCGCGACAAGGCCATTGCCGATCCGCGCGACGCGACGCTCGACCCGGCCTCGTTCCTCACGCCTGCGGTGTTCGAGAAGGAAGCGGCGATGATCGCGATGCGCCGCGCGGCACCCTATCCGCCGCCATCGGCGGATGGCGACACGATATGGATGGGCTGCATCGACAAGGATGGATTGGCGGTGTCCTACATCCAGTCCGTCTATTGGGCCTTCGGCTCCGGCTGCGTGCTGCCGGCCACCGGCATCCATTGGCACAACAGAGGCTTGGGCTTCTCGCTCGATCCCAGCAACCCGAGAGCCCTCGAGCCGGGCAAGAAGCCGTTCCACACGCTCAATCCGGGCCTCGCGGTGTTCAACGACGGGCGCGTGCTCTCATACGGCACCATGGGCGGCGAGCCGCAGCCGCAGATCCTGGGGCAGATCTTCACGCGCTATGCGGATTTCGGCATGAGCCTTGCCGATAGCGTGGATGCGCCGCGCTGGATCTTCGGCAAGAGCTGGAATGCACCATCCGCAACGTTGAAAGTGGAGGATCGCTTCGACCCCAGCCTGCTGCGCGCGCTCGCGAGTTGCGGTCATCCGGTCGAAGAACTTGGCAAGCCTTATGCGGATGCCACGGGCCATGCAGGCATGCTGGTGAAGCACCCGCGCAACGGCCGCGTCGAAGCCGTGCACGATCCGCGCTCGGATGGCGGTTCGCTGGGGCTTTAGCTCACGCCCATGTAGCGTCCAGGCCGGTGATTGGTGGCGAGGATCAGGTTGAGCACGGCGGTGCCGACGAGCGAGAGCGCCACCTTCGACGGCTCGATGACGAAGAGCGACGACAGCAGGATCACCGCATCGATGGCGAGCTGCAGGTAGCCTGCGCGGATTCCATAGCGCTCCTGCGCGTAGAGCGCGAGGATGTTCACGCCGCCGAGGCTGGTGCGGTGGCGGAACAGCACGAGCAGGCCAACCCCCATCAGCACGCCGCCCATGATCGCTGCGTAGACGGGGTTGAGGCTGTCGATGCCGATCCAGCCCGGCGTGAGCTGCGAGAGGTAGGACACCAGGAGCACGGCGAGGAAGGTGCGCAAGGTGAGCTTCCAGCCCATGCGCAGAATGGACAGCGCATAGAAGGGCAGGTTGATCGCGAAGAACAGAGGCCCGAACTCGAATTGGGTCGCATATTGCAGCAGGAGCGCCAGCCCCGCCGTGCCCCCGGTCAGCAGCGTCGCCTTCGTGTAGAGCGCCACGCCAAGAGCCACCATCAGGGTGCCGGTGAGCCCTGCCGAAATGTCTTCGTAGAGACGATGTGCGCTCGCCGATGATGTGGTGGACACGCCCTTGCCCTCTGCCTGATGGGCGGAGCTATAGCGAGCAGCTTCCGCAGTCACAACGCATGGAGATGAAGGGCTGCGCGATGAGCTTTGCGCATGACGCAACCCTTGGAGGCCCTAAAGGCCCTGGCTCCAGAGGCCGATGAGCAGGCTTGCGCCCAGAACCAGCACGAAGGCCGCGGCAAGAAGTTCGAGGCCCGCGATGGCGATCGCGCCTATCGCGCCGCGTCCGCCCGCGAGCCGCAAGGCCAGCGTCTTGGCGAAGACCGCCACGGCTGCGATGGCGCTGGTGGTCAACGCCGTGCCGAGCGCCATGGCAAAGGTGGCCGCGATGCCCGCTGCGAACAGTCCTTGAGCCAGGGAGAAGACGAGCACGATGAGCGCCCCCGCGCAGGGGCGGATGCCGGCGGCAATCGCCACGCCCGCCATGTCCCGCCAGCGGGTGAGGCGATTGACCTCCTCGGGCGGCGGCAGATGCACGTGGTCGCAGCTTGCCTCGGGCACCGTGCTCAAGGGGTTCTTCGCGAGCGCCAGCACGCCCAGCACCTTGCCGCTCTTGCGCCAAGTGATCGCGAGACCCAGCAGCGCGACGGCGATGAAGCTCACGAGCTCCACGTTCATGGCGATCTTGTTCATGGTGGAGGCGGTGGCCCGCAGCACGAGGTTGACCGTGCCGACGATAAGAATGGCGACGAGAGCCTGCACGAGCGCGGCGGCGAAGCTCAGGATGAAGCCTTTGCGCAGGGCCTTCTCGTCGGCCAGCAGATAAGCCGAGATCACGCCCTTGCCGTGCCCCGGGCCTGCAGCGTGAAAGACGCCATAGGCAAAGCCGACGAAAAGCAGAGAACCCCAGGCTGCGCCGCTCTCCTTCAGGGCGCGCACGCTCGCCTGAAGGCTGGCATAGAAGCCGGACTGAATGGAAAGAAGCCATGCGCCGAAATCGCCGGACGGCGCGGCCTCGCGGATGCCCATGCCGAAGGGCGAGCGAGGGGCGGGCGCATTGACCGGACCGATCCACAAAGCGAGCAGGCTCATGGCCGCCGCCATCAGCGCGACCGCCAGCACCATCAGGCCAAGCCTCTGCCAGAACCGAGCCTGACCGGAAACAGGAGGGGCAAGGGGAGCGGAGGTCACGGACATGCGATGATCGCCCTGTTTGAATATTCCATGGTGAAGTTCACGCCGGGTGACGCCTGGATGGCGCCTTCATCCTGCAGGATCTGCTGCATGGTCGCATCGAGCGGCTTGGCCTTGGCGACGTTCGTCACGCAGCCCTGCGGCGCATTGGCCAGGGTTACGGCAGCTTTGTCCACGAGGCTGAAATACACAAAAAAAGTGTTGTCATCGATCTCGATGGCCATGGGGCCGGTGACCGGCGCGGGGGCCTTCAGAGGCAGAAGGAACGACATGGCGACCTGCTTGCCGTCCATGACCATCCGCGCCTCGCGAGGATTATCGAAGGCCTGCGGTTTTCCCGACACTTTCAGGGTGGTGAAATACTCGAATTCCTCGAGACCGGCGGCATTCTCGTTCGCCAGTTCCTGAAGCTCCTCGGGCGTCAACTGGCCGTCGTTGTTCCTGTCCAGCCCTTGGGTGACATAGGCCGTGTAGGCCTCGTCGAAGGTCCAGTGATGGCGGATGCCCGTCACCTTGCCGTCCGAGAAGGCGACCTCCGCCCTGGCGGTGATCCACACATGAGGGTGGGCGAGGGCAGGCACGCTGACCCCTGCTAACAGGAAGGTGAGGCAGAGAATGAGACCCAGACGGACGTTCATGCGTTGACTTCTAAAGCGACGCTTCCAGGGATTCTGGAGGCTGAAACCCGACCTAGACGGTTTATGGTTAATGGAGGCGAAACGAAGGCCGAGGGCAAGACCGCTTGATTGACGTGAACGGACAATTATGTCAGCATTACTGACATAAATCATAACAACAAGAACCGGAAAACCGGCGGGCGGGGCTGGAGGGCTCCAAGGAGGAACGGCATGGCCGAAGGTCATGTGGCGCTTCGTAGCGTTACGCTGGACGACAAGTACGATCTCACCAAGGATCACGTTTTCATTACCGGCACGCAGGCTGTGATCCGCATGCTGCTCATGCAGCGCGAGCGGGACCGGCTGGCGGGCCTCAACACGGCCGGCTTCGTCTCCGGCTATCGCGGCTCGCCCATCGGCGGCCTGGACCAGAATCTCTGGCGGGCCCGGAAGTGGCTCGAGCAATCCAACATCGTTTTCCAGCCCGGCCTAAACGAGGAGCTGGCGGCCACCGCCGTCTGGGGCTCCCAGCAGGCCGAGATTCGCGGCGACGGCAAGTATGACGGCGTGTTCGGCCTCTGGTACGGCAAGGGGCCGGGCGTCGACCGCTCCGGCGACGTGTTCCGCCACGCCAACATGGCGGGATCCTCGAAGCATGGCGGCGTGCTCGCGCTCATGGGCGACGACCACACGGCGGAATCCTCCACCGTGGCGCACCAGTCGGAATTTCACTTCGTCGACGTGATGATCCCGATCCTGAACCCCGCGGGCGTTCAGGAAATTCTCGATTACGGGCAATACGGCTACGCCATGAGCCGCTTCTGCGGCACCTGGGTGGCGTTCAAGTGCGTGAAGGACAACATCGAGTCCACCTCTTCCGTCGACGGCTCCCTCGACCGCGTGAAGATCGTCATGCCCGACGATTTCGTCATGCCGCCGGGCGGCCTCAACATCCGCAACCGCGACGGCGTGCTCGATCAGGAAGCGCGCCTTCAGGACTTCAAGCGCGACGCCATGCTGGCATTCGTGCGCGCCAACAACCTCAACCGCATCGTTCTCTCCGGCGGACGCAATCCGAAGATCGGCATCATCACGGTCGGCAAGTCCTATCTCGACGTGCGCCAAGCCATGGACGAGCTCGGCATCGACGAGGTGAAGGCGAATGACATGGGCCTTCGCCTCTATAAGGTCGCATGCCCCTGGCCGCTCTCGCAGCGCGAGCTTCTGGAATTCGCGCAGGGCCTCGACAAGGTCATCGTGGTCGAGGAGAAGCGCTCCCTCATCGAGGTGCAGCTGCGCGAGGAGCTTTACGGCACCGCCAACCAGCCGCTCTGCATCGGCAAGAAGGACGAGGCAGGCAACTGGCTCTTCCCCGTGAAGGGCGCGCTCGATCCCAACGACATCGCCATCGTGCTCGGCGAGCGGCTGCTCGCCTACCACAACAACGACGATCTGCGCGGCCGCGTGGCGCGGCTCCGTCATGCGCAGGAAGTGCTGAAGATCACGGGCGATGTGGCGACCCGCGTGCCGCATTTCTGCTCCGGCTGCCCGCATAACTCGTCCACCAAGGTGCCGGAAGGCATGCGCGCCTATGCGGGCATCGGCTGCCACTACATGGTGCAGTGGATGGACCGCTCCACGGACGGCTTCACGCAGATGGGCGGCGAGGGCGCGAACTGGATCGGCGAGTCGCCGTTCTCCAATCGCGGCCACGTGTTTCAGAATCTCGGCGACGGCACCTACAACCATTCCGGCATCCTGGCGCTTCGCTGGTCGGTGGATACCAAGACCAACGTCACCTACAAGATCCTCTTCAACGACGCCGTTGCCATGACCGGCGGCCAGCCGCACGAGGGCAAGCTCACGGTCGACATGATCGCGCGGCAGGTCCGCGAGGAGGGTGTGGAGCGCATCGCCCTCGTCACCGACGAGCCGCACAAATACCCGAAGTCGATCCGCTGGCCGGAGCGCATGACGATTCATCACCGCGATGAATTGGACGCGGTGCAGCGCGAGCTGGCGCAGATCCCCGGCGTCACGGTGATGATCTACGATCAGACCTGCGCCTCCGAAAAGCGCCGCCGCCGCAAGCGCGGCGAGTTCCCGGATCCGGACAAGCGCGTCATCATCAACGATCTCGTCTGCGAGGCCTGCGGCGATTGCTCCGTGCAGTCGAACTGCGTCGCCGTTCAGCCGGTGCAGACCGAGTTCGGCCGCAAGCGCCAGATCGACCAGTCGAACTGCAACAAGGATTTCTCCTGCGTGAAGGGCTTCTGCCCGTCCTTCGTCACGGTGCATGGCGCCAAGGTGAAGAAGGCGGTGCCGGAGACGGCCTCCACGGACGGCATGACGTTCAAGCCGCTGCCCGATCCGGCGATCCCCGCCATCGACCGCACTTTCAATGTGATCGTGACGGGCGTGGGCGGCACGGGCGTCGTCACCATCGGCGCGATCCTCGGCATGGCGGCCCATCTCGAAGGCAAGGGCATGGGCATGATCGACATGGCCGGCCTCGCGCAGAAGGGCGGTGCGGTCTACAGCCATGTGCGCCTCGCCAACCGTCAGGAAGACATCCACGCCATCCGCGTGAGCGCGGAATCCGCGCATCTCGTGCTCGGCTGCGACCTCGTGGTGACGGGCACCAAGAAGGTGCTGGCTTCCGTGAAGAAGGGCCAGACCGCGCTCGTGGTGAACACGGCGGAGGTCATGCCCGGCGAGTTCACGCGCAATGCCGATTTCTCCCTGCCCACGGAGCGCCTCAAGCGGGCGATCAAGGGTGCTGCTGGCGAGGAAAGCGCCGCCTTCGTCGATGCAACGGCGATCGCGACCGCGCTTCTCGGCAATTCGATCGCGGCCAACATGTTCATGTTGGGCTATGCCTATCAGGCCGGGCAAGTGCCGCTCTCGGGCGCTGCCATCGAGAAGGCCATCGAGCTCAACGGCGAAGCGGTGAAGATGAACCTCTCCGCTTTCGCCTGGGGTCGTCGCGCGGCGGCGGAGCCTGAGCTGGTCGCCCGCATGATGAGCGAGCTGAAGGCGCCGAACGACGAGCTGAAGATCTCCGAGACCCTGGACGAGGTGATCGAACGTCGCGTGCAGTTCCTGACCGCTTACCAGAACAAGCGCTACGGCAAGCGTTACCGCACGCAGGTCGAGCGCGTGCGCGAAGCGGAGGCCAAGGCCGTTCCCGGCTCGACCGCGCTCACCGATGCGGTGGCGCGCTCGCTCTTCAAGCTCATGGCCTACAAGGACGAGTACGAGGTCGCCCGTCTTTACACGGATGGACATTTCGAGCGTCAGGTCGCCTCCGCTTTCGAGGGTGAGAATCTGCGCTACGAGTTCCACCTCGCGCCGCCGATGCTCGCCAAGAAGGATCCCGTCACCGGCGTGCCGAAGAAGATGAGCTTCGGCCCGTGGATGATGAAAGCCTTTCGCGTGCTGGCGAAGTTCAAGGGCTTGCGCGGCACTCCGCTCGACGTGTTCGGCTACACGCATGAGCGCCGCACGGAGCGCGAGCTCATCCGCGAGTTCGAGGGGCGCATCGGCGAGATCGTGGCAAAGCTCAATGCGGACAATCATGCGATTGCGGTTGGCCTCGCCAATATCCCGCAGAAGATCCGCGGCTTCGGGCACATCAAGGAGCGCAACCTGAAAACGGCGAAGGCGGAGGAGGCGGACCTGCTTGCCAAGTTCCGCGCCGAGCCGCAGCAGCCTCTGCCGATTGCGGCCGAATAAGCCGCTTTCTCCCCATTCGTGGAACATCATGCATTCACCCGGCTTGACCATCGAGCCGGGTGAACTGCTTTTGGAGGGCCGTCATGAGCTTGTCTGAGACCCGCGGGCGCTTTCGCTGGGCGGGCTACCTTCTCGGGTTCTCTCTCGGCGGCTTCTTCGACGGGATACTGCTGCACCAGATCCTCCAATGGCACCACCTTCTCAGCGCCTTCGGGGCCGACGACGTGCGGTTCCAGGTGGTCGCCGACGGCTACTTTCACGCTCTGATGTATGCGATCGCCGCAATCGGGCTCTGGATGCTCGTGCGGTCACAAGGTTCGCCCCGCCTGCTTATCGCCTGTCTCCTGATCGGGTTCGGTTCGTGGCATGTGGTCGACGGCGTCCTGTCCCATTGGGTTCTCGGCATCCACCGCATTCGCATGGACAGCGAGAATCCTCTGTTCTGGGATATTCTCTGGTTCGGAGTTTTCGGCCTCGCACCGCTCGCTGCGGGATGGTTGATGAGGCAAGCGGCGAGGCGCGATGGAAAGGTTCGATCCGCTGCGGCGCGAGTGCTGGCGGCGCTGCTGACAATCGGTGCAGGACTCCAGGCCCTGTCGCCTCAGGGCAGCGAGTTCACCACGATCCTTTTCGCGCCCGGAACGGGACAGGAAGCCGTGGTCAGGGCCATTGCCGCGGTGGACGGGGAGCTCTTATGGATCGATCGGACGGGAGAACTCGTGGTGGTTCGCTTGAGCGATCAGGTGTCGGGCCTCCGCCTGTTTCGGGACGGAGCGATTCTCGTGAGCGGCGCGGGCCTGCCGCCCGGCTGCTTCAACTATGTGCGCGTGTGATCATTGCAGGCGGTCATCCCGGACAGACTGATGCTGTCCGGGATGGTTGCTGATGCCGTTCAGGCCTGGCTCACGTCCACGAAGCTCTGGGCCACCTTCGCGACGTTTTCCTCGTTGAGGCCCGCCACGCACATGCGGCCCGATCCTACGAGATAGACGCCGTCGCGCTCGCGCATGGCATCGACCTGCTGCGCGGTGAGGCCCGTATAGCTGAACATGCCGCGCTGGTTGGTGAGGAAGCCCACATCGACTTCGTTCGACAGGCTGCGGATGCGCTCGGCGAGCAGCTTGCGCACGGAATCCATGCGGGTGCGCATCTCGTCGACCTCGCGGGTCCATTGTGCGCGCAGGTCTTCGTTGCCGAGCACGGTCGCGACGAGAAGGCCGCCGGTCATCGGCGGGCTCGAATAGCTGCGGCGCACGGCGAGCTTCAACTGGCCGAGCACCCGCTCGGCCTCGTCCGCATCGCGGCACACGATGCTCAGACCTCCGACGCGTTCGCCGTAGAGCGAGAAGTTCTTGGAGAAGGAATTCGCCACGAGACAGCTCGCGCGCTCCGCATAGCGGCGCACGAACGCGGCATCGGCCTCCAGGCTCTCGCCGAAGCCCTGATAGGCCATGTCGAACACGGCGATGTGGCCCTTGGCGATCATCACGTCCGTCAACGCGGCCTGCTGCTTCTCGTCGAGATCGACGCCGGTCGGGTTGTGACAGACAGGCTGAAGAATGATGATGGAGCCGCTTTCCGCAGCCTCGATCGCCTTCACCATGCCGTCGAAATTCACGGAGCGGTTCTTGGCGTCCCAGTAGGGATAGGTAGCCGTCTTGAAGCCGGCGCGCTGGAACAGGCCGTGATGGTTCTCCCAGGTCGGATCGCTGACGAGAACCGCGCGGCCGGGGGTGTGCTTGGCCAGAAAATCGGCTGCGATGCCCACCGCGCCCGTTCCGCCGATGGTCTGGATCGTGGCGATGCGCTTGGCTTCGCGAGCCGGATGCCTGTCGCCGAAGACCAGCTTCTGCACGCCTTCGCGATAGCCGGGATGACCGTCCATGGGCAGATACGGACGCTCCGCGAAGCCGATGCGCTCGTAAGCCGCGCGCACGGAACCGAGAACCGGGATGCGTCCCTTCTCGTCCGTATAGACGCCGATGCTGAGATTGACCTTCTGGTCACGCGGATCGGCCTTGAAGCTGTCGTTGAGGGACAGGATCGGATCGCCTGCGAAGGCCTCGACTTGTCCGAACAGGGATTGCGTCATTCTGATCTCCAGCGTGTCAGGTCATTTGCCGCGAGAGACCTACCCCCGGGCAGGTTCCTCGGCAAGAACGTTCAGGCGTCGAGCTGCCAATCGATGGGCTCCAGTCCCTTTTCGACGAGCCAGGCATTGGCGCGGCTGAAGGGGCGGGTGCCCTTGAAGTCGTTGAGGCGATTGAGCGGGGACGGGTGCCCAGCCTCGATCACGAGATGCTTCGTCTGGTCCACCAGCGCCGCACGCTTTCGCGCAGGCCCGCCCCAGAGCAGGAAGACGACGGCGGGCTGATGCGCGGAGATCACGGCGATGGCCTGATCCACCAGGTCCGACCAGCCGAACTTCATATGCGCGCCGGATTTTCCCGCCTCGACCGTGAGCGCAGTGTTGATGAGGAGCACGCCCTGCTTCGCCCATTTCGTGAGGTCGCCGGATTTCGGCATCGGCGCGTCGAGATCCGCCGCCATCTCGGCAAGGATCGTACGCAGGGAGGCGGGCAGGCGGCGCGCGCCGCGATAGGAAAAGGCAAGGCCGTGGGAATCGCCCGGGGTCGGATAGGGGTCCTGGCCGAGGACGACCACCTTGACCCTGTCGAGGGGCGTCAGGGTGATGCTCGTGAACACCGCCTCCGGCGGAGGCAGCACATGGCCGCCTGCTGCCACCACCGCATCCACTTTTTCGGCCACCCGGTCGGCGCTGCCGTCCTGGAAGAAGGGGAGCTTGGTCCAGCCGGAGGCATTCTTCTCTTTGCGGAAATCCGCCAGTGCTTTCGTGATGGGGCCGGTCATGAAAAGTGTGCTTGGTAAGGTGATCGCTATTGGGTTTATTGCTCTCGCGAGAGCAGTTTCCGAGATAAATCTATTGTCACGAAGACGCCTGCCAACGCCCCAAGAGTGATGAAGCTATAAATCACGATTGCAGCAAACAAAAAGAAATCTAGTTCAAACGAGAGTACAAAATTTATCGGCAGAATTATCAGAGATAAAAATATAGATATAACGGGAAGCGTTATAAATCCTATGGATAAGCCAATTATCGCTCCAGCAGCGATCATGATTGGCGCCATTGTGATGCAGATTATTGTTCTCCTAAATATCGATGCTCTGCATTTGATGATGGTATCTGCTCTACTGCTCATATGTTTTGCATGCTCGGTCATACTTTAGCTTAGTCTTCAAATAAGTATAACATTATAATGTATTATCGAGAACGGCTTGTGTGACTAAACCTGCCGTCAAAAAGTATCAGCCGGTGCCTCTGGGCTGGGCTGTGTGGACATCGACAGGATGTTACTTCTGTGACACGTTTCTGCCTTAAGACTCCCAGCCAGTGCAATTGGGCGCCGCCCGATATGAGGACCTTTGACGATGTTGACCAGCCGACCCTCCGCTGCCTTGCGCGCCGGTTTTCTTGGATTGTCCTTGCTTCTGTCCGGCACGGCGCTGGCGCAGGAGGCCGTGACCATCCGTTTCGTCCAGACCAACGACATCGACCGCATGTCGCCTGAGAAGGGCCGCGGCGGATTCGCCAAGCTCGCGACCGTCGTCAAGGAGGAGAAGGCGAAGGGCAATGCCTTCTTCGTCCATGCGGGCGACACCATCTCGCCTTCGCTTCTGTCGGGCTTCGACAAGGGCGCGCATGTCATCGACATCCTGAACCGCATGGGCGTCGATGCCATGACGCCGGGCAACCATGAGTTCGATCTCGGCGACGCGGTGTTCCGCGCCCGCATGGCCGATGCCAAGTTCGACGTGCTCACCTCCAACATCGTCGACGGCGACGGCGCTCCCGCCAACACCAAGCCCGAGAAGATCGTGGACGTGCAGGGAGTGAAGGTCGCCTTCTTCGGCCTCACCACGGAGGAGACGCCGATTGCGTCGAGCCCCGGCACCATCAAGTTCTCCTCCACCATCGACACGGCCCGCGCCAAGGCGAAGGACCTGCGCGCGAAGGGCGCCGACATCGTGGTGGCGGTTGCGCATACGCCGCTCGAAGTGGACATGATCATCGCCCGCTCCGCAGGCGTGGATCTGATCATCGGCGGCCACGACGAGCACCTGCTCGCCTTCTACGACGGCAAGGTGGCGCTCACCGAATCCGAGTCGCAGGCCAATTACGTGGTCGTCACGGAACTCTCCGTGACGAAGGCGACCAAGGACGGCAAGACCACGGTGAGCTGGTCGCCGAACTTCCGCATCGTCGACACCGCCTCCGTGAAGCCCGATCCCGACATCGAGGCGGTCGTGAAAGGCTATGAGGACAAGCTCTCCAAGGAGCTCGACGTCGAGATCGGCGTAACGGAAACGCCCCTCGACAGCCGTCGCGCCACCGTGCGCGGAGGCGAGGCCGCCATGGGCAATCTCGTGGCCGATGCCCTGAGGGCGGCGGTCGGCGCCGATGTGGCCGTGACCAATGGCGGCGGCCTGCGCGCCGACAAGGAATATCCGGCAGGCACCAAGCTCACCCGCCGTCACTTCCAGGCCGAAATGCCCTTCGGCAACACCACCGTCCTCATGGAGATCACCGGGGCCAAGCTGAAGGCCGGACTCGAGAATGGCGTGAGCCAGGTGCGCGAGCTCGGCGGCCGCTTCCCGCAGGTCTCCGGGCTCACCTTCGAGGTGGACATGAAGGAGCCCCCGGGCAGCCGGGTCAAGTCTCTGAAGGTCAATGGCCAGGACCTCGATCCCGCCAAGACCTACAAGCTCGCCACCAATGACTTCATGGCGCGCGGCGGCGACGGCTACGGCGCGTTCGCAGGCAACAAGAACCTGATCGATCCGTCAGCCAGCCAGCTCATGGCGAGCCAGGTGATCGACTACGTGACCAAGGCCGGAAAGGTCGCGCCGAAAGTCGAGGGACGCATCGTGATGCGCTGATCTTTTTCATCAGCTCCATACGCGCCGGGGCTCTCGGAGCTCCGGCGTTTCTTTTCATAGGGTAAGGGTTATATACCCCTCCATCTTGCCCCCGCGCTGTGCCATGTTTGCCGCCCTAGGGCGAATCGCAGCACCAACACGACCTGTTTCATTGCAGTTTTCACCTCGACCAGAACATTCACGTCTGTCTAACAAGCGCCGCCGCCAGCGGCTGGCGCGGGGCCGCCTGACCCTGATCATGGGCCTTTTCGGCGTGCTCTTCATCCTCATCACTTTCGGCTATATCGCCTGGGAGCAGCGCAATCGTCTGATCGAGCGCAATCAGCAGGAAATCGCCAGCAACGCCTATTTTCTGGCGGATCACACGGCCCGCCTTTTCAATGTGACAGACCTGATCCTCAAACAGGTTGCGGCTTCGCTCACGACCAGGAACTGGGATGAGATCGAGGCCTCCAGGGAGCAATGGCAAGACCTCGCCAGGATCAAGCAGTCCCTGCCTTATTTCGACAATCTCTGGCTCAACGATCCCACCGGCCGGCTGCGGCTGACGACGTCGGCATTCCCGACACCTCCTTCGAACGTGGCGGACAGGGATGCTTTCAAGGCTCAGGTGAGAGAGGATCGGGGGCTCTTCATCGGAGAGCCGATCGTCGGGCGGGTCACGAACGCGCCGACCTTCATGATCAGCCGCCGCCTCAATGGCCCGAACAACGCTTTCGACGGCATCGTCTCGGCCACGGTGTCCCTGTCTTATTTCGAAAGCTATTGGGGCAAGCTCCGTCTGCCGAAGGGCACCCGGGTCTCGCTGGTGCGCGCTGCGGACGGCAAGCTCATCGCGCAGCTCCCCCCGCCCGTTGCGGGCGTGTCCTTCATTCCCATCGACAAGGCCGCCTTCGATGCGGCGATCGCGACGAATGCCCTGACCGGCATCTATGCTTTCCAGAGCAACGGGCAGGAACGGGACGCGGCTTACTACCGGGTCGGCGACAGGCCGATCTACATCAATATAAGCATCCCTCACGATGCCTATTGGGGCCCTTGGACCGTTCAGATGAGGCTCTACGGGGCTTTCGCCCTGATTGCCCTTCTGGCCCTGACCGCTCTCACATCCCTCGCGGCTCAGCAGTTCCGGGAGCAGGCGGCCAACGAGGCTTTCCTGCAAAAGGAGGTTGCGCTGCGCACCAGCGAGCTCCAGGCGGAAACGGCAGCGCTCGAGGTGCTCAACCGAACGGGCAGGGCGCTTGCGGCAGAGCTCGACGTGGATCGCCTCATCGAGAATGTTGTGGAGGCCGCCGTGCTTCTCACCGGCGCGCAGGCAGGGGCCTATTTCTCGAACCGGGGCGACGCCTCGGACGGCGAGCAGCGCGCGGAAGATTACGGTCTCTACACCTCCGGCGGCTCGCGCACGGCGTTTGCGAAGCTTCCCAGCGACAGGATCTGCAAAGCCGTTTTCGAGCAGGGCAGGGCGGTCCGATTCAACGATATCGCCGAGGACCCCGATTTCGGAGCTTCATCCGACGATGCGCATGCCCATGACCGCGCCAGGGCGCGCAGCGTCATGGCGATTCCGGTTTCCTCGCGCAACGGGCAGATCCAGGGCCTGCTTCTTTTCGCCCATGAGCGCGCAGGCGCGTTCACGGAGCGTGCCGAGCGCCTTGTCACGGGCCTCGCCACGCAGGCAGCCGTCGCTCTCGAGAACGGACGCCTCTACAGCGAAGCGCAGCACGAAATCGAAGAGCGCAAGCAGGCCCAGAACCAGCAATCCTTCCTCATCCGCGAACTGCATCACCGGGTGAAGAACACGCTCGCCACCGTGCAGGCGGTGGTCGGCGCCACGGCGCGTTCCACTTCCAGCATCGATGAGTTCTACAAGGCCTTCGTGGGGCGCATCGTCTCGCTCGCCAACACGCATTCGCTGCTGACCGAAGCCTTGTGGCAGACGGCGCCCTTGCGTGAGATCCTGGAAAAGGAACTCAAGCCCTATAACGATGCGCGCGGGGAGCGGATCACCCTCGAGGGGCCTGCGGTCGAGCTGCCCTCCGAGATCGCGGTTCCCATCGGCATGGCCGTTCATGAGCTGACGACGAATGCCGCCAAATACGGCGCTCTGTCCGTGCGCAACGGCAAGGTTGCCGTGATCTGGAGCGTTCACGGCGAGGGCGATGAGAAAAGGCTCCTCATGACCTGGGAAGAGCGCGGCGGTCCGGCGGTCTCGCAGCCGGAGCGGCAAGGCTTCGGCTCCCGTCTCCTGCACCGCGTCCTGACCACGCAGCTCAATGCCAAGGTTCAGGTCGATTACGATCCGGCCGGCCTGCACGTCGCCATCGACGCACCGCTCAAGCCCACAGCCAACTTGAGCCCGCCGATCTGACGGCCGGGCTTGACCCACGTCAAAGTGAAGCAGGAACACATTGGCGTAACGAACGAAAAGCCACTATTTAGAGCGCGATCAATAAGTGGGCTCCGTGCGGGAGCCTGCTGCCAAGGAAATCCTATCGATGAATGAACGTGTGAGCGTGATCGAGACGAGCCCAGGCGTACGCCCGGTGGACCACCCACCGGCAAGGTCCGGGCGGATCGGCGTGCTTCTGATGAACCTCGGAACGCCGGAGGGCACCTCCTACTGGCCCATGCGCCGGTACCTCAAGGAGTTCCTGTCCGACCGGCGCGTGATCGAGACACCGCGCCTGCTCTGGTGGCCGATCCTCAACCTGATCATTCTCACCAAGCGCCCGGGGCCCAAGGGCCGCGACTACGCGACGATCTGGAATAACGAGCGGGACGAGGGCCCGCTGAAGACCATCACCCGCAATCAGGCGGAGAAGGTGACGGCGCACCTGAAGAGCATCGCAGGTGACAAGATTACCGTCGATTGGGCCATGCGCTACGGCAAGCCGGAGGTGCGCGAGCGCATCCAGGCGCTGCTGGATCAGGGCTGCGACCGCATTCTGCTCGTCCCGCTCTATCCGCAATATGCCGCTGCCACGTCGGCGACGGCCTGCGATCAGGCGTTCCGGGCGCTCATGGACATGCGGTGGCAGCCGACCGTGCGCGTTTCGCCGCCCTATCATGACGATCCGGTCTATATCGAATCCGTCGTGGCTTCGATGAAGCAGGAACTCGCCAAGCTCACCTTCGAGCCGGAAGTGATCCTCGTTTCCTTCCACGGCGTGCCGAAGGAATACCTCCTGAAAGGCGATCCCTATCATTGCCAGTGCGTGAAGACATGGCGCCTGATGCGCGAGGCTTTCGGCTGGCCGGCGGACAAGTTCCGCATGAGCTTCCAGTCGCGTTTCGGCACGGCGGAATGGCTCCAGCCCTATACGGACAAGACCGTCGAGGCCCTGGCGAAAAGCGGCGTGAAGCGCATGGCCATCGTGGCCCCCGGCTTCTCGGCGGATTGCCTCGAAACCCTTGAAGAGCTCGACGGCGAGAACCGCGAGATCTTCATGCACAACGGCGGCGAGCAATTCGCCTATCTGCCCTGCCTCAACGACAGCGACGAGGGCATGCGCGTGATCAACCACATCGTGGAGCGCGAGCTCCAGGGGTGGATTTAAGTTCCGGGTAGATGAACGGAGGCCGCCGCTCTAGGCGGCCTCTTCGCTTTCGGGTAGCTTAGCCTCACGCAACTCCGTTGCCTGGGGAAATAAATGCAGTTTGGTGGTTTTGGCGGTTTCGACATCTTCGTGATCGTTCTCGTGCTCGTGGTCGTGGTGACGATCGCGATGGGTGTGAGAACGGTGCCTCAGGGTTATGCCTATACGGTTGAGCGTTTCGGGCGCTATTCGCGCACGCTGATGCCGGGCCTCGGCCTCATCGTTCCTTACATCGAGCAGATCGGAAAGCGCGTGAATGTCATGGAGCAGGTGCTCGACATTCCGAGCCAGGAAGCCTTCACCCGAGACAATGCGGGCGTCACCATCGATGCGGCGGCGTTCTATCAGGTACTCGACCCGGCCCGCGCCTCCTACGAGGTGTCGGATTTGAGTCAGGCGCTTCTGGTCCTGACCATGACCAACATCCGCACGGTCGTCGGCTCCATGGACCTCGACCAGCTTCTCTCCCATCGCGACGAGATCAACGAGCGCCTGCTGCGGGTCATGGATGCGGCGGCTTCGCCCTGGGGCGCGAAGGTCACCCGCGTCGAGATCAAGGACATCCTCCCGCCGCAGGATCTTGCCGGCGCCATGGCACGTCAGATGAAGGCGGAGCGCGAGAAGCGCGCCGCCGTGCTCGAAGCCGAAGGCATGCGGCAGGCGGAGATCCTGCGCGCCGAAGGCGAGAAGCAGTCGCAGATCCTCTCCGCGGAAGGCCGCAAGGAAGCCGCCTTCCGTGATGCCGAAGCGCGCGAGCGCCTCGCGGAAGCCGAGGCGAAGGCGACATCCATGGTGAGCGATGCGATCACCCGCGGCGATCTCGCCGCCGCCAACTTCATCGTGGCCGAGAAATACATCGATGCCATCCGCTCCCTCGCAACGGCGCCGAACCAGAAAGTGGTGATCGTGCCGATCGAGGCGGCAGGTCTCGCCGGAACGCTCGGCGGCATCGCGGAGCTCACGAAGTCCGTCTTCGGCGGCGACGGTGCTTCTGCTGCCAAGTCTCCGCGCAGCATCCCCGCCGTGACGAAAGGAACAGAGCGCTCATGATCCGCGATGCCTTCGTCAGCCTTGGAGCCTGGAGCTGGATCATCCTCGGCCTTGTGCTGATCGGCATCGAGCTGATGGCGCCGGGCATCTTCTTCCTCTGGCTGGGACTGGCCGCCATTGCGACGGGCCTGCTCGATGCCGCACTCGATCTCTCCTGGCAGGCAGCCTTCATCATCTTCGCGCTGCTCTCCGTGGCGGCCGTGGTCTTGGGAAGGTTCGTCACGCGCTCGAAGGATCAATCCGAAGCGCCCGCCTCGCATCTGAACCAGCGCGGGCAGGCGCTCGTCGGACAGGTGTTCACGCTCGATACGCCCATCAAGGACGGGGAAGGCCGAATCCGGGTCGGCGACAGCTCATGGCGCGTCACGGGCGCCGACCGGTTCAAAGGTGCGAAGGTGCGTATCGTGCGCGTCGAGGGCTCAACCCTGGTGGTGGACGATCCTTGACGGTGAGAGGCAGTAAAGCATGACCTTGAGACTCTACGCGCACCCCTTCTCATCCTATTGCCAGAAGGTTCTGATCGCGCTTTACGAAAATGCTCTTCCGTTCGAATACAGGACGCTTGGCGAAGAGGCCGCGAATGCCGAGTTGGCTTCCCTGTGGCCGATCAAGAAATTTCCGGTTCTGGTCGATGGTGAGCGGACCGTCCTCGAGGCTAGCATCATCATCGAGCATCTCGGGCCTTACCATCCCGGACCTGTAAGACTTGTTCCGGAGGATCCGCGCGGAGCCCTCGATGTGCGGATGATGGACCGCTTCTTCGACAATTACGTCATGACGCCGATGCAGAAGATCGTATCCGACCGCATCCGCTCGGAATTGGTGCGCGACTCCCATGGTGTCGATGAGGCGAGGCGTATGCTTGATACGGCTTATGCATGGCTTGATTATGCAATGGCCGGTCGCGAATGGGCGGCGGGTAATGCTTTCAGCATGGCCGATTGCGCGGCTGCTCCGTCGCTGTTCTACGCGGATTGGGCGCACCCGATCAGTGCGGAGCATGCCAATGTGCATGCTTATCGAAAGCGCTTGCTAGCTCGCCCGTCATTCGCAAGAGCGGTGGACGAGGCGCGGCCTTACCGGCAATTCTTCCCGCTCGGTGCCCCTGACCGCGACTGAGAAACGAAACTTAAGCAGCGCCCGCGCGCAGCAGGTCGAGATAGTGAACGAGACCGACGGGCTTGTTGTTCTCCGCCACGATCAGGGCCGTGATCCGCGCGGTCTCCTCGATTTCGAGCGCGGTTGCCACCAGCGCATCGGGGGCGATCGTGCGTGGCGTGCGCGTCATGATGTCGGTCACCGGCAGGCTGCCGAGATCGGGGCGCAGGTTGCGCCGCAGGTCGCCGTCGGTGACGATGCCGGCCAGCGTGCCATCCGCATTCACTACGATCACCGAGCCGAAGCCCTTGCGGCCGATCTCCTCGATCGCCTCGTCCATGCGCGCATCGATGCCGACGATCGGCAGGCGCTCGTCCTTGTGCATGATGTCGCGCACGAGCTTGAGGCGCGCGCCGAGCTTTCCGCCCGGATGGAAGACGCGGAAGTTCTCCGCCGTGAATCCGCGCTTCTCGAGCAGCGCGATGGCCAGCGCATCGCCCAAAGCGAGCTGAATCGTCGTGGAGGTGGTGGGGGCGAGCCCGTTGGGGCAGGCCTCCTTGGCCTTCGGCAATGTCAGGCAGATGTCGGCGGCGTGTCCCAGGGTTGAGTCCGCATTCGAGGTGAAAGCGATCAAGGGAACCCGGAAGCGGCGGGAATAACCGATGATGTCCGCAAGCTCCGCCGTCTCGCCCGACCATGACAGCGCGATGATCACGTCCTCGGGCTGGACCATGCCGAGATCGCCGTGGCTTGCTTCCGCCGGATGCACGTAGTGGGCGGGGGTGCCGGTCGAGGCCATGGTGGCGACGATCTTGCGGCCGATGTGGCCCGACTTGCCCATGCCGGTGACGATGACGCGCCCCTTGGAGGCGGCAATCGTCTCGACCGCGGCCGTGAAGAGGGGCCCGAGCCCGTTGCCGATGGCATTCATGAGAATGGTCAGGCCCTCGCGCTCGGTTTCGAGCGTGCGCAGGGCTGAGGCGACGGCCTGATCGGGCGAAGCGGATTGTGTCTGTGCAAGTGCCATGGCCGCCCCTTTAGCATATCGGAGCGGCCACGCGGAACCCTGGAGCCCCGGTTACTTTTGGCGCAGGAAGGCTTCCAGCTCCTGGCGGAAGGCCGGGCCGAGGTCCTCGCGCTCCAAGGCATAGGCGACGTTCGCCATGAGGAAGCCGATCTTGGAGCCCGTATCGTAGGTGCGGCCCTGATATCTCATGCCGAAGAAGGGCTGGTCCTTCATCAGACGGATCATGGAGTCGGTCAGCTGTATCTCGTTGCCCGCGCCGCGCTCCTGGTTCGAGAGCAGGTCGAAGACCTGGGGCTGCAGGATGTAGCGGCCGGAGATGATGTAGTTCGAGGGCGCGGTGCCCTTCGGCGGCTTCTCCACCATGCCGGTGATCTCGAAGGTCTGGCCGAATTCCTGACCCACCGAGACGATGCCGTACTGGTGCGTCTGGTCCTCGGGCACCTCCTCCACGGCAATGATGTTGCCGCCGTGCTTCTCGTAGGCCGCGATCATCTGCTCCATGGAGCCGCGGCTGAGCATGTCGGGGAGAATGACCGCGAAGGGCTCATCGCCCACGAGCTCGCGGGCGCACCACACCGCATGACCGAGGCCGAGCGGCTCCTGCTGGCGGGTGAAGCTCGTCTGTCCGGCCTGTGGCTGGTCCTTGGCGAGAAGCTCCAGTTCCTTGGTCTTGCCGCGCGCCTCGAGCGTCTTGTTGAGCTCGTAGGCGATGTCGAAATGGTCCTCGATCACGGCCTTGCCCCGGCCCGTGACGAAGATGAAATGCTCGATGCCGGCGGCCCGGGCCTCATCCACCACATGCTGCACCACGGGCCGGTCCACCACGCACAGCATCTCCTTCGGCACGGCCTTGGTGGCGGGAAGGAAACGGGTGCCGAGGCCGGCAACGGGAAGGACTGCTTTGCGAATGCGCTTCATGGATTAAGCCGTGTTTGAGCAGGAAGAGAGGGGGACAATCTAAGGCAGGACAGGGAAAAGAAAACCGTTCACTGTCAAGCTTGAGCCCCCTATAACGCCGGACGCCCTGCCTTGTTGCACCCGTGTTGCATCTTCCTTGAGGGCCGGGACCTGAATTGAAGCTGAAGCGTTTTGGTTAAGCTGCCGGACGGGCAGGCTAAGGAGCATCGAAGATGGCGGTACTGGTCACGGGCGGCGCGGGTTACATCGGCAGCCACATGGTGCTCGAGCTTCTCGATGCGGGCGAGCAGGTGGTGATCCTCGATAACCTTTCCACCGGTTTCCGCTGGGCCGTCCCCGAGGCCGCTGCCCTCGTCGTGGGCGACGTCGGCGACCAGGACCTCGTGTCCAAGGTCATCGAGGAACACGGCGTCGACAGCATCCTGCACTTCGCGGCCCGGATCGTGGTGCCTGAATCGGTCACCGATCCCCTCGGCTATTATTTCAACAACACGGTGAAGACCCGCGCCCTCATCGAGACCGCCGTGCGGGCCGGCATCAAGAACTTCGTCTTCTCCTCCACCGCCGCCGTCTACGGCAATGCGGACATGCCGCTCTTGTCCGAGGACATGCCCTTGTCCCCGATCAATCCCTACGGGCGCAGCAAGCTCATGAGCGAGTGGATGCTCCAGGATGCCCATGTCGCCCATGGCCTGCGCTACGCGATCCTGCGCTATTTCAATGTGGCGGGGGCGGACCCGAAGGGCCGCTCGGGCCAGTCGACGCCCCAGGCCACCCACCTCATCAAGGTGGCGGCCCAGGCGGCCCTCGGCCAGCGGCCTTATCTCGACGTATTCGGCACGGATTACGAAACCTCCGACGGCACCTGCGTGCGCGACTACATTCAGGTCAATGACCTCGCCCGCGCCCACCTCGTCGCTCTGAGGTCCCTGCGCGAGGGCGGCGACTGCGCCGTCATGAATTGCGGGTACGGCCATGGCGCCTCGGTTCTGGAGGTCGTGGACGTGGTGAAGAAGGTTTCCGGCGTCGATTTCGAGGTACGCCTCAGCCCGCGCCGCCCGGGCGATCCGGCCCAGCTCGTGGCCAAGGTCGACCGCATCCGCAGCCTTGGATGGCAACCGCAGCATGACAATTTGATGGAGATCGTTGATCAGGCCCTGCGATGGGAGCGGACCCTGATGGGGCGGATCGCCGCATAACCCCTACCTATAAGGCTAGGTGTCAACCGGCTGTTAACTCTCTTAGTGTCGCAATGGCAGGGTTGTTTCTGCCCTGTTTCCGTGAGCGACATTCATGCACCTGCCGCTTTCTCCGGTGCGCCGCTTCTGTGGTGCTCTCATCCTCGGTCTGAGCTTCGCCGCCTTCGGCGTTGAAGGCTGGACGCGCCCGGCCCAGGCCCAGGAGGTCTCGGAAGCAGGCTTCCAGCGCTTCGTGCAGGGCCTCTGGCCCCTGGCCAAGGCGCGCGGCGTCTCCCGCGCCACCTTCGAGGATGCCTTCCGCGGCGTTCAGCCCGATCCGAAGATCATCGCGCTCACCAAGAAGCAGTCCGAATTCGTCCGCCCCATCTGGGACTACATCAACGGTGCAATCTCCGCTCAGCGCCTGCAGCGCGGCCGGGAGATGAGCGCCGAGTGGTCCAAGACCCTCACGGCCATCGAAAAGACCTATGGCGTACCGCGCTCGGTGGTGCTCGGCGTCTGGGGCATGGAAACCAATTTCGGCAGCTTCACTGGATCGATCTATGCGGTGAGGGCGCTCGCCACCCTGGCCTATACGGGATATCGCGGCGACTTCTTCAAAGACGAGCTGCTGACCGCGCTTCAGATCCTGGAGCAGGGTCATGTGAGGCGCAACAAGATGCTGGGCTCCTGGGCGGGCGCCATGGGCCAGACCCAGTTCATGCCTTCGAGCTTCGTGAAATACGCCGTCGACGGCAACCGGGATGGGGTGCGGGACATCTGGTCATCGGTGCCGGACGCCATGGCCTCCACGGCCAATTACCTGCGCCAGCATGGATGGGAGCCTGGGCTTCCCTGGGGCTTCGAGGTCAAGCTGCCGCAGGGCTTCGACTTCGGCTATCTGAGCGGCACCTTTCCTCAATGGCAGTACGTGGGCGTGCGTCGCGTCGACGGCAAGGCGATGCCACAGGCGGGTCAGGCCACCCTGTTCCTCCCGGCGGGAGCGAACGGCCCGGCCTTCCTGGTCACCAAGAACTACGACGTGATCAAGGCCTATAACTCCTCGGATGCCTATGCCATGGGCGTGGCCCATCTCGGCGATCGGGTGATGGGCGGGCTGCCGATCCAGGGCGCATGGCCCAAGGACCAGCCGATGATGGCCAAGGATGAGCGGCAGGAATTGCAGCAGCGTCTGGCGCGGCTCGGATTCTATGAGGGTGAGACGGACGGCAAGTTCGGCTCCAAGACCCGTGAGGCCGTGCGGAACTTCCAGCTCCGCCGTGGCTTGATACCCGACGGCTATGCCGATTACGCGGTGTTGCGCGAATTGCGTACAAACCGCTGACAGGTCCGGGTAAGGCTCTATAACATGGGTGGCCCGGAACCCTCGATGGAACCGCCCATGTCTGTGCCGATCATGCCTGTGCTGACGATTCTTCGCCTTCTCGCCCTCGCCCTGCTGCTCGCGTTCGGCAGCGGCGCTCCGGCCGTTGCGCAATATTACTATCCTCAACAGCCGCAGCGAGGCGCTCAGCCCAACCCACGGGCCTATCCGCCCGGTTACTACCCTGGAAAGCTCGTGCAGCCGGCCCAGCCGCAGCAGGGCTTCAGCCTGCGCCGGTTCTTCGGCGCACCCGAGGAACCGCCGCCGCCTGCCCGCAAGCCGGTCGCCAAGCCGCGCAAGGCCCCTGCCGCGCCTGCGCCCGTCGCGCGCTCCGAAAAGCCCAAGGTGAACCCGAACACGCACATCGTCGTCTTCGGCGATTCGCTTGCCGAATTCGCGCGCCAGGGACTCGATGCGGTCTATGCCGAGGATCAGGATGTCGCCGTCGTGAGCAAGATCAGGAACGGCAGCAACGTCGTACGCAGCGATCCGGCGGAATGGCCGAACTTCATCAAATCGACTCTCGATTCCGGCCAGAAGGCGACCGTCGCCGTTGTCATGCTGGGCCTGAGCGACCGCCAGTCTCTGCAGGATGGCGAGGACCGGGTAGAGCTCCGCTCCGATCGCTGGAAGGAGCTCTATACCCAGAGGATCGACGGCATCCTGAATACCTTCAAGGAACGCGGCATACCCGTTGTCTGGATCAGCCTGCCGCCCATGAAGAGCAGCCGGTTGTCCGAGGACCTCCTCGACATGAACAGCGTCTACCAGGAGAGCGTGCTGCGCAATGGCGGCGCCTATGTGGACATCTTCCCCGGCTTCGTCGACGACGAGAACCGCTACACCTCCTTCGGCCCCGACGTGGACGGCGAGCCTGCACGGCTGCGCGCCGAGGACGGCGTGTCCTTCACCAAGGCGGGTGCGCGCAAGATCGCGCATTTCGCGGATGTCGAGATCAAGAAGATCCTCGAAGCGGGGCGCACCGGTACTCCGGTGGCAGCAGTTCCGGCCGATGGACAGCCCGTCGATATCGAGGCGGCCATTCCCGCTCCCCCCGATCCGGCCGTTCCGGTTGCGCTTCCGGCCAAGCCGCTGGTCGGTCCCGTTCTGCCGTTGACACGCCAGGACGTGACGCCCGGCGGCACACTGGTGTCCAGCCCGCCGAAACTCACCGGCGACCATGCCTATACCGTGCAGCGTGCCCTGCGAACCGGCATCGCGCCAGGCGCGCGCCCCGGACGGGCGGACGATTTCCGCTGGCCGCGCAGCTGAAGGACATCGCAAAACGAAAAAGGCGGCCTGATCTGGTGATCGGCCGCCCTTTTCGTTGGTTCGCGCTGGAGGTTTACACCGGCAGCGTGCTTTCGCCCATGAGATACGTGTCGATGGCGCGCGCGGCCTGGCGGCCTTCGCGGATCGCCCACACCACGAGAGACTGGCCGCGGCGCATGTCGCCCGCCACGAAGACCTTGTCGTTGGAGGTCCTGTAGCTCTTGTCGTCGGCCACCACGTTGCCGCGCCGGTCCATGTCGACGCCGGACTGCTCCAGCAGGCCTTCCTTCACCGAGCCTGCGAAGCCGATGGCGATGAAGACGAGATCGGCTTTCAGCACGAATTCGCTGCCCGGAATCGGCTGGCGCTTCTCGTCGACGCGCGCGCATTGCACGCCGGTCGCTTGGCCCTTCTTGCCGACGATGCCAAGTGTTGCCGCCTGGAACTCGCGCTCCGCGCCTTCCGCCTGTGAGGACGAGGTGCGCATCTTCGTCGGCCAATAGGGCCATACGGTCAGCTTGTCCTCACGCTCGGGCGGCTTGGGACGGATGTCGAGCTGCGTGACGGAGAGCGCGCCCTGGCGGAACGCGGTGCCGACGCAGTCTGACGCCGTATCGCCGCCGCCAATGACGACTACGTGCTTGCCGCCCGCGAGGATCGGCTCCATCGTCACCTCTTCGCCGCCGACACGCTGGTTCGACTGGGTGAGATAGGGCATCGCGTAATGCACGCCCTTCAGATCCTGGCCAGGCAGGTTGGGGTTGCGCGGATCTTCCGCGCCGCCTGCGAAGAGCACGGCATCGTACTCGTTGTGGAGCGAGGCGAAGCTGCGGTCCACGCCGATATTGACGCCGCAATGGAAGGTGACGCCTTCGGCTTCCATCTGCTTCACGCGGCGGTCGATGTGGTACTTCTCCATCTTGAAGTCCGGAATGCCGTAGCGCAGCAATCCGCCGGGCTTCGCCTGACGCTCGAACACATGCACGTCGTGGCCCGCGCGGGCGAGCTGCTGCGCGGCGGCGAGACCCGCTGGCCCTGAGCCGATGATGGCGACGCGCTTGCCAGTCGAGAAACCTGCGGGCTCAGGCTTGATGAAGCCCATCTCCCACGCCTTGTCGGCGATGGCCTGCTCGATGGTCTTGATCGTGACCGGCTGGTTTTCGAGGTTCAGGGTGCATGCTTCCTCGCACGGAGCGGGGCAGATGCGGCCGGTGAACTCGGGGAAGTTGTTGGTGGTATGGAGGTTGCGCGCAGCCTCCTCCCAATCGTTCTGCCAGACCAGATCGTTCCAGTCGGGAATCTGGTTGTGCACCGGACAGCCCGTTGGTCCGTGGCAGAAGGGGATGCCGCAATCCATGCAGCGCCCCGCCTGCTTTTTCAGATCGTTGTCGTCGAGCGGCAGCGTGAATTCGCGGAAGTGGCGCACGCGCTCACCGGCGAGCTGATACTTCTGCTCCTGCCGATCGTATTCGAGAAAGCCTGTGACCTTGCCCATCGTTTGCCCCTTAATCCTTATTCCGCCGCCTGCAGGTTCCGGAGACGATCCATCTCCTGGAGCGCGCGGCGATATTCGACTGGCATCACCTTCACGAACTTGGTGCGGAAGGTCGCCCAGTTGTCGAGGATCTCCTTCGCGCGGGCCGAGCCCGTATAGGTGTGGTGATTGGTGATGAGCTGCATCAGGCGCTCCTCATCGGGGCCGGACATGTTGGCCATGATGTCGATGCGGCCCTTGGTCTCCAGATCGCCGCCGTGATGGTGGAGGCGGCGCATGAGATCCTCCTCCTCCTCGACGGGTTCGAGATCGACCATGGAGAGGTTGCAGCGCTTCGAGAACGTGCCATCCTCGTCGAGCACATAGGCGATGCCGCCCGACATGCCCGCCGCGAAGTTGCGGCCGGTCTGACCAAGCACCACCACGAGGCCGCCGGTCATGTATTCGCAGCCGTGATCGCCCGTGCCTTCCACCACCGCGATGGCGCCGGAATTGCGCACGGCGAAACGCTCGCCCGCCACGCCACGGAAATAGGCCTCGCCGGAGATCGCGCCGTACATCACCGTGTTGCCGACGATGATCGAACGCTCGGGCACGGCACGCGTATCCGGCGACGGCTTGATGATGAGCTTGCCGCCGGACAGGCCCTTGCCGACATAGTCGTTGGCCACGCCCTCCAGCTCTACGGTGACGCCGGCTGCGAGCCATGCTCCGAAGCTCTGGCCCGCTGTGCCCTTCAGCTTCACCTTGATCGTGTCGTCGGGCAGGCCTTCATGGCCGTATCGCTTGGCGACTTCGCCGGAGAGCATCGCGCCCGCCGAGCGGTCGGAGCTGCGGATCGTCGCCTCGATGGTGACGGCCTCGCCCTTTTCGAGAGCAGGAGCGGCCTGCGCGATGAGCTCGCGGTCGAGCACTTTCGCGATGGGGTGCTCCTGACGCTCCTGGTGACGGATCGCGACATTCGCAGGCACGTCCGGCTTGTGGAAGAGCTTCGTGAAATCGAGGCCCTTCGCCTTCCAGTGATCGATGGCGGCGTTCTTGTCGAGGAGGTCCGACTGGCCGATCATCTCGTCGATGGTGCGGAAGCCCATCTCCGCCATCATCTCGCGCACTTCCTCGGCGACGAAGAAGAAGTAGTTGATGACGTGCTCGGGCAGGCCCTTGAAGCGCTTGCGCAGAACCGGATCCTGCGTGGCGACGCCGACGGGGCAGGTGTTCAGGTGACACTTGCGCATCATGATGCAGCCCGCCGCGATCAGCGGCGCGGTCGAGAAGCCGAATTCATCGGCGCCGAGCAGCGCGGCGATGACCACGTCGCGGCCGGTGCGAAGGCCACCGTCGGCCTGCAACGCCACGCGGCCGCGCAGGCGGTTGAGCACCAGCGTCTGCTGCGTCTCGGCGAGGCCGATTTCCCACGGCGAGCCCGCATGCTTAAGCGAAGTGAGGGGAGAGGCGCCCGTGCCGCCCTCGAAGCCCGAGATCGTGATGTGATCGGCGCGCGCCTTGGCGACGCCTGCCGCAACGGTGCCGACGCCGACTTCTGCCACGAGCTTCACGGAGACGTCGGCAGAAGGATTCACGTTCTTCAGGTCGAAGATCAGCTGCGCGAGGTCCTCGATCGAATAGATGTCGTGATGCGGGGGCGGGGAGATGAGGCCCACGCCGGGAGTGGAGTGACGCACGCGGGCGATCTTGGCATCGACCTTGTGGCCAGGAAGCTGTCCGCCCTCGCCGGGCTTCGCGCCCTGCGCGACCTTGATCTGCATCATGTCCGCATTGACGAGATATTCCGTCGTCACGCCGAAGCGGCCCGAGGCCACCTGCTTGATGGCGGAACGCTTGGAGCGCCCGTCGGAGAGCGGACGGAAGCGCTCCGGCTCCTCGCCGCCTTCGCCGGTGTTCGACTTGCCGCCGATGGCGTTCATGGCGAGCGCCAGCGTCTCGTGCGCTTCCTTCGAAATCGATCCGTAGGACATGGCGCCCGTGGAGAAGCGCTTCACGATCTCCTGCGCGGATTCGACCTCGCCCAGGGGAACGGGAGTGCGGCCGTTCTCGTCCGCCTTCTTGATGCGGAAGAGGCCGCGGATGGTCTTCAGTTCGCTGTCCTGCTCGTTCACGAGGCGCGCATATTCGCGGTAGCGGTCCTGCGCGTTGAGGCGGACGGCATGCTGGAGGGTTGCCACCGTGTCCGGGTTCCAGGCATGCACCTCGCCGCGCTGGCGATAGGCGTACTCACCGCCCACGTCGAGCGCGTTGCGGTAGATCGGCGCGTCGCCGAAGGCGTCGCGGTGACGGCGGACGTTCTCCTCCGCCACCTCGTCCATGCCGATGCCCTCGATGGAGGTCGCCGTGCCGAAGAAGTCGCGCGCCACGAAGTCGGACTTCAGGCCGACCGCATCGAAGATCTGCGCGCCGCAATAAGATTGATAGGTGGAGATGCCCATCTTGGACATCACCTTGAGCAGGCCCTTGCCGATGGACTTGATGTAGCGCTTCACCGCCTCATCCGCGTCCACCTCCGCAGGCAGCTCGCCGGCTTCGTGCATCGCCTCGATGGTCTCGAAGGCGAGATACGGGTTGATCGCTTCCGCGCCGTAGCCTGCAAGGCAGGCGAAGTGATGGATCTCACGCGGCTCGCCGGATTCGACCACGAGGCCGACCGAGGTGCGCAGGCCCTTGCGGATCAGGTAGTTGTGAACGGCAGCGGTGGCGAGAAGCGCCGGGATCGGAATGCGGTCCGGCCCCACCATGCGGTCGGTGAGAATGATGATGTTGTAGCCGCCGTGAACCGCTGCCTCCGCGCGGTCGCAAAGGCGGTCGAGCGCGCCGTCGAGGGCGGAGGCGCCGAGCTCCGCATCATAGGTGATGTCGAGGGTCTTCGTATCGAAGCGATCCTCGAAATGGCCGATGCAGCGGATCTTCTCCAGATCCTCATTGGTGAGAATAGGCTGGCGCACCTCGAGCCGCTTGCGGCGCGACGTGCCTTCGAGATCGAGAATGTTCGGGCGCGGGCCGATGAACGAGACAAGGCTCATGACGAGCTCTTCGCGGATCGGATCGATCGGCGGGTTCGTCACCTGCGCGAAGTTCTGCTTGAAATAAGTGTAGAGCAGCTTCGGCTTGTCGGAGAGCGCGGAGATCGGCGTGTCCGATCCCATGGAGCCGACGGCCTCCTGGCCGGTGACGGCCATGGGCTGCATGAGCAGCTTGAGGTCCTCGCTGGTGTAGCCGAAGGCCTGCTGGCGATCCAGCAGCGATACGTCCGTGCGCGATTCACGCGCCTGAACGGGCTTCAGGTCCTCGAGCACGATCTGCGTGCGCTTCAGCCATTCCTTGTAGGGATGCGCATTGGAAAGCTGCTGCTTGATCTCGTCGTCGGAGACGATGCGGCCTTCCTCCAGATCGATGAGCAGCATCTTGCCCGGCTGCAGGCGCCACTTCTCGACGATCTTCTCTTCCGGGATCGGTAGAACGCCCATCTCGGAGGCGAGCACCACGAGGCCGTCATCGGTGACGAGATAGCGCGCGGGGCGCAGGCCGTTGCGGTCGAGCGTCGCGCCGATCTGCTTGCCGTCTGTGAAGCACACGGCGGCGGGGCCGTCCCACGGCTCCATGAGCGCGGCATGATATTCGTAGAACGCGCGGCGGTTGTCGTTCATGAGCGGGTTGCCGGCCCAGGCTTCCGGGATCAGCATCATCATGGCGTGCGACAGCGAGTAGCCGCCGCGCACCAGGAATTCGAGCGCATTGTCGAAGCAGGCTGTGTCGGACTGGCCCTCATAGGAGATCGGCCAGAGCTTCGAGATGTCGTTGCCGAAGAGTTCGGAATCGACGGAAGCCTGACGCGCCGCCATCCAGTTCACGTTGCCGCGCAGCGTGTTGATCTCGCCGTTATGCGCGACCATGCGGTAGGGATGCGCGAGCTGCCATGTGGGGAAAGTGTTGGTGGCGAAGCGCTGGTGCACGAGGGCGATGGCGCTCTCGAAACGCGGGTCCTGCAGGTCGAGGTAATAGTCGCGCAGCTGCGTGACCAGAACCATGCCCTTATAGACGATGGTGCGGGAGGAGAGGCTCACCGGGTAATAGCCCGCGGTGCGCTCGTCCTTCATGTCGTAGACGGCGTTGGAGATGACCTTGCGGGCAAGGAACAGGCGACGCTCGAACGTCTCCTGATCGTCCATCCCTGAGGTTTTGGTAAGACTCTTGCCCTTGCCGATGAAGATCTGGCGGTGCAGGGGCTCGGTGGCCTTCACGCTCTCGCCGAGATCGCTCGAGTCGACAGGCACTTCGCGCCATCCGAGAACCTGCAGGCCCTCGTCCGTGATCGCCTTCGTGACGATTTCCTCGACGAGCTTGAAGCCCTCCGGGTTCCTCGGCATGAACAGATGGCCGACGCCGTATTGCCCTTCATCGGGCAGCCAGATGCCGACCTTGGCGCACTCGGCGGCGAAGAACTTGTGCGGAACCTGGACCAGGATGCCGCAACCGTCGCCCATTTTCGGGTCCGCGCCCACCGCGCCGCGATGGTCGAGGTTGTGCAGGATCGACAGGCCCTGCTCGACGATGTCGTGGGACTTGCGGTTCTTCATGTCGGCGATGAAGCCGACACCGCAGGAATCCTGCTCGTTGTTCGGATGATAGAGGCCTTGGGGAGAGGGCAGGCCCGGATCGCGCACGAATTTGGCTTTATCCGCCGTCGTGGCCGTGCGGCTTGGCACTTCGATTTCCAGGCTCTTTGGTGGCACGTTGCTCATGGCAGATCCTTACATCCGAACACGTCTTCAGGTTCTTTGAGGCGGCTTTCGGGCCCGTCGGATGGTTGGATCGTCCGGATGCCCGCCGCTTCTTGCGTCTTGCGAGGCTCGGGTTCCGGAGAGGGAGCCCGCACCTCGCGGGCATCCCAGGCTGGCATTCAGCCCACAGTTGCCCGTCCCGCCCACGTTTTGCGGGCAGGTTTTTCGGTATCTCGCGTCGTTCGCATTTGACGAAGCATCAAGAAAACCTCGGGGCGAAGGGGTGCGGACACCCCAAAAGGGACAGCATCACTGTCCTAATGAAGGCAAGGTGCCAGAGTTCATGGCACCGCACAAGAGGTTTTGGAAAAATTTTAGACAAAAGTTACAACGCGCCGACGTGGAATGTAACAAAAGCAATTTTTGGAAAGCTGAAACGAAAGTCTAAGCCGAAGGGTCAATGATCTTGACATGTCGGCCGCCATGGGGAGGGTGGCCCCTTCAAGGAGAGACCGATGAATTTCGCGAGCGACAACATCGTGGGCGCCAGCCCTCAGGTTCTGCAGGCCCTGTCGGGGGCCAATGCCGGGGCAATGGCAGCCTATGGGGGCGACGAGATCACCAAGCGGGTGAAGGCGCGCTTCAACGAGATCTTCGAGCGGGAGGTTTCGGTGTTCTTCGTGACCACCGGCACGGCCGCCAATGCGTTGGCGCTCTCCGCCGCCGTGCCGCCCTACGGCCTCTGCGTCTGCCATCGCGAGGCGCATGTGATCGACGATGAATGCGGCGCGCCAGAATTCTTCATGCACGGGGCAAAGCTCGCAGGGCTGCCGGGAGTCGGCGCCAAGCTCACCGCCGAGAGCGTCTCGGCTTATCTCAAGGGGCTGCCGAAAGCCGTGAAGCAGATGCCGCCCAAGGCGCTGTCGATCTCGCAGGTTTCGGAATGCGGCCTCGTCTACGGCCTCTCCGAGCTCAAGGCTCTGGGAGAGGTCTGCCGCGGGCATGGCCTCGTCTTCCATATGGATGGCGCGCGCTTTGCCAATGCGCTCGTGTCCCTGGGCTGCACCCCTGCCGAGATGACCTGGAAGCAGGGCGTCGACATCCTGTCCTTCGGCGGCACCAAGAACGGCTGCCTGATGGCCGAAGCCATCGTGGTGTTCAACAAGGATCTGGCCGAGGGGCTGGATTACCGGTCGAAGCGCGCCGGGCAGATCATCTCCAAGGGCCGCCTGATCTCGGCGCAGTTCGAGGGCTATTTCGAGGGCGACCACTGGTACGCCAATGCCCGCCACGCCAACCGGCTGGCGAAGATGCTCTCGGACGGGCTCATCCAGCTTCCCGGCGTGCGTCTTGCCTGGGAGACCCAGGCCAACGAGGTGTTCCCGATCGTTCCGGCCGCCATGGACAAGGCGCTCCGGGATGCGGGCGTGCTCTACCACCCCTGGACGGAACTGAGCCTGCCGGAGGGCGAGAAGGTAGGGCAGGGCGAGGCGCTGATCCGTCTCGTGCTCTCATTCGCGACGCAGGAAGAGGATGTCCGCAGGGTGCTCGACATCGCACGCTCCGCGGGATCCCGACAGGCGGCGGAATAAACCGCCCTTTGCCCTATCCCCGCCGCATTCTCCGGCGATGTGTGACCCCACGAGACCTTACCAACGGGGTTCACCTCCAGCCCCGGCGGGATATCAAGGACCAGGTTTCAAAAACAAGAAAGCGCCCCGGACGAACCGGGGCGCTCTTTTTATTTCAGGGCCGTGCCGCAGGCTTTAGGCAGCCCGCTGGGCCTCGATGGCCTGAGTGCCGTTGGCGGAAATCGGGATGAGCTTCGGCTTCTTGGCCTCGGGGGTCTCGCGGACGAGATCGAGGTGGAGCAGACCGTTCTCGAGGCTGGCACCCGTCACCTGCACGCCGTCGGCCAGCTGGAAGCGCCGGTCGAAGCTGCGGGCCGCAATGCCCTGATGGAGCACTTCAGCCTTGCGCTCGTCATTGGGCTTCTTCTCGCCGCGCACGGAGAGGGTGTTCTCCTTCACCTCGATGGTGAGGTCCTTGTCGGTAAAGCCGGCGACCGCGACCGAGATGCGATAGGCATTCTCGCCGGTGCGCTCAATATTGTAGGGCGGATAGCTCGGGGCCGCGTCGACGCCGACCATCTGGTCGAGCATCGAGAACAGGCGGTCGAAGCCGACCGTGTTGCGGTACAGCGGAGCAAGATCGAACTGACGCATGGCATATTCTCCTTAGAAGCAACATGCAGTTTTCAGAAGGACCCACCTTTCAAAGGCTGGGCCCCTAAAGCGTGACGCCAATTGGCCGCCACAGCTTGGATGTGGGGAGGGACATGTTTGCGTTCAAGAGGCTCGCCCTCGGCGGCAAAAGCGCCCTATATAGAAGGCAGTAGCCCCTCGTGAGATCTGCCGTGGAATTCTTCCCGACCCCCGATAATCCCGTGCCTGGCGAGCCTGTGCTCACCAGCATCACCACCGCTGACGGCATCGCCCTGCGCGTCGCCTACTGGATGCCCGAGACCGACCAGCCGAAGGGCACGGTCTGCGTGCTGCATGGCCGCGCGGAGTTCATCGAGAAGTATTTCGAGACAATCGGCGACCTCCTGAAGCGTGGCTTTGCCGTGGTGACCTTCGACTGGCGCGGGCAGGGGCTCTCGGGACGGCAGGTGAAGAACCCGCGCAAGGGGCATGTCCGCCGCTTCGCCGATTACCGGCATGACCTGGAAGCGGTTCGCGACCAGATCCTGATGCCCCATATGCCGGAGCCGCATTTCGCCCTCGCCCATTCCATGGGTGGAGCGATCGCGCTCAACGCGGCCTATGAGAGCTGGCTGCCTTTCCGCCGTCTCGTCACCACCACTCCGATGATCGCGCTGTCCATCGTCAAGCGTACGGGTGGAGCCGTTTTCCTGGCCCGTCTCCTGAGGTTCCTGGGCCTCGGCAAGATGTTCGTGCCGGGGGGCGGTGAAACATCGATCTCGACCTTGCCGTTCAATGGCAACCGCCTCACGAGCGATCCGGTGCGCTATGCCCGCAACGCGGACGCCGCAACCGCCATCGGGCCGGGCGCCATCGGTGCGCCGACGGTGGCCTGGATGGATGCCGCCTTCCGTTTCATGAAATGCTTCACCGCGCCGAACTATGCGCTGAAGATCCGCCTGCCGACGCTCATCGTGGCAGCGGGCGCCGACCCGGTCTGCGCCACGCCTGCGACGGAACGCTTTGCGGCCCGGCTGAAAGCAGGACACGCCATCGTCATTCCCGGCGCGCGCCACGAGATTCTCATGGAGCGCGACGAGATCCGCGAGCAGTTCTGGGCGGCCTTCGACGCCTTCATCCCGGGAACGCCCGATCCGGTTTTCGAGCGGAAGCCCGATCTCGAGGCGCTCGGCCTATCGGCTGAGAAGCTCGACGGCGGCGGCGTGGACCCGGCGGTCGCCCGCAGCGACGATGCGCCCTCCCTTAGCGGCTGATCCGCCGTCCCAGGTGGTGACGATGCCGCCCGCGCCCTCGATGATCGGGACGAGGGCCGCGATGTCGTAGGGCTTGAGGCCCGATTCCACGACGAGATCGATGTGACCGGCGGCGAGCATGCAATAGGCATAGCAATCGCAGCCGTAGCGGGCGAGGCGGGCCACGCTCTCCACCCGGTCATAGGCGCGCAGATCGTCTCCCGCGAAAAGGCGCGGGCTCGTGGTGGAGATCACCGCATCCTTCAGCGAGGCGCAGCGGCGCGTCATGAGCTTGCGCTCGCCGCCGGGGCCGCGATAGGTGGCGCTGCCGCCGTCGCCGAAGAAGCGCTCGCCGGTGAAGGGCTGGTGCATCATGCCGAAGACCGGGCGGCCCTTGTAGGTGAGGCCGATCAGGGTCCCCCAGGTGGGAAGGCCTGAGATGAAGGCGCGGGTGCCGTCGATGGGGTCGAGCACCCACACGTAATCCGCGTTCTCGTTCTCGGAGCCGAATTCCTCGCCGATGATGCCGTGAGTGGGGAAGCTGCGCTTGATGAGATGACGGATAGCTACCTCGGCGGCGCGGTCGGCCTCGGTCACCGGGTCGAAGGCGCCGCCCCGGGACTTGTCCTCCGTCGCGATGGCCGTGCGGAAGAACGGCAGGATCGCTTGGCCGGACGATGTGGCGAGCTCGTTGACGAAATGCGTGAAGTCGATGAGCCCCATGCGCCCGAAATCCTCTATGTCTGTTATGTCTGTGCCTTGGGCTGCAATGCCCATTGTTCTCTCGCTTTTATCAAGCATGCTACAACCGGCAAGACATTAACAATATATCTCGATTCAGCGGGGCGAGGCTCATGGATTCTGCGGTCAAGACGGCGCCGACCCGTCAGGAAACAGCCGTCTTCCTCATCGCCGCTCTCGCGGCGATCTATGCGATCAGTCAGTTCCTGCGCAATTCGATCGGGGTCATCGCCAACGACCTTGCCCGCGAATTGTCTCTCTCCGCGACCCAGACCGGGCTTTTGTCCAGCGCCTTCTTCTTCGCTTTCGCGGCGGTGCAGATTCCCGTCGGCATCGCCATCGACCGCTATGGCCCCAGAAACACCATGCTGGTGACCGCAGCGCTAACCGTTGTCTCCACGATCCTCTTCGCGCTCGCGCCCTCGGCTTCCGCCTTGATCGCCGCCCGCGCCCTGATGGGGCTCGGCTGCTCCACGTTTCTCATGGCGCCCCTGGTCATCTTCGCGAGGCGCTTCCCGCCTGTGCGGTTCGCGGGCCATGCGAGCATGCATATGGGCCTGGCCAATATCGGCACCCTCTCGGCGACGGCCCCTCTCGCCGTGTCCGCCGCCTATCTGGGCTGGCGTACGTCCTTCCTCGCCGTGGCGGGCCTCACGGCCGTGATCGCGCTCGTCCTTGTCTGGGCCGTGCCGAAGGACGAGCCCAAGACCGAAGGCCGTGAGAATCTGCGCGAAGCCTTCCGGGGCGTCGCGAGGGCGATCAAGGTGCGCTCCTTCTGGCCGGTCTTCTTCGTGCACCTGACCACCTACGGCTGCTTTGCCTCCGTCGTCGGCCTCTGGGGCGGTCCATGGCTGACGGATGTTCACGGTGCGGATCTGGAGAGCAGGGGAAACATTCTGCTGATCGGGGCTGGCTCACAGATCGCCGGGCTGCTCACCTGGGGCGTTCTCGACCGATATTGGGGAAGCTACAAAAGGCTTGTGCTCCTGGCCGGATCGGCCACGGCGCTCCTGCTCATCGGCCTCGTCGTCCTGCCCCTCGGCCTGACCTCGGCAACAATCTGGTTCGGGCTATTCGGGTTCTGCGTCGCTTATACGCCGGTTCTCATGGCTCACGGAAAGACGCTCTTCCCGCCTGAAATCATGGGCAGGGGGATCACGCTCATGAATATCGGCACCATGGGCGGCGCCTTCCTCTCCCAGAGCGTCACGGGCATGTTGATCGACCTCGTAGGCCGCTCGGAGGCCGGAGGCTACTCACCAGAGGGCTACCGGCTCGTCTTCGCGACCCTGGCAGCGTGGCTGTTGCTGAGCCTGTGCTTCTACCTCAGGGCTATCGATTCACATCCAGCCAGATATGCATCAAAGGCATAACAAATCCGGAATTTTCTATTGATTTTTGTGCAGCGCGAAGCCAATATTGCGGTGCGATATGGCGATGGCGTCGCCGCATCGTAGCCCTTCTTGGGCGTTTCCTCCCTAAACTTCGGGCTGCCGGCAACGGTGGCCTTTTTCTTTTTCTGGCGATGGTTCAGGCGGAGCTCACTCCGCCGCGATGCGGCGGGTCGTGAATTCGCCTTCGAGGTCGGCGATAACCTGGATGAAGGCCTGGGTCAGGTCGTCCGCCAGCACCGTAAAGCCCGGCTTCTTCTGCATGCTGCGCTCGTCCATGTAGAGCGCCCGGTTGATCTCCACCTGAAGCGCATGCCGCCCGAGGGCCGGCTCCCCGTAATGCTCGGTGATGAAGCCGCCTGCATAGGGCTTGTTGCGCACCACCGTATAGCCGCGCCCCCGCAGGGCCGCTTCCACGAGGTCGATCAGCAGGCTGTGGCAGGAGGTGCCATAGCGGTCGCCGAGCACGATGTCCGCCTTCGTCCCGTCGTCCCGGCTCACGCTGGAGGAGGGCATGGAATGGCAGTCGATCAGAATGGCCTGGCCGAACATGTCGACCGTGCGCCGCAGGAGCTGGCGCAGGGCCCGGTGATAGGGCTTGTAGAGCCACTCGATGCGGTGGAGCGCCTCGTTCACGGACAGCCGCGAATGGTAGATCTCCTGTCCGTCGGCGACGATGCGCGGAATGGTGCCGAGGCCGCCGGCCACGCGCATGGAGCGGGTATTGGCGAAAGGCGGGAGCCTGCCGTCGAACATGCGGGAATCGAGTTCGTAGGGCTCCCGGTTGAGGTCGAGATAGGCGCGCGGGAACCGGGCCGCCATCAGGGGGGCGCCAAGCTCGTTCACCGAAGTGAAGAGCTCGTCCACGTAGGCATCCTCCGACCGGCGCAGGGCCACGGCGTCGAGACGCGAGGCGGCGAGGAACGAGGCCGGGTACACGGCGCCCGCATGGGGAGCATTGAAGACGAAAGGAATCGTCTGCGCCGGAGGCTCGCTGAGAACAAAGGGAGGATCGAACTCGTCGACGATGGCTGGCCGCATGAAAATAGGTGTTCTGGAAAAGAAACTGACGCTTGCTGCTAGTGTAAGGCAGCGGGGCTGCCTGTCCATGACAATATCGTGGGTGCGCTGCGTCCTTCTTTCACGGGTTATTTACCCTTCCGACGGCATGAAGGTTCTTGAATTCATTCGCCACGATTCGGGGCTTGGCAGCCGATGAAGATTCTTCTCGCTGAAGACGACAATGATATGCGGCGCTTTCTGGTGAAGGCGCTGGAGAACGCAGGCTACGAGGTAGCCCCGTTCGACAACGGCCTTTCCGCCTATAACCGCCTGCGGGAGGAGCCCTTCGAGCTTCTCCTGACGGACATCGTCATGCCGGAAATGGACGGTATCGAGTTGGCCCGCCGGGCCACCGAGCTCGATCCGGACATGAAGGTCATGTTCATCACCGGCTTCGCCGCTGTGGCCCTCAATCCGGATTCTCAGGCTCCGAAGGACGCGAAGGTGCTTTCCAAGCCCTTCCACCTGCGCGATCTGGTGAGCGAGGTCGAGAAAATGATGGCAGCCTAAAAAAGGTTGCCGATCATGACTTGCGCATATGCCCGCTTCTGGGTATATCGCCCCCACAGCCGAAGCGGGACGTCAAACATCACCGTTTCCCGGGCGCGTAGCTCAGCGGGAGAGCACTACGTTGACATCGTAGGGGTCGCTGGTTCGATCCCAGCCGCGCCCACCATTTTCTTTTTCCGGCCTTCCCGAAGGGCCGCAGGAGACCGGATATGAAGATCCGTAACTCGTTGAAGTCGATCCGCGGCCGTCACCGCGACAACCAGCTGGTTCGTCGCAAGGGCCGGGTCTACATCATCAACAAGACCCAGAAGCGCTACAAGGCTCGTCAGGGCTAAGTTCGCTGCGGCAACGCCGCGCACAACTTTATGAATTGACGGCGCATGCCGGGATCCTAGAATCCCGGCATGCGCTTTTTTGCGTTCCTGTTGACCTTAATGTTGAGCTTTGCCGCGCATCCCTTGAATGCGCAGGAGAACGCTCGGCCGAAGGCTCCTCCCAAGGAGCAGCCGCCCGCGCCCAGGCCGGCCACGCTGGATTCGCTGTTCGAGCGCTTGTCCAAGGCAGGGTCCGAGCGGGAGGCGGAGGGCATATCCAAACTGATCGAGCGGCGCTTTTCCCGCTCAGGCTCGGACACGGCAGACCTGCTTCTCAGCCGGGCCGCCGAGGCGTTCCAGGATAAAAACTTCCCGCTCGCCATCGAGCTGCTCGACCGCGTGCTCGCCCTGCAACCGAACTGGGCGGAGGCCTGGTATCGCCGGGCCACGGTGTTCTACCAGATCGACGATCCGGTAGGCGCCATGGCCGATCTCAGCCGGGCTCTGAAGATCGAGCCGCGCCATTTCAACGCGTGGACCGGGCTCGGCCATATCCTCATGGCCTCCGACGACAAGGCCCGCGCCCTCGAAGCCTATCGGCGCGTTCTGAAAATCAACCCGCAGGAATCGAGCGTCCAGACCATCGTGAACCGCTTGCTCCCCGATGTAGACGGGCAGAACCTCTAAAGCCGGCCCCACATCGGTGGGATTGGCGCTCTTCCTGGTTCTCCGCATTTTTTGACGGCGAACCGGCTCCGCTTCACCGAAAAATGCTCTAACCACGGTTCATGATGAATCTCATCCTCGGCCTTCCGGCAGCTTTCATCCTTCTTGCCTTGGCCGGTGCGGTCTTCACCTATGCTCACGGCTGGATCATCGCGCGCCGCTATCCGCCCACGGGCCGTTTCATCGATGTCGACGGCTGCAGGCTGCATTACCGGGATGTCGGGCCTGAAGACACGCCGCGCGGCACCATCGTTCTCCTGCACGGCGCTTCGTCCAATCTCGTGGAATCCATGCTCGGCCTCGGCGCGCAGCTGGCGCGGCGCTATCGGGTCATCGCCTTCGACAGGCCGGGTCATGGCTGGAGCGAGCGCAGGCCGGGCCTTGGCGAGGCCGAGCCCGCACGACAGGCGGCGCTCATGGCAGAGGCATTGCGAAAACTCGATGTCCGCAATGCCGTGGTCGTGGGTCATTCCTGGTCCGGAACCATCGTCCCGCTTTTCGCCCTGGATCATCGGGATGTGACGGGCGCGATTCTCGTTCTTGCGGGGATCACGACGCCATGGCCCGGCGGTTATGTCGGATGGTTCAGGCGCTTCATCTCATCATGGGCGGGCTGGCTCGCCATACGCACGCTGGCGCTGCCGGTAACTCTCGCGCTTCGTCCCTGGATGAAGCGAAAGACCTTCTGGCCGCAACCGGCGCCTAGGGACATCGTGCGAAAGGGTTTCATCCCGCTCGCTTTCAGGCCGCATGCCTATGAAGCCAACATGCATGATTTCGCCGTCATGTACGATGCCGTCGTGAAGCAGAGCGCGCGCTACGGCGAGATCCGTGTGCCGGCTGCGGTTGTGGCGGGAGATCGCGACGAAATCGTCTGGACGGATCTTCACAGCCGCGCCTTCGTGCACGCCGTGCCGGATGCGGATCTGATCATGATGCCGGGCATCGGACACATGCCGCAATATGCGGATGGACAGACGGTTCTTGCTGCAATCGAGGCATTGGCGGAGCGGATCGTCAGTCCGGAATATCCCGCGACGCAAGCCTCATCGTGAGCCAATGCGTTTCTCAGTCATGGCCGGGCTTGTCCCGGCCATTCCAATGATAGGCAGCTCTGCGCTTCACTAAAACGAAATCACCGGCACGAGGCCGGTGATGACGTGAAGAGCGAAAATGCGCTGAGCATCTCATGCCCGAGCGGCGTGCTCCTGATTGACGAAGGCGATGCGCACCATGTTGGTGGCGCCCGGCGTTCCGAAAGGCACGCCCGCGACGATGATGATGCGATCGCCCACATCCGAGAAGCCTTCGCGCAGGGCGAACTTGCAGGCGCGGAAAGCCATGTCGTCGATGTCGCTCGCATCCTTGGTGCGGATCGAGTGAACGCCCCACACCAGCGCGAGACGACGGGCCGTATCCTGGCTCGGCGTGAGCGCGATCACCGTGGAGTTCGGACGCTCGCGGGCGATGCGGAAGGCCGTGGAGCCCGAAAACGTCCAGGCCGCGATGGACTTGAGGTTGAGCGTGTCGGCGATCTGATGAGCGCCCGCCGCGATGGCGTCGGAGCCCGTCGGTTCCGGTTCCGTGTTGAGGGTGCGCATGATCGACCAGTAGTTCTGGTCCTGCTCCACCTCTTCCGCAATGCGGCTCATGGTGGACACGGCGTCGATGGGATACTGGCCCGACGCGCTTTCGGCCGAGAGCATCACCGCATCCGCGCCGTCATAGACGGCGGTCGCCACGTCGGAGACTTCCGCGCGGGTCGGCACCGGCGAGGTGATCATGGATTCGAGCATCTGGGTCGCCACCACCACGGGCTTGCCGAGGCGGCGGGCTGCGCGAACGATGCGCTTCTGGATGCCGGGCACCTTCTCGAGCGGCATTTCCACGCCGAGATCGCCGCGCGCCACCATGACCGCGTCGGAGATCTCCATGATCTCGTCGAGGCGCGTGATGGCCTGCGGCTTCTCGAGCTTCGACATGACGAGGGCACGTCCGCGCGCGACCTTCTTCACTTCGGCCACATCCTCGGGGCGCTGCACGAAGGACAACGCGATCCAGTCGACGCCCGCGTCGAGAGCGGCTTCGAGGTCCGAGCGGTCCTTGTCCGTCATGGCGGCAACGGGGATCGTCGTGTCCGGCAGGCTCACGCCCTTGCGGTTCGAGATCTTGCCCGCGACTTCCACGGTCGTGGCGGCGGAGCCCTGCTTCACGCTTTTCACGCGAAGGCGCAGCTTGCCGTCGTCGATGAGCACCGTGTGACCGGGCTCGAGGGAGGAGAGAATTTCCGGGTGAGGCAGGTGCACGCGATCCTGGCCGCCGAGCGCCGTGTTGGCGTCGAGCGTGAAGGTCTGGCCAGGCTCCAGCATCGTGCTGTCGCCCTCGAACGCACCCACGCGCAGCTTCGGGCCCTGCAGGTCGGCGAGAATGGCGATGGGACGCTTGAACTTCGCTTCGACCGCGCGGATCATGGCCACGCGCTCTTTCAGCTTCTCGCGCGGGAGGTGGCTCATGTTCAGGCGGAACACGTCGGCGCCCGCCTCAAACAGCTTCTCGATCATTTCCTGGGATTCGGAAGCTGGTCCGAGCGTTGCGAGAATTTTTGTGCGCCGTGAGCGTCTCATGGCTGTGTCCCCCCTGGACGGTTCGTGTCTGTCAGCTGGATGGTCCAGCTCTTTTGTTCACCGGTATCGACTTCGAAGAAGCCGCTGCGATCAAAGCCTCGGGCGAGGCAATCTTCCGTGCCGCGGATCGTGAATTCCCGCTCGCGGGTGCACATGAAGGAGCGTCCGCTCCATTCACCGCCCCGGTCGTAATCGATGGCATAGATGTAATAGAAGCGGCCGCCGAGCTGCCCCTGCAGCAGGGTCTCGCAGCCGCGTGCGTTCAGGTTCCACCAGCCTTCCGTGACCCAGCCCTGCGCATCGCGGTAGCCGAGCGCGATGCCGACGCGGCTCGGGGTCATGTTGCACAGACGCAGATCCGCGCGGGCAGGGGAGGCGGCAAGGAAAAAGCCGCCGAACAGCAACGCCACCAGCGCAAGGCTTCGCTGCCGGCAAAGGGCCGATATGGGATTCAGGGCCTTCATGGATGTCGGTTCAGTAACAGGTCAGGAATGAAATCGCACAATGCTTCGAGAACTATGTCGATTCCTTGTCGGTCAGAAGACTGTTTGCATCAAGACCAAAAGGGCGTCGACGAGACATTTAGCCTGCTAAAAATATCTGCCTGTGATCCTAAAAGCCGCCGGCGAGCCGTTTTACTCCTCGTTTGGAGAGGTTCTTTCGGTGTCTTCAGGCCTCGGGCCGCGCCACCCAGATCCCCAACAGGATCAATGCGCCGCCCATGGATTGAATCAGGGTCAGCGGCTCGCCCAGAATCACCCAGCCGAAGACGGCCGCAGCTACGGCCTCGAGAAAGATGACAAGCGAGGAGAAGACTGCCGGCAGGCTTCCCAGGGCGATGGAGAGAAGGCCCTGGCCGCCTGCATGGCTGACATAGGACATGGCAAAGAGCGATGCCGCCCCCTGCCAGGTCTGCGGCATCACGCGGCTTTCGAAGATGAGCGTCACCGCCAGCAGAAGGGCGGCGGTGATGAGGCTGGCCTCGAACGTCACCCGCGCCGCGCCGGCCGTCTGGCGCGCCTTGCTGGCGGTGATGAAGTAGAGGCCGAAGAAGAAGGCCGTGGCGAGACCGTAAAGATCGCCTGCAAGCCGGGCAGGATCGGCCTGCATGCTCTGGCCGATCAGGGCCGCGCCGCCCAGAAGGCAGAGGCCCAGGCCGATGAAGGTGCCGCGCGATACCTTCTGCCTCAACACGAGCCACACCACGAGCACCACGACCAGCGGGGCCATGGTGGCGAAGAATGTGGCATTGGCGACCGTGGTCTTGAGGATGGCGAGGTGCCAGACCAGCAGGTCGCCCGTAAAGACGAGGCCCGCCAGGATGGTGGCCTTTGAAAACGAAACCCGCGGCGAGCCCGCAGGAGCTTTCCTCTCCTCCATCCGCATCCAGGCATAGAGCAGGGGCAGGCACAGGGACACGCGCCAGAACGCGCTGGCGAAAGGCCCGACATCGGCAGGGGCTCCATCCATGCTCGCAGACGCAAAGCGGACGAAGATGGGAGAGATGCCCATGGCGACCGCGCCCAGGCAAAGGGCCGTAAAAGCGGTGGCGAAGCCGGTTTCCGGCTTGGCGGGGGTGGATGCGGAGGACATCTTTTCTTTCGTGGGGATGTTGCGCGGATGGTCGCGTTGTCACGGTTCGGCGCGCAAGGTAAGGATTTTCCTCTACCGATCAATGCTCCTGTTTGTCAGCCTGTCATCATGTCCGCCTCTGCCGCGCTCAAGCGCACCGAGCCCGCCCTTGAGCCCCATCCTGTCGAGATCATCGAAGGCGCGCTCGAATCCGGAATCCTCCTTCTGTGCGACCATGCATCCAATGCGGTTCCGCCTGACCTGGGCGATCTCGGGCTGCCGGAAAGCGAATTCCAGCGCCACATCGCCTACGACATCGGCGCCGCCGCCGTGACCCGCTCGCTCGCCCGGCGCCTGAACGCCCCCGCGATCCTCACGCAATTCTCCCGTCTCATCATCGATCCGAACCGCGGCCGCGACGATCCGACCCTCGTGATGCGCCTCTCCGACGGCGCCGTGGTGCCGGGCAATGCCAGGGTGGACGATGAGGAAGTGCAGCGGCGCATCGAGCGTTTCTACGATCCTTACGACGCTGCGATTTCAGAGGCGATCCAGAAGGCCGTGAGAGCAGGCCATCCGCCGGCCATCGTGACCGTCCACAGCTACACGCCGGTCTGGCGCGGCTGGCCTCGCCCCTGGCATGTGGGCATCCTGTGGGATGCGGACGAGCGCTATGCCAAGCCCCTGCTCGAAGGTCTCATGGCCGAGGAAGGACTCGTGGTGGGCGACAACGAGCCATATGATGGGGCGCTCGCCGGCGACACGATCGACCGCCATGCCACGATCCACGGGCTCGCCAATGCCCTGATCGAGATCCGGCAGGATCTGATCGCTTCGGACGAGGGCGCGGAGGAATGGGCCGGGCGCTTCGCCCGCCTGCTCAAGCCTCTTGCCGCACAGGAAGGCTTACGAAAGCCCACGATCTTCGGCACGCGCACCCGCGAGCGCCTGCGTCGGCACTAAGACAGGAGGGTGATCATGAAGGATATCGATGCCGCGACCCGCACGGAACTGGAGGCGGCGGCTTTCCGCAGGCTTCTGGAGCACCTGCGCGAGCGCACGGATGTGCAGAACATCGACCTGATGAACCTTGCGGGCTTTTGCCGCAACTGCCTGTCGAACTGGCTGAAAGACGCCGCCGACGCCAAAGGCGTGGCGCTCTCCAAGGACGAAAGCCGTGAATACGTCTACGGAATGTCCTACGAGGAATGGAAGGAGCGCCATCAGAAAGAGGCGTCCCCTGCCCAAATGAAGAGCTTTGAGGAATCGAAGCCGGGGCATTAAACCCCCTTCAACCAAATTGTGAGTAACACTGGCGCCAACGCCATCAATCCAAGGGGGCTTCATCATGGATGACGCAGCTTTCAACACCGAATCCGTCGCGGCCGACCAGCTGAAGGCCTTCATCGAGCGCATCGAGCGCCTCGAAGAGGAAAAGGCCGGAATCGCCGGAGACATCAAGGACGTCTATGCCGAGGCCAAGGGCAACGGCTTCGACACCAAGGTCCTTCGCAAGATCGTGTCCCTGCGCAAGCGCGACTATGCCGAGCGCCAGGAGGAGGAGGCGATCCTCGAACTCTACATGCAGGCTCTCGGGATGGTCTAAGGCTTCCCGCCTGTCACGCATGCGCCATGCCATGCGTGACAGGCCTGACGCACTTTTTCCTCCGATGCCGAGATTCCGGAGGATCTGCTTTGGAGGCGCTCTCAAGCAGGAACACGCCAAGCAAGCCTCATGCAAGCTAATCGCGCTCTTCTTGCGTAAGCGCAAGTAAACGGCCTTTCATTGAGCCGGTACGACGGCGCCAATCCGGCGGCTCTCTTCTGCGTTGCTGCAAGCGAAACTGCTCTTCCTGCAAATAGCCAAGTTGATGTTGCTTTAAGGTCGCTATGCTGACAGCGATGCGGCGAGTCTTTACATATTTTCCTCAAATAGAGTTGACTGCCTTACGTAGAGGATATTCAATTCTTGAAAGAAATAGTGATAAATCCGAAGTCGCGGATGCGGGCTATTTATTTATAACATTGCGTCGTATTCTGCGAGGGGGCCTTTCTCGTGATCTCGGGACAATCATCGTCCGGAGCCGCTGCTAACCGCATCAGATCTCTTTACGATCCACTCGCGACACTGCTCGACTCCCTCAACGTCGCAATCTGCATCTTCGACTTGGATGACCGTGCGGCCCTATGGAACAACACTTTCCTTCGCTTCTTTCCGGAACATGCGGGGAATGTCCAAGTGGGGGAGCATTATCGCGATAACCTGAAGCGGTTTTACGAGCTCCGGCTGGATCAGCGCGAGATTCAGTTCATCGACGAATACATCGAGCGCAGTCTCGCGCGCCATCGCTCGGATCATCCGCCTTACGTGTTCAAGCATCGCGAGCGATGGGTTCGCGTCGCCGTGCAGAACCTCGAGGGCTTGGGGAAGGTGAGGGCCTGGACGGAAGTCGCGATGCCCCAGCAGCAGAACCGCAACTTCTTCCTCCCAAGCAGCGCACCGCTGGAAGTCGTGCATCTGACGTCGATGGCAAACATGCCGGATCCGATCGTCGTGCTCGATCTCAACAACATCATCGTCTCATACAATGACCTGTTCCGACAGCTTTACGAGGTACCGCCGGATCGGGACATTTCCGGAATGACTATCGAGAAGCTCGTACAGGACCTGTGGTGCCACCACCCGGAAGAAGGCGGCGGCGAGCATTACGAGAGAACGATCCGCCCCCTCCTGCGCGACGAAAACCGCCTTGCGGGAGTTGCATACGAGCTTCCGTTGCCGAGGAACCGCTGGGTTCGCGTCGTGGAGCAGCGAAACCGCGAAGGTTTGAGAACCTGCGTACATTTCGACATCACACGCTACAATCGCGAGCGGCAGGAACTGCAGCGCGCCGAGAGCGAGGCGCGTGCGCAGGAGGCGCGCTTCCGGGCCGTGATCGAGCGTTCGCCGATCGGCATGAGCATCGCCTCCGACGACGGCACGATCCTGGAGGCCAATGAGGCCTATGGATGGTTCCTTGGATACTCGCCAGAGGAGTTGATCGGCACAAAGCTGTGGGACTTCATGGATCCGGTCGAGCAGGAAACCGCGCGTGTGGTCATGGCCGATCTCGTCTCCGGGCAAATCCCGTCCCTGGAGCGCGAGGCCCGTTTCGTGCATCGCGACGGCTCCTTGCGATGGGCTCTCCAGTCCGCGGTTCATCTCACCGGCGGCGCCACGAACGGCGAAATCATCAGCCAGATTCAGGATGTGACGGCCCGCAGGCACGCCGAGAGCGAGCGCGATGCGCTGCTGACCGATCTCGCTCATCGCGCTGCCCATGACGGGCTGACAGGATTGCCGAACAGGGCCGCGTTCGAGGAATGCCTGATCACCGCCCTGAGAACAGCAAGGCTGGGCCAGCGGGCGCATGCGCTGTGCTTTCTCGACCTCGACGGCTTCAAGCGCGTGAACGATGCCGCCGGGCACGTGGCCGGCGACCAGATTCTGCGGATGGTGGCGGAAACCCTGAAGCAGCACATTCGTCCGGCGGATTTTCTGGCCCGGCTCGGGGGTGATGAGTTCGGTCTCATCATTCAGGATTGCGACCTCGAAACGACCATGGCCTGTGCATCGTCTCTCATCAAGGCTGTCTCGACGAAGAACTTTTCATGGGACGATCAGAGCTTCACCCTGGGCCTCAGCGTCGGCATCACCACAGTCGCCGACCGGGATCTTTCCGTAGAAAAATTGATGCGACGCGCGGACGAGGCTTGCTACAGGGCCAAGCGGGCGGGTCGAAACATCGCGGTGGTCGCATGATCGAACCACCTGCAGCTTGCATAGTCGAAACCGCGCAGCATCAGCGGCATTTCACGCCTTCCTTCATTGCGAAATCAATCGTCGCCCCAAGCGGCGACAGGTATTTTCCCGAGCGGCCTTGCCATGTCCAAGAATGCAACTGATCGCCGTTCAGATCCGTTGGAGCAGAACGGGCGCTTTGGCGCGCCTTCTCATGAAGGCGATCTGCTTCGCATCAGCATCGATGCCATGCCGCACATGGTCTGGTCGGCGCTTCCGGATGGCTACAACGATTACCACAATCGGCGCTGGCATGAATTCACTGGCATTGCCGTAGGGCTGGGCAAGGGCGAGGAATGGATCAATCTTGTTCACCCGGAGGACCGGGAACCTGTTCTCGCGGTTTGGAAGAGTGCGCTTGAGACAGGACAGGATTGCGACGTAGAGCACCGTCTTCTGCATCACTCCGGCGAATATCGATGGGTGCGTGGCCGCGCGAGCCCGTTCTATAACTCGGAAGGCCGGATTGAGCGGTGGATCGGAACCTACACCGATATTCATGACTGGAAGAAAACCGAACAGGATCTGATCGAAAGCGAAGAACGCTATCGCGCGCTTGTCGGCGCCATGACGGAGATGGTCTGGCGCGCCGCTCCCGACGGGGCGATCCTGCGGGGCTGGGGCTGGCAGGAGTTCAGCGGGCAGATGCCCGAGGAATACGGAGGGCATGGATGGCTCGACGCCGTCCATCCGGAGGACCGCGACGCTCTCCTGCAAGTCTGGTCCGAGGCTGTAGCGACCGCTCGGTCGGTCGAGGCCGAGTTCCGGGTGCTTCATAAGAACGGCGAGCATCGCTGGGTGCTCTCAAGGGCCGTGCCGCTGACCAATCCCGATGGGTCGGTTCGCGAGTGGGTGGGGACCCTCACAGACACCCATGATCGACGGCAGGCTCAGGATGCGCTGAAGACCAGCGAGGAGCGATTGCGGCTTGCCATGCAGGCAGGCCGCATGATTGCGTGGGAGCACGATCTCCGCGCCGATTACGTTACCCGATCCGAGAATGCGTTCGAGTTGCTTGGAGCCACATCGGGCCCTCTGTCGGAATTCCTCGAGCGAGTGCCGCCGGAGGATCGGGTTGCACGTAGTCATTTCATCGACCGGGTCCGCGCGACAGGCTGCGATACGATGGAATTCCGGTATCATTTGCCAAACGGAAAGATGCTTTGGCTGGCCTCGCGAGGCGAGAGGGCCGGGCCAGACCGGGTGGTCGGCGTCACCTTCGACATCACGGATCGCAAGGCGGCGGAGGAAGAGGTTTGGCGTGCCGCGAACCATGATGCGCTGACAGGGCTGCCGAACCGCGTTCTCTTTCAGCGCTGCCTCGAACAGTCTCTTATTACGGCAAGGCAAAATGGCGGCAGCGTCAGTCTGATGATGATCGACCTCGACGATTTCAAGGATGTCAACGACACCCTCGGTCACGATGCAGGCGACACGCTGCTGAAGGAGACGGCGGCGCGGCTGTCCGCGATGATGCGTGAACAGGATACTGTCGCCCGACTCGGTGGAGACGAGTTCGCCGTTCTGATGGTCGAGCCATCGCAGTCCGGGTGGGCGGCGCTCCTTGGCGAGAGCATCATCAAAAGGCTGCGCCAGCCATTCATGTATGCCGGCAGAACTCTCATGAGCCGGGCGAGCATCGGCGTGGCGTCATTCCCGGATCATGACGCTGAGCCTGCAGAACTGTTGAAGGATGCCGATATCGCGCTCTATCGCGCAAAGGCGGAAGGGCGCGGCCGGGTCGTCACCTATTCTCCCGAGATGCGGCTGCTCACCGAACAGCGCCTCGCCTTGGGACGCGATGTGCGGGAGGCGATCTCGCGCAATGAGTTCATTCCGTACTATCAGCCGAAGGTCTGCCTTGAGAGCGGTCGGGTGGTCGGATTGGAGGCGCTTGCGCGATGGCAGCACCCGGATAGAGGAATTCTCACGCCTGCCGCATTCGGAGCCGTCTTTGACGATCCCGAACTGGCGCCTTTGATCGGCAAAAGGCTCATCGGCAAGATCGCATCCGACATGCGCCGCTGGCTGGACAGCGGGTACGAGTTCGGCCGCGTTGCGTTCAATCTCTCATCCATGGAGTTCAATCAGCCCAACCTTGCAGAGGATGTGCTGCGCATTCTCAACCTCGTGAAGGTCCCGGTGAAACATCTCGAGATCGAGGTGACGGAAAAGGTGCTGCTCGATGCGCAGTCCGGCATGGTGGCCGAGACCCTGGAGAAATTCCACTGGCATGGTGTCCAGATTGCCCTGGACGATTTCGGAACGGGCTATGCCTCGCTGACCCACCTCAAGCGGTTCCCCGTCGATCACATCAAGATCGATCACAGCTTCATCGCCGATCTGGAGCAGGATGAGGATGACGCCGCCATCGTCGCGGCCGTCATCAGCCTGGGCCACAGTCTCGGCCTGCACGTCACGGCTGAAGGCGTCGAAACGGAAGGGCAGGTGCAAAGGTTGCGGCAAATGAAGTGCCACAGCGCGCAAGGATACTTTTATGCAAAGCCCATGAGCGCAGCCGATATCACGGCACAGCTCGAGGCTTGGCCTGCAAGCTCGCATGCGGAACGGTGAAACTCGGTGCTGCGACAAGCGCCCTGAATAAAGTTGCACTGCTTGCGCTTTCGAGTGATCCCTCTTTCTCGGCCTTGACTGTACGGACAGCCGCGTGTTTCGTTTCGTATTCGTTTGGCGCGTGAAGCGGTACAGAAGCGAAATCCGAGGTGATGGATCAGACGCTCACTCCCCGTCAGCAGGAAATCGTCGATATCGCCCGTCTCCATGGACGGGTGAATGTGGATGACTTGGCCGTTCGGCTCGATGTCACGCAGCAGACCATCCGCAAGGATCTGAACGAACTCTGCGAGTTGCGGCTGATGACAAGGGTGCATGGTGGCGCCATCATCGCATCCGGCATCGAGAATGTAGCCTACGAGGCGCGCCGCCTCATCGCGCAGGCCGAGAAGCAGGCCATCGGCGCCGCGACCGCCCAGCTCATTCCCAACAACAGTTCCCTGTTCATCAATATCGGCACCACCACCGAGGAGGTGGCGCGAGCATTGCAAGACCACGAAGGGCTGCTGGTGATTACCAACAACCTCAATGTCGCCAATCTCCTCTATCGTCGTCCCAAGATCGAGGTGATCGTGACAGGGGGGCCGGTGCGGCGGTCGGATGGGGCTGTGATCGGCGCGTCGGCGGTCGACATCGTACGCCAGTTCAAGGTCGATTATGCGGTGATCGGCACGTCGGCCATCGACGAGGATGGCTCGCTTCTCGATTTCGATGTCCGCGAGGTGCGGGTCTCCCGCGCCATCATCGACAATGCCCGGAAGGTCATCCTCGTGGCCGACCATCTCAAGGCCGAGCGTTCTGCCCCGGTGCGGATCGGGCACCTCCGGGAGGTCGACATCTTCGTCACGGACAGCCTTGTCTCGCCCCAGCTGCAGGAGGCCTGCGATGCAGCCCAGGTGCAGGTGGTGGAAGTGGGAAGCTTTGGTGAGTAGGAACCGGAAACTGCCGCTTTCCGACGGCCTGCGCTGTACTTTCCGAGGCAGAGACCTAAACCTAATGAGAGGCACTTGCTTTCGTTTTACAGTCTGAGTAGCCTCAAACGAATATAAAAACGAAAATACAGCCCGGGGCACGGGAGAACGCCAAGTGGACTCGCTCGAAGGAGCGACGTTCGACGTCGCGATCGTCGGTGGTGGGGTAAATGGCTGCGGTATCGCACGGGATGCGACCGGCCGCGGCGCTTCCGTGATCCTTTTCGAGCAGAACGATCTTGCCAGCGGCACTTCCTCCTCCTCGACCAAGCTCATTCATGGCGGCTTGCGCTATCTGGAGCATTATGAATTCCGGCTCGTCCGGGAAGCGCTCATGGAGCGTGAGGTGCTCTGGCGGATTGCGCCTCACATCGTCTGGCCGCTTCGTTTCGTGCTGCCCCATCACCGAGGCCTGAGGCCGCAATGGCTGTTGCGCCTGGGCCTGGCGCTCTACGACCATATCGGCGGACGAAAGCTCCTGCCACCGACCCGTACGCTCGACCTGAGGACTGACCCCGCAGGCGCTCCCCTGAAGCCGGATCTGACAAAAGGCTTCGAATATTCCGATTGCTGGGTGGAGGATTCCCGTCTCGTCGCCCTGAATGCCCGTGACGCGGCGGAGCGGGGCGCGCAGATTCGGACGCGAACCCGTGTGACGAAGGCCGAACGCGCGGGCCCGTATTGGGTCGTCACCTCCGAAGACACACAAACCGGGCACCAGGAGCGCATCCGCGCGAAGGTGCTGATCAATGCGGCGGGGCCCTGGGTAGAAAAGGTTCTGAACGGTGTCGCAAGGTCCAACAGCCGTGCCTCGGTGCGGCTCGTTCAGGGCAGTCATATCGTCGTGAAGAAGGTCTTCCATCACGACCGCGCCTATATCTTCCAGAACGCAGACAACCGCATCATCTTCGCGATCCCGTATCAGGACGATTTCACCCTGATCGGAACGACCGACAGGGATTACGATGGCGATCCGGCGCACGTGACGGCCAGCGAGGAGGAGATCCTCTATCTCTGCGCGGCCGCGGGCGAATACTTCAAGGAACCCATCCGCCGGGAGGATGTGGTCTGGACCTATTCGGGCGTGCGCCCGCTCTACAATGACGGGGCGTCGAAAGCGCAGGAGGCGACCCGCGACTACGTGCTGATGCTCGATGCTTCCGAGGGCCAGCCGCCTATGCTGTCGATTTTCGGCGGCAAGATCACCACCTATCGCCGTCTTGCGGAAGCGGCTCTCGACAAGCTGAAGGATCATCTTCCAGCTGCGAGAAAACCTGCCTGGACAGGATCGGCAGCCTTGCCCGGCGGCGATTTTCCGCAGGCGGGCTACGAGACCTTGGTCAACGAGCTTTGCGCCGAATACCCTTTCATGGAACGCGCGCTCATGGCGCGGCTTGCGCGCGCCTACGGCACGCGTGTGCGGGATCTGATGGGGCAGGCGCGCTCCATGCGCGATCTCGGTCAAAACTTCGGTGCCGGCCTCACGGAACGCGAGGTTCTCTATCTTATGAGCCGCGAATGGGCGCTCTCCGCCGACGATGTGCTTTGGCGGCGCAGCAAGCTCGGATTGAGGCTCACGAGCGCCCAGGCCGAAGCGCTCGATGTCTTCATGCATAACGCCGCCACTTCATCGAGTGCGGCTTGAAGGGATTGTCGATGACGCTTGTTCTCGAGGGAGTGTCGAAGAAGGTCGGGGCATCGGTCCATATCGACGATGTCTCCCTGACGCTGGCGCGAGGCTCCCTCAATGTTCTGCTGGGCTCGACGCTTTCGGGAAAGACGTCCCTCATGCGGCTCATGGCGGGTCTGGATGTCCCATCGAGCGGGCGCGTTCTCGTCGATGGAACGGATGTCACCGGCTGGCCCGTGCAGAAGCGCAGCGTCGCCATGGTTTATCAGCAATTCATCAATTATCCTTCGCTGAACGTGTATGAAAACATCGCTTCGCCTTTGCGCGTTGCAGGCCTTTCTGCCAGCGAGATCGAGACCCGCGTCCGCGATGCCGCAAAGCTGCTCAAGCTCGAGCCCTATCTCGACCGCAAGCCCCTGAACCTCTCCGGCGGCCAGCAGCAGCGCACGGCGATTGCTCGCGCGCTCGTGAAGCGTGCCGACCTCGTTCTGCTCGACGAGCCGCTCGCCAACCTGGATTACAAGCTGCGCGAGGAGTTGCGCGAGGAGTTGCCCCGGGTCTTCGCAGCCTCCGGCGCCATCTTCGTCTATGCGACGACGGAGCCGTCCGAAGCCCTGCTTCTGGGCGGCAGCACGGCCACCCTGTTCCAAGGGCGCGTGACGCAGTTCGGGCCGACGCCGCAGGTATATCGCGCGCCTCACAACCTCGTCACGGCGCGGGTGTTCTCCGATCCGCCTCTCAATACGCTGACGATCCGCAAGTCGGGCAACGCGGCGACCTTGAGCACGGGCGGTCAGGTGCGCGCGACCGATGCGCTCGCCATGGTTCCCGATGGAGATTACACCCTGGGCTTTCGCGCTCATCACCTGAACCTCGACTCTCAAGGCTTGGACGAGATCGCCATTCCCGCAGCGGTCTCCGTATCGGAGATTACGGGCTCCGAGAGCTACATTCATCTCGATGCGGGAGAGCATCGGTTCGTGTCGCTCATGCCGGGCGTGCGACGGCTGGAGCCGGGCTCCCATGTGACCGCTTATCTGGACCCGCGCCATCTCTTCCTGTTCGACGCGACGGGCCGCCTGGCCGCGGCCAGCACCGCGCAGAAAGCCGCGTGAGGAGAGAGCCATGGCCCGCATCACCCTCGATCATCTCGCCCACGCCTACAGGCCGGACCCTCAAGGCCCGCAGGATTACGCGTTGAAGGAGATCAACCATGTGTGGAGCCAGGGCGGCGCCTATGCGCTGCTGGGGCCATCCGGTTGCGGCAAGACCACGCTTCTCAACATCATTTCAGGACTTGTGCGTCCCACACGCGGGCGCATCCTGTTCGACGACCGCGATGTGACCGACCTGCCGACGGAGGCGCGCAACATCGCGCAGGTGTTCCAGTTCCCCGTCGTCTACGACACGATGACCGTGCGGGAGAACCTCGCATTTCCTCTCAAGAACCGGCACGTTCCAAGAGACAAGACTGCTCAGCGCGTGGAGGAAATTGCACGCCTGCTCGATCTGACCTCCGTGCTCGGCCGCAAGGCCAGCAATCTGACCGCCGACATGAAGCAGAAGATTTCCCTGGGGCGCGGCCTCGTGAGGTCGGATGTGGCGGCGATCCTCTTCGACGAGCCGCTCACCGTGATCGATCCGCATCTCAAGTGGCAGTTGCGCTCGACATTGAAGGAGATCCACCGGGCGCTCGACATCACCATGATCTACGTCACCCACGATCAGACCGAGGCGCTCACCTTCGCCGACAAGGTCGTGGTCATGCATGACGGCGCGGTGGTGCAGACCGGCACGCCCGATGAGTTATTCGAGCGTCCCGCTCACACCTTCGTGGGCCACTTCATCGGCTCGCCCGGCATGAACATTCTGCCCTGCCAAGTCGAGGGCGCCACCGCTTTCCTAGGAGGCGAGGCCGTTTCGCTGCAACGGCACTACCGGACCCTGAACCATTCCGAGCGGCTGGAGCTCGGCATCAGGCCCGAATTCGTGCAGCTACAGCCGAAGGGTTCGGGCCTGCCCGTGCGCGTCAGGCGCATCGACGACATCGGCCGCGCGCGGATCGCCCGCGTGGAGATGAATGGGCGCATGATGGCGGCGAGCGTTCCGGAGAATCTCTCCGTCAGCGGGGACGAGGCTTCGCTCCATCTCGATGCGCGCCACATCCACATCTATGCCGACGGGCATCTGGTCTCCGGCGAGCCGATGGGAGGGCAGACGGCATGACGAAGACCGTCAACAACAAGGCCTGGTTCCTGGTCCTGCCCGTCTTCCTCATCGTGGCGTTCTCGGCGGTGCTGCCGCTGATGACCGTGGTGAATTATTCCGTCCAGGACACGTTCGGCAACAACCAGTTCTTCTGGAACGGCGTCGGCTGGTTCCAGGAGCTGCTCGACCCCACGACCGATCTCGGCGGGCGCTTCTTCGATTCTCTGTGGCGCACGCTTCTGTTCTCCGCCATCATCCTCATGATCGAGGTGCCGCTCGGAATCCTGGTGGCGCTGTCGATGCCGCGCGAGGGCTGGACCGTGGCGCTCAGCCTTGTGCTGATGGCGTTGCCGCTGCTGATTCCGTGGAACGTGGTCGGCACGATCTGGCAGGTTTTCGCGCGTGGCGACATCGGCCTGCTCGGCTGGGTCGTGAACCATCTCGGGATCGACTACAACTATACCGGCGACCCGCTCGATGCCTGGATCACCATCGTCGTCATGGATGTCTGGCACTGGACGAGCCTCGTCGCGCTGCTGTGCTATGCGGGCCTGAAGTCCATTCCCGATGCCTATTATCAGGCGGCGCGTATCGACGGCGCCTCGCGCTGGGCCGTGTTTCGCACGATCCAGCTGCCGAAGATGCGCCGCGTGCTGCTGATTGCCGTGCTCCTGCGCTTCATGGATTCGTTCATGATCTATACGGAGCCTTTCGTGCTCACCGGCGGCGGGCCGGGCAATGCCACGACGTTCCTGTCCATCGATCTGGTGAAGCTAGCCCTTGGGCAGTTCGATCTCGGCAAGGCGGCCGCCATGTCGCTGGTCTATAACCTGATCATCCTCGCCATCTGCTGGGTCTTCTACACCATCATGACCAATGTGGACGCGCAGAAAGAGAGGGTCGAGGCATGAGTGACTCCGTCGCCCTCAAGACATCCGGCATCAAGGCCGCCGCAGCCCCCGCTGCCGCCAACAAGGCTCTTGCGGGACCGCGCGTGAACGGGCGCGTGGTGGTGATGACCCTCTATCTCCTGTTCCTGATGCTGCCGATCTACTGGCTCGTGAACATGAGCCTCAAGACGAATACCGAGATCACCTCCGGCCTGACCCTCTGGCCGCAGAACCTCACCTTCGACAACTACATCACGATCTTCACGGACCGGAGCTGGTATTCCGGCTACATCAATTCGCTCACTTACGTGCTCATCAACACGGTGCTGTCAATCTCCTTCGCCCTGCCTGCGGCCTATGCGTTCTCGCGCTACCGCTTCCTCGGCGACAAGCATCTGTTCTTCTGGCTGCTCACCAACCGCATGGCGCCGCCTGCGGTCTTCGCGCTGCCTTTCTTCAATCTCTATTCGGCCATCGGCCTGTTCGACACGCCCTGGGCGGTGGCGCTGGCGCATTGCCTGTTCAACGTGCCGCTCGCCGTGTGGATTCTCGAAGGCTTCATGTCCGGCGTGCCGCGCGAGATCGACGAAACCGCGGCCATCGACGGTTATTCCTTCCCGCGCTTCTTCGTGAAGATCTTCATGCCGCTGATTGCCTCCGGCATCGGCGTCGCGGCGTTCTTCTGCTTCATGTTCTCGTGGGTGGAACTGCTGCTCGCGCGCACGCTCACCACGGTGAACGCGAAGCCGATCGCCGCCACCATGACGCGCACCGTATCGGCCTCCGGCATGGATTGGGGGCTGCTCGCGGCGGCGGGCGTGCTCACCATCATCCCCGGTGCGCTCGTGATCTGGTTCGTCCGCAACTACATCGCCAAGGGCTTTGCCCTGGGCCGGGTCTGAGGAGGTTCTCGATGTTCGATCTCGCCTGGATGGCCTGGACCTGGCAGACCGGTCTCTTCTTCGCCGGCATCGCGAGCCTGCTCATCGTGATGACGCTGCTTGCGATCTACAGCCCCGAGACGGAGCGCGTCGGAATCCTGCGCATTCCGACCACACGCGGCGACCGCCTTTTTATTTCTCTCTTGGGCTCCGCCTTCATCCACCTCGCGTGGCTGGGGCTTGTGGGGCTCGATCTGTGGTGGGCATCGGGCCTGTCGCTCCTTTACGCCGCGCTGGTGTTCCGCACGGTGTGAGGGAAGGCAGGTTCCAACAATTCCTTCGGATCGCCCAAGCCGAAGGAGACAACGGCGAGAAAGCCGGACAGGGCACCATTTGGGAGGAACGAATGCAACTTACCCAATCTCACCGGCGCCTGAAACTCTTCGTTTCGACAAGCGTCATCGCCATGATGCTTGGCAGCAGCGCCGCATTTGCCGGCATGGAAGAAGCGCGCCGCTGGGTCGATTCCGAATTCCAGCCCTCCACGCTCTCGAAGGACGAGCAGTTGAAGGAGATGGAATGGTTCGTCAATGCGGCGAAGCCTTTCGTCGGCATGGAGATCAACGTGGTCTCCGAGACGATCACGACCCATGAATACGAGGCCAAGACGCTGGCCAAGGCCTTCTCGGAAATCACCGGCATCAAGCTCACCCACGACCTCATTCAGGAAGGCGACGTGGTGGAGAAGATCCAGACGCAGATGCAGTCCGGACGCAATGTCTACGATGCTTGGGTCAACGATTCCGATCTCATCGGCACGCATTTCCGCTACAAGCAGGCGATTGCGCTCGACGATTGGATGGCGGGCGAAGGCAAGGACGTGACCTCGCCGACGCTGGACATCAACGACTTCATCGGAAAGTCTTTCACCACCGCGCCCGACGGCAAGATGTACCAGCTGCCGGATCAGCAATTCGCGAACGTGTACTGGTTCCGCTACGACTGGTTCCAGCGCCCGGACCTGAAGGAGAAGTTCAAGGCCAAGTACGGCTACGATCTCGGCGTGCCGGTGAACTGGTCGGCCTACGAGGACATCGCCGAGTTCTTCACCAACGACGTGAAGGAGATCGACGGCGTCAAGGTCTATGGCCACATGGATTACGGCAAGAAGGACCCGTCGCTCGGCTGGCGCTTCACCGATGCCTGGCTCTCCATGGCCGGCAACGGCGACAAGGGCATCCCGAACGGCCTGCCCGTGGACGAATGGGGCATCCGCATGGAGGGCTGCCGCCCGGTCGGCTCCTCTGTCGATCGCGGCGGCGACACCAACGGCGCTGCCGCCGTTTACGCAATCACGAAGTATCTCGACTGGATGAAGAAATATGCACCGCCCCAGGCGAGCGGCATGAACTTCTCCGAGTCAGGCCCCGTTCCCGCGCAAGGCAACGTGGCCCAGCAGATCTTCTGGTACACCGCGTTCACGGCCGACATGGTGAAGCCGGGGCTCCCTGTGGTGAATCAGGACGAAACGCCCAAGTGGCGCATGGCTCCCTCGCCGCATGGTTCCTACTGGAAGGAGGGCATGAAGCTCGGCTACCAGGATGCGGGCTCCTGGACGCTTCTCAAGTCCACGCCCGTAGAGCGCCGCAAGGCAGCCTGGCTCTATGCGCAGTTCGTAACCTCGAAGACGGTCTCGTTGAAGAAGAGCCATGTGGGCCTCACCTTCATCCGTGAAAGCGACATCTGGCATCAGTCGATGACGGATCGCGCACCGAAGCTCGGAGGCCTCGTCGAGTTCTATCGCTCGCCGGCGCGCGTGCAATGGACGCCGACGGGCAACAACATCCCCGACTACCCCAAGCTCGCGCAGCTCTGGTGGCAGAACATCGGCGATGCAGCTTCCGGCGCGAAGACCCCGCAACAGGCGATGGACGCGCTCGCCGCGGCACAGGACGAAGTGCTCGGACGTCTCGAGCGCGCCAACGTGCAGGGCGAATGCGGACCGAAGCTGAATCCCAAGACCTCTGCCGAGGATTGGATCAAGAAGGCCGCAGCCTCCGGCAACATCGCGCCTCAGCCGAAGCTGGAGAACGAGAAGCCGAAGGGTGAGACGGTGGATTACGACACGCTCATCAAGAGCTGGCCCGCGTCTCCGCCCAAGCGCAGCTGAATGAAAAAGGCCCTGCCCTCACGAGGGCGGGGCCTCCTTGAAGTTTGATCTTGTGGGGATTGGTCACGTCGCGAGGAAGACGGCAACGGCAATCATGCCGATCGCAGCCGACAGGCCGACCCAGTCCATCATGCGTGCCAGATCGTCATTCGCGGGCGATTGCCGACGAGCATCCAGAGATCTGTCCCCATCTTCGTCGTTCATGGCCTGCTCCACGCATTCCGCGCGAAGACTAAGGTTGCGATCTCCGTAAGGCGAATGCCCTTAAGCAGCCCATCCGAAGGGGTGCGCGACGCGGGCTGGCCCGGAGGAGGTAATGCGGGCTCACAAATTCTGCAGCAGGAGGTTGTGCAGGGCAGCGGCGGTGTCCGGCGGAAGCGGCGTGGAGCGGCGGGTCTGTCGGTCCACCATGACGATGGTAGCCTCCGTCGTCGCCACTAGGCGTCCATCGTTGAACATGCCTTGAGCGAGTGCGAAGGAGCTTCGCCCCACCTTCAATACGCCGGTGCCGATATGGACCGCACCGGGCCAGAAGACTTCCGCCCGGAAGTCGATCACAAGCCGTGCGATCACGAAGCTCGTGCCCTCGGGCGCCAAAGGTCGCTCGGGATCGTACATGAAGGCCACCCGGCCGATCTCCGAATAGGTGGCGAACACCGCGTTGTTGACATGGCCCTGCCGGTCGAGATCCGCGTAGCGGATTTCGGCTGAGGTCCTGTGCGGGTAGGCGTCTAACGGGCGTTGAGCATTCATGTCGATCATCGTGACGTCCTTGGCAAACGCGGCCATGAAACAGGAATAAGGGCGACGGCAAAAGATCCCTTCGCGGAAATCCAGCCTTGTCGCCGCCTCCGGCACCCTCTTATACCGGGAACGTCGAAAATCGAGCTGCCGGGAGGAAGGCATGAAGCGCGCACGCAACGAAGTGACGGAACCACAGGATGCCGAAGCACGCCGGAAGATCGCTCCGGTGATCTGCTATCCCGTCGACACCCTCCCGCGTCCGGATCTCTCCGCCTATCAGGCGGTGCGCGACGGCTGGGAGAAGGTGGATGAGGTGATCGTGCCGCCGCGCGAGGCGCGCACCTTCTCGGTGCCTGCCGGTTCCTTCTTTCGGATTGTCAGCATCGAAGGGCCGCAGGTCGGCGATTTGAATCTCTGGGCCGCGGATGACCTCAACGAGCGTTTCTTCTCAGGCAAGACCCGTGCGTTGCACGGCACGCATCTCTCCACCGGCGATCAGCTCTGGTCGTGCCTGCCATATCTTCGTCCCATGGCGACGATCACGCACGACACCTTGGATTGGTACGGCTTCGATGAATTCGGCGGCTCCGTGCACGATGTGATCGGCACGCGCTGCGATCCCTACACGCACAAGCTCCTCTCGGGTCACGAATATCACCATTGCTGCCATTCCAACCTCACCCGCGCGCTCGCCGATCATGTCGGGCGCCCGCGCGAGGCAGTGGAGCCTGCCGTGCATGATGTGCTCAACGTTTTCATGTGCACGGGCTTCACGCGCGATACGGGTCAGTACTTCATGAAGGCGAGCCCGGTGCGTCCGGGCGATTATCTGGAGTTCTTCGCGGAGATCGATCTCGTCGGCGCGCTGTCAGCGTGCCCTGGGGGCGATTGCAGCTCGGAGCATTCGAGCGATGTGGCCGTGTGCCATCCGCTGCTCGTGGAAGTCTATAAGCCGAAGGCCGCGCCCAAAGGGTGGAGCCCGGCTCCGCGGAGCAGCTACAGCCGCAAGCACGGAGACTGAAACGAAAAGGGCCCCGAGAGGGGCCCTTCTTTTTATCGCACCACCGGCAGCGGCTTCACCGCCGGTCCTGTGAACTTGTTCGTCGCCAGATCGCCCACGGGTTTGTTGGAGAAGCCCATATGGACGCTGGGCTCGGAGGACATCAGGGCGCTCAACGCAGAGACGGGTTTCTGCGGCGTCTTCGCCGGAGGAGCCTTGGGCTCGGGAGCTGCAACTACCTTGGCCTTCGTCTCCTTGGGCAGGCTCCTCGGCGTCGAGCCCGTGACCGGAATGTCGATGGCGCTTGCGGCAGCCACGACGATGGCACGGTCGGGACGGGGCGGGGGCAGGGGAACGGCGCTTGCCACCGTCACTTCCGTCGCGCCGCGCAACTCGCTCAGGACCGGAATCGGATTGGTTGCGGCGAGAGAGCCGGGACGCGCGGGCGGCAGCGGAGCATAGGCGAGCGCGGTGGTCTCCGGCTCGTCCTCCGCATCCGGACGACGCGGCGGCATCGGCGCGAAGGCCATGCCCTTGGCGATCGACATGCTGCCCTGTCCTTCCGGTCCCTGCTGCCAGGCAAGCGTCGGGCCGCTGGGCGAGTTGACCGTGCTCGGCGCGCCATTGATCCGGGTCGGCGGCAGAGGAGCGGCTGCAGGGGGTGAGATATCCTCACGCAAGGCGGGAGCCATGGCGGCCACAACGGTCGGCGAGGGAGGCTCAGGCCGCGCCTGAGCCACGGCCACGGGAGCCTGACGGGCCACCGGTGCGTTCCTGCGCTCGTATTGCTGCAGGGCAGCCAGAGGCGTGGAATTGGAATCGTCCGCGTAGTTGTTGCGCGAAGCCATGATCGTCTGGCTCGGACGCGACGCCATGCGGATTTCCTCCGCATCCTCCTCCTCGTCCTCCAAGCCGAACAGGCTTGCCCAGAAGCTCTTGCGGCGCGGCTGCTGAGCGGCAATCGCTTCTTCCGCATCCGCATAGGCCGAATAGCCTGCCACCGTGCCGCCCTTGGCGAGCACTTCGGCGCGAGCGACATCGTAGCCGGGCAGGGGCCGGCCGTCGGCGGGGATGTGAACCGTCTTGCCGTCGGGGAAAAGATTGGCGAGCTGGTCGCGCGTCATGCGCGGCCAGGCGCGCACGCTGCCGACGTCGAGATGGACGAAGGGCGTATAGGCGTTGGGATAATAGCCGACGCCGCCGTTCTGCAGCTTCATGCCGACGGCGCGAAGACGCGAGGCGGACACGTCCGGCAGGTAGAAGTCCAGAGCCTTGCCCAGCATGTGCTGGCTGTGCTTGGCGACCGCGCTGGAGCGGCGGCGCAGCATGGAGTTGGTCTTCGGCGAACGGTAGGCGGAGTTCACGTGTACGGGCGCGCTGGAGCCGACCTCGCGATAAACCTCCCACACCGTATCGAACAGGCGCGGATCCATGCGGGTCGATTCGGCTCGCCGCCAATCGCGCAGAAACCAGTTGAGCTGCTGCAGAGCGCCCGAATCGTACTGGCCGTTGCGCCGGAAGGTAACGGTGAGCGTTTCCTTGGTGTTGTTGTGATAGAAGGTCAACGTGCGCGTATCGCCGTTGGCAATGGCATCCTGCGTGCCGCGAACGCCGCCGAGCATGACGGCCAGAATAGCCGCAAGACCAATACCGGCGCGACGCACCAAGCCGTCCGAACGCAATACTCTCACTGTGATACTCGTTTTACTCGCTGCACCCGGGGGCGTGCAGTAATCACTTATAGTGAAAGGATCTTTGCTGAAGACGGTTACCTTCAGGTTAAGTGGACAACAAAAAAGCGGCCTGAAAAGGCCGCTTTATAAGGGATTTGGAGAAAAATTATCGCCCGAGGCCGAGAGCCGTGCGGACCTTCTGGTCCAGCCCGTAGAGATCGGGGAATGACTTGAGAGACCCCTTCTCGTCGACCGACAACGTGAAATAGGCCAGATGGACCGGCAGCGGTTTGGGCAGATGGACCGTCCGCTCGCCCTTGCCGATGAGGCTGCGCAGCCTCTTCTCGTTCCACTTGCTGTCCTCGCCCATGATCACTTCCGCGAGTTCGAAAGGCTTGTCCACGCGCACGCAGCCATGGCTGAAGGCGCGCTTGGCCGCCGAGAAGAGTTTGCGGTTGGGGGTGTCGTGCAAATACACCGCGTGATGGTTGGGGAACATGAACTTCACGAAGCCCAGCGCGTTGCGCTCGCCGGGGGGCTGCTGCACCGAGATGCTGTTGCCCCTCCGGATGATCTTGTAGCCCTTCTTCGCGGCGTAGTCCGGGTCGTTCGCCAGCGCAGGCAGAATCTCCTTCTTCATGATCGAAGGAGGAATCGTCCAGGACGGATTGACCACGAGATACTTCATGTCCTCGGAGAAGATCGGCGTCTGCGATTGCTCCTTGCCGACGATCACCCGCGTCTCGTGCGCGACCTTGCCGCCATCCAGCAGTTGCAGGCGGAATTCCGGCACGTTCACCATGATGTGGCGTTCGCCCAGATCCTCGGGCAGCCAGCGCCAGCGCTCCATGTTGGCGATCAGCTCCGCCTCGCGCTGAGCCAGCGACGGGCCTGAAAGGGCGGCCACTGTCTGCGCGGTGAGAACGCCGTTGGTGGGCAGGCCTTTCTCCTTCTGGAAGGCCGCCACCGCAGAGGCGAGGCGCTCGTCGTAGACCGAGTGATCCTCGTCCTTGAGGTTGAAGCGCGCGCGGATCAGCGGCACGCGCGGATCCTTCATGCCCACGCGCAGCGTCGGACCCTTGGGAACCCGCACACTCGGCTGCGAGGGATGCTTGGCGCGCAACTCCGCAAGGCGCTCCTTCAGGGCGCGGTAGCCCGCATGCGGCGGGTTGTAGGAGGCGAGCGCCGCATTCGCGTCCTTCGCGAAGGCGACCTTCTTGAGAACCTCGCCGGCTTCGGGAATTGCCAATGTCGGCGTTGCCAACGCCGACAGGCGCGAGGGCTCGATGCGTCCGCCCCGCGCATCGCGGGCATAGCGGATCACCGAGGCCGAGAGCTTCAGATCCGCTTCGGCCCATTGCGCGGGAGACGCTTCCTTGCGCGGCTTCAGGTCGGGCAGGGGATAATCTGTGGGGTCGAGGCCATCCTCGTCCGCAGCCTTCAGCCGCGCAGCGGCGGCCATCGCCGCAGGCCTGAAGGCGCCATCCTCCACCCATGCCAGCGGCTTCTCGGCCTGCGCATAAAAGGCGGTCAGGGCCTCACGCTCCTTGCGGGAGAGGCGAAGGCTCCGCACGACCGTATCATCCGCAAGCAGGCCCTCGATGCTCATGCGCAGCACGTCCTGCTGCATCAGCGCCGTCACGGGCGCTGCGTCGGGCAATGGGATCTCGATTTTCGGTTCCGGCTTTGCATCGGCGCTTTCGATGACGACCGGCGCGGGCTCGGGCAGGGGAATGCTCGGGAGCGCGATCTCGGCCTGCGTCGGCGCGGCTTGGACCGCCATATCGTGGAACGAGGGTTCGGCAGGGCTTTGCGCAGGAATGGACGTCGAGGCGTCCGGAGAATTGCTCGTGCTGGTCTGCGCCACTGCCGAAAGGGATACGAACGAAACCGATCCGATCAGCCCCAGCCACAATGCTGTCTTGCGCAAATCACGCATGGCCCATCTCCCTTATCGCAATGCTGCCGGAGGACGTTGCATCCTCCGCGTTCAAATGATTTCGTCAGTGTGCGGGCACACGTCTGCTACGCTTAACGCACGAAGGCGTCATGCGGCTGCATCGTTTAAGCCAAGTTCTTTCAATTTTCGGTAAAGGGTCGAGCGGCCGATCCCGAGATGGCGCGAGATGGCGGACATATGTCCTTGATAATGAACGAGGGCAAAGCGAATCGCGCGCTCTTCCAGTTCCGCCAGCGTCAGCATGTCTCCACTCTCGCGGATGAGCGACAATGCGTGCGGATCGGGTGCGGGGGCAGGTTCATGCCTGCGAATGGGCGCAAACGCCCAGGCCGCCGGGACCGGCGGAACGTCGATGCGGAAGCCGTCTACATGGGCCGCAATCTGGGGGAACTCGGATGGCGTCAGAAAAGCTCCATCCGCCAGAATCACGGCGCGATAGATCGCATTCTCAAGTTGCCGGAGATTGCCCGGCCAGTCATAGCGGGCCAGCAGCGACAGGGCATCGGCGGACAAGCCGCGGATCTTCTTCCCTTCGTCGTTCGCAAAGCGCGCGGTGAAGGCCTGCGCCCACTCGGTGATGACCCGCTCCTGCGCTCTCAACGGGCGAAGCGCGATCGGCATGGCCTGGAGACGGTAGTAGAGCTCTTCCCTGAACCGCCCCTCGCGCACCCTGTCGGACAGGTCGTATCCGGCGCTTGCGATGAGCCTGATGTCGGGGCGTCGGCTCGAGCGACCGCCTGTCTCCAGCCGGAACAGCCCATCCGTCAGGAGCTCTTGCGCCTCGCCGTTCAGATGCTCCACGCCCTCGATATAAAGCGTGCCGCCCTGGGCTTCCCTCATGCTGCGGAGGAGGGAGGAGGACTGCGTCTCGGCACCGGGAGGGATTTCTTCCGCCTGGAAACCGATGAAGGGACGAGCTTTTCTCTCGCCGGATTCATGGATCGCCCGGGCCATCCCCTTGGCGCCGCTGCCGGCCTCCGTCTCGATGAGCACAGGCAGACCGGAGCGGGCCGCACGGTCGGCGAGCCGCGCGATCCTTTGCCTTTCCGTGCCTGCCGCGAAGTCAGCCGTGCCCTGGCGGAGGGCTCGGATGTCGTCTGCGAAAAACCGGTGAAGGGGCATGAAACGGAAGATTATCGGGGAATCGGCTCCCATGATGCTGAGGGACAAGGGTAAACCGGGCCTTAATGCCTCGCTGCTTTTTGAAGGGACCCATCCCCTCCCGCCCGGGTTGATCCCAGGCCTCAGGCAGCCAATATGTGGTTCGTCCTGTTTCAACTTCTGCTTCGAGCAATGCCCCAGAAAGCCTCTCCCGTGCATCAGACATCCTCAACCGCCGCCGCTCAGGTCGATCTAGGATCCCTTCCCGAGTGGAACCTGTCCCATCTTTATCCGGGCATGGACAGCGAGGCGTTCAGGAGCGATGTCGCCAAGGCCGAGGCCGAGTGCAAGGCGTTCGCGGAAGCCTATCGGGGCAAGCTCGATGGAATCGTGCGCGGCGAGAACGCTCCTCAGGCCCTCACCGACGTGATCAAGCGCTATGAGGCGCTGGAGGATTTGCTCGGGCGCATCATGTCCTATGCGGGGCTCGTCTATTCCGGCGACACCACCGATCCGGTGCGCGCGAAGTTCTACGGCGACACGCAGGAGCGGCTGACGGCGGCTTCCACCGAGCTTCTGTTCTTCGGACTCGAACTCAACCGCATCGAGGACGAGGTTCTCGACAAGGCGATGGCGCAGGCTCCGCTCTCCCATTACAAGCCCTGGGTCGAGGATCTGCGCAAGGACAAGCCCTACCAACTCGATGACAAGATCGAGCAGCTCTTCCATGAGAAATCCGTGACCGGGCGCTCCGCCTGGAATCGCCTGTTTGACGAGACCATCGCTTCCCTCCGCTTTACCGTGCGCGGCGAGGAACTGCCCATCGAGCCCACTCTCAACAAGCTGCAGGACATAGACGAAACCGTCCGCAAGGACGCGTCGGACGCGCTCGCCAAGACCTTCAAGGCTCACTTGCGCACCTTCACGCTGATCACGAACACGCTCGCCAAGGACAAGGAAATCTCCGACCGCTGGCGTGGCTTCGGGGATGTGGCGGATTCCCGCCACCTCGCCAACCGCGTCGAGCGCGAGGTGGTGGATGCGCTGGTCGCCGCCGTGCGTGAGGCTTATCCCCGCCTGTCGCACCGTTATTACGGGCTCAAGGCCAAGTGGTTCGGCAAGGACAAGCTCGACCATTGGGACCGCAACGCGCCGCTCCCGAAGGTGGAGCAGCGCACCATTCCCTGGAACGATGCGCGCGATACGGTGCTCTCCGCCTATGCGGCCTTCTCTCCGCGCATGGCTGACATCGCTCGCCGCTTCTTCGACGAGGGCTGGATCGATGCCCCCACCCGTCCCGGCAAGGCGCCCGGCGCCTTCGCGCATCCAACCGTGCCGTCGGCGCATCCGTATGTGCTGCTCAATTACCAAGGCAAGCCGCGCGATGTGATGACGCTCGCGCATGAATTGGGCCATGGGGTCCATCAGGTTCTCGCAGCCCCCAACGGCGCGCTCATGGCGCCGACGCCCCTGACACTGGCCGAGACCGCTAGCGTGTTCGGCGAGATGCTCACCTTCCGCCGCCTGCTCGACCAGACCACGGACCCTGTGCAGCGCAAGGCGATGCTGGCGGCCAAAGTCGAGGATATGATCAACACGGTGGTGCGCCAGATCGCGTTCTACTCGTTCGAGCGCAAAGTCCATCTGGAGCGCCGCAACGGCGAGCTCACCTCGGACAAACTCTGCGAACTCTGGATGTCCGTGCAGGATGAGAGCCTCGGCCCGGCAATCCGCCTCGGCCCCGGCTATGAGACCTTCTGGACCTACATCCCGCACTTCATCCATTCGCCGTTCTACGTCTATGCCTATGCCTTCGGCGATTGCCTCGTGAACTCGCTCTACGGCATCTACGAGCGCTCGAACGAAGGCTTTGTGGACCGCTATTTCGCGCTGCTCTCGGCGGGCGGCTCAAAGCCTTACGGGGAGCTGCTCGCTCCCTTCGGTCTCGATGCCCGCGATCCATCCTTCTGGCAGATCGGCCTCTCGATGATCGAGCGGCTGATCGGCGAGCTGGAGGCGATGGAGAAAGCGGCCTGATCCTTGCCCTGGCGCAAGGAGCCGAGGCGCTTCTTCTGAGAGGAGCGTCTCGGGACATCACCGGAAAGAAAGCAGTTCATGGCTGATCGCGACAACGAAGCAAACCGCTTCTCCGCCCGCGCCGCGCGCTATGCCCGCGTAGGGGCGAACATGGGCGGAGTTGCCGCGCGCATGGCAGGCTCTCGCCTCTTCGGCGGGGATGCGCGCGATGCCTCCAACGCGGCTGCCCTCGCGCAGGCGCTCGGCGGCCTGAAAGGCCCGATCATGAAGGTGGCGCAGCTGCTCGCCACCATCCCCGATCTCATCCCGCCGGAATACGCAGCCGAATTGCAGAAGCTGCAGAGCGAGGCGCCGCCCATGGGCGCGGCGTTCGTGAAACGGCGCATGCAGGCGGAGCTGGGGCCGCAATGGCAGAGCCGGTTCGGCTCCTTCGATCTCAACCCGTCCGCCGCCGCATCGTTAGGGCAGGTGCATCAAGCCTCCACGAAGGACGGTGAGAAACTCGCGTGCAAGCTGCAATATCCCGACATGCAATCCGCTGTCGAAGCGGATTTGAAGCAGCTCGAATTCGTGTTCGCCCTGCATCGGCGCATGGACCCCGCCATCGACACCCGCGAGATCGCGAAGGAGATCGGCGAGCGCGTGCGCGAGGAACTGGATTACGAGCGCGAGGCGAAGCACGCATCGCTTTACGCCGACGCGCTCTCCGACATCGACGATGTGCGCGTGCCGCGCGTTCACCCGGAGCTGTCCACCAAGCGGTTGCTCTCGCTGCAATGGCTCGAAGGCGAGAAGATCCTGCAATTCGTGGAAAGCCCGGTCGAGATCCGCAATCGCCTCGCGATCGCCATGTTCAAGGCCTGGTGGCATCCCTTCAGCCATGCGGCTGTCATCCACGGCGATCCTCATCTCGGGAATTACACCGTCTTCTCCGATGGCGGAGAGGCGAGGGGCATCAACCTTCTCGATTACGGCTGCGTCCGCATCTTCCCTCCGCGCTTCGTAGGCGGCGTGGTCGACCTTTATCGCGGGCTCCAGACGGATGATCGCGCCCGCATCGTCCACGCTTACGAGACCTGGGGTTTCAAGAGCCTGTCCAACGAGCTGATCGACATCCTCAACATCTGGGCGCGGTTCATCTACGCGCCGCTCCTCGACGACCGGGTGCGCACGGTGGCGGATGGCGTCAAGCCCGGCGAATACGGCCGCCGTCAGGCTTTCGAAGTGCATAAGGCGCTCAAGGAGAAGGGGCCGGTCACCGTCCCGCGCGAGTTCGTGTTCATGGACCGCGCGGCAGTGGGCCTCGGCGCCGTGTTTCTGCATCTTCGGGCCGAACTGAACTATCACCGGCTCTTCGAGACGGAGATCGAGCGGTTCTCGCTCGAAGGTCTGGCCCAGCGCCAGGCGGAGGTGCTGCGAGCTTCCGGTTTACCGATTCCTATGTAATGAGGTTGCATCTTTGCCGGGAAAGCCTTACAGGGCTTACCGAACGTAAGGGGCAGCCATGAAGATCGTATTCGTTCACCAGAACTTTCCGGGGCAGTTTCTGCGCCTGTCTCAGACCTTTGTCGCCGAAGGGCACGAGGTGGTGGCGCTGGGCATGGTCAAGCAATGCCCCATCCCCGGCGTGAAATATTATTCCTACGACGCTGTTCCGGGCCCCGACGATCCGAAGTTCGACAACCGGTATTCACCGGTCGTTCCCCGCCTGCGCCGCGCCTATGGCGTCGCCCACAAGGCGCGGGAACTGGCCAACCAGGGCTTCGAGCCCGACCTCGTGGTGGTCAATACCGGCTGGGGCGAGAACCTGTTCCTCAAGGATGTCTGGCCCAAGGCCAAGCATGTGGCCTATTTCGAATATTATTATGCCGCCAAGGGACAGGATCTCGATTTCGACCCCGAGTTCCCGGTCACCAACGAGGAGGTGATCTGGCGGCTTCGCCTCAAGAATTCCATGCAACTCGGCGCGCTCGACGCTGCCGATGTGGCCGTGGCTCCCACGCGTTATCAGCGCGACACGTTCCCCACCTACCTGCACGACCGGGTTGCCATCATCCATGACGGCATCGACACGAAGCGTCTGGTGCCGAACCCTAACGGGGGGATCCAGATCGGCAAGGACGGCCCCAAGCTGACCCGCCAGAAGCCGGTGGTGACCTATGTCACCCGCAATATCGAGCCGATGCGCGGGGCCCATATCGTCTTCAAGAGCCTGCCCTACCTCCTAGACATCGATCCGGAGCTTCAGGTCGTCATCATCGGCGGCAAGGGCAACAGCTATTCGGGCGGCGCCCCCGGAGGAAAATCCTGGTACGACCATTTCGTGTCCAAGATCGACCGGCCGGTGGACTGGTCCCGGGTCCATCTCGTCGGAAACCTGCCTTACGACCAGTTCGTGAGGGTGCTTCAGGTCTCCTCGGCCCATATCTACATGACCTATCCCTTCGTCCTGTCCTGGTCCTCCATCGAATCCATGGCGCTGGAATGCCGGATGGTGGCCTCGGATACGGCCCCGGTTCGGGAAATCATCACCGATGGGGTCAACGGCCGCCTTTTCCCCTTCTTCGACCACAAGGCGCTGGCCGAGCGGGTGCGAGAGACCTTGGCGGAAAAGGAGAAATCCGCCGATATGGCCAGGGAGGCCCGTCGGATCGCCGTTGAGCGCTACGATTATGAAACCGTCTGCCTGCCGCAGTGGAAAGAATTTCTTGGAATAAAATAACCGGATCGGGAGTTTAAAAGTTTCTCTGGAGGAGCTTCCAAAGATTGCGGCTCCTCACTGCATGCGTTAAACGCAGCAGTTAACAACCGATATCAATAGGGCGTTGAATCATGGCCGATACAAAACATGCGCCGCATGGGGGTTACAGTCCGGATATGGATGGCCCTGCTCATGAGGTGACCTACAACGGCTTCGTGCGGTTCGCCGAGATCGCCACGGCCGTCATCATCTGTCACGTGCTGGCTCTGGCCGTCGGGGGCATCAAGCATGCCTGGCTGACGGCAATCTTCGGGGTCATCCTCTCACTCGCTGCCGGTGCCATCGGGGCCATCGCTCCCTCCATCGGGGTCCGCGCCCCGGCTGCGGTGGGCGTGCTCCTGCTGTTGGCACTCTTCTTCTACTGAGAAATATAAGGCCCTGTTTTCCAGGGCCTTTTCTTTGTCTCAACCGATCGCAGGGGGCAATCATGCGAATCGCCGTTCTTTCCGAAACCGAGGGAGCGGAGACCCGCGTCGCCGCTACGCCTGAAACGGTCAAAAAGTACAAAACCCTCGGCGCCGATGTGGCCGTTCAGGCCGGGGCTGGCGCCAAGGCCGGCATCACGGATGCCGAGTTCGAAGCGGCGGGCGCCGCCATCGCGTCCTCCCGCGAGGAGGCCTTGAAGGATGCCGACGTCGTCCTCAAAGTCCGCCGCCCGGCCGAGGGCGAGCTTTCCGGCGTGAAGCCCGGCGCGCTCGTGATCGCCATCATGGACCCCTACGGCCAGGACGCGGCGCTGAAAGCCCTTGCCGATGCCAAGGTCGCGGCCTTCTCCATGGAACTGATGCCCCGCATCACCCGCGCCCAGGTGATGGACGTTCTCTCCTCCCAGGCCAACCTTGCCGGATACCGCGCCGTGATCGACGCGACCGCCGAATATGGCCGCGCCATGCCGATGATGATGACGGCGGCAGGCACCGTGCCCGCGGCCCGCGTCTTCGTCATGGGCGCAGGCGTCGCCGGCCTCCAGGCCGTCGCCACCGCCCGCCGCCTCGGCGCGGTCGTGACCGCCACCGACGTGCGCCCCGCCGCCAAGGAACAGGTGGAGAGCCTGGGCGCCAAGTTCATCGCGGTGGAGGACGAGGAGTTCAAGCAGGCCGAGACCGCCGGCGGCTACGCCAAGGAGATGTCGGCGGAGTACCGCGCCAAGCAGGCGGAGCTCGTGGCCTCCCACATCGCCAAGCAGGACATCGTCATCACCACGGCGCTCATCCCCGGCCGTCCGGCTCCGAAGCTTGTGACCAAGGCCATGGTGGAATCCATGAAGCCCGGCTCCGTGATCGTCGATCTCGCGGTCGAGCGCGGCGGCAATTGCGAAGTCTCCAAGCCCGGCAAGATCGCAACGCATAACGGCGTGAAGATCGTCGGCCATCTCAACGTGCCAGGCCGTCTCGCCGCCACCGCCTCCAGCCTTTACGCGAAGAACCTCTACGCCTTCGTCGAGACGCTGGTCGACAAGGAGAGCAAGACGCTTTCCGTGAAGTGGGACGACGAGCTCGTGAAGGCCACTTGCCTCACCCGTGACGGTGCGGTGGTTCATCCTGCCTTCCAGCCCGCAGCTTAAATCCTAGGGGGGAAACATCATGGCGACACTCACGCCCGATCAGGCCGTCGAGCAGGCCCGCGCAGCGGCCGAGACGGCCCAGCGCGCCGCCGAGCAGGCTCAAATCCTTGCCGATCAGGTGGCAGCCGCCGCAGGCGCGGCCGTCTCCACGGTCACGCATGGCGCGGTGGACCCCACCGTGTTCCGCCTTGCCATCTTCGTGCTGGCGATCTTCGTCGGCTATTACGTGGTCTGGCAGGTGACGCCCGCCCTGCACACGCCGCTCATGTCGGTGACCAACGCGATCTCCTCGGTGATCGTGGTCGGCGCGCTGCTGGCGGTGGGCGTGCCGCTGACGGTGGAAGGAACGGGTTTGGCCCGTGCCTTCGGCTTCATCGCTCTCGTGCTTGCCAGCATCAACATCTTCGGCGGCTTTCTCGTGACCGAGCGCATGCTCGCCATGTACAAGAAGAAGGGGTGAGGCGATGTCGGCGAACGTCTCGAACGTCCTCTACCTGATCTCCGGCGTCCTGTTCATTCTGGCGCTGCGCGGTCTGTCCCACCCCACAACTTCGCGGAAGGGCAATCTCTACGGCATGGGGGGCATGGCGCTCGCCATCCTGACCACGCTCGCCTTCACGCGCCCTGACGGGCTGGGCGGCTGGGGCCTCGTGATCCTGGGCCTCGCCATCGGCGGCGCTTTGGGCGCCATCATCGCCCGGCGCGTGCCCATGACTGCGATGCCGCAGCTGGTGGCCGCCTTTCACTCGGGCGTCGGCCTCGCGGCCGTCTTCGTCGCGGCCGCCGCGCTCTATGCGCCGCAATCCATCGGCATCGGCTCTGTGGGCGCGATTCACGGCGGCTCGCTGTTCGAGATGGGCCTCGGCGTCGCCATCGGCGCCATCACCTTCACCGGTTCCGTCATCGCGTTCCTGAAGCTCGACGGGCGCATGTCCGGCAAGCCGATCCTGCTGCCGGGCCGTCATCTCATCAATATCGGCCTGGGGCTCGCCCTGCTGGTGCTGCTCGTCATCTTCATCCGCACCGAGAGCCACACCGTGTTCTGGCTCATCGTGCTGGTGAGCTTCGTGCTCGGCGTCACGCTCATCATTCCCATCGGCGGCGCGGACATGCCTGTCGTGGTGTCGATGCTCAATTCCTATTCGGGCTGGGCGGCGGCGGGCATCGGCTTCACCCTCGGCAACCTCGCGCTCATCATCACGGGCGCGCTGGTGGGCTCGTCGGGTGCGATCCTGTCCTACATCATGTGCAAGGGCATGAACCGCTCCTTCATCTCGGTCATCCTCGGAGGCTTCGGCGGCGAGACGTCGGCTGCCGCAGGCGGCGCCGTGGAAACGCGTCCCGTCAAGCAGGGCTCGGCGGACGATGCTGCCTTCATCATGAAGAACGCGTCGAAGGTCATCATCGTGCCGGGCTACGGCATGGCGGTGGCGCAGGCGCAGCACGCGCTTCGCGAAATGGCGGACGAGCTGAAGGCCGAAGGCGTGGAAGTGAAATACGCCATTCACCCGGTGGCGGGCCGCATGCCCGGCCACATGAACGTGCTGCTGGCAGAAGCCAACGTGCCCTATGACGAGGTGTTCGAGCTCGAGGACATCAACGGCGAGTTCGCGCAGGCGGACGTCGCCTTCGTGATCGGCGCCAACGACGTCACGAACCCGGCGGCGAAGACCGATCCGGCTTCGCCGATCTTCGGCATGCCGATCCTCGACGTGGAGCGCGCCAAGACCGTCCTCTTCATCAAGCGCGGCATGGGCTCGGGTTACGCGGGCGTGGAGAACGAGCTGTTCTTCCGCGACAACACCATGATGCTCTTCGGCGACGCCAAAAAGGTGGTGGACGAGATCTTGAAGAATCTCTGACCCGAAGCCTCATCGGATTGCAGAATGCCCGGCGTGATGCCGGGCATTTTCGTTTCAGCCGTCATGCCCGGGCTTGTCCTGAGCATCCGCGTCTTGAGCCGCTTGAGGGCGTACATGGCCTTAACAGGTGACGCCGTGACGGAGAGAGCATGACGAAGCATGTGAAAGCTGGTTTAAGGAAAACCCTCTTCAGCTGCCTTCAGGTTTCGCCATGTCTCCCGTCGTCCTCCGCACCGCACTGCCTCAAGACCGCGACACGGTCGTCGAGCTGATCCACCAGCTCAACGTGTTCGAGGCCGATCTCGTAGGCGACCGCAGGCGCGATCATGGCGGGGCCAACGCCTATTACGATGAGCTCATGATCCGGCTTTCCCGGCGCAATGGGCGGATCGTTCTGGCGGAGGCGAATAGGATCGTCGTGGGAGCCATGGGCTTCTCCCTCGATCAGGATGCGGCCTATGTGGAGAGCGAGTTCCGCAGCCACGGCACGGTAACGGACCTGATCGTCCATGAGGAATGGCGAGGGAAGGGCATCGGCCAGATGCTGCTGAAGGAGGCCGAGCGACTCACCAAAGAGGCGGGCCTCAAACGCCTCATGATCGGCGCTCTCATTGCGAATGAGCGCGCCGAGCGCACCTACCGCCAGTTCGGTTTCGAACCTTACGTGGCGTTCCTGAAGAAGGAGCTTTGAGAACAATTCTCCAATTGCTGAGGAGATCGAGTGAAACTATGTTTCTGGAGTTGATGCAAAGGTGCTCCCGTGTTCCCGCTCTCCCCACGTTTCCTGCTGGTTTGTCTCCTCGCGACCTATGCTTTGCCGGGACAGGCGGTTGCTGAACCGAACTCCTATGAGCCAAGACGATACATCACGGAAAAGCGGATCAAGGAGGTGCATGACGCCTTCGCAATACTTCTGCGGCCAGAGCCGTCGCCGATTTCTCTCCAAGATGCACGGCACATTGTTACCTTCGGAACCCTCTCCGGGCTTGCGGCGCGATGCGGCCTGCCTTGGCAGGATCAGATCTTCCTCCCCATGATGTCCTATTACAGGCACACCCGAAAATTCAGCGAGTCGCAGATGAAATTCGTGGGCCTCATGCATGGCTTCCAACAAGGAACTGTGCAGAAAGAAGTGCCGGAGAACTCGTGCTCAGCGCATGTCAGGGATTCGATCGCGCGAAGCATGAAGGTTCAAAAGAGGTTGTAGAAGCAGAGCTTGGGCCAGCGCTCTGCCCAATCCTTGCGGCCCACGCGCTCACGATAGATATGCATCTTGTGCGCGAAAGCAGGTGTCGGTCTCACGATGAGATTAACGAGATCCTCGATGCCGTGGGGTGCGATCACCTCGACTTGTCCCCGCACGGTTCTTGCCGCGATGGCTGTTGCGGTTTCCGGCCAATGGGCGATGGCATCGAACGTGCTTTGGTAAGGCGCATCCCCATTGCCCTGGGACATGCGAGCTTGGTTGCGCACCTGCCAGGGTATGTCCGGAGCTAGAATGCGAAGGTGATCTTCGAGCGCTTGGTCCCTTGGCTCGCCTGCATCGACATAGTCGAGAAAGACCACATCCACATCGTTGAGATGCGAGACATCCGCCTCGCGTCCGTGAAGTTCATCCCAGACAGCATTGCGGATGAACCCTGCGCCGATCCACGCATCGGGCAGGGCGAGACTCTCCACATGCAAAAGAAGCGCATGCAGGTTTGCATGCGCTTCGAGAAGTCGTGCGATGTCGTTGAGATCCCGCAAAGGGGAGGCGGCAAGGTTCATGCCGCATCCATCCTTTAACCGCGGAACAGGCTCGCCACGCCGCCTTGGAGGCGTGAGCTGCCCTGGCGCGCCACCGAGTTGGTGCTGTCGAGGGCGAGCGCGCGGGAGTAGCTTTCGATCGCCTGCTGCTTGTCGCCCTTGCGCTCGAGCGCCACGCCGCGCCAAGCCCAGGAATTGGCGTCCTTGTTGTCGACATTGAGCGCCGCGTTGAAGTCCTCGACGGCCTTGTCGAACTGGTTCGTCGCCACGTAGCTCTGGCCGCGGGCCGCATAGGGGGCTCCCACGAAGGGGTTGCGGTCGATGGTGGCGTCGAAGTCCAGGATCGCCTGCTGGTGCATGCCCTGGCGCTGATAGAGCAGGCCGCGCGAATGGAGGGCCTCGGCCGATTCGGGCAGGAGGCGGGTCGCCATGTTCAGGTCGTTCAGGGCTTCCTGAAAATTATTCTGAGCGCGCAGCAGGTTGGCGCGGCCGATATAGGCCGGGCCGTAATTCGGATCCGCCTGGATGGCGCGGGAGAAGTCCGCGAGCGCCTGGTCGTTCCGGTTCGTCTGGCGCAGCGCCAGAGCCCGGTTCGTATAGGCGGGCGCATAATTGGGGTCGATCTGGACCGCCTTCGAGAAATCCGAGATCGCGTCGCTGTAGCGGCCCACGCGGGCGTAAGCCGCACCGCGGGTGTTATAGGCGCTCGGGTCGTTCGGGTTGCGCTGGATCACATCGGACAGGGACGCGATGTTCACCTGGCTCGTGCCCTGTGTGTCCTCTTCCACCACGGCGATGCGTTGCGAGGGAGCGCCTCCGCCCACCGTGCTGCAGGCGGCAAGGCTCATGGCGGTCAGGGCAAGGCTCAGGGGCGCGAAACGGCGAATCGATGGGGCGAGCACCTTCGTCTCCAACTTCTGTACTCAACAATGTGAGGGCGATTTAGCGGATGAAACCTTAACATCCGTGAAACACGGCAACAGCAAGGCGATGGAAGGACAATATTCCACGCAAGGTGACTTGGGTCAAAAGGTCGCTCAACAGGTCCAGACATGCAAACAGCGCCTCTGCTCACGCAGAAGGCGCTGTTCCACAATCGATGGGCTAGCCCAAAGGGCCGGCGTATCGGTCTTAGCGGGCCGTGGGGCGCGGCTTCGAAGGCAGAAGGCCTTCGCGCTGCATGCGCTTACGGATGAGCTTGCGGGCGCGGCGGACGGCTTCGGCCTTCTCGCGGGCCTTCTTCTCAGACGGCTTCTCGTAGTGGCCGCGGAGTTTCATCTCGCGGAAGATGCCCTCACGCTGCATCTTTTTCTTGAGAGCGCGGAGCGCCTGATCGACGTTGTTATCCCGGACAAGAACCTGCACGCGAATTCCTCGTGTTTTGAACCGTTTCGATTGTGTAAAAGAAAACGAGGCGCGTCACGCGCACCCCAATCTGGCTGGCGTCGATATCAGAAGAAGCCTTGCCTGTCCAGGGTTCCTTCCGACAAAAGCATCGAACACAGCGCCGAGCCAGGATAACAACGCCCCAGGTTGGAAAAGGTTCAGCCCTTCTCGGGAAAAACCCGGGTCACATGCCCCATCTTGCGACCTGCCCTGGCCTCGGCCTTGCCGTAGAGGTGCAGGTGGGCGCCGGGCTCCGCCAGGATCTGCTCCCATTCGTCCGCATCATGGCCGATGAGGTTCGTCATCTCCACCCGGCCCAGACGGGCGGTAGACCCCAAGGGCCAGCCGCAGACGGCGCGGATATGCTGCTCGAATTGCGAGGTGGTGGCCCCGCCGAGGGTCCAATGGCCGGAATTATGCACCCGGGGCGCAATCTCGTTCACCACCAGGCGCTCGCTGCCGTTCTCCGTCACCAGGAACAGCTCGACGGCCAGCACGCCCACGTAATCGAGGGCGTCGGCGATGGCCTTCGCAATCCGCATGGCCTCGGTCTCGGTCGCCCCTGAGACCCCTGCCGGAATACGCGTCGTGTCGAGGATGTGGTGCTTGTGCTCGTTGGCGCAGAGATCGTAGGCCGCAAACGCCCCGGAGGCGGTCCGGGCGGCCACGACGGAGACTTCCCGCTCGAAGGGCACGAAGCCTTCGAGGATGGCAGGCGCGCGGCCCAGTTCGGCCCAGGCTTCGGATGGATCGGTTTCGGGCCGGATCATCACCTGGCCCTTGCCGTCATAGCCGAAGCGGCGCGTTTTGAGCACGGCGGGGCGGCCGAGCTTCTCGACGGCCTCGGCGAGTTCCGCCTCGTTGGTGAAGCTCGCGAAAGGCGCCACCGCGATGCCGAGGCCGGAGATGAAGGTCTTCTCCAGAAAGCGGTCCTGCGAGACGGCAAGCGCCTGGGCGTTCGGCGCGAGCAGCGTATGGGCGCTCAAGGTCGCCGCGGTCTCGCTGGGCACGTTCTCGAATTCATAGGTCACCACGTCCACGGCCTTGGCGAAGCGCACGAGAGCAGCCTCGTCCTCGTAGGCGGCAATGGTGACGTCGGCCGCCACGTCGAAGGCGGGGCTGTTCTCTTCGGGAGCGTAGATATGCGCCTTGAGGCCGAGCTGGGCTGCGGCCATGGCCATCATGCGGCCAAGCTGGCCGCCGCCAAGAATTCCAATGGTGCAGCCGGGGCGGATCATGATTTTTAGCCTTCGTCGGAGGGGCGCTCAGCCACGCTGTCGCTCTGGCGCTTGCGCCAGGCGTCGAGCCGTTCAGCCAGAGCAGGATCTTGCAGGGCGAGCACGGCGGCGGAGAGAAGCGCCGCGTTCACGGCGCCGGCCCGGCCGATGGCAAGCGTACCTACGGGAATGCCCGCAGGCATCTGCACGATGGAGAGCAGGCTGTCCTGGCCGGACAGGGCCTTCGATTCCACCGGCACGCCGAAGACGGGGAGGGGGGTCATGGAGGCGGCCATGCCGGGAAGGTGGGCCGCGCCGCCCGCGCCCGCGATGATCACCTGAAAGCCTTCCGCCTTGGCGCCCTTGGCGAAGGCCACGAGACGGTCCGGCGTGCGGTGGGCGGAAACGATGCGGGCGTCGTAGGCGATGCCGAGGGCATCCAGGGTTTCGGCCGCATGGCGCATGGTCGCCCAGTCCGATTGACTGCCCATGATGATGGCAACGGGGGCTTGCGCCATGACATGCTCCGGCTTTCAGCGCCTAAGGGAGAGCCGGACATAGCGAAGGCGCTCAACTCAGGCAAGCATCCGGTGAGGAAAGCCAGGGCTTTTGGACGAAGACTTGGCCTCTCAGGCGATGATATCGGGGGTGAGCTGGTCTTCCAGCCGGATGATCTGGTCCTTCAGGGCGAGCTTGCGCTTTTTCAGGCGCTGGAGCTGGAGCTGGTCCCCGGCGATCATGCTCTCGAGGGCGTCGATGGCCATGTCGAGGTCGCGGTGCTCCTGCTTGAGGCGCGCCAATTCAGTTTCCAGTTCAGCCTGCTCGGTCATGAAAAATCGATCCAGATATCCGTGCTTTAGGAGAGCCCGGCAAGAGCGCGGGATTATGCGCGCAACCCCCCTCCAGGGCAAGACGAGGGCCGCATCTTCATCTCGCGATTTTGTGGGTTTTTGCCTTCGACTCGCCACACTATGTCTGGCAAACTATCTCCTGTCAGTAATCAGACAGGAGGAACTGACATGCCGCTGCAGAACCATCTGATGGAACTCGAACGGAAGCATCGGGCTCTCGAGCGCGAGATCCAGGATGCCCTCAACAGGCCATCCATGGACGACACCAGGCTCGCAGAGCTGAAGCGGAAAAAACTCCAGCTGAAAGATGAGATTACCCGGCTGAGAAGCTCAGATACGGCGGTGCATTAAAGGCCATCTCCCCCTTATCCCCACACAAAGCCGTCGCCTCCTTTCAAGGAGCGGCGGCTTTTCCTTGAGGAAGGCTCAGACGAGCGCAGACGCGCCGTCATAGACGAGCTTTCCGCCGACCAGCACCAGCAGCACATAGACGGCTGTATAGAAGCTCTGGCCCGACACGCGCCGCACCAGCAGCACGCCTGCCCAGGTGGAGGCGATGGCGACCGGAAAGAGCGCGGTCGCCGTGCCGAGGTTCTCGGCCGTGAACTGGCCAAGCGCCACATAGGGCGGCACCTTGATCCAGTTGATGATCCCGAACACGATGGCGCCCGTGCCGACGAAGACATCCCGCGGCAGTTTCTGCGGCATCACATAGATCTGGAAGGGCGGTCCGCCCGCGTGGGCGATCATGCTGGTAAAGCCCGTCACCCAGCCCCAGAAGAGCCCGCGCGACGTGTCCGCCGAGGCTGCCTCCGGCGGCGTGGCGCTGCGCTCCACCGCCATCCGGCGAATGGCGAAGCCGATGGAGATCACGCCCACGGCGAGCTTGATCGCCGCATCGGACACCTGCGCCGCCAGCAGGTACCCCATGAGGATGCCAAGCGTCGCGCCCGCCACCAAGAGCGCCACGTTGCGCTTGTCCCAGGTGTGCCGGTAGGCCCAGACGGACACCACGTCCTGCACGATGAGAATCGGCAGCGTGATCGCCGCCGCCTGCACCGGTGAGACCACCAGCGCCATCAGGGGCAGGGAGAGAAGCCCAAGCCCCGAGAAGCCGCCTTTGGCCAAGCCCATGAGCGTCACGGCCGGGATGGCGGCGGCATAGAAGAGCGGGTCGGTGATCATCGGAAACCTTGAGAACTCGCCGAAAGTCGACTGGCCGAAAGTCTCCGCTGACCATGGCCCCGTTGCCTGCTACCACAACGGCAAACGCAAGTCTCATGCGGTGACAGCAAGGGGGAAACGCCATGTCATCAACCCAAAGCCGCTATCATGAGGTTTACGCCCGCTGGAAATCGGATCCGGTAGGGTTCTGGCGCGAGGCCGCGCGCGAGATCGACTGGATCAAGCCCGCCGGGACGGTCTTCAATCCGCAATCGGGCGCCTATGGACGCTGGTTCGAGGGCGCGGAGTGCAACACGTGCTACAATGCGGTCGACCGTCACGCCGCGACGCGGGGCGATCAGGCGGCGATCGTCTACGACAGCCCTGTCACTCAGTCGAAGCGCAGCATCACTTATGCCGAATTGCAGGACGAAGTGGCGACGCTTGCCGCCGTGCTGCAGGACATGGGTGTTACGAAAGGCGACCGCGTCATCATCTACATGCCGATGATCCCGGAGGCCGCATTCGCGATGCTGGCCTGCGCGCGCATCGGTGCAATCCATTCCGTGGTGTTCGGCGGCTTCGCGGCGAAGGAACTCGCAACGCGCATCGACGACGCGAAGCCGAAGATCATTCTCTCCGCCTCATGCGGCATCGAAGGCGCGAAGGTGGTGCCTTACAAGCCGCTGCTCGACGAGGCGATTCAGCTTGCGTCGACAAAACCGGATGCATGCCTGATCTATCAGCGTCCGCAGCTCGAATGCTCGCGCATCGAGGGCCGCGATCTCGACTGGGCGAAGGAAACCGCTAGGGCGAAAGCCGCGGGCGAGAAAGCGGAGTGCGTGCCCGTTGCCGCAACCGATCCGCTCTACGTGCTCTACACCTCCGGCACCACCGGCAAGCCGAAGGGCGTGGTGCGCGACAACGGCGGCCACATGGTCGCGCTCAAATGGAGCATGAGCAACTTCTTCGGCGTGAAGCCCGGCGAAGTGTTCTGGGCCGCATCCGATGTGGGCTGGGTCGTCGGCCATTCCTACATCGTCTATGCGCCTCTGCTGCATGGCTGCACCGCCATTCTCTATGAGGGCAAGCCTGTGGGCACGCCGGATGCAGGCGCCTATTGGCGCGTGATTTCCGATCATGGCGCCGTGACGCTGTTCACAGCGCCGACGGCCTTCCGGGCGATCAAGAAAGAGGATTCGAAAGCCGAGCTTCTCGGGAAATACGACATCTCCTCGCTTCGCGCCCTGTTCCTCGCAGGCGAGCGCGCCGATCCCGATACGGTCAAATGGGCCGAGGACATTCTGCGCGTGCCGGTGATCGACCATTGGTGGCAGACGGAAACCGGCTGGCCGGTGGTCGGCAACCCGCTGGGCCTCGGTGCGCTGCCGGTCAAGCACGGGTCCCCCACGGTGCCGCTGCCGGGCTACACCGTCGAAGTGCTGGATGAAGGCGGCAAGCCGGTTCCGCCAGGCGCCATGGGCAGCATCGTGATCAAGCTGCCGCTGCCTCCCGGCGCGCTGCCGACGCTCTGGCAGGCGGACGAGCGCTTCAAGGAATCCTATCTCTCCGCCTATCCCGGCTATTACAACACGTCGGACGCGGGTTACATCGACGAGGACGGCTATGTCTGGGTCATGGGCCGCACGGACGACATCATCAACGTGGCGGGCCATCGCCTCTCCACGGGCGGCATGGAGGAGGTCCTGGCCTCTCATCCGGCGGTTGCCGAATGCGCGGTGATCGGCGTGAAGGATGCGCTGAAGGGCGAGGTGCCCTGCGGCTTCGTGGTGCTGAAATCCAGCGCGCAGCAATCGGCTGCCGAGATCGAAAAAGAGCTCGTCGGACTCGTGCGCGAAAAGATCGGCCCCGTCGCCGCCTTCAAGCTCGCCATCACCGTGCCGCGCCTGCCGAAAACGCGCTCCGGCAAGATCCTGCGCGGCACCATGAAGAAGATCGCCGACGGCGATCAATGGAGCATGCCGGCGACAATCGACGACCCGCTGATCCTGGACGAGATCGGTGATGTACTGAAGAGCAGGGGCGTGGTGGGATAGGCTCGATGCTGCTCTCTATCTTAAGGCCTCTCTTGGCTCGCTCTAAGTCAAGAGATCAAAGCTCGCGGCAGGATGGCACCCCTGTGTCCCGTCTCCGCTTCGAGAAACTCAATAAAGATTGGAACGCGGAGCCGAATGCACCTGACCCGCAGATCTCGATTTCAGGGTCCGATGTCCTGCTCACGTTCTTTCTCAATCATCAGCTATTCAAGCAGTTTGATGAGGAAGAAATCGGGATTATCCGATTCACTAATTGCACCAGCTATCGGCTCGGTGGAACAAACGACGAAGGCTGGTATCGAGGGCAGTGCCGCTATAGCAAGATCGCGCCAGAGTGGGGTGAGTTTTACGAGATCCATGGCGATGACCCATTTCGGGATAGTCCAACTGACTGGGTCCAGATCTCATCGGAGAAGAGCGCCTCAAGGCATTTTCTTTTTTATCTCCGCGACCATACTTGTGAAGCGATCGCGGATGGTTGTGTCCTTGAAGACGACCCGCGCAACGCTTTGCTGAGAGTGGCAGGTTTACGTCTTCGCCAGGACAGAACCGGATAAACAAAAAGGCCCGGATCGCTCCGGGCCTTTTGTCTTACTCTTCCTCGTCGTCGGAGCGCCGCAGCTGCTTGAGCTTGGCGAAGACCGAATTGACGTCGATGCTTTCTTCCTGCGGCTTCGGGCGGCTCATGTCGGCGAAGGGCTCGTCGTGAGCGGGCTCGGCGGTGGAGATTTCGGCCGGCATCAGGGTGCCGCCCTGATCCTGCGGCTCCACGTGCGGACGGTCCTTGGCGGCGCGCTGCACTTCGAAGTCCAGGTCGATCTGGGAGCAGAGGCCAAGCGTCACCGGGTCCATGGGCGAGAGGCTCGCGGAGTTCCAGTGGGTGCGGTCGCGGACCTGCTGGATCGTGGTCTTGGTGGTGCCCACGAGGCGCATGATCTGCGCGTCCTTGAGCTCCGGGTGGTTGCGGACGAGCCAGAGGATCGCGTTGGGACGGTCGTGGCGGCGCGACACGGGGGTGTAGCGCGGACCCTTCTTGACCCGCTTCTGCTCAGGCAGCTTCACGCGCGATTCGGCGAGGCGCAGGCGGTGGCTGGAGTTCTCCTGGGCCTTCTCGATCTCCTCGCGGGTCAGCTGGCCCGTGGTGATCGGGTCGAGGCCCTTGATGCCTGCCGCGACTTCGCCGTCCGCGATGCCCTTCACCTCGAGCGGGTGGAGCTTGCAGAAATCGGCGATCTGGTCGAACGACAGGGATGTATTCTCGACGAGCCAAACGGCTGTCGCCTTCGGCATCAACGGTCCCTGGGACATGGGGCGAACCTCCTTGGAGCCGGGCACCGGACATCGGCGCCGCACGGCAAAACTCTCTTGCGCTCCGAACCGGCCCGGACCGGAGCATCTCGTCTCACGTTGTGAGGGAAACGGGATGATTATAGGGAGCGCGGGGCGATGTTGCAAACTTTTACGCATCGGTTTCGCAAGGGAAGGGCAAGCCCGACGCTCTTGGACCCCCCGAAAAGCACCGCCCTCATCCTGAGGAGGATTGCGTCAGCAATCCGTCTCGAAGAAGGTTCCAATGCTCTCTGGAGCCTCCTTCGAGACGCCGCTTCGCGGCTCCTCAGGATGAGGGCGGAGAATGGTTTGCAAGGGTCCTCTAGAGCAGCAGAACGATCTTCCCGATATGCTCGCCCCCATCCATGCGGGCATGGGCCTTGGCGACGTCTTCGAGCGCAAAGGTTGAGTCCATCACGGGTTTGCAGCGCCCCTCGGCCAGCAGAGGCAGCACCTGGGTTTCGAGGCCCTGGGCGATGGCGGCCTTCTCGGCGACGGAGCGGGAGCGCAGGGTCGAGCCCGTATGGGTCAGGCGTTTGAGCATGAGGCGGCGGAAGTCCAGCTCGACCTTCGACCCTTTCAGGAAGGCGATCTGGACGATGCGCCCGTCCTGAGCCGCGGCCTCGTGATTGCGGGGGATGTAGTCGCCGCCCACCATGTCGAGGATCACGTCCGCGCCCCGACCGTCCGTGAATTCCTTCACCGCCGCGACGAAATCCTCCGAGCGGTAATTGACCGCCACATCCGCTCCGATCCGCAGGCAGGCCTCGCACTTCTCGGCGCTGCCCGCCGTGGCAACGACCTTGGCGCCGAAAGCCTTGGCGAGCTGGATCGCCGTGGTGCCGATGCCCGATGATCCGCCATGGACCAGCAGGGTTTCGCCGGATTTGAGGCCGCCGCGCTCGAACACGTTGGTCCAGACGGTGAAGTAGGTCTCAGGGATCGCACCGGCTTCCTCGAAGGACATATCGTCGGGGATGGGCAGCGCGTTGCTTTCATGGACCACGACATAGTCGGCATAAGCGCCGCCGGCGACCAGGGCCATGACCCGGGCGCCTGCCGGAAAGCGGTTGGCGTTCGGGTCCGAGCCCACCACCTCGCCCGCGAGCTCGAGGCCGAGGATGTCCGATGCGCCGGGAGGAGGGGGGTAGCCGCCCTGGCGCTGAATCACGTCCGGGCGGTTGACGCCCGCGGCCTTGACCCGCACGAGGATCTCGCCCTCTCCGGGCTGGGGAACCGGCCGCTCGACCACTTTGAGGACATCGGGGCCGCCGCTGCCCTCGGCAATGACGGCGCGCATCACGCCTGGAATCGGCTCCATAATTTCCCTCCTTTGGTCAAGCTCCGCCCATATAGGGCAAAGTTGGCAAGGAGTGCATGCCGGATTAACGTTCAGGGACATCTCTTAAGGAGGAGAATGCCATGGCCTTCGATCCTTTCGCCGACGAGCCGCGGGCCCCACTGGGCGTCCATGAGATCGGCCAGGACCTGTCGATGCTTTCCGTCGATGAGCTCGATGAGCGCATTGGATTGCTGGAGAAGGAAATCGCCCGCCTGAAGGAGGCGAAATCCGCCAAGGAGAATTCCCGCGCCGCCGCCAGCGCGTTCTTCAAGCTCTGACAAGGTTAACCCGTTCTTAAGGATTCGGGGCGCCTCATGAGGGCGTCCGGTCTTCTCCCACCGGACGCCAGGAGTGGTTCTTCCTCCCACTCCGTTAGACGCCTCCCTGTTGGACCTTCGAGCCGCTCTGGCGGCTCGCTTTTTGTGGCGGATCCCGCATTTAACCTTAAGAAGAGGTTACCAGCGCATCCTCTCGAAGCCCGTTCTATATTCCCCTCCGACACATGAACATTTCCTGGCCTTTCGCCGGGCAACGCCGTGGGAGACGGTCTCTTGAACGAGCCCGACGTGATCAAACTTGAGGTCGATCCTGTCCGCTTCGGGCAGAGCTTTGTGGGGTCCGAGGCCTTCACCGCTCTGTTCCAGGAGGGAATGGAGCTGGTCGAGGAAACGGCCGCTTATCTCGATGGGCAGGGCCGCGAGGAATCGCGCCTGCTCCAGCGCGAGGCGAGCATCGCCTATGCCAGCGAGAGCATGCGCCTGACGACCCGCCTCATGCAGATCGCCTCCTGGCTCCTCCTGCAGCGCGCCGTGGCCGAAGGCGAGATCACGCCCGATCAGGCCCAGGCCGAGAAGGCCCGCGTGCGCCTGAACTCTCAGGAAACCGCCACGACCCTGGTGGAATACGAGGCCCTCCCGGCGCGCCTGCGCGACCTGATCGGCCTTGCGACCCGCCTCCATGCCCGCATCCTGCATCTCGACCGCCTTCTCGCGGAGGCGGTGATCGCGCCGCCCCAGCCCCAGGGCGAGAACCCCGTAGCGGCCCAGCTCAGTCTGCTCCAGCAGGCCTTCGCTCCGGCGGAGTAGGGCAGGTTTGAGGCAGCTTGGATAAGAGATCTATCATGCGAACGGCAGAGGCTAATGAGCCATCTGAAGATGCTGAGAGCAGAATTGCAGCACTAGAGATTCAAGTCATGGACCTTGAGTTCGAGGCGAATTTTTACCGCTGGGCAAGCTTCATAGTAGCTCTGCTTGTTCTAGAGAGAATATGGGATCGCTGGTTCTAGAAATTGGGCAATAAAAAAGCCCCGCTTTCGCGGGGCTTTTTCTTTTCCGTGTGAAGCTCCGGAAGCCGGATTACTTCTTGGCGCCCAGGTTGCCGAAGCGCGAGGTGAAGCGCGACACGCGGCCACCGCGGTCGAGCAGCTGCTGCGTACCGCCGGTCCAGGCCGGATGGGTGTTCGGGTCGATGTCGAGGTTGAGGGTGTCGCCCTCTTTGCCATAGGTCGAGCGGGTCGTGTACTCGGTGCCGTTGGTCATGACCACCTTGATGAAGTGGTAGTCGGGGTGATCGGTTTCTTTGCGCGCCATTGCCATAGTCCTTCTTGCGGCCAGCCACATCTGGTCAGCCCGCAGCGTAAGATCGAGCCTGAATTGGTGATTGCGCGCCTATACCTTACTTAGAACCTTGAAACAAGCGGGGGCAAAGGTGTTAAACGGCTTCAGAGCATTTTTCGGCGAAACGGGTCCGTTGCGCCGTCGAAATTGAGGCACCTCAATGAAAAGAGCCGATTCCAGTCCCATGGAATCGGCTTTGTCCGTCAATTGCTGAAATGAAGGCGCCATGGCCGATCTGCCGTCCGACCAACATCGTTCCAAAGCTGCGCTGAGCGCCCTGAAGCCGCTCATTCCCTACGGCCTTGCCTACAAGGGGCGGATCGCGGCGGCCTTGGCAGCGCTCACCATGGCCTCGGCCGCTACCCTCGTGGTGCCCGTCGCCGTGCGCCGGGTGGTGGATTTCGGGTTCTCGGACCAGGGACGGGCCTACATCGATGCCTATTTCGTCCTGCTCATCATCGTGGTGGGGGTGCTCGCCGTCTCCAGCGCCCTGCGCTACTACCTCGTCATCACGCTGGGCGAGCGGGTCGTGGCGGATCTGCGCTCCGCCGTGTTCCGGCACCTGACCTCCCTCGATCCCGCCTTCTTCGACCAGACCAAGAGCGGCGAGATCGTCTCGCGGCTCACCGCCGACACCACCCAGGTGAAGGCCGCCTTCGGGGTCAGCATCTCCATCGCTCTCCGCAATCTCTTCCTGTTCCTGGGTGCCGTGGTGCTGATGATCATCACCAGCCCGAAGCTCTCGGCCCTCGTGCTCCTCGCCATTCCGCTGATCGTGCTGCCCCTGGTGCTCTCGGGAAGAGCGGTGCGGCGGCGCTCGCGGGCGGCGCAGGACAGGCTCGCCGATGCCTCGGCCTATGCGGCAGAGGCCGTCGGGGCGGTCCGCACCATGCAGGCCTTCGGCATGGAAAGCCTCACCGCCTCCCGTTTCGCGCTTGCCGCCGAGGAGGCCTTCGACGCCGCGCGGCTGTCCACCACCATGCGCGCCTTCCTCACGGGCGCCGGCATCTTCATGGTGTCCGCAAGCGTGGTGGCCGTGCTCTGGTACGGGGCGCAGGACGTGCTGTCAGGCGCCATGACGGGCGGGCGGCTGTCGCAGTTCGTGCTCTATGCGGTCTTTGCCGCAAGCTCCCTCGGCCAGCTCTCGGAGGTCTACGGGGAATTGTCCCAGGCGGCGGGCGCGGCGGAGCGCCTCGGCGAGATCCTGGCGGCCAAGCCCGCCGTCAAGGCCCCGCAGAACCCTAAGGCTTTGCCCCAGCCCTCGCTCGGCACCGTGACCTTCCAGGACGTGCATTTCGCCTATCCCACCCGCTCGGAGCAGAGGGCCCTGCACGGCTTGAGCTTCACGGTCTCGCCGGGCGAGCGGGTCGCCATCGTCGGTCCCTCGGGGGCGGGCAAGAGCACGATCCTCCAGCTCCTGCTGCGCTTCTACGATCCTCAAACCGGCACGATCGAGGTCGATGGGGTGCCGATCACCGAGGCCGATCCGTTCTGCCTGCGCGCCCGGATGGCCCTGGTGCCGCAGGAGCCCACGATCTTCGCGACCAGCGTTCTCGACAATATCCGTTACGGACGCATGGAGGCCTCGGAGGACGAGGTGCGCCGCGCGGCGGAACTCGCCTCGGCCCATGGCTTCATCGAAGCCCTGCCGCAGGGCTACGCGACCATGATCGGCGAGCGCGGCGTCACGCTCTCCGGCGGCCAGCGCCAGCGCCTCGCCATCGCCCGCGCGATCCTGAAGGACGCGCCGATCCTGCTCCTCGACGAGGCCACCTCGGCCCTCGATGCCGAAAGCGAGCGCAAGGTGCAGGAGGCCCTCGACCGGCTGATGGAAGGCCGCACGACCCTCGTCATCGCCCACCGCCTCGCCACCGTGCGCTCCGCCGACCGCATCCTGGTGATGGACAAGGGCCGAATCGTCGAGGAGGGGACGCACGAGGCCCTGCTCGATCAGGGCGGCCTCTATGCGCGCCTCGCCCGGCTGCAGTTCACGGGTGCGCAGGAGCACGACGTCGCGGCTGAGTAGAGATGTCGCACCGAACCCGTCGGCTCATCCCGCCGTTGGCTTGAAGGCTGGCGCAGACCGGCCCTTCGGGCATTCGGGGAGATTCGGGAATGGCGGCGACCTTCAGACGGCATCCGCAGGATGCGCCCACCATCAATCTCCATGAGGATTGGGAGATGCGCTATTGGTCCGACAGATGGGGCGTCCCGCGCTGCCAGATCGTCGAGACCGTCAAGCGGGTCGGCGTAGGTGTGAAGAATGTCGCGCGCGCCCTCGGCAAGGACGCCTGACGATCACATCACCGCTCCGTCAGCTTCAGCTCGATGCGCCGGTTGCGCGCGTAGGCCTCTTCCGTCGTGCCGTTGTCGAGAGGCTGGAACTCGCCGAAGCCGGCGGCTACGAGGTGCTGGGGCTGCACGCCCCGGGCGATGAGCGCCTGGACCATCGCGATGGCGCGGGCCGAGGACAGCGCCCAGTTCGACGGGAATTGCGGGGTGTTGATGGGGCGCTGGTCCGTATGCCCGTCGACGCGGATCACCCAGGGAATATCCGGCGGAACCTGCTTTTCGAGTTCCACGAGGGCGCTGGCGATCCGGTCGAGCTCGGCGGAGGCCTCCGGGCGTAAGGTCGCCTGACCGGCGGGGAAGAGAACTTCCGATTGGAAAACGAAGCGGTCGCCGACGATGCGCACATCGGGGCGGTTGCCGAGGATCTGGCGCAGCCGCCCGAAGAAGTCGGAGCGGTAGCGCGCAAGCTCCTGCACGCGCTGGGCGAGCGCCACGTTGAGGCGGCTGCCGAGATCGGCGATGCGCGCCTGGCTTTCCCTGTCGCGGTTCTCCGAGGCCGCGAGGGCCTCTTCGAGAGCCGCGAGCTGGCGGCGCATGGCGGCGATCTGCTGATTGAGGATTTCCACCTGGCTCAAGGCGCGCCCTGTCGCCTGCTTCTCGGCCTCGAGGGCCGTGTTCAGCTCGCCGGCCTGGGCCTGGGCCGCACCGCCTGAATCCACCAGACCTTGCAGACGGGTCCGTTCGGCTTCCGCCGCGCGCAGCGTGGTCTGCAGGGAGGTCAGGCTCTCCTCGGCCGTGCGGCGGCCCGAGCGTTCGAGGGAGAGGAGGTCGGTCAGCTCAGCGATCTGACGGTTCAGCCGGTCGAGCACCGTGTCGCGACCGGAAAGCTCGCGGGACAGGAAGAACTGCCCGACCGTGAAGACCGAGATCAGGAAGATGATGGCCAGAAGCAGCGTGGACAGGGCGTCGACGAAGCCCGGCCAGTAATTGAGCTGTCCGCCCCGGCCGCGCCGGCGTCCTCCTGAGCTTGAGACCGGCATCAGGGCAGCCTTTCACGGGCGATGCGGTCGAGCACCTGCTTCAGCTCCTTCTCCCGGGTGGCCTGAGCCTCCACCCAGTCGCGGATCATCTGCTGTTCGGCGCGCATGTGCTGGACGAGGCCCTGCACGCCTTCCGCGAGGTTCGCCATGGCCTGCGTCGCCGCGCGTCCGCCTGCGCCGTCGTTCACGGCGGCGGTGAGGCGGTTGAGAGCCACCGTCAGGTCGTGCGGCGTTGTCGAGCGCGGCAGCGCCTCGCCGGGGGTGTCGGATGTGGTGGTGGCGAGCCAATCCTCCAGTTCGGTGTAGAACCGGTTCTGGGCCTGGCCGACCTGCAGATCGAGGAAGCCGAGGATGAGCGATCCGGCAAGGCCGAAGAGCGAGGCCGAGAAGGCAAGGCCCATTCCCTGGAGAGGGCCTGCGAGCGAGCTCTTCAACTCATCGAAGAGCACGGCCGTATCCTGGCCCGTGCGGAGTGAGCCGATGATGCGGCCCACGGAACCCACCGTCTCGATCAGGCCCCAGAAGGTGCCGAGGAGGCCCAGGAAAACCAGAAGACCCGCCATGTAGCGCAGGATTTCGCGGCTCTCGTCCAGGCGCGCGCCCACCGAGTCGAGCAGGGAGCGCATGGCCGCGATCGACACGGAATTGTCCGAGCGGTTGCTGATGAAGGAGGCCATGGGGGCGAGCAGCACCGGCGGGTTGGGAGCCACCAGCCCTTCCTCGGTCTGGCGCAGGGTGTTGACCCAGCGCACCTCGGGGAACAGGCGCGCGACCTGCCTGATGGCGAGGATGATGCCGACGGACATCACGCCCATGATCAGGGCGTTGAGCCCCGGGTTCGCCTGGAAGGCCTCCCAGATCTGCCGATAGAGGATGAAGGCGATGAACCCCGCCAAAACCAGAAAGACCGCCATGCGGATGAGATAGATCCGCGGTGGGGTAAGGGGTTGGTCCGCCATCGTTATCCTGTGCTCATGTGCTTCGGGACGGTCTAGTGTGACCGCCCCGCCGTGAAGGATCAAGCACGAGCATGACCTCACCCGAGGCCACGAACAGGAATATCGTATCCGGGAATCAGCCTTTGGCCTTCTTCAGCAGCTTCAGCAGTTCGCGGTGCATGTATTCATTGCCGCAGGAGATGGAGCCGGTGGCCATGGGGTTGGGGCCGCCGTCCGCATCGGAAACGAAGCCGCCGGCCTCGCGCACCATGAGGATTCCCGCCGACATGTCCCAGGAATTCAGGCCGCGCTCCCAATAGGCGTCGAAGCGGCCGCAGGCCACATAGGCAAGGTCGAGGGATGCCGCGCCCCAGCGGCGCATGCCGCCCGCATGGGCCATGACGGAGACGCATTCGCGCATGAAGAGGCCATGATCGCCCTTGCCGATATGCGGCAGGCCGCAGGCGATGACGGCTTCCGCCATCTCGTCGCGTCCGGCCACGCGGATGCGGCGGTTGTTGAGATAGGCGCCCTTGCCCTTCTCGGCGATGAAGAGTTCGTCCTTGGCGGGATCGTAGATCACGCCGGCCACGATCTGTCCGTCACGCTCCAGGCCGACGGAGATCGCGAATTGCGGCAGGCCGTGAAGGAAGTTCGTGGTGCCGTCGAGCGGATCGATGTGCCAGCGGTGGCTCGTATCCGTGCCGACGACGACGCCCTGCTCCTCCATGACGAAACCGTAGCCGGGGCGGGCTTTTTCGAGCGACTCGCGCAGGATCTTCTCCGCCTTGCGGTCGGCAGCGGACACAAAGTCGCCGGGCCCCTTGCGCGACACCTGCAGGTTTTCCACCTCGCCGAAGTCGCGCTTCAAGGAGCGCGAAGCCTTCATCACGGCATCGGTCATGACGGTCATGAGGGGCGAACGGATCATCGGGCTAAGTCCTGGCAAAGAGCGAAAGGCGAGCATTTTCCGGAAAAGTGGAGACCGGTTTTCCGTCCGAAAATGCGGTGGTTCAAAACTTCTGAGTGGTCGATGGACCACACGAGGGTTGGCGTCAAGCGGAGGATAACCGGGCGGGTACCCAAATGATCCCATGCTTGGGCGATTTCATGGGTTCACCGCATACCCAGCCGTTCGGCCGCAAGGCGCTCAGCGCGCTTGCGATCATCCGCGGAAAGGTCCTTCAGGGCGTTGTCGAGCCACTGATCGGTGAGGCCCTGGGCCGCCGCGAGGATATGCCAGGCCGCTGCATCGATCTTGTTGGCCGGAACGCCCCGCCCGGCCACGAGCAGGCGGGCCAGCCGGTTCTGCGCGATGGCGTTGCCCTTGGCGGCGGCGCGGCGGAAATAGCGGGCGGCCTGGGATTCCGAGGCCGTCACGCCTTCGCCGTTGAAGAGCAGGATGGCGTATTCCACCTCGCCCACCGAGCTGCCGTTCCGGGCAGCGCGCTCGAACAGGCGCGCGGCTTCCGAGGCGTTCTTGGCGACGCCGCGGCCCTGGAGATAGAGCACTCCGAGCGCATGCTGGGCATCGGGAATTTCCGCATCGGCCGCCTTGCGCAGAAGCTCGACGGCCTGCTCCAGATCCATGTCGGAGCCGCTGGTGAGCAGCAGCAGGGCCAGATTGTGGCTGGCGACCGCGCTGCCCTTGGCGGCGGCCTGCTCCAGCCAAGTCTTGCCTTTCACCGGATCCTTCTGCACGCCGCGCCCGTCGAGGTGCATGAGGCCGAGCGACGCCATGGCGTTGGCGTCGCCGCGCTGGGCGGCCAGCAGATACCACTCGGCGGCTTTCTTCGGATCGAGCGTGACCCCGAGGCCCTGGTTGTAGAGCTCTCCGAGCAGCGTCATGGCTGCCGCATCGTTCCGGTTCTTCTCCAGCCGCAGGGTCGCCTCGCGGAAAGCCGTCTGATAGAGGCCGCGCTGATAGGCGCCGTAGGCGGTATCGGGCTCGGCCGCCCGAACTCCTGAAATCGAGGCCAGCAGCAGCATGCCGCCGATCAGAGAGGCTCGCATCAACGCGACGCCTCCGTGCGCTCGAGGATCTCGGCCGCGGCCTTCACGCCTGCAGCCGGGCCGTCAGGATGGTTCCAGACCGCATCTCCGAGGGCGACGAACTCCGCCTGCGTCAGGCCGAGGGTCTCGACCGCCTCCAGGCTGGGCGCATAAGCCACGCAGGGCGTCTCGAAAATCTCGGCCCACCAGGCGGCGCGCTCGGCAACGCTCTCCAGGGAGGGGAGGGAACCGTCCCGGCGCGGCTCGCCGAAGAGCAGGTAATCGACGCCTGCCTCGCCGAGATTCATGGCGTCGTCCTTGGTGCGGATGTGGCCTGCGCCGAGGGCGCGCTCGGCTTTCAGGCGCTCGCGCAGCTCGCGGATCCGGGCGGGGTCCGCCCCGGAGACATGGGCTCCGTCCGCGCCGCCGCGCACGGCCACATTGGCGATGTCGGCCTCGCTGTCCGTCGCCACGATCAGCGCCGCGCCGTGGTCCTGGGCGGAGGGGGCTATCGCCTTCACCAGGTTGATGAGGCCGCGTTCATCGGCCCCTGCGAGACGCAGCAGCACGGCGGCCACGGCCCCGCCCTTGCAGGCCTCGGCCAGCTTGGGCGCGAAGGAGGCGTCCTCCACGACGGGGGTGATGAGATAAAGGCGGGCGGAGTCGGACATCGGGCAGAAACTCGAAAAGCGAAAGACAGGTATCCCATAACGAAAACGGGGCCATCTTGCGAGGCCCCGCTTGTCGATGAGGATTGCGGCGAAAGCCGGATCGTCGAACCGGCAGCTCAACAAAGCCTCACCGTGAGGAGGACCTTCAGGTCCGTCTCGAAGGGCGAGGCGTCTCCAGTGCTCTCTGGATCATCCTTCGAGACGGTGCTTTGCACCTCCTCAGGATGAGGGCGAGAGTGAGGCTGCTCTTACTCAGCCGCCTGACGGCTCGCGCCGAAGGTCGGGTCGAGCTCGCCCGAGGCGTAGCGCTTGGCCATTTCTGCGAGCGTATACACGCGCTTGATCTTCGAGGCCTGACCCGCGGTGTTGAACTCCTGCAGGCGCTGCTTGCAGAGCTTCGTCATCGCTTCCATGGCGGGCTTTAGATACTTGCGCGGGTCGAACTCGCCGGGGTTCTCCTGGAGAACCTTGCGGATCTGGCCGGTCATCGCCATGCGGTTGTCGGTGTCGATGTTGATCTTGCGCACGCCGTGCTTGATGCCGCGCTGGATCTCTTCCACCGGAACGCCCCAGGTCGGCTTCATCTGGCCGCCGTACTGGTTGATGATGTCCTGCAGGTCCTGCGGAACCGAGGACGAGCCATGCATCACGAGGTGCGTGTTCGGGAGCTTCTTGTGAATCTCCTCGATCACGTGCATCGCGAGGATATCGCCGTCGGGCTTGCGGGTGAACTTGTAGGCGCCGTGCGAGGTGCCCATGGCGATGGCGAGCGCGTCGACCTTCGTCTCGGCCACGAACTTCACGGCCTCGTCGGGGTTCGTCAGCAGTTGGTCGTGCGAGAGCTTGCCTTCGGCGCCGTGGCCGTCCTCGGCCTCGCCTTCACCGGTTTCGAGGGAGCCCAGCACGCCGAGCTCGCCCTCCACCGAGATGCCGCCGAGATGGGCCATCTCGACCACCTTCTTGGTGACGCCGACATTGTAGTCCCAGTCGCCCGGGGTCTTGCCGTCAGCCTTCAGCGAGCCGTCCATCATCACCGAGGTGAAGCCGGCCTGGATCGCCGTCATGCAGGTGGCGGGCTCGTTGCCGTGGTCGAGATGCACGCAGACCGGGATGTGCGGATAGATCTCGGTCACCGCGTCCATCATGTGCTTGAGCATGACGTCGTTGGCGTAGGAGCGCGCGCCGCGGCTCGCCTGGATGATCACCGGCGCATCGACCTCGTTGGCCGCTGCCATGATCGCGAGCGCCTGCTCCATGTTGTTGATGTTGAAGGCAGGCACGCCGTAGCCTTGCTCGGCTGCGTGATCCAGAAGCTGCCTCATGGTGATGCGGGCCATCTCGTCCTCCGTGTTGGTTTTTGCTCTTAGAGCGTATCGAAGCTGAACCGGCGCTTAAGTCCTTCAGGCCTGCCGCATTGCTGAACCGGCGAAGCGGTGCCCGCCTCGCCGGAGAATGCTTTTAAGCCCTGAGAGCCTCGACGCCGGGTAGCGCCTTGCCCTCGAGCCATTCGAGGAAAGCGCCTCCTGCCGTGGATACATAGGAGAAGTTTTCCGTAACGCCAGCATGGTTGAGGGCCGCAACCGTATCGCCGCCGCCCGCGACCGAGACGAGCTTGCCGTCCTTGGTGCGCTGCGCCGCGTGGCGGGCAGCCGCCACGGTGCCCTGATCGAAGGGCGGGATTTCGAACGCGCCGAGCGGGCCGTTCCATACGAGCGTCGCCGCGTCGTTGATGGCGGCGTTGATGCGCTCGACCGATTGCGAGCCCACGTCGAGGATCATCTGATCCTCGGGGATCGCGTCGATGCCATAGGTGTGATTGTGCGCGCCCGCCTTGAACTCGTAGGCGCAGACGCCGTCGACGGGAAGGATGATCGCGCAATTCGCCTCGCGCGCCTTCTCGATGATGCGCATGGCGGTTGCGGCAAGGTCCTTCTCGGCGAGCGACTTGCCGACATTCAGGCCCGTCGCATGCACGAAGGTGTTGGCCATGCCGCCGCCGATGACGAGGGCGTCGACCTTGGTCACGAGGTTTTCGAGCAGGTCGATCTTGCTTGAAACCTTCGCGCCGCCGACGATGGCGACGACCGGGCGCTTCGGAGCTTCCAGGCCCTTGGTGAGCGCATCGAGTTCCGCCTGCATGGTGCGGCCGGCATAACCGGGCAGCACGCGGGCGAGACCTTCCGTCGAAGCATGCGCGCGGTGCGCAGCCGAGAAGGCGTCGTTCACGTAAATGTCACCGAGCTTCGCGAGCTCTTTCACGAAATCCGGATCGTTCTTTTCCTCGCCCGCATGGAAGCGGGTGTTTTCGAGAAGAAGCACTTCGCCATCCTTCAACGAAGAAACGGCGTTTGCTGCGGCCTCGCCGATGCAGTCATCGGCGAAGGCCACTGTTTTTCCGAGATGCTGCGAGACCGCTTCCGCAACCGGCTTCAGGGATTCCTTCGGGTCGCGTCCCTTCGGGCGTCCGAAATGGGCGAGCAGGATCACCTTGCCGCCCTTGTCGGAAATTTCCCGAATGGTGGGGAGCACGCGCTCGATGCGCGTGGCATCCGTCACCCTACCGTTCTCCATGGGGACATTGAGGTCCACACGGACGAGAACGCGTTTACCCTTGACGTCGGCTTGGTCGAGCGTGCGGAAGGCGGTCATTATGCAGCCTCCCTTAGATCAGCTTCGCCATGGCGATGGCCGTGTCGGCCATACGGTTCGAGAAGCCCCACTCGTTGTCGTACCAGGACAGCACGCGCACGAAGTTGCCTTCCATCACCTTGGTCTGGTCCATGTGGAAGACCGAGGAATGCGGGTCGTGGTTGAAGTCCGACGAGACGTTCGGCGCGTTCGTGTAGCCGAGGATGCCCTTGAGCGGGCCGTCGGCGGCAGTCTTGATCGCGGCGTTGATCTCTTCCTTCGTGGTGTTCTTCTTGGCCACGAACTTGAAATCGACGACCGACACGTTCGGGGTGGGAACGCGGATCGAGGAGCCGTCGAGCTTGCCGTTCAGCTCCGGCAGCACGAGGCCTACGGCCTTGGCGGCGCCGGTCGAGGTCGGGATCATGTTCAGGGCCGCAGCGCGGGCGCGGTACAGATCCTTGTGCATCTGATCGAGCGTCGGCTGGTCGTTGGTGTACGAGTGGATCGTGGTCATGAAGCCCTTCTCGATGCCCACCGTCTCATGAAGCACCTTCGCGACGGGCGCGAGGCAGTTCGTGGTGCAGGAGGCGTTCGAGATGACGACGTGATCCTTCGTCAGCTTGTCGTGGTTCACGCCGTAGACGACCGTGAGATCGGCACCGTCGGCAGGAGCCGAGACGATGACGCGCTTGGCGCCGGCGGTGAGATGCGCGGAGGCCTTCTCCTTCGAGGTGAAGATGCCTGTGCATTCCATGGCGATGTCGACGCCGAGCTCGCGGTGCGGCAGGGTCGCCGGATCCTTGATCGCGGTCACGCGGATCTTCTGGCCGTTGATGACGAGGAACTCGCCGTCGACCTGCACGTCAGCCGGGAAGCGGCCATGGACGGAGTCGAAGCGCAGGAGGTGGGCATTCGTCTCCACCGGGCCGAGGTCGTTGATGGCAACCACCTCGATATCCTTGCGGCCGCTCTCCACGATGCCGCGGAGGATATTGCGTCCGATGCGACCGAATCCGTTGATCGCGACCTTCACCGTCATAGTCTTAACTCCCTTGTGTTGAGGCGAGAGCCTCTCGTCGTCTCAGAGATTATGCGTCCTGAGAACTTTTTCCGCTACCGCCTCGGGCGTGATCCCGAAATGCTTGTAGAGGTCCTTGTAGGGCGCGCTTGCGCCAAACCCATGCATGCCGACGAAAATTCCGTCCGGACCGATGACCGAATCCCAGCCGAAGCGCACGGCGGCCTCGACCGCGACCTTGATCGGGGCGTCGCCGATGATCTCGTGACGCACCTTCTCGGGCTGGGCGAGGAACAGGTCGAGGGACGGGACCGAGACCACGCGGGCCTCGAAGTTCTTCTCGGCCAGCAGCTTCTGAGCGGCGAGCGCGATCTCGACCTCGGAGCCTGAGGCGAAGATCGTGGCGCGAGCCTTGCCGTTGGCGGGGGACAGCTCGTACGCGCCGGTCGCCGAGAGGTTCTTCGCGTCGCCCTCTTTACGGACCTGCGGCAGATTCTGGCGGGTCAGCGCCAGGGTGGTCGGGCCGTCGGTGCGCTCGAGCGCCATCTGCCAGGCTTCCGCCGTCTCGACGGCGTCCGCAGGGCGGAACACGCGCATCTTCGGCATGGAGCGAAGGGCGGCGAGGTGCTCCACCGGCTGGTGGGTCGGGCCGTCCTCACCCAGACCGATGGAGTCGTGAGTCATGACATAAACCGCCGGAATGCCGGCAAGCGCGGCGATGCGCATGGCGGGACGCGCATAATCGGTAAACACCAGGAAGGTCGCGCCGGCGGGCACATAGCCGCCATGGAGCGCGATGCCGTTCATGGCCGCCGCCATGCCGTGCTCGCGGATGCCGTAATGGATGTAACGGCCCGCGTAGTTGCCCGGCGAGATGGCGGTGAGGTTCTTGGTCTTGGTGTTGTTGGAGGGCGTCAGGTCCGCCGAGCCCAGCACCAGCTCCGGCACGGCCTCGGTGATCACCTCGAGGGCGATCTCGCTGGCCTTGCGGGTGGCGACGTTCTGCGGCTCCGCGATCAGCCGGTCCTTCAGCTTGGCGACCGCGTCAGCGAGAGCGGCAGGGCGCTCGCCCTTAGCGCGGCGCTCGAACTCGGCGCGCTTGTCTTGCGGAAGGGCCTTCAGGCGGTCTTCCCAGGCCTTGCGCACGCGACGGCTCTTCTTGCCGGCCTTAGCCCAGGCCGCCTGGATGTTCTCCGGGATCACGAAGGGCTCGTGGCTCCAGCCGTAAGTGGCCTTTGCGCCAGCCAGCTCCTCGGCGCCGAGGGGCTCGCCGTGGGCCTTGGAGGTGCCAGCCTTCTTGGGGGCGCCATAGCCGATGGTGGTCTTGCAGGCGATGAGGGTCGGTTTGTCCGACTTCTGCGCCTTGGAGATGGCGCGCTGGATCGCCTTGGGGTCATGGCCGTCGATGCGGAAGGCGTTCCAGCCGCAGGCCTGGAAGCGCTTCACCTGATCGACCGAGTCGGAGATCGAGAGCGGGCCGTCGATGGAGATCTCGTTGTCGTCCCACAGGACGATCATGCGGTTGAGCTTCAGGTGGCCGGCCAGCGCGATGGCCTCCTGGCTGATGCCTTCCATGAGGTCGCCGTCGGAGGCGAGCACATAGGTGTAATGGTCAACGAGGTCGTCGCCGTATTCGGCGTTCAGCATGCGCTCGGCGAGGGCGAAGCCCACGGCGGTCGCGATGCCCTGGCCCAGCGGACCCGTGGTGGTTTCGACGCCGGGGGTCATGAAGTTTTCCGGATGGCCCGGGGTCTTCGAGTCGAGCTTGCGGAAGTTCTTCAGCTCCTCGATGGTCATGCCCTTCACGCCGGTGAGGTGCAGCAGGGCATAGAGCAGCATGGAGCCATGGCCCGCCGAGAGGATGAACCGGTCGCGATCCGGCCATTTCGGGTCGGCGGCATCGTATTTCAGGAACTTGGTGAACAGCACCGTGGCGATGTCGGCGGCGCCCATGGGCAGGCCGGGGTGGCCGGATTTGGCTTGTTCGACGGCATCCATGGCGAGGACGCGCACGGCGTTCGCCAGATCGGAATGGGTGACACGATCGGCGGGGACGGTGTTCAGCACGGCTTGATCCACAATTCTTGAGCCCCGCAAAGGGGCGGGTCTGTCCGGAAAAGGCGTGGGCTCCTTAACACGCGAGGGGGCCGAGTCAAAGGCACCAGGGGCGTAATCCTCCGATGAACCGTTGCCGTGAAAGGGTGGGCGGCCTAGTCTTAAAGGCGATTCCCGGAGGCAGAATGACGTCCCCTCTCGACGACGCGATGAAACGGCTCGATGCGGCCCTCGGGCTCCTCGAAGCCTCGGTCTCCCGCCGTTTGGACGCGGAGAAGCGCAAGGGGAGCCTGGAGACCGAGCTGCAGCTCATGCAGGACGACCGCTCCCGCCTTGCCGAGGAGCTCGATGGGGCGCTGACCCAGATCAAGCGTTATGAGGTCGCCACCGACGATGTGGGCCAGCGGGTTCAGCTTGCCATCCTCGCGGTTCAGAACGTGCTGTCACAGGCCGGACAGCTCGAGCTGGAAGAAGGCTAGAGAGGGCGCTGGAATGGCACAGGTCACGGTCACCATTGCGGGCCAATCCTACCGCATCGCCTGCGCGGAGGGCGACGAGGCGCATGTGGAGCGGCTCGCCGCTTCCTACGATGCCAAGATCAACGAGATGCGGGGGGCTTTCGGCGACATCGGCGATCTGCGCCTTTACGTCATGGCGGCCATGATCCAGGCCGACGAATTGCATGAGGCAAAGGAGCGGCTGGCGGTTGTGGAGGCGGAACTCGCCCAGATCAGATCCGGCGGATCGCCGGGCGACGAGCGTGTCCGGCTGATCGAGCTGCAGCTGGCCGAGGGGGTTCACAAGGCCGCCGAGCGGATCGAGGAGCTGGCGCGAAGCCTCAACGGAGCGCCCAGGGCCGACGCCTGAAGCACGAAAGCCGTTCCTTGCGAACGGCTGCCGCTTCTCCTCTCATCGATCCATGAACGTCTCCGAAGGTCTCCTTGCCGGCGGTCGCCGATAACAAAGCCGCTTAGGCCTGCAGGGATGTACGGTGCTGGCGTTGCCGGAGCGTGGTCAGCAGCTCCACATAGGGCTCCCGCCGCTCATGATGGGCAGCCCTGATCTTTCTCTTGATGTGGCTCTTCAGCTCCTGGTCGGCAGTGCTGTCTTCAACCTGATAGAGCTTGATCTCATACGCGACGTCGATGTCGCCGAGCCTGTGAAGCACCTCCCGCACCATGGAGTCGATGCTGAGGTCGTTCCGCTTGGGTAAAGCCATGTTTCCTCCGGCCCTGCATGTTTTGTGGGGGTTCCTTAACCGGAACTTCTCATCGGCGTGAAGCCGGGGCTATCCGTAAGAGTACGGGGTCGGCTACTTAATCCATTGGGGGTAGAGGCCTTTTCCTGAGCCGCCGAAGAACATGCGCCTGGGCTCACTTTTCCCCTTTCAACCGGCCCTCATTCTCCCTACATAGAAAAGGCGGGGCTGCGGGGCGCGTTAGGAGTTCATATTCCCCGGGGCCTTATCGATCCCAACGGGAGCTGTCCCTGCCCGGTCCCTGGACCGGAACATATGGCGCCCACCTACTTTGTAGGTTCCCGGGATCGCTTCTCCGACGGCTTTTGTGGCTCCGCACTTCATGCATTCCTCACCTCCTCCTATCTTGAAAGAGCAGCTCCGCCAGGAAGCGCTCGCTCGCCGCGACGGGCTCGACAAGGCGTTTCGCGAGGAGGCAGCCCGGGCCATCACGGCCCAGGCTCTCGGCCTTTCCGACCTTCATGACGTCACCCCGGTCGGCGGCTATTGGCCGATCCGCAGCGAGGTCGATCCGCGCCCGCTCATGGAGGCGCTGCTTGAGCGCGGGCAGGATGTGGCCCTCTCCCAGATCCTTCACCCCCACCTGAGCTGGCGCCTCTGGCAGCCGGGCGACGTGCTGGTCAAAGGCGGCTTCGGCGTGCGCGAGCCCGGCCCCGACGCGCCCGAGGTTTTTCCGAAATGCCTGATCGTGCCCCTTGTCGCCTTCGACCGCAGGGGAGGGCGCATCGGCTACGGCAAAGGGCACTTCGACAGGGCCATCGCGGCGCTGGAAGCGCAGCACCCCACCTTGACCATTGGCCTCGCATATGCGGTTCAGGAGATCGAGCTGGTGCCGGTCGAGGAGCATGACCGCTTGCTCGATATCGTCATCACGGAAACCGAGCTTATTCGGACCAAGCCTGTCTAAGGGACCATCATGCGCCTTCTCTTCCTCGGTGACATCGTCGGGCGGCCCGGCCGCAATGCCGTGATCGAGCGGCTGCCTGGGCTTCGCGAGCGCTGGAACCTCGATTGCGTGGTGATCAACGGCGAGAATTCGGCAGGCGGCTTCGGCATCACCGAGGCGATCTGCGACGAGATCCTGAACGCAGGCGCGGATGCCGTCACCCTCGGCAACCATTCCTGGGATCAGCGCGAGACCCTCGTGTTCATCGAGCGCCAACCGAGGCTCATCCGCCCCATGAATTATCCGCCCGGCACGCCGGGGCGCGGCGCGAACCTCATCGACACCCGTTCCGGCGCCCGCGTTCTCGTGGTGCAGGTGATGGGCCGCCTCTACATGGACCCCCTCGACGATCCCTTCGCCGCCGTCGATCAGGCGCTGGAGGATTGCCCCCTGGGGCAGGTGGCGGATGCCATCATCGTGGATGTCCATGCAGAGGCCACCAGCGAGAAGGAGGCGATGGGCCATTATCTCGACGGGCGGGCGAGCCTCGTGGTCGGTACCCACACCCATGTGCCCACCGCCGATCACCGGGTGCTGCCCGGCGGCACCGCCTACATGTCGGACGCGGGCATGTGCGGCGATTACGATTCCGTGCTCGGCATGCAGAAGGAAGAATCGATCCGCCGCTTCATCCAGAAGACCCCCGGCGCCCGCATGGAGCCCGGCCTCGGCGAGGGCACCCTCTCCGGCATCGCGGTCGAAACCGACGACCGGACCGGCCTTGCGGTGCGCGTGGCCGCGGTACGGCTCGGGCCGAACCTGGAAGAGACTTGGCCCCGGTTCTGGGATTGATCGCAGTTCCCCCTTGCGGGGGAGAGAACAGACTCGGCTTTGCCCTTTACCTCGCCCCGTTCCATCCCCATCTTCGCGCAACGGAGGACACAGGTGGACGCCAAGTCAGAGCCGGCCAGCGCCAGACGACACCCTTATCGCGAGGACAGCGAGTTTCATCAGGCGCATGAGCATCAAAGTGCTTCCGCCGTTCTGCGCGCCGTGATCGAGGACGCCAAGGGCGAGACGATCTCCATCGGCGAGATCATCGAGGCCTTCGGCGAGCGCGCCTTCGGCTTCGTGCTGATCCTGTTCTCCCTGCCGAATTGCGTCCCGGCTCCCCCCGGCATTGCCGGTATCGTGGGCACGCCGGTCCTGATCTTCGGCATCCAGATGATGCTGGGCCACAAGCGGCCCTGGCTCCCCGGCTTCATCCTGAGGCGAACCGTGTCGGTGTCGAAGTTCAAGCGCCTGATCGACATTGCCGAGCCCAGGCTCCAGAAGCTCGAAGGCTATTGCAAGCCGAGATTGCCCCTGCTGTTCGGCCCCCTCGGCGACCGCATGGTCGGGCTGTTTGCCTTCTTGGTGGCCCTCTCGGTGCTCATTCCCTTCCCCGGCACCAATTTCCCGCCGTCCATCGCCCTCGTCGTCGCCTCCATCGCGGTAATGGAGGAGGACGGTTACCTGCTGATCATCGGCTATCTCATCGGCCTTGCGGGACTGGCCTATACGGCGACGGTGCTGGGCGCCTCGTACCATCTGATCATGGCCGCCATGGCCAATATTCCGTCCTGGCTCGGCTTCTAAGATTGAAGCATTGTACGCAAGGGGCTTGGCCTGGAGCCCTTCGCCGCCTTATAAGCCCTTCATCGTCAACATCATGCGCCTGAAGAGCGCCCGCCGGGGCCGCTCTCGGCCGCTTCCCGGAGACCCCGATGGCCGGACATTCACAGTTCAAGAACATCATGCACCGCAAGGGCAAGGCGGATGCCGTACGCTCCAAGGTGTTCTCCAAGCTCGCCCGCGAAATCACCGTGGCGGCCAAGATGGGCATGCCCGATCCCAACATGAACCCGCGCCTGCGCGCCGCGATCCTCGCCGCCCGCGCCGAGAACATGCCCAAGGACAACATCCAGCGCGCCATCAACAAGGCGTCGGGCAATGACGGCGAGAACTACGACGAGATCCGCTACGAGGGCTACGGCCCCGGCGGCGCCGCCATCATCGTCGAGGCGATGACCGACAACCGCAACCGCACGGCATCCGACATCCGCTCCTATTTCACCAAGAGCGGCGGCAACCTGGCTGAGACCGGCGCGGTCTCCTTCATGTTCGATCGCGTGGGCTATGTGGAGTTCGGCGCCGACGTCGCTGACGCCGATTCCATGCTGGAAGCCGCCATCGAGGCCGGCGCCGAGGACGTGGTGTCGACCGAGAACGGCCACGAGATCTATTGCGAGCAGACCGCTCTCAACGAGGTGACCAAGGCGCTCGAGGACAAGTTCGGGGAGCCCAAGGCCTCCAAGCTGGTCTGGAAGCCCCAGACCCCCGTCGCCGTCGACGACGAGACCGGCGAAAAGCTCATGAAGCTCATGGAATCGCTGGAAGAGCACGACGACGTGCAGAACGTCTACGGCAATTTCGAGCTGTCCGAGGCCCTCATGCAGAAGATGACGGGCTGATTGTTCGGGAGCCTCACCCCGAGGAGGACCGTCAGGTCCATCTCGGGGTGAGGCGCCTCCAGCATACTCTGGATCCTCCTTCGAGACGCAGCCCAGCGGCTGCTCCTCGGATTGAGGTTGAGGTAAGGCTTATGACTGAACGCGTCCGCATCCTCGGCCTCGATCCCGGCCTGCGCAACACGGGCTGGGGCGTCATCACCGTCGAGGGGACGAAGCTCTCCTTCGTCGCCTGCGGGGTCGTGACGTCGGACGGCGATCTCGAACTGGCCCTGCGCCTCAAGCAGCTCCACGACCGGCTGACGGAGGTCATCCGCACCTGGACGCCCGACGAGGTTTCGGTGGAAGAGACCTTCGTCAACAAGGACGCCCAGGCCACCCTCAAGCTCGGCCAGGCCCGCGCCATGTCGCTGCTGGTGCCCGCTCTCCACAACCTGCCTGTCGCCGAATACGGCGCGAACCAGGTGAAGAAGACCGTGGTCGGCGTGGGACATGCCGACAAGAACCAGGTTCAGGCGATGGTCAAGATCCTGCTGCCCAAGGCCGACTTCAAGAAGGCCGACGCCGCCGACGCGCTGGCCATCGCCATCGCTCATGCCCACCAGCGCAAGGCCCGCGCTTTGGCGGCGAGCTACTGAACGCATCGAAAAAGGTGTCATCCCGGACGGAGCGAAGCGAAGATCCGGGATCGTGGCGAGAACAAAGCGCGACCAAAGGCTTCCCTTTCAGGGGAAACAGTGTTTTATCCTGCGCACAGTCCCGGGCTCTGCTGGCAGCCTCGGGATGACGATGAGGAGCAGAGATTCAGTGATCGGCAAACTCAAAGGCGTGGTGGATTCCTACGGCGAGGATTTCGTCATCATCGACGTGCATGGGGTCGGCTACGTGGTCCATTGCTCCTCCCGCACGCTCCAGAACCTCCCGCCCATCGGTGAGGCGGCGGTGCTCGCCATCGAAACCCATGTGCGCGAGGACATGATCCGCCTCTTCGGCTTCAAGTCGGATCAGGAGCGCGAATGGTTCCGCCTGCTCCAGAGCGTGCAGGGCGTGGGCTCCAAGGTGGCGCTCGGCATCCTCTCCGTGCTCGATCCCGGCAGCGTCGCAACCGCCATCGCCACGGGCGACAAGGCCTCCGTCGGCCGCGCCCCCGGCGTCGGCCCCAAGCTGGCGCAGCGCATCGTCTCCGAGCTCAAGGACAAGGCCCCCGCCTTCGCCGCCGTCGACCCGGCCCTCATCCGCCTCACCGACGCGATCGACGACAGGAGCGCTCCCGCCCCGGTGGCGGATGCCATCTCGGCGCTGGTCAATCTCGGCTATCCGCAAGTGCAGGCCTCAGCAGCAGTCGCCGCCGCCATGAAGCAGGCGGGCGAGGAAGCCGAGGCGAAGACGTTGATCAGGCTGGGGTTGAGGGAACTGGCGCGATAGGCCCTACCGCCTATCGACGTTCCTGTTTTGATCCTGTTAAGAATGGCGTATTAGGGTTCCAGCGCCTATATGAAGCCTTTGGAAGGTAAGCCTCTTTGACCGATTCACGCCGCCTGCTCAGCCCCGAAAAGCGCGAGGACGATGTCGATGCGTCGATCCGGCCGTTGTCGCTCGGCGACTTCACGGGCCAGGCCGCCGCGCGCGCCAACCTTCAGGTTTTCATCAACGCCGCCAAGACGCGGGGCGATGCGCTCGACCACGTGCTCTTCGTCGGCCCCCCCGGCCTCGGCAAGACGACGCTGGCGCAGATCGTGGCGCGTGAACTCGGCGTGAACTTCCGCTCGACGTCCGGCCCCGTCATCGCCAAGGCCGGCGACCTCGCGGCCCAGCTCACCAACCTCGAAGAGCGCGACGTGCTCTTCATCGACGAGATCCACCGCCTCAATCCTGCCGTGGAGGAAATCCTCTATCCCGCCATGGAGGATTACCAGCTCGACCTCATCATCGGCGAAGGCCCCGCCGCGCGCTCGGTGAAGATCGAGCTGCCGAAATTCACGCTCGTCGGCGCCACCACCCGCGCGGGTTTGCTGACCACGCCGTTGCGCGACCGCTTCGGCATTCCGATCCGTCTCGAATTCTACACCGTGGAAGAGCTTGAACTCATCGTGCGCCGCGGCGCGCGCGTGATGGGGCTGAACATGAGCGAGGAGGGCGCGAACGAAATCGCCCGACGCGCGCGCGGCACGCCACGCATCGCAGGCCGCCTGCTGCGCCGCGTGCGCGACTTCGCCATCGTCGAGAATGCGGAGACCGTCACGCGCGAACTCGCCGACCGCTCGCTGCGCCTGCTCGATGTCGATCCCATCGGCCTCGACCTGATGGACCGCAAATATCTCACCATGATCGCCACGTCCTTCGGCGGCGGCCCTGTCGGCATCGAGACCATCGCAGCCGCGCTCTCCGAGCCGCGCGACGCCATCGAGGACATCATCGAGCCCTATCTGATCCAGAAGGGCTTCGTACAGCGCACCCCGCGCGGCCGCATCCTCACGCCGCACGCCTTCAAGCATCTCGGCATGCCCGAACCCACGCGCGAGACCACCGCGCAGTTCGGACTGTTCAACGGAGACGGGGATGAGTGAGAAGCGCGACGCCAATACCTCCCCCTCGAGGGGGGAGGTCGCGCCGCAGGCGCGGGAGGGGGTGGGAAACTCCTCGTTGGTAAATGTCGCGCCGTCACCCCACCCCGGATCGCTCACGCGCTCCGACCCTCCCCCTCAAGGGGAGGGTGATCGCTGGCCTCACCTCTCCGGCATCATGCAGGAGGGCGCGCATGTGCTGCCGATCCGCGTCTATTACGAGGACACGGACTTTTCCGCGCGCGTCTATCACGCCAGCTATCTTCGCTTTCTTGAACGCGGACGCACGGAGATTCTGCGCGCGGTGGAAGTCGCGCAATCCGATCTTCACGCGGAGATGGGCGGCCTTGCCTTCGTCGTCCGCAAGATGACGATCGATTTCCTCGGTGCGGCCGTGATGGACGACATTCTCACCGTCGTCACGCGCTCGAAGGAGATGCGCGGCGCGTCCATGACCCTGGAGCAGGAAGTCCGCCGGGGCGAAGAGGTGCTCGTGCGCGCCGACGTGATGGTGGCCGCCGTGCGCGACGGGCGCGCGGTGCGCATACCCGACAATCTGCGGGTAGCGCTTTCAGGAAACACGGAAGTCTGCTGAGGTCGCTTGGCAAGGCGCAGCCTTGCCGTAAGGGCAGGTATCTCGACCTGCTGCCAGCGCATGCCAGCCAGGACTTTTGCGGGCAACAGGGCTGATTCCTGAACGGCTTAGCTCCTCTTAAACCAAGCCTTAACCTTACTCTGTGCTTAAAAGACAACTGGTCTGGACATCATGGGCTGTCCTGAGCGTCGCGCCCTTATTTTCGACAGATTCACGGGCGAACGAGCAGGGTAACAGAAACAAGATTTTCCTAGACCCTGTTGCGGGGGCCTTGGGCTCCTCCCAAAGGCTGCTCGAAGAGCGAGGACGAAACCTATGAATCCGGCTGATGTGGCCCAGGCCGCTCCCGTGGCGCACGACCTGTCCTTTTTTGGCCTGTTCTGGCAGGCGCACTTCATCGTCAAGCTCGTGATGATCGGGTTGCTCGCCGCTTCCGTGTGGTGCTGGGCCATCATCATCGACAAGACCCTGCTTTATGCGCGCACCAAGCGCGCCATGGACCGTTTCGAGGACGTGTTCTGGTCCGGACAGTCCCTGGAGGAGCTGTTCCGCTCGCTCCAGAGCCGACCGGCTACGGGCCTCGCCGCCGTGTTCGTCGCTGCCATGCGCGAGTGGAAGCGCTCTTTCGAGGGCTCGGCCCGCTCGTTCCAGAGCCTCTCGCAGCGCATCGACAAGGTTCTCGACGTCACCATCCAGCGCGAGGTGGAGCGCCTCGATTCCCGCCTGATGATCCTGGCCTCCATCGGCTCGGCCGGTCCGTATATCGGCCTCTTCGGCACGGTGGTGGGCATCATGAACTCGTTCACCTCGATCGCGGCCTCCAAGAACACGAGCCTTGCAGTCGTGGCTCCCGGCATCGCGGAGGCGCTGTTCGCCACGGCCATCGGCCTCTTCGCGGCCATTCCCGCGGTGCTCGCCTACAACAAGCTGCAAAGCGAGGTCGGCAAGCTGCAATCGCGGCTCGAAGGTTTCGCCGACGAGTTCTCCGCCATCCTCTCCCGCCAGATCGACGAGCGCCTCGCGCACACGTCGAAGGCGGCTTGAGCAGGAGAAGGTAAGGCATGGCTATCATGGCAGGCGCGGCAGGAGGCGGACGTCGCCGCAGGCGCGGAAAGCGCGGCGGCGCGATCAACGAAATCAACATGACGCCGTTCATCGACGTCATGCTGGTGCTGCTCATCATCTTCATGGTGGCGGCGCCCATGATGACGGCCGGCGTGCCGCTCGATTTGCCGCAGACGAAGGCCGCGCCTCTGAACTCCGATGCGAAGCCCGTCACGCTCTCCATCAAGGCGACGGGACAGGTGTTCCTCGGCGAGGACGAGCTGACCGATGAAGCCATCGTCGGCAAGCTTGCCGAAGTGTCGAAATCGGGCTTCGACGAGCGCGTCTTCGTGCGCGGCGACAAGAAAGTGGATTACGGGCGTGTCGCCCAGATCATGTCCATCGTGACGACCGCCGGCTACAAGCGCGTCGCGCTCGTGACCGAGGTGGCGCAGCAATAAAGCGATTGAACGCAAGGGGCATAGAAACGTGGCGTTGAAGGATCATTTCAACCCCTCCGAACCGGGCTTCTGGGTTTCCGGCGTCGCGCATGCGGCGGTGTTGACGGCTGCCCTGGTCGGACTGCCTTTTGCCTCCACCTTCCCCGAAGCGCAGGAAGGCATCCCCGTCGAGATCATCACGGACAACCAGTTCTCGCAGATCACCAAGGGCGAGACGGATGCCAAATCCGTTCAGCCGACGCCCAAGCCGCGCGCGGACCGCATTGCCGACAAGGTCGAGCAGAACGCGCCCGGCGAGGACAAGACCAATGCGCCCGCCCCACCGAAGCGTCCCGAGGACATGAAGGTCGCCGAGGAGGAGGCCGCAGCCGCTGCTGCCGCCGCCAAGGCCCAGGAGCAGGCCAAGGCCGAGGCGGCCGCAAAGGCAGAAGCCGCCGCGAAGGCTCAGGCGGAAGCCAAGGCCGAAGCCGAGAGACAGGCCATCGAGAAGGCAGAAGCGGAAGCCATCGAAAAGGCGAAGGCCACCGAGCAGGCCAAGGCTGAAGCCGAAGCCAAGGCGCGCGCTGAGGCCAAGGCGAAAGCGGAGGCCGAAGCCGAGGCCAAGCGCGTCGCGGAAGCAAAGGCCAAAGCGAAGGCGGAAGCCGAAGCCAAGGCAAAGGCCGAAGCGGAAGCCAAGAAGGTTGCGGAAGCAAAAGCGAAGGCTGAAGCCGAGGCGAAGGCGCGCAAGGAAGCTCAGGTCGCCAAGAAGCTCGACATGGGCGACCTGAAGCAGTTCCTCGACAACAAGGACAAGAGCCGCTCCAGCGGCGCCACCGGAGCGGAGGTTCAGAAGACCGCTTCGCTCGGCACGGCGACCGGCACGGCTGCGAAGCTCAACCCGAGCCAGCGCGACGCGCTCATGGGCCTTCTCCGCGATCAGATCGCGCGTTGCTATACGGCGCCGATCAGCGCGTCGGGAGGCGATTCAACACCGCCAATGCTCGATATTCGCCTCAACCAGGATGGCTCGCTTTCGAGAGAACCGACCGTCATGCGCGCCGGAAGCTCCAGCACGGACCGCGCCGTGGCGGATGCCGCCTTGCGGGCCGTGCGGCGCTGCGCTCCGTACCGGGTTCCCACCCAATACATGCAGTTTTACTCGGACTGGCAGATCCTGAACGTCCAGTTCGACCTTTCCTGATCAAAAAGCCAAAAACGCTTGAGACATGACACCATGATCACTCGCCTCATCTCCCGTCTTCTTATCGCTTTGTCGATCGTCGTCCCGATGGCGGCGCTTGCTCCTGCGGCTCATGCGCAGTTGTCATTTCGCGTCGGCCCGGGCGGGCAGTTCCAGCCCATGCCGATTGCCATTGCCGATTTCTCGGGCGAGGGCGATCTCGGCCAGCGCGTATCCGGCATCATCACCAACAACCTGCAGCGCTCGGGCTATTTCGCGCCGCTCGACAAGTCGCGCTTTCCCGAGCGTCCGTCGTTCGACGCGGCACCCCGCTTCGACGCATGGAAGATGGCGGGCGCACAGGCTCTCGTGACGGGCCGCGTCACGCGCGATCCGTCGGGCCGCCTGCGTGCCGAGTTCCGCTTGTGGGACATCGATTCCGGACAGCAGCTGGCGGGTCAGCAATACGTGACGGACGCCAATTTCTGGCGCCGCGTCGGCCACATCATTTCCGATGCGGTCTACACGAAGGTCACGGGCTTCGGTGGCTTCTTCGATACGCGCATCGTGTTCGTCGAGGAATCCGGCCCGAAGGAGAACCGCCGCAAGCGGCTTGCCATCATGGACCAGGACGGCGCGAACGTGCGCTACCTGACGCAAGGCGAAAACCTCGTCGTCACCCCGCGCTACTCGCCAGTGACGCAGGAGATCACCTACATGTCGCAGACGGAAGGCCAGCAGCCGCGCGTTCAGGTGATCAACCTCGAAACCGGCGCCCGCCAGATCGTCGGCAACTTCCCCGACATGACGTCGTCCCCGCGCTTCGCGCCCGACGGCCAGCGCATCGTCATGAGCCTGCAGCAGGGCGGCAACGCCAACATCTACATGATGAACCTCGGCTCGCAGGCCACCACGCGCCTCACCTCGACGGGCGCCATCGACACGTCGCCGTCCTTCTCGCCTGACGGTTCGCAGATCGTGTTCGAAAGCGATCGCGGCGGCAGGCAGCAGATCTACGCGATGAACGCCGATGGCTCCAACCAGCGCCGCATCTCGTTCGGCGACGGCTCCTATTCGCAGCCCGCATGGTCGCCGCGCGGCGATTACATCGCCTTCACCAAGCAGCATTCCGGCGGCTTTGCCATCGGCATCATGAAGCCGGACGGATCGGGCGAGCGCATCCTGACGGAAGGCTTCCACAACGAGAGTCCTGTCTGGGCACCCAACGGCCAGTACATCCTGTTCTTCCGCGATCCGGGCGGCCAGTCCGGCGGCAAGCTCTACATGGTCGACATCACCGGCCGCGTGGAGCAGCCCGTGCCAACCCCGTCCTTCGCGTCGGACCCGACCTGGTCTCCGCTGCTCAGCGAGACGCGGCAGTAAGATAACAAGGGGCGCTTCAAGCGCCCCTTTTCTTTTGTCGGATCAAACACACCGGCTTCCTCACACTCAGCCTCCTCAGGATGAGGACAGAGGAAAAGACATCGGAATGGCCGGGACGGCCTGGCCATGACGCAGGAAAGTCGGCTTAAGCACGCAAGGACGTGTTGCCGGTGAGTTCGTCCTTCCGGCTGCGCAGCTTGAAGGCGAGGATAATGAGCGAGATGCCGAAGACCAGCGCGTAGGCGCCGAGCCACCAAGTCAGCACCACGGCGCCGATGAGCGGCGCGATCAGAAGCGCCACGCCGAACAAAACCGAGACAGCGCCGCTGAAGATCATCCATCCGCGCCCGAATTCCGGATTCAGCTTGAAGGCGGCAACGATCATGAGGATGCCGGTGATCAGCGACCAGACCGCGAGCAGCGTGACGAAGAACACAAGCGTGAGGCCCGGCATGATGAAGGCGATGATGCCGACGAGGATGTCGAGAACGCCCTCCAGGATCAGAAGGCCCCAGCGCTCATGCCGCGCGGCCGCGCGGATGCCCGAGGCGATGCCGAACACGCCGTCGACCAGCATGTAGGCCGAGAAGAACAGCACGAAGGACAGGAGCGTCGCGCCCGGCCAGAAGAAGGCGAGGAGCGCGAAGATGACTGCGAACACGCCGCGAAGCGCCACGGCCCACCAGTTGCGGGCGAGGAGCGCGCTCATGGATTCGGCCCGATAGAGAGGATCGTCCTGGGAGGGATTGGAAGAACCGGCAACCATCGTCGTCTCCTTCGAACAGCCCTTCACAGGGAAAGCATCCTACCAATGCCAGAGCTTGGCAACCGGTTTCCTTTAATTCTCAGCGGAAGCCTTTTCCCTGATTTTGCTCAGGCGGCGCCGGATCGCCACCTTGCGGCGCCTGAGGCGCACGCGGCGCTTGATGCGGAACGCGCGGATGAGGAGGGCGAGAGCGAACCAGACGAGGCCGATCACCACCGGCGAGACGATGATCGCGGGAACGAAGGTGATCAGCACGGCAAGGGCCAGCAGCGCAAAACCGATGATGGCGATGCTGCTGGTTTCGGTGGCGGTGAGCGAGCGCGATCCCATCGCCTTGCCGATGCTGCTCGACAGCGCCAGCGCGCCGGCGGCAAGCCTGCGCACGCCGCCGCGCTTCATGCGCTGGCCGCGCTTGGAGCGCATTTTCTTCGCGCGCCTGCGCCGCGCCTGCCAGCCGGGCACGATCTCGGTGGCGTTGGCGAGATCCTCGAGATACATCGCCTCCATCGCTTCCGCGAAGCCTGCATCCTCGATGATGACGTCGAGCTCCCAGTTGGTGGCCCAGCTCGCGAAGTTGAGATTGGTGGAGCCCACCCGCGCCCAGCGTCCGTCCACCACGGCGGTCTTGGCGTGCAGCATCGAGCCGTTCCACTCATAGACCCGGATGCCCGCTTCGATGAGGGAGCGGTAGCCCGCGCGCACGATGGGCTGCAGCGCCGGAACGTCGCTCGATCCCGGCACGAGCAGGCGCACGTCTACGCCATCGCGCGCCGCTTCGCCCAGCGCCTGCACATAGGATGTGGTGGCGACGAAATAGGCATCCGTCAGCCACAGGTTCCGCTGCGCGGTCGCCGCGATGAACTGGTCGACGCGATAGGTGCGGAACATGCCCGGCTCGCCGCTGATGAGCCGGGCCGCCACATTGCCCGCATGCGGAATCTCGTCGGCATGCGGAAGCTGGGATCGCGGGATCGGGCGCATGCCTGCGAGCACCCAGCTTTCCGCGAAGGCCGTATCGAGATCGGCCACCATCGGGCCCTCGACCGAAATGCCCGTGTCGCGCCAGGGCTCGGATTCCTTGCTGCCCTCCCAGCTGTCGGAGATGCACAGGCCCGAGACGAAGCCGATGCGGCCATCCACCGTGATCAGCTTGCGATGGTTGCGGCGGATCCAGAACGGGTCCGTGAGGCGCGGCGGGTTGAAGACGCGGGCTTCCACGCCCGCTTCGCGCAGGCGCCGCCAGAAGGCGGGAAGCGCGCGGAAGGACGAGCCCAGCCAATCGTAGAGCACGCGCACCTTCACGCCGGCGCGGGCGCGCTCCATGAGCGCTTCCGCGAACATCCGGCCGGTTTCGTCATTGGCGATGATGAAGTTCTCGAAATGGATGACGCGCTCGGCGGACCGGATCGCTTCGAGCCAGACCGGGTAGTTTTCCTTGGAATCCTTGAGCAGGCGGACGGCATTGCCCAGGCGCAGGTCGCTGTCGGCAATGCGCGAGAAGGCGCGCTCCATGCGGAGCTCGTCCAGGGCCGCGCGGTAAGGTTGAACGGACAGTCCAGGCTGGTTCGTCACGAGATTCATAATCTCTCAACGCTCAAGTCATGCATTTGGACCACAGATAGGGCGGCGGCGGGGCGAGGAACCGTCTTCACATCCTGTTAACCTTAAGCGCAACTTCCTCAACTTGGCCATAATTCACCTTAATCCGGGCAATGCAGAACAAGGTTGACGGAACCCTCCCTTAACCATCACCCCGATATAACCGACACAACGTTCGGCAAACGTATGTGTGTAAGGAGTATTGCCAATGATGTCGCTTCGCGCCGTCAAATTCGCTGCCGCCATGGTTCTCGCCCTCGGCGCGGCAGCCTGTTCTTCCAACAAAGACGGCATGGCCGATGGATCTGGCTTCGGCGCCGGCGGCGCTGCGACCCCCGGCAGCGCCCAGGATTTCGTGGTGAACGTGGGCGACCGCGTGTTCTTCGAGACCGACTCGACCGATCTCACCCCGACCGCCGTGGCCACCCTCGACAAGCAGGCCCAGTGGCTGCAGCGCTATCCGAACTACACCTTCATCTTGGAAGGCCATGCGGACGAGCGCGGCACCCGCGAGTACAACTTCTCGCTTTCGGCCCGCCGCGCCCAGACCGTGCGTGACTACCTGATCTCGCGCGGCATTCCGGCCAACCGCTTCCGCGTGGTTTCGTACGGCAAGGAGCGTCCGGTGGCTGTCTGCAACGACATCTCCTGCTGGTCGCAGAACCGCCGCGCGGTCACCGTGCTCGGCGGCGGAGCCGGCGCCTAAACCCGCAAAGCACTGAAATGTGAAACTCAGGAGCGTCGCCACATTATCGCCGTGGCGGCGCTTTTGTGTTATCGGCACGGTCCGCAAAGACCCTCAACGGTATCCAGCATGTTTCGACGTTTCTTAAGTTTTTTTGCCCTCAGCCTCGCCTTGGCCCTTCCTGCGGCTGCGCAGGATGCGGCCGATGCCATCGTGCGTCTCAACCGGCTTGAGAACCAGATGCGGCAGATGTCCGGCCAGCTCGAGCAGCTCGAGTTCGAGAACCGCCAGCTCAAGGAACAGCTCCGCAAGTTCCAGGAGGACGTGGAGTTCCGCTTCCAGGAAGGCTCGGGCCGCGGCGGCTCGAAGCCGTCCGCCGCGCCCGCTCCGCGCCCTGCTCAGCCGCAGGCCCAGCCTCAGTCGGCGCCGCAGCGCCGCAGCGACGTTTACGACCCCTCCCAGGACCCCAATGCCCCGGGCGCGCCGCGCCCGCTGGGCTCCACGCCTCCTTCGCAGCCTCTGGCCGAGGGGGAGCAGTTCGCGGATATCGGCGAACTGATCGAGGAGGATGGGCAGGTGGCTCCCGGGGCTGCCGGCAACGGCATGACCATGCCCCAGGGTGCGATCCCGGCGCGTCCGGGCCCCAGCGTGGCGGCCACGGGCACCGGCAATCCGAAGGCCGATTTCGATGCGGCCTATGTCTCCTTCACGCAGAGGGATTACGATCAGGCCGAGATGGGCTTTCGCCGCTTTCTCCAGTCCAATCCCCGCGACCAGCTGGTGCCCGAGGCCACGTTCTGGCTCGGCGAGACCTATCTTCAGCGCGGCCGTCACCGGGAGGCGGCTGAGCAGTTCCTGAACATTTCCGCGGATTATCCGACCGCTGCGAAGGCCCCCGATGCGATGCTGCGCCTCGGCGTATCCCTCAACAGCCTGGGCGCCCGCGACCGGGCCTGCGCCGTCTTCGCCGAGCTCGACCGCAAGTATCCGCAAGCCTCCGCCAATGTGCGTCAGGCGTCCGAGCGCGAGCAGAAGCGCAACAAATGCACTTAACGAGGCTGACAGTCGAGCACCCGGACCGTGGCCGCTCCTTCGCCTGACGATCCGCTCCGGACAGACGATCCGGAGCATCTCTTTTCCAGCTTGAGCCATGCCACAGGCATCCTGGCCGCCGTCTCCGGTGGGCCGGATTCCATGGCCCTGATGCATCTCCTGGTCCGCTGGGGGGCAAATCCGCGCCCTCCCATCCTCGTCGCCACCGTGGATCACGGCCTGCGCCCCGAGGCGGCGGAGGAAGCTGCCTTCGTGGCCCGGGAAGCGGGCGCTTTGGGCTTCCCGCACCGCATTCTCGCCTGGACGGGCGAAAAGCCTGAAACCGGATTGCAGGAAGCTGCGCGCGAGGCGCGCTACCGTCTTCTCGTTCAGCAGGCCCGGGAGGCCGGAGCCTCCCATCTCGTTACCGCCCATACCCAGGATGACCAAGCGGAGACGATCCTGATGCGCCTCTCCAAAGGCTCTGGCCTCAAGGGGCTGGCCGGCATGCGCCGGGAGAGGGACCGGGACGGCATCCTTCATGTCAGGCCGCTTCTCGACTGCCCGAAAGCGGCGCTGCTCGATCGCTGCCGGCGGAACGGCTGGGGGTTCGTCACCGATCCGTCCAATGCCGACGAGCGTTTCGCCCGGGTCCGGTGGCGGGGGCTGATGCCGCATCTTGCGAAGGAAGGCCTCACCGCCGACCGTCTGGCGCGCTTGGCCGAGCGGGCCGCCCAGGCCGAGGAGGCGCTGGACATCAAGGCCCGTCAGGCTCTGGAGGCGGCAAAGCCGGAGGCAGGGCAGGGGGTATTCGCTTTCCAGGCCGCCTGCCTCGCCGAGGAGCCCTTCGAGATCTCCTTGAGGATTCTGGAGAAAGCCCTGGGCCGGGCAGGCTTTGAAAACAATCGCCTTCAGCGGCTCGAAACCTGCCTGGAGCGCCTCAAGGCGGCCATCGGGGCAGGGGAGGCGCTGCGCCTGACGATCGCGGGGGCTCTTCTCCATCTCGACCGGTCAGGACGCCTGGACATCGGCCCGGAACCGCCCCGCTCGCGCGGCCGTTAGCCAATTCTCTTAGCCAAGACGTTTGGATGATGCCCCATACACGCCGCATTCCCTTGGCAAGGGAGACTGGTATGCCTAAATTGAGTTTAGCCGTGCGGGAGATTTCTCAGCCTTTCCCGTGCTTCATCTCCCTCTGGGGCAGAACCTGATACGATGAATTCAAATTTCCGCAACTTCGCCTTGTGGGTTGTCATTTTCCTGCTGGTCCTGGCGCTCGTCACCCTCTTCCAGAGCCCGGGCCAACGAGGCGGAGGCAGCGACATTGCCTATAGCCAACTCCTGGCTGACGCCGAGGCCGGCCGCATCACGAGCGTGATCATCTCGGGGCCGGAAATCAGCGGCACCTATACCGACGGCCGCAACTTCTCGTCCTATGCGCCCAACGACCCCAACCTGGTCACGAAGCTGCAGCAGAAGGGCGTGCAGATCACGGCCCGTCCCCAATCCGACTCGACCCCCTGGTTCATCGCCGTTCTCATGAACATCCTGCCCATCGCGCTCTTCATCGGCGCCTGGGTGTTCCTGTCGCGGCAGATGCAGAATGGCGCAGGCCGCGCCATGGGGTTCGGCAAGTCGAAGGCGAAGCTCCTCACCGAGGCCCATGGCCGCGTCACGTTTGACGATGTTGCGGGGATTGACGAGGCGAAGGAGGACTTGCAGGAGGTGGTGGAGTTCCTGCGCGACCCGCAGAAGTTCCAGCGCCTCGGCGGGCGCATCCCCCGCGGCGTGCTCCTCGTCGGCCCGCCCGGCACCGGCAAGACGCTCACCGCCCGCGCGGTCGCCGGCGAGGCCAACGTGCCCTTCTTCACCATCTCCGGCTCCGACTTCGTCGAGATGTTCGTGGGCGTGGGCGCCTCGCGCGTGCGCGACATGTTCGAGCAGGCCAAGAAGAACGCGCCCTGCATCATCTTCATCGACGAGATCGACGCGGTCGGCCGCCATCGCGGCGCGGGCCTGGGCGGCGGCAACGACGAGCGCGAGCAGACCCTCAACCAGCTTCTTGTCGAGATGGACGGCTTTGAGGCCAACGAGGGCATCATCATCATCGCCGCCACCAACCGGCCCGACGTGCTCGATCCGGCGCTTCTGCGCCCGGGCCGCTTCGACCGCCAGATCGTGGTGCCCAACCCGGACGTGACCGGTCGCGAGAAGATCCTGCGGGTGCACGTGCGCAAGGTGCCGCTGGCGCCCGACGTGGACCTGAAGGTGATTGCCCGCGGCACGCCCGGCTTCTCGGGCGCTGACCTGATGAACCTGGTCAACGAGGCGGCGCTTCTGGCGGCGCGGCGCGGCAAGCGCATCGTGACCATGAAGGAGTTCGAGGACGCCAAGGACAAGGTGATGATGGGCGCCGAGCGGCGCACCCTGGTGATGACCGACGACGAGAAGCGCCTGACGGCCTACCATGAGGCGGGCCATGCCATCGTGGCGCTGAACGTGCCGGCGACCGATCCGGTGCACAAGGCCACGATCATTCCGCGCGGGCGGGCGCTGGGCATGGTGATGCAGCTGCCGGAGCGCGACAAGCTGTCGATGAGCTTTGAGCAGATGACGTCGCGTCTGGCGATCATGATGGGCGGGCGCATTGCCGAGGAGATGATTTTTGGCAAGGAGAAGGTGACGTCGGGGGCGCAGTCGGACATTGAGCAGGCGACGCGTCTGGCGCGGATGATGGTGACCAAGTGGGGGTTCAGCCCTGAGCTTGGCACGGTGGCCTATGGCGAGAACCAGGACGAGGTGTTTCTGGGGATGCAGATGGGGCGTCAGCAGAACGTGTCGGAGGCGACCGCGCAGAAGATCGACTCGGAGGTGCGCCGTCTGGTGGAGACGGG
>NZ_FMVJ01000013.1 GCF_900102135.1 Microvirga guangxiensis
TGCGGCTTTTCCTTGGCGGTATCCGGGATGATGATGCCGCCGGCCGTCTTCTCTTCGGCCTCGATGCGGCGGACGACGACGCGGTCGTGCAGCGGGCGAAAGGTCATGGGTGTGCCTCATCGTTCTTGATATTGGGGCACTCGTCTGCGCCGAGCAGCACGATTAGCACTCGACGCATGGGAGTGCTAGGCGAGGTGATTGCTCAAGGCGCAGAGGGAGACAAGTTGATCCGTTGGTGAATAGGCCGAGCTTGGAGCGAACAGCACCCCCTTTGCGCGGCGTTGACCTTGGATAGCGGCCGACTGGCCGCCTTGGCAGCGAGGTTCAGCCGTGTTGAGTTTCGAAAGCGTCGAAGAGGTCTGCGAGAGCAAGAGCATCACCCTTGTCCTTCATCCCGCTATTCGTAGGGCCGTAAGGGCTACGAGGAGAGCTTCTATATCAGTCTGCGCTGCTTCCTGAACGGGAAGTCCGACGGGATCTTTTTCTCCCTCCAAGATGGCGGCTATATCCGGCTTGCACTCTCTCAGCACCACTCCTCCGGAGGGCACCCGATCCTCAAGGTTGACCCACTGACCTCAGAGGAATTGGAGCGGATCAAAGCCGCCAGCTGAGCCTTTCGCTCATGCGCCCGCAGCCGACGTCCGTGTGCTCGTCTTCGATGAGGCGAACAACTTGCTTGCCGGCAGCCCACGCGAACAGCGCGTCATTCTTCAGCTGTTCCGGTTCCTCAGCAACGAGCTGAAGGCCTCACTCGTGTGCCTGGACATAGCCAATGCAAGAGCAGCCATCGCCGGCGATACCCAGCCGGTGCGTCGCCTCGACCAGATGCGCTTCCCCGCTGGAGGGCCGACGAGGAGTTCCAAGCCCTCGTGACAGCCGTCCTGCGAAGCGTGCCGCTTCGACGCCCCTCGTCCCTATCCGCGCAGAGCCTACGGCACCTCGTCCGCATCACGGATGGGATCACGGCCAAGGTCTTCTTGACCTTGAACGAGCTTGCGATCGACGCCATTCGAGCCGGCGCAGAGAAGATCACCGATGAGGCCGTTGAGGCGTGGCGGCCAGCCGTAGACAAGGAAGCTGCCTTCTCATGACGGTTCGCATTTCATGTGAGACTAAGAACGGCGTCAGTCTCACATGAAGCGCATAAATTGGCCTCTAAATCGCCCAGTCCCATCATGAAGACCAAATCGACAATTAGGGCCGTATAGCAGGCATCGGTGACGATGTGATGACAGGCCTGTTGGATAAAGGGCAGCTCACTTCAAACGCTCCAGAACGGTTGCAGGGCAGCGAAGTCCCGATACTGCTTCTTCGCCGCCGCGAGGAGGCCGTCCACGCGGGCCATCTGCTCTTCATGGATGGCCACAGCCGCTGGCGAGGAGTTCATCTCGAACCCGACGGCAATGTCGTTGAGCCCACCCAGCGTCTCCTGCATGGTCTCTAGGGTTTTCAATGCCGCGCGCCTCCGCTTCTTCGCCCCGCCGCCTTTGAACAGGTTCTCGAAGAACTCGGTCGCATAGCGGAGCTTCTTGATCTCGATCCGCACCTGATGTCGTTCTTCGGGCTCAAGCTTCGCCAAGTGCTTGCCGCGCTTGAGGATCCTTTTCCACCGCCGCCCGAGTTCCTGTTCCGCCAGCGCCACGACCGGCTGTTTCCGCCGCTGGCGGGCCGGCTTACTTCGATCCTGCAGCCAGTCCCCGGCCTGAACCCAGGCGGCCACCTCCAGAATGCCGTTGACGAAGCGTCCGGAGGCGATGGTCTCCTGGACCATTCGGTAGGCCTGCTTTCGCCGCTTCCGATAGTAAGCCAGCAGGGCCGTGTAGCTTTTGTCATCCTGATGCTGGGCCTGTGCCGGCTCCAGCACCTTCTGGATATAGACGTCCAAGTCCCGGGCCACGCCGAGCACGTTCGCCATCCATTTGAGCTCGGCCTTGATCGGGTCCCGCCGCCCGTCCGCGACAACGTGTTTGAACAGGGTGATGGCGGCCCGAAGCCGCCGCAGGGCAACCCGCATCTGGTGGACGGTGTCAGCCTCTGGCGCTTGCCGGACGAGGGCCTCGTTTGCCATCAGATGCCGCAGGCATGACGCGCCAATGCTCTGAAAGGCCTGCGCGCTCGTCATTCGGCGCTTGAGCGTCACCGGTTCGGCCTTCACCCGATTCGGCACCACCCTAGAGATGGTCTCAAAGCCACGCTCCGCCTTGGTCTTGAAGCTCAGGCGCAGCGGAGCCGCCATGGCCAGCGTTCGGGCAAGCCCGAACAGGTCGGCAGGGCTGCCCTGCTTCAACTCCAGCTCAAGTTCGCCAAATGGCAGGGGAAGGGCCTGCCCATCGACCGTGCCGCGATCGACTGCGACCTCGATGACGGAGAGCCCAAAGGGAATTTCGCGCAGTGTCCGTTCCGCAGTCACGCTGAACACCGGGCCGATCCTATCCTGCAGCTGTACGAACGGCTTGAGGGCGGTCTTCTCAGCCGCCGAGAAATCCGGCTTGTCGCCGTCAACCTTGTGTTCCCACTCGCCGCGCGTGAGGGCGACACCGTTCTGCGCTTGCGCGGCTTTGACGGTCTGGATCCGTTGCGTCCCATTGTGCCGGATCCTCAGCGAGAGCCCAGCCTGCTTCAACGCGTGATCCGGCGTGTCGAAGTAGGTCGAGTGAAGGTCCTGCTTCTGTGGCTCATTGCCCGTGCCGGCCTGCAGCAGGGGATGCGCCAGGACCGTCTCTAGATCGCTCGGCTCGATCTCCAGCTTCAGCTCCACCTCTTGCGGCGTTTCGGATTTTCGCGCCATGTCTCGTAAAAGCCTCCGCAGGGTCCCGGGACACCGCCTCATCAGATCGGGCCCACCCATGACAAAGCATTGAAATGTGATGGGACGGAGAAGGTGCGGGACGCCCGGCAGCGGGCAAGGCACTGGTCAGCCAAGGTGGGGCGACAAGGTCCGCCGCATGCTGCCTGACATCAGGCAGAGGGCGGCCAACGCCGTGGTCCTGAACAGTCAATACGGGCAAGCCTGGATCGAGCCCTTTGCCCAGCTCGTGCGAGAACTTGAAACCTGTTTGGGGCTGAACGCCAGTGCGCTGATCGATCACGGACACCGTTCTCGCGGCGGCCTCCCCATCTCGACCTTACGCGCCGAGTCGATCGTGAACAGTTTCGTCAAAGCACACATGAACAAGCGCCGGCAGATGCGTTGGTCGCCACGAGGGGTCACCGCGTCCTGCAGGTCCGCGCGGCCGTAATTGATGGTCGGCTCTCGGGTGGGCAGCTTCGTCTGACCGGCTGATCACCCCCAGCTTTGTTCCACTCCCGACGAAGACTGCAAAGGACCTCGTGGCTGAAGCCAACAAGAAGGTCGAGACCCTGTCGGCCGAGGAAACCGTACAGCTTTGACCCTCGGCTCAATCAAGTGACGCCCAGTCAGGCATCGGGGAACTATTGCGGCGCGAACGGGTTCCTGAACCCGCCCCCCCGCGCTGGAGCCTTGGGCGGGTGGTGCGCGGCGAGATAGTCGAGGATCAGGTCGCGGTCGGCACCCTGGATGTCGGGCATGCCGTGCCGCTCCGTCATCCAGGTCATCGTCTCGTCCCATCTGTCCCGCGTCATCCCTTGGTTTGACACTAACTTGTAGCCGTGACACGCGGTGCACAGGCCGAAGGTCTCGTCTCGGCCGGGCCCCTCCGGCAGATCCTCGATCCGCTCGTCTTGGGGCGTGAAAGCCGGCGCGGATGCCTGTTGGGCCTGCGCGGAGGCGAAAGAGGCCGATGCCGCCAAGGCAAGCATCGGCAGCCAAGGAAACAGACGCACGATCAATGCCCCCTCAACCTACCAGGATGGCCACACGGTGCATGGTGTTGCCGCCATAGCCCTGCGGGTTCCAGTTGTGGGCCACGGGTGGCTGCATCTTGCCGTTCGAATCCGTGGCCCGTGTCCAGATCTCGAAGTAGCCGTCCGAGGGCAGCTGCAGGGTCGCCGTCCACCGGTTCCAGTCATAGCGGTTGCGGGGTGGAGCGAGCGTTCCCTGCGTCCAGGTCTGCCCGGCGTCCGTTGAAACATCCACGCGACTCACCGTGAGATCGCCGGCCCAGGCGGCACCGCGCAGGGCCACCTCACGTGTGCCGGCCGGCAGCCTTGTGCCGTTCGCCGGGGCGGTGATGATGCTGCGCACGGGCATGGATTCGAGGATGCGGAAGTCCTTCTCGTCCGCCGTGCTGCCTGGCACCATCGGCGTCTTCGGCACCCGGTACGATGTACCGGTCATGCCCTGGCCGTCATGCTCGCGGTCGCGGATCGTGATCCGCGTCAGCCACTTGTGCGACAGCGATCCCGGCCAGCCGGGGATCACCAGGCGCAGCGGCCCGCCATGGATGTTTGGCAGGGGCTCGCCGTTCATCTGATAGACGATCAGACTGTGCGGCTCCATCGCCTTGGCGATGGGCATGCCGCGCGAGAGCGAGTCCTTGGTCGTGTCGCCCGACAGGTGCGGGTCGGCGCCGTAATGGGCGGTGTACTTCGCCGTGTCCTTCAGCCCCGCGGCCTGGAGCACTTCGGCGAGTGGGATGCCGGTCCACTCGGCGCAGCCCGCGCCGCCGTTGGTCCATTGGTTGCCTCTCGCCTGCGGCTGGAAGAAGGAGCGGCCGTTGCCGCCGCATTCGAGCACCATGCGGTAGGTCTTGGGCTGGAAACGGGACTTCAGCTCGGCCAGCGTCAGCTCAAGCCGGTTGTTGACCTCGCCGTCGATGGTGAGCTTCCAGGCATCCGGGTTCGTCGCGGGCTCGGGCAACTGGCCGTTGTTGCGGATGAAGAATTTGGAGATCGGCGTCGTCTCGTCGTCGAGCAGGTGCTCAGGTGTCTCGGCGACCAGCGGCCGCTCGCCCAGGACGACGAGCCCCTTCTCCTTGCCGGGATAGTCGAGGGCCTGTGGCCCTGAAGGCTGGGCAGGAGCACCTGATGCGGGAGCCCCCTGCGCCATGGCTTCCGGAATGATTGAGACTGACAAGTTGGAGGAGAGGGGCGCAACGGCGGCCCCGAGGCCCACCAAGCTGACGCTGCTGAGAAAGCCGCGGCGGCTAACTCCTCCAGGCTCCAGAGGCTCGTGATCGTCAAGGGGCAGTTCGTGGGGCGACCGCTCGGTTTGGCGTGTCATGGCGTTCCTCCGCATAGCCCCCGTCGCGCCGCGCCCGTGGCCGCAGCGTCGTTTGCCGCATGGTAGGACACCAAGCTTGGCCTGTGAAGACAGGCGCCAGAGCAGGACGGTCTTCGAGACGCTCCCCAAGGCGCCTCATCGCACCTCGGCTACTCCGCCAGCAGCCGGCTGAGCGCGCCCGTCAATGCCTCCCGGGAAATCTCGCCCACGTGGATGGACTGGAGCTTTCCGCTGCGCCGATGAACAGGGTGACCGGCAAACCCGGCGTGGAGTAGTGGCGAGGCACATCCATGCGCGCGTCGAGCAGCACGTTCGGCAGCGTAAGCTTCTCCTTGTTCAGGTAACCCTCAATCGTTGTGCGCCTCTCGCCCTGGTTCACGAACAGGAACGTGACGTCGTCTCGAGCCGCTGCCATCTCGGCCATCATCGGCATCTCGCGTCGGCAGGGCGGACACCAACTCGCCCAGAGGTTCACGACAACGGGTTTACCGATGAAGGAGGTAAGAACTGCTGTTCCCCTCAAATCTCTCTGTAGTGACGTCCGGCATCGGCGTCGCAGGCGTGGCGTTGGTCGTCTGCCACACGACGTTCCACGCAAACAGCGCCGCGGCCAGACTGACCACAGCACCAATGGCGCCACAAATTGCAGCTTCGACCTACGGAGGTCCTGCGGGCGCGGCTGCGTTTGCCGCTTGGTACACCAATAAGAAAACCGGAGATCTGGACCACGCAATTCGCGGCGGGGTAATAGCCGGAGCCGCCAGTGCGGGCTATGCCAACACCTCAGCTATGCCGTCTGGGACCGTTGGGGAAGTGGCCAAGAAGGCTCTTTTTACTGGCGCTGTTGGCGGAGTTGCCTTTGCCGCGGCGGGCGGGAATGATGCTGCAGTTTGCGATGCTTTCGGCGAGAAGGTGATACTGAGCGCTGACGCCAAATGAGGTGGTTCTTGGGATGAAGTGGCTTTGAAAAGCCATGCTGCGAAGATTCCCGCCGTGACCCTTACATATACTGGCCCAGGGTCTTCCTTCGAAGGAGAGATCAGGAAGATGCTCGGCAAGCAGCTAGCTCTTTTCCAAGCATGAATGAGGCCAGAGAAAGAACAGGCGCTCTCTCTTCGATTACCGCGCACACCTGGGTTGCATTGGAAAACCCGCTTGATCCAGGCCCTCACCTTAAACGTGAGTTCGGCAAGAAAAAGCCAGGGCCCGTCGCAGTGGAAGAAGTGGTCAAAGCGATTGACGAAATCCGGCCGATCTCTGATCCCGCAGATGGAACGATAGCTCAGCCACCCTTCAAGCCGGACACACTTCTACTCGTTGCGGAGATCCTCGAACTGCCAGGTAAGAAAGGTCGAAATCTTACGTGGGCTCGTGTTGAAGTTGTTGAGTGAATGAGCCAATTCGAGGAAGAAATCCTTGAACAGAATCGGCACGAGCTTGGCAACTGACGAACGGATGTCCCTTACTATCCTTGCCCTTGCGAGATATCGCGCAGATACAGGTGAGCGCAAATGGGAACCAAGGCTCGAAGAACGGTGGCACTTGCAGGTGGCTTAAAGGGGTTACTTCTAGTTCGAACGCCAGTTGCATCCGACCCAGGCGATATCTTCCTGGAACTCTTCGGATCAGAGACTTCTTGGACCCATCGCGAGTATATGGGCCATGCGTTCACGTGCATCGCTCTCCACCTCAATAACGGCGTCAAAGAGGACTGCTATGGCTTTTATCCGAAGAACGATGGCAAGGGGGCAATTTACGGCCCGGGCATTGTAAGGTCAGAGGCCAGCCATAAACCGACCCGGTTCAGTCGGACATCGGCGACGGTCAAAGTGAAGATCAGCGAGGAGCAGCGCCGGCAGATCTTGGAAGCGCCCAATCGGTGGAACTCTACGAACTATAACCTGAGTGATGATAACTGCATCGCTTTCGTACACTAGGTTGCGGGAAAGGCGGGTTTGCAGCGTCCTGAACGAACCAGATTTCGATTGCCGGCAGCATATATGGCTGAATTGAGGAGGTTGAATTAAGGGCTTCTCATAGCCTTTGTTGCAACGGGGATCGGTTAACAAACGTGAGCGTCTATAGCTTCATCCAATCTTTGACATATCGCCCCCGAAATCAGGAGTTCGTCCATCGCCTTGTCAAACCGTGTATCCGCCGGGACCGGCCGCTCCGGCCCCGTTCTTATGTCCTGGGGGATTTCGAACGAGGGAGTTTTGACGCTTGCATTGCAGGATTGTTAAAGCCTCCATGATGAGATCGGGTCTTCTGGCATCATGCTTCCGATCGATATGATCAGCTAGAATGAACCTTGCGCTCAGGCGACAGTGCTCTTTCAAGGCAGCTTTTTCAAAGGTCGTGAATCTTGGATTTCTCATTCTGGGCGCTGCTCATCGTGAAGATGTGGACCAGCGCGGCGATCGTAGTCGTGGCGTCCATGATCGTGGAGCGAAGCGGCCCTTTTCTAGGCGCGATGATCGTAACGCTGCCGATTTCCGCAGGGCCGGCCTATGCATTTCTTGCTATCGATAACGGCTCTGCCTTTGTCTCGGAGAGTGCGCTTGTCGGATTGACGGTCTCTGCTGCGACGGTCCTTTACATGATGGTCTATGCGGCTGCCGCTCAAAGATTTGGGGTCTTGGCGAGCGTAGTCTCCGGTCTGGCTGTCTGGGCCGTTGCCATCATTGCCATCCTCAGATGGCAATGGTCTCTAGAAGCTGCGCTCGCGTTGAACGCGGCAGTCTATGCTCTCGCTTTGCCATTGGCGCGTAGGTTCTCCACGGCAGCGGTGCGGTCCTCTACGAAGAAAAGTGTATGGGACGTTCTCTTTCGCGCTGCTCTGGTCATGACCGTTGTTGGAGTAACACTCATTGCTGGGAGGGCCTTTGGCCCTTCGATCGCCGCTGTCTCAGCTTTGGCTCCTGTCGTCATGATCAGTGTGGCCCTGATTATGCAGCCTCGTGTTGGAGGGGAGGCGACGGCAGCGGTGGTCGCTAACGGGGTGCCCGGCATGCTCGGCTTCGTGGGGGCATTGAGCGTGCTCCACCTATGCGCCGTGCGTTTCGGGGCCGCTATGGCGCTGGTCTTGGCCTTGGCGGTGAGCATGGGATGGAATGCTTCATTGATCACCCTCCGACGCTGGAGATTGAAGAAGGCCGGAGCTTGATTGTCTCAAATTCAACTTTGGCGTCGAAATTGTATATCGATGCATTGACCTGCGCCGAGTGCATCGCACACTGCGATGGATGCAGGTATGGTGGACAACACAAAGTGCCTCCAATCGTCTAGTAATACTCGATGATCGATTTCAGGAACATCGAAACGTTTTTCTGGGCTGCGGCGCTCGGCAGCTTGAGAGCCGCATCTGAAAAGCTCGGAACAACGCAGCCTGCCGTTTCACAACGTATCGCCTCCTTGGAAGCCGCGCTCGGCGTACGCCTGTTCGAGCGAGATGTGCGAGGTGTCACGCTGACGGCTAAAGGACAGGAGATGCTCTCCCATGCCGAGCGTATGATGCAGGCGCGGGGTGACATGCTGAAGGCCGCGCAGGACCAGAACGTAATGAGCGGCACCGTACGAATCGGGGTTGCGGAGACCATCGTGCAGACTTGGCTTTCGACCTTCATCGAAGAAGTGCACAGCGCTTATCCAGCCCTAATTTTGGAAATTGAGGTCGACAGTTCGCACGTGCTGCGCACTCAGCTGATGTCTCGTCAGATTGATATAGCATTTCTCATGGGACCTATCCTCGAGGAGCGGATCGAGAACCTTCCCCTCTGCACTTACTCTCTTGCATGGGTCGCCAGCCCAAAGCTCCAGCTGGGAGGAGGTGTATGCACGCTGGAGGATATCGCGAGCAGGCCAATCATCACGCACCCCTCCAACAGTAGCCCTTATAGAGTAGTGCGAGATATGCTGATGCGCGCTGGTGTGAAGACGCCGCGAATGTACGGTAGCGCCTCGGTTTCGATGATCGTGCGCATGACGTTGGATGGAATCGGTACGGCCGTGATCACGCCTGTCTTTCTTGAGCGCGAACTTGCTGCTGGCGAACTGCAGATTCTGGACGTGAAGAGCGATCCTCTGCCAGATCTCAGTTTCACCGCAAGTTGGATCGATGGGCTTGAAAGTCGTCCTATGCGCTCACTCGCCGAAATCGCTCAGGGGGTTGTTGTTCGCACGAAGGGAAGGGCACCAAAGGGATATAAATAGAATTTATATCCCACATTAAAACATACGAATAGACAAGCTAAAGGTTCCTGGCATGCAATGCGACCAGGCTGAGGAACGACATATAGGCGGCGTATATAGGGCGTACTTTGAAGGCGTGGATCTTTTTGGCTCCAATTCAGAAGATCCTAAAGGCCAGAACGGGAACTTAGGCGCTTGCTCCGACCTGAACGTGTCTTCGCTTAGCTCCAATACCGGACCAGAGGATGACACATCATGAAAAGAACTGTTTATGCCTTCGGAGCTGCAGCCCTGCTGAGCCTGTCTGGCGCTGCCCTTGCTCAAGACCTGCCGCAGACCAAGCTTCAGATTGTCGGTGGCCTCAGCAACCTCACGGCTTATAACGATTTCGAAAAGCCGTTCTGGACTAAGACGATTCCCGAGCGCTCGAACGGGAAGGTCACTGCAGATATCAAAGGCTTCAACGAGATGGGCCTCAAGGGGCCTGAAATCCTCCGCCTCATGTCACAGGGCGTAATCCAGTTCGGTACGGCGACGCTTTCCTATTTCGCCAGCGACAATCCGATCAACGAGGCCATCGATCTGGCAGGCCTTGCTCCTGACGTGGAATCCGCCCGCAAGGTGACTGAGGCCTTTGAGCCGGTTTACAGTAAGTTCTACGGTCAGGGATCGCGCGTAAAGGTCCTCGGCATTTCGACCTACCCGGCCCAGGTTTTGTTCTGCAACGCCGAGGTAAACAGCCTTGCGGACCTTAAGGGCAAGAAGGTTCGCACCAGCAGCCGCACCCAGGCAGAGTTTGTTGAAGCCTTCGGTGGCGCAAGTGTAACGATGGCCTTTGGTGAGGTGGTTCCTGCCCTGCAGAACAGGGTCGTCGATTGCGCGATCACCGGCTCACTCTCCGGGTATTCCGCCAAGTGGTACGAAGTCGCAACCCATCTCTACGCGCTCCCGATCAACTGGAACCAGCAGATCCACGCGGTCAACCAAGCCGCCTGGGACAAGCTGGACCCGAAGGTCCAGGAGTTCATCCAGACGAACATCAAGACTCTGATGGATGACATCTGGAAGGCTGCCGACGAGCAGACCCAGCAGGGCTACGACTGCAACACGGGCGCCGCAGCCTGCACGCTTCCGGTCAAGGGCAAGATGAAGCTCGTCGAGCCGAGCGCAGCCGACCGTGAGCTTCTGAAGAAGGTTCTTCAGGACTCCATCCTGCCGAAGTGGGCAGCACGCTGCTCGGCAGATTGTGTCAAGGACTTCAACGACACGATCGGTAAGGTGCTGAACGTCACCGCCTCCAAGTAAATCCATTCGACGCGTCGGACCGGAACCGTTCCGACGCGTCGTTCCGTGCCTTTGGCCCGATCAGTCTCTGATTTCATGCGGCGTGCTTGAACGCCGACACAGGTAGTCTCATGGCATCGACCATACAACCTTCCTTCCTCGGCGGCCTGAGCCGCGCAGCGGAGCATATGTCGCGCTGGGCCGTATGGTTCGGCGGTGCTCTGACGATCGGCAGCGTGTTGCTGATCTCATTTGACGTTTTGGTTCGAAAATTCTTCGGGTTCAGTACCGGCGGCGCGGATGAGCTGTCGAGCTATGCGTTTGCCATTAGCACGTCATGGGCGCTTGCCTTCGCAACGCTTCAACGGGCGAATGTGCGCGTCGATGTGATTTATCAGTATCTGCCCGTTCGCCTGTCAGCCATTGTAGATTGGCTCTCTCTCGTAGCTCTCGGCGTCTTCATGACAATGCTGACCTATTATGCCTACGACGTTGCCGCCACCTCCTGGATGCAAAATTCCGCTGCCAACACTCCGCTCGCAACACCGCTTTACATTCCACAGGGGCTTTGGCTGCTTGGCCTGATCTGGATGTGCGTGGTTCTAGCACTCATGCTGGTGCGGGCATCCGTCGCTTTGGTTACCGGCAGGATTGACGAGGTCAAGGCCATCGCCGGCGTTCGCTCGACCCAAGAAGAAGCTGAAGAAGAAGCCGCCGCAGGCGAGCGCATGGTCAAGGGGTAAGGCGTCATGGTTGCCACAGCACTCATCCTTCTGCTCGTCCTGATTGGTTTGAGCATTCCCGTCGGCGCTGCTCTCGGAGTCCTTGGTCTGCTTCTAGACCCTCTTTATTCCATGCTGCCCCTGACGCGCGCCATCGGCGAGTTGGCCTGGAGCACGAACAATGAATTCCTGATGGTGGCGGTGCCTCTCTTCATTCTGCTGGGGGAGATTCTGCTGCGGGCCGGTTTCGCCGAGCGGATGTACAGCGCGATGAGCCTCTGGCTCTCGTGGCTGCCCGGCGGCCTGATGCATGCCAATATCGGCGCTTCGACGTTGTTCTCGGCCACGTCCGGCTCGAGCGTCGCCACTGCCGCTACCGTCGGTACCGTGGCGATCCCGCAAATCAAGCGCTATGGCTACAACGAGCCGCTCTTCCTTGGTAGCCTCGCAGCCGGCGGCACGCTCGGCATCCTCATTCCGCCATCGATTAACCTTGTGATCTATGGCGTCCTTACCAACTCCTCGGTTCCCAAGCTCTACCTCGCAGGCATCATACCCGGCTTTCTGTTGGCGGGCCTGTTCATGCTTGTGATCGCCGTCAGCTGTATGGCCAAGCCCTCGTGGGGTGGACACAAGATCCATGCCACCTGGAGCGAGCGTTTCAAGAGTCTCGTGCACCTTGCGCCGCCGCTTGGAATCTTCTTCCTCGTCGTCGGGTCGATTTATGCCGGCTTGGCCACTCCGACGGAAGCGGCCGCTCTCGGTGTAACGGGTGCGCTCATCCTTGCAGCATGGTTCCGCCGGCTGACCTGGACCATGCTTCGAGAGTCCGTCGAGGGGACGATGCGCTCGACGGCGATGATCATGCTGATCGTGATCGGTGCTGCCTTCCTGAACTTCATCATGGCGGCTACGGGTCTGACTGATGCAATCACCAGCTCGATCACCGGCCTCGGGGTCTCTCCGGGGTGGATGCTGCTGATCATCATCATCTTCTATCTGGTGCTCGGCTGCTTCATGGAAACACTTTCCATGATGATCACCACGATTCCGATCGTCGCGCCGATCATGATCGCCCTCGGCTACGATCCGATCTGGCTCGGCATCATCATCATCGTGCTTGTCGAGGCGGCTCTGATCACGCCACCGGTGGGTCTCAACCTCTTTGTCGTGCAGAGCCTTCGCAAGAGCGGGTCGATGGGTGCCGTCATTACGGGATCGGTGCCTTTCGTACTGGCGATGTTCATTCTGCTCGCGCTGCTGTCGTTCTTTCCGGGGCTAGCCCTCTGGCTCCCGACGGTCTTCAGCTAAGCGCTGGCATTCAATCAAACCTTTCAACTTTCGGATTTGTCATGAAACTTTTCTTCAAAGCAGACAGCCAGACAGGCTCCCGCAATATCGACGTTGAAATCTCGTCCCTCGTCGTCGCAGGATGGGCTGGGCGTGATCAGCATGCGATCGAGCATCACATCGAGGAGCTGTTCGCCATCGGCGTCCCGCGACCGAGCTCCGTTCCGCTTTATTACCGGGTTGCCGAGAACCAGCTGACGCAGGCGTCGCACATCCAAGCGGTTGGAGACCAGTCCTCAGGGGAGGTGGAGACTTTCGTCTTCCGGTCTGGCGGCGAGCTTTATGTCAGCATCGCCTCCGATCACACCGACCGTAAGCTCGAGACGTACAGTGTCGCCCTGTCGAAGCAGGTCTGCGCAAAGCCGGTGGCCGCCGAGGCATGGCTCTATGCCGATGTTGCGGAATACTGGGATGAGCTCGTCATTCGGTCATACATTCAGGAGAACGGTGAGAAGGTGCTTTATCAGGAGGGCACACTCGCCTCGCTCCGGCCGCCGCTCGAGCTGATCTCCGGGTTCGCCGGCCAGGCTGAACTGCCCGAAGGGACAGCCATGATCTGCGGAACGGTTGGAGCAATCGGCGGCATTCGGCCTGCACCATCGTTCACGATGGAGCTGTTTGACCCACGCCGCGGGCGCACCCTGAGCCACAGCTATGACATCGAGGTTCTGCCGGAAGTCGCCTGATCCGGTTTTGATGCAATCCGCCGCGATGGTTGATGAGACATGATTTCGACAGTGAACGAACAGCAACTGGCGCTCACGGAGGGCCGTACTACATCATTGGCTCTCACGGAGGAGGCTCTTAGCCGCGCCTCTGATCCGAACGGAGAAGGCCGGCGCGTCTTTACAAAGGTCTATCCTGAGCAAGCTCGGGCCGCAGCACAGGCTTCCGATATTCTGCGGAAAGCTGGTTTGGTTCGTTCGTCTATCGATGGCCTGACGGTATCGATCAAGGATCTGTTCGATGTCGCCGGCGAAGTCACCATGGCAGGGTCCGTTGCACGTGCCGATGAGCCGGCGGCTGCAAAGGATGCGACGGTCGTCAAACGCCTGCGGGCTGCAGGCGCTGTGATCGTCGGCCGAACGAACATGACCGAGTTCGCCTATTCGGGTCTCGGCCTCAATCCGCACTATGACATTCCGCGCAATCCCTGGGATCGCGAAACGGGTCGTATCCCAGGTGGCTCCTCCTCGGGTGCTGCGGTATCCGTGACTGACGGAATGGCAGTCGCGGGAATTGGTTCGGATACGGGTGGGTCGGTCCGCATTCCGGCTGCTTTCTGCGGCCTTGTCGGGTTCAAGCCGACAGCTGCGCGGGTGCCCATGGACGGCGTTCTTCCGCTCTCGTTCAGCCTCGACTCGATCGGCGCTATTGCTCCCTCCGTGACGTGTTGCGCCATTCTCGATGCGATCATGGCCGGTGATGAGGCGCCGCTTCCGCGCTCTGCCGACATCGGCAAGCTCCGGTTCGCGGTCCCTACGACATTGGCGCTTGAAGGAATGGACAATGACGTCGCAGGCGCGTTCCAGGCGGCGCTCTCAAGCCTATCGGCAGCTGGTGCACACATCGACGAGATCTCTGTTCCGGAATTCGCGGGTCTTGCAGCCATTAATACCAAGGGTGGATTCACGGCCGCAGAGGCGTGGACCTGGCACCGGGATCTGATCGAGCGTGCGGGCGACCGCTACGATCCGCGCGTCGTCTCGCGAATTCTGCGCGGCAAGGAGATATCCGCTGCCGACTACCTCGACTTGCTGGCAGCCCGCAAGGCCTGGAAGGCTGGCGTGGAGGCGCGCATCGAGGGTTACGATGCTCTGCTTCTCCCGACGGTTCCTGTTGTCGCGCCTTCCATTGCAGAGCTTGCTGCGAGCGACGAGGTCTATTACTCCACCAATGGCTTGGTCCTGCGCAATGCCACGCTGATCAATTTCCTTGATGGAGCCGCCCTGTCTGTGCCCTGTCATGCGCCGGGCAGCGCGCCCGTGGGGCTCATGATCGCGGGGCCTGCCGGTGCCGACCGCAAGATCCTTGCCATTGGCATGGCGATTGAAGCTATGCGCGCGCAGGCGCGAGCTTAATAACGCGTTGGCGGAAGGAGCAGATGATGTCCAGGACGATCAAAAACGATGCTGCTTATCAAGCTCGCCTCGATGCGCGGGCGGGCATTCTGACGGGTCCGACTGCAAGCCTCGCCCTAGGACATGTTCAGGCCAATCTGGCTATTCTTACCAAAGACTTGGCGCATGATTTCCTGCGCTTCTGCCAGCGCAATCCCAAATCCTGCCCACTCGTCGCGGTCTCCGAGACGGGCGACCCGTCACTCCCTGAGTTGGGACAGGACATCGATATCCGCACTGATGTGCCTCGCTACCGGGTGTGGCGGAATGGCGAGCTCGTGGCGGAGCCCACTGACATTCGGGATCTTTGGAACGATGATCTGGTGGCCTTCCTGATCGGCTGCTCATTCTCGTTCGAAGAAGCCATGCTGGCTGATGGCCTACCTGTGCGCCACATCGAGCAGGGCTCCAATGTCCCCATGTACCGCACCAACATCCCAACGGTGGCAACGGGGCCTTTCTCAGGACCTCTCGTCGTATCCATGCGTCCGTTAAAGGCGGCCGATGCCATCCGCGCAGTGCAGATCACATCCCGCTTTCCTTCGGTTCATGGTGCTCCGGTCCATCTGGGCAACCCTTCGCTGATCGGCATTGCTGATATTAACAACCCGGATTACGGCGACCCGGTCGAGATCCGGGAGGGCGAAATTCCCGTCTTCTGGGCTTGCGGGGTCACGCCGCAAGCCGTGATCGCGAACGTTCGTCCTGAGTTTTGCATCACCCATGCGCCGGGGCATATGCTCGTGACCGATCTCGTGAATTCTTCGCTTGCCGTCATCTGATCGCGAGCGACGCGTAATGGTCGCAGAAGGGCCTGACGTTTAGGGGCATCCGCTGACATTGCCGCTCATTCTCCACGCCTTGATGGGGCGCCCGGCATCCTGGCTCCCATGCTCCGCCGTGGATCGGGCCAGATTGAAACTATCCCGATAGGGCCGCTCCCCGGCCTGCCCTACAGATCCTCATGCTCTCCAAGATTGAGCCATCGACGTCAGGCTTGCACCTCGCTTCGATGCTTGCGTGTTTCGGACAAAAGCCAATCTCGGAACAAAGCTACGCTTTGTTTTTGGGCCTTGCGTTCAGAATAAACGACCCAATAGCCTTCGCTGGATTCCACAGGTTTCCCGAAAGGCAGGTGCAGTTCACCTCTGGCAAGCTCCTGCTCAACGTAATGCGAGGGCACCACAGCAAGCCCCAGCCCGCTCAGCGCGGCGCTGATGAGCATATCGCTGTTCGCAAAGCGGATGCCTTGGATAACCCCGCTGTGACTGAGCTTGGTCGTCCGTAGCCAGGAGAGCCAAAGGCTGGGCCTACTTGCATTCTGAAGGGTAGGGGTTTCTGAGAAATTCAGCCGGTTGAGCTTGGCGGTTGCCGGAATGAGCTTCGGCGAGGCCACCACGGCTAGCCGCTCGGGGAAGAGAAGCGAGGCGCGCGCGTTCGGCCATGAGCCTACTCCGCGCAGGATCGCGACGTCGATCCGGCTCTGATCGAAATCCAACTCGGAGCCGACAGGCGCAATTTCGATCGGCATCTCACGGTTTTTGTCGACGAAGCCGCTCAAACGGGGTGCGAGCCAGCGCGTGGCAAGACTCGGGTTTGCACCAATCATCAAGGACGCGTCGGCCTTCCGTCCGCGGACCGCATCGATCGAAACCTCCTCCAGCTTGTCGATGATCTGCGCGACCTCCCGGAAGTAGTTCCCACCTGCATCTGTTAGGACGAGGCGCGAGCCCGACCGCTCGAAGAGACGAACCCCCAAATACTGTTCGAGGTTATTGATATGCCGGCTGATGCCACTCTGGGTGACGGCAAGCTCATCGGCAGCCTTCGTAAAACTCATGTAGCGGGCCGCCGCCTCAAAGGCCTGCAGCGCTGACAGCGACGGAAGAAAACGCCGCATAATCCCCCTCCGTAACTCCCTTAATGACTAATAGTCATGACGGCCCAAGTTTTTTCAAGTTTTACATCACGCAGTTGGCTGCCTCATCAATAGGAGGTGCAGTTATAAGCACGATCGCCTCAATGCGATAGTATAAGATATCATTCCAGACGTTCAGAGGGAAACATGATCACTCGCAGGACATTCGGGAAACTTGTCGGAGCAACGGCACTTGGTGCCTCAGCGGGTACCCTTGGCATCACAGGAGCGCGCGCAGCAAGTTCGCTCGAGCGCGTGAAGGCCTCCGGAACCCTACGGATCGGTAGCATCGCTGACGGGGCGCCCTATTACCAGAAGAGCCTCTCTGACGGAAAATGGCGAGGCTTCTACATCGACATCTGTCAAAAACTGGCTGACGATCTCGGCCTGAAGCTAACACTCCTTGAGACGACCTGGGGTAACTCGGTCCTCGATCTTCAAGCCGACAAGATCGATGTGTTCTTCGGCCTCAATCCAACCCCAGAGCGGCAGAAGGTGATCGACTTTTCTGAGCCGGTCTTCAAAAACTCGTTTACCTTCATTGCCAAGAAGAGCGTCACGGCCAAAACATGGGACGACTTCAATAAGCCGGACATGCGCATCGGAGTCGATGCGGGCTCCTCACACGATGCCGCTGTGACGCGGCACGCACCGAACGCCCAGATCTCGCGCCTCAAGACGGCAAGCGATGTTACAGCAGCGCTTCAGGCCGGCCGTGTCGACGCACAATGCCTCGTTCTGGTGCTCGCCCTGAGTCTTCGGGCAAAGAACCGATCGATTGGCGAACTCATCATCCCGACACCAGTCGACTTTACCACCTCCAATGCCGGGTTCCGCCGCGAGGAGGATCAGTCCTGGCGTGAGTTCGTCAACAGCTGGATCATCAAGCACCGCGACAACGGTTTCATCAAATCGGCTATCACCCGCAACATGGAGCTGGTTGGCGTGAAAGAGAGCGACTTCCCGCCTGGTTTCGAAATCTAGACGCCGTTGTCCGCCTCTGAGGAGGAGAATCCGCAGGGGCTTCATCTCCAGCATGCGGCACATCCATGTACGAATGGGACTTTTCTATTCTCTTCGGCTACCGGTGGCTCTTCCTGCAAGGACTAGGCATCACGATAGCTTTTACCGCGGCTATTGTCGTCGGCGGCATAGCAATCGGGCTCCTTGCAGCAATCTGCCTCTTGTCCCGCTTTGCTGTCCTACGCGCCGTATCCCTCGGATTCATCGAGGTTTTTCGGTGTACTCCCATCCTCGTCCAGCTGATCTGGTTCTACTACGCTCTGCCTATTCTGGTCGGCATTGAGATGACACCGGTTACGGCATCGCTCCTGGCGCTCTCCTGCTACGGAGGCTCGTTCTACGCCGAGATCATCCGTGGCGGCATCGTCTCGATCGATCCGGGCCAGCAGGAGGCTGGAGCAGCGCTCGGCATGACACCCGCGCTCGTCATGCGTCGAATCATTCTGCCGCAAGCTCTCCGGCGTATGGGCCCTGCTCTCATGAACCAGTCGATCCTCCAATTCAAGAACACATCGCTGGTTTCTGTCCTGGCGGTTCCAGATCTTGTCTACCAGGGGCAGATGGTGGCCCATGACAGTTTCCGCCCACTTGAGACCTACACGGCGATTGCTGTCGCATACTTCGTCATTCTCTTCCCGCTGACCGTGTTTGTCCGCAGACGGGAACGTAAGTTGAGGGTGAGTGCATGACGACGTCTCGTCCGATGATTGAAGTGAAGGCCCTGCGCAAGAGCTTCGGAACGCTTACCGTTCTCAAAGACATCAACTTCAACGTCGAGGCGGGTGGCGTCGTCGCGTTGCTTGGGCCATCTGGGTCGGGGAAATCGACGCTGCTCCGATCCATCAACTTGCTGGTGGTGCCGGACGGCGGCTCGATCCGGGTCGGGCAAACAACGTTTGCTTTCGGGCCGTCACATAAGACACCCCGCAGCCGTGAACTGGCGGCATTCCGGTCGCGAACTGGCATGGTGTTCCAGAATTTCAACCTTTTCCCGCACATGAGCGTCCTGCAGAACGTGATGGAAGCACCAGTCTACGTTCGCAAGCTGCCGCGCAACGAAGCCCAGGATCTGGCTATGGCGCAGCTCGAAAAGGTCGGCCTTGCCGATAGAGCCTATCAGGTGCCACAGACGCTTTCCGGCGGTCAGAAGCAGCGCGTCGCCATCGCTCGAGCCCTAGCAATGGAGCCTGACGTCATGCTTTTTGACGAAGCGACCTCGGCGCTCGACCCTGAACTGGTTTCCGAGGTTCTTCTCACCATACAACAACTCGCCGCCGATGGCATGACGATGGTGATCGTCACTCACGAAATTCCCTTCGCCCGTGACGTCGCCGACAGGGTCGTGTTCATGCGAGACGGGGTTGTGGTCGAGGAAGGCCCAGCGCGACAGACCATTGACGATCCGCACATGGAAGCGACGCGTTCGTTCCTAAGCCACTTTCATAAGGGTCGGATGCCGCGCTGAAGCCATTACCTTAAGCCGAATTCCGGGAGTACGAAGATGGAATGCATCGATCGGTTTCGCCTATTCCTTGTCGAAAGCCCGATCAAAATGGCTCGCTTGCAGGGCGTCGGCAACATCAAAGGCACGGTGAAGCGCGTCTTGGTCGAGATGACATCGACCTCGGGGATCGTCGGATGGGGAGAAGCGGCGCCGTGGGAGGTCTTCACCGGCACAGCTGAAGGGGCATTTGCCGCGATTGATGTTTATCTGCGTCCGCTCGTTATCGGTGCGCCGGTCAAGGAAATCCGGGCTCTTACACATAAGATGGACAAGGCGCTGGTGGGCCACGGCGAGGCAAAGCTTGCCATCGAGATGGCGATGTTTGACATCCTCGGCAAATCTTGCGGGCTCTCGATCGCAGATCTCCTCGGCGGCCGCGTCCGCAACGAAATCCCGCTTTCATTCTCGATCGCCGACCCCGACTTTGAAGCCGACATGGCCCGGATGGCGGAAATGGTGCCTGCCGGCCACCAGCTCTTCAAAGTGAAAACGGGAGTGAAATCGCATCGTGAGGACATGGTACATCTGGAGGCGATGCGAGAGGCCTTCGGCGACCGCCTCGATCTGAGGATTGACTACAACCAGGCTCTTCATCCCTTCGGCGCGATCTCCGTGCTCCGGGACGTGGAACGGTTCCGTCCCACATTCATCGAGCAACCGGTCCCGCGCGAATGCCTGTTGGCAATGGCCTCTTTCACTGAAACCCTTGATACGCCGGTTCTGGCTGATGAAAGTTGCTTTGATGCACACGATTTGATGGAAATCATCAGGCTCAAAGCCGCCGATGCTATCTCTGTGAAGCTGATGAAGGCCGGGGGTATCCTGAAGGCACAGGCGCAGATGGCCATTGCCGACACAGCCCGCATCCCCGGCTATGGCGGCACGTTGTGGGAAGGTGGCGTTGCCCTCGCGGCTGGAACTCAGTTCATCGCCGCGACACCTGGAATCTCGCTTGGCTGCGAGTTCTACATGCCGCATCACGTCTTGACCGAGGATGTGCTCGAAGAGCGCATTGCCAATCGGAATGGGTGTGTCGTTGTTCCTGATGGTCCCGGCCTTGGCATACGCGTGAGCGAGACCTCTCTTCGCGGCAATGCACGCATCCTTGCAGAAAGATGAACTGGGCCGAGGTTTGAATGCGATAGGCGCCAGCTCGGGAAGACGTCCGGCGTGGCATCTCAAGGATCCCTGACATGATATTTTGAGAGCAGGAAGTTCTCCAACTCGGGAAATCTAGAAGAGCGGTGGGGGCTGAGGCCCAGTCTGCTCTGCGCACTGCAGAGTGAAGACTTATGGATCAGCGGTGTCGGGGAGGACCTCACTGAGCAAATCATCCCTCCCGTAGAGAACGTAGGGGCGCATGGTGAGTCGCTGGCCGAGCAGCCGAGCCTCGTGTTGCTTGGCGCCAGATTATATGAATGGAACTTGCAAACGGAGTCAGACGATGAACGGCGCGGAAGCCCTCGTTAAGATGCTCATCGATTATGGCGTTGAAGTTATCTTCGGCGTCCCGGGAGACACCAACGTTGCGTTCTACAAGGCTCTTATGAGCGTTGAGGGCGCGCCGCGTCATATCATGTGCCGAGACGAGCGCTCGGCTGTTTACATGGCGGACTGCTATGCTCGCCTATCCGGTAAGCCTGGTGTCGCGGAATGTCCAAGCGGAGCCGGTGCAATGTACGCTCTGCCTGGTGTCGCCGAGGCAAACAAGTCCTCAGTGCCTCTGATCCTGCTGGTGAATGATATTCCACAGCCGGGGGTTGGACGCGGCACCCTGACTGAATTGCCGATCGAGGATCTCTTCAGATCGATCACGAAACACGCGGAATCCCTCAATCGTGTGGGAAAGTTGCCGGAAGTTGTACGGCGCGCCTTCAGGAAGGCGGCCGGCGGGCGCCCAGGTGCGGTTGTTCTCTCACTTCCGGAGGACCTCCTGTACGAGACTATGCCGTCCGACGGGGTCTTGCTGCATGTAGAGGAGCACTGCCGCCGAGCTCCGTCCTATCGCGTACGGCCACAAGAACACGATCTCGAGACGGCTATCGCTTCGATCCTCGGCGCCGATCGGCCGATTATCGTCGCGGGCGGAGGTGCAAACCGCTCTGGCGCGGCTGAGGCAATCACGGCATTTGCCGAACGCCTCGACATTCCTGTTGTCACGACGATCACCGGGCAGGGCGTCATCAGGGACGATCACCGTCTCGCAACCGGGATCATCGGTGATAATGGCTTCCACCCCCATGCGATCTGGGCTCTCGCACGTGCCGACCTGGTGATCTACGTCGGCTGCCGGATGGGGTCAGTGGCAACAATGAACTGGAAGTGGCCCTCACCCCAAGGCGAGACCCGTATCATCCAGATCGATCTCGATCCCGACACGATCGCCAACACCTACCCGATCGACTTACCTGTCGTTGGCGATGCGAAGCTCGTGATGGAAGATCTCCTTGAGCGCGTGCCAGGGAGTCTCGCTGCCGACCCCAGAGCATGGGTGGACGAGATTAACGTCAAGCGAGCCGAGTTCTGGGATGTGATGTCACCGCTCCTGCAGGAGGACAGCATACCTCTACGCCCGGAACGTGTTATTGAAGCGCTGAACCGCCATCTTCCAGCACCGTGCCACGTTGTGTCTGATGCAGGGACACCGACACCATACTCGACGAGATTTCTTCGGCTGCACGATCCGCGCTCCAAGCTTGTGATCCCGCGGTTCTTCGGGGGGCTTGGATACGCAATTCCGGCCGTCGTCGGAGCATACTTTGCGGCGCCGAAGCTACGACCCGTTGCTCTCTTCGGCGATGGCTCGCTAGGTATGTCTGCCGGCGAATTGGAGACGCTGGCTCGACTGAACATTCCGGCCGTCCTGATCCACTTCAACAATGCATGCTTTGGATGGATCAAGGCGCTTCAACGCGTCCATGCGCCTGGGAACGGCAACGACGGGACATTCAGCGTCGACTTCGGCGCCTACGACATGAGCAAGCTTGCCGATGTCTACGGCATCAGGAGCTATCGGATTGAGACACCGGCGCAACTGGAGACTGCGCTCGAAGAGGCGTTCAGTCTCAAGGAGCCATGCTTTCTCGATGTTGCCGTCGAATCCATCGCAGATCGCCTTCCTCCAGTATTTTCCTGGTTAACAAAGGTCGGAGTGGATCCAGGGGCGGTTGGAACACAGGCACGGATATGATGATCGCTGTATGAAAGTGAGTGGCAGGATCGATCCTCGCTGCGAACAGCATTGTCCATGACAGGATGACCTCTGCCTGCGGTGTAGTCGTATGAAGGTAAAGCACCATAAGGAATGCTGCAGGGACAGAAGCGCACCGCACTCTATCCGAGTAGGGCGCGTCATGGTTAGGGTCACTTATCGAGGGTGCTCAAACCAAATCCCCTGATCTGTCGTGAAGTACTTGAAACATCTTTCGCCCGACAAGGGTTGAGTGGCCGTCATGAGCTTGCACATTGTTGTAATTGGAGCCGGAATCGTTGGCGCCGCATCTGCTTTGGAGCTCATGCGGGAGGGACACCGGGTGACCATTCTAGAACCAGGCGAGCCAGGGCATGAGCAGGCGGCAAGCTATGGCAATGGAGCCTGGATCAGTCCGGCATCAGTAGTCCCAATGTCCATGCCTGGGCTGTGGAGAAAGGTCCCGGGCTACCTGTTGGATCCACTTGGTCCGCTGACGATCCGGGTTTCCGAGTTCCCGCGCCTTCTCCCATGGCTGATGCGGTTCATTCATGCAGGAGCAACGGTTGCCAAGGTTGAGGCAACGGCCCGGGCTTTATCTGCCCTTCTGCGCGATTCCCCGGCCCGACACTCGAAACTGGCCGAAGAAGCCGGAGTACCTAGCTTCATCAAGCAGAATGGCTTGCTGTACGTGTACCCGGATCGCAGCGCATTCGAAGCCGAGGCTCTCGCCTGGAAGTTGAGGCGCGATAATGGTGTGATCTGGTGTGAGTTGAACGCGGAACAACTTCGTGCAAAGGAGCCTTCGCTCAGCGACCGCTATAGGTTTGGTGCTCTTGTTGAAGCAGGAGCTCACTGTGTTGACCCGGGTAGGTACGTGGCCGCGCTTGTAGATCACGCGCAATCACTAGGGGCGAAGGTCATTAAGGCGCGTGCGATCGGGTTTGACCTTCGCGCAGGCCGGCTGCAGGCGGTTCATACTGACATGGGAGAAATTCCATGCGATCGGGCTGTGGTTGCCGCGGGGATACAATCGAAATTGCTAGCGTTGCAAGCGGGAGATCGTGTGAGCCTCGAAAGTGAGCGTGGGTATCACGTTGTCATCTCCAATCCCGAAGCTGCTCCATGCATCCCTGTCATGCCGAGCGACGGCAAAATGGCGAACACACTAACCTTGAAGGGCTTGCGTGCTTCAGGGCAAGTTGAACTTGCCAGTGTTAGCGCCCCGCCGGATTGGAGGCGAGCGACGATTCTCCTTGACCACGCACTTCGCACTTATCCTCAGTTGCCTCGGAAAATTCCCGAGGAGCGGATCTCGCGCTGGATGGGGCATCGTCCCTCGACACCCGACGGATTGCCGGTGATTGGCGCGGCCCGAGCGTCCGCGGACATCGTCTATGCCTTTGGCCATGGCCATGTCGGCCTCGCAACAGGGCCTGCGACAGCAAGCCTCGTCGCAGGCATTCTTGCTGGGCGGCCGTCGTTTTGTTCCCTATCCGCCTATGCACCGTCAAGATTTCGAGGGTGGATGTGGGGCCGAGCGTCCATTCCACACGAACAAAGCACAAGTCATGCATAGCCGATCTCAGCGCCCATTGCCGAGCATAAGAGGGCTGTTAGTCGCACACGGATCGGAAGCAACACTTCCGTCTGCGTGCTTGGCCGACGACAATCTGGTCGTCGGGTGGGTATCGACTGCTCCAACCTGGAAAAAGGGCAATCTATCTATTTGACCTGCAGATCGGCGGGGGCTTCCTTGCCGGTCTGGCGCTTCCTCGAATCCCATTGGCTCGGGAACCGGTTGAGATTCGTATGCAGGGCCAGGGGACGGCTCGCAGGTCTGGTTCGATCCGATTGGCCTGCGCATCCAGCCTAGTCAGATGATCCGTTGGATCAATCTCGATCCGGGAATTCCCACACGGCCACAGCTTACCATTGGAAGAACTTTGAGCGCCCGCAGCGCATTCCTGAGGGCGCTGAGCCTTGGAACTCGGACTACCTCCTGCCGAACGAGAGCTTCTCAGTCACGTTGACCGTCGAGGGTATCTACGACTTCTACTGCGTCCAGAACGAGCATGCCGGCATGGTCGGGCGGATCAACGTCGGTCAGCCTGGCCGCTCTTCAGTCTACAGCGTATTCACACAAGCGGCCGGCGGGGAAGCGATCCCAGAGATCGCCCTCCAAGCCTTCCCGCCTGTCGACGAGATCATGCGCCAAGGCATCGTCAGGCGCACATTAGGGCTGATCGAGCGCCGGCGGGGAACCATCCTGGTTTTTTCCGATCCAATGGTCATTCCCAAGGGCCTCACCAAACTCAGAGGAGGGCACCATGATCCGCTCGGTTGCCTATTCAAAGGCGGTCCTGGCCGGCATGGCAGGCGCCGTCGCCTGGGAGATCGTCGCCCGGCTGTTGATCTGGGCTGGTGTACCTTTCTTTGACCTTGTCATGACGCTTGGAACCCTGGTTCTTCCCAACGCGAGCCCATGGGAAGCCTGGCTGACCGGCATGGCGGTTCACTTGCTCGTCGGTGCGATCTGGGCCGTGTTCTACGCCTACTTCTTCTGGTCCGTCCTGCCGCTGCGTCCAGCATTCCAAGGCATGGTGTTCGCCTTCGTGCCGATGCCGCTGGCGATCTTCATCATGCATCCGCAGTTTGATCTCATGTACCCGCTTGTCCAAAGTGGTCAGCTCTCTTCCTCGGGCCTGTTCGGGTTGGGCGGAGGCATGCACGAACCGCTCTCCATCGCGACTGGCCACCTGATCTGGGGCAGCGTACTGGGCCTCCTCTACACTCGACCTGTCGGCTTCCGGGCGAACCGCCCGCCACGCCTGGCCGGCCAACCTGTCAGATTACGTCCGTTGTCCAATGTGTCGGCTGATCCGGCCGGGCACAGGTTTATGTTCGCTACCGGCATCGAGTGCAGCTACCCTACGCTTGAAGGGGGACGCTGGCGCATGGACCAGATGGCGGCCTGCGGCCATTACCGCCACTGGCGCACCGACCTACAACTCGTGCGGGATCTCGGGCTGCGCTATCTGCGCTACGGGCCTCCCCTGCACCTGATCCATCACAGCCTTGGCCATTATGACTGGGCCTTCCTGGATGAGGTCGCCACCGAGATGCGCCAGCTCGGCATCGTGCCGATCATGGACCTGTGCCACTTCGGCTTGCCCGACTGGCTGCAGAACTTTCAGAACCCGGAGGTGCCGCAGGCGCTTGCCGACTACGCCAAGGCATTTGCTAGACGGTATCCGTGGGTGCACCTCTATACCCCTGTCAACGAAATGTATGTGTGCGCCAAGCTCAGCGCCCTCGAAGGCTTATGGAACGAACAGTGCCAGGATGAGCGCGCCTTCGTCACCGCCGTCCGTCATCTCGCCAAGGCCAATATTCTGATGATGCAAGCGATTGCGTCTGAGCGTCCCGATGCAGTGTTCATCAACAGCGAAAGCGGCGAGTTTTTTCAGCCCTGCTGCCCTGATCCAGAAATCCGACTCATCGCCGCCTTCGAGAACGAGCGGCGCTTTCTTCCGCTGGATCTGCTCTACGCTCGTCCGGTGCAGGATGGCATGCGGACGTACCTCCACCAGCACGGTATGCCACCCGAGGAGTACGCTTGGTTCATGCAGCAGGACGTGCGCGGCCGCTCGATCCTCGGCGTCGACTACTACGAGTGGAATGAGAAGCTCATTGACAGCAGTGGCCACGCGCAGGCTTTGGGTGAGTTGTTCGGCTGGTACGCCATCGCGCGCCAGTATTACCAGCGTTACCGGCGGCCGATGATGCACACCGAGACCAACCGCATGGATGCCCGCGACGGACCGCGCTGGCTCTGGCGCCAATGGCACAACGTGCAGCTCATCCGACAGACAGGTGTGCCGGTCGTGGGCTTCACCTGGTACTCGCTCACCGACCAAGTCGATTGGGACATCGCCCTGCGGGAACCGATCGGCAACGTCAATCCGGTCGGCCTGTTTGACCTCAACCGCGATCCGCGAATGGTCGGCCTCGCCTATCAGCACCTCGTGCGCCTCTTCGGAGCTGACCTTAGCGAAGACCCGAGCATCGAGGCGGTGCTGGAAGAGGCGTCGAAGATCCCTGCACAAGAAGAGAGGCGGCTCCATGCTTAGAATGCTGCAGGCTCATGGCCTCGATGCTGGACCAGCCCAGCGACCGCGTCTCGCAGGCGCCATCGCAGGTATGATCGCCACTGCCCCAGCCCTTGTTGTTCTCACCGTATTCCAAGCTCTGGATGCGCCTGCCAAGGCCGCCGGCGCCTTCGTACCGGTTGCTGGCGTCGCCTACGCGGTCTTGATGCTCCTTGGTGGCACCCTGTACGGTTGGTTGTTCCAGCGGGCGGCGAACGATCCGCGAGGCGGCTGGCTCTTTGGGATGGCGTTCGGCTTCGTCCTTTGGATGCTTGGGCCCATTCCGCTACTGCAATGGCTGCCGGATCAGCCCATCCTGCGCGGCTATCCAGCTGCCGGGCTGCTGCTAGCCCAACTGCTTTGGGGGCTCGCTTTGGGACTGGTATTTCCACTGATCCACCGCCGCCTGCATGCGCACCTGGAAAGCGGAACGCAGACTGGGGCAGGGGGAGCGGGACCAGAATCGGCGGCCCAGACGCGGATGCTTCGCCCGCTTCCATCATCCAGACATCAATCATCTTGAAAGGATCTGCCATCCCGTGCGGTTCGGGAACCTTTGTCCTGATGTCTCATCAATAGGCAACAACAGGAGCTTGGCTATGCAAATGGGAGCGGTTGCGGCAGCATCGCTGGATACACTCGATGACGGAGCACTCGTGGAGCTGCCCCGCAACACGGATGGGGCCGCGGTTCGGCTGATCATGCAGAGGCACAATCGTCTCATGGTCCGTGGGGCTCGCGGCGTCGTCAACGACGATGCGGAGGCAGAGGACGTCTTCGTATCTCGCTGGAATTTACCATCGTGCCGCTTAAGGACGAGCAGGGCGGATGTGGGGGGACTTACCGCCGTCATGCGGGACATGACCCGTCGCTTCAAGGAAATTAGAGGTCCGAAGAAAAAGCTGGCAGAGGCAACCGCTCCTTCAAGTCCGCATTGACTCAGCAATGATCAAGCCGTTCTACACCATCGGGCACTCGACCCGGGCCATTCCGGAATTCGTGGATCTCCTCCGTGAGGCGAAAGTGGGCCTAGTGGCGGATGTCCGAACGGTTCCGCGCTCCCGGACGAACCCGCAGTTCAACCGCGATACCCTGCCCGGGAGCCTCGCAGGTTATCAGATCAGATATGAGCACATCGCCGAACTCGGCGGGCTGCGCGGCAGGCAGCGCCAGACCGAACCCTCCCCCAATGGCTTCTGGGAGAATACGAGCTTCCGGAACTATGCAGATTACGCCCTGACGAGCCGATTCATAGAGGGCCTCGAACGCCTAACCGCCCTCGGCAGCGAGAACATCACGGCGATCATGTGCGCCGAATCGGTGTGGTGGCGCTGCCACCGCCGGATCATTGCCGACTATCTGCTCGCCTCCGGCCATGCGGTGTACCACATCCTTGGACCTGGTAAGATTGGACCGGCATCGATGACACCCGCAGCCCGTTTGACAGCGCACGGGATTATCTATGCGGAACTGCCAGACCCGTCGAGCGGGACCGGGGTGACGTCGCGCCACATCTCGTAGAGATCGCCCTTCTCAAGACGAACGGGCACATGGGCGCTTTTAAGCGACTACTCCGCCAGCGGCCTTGCCAGTTCGGCATAAATCGCGGCCGCCGACAGGCTGTAGGGCTCACCGTCTCCATTGGAATAGGAATAGGTCACTTCGCGGATATCTGTAAGATGCATAGCCGAAAGCCGCATCGGACGGGGATGACCACTGGCATAGATCACGCACCCGTCGAGGCGAGGGCTTCCGAGCGCCCGGCTCGCAGCGCGGATCGCACCAGAGCCGGCATCGTTGAGCCGGCCGGGAAATAGGATCAACTCGTCTCGTTCGGCCTCGGTCGAACGGCCCTATGTCCGGTATGCCGCCCCCTTTTCCAGGAGCTGTCGCAAGCCGATTAATAATTCGGTTCGGTCTATGCCTCCAGCCGGCTTCGGAGGTGCAAGATGGTTAAAGGCCGTCATTTCGATTGGTCGGTTATCCGGCTCTGCGGGCGCTGGTACCTCGCCTACAATCTGAGCCTGCGGAACCTTAAGGAGATGATGGCCGAGGGCGGTATCTCGGTCGACCACGCCACGATCCACAGATGGATTATCCGTTACTCACCCGAACTGCTGGAGCGCTTCAATCAGAGGAAGCGCCCGGTCACCGGCAGATGGCATATCGATGAAACCTACATCAAAGTCCGCGGCCGCTGGATGTCCTTGTACCGTGCCATCGACAGCAACGCAGACACCGTCGAGTTCTGGTTCTGCGAGCGGGAAACCTTAATGCTGCCAGGCACTTTCTGTCGCGAGCGCTGAAGCGACATGGCCGGCCCGAGAGGATCGACATCGATGGCAGCCCGACCAATCGGGAGGCGATCGTGTCCTATGACACGACAGACCGCCTGTAGGGCCAAACACAGCAGAAGCTGAAGCCGATCCGGATCCGGCAGAGCCGGTATCTCAACAACCTGATCGAACAGGGTCATCGGGCCATCAAGCAGCGAGTTCGCCCGATGCTCGGGTTCAGGTCTTCGAACTGCGCTCGCGTGATCTTGGGTGGGATTGAGATGGTTCACATGACGCGCAAACAGCAGGGGAAGTATGCCCGCAATCCGCAGCCATCACTCTTCGAGCAGTTTCACCTGCTCGCTGCATGAGCGCGGCGCATGGTATCTGCTACCTTCCCGCCCCTACCTCGGATTTGCGACAAAGCCTATGAGGCCCACCTCGCCTTCCTCACCGTCTCCACGGAGACCGATACCGCATCGGTGCTCACACCGCCGATGCAGCCCGATAGCCAGCAGTCCGCAATGCCGAAGGTCGCGGGGGACATCCAGGACCTCGAAGAGAAGAGGTGATGGGTCAGGACCAAAATCGCTTGCCTAGCCAGCGCAACGACATATGACATTCCGTCGCCTGATGAGGAGGGATGATCAGTGCCGAGCAGGGTTATTGCGGGAACTGCGCTTCATACGCCTACACGTGGAAGATTCGAAGCGTTGGAGGATGTCCTTATTCTGGTCGACGCGATTGGTAGGATATCCGAGATCCTCCCGAGGGACCACCCGCGCTTCGCCGAGATCAAAGCTCAGGCCGAGCGCCAGGGAAACCTGACCGAGCTTCAGGAGGGTCAGTTTCTCCTGCCGGGTCTCGTCGATCTGCATATCCATGCCCCCCAATGGCCTCAGCTCGGGAAGGCTCTGGATGCTCCTCTTGAGGTGTGGTTGCAGAGATATACGTTTCCTCTCGAGTCGCGATACGCCGATCTCTCATTCGCACGCGAGGTCTACTCCGCTCTGGTGGAGACGCTGCTTGCCAACGGCACAACCACTGCCGTTTACTTTGCGACCATCCACCTGGAAGCCTCCCTGGCCTTGGCCGAGATCTGCCTCGCGAAGGGGCAGCGAGCCTTCGTTGGTAAGGTCGCGATGGATGATGCCAGACAATGTCCGGACTTCTATCGGGACGCTAGTGCCTCGACCGCGGTGAACGAAACCCGTGCTTTCATCCAAAGTGTCCGAGACCGCGCCGGCGAAGAGGACCCGCTCGTCCACCCCATTATCACACCAAGGTTCATTCCAAGTTGCACTGACGCACTGCTCGAAGGCCTCGGAAAGCTTGCAGAAGAGACGGGTTGCCTGGTCCAGACCCACTGCTCGGCAAGTGACTGGGAAAGCAACTTCGTTCAGGAGCGGTTTGGGGCGACTGACACAGCAGTCCTTTCTCAGTTTGGGCTGCTGCGCGAAAACACCATCTTGGCTCATTCGAATTTTGTTACCGATGAAGACCTCGCGCTGATCCGGCAGAAGGGGGCTGCTATCGCACATTGCCCACTCTCGAACTTCTACTTCGCCAATGCCGTGTTCCCGTTGCGGGCGGCACTCGACAAATGCGTGCGGGTCGGGCTCGGGAGTGACATCTCTGCAGGACACAGCCCGTCCGTTCTGGACGGGTGCCGTCATGCCTTGTTGGCCTCCCGAGCACGACACAGTGGTATCGATCCGCATCTGCCACCCGAAGAGCGCGGCTTGGCAGGTTCAACGATCTCGGTTGCGGAAGCCTTCTGGCTGGCAACGGTCGGCGGCGGCGAGGCTCTGGGCCTTCCGATCGGCAAATTTGCTCCCGGCTTTAAGTTCGATGCGTTGGTGATGGATCTCAATGCTCACGGATCGAATATCAATTGGTTGCCAGATCTGGATACGATCGAGGATGTGTTCCAGAAGCTCGTCCTGAATGCGACACGCAGCAATATTGTCATGACTTGGGTCAATGGAGCCGTCGTGGCGCGTAGCTCAGCTGCCCAAATGCGGGACGACCAGGCAAAGCAGTAATGGGGCGAGAGTTTTCTGGCGTTGATCCTCCGCCGTTTTAGCGAGAGCGATTTGCTGAGGGAGGTGTCGCTCCCGCTACAGAGCATGGGATATCGTCTAAGCTGTTCCTCAACCCGTATGCTAGTCTGTCATTGGCCGTTCATCCTTCGTCAGGTAAGGCTGCACCCTGCTCTCAAGAGGCGGTTGCGCAGGTTGATGTGGGGCACAGGCGTTGCACTCTTTCTCTCGCTCCTGGCGGTAGGGCCACTCCGCGGGAGCGCGCCATCCTGGCTCCTGTCCAGTGCGGAGCTGGTGGCGGTGATCAGCCTCTTTGCCCTGGTGTGCCTGCTCGAATCCAGCGGCAGCAATCCCGACCGCTCCAACCCCGCATCCTGACCGTCTTTCTTCCGGCAATTATCCGCGGACGCGACCGCAAGGTTTGGTCACGAACGGTGGTCTAACGTGCTGTTCCCGCACCCGATCAGACCGGAGAGAGCATCATGAGAGGCGCCGCCAGCATTGCGGCCGGGATCGTCCTGGTATTATCCTCGACCCTGGCTGACGATAACGGCTTGGCCGGTTCACTCTGGCAGTGCATTCGGGCCACTGATCAGTCTCAGTTCGTAATCACCTTTTATCCCGGCGGCGGGGTCGGGGGAGGCGAGTTGGGGAACGATGAGGTGAGTCCCTACATTTTCGATGCCTCCCGCACCAAGCCGGGCGAGTGGCCGGGCCAGTGGGAACAGACAGGCCAACGCTTCATATGGGCCTTCCCAGATCAGAGCATGCGGATTGAAGGGCGCCTCCACGGATCGGGTCAGCCCGCCGCGCGCTTTACCGGAACGGAAACCTCATCGGGCGGGAAGTCCCCTGTGACCTGTACGGCGCTGGTGAAGCTGCCGAAGATCGGAGAAGGGCTCGTTGTCCCAAGGGACAGCCGCTTCATCGACCTGAATGGGAAAGAGGGGGAGCTGAAGGTGCCGGCCGGGATCTCGCTCCAGGAACAGGGATCGCGTTAGAAGCGGCAATGGGACGAGTTCCTGAACCTTGGACCAGGTCCGTTGGATACCCATATAAAGTCTATGCAGAACAAGGGTCCTTCACCGCGCACGCTCGATCTGTTCGAGGTCACCTTGACCATCCCGACGCCCTCGTCCGAACCGGTTCCGGCCAGGCCGTCGGCGCTCGCCAGTTTGTCGGATGCCCAACTGGCCCAGCAGCTCAACCAGCTCGTCGAGGAGGTGGAGCACCGCCTGAAGAACGGCCAGGGCAGACGGCCTGAGCTGGAGGCGGCGGCGGCACAGACTAGAGCCTTCCTGGATCGACTTACTCCACGACGTACCAGCCAAGCCAAACCTCCGAGATCTGCCAAAAGCTCTTCCCCGTTGCAGGAGGGGCAGCGCAAAGCTGTGCGGGCCGCTCTCCTGGCCGGCGTGGCTCCCAACCAAGTTGCCAAGCACTTCGGCCTGTCGCTTGCAAGTGTGCGCAAGGTGCTCGAAGAGGCGGTATAGGCGGTTCATAGAGTATCGCGAGGCTTTGAAGCGGTTGCCCGCAATCCAGCGCTAATGGCAAGACTGGAATACTGGGGCCGGAGGGCAATCAGGGCTTGCGCATGGCTGCGCTTCGGTCAACCATCGGCGCATGAAGTTGTCCTCGCTTCTGCTGGCCGCCAGCCTGGTCCTTTCTGCCGCGCCAAGCAGCGCGGCGCCGCTGCTGCTGCTGGACGCGTCCTCCGGCGATATCCTCGCTGCCCAGGAGGCAACCCGCTCCTGGCATCCGGCCTCCCTCACCAAACTGATGACAGCCCATCTTGCCCTCTCAGCGGTTCGGTCGGGCCGGCTCAGCTTGAACAGCTCCATCATCCTGAGTGCCAAGGCTGCGGGCCAGGCGCCGTCCAAGCTCGGCGTTTCCCCAGGCACCTCGATCCGGCTGGAGGATGCCCTCCTCGTCATGATGGTCAAAAGTGCCAACGACGTGGCGGTTGCGATCGCGGAAGCTGTCAGTGGAAGCGAGACAGCGTTCGTCACCGCAATGAATGCGGAGGCAAGCCGTCTCGGGATGAGCGGGACACGCTTCGTCAATGCCAGCGGCCTGCACCATGACCGCCAAGTGAGCAACGCGCGGGACATGGCTGTGCTGATGCTAGCGATCCTGAGCTACCATGAGGACCATGTTGAGCTTTTCCGGACCTCAGCCGTCACCGTCAATGGCCGCATTCTCAAGAACACTAACAAGTTGGTTGAGGACTATGCCGGCCTCGAGGCGACGAAGACCGGCTATGTCTGTGCCTCAGGGTTCAACGTAGCCGTCTCGGTTATCCGCGGTGGCAGGCGTGTTGTTGGTGTGGTCCTCGGCGCGCCCAGTGCAACAACGCGAACCCGGATCGTGCGGGAGATCCTCGATGCCGGCCTGACAGGGACTACGAGCCCGATTGGAAATCTTCGTACGGTGAAGGCCGATGCGCCGGCGCCGGGTACAGACCTGCGCCGGCACAAGTGCGGCCGGCAGGGGCCAGCGATCGGGACCAACGCTGCCATCGGTGGCGATGTGAAGGCTGCGGGAACCCCGCGGCTTCGCCGCTGATGTTCTTGCGGCCGGAGTATCGTCTGAGCTGATGGTATGGTGAGCCCACAGCACCCAGAGCAGGAGTCCTGCTGCCGCTCCCAATCGGCTCACCGGATTCTGGGATCGCCTCTGCGCCTCCTCACGAAACTCCGTCATAAGGGAAACAGGAACCATCCTGATCACCAGAGCAACGGCAACCGGAAGGAGGACCACGTTTCAAGATAGCGCAGCAGGGGAATGAAGTCGGGGATCAGATCGATGGGGCTGAGCGCATAGGCGCAATGGTCGCCACTGCGGCCCTCACATAGGTAATGTCAACTTGGCGAGAGTTCCGGGTCTGTGGCAGGGTCTCGGGCATGAGCACGACAACCAATCGTTACCGCGGCTTCCGCTTTCCGGCCGAGATCATAAAACAAGCGGTCTGGTTGTATCACTGCTTCAGCCTCAGCCGTCGCGAGGTCGAGTTGATCCTCGCGGCGCGGGGTGTTGTGGTCAACCATGAGACCATCCGTAAATGGAGCCTGCGCTTTGGACGAACCTACGCCAACACGCTCAAGCGGCGTCGGTCACAACCCGCGGACGAGTGGTTTCTGGATGAGGTGTTTGTCCGCATCCGAGGCAAACTGCACTACCTTTGGCGAGCCGTTAATCAGCAACGGGAATGTGCTCGATGTGCTGGTCCAGAGCCGACGGAACACGAGAGCGGCCATGCGCTTCTTTCGCAAGTTGCTGACGGGTTTGTACTACGTGTCCAGGGTTGGTCATGACCGACAAACTTGGATCTTATGGTGTGCCAAACGCGCGGTTCTGCCGAGTGCAGAGCATCGGCAGAGCCGGTATCTGAACAACCGCAGTGAGGTCTCGCACCAACTCGCCCGACGGCGCGAACGCTACATTAGGCGGTTTAGGTCAGTCAGGCACGCCCAGCAGTTCCTCGCCACTCAAACTCGGATCCACAAACACTTCCAATTCCGCCGCCATTGCCTCTCCGCCAATGAGTACCGCGCTGCTCGTGATCGCGCCTTTGCCGCTTGGCGGAATGCTACTGCTGCCACGCTCGTAGTCTAAACGGGATAAGTCGCGCGGCAATGTTGTTCCCGTGGCGCCGAGTTGACAGTGTCTTCGGCTTGCCGCCGGTCGAACGCCGCAAGGGTGTAAGCCCGACCCAGGCTGCAAAGTCCCGACCGCGCTTGAGGATCTTGGCAGGCGGAGCAAGGGCTGCCGGAGCCACTGCGGTCACTGGGCCCACCCGGGGAATCGCCATCAGCCGGCGCGCTGCCTCGTTCTCCCTGGCCAGCTTGCCGATCTCATGGTCCAGACGCGGGATCTGCTCGTCCAGTCCCCGGAGTGTCTCTATCAGCATCTTCGGATCGGTCGGACGAGTTCCGGGATTGGCTCTTCTGGATCTTCGACAGCCTGCGCCAAGTGCGGAACACGAGCCGAGCCTTTGACCGCTACGATGCCAAACTCGGCCAGATGGTTGCGCAGGGCATTGATGATCTGGGTCCGCTGCTCCACCAAAAGATCACGCACCCGGAACACAATGTCTGCGGCTTGAGCCTCGTCGCTTTTGGGCACCACGAAGCGTATGGTTGGGCAGTTGCACTGCTTCACAGATCGCCTCGGCATCGGCGCTGCCTCGTTCTTCTGCCGTTTGACGAACGGCTTCACCTAAGCTCCCGGGATCAGCCGGACGGCATGCCCGAGCTGGCCGATCTCACGCGCCCAGTAGTGCGCACTGCCGCAGGCCTCCATGGCCACCGTGCAGGGCGGCTGGGCGGCAAAGAAGGTAAGAACCTGGTGCCGCGGCAGCTTCCTGCGGAACAGCACCGCTTCCGATGCACCGGCTCCTTGAGCCTGAAAAACATTCATCGCCAAGTCCAAACCAATTGTACTAACCTCTCCCATGGACGCCTCCCTCAAGTGGTGCTCATCAACACCTCCACTGGGGCACAGCAAGGCCGCTAGGGGCATACACCCCAACACATCCACCGGCCCCAGCACTCTCTTCATGCGAAGCTCTACCGCTCAGGGCAGCAGCTGGGTTGCCGTTTGAGGGGCGGCCGGGTTCATGTTAGCGGGATAATGGCGCAACCGAAGACTTGCAGAAGGACCATTCTGATGGAAATCGGACTCTACACCTTCGGTGACGTAGGCGCCGATCCCGTCACGGGGCGGCGCGTCAGCCCGGCCGAGCGCCTGCGCCACCTTGTGGAGGAGATCGTCCTCGCCGATCAGGTGGGCCTCGATGTATTCGGTCTCGGCGAGCATCACCGGCCCGATTATGCAGCGTCCGCACCGGCCGTCGCGCTGGCCGCGGCGGCGACGCAGACCAACCACATCCGGCTGACCAGCGCCGTGACGGTGCTGAGCTCCGACGACCCGATCCGGGTGTTCCAGCAATTCGCCACCCTCGACAATCTCAGCCTAGGACGCGCCGAGATCATGGCCGGGCGCGGCTCCTTCATCGAGTCGTTCCCGCTCTTCGGTTACGATCTCGACGACTACGACACGCTCTTTGCCGAGAAGCTGCAGCTTCTCATGCGGCTCAACGACGGTGAGCGCGTCAGCTGGCCGGGCGGGCAGCATACGCCGCAGATTGCGGATCGGGGCGTCTACCCGCGGCCCTTCCAGGAGAGGCTTCCGATCTGGATCGCCGTGGGCGGGACGCCCCAGTCCGTCGCACGGGCAGGGGTACTCGCCCTGCCGTTGGCGCTGGCCATCATCGGTGGCGAGCCAGCCCGTTTCGCGCCCCTGTTCGATCTTTACCGGCAGGCGGCGCAGCGCGCGGGTCACGATCCCGCAAGCCTGAAGACATCCATCAACGTGCACGGCTTCGTCGCCGATACTACCCAGGAGGCGGCCGACACCTTCTATGCGCCGCAGGCGGAGGTGATGAACCGGATCGGGCGGGAGCGCGGCTGGCCGCCGACGAACCGGGCCCAGTTCGACACGGCCCGGGGGCCGCGCGGGGCGCTGTTCGTCGGAAGCCCTGCCGAGGTCACGGACAAGATCCTCGCGGCGCATGAGATCTTCCAGTTCGATCGCTTCCTGATCCAGATGGCGATCGGCGTCCTGGACCATGCCACGCTGATGCGGGCGATCGAAATCCTGGGGACGAGGGTTGCGCCGGAGGTGCGTAAGGCGCTCGCCTCAGGGTGAGGACCCCGTTGGGCGGCTCTCCGGATCAGGCGATCATCCAAGCCACGCATTAACAAGGCTCAATCGTCTGTCCCGGAGTGCTCATATCCCAGCGCCTACGCAGGTCATGGCGGATGATGGACGTTCAGAGTTGATGCACAAGGTGGTCATTTACAGAGCCGGAGGGTACGAGCAGTTGAAGCTCGAAACCCACCCAGCGCCGAAACCGGGCGATCGCCAGATCCTGATCCGTACCGAGGCGGTGGGCGTGAACTACGCCGACATCTGCGTGCGTTGGGGCGTGTATGAGTCTGCCCGCCGGTTCGTGGGCTGGCCGATCACGCCAGGCTTTGAATATGCCGGCCGGGTGGAGGAGGTCGGCCGTGACGTCACTCACGTGAAGCCCAACGATCCGGTGTTCGGGATCACATTCTTCAACGGTTATTCCACCCATGTCTGTACGGAGGCCGATCTTGTTTGGCCCAAACCCGAAGCGCTGGACTTTGAGGCTGCTGCAGGCTTTCTCGTCGTCCACCTCACGGCCTATCATGGCCTGCTGCAGAACGTGGTGATCCGGCCCGGCATGAGGGTGCTCGTGCATTCGGCCGGCGGTGGCGTGGGCTCGGCGCTCGTCCAGCTGTGTAAGCTGCACGATCTGCACGTGACCGGCGTGGTGGGAGCCAGCCACAAGGTCGCGTATGTGCGCCAACTCGGCGCGGATGCCATCATCGACAAGTCCACTCAACCGCTCTGGAATGAAGCCAAGCGCCAGTGCCCTGATGGCTATGATCTGATCTTCGATGCGAACGGCCCCGAAACCCTGGCGCAGGGCTTTGCGCACCTGCGGCCGACGGGAAAGCTGCTGGTCTACGGCTTTCACACCCTGCTGCCTAAGCAAGGTGGGCGCATCAAGTATCTCAAGGCGGCGTTAGGCATGCTCAGGATGCCACGGTTCAATCCGCTATCGATGACGACCGAGAACAAAGGGGTGGTGGCATTCAACCTGTCATTTCTTTTCGGCCGCACCGACCTTCTGCAGGCTGCCGTAAAGGACCTGACAGCCTGGGTGGAAGCGGGGAGCATTGCCGTGCCGAAGGTCCGTTCCTTTGCGCTGGGGGACGTGGCTCAGGCTCATCGAGCCCTGGAGTCGGGCGAGACCACGGGCAAGCTTGTCCTGCGAACGGCGCCATCCTCATGAGTGGCGCTCTCCCATTGCACCTGACGCCGTCGAACAAGCGCTCGCCAGACTTAACCGGCTCTTGCACAGGAAAGACCTTTTCCCGAAGTGATCTCCAGACATGGTGGGCGCATCGCCCGATGCCTTCCATCCCAAATGATGAACCGATATCGGGCTTAGGGTTCTCTGGGAGATCGCCCTGACGGACAAGGCCAGACCATCGGTCAGGTCCGGGACGGGATGCAGCGAGCACCGACCGTATCCCGCCAGCCACCGAAAGCTATGTCAGGGGAGCCTTACGGCACGCATCGCCGCATCACCCGCGCCAGACGTTGCGAGAACGCCTTCGTGTCGGCCGGCAATTCTCCATCCAGGATCCGCGCCTCGTCCAACAGCAGGTGGGCGGCGTCTTCACGGAGCGCTTGCTGATCCTCGCCCAGGTTGCCCAGGGCTACGACGAGTTCATGGCGCGGATTGATCTCCAGAATGGGTTTAGCCGCGGACGTCAACTGACCTGCGCGGGCGAGAAGCCGCTCGAGTTGGCGATCCATGCCGGTCTCGGACGCCACGAGGCAGACAGCGCTTTCCGTCAGCCGCTCCGAGGCGCGCACATCAGCGACGGCCTCCCCAAGGGTCGCTTTCACGGATTGGATGAACTGCGTCACCGCTTCTGGTGTCGGCGCACCCGCGTTTTCCTGGGTCTCGGTCAGCGGGATCGGCGCAAGGTCCGCGGCGCCCTGGGTGACCGACTTGAACGGCTTGCCCTCGTAGTCGACGCCGGCCGTGACCCAGAAGCTGTCGACCGGATCAGGCAGCAGCAGCACCTCGATGCCGCGGGCTCGGAAGCCCTCAAGCTGCGGCGAGGCCTTGAGCCGGGCGAGATCCATTCCCGTCACATAGTAAATCGCGGTCTGGTTCTCCTTGAATGCGCTGACATAATCCTTGAGCGAGCGCCACCCGTCGCCCGACGCGGTGGTCTTGAACCGGGCCAAGCCCAACAGGGCCTGGCGCCGCTCGAAGTCCTCGTAGAGGCCTTCCTTCAGCACCGGTCCGAAGGTCTCCCACACCTTGGTGTAGGCTTGCGGCTCGTTCTGCGCGAGCTTCTCAAGCTCGCTCAAGATCCGGCTGGTCACACCCTTCTTGATCGCCGCGAGGAGCGGGCTTTCCTGGATCATCTCGCGCGAGACGTTGAGCGGAAGGTCAGCCGAATCGACGAGCCCGCGCACGAAGCGCAGGTAGCGCGGCAGAATATCCGCTTCGTCGGTGATGAAGACCCGCTTGACGTAAAGCTTCATCCGTCCGTGGCGTTCAGGATCGAACAGGTCAAACGGTGTGGAGCCCGGAACGAAGGCAAGCGCTGTGTATTCGTGGCGCCCCTCGGCCCGGAAATGCACCGTCAGGGCCGGCTCGTCGAACTGGCCGGCCACGCTGCGGTAGAAATCGGTGTACTCCTCAGGCTTGATCTCGGAGCGCGGCTTCACCCAGAGAGCGGCGCCGTCGGCGACCTCCTGCGGCTCCGCCCCGGGCTTTTCGACAATGGCGATCGGCACCGGAACATGGCCGGACTGCTCCTTGACGATACGCTCGAGCCGGTAACGCTCCGTGTAGGACCTTGCCTCCTCCATCAGGTGTAGGATGACCCGGGTGCCGCGGGCGGGGGCCTCATCCAACGCGATCGGCGCAACTGTATAGGAGCCCTTGCCGTCGGACGACCAGATCGTGGCCTCCTCACTGCCGGCGCGGCGTGAGACGACCTCGACCCGGTCAGCCACCATGAAGGCCGAGTAGAAGCCGACGCCGAACTGCCCGATGAGCTGGGCTCCTTCGCCGCCTTGGGCAGCCTGGATTCGCTCCATGAATGCCTTTGTGCCCGAGCGTGCAATAGTGCCGAGCGCCTCGATCATCTCGTCCCGACTTAAGCCGATGCCGTTGTCCTCAACCGTCAAGCGGCGGTTGTCGGGATCGATCAGCAGCGTGATCCGGGCCTTAGGATCATCGTCGAGCAGTGCGGGATGGGAGATCGCCTCGTAGCGCAGCTTCTCGCAGGCATCGGCCGCGTTCGAGACCAACTCGCGCAGGAAGACGTCCTTGTCGGAATAGACCGAGTGCACCATCAGGTGCAGCAACTTGGCGACATCGGCCTCAAAAGTGTGGCTCTCAAGGGAGGGAGTGGTGTCAGCAGTCGTCATGGCGTGAGATAAACCTTGTTGCTCCGGCAGGCGACGAGATGGCCGTGAACGGCCAAGATTTCAAGGCTTGAGAACAACCCCGCATGCGTTAGCACCATCTGAGAGAGGGTTGCCGGATAGCGTGCCAAGCGGAACCGCTCGAAGGAGCTCAGTCGCGAATCTGGAGCAGGGGTGAGAAAGGAGCAGGTCTTCATGACACGCTCATGCGGCGAGCCGATCAAACTGCTCCGCAAGGGGCGGCTGTCGATTGCAGGCATACTCGCCTGTTGCTTGCGCATCATGTGGACCAGCTCGTCTCCACTGAGGATCACACGGGCCGTGACCGCGGACTGGAACCCAATCATGGATCGGACCCGGCGCTTGATGGCGCGATGATCCTGCTCGCTACGATGATTGAGGTAGGCACATTGCCGGATGCGAATAGGCTTCAGATCACGCTGTGTTCTATCCTGGAGCCGGTCTGCGGTATCACACAACAGGATCGCTTCGCGGTTCGTCTGGCTGCCGGCGATCACGATCCGCTCAGGCCGGCCATGCCGCTTGAGAGCCTTGCGCAGAAACCGCTAGGCGGCAGGCAGGTTGCGCCGCTCATTGAACCGAAACTCAACCGTGCCGCCATGGCTGTCGATCGCGCGGTACAAACACATCCACCGCCCGCGGACCTTGATGTATGTCTCGTCGACATGCCACTTGCCGGTCACGGCTCGCTTGCGGGTATTGAGGCGCTTCAGAAGTTCGGGCGAGTACCGGACAATCCATCTGTGGATCGTGGCGTGATCGACGAAGATGCCACGCTCGGCCATCATCTCCCTAGTTTCGGAGGCTGAGGCCATAAGCGAGGGACCACCGGATGCAGAGCAGGATCACCGATCGATCAAAATGCCTGCCCTTGAATACCCCGTCCACCACTACTGTGACAGAGGTCTCAGCAGCTGGGATTCTGAAATAAAACGTTCGTGACGGATCCACGGCTGAACGCTTCGGTCTCAAGCCCGAGCGGCTGTCAGTGGAACCGCTCCGGGTCATGCCGTCCGGACCGGCACGGGCGGAACCGCGCCATATCTGCGGGTATCGTCCGAGAAGATGGGTGCAGGCGCGGGGTAGGAGACAGGCCCGTTCGGCGTATCCACTGTAATGCGGCGCAGTTGCGGGTGCGACGAAAGCAGCGCCATGTCATTCATTGAAGCGAATGCAATATCGGCCTTGATGAGCTTTTCGACGGCCTCTTCGCCCGTCATGGCTGCGAAGGCGTCGGCCACGGCACCGTCGGTGGCAGACCGGTTCTCGACGCGGGCCACGTTGGTTGCGTATTTGGGATCATGTCCCAACTCGGGACGGCCGATGAACTCGGCTGCCAATTTCACCCATTCCCGATCACTCTGGATCGAGATCAGGATCTGGCGATCATCCTTGCAGGTGAAGACGCCATAGGGGGAGATGGAGGGATGGGCGAGGCCCAGGCGTTTCGGCGGCTTGCCGCCTTCCTGCTGGAGAAGCGGGACCGTCAGCCAATCTGCCATGACGTCGAACATTGAGATCGAGATCTGCGCCCCGTTGCCAGTGATCCCGCGGCGGATCAGCGCCTCGAGGATGGCGGCGTGAGCAGTGGCCCCAGTTGCAATATCGACAATCGAAATTCCCACGCGCGACGGCCCTTCCGGCCCGCCCGTGATGGAGCAGAGACCAGTCTCGGCCTGGATCAGCAGATCGTAGGCCTTGCGGTCGGCCATGGGGCCGGTTTCACCATAGCCCGAGATCGAGCAGACGATCAGCCTTGGATATTCCGTCGCCAGATGCTCGAAGCTGAAGCCGAGGCGTTCGAGCGCGCCGGGCTTGAGGTTCTGGATCAGCACATCCGCCCCAGCCAGCAACTCGGCGAACATGGCCTTGTCCTCGGGCTTGGTCAGATCGGCCGCAACGGATTCCTTTCCGCGATTCAGCCAGACAAAATAGCTCGACTGGCCTTTGGCGACATCATCGTACCCACGGGCGAAGTCACCGCCCGGACGCTCGATCTTGATGACCCGCGCTCCGGCATCCGCCAGACGGGACGAGACGAAGGGCGCGGCCACCGCCTGTTCAAGAGCGACGACCGTCAGTCCGTTGAGCGGAAGGGATGCCTGTGCCATCAGAACGACCTCGGCAGGCCGAGCACGTGCTCGGCGACATAGCTCAGGATGAGGTTGGTCGAGATCGGAGCCACCTGATAGAGGCGCGTTTCGCGGAACTTGCGCTCGACATCGTATTCGCAGGCAAAGCCGAACCCGCCGTGGAACTGGATGCATGCATTGGCGGCTTCCCAGCTGGCTTTCGCAGCAAGATATTTCGCCATGTTTGCCTGCGCACCGCAGGCCTGCTTCGTGTCATAGAGGCGGCACGCCTCGAAGCGCATGAGATTGGCCGCTTCGAGCTCGATGAAGGCCTCTGCAATGGGGAACTGCACGCCCTGATTCTGGCCGATCGGACGACCGAAGACGACGCGCTCCTTGGCGTATTGCACGACCTTGTCGGTGAACCAGTAGCCATCGCCAATGCATTCCGCCGCAATCAGGACGCGCTCGGCATTGAGGCCGGTCAAGATGTATTTGAAACCCTGGCCCTCCTCGCCGATCAGGTTCTCTGCGGGGATCTCAAGATTGTCGAAGAAGAGCTCGTTGGTCTCGTGGTTCACCATGTTCAGGATCGGACGGACCTGCATCCCGCTCTTCATGGCTCCCTTGATGTCGACGATGAAGATCGACAGCCCCTCGGATTTTTTCTTCACTTCCGAGAGAGGCGTGGTGCGGGCCAGAAGGATCATCAGATCCGAATGCTGCACGCGGCTGATCCAGACCTTCTGGCCGTTGATGACATACCGGTCGCCCTTCTTGACGGCAGTCGTCTTGATCTTGGTCGTGTCGGTGCCAGTGGTTGGCTCGGTCACGGCCATCGATTGTAGGCGCAGTTCGCCCGTGGCGATCTTCGGGAGATAGCGCTGGCGCTGCTCTTCCGAGCCGTGACGCACGAGCGTGTTCATGTTGTACATCTGTCCGTGGCAGGCGCCCGAATTGCCACCCGCACGGTTGATCTCTTCCATGATCACCGAAGCCTCGGCCAGGCCGAGGCCCGAGCCGCCGTATTCCTCGGGGATCAGGGCCGCCATCCAACCCGCCTTGGTCAGCGCGTCCACGAATTCCTCGGGGTAGCCGCGGGCCTCGTCGATCTTGCGGTGATACTCGGCGGGAAATTGCGAGCAGAGGGCGCGCACGGCGTCCCGGATGTCTTGGTGCCGGTCGGCGATAGATTGTGTCATGGAGAATCTGCAGTTCTGAACCTTGAGCGGGGCAGCTTGGTATTCAGGGAAATTTTCGGATGGGTCGATACAAGTCAAATATACACTTTTACTATCGCATATAGCTTTATTATATCGCGGACGTCAGGCTGGCTTCACCTATTCCGAAAGCGCACAGCCAAGATTGTTCCACGAGGGACAGGTCCGGTATTGCGCGTTAGGATCCGAAGGATGGCGGAAGCATGGACCATGACGTTCGATGGGGTTCAGAACATCAAGCTATGGCCTCTAGAATTTATTGCTTATTGAAATTCAGCTTGCCCTTGGCCAAGGTCGTGCCGAGAAGCCAGCAAAGGGTCCTGCCATGGATATAAGAGGGGATGACATCGTCGAAAGCGTGTATCGAGCAGCGCAGTTCATCTCCTATTTCCATCCGGCCGACTACATTCGCCACCTGAGTGCGGCATACGCGCGCGAGGAAAGCCCTGCAGCGAAAGCCGCGATAGCGCAGATCCTGCGCAATTCGCGCATGGCGGCCTATGGGCGCCGCCCGATCTGCCAGGATACGGGCATGATCGTCGTCTTCGTGAAGCTCGGGATGGAAAGCCGCATCCTCTCTGATCGCCCGCTCGAGGATCTGATCAACGAGGGCGTGCGGCATGCCTATTTGGATAACGGAAATCCCCTGCGGGCGTCGATGGTGGCGGACCCTATCTTCGAACGGAGGAACACTCGTGACAACACGCCTGCGGTGGTCCACACCAAGTTGGTGCCCGGCCGCGGTCTTGATGTGACCATCGGAGCCAAGGGCGGTGGGTCAGAAAACAAGGTGCGCTTCACCACGCTGAACCCGGCAGCCTCGATCGAGGACTGGGTCCTGGCCACCATGGCGACGCTCGGTGCAGGCTGGTGCCCACCCGGCATGATCGGCCTTGGTGTAGGCGGCAGTTCCGAGAAGGCCATGCTTATTGCTAAGGAGGCATTGAACGAACCCATCGACATGCTCGAACTGCTCGAGCGCGGGCCGCAGAGCCCGATCGAAGAACTGCGTATCTCGCTGTACGAAAAGATCAACGCGCTTGGCATTGGAGCACAGGGGTTGGGCGGGATGACGACGGTTGTTGATGTGAAGATCGCGACCTATCCCACACATGCGGCCTCGAAACCCGTGGCACTTATCCCGCAATGCGCGGCAAACCGGCATGTGCATTTTCACCTCGACGGGAGTGGGCCGGCAGAGTTTGAACCTCCTGCGCTGAGCGATTGGCCCGAGATCCTCGAAGAGGAAAGCGGTACCGCCAGACGAGTCCATCTCAATGAGTTGACTCGCGGCGACATCAAGGAGTGGAAAGTAGGTGAGACGCTGCTCGTGACAGGGCGCATTCTCACGGGGCGGGACGCCGCCCATAAGCGCCTCGCCGACATGAAGGCCAGAGGCGAACGCTTCCCTGTCGAGTTCAAGGACCGGCTCATCTATTACGTGGGCCCCGTCGATGCCGTCGGCGATGAAGCCGTGGGCCCTGCAGGTCCCACCACCGCCACGCGGATGGACGGTTTTAGCGAGATGATGCTGGAAACCGGGCTCCTTGGCATGATCGGCAAGGCTGAGCGTGGTGACGCCACGGTCGAGGCATTGGCTCGTCACGGCGCAGTCTATCTGACGGCAACGGGAGGCGCGGCCTACCTCATCTCGAAATCGATCCGTTCCGCGACACTGCTGGCATTCGAAGACCTCGGCATGGAGGCGATTTACGAAATGGACGTGGTCGACATGCCGGTGACGGTTGCGGTCGATGCCACGGGCCAATCGATTCACAAGACCGGCCCTGAGCTCTGGCGGAAACGGATTGCAGAGGCGACGGCGAAGCAGGGGTAAGGCGAACTGTCCTGTATAGAATTCGCGATGACGGGAGCATCCTTCTGTCGTCATCGCCTCAAGTCTCAAAACTTTTCGCAGAGTTTTGCCAGGGCTGAGCCAGCTTCCTTGTTGGAAGAAGCCCGCTGGCGGCTTATTCCGTGCTAGCCTGCATGGTCATGACGCCATCGCCATTCCCCACCCAGAGCTTGAGCGAAGCGCCTTCGGCCTTGCCATTCACGGTGAAGACTGAACCGTCGAAAAGTGGGGAGGCGCCACGGAACGTGAAGCGCGCCGGGAAGGCATCGCCGTTCATCTGACGGGCCATGCGCAGGAGGAAGTTCGCCTGTAGCGGGCCATGCACGATCAGGCCCGGATAGAATTCTTCTTTGATACAATACTCGCGATCGTAATGGATGCGATGGCCGTTGAAGGTCACTGCGGAATAGCGCGCGAGGAGCACCGGCGTTCCCTCAACTTCGAGCGTCCGGTCCGGCGCGGGAAGATCGACCTTCGGCGGCTGCCCGCCCGAGGGCGCTTCAAGCGCACGGTAAACGATGTCATGGCGCTCCTGCAGCACGAGGCCTGCGCTGGTGTGATACTCGTGATCGACCGCCACGAAGCAGAGCGTGCCTGTGCGGCCCATCTTCACCGTCACATCGGAGATGCGCGACATCCGCTTGACCTCGTCACCCACGTGGAACTCACCAGAGAAGCGCAGGTCGCCGCCGGCCCACATGCGGCGCGGCAACGGAACGGGCGGCAGGAAGCCGCCTCGCGCGGGGTGGCCATCCGGTCCTAGCCCCGACATGGGCGCGATATCGGGCGACAGGCACCAGTGAATGCCCACGGGCGCCAGATCGCCGACTTTCAGATCGCAATGCTCATCCAGGACCGCAGCCAGCGAATTCGCGAGACGAGGCGTGATGACATCCTCGCTAACACGCTCGGCCCCGATCCAGCCTTTCAGATGATCGACATCAAGTTCCAAGCTCATCGTCTTCTCCTTCAGCCGAAATATCCCTTCAGGCTCTCGGCGCGGCCCAGGGCCGCAAGTCTGTCCAGCATGGGCTCGGTCCTCGCGTTCAGGCAGGGACCAGCCAGAGCACGGAATTTTTCGATCGAAGCCTCTGGGCTCGGGAAAGTTTCAGGCTCGCCCGAGGGATCGGCGATCCGCAGGTCATACTCCTGTCCTCTGGCGCGGACCTTTAGCGTGGCGCCGAAAGGATGGCGCAATCCTTCAAGGCTCTCATCGCAGATCACGTCGACCTTGTCGGCGAGTTCGTCGATCTGCGGCTTGCCCAGAAGATCGTAATCATCCCAGCCAAAGCGATCGCGGGTCAGGGCGACGGCTGCCGCGAAAGGCATCGAGAACTGCCCTTCGACGACACTGCGCGCGCGGCGCTTCTCGGCGAGCGGCGCTCCCACGAGAGTGATGCCATTGCGGTGGAGGCCCACGGTGATGCTCTCGATATCTGCAACGGTCCAACCATGCTCGCGCTTCAATACCAGAAGCCCATCGACGGCGGCATGGGTATAGCGACAGGCAGGGAAAGGCTTGACGCCGATCTTCATCGTCTCCCAGATCTCTCCCAGGCCGGCGATGGCCTTGGCCGGATCGGCGCCGTCGCTGTAGCCCCTCAGGAAACCATGCTTTCCATCGATGGCATCGGCCGAGCCGTGAAAGCCTTCGAGCGCGAGTGTTGCCGCGATCAGCCCCTTCATCGCGGACTCGCCCACTTGGTAGCGCTTGTTCCAGGCACCATTCACTAGGAACTGGAGCGAGCCCGAGGCCTGGCTTGCCGCGACACCGAAGGCCGAGCACATCTGATCGACGGTGAGTCCCAGAAGGCGGCCCGCAGCGGCTGCCGCTCCGAAGGTCCCCGCCGTCGCCGTCGGATGGAATCCGCGAGCGTAATGTGCGGTCGGATCAAGCGCATTGCCCAGGCGGCAGCAGATCTCGAAGCCCACGACGACCGCGGCGAGAAAATCGGCGCCAGATGCACCGGTCATCTCGGCGGCCGCAAGAGCCGCGGGGACGACGGGAGCTGACGGATGAAGCGAGCTGTCGGAATGCGTGTCGTCGAAATCGAGCGAGTGGCCGAAGGTGCCGTTCAACAGGGCGGCAGCCGCCGGCGCATAGCGGCGCGAAAGGCCGAAGACCGAGCATTCTCCGGGCGCATCGAGCCCCATCCGGGCAAGCATCTTCAGCACCGAAGGAGTCGAATCCGACTCGTTCGCCGCCCGGATGATCGAGCCGATCAGATCGCTTGCCAAAGCAAGGGCACGAGCGGGAACTTCAGGGGGCAGGCTTTCGGTTTTTGTCTCGACCGCGAATGTCGCGAGGGTGCGGGTCACGCTCATGCTTCAGACTTCCTTTCCTGCCCTTAGATAGATCTGGCGTGCTTTGATGATGACAGGGGCATCGACCATGGCCCCATTCACTTTGATCGCGGCAGCTCCCGATGCGGCGGCTTCGAGCACGCGGGCCGCCCAATCGATCTCGGCCTCGGTCGGCATGAAGCCTTCACGGGCAGGGGCGATCTGGGCCGGGTGGATCAGGAGCTTTCCGCCAAAACCCAGTTCCATCGCATATCTGCTGTCGGAGGTGATAACAGCCGCATCCTTGATGTCCGTGGTCACACCGTCGATCGGCGCAGGCTTTTCGGAACAGCGCGAAGCTAGGGCGATCTGGGAACGAGCGAAAAGAAGCGCCTCGCGGGTATGACCGATGTTCAGATCGGCCGCGAAATCGATCGAGCCAAAGGCGATGCGATCAGCGGCTTCAGCAATCTCGAAGATGTTTCTCAGTCCCCACGCACTTTCCACCAGCGCGATTACCGGCAGACTCGAAGCTTGGCTTGCAGCCAGAATATCGTCGGCCGTTTGAGCCTTGGGCAAAATGATCCCTGCGAGCGGCAGCTTCGACGCCGTGGCCAGATCATCCTCCGCCCATTCCACATCAATGGAGTTCACCCGCAGAAGAACCGGCAGCGCTCCGAGATTGGCTTCAGCCAGCGCTCCGGCCAGACCCTCCCGGGCCGCCACCTTGTTGTCCGTCGCCACCGCATCTTCGAGGTCGACAATGATGGCATCGGGACCAGCGGCTGCGGCTTTGGCGAAACGCTCCGGTCGGTCACCGGGGACGAAAAGCGGCAAAGTGAACGCGGGGAGACGGCTCGCCATGAAATATTCCTGTTCTGAATTCGCCCAGAAGATGAAAGGCCGAAGGGCATAAGGGAAATATTCAATTGGTTTTGCGGGTATAGAAAAAATCTATCCACAGCGCCCGTCGCTTCATTCCGCCGAGGCTCAGGAACCTGTCCTTATCGTCCCATGGGAATACAGGCGGGGGAGGTCGTATCGGTAGTCACCCCATTCTTGCCCTGATCCAGGCCGGTCCTGTCATTGCGCTATAACCTTCGTGCATGGTATCCGGCGCTTAGTCATACATTAAATTTATGCTGGGAGGCTCATGGACATCCGTCAGCTTCGCTATTTCATAGCGATTGTCGAGCAGAAATCCTTTTCACGCGCCGCCTCGCTTCTGAACATTGCTCAGCCGGCGCTCTCGCTCCATGTGCGCAACATGGAAGCCCATTTGGGCACCTCTCTCCTGCTCCGCAGCCCTAAAGGCGTCGTACCGACGGAAGCGGGCGAGATCCTGTTGAGGAACGCCCGCATCATTCTCGACCAGCTTGCCCTCGTCGAGGAGGAGATCCGGGGCCAGGAGAACGATCCTGCCGGCGAGGTGCGGCTGGGCCTGCCGGGAACGATCAGCCAGCATCTTGCCGTTCCGCTGATCATGGCTGCGCGCGCGCGATATCCGAGGCTGAAACTGCGCATCGCCGAAGCCATGAGCGGGTTCGTGCTGGAGTGGCTGCGCGAGCAGCGGGTTGATCTGGCGGTCCTCTACAACAGACCCGATGACGCCGGAATTCGCCTCACTCACGTCCTCGATGAAGAACTGGTCTTCTTCGGGCCGGCCAATCCATTGCCCGGCGGCCACGTGCCCGATCCCGCACAGAGCAGCCTCGCCTTCGCCGATGTGGCGAAATTTCCATTGATCCTGCCCAGCCCCAGTCACGGATTGCGCGATCTGATCGAGCAGAATGCTCTGTCTCGAAACATTGTTCTGAACACTGTGATCGACGTCGATTCCTACAGCAGCATCAAGGAGCTGGTGGCTGTTCACTACGGCTACTCTATCCTGCCGTTCAATGCGATTGCGAAGGAAGTGACTGCGGGCGTCTTGCACAGTTGGCGCATATGCGAGCCAAACCTCACGCGCGGCGTCCACATCGCCTACGCGACAAACCGCCCCAAGATCCACGCCGTCGCTGCGATCGAAGCTCTGACCTACGAGGTTCTCAGGGATCTGGTGAAATCCGAGAGATGGGCAGGTGTCCTGTCTCAGGAGCTGGAGGCGACCTGAGGAAGATCGGCCTCGTCCGGCAGGTTGGTTTCTGCTCCGCATGTCGCGCAGATGTCAGCCGTACGATGAGCTGCAGCTGCGCGTGTGATGCCGTCATGGAACGAATTCATTAGTCCTCCAAAAGTCTTATAACAAGTTTCTATGGGCGGCAGCGAAATTATCGATTTGCCTTAAGGTTATGGCGCTCCCAATGTTTGGGCCGCCTGGAGGACCCACCTCCGGGCGGGGACTGGTTCGGGAGGAATCAATGAAATTCAAAGCGCTTTACCTTGGTGGCGTTCTGACTGCGGCCCTTTCTGCTGCGACGCTGACCGGCGCGGCTTGGGCTGCCGACAAGCCCGCCGAGTTGAAGATCGGCATCACGACCTATAGCTCGGGCTCGGCGTCCGTTTTCGGCGTGCCTGCACGCCATGCGGCTGAAATCCTCGCGGAGGAGATCAACGCGAAGGGCGGCGTGAACGGCGTTCCGCTCAAGCTCTACTTCATCGATGAAGGCGCCGGCCTCGAGACGCTGATGACCGAATACCGCCGTCTCGTTGAAGACGAAGGCGTGGAAGTCACCTTCGCTTCGATCTCCTCCGGCGTATGCAATAAGATGGCCCCACTGGCGGAAGACCTGGAAGTCGTGAATTTCATGTGGGATTGCGGCACTCAGCGCATCCTCGAAGACGACAAATATGACTACGTCTTCCGCACCCAGGCGAATGCCACGCCCGAAGTTCTGGCGCCGCTGGCCTACCTGCTGAAGGCGAATCCGGACTTCAAGACCATCGCCGTCGTGAACCAGGACTATGCCTGGGGCCGTGACAGCTGGGAGATATTCTCCAACGCGCTGAAGATCCAGCGTCCTGATGTGAAGGTCGTTGCCGAGCTCTTCCCTGCATTCGGCGCCGCTGACTTCTCGACCGAAGTGTCGCGCCTGCAGGCTCTGAAGCCGGACGTCATTCTGTCGACCTCCTGGGGTGGCGACCTCGACACCTTCGTGCGTCAGGCCAAGCAGCGCGGCCTGTTCGAGACATCGAAGTTCGTCCTGCCGCTGGCCGAATCCTCGCTGCAGCGTCTGGGCGACGACCTGCCCGAGGGCGTTATCGTGGGCGCGCGTGGTGACCACTACTTCCTGCATCCGGAGATGCGCGACAAGGAGAAGTTCAAGACCTTCAATGAGAAGTTCAAGGCGCGCACCGGCGAATATCCGATCTACTCGGCTGCGCACATGGTCCAGGCCTTCGCGGCGCTCGAAGCGGTCTATGACAAGGCGATCAAGGCCAATGGCGGTGAATGGCCGACCAAGGAGCAGGTTGCCGAAGCCATGGTCGGCCTTGAATTCCAGGGTCTGGGTCGCCCGCTGGTGATCCGGGAAGACGGCCAGGCTGTCGAGGCGCAGCTCGTCGGCACCACGGCGAAGCGTGACGGCTACAACTTCAAAGTGATCGACAAGATGGAGCTCTACGACGGCAAGGACCTCATGGCTCCGGTCGGCGAGAACTCGCTGAAGTGGATTGCCAAGTTCAAGCCAGACTTCCTGAGCAAGGTCCCCTCGACATCGTTCAGCCATAAGTAGTCTCGGCTGACGTTGGCGGCTCGCCATGGCGGGCCGCCACGCGATCGCGACGTAGCTCCACTGCGCCGCCCTCCGCTTATCGGGCCGGTCTTCGTGTCTGGCCCACGTATCGAGATATCCTCATGACTCTGAACTTCGCCGTCCTCGCATTGCTCGACGGCATAGCATATGCGTCACTTTTATTCCTGGTTGCCGTCGGCCTGACCCTGATCTTCGGGGTTCTTGGCATCCTGAACATTGCGCACGGCAGTCTTTATGCGATTGGTGCTTATGTCGCCGCCACCTTGGGACAATGGCTTGTCGCCAACGGCTATAATCCATGGCTCACCTTCCCCGCGCTTTTTGCCGGGGCGACCATCGTGGGCATTGTGCTAGGAGGCCTGCTCGAAAGGCTCCTGCTCCAGCGCATCTATGCGAAAGACGAGATTCTGCAGCTTCTCGTGACTTTCGCAGTTTTCATGATCCTCGAAAACCTGCAGCGCATGATCTGGGGCGTGCAGCCCTACTTCATGTCGACCCCGCTGAATCTGCTCGGCAACGTCTCCTTCTTCGGTATCAACTACACGGCGTACCAGGTTCTGTTCCTGCCGGCGGCGGCGATCGTCGTTCTGTTCGCCCTGCGTCATTTCCTGCGTCATACCTCGATGGGCGCGCAGATCCTCGCCGTGACTGAGGATCGCGAAGCGGCGACTTCGATCGGTATCAATGCCACCCGGGTCTATTTCATGACCTTCGTCATTGGAGCCTGCTTCGCCGCTTTGGGCGGAGCGCTGGCGACGCCGACGACCTCGCTCGTGACAGGCATGGGCGCGAACATGATCGTGCTGTCCTTCGCGGTCGCCGCGACCGCCGGCCTCGGTCAGATCGAGGGTGCGGCAATATCCGCCTTGATGATCGGTATCGCGCGCGCCTTTGCCGTCTATCTCAGCCCTGAGCTCGAGGTCATCATGCCGTACCTGATCATGGTGCTGGTGCTTCTGATCAAGCCTAATGGCCTTTTCGGCAAAGTCACCGCGAGAAAAATCTGATGAGCAAAGAATTTCTGACTGCCATACCCGATGGCGCGGCGGGGACCACTGCTGACGGTTCATTGCCTGTTCGGCAGGAGCGTCGTGGGAATGTTCTGATGAACAAGGAATTTCTCGCGTTCATCGCGGTTGCGGCATTGCTGGCCGCGGTGCCGTTCACGTTCGGCTCCTCGATCACCTTCATCGCGATGTGTCTTGCCAAGGGCCTCGCGGTGCTCGGAATCCTGATCCTGCTACGCGCCGGCCAGGTCTCGTTCGGCCATGCGATGTATTTCGCGATCGGCGCCTATGCCGCCGCCTTCCTGTCATCCGCCTTTCGCGGCATCGACATGATGGTGCTGGTTGCCGCCGCAATTCTTGCCTCTGGCGTGGCCGGTGCGATCGTCGGCGTCTTTGTGACCCGCTACCGCGGAATCTTCTTCGGCATGATCAACTTGGCCTTCTCAATGGTGTTCTATTCGATCCTCGAGAAAGCCTTCCACATCACAGGCGGCTCTGACGGCATGCGCATTCGCCGTCCGACGCTTTTGGGGATGGAACTCCGGCGTGCGGAATTCGACGTCGCGATTTACTACGTCATTCTCGTCTTCGCACTCTTGAGCGTCTGGCTGGTGTGGCGCTACCTGCGCTCGCCCATGGGTGAAGCGCTGCGCGCGGTGAAATCCAACGAAACCCGCCTCGAATATGTCGGCCTTTCGGCCAAGTCGGTGCTCCTGGGCGGCTATATTGCCTCAGCGGTGCTCTGCGGGCTTGGCGGCGTGTTCATGGGCATGGTGCAGGGGCTTGCGACACCGGAACATGCCTTCTGGACGCGCTCGTCCGAGCTCGTCTTCATCGCCGTTCTCGGAGGTCCGGCCCACGTGGCGGGCGCTTTTGGCGGTACCGTACTCTTCGAAGCGGTCCGCACTTACGCGGCGGCGCTGCTCGATGACAGCTGGCAACTCATCCTCGGCGTGACCTTGATCCTCATCATCCTTTGGGCGCCCGGCGGCATGGTTGAACTCTTCCGGCGCTTCACGGGTCGGAACCGCGTCAAAACCGTCACTTCAGGGGAGGCAGGCCGATGAGCGAGCAGTCCGCACCCCGCCTTCTCCTGCAGGCAGAGGGACTCAAGTTGCACTTCGGCGGCATCATCGCCGCCGACGGAATCAATCTGTCCCTGTATGATGGCGAGCACCTGGCCATCATCGGTCCTAACGGCGCCGGGAAAACCACTTTCCTCAATATCTGCACCGGCTACCTGCGGCCTCAAGGCGGTTACGTCCGCTTCGAGAACCGCGAGATCACGGCGCATCCGCCCCGCGATATCACCCGTCTGGGGATCGCCCGCGCCTTCCAGATCCCCCAGCTGTTCGCCGAGCAGACGGTGTTGGAGAACATGCTGCTCGCGGCTTCGGTACGTGAACGCCACTGGAATCCGCTGCGCAATCTTCATGCCATTCCCGAACGGCGCGAGATGGAGGAGCTGCTTGAGCTCGTCGGATGCTCCGACGTTCGAGATCGAGTGGCATCGGAACTGCCGGAAGGAAAGCGCAAGCTGGCCGACATCGCCATCGCGCTAGCGCTGAAGCCGCGCGTTCTGCTGATGGACGAGCCAACTTCGGGTGTCGCCTCGGCCGACAAGTTTGACGTGATGGAGACGCTGATGAACGCGCTCCGCAAGGCCAAGGTCTCCTCGGTCTTTGTCGAGCACGACATGGAGATGGTGTCGCGTTACGCCACCCGCGTTGCGGTGTGGGCGCAAGGCAAGATCCAGACGACAGGAAAACCCGACGTCGTGCTCAACGACCCCGAGGTTATCCGAAATGTGATCGGAGGCTAAGACATGCTGAAGTTGACCAATGTCCATGCCTCTATCGGCAATATCCCGATCCTTCGCCACATCACGGTCACGGTCGATCCCGCAGAGACGATCGCGCTGGTAGGACGCAACGGTGCCGGCAAAACCACGCTCCTGCGCACCATCATGGGCTTCACGCAGTCGACGGGGGAGATGCATTTCGAGGGCAGGAACCTGCGAGACATCGTGGCGCACAAGCGGCCTGAGCTCGGCATCGGCTATGCGCCCGAAGACCGCCGTCTGTTCTCGCGCTTCACCATCACCGAAAACATCCTGCTCCCGGCGCGTGTCGCGGGGCTTGATGCGGCCGAAACGAAGCGCCGCCTGGAGCGCATCTATCTGGTCATGCCCGAATTGGAGACGCTTGGACCGCGCCCCGCGGGCTCGGTTTCGGGCGGCCAGGGCAAAATGGTGGCCCTTGGCCGTGCCATGATGCTCGCGACCAAACTTCTGCTCCTGGACGAGCCGTTCCAGGGATTGGCCCCAGTGCTGGCCCACCGTTACGCGGAAGCCCTTGGCAAATTGCGCGAGATCGACCCGACACTGGCGATCATCATCACCGAGTCGAACCCACACCTGCTGAAAAGTTTCGCCGCACGCACCATCACCGTCGAGCGCGGCCAGATTGATAGCGATCTTATGACTGAAAGGATGGAAGCATGAATTATGCTTACCCGCGTGCGGCCGAGATCCGCGCCGCCAAGGGAGCCTTCATCAACAATGAATGGGTTCCTGTTTCGACAGGCCGCACCGTGCCGGTAGTGGCCCCCGCAGAAGGCGTGGTCTTCGCCGAGATCGCGGCCTCGGGCCCTGCCGATGTCGATCTGGCTGTCAAAGCCGCGCGCGCGGCTTATGAGAGTGGTCCCTGGTCGCAGCTGAACCCGATCGAGCGCGGCCGCTTGCTTCAGAAGCTCGGACGCCTCATTCTCGAGAACATCGATGAGCTTGCCGCCCTTGAAGCCCGCGACTGCGGCAAGCCCATGCGGCTTGCCCGTGGCGATGTCGAGGCGATCGCGCGCTACTTCGAGTTCTATGGCGGCGCGGCCGACAAGGTCCATGGCGAGCAGATCCCGTTCCTGAACGGCTACTACGTGACGGGCGAGCGCGAGCCGCTCGGCGTGACGGGGCACATCATTCCCTGGAACTATCCGCTCCAGATGATGGGCCGCACGCTCGCTCCGGCGCTGGCAATGGGCAACGCGACAGTGCTGAAGCCCGCCGAGGATGCCTGTCTGGCACCGCTGCGCGTCGCGGAACTCGCCGCGCAGGCCGGTTTCCCGCCGGGAGCGATCAACGTGGTGCCGGGCCTCGGCCATGAGGCGGGCGCTGCATTGTCCGAGCATCCGGGCATCGATTTCATCTCCTTCACGGGCAGCCCGCAGGTGGGCGTGATGGTCCAGACCGCAGCCGCCAAGAACCACGTCGGCTGTGTGCTCGAGCTGGGTGGAAAATCCCCGCAGATCATCTTCGAGGACGCCGATCTCGAGGCCGCGCTCCCGGTCGTGGTGGCGGCAATCGTGCAGAACTCGGGCCAAACCTGCTCGGCGGGCGCACGTGTTCTGATTCAGGACTCGATCTGGGACAAGGTCACGGCGGAACTGGCCAAGCGCTTCAACGCGCTGAAGACGGGCCTTCCTGAAGACAATCCCGATCTCGGCCCAGTCATCAATGCCAAGCAGAAGCGCCGCATCGAGTCGTTCCTCGAGCGCGCCAAAGCCGACAACGTCCCAGTTATTGGCCAGGGCTCCCTGCATGAGAAAGCCCCCGCCGACGGCTTCTATGTGCTGCCCACCATCTATGGTCCGGTCCCGCGCGACAATCCGCTGGCCTGTGAGGAGATTTTCGGTCCCATCCTGGCGGCGATGCCCTTCAAGGATGAGGCGGACGCGCTCGCATTGGCCAATGGAACCGAATACGGGCTTGTGGCCGGAATCTGGACGACCGATACCAAGCGCGCTGTCCGTCTGGCCCGCAAGGTGCGTGCGGGTCAGGTCTATATCAACGCCTATGGCGCCGGCGGCGGAATCGAGCTGCCCTTCGGTGGCGTGAAGAAGTCCGGCCACGGCCGCGAGAAGGGCTTTGAAGCGCTTTACGAGTTTTCCGCGCTCAAAACGATTGTCATGAAGCATGATTGAAGGAGCTACGCGAATGAGCAAGGGGGCAGGTCGCCTTGAGGGTAAGATCGCCGTTGTGACCGGCGCAGGCGGCGGATTTGGAGAAGGCATTGCAAAACTCTTCGCCGAGGAAGGTGCGAAAGTGGGCGTGCTCGATCTACGCGCGGATGCTGCCGAGCGCGTGGCCGCCGAGATCGGCGCCAATGCGGTGGCGCTCGCCGCGGATGTGACCTCACGCGAGCAGATGGACGCCGCCGTCGCCAAGGTGGTGGACGTTTTTGGCGTTCCCGACATCTGGGTGAACAATGCCGGCTGGACCCATCGCAACAAGCCCATGCTTGAAGTGACCGAGGATGAGTTCGACCGCGTCTATGCGATCAACGTGAAGTCGATCTTCCACATCTCCAACATCATCGTGCCGTTGATGCGCCAGAAGGGGAAGGGCTCCATTGTCAATATCGGCTCCGTGGCGGGCATTCGTCCCCGTCCTGGCCTTAGCTGGTACAACTCGACCAAAGGCGCGGTGAACATCCTGTCGCAATCCATGGCGGTGGAACTCGCTCCCGACAACATCAGGGTGAATGCGATCTGCCCGGTGATGGGCGAGACGGGTCTTCTGGAGGCCTTCATGGGGCTGCCCGACACGCCGGAGAACCGTGCAAAGTTCGTGGCGACGATCCCGATGGGCCGCATGTCTCGTCCTGACGACATTGCCCGCGCCACGCTCTATCTAGCGTCGGATGATGCCAACTTCATCACCGGCGTTCTATTGCCGGTCGATGGCGGCCGTACGATCTAAGCTGAGCCCAAAACTGCGTCCGGGTCCGAAAGGGCCCGGTCATTGTTTGAATGAGACTATTCATGAAAATCCGCGCTGCAGTCCTGAAACACTCTCCTGCCAAGGCACCTTTCGCTAAGAGCCGTCCGCTGGTCATCGATGAGGTCGAGCTGGATGATCCCGGTCCCGAGGAAGTGCTTGTCAAGATCGGCGCCGCTGGTCTCTGCCATTCCGACCTTTCGGTGATAAATGGCCACCGTCCACGTCCGACCCCGATGGTGCTGGGCCATGAGGCTGCAGGGACCGTCGCCAAAGTGGGATCGAACATTCGTGACCTAAAGGAAGGCGACATCGTCGTGATGGCTTTCCAGCCCTCTTGCGGATGCTGCCTGCCATGTGCCGAAGGCCGGGCTGCCCTTTGCATTCCGGGCGCCGAAGCCAACGGCAAGGGCGTGCTGATGTCAGGTCAGATTCGCATTCATGACTGCGACGATCACCACGATATCTATCACCATTGCGGCGTATCAGGTTATGCGGAATATGCTGTGATATCGCGCCATTCGATCATCAGGGTCGAACCGGGCATTCCCTTTGCCGAATTGGCACTTTTTGGCTGCGCCGTCCAAACGGGCGTTGGCGCTGTGATGAACACCTGTAAGGTCCAGGCAGGCCAAAGCGTGGCGATCGTAGGTTTAGGCGGCGTGGGACTTGCCGCCCTTCTGGGCGCTGTGGCTTCGGGAGCCATCCCAATTGTCGCCATCGATCTTTCCGAAGAGAAGCTTAAGGTTGCCCGTGAACTGGGCGCGACGTACACTTTCCTCGCCTCCGATCCCGATGTGGTCCAGAAGGTGCGTGACGTGACCGGCGGCGGCGTTGATCACGCCGTAGAGCTGGCCGGTGCCGTAGCGGCTTTCGAAACCGCCTACAAGGTCACCCGGCGCGGCGGCCAGACCGTCACCGCAGGGCTTGCCTCTCCCACGTCCGCATTCCCGATCCCGGCCGTGAACCTGGTGGCTGACGAGCGCACCGTGAGAGGCAGCTACATGGGGTCTTGCGTACCTCAGCGCGACATCCCGCGCTTCATATCGCTCTATCGCGCAGGCAAGCTGCCGGTCGACAAGCTCCTGACTGGCGTGTTGACCCTTGACCAAATCAACGAGGGCTTCGACCTTCTCGATCAGGGCAAGGCAATCCGGCAGGTCGTGGTCTTCGACTGACCTCACTGTACGATTCCGTAGCAGATTGTGCAAAAGACAGTCTTGGATGTGACACTCATGGCCTTCTTGTGCGGGACAGCGCCTATCAAGGACGAGGCACTGTCCCGAAGATGCATGCGCTCGAGGGCCTTTCATCTTCTGATGGACAAGCACATCGCGTCGCTGCCCGCTTTGCCTGGCTCTGTCGCAACTTCTGGCAATAGACACAGGAGATGCCAGAGTGAACGGTAGGCGCTTATGCAGTGATCCGCTCGAACTGCTCCGCAAGCAAAAGACCCGGACTGCAGGTATACTTCGCCTGTCCCTTCTGCATCATGTGGATCATCTGGATGCCGCCAATGATCGCACAAGCGCTATTCACTGATTTGAACTCGAGCATTGGCCAAACCCACCGTTTGACGGCACGGTGATCCTGCTCAATCCTATTGTTCAAGGAGCGATTTTGCCGGATCCGGATTGGCTTTAACTCCCATCGTGACCGACCCTGCAGCCTATTCGTCGCGTCACAAGATATAATTGCGTCGCGCTTGGTTTGGCTGCCGTCGATGATGATCTGCTTGGTCGGACGTGCCGTTTGAGCGCCTTCCTCAGAAACCGCTTGGCAGCAGCCAGATTGCGCCGCTCGCTGAACCAGAATTCGACTGTGTCGCCGTTGTTGTATATGGTCCCGTAGAGATACAACCAGCGTCCGCGCACCTTGATCTACGTCTCATCGACATACCATTCACGGCTGACAGGACGCTTGTGCCGATTGAACCGTTCGAGGAGTTCTGGTGAGTAACGGACGATCCAACGTCCGATGGTAGCGTGATCGATGGAGATGCTCCGCTCGATCATCATCTCCTCTAGATTTCTCGGGCTCAGGTTGTAGGCCAGATATCACCGCATACAGAGCAGGATCACTGAACGATCAAATTGCCTGCCCTTGAACATCTCGCGTCACCCTCTCTTGCAACCGCGGGCCATAGCCCACCAGAGAAAAGAAGGAGTTGCGACAGAACCAGACCTGCCTTGCCACCATGACGGACCCTGATCATTACCCGGATACAGAGCTCGTCGAGCACAGAGGCTACCAGATCCGTCTGAGCCCAAGCGGCCTGGAATGGCTGGCGTTTGTTGCTCTCTTGAAGCAGCGTCCGATCCTGATCATGGCGCCTGATCGTGAAGCGGTCCTTGCCAAAGCTTACGAATGGATCGAGATGCAACGCACGTCGGCACACGGCGTATCATGAGCTATCCCCTGATCCAGCTGGCGCCCGCCCCTGACAATCTGCTCCTGCACGGCGAGGTGCTCGGCAGCGTCGTGAGAAGCGGCTCGGACCAGCCTTACACCTTGACGGCCGAACTGCTGGAGAACCTGCCCTGGAGCAGGCTGCCGTCTCCGTTCCGGGAGGTCGAGCACACCTTTCCGTCGCCGGAAGAGCCGTGTGCCTGGCTCGGCCACCCGCCGGTGCAAACCAACAACAGTCATACCGCCGCTCGGGTCGTGTGAGACGGCAGCCGCCGCTGCGTCGCGAACATCCGGAGGAGGCGCTCTGGCTGGGGTGCTGTCCCAACCTCAACCAGACCGCTGGTGTGCCAAGGGACTGACCCACACTTGGGATGTAGGCTGCCGAGAGGGATCGACAATCCTGCACCCTCCTCTGGAGCCAGAAGGTGTAAATCAGGACGGGCTCGAGGTCGCAGCCGTCCCGCATGGCGCGGCCTCACTCCAAGCCGCGGCAGCACGAGCAGTCGTGTGTCCCGCCGGCTACAGACATCCGCGTGCAAATCGCGCAGATAAACACCCGCCAAGCGGCGTGATTGCTCCTCCCTTTGGCGCTTTTCCAAAAGCAGCTGATTTCCCGAAGGTCTCCACCATGCACCAGACAGAAGTCGCAGTACCGGATTTTGCTCCTGTACCGGCGCCAACATTCACCTCTGCCATGATCAGATTTATCGCCTCCCTTGGCATGCTGATCAGCATTAGCCTGCTGCTAGCCAGCCTCTGAAGGCAATCTTCTGGCGCCTGTGCGCTTATCGGTACAGCCAGACTGCCATCCTTCAGCCATTATGAAGGAGCAGCTGGGGGGCTGGTCCTCCTTGGAACTCAAGCGCCTCTGCCATGCGGGGCGCTTCTCTTTATCAGGAGCGGGTTGTCAGGTCAGCCCACCCCTGCCCGGAGATAGCTGTCACTCGCCTGGTTGGCCCTAAGTTCAGGGGCAGAGCACAAACCCGTCACCGAGCATGAGAGAGGCCCTACCGCGTGCCGATGCAGCGCCTGTTTATCATCGCTCCATCTGTGGCTCGCCTGATCCGGAAGGAGAGGGGAGGCGAGGACGCGCGGGAGCGCTGCTACTTCCCGACAATGCGCATCGCAGCACCTTCGTCAGGATCGAGAAGGCCCATAGCAGCCTGATATTAGAGGCGGGGGTTCATGAGGCGTCCGAGGAGCGGGCCGATCTGCCTCCGGCTCATGCGCGGGGAGACTGTTGGAGGTCAACCGGTGCCAAGTGGAGTACTTGCGCACCCGGCTTTCGGTGGGCTCATACGAGATTCAGGTTCCTCATTTCGTCAGGCCCGCTTCTCTCGATCTGGTGGCAGTATCCGTTCCACCAGAGGATGGACGGGACTTTCATCCTTTGCTCTGGTTCGGCTCGGAGGTCAGCGCCGAGTCCGCCTATCGGCGCCGACGCCTGGCTCCCGAGGGCGCTCCAGAGATCCCCAGGCGGATGTCTCGAATGCGGCTCTCAACAACCTGCTCGACCTCTTCGAGGACCGGTTCTGCACTTGGTCACGGTCGCTGGAGACAGAGGCGCAGGAGGAGATTGATGCACTCGGCATCGAGAATAACGGCATTCTCGAGTTGGCGCGGTCGCTGTAAACGCGGCGCGGCAGCTAATTCTGCCACGCCCGTTAGACCTGGCGTACGCTACTTTCTGCTTGTCACGGCCGCTCGTGCGCACCTGAACCCTGTTAGATTGGTCCCAGAAACCTTGCTAAGGGGTGCCGTGCGTAGGCCGGATGCGACTCGCTGCTAGAGAAGGAAGGGGGTGGGATGTCCGACTGTTTGCACTGCGAGATCAATCTACTGGCGCAGGAGCGCTTTGAGCGCGGCAACACCGACCTCGTCGAGACGGCATCCATGATCATCGAGAGCCTCACCAACCTGATCCTGCTCGCGCTGAGAGCGAACGATTCAACCTGATGGCGCACGCGCACGGCTGGCTCCGAAGCTGCATCACGGGCGACCTCAACCATCTGCCGGGTGCCTCCAGTCATCGAATGGTAGACGATCAGAAGCGTTTTCCTAGTGCCTGGGTGCCGCGGGTCGTCCATTGGCTGTGATCCTCGGCTTGGTCGCGGATCTTTGCATAGGTTGTTCCTTCAGCGCTGCGTCGACCCACTCGGCTTCTACAAGGGCAAGACCGGATTCTGGTCCTGAGGAAGCAATCATTCAGAATATATTCTGAGGTCTTCCAACTTCACGAGAAGTTAGAATGCGAGATGGGAAAACAACACGTGGTATCGATGTTGGCGCCGTACAAGCAAGATCTTAAGCCGTAATCTATCAAGATCATAACAAGCGTATAAGAGAAAGCGACATCCAAAGCCGTTCTCTGTTGAAGTCAAGAAATACCGCGACCCCGGTCCGCGTAGCCAACTCCCGCCGAGGCGTTTGTTCGAAGTGCCGCTGGTCGAGACCATCAACATCTCCCGGAAAGATGAGCCTCAAGCGGTCGCTGGACCATCCGCTGCACCACGCATTCTTCCGAGCATTGTGGAGCCGGTGTGGAGCAACTCGGTGCCCATTGAGCCTACCTAACGCAAGCCTTACTCAGGGAGAGGCACCCCAGAGCAGATTAAATTCAATTTGGCTGCGACGGCTGCTGAAGACGTGATGGAAGCGCATGCGGGAGCGCCAGCCAGTGCCAATAACTTGCACCAGGCCGACAAGGCGCCTCTTGATGCAGAGGACGCGCTGACTGTCCATGACCTGCAGTCTGCACAAGCTAGCGGCATGAAGGTCAAGTCTCGGAAGCCACATAAGAAGGCCGCTGGAGCTGTTGAGCAGGAGATAGCATCCGGGGCCATTCCAGAGGCAGAAATGCCTGCACCATCAGTGAAGTCGAAGGTCGCCCAGCGCGGGATAACGAGGCGTCTGGCCGCCGCGGCTCAACTCCCGCGCCATGAACGCTGGAAGGGGCGGCTTCATCCCGCGGCCCGGTAAGTTCATTACCCTGTCGGTTTCATATCCTCACCTCGCAACGCCGCAACGACATCAGACGGTGGTACGCCGTGATGCCACAGGACATAAACGGTGCGGTAGCGCGGCGGCGCTAAGCCAGCAGCCTGGCACGCCGCAACAGCCTGATCATGCGCCCTGCGGATGCTGCCAAACGGCGCTCTGTCACCCTGTTTCCAAGCCGAGGAGCGACAGCTCAGAATGGCCCGCCAGATGATCACCTGTTTCAGGTGCGGAAATTTGCGGCCTTTGCGTGTGGTCTTTGGCCTGGAAGCCGGTCTCGGCAAATCTTTCACGCGTCCTCGCGCCAGTGCGAAGCGACGCCGGAGGGCGCGGTGGAGCAGATCGTGTCCGTCATCATTCGGATCTGCACCACGCTGCTCGGCATCGCGCAAGGCTGTCCTCAATCGTGCGATTCGCCAGGCCGGAATGGTTTCGAAGGGCGCAGCGTTCATCTCATTCCACCTTGGGATCGGTGCTCTCCTACTATGCAGTAGGGAAATGGCTCCATCCCCAGTTTCTACTCAACTGCCGCCGGGCTATTCTCGCTCATGCTGTGGCTGCGGTTGCCCGGTAACACGCTCCCACCAGGTATCAGCCCGTGCCTCAAACGTCTGACCGGCCCGGCCATACCGATACCACGGCAGGCCGAGTTGGATTTCGGTGCCCGGGCGATGTGCAGAGCTGCATGCGCTAGCACGATCTAGGCTTCTGGGTAGCCGACGTGCTGGACAGCCGTGAGAGCAGCTGCCGCGGTTTGCAGAGCTGTGTTGTCGGCAAGCCCGACATCCTCAGAGGCATGGATGAGAATGCGCCGGGCGATGAGGCGGGGCTACTCGCCGGAATGGATCAGGCGAGCCAGCCAGTAGAGGGTGGCGTCCGGATCCGACCCGCGCATCGATTTGATGAATGCCGAGATCGTGTCGTAGTGATAATCACCCTTGCGGTCGAAGGGTGGTCTCGCCCAAAATCGGCGTCATCTCCGATCCGGCATAGGTGGTCGGCAGCACGATCTGGGGCAGATCCGTGCGCAGCGCGATCGCTTTGCCAAGCTCGGTTGTCGAGCCGCCGCTGACCGCCACGACGGCATCGGCCTGCAACTCCTGCACGACCTCCAAGGTCTTGTCGGTCGCCTTGACGGGCGTGTGCATGACCGTCCCGGCATGGGCCCCGACGGCCAGGTCGCCCAGCAGGGCGGCGACCCGGCGGGCCTGCGCCTCGCCTCGGCCGGGCGTCGAGAGGACGAGAACCCTGCGCACACCCAGGCGCTCGGCATCTCTCCGGAGCGGCGCGACGGTGCCTGAGCCGGCCTCGAATACACCGGCACCGCCCCGCTAAAATCGGCCTCAACCAACGTCACGGAGGGACGTCGTGCCTGCTGTCGTCTGGTGCTTACTCTGAACCGTCAAGCCGAGCGGGATCTCTGCTCATTCAACCATACAGTGTTGAACAGGCGCTCTCAGGCGTCTTCCAGGACACGTATGTGACATAGCCAAAGCTCAGGAAGAGGAAAGTCAATGTTTTTTGGGTCGCGATCTGCATTGCTTTGGGGTGCCGCGTGACAGGGTCGTATTCCAACGAGCAACTCTGTCCGGTCTGATCCGGTTTCGTCTCGGCCCACATCAACTCGATCCTGATCTGTCCGGGCGTATGAGTGACCGTATAGCCGCCGATTTTGTGAGACTGCGGGGTGTTGAGGGTCAGACTCTTTTCAGTGCGATCACCTTCCAGTTTTACATCGCCGATCCCCGCCGCATGTCCCTTCACATCAGGACCTTTCCCTGAGAACCGGCCAATAAATGATACCCGTGCCCGCGGAGCGACCGGGATCAAATCAATGAGGCGACGTGCTGCGTCGGCTGGAAATTTGTCCCCGTCAGCGACGAGGCAATCAATCAGAGAGTTGGCTTCCAAGCGGGCTTGTGTGTCGATCATTTTGGTCGGGCGCTCCAAAGAAGGCATTTCCTGCAGCTTGCCAGTTTCACTCTGGGACGAATGTGCCTCACAGAAACGGGCTGGCTTGCTGCTCCAAAGGTGGTCTCCTAAAACCACGATATGGACCATACCAAGGATCACTAATAGGAAATTTGGTCGGAATATCAGCCGCATGATCCTGAGATCACAGGATTCGTGCAGCAGCTGGCAGCCTATGGGCTGCCTCTCAGCCAGATCAAGAATCTGATTAAGCAACTCGTGAAAAGCAAGCTCGCGGAACTACACGAGCAGGACAGCGGCTCGTCGGATTTGAGTAGACCAACCCGTCTCCGCAGTTGTTCTGAGTTGACAGGTCAGCAGTGGGTTGGCTGAGTAGCGACTGCCGGGGGGTGCCATGCGTTTTGTTTTCATTGCCGCTAGCGTTGCGATCTGTGCGCTTAGTTCATCGGCCTTAGCCGGTTCCTTCACACTCTCGGGTGACGCTCGCTGGGTTGCTTTGGCGAGCAGACAGAGCCTCGATGAAGCCATCGGCGTCGCCCACGCATACCGGTGGCGCTTTCCGACCGTGCGGGTTATGCAGGCGACGAACGGATGGTACGCCATTGTCGCCGGACCAGAGCGCATTCCGAACCCCCGGGCTTACAAGGAAGCGCTGGTCCGCACGGGCGAAATCCCCGGCGACACTATCATCACCAGAGGACAAGGCTATGTCGCCGAGGTGTGGAAGCCTTCGACCTTCAAGCCTTTGATCCAGGCAAAGTACGATGGCGCGAAGCAGGTCAATCTGCGCTCCGGCGAACTAGTGCTCAATGTATCGAGCCTTGCAAATGGAACGGAGAGCGGACGCTTCCCCGTCCTGTCCGGGGCCGTGAACGGTCGCGTCGCCTTCACGGCGCGCCTTGAAGAAAGCTCGAACGAGGTGCCGAATGCCGAGGTCTCCGTCGTGCGCCTCGACCCCTCAAGCGTAGAGCCCCAGGTCGTCTTTTCGTCCTTCTGGGGCGGCGCGCATTGCTGCACTGTGACCAAGATCGCCACGAAGGTTGGCAACGAGTGGCGTGTTGTCCAGGGCAAGACCATCGACGGGGACGGCGGCTACACCTTCGATGACATCGACGGCGATGGCGCAGCAGAACTGCTGAGCATCGACCAGAGCTTCCTCTACACCTTCGCGCCGTATGCGGGATCCTGGGCACCTGAGAGCATTTCGAAGCTTTCCGGTGACCGTCTCATTGATGTGACGGCGCACCCGGCCTTCCGTCCCTACATGCGCCAGGAACTCTACCGGATCGAGTATCTCGCCAGCAGGGAGCCGAGCCTGTGGCGCTCGAACGGGTTCCTAGCAGCTTGGGTGGCGACAAAAGCCATTGTGGGCGAGTTCGACGATGGCTGGAACCGGATGCTGCCCCTGTACGACCGGGGCACCGATTGGCCGCTGACCGAGTGCACGGTGGCGAGGGTGGGCGGATCCTGTCCGGACGGAAAGGAGCGCACCATCGAGTTCCCGGTAGCCCTCCGCAAGCACCTCGAGGAGGAGGGATACATTCCGAGAATTGCCCCGGCTTCCCAGCCGGAAAGTGTTGCGGTCGCGCGACCCACCCCTGTCGCACCAAACGCGGCACCGAAGGAGGAGAAGCGTACGTCCTCGGGGACAGGCTTCTTCGTCACCCGGGAGGGGCATGTCGTCACGAACAACCACGTGATCGAGGGTTGCACTTCCGTCCAGATCAAGCCCTCCAACGGTTCGCCCCTTTCTGCGAGGATCCTGGCCCAAGACACGACCAATGACCTGGCACTGCTGAAGGCCGAACGATCGTCGGACAAGTTCGCGACTGTCCGAGCAGGCGTTCGTCTAGGGGAAGCCGTTGCGGCCTTCGGTTTTCCGCTCAACAGTGTCCTGGCGAGTTCAGGCAATTTCACCCTCGGCAACGTGACCGCGCTGGCCGGCATTGGGGACGATAGTCGCTTTCTCCAGATCTCAACTCCGGTTCAGCCAGGGAACAGCGGTGGGCCACTGCTGGATGAGAGCGGTAATGTCGTCGGCGTGGTGACATCCAAGCTCAACGCCCTCAAAACAGTAGTTGCCATTGGGGATGTCCCCCAGAATGTGAACTTCGCCATCAAGGCAGGAGCGCTGGCCACATTCTTGGAGAGCGCTCGGGTTGAGGTGCCAGCTGCCTCTCATGCGTCACGCCTCTCGCCGCCCGATCTAGCCGATATAGCCAGCGGCATCAGCGTGCTCGTCAGATGTGACTGAGAGGCTAGTCCATTGATCGCTCTCGGAGACGAACACATGCGGGCACCGAGCCGACCGGGGTGTGGGCAACACGAATATCTTCGTGACCTCCCGAAGAGGTCATGAGACCGCCCTGAATCTCTCGAAAGCCGTGATCCGTTGAGAAAACGGCTCCACGTCCCGGCGGTAGATCTCCTGCCGCAGGAACTTCATCTCCGCCTCATACGTATCCTCGGCAATCTCGATGAACCAGGACTTGGGACGGCCGTTCGTGCCATCGTTCCAGCGGTAACCCCGCTTCTTGAGGTTGTCCTTCATGTCGAAGGGCGAGCCTTCCACAGCAAGGGTGATGTGGGGAGCATCGGATCAGGAGCAACATCCGAAAGGCAATAAACCCCGGACCCTTAGAAACCACAACTCTACGTCCGTGGGTGACCCAGTCCGGACATTACCTGGCTGGTTCAATCCCATTCACAAGGTAAGGCTCCCACTCGCCCTGGAGACACGCGCCCCAGGGCCCGAAAAGTGTGCGTCTGGCTGCGCTTGGCTGTATACTGGGCTTCACACTCAGCGTTCGTTGGCTCCGGACATAGGAGGATGCCAACGCGCCTCTGCACGAGTGCTCTCACCTGTCTCGCCGCGATCAGCTTCTCTGCATCGGCCGTTGCTCAATCTTCCATCAGCTATTCCAGGATCGGCTTGCTCGCATAGGATACCTGCGAGATGCCGGACCTGATCGCTGGCCTGAAGGACCTAGGCCGCAAGCCGGGTGAGGACATTGTCATTGAGTGCCCTTTGACAGGGAAACGGTATGAAGGCCTGGCACCGGCAATGTCTGACCTAGTGAAGCTGCCAGTTGATGTGCTTGTCTCAGAATCTGAGCCCGCCGGGCATATCGCACGGTCGGTGCCCCAAACTGTTCCGAACGTCACGATCTTGAGCGGAGACCCAGTTGGCTCCGGACTGGCCCAAAGCCTCGCAAAGCCGGGAGGCAATCTAACAGGCTTGACCTATTACGCCACCGAGCTGGATGGCAAGCGCTCGGAACTGCTCAAGGACATGATCCCAGGGATCTCATCCGTTGGTGTGTTGGCGAACCCGGATGTGTCCTATCTCCCCTTCGAGACGGACACACGCAACGCCGCCAAACTCCTTGGTATCATGCTCGTTGTGCGCCAAGTGCAGGAGCCGAGCGCACTGGATGGCGCCATTCATCAGATGAAGGCTGAGGGCGCGCAGGCTTTCTTTGTTCTTCCCGACGTTATGTTTGCCTCTGAGGCCAAGCACGTTGCCGATGGAGCTCTGGCCGAACAGCTACCTCTGATGTCTTGCGGCGCCTGGTTCACGGAACTGGGCGGTCTCATTGCGTATCCGGCAGATTATGCGAGCCTAATCCGCCGCCTCGCTCTCTATGTTGACAGGATCCTGAAAGGTGCTCATCCGGGCGATATTCCGATTGAAAAGGTAACCCGTTTTGAGCTGTCCCTCAATCTGCGGATGGCTCGCACCATTGGAGTGACGAGCCCGCCCAAACTACTCATGCGGACTGACAAAGTGATTGAATGAACTCAGTGCGACCTCTGGGGCGCAACATCCGTATTCGAGTGGTAACCCGACCTCTTGTTTCGTACTAAGTCGCGCTGATCGACCATGTGGGTTAGCTGGAGCGAGAATGACGTGCTGCTTGTGGGGCACCGCTACTGCCCAGGGTAGGAGGCCGCCATTGCTGGTCGATCGTCATGTAAGAGATCGGAGAGCATGAGGTTTCGTGGGGCAGCTCCTATCGATGGGCAGGTAAACGCGTCGAGATGACGGGCACTTGAAACAGATCAACAACTTGGTGCCCCGCAAATCCTTATGCCCTCCCAGAGGCAAGGGCAGGTCACTGCCGACAAGCAGACCATCAATGCAAGTTAGAGGACCCCGAGGAGACCTTCAGGTGTTCCACTTCTGACTTGTGTGGGGTCCGGCACTGAGCAGGGCACGTGTCGTCTCGCCGTCGTGGCCGGCAGGACGACACTCTGTTCAAGAGTTTCAGTGAGGGGAGGCTCTCACGCCGCCTGCCCAGCCTTCTGCACCATCATCGTCTCGATCTGCTCGTCCGCACGTTTCGCGGCGGGGCGATGGACGTGCGCTTCGATATAGGCCTCGAAGGTGCGGCGCTTCTCGATCATGCCCGACACCATGCCCCATTGCAGTTGGCTGGTGAGGAGGACATCGGCGGCCGTGAAGCGGTCGCCTGCCACATAGATGCGGCCCTTGAGCCAAGCGGAGAGCGAGTCGAGTACCCGCGCATAGGAGCCGTAGCCGAAGCTCATTTCCTGATCGAGAGAAGGATTCCAGCCGGTCAGGTGGTTGGTGGCGGCGGGCTCCAGGCAGCCGGCGGTGAAGAAGAGCCAGCGGTAATAGTCGCCGCGATGTTTTGGCTCCGGCGCAAGGCCCGCCTCGGGGAAGGCGTCAGCCAGATAGGCGCAGATGGCGGCGGCCTCCGTCACGACGACCCCGCCGTGCTGGATCGCCGGCACCTTGCCCATGGGATTGACGGCGAGGTATTCCGGCGTCTTCATCGTGGTCCCATATTCCAGCACCCTGAGGGTGTAGGGACAGCCGATCTCCTCCAGCATCCAGTGCACGATGTTCCCGCGCGATTGCGGATTGGTGTAGAAGACGAGGTCTGCGCTCTTGATATCCTGACTCATGGGTGTCTCCCTAGTGCGGTGTGAACAGGGGACTGAATAGCGTGTGCTGCTGTCAGATTCTGGCAGTAGCGTTTTCTGCCATTCTTTCATGAGATGACGGCGCGGCCGGGGCAGGCGTTCGGGCAGGATTTCCGCCGCCTCGATCCGGTCAGTGCGGAAATGCCGAAAGCTTCCCCGCAACTCGCACCAGGCCACCAACACGCGGGTCGATTCGAAGAACCCGATCGACACGGGCCAGATGATCCGCTTGGAGCGCGCGCCCTTTTCGTCGGTGTAGCGGATGGACAGCTTCCGGCTTTCGCTCAGCGCACGCCGGAGCAGCGCAAGATCAATGGGCTGCGGTCGGTCCCAGCCATGACCGATCACAAGAGCGTCGTCCTCCATGCGCTCGCGCAGGTCAGCGGGAAGCACGGCGGCGACTTTGGCCATGACGTTGCGTGCCGCCTGTCCCATCCCCTCATCGGTGCGCCGCCCGACCCATTGCAGGCCGAGCGCCAGCGCCTCGATCTCCTGGGCGGAGAACATGAGAGGAGGGAGCAGGAAGCCGGGCTTTAACACATAGCCGAGCCCCGGCTCGCCCTCGATCTGCGCGCCCATGGCCTGAAGCGAGGCGATGTCACGATAGAGCGTGCGCAGCGAAATCCCTGCCTCCCGTGCCAGCACCGCCCCGCTCACCGGGCGACGGTGACGGCGAAGGATTTGCAAGAGATCGAAAAGGCGTTCGGCACGTGACATGCGTCGACCTTAGCACGGGAGGCTGACGGATTATGACAGTAGGGTTGGGATATGCTGTGGGTGAGGGGAGCGTGGGAGGCCGTTACGGAGGAGGTATGGAGGCGTCTGCGCCCTGCTGAACACCACCCAGCAGCTTGGTGTGCCCCTACTGCCTCTGCTGCCGGACGCCCGACACTATTGGAGATCGATTGATCCTCGAAACACTGGACCGCAGCATCCGCTGTGTGTTGGCGACCAGCTACGAGCAATGGGCGCTGCCGGAGACCTGCAAGGACCTACACGCTGCGATACGCTCGTGGACCTGGGTCACCGCACACATGCCCTCTTCGAGTGAGGCCGCCCTAGCAGACTAGCCCTAGGCCGGAAGGACCGCTGTTGGTACGCCTGAGACCTCAGCCAGAAGGCAGCAATCCTCGTTGAACCGGACGCTGCGAAAGCGCAGGAAATCTCGGTTCCTGACCCAATCCGGACTTTACGCCCTAATGTAAGTTTGTCCGCAGTGGCGTGTCTGTGATGTGAGCCGCATCAGAGGAATGTCTCACGTCGTGCCAGCGACCGTGACGGGGTTGGGTCGGGGCCTGCTCGTGTCTTCCACAGGGCGACGCTCGATCTGGCTCATCAGTTCGTCAGCCATATCCTGGAGGCGTCGGCAATTCGGCTCCGAGAACTCGCGTGGCCGCGTGTCGATGACGCACAGGGTGCCGATCACCAGTCCCGCCGAGGTCCGCAGCGGAGCCCCGGCGTAGAAACGAATGCCCTTCTCCAGCACGAGCGGATCGTCGGCAAAGCGGGGATCCTTGGTCACGTCGCCGGACACCAGCACCTCATTCGCCGCAATCACGTGGGCGTCGAGCGATTCCTGATGAGGAGTCTGCTGCGTGACCTGCGTTTCCTGGGTCAGTCCTACCGCGTTGGGCGGTGTCCGATGCACATCATCCACGAAGGACACAAGGGCAAGAGGTACATCGAACGCCTGCGCGATTTTCCTCGATGCCTCGTCGAACTGGCGGCCTTGCACGGAGGCCAAACCGAGGTTATGCAGCGCCGCAATCTGCGCCTGCTCGATATCAGGAAGGACCAGAGGCGCTTCACCGGGCGCTGCCGGGCGGCGGACCCACACTTTCACCTGCTCGACACAGGCCTCGAGCGAGACGAAGACTGCATCGGCTGCCATCTGCTTCTTAAATTCATCTGCTTGCCCCATCCCAGTTGCGAGATTCCAGCAGCAGACGACGAGTTTCATGTGCGGTGCCCGGCGGCGCAGGCGGCGGTGGATATACCGGGCATAGACCTGCGGCTGGGGATGCAGGTAGGACAGGCACACCACGTCCACACCTTGCAGCTCAAGCTGCCCCAGGGCTCCCTGGCTGACGGCGATCGGCGGCAGGACTCGGGCACCGATACCGCTCTCCTCGAGCACCTGCGCCATCATCTCTGCCGCCGCGCGGTCGAGTTCGGTGCGCCCTGCCACGCAGAGGACGGTCGCGGGCTGCGCCTCGCGGGCCGCTGGTACGGGATTTTCGCCCGCCTCCGCATCATCGCTGGAAGTGGCCTTCTCCCGGATATGATCTTCGACCTCGCGCACGACACAGATCGCTGTGTCGGCAACGAGCCGTCGGTAGTTGGTGTCGGTGGTGCTGCGCTGGCGGTCGTTCTCGGCCAAGCGGAGAGCCGGAATGGCTACGTTGTCGTAAAGCTCACGCGAGGAGTGCTCGTCGACGTAATCCTCGGCCATCTCCACCGCTTCCTCGAGGTTGCCGGCCAGCAGGCGCTGGTAGAGTCGCTCCTCGGGAGCAAGCACCGGATCGCTACCGAGGAGGATGCCGAGAAATTCGAGCTGGGGTACGTAGCGGCCGATGACCACGAGGCACACCGTCAGGGGCGTCGCGAGGAACAGCCCGACCGGGCCCCAGAGACTGGTCCAGAAGATCGCCGCCATGATGATGGCCAGTGACGAAAGCCCGGTGCTCGAACCATAGAGCCATGGCTCGATGACGTTGTTGCTGATTAGCTCGGCGACAAGGAACAGGCCTACGACCAAAAACAGCATTGTCCAGCCGGGATCGACCGCGATTGCTAGAGCAATCGGGAAGAGGGCAGCTAGGAAGGGGCCAAGATAGGGAATGAACCGCAGCACCGCCGCCAGTAGGCCCCATAGCAGGGCATTCGGCACGCCGATGAAGTAGAGGGCAATGCCGATCGGGATGCCGTAGGTCAGGTTCACCACGAGTTGCATCAGCAAATACCGGCTGACCCGGGCGGCGGCATCATTGATGGCCTGAGTGCTCTTTTGGAGGTCGCCGGCGCCCGCCAGCTTGATGAAGCGGTCGCGCAGGTCCTCGCGCTCGAGCAGCACGAAGATCACAAAGATGATGACGAGGCCAGCGGTGGCGAGCGGCGCCAGCAACGGACCAACGACAGCTTGGATAATCTCGAGCGGCTTGGCCTGCGGGGCTTCGAGCCGCACGGTGACGGGCTCCTGCGGTGTGCCGCTGCCGAGCCTGGATTCGGGTGCCTGCGCCGGAGGGGTGTCAGGGGGCTCCTCTCCGGAGATCTGCTTGCCGACATCCTGGATGGTCGTCGTGACCTTGTCCACGATCCCCCCGCCAGGAGCGGAGGCCTGCAACGAGCGGATCTTGCCGGTGATGGTGGTCTGGTAGATCGGGAGGTTGTCGGCGAGTTGAACGAGCTGGCGTCCGACCACGAAAGCAATGCCTGCGATCAGGATGAAGGCAAGCGTCACAGCCACGAGCACGGCTGCTATCCGCGGCAGCTTCCAGCGTCTGAGCCAGTTGACCAGCGGCGTCAGGGCGAAGCTCAAGAGAATGGCCAGGGCGAAGGGCACGAAGAGATCGCGGCCGAAGTAGAGGCCTGCGATCGCCAGCACAATGCCGCCGGCTGTCAAGATCGGAGACCCTGCGGGCTGGAGGGCTGGCGGGGTTGGAGGGGCCGGAGCTGGGTCGGCCATCGTGCGGTGCCTTTGGTTCAGGTTGGCCAGAGGACAACTCGACGCCGGTGCATTAGATCCGATCGACGATTCGGAGCAGGGTCGCCTCAGGCGCGTTGGACTCAGCAGACACCGCCAGGAGCTTACCCTCAACGGTACTGTCATTCTGCGCCTGTTGGTGTCTCATGCAGGCATGAGACTGACCCGTCGTGCCATCGTGGAGAAGGTTGGGGGGTGAAGGGAGACTTGCAGTGCCTTCGTATCTACGTGCGATCCTTGAGAGGAAAGCTGGAGCCGGATCCAGAGCAACCGCACTATATCCTGACCGAGACAGGGATCAGTCATCGGCTGCGGACCGATGATTGAAGCCGGATCGGCTTGTAGCTGGCGGTACGCCCAGGCTCAGCTCCGCATCGCCCGGCCTGACAGTTTTCATTTGCGCAACCTACCATGACCATCACCGCGGACCCGGATGATACCTGTTTCGCAGTCCGCCTCCCGCGAGATTGCCATGTGAAACATAAAGGTTCGCTCCTGGCAGATTGCGTTGACAAAGTCGGCGCTCAAATTGTCTGACGCGGCGGCGAAGCTTTGTTTGCGGAAGCGAGGGGCACGCCGAGCCGTTCCCCGGCCCGTCCTCAGGCTGCTTGGGTCATCTGAGGCTCTGATGGGGTGATCAGCTTGGCGAGCTTCCTCAGGTTCTGAGCCGTTGCTGCCAGCAGGAACTCGTCCTGAGCCCCGCACGGACCGCGCAGCCGCAGGCGTCCCATCTTCAGGATCCGCTTGAGATGGGCAAACAGCATCTCGATGCGCTTGCGCCCCTGACGTGACCGCTCATAGGCCAGCGTGCCGGCCAGCACTCGGGCGACCTCCCGGGCATGCTCGTAGATGCTGCGCGGGATCTTGCGCGCCGGCGTATTGGGACAGCACTTCTCCTTGAGGTGACAGGAGCCGCAATCGAACGTGCTGCCTCGATAGATGCGCGTCGTGCCCTCGTTCACAACCGTGCCGCTGGTCGTCAGCGTCTTGCCTTCAGGACAGGTGTAGGCGTCCGCTTCAGGATCATAAGTGAAGTCCGCCCGTGAGAGGGTGCCGTCCTGGCGCTCGGACTTGTCGATGACGGGGACATGCGGCTCGATCTTCTGCTCGTCCACGAGCCAGTGCAGCATCTCGGCCGAGCCATAGGCACTGTCCGCCGCCAGCCGCTCGGGCTTGAGACTGAAGCGTTCAGCCGTGCGCTCCAGCATGGTGCGAGCCGCGCCCACTTCGGCCTGCCGCACCGCTCTGGAAGCTTCGACATCCACGATTACGGCGGCCTTGAGGTCGATGAGGTAGTTGTCCGCATAAGCAAAGAACGCCGGACCGCGCATGGCACCGGTCCACTGGGCTGCTGGATCCGAGGGAGAGACGAACTTCGGCTCAACGTCTGTCGCTGCACCCCAAGCGGCTTCGTCCAATGTAGCGAGATACTCCTGCACCGCCCGCGGCGCTGCCTCGGTGTGATCCTGGGCTCTCCAGTCGGCGCCTGCCAGAGAGCGCTGCTTGTTGGCATCAGCCTGGATCAGGCTGGCATCGACCGCAAACCCTTCACCACCCACCAGCCCCTCGTCCAGGCAGCGCTGCACCACCACCTCGAACAGGTGGCGGAACAAGTCGCTCTCGCGAAAGCGCCCGTGCCGGTTCTTGGAGAAGGTGGAGTGATCCGTCACTTTGCCCTCCAGGCCCAGGCGGCAGAACCACCAGTAGGCAAGATTGAGGTGCACCTCCTCGCATAGGCGTCGCTCGGAGCGGATGCCGAGGCAGTAGCCGATCAGCAGCATGCGGATCATCAGTTCGGGATCGACAGAGGGGCGGCCTGTGGTGCTGTCATAGCCGGCGAGATGCTGGCGCAGCCCGGAGCAGTCGACAAAGCGGTCGATGCGCCGCAGGAGGTGATCGCAGGGGACGTGATCCTCGAGCCGGAACTCATAGAATAGGCTCTCCTGCATCACGAGACGCTCGCCCATCATGGCCCGATCCTCCTGCTGAGAATGCCTCTTCAGGGAATCACGATCCGCCGCCAATCACGAGGACTTTTTCAACGAAATCAGCACTCCTGAGACGTAAGCATTTGGTCCGCTTCGACACTCTAGTGCCGACGTTCGTGAAGCGGCCGGAACGTGAAATTTTGACCCATAGCAGGCATTCATAGAGGTGCTTAACTGTACCCCTTACAATAACCGCGTCGGTGCTCCGCCCGCTGATTGGACGGAGCGGGCACCTGCCTCTATCCCCGCAACTAGGCTCCTCTCCAGATCAGGTGTCGTAAGCCAGGAATGCAGAAAACCGGCGTTGAACGCATCGCCCGCGCCAGTCGTGTCAATTACGTCGACGGGAAGGGCCTCCGCCGAGATGAAGGTCGATGCGTGGGAGGCCATGGCGCCGTGTTCGCCGCGCTTCAGCACGACCAACGGAAAATGTGCTTGCAGATGGCGCAGGATGGCTTCTTCCGAAGTTTCGCCGGTCAGCGCTTTCCCTTCCTCGACATTAGGCAGGAAGAGATCGACGCCTGAACAGGTCTCGAAGAAGCCGCTGTCCCGACGGATCAGCTGATCGTCCCAACTCGGATCGAGGGAGACGGTCAGGCCTCGATCCTTCGCTATGGCGACCACGTCCGGATTTTCCTTGAGGGTCGCGAACTCCGCGATATGCAAATGCACGATGCCGGGCGTGGAGAGCGCCTTCTCTAGAGTAGCAGGCCTGGAGGTTCCGGCGCGTCGGGAAATGAAGGCGCGCTCGCCGTCCTTTACTAGGGCGACAGTCGGCTGGGGCCCTGCGTCGTGAGAATGCTCGACGAGGCCGAGATCGATGCCGCTCGCTTCAAGCTCTGGATTAAGAGCCTGTGAGAGAGGGTCGGTTCCAAGGCGCGTGAGCAATGCTGCCGCCCGGCCGAGGTATGCAAGATGAGCTGCGGTGATATAGGCCCCGCCGCCTGCAACGATGGTCACGTCCTTGGCAAAGCGCTCGCGGCCGAGCGTCGGCATATCGTGCAGGCCTGTGAAGATGATGTCGCAATAAGTGCGTCCAAGGCACAGAACCTTGTTCTTCTGAAGGGTCGTCCCGGTCATTGGGCTGCCAAGGCCTTCTCTGTCACCTTGTCGAAATAATAAAGCCTCTCCGCCGGAGCATGCAGGGTCATCGGCTCGCCGATCTTCGGAATCTGCCGTCCGGGCGCCGAGCCGATGACGGTCTGATCGCTGCTCTCGATGTGGACGAGGGTTTCGGAGCCCAGGGGTTCCACCACGACGACCGTACCCGATATGGAGAAGCCCGGCATTCCGGTTGATAGCCCCAGCGCGAGATCCTGCGGACGGACACCAATCAGGATTTCGGAGGACGATGAGGACAAGGATGGAATCTTGACGGAACTGCCGCCCGATAGATCGGCCCGACCTTCTTTCAACGAGGCCGGAAGCAGATTCATCGTCGGGCTTCCGATGAACCGCGCGGTAAAGATGTCGACCGGTCTTTCGTAGAGTTCCAATGGCGTTCCGACCTGGAGGATCCGACCGTCGCGCATCACCACGATCCTGTCGGCCATGGTCATGGCTTCCACTTGATCATGGGTGACGAAGACGGAGGTCGTGCCGAGCCGATGATGGAGACGCTTGATCTCGATGCGCATCTGGGTGCGCAGCTGAGCATCGAGGTTGGAGAGAGGCTCGTCGAACAAGAAGGCGGCCGGATCGCGTACCATCGCCCGTCCGATGGCGACGCGCTGGCGCTGGCCTCCAGAAAGTGCCGACGGGCGACGATCCAGGAGCTGCGAGAGGCCGAGCGTCCCGGCGACCTGCTCGACGCGCTGACGCTTCTCGCTCTTCGAGAGCTTGGAGCGGTAGAGGCCGAAGGCGATGTTGTCGGCCACGGTCATGTGAGGATAGATGGCATAGTTCTGAAACACCATGGCGATGTTCCGGTCCTTCGGCTGAAGGTCGTTGACGACACGTCCGTCGATCCGGATCTCGCCGCCGCTGATCTCTTCAAGCCCTGCGATCATCCTCAGCGTCGTCGACTTGCCGCAGCCCGATGGGCCAACCAGCACGACGAATTCACCGTCCTGAATCGAGAGGTCGATCCCATGGACGACGGTGGCCTGTCCATAGCGCTTGACGAGGCGATCGAGTTTGATGGTCGCCATTAGCGGGCTCCGAGAAGTGCGTTGAAACGGGATTGGAGATCCTTGGCTGACGCCTCGGCCTGTCGGTTCGCCTCCCGCATCCGGTCGCGAATGCGGGCGATCTCCTGATTGTAGCCGGTAATTGCCTCAGACAATGCCCGCGGCGCCGGCCCGCCGAAGCGGTCGCGAACGGCGACGAAATTTTCCGGTGAAACGATCGTAGCGAACAAGGCTCGTTCGATCTTCGTCTTTCTGCCCGCACAGCGCTCGAAAGCCTCTTGGAACGCCTCATAGCCGTCCTCGGCAATGTCGCCGCCGACTGCGACCACTGCGCGTGAAACCTCAGCGGCGATCTCGTGCGCCTCGCGGAACGACAAGCCCTCCTGACGCACCAGGCTGTCGGCAAGCTCTGTGACCGTGATGCAACTGCGGCGGATGTTCTGGCGCACCCGCTCCGGATTGATGCTCAGGGCCGGAACGAGGGCAGCCAGCAGGTCGAGAATGCGGCCTCCGCTCTCGAAGGCGCCATAGCCGAAACCCTGGCTCTCGCCCTCGCTGTCGTTCATGTCGGTGAAAGGCGTATTGTGCATGATCGTGAGCATCGCCTGCGCTCGCCCCACCGTTTGGGAGGATAGATGGCGCATGTGCTCGATGGGAACGGGATTGCGCTTCTGGGGCATGATCGAGCTGATCTGCACGAAGGCATTCGGGACATAGACCTGCCCCACCTCGAAGCTCGTCCAGAACTGAAGATCCTGGATGAAGCGGCCGAGGTGAAGGAACGCCAGTGCAATCGCCGAATAGGTGGACGTGATATAGTCGATCGAGGCGATGCAGCTGTAGGAATTCTGCAGCGGCCTGCTGAAGCCCAGGAGATGGGCCATCAGATCCCGGTCGATGGGAAAGCCGCTTGTGGTGATCGCGGCGGCGCCCATCGGGGAGCGGTCGACGATGTCTCGGGCAGCCTCGAGCCGGGCGATGTCGCGCAGCAGGGTTTCGAGAACGGCAGAAAGATAGTGGCCGAAGACGGTCGGCTGTGCCGGCTGGCCATGGGTATAGGCGACGATGAGCGTGTCGCTCTCGCGCTCGGCGACCGATGCCAGGGTTTCCGCCAACCGGACAAGCCGCTCCAGCAGGGGATCAATCCGGTGCTTGAGGCCCAGCTTGAACAGGGTGTGATCGATATCGTTGCGGGAGCGCGCCGTATGCAGCCGGCCGGCGAGATCAGGCCCCAGGCGCTTGCGCAGCTCTTTCTCCATCAGGAAGAAGAAATCCTCCACCTCGCCCGTATAGGTGAGGGCGCTCACATCGATCTCGCGATCGATGGTTTCGAGCGCCTGAGCGATGGGACGAGCCTGCTCGATGGTCAGGATTCCGGTTTCGTGGAGCATCACGAGATGAGCCCGGTCGATCAGGCGGAAGCCTTCCACATGATGATCCTTCGCGCCGTCGAAGAGCGGGCGCAGGACGGTTTCCTTGTAGACCGGATCCGGGAAGACGGAGGTGTCGTTGAAGGTGGCGGCTGGCATCGGCTTTAGCCTTTGAGTCCGGCCAGCATGACGCCCCGGACGATGTAGCGTTGGAGGAACAGGAAGACGACAAGGGTGGGAAGGGTTGCGATGCTCGCACCCGTCATGATCTTCTCCCACTGGATCGACTGCTCCACCGCGAAGCTGGAGAGGCCGACCGGCAGGGTGTAGAGCTCGGCGCTCGTGGTCACGATCAGCGGCCAGAAGAAGGCCGTCCAATTGCCGAGGAAGGTGAAGATCGCCAGCGCCGACAGGGCAGGGGTCACCAGGGGCATGGCGATCTTCCACCAGATGGTGAACTCGTTGAGCCCGTCGATCCTAGCTGCCTCCAGGAAATCGTCCGGCACGCCTTCGAAGAACTGCTTCATCAGGAACGTGCCGAAGGCCGTCATCATCCCTGGAAACATGATGCCCCAGTAGCTGTCGACCCATCCGAACTGGCTGGCCATGAGATACCAGGGCAGGACCAGCATCTCGGTCGGGATCATCAGGGTGGACAGGATGGCGATGAAGACGATGTACCGGCCGCGGAACCGGAACTTCGCCAGCGTGTAGCCGACGAGACTGTCGAAGAAGACGTTCGAGAGAGTGACGATGATTGCGATGATCGTCGAGTTGACGAACCAGCGCGTGAAGCGGCCGTCGCTGAGGATCTCTATGTAATTGTCGAGGGTTGGGGCTTCCGGGATCACACGGAGGTCATATACCTGTGACGCATCCTTGAGGGAGGTCGAAAGCATGAACAGCAGAGGCGTCACCATGATGACGCCGCCGATGAACAGGAGCGTCCAGGCGACGATCCGTCCGGGCTTGATCCGTGACATCGGCAGGGCTTGGGAGGGGGCATCAGCTCTCATCAGCGGTCCCTCATGAGGCGCAGTTGGACAAGGGAGATCACGAGAAGGATCATGAACAGGACGACGGTCTGCGCAGCGGCATATCCCATTTCATAGGAGCTGAAGGCCGTCTGGTAGATCATCAGGACCAGGGGCTTGGTGGAGTTGAGGGGACCGCCGGGATCGTTTGTGTTGATGTTGTAGACTTGGTCGAAGATGCGCAGGAAGCCGATGGACGAGAACACCACCAAGAAGACCAGGGTGGGCTTCAGCAGCGGGAGCGTGATCCGGCGCAGGATCGCTCCTTCCGACAGGCCGTCGATGCGGGCAGCTTCGTAGTAGGTGACCGGGATAGCGCGCAGGCCCGCGAGGAAAATGATGACCTGGAAACCGAGACCGGCCCACACGGCGGGGGCGAGCACCGCCGGCAGCGCCTGCGAGGTCGAGCGCAGGAAAGGCTGCTGCGGGATGCCGAAGCTCGCGAGGACATCGTTGATCACCCCAATGGGAACCGGCTGGTAGAACCAGCGCCAAACCCAGGCCATCGCTGCGGCTGTGGTCAGGAACGGCAGGAAATACAGCGCGCGGATGAACGAGTGCATGAACCGCACCCGATCAAGGTAATAGGCCACCACGAAGGAGATCAGCAGACTGATCGGCGTACCGAGAATCAGGTACATGAAGGTGTTGCGGAACACCTGCCAGAACAGCGGATCGTTGAACAGTCTTTGGTAATTCTCGAACCCGACGAAGGAGGCGGGCTTGGTGAGCGTCCAGTCCGTGACCGAGAGGTAGAAGGCCTGAAAGGTCGGCCAGAAGCGGATGATGACGTAGAAGAGAAGAGGAGCCGCGAGGAAGCCCCACGCCCATATCACCTGTTTCTGGCCAAGGCTTATCCTCGACCAGAGGCCGCCTGGGGCGGCCTCTTGCTGTGCAGTTGCGGACATACGCTTCTTCCTAGCGGAGATTGCCTTAGCGCTTGGCGCGATCGAGGATCGCCTGCTCGGCTTCCGCCGCCTTCGCGAGCGAGGTCTTGGGGTCCTCGCCGTTGATCAGCACTCGGTTGACCATGTCGATGGCGATCTGCCGCTGGGCCAGCTCATCTTTGAACGGTGTCGTGTGAGCATACTCCAGACCCTTGAGGAACGGGCCGTAGATCGGGTTTGCAACATTCTCGGGTGTCAGGGCCGAGGCGCGCCGCGCCGGCAACTCGCCGACAACCTCCAGCCAGATCTTCATGGCCTCTGGCGAGGACACGTAGGCCAGGAACTTCTCAGCGGCGGCAAGCTTCTCGCCCTCGGCTTTCGTCGTGATCGCGTTGGCGAAGTAGCTCGCAAAGGTGCTGCGCACACCCTGGGCATTGGCGGGGAGCTCGGTTACGCCCCACTCGAAGGCCTTGATCGAGTTGAAGGAGCCCAGGCGGAACGTGCCGTCGATGGTCATCGCAGCGAGGCCGGCACGGAAGGCGGCTTGCCCTTCATCCATGAAGCCGACCTGGCCGACTTTCTGCTTCTTCTGAAGGTCCGTGTAGAACGTGAGCGCCTTCAGTCCGGCTTCGTCGTTATAAGCAACTTTGGAATCGCCGTCCGTGTAGGGAGCGCCGCCGAACTGACGGACCAGGACTTCGCGCCACCAATGCTGATCCTGTCCACCCATATCGAGAGTGATCCCCGCGGAAACAATGTTGCCGCCGCCATCGCGCTTGGTCGTCTTCTCGGCTGCGGCGACGAGTTCGTCGAGGGTCTTAGGCGGGTTGTTGGGGTCGAGGCCCGCATCCTTGAAGGCCTTCTTGTTGTAGAACAGCGCGAGGGATCGCACCGCTGTTGGCAGGCCGTAATAATCGTTGCCGCGCTTCATGGCGCTTACAATCGGGAAGAAGTCGCGCTCGATGTCCGCCGCTGGGAATGCTTCCGCGCGCAGTGGACGGATCATCTTGCCGCCAATGAAATTGTCGAGCCAGCCATAATAGAGCTGCACCACGTCCGGGCCCTGGCCGGCAAGAATCGCGGCGGCGACTTTCGTCTGGTAGTCGGCATAGGGGAAGGTGGTCTGCTTGACCTTGATGTCAGGGTTGGCTTCCTGGAACTTCGCGATCAGCTGGTTCATCGCCTTGACGCGCGTGTCAAAGACATACTGCCAGTATTCGATCTCGACGGCCTTCGCTCCGGTGGTGGCGAGTGTGGCGACGCCCAAGGCGACGCTCGCGAGCAACTGACGAAAACGCATATCCCTCTCCGTTTTTTCTGGCGCGAGGCGCCGACATCTCTCCGGTGACGGCCTTCTGAAGGACCGCTCCGTGGCCAAGGCTCACCCAGAGTCCAGGAACTGTCAATAAGATAATCCACTTGAGTTATTCGTGGCCTCGGTTCATCGTCAGCGTTGTGGAGTTTGGAGATGTCGAAGAGACCAAAGGCTGGAATCCAGTCGACGATCGGCAGCAATCCGGAGCGGAATCGCTCTCACAACCGGCGCGTGGTGCTGGATGTCGTCCGCCAGTTCGGACCGGTCGGTCGGATGGAAATCTCCCGGCATGCACATCTGAGCACGCAGGCCGTCTCGAACATCGTCGAGGAGCTTGTCGCCGATGGATTGCTGATCAGGGGAGAGAGGCTCAGGGCAGGTCGTGGCCTGCCGCCGATCCAATTCGCCGTCAATCCTGAGGGCGGCATGACGGCCGGAGTCGAGATCGCTGCCGATCACATTTCTACGCTGCTGGTCGATATTGGTGGTCGGGTCCGTGCGCAGCGCACCCTTTCCATTCCGCGAAATGACCCTGAGGCCGTGCTTCCCGCCATCAAGACAGAGATTACAGCGGCTCAGGCGCAGTTGAAGTCCCCGGCGCCGCAGCTCTTGGGAGTCGGTGTGGTGATGCCAGGGCCTTTCAACGTCGAGGGCATGACCTCCGTCGGACCGACAACTCTGTCGGGATGGCTGGACTTCGACGCGTCCGCCGAGTTGGGCCACATGCTGGGCGCTCCGATTGCCCTCGAAAACGATGCTACGGCAGCGGCCGTAGGAGAGCGTCTCTACGGGGCAGCCAAGGCGTTTAAGAACTTTTGCCTGATCTATTTCGGGCGGGGCCTTGGACTCGGCATCATGATTGACGGCCGTCCTTACCGCGGAGCCAACGGCAATGCGGGCGAAATAGGGCATGTGCTGGTGGAAAAAGGCGGGCGCCTCTGCTCATGCGGGCAGCATGGCTGCCTCGAGGCTTACGCCTCGCTTCAAGCTCTCACCGAGAGACTGGCGGCGGCTGGAATCCGCCGGGTCGATTACGCGCATCTGGAGCGGCTGCACCACGAGAAGCATCCCGTCGTCGAGACGTGGATCCAGGAGGCGGCCGGCTATCTGGCACCCCAGATCGCCATGCTCGAAAATCTCTTCGATCCCGAGGCCGTCGTGATCGGCGGCGCTCTTCCGCCAAGTCTCCTGGACGATCTTACTCGAACCATGCAGCCGCTCCCTCTCTCTGTCGCGAGCCGAAGGAACCGGAGCGAGGCGCGCCTGATCGGCGGGAAGACAGGGCGACTGACGGCTGCCCTGGGTGCTGCCGCCCTGCCGCTTCTGGAAACGATGACGCCCCGTCTTGATACCGCGCACGCCGCTCACCGGGAGCAACCCGCAGAGGAGGTTTCTCTTGCTGGGTGACCATGACCGTCTTGCCCGCGCCGTCCATCAGCCGGCGCCGGTTCGTCTGCATCGGGCCCTAAGCCGGTTAAGATCCACGCTGACCGTGATGAACATTGGTGCGCATCCGGACGACGAGATCAACGGCCTGCTAGCAGCTCTGCGTTTTGCTTACGGCATCCGGACCGTAGTGGCCTGCTCGACGCGGGGCGAAGGTGGGCAGAACGCGCTCGGGCCGGAGCGGGGCGGCGCGCTCGGCGCTTTGCGAACGGCCGAGATGGAGGAGGCCGCACGCCGCATCGATGCCGATGTGGCATGGCTCGGTCATGGTCCGGGCGATCCGATTCACGATTTCGGCTTCTCCAAGAACGGTGACGACACTCTCCGGCGATGGGGCGAGGAACGGATCGTCGAACGGCTTGTCCGGTGCTATCGCCAATATCGGCCCGACATCGTGATTCCAACATTCCTGGACGTGCCGGGCCAGCACGGCCACCATCGCGCGATGACCCGCGCCGCCGAAAAGGCACTGAATCTGGCGGCCGATCCCGCAGCCTTTCCGGAACACGCGGAATTGGGCCTCGCGCCGTGGCAGGTGTCCAAATTCTATCTGCCTGCATGGTCCGGGGCGGGCTACGCCTATGACGACGAAGTGCCGCCGCCGCCTGCAACCTTAGACATCCAGATTGTTGGCGGCGATGCCGTTACCGGATTGGCCTATAAGCAACTCGGCGAGTGGTCCCGTGCTGCGCATGCCTCACAGGGCATGGGCGAGTGGCGCGACGATCCCATCGATCAGTGGAGCCTTCATCTGAAGCGGCATGCCGGCGCTTCGCCGGACCTGGAGCGCGACATCCGCGATCACCTGCCTGGGGGGCTTCGCGATCTCGCGGAAACGCCGGGCCTGACGGAAAAGGCAAGTGCTGCCCTGCATGAAGCACAGGAATGCATTGATGCAGCCGTCGCGGCGTTTCCCGATCGCAGGCTCATCAGCGCTTCGCTCTCTCACGCGGCGCGGTTGATTGAGGGCGCACGGAAGGGCATGGATCGGCCCGTCATCGACCAATTAGGGCATCGTCTCAACCGCAAGCTTCGCGAGATCGATGTTACACTTTTCGAAGCGAACGCGAACGCCGCAAGGGCGGTATTCCACGGAGCGGGATATCCGGGAGCGCAGGTCGAGCTGAAGGTCTCCATCGATGCGCCCAGCCTTGCGAACCTCTCGGTCGAGCCTCGGCTTCCCGAAGGGGTCGAAGTCAAGGAAGTTTTCCGCGAACCGAGATGCGTTCGCTATGACGTCGCAATTCCGGAGAAGGCTTCTTATACGGGACATTACCCGCCAGCGTTCGATCCCATGGGCGGCAATGGCGAGGCCGGTCTTTGTGTGAGCGGTGATCTCGACGGCCGCAGGATCGAGATCGATCTCGATCCCGAGACATCCCTTATGATCGGCCCGCAACAATCCCTGTCGCTCGATCCGGCTTTCGCGATCATGAGGGTCTATGCACCGGCGTCCAGCATCCGTGTCCAAGTCACGGGCGCAGCGCCCACAGACTGGCAGGCGCCGAAAGGCTGGAGCGTTCGGCGCCAAGACAGTGATTGGGTCATTGATCCTCCGCAGCAAGAGAGGGCCGGTGTTTCAACTCTCGTTCCGATCCTCGATGGCAGACCGGCAAGTTCCGTGCGAACCATCGCCTATCCGCACATCCAGCCGGTTCCGTTCGTTGCGCCGGCGGAGCTAAAAATTCTGACGCTCGATGTCGCTCTGCCGAAAGGCGCCCGAGTCGGATATGTCGGTGGCGGCAGCGACAATGTCGGGATGCATATGCGTCGCCTCGGGCTCGATGTGACGGATCTCGCGGAGGGGGATCTGAAAACCGGATCCCTTGCCGATTTCACCACCATCGTCATCGGCATCTTTGCCTTCGGGCTCAGGCGCGACCTGCAAGACGGGAACGGCCGGTTGCATCGGTTCGTGGAGGAGGGCGGGCATTTGGTGACGCTCTACCATCGTCCGACGGATGGCTGGAACCCGGACCGGACGCCGCCACGCCGACTCGTCATCGGCTCGCCGTCGCTGCGCTGGCGTGTGACCGATCCTTCCGCTCCAGTGACGGTTCTGAAACCGGATCATCCGTTATTGACCTCTCCGAACAGGATCAACGCGAGCGATTGGGAGGGCTGGGACAAGGAGAGAGGACTCTATTTCGCAGCCGACTACGATCCCGCCTATGAAGAGCTTCTGTCACTCAATGATCCGGGTGAGAGCCCGCTCAATGGTTCGCTGATTTCAGCCCGCGTCGGGCGCGGGCGGCATACCCATTCTGCGCTCGTTCTGCACCATCAACTGGACAAGCTCATTCCCGGTGCCTTCCGCCTCTTGGCTAATCTCGTTCAGCCCGCCTGAGAACCCATGGAGCTAGAACCAGACAGAAGATCGGGCGCGCCTCATGTCCCTTTATGGATCAGCGCAGGATGGCTATTGCTTGACATGGCGCTGGTCACGGCCATGCAGATCCTTGTCAAGGCCGAGGGCGAGACTTATGCGGCGGTCCAGTTGGTCTTTCTGCGATCGCTCGTCGGTTTCATCTCGGTGGCGCCGCTGGTGTGGCGCCACCGCCGGAAGCTGACGCACCTGACGAACATTCGCGGTCACCTTGCCCGTGTCGCTTTCAACTCCGCAGCCCTGACACTCAATTTCGCAGCCTTCGCGGCTCTGCCCCTAGCTCTCGTCACCGCCATCGGCTTCACGCGCCCGATCATGCTGCTGGTGATGGCGGCGATCATGCTGGGGGAGAGCGTGAGCCGGATACGCTATGTTTTCACGATGCTCGGCTTTATTGGCGTCATCATCATGGTGCAGCCTGATGCGATTCCGTGGAATGTGGGACTGCTCGCCGCTTTCGGATCCGTGTTCTTCGGCTCCCTTGCCGTCGTGCAGACGAGACGGCTTGCGGACGAAAACACGGTCGTCCTGATGCTCTTCTACACGGTCGGCCTAACGTTCCTGACCTTGATCCCTGCGGTCGTCGTCTGGGAGCCGATCCCATGGAGCGCGGCACCGAACATCATCCTCATCGGCGTCCTGGCGCAGGTCGGACAATATTGCTGGCTGCAGGCCTATCAGAAGCAGGAAGCGCGTCTCCTTGCGCCGATCGGATACATGTCGATCCTCTTTTCGGGATTTGCGGGCTGGCTCTACTTCGTCGAAATCCCGTCTCTGTCCCTCTGCATCGGCGCCGCCATCGTGGTTCTGACCACGGTGCTGGCTGCGCCTACTGAGCGATGGATAAAAAGCAGAAGCAGAGTGTAAGCGCAGCCAAGACTGAGCTTGGCTATACTCCCGCACGAATTGGATACCCGAGCCGTCGTTCTGGCCCGTGCTCTTATTCAGAGCGACGGAACAAAAGATCTAAAGATCGGCTGCCAAGGAACTTGAAGGGGCGTTGACCGGTTTCCTGAGCTTACTCCAGGAGGAGGATCTTTCATGTTCCTACGTGTTGATAAGCTTCAGGTCGATCTGCCTGCGCCCAAGCGCCAAGGCGTCTGCGTCCGGTTCTGGCACGAGGCCGGCGAAAGCGGAGCTTCTGACATCGTGGGACAAGCTGACCTCCATACGGCCACGCCCAAAGGCTCAGTTTGACCCAGAGCCGACTCTAGCTGGTGGAATGTTCTGCCAGGTACGCAACACAATCTTGCAGGCGGGCTCGTGCACTGAGCGCGAGCCCGCGCTCACCAACTGTTACGTCCGGGTTATGGAAACACCACCGTCGGCGACGAAGGCACTTCCCGTAACGAAGCTCGAGGCGTCGGACGCCAGGAACAGGACCGCCTTCGCGATTTCCGCCGGGCTCGCGAGCCGCTTGAGGGCATGCAAGCCCTCGACGAAGGTACGGACTTCCGGAGGCGATCCCGGCGCATTGACGATGTTGGACGGTGTATCGGTCCCGCCCGGCAAGATCGCGTTCACGCGAACGCCCTGGGCGCCAAATTCGGTCGCTAGAACCTGGGTCAACCCGATCAGACCCGCTTTGCTCGCGGCATAGGCGGCCATTCCAGGCATTCCAGCCGAGTAGCCGACAAAGGTCGACGTAAAGATCAAGGAGCCGCCGCCCCGGTCTAACATCGCGGGCACTTGGTACTTGGCACCAAGAAACGCGCTCGTCAGGTTAGTCTCGAGCGTAGCGCGCCATCCATCCACCGAAAGGCCCGAGACGGCTCCGGTCTCGCCTACGACACCAGCGTTATTGAAGGCTATGTCGAGACCGCCGAACCGCTCGACCGCAGTTCTGACAAGTGCCTCAGCGAGTGCTTCGTCCCTTACGTCACCGGCAATTGCGACGGCAGTACCTCCGGCTTCCCTGATCTCCGCAACCAGCGCTTCGAGTTCATCGGATCGGCGTGCCGTAACGAGCACGTTCGCTCCTTCCTGCGCAAAGATTTTGGCCGTTGCATATCCAATGCCGGAGCTGGCCCCGGTCACGATGGCCGTCTTGTTCATGAGCGTCGTCACTGATGGAAATCCTTCCTCTTTGAGCCCAATGCCCATGGCCGATTTCCCAGATTGGATCGTCAGCGACGACCCGTTTCCTGCGCCCGATTCCTGTGATGAAGTCGTCCATCGCTCTCAGGGGAGCGATCCAGACAAAGACTGTTCTAGTCTATGCTGCCACCTCCCAAAGCAGTTCGGCTGTCGAGGCTGCCGACCTGACGGACGCGGTTGCGTTTCACCAGGGAGTTCAGCCAGGCCGAGACATGTGTCACGAACCGCGTGAGAGCCGGATCGTCAGCCGAGGATAATGGCTCAGAGGACATTCCGAGAGCGCGGAAACTCAGTTCCCGACCCGAAGCAGCTTTCCAATCATGGCCCCACGGACGGCCGCAACGAGTGGAGAGCCAACGCTCGCTACGCTGTGCGCTCGCTGGAAGGAGCGGCGTGCCGCTCCCCAGTCAGGGCGGCCATCACTGTCGTTACGAGTTCATCGACGTCATGCGTCCCATTCAGACGAAGGACAGGGACAGTTTGGTCCGAAAGCCAGGCTTCATGCCGAACACGATTGCGCCCCGAGAATGCAGGATCGTCATACTGTGATGCCCACTGGCGGAATGCGACATGTATCTCGTGCATATCACCACCTGACTCTATCCGGTCCTGGTAGCGTTCTCTCTCGCGCGCCAGCAACCGTTCCATTCGGACAGGCGTCGGTGTGTCGACGAACACGATGAGATCGACATCATCGATAAGCGCGTCCCCCCAACCATCGAAGGAGCCTGTCAGAACCCACCCGTCGTTTCCTTGTTCTTGACGGATGAGGCCGACACGCTCTTCAGGAGGGCGCTTCGTGGTGAAAGGAGGGTCTGTCGGCATCCAATAGAAGTCATCGACATCCAAATGCCGGACGGCAAGCCGATGCGCCAGCATCCGGCCCAATGTCGTCACGCCTGCGCAAGAAGCCCCGGTGACGTATATGCGGGAGTCAGGTTTCATTCGAGACAGACTAGCGTACTGCCTCTAACGCTGACAATTATGCGACCTCAATAGCGCGGGCTTCGGGTGGACAGGGGAAAATCCCAGTCCAACCCGAACGGAAGCACTTGGCACGAGGCGGATGTAGATCGAATTCCCAGATCCACGGCGTGAGCGGACTTTCATTCCGTCTGCTCAATTTCTTGGTTTGGCCCACAGGAGACGTTGGCTGATCTCAGCATATGGCTTGTGTACGATGCAGAGCTAATAATTATCCCTGTTCCATAAATGGGCTCATCGGCAATTCGCGTGTAGATAGGGTGTTTCGCAAATCTTGATTAAATTCACAGCCTCTTTGAAGTATTATAGCTTAAGTGTCCCACGAACGTAGAAACCATTCCCTGATGTCGCAGCTCCGCTTTCACGATCAATCGTATGCAGCCTTCCTCTTTGATATGGATGGAACCCTGTTGGACTCCACTGCTGTCATAGAGCAGATTTGGCGGACCTGGGCAGCACGCCATGGCATCGATCATATTCCCCTGCTGGCGGCCGCGCATGGTGTTCGATTGGAAGACACAATCCGCCAGTTCGGGCCGGCTGGCATCAACATCGACGCGGAAGCCGAATTGCTTCTTCAGGAAGAGATGGACAATGTCGACGGCATCGTCCCCATTGACGGGATCGGACCATTGCTCGCGAGCCTCGATCCCGCTTCTTGGGCCATCGTTACATCGGCCTCAAGGGAGCTCGCTCACGTACGACTGCGTGCCATTGGCCTCCCTCTGCCAGCCGTCATGATCTGCGCGGAAGATGTTGCGCGGGGAAAGCCCGATCCCGAAGGATATCTGAAGGCAGCTGACTTGCTGGGAGTGTCGATTGATGAATGCCTCGTGTTCGAGGACGCTCCCGCTGGCGTGGCTGCTGCAAAAGCAGCGGGTGCGCATGTTGCAATTGTCGGTGACCGTGTGCCAGCGAGCGAAGGTACGCATGTATTGCGAGACTACCGCGAAATAATGCTAGCCTGACAACCTAGTACTTTAAGGTACCAGCAAAGTGGTTCCATAAACGGCCCTCTGCGAAACTCGCGTCGTATGCACCGAACGTCTGAAAATGGCACCAGGCCGAAGTAGGCCGAACGTCTCGACCTGCGGGGTAAGCAGAACTCTACACTGCCGCGCTTATGGGCGGCCCGTGATCCGTAAGAGACCTTCCCTATCAGTCGTGTTTTGGTTTAGCACCGGGATTCCACGAAGTGCTGTTCGTGAGTCCGGACGGCCCCACGCACTCAGGTTATTTGAACCTTTTGGACTCGGGATATGGCGCTCGCCAGATTTTCGTGCTCTTGATCTGGAAGGGAGCGACACTCGCTTTCCACACTACCTCCTCAGCTGTGACGGTCGCCGCTGTACCGACTGTGCCGCTTCCCGAGACGTGTGAGATCTTAGCTTTGATCCCATGGATAATTCGTCGTATCTCAATCGAGGATAGCTTGCTCTCTCCGAGTGGGCGCTTCGTGTCTTGGTGAAGTGACCGCCTGTGCATCCGCCCCGAACGCTGCCCCACGCGCTCGACCCTTGCAGGCTGCACAGCAACTTGCTGCCATGCTCTGCAGCATGGCTTATACTCGATCGAGAGGCATGTGATAGCTTGCTTGGACTGGACAGATGCAGCTGGCAGGACGACAGGCGCTTCACGCAGGCGTGGCAAGGTCTAGCCAAGATAGAGTGGACCAATCGGCGCAGTGCCTCTCGCATTCTTGTCGTGCAAATGTTTTCTATTTGAAAGGATTAACGATGCTTATTGAAGAGCGCATCTACACTATCGCGACAGGCAAGCTGCCGACCTATCTCGCGTTATACACGAACGGTCCGCTCGACTTGCAAACGCGAATCCTGGGCAATCTTCTTGGTTATTTTACTAGCGAAATTGGTCAACTCAGCACGCTTGTTCATCTCTGGGGTTATACTTCGTTCGAGGACCGCATCTCGCGTCGGGAGGCTCTAGCGGCAGAGCCTGAGTGGCAAAAGTACCTCTCGGCCGTCACGCCTATGATTATGAAGATGGAGAATCGACTGCTCGTTCCAACTGCTTTCTCGCCAATCCGATAAGGGGCAGCGTGCAAACCCCATCATGACGCGAGGAGACGGTGGAATGCGATTGTGATTGGCGCAGGTAGGAGTTCCAGCAAGTCAACGTTCGGCAGGACTTCTGCCGAACGTTCAAAGATCCATGGTTGGAGACGTGCAGCCCTTTATGCGAGTGCGACGTCAGAATTGCCATACAAATCTGTTTCAACAACTCGATTGCGAAGTTCTCCAAGACCTGTCCCGCGAACGACGATCTCGTCGCCGTTCTTTAGGAAAACCTGAGGATCGCGTGCCATCCCGATACCACTGGGTGTCCCAGTCAGGATGACATCTCCAGGATATAATGTCATTCCGAAGGACAATTCAGCGATCAACTGGCCAACATTGAATGCCATCTGTTTGGCATAGGCATCCTGCCGCTTCTCGCCGTTGACAAAGGTCTCAAGCCTCACAGAGGGGAGGTCGATCTCGTCTGCGGTGACGAGATATGGCCCGAGCGGAGTGCTGCGATCGATGCTCTTGCCCTTGAACCACTGACCTCCGTGCCGGCGCTGAAGATCGCGCTGCGACACGTCGTTGGCCAAAGCATAGCCGAAAACATGATCGACTGCACGGTCCGACGGAATGCTTCGGCCTTCCTTGCCGATGATGATAGCGATTTCACCCTCATAATCCCACTTCTGAGAGATGCGGAGATCGAAGGCGATATCCTCCCGAGCGCCGATCAAAGCGTTCGGAGCTTTGTTGAAGAATGTAGGAGCGATTGGACGTTCGACTTCCTGTCCGTCGCGTTTGCCAATGCCTTCTTCAAAGTGGTCCCAATAATTCCACCCGGTGCACAACACATCCCGGCGGAACCGGCGGATCGGCGGCAGGAAATGAGCGCCCTCAATCGGCAAGGTTTCATTGGAAGCGGCTTCGAGCTCTGACAATTTGCCGAGCCCCAGCTTGATGAGGTCGACCATGTCGCCGCTTGAAACAGGGAAAAAGACAATCTGATTGCCACGGACAATCCCGGTCCGCTCCATGTCCCCAACTTTAACGCACGCAAGTTTCATCGTCGTATCCTGATTGTTGAGCCATTGTGGAATTGCCGGAAAGATCTCTTCCGGCCACTGCGATCTAGTCGAGCAAGCCCGTTTCTTCCGATACACGGCGGTATGCAGCGCCGGCGGTGAAACCTCCATCGATGGTGAAATCCTCACCTGTGATGAAGCTTGCCTCTTCGCTGACCAGAAACGCGACCAGCCGTGCGACTTCCTCATCGGCGGCAGCGCGTTTCATGGGCGTCATCGCGATCATAGGTGCAAGATGGGGCGACTCGCTGTTGAGCTTGGTTAAAACAAGACCGGGGCAAACTGAATTCACGCGAATGCCACGGCCGGCGAACTCCATGGCCGCGGCCTTGGTCAGTCCTCGCAATCCCCATTTGCTGGCCGTATAGGCCGGGTCGTAATGAGCCGAGAATGCCGAGTTGGACGATATATTGACGATTGCGCCGCCCCTGCCGCGCGCCATCTTGCCGCTCACGCAGCGAATCCCAAGGAAGGCGCCGGTCAGGTTGATATCGACAAGGCGGCGCCATTGGTCGGGAGAAGTCTGGGCGATCGATTTGCGGTTGATGATGCCGGCATTGTTCACGAGTATATCAATCGCGCCTCGCCAGTTCACCACGGCATCGACAACGGCCGTCCATTCATCCTCTCGGCTGACATCCAGCTTGAAGAAGCGAACATTCAATCCTGCTTCGGTTAGAGCTTTCGTGGCCTCAAGGCCTTCTTCTTCGAGGACATCGCAGAGAGCAACGCTTGCACCGCGTTGAGCAAGGAGTCGGGCCTCAGCTAGGCCCTGGCCACGACTTGCGCCAGTGACAATTGCCACCTTGCCTTCCAGAGTAGCCGGCATCGCCGACGTTGCATTCTGAAAATTCGCCATTAGTAAGTCGCCCTTCCGCCGGAGAGATCGTAGACTGCTCCAGTCGAGAATGAGCAGCCATCGGAGGCGAGCCATGCGGCAAGTTCGGCTACCTCCCGAGGTGTACCTGCGCGTCCCATTGGGATCTTGGCCAGATTGGTGGCCACCATCTCAGGGGACATTTGATGCAGAAGATTAGTTTCGATAAGCGCAGGCGCGATGCTGTGGACGCGAATGTGAGTGTTCGCCAATTCCTTTCCCAGCGCCTTTGAAAAGGCGATGACGCCCGCTTTCGCCGTGGAATAGGCCGCCATGCCCGGATTGCCGTCTTTCCCGGCAATGGACGCGATGTTGATGATCCGGCCGCTGCGTGCGGGGTTCATCAGCTGCAAGGCTGCATGCGAACAGTAGAAAACGCTCGTGAGATTGACGGCGAGTGTCGCTTGCCATTCGGCTGCGGTGTAATCGGCGACGTTCTTTGTCGGCCCGGTGACGCCCGCAGCATTGACCAGAAGATCGAGGCCCCCGAGATCGCCTGCTGCATCCGCCATGGCCTGATTGACGGCATCTGCATTCGTGACGTCGACCGCCCGGAACGTGAGATCTCCCCGAAGCTGTGAGGTCTTCTGCCTGTCCCAAACCTGCACCCTGGCACCGGACTCTAGGAAGATATCTGCGATCGCACTGCCGATCTGTCCGCAGCCTCCCGTGATGACGGCTAGGCGGTTCTGCAAGCTGTAGCTGTTTCTTCCGATCGTCATCTCTGCTCCCGGCTTCTCGCCCACTTAGCCTCAACCATAAGACTGTGCTCATAAACGTCAAATAATTATCATATTATGCGACTTTGGTATTGAATCTGCTGGCGGGCAGGTCGATGAATCAGTTCGCTTAAATGGCTGTTAGGCCTGTGTTATTACGAGATAATCTTAAGCTGGGCAGGAGGCCGATTGTGAAAAAAGTTAGTTAAGTTCTAATGGCTGTCTATTGACTTGTCTCATAATGCAAGAATTATCTCGGGCGTCGAGAACATAAACTCGGGAGGAGATAATTATGAAGAAATCTACGTGGCTGAATGCAGCTCTCTTGGGCTCCGCCATGACACTTGGCCTTACACTTGGCCTTACAGGCGGTGCATCGGCGCAGGCTATCAAGTTTAGCTACCCTGTAGCGAAGACAAGCACGATGGGCCAGACGGTCGACCATTTCGGTGCCCTGATTGAAAAGAGCACCAATGGCGCTCTCAAAGTCCGTGGCTTCCCCGATGCCCAGCTCGGTAACGAAATCCAATCTGCATCCTCGGCGCAGGGCGGAATCGTCGAGATGGCGGTGACGACGACTGCCGCACTTGCGAGCACGGTCAAGGACTTCGATCTTTTCCAGCTTCCGTTCCAATTCCCGACTTACCAGGAGCTCGATACCGTTCTGCGCGGAAAGACCGCCCGAACGATGCTCGACAAGCTGTCGGCCTCGAACCTAATTGGCCTGTGCTATTGGGATTACGGCTTCCGCAATGTCACGAACAACAAGCGTCCGATCGAGAAGCTAGAGGATATGAATGGCCTCCGGATCCGAACCATTCAGAATGCCGTGTATCTCGACGTTTTGAAGGCGCTTGGCATGAATCCCACGCCGCTGCCGTTCCCCGAGACCTTTACCGCCATTGAAACCGGGGCCATCGACGGGAACGAGGTTGCAAACGACGTGACGCGCGCAACCTCATTCTATGAAGTTCAGAAATACCTGACGGAAACGCGCCACTTCCCGACATCGAGCGTGGTTCTCGTCAGCAAGCGGTTCTGGGACAAGCTCGATACGCAGAAGCAAGACGCCATGCGTGCCGCCTGCGATGAAGCCGCGATCTTCAACCGTAAGGCTATTGAAGCCTCTGACGTCGATACCCGCAAGTTCCTGACCGACAAGGGTATGCAAATCAACAAGATCTCTGACGAAAACATGCAAAAGGTGCGTGAGGCCGTAAAGCCTATCATCGAGCGCGTTACAGCCGGCCTCGATCAGGAGGTCGTGAAGAGCTTTAATGCCGAGCGCGACGCTGCCAAGGCGAAGAGCCAGTAACACGTAGACTATGGCTGCGCTCGCACTGACGAGCGCAGCCGCTCGACTTGATCCTTGTGTTTGTCGGCGATGATGCGGCTCGCTTTCTGCGAGTGCGCCTGTCAGCCAGTGGAACGATTCACTCCTCTGCAAGGCATGAATCCAATAGAAAAGAAAGTGAGCCGCGATGCTGCTGAAAGAGAAGGTTGCGATTGTGACCGGCGCCGGAAACACCCAAGGCATCGGCTTTGCCGCCGCTCGCGCGTTTGCGCGAAACGGCGCATCCGTGATCCTCGTCGATCTCAACAAAGACGGAGTCGAAGCCGCCGCACGTGAGATCGGATCCGATGCGCTTGGGATCGCGGCGGACGTTAGATCCCAAGAGACATCCCAGCAGGTGTATGCCACCGCTATAGAGAGGTTCGGCAAGGTCAATATTCTACTGAACAATGCAGGGATTACCCAGCCGCGCAAAACTGTCGATATCACCCGCGATGAATACGACGCGATCATGGATGTAAACCTGCGCGGCACTCTGATTATGTCGCAGCAGGCACTGCGTGTGATGAAGGCCGGGAGCTCGATCATCTGTATCGCGTCGATCGCTGCACAGCGCGGGGGCGGCCTCATGGGAGGTCCCCATTACGCTGCCTCCAAGGGCGGCGTCCTGGGCCTGGTCAAGGCGATGGCACGGGATGTCGGCCCTGCCGGAATTCGCGTCAATGCGATCAATCCGGGTGTCATCATGTCTCAGATGACCAAGGATTTCTATGACGATGAGCTAACGGCCAGAGTTCTCCCAACGATCCCGCTTGGTCGCTTCGGCACTCCAGATGACGTCGCCGCTGCCTGCTTGTTCCTGGCATCCGATCAATCCGCCTACATCACAGGCTCCTCGATCGATGTGAATGGCGGCATGCACATGAACTGAGAATGCTCTTCGAAGCGCAATGCGCTTGAACGTTGCTATAAAGGAGAAGAATCATGAACACGAAAGTTGTGCCAGTCGTAACCCGCGCTGGTGAGCTCGATTCCAACACTGGTCAATCCGGGGATTGCGTGCGCCGTTCCGGTGTAAGCCCGCAACACACACCAGCGACGAAGATCTGGTTCGGACAGGTCACTAATGAGCCCGGCTTCCGTTCACCTCCTCATCACCATGGTGAGGCCGAAACCGGGGGCTACGTTCTCAAGGGACATGGGCGTATCTATTTCGGAGAAGATTACAAGGAATACGTCGATATGAAGGATGGCGACTTCGTGTTCGTGCCCCCAAACATGCCGCATGTCGAGGCGAACATGAGCGTGACGGAGCCGCTGACTTGGCTGACCTGCCGCACGCCGGACAATATCGTCGTGAACCTCCCGGATGTACCCGACGAAGAGCTGGAAGGCTATCGGAGGCCGTAAGCTCAAACGGGCAATCCCGGCTCGCTCGCCACACCAGAGTGGTTGATGCAGTTCAAAAAGTATTCATGATACTGGTCTGGAGGACGGAAGAAGATGTTGACGAAGGCGATTGACGCTTATTTCGCCCTCTTGAAGGGAATTGTCGTCTTGTGCCTCATGGGCATGGTGGTTCTTGTGTTCGGCAACGTTCTCATGAGGTACATCTTCAATTCGGGGATTACCGTCTCGGAAGAGTTTGCGCGTTGGCTATTCGTCTGGCTGACGTTCATCGGCGCAATTATTGTGCTGCGTGACCACGGCCACCTCGGACTGGATTTTGTGGTCAATAGCCTTCCCAGGCGGCTGCGCCGTATCTGCTTGGTCGTCGGCCATTTGCTGATGATCCTCGCAACTTGGCTCATCATCGACGGTAGCTGGACCCAGGCTTCCGTTAATCTTCACACCTATGCCCCAGCGACAGGTCTATCGATGGGTTTGTTCTTCGGTGTCGGACTGATATTCGGTATCTCTACAATGTTCATATTGGTCTGGCGGCTCTTTTTGATCGCTACGGGCCAGATGGATCGAATGATCGTGATTGATGAGGAAACAGCTGCCGTAACGCAAGGCCTGGAGAAATAGTCATGACGCTGCTTGTCTTCCTCGGCGCCTTGCTCGGCAGCATGTTCATTGGACTGCCCATCGCCTACGCACTGCTCATGACAGGTGTTGCCTTGATGTGGCACTTGGATTTCTTTGATTCTCAAATCGTCGCCCAGAACCTTCTGAATGGCGCGGATAGCTTTCCGCTCATGGCTGTTCCGTTCTTCATGCTCGCGGGCGAGTTGATGAATGCAGGCGGCCTTTCGCGGCGCATTGTCAATTTGGCGCTAGCCGCCGTTGGGCATATCAAAGGCGGTCTGGGATATGTCGGCGTTTTGGCCGCCTGTATCCTTGCAAGCCTGTCCGGCTCCGCCGCAGCCGATGCGGCCGCCCTTTCTGCGATCCTCGTTCCCATGATGGTCAAGGCAGGCCACGACAAAGGGCGCTCTGCCGGTCTGATTGCAGCATCCGGCATTACGGCTCTGATCATTCCGCCTTCCATCGGCTTCATTTTGATTGGCGTGGTCGGGAATATGTCGATTACGAAGCTCTTCATCGCCGGTATTGCTCCCGGCATTTTGATGGGGGCGGTTCTTGCAACAACATGGTACTTCGTCTCTCGCCATGAGAACATCGCCACACCTGCTCGCGTACCAGTCAAGGTCGTGTTGGGTAAAGTTCGGGAGGGAATATGGGCCCTTCTTCTGCCTGTCATCATCCTTGTCGGCTTGCGCTTTGGAGTATTCACACCCACCGAGGCAGGGGTCGTCGCAGCCGTTTATGCTCTGTTCGTCGCATTGTTCGTCTATCGGGAGTTAAGAGTTAAGGACCTCTTCGAGGTGTTTCTCGCAGCTGGAAAAACGACCGCCATGGTCATGTTCCTGGTTGCAGCTGCCCTCGTGTCCAGCTGGATGATTACCATTGCTGGGCTTCCTGACCAGATTACGAACCTTGTCGCCCCATTCGCGAACAACCCGATCCTGCTCATGTTCATCGTGGTCGGCCTTGTGCTCGTCGTCGGATGCGCCATGGACATGGTTCCGATCATTCTTATTCTTATTCCGGTCCTTTTGCCCGCCGTCAGGGACGCCGGTATCGATCCAATCTACTTTGGTGTTGTCTTTATGCTCGCCTGCGCAATCGGACTGCTGACTCCACCTGTCGGTGCGGTTCTCAATGTTGTCGCTGCCGTCTCAAAGGTTAGCCTGCCCCAGGTTATTCGTGGCGTCGGACCATTCATTCTGGCTCAGATCGCAATCCTCATCCTGTTCATCCTCTTTCCAGGGATCATCACCATCCCTGCGACTTGGCTTGGCGGCCAATAGATTGAGATAAGATAATGACAAGTCTCGACAGAATGCTCGAAATTATGAACTATTTTGACGAAGACAATTTGTCGATTGACGTGTCTCGGGCAGCGGACCTGACAGGAACATCGAGGGCGACTGCTTATCGCTATATTCAGTCGCTGACGAAAAGCGGGTTGCTCATGCCCGCGGCGGGAGGGAGCTACGTTCTCGGTTCACGCATCATCGAACTCGAGATGGTGATCCGTGAGAGCGACCCTCTCCTGAGGGCAGCTCGCCGCCTGATCCGGCGTAACTCCGAGGATCTCGATCTCAACATCATGCTGTGCAGCTATTATGGAGACAAAGTCCTCTGTTCTGATTTTGCCTGGCCAGACCGCAGCATAGAGGAAATCTACAAACGTGGCCGGGCCATGCCCATTTTCCGCGGTGCGATGGCGAAGATCATTCTGGCGCACCTGCCTCCGGCACAGCTCAAGAACGTCTACCGATGGAACGAAGAAGAGATCCGTCAGATTGGGTTAGCCACGAACTGGGATGAGTTTCGCAAAGCAATGAGCGTGATGCGAAGTGACGGCTACGCCGTTACATATTCGGAAGTGTTCGAAGGATTGGTGGGTATCGCGGCTCCCGTGAGAGACACGGAGAAGCGCATTTTAGGGAGCGTTGTATTCGTTATCGCCCAGGAACGTTTTGGGAAATTCGTCCCGTCTCAGCTTATTCGAGAAATTTGCAGAATCTCAGCTGAGATTGAGGAAGGAGTTTCGAGATTGACGGGAGGATCTGATGATGCCTCGGTCTATGCAGCTCGACTGAAGCGCCCAGTTGCGACAGAGGCTTGAACTATGTGCATCTATGGGATTTTGCTAGAGGGAATGAGTAGAGGATCGGCAGCTGTCCAGAAATGATAACGTACTGGTAAATAAACAGTACGGAATTGCTCTGTCATCCTCTATACACCTGAAATCATTTCTCACTTAAGGTCAGTAACTAAGCTGCTCGGCTAAGCTCCCCAAACTGTCTAATGAGGAGATGCTTGCCATGATCAAGATGGAGGTCAGCCACAAACTGGTCCGATAATGAGTCTTGAGGATCGGCCGAAGCCTGCCATCTTCTGCCAGCTTCCCCTGCTCACGATTGGACTACCGCTCTTCCGTCGCCCTTTGCATAGCAACAATTCTGATCGTCGCTACGCTCGTACGCAGGTGGCCCAGGTCTCGTAGGAGATAAGTATCATCGCAAGAGCAGCCTAATTCTGCATGCAAGCCGGGGCTCTTTTGTCTCTACTCAGCAACAATTTTGCTGTGACCTTAGTTCTATAGTCCGCGCGAACTGTGCAGTTGGATAACCTTTCTATAATTCATATCAAGCTCGATGTGCAGTTATTGAGGTTTTGTGAAACAAGGAATGTCGGCTTTTGGCACTCCTGAGACGTAAGACCTTGGTCAGCTTTGGCTGGTCCGGGCCGAGGTTCGTTGAGCGGCCGGAATGTGAGCGTCTGACCGAGGTCGTGTGAAAACGTGATTTCGAGCGACATGCGATGGCCGCTGTTTGCGTGTGCAGCCCCAGCCGACATCGGTCTGCAAGAGGGTTCAGACTGCCAGAGACCTCAGCAGAGGCCCGACACCCAGAATGCTGATCATCCGCTTCAGGTTGTAGGCCAGCACGTGCAGGCTCATCTCGGTTTTGACCTTCTCGAGCGTCTTCATCAGGAAATGGGTACTGCCCATCCAGGCCTTGATGGTCCCAAACGGATGCTCCACCGTCTGCCGCCGGATTGTCATGGCCTCAGGCATCCGCTCCAGCCGATCCTGCATCCGGTCAAGCACATCCTCATGCTGCCAGCGCTTCAGCCGTTTGTGCTTGTCAGGCGTGCACCGGGGCTTGAGGGCACAGGCTGAACAGGCGGTCAGATTGCGGTAATGATCGATATTATCCCGGCGGTCTGAGCGCACCTTGCCCTTCGTCAGATGCTGACCCGCCGGGCAGGTGTAGTGGTCATGCTCGGCGTCATAGACGAAGTCCTGCCCGGGAAACAGGCCGCGATTGGTGTTGCCGGAGGTCTGGGTCTTGGGAGCAAAGGGTAGGACACCGCTGCCCTCGCAGGCCAGCACTTCGTCACCGTTGTAGTAACCTCGGTCGGCGAGCACGGTGAGCTCCTCACACGTCATGACATCCCGGGCTTTCTGCCCCATCGCCAGCAGTTGCGTGCGGTCATTGCCGACATTGGTCACCTCATGCGCCACGATGAGATGGTGCTCGGCTTCCACCGCCATCTGCACGTTGTAGCCCACAATGCCGGTGCCCTTGCCGCTGGTGGCCATGGAGCGCGCATCGGGATCCGTCAGAGAGATCTGCTGGTCGGGCGCGGCCTCGACCTGCTGCTGCATCTCCTTCAGAGACTGCATCGACCGGCGCAGGCCCTTGATCTTCTCCTTAAGCCGGCTTGTCCTGGCCTCGGTCTCCTCGCCACCCTGCCGGTCGGCGCGATCCAGAGCGGCCAAGTAGCGGGCGATGCCGGCCTCGACCTGCTCGATGCGCTTGGCCACCTTGGCGGTGGTGAAGTTCTTGTCGCGGTTGTTGACGGCTTTGAACTTGGAGCCGTCGAGAGCGACGACGGCCCGGGTGAACAGGTTGAGCTGGCGGCACAGCACGATGAACTGCGCACACGCCGCGCGGATGGCTGGTCCATTATCGCGGCGGAAATCGGCGATGGTCTTGAAGTCGGGCATCAGCCGGCCGGTGAGCCAGATCAGCTCAAGGTTGCGCTGGGTCTCGCGTTCCAATCTGCGGCTGGAGGGAACGCGATTGAGATAGCCGTAGATGTAGATCTTGAGCAGGGTCGCGGGGTGGTAAGCTGGGCGTCCTGTTGCCTCCGGCACCACCCCGGCAAAGCCGAGGGCCGCCAGGTCCAGTTCGTCCACGAAGGCTTCGACGACGCGCACGGGATTGTCGGGCGCCACATAGTCGTCCAGGCACTCAGGAAGCAGGGTGGCCTGCCGGCGGTCTTCCCCTTCAACGAAACGCTTCATGCTGCCCTCCGCTGATCAAATAGCAGCTTAGCAGATCAACGCGTTTCCACACAGGCTGGACCCAATCCGGACCTTCCCGGATCCGTTCTCTCGTCCAATGGTCCCGTCATTTCGTCTATACCCGACATTCTCGGTGTTAGTCCCGGTCATCGTCCAGTTCACGTTGAGCCTCTACATGGTAATGATCGGCCTGGGCCAGATCATCTTTTGGCCGATTTCCGATCGTGTAGGACGGCGCCCCGTTCTTATCGGAGGCCCGATCCTATTCGCAGCAACATCGTTTAGTCTGGCAACCTCATCGGCCGCCATACCTGTTGTCGCGCTTCGCTTCTTGCAAGCCTTTGGTCCTTCGGCAGTCATGGTGGCCACCTTCGCGGCCGTCCGGGACGTCTATGCCCATCGTTCCGAACGTGTGGTCATCTACGGCCTGTTGACAATGCCCTACAGCCGAAGAAAGCCTGCAAGGCGCGGCGTCAGGGTTGCCCGACCGTCATCGAGCATTGGGCGCATCCGTTCCAGTACCGCCACGCTTGGGTCGCCGTGAATCTGGAACTCCGCAACCACACAATGTTCCATGACCTTGGCGATGTATGGATCGGCAAGCCGCCAGTGCTCGATGACAGCCTCGGAGTCCGGATAGAGCTGATAGCTGGTCGCGAGCATGCGTTGCTCGTCGATGAATGTCTGTACCATCAACTGAGGACCGTTTTTCTCCACGAATTCAACCGCCTCGATAATGGCTCGCTTGAAGGCGTGTAGATGGCCCTCCGTGATCCGCATTGTATTGCGGAACAGGATCATTTCGTCGAATTTTAGCAGACTAGAATTCATCTTGGCCTCCGCCCCAATGGTATAGAGATGATCAAACAGACGCTCTATCGATTGGCTTCCTCTGAGGGACTCTTAGGGGTCGGCTCGTCACTGAAGCTGACGACCAGCACGGCTATGGTGGCAATCAAACCGGAGATCAGGATGATCCCGGCTGCCGCTTTCCACCCGTAAGACGCGATTGCACCACCGATTGTGACAGGACCGATCACCTGGCCGAGATTGCTGCCTTGCATGATAAGCCCGATGACCACAGGGGCGAGCGCAGCGGAGGGCGCCACGAGCGAGGCTGATGAGATCAGAGTGGCTGGGATCAAGCCGCCAACTCCGGAGAACAGAATGCAGAGAGTGAGAGTTGGCGTACCGCCAAAAACCTGCAGGAAGATGCCGATCCCGGTGAGACCCATGATTAGGTACGCCCCAGAGAGGAGTGCAGAGCGACTGGTGCCACGCGCCAGCAGGTAGCCCGCCGCGAGATTCCCGATGATGTTCGCGCCGGTGGCAACGGAACTGAGCAGTCCGGCGGTACCATGCGCGATCTCCATCTGCTCCATCAGCAGCACCGGGAGAAAGCTGAACAGGGCAAAGAACATTAGGCTGTAAGAGGCAAAACACACCGCCAGGAGAACGGGCTCTCGGCTTGTCAGCACGCGTAGCGCATCGGACGCCGCGCTCCTCCAGGAGACTGACACGCGTGCTGGTGCAGCCGGGACAATCGCCAGCCCTGCCACGATGGCTGCTGCCGCCAGACCCGCATTGCCCCACCAGAGCGTCCGCCAGTCGCTGAACAGCGGTCCGGCGAGCATGGCAAGCGCCATGCCGGCTGGCATGAAACAACTCCACAGGGCAAAGGCGAGGTCACGCTGCCCGAGCTGCACCACCCGATGGAGGATGGCAGGACCGGCGACGGTGACCAGAAGAAAGCCGAAGCCTTCCAAGGCCCGCGAGGCCAGAAGTACGGGGAACCCTGGCGCCATTGCGCCGATGACCGTACCCAGAGCGATCACACCAAGACCGAAGATTAGCATCCGGCGATCCCCAGCGCGAGCGACGAGTGTGCCGGCGGGGATCCCGCCGATGAGACCAAGAACGGCAAAGATCCCGGTCAGCCAACCGGCAGCTGCGAGATCAAGGCTCAGGTCTGTCTGCAACAAGGGCGTGGCAATGGCCGCCTTGCCGACCTGCATTGCGGTCACGATGCCAGACCCCACCACCACACTGACAACACCCCAGTGGGTGTTTCGCGGGATCGCTGCGTACGCTGCGATCGTCATCACGCCACCTCCTTCAGCCGCGCAGCGGCCAGGGCGTGAGCGATCTCGGCGACGTGATAGCCCTGAAAGCTCGCTCCCTCTAACTCGTTGGCGCTGGGCTGGCGATCCCCGCCCTTTCCATCATCAGCCAGGGTCGAGGCGCCGTAGGGGGAGCCACCGGTGATCTCGTCCATTCGGCCCTGGCCTTTGAAGGTGTAAGGCAGCCCGACCACCACCATGCCAAGATGCAACAGAACAGTATGGACGGAGAGGATTGTGCTTTCCTGGCCACCATGTTGGCTGCCGGTGGAGGTAAACACGCTGCCCACCTTGCCCACCAGCTTGTCCTCGAACCAGAGGCCGCCGCACTGGTCGAGGAAGTTCTTCATCTGCGAGGCCATGTTGCCGAAGCGCGTGGGCGTGCCAAAGATGATCGCGTCGTAGTCGGGCAGTTCGGCAACGGTCGCGATCTCAGCCGGCTGATCGCGCTTGTATCCCGCTTTCTGAGCGATGTGGTCGGGAACAAGTTCCGGAACGCGCTTGATCACAGCGACGGCTCCCGCATCCCGAGCACCTTGGGCAACGGCTTGGGCCATGGTCTCGATATGGCCGTAGGACGAGTAGTATAGCACTAGCACCTTCGTCATTGAGCTTCCTCTGCTGCTTCTTCGATGAGTTGCAGGGAGGATACGCCTATGCTTGATAAGCGGGAGTGAGATAGGATCGATGGGTTTGATCGACGGAATAGATCATGTTGGATGTGCTGACGCTCGACCAACTGCGAACCTTCGTGACGGTTGCGGACAGCGGAAGTTTCCGCTCAGGCGCTGCGCGGCTGTCCCGGGTCCAGTCTGCGGTCAGCCACGCAATCGCCAACCTTGAGGCTGAACTCAGAGTGGCTTTGTTCGACCGGAGTGGGCATCGGCCGGTGCTGACGCCCGAGGGGCAAGCGCTGCTGGCCAACGCCCGTGACATTCTCCTCAGGGTCGATGCCATGCGGGCACGAGCCCGTGATCTGGGTGAAGGTGTCGAGCTCGAGCTTTCGCTCACGGTTGACACGCTGTTTCCAATCGCAACCATCGGTGCGGCGTTGACGGAGATGCGCGTGGTCTATCCCTCGGTGTCGATCCGACTGGCGGTCGAGCCGCTGGGCGGGCCGATCACGTCGCTGATCGAGAAGCGCAGCGCGCTTGCCATTGTCGTGGGCGAGGATTTCCGTGATCCGCGGATTGCACTCGAAGCTATCTCCTCCATAGAACAGGTCGCTGTGGTCTCACCGGGGCATCCGCTCGGCCTGCGCTCAAAGAATGAGGATGTCGACTTGCCCGATCTTGCCGACCATCTTCAGATTGTTCTGGGCGATCCCACGCCCCTGTCGGAAGGGCGGAGTTTCGGTATTCTGTCACCCCAAACCTGTCGTGTCAGCAGCCAGGACACCAAGCATGCTATGATCCTGGCAGGCCTGGGCTGGGGGCGCCTGCCGTTCTGGCAGGTAGAGCGTGATCTGTATGAAGGGCGCTTGGTGCGTATGGCCACAACGGCGCTCGGCCGGAAGGGGCAGGTGTCCTCTGAGGCGTATATCGCCCACCGCTTGGATGAGCCGCTTGGCCCTGCCGCTCATGTGTTCCGCACAGCATTGGCACAAATGACGGCGGCTCCAGCCAACTAGATGCACACACGTCCTGATCGTGTGCGTAGCGGTTCCCCAGTTGTCGGTGGCTCATTGTCCCGCGCGTCTTGTCTAGACGGCCGAAATGGGCTCAACGCAGGCGCAACCCTGGCGTGCTCACAACGTCGGTTCCTGGTACGCCTGAGACCTAAGCCAGAAGACAGCAATCCTCGTCAAACTTGACGTTCCGAATGCACAGTGAACCTCGGTTCCTGACCCGGCGCGCCTTCGTGGTCCGCGGACCAATCGCTCAGCGATATCGTTGAGGCTGACAGGAAGCTGACACGACGGAACAGCGGGCGGTCAGGGACAATGCGCCATTCTCCAGGTCGATCCAGCGCCGATGAGGCGCGGAGAAACAGGAGACAACCACATGCGCACCATCACGATGATCGCCGCAGCAACCGTCATCCTCGTCGGCGTGTCGGGCACCCAGGCGAGCAGCCTCGGGCGGCCGTGCACCACGATGCCGCAGAGCCAATGGCTTTCGGTCGAAGCCCTCAAGGCCAAGACCGAGGCTATGGGCTACAAGGTTCAGAAGGCCAAGATTTCGAAAGCCTGTGGCGAGATCTACGCGCTCGATCAGAACAACACCCGCACGGAGTTGTTCGTCGATCCTACTTCGGGCGAGATCGTCGCCAAGGAGTGATGGCATGAGCGCGAGCAAACAAACGGTCGAGGCCGCCGGCGCGATGCCGGCGGCCGCCGCCTCCTCATCCCAAGCGAGGACTGTCCGCGTCTGGGATCCGTTCGTCCGCCTCTTCCACTGGAGCCTCGTGGCCCTGTTCGCCGTCGCGTTCGTGACTGGGGGCCAGCTCGAGTGGCTGCACATCCGCATCGGCTACGCCATCGCCGCTCTCGTGGCGCTGCGGATCGTGTGGGGCTTCGTCGGAACCCGCCATGCCCGGTTCAGCGACTTCGTTCGCTCGCCGGGGGAGATTATGGCCTACGCCGGGAAGGCCCTTCGGGTCAGGGCGCCGCGGCATCTCGGGCATAATCCGGCAGGCGGCGCGATGGTCGTAGCCCTGCTCGTCATGATGACCGGCATTGCAGCCACAGGGTTCGCCATGACCACCGATGCGTTCTGGGGCTCCGAGTGGGTCGAGGATCTTCATGAGGGGCTTGTCTACACGACCATCGGGCTCATCATCCTGCACGTGGCGGGCGTCGTCTTCTCCGGCCTGGAGCATGGCGAGAACCTTGTAAAGGCGATGATTACGGGAAGGAAGCAGGCACCCTGAGCCCGCGTTCTTCATGTCGGGTTCGGTAGCCGGACTTCCGCCAGAAGGCCGCCGAGCGATGAGCGCCCCAGGGTGAAGGAGCCGCCAAACGCCTCGACCAGATCGCCGACGATGGCAAGTCCCAGACCCGTGCCGGGGCGGGTCTGGTCCAACCGCCCGCCGCGGGCGAGCACGGTGTCGATCTGATCCTCCGGCACCCCAGGCCCATCGTCCTCGACCCGAAGAACGACCGTATTGCCTTCCTGTCGGCCCTTGATCCTCACCGAGCTGGTGGCCCAGCCAGCTGCGTTCTCAGCCAGATTGCCGAGGATCTCGGCCAAGTCCTGAGCATCTATCCGGACCCTAAGGCCGTCTGTGACATCAAACTCCCAGGACAGCTTGTTCCCCTGGGGAGATCGCCGCAGCACGCCGATCACTTGTTCGACCACAGAGCGGACTGGCTGCACCGGCCCCGATCGCGCGCGAAGGCCGGTCCGGGCCCGCACCAGTTCGCGCTCGACGTGGCGGCGCATTCCGGCCGTGACAGTTTCGATCTCGTCGGCCAAGCGAGTGTTGCCGCGGGTCCTGAGTTCCTTCGCGTCAGCACTGAGAACCGTCAGCGGCGTCTTCAGGCCATGCGCCAGGTCGGCGGCCCGCGCCCGTGCTTGGGCGACGGCCTTTTCCTGTTCGTCGAGCAAATGGTCGACCTCAGCGACGAGCGGGCGAACTTCGGCCGGGAAGGCCGCTCCCAGTCGGTCTGCCTCACCGGAGCGCACCTTGGCAAGACGGCGGCGCACGGCATCGAGCGGACGCAGGCCAACACTGACCTGGATCCACGCGGCGGCAATCAGGACGGCTGCTAGAAGAGCCAGAGACGGGAGAAGATCGGAGGCAAAAGCGAGGCCGGCGGCATGGACCTCCGCGCGGTCGATGGCCACCACGGCGCGGATCGTTCCGCCTCCGACGCTTGCCGGCAGAGAGATCCGGCGCTCTACCGCCAGCAGCGAGGCACCGCCAGGGCCGGGGATCGTATGCTGGTGGACCTCTCCGGCTGCCGGCACGTCAGGCGGCAGTGGCAGTGTGGCGTCCCAGAGCGAGCGCGACCGCAGCACGGTGTTGGTTACATCGTCGGCAATCTGCCAATAGAGCCCGCTCAAGGGTTGGAGGAATCGCGGCTCCGCCGGTGGCACGCCGACGCCGGGCGTGCCGTCCGCAGTCCGGGCGAGGCTGCTCACAAGCTGATTGAGATGCGAGCCCAGCTCGGCCGCCATGCGCCGTTCCACATGCCGCTCGAACAGTAGCAGCAGGCCGAAGCCCGCAATCGCGAGAGCAACGAGGATGGAGGCCGCCCCGGCAGCGAGAAGGCGCAGCCTGAGCGAGCCCTGCCTCATGTCGGCGCAGGCTCAGGCACGAGATAGCCGAAGCCGCGGCGGGTCTCGATGAGGTCGACGCCGAGCTTTCGGCGCAGGCGCCCGACGAGCACCTCCAGCGCGTTGGGGTCGCGGTCATGGTCGTGCGCGTAGAGGTGCTCCATCAGCTCCGTCGGCGGAATCACCCGCCCGGCATGGTGCATCAGATAGCTCAGGCAGCGGTATTCCAACGGCGAGAGATTGAGCGGCACGTCGTCAACCGTGACCCGCATCTTGCGGGTGTCAAGCATGACAGGACCAGACACGAGGACTGGCGCGGAGCGGCCGGCGGCACGGCGCAGGAGGGCGCGCACCCGGGCCAGCAGTTCCTCCATCGCGAACGGCTTGGCAAGGTAGTCGTCGGCGCCCGCATCGATGCCCTCGACCCGCTCAGCCCAGGCACCGCGTGCGGTTAGGATCAGCACCGGGAGGTCTCGCGCCGCCGCCCGCCACTTCCGGAGTACGCCAAGGCCGTCCATCTTCGGTAGGCCGAGATCGAGGACGGCGAGGTCATAGTCTTCCGTGTCGCCGAGGAACCAAGCCTCTTCACCGTCGGCCACATGATCGACGGCGTAGCCCGCGTCCGTCAGGACGGCTTCCACCTTGCGGGCGATGCGGGGATCATCCTCGACGAGAAGAATGCGCATCAGTGTCCCTCCCGCTTGAGGATCGCGGCCGTGGCGGCGTCGACATAGACCTCCCACAGCCGTCCGGTCAGATCGATCACCTTGAACTCGTAGATCCAGCGGTCGCGCTTGCGGTCGAACTCCACACCGACGACCTCGCCGCCAAGGTCGGAGCGCACCCGCGTCAGGATATCGGCGAGGGCGAGCGCCTCGCCCCGCTCGACAGCACGGCGGGCAAGATCGGAGTCGCGCTCGCGATCAGCCCAGACGGCGGACGGCAGCAGGGCTGCGACGAGGCCGAGAATGATGATGGTTCGGCGGGTCGTGATCATGGGGCAAGGATGCCTCCGCGCACCTGACAATTCGCTGACATGGATCAACAGTCGGCCGAAAGCGCCAGGTCGCTAATGTCATTCCTATCGATCCGGACACGCCAATCGGATCAGGACAACAGGAGACTGACATGCGCACGATCATCATGACATCGACCCTTCTCATGGCAGGGCTTGCCGTCCCGGCATTGGCCGATGGCTCCTACCGCCGCTGTACCCCCCGTGACGATGGCCGCATCGTCGCCGCAAGCGAGGTGAGCAAGGAGCTCGAAGCCTTCGGGTACCGTGTTGACCGGCTCAAGGCCGAACACGGGTGCTACGAGGTTCGAGCGGTGAACGACAGCGGCTTCCCGATCAAGGCCGTCTACACCCAGGCCACGGGCGAACTCGTCCAAGCGCGGCTTCGCTGACCGGCAACACAAACCAGCCCATCGAGCAACGAAACAGGAGTTCCAATCATGGCTACGAAGAAAACGCTTATTGCGGCTTTGGTCGCACTCGGCCTGACAGCAGGTTTCGCCGGGACCGTTTACTCCGCCGCTCCGCATGCACACGACGGGCACGGGGCATCTGCCATGGAACTGAGGCTCAACAAGGGTCAGAAGTGGCAGACGGACGAGGCCCTGAGGACCGGGATGAGCCGGATCCGCGAAGCGCTCGATACCGCCCTGCCGCAGATCCATGCAGGCCGGTACAGCGCGACTGAGTTCTCCGCGCTTGCAGATCGGATCCAGGAGCAGGTCGACTACGTGGTGTCAAACTGCAAGCTGCCAGAGGCGGCAGACCTCCAGCTTCATGTGGCACTGACTCAGGTTCTGGACGGCATCAACGCCATGAAGGAAGAGGGTCAGCAGGAGCAAGGCGCGGTCGCCACTGTGTTGGCCCTGAACGCTTATGGCGACCACTTCGACCACCCTGGTTGGAGGCCGCTGGGGCATCGATGATGGAGAAGAGGTCGGAGTATCAATCTCCGGTAAGGCTCCTAAGCACCTATGACGAACGTCGGCTCCTGACATAGGGCTGAACTTAACCGTACTTCTGCACTCGTCGGGCAAGCTGACGTTCAGATGGACAAGCCTAACGGCTCAGATTGACCTTGAGCGGACTGTTTCTGCCGGAACGCTGTCAAACCTCAATGTTAAAATGGAATAATCGCGCGACCGTGACACGAGGAAGACGCACAGCCACAATGCGTACGACGCCGGCATACAGGAGAGCCCCAGGAGAGGGCCCTACGATGTAGATCCATGGGTCCATCGAGACTCTAGCGATTAAGGCGGGTCCGAATGATCGAGCCGGGTTTGCACTGGCTCCGGAGAGGGGAGCCTCCAGCCATACCAACACCGAGAGCACAGCCGGCAAGGCCAACGGGGTGAAACTACGGGTACGTGGATGTGCCGCCATGGTGAAAACTGCCAGGATGAGAAAAAAGGTCACTCCTGTCTCCCCTAGGGTAGCGGCCCAGATGGGAACATCAGTCCCCGGCTGCGTCGCACCAAACGCCACGCTTCGTCCCATGCGTCCCCAGCCCAGAAGAGGCCAAGCTCCGATAACGCTGCCGGCGAACTGAGCCAAGACGTAAAAGGCAGCATCACGCCACGAGAGCTTGCCCTCCAGCCAGAATGCGATCGTCACCGCAGGATTGATATGTGCGCCGCTGATGCGGCCGATCGGCGAAACAGCGATCAGCGCGCCGACCGAGCCGAACAAGCCGCCGGTTAGAAACAGGCGCCAGCCTTCGCTTGGGATCAGCCTTTCTCCCGGACTGCCTTGCCCAAACATGAGAATGACCACTGACACGCCGACCAAAACCAGAAGGGCCGTACCGATGAACTCTGCCGCGTACAGGTCAGGGTGCAGCCGCGCTGGCGGCAAGGGAAAGCCATGCAGAGGTCTGTCTCCGGCAGATGGCGAAGACGCGCATTCAGCCGGCATGATCCGTCATGGTTGGCGATGCCGGAGCCGCATTCCTCAGGTTTCGGGCCGCTTCCTGCTGAGAGAGCGCATGCGCGCTTTCAAATTGGCTCGGTCGAACGATCGGAACGGTAAGACAGACGCTTTGTGTCGGCAGAACTCTGCGCCATCTCTGAATCAGGAGTTGATAGGCTTTCCCGACTGGCCGGATGTTCCGATCCAAATCATAAAGGCCGCGGGCGTTCGCCCGGCCGTTCTCCTCCCGCAGGGCTGTATCCCAGTCGACCTGATCCGTCAGCGAGTACCAAGTGAATCCAACGATCGGAACGCCGCTGTTGCGCACTCGCATGACATTTGCCCACTCTTTCCTGAGCCAAGTCACGGCCTCGTCGCCGTTGGTGTCTTGAGCCAGATTCGTCTCCGTGTGCATGACGGGAAGACGGTAGCGCTCGTAATATTGCCGGGTGATCTCTGCATATCCGAAGATCTCGCCGGCAGACCATGTGCGCCCGTCAGAAGCGACACGGTGTTCGTTCGTCACGTAGTAATCGTTGCCCATGATGCAGTGCTGCCGCAGGCGATGTGTCATGAAGAACTGGTATTCGTCGCGTGTCATGCCATTGTCGAGGAGAAACTGATACATTTCGGAATCGACGCGGCGGCCATAATTGAGATCCAGCGACAGGAACCGACGCGCATTCATGATCTCTGCGTTGCCGATCGCATCCGGCTCGTCGGCATGGAAATATTCAGATGACTCGCTCTGAATAAAGATCGCGTCAGGGCGGATCTTGAGAATAGCAGCCATCGCTAGAATATTCGCCTTCACGATGTGCTTGAGCGCCATCACGAAGGCCGTGTCACTGCTCAACTGCTCGTTCCACCAGCCATAGGCGGCCGAGAAGGTAGCGCAGATGAACATCTCGTTCACAGGCGTGTAGAGCTGCACCCAGAGAAAGCGCTGTGCGAAGGCGGTCGCGTACTCTGCAAACAAAGTTGGAAAGTCCGGGTTCTGGAAGTTGCCGATCCAGTCCGGAACCCCGAAATGGCAGAGATCGACAATTGGGACGATGTCCATCGTCTTCAAAACGCCAAAGGTCTGATCCGGGAAGCTCCAATCATACAGTCCCTGGTTCAGCCAGACACGGTGGATCGGTGGGCCATAGCGCAGGTAGCGGATGTCGAGTTCCTGAAGGAGTTCAAAATCCCTCCTCCAGTGCTTGTAATGGCCGCATTTGTCCATCTCGTCGACACGGACGGTGCCATTCTTGATCGTTGGATAGCTGTTCTCGATGCCGGTCGCGAACATAAACCAGGGCGCTGCCATATCAGGCCTCCAAAGGGGTCACAAGGCACCCTTGAGCAAGGCGGTCGGGTCGATTGCCCGGCCTATGCAAATCGATTGGCCTTTGAGAGAAGCATAAGGTGCCGACACACCCCGAAAAGATGCGAAGAATCCGGGCGCCCGCTTTCCTACGGCGTAGCTCTCATCGCGCCACGGCACTGTTCTGTGACGAAGGTGCGGATGTTGTCTGAAACTTCCTTTGCGGCCTCGAACGGGAGAAGGTGCCCGGCGCCTGCAATTTCGGTACGAGAGGCATTGGCGAGTCGGGGCATGACCTCGGTTGCGATGACGGCAGGCGCGATGACGGGGTCTTCGCTCCCGCCCATAACCAGAACCGGGCAGGCCACCCGCTCAGTCTGAGCCGTGATGGTCTCGCGACTGCCCTCGGCAAGCCACCAGTGCCAAGCCTCGGCCGAAGTCATCAGATTGTCTGCGATGCAAATATCGGTGTCCTCCGCCGGGATCAACCGCCGCGTGATCATGCGTAGGGTTTGCTCCGCCGAGGCTCGGGTACCATGATTCGCCAGCAGGCGCGCACGCTCCGTCTCGTCCATCGGCTCAGGTGAGGGTGGTGAGGGAGCCACCAAGACGACGCCGACAAGTCCCGGAGGTGGATCGGCCGCGCAGGCGAGCGCCAGCTTGCCGCCCATGGAATGGCCGACGAGAACGTAAGTACCAAGGCGACGGCTCGCGATGTGCTGCGCGATCGTTCTACCGACCGCATCCACACTGAAGGCAGACATCGGTGGCGAGCGGCCGAAACCGGGAAGATCGACGCACAAGCACCTGTAGGCGCGCGACAAATTCCCGGCCACATGAACCCAGGACCGTAGGGAGCCGGCGAAATAGTGCAGAAACACCAAGGCCGGCGATCCGACACCCTGGTCTTCATCATGAAGGATGAGCGCGTTCATATTCTCGCCATCGGCCGGGTACTCCCTCATGGTTACGTGACTCGCGCTCAGAGACGCCGGGTACCGGCCCCTCCACCTGATTTATGTCGCCCAGGTGCGGCTGCGCAGTGACCCATCGCTCCTTGGCCAATGACTACTTCACGAAGGCCAAACAGATATTGACGGCGGCAATGCAATGCCATCTCCGCAATGGGCAACCTATCGGTTCGGGTGAACCCATCTTAGCAGAAGTTGTCTCTCAGGGTTAAAAGAGGCTTGAACCTATCCGAAATTGTCAGGATCTACAGCTGCTAAAGTCTGTGGGTGACATCAGGCTGACCTTAGTTATACTTCCACACTGCGTGGACAAGCAGACCTTTCAGAGCCATCGGCGACCTTCTTGGGGTGACCCAGAGTCGCTCTTGTGCGATAGCAGTCCAGCGAGCTGGGCTAATCGGATGCTCTAAGTGGTGGCTCACCGCGTGTTCAAGGAATCCTGGCTATGCATCAACGTAAGATGAGCTCCGACGGTTTCGTCTGATGGCACGGAGCTGTCTGACGATTACGTCGACAGGATACACTGTGAATCCAGAGTGCATCAGTGGCTGGGGACCCATCGTGGGAGCGTCGATGACTGTCGCGGTTGACTCATTGATCAGGCTCGGCGTTGTGCTGGCCACTGCGATATCTGGTGCAGCCTGCGTTTTCTTCAACGCGGCTGTGTTCGCCCGGCACCGGGTCAGGGCCGCGCACTGAAGCCCTATCTGGTACCTGCTCTCAGCCTTCGCAGTTATCAGCTCCATCAAGCATGCCATCTACGGTGCCGTCGCGGCCTTCGGTTCTTGGATCTGCGCCTTCATTTCAATTCCATGGCACATGTATATCCGACGCCCGAAGGCAAAACGGAATGGGCGTGATGCCTCAGCTGCCCTCTCCAAGAGGAAACGAAGCGCCGAGGCGCGCCATTAGCGGCGCGCGGACGGCCCTTCGGGTCCATCGATCTGCCGACCGATCAGAGCGATGGCTCTCTGGTAGACCGGAGCGGCATTCCAGGCCTGGATCGCGCTGAAGTTGGGTTCGCCAGGCTGGTAGCCTGCACCAGCACGCCAGCCATGGGCCTTAAGGAAATTGGCCGTCGAGGCGAGGGCGTCGGCAGCATTGTTGAGGTCGCCGCCAGTGCCGTAGTTCAGGATACTCTTGGGCAGGAACTGGGTCTGGCCAATCTCGCCGTGCATGGAGCCGCGCGTGCCTGCCGAGAGAATGCCACGGTCGATCAGGGTCAGGGTAGCGTAAAGCTGTTCGGTGAAGAAGGCTGACCGACGGCAATCATAAGCGAGCGTTGCCACAGCCGACAGAGTGTTCTGGTTGCCACGTTGGGTCCCGAAAGCCGTCTCCATGCCCCAGATCGCTAGAAGCGGCCCTGGCGGGACGCCATAGCGCTGCTCAAGAGAGGCAAAGAGTGCCGCCTGAGACTGCTTGAGTGCACGCCCTCGAGCGGTGATCGTCGGGCCGCCCCGCTTTGCAAGAAACTGATCAAGCGACAGACGGAAACTCCTCTGGCCTCGATCAGCCGCGATGGTCGCTGTCGCATAGGTAGCTCCCATGAGAGCTGCGACAGCCGTGGTGCTGGCGCCTCTTCCTCTTGCTTCAGTGGCAAACTGCCGCTTCCAAGCCTCAAAGCCAGTTGCCGTACTGCCGCACTGCGCTGCGTCCGCCGTGTTGGCTATTCCCATAAGTGTCGCCAAGGCTACGAACGCGATGATCTTAGATTGCCGGCCCACCAACATTCGTAATTCCTTTCACATCTGCTGTTTCAGACAGTCCACCAATGCCCCATTCCAGCTAAGATCAGGTGCGACGATTGGCTTTCGCGTCCGTCATATTGTGCCCTTTCCGGCAATGGGGAAGCCGTCAGCAAGGCGCAGGTGCGTTAAGATCTACTCCGTGTTGATCGCTCCCAATCCGAAGCCCGCCTTGTCGTTGGTAATCCAGACCTCTCCCTCGCCAAGCATCATCCCCTTGTCCCGAACGAAGACTGTCTCGAAGGTGGATTTCGCAGCGATCTCTCGAATGCGCGGGTTCAGAACCATTTCCTTGGCCGTCATGAGCTGATCACGATTGCGAATGCTTCGTCTGATCTTTCCCGTTACCACTAGAGGGTAGTGGATCACCCTGGCGAGAAGTTGGATGTCGTTGGATCGAAAAGCCGCCTTGACGCGTCTGAAGCTGTAGTAGGCCTCCAGGGGATCAAAGTTCAGACTGCGGAAGTTGGCCTCAATCTCAGGTGAAAGCTTTGGCCGGGAGAACCCAGCCCCTGGCGTCCTCACCGGCAGGTCCATAGACCTGCGCAACTCCCGAACGAGGAGGTTCAGAGCCCTGTGGCGGTCGGAGAGCTTCTGCACCTCGGGTGAACGACTCTGCTCTGCTCCGGTCGCAAGGGATCCTGTCATCTCTGTGGCGTTCGTCTCTGCGCCCCGTGAGGGGGTGGTGTTCTCTGATGCTTCATCGAGTTGGGTGCGCGCGATCCAGACCCGTTCCTCGACTTCAGCAAGCACCTGCTCGTGCGACGGCTTGAAGCCAGGACCTTTCGCAAGGTCAGAAGGAAGGGCTTTCATGGCCTCCTGCGGCTTTGGACCTTTGGGCTCGCTGGTAGGGTTTCGAGGGTCAATCTTATACGTCCTACCATATACCCGGACGAAAAACGGGTCCGCATGGACAGGAGCGGTGCAGAGGAACATCGCCAGCCATACGAGCAGTCCGAGAACCTTTGCGGTGAAGCGGGCCATCGCCGCCCCCAGTCTCAGGAAGTTGGTCGGCCCAGTGTACACCTCGGCCTCAAGGCTGGGAAATCGATAGGCCAGCTTTCGAGCGAGCGGGCCAGCCGCCGCGACCGGTCTCCGTCTGGTTCTGGCTCTAATGAAGCCGATGATCGGGAACCACATCTCTGCCATGAACCAGCTTGCTGAGTTTGCTCTGGCCAACACCAAGGTGTCCTGCCCACTTAGTAAGTGCGGAGCTATATAGCTGGGCTAGAAAGCCCCTCGGGTTCACCGCACCAGCCTTATCAGACCAACTCACCCAAGGGCTGTTTCAGAAGCGCACGATCTACAGGCATCTTCACACCTTGCTCAGGGGTGCTCAATCTGCTGCCTGGATGTGCACCCGATCAAAAGCGAAATTGGTTTACCGATCATTCGAGGGACGACCACTGCCAAGTCACCTTCCGAGGTCGCCTAAGACCACAAGGGGTCTGGGGCGCTCCGGGGCGGGAGGTCTCAAATTGGCTGCTTGCTGGCTCCAATAGGACGTGTTCACACGATCTCCGTCCACCTAACATTCAATCCAACATGACGAGAATTTTTCGGAGAGGCGTCACAACCTTTGAAGCTCACTCGTCATAGGTGAAGATGGCTGCGGCCGAACCGCGGAACATCTTACTATCGCTCAGGACAACTTGGAGGTTCCCATGAACAAGGCTGCCCTTCTCATTATGCACAAGACTCTTCCCGGAAAACGTGACGAGGTCCGTCAGGTCTGGGAGCGACACCTCATGCCCAACATTGCCGGCAACCCGGCGCATGAGGCCTACTTCTACTGCTACGACGACAACGATCCCGACGTGATCTGTGCCTTCCAGCAATACAGGGATCGAGTGGCACCTCAGGACTTCATCAAGGCTCCGTGGTATGCCGCTTACATCAAGGAGGTGACGCCCCTGATCGCCGGAGAGCCGGAGGTCCGTGCCGTCACCCCGGTGTGGGCGAAGGGCGGATCGAACTGATCCCGGGAGACCATGTGATGCCGGACCGCAATGACGTTCTCCTCTTCGAGCAATCGAGGTCCAGACTCCTGGGGTTGGCCTATCGCATCCTCGGCTCCCGGGCGGATGCCGAGGATGCCGTTCAGGACACCTTCCTGAAATGGCAGGGGGCCAACCATGAGCTGATCGAGAACCCAGCCTCCTGGCTGACGACAGCCTGCACCCGGCGTTGCATCGACATGCTGCGGACTCCCAGCAGGGCCAGGGTCGACTATGTCGGCCCCTGGCTGCCGGAGCCGGTCCACACCGCGACTGGCGAGTTCTTGGAGGACGGGCAATTGCTCGCCTCCACTCTCTCCACCGCCTTTCTGCTGATGCTGGAGCGGCTCACTCCCAAAGAGCGTGCAGCTTATCTACTTCACGACATCTTCGAGTTGCCCTATCCCGAGATCGCCCAGACGCTGAGCCTCCAGGAACCCACTTGCCGCAAGCTCGTCTCACGAGCCCGCGAGAACATTGGCAGGGCCAAGGTCAGGCATCTTACCCCGGTGGCCCGGCAGGAAGAACTGCTTACTGCGTTCGAAACCGCCATCAGCAGTGGACGCGCCGCCCCTCTGGCAGCCCTGCTGTCGGACGAGATCGCGCTCACGGCCGACAGCGGCGGAAAGGTACCGACCATCCAGCGGATCCTGCATGGCAAGGCCGCGGTGCTCGACTTCCTCGCCCAAGCCCGCCAGTGGTGGTCCACCTATGACTGGAGCACCACAGAGCTCAACGAGGGCTGCGGCATCATCTTGCGGGATGATGGAATGGCCACTGCGTCGATCTCCTTTGCCTATGACGAGCATGGCACTGTCACCAACATCTACATCATGCGCAATCCCGATAAGCTCTCCCGATTGCACGAGGCGGGGTCGATCGAATGAGATGTGTGATGGTGGCGAGAGTTGCTACACACAGACCAAGTCCGTGACTGTCAGTCACCTGCTGCGAACTCGATGGCCACCCGAGGGCGGCCTCTTTCTTGATCGGTTGCGGCAACATTCGGTCAATCGGGCCGAACTTTGCTTCTCACTTCACTTTCCGTGGTGGGAAATGAAGTCCCCGCACGATGAGCCGTGAAACGATTGAAATTCCTCAGCAGCCGAGAGCCATACGCTGGTAGGGTTGCCGCAAGGCGACGCAAAGTCCTTCCGCAGCAGGGCTGATGTCGGGAGGATCGGGAGCAACGTCCGAATGGCAAACCACAGCCGACTTTAGAAACGACCACTCTACGTCCGTGGGGGGCCCGCTGCGGACTTTCCGCTGACGCTGTGATGCTTGGCTCAGGCCGTTTGTAGTGCCTGGATCAAATCGCGGGCAAAGCTCTCGCTGGCGGGAAGTGTCCGCTCCGCCTTCTTGATGATCGAGACCTCCCGGGTAAATCGTTGGTCATCGACAGGACGCGAGCGCAAGGTCTGCTCAGCTCGGACTTCCATGGCAGACCCGGGCACGATGGCGGCCCCCAGTCCCGCCCGCACCATGCCCACCGCCGTCGACATATACGTCGCTTCAGCCGCAATGACAGGCAAGCGGCTGGCCGTAAGAAATGCGGCATCCACCACCGCACGCACGCTTGTGGGCGGGTGCATCAGAATAAGCGGATGTCGGATCAAGGCCTCTACACCAACCTGTTCCATGTCGCCAAACGAATGTCCAACCGGGTAGACAACGTGCATGTGATCCTGCGTCGTATGCAGCACCTCGAAATCAGGATCGACGATCCGGCCGCCTGTCAGTCCAAGGTCGACCTGCTCCTCACGGACCTGGGCAATAACTTCGCTGGCGATTACGTCGTGGATCACGAATGAGATCTTCGGGTTTGTCTCGCGGAATTGGGCAATGATCTCCGGCAGGACACCCGCAGCAAAAGAGGGCAAGGCAGCAAGGCGCACAATACCGTGCCGCTGAGCGGCCAAATCCCGAGCTTGAGCGACAACGGCATCAAGGTCCCGCAGGATGCGCTGCAACGCCGGGACGAGTTCCCGACCGATCCTTGTCAGCGAGACAGTTCGGGTGTTGCGGTCGAACAGGCGCACACCCAAGGATTCCTCCAGATTGCGAATCCGCACTGTGAGCGCCGGCTGCGATAGGTTCAGGAGGCTGGCGGCCCGAGTGAAATTGCCAAGCTGAGCCACGGTGACGAAAGCGGCGGGCTCAGGAGGGCAGGTCACATCCGCAACCTGCAAGGAGCAGATCTTTTACGAGTTCCACGACCCGGCCCAGCACTTCACCCCCGACGTGATCGACGACTTCTCGCACGTCACCGTAGACGAGGTCGGGCCTGACCAGGTCCGCATTCAAGGTGCCGCCGGGCCCAAAGGCATCTGCTTCACTCCCCACCATGCGCCGGATCCTAGAATGCTTCCGCGACCTCTCTGCCCTCTTGTCTCGTCGGAAGCTGCGTCACAAGGACTTAACCGCTGTCGAGTACGAAGCGGTGTGTCTGATCGCCTATGAAGGCAGGGAGGTCTATGCCCGCGCTCGCGAGCAGGCTGATAACAGTCGGGGAATGGGGGCCAGAGCGGAGTGCTGTTCTGGAGCAAGGTCGCCGTTGAGGTTGCGCGACGGTCTGGCCGGTTAGGCAGCTTGACAGTCAATGCACCGCGCAATTGAGCTCGCCGGCCCATCGAGGCCGATTGCAATGCGCTTGGAGTGCTCACCGCGTCAGGAACCAATACTCTCCCCTTCGGTTCACCACTGCGCGTTTATCTTGCACCCTAGACGCTAATCAAAGTGAATGTTCGCGCGCATTCCCTAGGCGTCGCATCTTGGAGGACCAAATGCGGAAGGCCCTCATATTGGCCGCCGGCCTGGCTCTCATCGGGACATCAGCATGGAGCCAGAGCTCATTGCGAGATGATGATGACGATCGGCGCGGGAGATGGCATGACAGCCGGGACGGATGGGAGAGACAAAGGGGTCAGGACTACGATAGGGGTGATCGGCGGGGGCGTGATATGCGCGATGATGACGACCACCGGCTAGGCGGTAATGCTCATTTCTTCGTGCGCAGTGGTGATACCCAGCTTCGCGTTGTTTGTAGCGGCCGAGAGTCTACACAAGCCTGCGTCGATGCAGCTCTACGAATGTTTGATCGGGTGCAGTCGCAACCTCGCGCAACAACGAACTCACCGACACCCGCACCAGCGTCTCCTCCACCCTCCCAATAATCCGATCAGGTTGGCGGTAGACACTCTACCGCCGCCTGTTAGGCATTAATCTTCGCAGACGCGATAGCGCCGGATGATTACTTCACCGAAACGGTTCCTGGTGCGACGGGTCTCATAATAACAGTCCCGGTCACTTTCTCGCCAACGGGGGCCGCGATCCCAGTCCCGATCTCGCCAACCCCTGTCGCGTTCCCAGCCTCGATCTCGGTCTTGCCAATCGCGGCCACCATCCCAATCACGATCCATCCGGGGCTGCGCGGACACACTCCCCGCGAGGCTGCTGGCGAGAATACACCCTGCAAGGACAGACGTTAAATGCCTAAGGTTAGTCATGAGCCTCTCCGTTTCTAGGCATCGAGCATGGGCCAACGCCTCTAAGACAGCGGCCGTTCCTACGGAGCGCAATCGTCAAAGGGGTATCGTCAACTTGATGGGGCGAGATAGGTCTGCCCTTCCCGGATTGTTAGATCAAAAGCCAGTGGGAACAGCGGTCACCTAAACCCAGACCTGGAAGGCCTGAGTTCGGGACGCACGATGAGCGGCAGCGGTGATTTGAAGAGCGGGACAAACCTGGGAGTGATCAGCCTGTCAGAGGAATCTGCCTACCCGAGAGTCGGTCATCGATCACGACAGCGCGGACCTGCAGGACTCAGAACCTTTATAGGTTCCAATTTGAATTAGCGCAGGGCGGGCTAGAGAGCCTTCCGGCGATCAACATACTCGTGGAACTCACGCATAAACGTCATGGCCAGTGCAGAGGTTGAATGCTGACTTGATCGCAGTGAGACGAAGCCGGCATCAATGAATGGGGTAAACGGTTTCGCTACAATCCCATTATCCTGAAATTCGGCTGCCGCGTAAGGATCGACCAAGCTGATCCCACCGCCTTCTGCTACGAGTAGGCAGGCGATGTGGGACAGGGGTGTCTCAAGTGAGATCGTGCGTGGAATATCGGTGAGCGCCGTATCGATACGAGATCGAAAAAAAGTACCTGGTCCGACCCCCACAAAACGCTCGCCCGCGAGATCCGCCGGCTTGATGGAGCGGCGTCGGGCCAGCGGGTGGTCCTCTCGCATAACGGCAACAGCCGCTACTGGAAAGGCCTCGATCTCGAGTCCGGCGCGATCAAGCGGGCTGTCCGCATAGCCAAAGTCAGCTTGACCGCTTGCGACGGCATCGAGAACAAGATGCGAGGGCACCCCAATAACCGTAATGTGGACATCCGGCCGCTGAACGGAAAACCGGGCGACGAAACGAGTTAGGATGCTTCCGGCCAGGGCCGGCATTGCGGCAATCCGGAGTGAACCGGCAGTCTGCGCCCGAAGCGCCCGAGCGAACGCCCCGATCCGTGCCAATCCGACAAAAGACCGCTCAACTTCCTCGAGTAGTGCGGTTGCCTCGGCTGTCGGCACGATATGGTTGCCGCGTCTCTCGAACAGTGTCAGGCCGGTGGTTTCCTCCAGGCTTCGGATCAGACGGCTGACGGCCGGCTGGGTGACGAACAGTGCCTCGGATGCGCTCGTGATGCTACCGGTGAGCATGACCGCGCGAAAAGCCTCGATCTGACGTGAACTGATTTCCATAAGGCCGTGTCGTAGCATAACTTCAGAACATGCTAGGCTAAATAAATCTGATTTGACCTTATGGAAAGAGCTGCCCGATTGTTGCGGCGTCGCTTCGGCCGGACGGCAGGCGTACAGCAAGCCACCGCCGGGCCAAGACCAAACGGGGGAATGAAGATATGAGCATGTTGAAAGTTCTAAGCGCCGTTCTCGGCTTGACCATCGCTGCAAGCGCAGCCTCGGCCCAGGAGAAGACCGTCAAGATCGCGACCGAGGGCGCCTATGCCCCGTGGAACTTCACCGGTCCTGGCGGCAAGCTCGAAGGCTTCGAGATCGACCTCGCCAACGACCTGTGTGTGCGCATGAAGGTGAAGTGCGAGATCGTGGCGCAGGACTGGGACGGCATCATTCCTGCGCTTCAGGCCAAGAAGTACGACGCCATCATGGCCGGCATGAGCATCACGCCAAAGCGCCTCGAAGTGATGACCTTTTCACGTCCCTATGCCCTTCCAATCAATACCTTCGCCGTTGATGCTAGCGGAGATCTTGCCAAGCTGCCGGGAGACGGCAAACGGATCGACCTGACAGCGGACGAGGCCGCCGGCAAGGCTGCAGTCGCCGCGATGGCGCCAGCTCTGAAGGGCAAAACTCTCGGAGTTCAGGGCTCCACGACAGCGTCTGCGTTCGCCGATCAATACCTCAAGGGACTGGTCGAGATTCGCGAATACAAGACGACCGAGCAGCACGACCTTGATCTCGTTGCCGGCCGCATCGATGCCATCCTGGCGAACATGACGGTTCTGACCGCGACAATCGCCAAGCCGGAAATGAAGGATACAAAGCTCGCCGGTCCTACGCTCCTCGGTGGCCCCTTTGGGCCCGGCATCGGTATCGGTCTCCGCAAGGAGGACATAGACCTGAAGAAGATATTTGATGAGGCCGTTGCCGCCGCCTCCGCTGACGGCACTATCAAGGCGCTCAGCATGAAGTGGTTCAAGGTCGACATCGCGCCCTGAGCGCAGGGCTTGATTGTAACCGTGGGGTGGCCCCAGGCGCCTCGCTTTTGGTGAACATGACCGTATGACGCATCATCGACCAAACCAAGAGCCCGATGTCGCCATTGTCGGCGGAGGCCTCATGGGAGCCTGCGTCGCATGGGGACTGGCGCGGCAGGGGCTGCGGGTCTGCGTGCTGGACGAAGGCGACATCGCCCTGCGAGCCTCCCGGGCTAACTTCGCTCTTGTCTGGGTGCAAGGGAAGGGCCTCGGGTTACCTGCCTACACGGCCTGGACGAAATCCGCAGCCGAGGCCTGGCCGTGCCTGGCCTCGGAACTCCTGTCCGACACCGGGGTCGATGTCGGCCTCGATCAGCCGGGCGGGTTCACGCTCTGCCTGTCAGACCGCGAGTTGCAGGTGAATGTCGACATGATGATGCGCCTGCACAACCAGCCCAATACCGTGATCTATCCCTATGAAGTCCTGGATCATACACAGACGAGGGCCCGGCTTCCTGCCATCGGGCCTGAGGTGAGCGGATCGATCTACTGTCCTCTCGACGGGCACGTGAATTCGCTGCGCCTGTTCCGAGCCCTGCATGCCGCAATGAAGGCACGCAGCGTTGACTACCGGGCTGATCATGTGGTCACCGCTATCGAACCGCGTGCCGGTGGCTTTGCGCTGAAGGGTGCTTGGGGTGAGGTAAGGGCTCCAAGGGTTGTCCTCGCAGCAGGGTTGGGCAACGCGCGGTTGGCGCCGATGGTCGGACTTGAGGCGCCCATGAAGCCGAGCCGGGGACAGATTATCGTCACCGAGAAGGCCGCTCCTTTCCTGCGCTATCCCGTCGTCACGGTTCGTCAGACTGACGAGGGCGGCATCATGATCGGCGACAGTGAGGAGGCGAATGCCTCAAGCCTCAGGATCGATCATTCCATCTCCTCCGTCATGGCCGACAGGGCCATTCGGATGTTCCCTCTGCTCGGCGACCTGAATGTCGTTAGGACCTGGACGGCCTTCCGCGTCATGACGCCGGACGGCTCACCTGTTTACGAACAATCGGAGACCTGCCCTGGCGCCTACGTAGCCATGGCGCATTCGGGCGTCACGTTGGCTCCTCAGCATGCCTTCTCGCTGGCAGACTACATCGCCACAGGGACGATCCCGAAGGAAGCTGCTGTTTTCTCGACCAGGAGGTTCCGTGTTCCGGCGTCTGTCTGATCGCGCTTCGGGCGAAATCACCTTTACGTTCGACGGGCGGCCGATCACGGCGTCTGCGGGCGACAGCGTTGCCGCGGCGCTGCTTGCCGCGGGCGTCCGCGCTTGCCGCACGACACCTGTCTCGGGATCCCCCCGGGGACCCTATTGCATGATGGGCGTGTGCTTCGAGTGCCTGGTCAGGATTGACGGCGTGGACAACCGCCAGGGATGCCTTGTGATCGTGCAGGAGGGAATGAGGGTGGAGAGCCAGCGTGGCTCGGCAGCTCTGATGGCGGAGCCTGCCCAATGACAGGGGGTACGCTCAGCAGAGAACAGGGGATCGCGGATCTCGTTGATGACTACGATGTGATCGTTGTAGGAGCAGGCCCGGCAGGTTTGTCGGCAGCAACGACGCTTGCGGGGACCAAGGCACGGACGCTCCTCATCGACGAGAACCAGACACCCGGCGGCCAGATCTATCGCGCCATCACCCTGGCGCAACCGGTAGATCGGCAGAGAATGGGCGAGGACTACTGGCGCGGGCGGAGCATCGCCGAGGAGTTTCTGCGTTCAGGGGCTGAATATGCGCCGGCGACTACCGCCTGGAGCATCCAGCCCTTACAGGATGATCCCGGCCGAACGGCCGGCCATGAGGTTGGGCTCTCTTCAAGCGGCATGGCCCGTCTCATCCGGGCGAAGCAGGTAGTGCTTGCCACGGGAGCCTTGGAGCGCCCCTTCCCAATCCCGGGTTGGACCCTTCCTGGCGTCATGACCGCGGGAGCTGCCCAGATCGCCCTGAAGACATCTGGCCTCGTACCGAGCGGAAAGGTCGTGATCGCGGGAACGGGCCCGCTACTCTATCTGCTTGCGGCGCAGCTGATCGACGCGGGGGCAATGGTGTCGGCCGTTCTCGACACAACTCCCAGGGAGAATTGGCATCGGGCGTTTCGCCATGCTCCGGGCTTTCTGGTCTCGCCCTATCTAGCCAAGGGACTGAAGCTGCTCAAATCGGTGCAACGCCGCACCCGAGTGATCCGATGGGTCTCCACATTGGCAGCGGAAGGCGAGGGGGGACTGCGGGAAATCGTCTGGATGACTGGGGGCCGCGAGCAACGCATGCCTGCGGATCTCCTTCTGCTCCATCAAGGCGTGGTCCCCAACGTCAATTTCTCAAATGCCGCAGGCTGCGATCACTATTGGGACGAGGCTCAGCTCACGTTCCGGCCGCAGGTTGACGAATGGTATGCAAGCTCGGTTGCCGGTCTCTCCCTCGCGGGTGACGGGGTTGGTATCAGGGGCGCCGAGGCGGCGGCGATCCAGGGGCGCATCGCGGGGCTCGGCTGCGCCTCTCAGCTCGGCCTCATCGCACCGGTGGAGCGGGATCGGCTTGCCGATCCGCTCCGGAGATCCCTGGCGCGGGCCATGCGGGGCAGGCGGTTTCTCGACGAGTTGTACAGGCCTGCCAAGGCATTCCGGGTCCCGCAGGACCAAGACACTACCGTATGCCGCTGCGAGGAGATCTCGGCTGGACAAATCCGGGCGTCGGTCAATGCTGGCGCAGGCGGGCCGAACCAGATGAAGGTGTTTCTCCGGTGCGGCATGGGCCCGTGTCAGGGCAGGCTCTGCGGATTGACCGTGACCGAACTGATCGCAGACGAGCGTGGCACGCATCCATCCGAGATCGGCTACTATCGGCTGCGCTTCCCAATCAAGCCATTGAAGCTGCGCGAGCTCGCCGCCTTGCCGCAGACAGACACCGCGAAGGTGGCCGTCTTGGCCGACCTCGCCGATACGCACCATTCCACAGACTTGGTAGAAAGGAAGTCTCAGTGACGGAACGTCATATTCAAACGCCAATCATGCATCGTGTTGTCGTGCACAATGGCTTGGTCTTCGTCGGCGGAACGGTCGCCGATGATGTGTCGGTCGGCTTGGAGGGGCAGACCGAGCAGATCCTCACCAAGTTCGACCAGTACCTGAGCGCCGCCGGCACGGACAAATCCCGCTTGCTGGCTGCGACGATCTTCCTGACGGATCTCAACCGTAAGTCGGAGATGGATGCGGCCTGGAAGCGGTGGCTGGAAGCCAAAGACTTTCCGGCCCGCGCTACCGTTGGCGTTGCGGATCTTGGCGACGATACCCTTGTCGAGATCATGATAACGGCCGCATGCTAATACGGAGCCGGCACCTCTAACCTGTATGTCGTTTTGATCGGACACTTGCCCCGACCTTCGGGCCGCTGATCGTCAGCGGCCCTCGATATTAAACCACGTCCTGGTGAGAGCACCTCGTCGCAGTTCCATAGGGCTCTGTGGCAATTCCTGGCGACAGATACAGAGATGCCAGAATGCATGGTAGTCGATTATGCGACGAGCGCCTCGAACGTCTCGGCAAGCGAGAGGTTCGAATGCCAGGCGTACTTCGCCTGTTGTTTGCCCATCCTGTGGATCGTCTCAATCCCGCCCAAGATCACGTAGGCACTCTGTTTTGAGCTCGAGCATCGGGCGTATGCGCCTCTTGATAGCGCGATGATCCTGCTCGATGCGATTGTTGAGGTAGGCACCTTCGGGTCCTGATCGGCCGGAGCCGAGGTCTTGAACGATCCAGCAGACGGCTTTCATCGTCTCACAGCAGGATGGCCTCCCGGTTCGCCTGGCCGCCGTCAATCCGGTCTGGACGACCATGCCTCTTTAGCGCCTTGCACAGAAAGCGTTTGGCCGCAGTGAGATTTCGCCTTGCGCTGAACCCGAACTCGACTGCCACCATTGCTGTCGATGGTGCGATACAGATAGCGCCACTGGCCTCAAACTTTGACATAGATCTCGTCCATGTGCCATCGGCCTGTGACAGCTCTCTTGCGTCGATTGAAGCGCTCTAGCAGTTCAGGCGCTTGCCGTAATGTCCACCGATGGATCATGGCATGCTCAACGGAGACACCGCGTTCGGCTATCATCTCCCGAGCTTCGGAGGTTGAGGCTGTAAGCCAAATATCACCGGATGCTGAGCAGGATCACGAATCGATCAAAATGCCTGCCATTAAACACTGCTGCCTCCGCACTGTTACTCGGCCTCAGCAGCAGACCCTAAGAAGCGAAAGAGACCACCTTCCTTCGTGCGTAGGCCAACATCGACCGCTTTGAGGGCGGCAGCAGTTTTGATGCATGGCTGTTCACGATCCTGCGCCATGCTCCCTATGCAGGGTACCACAAGCGCAGACATGAGGTTGAGGACCAAGTGGCGTCGATGCGGCTCGCCTCAACGTCCTCCCTGAACAGGAAACGACTCTTGCGTTGGCCGAGCTTCGCTTGGCTCTGACACGCCTACCCCGCAGCTACCGCGAGGTTCTTCTGCTGATGAGTGCCCAGGATTTGACCTGCGAGGAAGTGGCGATACTTCGACGGCTTGCTTGCTGTGGGAGCCATCAGGAGCCGGGCCAATTGCGCTCGTCAGCGCTTGCAGGCTTGTTGCAGATATGACGAGCCGTCACGAGATCGACCTCGATCGGGTGATGCAGGCTGCATTGCAGGAGCCGATAACCCTGTTCACATAGAACAGGAGCCTGATCCGGCCAGAACCCTATGATTGATATCAGAAGTGCTCAGATCGCCGAGAACTTGAAATCAACCGTGGCGGTTGGCGTAGCGGCGCTTCTTGGTAAGCCTCTTCTGCCCTTCGAGCACCTTGGTGGGGGCAATCAGCTCCCTGTAACGGCGGGTGTGCTTCTTGAATGACGGTCGCATGCGAGATTTACCGGCCATGGGGCCCTCCCTTTCAGTCGATGACGATGAAATCACATTGAGTCACATGGAGCACCTCATCCCGAATAGGTACACAACCCTTGGAGCGGAACGGGTCTCAAAGCCTTGGTGTTACTCTATGAGCGCAGGTCGCTTACAAACCTGCCCTGAGTGCCCTGGAAGGCTCACATGGTAAACACACCCGATGGTAGCAGCCAAACCGCTCCTAGCAGGGAGGAAGGTAAGTCTGTGGAAAGCGCCCGAGACAATGAGTTGCCCGAGAACTCACAGGAGAACCTCGATGCACGGCTCGACCATGCCATCGACGAGACCTTCCCGACGAGCGATCCGGTATCTGTGGTGATCACCAAAGGCCCTGCGCCTGATCATGCCGATCTGGCGGCCCGTGCCTCCTCAAGGGATGACCAACAGAGCCAGTCGGAGCAGGATACTGCCGAGCAGCTTTTGGATCAGGTGCGAGATGCCCTGCATGATGTAGCAGATCAAACGGCGGGAGCAGCCCAAGACGCATACAACCAAGGCAAGCGCTATGTCCGCCAAGCAGGTAAACACTATCCCGAGGCTGCGCGCTATTACCAAGAAGGGCGTCAGGCTCTGCACCAACGGGCGCTAGAGAACCCATGGCCTTTTCTTCTCGCAGCGAGTGCGGTCGGATACGTGCTGGCTTGGATGATCCACAGCGAGCGCCGTGACCGGAGGCATCGGGTACCCGACCATGGAAAAACCCGAACGAGCTATGCTCCCCATGAGGATACGAGGTTCAGCTAACGACTGATCATTGGTCTGATCTGCAAATTGCTGTTGATGCGTCTTTTCTTGTCCCAAACCAGCTATGCCGACTGACGCCCGATAGTCGGAGACCATGTTTCCTTTTCAGCCATGCTGAAACTATGGGTTGGGTGCGGCCTTAGCTCTGGGATAGGCCGTTCGAGATGAGCATTGACGGTCATTCGAGCAGCCAGTCGTGAGATGGAGGACAGCATGTGTCATTATCGCGGATTGGATATGTCCGAGGACAAAGCAAAGACTGAGGCGGACCGCCAGAGGGAACTAGAGGCCAAGCACAGTGAGGCCGTTGATAAGCTGAGGCACGACGCCGACGTAGCGGCTCAGAAAGCGGCGTCCGCACCAGCAAAAGATGCTGTTCCGGCAAAGTAGTTGTCGGCCCTCCGCAAAACAATCTGGGCGTGATTAGCAGCCATCCTATGGCTTTGATAACGCCGAACGATTGTCCAAGCGGCAAAGAAAAACCCGGTGCTGGATAGCACCGGGTTGCAGAAATCTGTCAGAACAGCGACAGCCAAACCGCAGAAGTGAGACGAGCTAGGCTGCCTTTTTCGTGCGACGCCCCTTCGCCGGTGTAGCCACTTCACCTGATGGCGCAGCTGTCTTAGTGGCGGCCCGCTTCGGCTTGACAGGAGCAGCATCATTGGCAGCAGCTTTCGCCAAAGCCACACCTTTCTTCCGTTGCTGGCCGAGGCCCATAGCCTTAGCAAGTTCAGAACGAGCCTTGGCATAGTTCGGTGCGACCATTGGGTAATCCGCTGGCAGGTTCCACTTGGCGCGGTATTGCTCCGGCGTCATGTCGTAGGTGGTCCGCAGATGGCGCTTGAGTGACTTGAAGGACTTCCCATCCTCCAGACAGATAATCGCATCCAGGGTCACGGACTTCTTAACCGGTACAGCGGGCGCCAATGCAACCTGTGGCTCCTGGGCCTGCCCCGGTGCAGTCTTCGCTAGGGCGTTATAGACGGAGTGGAGCAGCGATGGCAGGTCTGCGGCGGGAACAGAATTGTTGCTAACGTATGCCGAAACGATATCGGCACAGAGTTCTATGTAGTTGGGAGAAGTTGCACTCTCGCTCATGATTTTCTTGCCCTCGGCGGTACGGAACTTGGTTAGAAGAGGAGAACAGAACACGATGGTGTTCTAACGGGATCAGCAGAAACGGCCCGTGCAGCACAACAGAAGCCTGTGATCTGCGCCACACCTATGTCTTCCGGTACAGTTTTGCAAGATCACTTCTTGACATCACCCTAATAATCCGGCTGACAATCGTTTAAATCAGCAGCAGATTCGTGAATTAGAGAAGTCACTTGAGATGGGTATTTAAGCCCTCCCAAGGCAGCTTCTACCCCCACGAGGTCTTCAACAGCTGAATGCTTCATGACAGGGACGCTATTGCGTGGCTATCGCTGACATGACAATGAGGGTTGCTGTTGGAGTTGTCATGTTAACTGATAGCGGGCACGTCAATTGCAAATCGGCCGCTCAACTTGCACAAGCAGCTTCGTTCCGCCCCATTCCCACCGCCATGTCCTCGCACACACCTTCACCGCCATCTAGATGTTTGATCCCGGGTTTTGATGGTGCAATCTTTTCCACGGCATGGAAGGAAGCACTATGGGCCAGGTTCTCCACGGCAGCGCCACCACGACTGAGGCGGTCCGTCGCGCAATCCAGAATAGTCAAGAAAGCTTGAGAGCCCTGGCCACGCGCCACGGCATCAACCAGAAAACAGTCGCTAAATGGAAGAAGCGCACCTCAGTCGCTGACCTGCCCACTGGGCCCAAGAACCCGAAGTCGACCGTTCTTTCAGCTGATGAGGAGGCGGTGATCGTCGCCTTCCGCCGGCACACCCTGCTGCCGCTGGATGACTGCCTCTATGCCCTCCAGCCCACGATCCCACATCTGACGCGCTCGGCGCTGCATCGCTGCCTGCAGCGCCACGGGATTGGGCGCTTGCCGGATGTGGAGGGCGACAAGCCTGCCAGGAAGAAGTTCAAGAGCTACCCCATCGGCTTCTTCCACATCGACATCGCCGAAGTGCAGACCGCACAAGGCAAGCTCTATTTGTTTGTGGCCATTGACCGCACCAGCAAGGTTGCCTTTGCCCAGTTGGTGGAGAAGGCCAACCGGGTTACCGCCTCGGCCTTCCTGGTGGCCCTGATCGCGGCCGTGCCCTACAAGATCCACACGGTGCTCACCGACAACGGCATCCAGTTCCGGCTGCCGCCGCGCTATGCTGATGGTCCGACCGCCCGCTACTGCACGCACATGTTCGACATGCGCTGCCGCGAGAACGGCATCGAGCACCGCTTCACCAAGATCAATCATCCCTGGACGAACGGGCAGGTTGAGCGGATGAATCGCACCATCAAGGACGCAACGGTCAAGCGTTATCACTATGACAGCCATACCCAGCTGCGGCAGCACCTCGATGACTTCATCTCAGCCTACAACTTCGGCCGGCGTCTGAAGACCCTGAAGGGCCTCACACCCTACGAGTACATCTGCAAGATCTGGACAGCCGAGCCAAAACGCTTCAGGCTCAATCCGCTCCACAAAATGCCGGGACTAAACATCTAGCTATTGCAGCTTAGATAGCCGCAGTGTGTGCACTCGCCTGAAATCAACAAAGCAGGGCTTATGGCGGACTCGTCGGTTAACGTGACGATGCCAGACAATCAAGCTTATGCCTCTCATACCTCTTTCAGAGGAAAGACATGGTCGCGACCCGCTGGGGCATCATGTTCCTTGTCGCCAGCCACGACGGCATCACGAAGCATAAGATCGACGTCCTGCTGGATTTGCAGGAACTCCTCCCATTTCGAAGTCAAGATCAGGGCGCTGATTTCAGCCTTGGGCTTCTCCTCGTGCCCCTCCCGGAGCCTGATCTGGAGTGAGTCTTGTTCAATCTTCGGGTGACCGGCGAAGAACGTGGCAAGGCCCTCGATCTCGCGCCGGATATCAGCACTATCCGAGGAATTGAGGGCGACAACTCGGTGATAAGGCATTCGATCGCGGTTGGTCAGATTGATGATGTTCATATTTACGAAGGTGGCGTTCGGGATGGTAATCAGCGAACGGTCTAGTCCGCGGATTCGCGTGGAACGGAGGCCGATCTCCTTTACACGACCTTCAAGATCGCCGAACCGGCAGAGGTCACCTACACGAACAGGTCGATCTGCATAGAGGATCAGGCCGCCGATGAAATTTTCGAGGGTTGGTTTAGCCGCTAGAGCAACGGCAAGGCCGCCGACGCCAAGACCGGCTAGAAGCCCCGCCAAAGGGATGCCGAGATAAGATGCACCATAGATGAGTAGAGTGAGCGCAATGGCGATCCCTGCAATTCGGATAGCGGCCCGCGCCAAGTGAGCGTCGATACTTTCCGATCGCGAGAGCGTCAGCTCTCCGGCAAAAGCATTCGAGAATCTGAGAATCCCCCACATGGCCGCCAAGTATGCGGTCGCCTCTCCGATTTCCTCGACGGCATTGTTAACTTGACCGGTTAGATTGATCTGATAGTCGGCCATATACACTACGAAGAGAGCTGCTACGGCGACCGTTGCCGGCATGACGATACTCGCCAGTAGGGACCCCGTCGTGTTCGAAGTCGGCTCTCCGAATTGGAGTAGCCGCCTAAAGCCTAGGGTACCCAGGATTGCAACGAAAAGCGTAAGAACGAGCGCGATCCATTGCCAGACGGCTTGCCCCTGAACCGAGGTCCGCAGCGAGCCCGGTAGAGCCTCGATAAGGTTGTACCACTTCGGAGGAAGTAGGTAGCCCGGCGACTGGCTGAAAAAGTCATAAATATCTTCCGACGAGCTGTCCGCGTTGGGCTGATCCCGGATCAAGCGATAAAATTCGTCGAGCCTCTGAACTGTTTCACTTGAAAACAGATACTCGCCTGCCTGCACCCCATCTGAGATGCGCACTATCCTGATTTCGGTACCGGGTATGCTCCAACCGGGCACAGCCCCCTTTGCGACCTCTTCGTTCCCTGGAATGGAAACGGGGTCGGGCAGAGGCAGACGATCCAAAATCTCCTTTAGCAGCAGAGATGCCTCAAGGCGGTGATGCTCGAGCTCGATAGGTGGAACATTTCGAAGGTCGAGCGCGCGAGCGGCCCGTGCTAGTAGAACGTCCGCCTCTCTGACCTTCTCCTTGACAGCTGCGTTTGGAATGAACCCGGGCTCGGATACGTTCTGCCGGTAGGCCTCAATCAGCAGGGATGAAGCACGCGTGACATTTGCCCTGAACCCTTCCAGCGTTGACCGGGGGCTCGTTGTCTCGGCAGAAGAAAGCAACCCGATATTTCCAAGGACGAGCGGCTTGGCAAGAAACTGGATCGTGATGAATAGGCCTATCAGGAGGATACAGGCGAAAGGTATGGCTGCATCCCGAAGCAAGCGTCTTACAGATGTAGTTATCACTATTCTACGTCTCACCAAAGGAAGTTGGTGACCTATCGCATATATTTAGTCTCATTATCAACGAGATATGCTAGGCGAAAACCTTCGGGTCTGTCGCAAACAATTCAGTGCCTCTGTTTACCTCCGGAGGTTCAGATTTTCAGAGGTCGCCATTTCGATCGTTCCGTGATCCTCCCGTGTATCTGGTGGTATCTGACCTACAGCCTGAGCCTGCGGGATCTCGAGGAGATGATGGTCGAGCGCGGCATCTCCGTTGATCATGCCACTGTAAATCGCAGGACGATCTACTATGCTCCACTCCTGCTAGAGGCTGTTATGGACCTGGATTGAGGTTGTCTCGTTGAGGCCTGATGACCTCACCTCGCAAACCATACCCCTCCGATGTCTCTGATGAAGAATGGGCGTTGGTGGCGCCCTACCTGACGCTTCTGCCCGAAGAGGCCGGCCAGCGGGAGCACTGCCTGCGTGAGGTGTTCAACGGCCTGCGCTACATCATCAAGACGGGAGCCCCCTGGCGCTGGATGCCGAACGACCTGCCACCCTGGGCCGCCGTCTACCAGCAGGCCCAGCGCTGGCTCAACGCCGGGTGCTTCGAGGAGCTGGCGCATGATCTTCGCGCCGTGCTGCGCCTCGCGGTTGGGCG
>NZ_FMVJ01000024.1 GCF_900102135.1 Microvirga guangxiensis
CTGATTGCTCCGATCGCCATGGAAGAGAAGCTGCGCTTTGCTATCCGTGAAGGCGGTCGTACCGTCGGCGCCGGCGTCGTCGCCGCCGTGATGGACTAAAAGAAATCGGGTGGCGGTTCATCCGCCACCTGTCGACCCGCTCGCAGGAGTGTAGCTCAATCGGCTAGAGCACCGGTCTCCAAAACCGGGGGTTGGGGGTTCGAGTCCCTCCACTCCTGCCAGCGGGTCGACAAGGCGGACGTTTTCGATTATGAGGCGTCTCCAAGATGGTTTGAACAGGTGGCGCGAGGCTGGAAAACAGCCTCGCGCCCCTTCAATTTGGGCTCAAGCGTGCCCTTAGGGACGTTCGCAGCCTTCAGGGCCTGTGGACGCAAGCGAAAATGGCGAAGACGAACCCGTTCGATTTCATACAGCAGGTCCGCTCGGAAGCCGCGAAGGTGACTTGGCCGACGCGCAAGGAAACCATGATCACGACCGCCATGGTGTTCTTGATGGTTGTGCTGGCCAGCGTGTTCTTCCTGGTTGTCGATCAGGCGATCGGGTGGGGCGTTCGCTCGGTAATCCTTGGACTTGGTGGTTAAGAGGTAGATGTGATGACGAAGCGTTGGTATATCGTCCACGCCTACTCAAATTTCGAAAACAAGGTGGCTCAGTCGATCAAGGACCAGGCAGCCCAGCGCGGCCTGGAAGACAAGTTCGACGAGGTCATGGTGCCGACCGAGAAGGTCGTCGAGGTGCGCCGCGGCCGTAAGGTCGATACCGAGCGTAAGTTCTTCCCCGGCTACGTCCTGGTGAAGTGCGACCTCACCGACGAGGTTTATCACCTCATCAAGAATACGCCGAAGGTGACGGGCTTCCTGGGCGCAGACAAGGCCAAGCCGGTTCCGATTCCGGACCGCGAAGCCGAGCGCATCAAGGGACAGGTGGCCGAGGGTGTCGATCACCCCAAGCCGTCCGTCAGCTTCGAGATCGGCGAGCAGGTACGTGTCTCCGATGGCCCGTTCGCATCCTTCAACGGCGTGGTCGAGGAAGTCGACGACGCCCGGGCCCGCCTCAAGGTGGCGGTGTCCATCTTCGGCCGCGCCACGCCGGTCGAACTCGAATACGGTCAGGTCGAGAAGATCTGAACCGTCTGAGGGCGGCGAGACGATCGCCGCGCTCATGGCCTCTCCAAGAGGCTTTCATCCGCGGGAGGTCTGCCCGGTCGCCAACCGGGAGTTTCAGGCTGTACCGCGATCTGCAACTGCCATTCCGTTCGGTTGGCGCCGGGCGGATGGTCCATTAGGAGCAGTCCTATGGCAAAGAAAATTGCGGGCTACGTTAAGCTTCAAGTGCCCGCCGGCGCGGCCAACCCGTCGCCGCCGATCGGTCCTGCGCTGGGTCAGCGCGGCCTGAACATCATGGAATTCTGCAAGGCCTTCAATGCGAAGACCGCGCAGATGGAGAAGGGCACCCCGATCCCGGTGATCATCACCGCCTATCAGGATCGTTCCTTCACCTTCGAGATGAAGCAGCCGCCGGTTTCTTACTGGCTCAAGAAGGCCGCGAAGATCGACAAGGGCTCGCAGACCCCCGGCAAGGGCAGCAATGTCGGCCGTGTGACGCGCGACCAGATCCGCGAGATCGCCGAGAAGAAGATGGTCGATCTCAACTGCGACACCGTTGAGTCCGCCATGGCCATGATCGAGGGCTCCGCGCGCTCGATGGGCATGGAAGTGGCGTAAGGAGGGCACGATGGCTAATGAAGGTAAGCGCATCCGCGCCGCCCGCGAGGGCATCGATGCCGACAAGCTGTATCCGATCTCGGACGCAGTGAAGCTGATCAAGGAACGCGCCAAGGCGAAGTTCGACGAGACCATCGAGATCTCGATGAACCTCGGCGTCGATCCCCGCCACGCCGACCAGATGGTCCGCGGCGTCTGCAACCTTCCGAACGGCTCTGGCCGTACGGTTCGCGTTGCCGTGTTCGCCCGTGGCCCGAAGGCCGATGAGGCGAAGGCTGCCGGTGCCGACATCGTGGGTGCAGAAGAGCTGTTCGAGACCGTCAACGGCGGTACGATCGAGTTCGACCGCTGCATCGCGACCCCGGACATGATGGGTCTCGTCGGCCGTCTCGGTAAGGTGCTCGGCCCGCGCGGCCTGATGCCGAACCCGCGCGTCGGCACGGTCACCATGGACGTCAAGAGCGCCGTCGAAGCTGCCAAGGGCGGCGCCGTCGAGTTCCGAGTCGAGAAGGCTGGTATCGTCCATGCCGGTATCGGCAAGGCCTCGTTCGGTGAGGACAAGCTCGTGGAGAACATCAAGGCTTTCGCCGATGCCGTCTCCAAGGCGAAGCCCTCGGGCGCCAAGGGCACCTACATCCAGCGCATCGCCGTCTCCTCGACGATGGGCCCGGGCGTGAAGGTCGATCCGTCGTCTGTCCTGAACGGCTAATCGGTCCATCCGAATCGCAAGAGAAAAGCCCGGCGCCTGTCGCCGGGCTTTTTGTTTCCATCCCTCTCCCAAAAGAGGCGAGGGCAGGGGAACGATACTTAGTTGCGTAAATAAACGCCAAATGTCCGGCAAAAGCCTCTTGGCAAGTGCGGCAGGAAGGCTTATTAGAACGCGTTGAGTTTCCAACATATACGGAGGCTGCGCTTTCGCGCGGCTTCAGTTAGGAATCCACTCCAGCGATGGAGTGGTGACAAGCCGGCGGGTCAAGGGGCAACCTTTGGCGCGTTCCGGCTATGTCCTGTCCGAGACTGCAGGCGCCGGCTTGTCCGGCTTAATTCGAGAGGGCCTGCATAGACGGGGAAGCCGAGTTTCATGTCTGCATAAACGCAGGCAGCGAGTTTCGGTTCGAACCATCTCACCCTTTGCGCCGCCTGGCGCATCCGGGGGACAGGGCTTGCGAGAGCGCCGTTCGGGTGCCTCAGGTGCAAGCCTGGGCCTTGAACGGCAAGTGCAACCGGCGGACATGGTCCGCCAACCGGAGAGAGCCCAGTGGATAGAGCAGCAAAGCGCGAGCTCGTCTCGACTCTCGGCGACGTGTTTTCCAGCACGAGCGTCGTCGTCGTGGCCCACTATGCTGGCCTTACGGTCGCTGACATGCAGAAGCTGCGCGCGCAGATGAAGCAGGCCGGCGCCACCGTGAAGGTCGCGAAGAACCGCCTCGCCAAAATCGCTCTCGAAGGCACGGACGTCGCGTCCATCTCGGGCCTTATGAAAGGTCCGACCCTGATCGCTTATTCGAGCGATCCGGTCGCGGCGGCCAAGGTCGCAGTCGATTTCTCCAAGACCAACGACAAGCTCGTGATTCTTGGCGGAGCTATGGGCGCGACCGCCCTGAACGTGGACGGAGTGAAGGCGCTTGCCACCCTTCCGTCCCTCGACGAACTGCGCGCCAAGCTGGTCGGCCTCGTCCAGGCCCCGGCTACCAAGATCGCGCAGCTCTCGACCGCGCCGGCTGCGAAGCTGGCTCGCGTGTTCGGGGCCTATGCCAAGACAGGCGAAGCGGCGTGAGGCCGTACCCTCAATCACTAACCCGTTCGAACTGAACTTAAGGATCTAAGAAATGGCTGATCTTGCCAAGCTCGTTGACGATCTTTCGTCGCTGACCGTTCTCGAGGCTGCTGAGCTCTCGAAGATGCTCGAAGAGAAGTGGGGCGTTTCCGCTGCCGCTGCTGTTGCCGTTGCTGCCGCTCCTGGCGCTGGCGCTGGCGCTCCGGCTGCTGAAGAGCAGACCGAGTTCACGGTCGTTCTCGCTTCGGCAGGCGACAAGAAGATCGAGGTCATCAAGGAAGTCCGTGGCATCACGGGCCTGGGCCTCAAGGAAGCTAAGGACCTCGTCGAAGGCGCGCCGAAGCCCGTTAAGGAAGGCGTTGCCAAGGACGAAGCCGAGAAGATCAAGGCGACCCTCGAGAAGGTCGGCGCCAAGGTCGAGCTTAAGTAATTTTGCGGCCTTCATGGCCGCAGGGTTACCCCCGAGAAATCGGGGCTCAAAAACACACGGTCCCAGGCATTTTTGCTTGGGGCCGTTGTGTCGTCAAAGAGGCCGGGCTTCTTGAGACGGCATCCGAAAGGGCTCGCAGACGAGCCCGGATTGGTTCGAAAACCGGCCTTAGCCGGGCGCCTAATCCAGAGTCCCGACCCCTGGGGTTCTCGATTAGGCGTGTATGAGGAACGAGGTCCAGATGGCCAATACACTGATCGGCCGGAAGCGCATTCGCAAGTTCTTCGGGAAAATCAAGGAAGTGGCGGAGATGCCGAACCTTATCGAGGTTCAAAAGGCATCCTACGACCAGTTCTTGATGGTCGAAGAGCCAAAAGGCGGCCGGCCGGAAGAGGGCTTGCAAGCCGTCTTCAAATCGGTTTTTCCGATTTCGGACTTTTCTAACACTGCATTGCTCGAGTTCGTGAAATACACGTTCGAGCCTCCGAAGTACGACGTTGACGAGTGCCGTCAGCGCGGCATGACCTTTGCCGCTCCGCTGAAGGTAACCCTGCGTCTCATCGTGTTCGATGTGGACCCGGATACCGGCGCCCGCTCCGTGAAGGACATCAAGGAGCAGGACGTCTACATGGGCGACATGCCGCTCATGACCGACAACGGCACCTTCATCGTCAACGGCACCGAGCGCGTTATCGTCTCGCAGATGCACCGTTCGCCGGGCGTGTTCTTCGACCACGACAAGGGCAAGACCCATTCTTCCGGCAAGCTGCTGTTCGCTGCCCGCATCATTCCGTATCGCGGTTCCTGGCTCGACATCGAGTTCGACGCCAAGGACATCGTGTACGCTCGTATCGACCGCAAGCGTAAGATTCCGGTGACGTCGCTCCTCTACGCCCTGGGCTTGGACGGAGAGGAAATCCTCAACACCTTCTACAACCGCGTCGTCTACACCAAGACGAAGGATGGCTGGACCATTCCGTACGATGCGGAGCGCATGAAGGGCTTCAAGGCTTCCGTCGACCTCATCGATGCGAAGACCGGCGAGGTTGTGCTCGAGGCCGGCAAGAAGCTGACCGTGCGCGCTGCCCGCCAGCTCGCCGAGAAGGGTCTCAAGGACCTGCGCGTGACGGACGAGGATCTCGTCGGCCAGTACATCGCCGAGGATCTCGTGAACCCGAAGACGGGCGAGATCTACGCCGAGGCCGGCGACGAGATCACCCTGACCGTCGACGCCAAGACCGGCGACCGCAAGGGCAACCTGGTCGACCTCATCGACTTGGGCTACACGGAAATCCCGGTTCTCGACATCGACCACGTCACCGTTGGTCCCTACATCCGCAACACGCTGGCCGTGGACAAGGCTTCCTCCCGCGAGGATGCTCTGTTCGACATTTACCGCGTCATGCGTCCGGGTGAGCCGCCGATCCTCGAGACGGCGGAAGCGATGTTCAACTCGCTGTTCTTCGATGCCGAGCGCTACGACCTCTCGGCCGTCGGCCGCGTGAAGATGAACATGCGCCTCGACCTCGATGCTGAGGACACAGTGCGTACGCTGCGCCGCGAGGACATCCTCGCCGTGGCGAAGGCGCTTGTGGACCTGCGTGACGGCAAGGGCGAGATCGACGACATCGACCACCTCGGCAACCGCCGTGTGCGTTCGGTCGGCGAGCTCATGGAGAACCAGTATCGCCTGGGTCTGCTGCGTATGGAACGCGCGATCAAGGAGCGCATGTCGTCGGTCGATATCGACACCGTCATGCCGCAGGACCTGATCAACGCGAAGCCTGCCGCCGCCGCCGTGCGCGAGTTCTTCGGCTCCTCGCAGCTCTCGCAGTTCATGGACCAGACCAACCCGCTCTCCGAGGTCACGCACAAGCGTCGTCTCTCGGCGCTTGGCCCGGGCGGTCTGACCCGCGAACGCGCCGGCTTCGAAGTCCGCGACGTGCACCCGACGCACTATGGCCGTATCTGCCCGATCGAGACGCCGGAAGGCCCGAACATCGGCCTGATCAACTCGCTCGCCACCTTCGCCCGCGTGAACAAGTACGGCTTCATCGAGACGCCGTTCCGCCGCGTGCGCGACAGCAAGGTGACGGACGAAGTGGTGTATCTGTCGGCCATGGAAGAGGCGAAGTACAACATCGCCCAGGCCAACTCTACGCTGGATGCCAACGGCACGCTCACCGAAGAGCTGGTGATTTGCCGCCGCGCCGGTGAAAACATCGTGGCCGCGCCCGATCGCGTGGACCTGATGGAAGTGTCGCCGAAGCAGCTCGTGTCGGTCGCCGCCGCGCTCATTCCGTTCCTCGAGAACGACGACGCGAACCGCGCTCTCATGGGTTCGAACATGCAGCGTCAGGCCGTGCCGCTCGTACAGGCGGACGCCCCGTTCGTCGGTACCGGCATGGAAGCGGTCGTGGCCCGTGACTCGGGTGCTGCGATTGCGGCCCGCCGCACCGGCATCGTCGACCAGGTGGACGCGACCCGTATCGTTATCCGCGCGACGGAGAACACGGATCCGACCCGTCCCGGCGTCGACATCTACCGCCTGCAGAAGTTCCAGCGCTCCAACCAGTCGACCTGCATCACGCAGAAGCCGCTGGTGCGCGCCGGCGATATGGTCCGCAAGGGCGATATCATCGCCGACGGTCCGTCGACCGAGTACGGCGAACTGGCTCTCGGCCGCAACGTGCTCGTCGCGTTCATGCCGTGGAACGGCTACAACTTCGAAGACTCGATCCTCCTCTCCGAGCGCATCGTGAAGGAAGACGTGTTCACCTCGATCCATATCGAGGAGTTCGAAGTGATGGCCCGCGACACGAAGCTGGGTCCTGAGGAAATCACGCGCGACATTCCGAACGTTTCGGAAGAGGCGCTGAAGAACCTCGACGAAGCCGGCATCGTCTATATCGGTGCCGAGGTCCATGCGGGCGACATCCTCGTCGGCAAGATCACGCCGAAGGGCGAAAGCCCGATGACGCCGGAAGAGAAGCTTCTGCGCGCCATCTTCGGTGAGAAGGCTTCCGACGTTCGCGATACCTCGCTGCGCGTGCCCCCGGGCGTGACCGGCACCATCGTGGAAGTCCGCGTCTTCAACCGTCACGGCGTCGACAAGGACGAGCGTGCGCAGGCCATCGAGCGCGAGGAAATCGAGCGCCTCGCCAAGGACCGCGACGACGAGCAGGCGATCCTGGACCGCAACACCTATGCGCGTCTTGCCGAGATCCTGAACGGCAAGAAGGGCGTGGCCGGGCCGAAGGGCTACAAGAAGGACACCCCGATCAACCGCGAGCTGCTCAACGAGTATCCGCGGTCGCAATGGTGGCAGTTCGCGGTCGAAGACGATGCTCTGATGACCGAAATCGAGGCCATGCAGAAGCAGTACGACGAGTCCAAGAAGCGCCTTGAACAGCGCTTCCTCGACAAGGTCGAGAAGCTTCAGCGCGGTGACGAGCTGCCTCCGGGCGTCATGAAGATGGTCAAGGTCTTCGTGGCCGTGAAGCGCAAGATCCAGCCGGGCGACAAGATGGCCGGCCGTCACGGCAACAAGGGTGTCGTGTCGCGCATCGTTCCGATCGAGGACATGCCGTTCCTCGAGGACGGTACCCACGCGGATATCGTGCTCAACCCGCTCGGCGTACCGAGCCGCATGAACGTGGGTCAGATCCTTGAGACGCACCTCGGCTGGGCTGCTGCCGGTCTCGGCAAGCAGGTCGCTCAGGCCGTCGACGCCTACATGCGGAACGGTCAGTCCAAGTCCCTGCGCGATCAGCTCGTGTCGATCTACGGCAACCTGCCTGAGATCGAGCAGGCTTCCGACGAGGAACTCGTGGAACTCGGCAACAAGCTGCGCCGCGGCGTTCCCTTCGCCACGCCCGTCTTCGACGGCGCGAAGGAGGCGGACATCGAAGCCATGCTTCAGAAGGCTGGTCTCGACCCGTCGGGTCAGGTCACGCTGTATGACGGCAAGACCGGCGAGGCTTTCGACCGCAAGGTCACGGTGGGCTACATCTACATGCTGAAGCTGCACCACCTCGTGGACGACAAGATCCACGCCCGCTCCATCGGTCCCTACAGCCTCGTCACCCAGCAGCCGCTGGGCGGCAAGGCCCAGTTCGGCGGCCAGCGCTTCGGCGAAATGGAGGTCTGGGCGCTCGAGGCTTACGGCGCCGCCTATACCCTTCAGGAAATGCTCACGGTCAAGTCGGACGACGTGGCCGGACGTACCAAGGTCTACGAAGCCATCGTGCGTGGCGACGACACCTTCGAGTCGGGCATTCCGGAGAGCTTCAACGTTCTCGTGAAGGAAATGCGCTCGCTCGGCCTGAACGTCGAACTGACCAACTCCAAGAAGGCAGCCAACGAGGCGGAGCAACTCCCTCCGTCCGAGGCAGCCGAGTAAGGCGCGATAGCGCTTCATAGATTTGAGGTAAGGCCGCGGCATTTGAGCCGCGGCCCCATGCAATTGCCGGCGAGGGTGCTTACATAAGCGCCCTTCAGCCCAGGAGACGGCGATGAATCAAGAGGTCATGAATCTCTTCAACCAGACGGCCCAGCCGCAAAGCTTCGATCAGATCAAGATCTCGATCGCGAGCCCTGAGAAGATTCTGTCCTGGTCCTACGGCGAGATCAAGAAGCCGGAGACCATCAACTACCGTACGTTCAAGCCCGAGCGTGACGGCTTGTTCTGCGCGCGCATCTTCGGTCCCATCAAGGACTACGAGTGCTTGTGCGGCAAGTACAAGCGCATGAAGTACAAGGGCGTGATCTGCGAGAAGTGCGGCGTGGAAGTCACGCTTGCCCGCGTCCGTCGTGACCGCATGGGCCACATCGAGCTCGCGGCCCCCGTCGCGCACATCTGGTTCCTGAAGTCCCTGCCGAGCCGCATCGGTCTGCTGCTCGACATGACCCTGAAGGATCTGGAGCGCATCCTTTATTTCGAATCCTACATCGTCGTGGATGCCGGTCTGTCCCCGCTCAAGGACCGTCAGCTGCTGACTGAGGAAGAGTACATCCGCGCTCAGGACGAGTTCGGCGAGGACAGCTTCACCGCCATGATCGGCGCTGAAGCCATCCGCCGCATCCTGCAGGAGCTCGACCTCGAGAAGACGGCTCAGGAGATCCGTGAGGAAATCGCGGTCACCACCTCGGAGCTGAAGCCCAAGAAGCTCATGAAGCGCCTCAAGATCATCGAGGCGTTCATTCAGTCGGGCAACAAGCCCGAGTGGATGATCATGACCGTCGTGCCGGTGATCCCGCCGGATCTGCGTCCTCTCGTGCCGCTCGACGGCGGCCGTTTCGCGACGTCGGATCTGAACGACCTGTACCGCCGCGTCATCAACCGTAACAACCGCCTGAAGCGCCTCATGGAGCTTCGCGCTCCGGACATCATCGTCCGCAACGAGAAGCGCATGCTGCAGGAGGCTGTCGACGCCCTGTTCGACAACGGCCGTCGCGGCCGCGTCATCACCGGCGCCAACAAGCGTCCGCTGAAGTCGCTCGCCGACATGCTGAAGGGCAAGCAGGGCCGCTTCCGTCAGAACCTGCTCGGCAAGCGCGTCGACTACTCTGGCCGTTCGGTCATCGTGGTGGGTCCGGAGCTCAAGCTCCATCAGTGCGGCCTGCCGAAGAAGATGGCTCTCGAGCTGTTCAAGCCGTTCATCTACGCCAAGCTCGATGCGCGCGGCCTGTCCGCCACCGTCAAGCAGGCGAAGAAGCTCGTCGAGAAGGAGAAGCCCGAGGTTTGGGATATCCTGGACGAGGTCATTCGCGAGCATCCGGTGCTGCTCAACCGCGCCCCGACGCTCCACCGCCTCGGCATCCAGGCCTTCGAGCCCACTCTGATCGAGGGCAAGGCGATCCAGCTGCACCCGCTCGTCTGCGCCGCGTTCAACGCAGACTTCGACGGTGACCAGATGGCCGTCCACGTGCCGCTCTCGCTCGAGGCGCAGCTCGAAGCCCGCGTGCTGATGATGTCCACCAACAACATCCTGCACCCGGCCAACGGTCAGCCGATCATCGTGCCGTCGCAGGACATCGTTCTGGGCCTCTACTATCTCTCCATCGTCTCCGAAGGTCAGCCCGGTCAGGGCAAGGCTTTCGCCGACATGGGCGAGATCGAGCATGCGCTGAACGAGAAGGTCATCACGCTCCACACCAAGATCCGCTATCGCTGGGAAGGTGTCGGCGAGGACGGCAAGCCCTACACGAAGATCGTCGACACGACCCCCGGTCGGGTCATGCTCTCGCGCCTTCTGCCGAAGCACCCGGCTCTGTCCTTCGACGTCGTGAACAAGCTCATGACGAAGAAGGAGATCTCGGGCATGATCGATGCCGTCTACCGCCACTGCGGTCAGAAGGAATCGGTGATCTTCTGCGATCGCATCATGGGCCTCGGTTTCTACAATGCCTTCCGCGCCGGCATTTCGTTTGGCAAGGACGACATGGTGATCCCGGAGAACAAGTGGGAGATCGTCGAGGAAACCCGCGCTCTCGCGAAGGACTACGAGCAGCAGTACCAAGACGGCCTGATCACCCAGGGTGAGAAGTACAACAAGGTTGTCGACGCCTGGGCGAAGTGCTCGGATCGTCTCGCAGGTGAGATGATGAACCGCATTTCCGCGGTTCAGAAGGACGAGAACGGCCGCGATAAGCAGGTCAACTCGATCTACATGATGTCTCACTCGGGTGCTCGTGGTTCGCCGGCTCAGATGAAGCAGCTCGCCGCCATGCGTGGCCTCATGGCCAAGCCGTCGGGCGAAATCATCGAGACGCCGATCATCTCGAACTTCAAGGAAGGCCTGGACGTTCTCGAGTACTTCAACTCGACCCACGGCGCCCGTAAGGGCTTGGCCGACACCGCGCTCAAGACCGCGAACTCGGGTTACCTGACCCGCCGTCTCGTGGACGTGGCGCAGGACGCGGTCATCCGTGAGACGGATTGCGGCACCGAGAAGGGCATCAAGATGCGCGCCATCATCGATGCCGGCCAGGTGGTCGCATCGCTGGCCTCGCGCATCCTGGGCCGTTCCACGGCCGAGGATCTGGTCGCTCAGGACGGCGCCGTGATCGTGCCCAAGGGCACGATGATCGAGGAGCATCACCTCGAAGCCATCGGCGCTGCCGGCATCCAGGAAGTGAAGATCCGTTCGGTGCTCGTCTGCGAGTCCAAGAACGGCGTCTGCGCCACCTGCTACGGCCGTGACCTGGCACGCGGTACCCCGGTCAATCACGGTGAAGCTGTCGGCGTCATCGCCGCTCAGTCCATCGGCGAGCCGGGCACCCAGCTCACCATGCGTACCTTCCACATCGGCGGCGCTGCCCAGATTGCCGACTCGTCCTTCATCGAGTCGAGCTTCGAAGGCACCATCGGCTTCCGCAACAAGAACATTGCGCGGAACTCCGACGGCGATCTCGTGGTCATGGGCCGCAACGTGGCTGTCGTGATCACGGGTCCGGACGGCACCGAGCGCGCTGTCCACCGTCTGCAGTACGGCTCGCGTCTGAAGGTCGACGAGGGCGACACGATCAAGCGCGGTCAGCGCATCGCAGAGTGGGATCCCTATTCCCGTCCGATCCTGACCGAGGTCGAAGGCACCGTCGGCTACGAGGACCTCGTGGACGGCGCGTCGATGATCGAGTCCGTGGACGAGTCGACCGGCATCGCCAAGCGCGTGGTCATTGACTGGCGCGGCTCCGCTCGTACGGCGGATCTGCGTCCGGCGGTCATCATCGAGGGCAAGGGCGGCAAGGTTGCCAAGCTGGCCCGCGGCGGCGACGCTCGCTACCTCCTGCCCGTGGACGCGATCCTTGCGGTCGATCCCGGTGCTAAGGTGAAGGCCGGTGACGTGCTGGTCCGTGTTTCGACGGAAAGCGCCAAGACCCGCGACATCACGGGCGGTCTGCCGCGCGTGGCGGAGCTGTTCGAGGCCCGTCGTCCGAAGGATGCGGCCATCATCGCGGAGAAGTCCGGCACGATTCAGTTTGGTCGCGACTACAAGAGCAAGCGTCGCCTGACGCTGAACCCGCACGATGGTTCGGAGCCGGTGGAGTACCTGATCCCGAAGGGCAAGCACATCCACCTCCAGGACGGCGACGTCGTCGAAATCGGCGACTTCATCGTGGACGGCAACCCGGCCCCGCACGACATCCTTGCCGTCAAGGGCGTCGAGGAGCTGGCAGCCTACCTCGTGAACGAGATCCAGGAGGTCTATCGTCTCCAGGGCGTGCTCATCAACGACAAGCACATCGAGGTGATCGTTCGCCAGATGCTGCAGAAGGTTGAGATCACCGAAGGCGGCGACAGCGAGTTCCTCGCTGGCGAGCAGGTTGATCGTCTCGAGTTCGAGGAGATCAACGAGCGCCTCGTGTCCGAGAAGAAGAAGCCCGCCGAAGGCGTGCCGGTTCTGCTCGGTATCACCAAGGCATCGCTGCAGACCCGCTCCTTCATCTCGGCGGCGTCCTTCCAGGAGACCACCCGCGTCCTCACCGAGGCGGCGGTCAACGGCAAGGTCGACACCCTCGAGGGCCTCAAGGAGAACGTCATCGTCGGCAGCCTCATCCCGGCTGGTACGGGTGCGTTGACTTCGCAGATCAAGGCAGTCGCGACCCATCGCGATGAGCTGATCCTCCAGCAGAAGCGCTCGGAGTCGGCAGCCCAGGTCAGCGAGCTGCCCCCGGCAGCCGAGTAAGGCTCTGAAATCAATAAGATCGAGAAGGCCGCCTCCGGGCGGCCTTTTCTGTTTCAGGAGACTGATGCAGGAGGGGAGATCCTCGCGAGATCGAACTTGGCGAGCCAGATAAGGGCTCGAATGCTTATTTGATGCTTCGGCATGGAAGCCTTGGCCAGAACGTCCCTCACGGTTCTGTTCTCTGGCCCTAGTTCGAGCCAAAGAGCCTCAAGCGCTTCTGCGCTTGTGCCGGACGTTGAGTCGGCAAGGGCGATTGTCAGCCGAAGCCGTTCCTTGACATCTTCCAGGCTGATCTCCGGAGTCCGGCGGATTTGGTGGTCAAGGGACAGGGTGCCAGAAGGGAAACTCGCAAAAAGCTCATAGGGGTCGGGCCGGGCAGGGCGGTATGTCGCCAGCTTGCTGGACGCTGGAGTGGGGGCAGTGCCTTCCCGGCGAATGTGGCCGAGCTTGTCCCAGAGGTTCTCATAGGCGCGAACGATCACCTTCCAGTCATACACCTCGCGCGCTCTCGCTGCGCCATTGGCACCAAGCCTGCGGCGAAGCTCAGGATCTGCGGCCAAGCGGTCTATGGCCGCTGCAGTCGCGTCTATATCGACTGAAACGCCGAGTGAGGCTTGGCCGATATATCGGTCGTAACTATCCGTTCCCAGCGTGTAGCGGACGGCGAGGTCCAGCCCCACACCTGCCGGTGCCCCGAGGGTAGGGATGGTAAAGCCGTCAATCCCATCTCGTACCGTATCCTTGTAGCCATCCCAGTCGGAGACCACTACGGGCAGGCCTGCCGCCATGGCCTCGATAGGGGTCAAGCCGAAGGTTTCCTGGATATTGTCCGAGAGGGAGCAGAAGATGTCGGCGCAGGACCAGGCTTTAGTGCGCTCCTCCTGCTTGCGTCCATCGAGGGTGATCGCACGTATCGAAGGGCAGAGCTTCGCCCTCGCTGTTTCAAAGGCTTGAGCAATGGCGTCGCTCGCCGTCCAACCACATTCCACGATAACCAAGCGATGTCTCTGGGCGAGGCGTTCCAGCGCCAGATACATCGGAGCCGGGTTGGCCTTGGCATGGAATGACAAACGGCCGAGAAAGAGAGCGACGACTTCGTCAGGAGCGATTCCAAGCTCGGCCCTGGCTCGATCCCGTTCGGTTGCGTGCTTGCCCTGTGCCTCGCAATCCACCCCAAGAGGAATGATCGGCAATTGGGGTACGACGAATCTTGTCGCGCCAATCCGCCGTCTGAGATAATCCGCCTGCCGCTCAAGAAGCCTGACTATGACGTTGCGAGAGGCGGTCGATGTGCAGATCATCGCGTCCCAAGGCTGGATCGGAAGGGTCAGCCATTCCGTGATAGCATCCATGGTCCTGGCGCTAGAGAGGGTATGGTTCACCCCGCAGAGGCTCCACGACCGCGAACCGTGAAGCTCTCGGGTCCAGGCTTGAGAAGCACTGATCGTCGCGGGAGTGAAAAGGCAGCCCGCGTGCGCCAGGCCGCCGGGATCCTTCTGAAGCACGATCCGAGGTCGGGCTTCCGGGTTCAAGTCTTTGATAAAGCTAGCAAAAGACTTGCCTTCCGAGACGCTCCTGACAAGCCCAGTGATCGAAAGATCGGAAGCGTGGCGCGCAAAGGCCGAGAGGAAGCCAAATCCGGCGAAGTGCCGCCCCATGGGTTTGGCATGACTCACGTCGAACGCTTCATCTACATAGTGAATGACCGCACTAGCCACGCCAAATCCTCGCTGACCCCACTTTCAAATACCCTTGCGTAGGCCTGGATTAGAACTATCTAACACAAGAGGGAGCGCTTTAAGTCCGGCGTTCCATCATGCTTTCGCGGCCGTTACCGAAACCTGTTGACTTTCCGCGACTCGGACGCTAGAGAAACCGGACTTTCCGGCGGGCCGTAGGTTTTAGCCAGTCGAAGCGCCTAGCTTCGACCCGATGCAACCTAAACGCTGCCGAACTCAAACCTTGACTGACAAACGTCAGATTTAGGGCATGACCGCGGTGCCAGATCATCGTGGTCCTCTGCAATCGCACCGCGCCAGGGGCTACGACAGCCAATGGCGTGGCTTCGTTTCGTGCAGCCTATGCAAGGCCCGCAGGAACGGTGAGTGCGGCGTTGAACCGTTGAAGATACCCAAAGGCCACTTTGGTGGCTGATGAAAGAGGGCACAGGATGCCAACGATCTCTCAGCTGATCCGCAAGCCGCGGACGGCGCAAAAGAGCCGGAATAAGGTTCCCGCGCTTGAGGCCTGCCCGCAGAAGCGTGGCGTGTGCACGCGCGTTTATACGACGACCCCGAAGAAGCCGAACTCGGCTCTGCGTAAGGTCGCCAAGGTTCGTCTGACCAATGGCTTCGAGGTCATCGGTTACATCCCGGGTGAAGGTCACAACCTTCAGGAGCACTCCGTGGTCATGATCCGCGGCGGCCGCGTGAAGGACCTTCCGGGTGTCCGTTACCACATCCTCCGCGGTGTCCTCGACACCCAGGGTGTCAAGAACCGTAAGCAGCGTCGTTCGAAGTACGGCGCGAAGCGGCCGAAGTAAGCCGTTAACACTCATTTTTAGGTCGGAGCTCGCTCATGTCCCGCCGCCATAGCGCCGAAAAGCGCGAGATTATCCCGGATCCGAAGTTCGGGGATATCGTCGTCACGAAGTTCATGAACTCCATCATGTACGACGGTAAGAAGTCTGCTGCCGAGAGCATCGTCTACGGTGCATTCGATGTGGTCGAAAGCCGCGCGAAGGCTAACCCGCTCGAGGTCTTCAAGCAGGCCCTCGACAACGTTGCCCCGGCAATCGAAGTCCGTTCCCGCCGCGTCGGCGGTGCGACGTATCAGGTTCCGGTCGAAGTCCGCGCCGAGCGCCGTCAGGCTCTCGCGATCCGTTGGATCATCCAGGCTGCCCGCGGCCGCAACGACAAGACCATGATCGAGCGTCTCTCCGCTGAGCTGCTCGATGCCTCGAACAACCGCGGCAATGCCGTGAAAAAGCGCGAAGACACTCACCGTATGGCTGAAGCCAACCGTGCGTTCTCGCACTACCGCTGGTAACGGTAAGGAGCTTAGGCGATGCCCCGCACGCACGCGATTGAGGACTACCGTAACTTCGGCATCATGGCGCACATCGATGCCGGCAAGACGACGACGACTGAGCGCATCCTGTACTACACCGGTAAGAACCATAAGATCGGCGAAACCCACGAGGGTTCGGCGACCATGGACTGGATGGAGCAGGAGCAGGAGCGTGGCATCACCATCACGTCCGCTGCCACGACATGCTTCTGGAACGGCAAGCGTCTGAACATCATCGACACCCCCGGCCACGTCGACTTCACCATCGAAGTCGAGCGTTCGCTGCGCGTGCTCGATGGCGCTGTTTGCGTTCTCGACGGCAACCAGGGCGTTGAGCCCCAGACCGAGACTGTTTGGCGTCAGGCTGACAAGTACGACGTTCCGCGCGTCGTGTTCGTCAACAAGATGGACAAGATCGGTGCCAACTTCTTCAAGTGCGTCGACGACATCGTAAAGCGCGTTGCCGGCAAGCCCGTCTGCCTTCAGATCCCGATCGGTGCGGAAAACGATTTCCAGGGCATGGTCGATCTGATCAAGATGAAGGCCTATGTCTGGGAGAACGAGGCGCTCGGCGCCAAGTTCAACGAGGTCGAGATCCCGGCTGATCTGCAGGACCAGGCTGTCGAGTATCGCGGCAAGCTCGTCGAAGCTGCGGTCGAGATGGATGACGATGCCATGGTTGCCTATCTCGAGGGCCAGGAGCCCGACGAGGCAACTCTGCGTCGCCTGATCCGTACGGCTGTTCAGCGTCGTGCGTTCCACCCGGTTCTCTGCGGTTCGGCCTTCAAGAACAAGGGCGTTCAGCCTCTGCTCGACGCTGTCGTGGACTTCCTGCCGTCTCCGGCCGACCGTGAGGCGATCCAGGGCATCGACTTCAAGACCGAAGAGCCGATCACCCGTAAGCCGACCGACGACGAAGCCTTCTCCATGCTCGCCTTCAAGATCATGGACGATCCCTTCGTGGGCACGATCACCTTCTGCCGCGTTTATTCGGGCAAGGTGAACGCCGGTGAAACGCTGCTGAACTCGTCTCGCGACAAGAAAGAGCGCGTCGGCCGCATGCTTCTGATGCATGCGAACAACCGCGAAGACATCAAAGAGGCCTATGCTGGCGACATCGTCGCTCTTGCTGGCCTTAAGGAAGTCCGCACCGGTGACACGCTCTGCGATCCCAGCAAGGCTGTGATCCTCGAGCGCATGGAGTTCCCGGATCCGGTCATCGAGATCGCGATCGAGCCGAAGTCGAAGGGCGACCAGGAAAAGCTGGGTCTGGCTCTCTCGAAGATGGCTGCCGAGGATCCGTCCTTCCGCGTTTCCACCGATCAGGAATCCGGTCAGACGATCCTGAAGGGCATGGGCGAACTGCACCTCGACATTAAGGTCGACATTCTCCGTCGTACCTACAAGGTCGATGCCAATGTCGGCGCTCCTCAGGTGGCTTACCGTGAGACGATCACGAAGAAGACCGAGGTGGACTACACCCACAAGAAGCAGACCGGCGGTACGGGTCAGTTTGCTCGCGTGAAGCTGGTCGTCCAGCCGAACGAGACGGGTGCAGGCTTCTCCTTCGAGTCGAAGATCGTCGGCGGTGCCGTTCCGAAGGAATACATCCCGGGCGTCGAAAAGGGCCTCCAGTCGGTTGTGGGCGCTGGCGTCGTTGCCGGCTTCCCGGTGGTCGACCTCAAGGTCGAGCTCATCGACGGTGCCTTCCACGAAGTCGACTCGTCGGCTCTGGCCTTCGAAATCGCTTCTCGCGCTGCTCTCCGTGAGGCCCTCCAGAAGGGCGCTTCGGTTCTGCTCGAGCCGGTGATGAAGGTCGAAGTCACGACCCCTGAGGACTACACGGGCTCGGTCATCGGTGACCTGAACTCCCGTCGCGGTCAGATCCAGGGTCAGGACATGCGCGGCAATGCCGTGGTCATCAACGCGATGGTCCCGCTCGCCAACATGTTCGGCTACGTGAACACCCTGCGCGGCATGAGCCAGGGTCGTGCGAGCTACACCATGCAGTTCGACCACTACGAGCAGGTGCCGTCGAACGTGGCTGCCGAGGTTCAGGCGAAATACGCCTGAACCCATTAAAGCGAATATTGGAATATCAAAGGAACGGGTGCCACGATGGCGAAGGAAAAGTTTGAACGCAATAAGCCGCACTGCAACATCGGCACGATTGGTCACGTTGACCACGGCAAGACGTCGCTGACGGCTGCGAT
>NZ_FMVJ01000003.1 GCF_900102135.1 Microvirga guangxiensis
AGGTGGGGCATGCGGGCGAGATCGGCGATGACGGGCTCGCCGCCGATGGTCTTGCCCAGGCACAGGGCGAGCTTCTGCTTGGAGGTCTCGAAGTCCTGGGAGGCGAGCAGCTCGCGCAGGTAGACGGTCTCGCGCTTGTGGTTGGGCAGCTCGATGCCGATGGCATTGCGGCCCTGGACCACGGCGACGCGGGCGGAGACGGCGCTCATGGAGCGGGCGATGTCGTCGGCCAGCGAGATCACCCGCGACGACTTCGTCCCAGGCGCAGGCTCAAGCTCATACAACGTCACCACAGGACCGGGGCTCACCTTGGTGATGGCGCCGCGCACGCCGAAATCCTCCAGCGTGCCTTCGAGCAGGTTGGCGTTCTGCTCCAGCGCTTCCGCCGAGATCAACGGAGCCGAGGATTTTTTGGGCTCGGCCAGCAGGTTCAACTGCGGCAGCTGGTAATTCTCTTCATCAAGCAGGGACGGCTGCGCCTCGCGGGCCATGCGCTTGCCGGGCTTGGGGGCGGCAGGCACAGGTCCGACGCGGGCGGAGACGGGCTCGGGCCGCATGGCGGCGCGGGGCACCGGCTGGGCCATGGGCTCATCGTCATAGGTGTCGTCGTCCTCATAGACCGGCGCGGGCGCTGTCCGCGCAGCGCGGGGTGGGGGCGCATCGAGTACCGGCTCCCGGCGAACGGCGATGCCATCGCGCTTGGTTCTGCGCGGTTGCGGCTCGGCCTCGTATTCCTCATCCTCTTCAGGCGCGTGACGGCGCTCGCTCCAGCGGCGTGCGCTGGCGCGAAGGCTCATGACTCCATGGGCAAGCGCCCCAAGCGACACGATGCCCCAGCCGGGCTCGTCGTGACCTGCATCGTCAGGATCGTCCAAGTCGGCGATCTGGCGGCGCTTGACGGGTCGGGGAGCCTCCTCCTCCGGTTCATCGTAGGCGCGCTCCTCGTGCGGGCTGATGCCGCAGGCGGCGGTGAGGCTTAAAATCGCGATGCCGGCGAAGAGGAAGCCCAGAACGGCGCTGGCCGAACCGCTGGACAGGCCGGTGATGGCCTTTGCGCCGGTGAGAACCGCATCGCCTGCGACGCCGCCCAGGCCCGTCGGCAGGGGCCAGCGATCCGTGGCAGGCATGGCGCTGGCGAGCGCTGTCGCCGCGCCCGCGCCAAGCACCCAAAGGGCGAATCGCAGCTGCAAACGGCCGAGTTCGCCCGATTTCATGAGGCGCCAGCCCCACAGCGCCAGCGGCAGGACAGCGGCGATGGCCCCGAGGCCCAGAAGCTGCATCAGCAGGTCGGCCACGATGGCGCCGGGCCAGCCGAGCGCATTATGGACCGGCAGATCGGTGGCGTTGTTGAGGCTCGGGTCGTCCACCGACCAGGTGGCGAGCGCCACCGCCACCGCACCGGCTGTGGCGACCAGGCACAGGCCCGTCAGCTCCTGCGTCCGGCGGGCGAGGAAAGCCCGCAGACCGCTGAACAGGCCGTCATAGGCGGAAGAAGAGGAACGGCGTGCCGTACGCATCAAACCACTCTGAAAACCAGATAAATGAGACAATCTTGCCCTGAGCTTAGAGGCCGGGGGTTAAGGGCCTATTAACCCTGTCGCTTCTTTGCCGCTGTTGACGGACGGGGTGGAAGGGACCAGTGTGCCGGCTATGACGCGCACGGGCACCACCACGGCTTTCAAACGCGCCGTTCTCACGGTGCTGCTGGCCTATGCGCTCGTGCTGCAGACGGTCCTGGTCTCACTCAGCGGGGCCGCTCATGCGGCCGAAGCAGCCGGACCCCAGGGCATCCTCTGCCTGCAGGACGGCCAACGCCTGCCGGATCATGATCCGGCCAAAGCCCATGACGGGCTCTGCTGCATCCTGAGCTGTTATAGCGCGGGGCCGGCCGGTCCCTTGCCCGAGCAGGTTTCGGCCGATCGTCTCATGCCTGTCGCGATCAAGGCGACGGTGCGGGCCGTCTCTGCGGACATACGCCCCTTCTCCAACGTTCTTCCTGTCGGATCGCGCGCGCCGCCGCGCCTCGGCTGATTGTGCCTTCATCGATCACCCGAACTCCCACAGGATCCTTCCCATGTTGTCGTCACCTACCCGCGGTGCGCTCGTCGCAGCCGCTCTCATTGCCGTATCTACCCCCGCTTTCGCCCATGTGAGCTTCGAAGCGGCGCAGGCCGCTCCCAATTCAAGCTACAAGGCGATCCTGCGCATCCCGCATGGCTGCGACGGCACGCCGACCCTCAAAGTGCGTGTGCGCATTCCCGAAGGCGTCGTTGCCGTCAAACCCATGCCGAAGCCGGGCTGGAAGCTGGAGACGGCAAAAGGCGCCTATGTGCGCGCCTATCAGGTTCAGGGCGAAGCGGTGTCCGAGGGCGTGACCGACATCGTCTGGACAGGCTCGCTCGACGATGCCCATTACGACGAGTTCGTGTTCCAGGCTCGCTTCACCGATGCGTTTCAGCCGGGAGCGACGGTTTATTTCCCCGTCGTGCAGGAATGCGAGAAGGGCACTCAGGAATGGACGCAGGTGCCTGCCGCCGGCGAGGATCCGCACAAGCTGGCCTCGCCTGCACCGGGCGTAAAGATCGCGGCAGCCGCCCATGCTGCGCCCGCTGCGCAGAAGGCTGGCGCGCTCACCATCGAGCAGCCCTGGTCGCGGGCGACGCCTGGCGGCGCGAAAGTCGGCGGCGGTTATCTGCGCATCACCAACACCGGCAAGGAATCCGACCGCCTGATCGGCGGCTCGTTCCCGAATGCTTCGCGGGTCGAGGTGCATGAGATGACCATGGAAAACGACATCATGCGCATGAAGCAGGTCGCAGGCGGCCTCGAGATCAAGCCGGGCGCGACCCTCGAGTTGAAGCCCGGCGGCTATCACCTCATGTTCATGGATCTGACGGCACCGCTCGCCGAAGGCCAAGTCATGAAAGGCACGCTCGTGTTCGAGAAGGCCGGAACGGTGGCTGTGGAATACACCGTTCGCGGCATGGGGGGCGCTGCTCCCGCCGCCGGCCACCATCAGCACCACTAAGGAGGCACGCGAACGATGACTTTCAAACGCTCCCTCATCATCCCGCTCGCGGTGTTTCTCGCGGGTCTGGGTATCCTGCTCACCACGGCGTTCTTCATCCTGCAGCCGCAGCAGCAGCAAAGCGCCGGACGCGTGCCCATCGGCGGGCCTTTCCGGCTGACGTCGCATGAGGGCAAGCCGTTCACGGATGCGGATCTGAAGGGCAAGCCCTTCGCCGTGTTCTTCGGCTTCACCCATTGTCCGGAAGTTTGTCCGACGACGCTCTACGATCTCACGCAGGATCTCGCGTCGCTGGGATCGGACGCCGATAAGCTGCGGATCGCCTTCATCACCGTCGATCCCGCGCAGGACACGCCGGAGTTGATGAAAACCTATCTCTCTTCCTTCGACCCGCGCATCGTGGGGCTGACTGGAACGGACGAGGAAATCGCGGCGGTCGCGAAGGAGTACAAGATCTATTATCGCAAGGTGCCGACCGATGGCGGTTACACCATGGATCACTCGGCCACGATTTTCCTGATGGACAGCAAGGGCGATTTCTACGGCACGTCGAACTTCCAGGAAACGGCGGAGATCCGGCGCGGGAAGTTGAAGCAGCTGATCAAGAACGGATGAGGCGCGTGAGCTATCTCTATCTCGGTGTTGCCATCGTGGCGGAGGTCGTCGCGACCTCCGCTCTGAAGGCCTCTGAAGGCTTTTCGCGTCTGGGTCCAAGCCTCATCGTCCTGTTCGGCTACGGGCTTGCCTTCTTCTTTCTATCGCTGACGCTGCGGGCCATTCCGGTGGGAATTGCCTACGCCATCTGGTCTGGTATCGGCATCGTGCTGATCTCTGCCGTCGGGTGGATCTGGTTCAAGCAGGCGCTCGACATGCCTGCAATCATCGGCATGGGTTTGATCATTGCCGGCGTGGTCGTGGTCAACATGTTCTCGAAGTCCGTGAGCCACTGAAACCGGCTGATTCCATGAACCGGAAAAGCCCCGGCCATGTGGGCCGGGGCTTTTCTTTTGAGCCTCTGGAAGGCTTCGTTGCCGCATCGTGCGAGTGTGCTCGCGCGATGCGGATGATGCTCAGTAGTTGTAGGCGCGCTCGCCGTGATCGGCGAGGTCAAGACCCTCGCGTTCGGCATCCTGCGTGACACGCAGGCCGACGATCAGGTCGACGATCTTGTAGAGCACGAAGGAGCCGATGCCGGTCCAGAGCAGGGTCACGACAGTCGCGATGATCTGCGTCCAGACCTGACCGCCGATGCTGTATTCGCCCGCGCCGGTGCCGCCGAGGAGCGGAGCGGCCACGATGCCGGTGCCGATGGCGCCGATGATGCCGCCGATGCCGTGGATGCCGAACACGTCGAGCGCGTCGTCATAGCCGAGGGCGTTCTTCAGAGAGGTCACGGCGAAGTAGCAGCCCGCGCCCGCAACGAGGCCGAGCACGATGGAGCCCATTGGGCCCGAAAGACCTGCGGCCGGCGTGATGGCGACCAGACCCGCGACGGCGCCCGATGCGATGCCCAGCAGCGAGGCCTTGCCCTTTTCGAAGGCTTCGACGGTCATCCAGGCAAGACCGGCGGCGGCGGGGGCGAGGATCGTGTTCAGCAGGGCGAGAGCCGCGCCGCCTGTGGCTTCCAGGTTGGAACCTGCGTTGAAGCCGAACCAGCCGACCCACAGAAGGCATGCGCCGACGAAGGTGAGGGTAAGCGAGTGCGGGGCCATCAGGTCGCGGCCATAGCCGATGCGCTTGCCGACCATGAGAGCGCCCACGAGACCGGCGACGCCCGAGTTGATGTGCACTACCGTGCCGCCCGCGAAGTCGAGGGCCCCGAGGCCGAAGAGATAGCCTTCCGAGAACCACACCATGTGCGCGATGGGCAGATACACGAAGGTGAACCACAGGCCCGTAAACAGCATCACCGCCGAGAACTTGATGCGCTCGGCGAAGGCGCCGACGATCAGGGCGGGCGTGATGCACGCGAAGGTGAGCTGGAAGGCGATGAAGCTGAATTCCGGAATGGCGACGCCCTTCGTGAAGGTGTCGGCGGTGGAATCCGTCGTCACGCCTGCGAGAAAGGCCTTCGAGAATCCGCCGATGATGGCGCCGAGCGTACCCTCGCCGCCGGAGGTGAAGGCGAGCGAGTAGCCATAGAACACCCACAGGATCGACACGAGGCTGAACACCGCGAAGACCTGCATGAGCACGGACAGCATGTTCTTCGTGCGTACGAGGCCGCCGTAGAACAGGGCAAGGCCCGGGATCGTCATGAGGATCACGAGGAGCGCGGAAACCAGCATCCAGGCAGTGTCGCCCTTATTGACGGTGGGAGCTGCAGCAGCCGCGTCGGCTGCGGGCGCGGCGGCGTCCTGCGCGAGGGCGGGATCGATGGCAGCAAGGCCGAGCGCCAGCGCACCGAGGGCGGGCAGAATGAGATGACGGAACTTCATCGGATCAAACTCCGGAAAACCATTGAAAAAGGGATTACAGGGCGTCGGTATCGGTCTCGCCCGTGCGGATGCGGACCGCTTTCTCGAGCGATGTGACGAAGATCTTTCCGTCGCCGATCTGACCTGTGCGGGCGGCGGCCGTGATCGCTTCGATCACCTGCGACACGAGGTCGGATGCCACCGCCACCTCGATCTTGATCTTCGGCAGGAAGCTCACGGCATATTCCGCGCCGCGGTAGATCTCCGTATGGCCCTTCTGCCGTCCGTATCCCTTCACCTCGGTCACGGTGAGGCCGTGTACGCCCAAGGCGGTGAGCGCGTCACGCACCTCCTCCAGCTTGAACGGCTTGATGACCGCCATCACGATTTTCATGGGTCTTGCCCCCTTTGAGACGCTGGCCTGCAGGAAGCAGGCCATGGTTTCCATGCGAACCCGCCTCCTTCGGCAGGTGTCGGAAAGGGATATGCAAGGAGCATGCCAAGTCTGTTTAGACAGGCGTCAGCAGGCCTGCCTCTTTCATAGGCAGCCCGGAAATGGCCAGGAAAAACCCTATTTGCTTAATTTCTGTGCAGCTCTCGGTTCAGGACCGATCCCGGATAAGACCTTCCTGCGCCACCGAAGCGACAAGGGTACCGTCCTGCCTGAAGATCAGGCCGCGGGAAAAGCCGCGAGCGCTGCCGGCATTCGGGGTGTCCTGCGCATAGAGCAGCCACTCATCGGCCCGGAAGGGGCGGTGGAACCACATGGCGTGGTCGAGGCTCGCCGCCTGGACGGTGGGGTCGAACACAGTGAGGCCGTGGGGGATTAGCGACGTATCGAGCAGGGTCATGTCGGACGCATAGGCCAGCACGCATTGGTGGATGGCCGGATCGTCCGGCAGGCGGCCGGTGGTCTTGATCCACACATGAAAGCGCGGCTCTCCGGGCTTGCGGGAGATATACCGCTCGATTTCGACGGGGCGGATCTCCAGCGGGCGCTCGCGCTCGTAATAGGTGCGCATGGGCTCGGGCATCTGAAGCAGCAGGCCGCCCTTCACCTCTTCCTCGGAGGGGAGCTCGTCGGGGCTCGGCACCTTCGGCATCTCGGCCTGATGTTCGAAGCCGCCTTCATCCACCTGGAACGAGGCGGACATGGCGAAGATCGCCTGGCCGTGCTGGGTCGCCACCACGCGGCGGGTGGTGAAGCTCTTGCCGTCCCGGATGCGGTCCACCTCGTAGATGATCGGCACCTTGGGATCGCCCGGCAGCATGAAATAGCAATGAAGCGAATGAGGATGGCGCCCATCCACGGTGCGCGTGGCGGCCACCAGTGACTGGCCGATCACCTGCCCGCCGAAGACCCGCTGCCATCCGCTCTTCGGGCTCTGGCCGCGAAACAGGTTCACTTCGAGCTGCTCGAGGTCGAGAATGGAAAGAAGATCCGTGACGGCGCGGGACATGAATCGGTGATCCTCAAGAAGAAACGAGTCATCCATCGGCGAGTGTCGTGCGAAGGTCAAGCTTGACGCTGGTCAATGGATCGCTGACACCCAACCTATAACGATCGACGCGGGATAAGGCGACGCGATGCGTACCCGGATTGCCGCCACCCGTGAGAGGCGAGGAGAAGAACATGGCTGCAGCAGACATGGGACGGTCGCGCATCGTCATTGCAGGCGGAGGCCTGGCCGGACTGTCTCTCTCGCTTGCCCTCAAGCGGGCGCTTGCCGACGGCGTCGATGTGATCATGTGCGACCCCGCGCTCTCCCGCGACCCGCATGGGGACCGGCGCTCCTATGCCATCGCCGCGGCTGCCCGGCGCATGTTCCAGGCGCTCGGCGTCTGGGATGCGGTGTCTGAAAAGGCCCAGCCGATCCTCGACATGGTGATCACGGATTCGAGCCTACAGGACCCGATTCGCCCCACCTATCTCACTTTCGAAGGCGCGGTGGACGGCGAGGCTTTCGCTCATATGGTGACCGCGGGCGACCTGACGGCGCTGCTGCTCGAGGCATGCCGGGAAGCCGGTGTGACCTTGAAGCCCGAGGGCGTGAAGGGCTTTACCTCGCATGCCGCGCATACCGATGTGGAGCTGACGGGCGGCGAAACACTTTCCGCCACTCTTCTTGTCGCGGCCGACGGCGCGCGCTCCCGTTTGCGCGAGCAGGCCGGCATCGGCTGGATCTATTGGCCCTACAACCAATCCGGCATCGTCGCCACGATCTCCCACGAGCGCGACCACGAGGGCAGGGCGGTGGAGCATTTCCTGCCTGCCGGTCCCTTCGCGATCCTGCCGCTCAAGGACGAAACGCGCCCCGATGGATCGGTGCAGCACCGTTCCTCCATCGTCTGGAGCGAGCGCAGCGAGAACGTGCCGGTTCTGCTTGAATCCCACCCGGAGGATCTGCTTGCCGAGCTCGAGAAGCGCTTCGGCCTGCAGCTCGGCAGGATTGCCTTCGAGACCAAGCCCCAGGCCTTTCCGCTGGCGTTCGGCGTGGCGCGCTCCTTCGTGGGCGAGCGCCTCGTTCTTCTGGGCGATGCCGCCCATCTCATTCATCCCATCGCAGGGCAGGGTCTCAATCTCGGCCTACACGACGTGGCGGCCCTGGCCGAGATCATCACCGACGCCATGCGGCTGGGTCAGGATCCGGGCGGCGCCGACGTGCTCATGCAATACGAACGCGCGCGGCGGGCCGACATCACGGCCATGGGCATCGTGACCGACGGCCTGAACCGGCTGTTCTCGAACGACCTGTTGCCTGTGCGCCTGATTCGCGATCTTGGCCTCGGGCTCGTCGACCGGATGCCGGGCTTGAAACGCTTCTTCATCCGCGAGGCGGCAGGCCTCAGACGAGAGGACGTTCCGAGGCTTCTCAAGGGCGAGGCGCTCTGAAGGAAAGCACACGCCTCAGAGGAAGGTCAGAGAAGAACTGCAAAGGCGCGTCGGAAATCAGCTAGATAACGCTCTTTCCCTTTCTTATGAAATAACATATCACAATCAGCCATCATTCCTTTGCTTTCGCGGAAGAAATCCATGGCCGATTACTATTTTGATCCTGATCCTGCTAATAACCCGCCTGCCGATTATGATACAGATGGAGCTCTCAAGCTCACCGCGGGAACGGCGATTATCGGCCTTACGCTTACGAGAGACGCAAATGGCGGGATCCCAGGAGTCGGGATCCGTGCTCTGGGCATCCAAGACATCACCCTCATCTCCGGAGCGACCATCCGCAGCCAGAGCACCGGGATCGAATTTGCGGCGCAAGGCACAAACAGGCTCTTCAACAGCAACGGCTTCATCTGGTCCCTGTCCGGCAGCGCTGTCCGGTTCTCCCAGGGTGGCGAGGGCATTATCTCGAACCAGGGTGCCATCCAGGGTCGGACAGGCATCGAGATGACGGGCACCGGCGGGTTGCAGGTGTTCAATTCGGGCGTGATCACGGCCACAGGGACGGAAACCGAGGATAACGCAATTCGCGGCGGAAAAGGCAGCGACAGAGTCGTCAATACCGGCATCATCCGCTCCGTGAACAGCGATGTCGCGATCGACCTCGACGAAGGCGACGACATCTACGAGGGCGGCGGCGGCAGCGTCATCGGCAAGGTTTTGCTCGGGAAAGGCAACGACACAGCCTATGGTGGCTCCGGTGACGAAACCTTCTCGGGCGGCCAAGGTAATGATTACATCCATGGCGGCGCCGGCATCGACACGGTCGATTACTCGGATGCCACCGGCTCGGTCACCGTCGATCTGCGGCAGAGTGTCGAGCAGAGCATCGGCGGCAACCATGACAGGGACACGCTGATCAGCATCGAGAACGTCATCGGCGGCGATCACAACGATCGGTTGATCGGCAACGATGACGACAATTACCTGCAAGGCGGCAAAGGCGACGATACACTTGAAGGCGGTGCCGGCAACGACACTCTCGACGGCGGAGAGGGCGATAAGGACTGGGTCCGTTACACAGGCACGGCCGCCGTTACGGTCAATCTCGGATTGACCCACGCTCAGGATACGGGCGGCTACGGCAAGGATACCCTCTACGAAATTGAGCATGTCGAAGGCGGCGGCGGTTCCGATACGATCACCGGAAACGACAAAGCCAACGAGCTTATCGGCAATGGTGGCAACGACACTTTCCAGGGCGGCAAGGGCGATGACACCATCGACGGCGGCCAAGGCAACGACATGGCCGTCTTCTCAGGCAAGAGGGAGGAATACGAATTTCCCATCAATGTCGATGGTGACAATGTCGAATTCACCGTCAAGGACCTGGTCGCCGACCGGGATGGAACCGATAAACTGAAGAACGTTCGTTTCCTCAAGTTTCTGGGGGATCCCAATACGAGCGACGATGATGTCATCATTGCCGTACGCAACCAGAATCCGAGCAGCATCACCTTGTCCACGTCCAGCGTGCGGGAGGATGCAACGAGCGAGTCTCATATCGGCTACATCAACGGTTCCGATCCTGATGAGGATTCGCTCACCTACTCCCTGAGCAACGATGCGGGCGGGCGATTCAAGCTGAACGGAACGCAGCTGCTTGTGAACGGCGCGTTCGACTACGAGAGCGCGACCTCACATGAGATTGTCGTCAGAGCCGTAGACAAATGGGGCGGCGAATTCTTCAAGACGATCACCGTCAACGTGACGAATGTCATCGAGTACACGCCGATCGTCCGCACCGGCACGGCTGCGAGCGATCGGCTCACGGGCGAGAGCGGCAACGATTGGTTCTCCGGTCTGGGCGGCAATGACTCGCTTTATGGCAGCAACGGCAACGACTCGCTTTATGGCGGCGACGGAGATGATCTTGTCGTCGGCGGCGATTCCGATGGCGACGAGGCCAACGGGAACGACCTGCTCGATGGCGGTAACGGCAACGACCGGCTTTATGGCTGCGCTGGAAACGACACAGTTTACGGCGGCGAAGGAAACGACGTCGTCGTCGGCGGAAATGGCGATCTCCCGAGCGGCGACGATCTCCTCTATGGCGGCAACGGGGCCGATACCCTGTATGGCGGTGACGGCAGCGACGTCCTTTACGGCGGCAACGGCAACGACATGCTGAACGGGGGCAGCGGCAGGGATACTTTCGTGTTCGACATGCGGCCCAATGCGCGCACGAATATCGACAACATCACAGATTTCAGCCCCGCCGATGACACGATCCACCTGGCCCGCTCCGCCTTCAACAAGATCTCGAAGGGGACCCTCGCGAAAAAGGCCTTCGTGGTTGGCAACAAGGTCAAGGACAGGGACGACCGCATCATCTACGACAAGAAGTCGGGCGCGCTGTTCTACGATCCAGATGGGACCGGCAAGGCCAAGGCTGTCCAGTTCGCAATGATCCAGAAGAACCTTGCCCTCACGCACAAGGACTTTTTCATCTTCTGATCCTGCCCAAACAAAAGCCCGGCTCGCAGGAGCCGGGCTTTCAAGCTCGAATGGCCGGAGGGGATCCGGCCAGTGCGGTTCTTAAGCCGGCTTCTTCGCCCGCTCGATGGCTTCCCGGATCAGGCGATGTGCCTCGGCCGCGTCGCCCCAGCGGATGATCTTGGCCCATTTGCCGGGCTCGAGATCCTTGTAATGCTCGAAGAAGTGCTCGATCTGCTTGAGGGTGATCTCGGGCAGGTCGGTATAGGTCTTCACCCGGTCGTAGCGCTGGGTGAGCTTGCTCGACGGCACGGCGATGATCTTCTCGTCCTGGCCGCCGTCGTCCTCCATCACGAGCACGCCGACGGGGCGCACGTTCATGACGGCGCCGGGCGCGATGGCGCGGGTGTTGGCGATGAGCACGTCGCAGGGGTCACCGTCGCCGGACAGGGTGTGCGGAATGAATCCGTAGTTTCCGGGATACCGCATGGCGGTATAGAGGAAGCGGTCGACGAAGAGAGCACCCGACTCCTTGTCCATCTCGTACTTGATGGGCTCGCCGCCGAGCGGCACTTCGATGACGACGTTCACATCCTCAGGCGGGTTCTTTCCAATCGGGATCGCGTCAAGGCGCATAGAGGTGTTCTCCGGAACAAGGCTCGAGGCATCGACCTCGGTGAGAAAGGCTTGTTTCACCGATCAATGCAGCAAAATGAAGCCCTCAGGGATCAGGCCGGGTTTTCCGGATCTGCCCATGAGGCTTTCCGCGCTTCACTAGCCGGAGTGAGCGCGCGCAACAAGAACCAAAAACGGGTTTGGAGCCTCGGACCCAAAAGTGGAACCCACTTTTGGGATTAATCCGATGCTCCCTTTCAAAAGGCGCATCGTTTGGCGTGGAAAACCGGGACCACTTTTCCACCCGATGCTAGCGAAAGAGATAGGCGACTTTGGCAAGGGGCATGCCCCCGATCCGCTCCTCGACCCGGGCGATGCTGCGGCCGCCGAGGCCCTGGTAGAAGGCGCAGGCACGCTCGTTCTCGGCCAGCGCCCACACCGCCACGCGCGCCATACCCTCATGGCGCAGGTCGTTGAGAACCGCCTTGAACAGGCGCCGCCCGAGCCCGATCCCCTGATATTCCGGCAGCAGATAGATCTCGTCGATCTCCCCATCGGCCGGCAGGGAGCGGTCCCGGCAGCGGCCGTAGGAGGCATAGCCCGCAATGCCCTGGCCGATATCCAGCACCACGAGGGGGCGTCCGCGAGTCACCGTGGAGCGCCACCAGCGCTCCCCGCGCCGAGCGAACATCTTCTCCAGTGTCACCCCGGGAATGATGCCGGTGTAAGCCTCTCGCCATGCCGCATCGAACACCTTCGAGAGAGCCGGGGCATCATCGGGCTTCGCGTGGCGGATACTGACGAGAAGGTCGCTCATGGCTGTAAGGCAATGTCTTGAAAAACAACGAAAAGATCTTCGCTGAAACAGGGTTAACGGGGCGTTAACGGATCCCTGAGAATGCCCAGCGAAGCCCCGCCTGTTTACGCCAAAGTGGGTACCGGGCGCACAGGCAAAACGCCGCAAGGAACCCCGGTGCGGGATGCTATGTCGCACAGTCAATTGATTTTAACGATATTAAGTATCAAAAGCCATTCATAGATCGTGTCATGCCTGTTCATTTGAGGGGATCATTTCATGTCGGCCAATCTTTGGGGTCAAAAATTTCAAATCAACACGACTGCGGGGGGCGCCCAGTATTTCCCGAAGATCGCAGCGTTGCCGAACGGTAGTTTCGTCGCCGTATGGACCGATACGAGCCAAACAGGCGCTGACCAGAGCGAAACCGCTGTACGCGGCCAGATCCTCAACGCCGATGGAACGAAGAAGGGCGGCGAGTTCCTCATCAACGAGATCACCATTCGCAACCAGAGCAATCCTTCCATCGCTGTCCTAAATGATGGGCGTTTCGTCGTCGTGTGGACCGATTCCAGTGGGCACGACGGCGAAATGGGTAACGGTGTCTGGGGACGGGTCTACAAGATGGACGGGTCCGAGGCGGGCAATAGCTTCCATATCAATACGCCTCGCATCGGCAGCCAGATGGATGCCACTGTCTCCGCCACAGCCAATGGCGGCTTCGTCGTCACGTACACGGATGATCCGGGGCAATCGTCGCCAGCGGCGGGGGATGGATCCGGCCAGGGAATTCTGGCGCAGGCCTATGATGCCAATGTGCAGAAGTTCGGGCCCGAAACCTATGTCAACGGGACGAAGACCCGCGACCAGGCCTCCAACACTGTCATCGGTCTCAAGGATGGCCGCTATGTCGTGTTCTATACGGATCAGAGCATGAGCGCGGACGATCCGTCCATGAGCACGATCCGAGGCCGCATCATGACGGCGGATGGCCAGCCTGCACCGGGCACGTCGGAATTCGTGGTGCCGAGTTCGCGCGGCACGAAGATGGACCCATCCGCGGTTGCGCTGGCCGATGGTCGCTTTGTCGTCGTCTGGCGCCACCTTGAGCCGGGAACGGGAGACGGCTCGGGATCCTCCATCAAGGCGCAGATTTATAACGCCAACGGCACGATGCATGGCGGTGAGTTCGTCGTGAACACGACAACTCACAACGATCAGTCGAACCCGGTGGTCACGGCAACGAAAGACGGCGGCTTCGCTGTAGGTTTCGCGGATATTCCGGATCCCGCAAAGTTCGAGCGTGTTTTCCGCGTTGTCACTTTCAAGGCAGACGGCACGCGGTCGGGCTCCGATACGGTCGCTGCAATCGACAACGGTAATACAGCGAGCTCCATCGTTGCTTTGGCCGATGGGCGGATCGTTCTCACATGGGACGGGAAGATCGGGTCCGCCAATGATACTCAAGAGATCTGGGGACAGATCCTGGATCCGCGCAGCCAAGCAATCGTGCTGAACGGCAGCGAGGCCGACGATCAATATGTCGGCACCACAGGACACGATGTGCTCAGAGGCGCCGGCGGCAATGATCGCCTCTCCGGACAGGGTGGCGACGATGTCCTCGACGGCGGCATCGGCAACGACGTTATGGATGGTGGCGCCGGCAACGACACTTACTACGTGGACAGCGCGGGCGATGTCATCGTCGATTCATCGGGCGTCGATACGGTCGTGACGTCTTACAGCCGCGGCCTGGAGAGTTTCATCGAAAACCTGACGGCGTCCGGATCCGGCGCGTTGGCGCTCACCGGCAACGGCCTCGACAACGTGATCACCGGCAATGATGCTGCGAACGAGATCAACGGCGGCGCTGGCGCCGATACAATGCAGGGCGGAGGCGGCGACGACATCTACCATGTCGACAGCACGGGCGACCGGATCGTGGAAGCCTTCAACGGCGGCATCGATCAGGTTTACACCACCGTGAGCCACGCCCTTTCGGCCGAAGTAGAGCACTTGACCGCTCTGGGCGCAGCCTCTCTCAACCTGACCGGAAACGCGCTTGCCAATGTGATCGAGGGGAATGCGGGCGCCAACAAAATTTATGGCGGCCTCGGCAACGATCAGCTCCGAGGTGGAGGAGGCAAGGACATTTTCGTGTTCGACACCAAGCCGGACGCCAGGACGAACAAGGACAACATCCTCGACTGGAACCATCGCGACGACACGATTCAGTTGGAGAACCAGATCTTCAAAGCCCTCAAGAAGACCGGCAAGCTCAAGAAGGACTTCTTCGTGCTCGGTGCGAAGGCGAAGGACGGCAACGACTACGTCGGCTACAACAAGAAGACCGGCGATCTCTGGTACGACGCCAACGGCAGCAAGGGAGGCGGACAGGTGGTGTTCGCCAATATCGGCAAGAACAAGAAGATCGCCCACGACGATTTCTTCGTGATCTGAATCAAAAAGCCCGGGCGATGGAATGATCGCCCGGGCTCTCTTGTTCCGTTTCGGCCGCTCCTTGTCCGAAGAGCGGGCGTTTTCATTTGTTTGCCTTAAGCAGCGAGCTGGCGCAGCACGTAGTGCAGGATGCCGCCGTTGCGGAAGTACTCGACTTCCTCGAGCGTATCGATGCGGCAAAGCAGGGGTACGCGCTTCACCGAGCCGTCGGCGGAGGTGATTTCCATGTCCATGACCTGGCGCGGCTTCAGCTCGCCAGCCAGGCCCTTGATGGTGATCGTCTCATCGCCCTTCAGGCCAAGCGACGCCCAGGAGGTATCGCCCTGGAACACGAAGGGAGCCACGCCCATGCCGACGAGGTTCGAGCGATGGATGCGCTCGAAGCTCTCGGCGATCACGGCGCGGACGCCGAGCAGGTTGGTGCCCTTCGCCGCCCAGTCGCGCGACGAGCCGGTGCCGTATTCCTTGCCTGCGAGGATGACGAGCGGAACGCCCTCGTCCTTGTAGCGCATGGCAGCGTCGTAGATGAACATCCGCTCGCCCGACGGGTGATGGATGGTGTAGCCGCCTTCGACCACGTGGCCGCTCTCGTCCTTCACCATCTGGTTCTTGATGCGGATGTTGGCGAACGTGCCGCGCATCATGACTTCGTGGTTGCCGCGACGGGTGCCGTACTGGTTGAAGTCGGCGACGCGCACCTGATGCGACTGCAGGTATTCACCGGCTGGAGACGCGGCGCGGATGTTGCCCGCGGGCGAGATATGGTCGGTGGTGATCGAGTCCTGGAAGAGACCCAGGATCCGCGCGTTCAGGATATCCTGAACCGGCTTCGGCTCCTTGGTCATGCCTTCGAAGTAGGGCGGGTTCTGCACATAGGTGGAGCCCATGTCCCACTCGTAGGTGAGGCCCGGCTCGAAGGTGACCTTCTTCCAGTTCTCGTCGCCTGCGAACACGTCGGAGTAGCGGGTCTTGAATAGTTCGCTCGTGATCGTGCGGTCGATGAAATCCTGCACCTCGGTCGAGGACGGCCAGATGTCCTTCAGGTACACCGGCTTGCCGTCCTGGTCCGTGCCGAGCGGATCCTTCGCGAGGTCCACCAGCATGGAGCCGGCGAGCGCGTAGGCCACCACCAGCGGAGGCGAGGCGAGGTAGTTCGCGCGCACGTCCGGGTTCACGCGGCCCTCGAAGTTGCGGTTGCCCGAGAGCACCGACACGGCCACGAGGTCGTTGTCGTTGATCGCCTTCGAGATGTTCTCCGGCAGCGGGCCGGAATTGCCGATGCAGGTGGTGCAGCCGAAGCCGACGAGGTTGAAGCCCAGCGCATCCAGATCCCCCTGGAGACCAGCCTTCTTGAAGTATTCCTCGACGATCTGCGATCCGGGCGCCAGCGAGGTCTTCACCCACGGCTTGGACTTCAGGCCCTTGGCGACGGCGTTGCGGGCGAGAAGGCCCGCGCCGATCATCACGCTCGGGTTCGAGGTGTTGGTGCAGGAGGTGATCGCCGCGATCACCACGTCGCCGTGGCCGAGATCGTAGTTGGCGCCGTCCACCTTCACGCGCTTGCCGATCTCCTCAGCCTTGCGGAACTCCTTCTCCATAGCACCGAGGAACTCGGTCTTGGAGGTGTCGAGGGTCACGCGGTCCTGCGGACGCTTGGGGCCCGCGAGCGAGGGCACCACGTCGCCGAGGTCGAGCTCGAGGGTGTCCGTGAACACCGGGTCGGCCATGTCGGGGGTGAGCCACATGCCCTGGGCCTTGGCATAAGCCTCGACGAGGGCCACGCGCTCATCCGTGCGGCTGGTGGTTTTGAGGTAGTCGACGGTCTTCTGGTCGACAGGGAAGAAGCCGCAGGTGGCACCGTATTCCGGAGCCATGTTGCCGATGGTCGCGCGATCGGCCACGGACATATCCGTGAGGCCGGGGCCGTAGAACTCCACGAACTTGCCGACCACGCCCTTCTTGCGCAGCATCTGGGTGACGGTGAGCACCAGGTCGGTGGCGGTCACGCCTTCCTTCAGCTTGCCGGTGAGCTTGAAGCCGATGACTTCCGGAATGAGCATGGAAACCGGCTGGCCGAGCATGGCAGCCTCGGCCTCGATGCCGCCCACGCCCCAGCCGAGAACGGCAAGGCCGTTGACCATGGTGGTGTGCGAATCGGTGCCGACCAGGGTGTCCGGATAGGCCACTTCCTCACCCGTGGCGGAATCCTTGCGGGTCCACACGGTCTGGGAGAGGAATTCCAGGTTCACCTGGTGGCAGATGCCGGTGCCGGGAGGAACGACCGAGAAATTCTCGAACGCGGTCTGGCCCCACTTGAGGAAGCGGTAGCGCTCGCCGTTGCGCTGGTATTCCAGCTCCACGTTGCGGTCGAAGGCGCGGGGCGTGCCGAACTCGTCCACGATCACCGAGTGGTCGATCACGAGATCGACGGGCACGAGCGGGTTGATCTTGCGCGGGTCGCCGCCGAGGTTCTTCATGGCGTCGCGCATGGCGGCGAGGTCCACCACGGCGGGAACGCCGGTGAAGTCCTGCATCAGCACGCGGGCGGGGCGATAGGCGATTTCCTTCTCGTCCTTGCCCTTGTTGTTCAGCCATTCGGCCACGGCCTGGATGTCGGCCTTGGTGACCGTGCGGCCATCCTCGTAGCGGAGCAGGTTCTCAAGCAGCACCTTCATGGAGAAGGGCAGCTTGGAGGCGCCGGTCAGGCCGTTCTTCTCGGCCTCCTTGAGCGAGTAATAGGTGTAGGTCTTGTCGCCGACCTGGAGGGTCTGGCGGGCATTGAAGCTATTGCTGTTGAGCGTCACGGCGAATCCTCGCGTGCATTTGGGTTACGAACGAACACTTTGTTCGGCCGAAAGCGCGAAAAGCGCGCGCCGCTCCGGGGGCGCCCGGACAGGGGAGAAGCGCGCGAGGCGGATTGGACGCCTTGGCGCGCGGCGCAGCCAGGGGTGCTATAGATCATTTCGAACCGTCCGGCTACACGGTTTAGAACCATTCTGGGGTGCAAAGAGGGCAGGGGTCGAAGTTTGGGGCAGGGTTTGCGTCTGAGCGTTAACAATTTGGCCTGCGAGCGGGGCGGCCGCCGGATCTTCGAAGGTGTGTCGTTCACCCTGCTGCCCGGAGAAGCCCTCGTCATCACCGGGCGCAACGGGGCCGGCAAATCGACCCTGCTGGAGCTGCTGGCCGGTCGGCTCCACCCAGCCGGGGGCAAGGTGCTCTGGGAGGGGGCTGGAGAGCGCAGCCTGCCCGAATGCCTCCATTATGTGGGCCACCGGGATGCCCTCAAAAGCGCCCTGACCGCCCAGGAGAATCTGGATTTCGCCCAGGATTTTCTCGGAAACCCGGCCTTGTCCGCCCGCGAGGCCCTGGAGGCGGTGGGCCTTGTCCACGCGGCCCGTCTGCCGGTGGGCTATCTCTCGGCCGGCCAGCGCCACCGCGTGGCGCTCGCCCGCCTGCTCGTGGCGTATCGTCCCTTGTGGCTTCTCGACGAGCCGACCTCGGCGCTCGATGTCGCTTCGCAGGAAACCTTGCGCGAACTCCTGGAAGATCATCGTGCCAAGGGGGGCATGATTGCCGCCACCACGCACGCGCCCCTGTTTCTGTCCGAGCCGAAGGAAATCAGGATCGAGCGTAGTGCTGCCCCTTCCGCTGCTGCGGGAGAGTGGCAATGATCCGTTCCTTCCGCGCGCTCCTGATCCGCGACCTGAAGCTCGCCGCCCGCGTGGGCGGCTCCGGCGTCATGGGCCTCATCTTCTTCCTGATGATCGTGACGCTGATTCCCTTCGCGCTCGGCCCCGATCTCAACCTCCTGTCGCGAATCGGCCCGGCGATTCTCTGGATCGCGGCCCTGCTCGCGACCCTCATCGGCCTCGACCGGCTGTTCCAGGCGGATCAGGAGGACGGCTCCCTCGAGCTGCTGCGGCTGTCGCCTGCGCCCCTCGAATTGATCGTGCTCGCCAAAGTGATCGCCTACTGGCTCACCACCGGCCTGCCGCTTGCCGTCGCCACACCCCTCTTCGGCCTGCTCGTGGCGCTCTCGCCGGAAGGTATGCTCGCCATGGTGGCGACCCTGCTGGTGGGCACGCCCGCGCTCACCTTCATCGGCGCGGTGGGGGCGGCGCTCACCGCATCGCTTCGGCGCGGCGGCCTGATCCTGGCGATCCTGGTGCTGCCCTTCATGATTCCGACGCTGATCTTCGGGGTCTCGGCGGCGAACGCAGCCGTGGGAGGCACGGTACCCTTCGCCACCCCGTTCCTGATCCTCATCGCGCTGTCGCTGGTTGCGGCTGTGGTCGGCACGGTAGGCGCGGCTGCGGCCTTGCGGTCGGGAGAGTAAAGCCGACTCAGCGGGCTTCGGCGCCGAACGTCGCGTCGAAGCCGTCTGCGCCTTCGCAGGTGAAAGTCAGCACACGCCCTGCCTCACGCCGGACCCATTGCTTTTCGATCATCCGGGACAGCACCGCGGCACCGAGGGAGCCGCCGAGATGGTTGCGCCTCTCGCTCCAGTCGAGGCAGGCGCGGCATACCGGGCGGCGCCCTTTCTCCAGGGCTGCCACGTCGATCCCAAATGCGGTGAAGAAAGCGTGCCCCTTGTCGGTCAGGGCCAAATCCTGCCCGTCTTCGAGAAGACCTTGGCGCTGCGCTCCTCTGAGCAGGGCCACACCCCGCTCGCCGGCGAGGTGGTCATAACAGGTGCGGGCCGATCTCAGCGCCATATCCTTCGGGCCGGTCCGCACGCGGGTCGCCCCCGTGCGCTGGGCAAGGCCCATCAGCGCCTCCAGAACCTCCGCCACATCGGGGCCGGAGAGGCGATAATACCGGTGCCGCCCTTGTTTCTCCGCGCTCAGCAGATTGGCCGCTTCGAGCTTGGACAGGTGTCCGCTTGTCGTCTGGAGCGTAACGCCCGCCGCCTCCGCAAGCTCGCTCACCGTCAATGCCCGCCCATCCATGAGGGCGGTGAGAATATTGGCGCGCGCTGGATCGCCCAGAAGCGCGGCAACGGATGCGATGATGGGGCCTTCTTTCATACTTCGATCATAGCCGAAGCATCGGCGACGATCCATCGGCTAAGACCGAACTGTCTCTGCCAACAGGATACCCATCGATGATCACCTGCTTCATTCGCTACGAAATCGACCCCTTCAAAGTATCCGCCTTCGAGGAATATGCCCGCAGCTGGGGGCAGGCCATTCCCCGCTGCGGTGCCGATCTCATCGGCTATTACGCGCCGCACGAAGGCTCCAGCACCATTGCCTACGGCGTCTACAACATCAAAGACCTAGCGGCGTACGAGGCCTATCGCGAGCGCCTGCGCAATGATCCGATGGGGCGCGCCAATTACGAATTCGCCAAGCGTGAGCAGTTCATCCGCCGGGAGGACCGGATCTTCCTGCGTTTGGCCTCAACGCCTCACACGGAGCTCTTGAAACCATGATCGCGGTGATCTTCGAAGTCTGGCCCGATGGCGATAGCGGGAAGCGGGATTATCTCGACCTTGCCGCAGCGCTGCGCTCCGAACTCCTCACGACGGATGGCTTCATCTCCATCGAGCGCTTCCAGAGCCTCAGCGAGCCAGACAAGCTTTTGTCGCTGTCGTTCTGGCGTGACGAGGATGCGGTGCGGGCCTGGCGCAACCTGCCGTCCCACCGCGCCACGCAGAGCCGGGGCCGCGCCGGCACCTTCAGGGATTATCGCCTGCGCGTTGCGGGCGTGCTGCGAGACTACGGATTGAACGAGCGCGAAGAGGCGCCGCCGGACAGTCGCACGGCGCATGAGGGATGTCCTTTGTCCGTCAGGGGCGAAGGTTGATCCCGAAAGCCTGCTCGATGTCTGGCTTGCCGTCCCGCTCCACGCGATAGATCGCGCGGTAGAGGCCCGGTTTGAACCCGCCCGACGGCTGCTTGATGCCGGCGAACATCATCCACTGCGCCTTGGTGCGGTCGAGGGGCGGGGCTTTGTTCTGAGCCACCGGCTTTCCATCTGCGTCGAAGAGCGTGAGCGTCTGCACGTCGCCGCCTTTGAGGGCGATCGTGCGCACATAGGCGACGAGGGCAGGGGAGCGCGTCGTTGGGACATCCTGCTCGACCGATCCCGATTCAATCGCCTCCATGCTCACCGGGCCGGGGGCGAAACCTTTGTTGAGCACGGTGCCCGTCTGATAGGCGAGCGAGGGCTGCAGGGAGGCGTCCCAGAGGGACTTTCCACCACCGCAGGACTTATCCGGCGCACCATAGGCGAAGGGATCGACAGGCTTGCCGTCCTTGAGGACGGTGAAATGAAGGTGGGGAAATTCGGTCAAACCCGAGAGGCCGACCTGCCCGATCTTCTCGCCGGCCTTCACTTCCCGGCCGGACCGCACCGTGAGGCTGCCCTTCGCCATATGGCAATAGGCCGTGCGCCATCCGTTGCCGTGGTCGATGACCACCGCATTGCCGCAGCCGATCTTTGAGATCTTCTCCACATCCTCCTTTCGAACGAAAGCGTCGGGCACACCCTCGCGGGTGCTCGCCACTTTTCCGTCCGCTGCCGCCACCACATCGACGCCGGCCTGTTGCGCAGGCATGTTCAGGAGCCTGAAATCGGTGCCGTCATGCTTGTCGTCGCCCAGGGAGCCGCATTGGTAATCACGGACCTCCGTGGAGGGATCGTGATCCAGGTATTTCTGAATGAAGCAGGTGCGCCCGATCTCGCAGGCGACCGGCAGGCGAAGGGAGATCTCCTGCGCCTGGGCTCCCCCGCAAAGGCTGAAGACGATGAGGCTAAAGGCCGGAAGGCGCATGGCTTGCTCCGCAACAAAGATGCAAAGACCATAACCTGTCCCATGGCGATTGAAAGGCGGGGCCGTGCCGTCATTCCCGGTTCTGCGAAACGCTGGGGATGACAAGGGCTTCGTTACGGACAATACCGGAGTGCCGGAGAACGTTTTTACCCGTTAAAGAACGCCGATTCTGGCGAAAACGTTATTCTGCGTGAGAAGCGCTCCTCGTTGCAGGCGCGCGCAAGGGCCGCTACATCGTGCGTATGATCCGTGAGCTTGCCAATCCCACCCGCTTCATGAGCCTCAGCGGCGCCCTTCTGCCTTGGGTGACGGGGCTGGCCGTGCTTTTGCTTGCCGTGGGTCTTTATCTGGTCTGGTTCGTCGCGCCCGCCGATTACCAGCAGGGCGAGACCGTGAAGATCATGTACATCCACGTGCCGGCGGCCTGGCTGTCCCTGTTCTTCTACATGATCATGGCAAGCTCGGCCTTGGGCACGCTCGTATGGCGCCATCCCTTGGCGGATGTATCGCAGAAGGCGGCAGCCCCCATCGGCGCGGCCTTCACCCTGATCTGCCTCGTGACCGGCTCGCTCTGGGGTAAGCCCATGTGGGGCACCTATTGGCAATGGGATGCGCGGCTCACCTCCATGCTGGTCATGCTGCTCATTTACCTCGGCATCCTGGCGCTCTGGCGCGCCATCGAGGAGCCGAACCGCGCCGCCCGCGCTGTGTCGATCCTCACCCTCGTCGGCGCGGTGAACGTGCCCATCGTGAAGTTCTCCGTCGACTGGTGGAACACCCTGCACCAGCCGGCTTCCGTGTTCCGCCTCGATGGTCCGACGATCCATACCTCCATGCTCGTGCCGCTGCTGATCATGGCCGTTGCCTTCACGCTGATCGGCGTGGCGCTGCACCTGTCCGGCATCCGCACGGAAATCCTGCGCCGCCGCGTGCGCACGCTGAACATCCTTGAGGCCGAGCGCCTCGATGCACAGGCTGCCTGATGACGCATACGTTCTTCATTGCATTCTCCTACATTCTCACCGCGCTCGTGATCCTGGGACTCACCTTGCGCGCCGTGATCGATCATCGCGCCCAGGTGCGCGCTCTGGCCGATCTCGAATCCCGTGGAATCGGCCGGAGGTCGCGTCGTGGCTGAGGCAACCGCGCCGCGCTCGCGGCTGATCTTCATCCTGCCAGGCGTCGTCTTCCTCGTTCTGGCGGTGCTGTTCTTCGTGCAGCTCACCTCGGGCCGCAATCCGGCGGATCTGCCCTCCGCGCTTCTCAACAAGCCCGTGCCCACCTTCAGCCTCGCGCCCCTCGAAGGGCTTTTGGCCGATGGCAAGCCCGTGCCGGGCTTCTCCAACGAGGATCTGAAGGGCCGCGTCACCATCGTGAACGTCTGGGCTTCCTGGTGTGGCCCCTGCCGCGTGGAGCATCCGCTGCTCGTGGATCTCGCTAAGGACCCGTCGATCCGGCTTGTCGGCATCAACCAGAAGGACAACCCGGACAACGCCCGCCGCTTTCTCGGCGCGCTCGGCAATCCGTATGCCGCCGTGGGCGTCGATCCGAATGGCCGCGCCTCCATCGACTGGGGCGTCTACGGCGTGCCGGAAACTTTTATCGTTGGCCCGGACGGCATGATCCGGCACAAGCATATCGGCCCGCTGACGCCGGAAAATCTTGAGGGTTTTAAGGAGAAACTGCGCCAAATCCCGCACGCTTGAGGCGGTTGATTGCCACGTCGAGCGCGGAGAGAAAGGCCGACCTGTCCTTCTGGGAAAACGGCTTCGGTCCGCCGGTCACGTCGCCCATGGCGCGCAGGTCTTCCATAAGGTTTCTTGTGGCGAGGGCCATGCCGATGGAGGCTTCCGTAAAGGGCTTGCCCGTAGGGCCGATCACGTCCGCGCCGGCTGTCACGCAGCGATGGGCCAGCGGAATATCTGCGGTGATGACGATGGCGCCGCGGCGTGCCCGCTCCGCGATCCAGTCGTCTGCAGCGTCGAAGCCGGAACTCACCACCACGCGCTCGATCAATGGGCTCTGCGGCACATTGAGAAACGCGTTCGCCACCACGAAAACCTTCACCCTGTGGCGCTCGGCGACCTTGTAGACCTCGCTCTTCACCGGGCAGGCATCCGCATCCACATAGATCGCGATGGCTTGAGAGGTCTCGGTCATGAGCCATTTATTCCTTCAGGGCGGGCATGCTTTGGCCAGAATGGGAGAACAAAGCTGCCTGTTCGGCACTTGTCATCAATAACCGAGCTTCAGGCGAAAAGAACCCCGTGGACCATTCCTCCCGTCTCCAATCCGCCTGGGCCTCATTCCGCAACCGGCGCCGGTCGCGGGAGCTGAGCGACGTCACGTCCCGCCTGATCCGCGAGGCGGATACGGGCGCGCTGCAGCGCGCAGGCATGGTGCGTGTGGTTGTGGCCGGCATCATGCTCGTTTCGGTTCTGCTCGTAACCTATGGGGTCGATATCGCGAACCCCATGGCCATCAAGCAGATCGCGGCCGCGGAGCTGACGCTGGCGCTCTTCGGCGTATCGGGCTGGACGAGTGCATGGCTTGCCTCGAAACGCATCGCGGTCGAGCAGCTTCCCGTCTTCACGGCCGTGATCGACGCGCTTCTGGTGCTCGGAAATCTGGGTTATTCCCATTGGGGCCTGGGGATTCCCGGAGGGCTGTTCGCGGTTTTTCCGGTCACCTGGGTCGTGCCCATCACCCTCGCGGCGGTGGCGATTCACTATCAGCCGCGCCTGCAGATCATGGTGGCCCTGATCTATGTGGCGGGCCTGTCGTTTCTCGCCTTCGGCGGCGAGACCTTGAGCCCGGCGGAGCGGCGCGAGGACCTGTCCCAGATCAACGCCGTATTCTCGGACCAGGCGAATCTGGTGCGCGTCGCGATGATCCTGTCTCTGGCGTTGATCCTCATTCTGGTCGCGCGTCAGGGCCGGGTGCTGCTGGAGCGAGCGGTGCGCGAGACGACCTTGCGCGTCAGCCTCACCCGCTATCTGCCGCGCGAGCTCGCGCCGGTTCTCACTGAGCAGGCCTTCGCCTCGTTGCGGCAGGGACGGCGCGCCCATGTCACGGTCATGTTCGTGGACATGCGCGCCTCCACGTCGTTCGGCGAGACAATGGACCCCGGTCAGCTTGCCGTTTTCATCACCTCGTTCCGCCGTCGCGTGCTACGGGCTGCAAGCCGCCATGGCGGCGTCATCGACAAGTTCACCGGCGACGGTGCGCTCATCCTGTTCGGCGTGCCGGGCAAGGGTGACGACGATGCGAAACGCGCGCTCGCCTGCGGGCGCACGCTGCTGCAGCTGATCCAGCGCTGGAACGTCAAGCGGCAATTCGATCCGCCCGTGCGCGTCGGCATCGGCATTCATTCGGGCGAGGTGTTCTGCGGCGTGGTGGGCGACGAGAGCCGGCTCGAATTCACCGTGGTCGGAGAGACGGTGAACATCGCCTCTCGCATCGAGCAGGCCACGAAAAGCGCGGATTGCGAGCTGCTGGCTTCGGTGGAGACGGTGCAGGAAGCGGGCGAGGAGGATCTGTGGGAAGAGGTGGCGCACGAGCCCTTGCCCGGCGTCACCCGCAACGTGGTTCTGATGAAGCCGATTCAGGCTTCTTCCGTCTTCTTCGTATCGTAGCGCAGGATCAGCGGCGTCTGCGCGAAGGCGAAGGCGATGGTGAGCGGCATGATGCCGAAGACCTTGAAGCTCACCCAGAAATCCGTGGTCTGCGTGCGCCAGACGATCTCGTTGATGGCGGCCAGCGCGAAGAAGAACATCGCCCAGCGGAAGGTGAGCTTGCGCCAGCCTTCCTCCGTCAGCTCGAACATACTGTCGAGAACGATCTGAAGGAAGGGCTTGCGGAAGTACAACCCGATCAGAAGCACGAACCCAAACAGGGAGTTCACGATGGTGGGCTTGAGCTTGATGAACAATTCGTCCTGCAGCAGCAGCGTGAGCCCGCCGAACACCACGACAACGACGGCCGAGACCAGCGGCATGATCGGCAGTTTGCGCAGCAGGGCATAGCTGATGCTCAAGGCGATCACGGTCGCCACGATGAAGATGCCGGTGGCCGCGAAGATGCGCTGATCTTCCGGCACTCCGAAGCGCGTCGCATAGGAATTGCTGAAGAAGAACAGGCTCAGGGGCCCGAGTTCGAGCACGAGCTTGAGGAGCGGAGGAAGGCGCTTTTCGTCGGTCATGGCGTTGCTTCTAACCCGGCAATGGCTTTCGCGAAATCCCCTGCGGTGAAAGGCTCCAGATCCTCCACGCCCTCGCCGACGCCGATGAAATGGACCGGCAGCCCGAACTTGGCAGCAAGGGCCACCAGGATGCCGCCCCGCGCCGTTCCGTCGAGCTTGGTCATCACGAGGCCCGTCACGCCCGCCGCCTTCTGGAACAGCTCCACTTGGCTCATCGCGTTCTGGCCTACGGTCGCATCGAGCACGAGAAGCGTGGCATGCGGTGCGCTCTCGTCGAACTTCCGGATCACGCGCACGATCTTTTCGAGCTCGGCCATGAGGCCTGCCTTGTTCTGCAGGCGGCCCGCCGTGTCGATGAGCAGCACGTCAGTCCCATTGGCTTTAGCTTCCTGCAGGGCATCATAAGCCAGACCCGCCGCATCTGCGCCCTGCTCGCGGGCAAGCACCGGCGCGCCGACGCGATCGCCCCACACTTTCAGCTGCTCGATGGCGGCGGCGCGGAAGGTGTCGCCGGCGGCGAGCATCACCTTCAGGCCTTGGCTCCTGAACTTCTGGGAGAGCTTGCCGATGGTGGTGGTTTTTCCAGCACCGTTCACGCCGACCATGAGAATCACGAAAGGCTTCTTCCCGCGGTCGATGTGGAGCGCCTGCGCCACGGGCTGGAGCGTCTTCTCGACCTCGGAGGCGAGGATGGTGCGCACCTCCTGCGGCGAAATCTCTTTATTGTACCGTCCTGATGAGATCGCTTCCGTGATCCGCATGGCGGTCGGCACGCCGAGATCGGCCTGGATCAGCGCGTCCTCCAGATCCTGCAAGGTGGCATCGTCCAGCTTGCGCTTGGTGAAAAGGCCAGTGACGCTGTCCGAGAGGGACGAGGAGGTGCGCCGCATGCCCTCCGTCAGTCGTTGCCACCAGCCCCGCTTCTCGTCCGGAGCGGGCTTGGCTTCGAGGGCGGAAGGTGGAACCACCTCGGCCGGAGCAGGCTCGGGGTTGGCTAGATCGGCAGCCGCAATGTCGGGCCGCAGCTGAGGCCCGGTTTCGGTGACGATCCGAGGCAAGGGCTCCTGCGGACTGACGCCCTCAGGGTCGAGGCCCTCCACAGGTTGCAGATCGGCCCCAGCCAGTTCGGGAACTGTCTTGTTCTCCTCAGGCGTATCGGGAGAGGCGGTGGTGACGGTCGGCGGAGCCGCCACGAGATCGTCCGCAGCCGTCGCGGGCGGGGAAGGCATCGCTTCCGGCTCGCCCCCGGCCTGTGGCGTCTGAGGAGCGGCCTCGGGCTGTGTTTCACCCTTGCGCCCGAAGAGACGGGAGAAGAATCCGGGCTTGTCGGGCTTGGTTTCGGCCATGAGTTTCGCTTTGCCTTTTTGAACGCTGTGCTTGATTTAGTGCGTCTGCCTCGATAGCCGAGGCATCATGAATGCGGAAGAGATAGTAAGCCGTTTGCTGTATCGCGATGCCCTGATGCTCGTGATCAACAAACCCGCCAGCCTGCCGGTGCATCCCGGTCCTAAGGGCGGGGAGACCTTGTTTCACCATCTCGACGCCCTGCGCTTCGGCCTGCCTCGCCGTCCGGAAGCGGCGCACCGGCTCGACAAGGACACCTCCGGCTGTCTCGTACTGGGCCGTCACCCGAAGGCCATCGCCCGCCTCAACGAGCTTTTCCGCAACAATGGGGTCGACAAGGTCTATTGGGCCTTGGTCGAAGGCGGACCGGAAGCCGACGAGGGCGAAATCGACTTGCCTCTCGCGCCGAAATCCCCCGATCGCGGCTGGTGGATGAAGGTGGACCCGAAGGGCCAGCCGTCTCTGACCAAATGGCGCGTGCTCGGCCGCTCCACCTCCCCCTCGAGGGGGGAGGTCGCGCCGCAGGCGCGGGAGGGGGTGGAAGGCGCGAGTTCTGAGAATTCAGTGCTGCCACCCCACCCCGGACCGCTGACACGCTCCCACCCTCCCCCTCAAGGGGAGAGTGAAAAGCTGCTAACATTGTTAGAACTGCGCCCGATTACGGGCCGCACCCATCAGCTGCGCGTCCATTGCGCGGCCATGGGCTTCCCGATCGTGGGCGACCCGATCTACGGCACCGCGCCGCGCTTTCACGGCCCGGGCCTGCACCTGCATGCCCGCAGCATCACGGTGCCGCTCTATCCGAAGAAGCCGCCGATCCTCGTGGAGGCACCGTTGCCGGAGCATATGCGCGAGCGGGTGAAGCTGTGTGGCGGTGCGGTTTAGGCCGCCAGCAGATCCTTGCCGTCGTGTCCGGCGATAATGGTCGGCACGATTGAGCCCTGCGTCACCCCGCCTGCGAAGCGCACAAGCGTAAAGCCTTCCGTGCGGCCGACCTGGTTGGCCTCGATCAGCACGTTGCGCGTTGAGCCGACTTCCCCTCTCAGATGCTTCAGCAGTGCCGCTTCGCCCTTCTCGCGCAAGCGGCGGGCGCGGTCCTTTACGATGTCTCGGGCAACTTGCGGCATGCGCGCTGCAGGCGTGCCGGGACGGGGCGAGAACGGGAAGACGTGGAGATGCGTGAGGCTGCACTCGTCGACGATGTCGAGGGAGCGCGAAAACATCTCTTCCGTTTCCGTCGGAAAGCCCGCGATGATGTCGGCGCCGAACACCATGTCGGGGCGAAGGCGCTTCACCTGCTCGCAGAACGCAATCGCATCGTCGCGCAGGTGCCGGCGTTTCATGCGCTTGAGGATCATGTCATCGCCCGCCTGCAATGAGAGATGCAGATGCGGCATCAGGCGGCTTTCATTGGCAATGGCGTCGAGCAGATCGTCGTCCGCTTCCACCGAGTCGATGGAGGAGATGCGCAGGCGCTCGAGTTCGGGCACATGGCGCAGCAGGCTTTTGACCATCGTGCCGAGCTTAGGCTCGCCGGGGAGGTCCTTGCCATAGCTCGTGATGTCCACACCGGTGAGCACGACTTCGCGGGAGCCGTGTTCGACGAGCGTGCGCACCTGTTCCACCACCGCGCCCATGGGCACGGAGCGGGAATTGCCGCGGCCATAGGGAATGATGCAGAAGGTGCAGCGGTGATCGCAGCCGTTCTGCACTTGCACGAAGGCGCGGGTGCGTCCGCGCATGCCGTCGATGAGATGCACGGCGGTTTCCTTCACCGCCATGATGTCGTTGACGAGAACCTTTTCGGAAGCGCCGACCCCGAAATCGCGCATTCCCGCCCAAGTCTCGGCCTTCATCTTCTCGTGGTTGCCGATGACCCGTGTCACCTCCGGCATGGAGGCGAAGGTCTCCGGTTCCACCTGAGCGGCGCAGCCCGTTACGATGATCCGCGCATCCGGCTTTTCGCGCGCGATCCTGCGGATCGACTGGCGCGCCTGGCGCGTGGCCGCGGAGGTGACGGCGCAGGTGTTGACGATAATGACCTCGCCTAAACCCGCGTCCTTCGCGTGGCGCTGCATGGCCTCCGACTCGTAGATGTTGAGGCGGCAGCCGAAGGTGACGACCTCCACGCTCATCAGGCCGCTCCGGCGAACAGGGCGGGGACGAAGAAGCCCTCGTGCTCGAGCTGCGTCTCGCCAGTCATGAGCACGTGGTCGTCGCTCTCGCGCCATTCGATCAGAAGGTCGCCGCCGGGAAGCGAGATCTTCGCCTTGCGCCCCGTCAGTCCCTTGCGCGCTCCCGCCACGAGAGTGGCGCAGGCAGCGGAGCCGCAGGCGCGGGTGGCTCCCGCTCCGCGCTCCCAGACGCGCAGGACCACATGGTCGGGACTCACGACCTCAGCGAAGGAAATGTTGGCCCGCTCCGGGAAAACCGGATCGTGCTCGAATTTCGGGCCGACGGCGGTAAGATCGTAGGCCTGTGCGTTCTCCACCCAGAAAATCGCATGCGGGTTCCCCATGCCGACGGCGGACGGGCTCTGCAATTCGGGATGTTCCGGGATGTGGGTATCGACTGCGATGGCGCGGGTGTCCGGATAAGGATCGCGCAGGGGAATCTCGTTCCAGCTCAGGCGCGGAGGGCCCATGTCGACCGTAAAAACCGTGTCGGACACCCGCGTTACCGGCAGGAGCCCGGCCTTGGTTTCAAGCACCAGACCTTCATGGACCGGGCGGCTCATGATGGGATCGGCCAGCATGGCCCAGGCCACGCAGCGGGTGCCGTTGCCGCAGGCGCCGGATTCCGTGCCGTCCGTGTTGTAGATGCGCAGGTAAGCGTCCGTTCCGGGGGAGACCGGGTCGTGCAGCACCATCAGCTGGTCGAAGCGCGAGCGGGAATCGGCCGCGATGGCACGGGCTTCCGCAGAGCTCACCACATGGAGGGAGCCGCGCAGGTCCAGGACGGTGATCTCGTTGCCGAGACCGTTCATCTTCAGAAAACGATGGTTAGAAAGGGCGCTCATGAGCCGTATATGGCTGAAAACTTGGAAAATCGCGAGAGGGTGCTTAACCCTGCTTCGATCCGTCCACCAGAGGAGCGCTCGGACCACCTCGCGGCGGGGCGAAAACCCCCTTATGCTCCCGCTCGTCACCCTCTCGTGATTCGAAGTTTAAGGCACTCCCCATGCGGCTGCGCTCCCCCTCTCTCGCCCTCGTGCTTGCCCTCTGCTCAAGTGTGGCCCTGGCACAGACCCCGCCAGCTGCACCCCCCCCTTCCGTCGCTCCGGCCCCAGCCGCGCCGGCTGCTTCAGAACCTGTTCCCGCGGCTCCTGCGCTTGAGGCCGCGCCTGTCCCGACTCAAACTGAAAGCGCGCCCGCTCCCTCGTCGACTCCTGCTCCGGCAGCGTCCGCGCCTGCGCCTGAAACCCCCGCTCAGCCCCAGCAGCCCACGACGGCGCAGCCTGCCCCGGTACCGGCTCCTGCAACGCCTGCTCCGGCTGTGCCCAACCAGCAGACGGCCCGCACGACGCTCTTTCCCAATCCCAGCGACCCGACCGGAGTGGAGGAGGGCGTTCTCGTCGCCAAGCCCACGGTCGTGTTTGCTGGCATCAGCCCCTGGGACGATGCTTTCAACAACCTGAACAATGCGGTCGCCAAGCTCGATGGCGAGCTCAAAAAAGCCGGCATCGCGCCCGCGGGCCGTCCGCTCACGATCTTCGTGGATACGGATGACAACGGCTTCAAATATGAGGTGATGATTCCGATCGCGCAGGTGCCGGACGGCAAGACCGAGCTGACGCCGGAGATCAAGTTCGGCAAGACGCCGGAGGGCAAGGCCTTCCGCTTCGTGCACAAGGATGCCTATGACGAGATCGACGGCACCTACGAGACGATCACAGCCTATCTCGACATCAAGGAGATCGTTGCCCAGGATGCCTTCATCGAGGAATACGTGAGCGATTTCACGGATGCTCAGGACACCAATTTCGAGGTGAACATCTACGTTCAGCCGAAGTGAGGCGAGGCCTCCCAGGTTTCTCCCGGCCGCAACGGCCTGAAAAGCTCCGGTGAAACCTGTGCCGTCTGCAGTGCCGCCGCCAACTCCTGTGGCGGCTCGTCGACGCCTTCGTTGGTGAGGCGGAACGTACCCCAATGGTGGCCAAGGGCCTGCTGCGGCGCGACGATGTTGAACACCTTCACCGCATCCTCCGGGTTCATGTGCTGCGGTTCCATGAACCATCGCGGCTCATAAGCGCCGATGGGAAGATGCGCGAGGCGGATCGCGCCGAAGCGCTCGCGCACCGCGTGGAAGATCTTGCCGTCGCCGAAACCTGTATCGCCGATGTGGTAGATCGTGCCTTGGGGTGTGGTGAGCACATAGGCGCACCAGAGCGCCATGCGCCGGTCGTTAATGCCTCGCGCGGACCAGTGATAGGCGGGCTCCAGATGCACATGGATGCCGTGGCCGATCTCTACCGATCCGCCCCAGTCCCGCGTCTCGACGAGGATTTCCGGATGCCCGGCGTTGATCACCGCATCGTTGCCCAGCGGCGCGACGAAGCGCGGCTTATGCTCCCGCCAGAGACGCCCCAGAGTCTCAATGTCGAGATGGTCGTAATGATTGTGCGTGATCAGCACCGCATGGATCGGTGGCAGGTTCTCGAAGCGGATGCCGGGCGGGTTGACCCGCTTCGGCCCTGAGAACGAGACCGGGCTCGCCCGTTCCGAAAATACCGGATCGATGAGGATATTGAGACCCGCCACCTGGATCAGGAAGGAGGCATGGCCGATGAGAGCCGTGCGAAGGCCTGCGACCTCAGCCGGAGGTTTGTCCTGAAAAGGGCTCGGAAAACTCTCCGGCCAGTCCTTCTTGGTTTCGCCGAGCTGCCAGCGCAGCAATTCGGCAAAGCCCTTGTCCTGCGGCTGGCCCGGGGAGAAGAAGCGCACCCCGTCGAAATGGTCCGTTACGGGACCCTGGTGATAGCGGTTCGTGGCGCGGGCAGCTTTCACCCAGCCGATGGCGCCTGTAGCGGCGAGGGCAGGGAGGGCAAGTGCTTTGAGAAGGGTGCGGCGGTTCATCGGGACCTTTCGGGGCAGCAGAGCTTAAGCTGGTGATCGGGGATTCTTCCGGCAAGACCCAGAAAGCTGAGGCTTTTTCGCTCTTTTCTTGACTCTGCGCCTCCATTCCTCTATCGCCTGACCGCAAATCTGTAGAGCGAGCCCTTATGAGCCGCCGACCAGCCCGAGAGGCTGGAGGTCAACGTCCGACAGCGCGATGCGCCCTCGGGCGCGCTTCCCTTTGGGTTTCGCGTTGGGAATGGTGACGGATGTCGAAAGACGCATTGCGCATTGAGGACGCGGTCAACGAGACCTGTCCGTGGTCGGGAAAGCCGATCGCGGCGGATTCGCTCACCCTCTATCGCGGCGAGGTGGTCGGCTTCTGCAATCCCGGCTGCCGCGACAAGTTCGAAGCGGCGGTCAATCAGTTTGAAAAGGCCATCGCGGATCGCGATGTACCACTCATTGCAAAAGGAATTGAGTGAACATGTTCGAAGGCCTTTCCGATAAACTTTCCAACATCCTCAACTCGCTGACGCGCCGCGGCGCGCTGACGGAAGAGGATGTGAACGCCGCCCTTCGCGAAGTCCGCCGCGCCCTGCTCGAAGCCGACGTGGCGCTCGAGGTCGTTCGCTCTTTCACGGACAAGGTGCGCGCCCGCGCGGTCGGCGCCGAGGTCATCAAGTCGGTCTCGCCCGGCCAGCAGGTGGTGAAGATCGTTCACGACCAGCTCGTGGAGATGCTGGGCTCGGACGCGGAGGTGATCAGCCTCAACGCGGTTCCGCCCGTCGGAATCCTCATGGTCGGTCTGCAGGGCTCGGGTAAGACGACCACCACCGCCAAGATCGCCAAGCGCCTCACCGACCGCGAGAACCGCAAGGTTCTCATGGCCTCCCTCGACACCCGCCGTCCGGCGGCGATGGAGCAGCTCGCGGTGCTGGGCAAGCAGGTGGGCGTGGATACGCTTCCCATCGTGGCGGGCCAGAGCGCGGTGCAGATCGCCCAGCGCGCCATGGAAGCCGCGCGTCTCGGCGGCTACGACGTGGTGATGCTCGACACGGCGGGCCGCGTGACCGTGGACGAGGCGCTGATGGTGGAGGCTGCCGACGTGCGCGCAGCCACCAATCCGCACGAGGTTCTGCTCGTTGCCGACGCGCTCACCGGTCAGGACGCGGTCAACACCGCGCGCGCCTTCGACCAGCGTCTCGGCGTCACCGGCATCGTGCTGACCCGTATGGACGGTGATGCGCGCGGCGGCGCCTCGCTCTCGATGCGCGCCGTCACGGGCAAGCCGATCAAGCTCATCGGTACGGGCGAAAAGGTCGATGCGCTGGAGGAATTCCATCCCTCGCGCGTCGCCAACCGCATCCTCGGCATGGGCGACATCGTCTCGCTGGTCGAAAAGGCCGCCGAGAACTTCGACGCCGCGCAGGCCCAGCGCATGGCCGACAAGATGCGCAAGGGCAAGTTCGATCTCGAAGACTTGCGCGATCAGCTCTCCCAGATGGAGAAGCTCGGCGGACTTGGCGGCCTGATGGGCATGCTGCCCGGCGTCGCCAAGATGAAGTCCCAGCTCGAGAACGCCAATCTCGACGACAGGATCATCAAGCGCCAGCGCGCCATCATCGATTCCATGACCCCCGCCGAGCGCCGCAATCCGGATATCCTCAAGGCATCGCGTAAGAAACGCATCGCCGCCGGTTCCGGCGCGAAGGTCGAGGAGATCAACAAGCTCCTGAAGATGCACCGCCAGATGGCCGACGTCATGAAGATGATGGGCGGCGGCAAGGGCAAGGGCATGGCGGGCCAGCTCGGCAAGATGTTCGGCATCGGCGGTGGTGGCATGCCCCAGCCGACGCCGGAGCAGATCGAAGCGCTGCAGAAGCAGATGGGCGGCAAGCTCCCCGATTTCCCCGGCGGCGCGGGCGGCGCTTTGCCCCCCATGCCGAAGGGCGTCCCCGGCCTGCCGGGCCTTGGCGGCGGAAAGATTCCCGGGCTGCCTGGAATGGGCTTCCCGTTCGGGAAGAAGAAGTAAGCAACTAGATGGCGCTTGAAAGTACCATAAGGCTGTCCCCCAGAAGCGAGGCCATACTGGCCTCGCTCGTTGGACGCACTGTGCGTTTCAACGTTGTAGAGGGGCGAGTCTTTTTGGATTCATGCTTTGATGCTCAAGGTGTCATTATTGAGCATTTCGAGCCTCGGACAAAGTTCAAGCAGCAGAAATTTCTTTATTTCGGTGCAATTGTTGGCCGTGAAAACCGCCGGAACACTTGGAGCGTGCGTGAATTCAAGTTGTTCCCACGGCTGCCGATAGGAATTTTCAAGAACTGCTATTTTTGGAAGCCCAAGTTAGGAGCTTACCTCCGCAAGGGCGGTACAGAGGTGGTAGCGACCTCAGGAGGTCTGCATAAGCTGACACGCATCGAAGTGTTCTCAGAATTGATTTCACACGATGACAGCGAGGACGAGATCGAGCGCATTTATACCGCCGATGCCGATCGGCGGATCTGCTTCACTTTTGACAATGATGAAAGCATCGCGTTCGAAGCCGATGACAGTGGCAATCAGCCATTACTCATCACAACCGGCGAGCAGCGGCCTTTCGACCGCTCGTTCGACACTCTGAAATCCCGCCTCGTTCTGAAAGAAACGAACGCGGCAAACCTGACTTCAATTGGACACTAGAAGGAGAAACCCATGTCCCTGAAGATCCGTCTCACCCGTGGTGGTGCGAAGAAGCGTCCCTACTACCGCATCGTCGTTGCCGACTCGCGCTCCCCGCGCGATGGCCGCTTCATCGAGAAGGTCGGCACCTACGACCCGATGAAGCCGAAGGATGACGCCACCCGCGTGACCCTCGAAGTCGAGAAGATCCAGGCTTGGCTCGCCAAGGGCGCCCAGCCGACCGACCGCGTTCTGCGCTTCCTCGATGCTGCCGGCCTCCTGAAGCGTTCGCCGCGCAACAACCCGCAGAAGGCCGTGCCTGGCAAGAAGGCTACGGAGCGCGCAGAGGCCAAGGCTGCCGCCGCTTCCGCTGGCGAAGGCGAGGCTGCGTAAGCACCGTGACAAGGGGGCGCAACCCATCCTCCCCTCGAGGGGGAGGGTCGACGCTGCATGAGCAGCGGCGGGGTGGGGTGGAAACACCCCGTTCTGCAAGGTCGCGCTCCCACCCCACCCCGGACCTGCGGTCCGACACTCCCTCTCAAGAGGCGGGTAAAAGGGTGGAAAAAAACGACCTCGTCCTCGTGGGCGAGTTCGGCCGCTCGCACGGCCTCAAGGGCGAGGTGCGGCTGAAATCCCATACGGGCGATCCGCAGGCGATTGTCGGTTACAAACCGCTCATCGCTACGAACGGCAAAACCTACACGCTCAAAAACGTCCGTCAGGCCCCCGGTGGCGAGCCCGATATTCTGATCGCCCTCGTCGACGGCGTGACCACGCGCGAGGCCTCCGAGGCGCTCAATCGCGTGCAGCTCCATGTGGAGCGCGACAAGCTGCCGCCGCCTGATGACGAAGACGAATTCCTGCTTGCCGATCTTATCGGTCTCACCGTTCAAAACGAAGCCGGCGAGACGATCGGCACCATCGTAGCCGTGCCGAACTACGGCAGCGGCGACCTTCTCGAAATCGCGCCCGCGCAAAAAGGCTCGACCGCGCTTCTGCCGTTCACGAAGGCTTTCGTGCCGGTCGTCGATATTGCGGCTAAGCGCGTGGTCGCTGCTGTGCCTGACGATTTCTTCGAGATTGCCAAACCCGAACCCGGTGAGGACCGCGCGTGAGTTTTTCCGCTACCATCCTCACGCTCTATCCCGAAATGTTTCCGGGCCCGCTCGGCATATCGCTCGCAGGTGATGCGCTCTTGCGAGGGGTCTGGTCGTTGGAGGCGAGGAACATCCGCGATCACGGCCTCGGCCGCCATCGCACCGTGGACGATACGCCCGCGGGCGGCGGTCCTGGCATGGTGCTTCGCTGCGATGTGCTGGGCGCTGCCATCGATGCCGCTGCAACGCCTGACGATCCGCGCCCAAAACTCCTCATGAGCCCGCGCGGCAAGCCGCTCACCCAAAGCTATGCGCGTGAACTCGCGGCTGGTCCCGGCGTCATCATCGTCTGTGGCCGTTTCGAGGGCGTGGACGAGCGCGTGATCGAAGCGCGGGGCTTGAAAGAGGTTTCCATCGGCGATTACGTGCTCTCCGGCGGCGAGATGGCGGCGATGATCGTGCTCGATGCCTGCGTGCGCCTTCTCCCCGGCGTCATGGGCAAGGAAGCCTCCGGCACCGAGGAGAGCTTCGAGGCGAACCGCCTCGAATATCCGCATTACACCCGTCCCCGCGAATGGGAGGGGCGGACGATCCCCGATGTGCTGCTCAACGGCAACCATGCCCATATCGAGCGCTGGCGGCGGGAGGAATCCGAGCGCATCACGCGGGAGAGAAGGCCGGATCTGCTGGAGCGGTAGCCAAGGCATCATCCCGGACGGCAGCGCCGATCCGGGTTCTTCTGCGCAGCCCCGGGTGACAATCCGGCTCAGGGCCGCTCGACAATCCCCCCGAACTCCTGTATACGCGCGGCCTCAACTTAAAACAGGACGCCGAAATCCAGCTGGCTTGGGCTTGCCCGAGACCATGCAACGGCAGGAGTAGAACGATGAACATCATTCAGCAGCTCGAGCAGGAGCAGATTGCCAAGCTCGCCAAGACGATCCCCGACTTCCAGCCCGGCGACACCGTGATCGTCAACGTGAAGGTGAAGGAAGGCGAGCGTAGCCGCGTCCAGGCCTATGAAGGCGTCTGCATCGCCCGTTCCGGCGGCGGCCTCCAGGAGAGCTTCACGGTCCGCAAGATTTCCTACGGTGAGGGCGTGGAGCGCGTGTTCCCGATCTACTCGCCGAACATCGATTCCATCAAGGTCGTGCGCCGCGGTGCCGTCCGTCGCGCCAAGCTGTACTACCTGCGCGACCGTCGCGGTAAGTCGGCCCGTATCGCCGAGCGCACCGAGAAGCGCACTGAGACCCCGGCCGCTGCCGAGTAAGTCTCCCGTTAAGCAAGTTTCACGAAAAGCGCGGCCCGAGAGCCGCGCTTTTTGTTTATGGCGATAAGATCAGCTGATTGGCATCGCGATAAAAATTTTATTGCGCATTTCGGGCAATCAGCTATGCGATCCTTTCAAAGCCCTGCGCGCTCAGAGCACCTTTTCCTCTCGCGCGAGTCCCGTTAGATAACGACTGAAGACCCTAATCACTGTTGGAAGACACCCATGGCCAAAGCCCGCACCCTCTATGACAAGATCTGGGACGACCACGTCGTCGATCAGCAGGATGACGGGACGTGCCTTCTCTACATCGACCGCCACCTCGTCCACGAAGTAACCAGCCCTCAGGCCTTCGAGGGTCTGCGGACCGCCGGCCGCAAGGTGCGCCAGCCGCACAAGACCCTGGCCGTGGTCGATCACAACGTTCCGACCACCGACCGCTCGCACGGCATCGAAGATCCTGAATCGGCGACGCAGGTGGCGACGCTCGCCCAGAACGCCAAGGAATTCGGCGTCGAGTATTACAACGAGCTCGATACCCGTCAGGGCATCGTGCACGTGGTGGGGCCGGAGCAGGGCTTTACCCTGCCGGGCATGACCATCGTGTGCGGCGACAGCCACACCTCGACCCATGGCGCCTTCGGCTCGCTCGCCCATGGCATCGGCACGTCGGAGGTCGAGCATGTGCTCGCCACCCAGACGCTGATCCAGAAGAAGGCGAAGAATTTCCGCGTCACCGTCGACGGCAAGCTGCCTGCCGGCGTGACCGCGAAGGACATCATCCTCTCGATCATCGGCGAGACCGGCACGGCCGGCGGCACCGGCCACGTGATGGAATATGCGGGCGAGGCCATCCGCGCGCTGTCCATGGAAGGCCGGATGACGGTCTGCAACATGGCCATCGAAGGCGGCGCCCGCGCCGGCATGATCGCGCCCGACGAGAAGACTTATGCCTACCTGAAGGACCGTCCCAAGGCGCCGAAGGGCGATGCCTGGGATGCCGCCGTGCGCTACTGGGACTCCCTGCGCACGGACGAGGGCGCCTTCTTCGACACCGAGATCCGCCTCGATGCCGCGAACCTGCCTCCCATCGTCACCTGGGGCACCAGCCCCGAGGATGTGATTTCGGTGGCCGGTGCCGTTCCGAACCCGGACGACATCCAGGACGAGAACAAGCGCATCTCCAAGTGGCGTGCCCTTGAGTACATGGGTCTCAAGCCCGGCCAGAAGATTACGGACATCACCCTCGACCGCGTGTTCATCGGCTCCTGCACCAACGGCCGCATCGAGGATCTGCGCGCGGTGGCGAAGGTCGTCGAAGGCAAGCAGGTGCATCAGGCCGTCAACGCCATGATCGTGCCCGGCTCCGGCATTGTGAAGATGCAGGCGGAGGCCGAAGGCCTCGACAAGATCTTCAAGGCCGCAGGCTTCGACTGGCGCGAGCCCGGCTGCTCCATGTGCCTGGCCATGAACGCGGATCGCCTCGCCCCCGGCGAGCGCTGCGCCTCCACCTCGAACCGCAACTTCGAGGGCCGTCAGGGCTTCAAGGGCCGCACGCACCTCGTCTCGCCGGCCATGGCGGCGGCGGCGGCCATTGCGGGCCGCTTTGTGGATATCCGCACCTTCGGCTGATCGGTCAAACGAGAATAAAAGAAAAGGCGGCGGCTCAAGAGGGAACCGCCGCCTTTTTCATGCTCGATGGCTTGAGCTTTTAGTCCACATAGACCCGGCGGCTGCCAACCACTTCGCGGCAGCGCTCGACGGGGCGGCGAACCACGTCGCCGTTCCGGCGCACACGCTCCTCCATCACCGTGCGGCACACGGTGCGGGTACGGGCGGGACGCACGTAGCGGCGCTCGACGCGCTCGCGATAAACCGGGCGGCGCTCTTCCAGACGAACGCCGTCAGGGCCGATACTCACGCCGACGCCTTGGGCCGATGCTGTGCCGGCACTGAGAGCCGTGAACCCGGCCACGGCCAGGATACCGAGAATCTTACGCATTGTTGCCTCATCAACTGTTGGCTATTCGAGGCAGTTAACGACTGGGTGCTGCAGGCGTTCCGTTGTCCCGAAGCCGAAATGACGCTTATGGTTGAGACAAAGTTATGATCTCAAGGAGCCTTTCATGAACGAGCAGGATCGCGAACGCGAAGCCCGTGAGGCGCTGGAGCGGGTGCAGCGCGATTCGGAAGCCCTTGGCTCCTCTGCGCTCGCACGCATGAGCCGGCACGCGCAGGACCACTTTTCCGCACGCGATGCCGTCGGTGCCGGTGAGGGCGGCGACACCGACTCGATCGAGCTCTGGGGACGGCGCATCGGGCGCGTCCTGTCGCTGATCGGTGTCGTGGTTCTGACCCTGTGGCTTCTGGCGCAGCTCGGCATTATCTAAGAACCCATGACCGACTGGGCCAAACTCCACGCTCCCACGCTCGCCGATTTCGAGGTTCTCGCCGAGGAGGCTTATGCACGCCTGCCGGAGGAATTCCGCGCGCTCTGCGAGGGCGTCGTCATCCGCATCGAGGATTTTCCCGATGACGAGACCATGGAAACGATGGGCTGCGAGACGCCCTTCGACCTCCTGGGCCTCTTTCGCGGCATCGGCCTCGCGCAGGGTGGGGCGATGATGCAGACGGGCCAGTTTCCCAACATGGTCTGGCTCTACCGGCGCCCGATGCTGGATTACTGGGCCGAGCACGAGGAGAGCCTCGGCCACCTCATCACCCATGTGCTCGTGCATGAGATCGGCCACCATTTCGGCCTGTCCGACGAGGACATGGAGGCCATCGAGGCTGCCGCCACTTGATGTGAAGAGACCTCAGGACTGACGTCTCGACAGGCGGTGCCAGAGCGCCAGGAAGCCTATGGTTGTTGCGGACGCGACGATGACGGCGAGATAAAACGGTTCCAGGGTCGGATCGAAGAGCGAGAGGCACCCCGCGATGACGCCAGCCGCGAGCATCCATGTCATCAGAACGACCGCCCCGATCAGCCTGGACGTGATTTCTTCCACGACTATCAGCAGAACTTTATGCAGCGCGGCCTTCATCGCTATAGAGTTGCACGACTGGCTGTGACCAGGCAAGCGTCAGCTTGAAGATTGCGCCGGAGAGCTCTGAAAAGAAAACTTCTTGCGCGACCATCATGAGTCTGGTGCTTTTTCGAGGCCTTTGGTAAGAGCCACCTGAACGGCTCAGAGCTGCCGCAAGGATGGAAAGACCATGGACAAGTTCACTGTGCTCGAAAGCGTCGCGGCACCGCTGCGGATCATCAATATCGACACCGATATGATCATCCCCAAGCAGTACCTGAAGACCATCAAGCGTACGGGGCTTGGCAAGGGGCTCTTTTCCGAGATGCGCTATCGCGAGGATGGCTCCGAGAATCCGGATTTCGTGCTCAACCAGCCGGCCTACCGCAACGCCAAGATCCTGGTGGCGGGCGACAATTTCGGCTGCGGCTCGTCCCGCGAGCATGCTCCCTGGGCGCTGCTCGATTTCGGCATCCGCTGCGTGATCTCCACGAGCTTTGCCGACATCTTCTACAACAACTGCTTCCAGAATGGCATTCTGCCGATCAAGGTCTCGCCCGAAGACCTCGACAAGCTCTTCGACGATGCGAGCCGCGGCGCCAATGCCACGCTCACCATCGACCTGGAGAAGCAGGAAATCCGCGGTCCCGACGGCGGCTCGATCAAGTTCGACATCGACCCGTTCAAGAAGCATTGCATGCTCAACGGCCTCGACGGCATCGGCCTGACCATGGAAAAGGCCCCTGCCATCGACAGCTTCGAGAAGAAGCTCTCCGAGCGCGCCTGGGCCTGAACTCTTTTTCCGAGACATTGCGCAGCGGAGAGGGAGCGAATCCATCTCCCGCGCCTGCACCGCGCCAGAAGCGACGGCCTGCATGTTCCGCGAGGGCATGAGCCCGAGGCTGTGCGGTTGTGATTGTCAAAGAGCAAGCGGGAGTATCCTCGCGAGCGTGTGGCTCCGAGGGTGTGAGTCGAGGGAGGGCGCGAGGAGGCGTCCGGCTCGTGTGTCTAGTGTGTGAAGAACCCGACGGCTCCTCGCGCACGGTTTGTTTAGGCGGACATCGCATCTTGCAGCGATGGGCCTCCTGTCACAGGATTGCGAGGCCTGCACAGGACCGTTCCGGCTCCCATCATTCACGACGCCTCGCGAGCGCGCCCCTCCTGGAGCCGGATGCCCACAGCTATAGCCCAGGTTAGGACAACAGTCAAGAACAAAGTAAGAACATAACATCCGCTACGGTGCTTGGGTGAGGCGCGTGTTCCCTCCCCCTTGCGGGGAGGGGTAGGGGGTGGGGGTCGGTTGACTGGGTGAGCGCTCAGACCAGTGAGACGCAGTTCCACCTCTCTACAGCGGGGAAAGGTCGAGCCTTGTCCGGAGAGGGCACTCCCTCACCCCTGCCCCTCTCCCACCCGGGAGAGGGTATGTGCTGTCGGGCTGTCGTGCGATCTGGATGCCTGCTGCGCTCCGACACTCCGACCCCCACCCCTACCCCTCCCCGCAAGGGGGAGGGAACAGCGCTACTCTCGCCGTACGCCCCCGGGTCCCGCCGCCTCTCTCCAAGGAACGATCACCGGCCTTGTGCCGGTGATCGCGATGGCGTGGAGCGCAGCGTTGGATGCCGCTTGCAGAAACGGTTCATCATGAAGACGATCAGGGGCTCTCCACACTCCAGGTATGAACGATGAAACAAGGCAAGCCTCGCGTTCTCAACCGCTCCGACTGGGCGACCCACCCCGATCTGTTCTGGAAGGGCCATGTGGAGGGGCACACGCTGGGCACCGGCGTGACCGTTTTGTTCTATGCCACAGAGGAAATCGGCGGCGGGCCGAAATGGCATGTGCATCCCTACGACGAGATCTTCATCCTCCGCGAGGGACGGGCCCTTTTCACCGTCGGTGACGAACGCTTCGAATGCGAGGCGGGACAAGTCGTGTTCGGACCCGCCAACGTTCCGCACAAATTCGTCAATCTCGGCCCGGGCCGCCTTGAAACCACCGATATCCACGTCAGCGACCGTTGGGTGCAGACGAACCTTCCCGACCCTGATCTGAGCTGAGCCGCACGACATGACGAATGCGTGAGCTGCAGCCCCGTTTCCATAAGATTAACCAAATTGCCTGCAAGGTCGCGGGCATGAAACGCATCATTGTTCCCGCGCTCCTCAGCCTCGTCGCCCTCGCGGCGGCCGCGCCGGCCTCCGCGCAGGCCGATTTCCGTTCCTGCCTGTCGGGCCTGCGCTCCCAGGCGGCTGCCAAAGGCATTTCCGGCCAGGCTTTCGATGCCGCGACCCGCGGCATCACGCCGGATCTGACGATCCTCGACCTCATGAGCAACCAGCCTGAGTTCAAGACGCCGATCTGGGACTATCTCGCCGCTCTCGTGGACGACGAGCGCGTGCAGGACGGCAAGGCCGCCATGCGCCAATGGGGCCAGGCGCTGGCCGCTGCGGAGGCGCGCTTCGGGGTCGACCGCCATGCGATTGCGGGCGTCTGGGGTGTGGAATCGAATTTCGGCAAGGATATCGGCGGGCGGCCTCTGGTTCAGTCGCTGACGACCCTTGTCTGCTATGCGCCGCGCCGCAACGAATACTTCAAGGGCGAGCTGATGGCGACGCTCAAGATCGTGCAGGACGGTGACATCAACCCGGCGAACCTGCGCGGCTCCTGGGCCGGCGCCTTCGGCCACACGCAGTTCATGCCCTCCACCTTCCAGCGCCTGGCCGTCGACGGCGACGGCGACGGACGGCGCGACATCATGAATTCCGTGCCCGACGCGGTCCACTCGACCGCCAACTTCCTGAAAAGGGCGGGATGGGTGAATGGCCTGCCCTGGGGCTATGAGGTGCGTCTGCCGGCGAACTTCAATTCGAAGTTGGCTGGCCGCAAGAACAAGAAGCCGCTCTCCACCTGGGCCGCCATGGGCGTGACGCGTCTGGATGGGCGTCCGCTTCAGGGCAATTACGCCGCCGGCATCCTCATTCCGGCAGGCATCAACGGCCCGGCCTTCGTGGTCACCAAGAACTTCGATGCGGTCTATTCCTACAATGCCGCCGAATCCTACGGTCTCGCCATCGCGCTGCTCGGCGACCGCCTGAAGGGCCTGCCCGGCATCCGCACGGCGTGGCCCACCGACGATCCGCCGCTCTCGCGCGCCCAGCGCCGCGAGCTGCAGCAGCTTCTCACTGCCCGCGGCTACGACGTGGGCGAGCCGGACGGCAAGGTCGGGACAAAAACCCGCGAAGCGATCAAGGACGTGGAGCGCCGCATCGGCCTCGAGCCGCGCGGACGTCCCGGCGGCAAGGTGCTGGAAGCCCTGAGGGGATAATCCGTCATGACCTTGAGCGCGTTCCTGCTGTTCATTCCGGCGTGCTTCGCGCTCAACATGGCGTTCGGGCCCAACAACCTGCTCTCCCTGACCTATGGATTGCAGGACGGAATCCGCACCGCCGTCATGGCCTCGTCGGGCCGCCTCGTGGCCTTCGCCTTCATGATCACGCTCACCGCGCTCGGCGTCGGCGCGGTGCTGGCGGCCTCCGAGATGGCCTTCACGATCCTGAAATGGGTGGGCGCCGCCTATCTGATATGGCTCGGGATCAAGATCCTGCGCGGCAGCGCCGCCGTCGATGCGCCAACGGCTGCAAGCGCCCGCCGCCCCTTGAAGGCGCTCGCCCTGCAGGAATTCTGGACCGCCATCGGCAATCCGAAAGCCATCCTGATCTTCACCGCCTTCCTCCCGCAATTCATCGAGCCCGGCGCCTATTGGCTGAGTTTCGCCATCGTGGGCACGGCTTTCATCGCGCTCGAAGTCGTGGCCGTGTTTTTCTATGCGCTCCTCGGCCACCGCTTGAATCGCCTCTCCCGCAACGGGAAAGTGTTCGGCTGGATGAACCGCCTCTCCGGCATCACGATGATCGGTTTCGGTGTAGCTCTGTTGCTGACGAGACGCCCCGCTTGAACAATAATCGCCTGCTGCCTCTCATTCGCCAGTTGCGATGGGGCTTCGTTCAGCGTTTATTGCCCGCATGCTCATCGCGCTCCTGACCGACATTCACGGCAATCGCGAGGCCTTCTCGGCCTGCCTTGCCCATGCGCGCTCCCTCAACGTCGACAGGTTCGTCCTGCTTGGCGACTATGTCGGCTATGGGGCCGATCCGGCCTGGGTCGTCGACACGGTGCGCACGATGGTGAACGAGGGCGCCGTTGCGCTCCTCGGCAATCACGACGCAGCCATCGACGGCAGCGACGAGGAGATGAACAGCATCGCGCAGGAGGCCATCCGCTGGACGCGGGGCCAGCTCGGCATGGAGCAACGCGCCTTCCTGGCGGACCTTCCGCTCGTTCATGAGGAGGGAAGCGTCCTCTACGCTCATGCCAACGGTTTTGCGCCGAGAGGCTGGCACTACATCACCGACGTGATGGAGGCCTCGCGGCATTTCGGCAGGGTCGATGCGCACATCACCTTCTGCGGGCATGTGCACGTGCCGATGCTCTATCACATGAGCAACACGGCGAAGGTGGGCTCCTTCTCGCCGGTGTCGGACAATGATATCCCTTTGCTGTCCACGCGCTCCTGGATCGCGGTGATCGGCGCGGTGGGACAGCCGCGCGATGGGGTTCCGGCGGCGAATTATGCCGTGTTCGACACGGCCCGGCAGAGCCTGCGCTATTTCCGCGTGCCCTACGACAACATGACGGCGGCGCGGAAGGTGCGCGAGGCGGGTCTGCCCGAGCGGCTCGCCCAGCGTCTCGAGGAGGGACGCTGAGCATGCGCCTTCGCCTCGAGCCGGGCATGGAGATCGACGGATTCACCCTCCGGGAGCATTTGAGCACCGGCGGAATGGCCCAGATCTGGTCCGTGGAGCGGAATGACGACCCGTCGCCAGACAACGATGGCGTCGAATCGATCCCGAAAGCGGATTTCGGTTCCGATGCTCTCGTGATGAAATTCCCCATGCTCATCGACAGCGACGATCCGATCCCGATCGTCTGCTTCGAGACCGAGCAGATGATCATGCCGCGTCTGTCGGGTCCGCATGTTCCGCGGTTCATCGCGGCAGGCCCGCTCGATCCCCAGCCCTATATCGTCATGGAGCACGTTCAGGGCGAGTCGCTCAAGGCCCGCCTGTCCGACGTGCCGCTGCCCTGGGCCGAGGTGGTAGAGATCGGCGCGAAGGTCGCCCGGGCGCTGCATGATCTGCACCTGCAGAAGGTGATCCATCTCGACGTGAAGCCGAGCAACATCATGTTCCGCGAGACGGGCGAGGCGGTGCTCATCGATTATGGTTTCGCGCGGCATGAGCAATTGCCCGATCTTTTGGCCGAGGAGTTCCGGGAGCCCTTCGGGACCACGCCCTACATGGCCCCCGAGCAGGTGCTGGAGGACCGCGCCGATCCGCGCAGCGATCTCTTCGCCCTCGGCGTGATGCTGTATTTCTTCGTCACCGGCGAGCGCCCCTTCGGCACTCCCAGGGGCGGCCAGATCCGCCGCCGCCTGTGGCGCGATCCGGTGCCGCCGCGGGCGAAGAACCCCGATTGCCCGCCCTGGCTGCAGGAGATCATCCTGCGCTGCCTGGAAGTCAATCCGAACGATCGCTACGCCACAGCCGCGCAGCTTGCCCTCGATCTCGAGAACCCCGCTCAGGTGAAGCTCACCGAGCGCGCCGAGCGTCTCGAACGCGACAGCGGCATGAAGACCTTTCGCCGATGGCTGAAAGCGCGCAAGCAGCAGCCTCTCGAGACGCCCAACATCGTGGGGCAGCTCTCGCGTGCGCCGATCATCCTCGCAGCCATCGATCTGACACCGGGAACCGAGGACCTCGCCGAGGCGCAGCGCACGCTCATCGCCCGTATCCTGGCCATGGAAACGCAGGCGAGGGTGGCTTGCGTGAATGTTCTCAAGCTCTCGCGCATCGCCGTGGACGTTCTCGAGGACGAGGAAGGGCGCAGTCTTCATGTGCAGCGTCTCATCCAGCTCAGGCATTGGGGCTCGGGGCTCGAGCTCCCTAAGGAGCAGATCACCTACAGCGTGCTCGAAGCCGTCGATCCGGCCGGCGCCCTCATCGATTATGCGCGCCACAACAACGTGGACCATATCGTCATCGGCGCCCGCGCCTCTTCCGCGTTCCGGCGCTATCTCGGCAGCGTCTCGTCCCAGGTGGTGGCCGAGGCTCCCTGCTCGGTGACGGTGGTGCGCACTCCCCGCGACCGGCGGCAGGGGGAGTAGACCGCATCTGTTGCGGGCCACCCCCTAACGACTAAGTCGAGAAGCGCTTGCCAAGCGGCCCGTTCGGCTTTTTAAGAGCCGGGCATCTTTTTCGCTAAAACAAGGGGCCTCTCCCATGGCAACGCACAAGCTTCTCCTTCTCCCCGGCGACGGCATCGGCCCGGAGGTCATGCGCGAGGTCGAGAAGATCGTGGGCTGGTTCCGCAAGCAGGGAATCGGCTTCGAGACCGAGACGGATCTCGTCGGCGGCTCGGCCTATGACGCGCACGGCAAGGCCATCTCCGAGGAGGCCATGGGCCGGGCTCAAGCCGCCGATGCGGTGCTCTTCGGCGCGGTCGGCGGTCCCAAGTGGGACGGCGTTCCCTACGACGTGCGCCCGGAAGCGGGCCTGCTTCGCCTGCGCAAGGATCTGGGCCTCTTCGCGAATCTGCGTCCCGCCATCTGCTATCCGGCTCTGGCCGACGCCTCCTCGCTCAAGCGCGAGATCGTCGAGGGCCTCGACATCGTGATCGTGCGCGAGCTCACCGGCGGCGTCTATTTCGGCGAGCCGAAGGAGCTGGTGACGCTCGAGAACGGCCAGCAGCGCGCCGTCGACACGCAGGTCTACACGACCGGCGAGATCGAGCGCATCGCTCGCGTCGCGTTCGATCTGGCCAAGAAGCGCCGCAACAAGGTGTCGTCCTCCGAGAAGATGAACGTGATGAAGACCGGCGTCCTGTGGCGTCAGGTGGTCTCGCGCATCGGCAAGGCCGAATTCGCGGATGTGGAACTCGAGCACGTGCTCGCCGACAACTGCGCCATGCAGCTCGTGCGCAATCCGAAGCAGTTCGACGTGATCGTCACCGACAATCTCTTCGGCGACATCCTCTCCGACATCGCCGCCATGCTCACGGGCTCGCTCGGCATGCTGCCCTCCGCCTCGCTGGGCGCCGAAGATGCCAAGACCGGCGCGCGCAAGGCGCTCTACGAGCCGGTCCATGGTTCGGCTCCCGACATCGCGGGCAAGGGCCTTGCCAACCCGATCGCCATGATCGGCTCGTTCGGCATGGCGCTGCGCTATTCCTTCGGATTGCTCGAGGAGGCGGATCGTCTGGAGAAGGCGATCGCCAACGTGCTGGCTTCCGGCACGCGCACCAAGGACATCGCGGCTCCCGGCGCGAACGCGGTCGGCACGCAGGATGTGGGCGATGCCATCGTGAAGGAGCTGGAGGCTCTCTCCTGAGGCTCCGCGCCGCTTTCAGGCATGCAAAAGCCCCGGATCTCTCCGGGGCTTTCGTTTACGCGGGACTAGCGGATCGAGCCGGTGGCTTCGACGTCCGGAACGCCGAAGGTCGGGAAAGGATTGCGCGCGCCGACGAACGGTCCGCCGATGGGATCGGGCAGCGTGCCTTCGCCGAAGCGGTCGCGCTGGAAGCCCCAGGGGGGATTGGCGACGTAGGAGAGCTGTCCCTGTGTGGCGTAGCGATTGAGCGAGCCCACCGGCGCAACGGGCCCGGGGTCGAGGAAGCTGCGGGGTTGCACTCGGAAGACAAGGGGGCGATCCTGAGCCTGCGCTTCGGCTGCTACGGAGACAGCACCGAGAGCTGCAAGCATGCCAAAACCGATCAGCGTGAAGCGGCGCATTTTGCAAATCTCCAGGGTCGGCATCAGCGCTTGCTGAGCCGTCGTGAAAACATTCAAGGCTGTCAGAACAAGCCGGCCTGACTAAAATTGGTTCCTTCACATTGAAGGGTTGGCCTGAAAGGGTAAGCAGAACGGATGCAGGATCGAATGAGCGAGCTTGAGCTGTTCGGAAAGGACCGCCTCACGTTGCTGGGCGAAACGCCCCTTGTGGCCGAGACGCCGGAATCGCTGCTCGACGACGAGACGACGCCGATTGCGCGCTTCTTCATCCGCAACAACGGCCTTCTGCCCCAGCGGATCGACGATCCGGAGGCATGGCGCTTCACCATCGACGGAGAGGTGGAACGCCCGCTCGATCTTTCCCTCGCCGATCTGAAGAGCGGCTTCCCGACGAAGACCTTCCGCATGGTGCTTGAATGCGGCGGCAACGGACGCGCGTTCTTCGAGCCGAAGGCCGAGGGCAATGCCTGGACGAACGGCGGCGCAGGCTGCGCGGAATGGACCGGTGTTTCCTTGGGCGATGTTCTGCGGGAGGCAGGGCTCAAGGAGACGGCGCGCTTTACCGGCCATTTCGGAGCCGATCCCGACAAGAACGGCAGCTTCGAGAAACAGGCCATGTCGCGCGGCATGCCAATCGCGAAGGCTCTCGAAGACCATACGCTGCTCGTCTGGGCCATGAATGGCGAGCCCCTGCCGTTCATCCATGGCGGCCCCTTGCGTCTCATCGTGCCGGGCTGGCCTGGATCGCTCAGCCAGAAATGGCTGACACGGATCTGGCTTCGCGATCGCGAGCATGACGGCCCCGGCATGACGGGCCTGTCCTACCGCGTTCCGGTTCGCCCGATCCCACCGGGTTCCGACGGGACGAACGTGGAAACACGCATTCTGGAATCGATGCCGGTGCGCAGCATCGTCACGGCTCCTGCGGATGGTTCGCGCTGTCCGGCGGGTACGCGAAGCATCATTGTGAGAGGAGCGGCCTGGGCGGGAGACGACACGGTTGCCCGGGTGGATTGCTCCATCGACGGCGGCGCGACCTGGATGCCGGCTCAAATGACGCCGCCGCGCAATCGTTACGATTGGGTGCGCTGGAGCGCGAGCATCGCGCTGCCCGGAGACGGCTTTTACGAGATCATCGCCCGCGCCACCGACTCGCAAGGACGCGCTCAGCCTTTCCGCGCAGCGAATTGGAATCCGAACGGTTACGGCTGCAACGTCGTGCACCGGGTCGCGGTTACGGTCGGGGAGGGGTCCTGACGCCAATCGAAGCAGTGCGGGCGCTGGGCCCGCAGGCTTCCGTGCGGTTTCTCTCGGCCCGTACGAACAGGGCCTTCAGGGAAGGACTGGCCGCGTTGCCGAGCGCGATGCCGTCGATGAAGCAGGCAAGCTGCGCATCGTCCAGCGCATCCGCGCCGCACACCCAGCCCTGAAATCCGAAACTGGAATCCGCGTCGGCGAACCGGAAGGTCTGGCAATCCTGCTCGATTTTACCGACGAGAGTCATGGCAGCGGCTTCGACGGAGCCGAATTTGGTGGCGAGCATCCGGCTCTGGGCGTTGCGCGAGACCGCCAGACCTGCCTGCGCCGCGCGGCGCACGATGTCGACGAAAAAGCTGCGGGCAGGGTCCGTGGAGCCCTGGATCAGGGTGAGCCGCACATGATGCGCATCCCCGAAGCGGCCGAGGGTGAGAATGTCCTCTCGGGCGCCGCTCGTGTGCTGGCGCGCCTCGATGTGGGGAGCGGAGGCTTTCTCGATGGCATAGAGAGCAGGGGTTGCTGCAACGGGGCTCCAGATGGGAGCGGGCGCGACCAGAACGGAAGAGGGGACGCCCCTGCGGGCGGTAACCTGAACCTCGGCTTCCTGCTGCTGTGCGAAATAGACGAGACCTCCCACGATCAGGGAGGACAGGAGGATCATGCGGAACCAGCGCACGGGCTTCCTGCGTGCACGACGGGCCGGGCGTTCGTCGAAGAACGCCTCGTCGTCATCCCATGCAGGATATCCGGCCCGTGCCATCACGCTTCACCACACCCGTCGGTCGGTTGTCATGAACATGTTCTACCGTAGCAAAGCGGGAGCCTCGAAAGGTTTTGCTAAGCAAGGTAAACGAAAGGTTATTGCTCCGCTTGGGCCCCAATCGTCGTATTCTTGCAGAGAGTGCTTGACGCGAGCGGACCTTTGGTGTGTTGGTGAAGTTATCGAGGTCCGGGCTGGACCTGCGAACGGACGAAGGCAAATGGCGCTGCTCACTCACACGACGAGCAAAACGAAAACCGCCACGACGGCTGTCAAAACGACGGCCGAATAAGCCTCGTCGTCCCCGGTCCTCTCTCCCCACGGGGCGAGAGGCGACACCCGAACAGGGTCTTTTTATCTCCCGGGGAGAACGACAACAGGAGAAGTCCAATGGGTTACAAGATCGCCGTCGTGGGTGCGACCGGCAATGTGGGCCGCGAGATGCTGAACATCCTGGCCGAGCGCGCTTTCCCGGCCGATGAGGTGGTGGCGCTGGCCTCGCGCCGCAGCCAGGGAACGGAAGTGTCCTACGGCGACAAGACCCTGAAGACGAAGACGCTCGATACGTACGATTTCTCCGACGTCGATCTGTGCCTCATGTCAGCGGGCGGCGAAGTGTCGAAGGAATGGTCGCCCAAGATCGCCGCGCAGGGCGCGGTGGTGATCGATAATTCCTCCGCCTGGCGCTACGACCCGGAGGTGCCCCTCGTGGTGCCGGAGGTGAACGCCGAGGCGCTGCGCGAGATCAAGAAGGGCATCATTGCCAATCCCAATTGCTCCACCGCGCAGCTCGTGGTGGCCTTGAAGCCGCTTCATGACGCCGCCACCATCAAGCGCGTGGTCGTCGCCACCTACCAGTCGGTTTCCGGCGCCGGCAAGGACGGCATGGATGAACTCGACCGCCAGACCAAGGCGCTCTACTCCCTGCAGGACGTGCAGGAGAAGAAGTTCCCCAAGCGCATCGCCTTCAACCTGATTCCGCACATCGACGTGTTCATGGAGGACGGGTACACGAAGGAAGAGTGGAAGATGATGGCCGAGACCAAGAAGATTCTCGACCCGAAGATCAAGCTCACCGCCACCTGCGTGCGCGTGCCGGTGTTCATCAGCCATTCGGAAGCGGTGAACGTGGAATTCGAGAAGCCGATCACGGCCGACGAGGCCCGCGACATCCTGCGTGCGTCGCCCGGAATCATGGTTGTCGATAAGCGCGAGCCGGGCGGCTACATCACGCCCCACGAGGCTGCCGGCGAGGACGCCACCTACATCTCCCGCATCCGCGAGGACATCACGGTCGAGAACGGCCTGTCCTTCTGGTGCGTCTCGGACAACCTGCGCAAGGGCGCGGCGCTCAACGCCATTCAGATCGCGGAAGCCATGGCCAATCGCGGCCTGCTGAAGGCGAAGAAGCAGGCGGCTTGAGGCCATTTGCAGCGAGAGTGAAAAAGGCCGCCTCCGGGCGGCCTTTTTGTTTGGGAGTGTTTGAGAGCCGGGCCATTGATCTCGATCCTCATCCCGAGGAGCCGCGAAGCGGCGTCTCGAAGGAGGATCCAGAGTACACGGGAGGCGCCTCGCCCGTCAGGACGCGAGCAAGCTCGCTCCTCAGGCTGAGGCTTGGGGATGAGCGGCGCGGCTCTGTCGGCTGCGCTGGTATCAGTCCTGCTCCTCGTGCGCCTCGATGAGCGGTGCATCAATGGTGCAGACGACGCCGTCCGCTGCGAAATCGATCTTCGCCTCGCCGGCGAGATGGCCTTGAGACAGGCTTCGTTCGATGAGGCGGGTGCCGAATCCCCGGCGGGTGGGCGGGACGACGGACGGTCCATCGCTCTCTTCCCATCTCAGGACGAGATGAGGGCTGTCTCGCGTCTCATCGACCTGCCAGCTGATCCGGACCTTGCCCGCTTCGTTCGACAGGGAGCCGTACTTGACCGCGTTGGTCGCGAGCTCCTGGAGCGCCATGGCGATTGCGAGAGCCACATTGGGCGGCAGCCTGACCTTTGGTCCATGACAATGGATGCGGCTGTGGCCGACCGACTGAAAGGGGTGCATCGCCTCGCTGACGACCTCGCCGATCCAGGCGCCTTCCCAGTTCTCACGGGTGAGAACGTCATGAGCGCGCGAGAGGGCGAACAGCCTGGACTCGATCGCCTCGCGCGCGGCCTGGGTCGAGGTCGCCGTCCGCAGGGTCTGGGACGCAATGGACTGCACCGTCGCCAGAGTATTCTTGACGCGATGATTCAGCTCGTTGAGCAGGAGCAGCTGATGCTCCTCGGAGCGAACCCGCTCGGTGACGTCGTTGCCTTCGGCGAAGATGCCGGTGACCCGGCCCTCAGCATCGCGGATCGGCTGGAACACGAAGTCGATGATGCGCTGTTCCGGCTCCTGCGTGGGCTTGCGGCGCAGGTAAACCGGGATGCTGCGGCCGACATAGGTTTCCTGTGTCCGGTACACTTCGTCGAGCTGGCCGATGAAGCCCTGATCGATCACTTCCGGGAGCGCCTCCATGAGGGGCTTGCCGATGAGGTCGCGTTGGCCGACCAGCCTGTAATAGGCTTCGTTCACAAACTCGAACACGTGGTTGGGCCCGTTCCAGATCACCATGAAGCCGGGGGCCTGGTGGAACAGTTCGCGAAGCCGGTCCTTTTCCGCCACGTTCCTGCGCTCGGCCAGAACGCGCTCCGTGGTCTCGACCACGATGGCCAGAACGCCGCCGGGCTTACCGGTCTCGTCGATGACAGGGCTGTAGTCCAGATTCATCCAGACCTGCTCCGGCACGTTGTTGCGGTGGAGCGTGAGTTCCTGATCGCGGTAGGAGAGGGTGCCGCCCGCCATGCCGACCCGCATCACGTTGGCGTTGAAATCGGCGACTTCCGCCCAGCCCTCCAGAACCTTGGAGCCGAGAAGGCGGGGATGACGACCGGCGGCGAAAACCGTGTAGGCATCGTTATAGATCATGATCCCGTCCAGCCCCCAGAGCAGGACCATGGGAATCGGGGACCGCAGCATGATGCTGATCGTGGTTCTCAGGCTCTGGGGCCAGATCTCCATAGGGCCGATGGAGGTGCTGCCCCAGTCGAACCGCCGCATGAGCTCAGACATCTCCCCGCCTCCGGCAAGGAAGTCTGCGGGCGCTGTTCTGAGGTCACCATAGGGGCGCATGGATTGAGGAGCTCAAGAGCAAACCTGCAGCTGTCGGCGCGGAGGCTCCAGCTGCACGTTCGGGATGATCGTCATTACGGGCGCATCGCTAACGGCGCCGGTTCAGGAAAGTTCGTGAGCCGGCCCGCTCTTGAGCACGAAAGGACTATAGATGATAGGAGCGCCATGCCAAGCGCCCGCATTATCATGAAGCACCCGCCCGGAAGACGAATTATTCCTGCACCTGCTGCGCGCGGAACATCGACACCCGATCCGGCATGTCCTCCACCGCCGGCTTGAACTCTCCGGTTTCCGGGTCGCGCACCAGCAGCACGCCGGTCGCCACGCCGAAGTAAGCGCCGTGCAGCTGCAGCTTGCCGCGCTCCACCAGAATGCGCACGCAGGGGAAGGTCATCAGGTTCCGCAGGCTGTTCTCGACGGCGGCGAGTTCCAGGCGCGGCAGGTATTCTTCCAGGTTGCCGTCGTGAGGCCCGAGGCGCTCGCCCGCAGGCTTGATCAGGGTCATCCAGCGGCCGATGAAATCGCCCGGCGAAAGAGGGGCGGTGTCGTCGGCGAAGGCGCGCACGCCGCCGCAGCGGGCATGGCCCAGCACCACGATGTGCTTCACGCGCAGCGCCTGCACGGCGAATTCGAGGGCGGCCGAGGTGCCGTGATAATCGCCCCCGGTCTCGAAGGGCGGCACGAGATTGGCCACGTTGCGCACCACGAACAACTCGCCCGGGCTCGCGTCGAAGATCACCTCCGGCGACACGCGGCTGTCGCAGCAGCCGATCACCATCACCTCCGGAGATTGACCCTTCTCGGCCAACGCCTCGAAGCGGCTCTTCTCGCGAGGGAGACGGTCATTGACGAAAGAGCGGTAGCCGTCGGTCAGGCGCTGGGGAAACATGGGCGGTTCCTTGTTGTCAGTGCATCAGTTCGGCGAGCTTGGAGAGTTCGACATTGGCCCCGCACAGGAGCACGCCGACCCGCTCGTCAGATTGAGGCTTATAAGCCTCCGAGATCAAAGCCGCCAGAGCCGCCGCACCGCCGGGCTCGGAGGCGATGCGATAGTCGCGCCAGAGAACCCGTTGCGCCTCGCGGATCGCCTTGTCACCGACGAGGGCCACATGGTCGACCGTTTGGCTGCTGATGGCATGGACGAGATCGCCCGTATTGCGGGCGCCGAGGGAATCGGCCGCCACGGAATCCACATCCACATCGACCGGCCTGCCGGCCTGGAGGGCCGCGTGCAGCGCGCGCGAGCCTTCGGGCTCCACGCCCACCACCTTCACCCGGCCTGCCCACCAGCTCGCGATTCCGCTGATGAGGCCGCCGCCGCCGACCGCCACGAGCACCGTGTCGAGATCGGGGGCATCCTGCTCCCATTCGAGCCCAACGGTGCCCTGGCCGGTGATGGTGCTCTCTGCGGCAAAAGGATGGATGCGCAATGCGCCGCTCTCGGCCACGTAACGGTCGCAGGCTTCCTGCGCGTCCGCATAGCGTGCGCCGCCGATCACCACCTCCGCTCCGTGCGAGCGGATGACGGCTACCTTCGCGGGGCTCGAGATTTCAGGAACGAAGATGCGCGCCTTCACGCCGAGCCGGCTGGCGGCATAGGCCACCGCCGCGCCATGGTTGCCGCCGGAAGCCGCCGCCACGCCTGCCGCCGGAACAGGATTAGAGAGGAGCGTGTTGAAGGCCCCGCGCGTCTTGAAGGAACCCGCATGCTGCAGGAACTCCAGCTTGAGGCTGACCAGTCCCGGATGGCCGAAGGCCCCGTTCAGGTTCATCACCGGCGTGCGGCGGATATGAGAGGCGATGCGGGCGTGGGCTGCTTCGATCTCGGCGCGGGTGATCGTCATGGTGGTGTTCCGAAGCGTCCAGATGGCGACCGGCAGGCCGTGGGCGTCACGGCCCGGCGGGTCGGGAAAGGATTGGCCTCCACCTGTCGCGAGATCGAGCGCCACGGTCAACCCCGCGAGCGCATCGAGCAGGTCATCGGCGGCTGCCCCTTTGGGGGCCGCCCTGTGGACCAGGGCTTCGGGAAGTCCTGCTCTCATGAGAAGCCGGCGGCGCAGTTCCATGCCGGGTCCATAGGGCGTACCCTTCACTTTCTTGGGCTCGTGCAGCGCGCGCTCGCCGTTGAGCGACCAGAAAGCCAGTTCCGGATGCACCTCGTAGATGCGGCTCGCGAGATCGGGACGCGCCCGCAAGAGAGCGTCCGCTTCCCGGATCTTCGCGAAGATCGCAAAGCCCTGTCGCGAAACCTTGCGTGGCGGGTTCGAGGCCGCCAGGGCAAGCGCGCAGGCCTCGCCGTAATCGAGGGCATGAACCGCCGCGCGTGCGGGAATCGAGAAGACCGAGGATTGCCGTTGCCCGAGAAGCGGGCGAATCAGCTGTTCCGGCGCGCGCCCGGAGCCCTCGATCGTCGCGGGCAGGCCGATGGGGATGTCGACCGCCATGAACGCAGGCGCTTCCGGCGCGTCGACGATGGCATCGAGCGTGGGCGCGACCATGATTCGGGCAGAAGCGGGATCGCCCACCCGCATGAGCGCTGCAATCCATCCGGCCCGGCAGCCGTCCACCCCCGCAACCCACATTGCCCGCTTCTCCTTTGCGCGATCCCTGGAGCGTCATTAAAACCGATTGCACATCCGAGGAACTCTCATGATCGCGATCCGTCCCCGCCGCAGCGCCCTGTACATGCCAGCCTCCAACGCCCGCGCCGTGGAGAAGGCGAAAACCCTTCCCGCCGACGTCGTGATTTTCGATCTCGAAGATGCGGTTGCGCCGGAGATGAAGGAACAGGCGCGTGGCGCTGTCGGCGCCGCGGTGAAGGCGGGCGGCTACGGCTCGCGGGAACTCGTGATCCGCATCAACGGCCTCAACACGCCCTGGGCCGAGGCGGATCTGGCAGCAGCGGCGGATGCCGCGCCGGATGCGATCCTGCTTCCGAAGGTTTCATCGCCTGACGAGCTGTTGGAAGCGGGCAGGCGTCTACATTCCCTCGGAGCCCCGGAAAAGACGCGCGTGTGGGCGATGATCGAGACCCCGCTCGCCATTCTGCAGGCGCAGGCCATCGCCGCCGTGGCGCAGGATCAAACCTCGCGCCTTGCCTGCCTCGTCATGGGCACGAACGATCTCGCGAAAGATACGCGCGCGCGCCTCAACCCCGGGCGCGCCACGATGATGCCGTGGCTCATGACGGCGCTCGCTGCGGCGCGCGCCTACGGCATCGATATTCTGGATGGCGTGTACAACGATCTCTCGGATGAAGCGGGTTTTCGCGGCGAGTGCATCGAGGGCCGCGATTGCGGCTTCGACGGCAAGACGCTGATTCACCCGGGTCAGATCGCCATGGCGAACGAGGTGTTCGCACCATCCGCGCATGAGGTGGAGAACGCCCGCGCGATCGTCGATCTCTTCGAGCAGCCGGAGAACGCCGGAAAAGGCGCGATCAGCCACAAGGGCCGCATGGTCGAGCGGCTGCATGCGGACATGGCGAAGCGCACATTGGCGCTGGCCGACGCGATTGCGCAGAGGCGTTAGTTCGTCATCCCGGGTTGTCCGGCGAAACTTTCGCCGTCAATCCGTGAGCTGGCGCGCCTCTTCCGGCAGCATGATCGGGATGCCGTCGCGGATGGGATAGGCGAGCTTCGCGCGGCGGCTGACGAGTTCCTGGCGCGCGGCGTCGTATTCCAGGGTTTCCTTGGTGAGCGGGCAGACGAGAAGCTCCAGGAGCTTCGGATCGATGCGCGTGGCTTCCACAGGCGGAGGAGCGTCGGACTGGATTGGAGCGTTCGGCTCGGCAGACATGGGTTTCATCCTATTGCAGCGTCGAATCGGAGCTGACGCCGCCGCGGGCGAGTTCGATCTCGGTCAAGGCGATGAGAACTTCCGCGCGGGTCTTCAGGTTCGGCGCTTCGAGGAGCGCCTGCTTCTCGCGCACGCCGAAGGGACTCATCATGCAAAGCGCATTCACGAGAGCCTCGTTGGGCGCTTCCTCGATGCCGCGCCAATCCACCTTCACATGCGCCGAATCGACGAAGTCGCGCAGCGCCTTGAGCACGCCGTTGCGGTCCACCTCGTTCTCACCCGCGCGAGCGGTGAAGTCGCTCGCGAAGGGCTCGAAATTCACCCGGCAGCGGCGAAAGAGGTCGATGAGCGGCAGCTCCTCCTCCACGCGGAACCGCGCGATGCCGATGAGCGTGATGAGATAGCGCCCATCGCCAGTTTCGGCGAACTGCGTGATGCGGCCTGCGCAGCCGACGGAATAGATCCTGGGAGCGGTGGAGGCCTCGCTGTCCGCATCCGGCTGGATCATGCCGATCACGCGATCGGTTTTCAGTGCGTGATCCACCATCGCGAGGTAGCGCGGCTCGAAGATGTTGAGCGGCATCTGTCCGCGCGGCAGAAGCAGCGCGCCGGGCAAGGGGAAAACGGGAATGACCGATGGGCAATCCTCAGGCCCCCGGTATACCGCGTTCATTCCCATTCCGATCTCCCTGTTGTTTCGAGAATCATCAGGCGAACAGAAGCGAGGAAAGCCTCCGCCGCCCTGCAATCGTCATCTCGTCCATGGGGCCCCAGGCCTCGAAGAATTGGACGAGCTGCTTGCGTGCGCCATCGTCGTTCCAATTGCGGTCGCGGCGAACGATTTCAAGGAGGTGATTGAGCGCTTCTTCCCGCTTTCCGCGCGCATTCAGCGCAATCGCGAGGTCGAAGCGTGCCTGATGATCGAGCGGATCGGTTTCGATCCTGCGGTGAAGCTCGGCCGTATCGCCGAGAGAGCCCGCCTGCTCGGCGAGTTCCACCGCGGCGCGTGCGCCTGCGATCGCCGGATCGTTCGCCTTGGCCGGGGGAGCCATGGCGAGGAAACGCTTCGCGCCCTCCAGGTCGCCCACCTCCACATGAAGTTTCACGAGGGCGGCGAGCGCCGGAGCGTTATCGGGCTCCTGCGAGAGAACGGCTGCATAAAGTTCTGCCGCGCCCGCCATGTCGCCGGCGGCGACAAGCCCGTCGGCCTCGGCCAGGATTTCCTCCGTCGCGCCTGGGCCCAGCGGCCCGACGAGGCGTTCGATGAAGGCCTTCAACTGGCTTTCCGGCAGGGCTCCCATGAAGCCGTCCACCGGCTGGCCGCGCTGGAAGGCGAAGACGGCGGGAATCGACTGCACGCCGAGCTGGCCGGCGATCTGCGGATGCTCGTCGATGTTCATCTTCACGAGCTTCACCTTGCCGCCGGCGGCCTTCACCACCTTCTCGAGAACGGGGGTGAGCTGCTTGCAGGGGCCGCACCAGGGAGCCCAGAAATCGACCAGCACCGGCTGATTCATCGATTCGGCCACCACGTCCTGGCGGAAATCGGCGGTGGTGGTGTCCTTCACGAGATCGGTGGACGGCATTCCGGGGGAGGGGTTATCGGTCAACATGCGATCCTCGAGAGGGTGATCGTGAGAAGAAGCTTTGGGCCTAGATGGGATCTTAGGGCGCGTCTGGCAATTCCGCCGCCGGCTCGGGAAGGCGCAGGATCATCGGATCATGGCCCGTGGAGCGTAGAAACTTCACCAGATCCTCGCGCGACACGCCAGTCGTCATGGAATTGACCAGCGGATGAAAGTTCACCCGCTCGTGCTCCATCAGGTTGGCATCGAGCACCATCGTCACCTTGCCTTCGGTGTCGTTCACCACCGCAAAGGCCGTGACGGAGCCGGGCTCGACCCCCAGCATGGTTTTGAGCTGCTCGGCAGAGCCGAACGAGAGGCGGCCCGACGCGCCGATGACCTCATGCGTGCGCTTGAGGTCGATAGCGGTGTCGTGCTTGGCGGAAATGAGGAAGTAGCGCCCCTTCTTGTCTTTCACGAACAGGTTCTTCGAGTGCGCGCCAGGAACGCTTTCCTTGACGGACTTCGATTCGGCCACCGTGAAGACGGGCTCATGCTCGACCGTCTCGGATGGGATGCCGAGCGCGTTCAGGCGCTCCAGCAGTTCTTTGGGGGAAAGATGAGCCAAGACTTCGGGACTCCAGCTTGTCCTCCGGCTTCTACCGGGCCGGGTGAGCAGGCTCAACCCCGCGTCAAAAAGATTGGCGAAGACCCCTTGCAATATGAGTCGTTTTGGGGCAAATCAGCGGCCTCGAAACGATGCCATGTGCATCGCGGAGCGGTGCGGGTGTAGCTCAGGGGTAGAGCACAACCTTGCCAAGGTTGGGGTCGAGGGTTCGAATCCCTTCGCCCGCTCCAATTTCTCTCAAGTCTTGAGAGTTTTACGAAGGCCCGCCGTCAGGCGGGCTTTTCGTTTTTGCGGTCAGTCCCCGAAGCGGATAGGGTCGCAGCCTTCTTCCCGGCTCACCTGTCCTTTCAGCCCATGCTCTTCATCAAAGAAGTCTTCGCTGCCGGGTACCGCTCGCTCAGGCATATCCGCTTTCCCGTCGAGCCCCTGTCCGTGTTCGTGGGCGCGAATGGGACAGGCAAGACCAACCTTTACCGTTCGCTCCAGCTCCTGCAGTCGGCGGCGACCGGTACGCTCACCCGCGACCTCGCCGCCGAGGGCGGCTTCGATTCGGTTTACTGGGCGGGTCAGCGCAATCCCAAGGAGCCGGTGCGGGTCAGGCTGGGCGTGCGCCTGTCGGGAGAGGGAGCCAGCGATTACAATCTCGAATACGCAGTCGAGACAGGCCTGGTGGAGCTGCTGGGCGCCGGGTTTTCGCTGGAGCCGCAGATCAAGGTGGAAGCGCTCGTCTACGAGGCGCGTAAGCGCTCGAGGACGTTGCTGGAACGCCGGGGTCCGAGAGGACATTGCCTCGATGAGGAGGGAGCGAAGCGGCCTTTGGGCAGCGAAATCCTGCCCTCCGAGACGGCTCTCGGATCGCTGCAGGATGCGGCTGCTTTTCCTGACCTGCACTTGGCCCGCCGCACCATGCTGGAGTGGAGGTTCTTTCACGATTTCCGCACCGATGCCCGCTCGTCCCTGCGCCAGCCGTGTCTTGCGGTGACATCGCCGACGCTCGCCTCCGACGGCTCGAACCTGGCAGCGGTGTTCGCAACCCTGGCTCATATCCGCCAAGACACCACCGACCTTGATCAGGCCTTCGACGATGCCTTTCCCGGTGCACGGCTCGTCATTCCCGAGCCCGACCGTTTCGCCACGTTCGGCGTGGTCTTTCCCGATTATCCGAAGCGCGTCTTCCAACCCTCGGAACTGTCCGACGGCACGCTGCATTTTCTGGCGCTCGCAGGGGCGCTTCTGTCCTATCGCCTTCCGCCCTTCATCGCCCTGAACGAACCCGAGACCAGCCTGCATCCCGACCTGCTCGAACCACTCGCACGAATGATCGTCGCGGCCTCCAAGCGTACGCAGGTGTGGCTCGTGACCCATTCCGAGCCGCTCGCCGAGGCCATTGCGCGTAACAGTGGCATCTCGCCGCGCCGGGTCATCAAGCGAAAAGGCGAAACCTGGATCGAGGGTCTTCGCCTGAGCGGGGATTTCGCGGAAGAGGAGGACGAGGGAACATAAGGTTGATCCTGTGGCACGGACAGGCAGCCTCTGCTAACGCTAGCCCAACAGGAATTCCGATTGCAGCCCCGCCTGACCTCGAAAGCGATGGGGCAGGGTTCTAGAATCAAGGCGCCGCCTTAAGGAGGATCACTATGGCCGACGCACGGCACCTGAGCATTCTGGAGGAACTGGAGCGCAAGGTGCTCTGGCTTGCGACCTGGACGATCCATAACGCCAACCACCTGCGTCCCAACGGGGACGGGCTGAAGATCGGCGGGCATCAGGCGTCCTCGGCGTCCCTCTCCACGATCCTGACGGCGCTGTATTTCTCGGCCCTGCGGCCTGAGGATCGCGTTGCGGTGAAGCCCCATGCGAGCCCCATCTTCCACGCGATCCAGTATCTCTTCGGCAACCAGACCCGCGAGAAGCTGGAAAATTTCCGAGGCTACAAGGGCGCGCAATCCTATCCCTCCCGCACCAAGGATGTGGACGACGTGGATTTCTCCACGGGCTCGGTGGGCCTCGGCGTGGCGCAGACGCTCTTTTCGAGCCTCGTGCAGGATTACGTGAAGGCCCATGGCTGGGCGAAGGATCTGCCGGAAGGGCGCATGATCTCCCTCGTCGGCGACGCGGAGATGGACGAGGGCAACATCTTCGAGGCGCTGCTCGAAGGCTGGAAGCACGGCGTTCGCAACACGTGGTGGATCGTCGACTACAACCGCCAGAGTCTGGACGCCGTGATCCGCGAGGGCCTGTGGGAGCGCTTCGAGGCGCTGTTCCGCAATTTTGGCTGGGAGGTAGTGATCCTGAAATACGGATCGCTCATGCAGGAGGCCTTCACCGAGCCTGGCGGCGAGAAGCTCAAAGCCTGGATCGATACCTGCCCGAACCAGCTCTATTCCGCGCTCACCTTCCAGGGCGGGGCGGCGTGGCGCAAGCGCTTGCTCGACGATCTCGGCGACCAGGGCTCCGTCACGCGCCTCATCGAGAAGCGCACGGACGAGGAACTGGCGCGTCTCATGAGCAATCTCGGCGGACACGATCTGCCGAGCCTGCTCGACGCTTTCGAGAAGGCGCGCCAGCACGATCGTCCGGTCTGCTTCATCGCCTATACGATCAAGGGTTTCGGCCTGCCGCTCGCAGGCCACAAGGACAATCATTCGGGCCTTCTGACACCCACCCAGATGGAAGCCTGGCGCGCCACGCAAGGGGTGCGCCCGGGCCATGAATGGGACAAGTTCGAGGGCGCGAAAATCGCGCGGAACGAGCTTGAGGATTTCCTGCAAAAAGTGCCCTTCGTGCAGAAGGGGCGGCGGCGTTATTCCGCGCCCACGGTCCCGGTGCCTGAGAAGCTTTCGTTCCCGGCCAATCCCTCCATGTCCACGCAGCAGGGCTTCGGTCTCATCCTCAATGAGCTCGCGCGGTCCGACCAGGCTCTGGCCGACCGCATCGTGACGACGGCGCCCGACGTGACGGTCTCCACCAATCTCGGAGCGTGGGTGAACCGTCGCGGATTGTTCGCCCGCAACAGCATGGTCGATACCTTCAAGAAGGAGCGGATTCCCTCGACCTACAATTGGGAATTCTCGCCGAAGGGCCAGCATCTGGAGCTCGGCATCGCGGAGATGAACCTCTTCATCGTGCTCTCCGCGCTGGGGCTCTCGCATTCGATCTTCGGCGAGCGATTGCTCCCCATCGGCACGCTCTACGACCCCTTTATCTATCGCGGCGCGGATGCGCTGAACTATGCCTGCTATCAGGACGCGCGCTTCATGATCGTCGCCACGCCGTCGGGCGTGACGCTCGCGCCGGAAGGCGGCGCGCATCAATCCATCGGAACGCCGCTGGTGGGAATGGCGCAGGATGGTCTGGCCTCGTTCGAGCCCGCGTTCGTGGACGAACTCGCCATCATCATGCGCTGGGCCTTCGACTACATGCAGCGCAACGGCGAAGGCGAGCCGAACGAGCATACCTGGCTGCGCGACGAGACCGGCGGTTCGGTTTACCTGCGCCTCTCCACGCGGAGCCTGGAGCAGCCGCAGCGCGAGATGACAGCAGAGCTGGCCGACGACATCATGGCGGGCGCGTATTGGCTGAGAAAGCCCGGCCCCAACGCGCAGGTCGTCGTTGCCTATACGGGCGCGGTCGCGCCGGAAGCCATCGAGGCGGTCGGCCTCATGGCGGAGGACCGCCGCGACATCGGCCTGCTCGCCATCACCTCGGCGGATCGCCTCAATGCCGGCTGGACGGCGGCGCAGCGCGCCCGCGAGCGTGGCCTCGTGCACGCCAAGAGCCATGTGGAGCGCCTGCTCGGCGACGTGCCGGCGCATTGCGGTCTGGTGACGGTGATCGACGGCCATCCGGCGACGCTGGCCTGGATGGGCTCCGTCATGGGCCACCGCACCCGCTCGCTCGGCGTGGAGCATTTCGGCCAGACGGGCACGATCAAGGACCTCTACCGCCATTTCGGCATCGACGCTCAGGGCATCATCGCCGCCGCCGAGATGATCGCGCCGGGACGCCCGATGCGCTACCTCAAGGCTGTTTGAGAGGGGTGCGGCGGAGCTGGATTTGCGGATGACGGGCCTCGCGTGGTAACTCGCGGCCCGTTATCCGATAGGTTTCAAGCACGTCATGGCCCGCAAAAGCCTTTTCACAGGCGATACCGTCCCCCTGATCAAGCGCCTCTGGCGCGACTGGATGCGCCCGCATGCCAGGACGCTCATGGGCGTGCTCGTGCTGGTGGCCCTGGTCGCGGGCGCGACGGGCCTCTACCCGGTGCTGATCAAGGCGGCGTTCGACGCCTTCGATACGAAGGACGTGACGGCCATCTACCTCGCGCCGCTCTTCGTGATCGCGGTGACCTCCGTGAAGGGCTTCTCGCTGCTGGCGCTCACCGTGCTCACCAACAAGGTGGTGACGCGCATCGAGGCCGACATGCAGACCAGGCTCTACAGCCATCTGATCGAGGCTGACCTCGCCCAGATCGGCCGCGAGAGCCCGGCGGCGCTCACCCAGCGCTTCACCACGGATTTCACCTTCATCAAGGAGGCGCTCACCCGCCTCTCCACCGTGTTCCTGCGCGAGATCACCACCGTGATCGCGCTGGTGGCGGCGATGATCTGGATCGATCCGATGATGGCGCTGGTGGCGGGCATCACCGTGCCGTTCTTCGCCTATCCGGTCGAGAAGATCGGCCGCAAGCTGCGCCGCGTGGCCTCCTCCATGCAGGAGCAGACGGGCCAGATGGCAGGCCTCATCACCGAGAGCCTCGCCGGTACGCGCATCGCCAAGACCTACCGGATGGAAGGCTATCTCAAGGCCAAGGCCGCGAGCACCTTCGACGAAATTCGCCGGTTGCGCATGAAGGGCGCGAATGCGCGCGGGCGGCTCGATCCGCTGCTCGAAGTGGGCGGCGGCATCGCGGTTGCCGCCGTGCTGGTGCTGATCGGCCAGCGCATTCTCTCGCAGAACAGCACGGTGGGCGATTTCACAGGCTTCGTCAGCGCGCTGCTGCTCGCAGCCCAACCCATCCGTGCGCTCGGCAATCTCCACGCCATCGTGCAGGAGGCGGCCGCCGCCCTGCAGCGCACCTTCGCCGTCATGGACGAGAAGCCGCGCATTCAGGACAAGCCCGATGCCAAGCCGCTCGTGCTGAAGGGCGGCGAGGTTCGCTTCGCCGATCTCGCCTTCTCCTACAACGGCGAGGCGCTGGCCGTGAACCACATCGATCTGGTCGCCGAGGCGGGTCGCACCACGGCGCTCGTCGGCCGCTCGGGGTCCGGCAAGTCGACGCTGCTCTCGCTCGTGCCGCGCCTCTACGATGTCACCGGCGGCGCAATTCTCATCGACGGCCAGGACATTCGCGATGTGACGCTGGCAAGCCTGCGCCAGGCCGTCGCTGTCGTCAGCCAGGACGTGGTGCTCTTCGACGACACGATCCGCGCCAACATCGCCTTCGGACGTCCGGGCGCCTCGGACGAGGAGATCGTGGAGGCGGCGAAAGCCGCTGCCGCGCACGACTTCATCGTGAAGCAGCCGGAGGGTTACGACACGGTTGTGGGCCCCGGCGGCGGGCGTCTCTCGGGCGGCGAGCGCCAGCGGGTGTCGCTGGCTCGCGCCTTCCTGAAGAACGCGCCGATCCTGCTGCTGGACGAGGCTACGAGCGCCCTCGATTCGGAATCCGAGCGGCTTGTGCAGGACGCGATCCGCAAGCTCATGAAGGGCCGCACGACGCTGGTGATCGCGCATCGTCTCTCGACCGTGCGCGACGCGGACAAGATCGTGGTGATGGAAGCGGGCCGCATCATCGAGATGGGATCGCACGATGCCTTGATCGCAAAGGCGGGAGCCTATGCGCGCCTGCACCGGCTGCAGCTGTCGGATGATTCAGAGCCCAGTCTTTCCGTTTTACCCTAAGCACCCCGCAGCCTCACCCTGAGGAGCGAAGCGTCTCGAAGGGCGAGGCGTCTCCAGGGTGCACTGAAACATCCTTAGAGACGGCGCTTTCGCGCTTCCTCAGGATGAGGGCAGAGGATTACGATTCTCCTGAAGAGGAATGTCTTTTCGATAATCACTGAAGCGTGTCGAAGTCCCCGCTGATCAAGGCCTCTTTCTTCGCTCTCGACCAGCCTTTGACTTGCCGCTCATAGGCAATCGCGTCCGTGATGTTTTCAAAGTGAGCTGAATAGACGAGCTCTACAGGGCGGCGCGTGGCCGTGTAGCCACCAAAGAGGCCTTGGTTGTGCTGGCTGATCCGTGTTTCCAGATCGCCGGATCGGCTTGTCCCCGTGTAGTAACTGCCATCCGCGCAGCGAAGGATGTAGAACCAGCAGCCTGTCATGCAAAATACAGGCTCTCTACTCCCGCCGCATGATCCGGTCGACAAGGATGTTGGACCAGAAACCGGGGCGGAATTCCTGTTCCAGCCTCTTGGCGTCGTAGGTGGTCTCCAGCCAGGTCAGGAAGGGCATGCCGTTGGCCTCGCCCTCGCGGCGGTACATGTCGAAGAAGGCGTCGAGAATGCCGGTCTTCGAGAAGCGGAAGTGGCCGTAGCGCATGTGGAGCTGCTTTTGCGCCTCGTCCACGCTCTCGCCCTCATGGACGATGAGGTAGAGCGCGGCCATGAAACCGGCCCGGTCCGCACCCGACTTGCAGTGCATCACGGCCGGATATTCAACGCCTTCGAAGAATTCCTTGGCCTTGAGCAGGGTCTTGCGGTCCGGCGCGCCGCGGGAGCGCACCACGAACTCGGTCAGATGGATTCCGAGCCGCTCGCAAGTCTCCTTCTGGAGCTGCCAGGAGCCGTGCTCGCGTCCGCCGCGCAGGTTGATGATGGTGCGCACGCCTTGGGCGGCAAGCGCCTCGATCTGGTGCGGGGCGGGCTGGGCCGTGCGCCAGAGCCGCTCCGATACCCGGTGCTTGTTCAGATAGATGAGGCGGAAGACCCCGTGATCGACCAGCAGCATGTTGGCCCAGGCGCGCAGGCGACCGAGCGTCCCCTCGATGGGCTTGTTCCATCGGGCGATACGGGCCATGCGGCGGGCACGGCGGACGGCAGGTTTGCGGAACCTGTTGAGCACCTTGGGTCCAGTCTGAAACGTCATCCGGAGGCGGAAACCTCAGTCCTCAAGGACTTAAGGCGGGCTCTTATTCACCATAGAGCCCGAAGAATCAATCGCTGCCGCCCTTAACCCTTGCCGCAGGTTCGGGTGGGGCGGATGCCACCCGGAGCGCCGGAAATGCAACCAATCGGTTGCCGCTGAGGTCCCTGTCGTGTAAGGGGAGCGTTCCAAGACAACCCTCCTTGACGAGACGAGCGGCTGGGATCTGGGCCTGATACGGTCCGGCAGCGGCGGAATCGTTGGGGGCTCAAGCATTTCAGGAGAGCGGCGTCATGTCGTCTACCTTCGAGACCGTCGCCGGCATCATTTCCGAGACCGCCGACATCCCGCGCGACCAGATCACCCCCGAGAGCCACGCCATCGAGGATCTGGGCATCGACTCGCTCGCCTTCCTCGATATCGCGTTCGCGATCGACAAGGCCTTCGGGATCAAGCTGCCCCTCGAGCAGTGGACCCAGGAAGTCAACGAAGGCAAGGCTCCGGCCGAGGAATACTTCGTCCTGAAGAACCTCGTGGCGCGCATCGACGCGCTTGTGGCCGCAAAGCAGGCCTAAAACCAGAGACGTCCATTCCGGCAAATTGCCTTTCGGAGTCGGGATGGCAGGCGCGACACAGCCCTTCTCCCCCTTGTGGGGAGGAGTTGGAGGTGGGGGTGTAAGCGCCGCGCTGGTCCAGTTCTACGCTGGCACCCCCACCCCTAGCCCCTCCCCACAAGGGGGAGGGGGACAGGTTCCGCGAAAACAATGCGCCTCGAATATTTTGAAATGATCGACCGGGTGGTGGTGCTCGACCGCGATGCGAAGCGGATCGAGGTGACCTCCACCGTTCCACAGGAAAGCCCCGTCTTCGAGGGTCATTTCCCCGGTCATCCCCTCGTCCCCGGCGTTCTTCTCACAGAGACCATGGCCCAGGCTTCCGGCTATCTCGTGCTGGGTCTCATGGGCTTCACCCACATGCCGTTCCTCATGGCCGTGGACAAGGCGCGCTTCCGCACCTTCGTCGGCCCCGGCACGGTGCTGACCGTTCAGGCGCAGCTGGAGCACGAAGGATCGGGCTACGCGGTGACGAAGGCCAAGATCCTGGCCGAGGGCAAGCCGATCTGCGATGCTGAGCTGCGGTTCAGGATCATGCCCTTCCCCGAAGGCATGGACGGCCAGATGCGTGCCCAGGCCAAGCGCATCGGCCTGTTGGAGGCAGTCAATGCGTGACGTGGTCATCACCGGTATCGGCATCGTCTCCTGCGCGGGAGAGGGGCTGGATGCACACCTCTCCGCGCTCTCGGGCACGCCCAACACGGATGCTGAGACCTTCGCGCCAGTCCCGGTTCATCCGGTGGCGTCCCTAGAATGGGACCGCCAGATCCCGAAGAAATCCGACCAGCGGCAGATGGAAGCCTGGCAGAAGCTCGGCTGCTATGCGGCTGGGCTTGCGCTCGATTCGGCTGGCGCGAAGGAGGATGCGGACCTGAAGGGACGCATGCAGCTCATCGTGTCGGCAGGCGGCGGCGAGCGCGATTACGCGGTCGACGGGCAAATCCTGTCCGGTCTCCGCAATGCCGAAAACCCCGGCGTTTTCCTCAACGAGCGGCTGATGGGCGATCTTCGCCCCACGCTCTTCCTCGCACAGCTCTCCAACCTGCTCGCAGGCAACATCTCCATCGTGCATGGCGTCACCGGCGGTTCGCGCACCTTCATGGGCGAGGAATCGAGCGGGGTCGATGCGATCCGCATCGCCCGTGAGCGCATCGCCTCCGGACAGGACGACATCTTCCTCGTTGGCGGCGCCTACAATGCCGAGCGGCCCGACGTGCTGCTGATCTATGAAATGGGCGGCTTTCTCTGGAAGAAGCCTTACGCGCCGGTCCGTGAGCGTTCCCCCGACGGCGGCGGCATGATCCTGGGCTCCGGCGCATGCTTCCTCGTGCTCGAATCCCGCGAGCATGCGGAAAAGCGCGGCGCGAAGCCTCTTGCGTCCGTTGCAGGTGTTGCATCCGATCGTTCGCGCCGGGAAACGGGCAGCGTGGAAAAGGCCCTCCATGGCCTCGCCAAGGCGCTGGAAGCCAAGCCCGACGTGGTGATCTCCGGCGCGACCGGCGTGAAGGGTATCACCGAAGAGGAGCAGGTCGCTCTGACGGACATCGCGCCGGGCGCGGCGGTCCATGCCACCGGCGATGTCGTCGGCCATACCATGGAAGCCCAGGCTCCCACGGGCGTGGCGCTCGCCGCCGGGCTGATCGCGAAGGGGACGGCCCATGAGGCCCTCGTCACCTCCGTCGGCCATTGGCGCGGCGAAGGCGCCATTCGGCTCACCAAGGTTTAAGAGGAAAACGGCATGGCGCTTCGCGACAAACAGGGCCGTCCGCTCGTCGCCGTCACCGGCATGGGCGTGGTCACCTCCCTCGGTCAGGGCAAGGATGCCACCTGGGCCGCTTTGACGGCGGGCAAGTCCGGCATTCACCGCATCAACCGCTTTCCCACGGAGGGCCTGCGCACCACGATTGCAGGCACCATCGATTTCATCGACGTGGAGCCCTTCTGCGCGCCGATGCTCTCCGAGCGGCTGGCGATGCTGGCTGCCGAAGAGGCCGTCGGCCAGTCGGGCCTTGCATCGAGCGATTTTCCAGGCGCGCTCTTCATCGCGGTTCCTCCGGTCGAAATGGAATGGCCGCAGCGCGAGGCGCTCGCCAAGGCTTCCGGCCAGGACGGCGATGTCACCTACAAGGACCTGCTGAAGGCTGCGGCCACCGGCGAGTTCAAGAAGTGGCACGACCTCTTCATTTTCGGCACGGTTGCCGACCGCGTCGCCGACAGGTTCGGCACGAAAGGCTCGCCGATCTCGCTCTCCACCGCCTGCTCGTCGGGCGCGACCGCGATCCAGCTCGGCGTCGAAGCCATCCGCCGCGGCGAGACGGATGCGGCGCTCTGCATCGGCACGGACGGCTCCGTGAATCCGGAATCCCTCATCCGCTTCTCGCTGCTCTCCGCACTCTCGACGCAGAACGAGAATCCGGAAGGCGCATCGAAGCCGTTCTCGAAGAACCGCGACGGCTTCGTGATGGGCGAGGGCGGTGCCGCGCTCGTGCTCGAAAACGCTGAAAGTGCAAAGGCGCGCGGCGCGACGATTCTCGGCTACGTGCTCGGCTGCGGCGAGAAGGGCGACAATTTCCACCGCACGCGCTCCTCGCCGGACGGCTCGCCCGCGATTGCAGCGCTCAGGCAGGCCCTCGACGATGCAGGCGTGACGCCCGACGACATCGACTACATCAACGCGCACGGCACCTCGACGCCGGAGAACGACAAGATGGAGTCCATGAGCTGCACCGCCGTCTTCGGCGAGCGCATGGCGAATCTTCCGATCTCGTCGAACAAGTCGATGATCGGCCACACCCTCACCGCCGCCGGTGCGGTGGAAGCGGTGATGTCGCTGCTCACGCTCTCGACGGGCCGCATTCCGCCGACGATCAATTATCAGGTGCCCGATCCCGCGATCCCGCTCGATGTGGTGCCGAACGTCGCGCGCGACGCGGATGTGAAATACGTGCTCTCGAACTCCTTCGGCTTCGGCGGACAGAACACCTGCCTCGTCTTCGGGGCCGAGCCGAAGTAAAAACCAATCAGAGGAGCGCAACGGAGCCCTCCTCCCCCTTGTGGGGAGGAGATGGAGGTGGGGGTGCAAGCGCCAACATTTCAGACCGTAGCGCCGACACCCCCACCCTAACCCTCCCCACAAGGGGGAAGGGATTTTGCCGGAGCGACAGGATATGACCCGGGTTTTGGTGACAGGCGGCGGAAAAGGCGTCGGCGCAGCCATCGTGCGCGCGCTGGTGGCCGCTGGCCACGACGTGGATTTCACCTATCGCTCGTCCGGCGATGCGGCGAAGGCTCTCGCCGATGAGCTGATGCAGGCGAATCCCGGCCGCACCATCAAGGCGCACGAGGTCGATCTCGCCGACAAGGCGGGGTTGGAGACTTTCTGCGAAATGCTGGAGGGTGAGAGCTTCTTCGGGCTCATCCACAATGCGGGCCAGCCCTACGATGCGCTTGCCGCCATGATGCAGCAGGACAAGGCCGAAGCCGCCATGCAGGTGAACTTCTGGTCGCTGACCCGCATCGCGAAATCCGTCATGCGCGGCATGATCCGCGCGAAGGCTGGCCGCATCGTCGCCATTGGCTCGGTAGCAGCGCTCCAGGGCAATCCCGGCAACGCGGCTTACGCAGCCTCCAAGGGCGCGCTCATCTCCTATTGCCGCACGCTCTCCGTCGAGACCGCCAAGCGGAATGTGACCGTCAACGTGATCGCGCCGGGCTTCATCGACACGGACATGATGGCGCCCTATGCCGCCTATCGCGAGAACATGGAAAAGCAGATTCCCTCCGGGCGCTTCGCGAAGCCGGAAGAGATCGCAGGCCTCGCCGCGTTTCTGCTGAGCGAGCCCGCCGCCTACATCACCGGCGCGGTCCTGCCCATCGACGGCGGCCTGACCTCGATGCTAGGCGTGCATCGGTAAACCCAAAGCGTCGTCCCGGACGGAGCATAGCGGAGATCCGGGACCGCAAGACAAGAATGGTGCCACATTCCAACAACGATCCCGGATCGGCTTCGCCGTCCGGGATGACCTACGGAAAAGGCGCCAGAGCTTGCCATTCCTCCGCGCGCCCTTTAAGCCGCCGCATACAGATTTCCCCGTTGCTGCCGCAGCTTAAGCTCCGGCTTGCGACGCTGACCAGGATTGTTGTCCATGCGCTCCCTTCAGCTTTTCGGCGACCGTGACATTCGCATCACCGAGATGGACGCTCCCCCGCCACCCGCCGCGGGCGAGGTGCAGGTGCGGATCAAGGCGCTGGGGCTGAACTATCTCGACGTCTGGGGCTTCCGCGGCATGGCTTTCGCCAAGCGCAAGATGCCGCAGGCCGTTGGCGTGGAAGCCGCAGGCGAGATCGCAGCTGTGGGCGAAGGGGTGTCCCGGTTCAAGGTCGGCGATCCGGTGACCATGTATGGTGCTGAGACCTGCGGCCATTGCAGCGCCTGCCGCAAGGGCTGGGACAATCTCTGCGAGAACGTCGCCGGCATCATGGGCTTCCATATCGACGGCTTCGCCCGCGAGCTGATCAACCGCCCCGAGCGCCTCGTGATCCCGGTGCCGAAGGGCGTCTCCTTCGAGCAGGCGGCCTGCGCCCCTATCGGCTTCGGCACGGTGCAGCACATGCTGTTCGACAACGCGAAGCTGGAGCCCGGCGAGTCCATCCTGGTCCACGCGGGCGGCTCCGGCATTGGCACGGCGGCAATCAAGATGGCCAAGGCCATCGGTTGTACGGTCTATACGACCGTGGGCGACGACGAGAAGGGCGAGAAGGCGAAGGCGCTCGGTGCCGATTACGTCGTCAACTACCGGAAAGAGCGCTTCGAGGGTGAGGTTCGCATGCTCACCAAGCGCAAGGGCGTCGACGTGGTGTTCGAGCATGTGGGCGCGGAGACCTGGAACGGATCCCTGCTGTGCCTGAAGCGCGGCGGGCGCCTCGTGACCTGCGGCTCCACCTCGGGCGTGTCCACCACCATGAACCTGATGCAGCTCTTCCAGCAGCAATACCGGATCTTCGGCTCGTTCGGTTGCCGCATCGAGAACATCGCGCAATCCCTGGAGAAGATGTCTCAGGGCATGAGCCCGGTCATCGATTCCGTCTTCCCCCTCGACGATTTCCAGAAGGGCCTGGAGCGGCTGGAAGGCCGCAAGGTGTTCGGCAAGGTCATCGTGACGTTCTGACCCCTGGCACGGGCAGCCTTTCAACCATAAATCTTGACGAAACGGGCTCCTCGCGGAAAACACGCGGGAAGCCCTTTCCTTTTCATAGCCGGAAATCCTGAACGTGCAGCAGTCCAACCGCCCCCGCAGCCTCCTTTCGCGTCTCACCGAGACGGTGATGGTCGGCGTCGTGCGCGGCGTGTTCGCCTTCTCGCGCGCCCTAGGGCCGGAGCGTTCGGGGGCGATCGGCTCGGCGCTCGCCCGCACCTTCGGGCCGCTCCTGAAGGCGCACAAGACAGCGCTCGCCAATATCCGAGCCGCTTACCCGCATAAATCCGAGGCCGAGGTGAAGGCGCTCGCCATGGCGGCCTGGGACAATCTCGGCCGCACGGGCGGGGAATATCCCCATCTCGGCAACCTGTTCGATTTCGACCCCGACAGCACCGTGCCGGGCCGCACGGAAGTCGACGGCATCGAGCACTTCCTCGCATTGCGGGATGACGGCAAGCCGGGCATCGTCTTCTCGGCGCATCTTGCCAATTGGGAATTGCCCGCCATCTGCGCGGCGCGTTTCGGCCTGGACACCACGGCGGTGTTCCGCGCGCCCAACGATCCGGCCATCGCCCGGGTGATCCACGAGATCCGCAGCGAAACCATGGGCAATTTGGAAGCCGCGCGTCAGGGCGCGGCCTTCGCCATGCAGGGAGCGCTGGAGAAGAACGGGCATCTGGGCATGCTCATCGATCAGCATTTCACCCGTGGCGTGCTGGTGGACTTCATGGGCCGCAAGGCGCTCGTGAACCCGATCCTCGGCAAGTTCGCCCGCAATTTCGACTGCCCCGTCCATGGCGTGCGGGTGATCCGGCTGCCGAACCACCGCTTCCGCCTGCAGCTGACGCCGCCCCTCGATCTGCCGCGCGATCCCGACGGGCTGATCAACGTGCAGGGCGCCATGCAGGCCATGACCGCCGTCGTGGAGGAATGGGTGCGCGAGTATCCCGAGCAATGGCTGTGGATGCACCGCCGCTGGCGGGTTCCGGCCAAAGTCGAGACCGACGTTCAAGGTAAAGTGAGTTCCCCTTGAACCGGCCTTGGTGTTTCATGGCGCGCATCATGGTGTCACGACTGAAACTCGCAATGGCGGCTATTGGATTGGCCGCTTTCCTTCAGCCTGCTCTTGCGGACCCGCCGCGCGCGGTCGTGGAGCTCTTCACCAGCCAGGGTTGCTCCAATTGTCCTCCGGCGGATGAGCTGCTGGTCGAGTATTCCCGGAGGCCCGATATCGTAGCGCTCTCATTCCCGGTGAACTATTGGGATTATCTCGGCTGGAAGGATACTCTCGCCCATGCCGATTTCACCGCGCGGCAGAAGGATTATGCCCATGCCCGCAACGACCGGCAGGTCTTCACGCCGCAGATGATCGTCAACGGCAAGAAATCCTGCATCGGCTCGGACCGGGCTCAGATTGAGAGCGCAATCCGGATGACCTTGAAGGATCGTGCGGGCCTGCCGGTGGATCTGGACCTCAGCGAGCAGAACGGCACCGTCACCGTGACCGTGACGGAGGTTGCCGAACCTGTCAGCCGGGAGGCTCTCGTGTGGGTACTGCCCGTACTGCGCTCCCAGACCGTGCCCATCGAGCGCGGGGAGAACAAGGGCAGGACCGTCACCTATGCCAACGTGGTGCGCGGCCTGAAACGCGTCGGCGAATGGAAAGGCGGCTCGGCCCGCTTCGAGATCCCGGTCGAAACCGCCCGCAGCGGCGGGGATGGCTATGTGGTGCTGCTCCAGACCGAGCATGACGACAGGCCCAGCGTGATTCTGGGCGCCGCGAAAAGCTCAGGCCTCTGATCCCTTAAAGAAGCACGACCTTGTTCGGCAGCTCGTTCGCGTCCTGTGCTTGCGGCGGCGCGTGCTCGGCCAGGATCGCGCCTGCGCGCTGCACAGCCTGCAGAAGCCCTTCGCACGGTTTGCCCTGACGGATCGCCGCGGTCAGTGCATCGATGATCTCTTGCCACAGGGCAGGGCCTGCCCGATCCGCGATGCCGATATCGGCGATGATCTCGGCATAATGCTCGGCTGCCGCCACATAGATCAGCACGCCCGTCCGGCCCTGCGTGCGTGAGAGCCCATGGCTCACGAATTCCCGCAAAGCCGCCTCATGCGCCCGCGCGCGCTTGATGCTGTTTGGAATCAGAGCGAGGTGAAGCGGCGGCCAGGCGAGAAGCCCGTTGAGCGCAGCCGCAACGGCGAGCTGGATCGTGAAGATCCGGGTGGGGCCGAGATCCGTGAACCAGATCAGCGGCCATGGCGAGACGAGCGCCATGAACAGGGCGACGAGCGCAGGGATTGCGCGATAGGCGCTGGCTTGGCGCGCCACTACGACGAAGATTTCGCCCGCCGTGCTTTTTTCGGCCTCGTGAATGGCGTTCGAGATCCGCTGTTGATCGTGCTCTGAAATCATTACCAGCTCCCCGAGGCGCCGCCGCCGCCCGACGATCCGCCCCCGCCTGAAAAGCCTCCGCCGCCGGAGCCGCCGGACCAACCGCCCCCTCCGCCGGACCAGCCGCTGCCCGTGGTGATGATCCAGGGGCTGGACCTGCGCCGGCCCCGCACGCCCCTCCTGCTTCCGCGCATGGCTCCGAAAAGCTGAAACAGGATGAAGGCGATGATCAGGAAGGTGATGATCGCATCCATGCTCGAGGACGGATCTTCCCGCACCTCGGCCCGGCGCTGCCATTGCTCCGCATCGCCGGTGAGGATGGAGAGAATGGCGTCGGTGCCCGCATCGATGCCGCCGGCAAAGTCGCCCTTCTGGAATTGCGGAGCGATGGCCGTGGTGATGATGACCTTCGAGAGGGCATCGGTGAGCGCGCCCTCCAGGCCATAGCCCACCTCGATGCGCACCTTGCGCTCGTTGGGCGCAACGAGCAGCAGCACACCGTTGTCGTTCTTCTTCTGCCCGAGCTGCCAGGTGCGGAAGAGGCGGTTGGCATAGTCCTCGATGCTCGTGCCCTCTAGGGAGGTGATCGTGGCGACCACGAGCTGATCCGAGGTCTTGTCCTCATGCGCCTTGAGTTTGGCCTCGATCGCGGCGCGTTCCTCGGGCTTGAGGATGTTCGCCTGATCGACGATGCGGCCGGTAAGGGCGGGGAAGGTCTGGGCGAGAACGGCGAGAGGCGAGACGACGAAGAGAAGCGCGAGCAGGAGCACGGCGATGCGATGCAGCCGCATCCGTCCTCCGTGAGCGGAGGCTAGATCGCCTGTGCTCGCCATGCCTTTAGAACTTCACTTCGGGCGGCCGGTCGGAGCCGGCGGTGGCCGTGAAGGTTTCCATGGGTTTGGCTTCGGGATAGACGATTGCGGCGATCCAGCGGCCCGGAATGGTGCGCAGCTCCGTGTTGTAGGATTGCACCGCCGAGATGTAGTCCCGCCGCGCGACCGCAATGCGGTTTTCCGTGCCTTCGAGCTGCGACTGGAGCGCCAGGAAGTTGGCGTTGGACTTCAGCTCCGGATAGCGCTCGACAGTGGCGAGCAGGCGCCCGAGCGCGCCGGAAAGCTGGCCCTGCGCTTCCTGGAACTGCCGGAATTTTTCCGGATCGGTGACGGTGGAGGCATCCACCTGAATCTGCGTGGCCTTGGCGCGGGCTTCCACCACCTGGGTCAGAACCTCGCGCTCCTGCTGGGCGAAGCCCTTCACGGTCTCCACGAGGTTCGGGATCAGGTCGGCGCGGCGCTGATACTGGTTCTGCACCTCGCTCCAGGCAGCCTTGGCCTGCTCTTCGAGAGTAGGCACGTTGTTGATCCCGCAGGCGGACAGGCCAAAGGCCAGGGCCATTCCGGTCAGGGCGATGCGGACCCGGGTCCACAGGGGCGAAGCCTTCATGTCTGTCCTTCTCACGAATCTTTGTTCCATGAACGTGGCCGGCTTCAAGAAATGGGGCAAGAACGGCATTTCAACAAGCTGCTTTTCACTGGCTGTAAACAAGCGCTTGAGGCATGATCCGGCAGCCGATTCCGAGGTTAAATCCATGGACTTCCTGCCGAGCCTGAACGTTCTGCTCACTTATTCGCTCGCCTGCTTCGTGCTGTTCATCACGCCGGGGCCGGATATGAGCCTGTTCCTGGCAAAGACCATGTCGGGCGGGCGGAAAGCGGGACTGGCCTCCATGCTAGGCGCCATGGCGGGATGCTGCGTTCATACCCTGCTCGCGGCCCTCGGGCTCTCGGCCCTGCTCGCGGCTTCGGTCACCGCCTTTACGATTCTGAAGATCGTGGGCGCGCTTTACCTCCTGTGGATGGCCTTCGACGCGGTTCGCAACGGCTCGGCGCTCTCGCTGAAGGAGGAGGGCCGTGTTCAGGTGTCGTTCTGGAAGACCTTCTTCATGGGCGTGGGCATTAACCTCACGAACCCGAAGATCGTCCTGTTCTTCGTGACCTTCCTGCCGCAATTCGTGGATGCGGCGGATCCTCATGCAGCCGACAAGCTCCTCTTCCTCGGCCTCTACTTCATCGCGTTCACGGGACCTCTGGGCGCCATCATGATCCTGGGCGCCGAGAAGGTGATCGCGCTGTTGCGCAACCATCCGAAGGTGATGCGGGGGATCGATTATTCCTTTGCCGGCCTGTTCTCGGCCTTCGCGCTCAAGATCCTGACGGCGTCGGCACGCTAGGCGAGGGGCGATTGCCGCCTGCATCGCGCCCGGCGATGGCCCAATAGACGAAGCCTGCCACCGCGCCGGTCAGGCCGAGGATGGCGCTCACGTGCAGTTCCGCAGGGTTTGCGACGCGCGCCGCGCCGCGCAGGATCCACGGCACGGATGCGGTCAGAACGCCGGTGGCGAGCGCGTGCCAGAGAAGGCTGCGCATCTTCAACACCTCGCTGATGATCGCGATCACTAGGGGCGGCAGCACGAGCAGCGTGAACATGATGCGCCCGACGCTGAGCATGGCATCGGCCACGATGGGGCCGGGATCGTCGGACGAGAACACCGCATCCACGAGATTCCAGAAGCCGACGAACAGCGTCTCTCCTGTCAGCGTCGCCATGAGCGGGTCGATCATGGAGGCGATGAAGAAGAACAGGCTGCTCACGCCGATGGCGATGAGGAGCGCGAAGGGGATGAGGATAAGCCAGCGGATCATGGAGTGGTTATAGGGCGATCATCCGCAGGTGTCTGCCGGATGGCGATGCACCAGTAGATCCAGCCGCAAATGGCGCCTGACAATGTGCCGCTGACGAGATAGGTCCAAATCCTCTCAAGGCTTTCCGAAAAGATCGTTGAGACAAAGCAGCACCCCAAAACGCTTCCGATCATAATGGGGAGCCACAATGGCGGATGACGGCTTAGCTTTGAGAGGGCAAGAGCAAAAATGCTGGAGAAGAAGAGGAGTGGAAACCCGAAGAAAAGGAGACCGAAGGTTCCAAGTGAGATGAAGCCAAATACATCAAGCTGTCCCCTAGGCTCGGCATTGTTCAGGAACAGTAGATCTAAGACCATCATCAAGAGCGTGGTGAGGTAAGGGGCCACGGCAGTTGTGACAAGGACACCAGGAATCTCACGCCTCATGATGAAGGTGTCCCGGCTGAGGATCTGCTGGATCAGGTGAGCGTCCTCGTACAGCGATGCGCCAGTAGATCCAACCGCAGATGGCGCCCGAGATGCAGAACGTGAGCATCACATGCCAATTGCTATCGAAGTTGGACGAGCTGAAGAAGGTCCCAAAGCACAAGCCAATTGCTAAACCAGCAAGAGCAGAAGCCATAGGTGATCGCAGTCTTTGAAGGTTCAGTACGCCAGCCACCAGCAGCGATAAGATCAACGTCGGCACGATGGACCAGAAGAGCCCTATAGTGCCAAGGGCAAGTACGCTCTCGTAGAAGCCAATCTCGAATAGGCGGAGAGGATTTTCAAGAATGATCGGCGGCAATGCCAGCAGGATAGTGGCGATATATGGTGCGGCGAGTGTCGCTCCAACAATCCCTTTGATTTGCCGATCCATGATCAACTCCAAACTAGCATAGACTAGCTTGGAGTTCTGTTATCATATTTATTTCGTAGAGACAGCGCCTATCGGCAGGGATGCAGTGCCATAAGGAGACCCGCTACTCCCCGTTCCCCACCGCATACACGCCCTCCGCCCCGATGCCCTGTTCGGCCATCATGCGGGCGCGGGCGCGCAGCTTTTCCGTCTCGCTCTTGAGCTGGCCGCAGGCGGCGAGGATGTCGCGGCCGCGCGGGGTGCGGACCGGCGAGGCGTAGCCAGCTCGATAGACGATCTCGGAGAAGCGCTCGATCCGGTCCCAATCCGAGCACTCGTATTTCGAGCCCGGCCAGGGGTTGAACGGGATCAGGTTGATCTTCGCCGGAATGCCCTTGAGCAGGCGCACGAGTTCGCGCGCATCGGCGTCCGAGTCATTGACGCCCTTGAGCATCACGTATTCGAAAGTGATGCGGCGCGCATTCGACAGGCCGGGATAGGCGCGGCAGGCGTCGAGCAGCTGCTTGATGTCGTATTTGCGGTTGATCGGCACCAGCACGTCGCGAAGATCATCGCGCACGGCATGGAGCGAGATCGCCAGCATGGTGTTGGCTTCGCTGCCCAAGCGCTCCATCTGCGGCACGACGCCGGAGGTGGAGACGGTGATGCGGCGGCGGGAGAGGGTGAGGCCCTCGCCGTCCGACATGACGTCGATGGCGGCAATCACGTTGTCAGGATTGTAGAGCGGCTCGCCCATGCCCATGAACACGATGTTGGACACAAAGCGTCCGCCGTCGGATGGCACGAACGCGCCCTCGGGCGGCGTGGCATCGGGCCAGTCGCCGATCATGTCGCGCGCCACGACGAGCTGCGCCACGATTTCCGCCGAGGTCAGGTTGCGCACGAGGCGCTGGGTGCCGGTGTGGCAGAAGGAGCAGGTGAGGGTGCAGCCGACCTGGCTCGACACGCAGAGCGTGCCGCGATCCGTCTCGGGAATGTAGACGCACTCGATCTCCGCGCCCTTGTCGAGGGGACCGGTGGAGGCCATGCGGATCAGCCACTTGCGGGTACCGTCCTTCGAGACCTGCTCGGAGATGACCTGGGGACGGGCAAGCGTGTAGGCGGCAGCCAGCTTGGCGCGCAGCTCCTTGCCGACATTGGTCATCTCGGCGAAGTCCTTGGCACCGCGGAAATAGATCCAGTGCCAGAGCTGGGCCACGCGCATCTTGTGCTCGCGCTCGGGCACGCCGATGGCGGCCAGCGAATCCTTCAGCTGATCGCGGGTGAGGCCGACGAGGGACGCGCCGCCGGGAGCAGCGCCCGCCACCACGTTCAGCTCAGCGGTCTTTTCGATGGACAAAGCGTTGGCACCGGCCGCGCGCGCGGCATCGCTGACGGCCACGGGAGCCGCATTGGTGTTACGCTTGGCGATGTCGAGCACCGTCGCCATGGGAAATCTCGAGCCTCGTTGTTGGGAGTTGGCGAGCCTTATAACACAATTGCGCCGAAAACGTGAGCCTCGAAAAGCAAAATTCCGGGCGCGAGGCCCGGAACGTGCTTACTCGCCATGCGAATTGCAAGAGGCGGGCGTCAGACGCCGCATTCCTTGCGGGCCTGCTCCAGGGCCTTGCTGAAGCCGTTCAGGGAATAGCGGTCGGTCAGGCTTGAGCCGCGGGCGGATTGGGTCTTCACCATGACGGCCTGACCCTTCGCCATGGTGGCAATGGCTTGGCCTTCTTCGGCAGGGTTCTTCAACCAGGCATTCGACGCCTTGGTGATCAGGGAATAGGTGGTGTTGCCGATAGCGGCGGTGGCCGGGCCATTCTCCTTGGCCGTAAAGCCGAGAACGAGGGCGACTTCGTTCCTCACGTTCTCCGCCGGGCGGAAGGACACGAAGAGATAGGCCGGATCCCGGTTCAGGTTCTTCGGCAGGCGGTCCTGGGGCTGGCTCAGGGCATAGCAGATCTTCGAGCGGCCGGTCTGGGCCGTATAGACGCCCCAATCCCCAAACGAACTCACGAGAGAGGCGCCGCCCGGTCCGGTGGCGGCCTGAGCCGGCTTGGCCGCGGCGGCAGCCGCCGCTCCGCCGGCAGCTGCAGCGGCGGGCTTTGCGGCTGGCGCGGTCTTGCCGGCGGCCGAAGGTTTGGGCTTCGCAGGGGCAGCTGCAGGCTTTGCCGCAGCAGGCTTCTGCCCGGTCGTGCGCTGGCTCTGGGCCAAAGCTGCAGGGCCGGTTCCGATAACGAGGATGGCGGAAAGGATGCCCGCGGCGATGCCGCGCTGAAAAGATGCTGTCGTCATGAGGGCGAACAATACGAGGGGACGGTTAATAACTCTTCACCATCCCCTATCCCGGACACCGATTCGGAGCGATGCGTCGAAACGCGGCAAGGGAGCGCGGATAGGAAAAGAGGCCGCATCGGACGGCCTCTCGCAGGTATTCTCGTCGGCTTAGATGACGAAAAAGTCCTTGTAAGTCAGCTTCAGGTTTTTGTTCAGCTTAGCGAACTGGATAGCCTTGCCGCTGCCTGATCCATCGGCGTCATAGGAGAGAATGCCGGACTTGTCGTTGTAGATCAGGTAATCGTTCTTGTCCTTGGCCTTCGTTCCGATCGTGAAAAAGGCCGCTTTCAATTTGCCGGGCTTGTCTTCGGAGCCTACCTTGCTCAGCTTCGTGAAGTACAATTTGCTGAGCCAAATCGAGTCGTCTCTCACGTTGAAGTCTTTGATCGTGTCGAAGTTGAAGGTCCGGTTCGTACCATTCTTGTAAGGGTCGAGCTGGCTCTTGAAGACAAAGGCATCCTTGCCCTTGCCACCGTAGAGCACATCGTTGCCCATGCCCCCGCTGACACGATCGTTGCCGCTCCCGCCCTGAATGGTATCCTTGCCATATCCGCCATCGAGATAGTTGCTGCCGCTGCTGCCGACGAGCCGGTCATTTCCAAAGCCGGTGCTCACGTTCTCGATGCCGCTGTAGGTATCCCCGGCAGCTTCGCCTCCTTGACCGGTTCCCGTTGCAAGATTGATCGTCAGAGCAGCAGTGGAGCTGTAGTGAACCGTGTCTATGCCAAGGCCGCCGATGATCTGATCGTTGCCGCCGCTGCTCGCATAGATATGATCATTTCCGGCCCCGCCATCGAGAATGTTGTCGCCGCTGTTGCCAAAAATGTCGTTATCAAGCTCGTTCCCGGTGCCATTGATGTTGCCGGTGCCGAGCAGCATGAGTATCTCGACATTGGCCGCAAGCGTATAGGAAACCGACGATTGCACTGTGTCGGCTGTTCCTTCCCCCGCCAGCTCAACGACTACATCGCCAACATCGTCAACGGTGTACCAGTCGTCGCCTGCTCCGCCGATCATGCGATCCGCTCCGGCTCCTCCGTCCAAGCCATTATGGGTGGCATCGCCTGTCAGCACATTGGCAAGTGCATTTCCCTGGATGCGGACTTGAGCAGGCAGAGGTGTGGTTGTTCCAGGGACGGTGGCCGGTAGAGCGAAAACCAGCTCATTGGCTTCAAGGGTAAAGCTGTTGCTCCAGGAATTATATATGGCCATTGCACTCTCCAACCCAAACGGGAGGCGTATGATAGGGAATATGAAATTGACGCCTGGGCAGAGTTATACAGTCACGCTCAGTTATTGGTAAATATATAACGTACGGCTTAGGCCAGTCGCCGCCTTGAGCTGATCCTTAGGTGCAGAGAAATTGCAGGTTTCCAACGATGGAGCGGCATGTCTCAGCTGCTCCGCACAACCAGGCATCAGCCTGCCTAAAAATAAAAGGGCCGCAGAAGCGGCCCGTCGAGTTGTTGTTCTTAAAAGTGTTCGTTGTTCAAATGGGAGGAGTTAAAATGACTTCTGATGAACAACTCCCGTGTAAATGAAAAATTATAATGTTGCAATAAGTCTATATTCTTTGTTCTGAATATAATCTTATATCTCTGCTGTTCTCAGGGCTGTTCAGGGGTGAGCTGCCCTAGGGTTTCTCGCGCTTTCAACCTGTGATCTTCCGTAATGGAACCCGCAACCTGGGTTATCGCTGCGGCCAGCACCGCCGCGTCGTCGGCGAAGCCGAGCAGGGGCAGGAAGTCGCTCACCGCGTCCATGGGGAACACGAAGTAAGCGATGGCTCCGAGAAGAATCAGTTTCACGCGGCTCGGTGTCTTCGCGTCGGTCGCGCAATAGAAGGCCGCAAGCAGGTCTTCGGCGAACGGAATTTTGCCCGCCACCCGCTTCAGCTTCTCCCAGAAGCGCCGCTTCAGGCCCTCCTCGTCGCGGGTGGCCGAACGCATGGCGTCCATCTCGGCCTTGGTGAAAGGCTTGATGAAAGGGTCGCTCATGCTCTGTTGCTCCTTCGGCTGTCTCAATATGGGTATCCACTCATGTAAGGATTGCCTACAAGCATCCTCAAGAGAGGAGAGAAAACATGAAGCTCGACAAATTGATGGCAGCCATCGTCACGGGAGGCGCATCCGGCCTCGGCGAGGCGACCGCGCGCATGCTTGCTGGACAGGGTGTGAAGGTCGCCATCTTCGATATGAACGCGGAGCGCGGCGAAGCGGTTGCGCGTGAGATCGGCGGCCTGTTTGCGCAAGTCGACGTGACGGACGAGGCATCGATCGATGCAGGCCTCGTGAAGGCGCGTGAGACGAACGGCGTCGAGCGCATTCTCGTCAATTGCGCAGGCGTCGCGCCCGGTCGTCGCACGGTGACGAAGAAGCGCGAGACAGGGGAGCTGATTCCCCACGATCTCGCGAGCTTCCGCAAGACGGTCGAGATCAACCTCATCGGCACCTACGCGATGATCTCCAAATGCGCTGCCGCCATGGCGGCTCTTGAGCCGGTGACGCCGGATGGCGGGCGCGGCGTCATCGTCAACACCTCGTCGGTCGCAGCTCAGGACGGGCAGATCGGTCAGGCCGCCTATTCCGCCTCCAAGGGCGGCGTGCTGGCGCTCACCCTGCCGGTAGCGCGCGACCTGTCGGGCTTCGGCATCCGCGTCATCACCATCATGCCGGGGCTCTTCCACACGCCTCTCTTCGAGGGCATCGCGGAAGATTACCGCAAGGCGCTGGAGGCCAACGTGCCGTTCCCCTCGCGTCTCGGACGCCCGGAGGAATACGCGCAGCTGGTGAAGAGCATCATCGAAAGCGACATGCTCAACGGTGAAGGCATCCGCCTCGACGGCGCTTTGCGCATGCAGCCGAAATAAGCCGCTCAGGCGAGATCGAGAAAACGCACCGTATCGGGATCCACTGGGATTCCGGTACGGTCCCGCTTCTCCATCGTCTGCCACTCGCGATCCCCTGGCGCGAGAACCTGCGCACCCGCCTTCGCGGGGGAGCCACGCAATCCCGCTAGATACTGTTGCATCAGGAGGTCGTAGGTCTCACGCCCCACGAAGCGTTCGGGATCGATGGCAAGACAGAAATGCCCGATGTCATGGCGCTCCGTATGGCCGTCGCCCATCGGCACGACGAGGTGGTCGGGAGTGGCGCCGGTCAGTACGGCCGAGAGGATCGTCACCAGGCCGGCAAGGCCTGCTCCCTTGAACCCGAAATCGGCGCCGCCGAGAGGCGTCAGGATCTCGGCAAGATGCGGATTGCGGGTCGGCTCGCCATGGATGTCCGCCGTCACCTGATCGGGCAATTCGCGTTCCAGCGACCGGAACAGCAGGATCCGGTTGTAGGGAATTGCCGAGGTTGCCATGTCGAGAAGCCATGGCCTCGAGCCGCGTACGGGCGCGGCGGCAGCGATGGGATTGGTTCCGTGAAATCGCGTCTTGCCGCCGTGAAATGCGACGAGCGAATCCGCGTTGGTGGTCGAGAGGGCGATGAAGCCGGCCTCGGCTCCCGCCAGCGCATAGGCTCCGGCTGCGCCGTAATGGGTTGAATGCGTGATCCCGACAGCCCCGACGCCGCTTTCCTTCGCAATCCGGCAGGCCTCCTCCATGCCGGCATAGGCAGCCGCATGACCCAAGCCGTGATCGGCGTCCAGCATGGAGGTTCCGGCAGCCGTGCGCTTGATGGTGAAGGCGGGAGAGCCGTTGATCTGTCCGCTTCTCAGACATTCGGCATAGAAGGGCGTCAGCCTCACCCCGTGGCTGTCGATGCCGAGGCGCGAGGCGTGCATCATGGCACGGGCGGCGGCGGCCGCGGACGCTTCATCGGCGCCGGCCTCGCGCAGGGCGGCCAGAACACGCTCCTGCAGGAGGTCCGCTGGAAACTTCAAACCTTCAACGGCTATGCTCGATGCCTGGGACACAATGCGACCTCTCATGGACGATGAGTGCTTTGTCAGGCCGCGATCCCGATGGCAAGCATCGAACCTACGACGTCACTTCACCGCGATTCTCGGGATAGCTGATGAGATCCGGCGTGCAGAGCCAGAACTCCCGGCGCTTGGTCCAGGCCTCATAGGTCGGTGTGAACAGATTGGTCTGGTCGAAGGCGCCGAGCTTGAGCTCGATCTCGTGCGCATCTTCGCGGCAGAACACCTGCGAGCCGCATTGCGGGCAGAAGTAATCAGTCTTCCAGGCTCGGCTCTCGCCGGAAACCACCACCTGATCCGCAGGAAAGACCGCAAAAGCATTGAAGGCGCTGCCGCTCGTCTTGCGGCAGTTCATACAATGGCACAGCCCCACGCGCCTGGGGGCTCCTTGAGCCTTGAACGTCAGCTGTCCGCAGACACAGCCGCCCGTGAGGACTCGAGCATCGGTCATGGCGTCACGCTTTCGTCAGTCCGGCGGCGAGCTGGTCCATGCGCTGCGCCAGTTCGACATCGCGGCGCGTGAGGCCGTTGGCGTCATGGGTCGAGAGCGTCACATCCACCTTGTTGTAGACATTGAACCATTCCGGGTGGTGATTCATGGGCTCGGCTACCAGCGCCACGCGGGTCATCCAGCCGAAGGCGGCATTGAAATCGTCGAACACGAACCGCTTGCGGATGGCGTCCCGCCCCTCGACAAGCGTCCAGCCGTCGAGGGCGGAGAGAAGTTCCTGGCGTTCGGTGTCGTTCAAACGGGGCATGGGCGGCTTCTTTTGCGTTGATTGAGGGCTCGCTTAGTGATGAAGCGCCCGCGCCATGTTTCAAGCCCTGACGTCCTCGAAGGACGCTTCCTCGATGGTGCGCCAATCCTGGCGGATGGCGAAACTCTCCCGATCCATCACGAAGAAACAGCCGCCGCCCGAATGCTGCGGCCGGCTCTCCTGGCCGATCTCCACCTGCTGAAGATGCGCCATGAGCAGGCACCCGACGCCGCCATGGGCGACGATGAGCGTATCGCCGATCTCCTCCGCCGCGATCCGGCTTACGGCCTTCACGATGCGGGATTGCGCGTCGATGGCGCGCTCCCAGCCGCGGATGCTCTCGTGCGGACGGGCGAAGAATTCACCGACCACCTCCCAGAATTCCGGCGGCGCGATGTAGCCTGTGGCCGAACGGTCGTTCTCGCCGAGATCCTCGTGTGTGCGGTAGGGCATGCCGAGCCGCTTGGCGACGATGGCCGCGCCGTCCATGGCCTTCTGCTCGGTGCTGGCATGGATCGAAGAGAGCAGGACGCCGGACAGCGCATCGGCAAAAAGCTCCATCCGCCTGCGCCCCGTTTCATTGAGGGGCCATTGCGGCACGGGCACGTTCGGATCGATGACGACTTCGGGATGGGTGAGGAAGATGAGCGATGCCATGGGCCAAGGCTTAATCGCTCAAAGCTTTGCCGTCGAGCTAGCTTAAGGGGTACGCCGCTTCGATCACATAGGGCCCGCCGCCGGTGGAAGCCTTCGACGAATAGAGCACGAAACGGTTGGCCGTGAATGCGAGCTTCGGGAAGTGACCCCGGGTCGCCATGTAATCGGCCACATCGATGGGCGAGACATTCTTCAAGCGCGCCAGCGTCACATGCGGGACGAACTTGCGCGTTTCCGGCGGCAGGCCGATCTGGCGCATCATGCGCTCCTGCTCGGCCTGAAGATCGGCGAGTTCCCCGTTGCCCGAGGTGCGGGCGAACACCGCGCGAGGCTTCGAGCCGCCGAAGGTGTCGAGGCCCTCGATGGTGATGACGATGGGCTCGCGCCAGCGGGAATCGCCGAGCATCGAGGCCACGTCGTCCGCCGTGCGGGCGTCGATGTCGCCAATGAAGCGCAAGGTGATGTGGTAGTTTTCGGGATCGATCCAGCGCGCCCCCGGCAACCCGCCGCGATAGGCGGAGAGGGCTAGGCTGATCTCGGGAGGAATCTCGATGCCGGTGAACAGACGTGGCATGCGGCACCTCCGAGCTTTGGCTTACGCTTGACGATTCAGACGATGGACAGCCGGCTTTGTTCCGGCTGTCATGATGGCAGTCATCCCGGATCTTCGCTGCGAGTCGTCCGGGATGACGCTGCCGGTTACGGGCAGGGGTTGCAGTGCTCGACGTGGATGGCGTCGATCCGCTTCTCCAGTTCCGGCATGATTGTGACGTTGATGGACGCGATGTCCGTCTTGAGCTGATCCATCGTGGTTGCGCCGATGATGTTCGATGTCACGAAGGAGCGCGAATTCACATAAGCGAGTGCCATCTGCGCCGGATCGAGACCGAATTCCTTGGCGAGTGCGATGTACTTCCGGATCGCAGCGTCCGCCGTCGGATTCTCGTAGCGCTGCCCGCGCTCGAACAGGGTCGTGCGCGCCCCGGCGGGCCGTGCTCCGTCGAGATACTTGCCTGTCAGATAACCCTGGGCCAGCGGCGAATAGGCAAGCAGGCTGACCTGCTCGCGCAGGCTCACCTCGGCGAGCGCCACCTCGTAGGTGCGGTTGAGCAGGTTGTAGGCGTTCTGCACCGACTGCACCCGCGCCTGACCCTTGGCCTCGGCGTGCTTGAGGAAGCTCATGGTGCCCCAGGCGCTCTCGTTGGAGAGGCCGAAATGGCGAATCTTTCCGGCCTTCACGAGGTCCGTCATGATCTCGACCGTCTCGCCGATGGGATGCGAATCGCCCTCCTGGTGCTTGTAGATCGTCGGGTTCGAGCCCCAGGGCATCGGGCGGTCGGGCCAATGGATCTGGTAGAGGTCGATATAGTCGGTCTGGAGTCGCTTGAGGCTCTTGTTCACTGCCTCTTCGATCTGCTTGCGGGAGAGCTCGGCCTTGGAGCCGTCGTCGCGGAACCAGGTGTTGTCGGAACGGCCCACAACCTTGGAGGCGAGAATCACCTTGTCGCGGTTAGCCCGCGACTTGAACCAGGAGCCGATGATCGTTTCTGTGGAGCCTTGAGTCTCACGGCGGGGCGGGATCGAATAAAGCTCGGCGGTATCGATGAAATTGATGCCCTGATCGAGGGCATAATCCATCTGCTCATGGCCTTCGGCCTCGGTGTTCTGCTGGCCCCAGGTCATGGTGCCGAGGCAGATGAGGCTGACATTGAGATCGGTGCGGCCAAGGCGGCGGTATTGCATCTTCAAGGCTCCTCGCGACGGTCGATGCCGCCGCGCGTGGGATGAAATTGAATGACGCTGACGGGCGATCAGCGCTGGGTCAGGCGGGCGAGGAAACTCTCGACGGTCGGCAGAATGCGCTCGACGATGATCTCCACGCCCTTTGCCGTCGGATGGAGGCCGTCGGGCAGGTTGAGGGACCGCTCGCCGGCCACCCCGTCGAGGAAGAAGGGATAGAGCACAAGGTCGTGCTTCTTCGCAATGTCGGAATAGATGGTGTCGAATTTCTGGATATAGGCCTCGCCGAGATTGCGCGAGGCATACATGCCGGCGAGCATCACAGGGATGTTGCGGGCCTTCAGGCGCTCGACGATGGTCTCGATGTTCTTGCGGGTGCCGGCGGGGTCGAGGCCGCGCAGCATGTCGTTGGCCCCGAGCTCCACGATCACCCCATCCGTGCCGTCAGGGATCGACCAGTCGAGCCGGTCGAGGCCCCCTGACGACGTGTCGCCGGAAACGCCTGCATTGGCGATCTCCACTTTGTAGCCCTTGGCCTTGAGCGCCTTCTCCAGCACGACCGGGAAGGCCGCTGCCTCAGGCAAGCCATAGCCTGCGGTCAGGCTGTCGCCGAGGGCGACGAGCTTCAGGGTCTTCTCCTGCGCGAGGGCCGCAGAGGAGGGGGCTAACAGGGCGGTGAAGACGAGTGCACACGCAAAAATGATCGTCATGAACGGGCCGGATTGGCGCTTCATCAATAGGCTTCCCATCTATGGCGGACTAGACACGGTTGCTTTCAGTTTCCAACAGATCGGATTTAAGGGCATGAAGGACAAGGCCATTGCGCTTCACGATGTCGATTTGAGTCTCGGACGCGGGGCCGCGCGGGTGCACATCCTCAAGGGGATCTCGCTCGCGGTCGACAGGGGCGAGGCGGTCGGATTGGTCGGTCCTTCGGGCTCGGGCAAATCCACCCTGCTCATGACCATGGCAGGCCTGGAACGTCCCGATTCCGGCAAGGTGATCGTCGATGGTACCGATCTGTCGGGGCTCGACGAGGACGCGCTTGCCCGTTTTCGAGGCCGGCGCATCGGCATCGTGTTCCAGTCCTTCCACCTCGTGCCCACCATGACGGCGCTTGAAAACGTGGCGCTGCCCCTGGAGCTGGCGGGCGAGGACGATGCTTTCGAGCGCGCCGAAGCCGAGCTGCAGGCCGTGGGCTTAGGGTCCCGCCTGCACCATTATCCAGCGCAGCTTTCGGGCGGCGAGCAGCAGCGCGTGGCGATTGCCCGCGCCATCGTGCCGAATCCCGCCATCCTGGTGGCGGACGAGCCCACCGGCAATCTCGACGAGAACACCGGCCAGTCCATCGTCGATCTTCTCTTTGCCCTGAAGCGCGATCGCGGCGCGACCCTGGTGCTCGTGACGCACGATCTCAATTTGGCGCGCCTTTGCGACCGCATGGTGCGCCTGCGTTCGGGCCAGGTGGACCTCAGTCCGGAGGCCGATGCGGCCTCGGCCGTGGCTTAAGGGAGCAGGCTCATGCACGGCACCCTCAGCACGCCCCAGCGGCGTCCGGCATCCGATTCGAGAATGCCTCTTCTCCTGCGCCTCGCCTTCCGGGAGTTGCGCGGGGGCCTGAGAGGCTTCGGCATCTTTCTCGCCTGCATCGCGCTCGGCGTCGCGGCGATTGCGAGCGTCTCGTCGCTTTCGCGCGCGCTCACCGAGGGCATCTCCCGCGAAGGCCGCCGGATTCTGGGCGGCGACATGGCTTTTTCGCTGATCCAGCGCGAGGCGAGTGCTCCTGAACGGGCTTTCCTCGATTCCAAAGGGCAGGTGAACGTCATCGCCTCCATGCGCGCCATGGCCGTGGCGGGCGACAAAGGCTCTGCCCTTGTCGAGATGAAGGCGGTGGATGGGGGCTATCCCACCGTGGGCAGTCTGGAAACCGATCCGCAATTGCCCCCAGCCGAACTCTTCGCCGAGCGCAGCGGCGCTTTCGGCGCGGTGGCCGATCCTGCGCTGCTCGCGCGTCTCGATCTGAAGGTCGGCGACCGGGTGACGGTAGGCGCCGCCAATGTGGAACTGCGCGCAAGTCTGGTGACCGAGCCCGACCAGATTGCCGACGGCATCGGCTTCGGCCCACGCCTCCTGATCTCGCAGGATGCGCTGAACGCCACCGGCCTCGTGCAGCCCGGCAGCCTCGTCCGCTGGACCTACCGGCTGTCCCTGCCGCCCGCCTTGAATACGGAAGAAGGGTTGGCGCAGGTCGAGGCCGAGGTGGGCCGCGCTCTGCCGGAGGCGGGATGGCGCATCCGCACGCGGCTGAATGCCGATCCACGCTTTGCCAAGAACATTGAGCGTTTCACGCAGTTCCTCACTCTCGTGGGCCTGACCGCGCTGCTGGTCGGCGGCGTCGGCGTCGCCAATGCGGTGCGCGGCTTCGTGGACCGCAAGCGCGCTTCCATCGCGACCCTGAAAAGTCTCGGCGCGCCGGGCGGGCAGGTGGTGCTGCTCTATCTCACGCAGGTGATGCTCATCGCGCTTGTCGGCATCGCCATCGGCCTCCTGGTCGGCGCGGCTTTGCCCTTCGTCATCACGGGCGCCTTCGGCCATCTTCTGCCGATTCCGATTCAGCCGGTTCTTGCGTTTCAGGAGCTCGGGATCGCGTTGCTCTATGGCGTCCTCACGGCTCTCGTCTTTGCCATCGCGCCGTTGGGACGTGCCCATGACGTGCAGGTCTCGGGACTCTTTCGCGACCAGATCGACCCCGAGCGCCGCTGGCCCCGCAAGCGCTATCTCACCGCGTTGGCTCTCTCCGTCGTAGCGCTTGTGGGACTTTCCGTCATTGCCGCTTACGACCGGCGCATCGCGCTGATGTTCGTGGCGGCGGCTGCGGGCTCCTTCGTCCTCCTGCGAATCGTAGCCATGGGCATCATGACGCTCGCGCGCCGTCTGCCCCGCCCGCGGCGCACGGCTCCGCGTCTGGCGCTCACCAACATTCACCGGCCTGGCGCGCTGACCCCGTCGCTCGTGCTGTCCCTGGGGCTCGGCATCACGCTGCTCGTGACGCTCTCGCTGATCGACTCGAATCTCACGAGGCAGTTGACGCAAAGCCTGCCGGAGCGCGCCCCGAGCTTCTTCTTCCTCGACATTCCTAACCAGCAGGCGGATGAATTCGAAGGGTTCCTCAAGAAACAGGCGGCGGACGCGCAGATCGAGCGCGTCCCGATGATGCGCGGGCGTCTGGTGACGCTTGGCGGACGGCCTGTCTCCGAGGTGAAGGCGCCTGAGGACATCTCCTGGGTGCTGGAGGGCGACCGGGGCATCACCTATGCGAAAGCGCCACCCGAAGGCTCGAAGCTCGTTCAGGGCGCATGGTGGCCGGAAGACTATCGCGGCAAGCCGCTCGTCTCCTTCGACGGCAAGATCGCGGAAGGCCTGGGCCTGAAGATCGGCGACGACATCACCGTCAACGTGCTCGGCCGCAACATTACGGCCACCATCGCCAACCTGCGCGAGATAGAGTGGCGCTCGCTGGGCATCAACTTCGTCATGGTGTTCTCGCCCAACACCTTCGCGGGCGCCCCTCATACCCATCTCGCCACCGTCACCTTCCCCAACGGGTCGGATGCGGCGACCGATGCGAGAATTCTGCGAAGCTCTGCTCAGACTTACCCCATGGTCTCAAGCGTGAGGGTGAAGGATGCGCTGGAGGCGGTGAACGACGTGGTGTCCCAGCTCGTCATGGCGATCCGTGGGGCCAGTTCGATTGCGCTGATCGCGAGCCTCCTGGTTCTCGCCGGCGCGCTTGCGGCAGGTCACAGGGCGCGCCTCTACGATGCGGTGGTGCTGAAGACGCTGGGGGCCACCCGCGCCCGGCTGCTTTCGGCCTATGCTCTCGAATACGGTCTGCTGGGCCTCGCAACCGCCGTTTTCGGACTGCTCGCCGGAGGCACGGCGGCCTATTTCATTGTGAGCCGCATCATGAACTTAAGCTTTAGCTTAGATTTATCGGGGGCTCTGGTGGCGTGTGCCTTGGCCGTATTGGTCACCGTGGGCCTGGGCTTAGTGGGAACGTGGCGAATTCTCAGTCAAAAGCCTGCGCAATACTTGAGAAACCTTTAGCGGAGCAGCTTGCATCCAACGTTATAGACAGGCGGAGAAGAGATATGAGGAGCAGAATCGACTCCGCTCCTCAAAAATTCTTTTCACAAAAAATTGAAGCTTGACGTTACCTCTTGCGAAGCAAGGGCCGCCCCCTCATATTCCGTGCATCGCCGTGTTATCATGGTGATCGAGGGCTGACGTTTCAGCCTTTCTGAGGGAAACACGGGACACCGCGAGAAAGGACTCCGATGCAACCGTATGAGCAAAACCAAACCGCCTATGGCACCGGCTTTGCCCGGACGGCAGCACAGGTCGACCAGGGCCTGCGCGCCTTCATGCTCGGCGTCTACAACAACATGGTTCTGGGTCTGGCCATTTCGGCTCTTGTCGCGCTCGGCATCAATATGCTGGCCACGACGAGCGATCCGTCCCAGGCCGTCGCACGCATGGGCGGCATCGGCCTGACCCAGTTCGGCGCGACGCTGTATGGCTCGCCCCTGATGTGGGTTGTGGCGCTGGCGCCTCTGGCCTTCATCTTCTTCTTCTCGTTCCGCCTCGACCGCATGTCGGCCGCTGCGGCACGCGGCACCTTCTTCGCCTTCTCGGCGGTGATGGGCGCTTCGCTCTCGACGCTGCTGATCCGCTACACGGGCGCCAGCGTCGTGCAGGTGTTCTTCATCACGGCGGCCTCCTTCGGCGCGCTGTCGCTGTGGGGCTACACCACCCGCCGCAGCCTGTCGGGCATGGGCTCGTTCCTGATCATGGGCCTGTTCGGCCTGATCATCGCCTCGATCGTGAACATCTTCGTCGCGTCGAGCGCGCTGCAGTTCGGCATTTCCGTGATCGGCGTTCTGATCTTCGCAGGCCTCACCGCCTACGATACGCAGAAGCTGAAGGAGATGTACCTGTACGGCAACTTTGACTCTGAGGCCGCAGGCAAGGTCTCGGTCATGGGCGCACTGACCCTGTACCTGGACTTCATCAACATGTTCCAGTTCCTCCTGGCTCTCGTGGGCAACCGCAACGAGTAAGGGCGAACGGATCGAACGCTCAAAAGCCCCGGCCCAAAGGCCGGGGCTTTCTGTTTGCGGATTGCGGAATGTAAGGCTTCATCCTACCAAGAGCCATGAGCCTCATCGTCCGCCCCTCGGCTGAAGCCGACCTCCCCGCCATCGCGGCCATCTATGCCCATGCGGTGCTCAACGGCACCGCTTCGTTCGAGTTGGAGCCTCCCTCCGAAGCGGAGATGGCGCGCCGTCGGGCGGCTCTCCTCGAAGGAGGGTATCCTTATCTGGTGGCCGAGCGGGATGGCGAAGTCCTTGGTTATGCCTATGTGGGGGCCTATCGCCCCCGGCCCGCCTACCGTTCCACGGTGGAGGACTCGATCTATGTGGCGCCTTCCGCGCAAGGGCAGGGCGTGGGGCGCTTGCTGCTCGAAGCCTTGATCAGCGAATGCGAGGCGCTGGATTTCAGGCTCATGGTCGCCGTCATCGGCGACGAGGAATCGAAGGGCTCCATCACCCTGCACAAAAGCCTCGGCTTCGAGCCGGTCGGCATTCTCAAGGGCATCGGCTATAAGCACGGGCGCTGGCTTTCCACCGTACTCATGCAGCGTCCCCTTGGCCGTGGCACCGCCGAGCCTCCGACGCGCCCGATCCTGTAGTTCTTCCATGCTGGCTTCCTTCATCGCCAGACCGCGCGGCGGTCTCTGGGACAATCCCGATTTCCTGCGCCTCTGGGCAGCCCAGACCCTGTCAGCCGTCGGCACGCGCTTCACGCGGGAAGGGCTGCCGATCATCGCGGCGCTGACGCTCGGCGCTTCGGCCTGGGACCTCGGCCTTCTTGTTGCGCTCAGCGCTCTGCCGGGCGTGATCGTCAGTCCCTTCGTCGGCGCCTGGATCGACCGCACATCGCGCCGGCGCATCCTGATCCTGGCGGATCTCGCCCGCGCGGGCGCTCTCGCAACCCTTCCCGTTCTCGCGTGGTTCGATGCCATCACCATCGGTCACGTGATCGGCGTGTCCACTATTGTTGCCCTGTTCTCCATGTTCTTCCAGACGGCCGACAACGCCTATCTGCCGAGCGTGGTCGAGCGCGATCAGCTGCTCGACGGCAATGCGAAGCTCGCCACCACCGACGCCGCCGCCGAAGTGGTCGGGCCTGCTTTGGCGGGCCTCGCGATTCAGGTTTTCACCGCACCTTTCGCGATCCTGTTCGATGCCCTGTCCTATCTCTGGTCGGCCTTTTTCCTGTCCTCGATCAAGCGTCCGGAAATCCCGGTGAGCCCGAGTGAGCATGCACCCGATCTCTGGCGCGAAACCAAGGAAGGCCTGCGCTTTGTCTTCAGTCATCCGGTTCTGCGGCCTCTGACTCTGTGCATCGCGACCTTGGGGTTTTGTCTGTCGTTCTTCGCGCCGCTCTATGTGCTCTACGCAGTGCGCGATCTCGCCATTCCGCCCGGCGTGCTCGGCTTCGTCATTGCCTTGGGCGGCATCAGTGCCGTTATCGGCGCGCGGCTTGCGGGATGGGCCGGACGCCGCTTCGCTCCACGCCGGCTTCTTATCGGCATTCTCATTGCCTACAGCGTGATGCTGGCGTTCATCCCCATGGCGCATGGGCCGCTCTGGATGGCGGTCGCCTTCCTCTGTGTGTCCCAGCTCATGGGCGATGCTCTGTCCGTGATCTTTTTCACCACCGTCTCGACTGTCCGTCAGATGGAAACACCCGATTCCTTACGCGGACGCGAAGGCGGCGTGTTCCATCTGCTCACGGCAGGATTGGGACTGGTCGGTGCACTGGTGGCTGGAAGCGCAGCGGATTGGCTCGGCATCAGGCCGATTCTGTTCATCGGTGTGCTGGGTGCTCTCGCATCGACACTCTGGCTCCTGCGGATGCCGAAAGTGCCCAACGTCTAAAGCATGCAGGCTGCTTCTGCGAGCTCCGCACGACGGGCCGCGAGAGTCAGGCCGGCGCCGCGTTGCGCGAAGATACGAGCCGCAACGCGGCCGATGCCGCTCGACGCGCCAGTGATGACGACGGAAAGACCGGCCATGTCGCGTGCCATGAGATACCCTCCACGCTGCTGCATGATCATGCGGCAACGCGAGACGCGTCGGGGCGTTCTGGACGTCAGGCGGCGTTTAGTTCGAGACGACCTTCGGTTTGTCGAGCACGCGCAGCACGCGGTCGAGTTCGTGCCCGCGCTTCAGAATGAGTCCTGTGGAGACGATGACGGAATAGGCCCCTTGCCTCTTCGCGAGCTTGGGATCTTTCTCGATGCGGTAGAGGGGCATTTCGGAAGTGCGTCGGTAGATCGAGAAAACCGCCTTGTCGGGAGTGAAATCGATCGCGTAATCGCGCCATTCGCCTGCAGCCACCATGCGGCCGTAGAGATTGAGAATGGTCTGCAACTCACCACGGTCGAAGGACACCCGCTTCGGCGCGGCGGGGAAGGGCACGACATGAGCCGTGCCCTGCATCGAGCCGCCGCGCAGCGGCTCCGGGATGTCACCTTCGCTCATGAGAACTCCCATCACTGGTTTCCTTGATATCAGATGATGGGTCCGGCCAAAGAATGGATCAACCCATAGGGGTGAAATGAATCACCGCGATTTCCCCAAATCTTATTCCTGCCGCATTCGCGCCCATAAGGCGCCTCACTAAATGCCGTAAATGCTTAAGTTGCCTCGACGGCCCGGTTCGACCATCGGTCTGGACACGTCAGCCCCCCAGCCCTCCGGATTGCTGGAGGACCGGGCCACCAATCCTCGAGACATCGGCCGCCTTTCCAGGCGGCCTTTCTTTTTTTGTGCCTCAGAACCCCGACAGGACGATCTTGCCCTTGGCGCGGTTGCTCTCGATGAAGGCATGCGCCTTTTTCAAATTGGCCGCATTGATCGGTCCCAGCACATCGGCGAGCGTCGTTCGGATCTTCCCCTCGTCCACGAGGCGCGCCGCCTCGTTCAGGATCTCGTGCTGACGGTCCATGTCCGCCGTCTGGAAGGTGGAGCGGGTGAACATCGATTCCCAATGGATTGAAACGCTCTTGCCTTTCATGAGGCTGATGTCGAGCGGGTCCTTCGGGTCGTCGATCAGGGCGAAGCGTCCCTGAGGTGCGATGGTCTTCGCGATCTCTGCGAAGTGAGCTTCCGTGTGCGTGATAGAGAATACGAAGGCGGGAGCACCGATCCCTAATGCCTCAATCTGCCCGGAAAGCGGCTTGGTATGGTCGATTACGTGATGCGCGCCGAGTTCGCGCGCCCATTCCTGCGTTTCCGGCCGCGAAGCGGTGGCAATCACCGTTACATCCGTGAGCTTGCTTGCGAGCTGCACGGCGATGGAGCCGACGCCTCCAGCCGCGCCGACGATCACGATGGCATTGGCAGCCCCTTTGACCGGGCGTTTAATGTCGAGGCGGTCGAACAGGGTCTCCCAGGCGGTCAGAGTGGTCAGCGGCATCGCCGCAGCTTCCTCGAAACTCAAGGATTTGGGCTTCCTGCCCACGATCCGCTCATCGACCGCGTGGAATTCCGCATTGGTGCCGGAACGCGTGATCGCGCCCGCATAGAACACCTCGTCGCCCGGCTTGAAGAGAGAAACCTCGGAGCCGACGGCCTTGACGATTCCAGCAGCATCGAAGCCCAGGACCTTGTAGCCGCCGGGTTCGGCCTGGGCGCGCTTTCGCACCTTGGTGTCGACCGGGTTTACCGAAACCGCCTTGACCTCCACCAGAAGGTCCCGCGGGCCCGGCTCCGGCGGGGGAAGCTCGATATCCAGGAGGGAAGCGTCCGAATTGATAGGCAGGGACTGCTGGTAACCAACGGCGCGCATGGCGTGTCTCCTTTTGCTGGAGACATAGTTGAGCATAGAGGATAGTATCGCAAGAACGCACAATTAGAGCACATAGTGTCTAAAAGGATACCGTGAAGGATCTCTTATGCCCCGCGTTCTGAAGAAGCCGTCCAGCACCGGATGTTCGGTCGAGCGTGCGCTCAGCCTCATCGACGGCAAGTGGAAAATCGTCATCCTCTACAAGCTGTTGCGGGGCACCTTGCGCTTCAACGAGTTGCGCCGCCTCATCCCGGGAGTGACCCAGCGCATGCTCACCAACCAGCTGCGCGAGTTGGAGGCGGATGGGCTTATCGTCCGCGTGGTCTATGCGCAGGTTCCGCCGCGAGTCGAATATTCCCTGTCCGCGCGGGGGGAGAGCCTGGAGCCGGTGCTCCTGGCCCTGAAAGACTGGGGCGACACGAATCTGTCGTCCATCGAGGCTCAGGCGGCATAAAATTGCCGGGTGCTGCGAAACTTAACCCTGTCATGTGCAGAAACAGAGGGTTTGGTTGCTTACTCCGCCACTCTGTGGCAACCCTCCCGGAACGAGCATAAGAGGATATGCGCATGAAGCTGGAAACGCCGACCAGCGGAAGCGAACTGACGGCCGAGGCCGTCGCGGTTCTGGAAGCCTGGCACAAAGCCATTCCACCCACGTTCGTCCGCGATCTCTATGGGCGCGTGCCGCCAGAAGACCTGGCCGCCTACTCGCCCGCAGCCCTCGCCGAGCTGGCGGCTGCAGCCTACGAGCATCTGAAGTCGCCCCGGATAGGTGGGGGCGAGGACATCCGCCTCATCGATCTTGAAATCGAGCGCGAAGGCCGCCGCCGGGAGGTGACGGTTCTCGAAATCGTCAACGACAACATGCCCTTCCTGCTCGACTCGACCCTCGCCGAGTTGGTCGATCAGGGTTACGAACCCTACCTCGTGGCGCATCCGATTCTGGCCGTAGAGCGCGACGCCGATGGCAGTCTCGTACGCCTCATGGGCGAGGCCACCGGCACCGGACGCCACGGTGTGAAGCGCGAGAGCTTCATTCACGTTCACCTGCCGCGCATCGACGATCCGGAAACCCGCAACCGTCTGATCGACGCCATGCGCCGCGTCCACAAGGACGTGTCGCTCGCCGTGCACGACTGGCCGGGCATGCGCGCCCGAGTGACCGAACTCGTTCAGAATTACCGCCTCAATCCGCCGCCGCTGCCCGACGACGAGGTGCGGGAAGCGATTGCATTCCTCGATTGGATCGCGCGCGATAACTTCACCTTCCTCGGACTCCGGGAATACCGTCTGCCGAAGGGTGATGCCGCTGCCGACCCAGTGGAAGGATCGGGCCTGGGCCTCCTGCGCGACCCCAATGTGCGCGTGCTGCGCCGCGGGCGCGAACTCGTGGCGATGACGCCCGAAATCCGCGCCTTCCTGGAAAAGCCTCAGGCGCTCATCATCACCAAGGCCAACGTCAAGTCCCGCGTCCATCGCCGCGCGCATCTCGACTATGTCGGGATCAAGCTTTTCGATGCGGATGGCAGGCTCAAAGGCGAGCTGCGCATCGTCGGGCTCTTCACGGCAAGCGCCTACACCAACACTACGGCGGAAGTGCCGTATCTGCGCCACAAGGTGGCGAAGGTGGTCGGCCGCGCCGGGTTCGATCCGTCGAGCTATGCGAGCCGCGCGCTTCTCAACGTTCTCGAGAGCTATCCACGCGACGAGCTGTTCCAGATCGACGAGGAAACGCTTTACCACTTCGCCATCGATATCATGAACCTGTCGGAGCGCCCGCGCGTTCGTGCGCTTGCCCGCGCCGACGAGTTCGACCGCTTCGTTTCGGTGCTCGTCTTCGTGCCGAAGGATCGCTACGACACGAGCGTGCGCCAGCGCATCGGCCAATTCCTCGCGGGCATCTTCGAAGGACGCGTCTCCGCATCCTATCCTGCTTATCCGGAAGGCCCGCTCGCGCGAACTCATTACATCATCGGACGCGATGAGGGGCATACTCCGCAGGTTTCTCAGGACACGCTCGAAAAAGGCATTTCCGCTATCGTGCGCACCTGGGGCGATTCCCTGCGCGACCAGCTCGACGAGACCATCGGCGGCGTGCGCGCCCGCGCACTGGCCACGCGTTACGCGGATGCGTTCAGCGCCGCCTATCGCGAGGCTTTCGGTGCCGAGCAGGCGATCAAGGATATCGGACTCTTGGAGCAGCTCTCCGAGGCCCGTCCCCGCGCGGTCGATCTCTATCGCCGCGAGGGCGACGACGATACCCGCGTCAACCTGAAGCTCTTTTCGCGCAGCGCCGCGCTGCCGCTCTCCGACAGGGTGCCGCTTCTAGAAAATCTCGGCTTCCGCGTGGTGAACGAGAGAACCTACCGCGTGATTTCCACCGGCGTGACCGGCATGGACCGCGTATGGCTCCACGACATGGTGCTGGAGCGTGCGGCCGGCGGCGCGATCGATATCGACGAGATCCAGACGCTCATCGAGGCGGCGCTACTCGCCCTGTTCCGGGGACTGGCAGAGTCCGACGGCTTCAACCGTCTCGTGCTTGAAGCAGGTCTCGGTTGGCGCGATGTGGCGATGGTGCGTACGCTTGGACGCTATCTTCGCCAGATCCAGATCGCTTACGCGCAGGATTACCTCGCGGATACTCTGGCGCGCCATTCCGCGATCACCAAGAGCATCGTCAAACTCTTCTATGCGCGGTTCGATCCGCGCCATGGGGGTGATGCCGAGGGCGAAGCCAAGTTGCGCGCCTCAGTCGAGGAGCAGCTGCAGTCTGTCACGAGCCTCGACGACGACCGCATTCTCCGCCGCTTCATCAACCTGATCGAAGCAGCGACGCGCACCAACTTCTTCCAGCTGGAGGGCAATGGCCTGCCGCGCCAGACCATCGCGTTCAAGTTCGAATGCGCGAAGGTCGAAGGCCTGCCGCTGCCCAAGCCTCTCTACGAGATCTTCGTCTACTCGCCGCGAGTCGAGGGCGTGCATCTGCGCTACGGCAAGGTGGCGCGCGGCGGCCTTCGCTGGTCGGACCGTCCGCAGGACTTCCGCACCGAGGTGCTGGGTCTCGTGAAGGCGCAGCAGGTGAAGAATGCCGTGATCGTGCCGGTGGGTGCGAAGGGTGGCTTCGTGCCCAAGCAATTGCCGCCGGCAAGCGACCGTCAGGCGTGGCTGGCCGAAGGCACCGAGAGCTATCGCATCTTCGTGCGAACCCTTCTGCAGCTCACGGACAACATCGAAGGCGACCACGTGGTGCCGCCTTCCGACACGGTGCGCCACGACGGGGATGATCCCTATCTCGTGGTCGCCGCCGACAAGGGCACCGCGACCTTCTCCGATACGGCGAACGCGCTCTCCATCGAAAAGGGTCATTGGCTCGGCGATGCCTTCGCATCGGGCGGCAGCCAGGGCTACGACCACAAGAAGATGGGCATCACCGCCCGCGGCGCGTGGGAAGCGGTGAAACGCCACTTCCGCGAGATGGACATCGACATCCAGACGCAGCCCGTCACTGTGGCGGGCGTCGGCGACATGTCGGGCGACGTGTTCGGCAACGGCATGCTGCTCTCGCGGGCGATCAAGCTCGTGGCGGCCTTCGACCACCGCGACATCTTCCTCGATCCCAGCCCGGATCCGGAAACCGCGTATAACGAGCGCGAGCGCCTGTTCAATCTGCCCCGTTCGAGCTGGCAGGATTACGACAAGTCGCTCATCTCCGCAGGCGGCGGCGTGTTCTCGCGCAGTGCGAAATCGATCCCGCTCTCGCCGGAAGTGCGCGCCCTGCTCGATCTCAACAAGGCGGAGGCGACTCCCGCCGAGGTGATGACGGCGATCCTCAAGGCCAATGTCGGCCTGCTCTGGTTCGGCGGCATCGGCACTTACATCCGCTCGTCCGTAGAGACCGACGAGCAGGTGGGTGACCGCGCCAACGATGCGATCCGCATCGCCGGGGCGGATGTGCGCGCCAAGGTGATCGGCGAGGGCGCCAACCTGGGCATGACCCAGCGCGGGCGTATCGAGGCCGGGCAGAACGGCGTTCGCCTCAACACGGACGCCATCGACAACTCGGCGGGCGTGAACACCTCCGACGTGGAGGTCAACATCAAGATCGCGCTCACCACGCCCGAGCGCGACGGCCGTCTGACGGAAGAGGCTCGCAACACGCTTCTGGCCGACATGACGGATGAGGTTGCCAGCCTTGTGCTGCGCAACAACTATCTGCAGACACTTGCTCTCTCGCTCTCTGAGCGGCGCGGACTCGCCGATCTCGGCTTCGCACGCCGTCTCATGCAGATGCTGGAAAGCCAGGGCCGTTTGAACCGCAAGGTTGAGTATCTGCCCGACGACGCGACGCTCACCGAGCGCGCCCGTCGCGGCGAGGCGCTCACCCGCCCGGAACTCGCGGTGCTGCTCGCCTACGCCAAGCTCTCGCTCCATGACGAGTTGTTGGAAAGCACCGTTCCGGACGATCCTTATCTCGGCAAGGAACTGGATCGGTATTTCCCCGCGGAAATGCGCGAGCGCTTCCCGGATGCGATTGCCGGCCACCGCCTGCGCCGCGAGATCATCGCGACGCAGCTTGCGAATGCCATCATCAATCGCGGCGGCGCCACCATGGTGGCGCGTCTCGTGGACCAGACCGGAGCGGATGCGCCGACCATTGCGGCGGCCTATGCGGCCACGCGCGATTCATTCGGCCTCACTGAAATGAACGTTGCCATCGATGCACTTGATGGTGTGGTGCCGGGCAAGCTGCAATTGCGCCTTTATGGCGAGCTGCAGGATCTGCTCATGAACCGCATCGTCTGGTTCATCCGCAACGTGGATTTCAGCACCCACTCCCTCGACACGATTGTCGGCACCTATCAGTCCGGCATCGCGGAGGTGGAGCGCGGCCTGCGGGACACGCTGTCGCCGGAGGCGGTGGAGGCGTGGGATACGCGCACCAAGGCTCTGGTCGATCAGGGAACACCCGAGGAACTGGCCCGCCGTATCGCCGCCCTGCCGGACCTGGTGGCCGCTCCCGACATCGTGCTCACCGCGCAGAAGACGGGCAAGCCCGTGGGCGACATTGCATGCACGCATTTCGCTCTCGAAGCTGCGTTCCGTCTGGGTTCGCTCATCGGCGCGGCATATGAGATCACCGTCAGCGATTATTTCGATCGTCTGGCGCTCGATCGTGCCATCGACAACATCGCCTATGCCCATCGCGGCCTGACGGCGGAGGTGGTCATGGGTGATCTCTCCGGCACGGATGCAGTCCAGGCCTGGAGCGAGAAGAGGGGCGCCGATGTCAGCCGCATCAGGAGTGCGGTGGACAGCATCGTCTCGTCGGGCCTGACGCTGTCGAAAATCACGGTGGCGGCGAGCCTGCTGGGCGATCTGGCAAGGACGGGCTGACGCGAGGGCTCAGGGTGACAGGAATGAATCGGTGAGCGGGAGCGAGCGTCAGGCAAAGCCCGTCATGGCTTCGCGTCCCGCCATCCTGGGCTGGCTGCTGTTCGACTGGGCCTGTCAGCCCTTCTTCACTCTGGTCACCACCTTCGTCTTCGCGCCTTACTTCGCAGCATCGCTCGCCCCCGATCCGGTGACCGGCCAAAGCCTCTGGGGCTACGCCACAGCCGCTGCGGGCTTTGCGCTGGCAATCCTCTCGCCGGTTCTTGGCTCGGTGGCCGATGCGACGGGCCCGAAGAAGCCATGGATCGCCGCCTGCGGGCTCGTGCTGTTCCTGGCTTCCTTCGCGCTCTGGTATGCCGCGCCGGGTCAGGCGAATGCGATCCTCATCGCACTCTTCGGTTTTGCGTTTGCCACGGTCGCGGTCGAAGTGGCTGCGGTGTTCAACAACGCGATGATTCCCCATCTCGTGCCGCCGGAACGCTTCGGACGGCTCTCCGGAACCGGCTGGGCCATCGGCTATCTCGGCGGCTTGGTGTCACTCGTAATCGTGCTGGGTTTCCTTGCGGCGGATGCGGGCAGCGGCAGGACGTTTTTCGGGATCACGCCGCTTTTCGGGCTCGATCCCACACAGCGTGAGGGGGACAGGATCACCGGCCCGTTCTCGGCTGTATGGTTTCTCATCTTCGTGATGCCGCTCTTCCTGTTCACGCCCGACGCCGCGCGATCCAAGCTCAAACTGGGCGAGGCCGTGCGGCAGGGCGTGGCGCAGGTGAAGCACACGCTCAGCGATGCGCGGCGGCACCAGGGCGTGCTGCGCTTTCTCATCGCCAACATGGTCTATCAGGATGCGCTCGTCGCCCTGTTCGCCTTCGGAGGGATCTACGGGGCAGGGGTATTCGGCTGGCAGGCGACGGAACTCGGCCTCTTCGGCATCATGCTCACGATCACCGGAACCGTCGGAGCGCTGATCGGCGGACGCCTTGATGACCGCTTCGGCGCAAAGCCCGTCATCCTCGGCGCGATCTTCGTGCTCGCGCTCGTGTGCGTGGGCGTATTGTCGCTCGGCCGCGATCACATTCTCTTCGTCATTCCGACAGCGCCCGCGGCTGAAGGGCTTTACGCCAGTACGCCGGAAAAACTCTTCGTGCTGCTTGGCCTCATCATCGGCTCAGTCGCGGGACCGCTGCAGGCATCATCGCGCAGCCTCCTCGCGCGGCTCGTGCCGGCGCGCGAGGCGGGGCGTTACTTCGGGTTGCTGGCGCTCTCGGGAAAGGTCACGTCGTTTCTCGCTCCGCTCGCGGTCGCGATCGCGACCGCGATCTTCGAGACGCAGGCCGCAGGACCGGCGGTGCTGATCCTGTTCCTGTTCGCAGGTTTCATGATTCTGAGCGGCGTGAGGAAGGCCTGAGCCTCTATTCGAGGGTCACCGCGGTGCCGCTCACCGTCACCATCATCATGCCTTCGTTCTTGCCGATGGCGCCGTAATCCATGTGAACGCCCACGATCGCGTGAGCCCCGAGGCGCTGTGCCTCCTCGATCATCTTGCTGATGGCCGTGTCTCGCCCGTCGCGCAGCACGCGCTCGTAGGATCCGGAGCGCCCGCCGACCACATCGCGGATGGAGGCGAAGAAATCGCGAAAGACGTTCGCGCCAAGAATCGCTTCGCCCGAGACGATGCCGCGATAGGTGGCTATCCGGCGGCCTTCAATGGAGGGTGTGGTGGTCACGATCATCAAGGTCTCCTTGAGCTGAAGACCCTGATGTAGGGTCGGTCCCTAGTGTCGGAAATGCCTGTGACCGGTGAAGACCATGGCGAGGCCTGCCTCGTCGGCGGCCTTGATCACCTCGTCGTCGCGCATGGAGCCGCCGGGCTGGATCACGGCGGTGGCGCCGGCTTCCGCCGCAGCGAGCAGTCCGTCCGCGAAGGGGAAGAAGGCGTCGGAGGCGACGACCGAACCCTTGGCGAGGGTCTCGGGCAGATTGGCCGCTTTTGCGGCTTCCGCGGCCTTCCAGGCGGCGATGCGTGAGGAATCGACGCGGCTCATCTGGCCCGCGCCGATGCCGACGGTGGCGAGGTCCTTGGCATAGACGATGGCGTTCGACTTCACGTGCTTGGCGACGCGGAAGGCGAAGCGCAGGTCGGCAAGCTCGCGCTCGGACGGCGCGCGCTTGGTCACCACCTTCAGGTCCATGGCATCGACCACGGCGTTGTCGCGCGACTGCGCGAGGAAGCCGCCTGCCACCGTTCGGAGCGTCAAGCCCGCCTGACGCGGATCGGGCAGGCCGCCCGCGAGCAGCAGGCGCAGGTTCTTCTTCGCGGCGACGATGGCGATGGCTTCTTCGCTCGCGTCTGGGGCGATGATCACCTCCGTGAAGATCTCGGTGATGGCCTTGGCCGCTTGGGCGTCGAGCGTGCGGTTCATGGCGACGATGCCGCCGAAAGCGGAAACCGGATCGCAGCGCAGGGCCTTTTCGTAGGCCTCGACGAGGGTTGCGCCTTCCGCGACGCCGCAGGGGTTCGCGTGCTTCACGATCACGATGGCAGCCGAACGCTCGGGCGCGAACTCAGCGACCGCCTCATAGGCGGCGTCGGTGTCGTTGATGTTGTTGTAGGAAAGCTGCTTGCCTTGCACCTGACGCGCCGTCGAGACGCCGGGGCGCTGTTCGGGAGTACGATAGAAAGCGGCGCTCTGGTGCGGGTTCTCGCCATAGCGCATCACCTCGGCAATGGAGCCGCCGAGGGCGAGGAAGGGCGGGGTTGCATCGCCGAGTTCATTCGCGAACCAGTTGGAAATCGCGGCATCGTAGGCTGCCGTACGGGCATAGGCCTTCTGGGCGAGGCGGCGGCGGAGCGTATAGGTGACTGCGCCTTTATGCTGCGAGAGATCGTCGAGAACCGCAGCATAATCGGCCCCGTCCACCACCACGGCCACATCGCCATGGTTCTTGGCGGCGGCGCGGATCATGGCAGGGCCACCGATGTCGATGTTCTCGATGCAGTCGTCGTAGGGCTTGCCCGCCGCGACGGTGGCCTCGAAGGGGTAGAGGTTCACCACCAGCAGGTCGATGGGCTGGATGCCATGGGCCAGCATGGCCGCCTGATGCTCAGGATTGCCACGAATGCCGAGAAGGCCGCCATGAACAGCCGGATGCAGCGTCTTCACGCGCCCGTCCATCATCTCGGGAAAGCCCGTCAGGTCGCTCACGTCCTTCACGGGCAGGCCCGCTTCCCTCAGCGCCTTGTGCGTGCCGCCGGTGGAGACCAGCTCGATGCCCCGCTCGGACAAAGCCCGGGCAAAGTCCACGAGACCCGTCTTGTCGGATACGGAAAGCAGAGCGCGGGAGACGCGCTTCAGATCGCTCGGCATGGCGGCCGCTCCATGAAGGGGTAAAGATGCGGGCGCGATAGCACGATGGGCTAAGGATGGGAACCTAGAAGGCCAGGGTTTCGCGGCTTTGCCTTCCAGCGCGTCCTAAGCAAGCGAGGTCTGCCGCTTCAGGCGGGAGCGCATGAAGCCGATCACCGTCAGGACCAGCCATGCGGCCTGAGTCACGAAGGAGGGTAGGTTGAAGTCGAAAATCAGCGAGTAGAGGATCGCAATGGCGCCGGCACCGTTGAGCAGGGCGTAACGAGTATCCTCGACCTTCAAAATGCCCAGTTGCAGCAGCCCGTAGGCTGACAAATAAGCTGCAACCCCTATGAGCCCGACAGCATCAGCCACGCTCATGAACGCCCCCATCGGATCTCAGGCGGATCCCGCTTCGCCCTCGATCACATTAACTGAGGCCAAGCCGATTGAAATCCGCCTTTTAGCCTCAGGGTGCAGAAATTCTCACTCGCAAACAGCCCGCGGCCCGAGGTTCGCTCTCAGAGCAGTTCCTGCGTCATCTCTGCCGCTTGCGCCGGATTGAACGTGCGCGCCAGGCGCTCGAAGCGCCACTGGACGGAAGGGGTTTCGCTGGGGCGAAGGCGGAGCACGATCTGCTCCGTGCGGCGCATGCCGTCGGGGGCCGCGAGAAACACGCTGTCTTCCACATGAGCCCCAACAGGGGTCGCGGTAAACTGCCAGGCCTCCTGGTTCGGCAGCACGAGCATCACGACCCGGCCGCCCTGTGCGCGGCTCGCCTTGATGCCGGGGGCAAGGTGAAAGCGGATGGTAGCCTCCGCCGAGGCGGCAATCGTGCCTTCGCCCCAGAAGACATCCTCGCCGCTAAGGCTGTTGCCCTTCGGGGCAAGCTGCAGCCGCCGCTCGTGGGTGAGGCCGAAGCGCTGGCGATAGCCGTCATGGCTGGCGGTAAGGATCTGGGCATGTTCCCGTTCGCTGCGCTCGGATGCGACCCTCTCGGGACCGTTGAGCACCACGGGTCCGATGCGGCGCTGGAGCCAGCGGGCGATCCGGCGATTGAACCAGTTGCCCCTGTCGCCCACCATCTGGCAGGACGAGATATCGTTGACCGAGGCCGTCGAGTGGGCGGCCGTGGAGCGCGATGCCTGGATGATCGTGTCGCCTGCGATCCGCGGCGTGCCGCAATTGACTACGATGCGCTGCAAGGCGCTGGAGAACTCGAAGGAGAGGCAGCCCGCTCCGGCTTCCGTGGAAAGGCCTGTCGGAGGCGGCGCGCCCACATCCACGACCAGCAGCGTGCGACCCGCTTCCATGCGCTCGTAGCCCGAATGTGGCGCGTGCTGGATCGGCTGGCTGCGCATGTCGTCATAGGTGAGCAGCGTCGCGAGATGGTCGGCCGCCGTCACGCCCATGCCGTTGAAATGCGAGAGAGTGCCGTCGCCGTGGCGGAACAGGCGCACCATGGGCAGCATGCGGTCGATGGCGTTGAGCAGCGCCTCGGGCGTATCGACCTCGCGGCTCGCGAACATCTGCCGCAAGGGCAAAAGATCGAACAGAAGATCGACCATGATGCGCGGATTGCGGCTTGCATGGCCGCCATCGGCGAGAATCTGGCGGTCGAGCTCGCGGGCCAGAAGACGGCTCGCGCGGCGCAGGTTGCGGTCGAGGCCTTCGCAGCACAGGCCTGCATAGCAGAGCGCAATCGCCGCCATCAGCTGCTGCTGCGGCAGGGCGCCGGAGCGCAGATGACGTTCGAGCTCGCGCACGTGCTGGCCGATGAGGCGCAGGAAACGTTGATAGAAGGCGTGGTCCGCACCTTCCAGGATCAGCGGCGACTGGCTGATGAAGGACATGAGCCGACGCGCAATCACCTGCGTATCGCACGCGATATTCCTGTCGCCGAGTCTCGATGAGACGAATTCATCCACCAGCGAACGCGCATTGGCCTGCGCCAGGGCCGTGCCGGCGGCGCGCAGGTGGCGCAGCCAGCCAAAGCCATAGAGCGCCTCCGCCCAGGCCTTGCTCGGCGGCGTGAAAGCGAAGGGGGAGCGTCCGCTCGTGGTGATCGCCCGGCCCGCGAAGGCGAAGAAGCCGGAATAGATGTCGGTGGCGATGGTGGGATCGGCCGTGCGCAGATCCTGCGGCGCGAAGAGCAGCCGGGTCGGCATGGGCGCTCGCGCGAACACCTTGGACAAGCTCCAGACCGCTCCTCCACGCATGGCGCGGCCTGCCTCTTTCAAGGCAAGCTTGTACAGACGCCAGCGATCTGGCCCGAAATCCACCCGTGGCGCTCCTTTAGTCATGCTCGTCCGCGCCAGCATAGAGGGGAGTTCCTGCTGACTGGTTAACAACGTGTAAGCATGGGGTGTTGTGACCGATTTCAACAGAAACGGGCTGCCGTCGATGGCTTAATGGATGCAGGCGATGGTGCATGGTCCCCCTCCTCTGCGGGGAGGGGGTAGGTCATGCTGTCAGGCGGCTTTCACGAAGCGTGCGATGAAGAAACCGTCGAGGCCGCCGCGCTCATGTTCGCTCGACACGAGATAACAAGGCAGGGTGCGCACATCGCCTTCAGGCGTGAGGCATTCGGCAAGACCGCCGATTTCATCCGCCGAGATCGGTTGGCGCTTGAAGTCAGGATGACGAGAGAGGAATTCCGTTGCCTGCCGTTCCCCTTCCTCGGCTTCGAGCGAACAGGTGCAATAGACGAGGCGGCCGCCGGGCTTGAGCAGGTGTGCCGCCTTGTCGAGAAGGCGCGTCTGCAGCCCTGCGAGCTTGCGGATGTCCTCCTCGGCTTTGGTCCAGGCCACATCCGGATGACGGCGGATCGTGCCGGTGGCGGAACAGGGTGCATCGAGAAGAATCGCATCGAAGGGCGCTTCATCGAGCTTTTCCGCATCGATGGCGCGGGTTTCCGCCTTGAGGTCGAGACGCGCGAGATTCTCTTCCAGACGCTTCAGGCGCTTGGCCGAGCGATCCACAGCCAGAACCTCGGCTCCCGCTGCGGCGAGTTGCGCTGTCTTGCCGCCGGGCGCGGCGCACAGATCCGCGATGCGCTCGCCGGGCTTTGCCTGCAGCAGGCGGGCGGGCAATGCGGCGGCGGCGTCCTGCACCCACCATGCGCCTTCATCGAAGCCGGGCAGGTCGCGGATCGCGGTGCGCTCCACGAGGCGGATGCTGCCGGTGGGCAAAAGAACACCGCCCAGACGCTCGGCCCAATCCTTCGCATTCTCCTTCACGGAGAGATCGACGGAAGCCATGGAGCGGTGCGCTTCCGCGATCTTAGCCGCAAGCGCCTCGCCGTATTGCTTCACCCAGCGCTCTTCGAGCCAGGTAGGCGTGTCGAGCCAAGATTCCTGAGCGCCAAGGATCATGTCGCGCTCGCGGGCCACGCGCCGCAGCACCGCGTTGATGAAGCCGCCTGCATGATGAAGCTTCGGGTCTTCCTGGGCCAGCCGCACCGCGCTGTCGACAGCGGCATGGTCGGGAATGTCGAGGAACAGGATCTGCGCGGCGCCGATGGCGAGAAGATGCAGAAGGCGTTCGTCCTTCGGATCCCGGTTGAGGCGCTCGTTGAGAGCGCGTCCCAGGGTGCCGAGGCGACGGAAGGTGACGATGGCGATGGCTCGCGCCAGAGCCTCGTCTCTCGCGGAAAGGTTTTCCTTCGGCGACAGCTCGTCCAGCACGTCATCGAGCGGCACGCGCCGCTTCATGGTTTCCGCTACTGCCATCCAGGCAAGGCGGCGGGGGCCGAGGCCTGCCTGTTCGTCCGATTGATTCAAAATACTTAACCCCAGGGTCCGCGGCGGGGCGGCTGGCCCCAGGGACTGGTTGAAGATTGCGCGAAGAAGCCGGGTTGCGGCGCCGTTCCCATCTCCTGCGCCAAAGCATGGAGCGCCGCAATCCTGTTTTCCGTCGCCGGGTGGGTGGAAAACAGATTATCCATGCCATGCCCGGACAGCGGATTGATGATGAAGAGGGGCGCGGTGGCGGGATGGCGTTCCGCATCCATGTTGGGCACATGGGCCACGCCGCCCGCGATCTTCGCCAGCGCGGAAGCCAGCGCCATGGGCTGGCCGCAGATCTCCGCACCCATCTTGTCGGCGTCATATTCCCGTGAGCGGCTGATCGCCATCTGGATGATCATGGCGGCGATCGGCGCAATCAGCGCGGTGGCGATCATCACGATGGGATTCGGCCTGTCGTCGCCACGCCCGCCGAACAGAAATCCGAACTGGGCCAGCGTCGCAATGGCACCGGCAATGGTGGCGCTCACCGTCATGATCAGCGTGTCGCGGTTCTTGATATGGGCGAGCTCGTGAGCCATCACGCCCGCCACTTCATCCCGCGAGAGCATGTCGAGAAGGCCTGTGGTGGCGGCAACCGCCGAATTCTCCGGGTTGCGTCCGGTCGCGAACGCATTGGGCTGCGGATTCTCGATGATGTAGACCCGCGGCATGGGAAGCCCTGCATTCTGGGCGAGATCCCGCACCATATGGACGAGCTCGGGCGCGGTTCGCTCATCGACCTCAACAGCATGGTGGGCGGCAAGCGCCAGCCGGTCGGAGTTCCAGTAGGCAAAAAGGTTGGTGGCCAGGCCGAGGCCAAGAGCGATCATCATGCCGGATGCGCCGCCCAGCATATAGCCGACAACGCCGAACAGGGCCATGAGGGCCGCCAGCAGCATACCGGTCTTGACGGTGTTCATCGGGGTCTCCACCTCGAACAAGGATTCACTCGTTTGATCCTTATGTGGGAACGGTCCAGCTCTCTACCAAGAGTATCGCAACGGCAGCCGCGCTGCCTTGCCTCTCCCATCGGGAGCACAGACCTGATAAAGGCTTCTCATGAGCACCGACGACACCCGGCCGACCTTGTCTGCACCTGCCCTCGAAGGGGCCGCACCCAGAAAACCTCTCTCGCCCGCAGCTCAGCGGGCTCTGGAGGAGGCCGCCCAGCGGCGCAGGGAAATCGACGCCAAGGCGGCGGAGATCGCCAAGGAGAAGGAGCTTCAGGGCCGCGGCGGCCTGGAGCCCGTGCGCTACGACGACTGGGAGGTGAAAGGCCTCGCCAGCGACTTTTAAACGGCTCTCTTCCCGGAAACGATTGTCTCAGGCCACACCCCCGCTTAGTGTCCTCCGCAATGACGAAGCACCAAAGGTAGTGGGGTGATGAGCGGGGCAGAGCGGCTCAGGCTTTTCCGGGATCTTCTGGAGGACGCGCACAAGGCGCTCGACCTGCAATTCGGCTTCGAATTGTGGGACGGCTCCACGGTTCCTGCCGACCTGCCGTCCTATGCCATGCGTCTCGCCATCCGGCACGAGAACGTGGTGGCAAGCCTCGTCCGCCGCCCGACTCTGGACACGGCGCTCAATGCCTATGTGTCGGGCCTGTTGGAACTGAAGAACGGCACCATCTTCGATCTCGCCGCCCAGCGTCCGCAGAAGGCCGGGCGTCGTCTTCGCGGGTTGAGCAAGGTCAAGGCGCTGAAGACCGCCTATCATTTCCTGCGCGCGCCCGCCGACATGCCGCGCCCGCTTGCCCGCGTCGAGGAGAACCCGAAGGCGCGGGAGGGAAAGCCCCAGACCAACAAGAAGAACGTCGCCTATCACTACGACGTGTCAAACGCGTTCTACGGCCTCTTCCTCGATCCGGAGATGGTCTATACCTGCGCCTACTTCCAGCCGGATTGGCACGACGATCTCGCCCGCGCGCAATTCGACAAGCTCGACATGATCTGCCGCAAGCTGCGGCTGAAACCGGGCGAGCGCTTCCTCGATATCGGCTGCGGCTGGGGCGCGCTGGTCTGCCATGCGGCGCAGCATTACGGCGTGAAGGCCACCGGCGTGACGCTCGCCGAGGAGCAGGCGAAGCTCGCCCGCGAGAAGGTGGCGCGGCTGGGATTGCAGGACCGCGTCGAGATTCTCGTGAAGGACTTCACGCAGATGGAGGGCGAGTTCGACAAGATCTCCTCCATCGGCATGTTCGAGCATGTGGGCATCAGGAATCATCCCACTTATTTCCGCTCGGTGCATCGCCTGCTTCGTCCGCGCGGGCTTTACCTTCATCACACCATCGCGCGGCGCGCGAAGAAGAGCGAGCGGGCCTTCCGCAAGCTCAAGCCCGAATACAAGGCGCTCACCCGCTATATCTTCCCCGGAGGCGAGCTCGATCACCTCGGCATGTCGATCGCCAATCTCGAGCGCTTCGGCTTCGAGGTGCACGACGTGGAAGGCTGGCGCGAGCATTACCAGCGCACCACGCGCCTGTGGTGGGAGAACCTGAATGCGAGGCGGAAGGAGGCCGAGGCCATGGTGGGCAAGGAGAAGACCCGCATGTGGCTTCTCTACCTGGCTGGCTGCTCCCTTGCCTTCGAGCGTGCGGCGGTGGGCGTGAACCAGACCCTCGTCTCCAAGCGCACGCGCGGCCCCTCGGGCCTGCCGCCGTCGCGGGCGGATCTCTACGCCTAGAGCCGATTCCATTTGCATGGAACGGCTCTCTTCTTTGTCATGCCGCATTTTTTGACGGCGAACCGGATCCACTTCGCCGAAAAATGCTCTAGCGCGTCACCACCACCCGCGTGCCTACATTCACCCGGTTGTAGAGATCGACGATGTCCTCGTTGAGCATGCGGATGCAGCCATACGAGGCATAGGTGCCAATGGAGCTGGGACGGTTGGTGCCGTGGATGGCGTATTCGTCGAGATTGAGAGTGAGCGCCCGCGCGCCCATGGGATTGTTCGGCGCCCCGCCCGGGATCACGTCGGGCAGGCGGGGGTTGTCGCGCTTGACCTCTGCTGGCGGCGCCCAGGCGGGCTTCATGTATTTGCCGTCGATCTGCGCCTCGCCGAACCATTGCTTGCCGGGTTTTCCGACCGCCACGCGATAGCGCAGGGCCGTCCCGTCGCCGCGCACGTAGTAGAGCCGCCGCTCGCCCGTCTTGATGACGATGGTGCCGGGCGAGATGCTTTCCTGAAACGGCACGACCTCGCGGGCGAATGCGTCCGGGGTGGCAAGGGTGAAGGCGGCCAAGGCGATGGCGATCCGCGCGATCATGTGAAAACCCTCCTGCTGCTAGCGTGAGGGTGAGACGCAAAGGAAACGGTGACGGTTCCGAGGCTCCACGAAACGCATCGTACTGGAGGGCGTGAGCCGATCTGGCTCTCTAACGCTCTGCCTCATCCTGAGGAGGTTTGATGGTCTGAAAACGAGATGGCCGAGACGAGCTCGGCCATGACGTGAAGAGTGTCTGGAACCATCCTGGGCTCCACAGCGCGGCCCCAGGATGACGCGCTCCGGATCAGGCCGCCTGCGTGCGCTTGTTCTGCCTGTTGGTGATGAGGTCGTCGACCACGGCGGGGTCGGCGAGGGTCGAGGTGTCGCCCAGCGAGCCGAACTCGTCCTCGGCGATCTTGCGCAGGATGCGGCGCATGATCTTGCCGGAGCGGGTCTTCGGCAGGCCGGGGGCGAACTGGATCAGGTCCGGCGAGGCGATCGGGCCGATTTCCTTGCGCACCCAGGCCACCAGCTCCTTGCGCAGCTCCTCCGTGGGCTGCTCGCCCGCCATCAGCGTCACGTAGGCGTAGATGCCCTGGCCCTTGATGTCGTGCGGATAGCCGACCACGGCGGCTTCCGACACCTTCGGATGAGCCACGAGCGCGGATTCCACTTCCGCCGTGCCCATGCGGTGGCCGGACACGTTGATCACGTCGTCCACGCGGCCGGTGATCCAGTAATAGCCGTCCGCATCGCGGCGGCAACCGTCGCCGGTGAAGTACTTGCCGGGATAGGTGGAGAAGTATGTCTGCACGAAGCGCTCATGGTCGCCATAGACCGTGCGCATCTGGCCCGGCCAGGAATCGGCGATCACGAGATTGCCTTCCGTTGCTCCCTCCTGCACGTTGCCTTCCGCATCCACGATCTGCGGCTTTACGCCGAAGAAGGGCCGTGTGGCCGATCCTGGCTTCAGCTTCGTCGCGCCGGGAAGCGGCGTGATGAGGATGCCGCCGGTTTCCGTTTGCCACCAGGTATCCACGATGGGGCAGCGGCTGTCGCCGACCACGCGGTGGTACCATTCCCAGGCTTCCGGGTTGATCGGCTCGCCCACGGAGCCTAGCAGGCGCAGGGTCTTGCGCGAGGTCTTCTTCACCGGCTCCTCGCCCGCCTGCATGAGCGAGCGGATCGCGGTCGGCGCGGTGTAGAAGATGTTCACGTTGTGCTTGTCGATCACCTCCCAGAAGCGGGAGATCGACGGATAGGTGGGCACGCCCTCGAACATCAGCGTGGTCGCGCCGTTCGCGAGCGGTCCGTAGAGAATGTAGGAGTGGCCCGTCACCCAGCCCACGTCGGCGGTGCACCAGTAGATGTCGCCGTCATGGTAGTCGAAGACGTATTGATGCGTCATCGCCGCATAGACGAGGTAGCCGCCGGTGGTGTGCAGCACGCCCTTCGGGGTGCCCGTCGAGCCGGAAGTGTAGAGGATGAAGAGCGGGTCCTCCGCGTTCATCTCCTCATAGGGACAATCGTCCGAGACCAGCCCGGCCGCCTCGTCGTAATACACGTCGCGGCCCGGCACCATGTTGACGGCGCCGCCCGTGCGGCGCACGACGAGCACATGGTCGACCACGCCCGCGCCGACGCGCTCGATGGCGGCATCGACATTGACCTTCAGCGGCACCTTGCGGCCGCCGCGCAGGCCCTCGTCGGCCGTGATGACGAAGGCGGATTTGGCGTCCTGAATGCGGCTTGCGAGCGAATCCGGCGAGAAGCCGCCGAAGACCACGGAATGGATCGCGCCGAGACGCGCGCAGGCCAGCATCGCATAGGCCGCTTCCGGGATCATCGGCATGTAGATCGTGACGCGGTCGCCCTTCTCGACGCCGCGATTGCGCATGATGTTGGCCATGCGGTTCACCTGCGCGTAGAGCTCGCGGTAGGTGATCTTTTTGGATTCGGACGGATCGTCGCCTTCCCAGATGATGGCGACCTGATCGCCGCGGGTGTGCAGATGCCTGTCGACGCAGTTATAGGCGACGTTGGTGACGCCGTCCTCGAACCAGCGGATCGAGACGTCGCCGGGCCCGAAATTGGTATTCTTGATCCGGGTCGGCTCCTTGAACCAGTGGATGCGCTTGGCTTCCTCGGCCCAAAACGCCTCCGGGTCCTTCACCGAGGCCTCGTATTTCGCGCGGTAGCCGGCGTCGTCCAGATAGGCACGGTGGGTCCATTCGGACGGCACGTCGTAGATCTTCTCTTCCATGACGTTTCTCCCAGACAGGTCGTTATGAGGTAATTAGGTCTAGGTTTACGGAAAGAGAGAGGGGTCGGGCAAGCGGTGCAGGGCTCGCACTTTGGTCGCTGCTACTTTTGGTGCGGTGCAGCATGGCTGCCTTAGAGATCTGAATGAAACTTCATTGCAAATCCGTCGGAGGACCCTAATCTTTGACCCCAGGAAGAAGGATGGGGGCTCATGCGGCTTTTCGGCTTCGCGTTGTTCGTGTTGCTTCTGGTCTCAGAGCATTCGGTTTTTGCGGAAGCCCTCGATCCTTCACTCAAACTGGTCAGGGCCGCCAGGGCGCAGGTGGGCGTCACCGTTTCCTACAATCCGGCTTATGTGCGCCTGCCATATCCCGGCGGAGATGTTGCGCCTGAGCAGGGTGTCTGCACGGATGTGATCGTGCGGGCCTATCGCACCGCTTTGAGCATCGATCTGCAAAAGCTCGTGCATGAGGACATGAAGTCGTCGTTCGCCCTCTATCCGAAGCAATGGGGGTTGAAGCGGCCCGATCCCAATATCGACCATCGGCGCGTGCCCAACCTTCAGACGCTCTTCCGGCGCAAGGGCGCATCATTGCCGGTGACAGCCGATCCGGCCGATTACCGGCCCGGGGATTTGGTCACGCAGATGCTGCCGGGAAACCTGCCCCATATCGCGATCGTTTCCGACCGGCGCAGCGCCGACGGCAAAAGGCCGCTCGTGATTCACAACATCGGCGCGGGGACACGCGAGGAAGACGGGCTGTTCGCATTCCCTGTCACGGGCCATTATCGCTTCGCGCCAATCTCGTCATCTTCGCTCTGAGGGCGAGAACCGGAAGCCTGATGCGCCTGCCGGCTGTTCACATCCCGGCATCGCCCGGCGCATCGGAAGACCTGCTGCACAATCTGAGTGAAGCATGGGATGGAATCATCGCGTCCGCTTCGTGTCGGAACCTGAATTATCAAAGAGCAAGCGGGAGTGTCCTCGCGAGCTTTTCGCTCCGAGGTTTGGGGACGAGGGAGGCGCGAGGGGTCGTCCGGCTCGCTATGGAAGGAATGAAGAACCTGACGGCCCCTCACGCACGGTTTGTTTAGGCGTACATCGCGTCTTGCAGCGATGGGCCTCCCATCCAGGCGCTGCGTCAGCGCCTGCACAGGACCGCTCCCAACCCCGCACATGCGACGCCTCGCGAGCGCGCCCCTCAGCGGGTCGGGACAGGCAAGGATATAGCCCAGCTTAGGACCAAAGTCAAGAACAAAGTAAGAACATTGCATCTGGCCCAGCCAGAGCCGGGAGCGTCGGCGGATGAGGCGGGTGGTCCCTCCCCCTTGCGGGGAGGGGAAGGGGGGGGGGTGGTCTGACTGGGTGAGCGCTCAGACCAGTGAAGCGCTGGAAGACCTCTCCCGGGTGGGAGAGGTCGGAGCGCAGCTCCGGGTGAGGGACTGCCTGATCCGGAAAGGGCACTCCCTCACCCCTTGCCCCTCTCCCACCCGGGAGAGGGGATGTGCTGTCGAGCTGTCGTGCGGTCTGGATGCTTGCTGCGCTTTGACATTCCGACCCCACCCCTAACCCCTCCCCGCAAGGGGGAGGGAACACGCGCTCTTTGCGTCGGGTTCTCCCGGGATTCCCGCGACTCTCAAAACGAGATCACCGGCCCAAGGCCGGTGATGATGATGAGGGTGTCTCCGGCACGGCGTGAGCCGAGCAGGGGTCCTCTGCAGGATAGCCTTTCGCTCAGGGAGAGGCGCGAGGGATTACACTCCGCCCAGCTTGCAGACGATCTCCCACTCCTCCTCCGTCACCGGCTGCACCGAGAGGCGGGAATTGTTGACGAGGATCATCTTTTCGAGACCGGGATGCTTCTTGATCTCGTCGAGCGTCACGGGACGCTTGAAGGGCTTCACCGCTTTCACGTCCACCATGCCGAACTTGCCGCTCTCGTCCGTGTGGTCGGGGTAGTATTCCTTGATCACCTCGACGATCCCGACGACGGCCTTGCCCTCGTTGGAATGATAGAAGAAGCCCTGCTCGCCGATCTTCATTGCCATCAGGTTCTGCTTGGCGACGTGATTGCGCACGCCGTTCCAGTGAGTGCCCTTGGCGCCTTGCGCAACCTGCTGGTCCCAGGACCACACGGAGGGTTCTGACTTGTAGAGCCACTTGGCCATTCTTTTACTCTTCTGCTGGACGCAAAATCTGCGAAAAACCGGCAACCACTTTTTCGGATTTTGCTTTCGACTCAGTGTTCAGACTTGATGGGACGGTTCATGAGCGCATCGACTGCCTCATCGAGGGTCCATGCGCCGGAAAGCACCTGCTCGACGGCTTCCGCGATCGGCATGTCGATGTTCTTGGCTTTTGCCAGCCTGACGAGGGCGCTGGCGGTGGTCGCACCCTCCACCAGCTTGCCGCCGGAGGCCGCCTCGACGCTCATGCCCTGGCCGAGGCGAAGGCCGAAGGAGAAGTTGCGCGATTGCGCGGAGGAGCAGGTGAGGACGAGATCGCCAAGGCCCGAAAGACCCATCAGCGTCTCGGCCTGCCCGCCATAGGCGCGCGAAAAGCGCAGGAGTTCAGCGAACCCGCGCGCGATCAACGCTGCCTTCGCGCTCTCGCCGAGGCCGCGCCCCACCACCGCGCCACAGGCGATGGCGAGCACGTTCTTGGCCGCGCCCCCGATCTCGACGCCGCGCACGTCGGTGCGGTGATAGACGCGAAGGGTGGGGCCTGACAGAGCCGTTGCGAGATCCTCCGCCAACGCGGGGTCGAGGCAGGCCAGCGTCACGGCGGTCGGCAAACCGCGCGCCACGTCGTGAGCGAAGCTCGGGCCGGAAAGAACCGCCACGGAAGAGCCGGGACGGACCTCCTCCACCACATCGCAGAGAAACGCGCCGGTCTTTTGCTCGATGCCTTTCGCGCAGAGCACGAGGGGCGTTTCAGCCGGAAGGATGGGGGACAGGGCCAGCACCATCTCGCGGGTCGTCTGCGCAGGCGTGACGAGAAGAACCGCACAGCACGAGGCAAGTTGGCTCAGGTCGGCCGTGGGTACGATGCGGTCGAGCAGGCGCGCTCCCGGCAGGCATCGCTCGTTCATGCGCGTGGCGGCAAGGTCCGCCGCCTGTTCGGGCGAGCGCATCCAGAGGATCACGTCGTTGCCGGCGATGGCTGCGGCATTGGCGAGCGCCGTTCCCCAGGCTCCGGCTCCGGCAATGCCGATGGTTTGGACTTTCACGCTCATCTCAAGGGATCATCAGTGGAGGCTTTGGCACCAAGAATGCTTCGCATCAGTATAAGACCTGCAAAGCCGCCTCCGAAAAAGCCGAAGATCGCTCCGTTGAAGGTCATGAGCATCAGATAAAATTCGTATTTTGTTTCCTCTGCTGAAGCAGCGCTTATCCCAAAGGCAAGGGCGAAAACTTCAGCGGCGACGAGAGTACCGGTCAACAAACCGATTGCAGCTCCGAAACTAATGGCAACCAAGCCAAAGATTATTCTGAGAGTCCGGTTCATCCTTCGGCGCTCGCTAAGCCCTCCTCCCCCTTGCGGGGAGGAGTTGGAGGTGGGGGTGTCAGCGCCACGTTAGTCCAGTTTCGCGCTGGCACCCCCACCCTTGATCCCTCCCCACAAGGGGGAGGGAGAAGGGACCTGTGTTTGGTCAGCGAACCTCTCAGAAGGAGCATGTCAGGCCTTCACCCCTACCGCTTGGCCGCTGGTGTCGAGCGGCCAGCGGGCGCGGGCGGGTGCGTTGATGTCGTCGACCATGCCGAGCCGCAGGCGCTCGAGGCCCGCCCAGGCGATCATGGCGGCGTTGTCGCCGCACAGGTCCAGGGGCGGGGCGACGAGCTTGAGGCCGGTCTCCACCGCAAGCCGCTGAAGCGCCTGGCGCATGGTCTGGTTGGCGGCAACGCCGCCCGCTACCACGAGCGCCTTGGGCGCATCCGCGATCTCGCGGAACCGGCGCAGGCCCACGCGGGTGCGGTCCACCACCACATCCACGATGGCGGCCTGGAAGCTGGCGCAAAGATCGGCGATGTCGGTCTGGGTCAGGGGAGCGATCTTCTCGGCCTCGATCCGCACGGCGGTCTTGAGGCCGGAGAGCGAGAAATTCGGTTCCGCCCGCCCCTGCATGGGGCGGGGCAGGGCGAAGCGCTCCGGATTGCCCTTTGCCGCCTCGCGCTCCACATGGGGGCCGCCGGGATAGGGAAGCCCGAGCATCTTCGCCACCTTGTCGAAGGCCTCGCCGATGGCGTCGTCGATGGTGGTGCCGATGCGCATGTAATCGCCCACGCCCTTCACCGCCACGAGCTGCGTGTGGCCGCCGGAGGCGAGAAGCAGAAGATAGGGAAAGCCGATTCCGTCGGTGAGCCGCGCGGTCAGCGCATGGGCTTCGAGGTGGTTCACCGCCATCAGGGGCTTGCGGGTCACGAGCGCGATGGCCTTCGCGGTAGTGAGGCCCACCAGCACGCCGCCGATGAGGCCGGGTCCTGCGGCCACCGCGATGCCGTCGATGTCCTTGACCGTGCAATGGGCGTTCTTCAGGGCGCGGGCGATCAGGCGGTCGAGCACCTCCACATGGGCGCGGGCCGCGATCTCCGGCACCACGCCGCCATAGGCCGCGTGCTCGGCGATCTGGCTCAGGACCTCGCTGGAGAGGATCTCGCCTTTTCCGTCGAAGCCGACGCCGACCACGGCAGCCGCGGTTTCGTCGCAGGTGGTTTCGATGCCGAGGATGCGCATGGTCTGGGGCTACCGTTGGCGTTAAGTGATCTTTCGGGCTTTCGGCCCGGCTGTCCTCCCCCTATAGTCCGCCGCGCCGCTCAAGATCAAACGCGGATGTTGTCTTAAAGCAGGAGTACGCAGCGGGAATGGCCTCTTCACCGACCCTGGTCATCGGCACGCGCGGCAGCCCCCTGGCGCTGGCGCAGGCCCACGAGACGCAAGACAGGCTGGTCGCCGCCCATGGCTGGACCGTGGAGCATCTGCCCCTGTCGATCATCAAGACCACGGGCGACGCCATTCAGGACCGGCCTCTCTCGGAAGCAGGCGGCAAGGGCCTTTTCACCAAGGAACTCGACATCGCGCTGCTGGAAGGCTCCATCGACCTCGCGGTGCACTCGGCAAAGGACCTGCCGACGACCCTGCCGGAAGGCATCGTAATCGCGGGCTTCTTGCCGCGCGAGGACGTGCGCGATGCCTTCATCAGCCACCGCTACAAGAGCCTCGCCGACCTGCCGTCCGGCGCGGTGGTGGGCTCGGCGTCCCTGCGCCGGCAGGCGCAGATCCGCCGCCTGCGGCCCGACCTGAAGGTCACGCTGTTGCGCGGCAACGTGCAGACGCGGCTTGCGAAGCTCGAACGGGGCGAGGTGGATGCGACGCTCCTCGCCATGGCGGGCCTGCGCCGCCTCGGCCTCACCGACCATGTGAAGACCACCCTCGACACGGACGATTTCCTTCCCGCCGTGGGGCAGGGGGCCATCGCCATCGCGATCCGCGCCGAAGATGAGCGCGTGCGCGAGGCTCTGCAGCCGATCCTCGATGCCGCCACCGGCCATGCGCTCGCTGCCGAACGCGCCTTCCTGACGATCCTCGACGGCTCCTGCCGCACGCCGATCGCGGGCCATGCCCGCATGGTGGGCGATGCATTCGAAATCCGGGGCCTCGTTCTGCGTCCCGATGGTTCGGAATGTCTGGAAGCCGTCCGGCGCGGGTCGCCGGACGATGCGGTCACCCTGGGCCGCGAGGCAGGAACCGAGCTGCGCACCCGCATGCCCGCCGGGTTCCTGACAGCCTGATGCGGATTCTTCTCACACGTGCGAGGGAGGATGCCGAGCGGACGGCAGAAAAACTCGCAAGCCTCGGGCATGAGGCAGAGATCGCGCCGGTGCTCCGGATCGTGCCGACGGGCGATCCGATGCCGGACGCTTCATATGCCGCGCTCATCGTCACCAGCGCCCATGCGATGGAAGCCCTGTCCGATTTCGCGAACAAGAGCCTTCCCGTTTTCTCAGTGGGCGAGCGCACGAGCGATGCCCTGCGGGAGGGCGGGTTCACCTCCATCGAGACGGCGGAGGGCGATGCGGTCTCCCTCTCGGCGTTGATCCGCAGACAGGTCGAGCCGCCATACACCTTTCTCCACGTCACGGCGCGCCATCACAAGGAGGAGCCGGCTGTCTCCCTTCGCGCGGCAGGCTTCACTCTGCTCACCTGGGAAGCGTACGAAGCCGAGGCCCTGGCGAGTCTACCCGAAGCGGCCGTGGAGTCCCTCCGCACTGGCAAAATCGGGGCCGTGCTCCATTATTCCCGTCGGAGCGCTGAACTTTTCATTCAGCTGGCGGAGCAGGCGGGGCTTCGGTCCGCGATCCTCGGCTGTCTTCATCTCTGCCTTTCCGCAGATGTGGCCGTGCCTCTCGAGGCCATGGGCGCTGCCACCCGGATTGCCGGCGGGCCCCACGAGAATGAGCTTCTCGAGCTGGTGCGGGGCCTTTCGTGACCTTGGCTGCGGCTTGGGTTACGATTTTGAGGTAGGGATCTTTGCCGAAGGAAAGGATCGTGGTCCGATGAAGCCATTCGCTTTTCCCGACCGTCATCTTGCCGGGAACCGAACCGTTGCGCTCAAGCTTGCCTCAATTGCGTTCCAGTCTGCCCTTTCACGATTGCCCATCACGAGTGACCTGTGACTGATTCATCCGATCCCAAAGCTCCCAAGAATTCCCGCAAGAAGTCCGCTCGCGAGCCGGCAACCATCGATCTGAAGGCAACCGTGATCGATGACGGCGCCGCGCAGGACAAGGCCTGGGATGCTGTGAAGCCCGAGGAAACCATCATGCCGGACGCCGAGACCAAGGCGGAGGCGGAGGACACCATCGGCGCTTCGGAGGCGACCCTCGATTCGGGCGCAAGCACCGATTCCATCGAATCGGCCAGCGCCAGCGACGGGCTGCCGCCGCAACCCGAGGAGCTGCCCCCGCGGTCGGACGAGCCATATGTTGCGCCCTCGGCTCCGACGCCCGAGCGCCGTCCGTCGGCGGCTGCCCTCGTCGGCTCCGGCCTTCTGGGCGGCCTCGTCGGCGCGGGCCTCGTTTACGGCCTGCAGGTCTGGCAGCAGCAGCAGCCGGCATCGACTCAAGGCGACCAGCGTCTCGCGCAGCTCGAGCAGCGGGTGAACGCGCTGGGCCGGCAGGGATCGCAGAGCGCACCGGGCGTGGACCTGTCCTCCATCGAAGGGCGGCTCAATGCGCTGGAAGCCGCTCGGGGTCCGCTCGACCAGCGGCTTGAGGAGATACAGAACGCGGCGAACGCCGCGGCCTCCCGCGCCGAGGAAGCGCTCAACCGGCCCCTGCCTCAGCCGGAGGCACCGCAGAACGAGGGGGCGCTGAACGATCTCTCCGCCACCGTCAATGAGCTTTCGGGGCGTCTCGCCGCGCTCGAGAACGAGGTGCGGACGAATGCGCAGAACGCCGCCAGTGCCTCAAGCGCCGTGCAGGGTCTGGAAAGCCGCCTCGGTGAGCAGGATCAGCGCCTCGCGGCTCTCTCGCAACAGATCACTGAGAACAGCCGGAACGTGGAAGAGGCGGGCCAGACCGGCACCCGCGTCGTCCTCACCGAGCGCCTGAACGATTCCCTGCGCAGCGGCGCGCCTTATGCGGATGTGCTGGAGGCGTTGAGGAAAGCGGGGACCGACGGCGAGCGGCTGAAGGCCCTGGAGCCTTTCGCCGAGAAGGGAGCGCCCACCGCCTCCGCCATGCTCGAGAGCTTCGAGCCCCTCGAAGCGCAGATCCTGCGTGATCAGCGGGCGGCTTCGGGCGAGTGGTCCGACCGGATGCTGAGGATGCTGGACAAGGTGGTGACCGTGCGGCCGGTGAACGAACCGGATGCGACAGGCGTTCCCGGAGCGGTGGCGCGGATCCTGCAGACGCTGGGCGCAGGCGACCTGAACGGAGCCGCCGCCGCCTGGGCCTCGCTGCCCGAGCCGGCGCGGCGGATCTCTGAAGACTGGGGCCGGCAGGTCACGGCGCTGGCGGGAGCCCAAGAGGCCGCCCGCGAGCTTTCCACCGAGGCTCTCGCCGCCCTTAACCGTTCGACGCAATAAAAGAAAAGGAACAGCCCAGAATGTGGCGCGCTCTCGTTTTCATCGGCCTTCTCTGCGTCGCAGCCTTCGGGGCGGTGTGGTTGGCGGAAAGGCCAGGCACGGTTCTGATCACCTTCGGCGGCTATGAGGTGCGGACCTCGGTCGCGGTCGCCAGCGTCACCCTTGTGGGTCTGGCCTTGGGATTGGCCCTGCTCTGGTCCCTGGTCACCGGAATCCTGCGCCTGCCCTCGCGCCTCACCTTCGCCTCGCGGGCGCGCCGGCGCTCCCGGGGCTATCAGGCCGTCTCGCGGGGCATGGTGGCCGTGGGCGCGGGCGATACCATCGCCGCCCGCCGCTATGCCAACGAGGCCGAGCGCCTGCTGGGCCGGGAGCCCCTGACCCTTCTCCTGAAGGCCCAGGCCGCCCAGGTCTCCGGCAACCGGGAAGCGGCGGAGGCCGCTTTCAAGCAGATGATGGACGAGGACGAGACCCGGGTTCTGGGCTTGCGCGGTCTCTTCGTGGAGGCCCGCCGCCGGGGCGATGGGCTGGCCGCCCGCGAATACGCCTCCGAGGCCGTGCGCCTGGCGCCCGCCGCCGCCTGGGCGAGCGACGCGGTGCTGGAGGCGCGCTGCGCCGAGCGCGACTGGCGCGGGGCGCTGGAAGCCATCGAGCGGCGCACGTCCCTCGGCCTCCTCGACAAGGCCACCGCCAAGCGCCACCGGGCGGTGTTGCTCACGGCGGACGCTCTTGAACGCGCCGAGCACGATCCCGACGGCGCCCTGCGCAGCGCTCAGGATGCGGTGAAGCTCGCGCCCAATCTGGTTCCTGCCGCTGCCCTCGCAGGCAAGCTCCTGTCGCGCAGGGGCGATCTGCGCCGGGCCGCCAAGGTCGTGGAAACTGCCTGGCGCAGCCAGCCGCACCCGGATCTGGCGGAAGTCTATCTCAATCTGCGTCCCGGCGATTCGGGCCTCGACCGCTTGAAGCGCGCGGAGACCCTGTTCAAGCTCTCCGGCGGCGCACAGGAAGGCCGGCTCGCCGTCGCCCGCTCCGCCCTCGAAGCGCGTGAGTTCGATCGGGTCCGGGATGCCCTGGAGCCGCTGCTTCTGGACCGGCCCAGCATGCGCGTATGCCTGCTCATGTCCGATCTCGAGCAGGCGGAGCATGGCTCCACGGGCAAGGGACGCGAATGGCTTGCCCGCGCCACCCGTGCGCCGCGCGATCCGGCCTGGATCGCCGATGGGGTCGTATCGGATCAGTGGGCTCCGATCTCCCCGGTCACAGGCCGCCTCGATGCGTTCGTGTGGCAGGCGCCGCCAGACGTGCTGATCGCTCCCGAGATCACCATGCACGACGACGTGACGGCTGATCTCGATGACGAACCCAAGGCCCTGCCTGTTGTCGCGGAGGAGCCGCAGCCTGCCCCGGTCGTGCTCGCTGAGCCGGAGCCCGCGCCTGCTCCGGAGCCTGTTCCGGCAGAGCCCGTCAGCACGGTCGAAGCGGCGTGGCCCGAGCCTGCGAAGGACAAGGAGGAGTCGACGCCTCCAAAGCCGGAGCCCGTGGTCTTCCCGGTCACGCCCCCGGATGTGCCCAAGCCCGAGGAACCAGCGTCCGCGCGCCGCAGCGCTTTTTCTATCTGGTAGGCGAAAATCAGGGCGTTGCTGCCCTTGCCAAGCGATAGGCGAGAGGGTATGACGACGCCCTCTTCGATCGCATGATCGGCACGCCGCAATAGCTCAGCTGGTAGAGCACCTCATTCGTAATGAGGGGGTCGGGGGTTCGAATCCCTCTTGCGGCACCATTCCCAATCGATTAGCAAAGGCCGCCTTCGGGCAGCTCTTGGCTGCCGGATGGGAGGCATGGAAGGGGGCCATAGCTCAGCTGGGAGAGCGCTTGCATGGCATGCAAGAGGTCGGCGGTTCGATCCCGCCTGGCTCCACCATCCATCCTGTGGGACGAAGAGACGGAGCGTGCGGGTGTAGCTCAGGGGTAGAGCACAACCTTGCCAAGGTTGGGGTCGAGGGTTCGAATCCCTTCGCCCGCTCCAATTTTTCAAAAAGGCCGCCTTCGGGCGGCTTTTTTGCTTTTCAGAGCCCGACAAACAAACGGGCCCTCGCGATAGGTGGAGGGCCCGTCGTGACCGTAAAGGTCATGCATCGTTGATGCTATCCGGCAAAGCCGGTTGATATGATCTTCAGATTGTGGAGCCGGGAGCCTCCCCCAACGCTCAATCCTGCAAAGTGGAGGGAGCCTTCGGCTCAGGCGATATTTCTATCTCAGCCTCCATACCCAAAAGGCCGGGGCGGGTGCTCGGCCAGGCATTTGCACGGTCGGCGGCAATCTTGAGGAACCCGCTTCGAAGCGATGCCGATCCGCTGTTCGGGACAGGTACTGCTCAACATGGGGAGATTGACCTGTCCCTTTGACAAGGCGCAGGACAGGAACTTGTTTCAGCGTGGCGGAAAGAAAAAAGCCCGGCAGAGCCGGGCTTTATGACGTTTTCCTGTGAAGGAGGTCTCGATCAGGCCGCTTTGACGCCGGAGAGGAAGCTGGAAACCTCCTGATCAAGGTCGTTGGAATGGCGCGCGAGCTCCTGAGCCGCGCTCAGCACCTGGCTCGCCGCAGCTCCCGTCTCGCCGGCCCCCTTCTGGAGCTCCGCGATGTTCTCCGACGCGGTTTCCGTGACGCGCGCCGCTTCCTGCACGTTGCGGGCGATCTCGGCCGTGGCCGCACCCTGCTCCTCCATTGCGGCCGCGATCGAAGTCGAGATCTGCGACATCTCGGTGATCGTGCGCGCAATGTCCTGAATCGCGCTCACCGTCTCCTGCGTCGCCTGCTGCACCGACGCGATCTGCGCGCTGATTTCCTCAGTGGCCTTGGCTGTCTGCGACGCCAGTTCCTTCACCTCGGTTGCCACCACGGCAAAGCCCTTCCCCGCCTCGCCGGCGCGGGCCGCTTCGATGGTGGCGTTGAGCGCAAGAAGGTTCGTCTGCCCGGCGATGGTGTTGATCAGCTGCACCACGTCGCCGATCCGCTCGGCGCTCGTCGCCAGCGCCTGCACGGTTTGATTCGTGCGCTGGGTGCCCTGCACCGCGCGCTCGGCCACCTGGGAGGATTGGCCCACCTGATTGGCGATTTCGCGGATGGAGATCGACAGCTCCTCGGCAGCGGCGGCGACCGTCTGCACGTTCGCGGAGGTCTGCTGAGAGGCGGTGGAGACAGTCAGCGTCTGCTGCGAAGTCTGGCCTGCAACGGCGCTCATGGACTGGGCGGTGGCTTCCATCTGGGTGGCGGCCGAGGACAGGCCTTGGGTGAGGGAGGAAACCTTGGTCTCGAAGGTGCGGGTGAGCTCGTCGAGCATCTGTGCCCGGCGCATCTTGGCCTCGCTCTCGGCCTCCTGAGCGGCGGCGATCCGGCGGGCTTCGACGGCATTCTCCTTGAAGACCTGGACGGCGTTCGCCATCACGCCGATCTCGTCGCGACGGGCAGTGCCTTCGACCGTCACGGTGAGATCACCGTTCGCAAGCCCACGCATGCTGGCCACGAGCTTCTGAATCGGATTGGAGATGCTGCGGCCCAGGCCGAACGCGATCGCGATCAGGACGATGGCCGAGATGCCCACGAAGGCGAGAAACATGTTGCGGTAGCCGGCATTGATGACGGCAAGATCGTCGATGTACATGCCTGCCGCCACAACCCAATTCCATTGAGGAACGGGGGCTGCGTAAACCATCTTCGGGGCCGGAACGGTTTCGCCCAGCTTCGGCCAGAGGAAGTTCACGAACCCGCCGCCCTTCTTGCCGGCCTCGACCTGCTCGCGGGTCACGTAGGTTCCGTTGGCGTCCTTCACGTTGGCGAGGCTCTTGCCTTCCGTATCCTTGTTGGGATGCACGACGACGAAGCTGGTGTGATCGAGCACGACGAAGTAGTCGTTGCCGTTGTAGCGCATCGTGCGCAGCGTATCGGCTGCGCGCTTCTTCGCCTCATCGACGGAGAACTCACCGTTCTTGGCGCGCTCCTGATAACCCGTGATCAGCGTAATGGCGCTTTGGGTGAGATTCTTCAGCTCTGCCTGCTTCCGCTCGAGCAGCACGCTGGAGATGGTCATCGAACCATAAATCGTGAGTGCGATCAGCGCGAGAATGCCGAAAGCCATTCCGGCATAGAACCGGCCTGCAACGCCGGTGAACGCGTTCAACCACCTTGAACGCGTGGTAACAGTGTCTTGAGACATCTTGATCCTCATCTTCCCGCCCGCGCGACCTGCGTTGCGGATTCACAGATGAGCGGCACGATAAGCCGTGAGGCTTGCCCGGAGATGTCGCCTTACAGCACGACGATGCCGGCGTGCTTCGCCTTGTTGTCGGGCTCTACATGGATCGTGATGAGGGCGTCCTTGACCTCATCCTTGAGCGCCCGCTCCAGGCGGTCGCAGATATCGTGAGCGTCGGTCACGCTCATGGTGCCGGGGACGACGAGGTGGAAATCGATGAAGGTCATCTTGCCCGCGTGCCGCGTGCGCAGGTCGTGCGCCTCGATGGCGCCTTCCGCATTCATGGCGATGATGTCGCGCACGCGCGCGAGCGTCGTCTCGGGCAGGGCCTCATCCATGAGGCCGCCGATGCTCTCCTTGATCAGCCCCCAGCCGGACCAGAGAATGTTGACCGCAACGAACGCGGCCAGGAGCGGATCAAGCCAGGTCCACCCGGTCACGGGGACGAGCACGAGGCCGATGATGACGCCCACCGAGGTGAACACGTCCGTCAACAGATGGCGCCCATCGGCCACGATGGCGGGCGAGCGCAGGCGGCGGCCCTGACGGATGAGAAGCCAGGACCAGAATCCATTGATGACGGTTGCCGCCGCGTTGATGGCGAGGCCCATGGCCGGCGCATTGATCATCTTGGGGGCGAAGAACCCGAAATAGGCTTCGCGCAGGATCATCAGGGCCGCAACGATGATCAGCACCCCTTCGAGCACGGCGGAGAAATACTCCACCTTGTGATGGCCGTAAGGATGATTGGCGTCGGCGGGCGTGGCGCTCAATCGAACGGCCATGAAGGCCGCAACCGCCGTCACCACGTTGATGATGCTCTCGAGCGCATCGGAGTAGAGCGCGATGCTTCCCGTCAGATAATAGGCGGCATATTTGAGCGCGAAGACGAGCGCTCCGATCAATATGCTGCCGATGGCAAGCTTTTGAATGCGGTTCATGGCTTACATCGACAAACGGAGCGGCAAAACGAGCGAGCCGCTCTTATAGAGACTGCTTCTTGAGACGCAAGTCTTTCGTTTTACTTGCAATTCGCTTGCAGGTGCGGCCGGGTCAACCTTGCATCTGCTCGATCTTGCGCATGAGCTTGCCGTAATAACCGGCAAGCGACGGATGGAGCGACTGGCAGCGGACGGCAAGGCTGAGCGCCTCGTCTCTCCGTCCGTCGCGCATGCATGCGAGAATCTGCGAATGCAGACGGGTGAGCTCGGCAACGGCCGGGTCCTGATTGTGCGACGCAGGCGCGACGACGGTGTAAATCGCCGATTCCGTCGCGCGCCCGCGCACCGCGATGCGGTCGAGTTCGATCAGAACGTAATCCTCACGCACCGCTTCGGCGGTGGCAGGACCGAGGATCAACGAGACCTTGTATTCCTTCGAGAGGCTTTCCAGGCGCGAGGCGAGATTCACCGTATCGCCGAGCACGGAATAGTCGTAGCGCCAGCGGGAGCCGACATTGCCCACCACGCAATCGCCCGTGTTGATGCCAACGCCAATCGCGAAGACGGGTGCATCCTCGCCTTCTTCCCGGCGCAGCTCCGCATTGAGCACGGCGACGGCTTCCATCATGCGCGTCGCCGCGCGCACCGCGCGCCGGGGGTGGTGCGGGCTCGGCAGAGGCGCGTTCCAGAATGCCATCACGCAATCGCCCATGTATTTGTCGATGGTCCCGCCTTCCGCAAGCACGGCTTCGGAGAGGGGATCGAGCAGGCGATTGATGAGCGAAGTCAGGCGCTCCGGTTCATCCTTCAGCTTCTCCGAGAGAGACGTGAAGCCGCGCACGTCGCAGAAAAGAATCGAGAGATTGCGCCGCTCGCCGCCGAGCCTGAGCGCGTTCGGATCGTGCGCGAGCTGCGCCACGAGATCGGGCGAGATATAGCGCGAGAAGGCTTCCGACACCGCTTGGCGCATTTGCCGCTCGCGCGCGTAGTCGAGGCCGAAGCGCGTTCCGAAAACCGCAAGCGCCGTTGCGACCGGCAGCACGGGGGGCAGCCACACGCGCTCCATGCGCAGAACGAGCCACGAGCCCGCAATGAAGAAAATCACCACGAACAGGGCTGCGAATCCGGTTCTCCAGCTTACGCCGTAAATGGACATGGTCGCAGCAAGGCAGGCGGCTCCGACGATGAGTGCCAGCACCGCGAGGCGCGAGACCGGAACGACGAAAAGGTTATGAAGCAGGTTGTCGACGATGGTCGCCTGCACCTCCACGCCTGCCGTGAGGCTGCCCGTCGTCAGCGTGTAGGCGGTGGGAAAGGCGTCGGGCGTGCCGGCATTGGCGGATGTCGCCGCCTTCAGGCTGAGGCCCACCAGAACGATCTTGTCCTTGAATCGCCCGGGCTGAAGAAACTCCTCTGGGTCGAGAGCCTGATAATAGGACACGGTCGGATAAGTGCGGGCAGGGCCGAAATACTGGATGAGAGCGCCTTCCGGCACCGGCCTCACCGGCTTGCCCGCGAGACGCAGGATCTCGGCCGCGAAGCTGTCCGGCTGGGCCGGCATGCGGCGCAGGTAGACGTCGCCGTCAGGATCGACCGAGGCGACGCCGGGAACCGCGCCTGCGTCGAGGAACGGATCGATGGGGTTGACGCGCGTGGTCTGAACGCCGTGATCGAGCTTCGTTGTCACGTCGTCGGCGGCCAGCACCACATCCGGTCCGAGGGCTGCGGCAAGACGCTTGTCGGCTTCCTCCGTCGAGGGCTCGGCAAAGATGATGTCGAAGCCGATGGCTTTCGCGCCCGCCGCCCGCAGTCTCTCGACGAGTTGGGCATGCAGATCCCGCGGCCACGGCCAGCGTTGCCCGATTTCCGAGAAGGACGGTTCGTCGATGGCGACAACCTCCACGCCATAGGCTGGCGGGCGCGGCGGCGCGATGGTCGAAAGGATGTCGAAGACCCGCGCTTCGATGAGCGCGAAGGGCTGAAAGAAGGCGAGCGGGCTCAGGAGCGCGGCGATGAGCCCCGCCATGGCGAAGTGCCGCCAGAGCGGCTCTCCCGTCTGCATGCGCCTGGAGGCAGCGGGTCCGTTCACACTCAGAACCGCGCCTTCACGCTCGCCGCGAAGGTCCTTCCCGGTCCCGAAATGTTCGGCGCGACCTCATAGGCCTCATCAAACATGTTGAGAACGCTCACGCCCAGGAGCAGTCGCCGGTCCGGCGTCTCCCAAGTCAAAGACGCATCCGCCGTCCAGTAATCGTCGATCTCGGTACCTGTCAGGTCGCCCTGCAGATCGCCCACGAAGGTGGCGGCGACCGTGAGCTTGAGGCGGCTCGGGTGAACGAAGGTGACGCCCGCGCGCGCGAAATCGCCGGCGATCAGCGGCACATCGTTTCCGAATGCATCGCCGGAGCGCACTTCAGCCGATTGCGTGCCGATGGTGCCGAACACGCCGAAGCCGTGAGTGAGCCAGATATTGGCCGTCGCAGCCAGCCGTTCGATGCGCGCCTTCTCGACAACGATGCTGTCGAAGGTGTTCGGCACACCGATATCGAGATTGTCGGCGTTCTGCCGCTGATACTCGACAGCCGTGAAGAAGTAGGGCGACCATTCCGCATCCCAGCGCAGGGCGAGAGTGTCGACCTCGGCGCCCAGCGCGAGGGGCAGCGTATTCGGCACCAGACCCACGGTCGTAACCGGCGAGAGCGTGTAGGCGAGCGGCATCAGCCCGTCGCGGCGATAGGCCGCCCGCAGCCAATGGCCCTCGAAAGGCGCAATGCCGATGCCAGCGCGCGGCGAGACCATGCTGTCGTCGCCGAAATCGGTATCCAGCGTCGTGCGGTGGATGCCGGCTTGAGCCTCGAACCAATCCGACGGACGCCAGAAGAGGTCGGCATAAAGCCGTGTCGCCCTGAACGTCGTGTCCGTCTCTTCGTCGATGGGCTCGAATACGGATTGGCCCGTATTCGGATTGAAGGCGAAGCTGGTGCCCGTAGTGGTGCTGCGAATGCGCCCGCGCTGTCCTTCGAAGCCATAGCGCAGGGTGAAATCATCGAAGCCGATGCTGTGAGAGATTGCCGCCATCGCGCCTTCGGTGCGGCTGCGCTCCTGCTGCTCCGCGCCCAGGATGATCGGAGGAATCAGGTAAGCCGCCGCGCTGGAAAATTGCGTGTCGAACGTCCGCTGCCCGAACAAAGCTGCGGTGAGCACGTTCCTGTCGCTGAAGCTGTGGCTCCAGCCCGCGCCGCCGAGCACGGCGGTGGTATCCCGCGTCCCTGAAAACGCGCTGGTGTTCGTGGTGATCGTCGCAACACCCGGCTTGCCCTCGGCGGCCGCGCCGAACAGCACGAAGCGATCCGCTGCCGAAGGTGCGGAGCCGATGAAGAAGGCGCCCTTGGTTTCGTCCTCCCGGTCGATGGTCGCGCCGTCGCGTGTCTGCGCGCGGCCGACATTGAGAGAGAAGGAGGTGGGAAGCGGCTCGTTGGAATAGCCCTGGACATTGGCTTCCGTCTGCCAGCCGAGATGGCCATCGTGCGACAGCAAGCTGCCGCCGATCTCGACATCGAGGAAGGGACGGCGGATCAGGTCGAGGCGTCCAATCCGGCCGGAGACCGCGAGCGGATCGAGAAACAGGCCCTGGAGCGTCAGGTTGAGCGCCGTCATGTCCACATCGACGCCGGTCTCGATGGTGGAGATGTCGGGACGCGCCGTGAAGAGATTGGGCCGGTCGACGGCGGCCTGATCGAAATAGCTCGAAGCGCTGAACGGATCGAACACGCGGTCGCCGTAAAAGCGCGACCACTCGTTGAGATTCAGGAAGCGATAGGCCTGAGCCGGATAGGATCCGCCGTCCTTGTTCACGGCAAGTCCCTCGAAATCGCCGCCTCGCTGGCGATAGCGGCGCAAGGTCTCGCGAGCGGCGAGCACCGCCTGGTCCGCCTGATATTGATCGATGGCAATCGCCGTGCGGGCGCTCGACACCACGGGATCGTTGGGATCGAGGCGGTCCGCATTGTCGAGAGCCTGATCGGCCAGTTCCTCCTCGCCGTTCTGGTAATAGGCGATTGCGGCCATCAGCAGACCCTGGGAGAGGCCTGGATTGGCGGCGGAACCTGCGAGGATCGCCTCCAGCGCCTTGGCGCTCTCGCCCTTCTGCAGGAGGTAGCGGCCGCGCGCGATATAGGCCACGGAGAAGTCAGGATCGAGAGCGAGCGCCTTGTCGATCAGCGCGCCTGCTTCCTCGACACGGTTCTGGTCGAGCAGAAGGATCGCGAGATTGGCGTAAGACACGGGACTTCCCGGATCCTCCGCGATGGCCCGGCGCAGGGCTTCCTCCGCTGCCAGAGGCCGGTCGCGCTCGGATTCGAACAGGCCGATGCTGTTCCAGATATTGGAGTTGCCCGGTGCGACGAGCGCCGCTTTGCGCAAGGCCTCGACGGCGGCATTCACCTCGCCGTCGATGTCGCCGCGAATGTTGCTGTCGGCTGCGATCACCTCCGGATCGTCCGGATCAATGGCCTTTGCCCGCGCGATGGAAGCACGCATCGCTTCGCGCCGGTTCAGCGCATAGGAAACCTGCGCCGACATCACTGCGATGCGCGCATCGTTCGGGAAGCGCTTTTCGGCAGCCTTCAAGACCTCGGCTGCCGCCGTCAGATCCTGGCGGAAAGCCGTCACATAGGCATGAGCCAGCACGGCCAGGGGATCGTTGAGCGAGCTTTTCGGTTCCGGGTAGACGCGATCGGGATCGGCCAGGGATTGGGCGATGTAGCGGCCGTAGGAAGCGAGCACGCGGCGCTTCGCATCCGTGCCGCGCTCCGCCCTGGAGAAGAGGGCGGCCGCTTCCGGCCAGCGCTGTTCCATGCCGAGAAGAGTGGCTTCCACGAGATCGGCGCGGGCGCGTTGCGCAGCGCTCAAATGTTTGGCGCGGGCTTGCGTGAGAGCCTGTGCCGCAGCCGTGCGGCCATCCAAGGCGATGGCGGCCTCCGAAAGGCTCAGCCAATCCTCGGCCGTGCGCCCCTCGGGGGGAACGGCAGCAATACGCGCGCGCTCCGATCTCAAAGCGGGGCCCGTGAGCGGCGATGCCGGCATGGAGGAAAACGTATCGCGCAGGCTCAAGTAGAAGAGCATCTGCTCGCGGTCTTCGGAATTCGTGAGCACGAACTTCGTCGGCGCACGTCCGATGGACGCCACTGCCCCTTCGCCTTGCCGGACCGTGACGGAGCCCTGCGCGTTGCGCAGCTCCACCACGCCCTCGAGGACGACGAGCGAGGTGCGTCCGCCTTCGACCGAGAGCGACCAGTCGGTGCCGCGGATGGCGGCGACTGCCGCAGGGGTCTTCACGTCGACGCCGGAGCCGTCACGCGCGGCGCGTGCCCAGATGTTGCCGGCGTCGAGATTAAGCGTGGTCGTGCCGCTGACGCTGCTCGCCACGTCGTTGACGGTCAACGTGGAGTTGCGTCCGACGCGGATCTGGGTCTGATCCGAGAAAAGGATGGCCAGGTTGCCGATGGCGTTGGTTCGCAGCACGTCGCCGCCGATCACATCCTGCCGGAGCTGAGCGGCCCGCCAGAGATCCTCCCGGACGAAGCGCATCTCCTCGCCGCCCTTGACGGCAACGATCGAGCCCAATGCGGGGTTCTGCCTGGGAACAGGTGCTTGGGCGTGGACCTCGGATAGGCACAGCACAAGAGTGCTTGCCGCCGCGAGGAGCCGGAATTTGCGTTGAGCCATGGGAGCCGACGAGTGAAATTAGCCTATACTGCGTAACGTAACATAACCTTAGCAGTCAGCAGGATCAAAGCCGAATCGGCAATGATCTTCTGTGCTCGAAAGCACATGGCTAATTCCTTTAGGGAAGGGCCGGCCTCAATACTGGAAAAACGGCCGTCCGGGCGATCAGGAAACGATCTTGCTCCGGGCGATGATCAGCTTCTGCTTCAGGTCATGCTGAGCGAAGGGCTTCTGCAGGACCGGGCGGTCACGGAACGAATCGCGGATGCCGGCGCTGCCGTAACCCGTCGAGAAGACGAAGGGGATCGAGCGCTGCGCGAGGGCCTCGGCGACAGGATAAATCGGCTCGCCCGCCACGTTCACGTCGAGGATGGCAAGATCGACCTGCTCTTTGGCGACGGCATCGAGGGCTGCGGACAGGCGCGCTGCGGGGCCGATCACCTCACAGCCGAAATCGAGAAGCATGTCTTCCAGCAGCAGGGAGATCGCCGCCTCGTCTTCCACCACGAGGATGCGCAGCCCGTTCAGATCTCCGTCGCTCATCACGCTGTCAGTCACCGTTTCTCTTTCCGTATGCAGAGACTTAACTCGTCTTCAGGGTATTCAACTTAACTTATGTTAACCGACGATCCTAAAGCGGTATTGGGAATCAGGGTTCTATCATCCTTACGCCAAGGTGCAAAAGCGAGTGGAACAACCCGACGCTCTTTCGCCTCAACGGCCTAGTTGATCTTAGAGCAGGCGACTCCAATTGCATAGGTCCTGAAGAGCTTGAGTTTGTTGGATAAAGCGATGGTGAAGCCCAGGCTTTTCGTAGCTTTCATGCGACTCTTCGCCTTAGGTCTCATGGGAGCTCTCGCCCCGGCTTCCGGCCTTGCGCAGGAGCGGCCCGGGGTGGTGGTCGCCTCCAAGGCCGATACGGAGGGGGCCCTCCTCGGCAACATGATCGCCCTGATTCTCGAGCGCGAAGGGGTCCCGGTGGATCTGCGCCTGCAGCTCGGTCCGACCCAGAGGGTCCGCGCGGCTCTTCTGTCCGGGGAAATCGACCTCTATCCCGAATACACCGGCAATGGGGCCTTCTTTCATGATATGGAGGGCGACCCGGCCTGGAAATCGCCCGATGCGGCTTTCGACCGGATCAAGAAGCTGGATGCGGAGCGTCACAAGCTGGTCTGGCTCGCCCGGGCTCCCGCCAACAACTCGTGGCTGATCGCCGTTCGGGGCGATCTGGCCCGGCGTCTCGACCTGAGCACCATGGACGATTTCGCCCAGGCCGTGGGACGCTCCACGGATCTCAAGCTCGCGGCCTCGGCCGAGTTCGTGGAAAGCCCGGCGGCTCTGCCATCCTTCGAGAGAACCTACGGTTTTCAGTTTCCCCGGGACAGGATCGTCGTTCAACTTGGTGGAGACACCATGAAGACCATGCGTGCGGCTGCCCGCAACACCGATGGGGTGAACGCCGCCATGGTCTATGGAACGGACGGCGCGATCGTTCCCCTCGATCTTGTCGTGATGAAGGACAACAAGGGCGCTCAGATCGTGTACGAGCCTGCGCCGGTCATCCGGGCGGCGATTCTGCAGCGATATCCGAAGATCGCGCAGGCGCTGGCTCCGGCCTTCAGCTCGCTCACGACGACGAAGCTCCAGGCCCTCAATGCCGAGATCGCTATCGAAGACAAACAGGCGCGGGACGTCGCCAGGCGCTATCTGGACGACTTGGCAGGATCGAGGACAGGTCCACGGACGTCGCCATAACCTTAATCCCTTGCGCACGCCGTGTTTCCTCCTGAATAATTGCGTCATGTTCAGTCGATTTGTTTCCCCTCGCGCCTGTCTTCGCCCTCCGCAGGTCCTGCAGGATCGTGAGTTGGAGGGGGACCATGGCTAGATTCCAGACCAAGGCTCCCGTTCTCATCGTTCTCCATCAGGAGCACTCCACCCCGGGCCGCGTCGGACGCCTGCTCGCGGAGCGCGGGCATCGGCTCGACATCCGCCGTCCCCGCTTCGGCGATCCCTTGCCGGAGACGCTCGCCGACCATGCGGGCGCGGTGATCTTCGGCGGCCCCATGAGCGCCAACGACCCTGACGACTTCATCAAGACGGAGACCGACTGGATCGGGGTTCCCCTGAAGGAGAACAAGCCGTTCCTGGGGCTTTGCCTCGGTGCGCAGATGCTCGCCCGGCACATGGGCGCGAGCGTGTGGCAGCATCCGGAAGGGCGGGCCGAGATCGGCTATTATCCTCTCGTGCCCACGCAGGCCGGGGAGCGCCTGAGTGAAGCCTGGGGCGTGCCGTGGCCGAGCCATGTCTATCACTGGCATCGCGAGGGCTTCGATTGTCCCCTCGGGGCTGAGACCCTCGCGACAGGGGACGATTTTCCGACCCAGGCGATCCAGGTCGGCCAAAAGGCGTTCGGCCTGCAGTTCCACCCGGAGGTCACGCACGCCATGCTCTGCCGCTGGACCGTCGTCGCCGAGGAGCGCCTGGCCGCGCCCGGCGCGCAGGACCGCGTTCGTCAGCTCGAAGGCCGCTTCCAGTACGATCCGCACGTGTCGCGCTGGATCGACAGGTTTCTCGATCACTGGCTCGATGAGCAGCCCGGGACGGGTCCGGAACCTTAGGTCGCGTCGAACTCGAACGGCGAGATGCCGCGCCGCATCTCGTCCACGATCAGCGCATGCATCATGGGCGGGGCCGCGCGTTGCGGGCAGGCGACGCGTTCGCAGAGGCGGCAATTGATGCCGATGGGTGTGGCGTCGGCGGCGGACAGATCGAGCCCGCGCGCATAGACGAGGCGATGGGCGTATTTCAGCTCGCAGCCGAGGCCCACCACGAATTGCGGATCCGGCATGCCCCAGGGATTGGAGGCGCGCTTGACGGAACGGGCCATGGAGAACCAGCGTGAGCCGTCGGGCAGCTCGACGATCTGCGTTGCCACCTGTCCCGGCGTCCTGAAGGTGGAGTGCAGGTTCCAGAGCGGGCAGGTGCCGCCGAACTGCGAGAACGGGAAACGTCCCGACGAGAAGCGCTTCGACACGTTGCCCGCCGCATCCACGCGCACGAGGAAGAACGGGATGCCGCGCGCGCCGGGGCGGGCGAGGGTGGTGAGGCGGTGCGCCACCTGCTCGAAGCTCGCGCCGAAGCGCGCGCCGAGTACTTCCACGTCGTAGCCGAGCGCTTCCGCCGCCGCATGGAACTTGCCGTAGGGCATCATGAGCGCCCCGGCGAAGTAGTTGCCGAAGGACACGCGCAGAAGGCGTCGCGCCGGACCGTCGACGGGCTCGAGCCGCGCCGCGAGCGCGTCGATCGTTGCGCGCATCTCCGCAAAGGCGAGCTGATAGGCGGCCTGAAAAGTGCGCCCCGACGGATCGACGAGTTCGGAAATCAGAAGCTGGCGGCGGTGATGGTCGTAACGCCTCAAGTTATCGGACATCACGTCGATCGGCATGACGCGCACGCGGATTCCGTGCTTGGAGCGCAACCGTTCCGCGATGGCGAAGAACGGCTCGTGACCCGTCACCGCAAGGTCAGAAGCTAGCGCCTCGGCAGCCTCGTCCAGTTCCGGGAAATGATTCTTGGCTTCGTGGATCAGCTCGCGCACCCGATCCACCGGGTTGACCTGCGGCGCATCCTCGGCGCGGTCGCGGTCGTTCAGATTGGGAGTCATCACCTCTCGTGCTCCGCGCATGGCCTGATAGGCGCGGTAAAGGCGGTTGACGGCATCCACGAGGGAGGGCGCGTTCTCGATGGTCTCGCGCAGCTCGATGCGGGCGACCGGCGCGCTCCGGAAGAGCGGATCGGCAAACACCTCTTCCAGCTCCGAGACCGTGCGCTCATGGTCGTCGTTGGCGAATTCGCGCGGGTCCAGCGAATAGGCGTGGGCGAGGCGGATGAGCACCTGCGCGGTGATGGGACGCTGGTTGCGCTCCATGAGGTTGAGATAGCTGGGCGAGAGCCCGAGCTCCTCCGCCATGCGCGCCTGGCTCAGGTTGAGGTCGCGGCGCAGGCGCTTGAGGCGGGGGCCGACGAAAAGTTTTCTGCTCTCATCCATTTGTAAATCTTTTTACAAGTTTACCGAGCTTGTGCTGTCGGCAATTTACAACGCCACTTTTCTTCTTAAATCAGCCATTGAAACAAAGGCTTCTTCTGGAATTATACCTATCAGACGCCTAGCCGATGAACAGAGTTTGTGGGTCTGCCGGGCACTTTGTCAACGGATGTAAATTTCATTGAGAGGCTTTCGCCTCTCAGCAAAAAGGAGAACGGCCATGCAAAAGTCTCGTTTCTGGGTGGTTGGCGGGGAATACACCTCCTGCGATTGCGAATCCCTGGTCCAAGGTACCGAGCGAGTCGTCGGCCCCTTCGAGAGCCGCGCCGAGGCGGAGAGCACTTGGCGGCTCCTGTCCGAGGATCATCGTCCCCAGGCCCAGGTGCGCTTCACCATCGCCCAGGAGCCGCCGGCAATTCTGAGCGCTTGACGATCACAGGCCTCCCTGAAGCCATGCCCATCCACCCTCGGCGCTGCCGGTGGTGGGTGAGGGCGTTTGAGCACGAAGTTTTTATCCCTGCGATCGGGACTCGAAAGGTGCCCTCTGCTTAAATACCCGGCGTGACCTAGATTGATCTGTGCTCGTCTTGGTCATGCTGAGGGACAATCATGAAGCCCGTACTGAAAAGCCTCGTTGCCGCCCTGGGTCTCGGCCTCGCCGCCATGAGTTCCGTCAAAGCCGACGTGGTCGTCTCGTCGAAGATCGACACGGAGGGATCGGTTCTCGGCAACATGATCCTGCTGACGCTCCAGGCGAACGGCATCAAGACGCAGGATCGCATCCAGCTCGGTGCGACGCCGGTGGTGCGCAAGGCGATCACCGCAGGCGAAATCGACATCTATCCCGAATACACCGGAAACGCCGGTTTCTTCTTCAACAAATCCGATGATCCGGTCTGGAAGGATGCGGCAAAGGGCTACGAGACGGCAAAGAAACTCGATTACGAAGCCAACAAGATCGTCTGGCTCGATCCCGCGCCGGCGAACAACACCTGGGCCATCGCATTGCGCCGGGATGTGACGGACGCCAACAAGCTCAAGACGCTGTCCGACTTCGGCAAATGGGTTTCGGGCGGTGGCGAGGTGAAGCTCGCCGCTTCAGCCGAGTTCGTGAATTCGGAGGCGGCCTTGCCGTCCTTCCAGAAAACCTACGGCTTCACCATGAAACCCGATCAGCTCATTGTGCTGTCCGGCGGCGATACGGCTGCGACGATCAAGGCGGCGGCCGAGAAGACCAGCGGCGCCAATGCGGCGATGGTTTACGGCACGGATGGCGGCATCGCGCCGTCGGGGCTCGTGGTGCTCGACGACGACAAGGGCGTGCAGCCGGTCTATGCGCCCGCGCCCATCATCCGCGAGACGGTGCTGAAGGAGAATCCGAAAATCGCGGAGATCCTCAAGCCCGTTTTCTCTTCTCTCGACCTCACGACTCTCCAGAAGCTGAATGCCCGGGTGCAGGTGGGTGGCGAGGCGGCGAAAGCCGTCGCAGCCGATTATCTGAAATCGAAAGGCTTCATCAAGTAAGTGCCGAAGGATCGCCCGGATGAGATAATCGGGCAGCCAAGCGAAAGACCAGGGTACAACGTGAGTTCCGCCACATCCCGGACGAGCACGCTTGGCGTGGCTCCCCCGCCACGCCCCACGCTCTCCTTTGACCATCTGGGGTGCGTGATCGCCATCATCATCGGCATCGCGCTCTTTGCCGCTCCTTTTGCAACGTATCGCGCAACGCGCATCGCGTCCGGCGAGGCGCGTTTCCTGATCGAGGCGCTGCCCATCGCCATGGGCACTGTCATCGTCGTCGTGTCGCTTGGCGTTGCCGTGGTGGCGGTGCTGGTGCGCGACCCTTTCGGAAGATTGGGTTCGGCCGTCATCGGCCTTGCGGTTCTTCTTCCTGCGCTGGGTCTTTCCGCCGGTTTCCTGACGCCGGCCGACAACACCTTTGCCCGTGTGTCGCCCTCCCTGGGTTTCTGGCTGCTGACCCTGTCGTTCTCGCTCCTCGCCATTGACGCCCTGGCGCGCCTGAGGCTCGGTCCCTATGGACGGCTGGTTGCTTTGGCTGTGGGAGTCAGCGCTCTTGCGCTCCTGCTGTTCTCGGGCATCTGGGACAGCCTCTCGATCCTCAAGGAATACCACACCCGCGCGGACACCTTTTGGCGCGAGGCGCGACAGCACCTCCTGCTCGCTTTCGGCTCCATGGCGGCGGCATGCATCATCGGCATCCCCCTCGGCATCGCCGCTTATCGGTTGAAGACCCTGCGGACAGCCCTGCTGCAGGGACTGGGAATCGTGCAGACGATCCCGAGCATCGCGCTCTTCGGCCTTCTCATGGCGCCGCTCGGCGCCATCGCAGCCAGCGTGCCGCTTGCCGCTGCCTTGGGAATCAAGGGCATCGGCGCGGCGCCCGCCTTCATCGCGTTGTTTCTCTATGCCCTGTTTCCCATTGTCGCCAACACGATTGCCGGATTGAGCCAGGTCCCGGCGGCTGCCGTCGACGCGGCGCGGGGCATGGGCATGTCGGCCCGCCAGCAGCTTGTCGAGATCGAAATGCCGCTCGCCTTTCCGGTGATCCTTGCCGGCATTCGCATCGTGCTCGTTCAGAATCTCGGACTCGCCACGGTGGCGGCGTTGATCGGGGGAGGCGGCTTTGGAACCTTCGTGTTTCAGGGCATCGGTCAGACGGCAATCGATCTCGTGCTGCTGGGTGCCATCCCCACCGTCGCCCTATCCTTTGCCTCATCCATCTTTCTCGATGCATTGGTCGATCTCGCCAAGGGAGCGCATGCATGATCGAGATCGAACATCTCACCAAGCGCTATGGCACGACGACCGTCGTCGACGATGTGTCCTTCGAAGTGGACGAGGGCAGCCTTACTGTGGTCGTCGGCACGTCGGGCGCGGGCAAATCGACACTTCTGCGCATGATCAACCGATTGGTGGAGCCCAGCGCGGGGCGCGTGCTCATCGACGGAGAGGATACGCGCACGATTCCTGAGGAGGAGCTGAGGCATCGCATCGGCTACGTCATCCAGGGCTATGGCCTGTTCCCGCATCGCAATGTGGCGGCCAACATCGCCACCGTGCCGCGCCTGCTCGGATGGGACCGCAAAAAAATCGCGCAGCGCGTGGACGAACTGCTCGACCTGTTTCAGCTCGATCCTGCGGAATTCGCGCAAAAATTTCCGCATGAATTGTCCGGCGGCCAGCAGCAGCGCGTGGGCGTGGCGCGGGCCTTGGCGGCTCGTCCCTCTCTGCTGCTGATGGATGAGCCGTTCGGAGCGCTCGACGCAGTGATCCGCGCCAAGGCGCAGGACGACCTCCTCGCCATCCAGCGCCGCTTGGGGACCACCATTGTTCTCGTCACGCACGACATGAACGAAGCCTTCCATCTCGGCGACCATATCGCCGTCATGGATCAGGCCCGCCTTCTGCAGCATGCGACGCCGGCCGAACTGTTGATGCATCCGGCCGACGATTTCGTGGAACGCCTTGTGGGAACCGCGGAGCGTCCGTTCCGCCTCATCTCGCTGGCGACGGTGCAGGATGCTCTCGAGGCAGGTGAAGCCGCTGGCGAGCCGGTCGCGGCTTCCGACAACCTGCACGATGCCCTCGCGCGCCTCATATGGACGGGGCGCGAAGCCCTGCCGGTGGCGGACGCCAAAGGCGCGATCGTCGGCAGGATCAGCGTCGGCGGCATCCTGCAGCATGGGCGTCCGCATCCATGACGCTGCCTTCCGTCGTCCGCTTGCTGGGCCTGTTGCTGCTCGTCGCCTTCATCACGATGCCGCAGGCCTTCGCGTTCATCTTCGAGCCTTTGATCACGCGTGGCGCGCCGGCCATCTACAATCAGGGGAGCCTGCTTGCGCTCACCCTGCAGCATCTGCGCACAGTGTTCCTGGCAACGCTTGCCAGCACCGCTCTCGCCGTTTCGCTCGGCATCTTCGTCACCCGCCCCTCGGGCGCGGAGTTCCTGCCGCTCTCGCGCAGCCTCGTGAATATCGGGCAGACATTCCCGCCGATTGCCGTTCTCGCCATCGCGGTTCCTCTTGTCGGGTTCGGGGAGAAGCCGACTTTCATCGCGCTGTTTCTCTACGGTCTCCTGCCGATCTTCGAGAACACCCTGACGGGCCTGACGCAGGTTCCCGCGCAGGCCATAGAGGCAGCGCGCGGCATGGGGATGAATGCGTGGCAGCGCCTGTCCCAGGTCGAGCTGCCGCTGGCTTTTCCCGTGATCCTTGCCGGAATCCGCCTGTCGGTCATCATCAGCCTGGGCACGGCCACCATCGGTTCCACGGTCGCGGCCAAGGGGCTCGGCGAGGTGATCATCGCCGGGCTGCAATCGAACAATATCGCTTTCGTGCTCCAGGGCGGATTGGTGGTTGCGCTGCTCGCCGTTCTGATCCACGACGGGTTGGGGCTTGTGGAGCGCGCTGCCGCCCGCAGATTGGGCCGCGCTCCGGATGAAGTGTCATGACCCTGCTCGAACGTCTGAAAATCGAAACCAGGCCCGCCCATGACCGGATCGAGCTGGCCATGGATCTCGAACGCCGGATCGCCAGCCGCGACGGCTATCGGAGTCTTCTGATTCGGTTCTACGGCTTTCACAGCGCCTGGGAACAGGCCGCCTCAAACCTTGCGCCGGATCGGGATTTCTTCGAACGCCGCCGCAAGACGAGGCTCCTGGCCAAGGACCTTTCGGCGCTTGGCCTGTCGGATGACGAGATCATTCGTTTGCCGCAATGCGCTCCTCTCATGCCGATGCCGTCGCCCGCAGCCATGCTCGGCAGCATGTATGTGGTCGAAGGCTCGACGCTGGGCGGCGCCGTCATTGCGCGCGAGGTGGAGCGCAATCTCGGGTTAGGACCCGAGACCGGTTGTGCCTATTTCAAGAGCTACGGGCGTGATATTGCTGTCATGTGGAAGCAGTTCGGAACGAAGCTTCTGGAAGCGTCCTCTCCCGAAGCCGACGACGTGATCGTCGAAGCCGCGCAGAAGACTTTTGACGTCATGCACGATTGGCTGTGTGAGGGCCCATGAATCAGCGAGTGCCACAAGAGATCGATCTGACGGCATGCGACCGGGAGCCGATCCACATCCCGGGGAGCATCCAGCCTCATGGCATCCTGTTCGCCCTGTCCCGGACGGACATGACGCTGACCCATGTGAGCGCCAACGCCGCGTCCGTCCTCGGCCTTGAGCCCCTGTCTCTCCTGAAGCGGCCTTTCCGCGAGGCCCTGCCCGAGATCGCCGCGCTGATCGAAGCGGATCTCGAAGAGCCAGTGAGCCTGGGAATGGCACGTTTCCTGCGCACGATCACGCTGAACACCACCGCAGGAAAAGCAGCGTTCGACGCCATAGCCTCCCGCTCTGACGGGCATGTGGTCCTCGAGCTGGAAGCGGTGTCCAGCGACAAAGTCTCCAGCATCGATGCGCTTTACCCGACATTGCGGCGCTTCGTGGAGGAACTGCACGGAGCCTCCACGATCGACAGGCTCTGCCAGATGGCGGCAAAGGATATCCGCCGCATGACCGGATTCGACCGGGTTCTCGTTTATCGCTTCGACGAGAGCTGGAACGGCACCGTGATCGCGGAGGACGGGAACGGCAAGCTGCCGTCTTATCTGGACCTGCGCTTTCCAGCCTCCGACATCCCGGCCCAGGCGCGGGAACTCTATCGCCGCAACCGTCTGCGCATCATTCCCGATGCGGATTATGCGCCTGTTCCCATCCAGTCGCACGATCCCGCTCCGCTCGATCTGAGCGACTCGGTTCTGCGCAGCGTCTCGCCCGTGCATCTCGAATACATGCGCAACATGGGCACGCCCGCCTCCATGTCGATCTCGATCCTGCGCGACGGCGCACTCTGGGGGTTGATCTCCTGCCATAACAGCACCCCCAGACGGGTGCCGTTGCCGGTGCGCAACGCCTGCGATTTCCTCACCCAGATTTTCTCGCTCCAGCTGGAGGCCAAGGAGAATACCGCACTGGCGGAAGCCCGGGTGCGGCTTCGCAGCGTTCAGGCGCGTCTCCTGGCCTATATGGCCGGAGAGAGCTTCTTCATCGACGGTCTGGTGAGCCATCCGGACGACCTGATGCTGCTCGCCGGTGCGCAGGGTGCCGCCATCGTGACGGACGAGTATTGCTGGCGCATGGGCGACACGCCGAGCGAGAACGATGTCAAGGCGCTGTACGCCTGGCTCTCGGAGCATCATCAGGAGGACGTTTTCGCGACGGACCGGTTGGCGGAACTCTGGCCGGAGGCCGAACGCTACGCTGACAAGGCCAGCGGCCTCCTCTCCATTTCGATCTCGAAAATGCGTTCGAGCTATATCCTCTGGTTCCGCCCGGAGATCATCGAGACCGTCAAGTGGGGCGGCAACCCGGAGAAGCCCGTTCGTGAGGAAGCCGGTACGCTGCGGCTTCACCCCCGGCGCTCCTTCGAGATTTGGAAAGAGACCGTGCGCGGGCACTCGGCTGCCTGGGACCGAAGCGAGATCGAGGCGGTCAAGGAGCTGCGCAACGCCATCGTCGGAATCGTCCTGCGCCGCGCCGAAGAGCTGGCGGCCCTGACGGACGAACTTCGTCGCTCGAACAAGGAGTTGGAGGCTTTCTCCTATTCCGTCTCACACGATCTGCGGGCGCCTTTCCGGCATATCGTCGGCTATTCGGAGCTTCTGAAGAAGCAGGAATGGTCGGATCTGTCCGAGCGCGGCAAGCGTTATATCGATACGATCATTGAATCGGCCTACACGGCGGGAACGCTGGTCGACAATCTGCTGCGTTTCTCGCAAATGGGGCGCACGGCCCTCAAGCCCCGTCCGGTGAATACAGCCGAGCTTGTCGAAGAGATCCGACAGAGGCTCACCATGCAGACGGAGGGGCGGCGGATCGAATGGAACATCGGCAGCCTGCCCACAATCACGGCAGATCCGGTGCTCATCAGGCTCGTCTTTGAGAATCTTTTGGATAATGCCGTCAAATATTCTCGAACGCGGGATACATCCCGTATCGAAGTGAGTTCCTACCGGGAAAACGGGGAGATTGTCTTTTTCGTGCGCGACAATGGCGTCGGCTTCGATATGAAGTATGTCGACAAGCTGTTCGGCGTGTTCCAACGTCTTCATCGGATGGAAGAGTTCGAAGGAACCGGGATCGGGTTGGCCAATGTTCGCCGCATTGTCGAAAGACATGGAGGGCGCAGTTGGGCTCAAGGCCAGCCGGACAAGGGCGCGACCTTCTATATCGCCCTGCCGGAGAATGAAGGAGCGGCGTGAATGCCGGAATTGAAACCGATCCTGCTGGTTGAAGACAACCCGAAGGATCTTGAACTGACCCTGGCCGCTCTGGAGCAAAGCCAACTCGCCAACGAGGTCGTCGTGGTCCGCGACGGCGAGGAGGCACTCGACTTCCTGAACCGGCGCGGCGCCCATGAAAGCCGCAACACGAGCGATCCCGCCGTGGTGCTGCTCGACCTGAAACTGCCGAAGATCGACGGTCTCGAGGTGCTGGAAAAGGTGAAGGCCGACCCGCGCCTGCGGCAGACCCCCGTGGTGATGCTGACCTCCTCGCGCGAGGAGAGCGACCTGATCCGCAGCTACGAGCTCGGCGTCAATGCCTTCGTCGTGAAGCCGGTGGGCTTCCGCGAGTTCTTCGACGCCATCCAGGATCTGGGCGTGTTCTGGGCCATCCTCAACGAGCCGCCGCCCCGGCGGCCCGACCAGTAGAGGCGTTCATGAATCGGCCGGCCGCTCTCCAATCCAGCCGGGTGCTGCGCATTCTCTTTCTGGAGGACAGCGCGCTCGATGCCGAGCTGGTGACCGAGGCCCTGTTCTCGGCGGGTCTCTCCATCAAGGTCGAACGGGTCGTCACGGAAGAAGAGTTCGTCAATTCTCTTCGCGACGACGCATGGGACCTCGTGCTTGCCGATTATCTCCTTCCCGGGTTCGACGGGCTGAACGCCCTCGCCCTAGTCCGGGAGCGCTATCCCGAACTGCCCGTCGTATTCGTTTCCGGAGCGCTTGGCGAAGAGGTCGCTGTCGAGGCGCTCAAGCGCGGTGCGACGGATTACGTGCTCAAGGACAGGCTTGAGCGGTTGCCCGTCACGATCCTGCGCGCCCTCGCCGAGGCGCGCGAGCGGACAGAAAAGCATCAGGCCCAGGATGCTCTTCAGAAACTCCTCGACGATCGGACCGCGCTTCTGCACGAGCTCGATCACCGGGTGAAGAACAACCTGCAGCTTCTCCTCTCCCTGGTCGGCATTGAGCTCCGACACGCCGAGGATGAGACGACGACTCGGGTGCTGGAGCGTATGCGGGGACGTCTACAGGCGCTCGGCGCAGCTCATCGGGATCTTTATGACGGGCAGGGCTCATCCCGCTTCGAAGCCGGTAATTTCGCGCGTGGCCTGTGCCAGGAGCTGACGGCTGCCCTCGGCGGCGTGAAGATCATACCCGAGTTCGATATCGAGGACATTGAGGTGGAAGCCGCCAAGGCCGCGCCCATGGCTCTCCTGTTCAACGAGATCGTCGTGAATGCTCTCACGCATGCCTATCGGGAGCGCCATGGCAAGCTGATGCTCGCCATGCGCGTGCGCGACGGCAAACTGCTCTTTCAGCTCTCGGACGATGTCTTCAGTCCTGAGGAAAAGCGTGCTGCGAAGGAAGGGGCTTCCGGCACCGTGCTGAAAGGGTTGGCCCGTCAGCTCGATGCGAATGTGGAATGGCCGGACGATGAGCCGCGCATTCTCGTGCGCGTCCTCATGCCGGTTCACGAAGTCGGCTGACATGAACGATCCAGGACCCAACGCATCGGCCGCGACAATAAATCCAAGTTTGCCCGTCAGCCCTCGCACGTCGTTGCGTCAGTTGCTCTGGGCGCTCGTGTTCGCGCTTACCCTGCCTGCCATCCTGATTGCCGCCGCAGGGCTCTATTCGGGCTATCGTGCCGAGCAGGAAACCATGGACCTGCGTCTCCAGGAGACGGTGCGGGCCATGAGCCTGTCCCTCGACCGGGAGATCGAGAAGAGCGAGGTGGTGATGCGAATGCTTGCCCTCTCGCCCTATATCGCCGATGGCAATTTCAGTGCCTTCCACCGGCAGGCGCAGGAAGCGGGCATCCCCAAACCGTCCTGGGTGTCCCTCGTCACGCCGGAGGGCGAAGTGCTTCTCAGCACGCGCGTCCCATACGGCTCGGAATTGCCGGATAGTGTTCGACAGACGAGCCTGTTGAAGGTGCTGGAAACCCGTACGACGCACCTCTCCGATCTCTTCAACGGCTCCATCACGGGGCAGCCCCTGATCACGCTGGATGTTCCCGTCATCCTCGATGAGAAGGTGGCGTATATTCTTTCCGCATCCATCAGCCCGAACATCTTTCAGAAGCTCATCGCGGATCAACGCATCGCTTCAAACTGGAACGCTGCCGTGCTCGATCGCAGCGGGCGCGTCGTCGCCCGCTCACGCATGCCGGAGAGGTTCGTCGGTCAGCTCGGTAATCCCATCATTCGCGATGCGATCAATTCGAATCCTGAAGGCCATGTTCAGAGCGTGACGCTGGAGGGCGTTCCGGTCCGTGCCTATTTCAGCAAATCGGCTGTCTACGGCTGGTCGTTCGTCATCAGCGTGCCTTCCACGGAGCTGTCGGCGTCTTTCAAACGCTCCCTGTTCTGGCTCGTGATTCTGGCCGGGTGCATCCTCATGGGGGTTGCTCTCGCGGCCGTTCTCTCCCGCCTGATCGCCAAGCCTGTCGATCAGCTTGTGGCCCAGGCGCATGCGCTCGGTGCGGGCCAGGAGGTGCTCGGGGCGAGCACCCATGTGCTCGAATTCGACACGATCCAGAAGGCCCTGACGGATGCAGCCGCAAATGTCCGGGAGCAGGAGAGAAACCGTGAAGAGGTTCTGACACGCGTCGCCGAGAGCGAGGCGCGGCTGCGACTGGCGCTCAATGCCGGTCACCTGGGCTCCTGGGAATACACCCCCTCGACCGGCATCTTCGTGACCTCGCCGCAATGCCGCGCCAATTTCGGCCGCGGGCCCGACCAGCCGTTCTCCTATGACGATCTGATCGCCGCCATCCATCCCGACGACCGTGCCCGGCAAGCCGAAGCCGTTGTCCGAACCCTCAAAAACCGGGTGGATCTGCAGGTGGAATATCGTGCCATCTGGCCGGATCAGAGCGAGCACTGGATTCGCATCAGCGGGCAGGTGCGCGTGGCCCCGGACGGCCATCTGTCTCTTGTCGGCGTCTCGCAGGACATCACGGAGCAGAAGCTGGCGGACGAGCGCCAGGGTATCATGCTCCATGAGCTGAACCACCGGGTGAAGAACACGCTCGCCACCGTGCAATCCGTAGCGTCCATGACGCGCCGCTCCGCCGACCAGGGCGATCCGGCAGCGTGGGATGCGTTTCTCGGACGCGTGCAGGGCCTTGCCAAGACGCACGATCTTCTCACCGCCACGCAATGGCAGGGCGCCCTGCTGAAGGATGTGCTCAAGAACGAGCTGGAGCCCTATCAGGATGCCTTGAACCAGCGCATCCGCCTGCGCGGCCCGGAGATCAACCTGCAGCCGAGCGCCGTGCTGGCCTTGGGGCTTGCCGTCCACGAGCTGGCCACCAATGCATCAAAATACGGGAGCCTTACCTCGCCCGAAGGCAAGGTGCATGTCATGTGGGCGCTGGCGTCCGCCCTGAACCCGCCGGTGCTGATCGTGGAATGGGTCGAGAGCGGGGGGCCGCCCGTAACGCCGCCCCAGCGGCAGGGCTTCGGCACCAAGCTCATCCAGCGTGGCCTCGCGCAGCAGCTCGGCGGCGAGATCAAGCTCAACTTCCATCCGGATGGCGTCCGCTGCGTGATCACCTTCCCCATCAAGAACGTGATGGTCGAGATCGACGAGACGGACGAGAGCGTCGAGCGTTATGCGTCCTGACACAGGTTTGAAGCGGCAGCAGGCGTCTTGACACTTCCGTGTTGCCCCTGATGAGTGGCAGACTCATGTCGGTTTGCTATGGGGGCTTCCATGATGACGGTGCGGGACAAGCTCGAAATGATTCTGGCCCGGCTGACGGCGCGGGAGGAAGACGAGCGGGTTTTCACGACGCTCTATCCGGCGGCAGCGCGGGCCGCCGCCGATGCTGCCGATGCGCGCCGGCAGGCCGGTGTATCGCTGGGGCCCCTGGACGGTTCCCTCATCTCCATCAAGGATCTGTTCGATGTCGCGGGCGAGGCGACAGTCGCAGGCTCCGTCGTGCTGCGCGATGCAGCACCCGCCGAACAGGATGCCGCCATCGTCCGCCGTCTCCGCCAGGCCGGGGCGGTGATCCTGGGCAAAACCAGCATGGTGGAGTTCGCCTTCTCCGGCCTTGGCCTCAATCCCCATTTCGGCACGCCCGGCAACGCGACGGATCCCTTGCGGATCCCTGGCGGTTCGTCGTCCGGCGCAGGCGTTGCCGTAGCGGAGGGAACCTCGGAAATTTCCATTGGCAGCGACACGGGCGGATCGGTGCGGATTCCGGCTGCGCTCAACGGTGTCGTCGGCTTCAAGCCGACCGCGAAGCGCGTGCCGCTCGATGGCGCTTTTCCGCTCTCGCCCAGCCTGGATTCCATCGGCCCGCTCGCCCGCTCCGTGCAGGACTGCGCGTTCGCGGATGCCGTGATGGCCGGTGAGGAGCCGTATCGGCTGCAGCCCTATCCGCTGGCCGGTTTGCGGATCGGCGTTCCTCGCGGGCGTTTGTTCACGCGCAGCGAGGCCATGGTGGAGGAAGCCTTCGAGAGAACCCTGAGCCGCTTGTCCAAAGCCGGGGCGACGATCATCGACCATTCCATCGACGATCTGCTGGTGGCGATGCGCGAGACGACGGCGCAATCGTCCATCGCATCCATCGAAGCCGCCGAAATTCATGCGGATTGGCTGACGAGTCGGTCCGACGAGATCGACCCGCGTGTTCATTACTGGCTCGCCCGCAGCAGTGCCGTTCCGGCCCATGTTTACCTGCGCATGATGCGCTGCCGTCGCGCGCTGTTGCAGGACATGGATCAGCGTCTCGCGCCCATCGATGTCATGGCTCTCCCCACGACCGCGATCACCGCGCCTCTCATCGCGCCGCTGGAGGCGGACGAGACGCTGTACAACGAGACGGATGCCCTGATCCTGCGCAATACGCAGGTGGCCAATCAGTTCGATCTCACGGCGGTGTCGGTGCCCGTGCCGGATTGCGAGCGGCCCGTCGGTTTCATGCTCATGGCGCGGCATGGAGATGATCGTCGCCTTTTCAGCATTGCGGCAAGCGTGGAGCAGGAACTCCTGAGCTGATCGGCGAGGGGCCTGGAGGGGACTTGGCGGCACGATTCCGGAAGGAGGGCGTTTCCTTCTCTCCGGATCGCAGACGGGATTGGTGATGAAGCGGAGGTTCTATCTTGCACTCGGCTATGCGAGCCTCGCGCTCGGCATTCTGGGGATCGCGCTGCCAGTCCTGCCGACGACGCCTTTCATCATCCTGGCCGCCTGGTGCTTCACCCGGTCGAACCCGGCTCTCGCCGTCTGGCTTTATAGCCATCCCCGCTTCGGAATGTTTCTGACCACTTGGCGCGACCAGCGGGCCATCGCCCCCCGCGCCAAGGTTTACGCGCTCCTGGTCATGGCGGGGTCCTATGCCCTTACCGTGTGGCTGACATCGAACCCCTATCTGCCCTTTATCCTCGGCGCCGTCATGGGAGGTGTCGGTCTTTACATCGCCACCCGCCCGACGCCACGGAGCGAGGCAGGAAGGATACGTGGGCGGCTGGACCTGTAGGATCTTTACATCTTGCCCCAATCGGCTTTTCCGGCCTTCCGGTCTGCATGAAGACGATGCCGTATAGATACCATTTCGCTCTTCAAACCATAGACTTAAGGTGTAGCCTTTTCTTCACGCCGACGATCTAAACCGCTGCGCCCCGAAATTATCCAGCAAAATCAAAGGCAAGCTGGACCGCATGATTTGTGAATAATTTACAGATTAACACTAGGTGTTTTGTAAGGGTTCACACCTGGACCTTAACTCGCCTTACCGGCCCCGAACGCAGCCGCTACTTCCTCGTTCAACTTGTCCAAAAGCGAGGATTACGAACGTGGCTTACCAAGATCAGATCGCACAGGCTCAACGCATCATCGAGACCGCCCGGACCTGGGACGGCATCAATCCGGAATCGGTCGCCCGCATGCGCCTGCAGAACCGTTTTCAGAGCGGCCTCGACATCGCGCGCTACACCGCGAAGATCATGCGTGAGGACATGGCGGCCTACGACGCCGATCCTTCCCTCTACACCCAATCTCTCGGCTGCTGGCACGGCTTCATCGGCCAGCAGAAGATGATCTCGATCAAGAAGCATTTCGGATCCACCAAGGGCCGCTATCTCTATCTCTCCGGCTGGATGGTCGCGGCGCTCCGTTCCGAGTTCGGCCCGCTGCCCGATCAGTCGATGCACGAGAAGACCAGCGTTCCCGCGCTAATCGAGGAGCTCTACACGTTCCTGCGTCAGGCCGATGCCCGCGAGCTGGGTATGCTGTTCCGCGATCTCGATGCAGCGCGGACGAGCGGCAACCAGATCAAGGAAAAGGAAATCCTCAACGCCATCGACAATCACCAGACGCACATCGTGCCGATCATCGCCGACATCGATGCCGGTTTCGGCAACGCGGAGGCCACTTATCTTCTCGCCAAGAAGATGATCGAGGCCGGCGCCTGCTGCCTCCAGATCGAGAACCAGGTGTCGGACGAAAAGCAGTGCGGCCACCAGGACGGCAAGGTCACTGTTCCGCACGAAGACTTCCTCGCCAAGATCCGCGCCGTGCGCTACGCCTTCCTCGAACTCGGCGTCGACGACGGGCTCATCGTGGCGCGCACGGATTCTCTGGGCGCCGGTCTCACCAAGCAGATCGCCATCAGCCGCGAGCCCGGCGATATCGGCGACCTCTACAACAGCTTCCTCGATTGCGAGGAGATCACGCCCGAGAACTGCGTCAACGGCGACGTGGTGATCAACCGCAACGGCAAGCTCCTGCGCCCGAAGCGGCTGGCGAGCAACCTGTTCCAGTTCCGTCCCGGCACGGGCGAGGACCGCTGCGTGCTCGACTGCATCACCGCGCTCCAGAACGGCGCCGATCTTCTCTGGATCGAGACCGAGAAGCCGCATATCGAGCAGATCGCCGGCATGGTGGACCGCGTCCGCGAAGTCTTCCCGAACGCGAAGCTCGTCTACAACAACTCGCCGTCCTTCAACTGGACGCTCAATTTCCGCCAGCAGGTTTTCGATGCTTGGGAGAAAGCGGGCAAGGATATGTCGCAGTACGACCGCGCAAAGCTCATGAGCGTGGATTACGACGAGACGGATCTGGCGAAGGAAGCCGACGAGCGCATCCGCACCTTCCAGGCGGACAGCTCCAGGCGCGCCGGCATCTTCCACCACCTCATCACCCTGCCGACCTATCACACGGCGGCTCTGTCGACCGACAATCTCGCCAGGGAGTATTTCGGCGAGCAGGGCATGCTGGGCTATGTCCGCAACGTGCAGCGCCAGGAAATCCGCCAGGGCATCGCCTGCGTGAAGCACCAGAACATGGCAGGCTCCGACATCGGCGACGACCATAAGGAATATTTCTCGGGCGAGGCCGCTTTGAAGGCTGGCGGCACGCACAACACCATGAATCAGTTCGCAGCCTAAAACCTGCGCGGGCCTGAACAGCCACCGGTAAGAGCGGGTTGCAACAGCAATCCGCTCTTTCTCGTTAAGCCTGACGGAAAACGGCAAGGCGCCCGGCCTGCCGAATATTCCTTGTTCTACCTGGGAGAATATCGCACATTCGACATAGGCGAGAGCTGTCGCCATGGAGCCCGTTTCGAGGAGAGGAAACCCGTGAAACCGTCGAGTTCGAGTGATCTGAAGCAGGTTCTGGCCAAGGCGATCTACACGCTTCCGACACCCACCGACCTGAAGCTGGTGGCGCAGCGTTTCGTCGATCATGCCGTCGAGCCGCGCCTTTCAGGCTCCGACGTGATCGCTCTCGTGCAGGAACTCGGCTATTCCGACCTCGACAGCTTCTGCCGCGACGTGGGCCTCCCCGATCACATCATCGACCGGTGGAAGCGCTTCGGCATCTCGGCGGAGATGGGGCAGATCTTCGCATTTCTGGCCCTGCAGCGCAGGCGCGTGCGCGATGCCGTGGACGAGTTCGAGGCCACCCGGCATGTGGGCCTCGACGAATTCTTCCGCGATCGCGGACTGATCTGAAGACCCTCAATCCTCCTTGAGAAGCGAGGCGGCCGTCTCGCTGTCGGTAATCAGCACCTGGACCGAGACGGCCTTCAGGGCTGCGCGGATCGCCTCGACCTTGTGCCCGCCGCCTGCTGCGAGCACCACGTTCGGGATCTTGCTGACGGCATCGAGGCCGATGGCCATGACCTGGCGGTTGATGTCGTGGTCGACGAGGCGTCCGTCAGACGTCACGAAGAAACAGAGAAGATTGGCGACGGCCCCCTGCCTGCGCAGCGGTTCGATGAGGTCGGTCGGCACGATGCCGTGCCGGAAAATCGTCGCCTCCGGCGACACGTCGCCGACCGTGAGCAGGGCGATGTCGGCACTTTCGGCCCGCGCCCGGGCGAATTGCAGGGTCGGCTGCGCCCAGAGGCGATCCCGCAACTCGGGATCGTCCACGATCACCGGCGCCGTGATCTGATAGCTGTCCGCGCCGAGAGCTTCCGCCACCTTCACGGCGACGATGGATGGATTGATCCATTGCGAATGCGGCAGGCTGCCGACGAGAGCCGCGACCGTCGCATCCTTGAGCTGTCTCCGCGGCAGGAACGCAAGGCTGGCATAGAGGGTCGCGCCACCGCCAATGGCGAGCGTCGCACCGTCCTCCATCTGTTCGGCCACGTAGGATGCAACCGCATGGCCGATGGATTTCTCGAGGCTTCTCTCATCGCTGGGGGTCGGCACCACGATGGCCGTGGACAGGCCCCATCGCTTCTCGAGTTCTCTCTCCAGACGGATCTGCCCGGCGGTCGGCGTATTGATGGTCGTCGTGACGATGCCGTCTTCGATGCACGAGGCGAGGGTGCGCATGACTTTCACGCGCGTGACACCAAGCTTTTCCGCAATCTGCTCCTGAGTGAAGCCTTCAACGTAATAAAGCCATGCAGTTTTAACGGCCAGATCGGAGGATGCGAGCGGCCGCCGGACCTCTTCGCCCTTCTTCTTCGGTGCTGACATTCCCCTGCGTTCCTTCCGAATATTCGTGATAAGGTTGCGATGATGCCTTGAGATATCGGCCATTTCACGAAGTTTTGTTCATTTGTTATTGACACTGAACAAATGCACAATATCGTTCTTCCCTAATGTCATCAATCGGTGACATCACAATGAATAAGAAATGCCGGATCGACGGGGCACTCACGTCCAGCCGATATCGTGTAACATCTGGAGGAAGTCATGATTCAATCCCTGAAAGGTCTGCGACTGGCACCCTTGGCCCTCGCTGCGAGCCTCATCGCCTCTGCCGCACAGGCCGAAACCCTGATGCTCTATACCTCCCAGCCGGAAGCGGATGCTTCGAAGACCGTCGAAGAATTCCGCAAAGCCAATCCGGGCGTCGAGGTTCAGGTCTACCGCTCCGGTACGAGCGATATCCTCAGCAAGCTCGCGGCCGAATTCGCCGCCGGCGCTCCCCAGCCTGACGTGCTCTTCATCGCCGATGCGGTGAGCATGGAGCTCCTGAAGAAGGACGGCCGCCTGGCCGCCTACAAGGAAGCGAAGACGGACGGTTTCCCGGCCGAGAGCTATGATGCCGACAAGACCTATTTCGGCAGCAAGCTGATCACCACCGGCATCGCCTACAACACGGGCGCCGCCGAGAAGCCGAAGCACTGGTCGGACCTGACCGCTCCCGCTTACAAGGGCATGCTCGTGATGCCGAGCCCGCTCTATTCCGGCGCCGCCGCCTACCAGCTTTCGGGCTTCGCCGCGAAGCCGGAACTCGGCTGGAGCTACTTCGAGAAGCTCAAGGCCAACGACACCATCGCGGTTCGCGGCAACGGCGCGGTGCTGAAATCCGTGGCCAGCGGTGAGAAGCCTTACGGCATCCTCGTCGACTTCATGGCGCTCAACGCCAAGGCCAAGGGTTCGCCCATCGAGTTCGTGTTCCCGGAGGAGGGCGTTCCCGCCGTGACCGAGCCGGTGGCGATCATGTCCACCGCCAAGAATCCGGAAGCTGCGAAGAAGTTCATCGACTTCATTCTGTCCGACGCCGGCCAGAAGCTCGCGCTGTCGCAGGGCTATCTGCCCGCCAAGGAGAGCGTCGGCCGTCCGTCATGGCTGCCCGCAGACGCCAAGATCAAGATCATGCCGATCGACATCAAGGCCGTCCTCCAGCGGACAGAGGAAGACAAGAGCAAGTTCTCGAAGCTCTTCGGCGGCTAAGGAGCCCATTCGATGGCCGTATCGATCAGTCGCGTTCCGGGAAGATCCGATTTCCACATGCAGGCTCCCGCCAAAAAGGGACTGCCGTCGGAAAAAATTCTGACAGGACTTGTCGTCGCAATCGTCGTCATCCTGTCGATCCTTCCCATGCTTCGTCTGGTGCAGGAAATTCTTGCGCCGGGCGGGCGACTGTCGATTGCGGCCGTCGAAGCCGGGTTGTCGAATCCCTCGACGTGGACCGCAACCTGGAATTCTCTCGTGGTCGGTTTCGGAGGCACCATTCTCGCGGTGCTCTTCGGAACCGCCGTAGCGATTCTCGTTTCCCTCACCGACGTTCGCGGACGCAGCGCTTTCGTGCTCTGCTTCGTGACGCCGCTGATGATCGCGCCGCAGGTCACGGCGCTGGCATGGCTGCAGCTGTTCGGGCCCGCGAGCCCGCTGCTGAAGCTGATCGGCTTGGCCCCGCCGCTGGGCACTCGCAACCCGCTCTACTCGGCGCAGGGCATCATTCTGCTGCTCGGCATTCAATACGGGCCGCTGGTGTTCCTCATGGTGCGCGCAGGCCTGCGCAAGCTCCCACGTGAGCTGGTGGAAGCGGGTCTTGCCGGAGGCGCAGGCCGCTGGACGGTGCTCCGCACCATCGTCCTGCCATTGATGACGCCGTCCATCATCGGCGCATCCGCGCTCGTGTTCGTCTCCTGCGTCGGCAATTTCGGCATTCCTGCCTTCCTCGGCATTCCGGCGAATTATCTCGTCCTGCCGACGCTCATCTATCAACGCCTTGCCGGCGCCGGTCCTTCCGTGCTGGCGGAGGTGGCGTTCCTCTCCGTGCTGATCGGCGCCATCGCCATGGCGGGCATCGTCGCGCAGGACATCATCAGCCGCCGCCGCGACTACCGGATCTCGACCACGTCGCTTCCCGTCGAGCCCTTCGAGCTCGGGCGCTATCGCGTGCTCGCCGAAACGATCATGTGGCTGATTGTCTGCGCCATCCTGGTGCTGCCGCTGCTGGGATTGTTCCTGACGTCGCTCGTGCCGGGCTATGGCATTCCGCTGTCGCTCAAGACCGCGACGCTCTCCAACTATTCCTTCGTGCTGTTCGATCACGCCGCCGCCAAGAGCGCGTTCCTCAACAGCTCGGTTCTGTCCGTCACGGCCGCCGTCTTCGCCGTGCTGGTGGCAGTTCCGCTCGGCTATTTCATCGCCTGGCGAGTGTCCTGGTGGACCAAGATCCTGAACCTCACCGTGGAGATGCCTTACGCATTGCCGGGCGTGGTGCTGGCGATCGCGGCGCTGCTTCTGTTCCTCAAGCCGATCCCGCTGATCAACCTGCAGATCTACAACACGGTCTGGATCATTCTGTACGCCTATCTCGCGCGTTTCATGGTCTTGGCCCTGCGCCCGACGGTCAGCGGTTTCCACCAGATCGACCGCTCGCTGGAAGAGGCCGCGCAGGTGGCCGGCGCCGGCTTTATGATGCGGCTTCGCACGATCATCTTCCCGCTCGTGGCCCCGGTGGCTGTTGCAGGTGGATTGCTGATCTTCATGACGGCGCTGAGCGAGCTGACGGTTTCCGCGCTGCTGTGGTCCTCGGGCTCGGAGACCATCGGCGTCGTCATCTTCTCCTTCGAGCAGGGCGGTGATTCCAGCTACGCGGCGGCCATCTCGATGATGACTGTGGCGCTCACCTTCCTGGTGATGCTCGCATCCAATTTCCTCGCACCTCATTTGCCGAACGGAGTCCTCCCATGGCGGGATTAACCATCGACCAGGTCAGCAAACGCTTCGGCGAGCATGAGGCACTGTCAAACGTGTCCATCGACGTTGCCGACGGAGAGTTCCTGGCGGTTCTCGGCCCCTCCGGGTGCGGCAAGACCACCTTGCTGCGCATGGTGGCGGGTTTCGAGAAGGTCTCGGGCGGACGCATCGTCATCGGCGGGCAGACCATGTCGTCCGCCGAGCACAGCCTTCCTCCCGAGAAGCGCAAGGTCGGCATCGTGTTCCAGAACTACGCGCTGTGGCCGCACATGACCGTTGCGGAAAATGTCGGCTATAGCCTGAAGGTGGCGAAGGTTGGCCGCGCCGAGCGCGACCGTCGCGTGACCGAGGCTCTGTCCCTCGTCAATCTCAACGGCTTCGGCGACCGGCGTCCGGCCAATCTCTCCGGCGGCCAACGCCAGCGCGTCGCGCTTGCGCGCTGCCTTGTCTCCGCGCCGTCGCTCGTTCTCTTCGACGAGCCGCTCGCCAATCTCGACGTTCACCTGCGCGCCTCGATGGAGGATGAGTTCGCCGATTTCCACAAGCGCACAGGAACCACCATCGTCTACATCACGCACGATCAGGCCGAGGCCATGGCGCTCGCGGATCGCATCGCGGTCATGGACAAGGGCAAGCTCGCGCAGCTTGCGCCTCCGCGCGAGCTATATCGTGAGCCGGCGAACGAAATGGTCGCCTCCTTCATCTCGCAGGGCATCATTCTGCCCGCCGACGTGCTGACGGCTGCGGAATCCGGACATTGCCGCGTACGCGTGCTGGGGCAGGAGGTGGTGGTTCGCTGCCGTCCCGACGAGCGCCCGCGCGCCGGCGCGAAGCTGTGCTGCCGCTCGCCTGAGCTGGAGGCTGTCGGCGCGCATGAGGAGGGCATCCCGGTTGCCATCAAGCGCGTCGTCTATCAAGGCGGGAGCGCCCGGGTCGAGCTGTCGCCGGTCGAGCGCCCGGATCTCAACCTGCATATCGAGCAGGCCGATCCGGTGACGCTGGAAGCGGGCGTGGAAGCGCGCGTGCGCATCAAGAGCGGCTGGGTCATTCCAGAGGCGGGGAACGCCTCATGATGCAGGTCGACCTTCATGGCGGCTTCGGCGAGAAGGGACGCACGAGCGTCGCGCTCCGCTCCACGGGCAGCCATATCCTTCTCGATGTGGGGATCAAGGTAGGCGCTTCGGGGCGCGAGTACTATCCCGCCATCGAGAGGGACATCGAGACGATCGATGCTCTGCTTCTGTCCCATGCGCATGAGGATCATGTCGGCGCGCTGTCATGGCTGCTCGCGAAAGGCTATCGCGGGCCGATCTTCATGACGGAGGAAACCCGGGATGAAGCGCCGGCAACGCTCGCGCATTATGCGGATGCGGCGCAACTGGAGCAGTTTCCCTTCCCGAGCGGTCAAGTCGAACTGTTCAGCCCTGGCGATACGCTGACCATCGGCGATTTCACCATCCGGACCGGACGTTCGGGCCATGTGGTCGGCGGCGTGTGGTTCGCGGTCGAGAACGGGCAGGCGAATGTGGTGTATTCCGCCGACATTCTGCCGGACAGCCGCGTGTTCGTGATGGACCCCCTGCCGCCCTGCGACCTCCTGATCCTCGATGCGTCCTACGGCGCCGATCCGGTATCCGGCGGCGCGCGCGCCGACGCGATTGCCACCTGGGTCGCCGAGCATCCGAAAGGATGCCTGCTGCCGACCCCCTTGTTCGGCCGCTCCCTCGAGCTTCTGGCGGTCATGCCGAAGCGCTTCGCCATTCATGCCAGCATGCGTCAGGCCCTGGCGGTTCAAATCGCGGCAGCCGGTGCCCTGTACCCCAAGGCTGTCGAGCGGTTGAAGCAGCAGCTTGCCGCGGCCATCGACTGGAACGACGGCGATCCTCTGCCGGATTGCCCGCTTCTCGCCGATGATGGCATGGGAACCGCGGGTCCTTCCGCGACGCTGATCCCGCTCGCGGATGCAAGCAATTACCCGGTGCTGCTGACAGGGCATCTGCCGGCGTCGTCGCCCGGCGACCTGCTCCATCGTGCCGGGCGCGCGGACTGGATCCGCATGCCGACCCATCCGACCCTGTCGGGCAACATGGAGATCTGGCGCAAGTGCGGCGAGCCGCAGGTCCTCGGCCATTCCTGCACTCCGCCCATGCTCGATGAATTGAAATCCCACATTCCGTCCCTGCGTGCCGATGCGCGCACCGGCCAGAGCCTGACCCTTCTTGAAGGAAAGATCGTATGAGAATCCTCGTCTGCAACGATGATGGCGTGGAAGCGCCGGGCATCGCCTTTCTGGCCGAGGTTGCTCGCAAGCTCTCCGACGACGTGTGGGTCGTGGCTCCCGACGGGAAGCGCACGGCGGGAAGCTCGTCTCTGACGATTGCGCGCCCGCTGACCATGAAGCGTCTGTCCGAGCGGCGGTATTCCTGTTCCGGCACCCCCGCTGACAGTGTCGTGACGGCGATGACGTGGCTCTTCAAGGACGGCAAGCGTCCGGATCTCGTGCTGGCAGGCGTCAACGACGGCCGCAACGTGGCTGAGGACCTTGCTTATTCCGGCACCCTCGGCATCGCCCGGGAGGCGACCTTCTGGGGCATTCCGGCCATCGGCTTTTCGCGCGTCAAGAATCCCCGGATCACGGATCAGGACGTGCCGTGGCTGTCCGACCTGATCCGCGGCCTCTGGCAGAACCGGGAGAGTTGGGCCACCGAAGGGCATTTCCTGAGCATCAACCTGCCCATGGACCTGCCCGCGCCGATCCTCCAGCCGAGGATTGGCCGGGACAAGATCGGCAATGCGGCCGAGGTGGTCTCGTCCGAGGGCGACACGACCGTCATCGTGGTTCCGCGCGGGCGGCCCCACAGCACGACGCCAGGAGACGAGAACGAGGCCATCGACAGCGGCCACGTCACCATCAACCGCCTGAACTGGTTCGGCGAAGCACCGATGCCGACGGATCTTTTGTCAGCGCTTTCCGTTGCGTCATTCGAGCGCGAGGAGCCTCGGACGGCGAAGGAGCCGGCCTCGGAGCAAGCGTAGCCCTCGGATCGCGCTACGCTGGCTCGAGCAGCCGGAAACCGACCGCGATGCGCCTCCTCGGAGGCCAGCAAAGATATTTTATTCACTTTCGACCTCAAAGGGCTTGCAATCGAGGGCTATTCGCACTCTATCGGAACATTAAGTCGGCAAAACAAATCAGGCATAGGAAATGGACGCTACCCGGACACTCATTCAGATGATTGGCAGTGTCGCCCTGCTCTTGTGGGGCGTGCGCATGGTGCGCACCGGCGTGACCCAGGCCTTGGGCACCCAGCTGCGCAGGATGGTGGCCGTTTCGTCCAGCAATCGGTTCTCCGCCTTCATCACCGGCATGTTCGCGACCACGCTGCTGCAATCGAGCACGGCGATGGCGCTGATCATAGGCTCCTTTGCTGGGCGAGGCCTGATCGGGCTGTCGGCGGCGCTTGCCGTGATGCTTGGCGCGGATGTGGGCTCGACGCTTGCAGCGCAGCTTCTCGCCTTCGACATCAAATGGCTCTGGGCGGTTCTCGTCGCGGGCGGATATGTGCTCTACAGTAGCCGCGAGAGTGCCCTGGGTGCAGCCCGTGCCATCATCGGTCTTGGCTTTCTCCTGCTCGCCCTCCAGGAGCTGAGCATCGCAGCGACAGCATTGCGCGAAGCCCCGACCATGCGCATCGTGCTCGGCGCGGTGGGCGGCGAGCCCCTCATCGCACTCGGCATCGCGGCGCTTCTGACCTGGGCGGCCCATTCGAGCCTCGCCATCGTTCTGTTCGTCATGTCGCTGGCTGGAGGCGGGGTCATTCCTGTGCCGGTGGCGTTGATTCTCGTCCTCGGCGCCAATATCGGCGGGGCCTTCGCTCCCTGGGTGGCGCTGTCCGGCTCTCCGCCTGCGGCGCGGCGCGTGCCTCTGGGCAACCTGCTCATGCGCGGCGTGATCGGTCTTGCCGCCATCCCGTTCGTCAGCTTCATCGCCGATGAAATGGCGCTGTTCGTGCAGGATCCGGCCCGCAACGTGGTTATTTTCCACACCGCCTTCAATCTTGTCGTGGCGCTGGTGGGGCTCCCTCTTGTCGGAGTGATCGCCAACCTCCTGCAGCGCTGGGGCAACGAGCCCGAGGTTTCCATCGATGAAGGCAAGCCGCGCCATCTGGAAAAGAGCGTGCTCGATACGCCTTCCGAGGCCCTGGCATGCGCCATGCGCGAATCCCTGCGCATGGGCGATCTGGTTTCGTCCATGCTGCAGAATGTGCTCACGGCTATCGAAGGCAACGACCAGAAGCTGGTGAAGGACATCGAGAAGGCAGACGACACCGTCGACCGCCTGCACGAGGCCATCAAGCTCTACCTCGTGGAAGTGTCAAAGGCGCCCATGACGGAAGAGGAAAGCCGCCGCCTGCTGGAGATCCTGACCTTCACGACCAATCTGGAGCATATCGGCGACATCATCGACAAGAACCTCGTGGAGCTTGCCGCCAAGAAGGTGCGGCGCCAGCTCTCCTTCTCGGCTGAAGGGCTGGAGGAAATCCGTGGCTTCCATGCGCGCGTCATCGAGACCATGCGTCTTGCCGCCAACGTGTTCGCCACCCGCGATGTGGGTCTCGCCCGGAGGCTCTTTGCCGATAAGAGCGCCATGCGCACGGCCGAGCGCAATGCCGCCGAGAGCCATTTCGTGCGCCTGAAGGATGGCAGGCCCGAATCCATTGAGACGAGCTCGATCCATATCGACATCCTCCGCGACCTGAAGCGCATCCATGGCCACCTCACGGCCACGGCCTATCCGCTTCTGGAGGCCGAGGGCGATCTCGCGGAGTCACGGCTCAAGCAGAAGAGCAATCGGGACTCGCAGGACGATCTGTCCCTGCCCGTGAGCGGACGCGTTTAAAGGCGAGTTTCGAAGACGCAAAAAGAAATGCCCGGCATAAAGCCGGGCATTTTTCGTTGTTGAGGTATTCAGCCGCCTATCCGAGACGGGCAAGTTCTGCCGCAAGCCGACCGATGGCGTGCCGCTGCTCGATTTGCGGCATGTGACCGGTGGCCGGAAAGAGGTGGACGGCCACTGTCCCCGGCAGGCCTGCCGCGTGCCGGGCCGGAATGATTCGGTCTTCCGTGCCGTAGACCACCTTCACCGGCCAATCGAAGTTTTCCAGCAGGTGGCGGATGGTGAAGGATTGCGTACCGTCCGGGAAGAGGCGGGCCGCGAGCTGTTCCTGCGATTGCGTTAGCGTGCCGTTGCGGGCGCGCAGCGTTGCGCTGACGAAGGACGGGCCCAGGCTGCTCTCCTCAAAGGCAAGTTCGCGAACCCATGGAGCAAGGCTCGCCTCGCTCGTGGCGCGCAGGAAGCCGGAGATGAAGGCGCCGTTCATGTCGGGGCCCAGACCGGCGGGCGACAGCAGCATCAGCGAGCGGATATCGAGCTGCGATTGAGCGGCGGCTGTGGCCGCGACGGCCGACCCGAGGGAATGGCCGATCAGATGCAGGCTCTCGACACCTTCCTCGAGAAGGGTGTCGATAACGGACGCAGCCAGATCGTCGAGTGTGCTTTCACTGGTGAGCGGCGAGCGTCCATGCCCGGGCAGGTCGATGCCGAGGATCGGACGATCCGCGGGCATGGAGACCAGAAGGGGACGCCAGCTGTTCAGGTCGGAGCCGAAGCCATGGATCAGCACGAGCGGCGTGCCCGTTCCCTGACGCAGCCAGACCCGGTTCAAGGCGCCTGCCTCACGCGGCCCCGATGAAGCTGCCGGCGCGCGGGAGGAGGAGTGCTCGGCGGGAGCGGCAGGACGCGTCTCGGAGGATGCGCCCCTGGCGCTGACATGCTCCAGCACGTCGCTGTGCTGGATGCGGCCGCGAGGCCCCGACCCGCGCAGCCGGCTCAGCTCGATTCCACGCTCGCGTGCCAGACGGCGGGCAAGCGGGGTGGCGCGAATGCCATGCGAGTCGGCAGGAGCAGGTTCCCGTTCCGGCGCTTGAGCGGCCAGGGACGATCCCGGAGGCGTTGACGGAGCCGAATAGGAAGGCTCGGCAGGAGCATCGGTTGCGGTCGGGATGTCGATGGGCGCTCCGGGCGCGGCTTGAACCGGGCCGCCAGCGGCCTGAGCGGGTGCCGCTTCAGCCGGGGCAGCAGGAGCCGTGTAGGCTTCGTTCTCGCCATAGATCATGGCGACCACGCTTCCGACCGGTACTTCCTTGCCTTCCTCGCCGGTTACATCCCGAATGATGCCTGAGACGGGCGCCTCGATTTCCATCGCAGCCTTGTCGGTTTCGATCTCGAAGATCACCTGGCCCTTTTCGACCTTGGCGTTCTCTTCCACGAACCACTTGGAGACTTTGCCTGTCGACATATCCATGTCGACCCGCGGCAGGATCACCTCAGTCGGCATGTCAGGCCTCCTTGCGAACGAGCTTGCGCGCAGCGGCGACGATATCGGGAACCTGCGGCACGGCGGCCTTCTCGAGGTCCGGATTGTAGGGAAGCGGAGATTCCGCGCCACCCAGACGCATCACCGGCGCATCGAGATAGTCGAAGGCCTCGCTCTCGGCGATTGCCGCGCTGACCTCCGCGCCGATGCCGAGCGTTTTCACGCCCTCATAGACGCACAGGAGGCGCGAGGTCTTCTTCACGCTTTCGATGATGGCAGGCGTGTCCATGGGACGAAGTGAGCGCAGGTCGATCACCTCGACGTCGATGCCTTCCTCCGCGAGCTGTGCAGCCGCATCGAGCGATTTATGCACCATGATCGCGGTGGCGACGATGGTGAGGTCACGGCCCTGGCGGCGCGTCTCGGCCTTGCCGATCGGCACCGTGTAATAGCCCTCAGGCACCGGGCCCTTCATTTTGTAGAGCAGCTTGTGCTCGAAGATCATCACCGGGTCGGGATCGGCGACGGCTGCGAGCAGAAGGCCCTTCGCATCGTGCGGTGTCGAAGGCTGAACCACTTTCAGGCCGGGCACGTGCGCGAGCCAGGCTTCGAGGCTCTGGCTGTGCTGGGCCGCAGCACCCGTGCCGGAACCTGCGGGGAAGCGCATGACGAGCGGCACGGAGACATTGCCGCCGAGCATATAACGGATCTTCGCAGCCTGGTTCACGATCTGCTCCATGGCGAGCGTCGCGAAATCCGAGAACTGGAACTCGAAGATCGGGCGCATGCCTGTAAGGGCCGCGCCGACCGCGACGCCTGCGCCGCCGAGCTCGGAGATCGGGGTGTCCATCACCCGGTCCTCGCCGAAGCGATGAACCAGGTCGCCGGTCACCTGGAACGCGCCGCCATAGACGCCGATGTCCTCGCCCATGAGGAAGACACGCTCGTCCTGCTCCATGGCGATGGCCATCGCCTCCTGGATGGCTTGGGCATAGCTGAGTTCACGCACATTCGCATCCATGGCAGGTTCAATCCGTGTAGACATAGCGGGTGACGTCGGAGGGTGAGGGCGAGGGGCTGGCCTTCGCGAATTCGAGACCTTCGGCGATCTCGACTTCCACCTCGGCGCGAACCTTCTCGATCTCCTCGGGCGTGATCAGTCCGAGATCCGTGAGCTCCTTCTCGAAGATCCCGATGGGGTCACGGGCCTGCCAGGACTCGATCTCTTCCTTCGTGCGGTAGCGGTTGCGATCCGAGCGCGAGTGGCCGCGAATGCGGTAGGTCTTGCTCTCGATCAGCGTCGGACCCTCGCCGCGGCGTGCGCGGTCGCAGGCCTCGAAGGAGGCCGCGGCGACCTCGGCGAAATTGTTGCCGTCGACGATGACGCCCGGCATCGCATACGCGCTGGCGCGGTCGGCGATGTTCGGCACCGCCGTCGAGCGCTTCGTCGAGGTGGACATGCCGTAGCCATTGTTCTCGCACACGAAGACCACCGGCAGCTTCCAGACGGCGGCCATGTTGAGTGCCTCGTGGAATGCGCCTTCGTTGTTGGCGCCGTCACCGAAGAACGACACGACGACGGAATCCTTGCCCTGCTTCTTCATGGAAAGGGCCGCGCCGACTGCAATCGGAATGCCGCCGCCTACGATGCCGTTCGCGCCAAGATTGCCCTTGCTCACATCGGCGATGTGCATGGAGCCGCCCCGGCCGCGGCAATAGCCGTCTTCCTTGCCGAAGAACTCGGCGAGCATCTTCTTCACCTCGGCGCCTTTGCCGATGCAGTGGCCGTGGCCTCGGTGTGTGGAGGTGATGTAGTCGGCGTCCGACAGGGGCATGCAGATGCCTACGGCGCTGGCCTCCTGGCCAATCGACAGGTGCATCGTGCCATGGATGAGGCCGCGCATGTAGGATTCTTCCGCGCTTTCCTCGAAGCGGCGGATGAGGTGCATCTTGCGCAGCGCCTCGCGCAGATCGTCGGCTGACAGGCGCCGGTAGATATCCGGCAGATTGGCGGCATGTGCCGAAGCCGCCGCCTTGTTGGTCGTGGATTGAGCCATGACTGTTCTCTCGGCAGAGGGGGTGGGGGCGGCGCAAGGCCGCCCGTTCGGGTTCAGGCAGCCGACACGAAACGCTGATCGGCCTCGTCGAGACGACGGCGGATCTGCGTGACGATGAAGGATTCATCGGGCTGGCAGTTGTCGTAGGTGAGACGCTCGCCGGCCTTGATGGGCTTGATCACCTTGGCGCGCTCCGACAGGCCGAGCGGCAGAGCCTTCTCCGACCGCGCTTCGCTCCAGGTCATGGCGAAGCCGCGATAATCCGTCTCGCCGATCTTGCCGAGCGTCTCGCCCGGCTGCAGGTCGCGCTTGGCCACCGACACGCATTCGGCCACGGGATGATCGAGCGGCTGCATGTCGGGCTTGCCGAAGGCAACGGCGCGGGCGGCCGACAGCGGCGTCTCGAGGCTTGTGAGGTGATACGGGCGCAGGATCGAGAAGCATGGACCGGGGCCCACCTTCAGGTCGATCATGCGCTCCAGCACGCGCGGGTGCTTCGGCTTCACGATGCAAAACACGCCGGGCGCAACGCCCTTGCCGATGGAGTAGTCGACCACACCCGACCGGCTGAGAATGCCGCCGTCTTCCTTGGTGCACAGCACCTGCGCCAGCTCCTCGCGGGTGGCCTTCGGGCCGTGCATGCCAGGGACGTCAGGCACCAGGCCGGTGGCGTTGGCAACCGCCACCATCTCGACCATGGTCTTGGTACCGTCCACGAACTCCACCAGCATACGCGCATTCATGTTGCGCTCGCGGGCTTCCTGCTCGTAATCGGCAGGCATGGCGTCGAACTTCAGCGGATTGTTCTTGCCCTTGCCGGCGGCCACGATCTCGAAACCGAGGCTCTGGGCGAAGCTGATGATCTCCATCGTGCAGGCAGGCTCGTCGCCGGCAGCGCCGGTGTAGACCACGCCGGCCTTGCGGGCCTCCTCCTTGAGGAAGCGGCCGACGGTGATGTCGGCTTCCACGTTCAGCATGACGACATGCTTGCCGTTCTTCATGGCCTCGAGCGCGAAAAGCGTGCCGATGTTCGGGTTGCCGGTGGCGTCGATCACCACGTCGATGCGGCCTGCGGCGCAAAGAGCATTGAGGTCGTCGGTAATGGCGATCTTGTTCGCCTCGATGGCGCGGTCGATGTCGGAAGGGCTGGAGGCGTTCACGATGTCATCGGCGGCGAAGCCGGAGAGGAGAGCCGCATCGCGCGCAGCCTCGGTACGGACCTCGGAAATCGCGCCGATGCGCACGCCGGTCATGAGAGCGACCTCGACGACGATGTCGGTTCCCATCTGGCCAGCGCCGGCCAGGCCGATGGTAATCGGACCGGATTTCTCCATCCGTGCTGCAAGCTCGGCCGCCAAACCCAATTGCGTGACACCTGTCATCGAAGCCTCCCTTCTTCCTGAAATGATCTTAGACCAAGTACTGAACTTTTGTGCTTTGGTCAAAGAATATGTACAGTAACCTTATCGGCTCTACGCGCCTTGGAACTCAGTTTCAGCAGGCTGGTGAACGGCCCCTCAAGGACCTGTTCCGGCTATTGCAGCACAGGCTGCATCTCGTCCTTCACGGTATCCCGCAGCGAAGCCCAACCCAGGTGCTGCCAATGCGGCTCCTTGCCGACAAAGAGATCGAAGAAGCCGATCGCAGCCGACGGGTCGTCTGCGGTGTTCTCGCGAAACGACCACCAAGTCCTGATCTCTGTTGCGGCTGGAGCAAGGGATAGGGAGGTTCTGAAATCCTGTTGCAGGATCGCGTCGAGCAGGCTGGCGCAATAGCTGGTGAGCAGAAAGCCTTCAGGCCAGAACGCCGCAATGGCCAGGGTTTCCCCCGGCAGACCGCCGGCGTTGGGCCGATCAGGTTCATCCGGAATCCTTATGGGTGCCGTGCGAATGAGTTCGGCCAGAAGAAGGCCGCAGGTAAAGGTGCAGAAATCCGCGCTGTTCTGGGGATTGAATTGCTTTGCTTGAGCGAGCTTCTCCGCCCAATTCAGAAATGCCAGAGTGCTTATGCTTTCATCGACCTCAACCGCTACGCTCATGTGCTGAGCGACGAGATCGATGCCGCGGTTAAAGCTGCTGCGAAATCGATGGAGGCTTTGGACTTGATGCCTCAGATCCGGGATACGGACGAGCTCCTTGCTGAGGGTCAGATCCATCGTTGCGCTCCCAAGTGAGGGAATGCCGGGAAGTCCCGGTCGAGGCCCTGCCCGTGACAGGGCATTCTCTCCGCTTTCAATAAGCACTGTTATGTACACATTGACACTTGATATGGCAAATGTTCTCCTCGTAAGGAGAATGGACAAACTCGGCCCCCAGGACCGATGATGGACCTTAAAGGAAACGCGTACTTCGCTTGCATGGTTCAAGCTGGAGGTGGGTGATGGCTCTTTGGCAGATCGGCTTGCTCCTGCTCGCCGCTGTATGGCTGCTTCAGGCCGTCGGGACTTGGCTCCAGATGCGCCACTACCGTGAGGTGATGGGGACGATCCATAGCCGCTGGACCGACGGTTATATGGGCGTCGGCAATGCCCGCGCCAGCCTGGGACGCGGCGTCATTCTCATCCTCGTTGTGGCTCCTGACGATACGATCCGGGACCTGTTCGTGATGGAGGGGCGCAGCGTTTTCGCCAAGTTCAAGCGCTTGGACCAGTTCGAGGGCCGCGATGTCGTCAGCCTTCTCGCCGACGAAGCCTTCATTGGAATGCGTGGACGCAAGCAGGCTTTAGAGCAGGCTCTTCAACAGATCGAGAATGCGAAGGCTCGGAAAAGCGAGGCTGCGGCTGCGCTACGAGACCAGCCGGCATAGCCCGGCTGGATCTAAAAGAGAGTGGGGGGGCCGGCCAGGCCCTTTGTCAAAGGGAGGAACCATGACAATCTTCAGCACGATGGCTCAGCACATCGATGTTGTGAGTGACAGTCTTCACTACGCATCGCTCAGTGCAAGCCATGCCGTCCACGGCCTTGGAGCAGCCGACGGCGCACACGCAAGCCAGATCGCAGGCCAGGCGTCAGGTGACCTGATCATCCTGGCGCAGAATGCGGCTCCGGCTGCTCCCGCCACCGGCGCCGATTTCGCCGAGCGCGTGAAGAACGTCGCCCAGGAGGAGCAGCTCGGATGGCTCTCCACCATCGGTCGTCACTTCATCGGGGTCTTCCAGCAGGGTGGACAAGTCTTCACCGGCTTCGTGACCGGCATCATTCCAACCCTCATCGTGCTGATGACTGCCTTCTACGCGGTCACGGAAATCGTCGGCGAGCAGCGGGTGCATGGATTGGCGCGCGCAGCGGGTCGCATCGCGCTGACGCGCTACACGGTGCTGCCCGTCATGGCGATGTTCTTCCTCACCAACCCGATGGCCTATACCTTCGGAACCTTCCTCGAAGAGAAGCACAAGCCCGCCTTCTACGACTCGGCCGTGTCTTTCTGTCATCCCATCACCGGTCTCTTCCCCCATGCCAATGCGGGCGAATACTTCGTGTGGGGCGGCGTTCTGGTGGCTCTGCAGCAGCTTGAATCCAGCGGAAAGCTGCCGGCCGGATGGCACGTGAATCTGGCTGTCTGGTACTTCATCGTCGGTGTCGTCGTGATCCTCATCAGAGGCATCGTGACGGAAAAGATCACGCAGATCATGGCTCGCCGCGAAGGCGTGAAGCTCTGAGCGACGATGGAGGGTGCCATGGAAAAAAAGTTTAAAGCAGTTCGTGTCGATCGCGGCTCTAGCGGCTGGGGCGGTCCCCTGGTCATCAAGCCGACATCGCAGAAGGACAAGATCGTCGCCGTGACCGGTGGCGGAATTCCTCCGCTGGCGCAGAAGCTCGCGGACATGACCGGCGCAACGGTCGTCGATGGATTCCGCGCGCCGCCTGTCGAAGGCGAAATCGCCGCCGTCGTGATCGATTGCGGTGGAACCGCCCGGTGTGGCGTCTATCCGCGCAAGCGGATTCCGACGATCAACCTGACACCTGTCGGGCAATCGGGACCGCTCGCCCAGTTCATCACCGAAGACATCTACGTGTCGGGCGTGAAGGAGGCGAGCCTGTCCTATGCGGACGAGTCCGATATTCCGACGCCTGCCGCAGCAGGAGCTTCGGACCTGTCGCCGTCCGTGGGTGCGGCCGCAGCCGAAGCCCGCGAGGATATCGCCCAGACCCCGCCTCCCGCCGGCGGCTTCATCAAGATCGTCACCAGCGTCGGCCGCGTCATGGGCCGGGCGGTTGCGATCTTCTTCAATGCCGGACGCCGGACGATCGATCAGGTCATCCGCAACGTGCTGCCGTTCATGGCCTTCGTGACCATGCTGATCGGCTTCATTCTGTACACCGGCATCGGCGATCTGCTGGCCCAGCCCATGGGACCGCTGGCCAACAACATCGTCGGCCTCATCGTGCTCTCGGCCATTTGCGCCCTGCCGTTCCTCTCGCCCGTGCTCGGGCCGGGTGCGGTCATCGCGCAGGTGATCGGCGTGGCGATCATCGGTCCGCAGATAGCCAATGGCACCATTGCACCCGCAATGGCCCTTCCAGCGTTGTTTGCCTACAACGCGCAGGTCGGCTGCGACTTCGTTCCCGTCGGTCTCGCCCTTGGTGAAGCCAAGCCGAAGACCATCGAGATCGGTGTTCCCGCCGTTCTTCTAAGCCGCCAGATCACCGGACCAATCGCGGTCCTGATCGCCTACGGAGCGAGCTTCTTCCTCTAAAGAAAAAGAGATCCATGACCGTTTTCTACCAGACCAAGATCACCGATGTCGGCTCCGAAGTTCCTGAACTCATCGAAGGCGGCGTCCTGATCCTCTATGCAGCGGGAGCACCGCCGGAGCTTGCAGAAGTTTCGGTGCTGCACGATGTGCAGGCCGGACCGACCGCGGATGAACCGCCGGTGGGCGCGGTGCTTCGCATCGGCAATGTCTCCGCCAAGCTGACGGCTGTTGGAGAACTGGCATGGAAGAAGGTTGCGGATATGGGCCACGTCGTCATCAATTTCGACGGAGCCGAAACCGCCGGACGCCCGGGGGAGCTTTGCGCTTCCCCGGTCGATGCCGCCACTCTGCTCGGCGCCCTCGCTTCCGGTGCTGAGATTGTGATTGAGACCGCCGCTTAAGGCGGATCGTGATTTGTTGAAGTATTTGTGCGGCGACCCGTTCGCCGCCCCTTTTTCTTTGGAGATGAGCGATGCAGGTTGAACGGACCGTTTGCGTCAGAGTTCGCGATGGGCTGCATGCGCGTCCAGCGACCCAATTCGTCAAGCTTGCCAAGAGCTTCCAGTCCGACATCGAACTCGTTCGCGGCGAACAGGGCGTCAGCGCCAAGAGCTCCGTGAAGCTCATGCTTCTCGGTGTGAAGGAGAACGACGAGCTCATCATCCGCGCCAGCGGCGAGGACGCAGCTGTCGCCATGGATGCGCTCGCACGCTTTCTGGAAACGCCCGATGCCGGCTTGGACGTCGGCGGAGCGAGCGGCGCTTCCGCCGCCGAAAAACCGCAACCTTCGCCTCAGCAAGCCACGGCGCCTGCAGCCTCCGAAGGTGCCAAGGGAATCCCGGCAGGCGAGGGCACGGCCCTCGGCCCCGTCTATCCGTTCTTTCATGAAGACCTCGTCGCCGACCGGCGCCAGATCCCCGTGGAGCGGATCGAAGAAGAGGTTCTGCGTTATGAGGCGGCCGTGGCCCAGACGGTTGCAGCCCTTCTCGAAGGGCGCGACCGCGCGGGCCTGAAGCCCGACGACCTCCAGATCATCGACGCCCTCGTGGACGTCGCTCACGATGCCGAACTCGTCGAGCAGATCAAGAACCGCATTCGCAACGGCGACGATGCCGTCCATGCCACGGTGTCCGCCGGCGAGGAGCTCGCCCGCAGCTTCGAGGCGATGAGCGATGCCTATATCCGTGCGCGGGCGGAAGACATCCGTGGTGTTGCGCGCAACATCGCCCTGACATTGCTCGGCCGCAAGGATGCGACCCTGGCCGACGTTCCTGATGGCGCGATCATCGTCGCGGAAGAGATCAGCGCCTGGGATTTTGCGAAAGCGCCGATCAGCCGCATCGGCGGCATTCTCTGCACGACAGGTTCCACCACGTCGCATGTGGCCATCATGGCAAGGACCCACGGTCTGCCGGCCGTGCTCGGATATGGCGGTTCTCTCGAGGCGCTTCGCGCGGCGAAGACAGTCGCCATCAACGGCAGCACCGGCGAGGTCGTGCTCGATCCTTCCGAGGATGTGGCGGCCGCTTATCGCGAGCGCATCCGCAAGGAGGCCGAGGCCCGCGAGCAGCTTGCGGCCTTTGCGCATGTAGAGCCGAGAACACGCGACGGAAAGCTGATCGAGGTCGCGGCCAATCTGGGCTCGCTCAGCGAGGTCGACGCGGCGCTCAAGGCCGGCGCCATGGGCGTGGGTCTGTTCCGCACGGAGCTGCTCTTCATGGAGCGCAAGGTGCTGCCGACGGAAGACGAGCAGACGGCGATCTACACCGAACTCGCCCGCGCCTTCGCGCCGCGTCCGGTGATCGTGCGCACGCTCGATGTGGGCGGCGACAAACCTGTGGCGGGCATCGAATTTCCCGAGGAGGAAAATCCGTTCCTGGGCTGGCGCGGCGTTCGCATGTGCCTCGACCAGCCGGAGATCTTTCGCCCGCAGCTGAAGGCGCTTCTGCGCGCGGCAGTTGTGGGCAACATCAAGGTCATGGTGCCGATGATCGCCGACATTTCGGAGCTGAAGGCGGTCAAGGCGCTCGTGGAGGAGTGCAGGACTGAGCTTCGCTCGCAGAACGTGCCCTTCGGCGAGATCGAACTCGGCATCATGATGGAAACGCCTGCGGCGGCCCTGACCGCCAACGAGTTGGCGACGGAGGCGGATTTCTTCTCCATCGGCACCAACGATCTGACGCAATACGTGATGGCGGCCGACCGTCTCAATCCGCGTCTCGTCAAGCTCAACCGTGCGGATCATCCTGCCGTGCTGAAGGCCGTGGACATGATCTGTCAGGCCGCGACGAAAGCGGGAATCTGGGTAGGCGTCTGCGGTGAGGCGGCCGCGCGTGAGGATCTCATTCCGGAGTTCGTCCGCATGGGCGTGACCGAGTTGAGCATGAGCCCGGCCTCCATCGCCCGCGCCAAGAAGCGCATTATCGAGCTCTAGGGCAGATAGGGCAGGACCCGCAGGAACTCTCCCGTCAGGGACTGAACGGGAACACGCGAATCCATGGCCGCCGTAAATTCGGGGAGGCGGGCTTGCACAACGAGCCTGCCGCTCTCCAGAACGTCCGAAGTCTTCATGGTGACAGCCGCGGGGCGCTTGGAGGCTATCGCGAGCGCGAGGCCGACGATCGCTGCACAGAGACGGTTCGGGGATTCCATAGCGGGCTGCGAAGACGTGTCCGGAGATTGCACGATGTCGAACCGGCGGATCGGACGCGCCATGTCGATCTCGCAGGCAAGAGCCGCGCAAAGCTCGGCCTGACGCTCGAAATCCTTTGCTTCCGTCACCGGCCTCCTGTCAGCCTCGGCAACCTCGGCGATCAAAGTGCCGTAACGGCTCTGCAGGTTCTGCCTGACGGACTCGATGGCATGCTCCGAAACATAGACGTTCTCGACCGGCAGGTCTCTCAGCAGGTGGCCGATATACCGGTAGATGATCGTGACGAAATCCGACGGGCCCCTGGCGTAATTGTTGAGCGATGTATCGCTCAGGAGCGAGGAGATCGGCTTGACGGGGCCGGACAGGACGCGCAGCTCCCCCGGCTCCTGCAGGGCGATCTTCGCGGCCTTCTCCAGCGATCCGAACACGGCATCCGAGAATTGCAGGAGCGGCTTGTCGGGAAGGATGTGAATAGGGAGGGAGCGTGGAGCGAACTCGGATCCGATGGCATCCAATGCCCTGTCGATCATCCCCGCCTCATGGCGGATTGTATAGCGGATCTTCCGAAGCGTATCCCTTGCTCGAAGGAAGGTGATGCTTGGCCGTCGCATGATGGATCCCGCGGGGCGTTTCCGTGAGGCTTAACGATAGCGGATCAACGCGTCACAGGCCGATATGTTTGCCGATGGCGTTCCAATCCGCTTCCACGTAATGAGCGCCGGCTTCGAGGAGAACCTCCGCATGGGGTTCTTCCAGATGGCTGCCGCCGATATAGCCGATGGCCGTCATGCCGGCAGCGCGGGCGCCTTGAACGCCGAACGGCGAATCTTCGATGACGACGCAGTTCTCAGGACGCACGCCCATTTGCCTGGCGGCGTGCAGAAACAGGTCCGGCGCAGGCTTGCCCCGCTCGACTTCGTGGGAACTGAAGAAGTCGTCTCCGAAGAACGGCAGGAGGCCCGTAACCTCGAGGCTGAGCCGGATGCGGGTCTTGTCCGAAGACGAGGCGACGCAGCGGCGATAGGGAAGTTTGCTGAGGAAGGCGGGCACGCCCGGTGTGGGTTTCAGCTTCTCGACGAACAGGGCGCGGGTGGCTGGCCAGATATCGTCTGCTGTCTCCGGGCTGATCGTTGTTCCGGTTTGCGATGCGATCCGCGCGAGGATGTCATCGCGCTTCATGCCCACGCAGGCAGCCACCATCGCGGGGGTCGCCGCAACGCCCTGCGCCTGGAGTACCGAGCACATGGCTTGGCTTGCAAGAATCTCGCTGTCCACCAGCACGCCGTCGCAATCGAAAATGACAAGTTCCGGAGACATGAGGCTCTCTCAGATCTGAAAAAGGATGGGGCTTAAGGGGCGTTTACCCCGACTGCCTTGAGAATCGCAGAGGCCGTGACCTCGTCGGTGATAAACACTGTCGGCTTCACCATGCGAATGCCGCCAATGATCGCATCGACCTTGTTGGGGCCGCCCGACGTGAGAATGCGATTGGGAGCCGCAGCAAGGCTTTCGACGGGGATCGCCATGACGCGATCGTTGGTCGGGTGATCCACAAGGCGGCCGTCGACTCCATAGAAATAATAGAGCAGGTCGCCGACCGCGCCTTCCTTGACGAGCGCAAGCCTGTCCTGCTCCGAGAAATAGCCGAAGCGGTAGGCCGTCGCGTCCGCCGTCATGCCGCCGACGCTGAGCAGGACGGTGTCGAGGGAGCGAGCCACATCGAAAATCTCGGACAATCCGCAGCGCTCGATGAGCGTGCGCTTGGTCTCAATGCTGTCGACGAGGGCCGGTGCGGGCAGCAGGAAGCATTCCGACTGAAGCAACCGGGAGAACTGCCACGCGAACTCGGTGGGATTGTACTGCTTGGCCTTCACGATGCCGCCCAGGAGCGACACGACGGAGATGTCGGGAATCTGGCGGTCGCTGATGAAGTGGAGCGCCTGATGCAGGGTCTTGCCCCAGCCGACGCCGATCTTCATTCCAGGCTGCAGGAACTCGGAAACGAACTGGCCCGTCGCGGCCGCGATGGGTCTCGTCGGATCGGCGTCCGGTGACGAGAGTGGCGCTACCACTGCCTCTCCGATGCCGAAAGCCCGCTCAAGCGCCATCTCGAGGGCCGTCAGTTCCGATACATTCCGGTTGAGGGAAATGCGGACCTCATGCCGGTCGCGCGCATCGGACAGAAGGCGCACGACGGTGACGCGGCCAATGCCCAACGCCTCCGCGATGGCACTCTGGGTCATCTCCTCCACATGATACATCCAGGCGGCGCGAAGCCTGAGACGGTCCGAGCGGCGCCCGATAGAAATCGGGCCTTCGTCGGTTTCGACGGACGCGGCGGCAGCGTTCTTCTTTCGCGTCTTATTCTGGGTCATGAAAGGTTTCTAGCTTAGGCTTGTCACTGAGACAACAAAGGACGCTTCTCAGAACATATTGCACCCTCAAGAAACAGATGATCTAATCCATTCGATCTCGCCAGGGTCGGGCGGGTCATGTCGAGCGCTGGACGAAAGAATGCCAGACGACAGTGAGACTCACTGGGAGGGTAAAGACCATGGACAGTATTTTGACCGCCTTCAAAGGCGTCGTCGACACGCTCGGCGCAACGGTTCTGCTGCCGATCATCATCTTCGTCATCGCGCTCGTGCTGGGCGCCAAGCCCGGTCGCGCCTTCCGGGCAGGCTTGACCATCGGCATCGCCTTCATCGGCATCAATCTGGTGCTGGGGCTGATGCTGACCACGCTCGGCGAAGTCGCGCAGGCCATCGTCAAGAACACGGGCATACAGCGCGATATCGTCGATGTGGGCTGGCCCTCGGCTGCGGCCATCGCCTTCGGCTCCTCGGTCGGCCTCTGGGTGATCCCCATCGGCATCCTGGTCAATGTGGCGCTGCTTCTCGCAGGACTGACGCGAACGCTTAATGTGGACGTGTGGAATTTCTGGCACTTCGCCTTCGTCGGCTCGCTCGTGGTGGCTGCGACCGGCAGCCTCGGCTATGGCCTCATGGCGGCGGCGCTGATGGCGGCTCTCTCGCTGGTGCTCGCCGATTGGACAGCCAAGGGCGTGCAGCGGTTCTACGGTGTTCCTGGCGTATCCGTGCCGCACCTCGCCTCCGCGCAGATCGTTCCGATCGCGATTGGCCTGAACTGGCTCATGGATCGCATCCCCGGCATCAACAACATTCAGCTCGATACCGACACCGTGCAGAAGCGCCTCGGCGTCTTCGGCGAGCCCATCGTGCTCGGCCTCATCATCGGCCTTATCCTCGGCTTTGCCGCCTATTACAACGCGGGCGATGCAGGCACCGTCATCTCCCAGTCCCTGAAGACCGGCATCAATCTCGCGGCCGTGATGCTGCTGCTGCCGCGCATGGTGAAGATCCTCATGGAAGGCCTGATCCCTGTCTCGGAAGCCGCCCGCGAGTTCGTGCAGAAGCGCGCCGGCAACCGGGAAATCAATGTGGGTCTCGACTCGGCCATCCTGATCGGGCACCCCGCCGCCATCGCGAGCTCCCTGGTGCTCGTGCCGGTGGCGATCCTTCTCTCGATCATCCTGCCCGGGAACAGGATCATCCTGTTCGCGGATCTTGCGGTGATCCCGTTCATCGTGGCCATGGCCGCTCCCATCGTGAACGGCAACGTCTTCCGCATGATCGTGATCGGCACGGTGACGCTGATCGTCGGCTTCTATGTGGGCATGGCGCTCTCGCCGCTCATGACCTCGACCGCGCAGACCGCCGGTTTCCAGATGCCTGCCAACGCCACGCTCATCACCAGCGTCGTCGACGGCTTCCTCTACATCCCCTATCTCGTGATCAGCGCGATCTCGGCGCTGGGGCTGTTGGGTGTCGGCATCGTTCTCGTCGCCGTTCTCGCGCTCCTCTTCGGATTCCGCGCCGCGCCGCGGGCCTGGGAGCGCGCAGCCGGTGCCGAGCCTGAAGAGCCGGTCGTCCAGACCCGCGCGATGCCTGCGGAGTAAGCAAAAGATGGCGGTAGACTTTCGCTCGATCCTGTCCCCCCAGGCCATGTGCCTGGGGGTCTCGGCTCAATCCGCGGATGAGGTGATCGCTCTTCTGGGCGAACGCCTCATCGCGATGGGCAAGGTCAAGGCAAACTACACCGCCGCCTTGATCGAGCGGGAGCGCACCATGCCGACGGGTCTGCCTCTCGGCGCAATCAATGTGGCGGTTCCGCACTCGGACCCCGTGCACGTGATTGCGCCCGCTATTGCGCTAGCGACGCTCACGGAGCCCGTGTCCTTCGGGAGCATGGACGACCCGGACGAGAAGCTGCCGGTTCAAATCGTGGTGGCCCTTGCCTTGAATGACAAGGACGCGCAGATCGAAATGCTCCAAGCCGTGGCGGGCTTCATCCAGAATCCGGGTGCGCTGTCTGCGCTGTTGTCCGCCCGGACGCCGGAAGAAGCCTTCGCCGCTTTCCCTTCCTGAACAAAGAGAGTGCCCTATGGCTCAGCAGAAAGTCGTCCTCATCGCATGCGGAACGGCCGTCGCCACATCGACCGTTGTCGCGCATGCCATTGAAGAAGCCATGGCCGAACGCGGCATTCCCGTCATGACCCGTCAGTGTAAGGCCACGGAAGTGCGCAGCATGGCGGCTGACGCGGACGTGGTGGTCGCAACCACCCCGGTGCCGGACGATCTCGGGAAGCCCACCTTCAAAGGCCTGCCCTTCCTGACCGGCATCGGCAAGGCTCAGGTGCTCGACGATATCGAAAAGGCGCTGCGGGGCTAGACCCGGCGGGTTTGGGAGGCTTCCGCAGTTCCGCTGGAAGAACTGCTCACAGCGGGGCGCGGCAGCCCCCTCTTGGCCGATTGCATGCCCCCTTTGAGCTGGACGCCGCTGGCCAATGACACCGGACTTGACCCCGGTGCTCGTTCTGTGTTTGTTCTTGCAAACACATGGATCGAAAAAGGCTGGCCAAACCGTGACTCGTAAAGGATCAGAACAGCAGCTCGCCGAGCCGGCTGTGCTTGAGCAGCAGGCGAAGGACATGAAGCGTCTGCTCGCAAAAGCTGAGCAGACAATCGGGAAACTGCAGGAGAAATTGGCGGATCAGAAGAAGCTGGTTCGCGAGCTCCAGGCTCAGGCGAAGCATGAGACGAACCTTGCTGCGGAATGCGAGGAGCTCAAATCCGAAATCGCTGACATGAAAGGCGAAATTCGGGAGCTGACACGGACCAACCGGGAGCAGGTCGAAAAGCTCGATGCGGCCCGGATGGAGCTGATGAAAGCCAAGGCCACCGCGAAAATCCCAAAGCCGACCGGAACCGCTGCCAGGGCACGTTCTCGGGACTACTTGCAGCCCACGCTGCCTTGAGGACGAGAGAACAGGCGGGATGGGCTGAAGGGTCACCACTTCGCCCAACCGTCATGCGGCTGGGAAGATTGCCTATTATTCTGGAAGATGGAGAGGCTTGGTGGAGCTGAGGGGATTCGAACCCCTGACCTCTGCAGTGCGATTGCAGCGCTCTCCCATCTGAGCTACAGCCCCGGCCGGTGCAAAAAGACCATGCGGGCCGATTTTTAGGCCTCACGGCTGGGATCGTCAATCAGCCAGAGACCAGGGAAGTCTCGCCTTTCGGAGGAGAAGGGCTGCTTTTGAGACGGTGATGGGTTGTTCAGCCCCGCTTGGAAGGTTACATGAGCAGCGCCCGTTCCTGACAGGTTTCCCATGCGCGCTCTGTTCGAAGTCATTCTCGTCGCCCTGCAGCTCTATACATATCTCATCATCGCCTCTGCGATCCTGAGCTGGCTGGTGGCCTTCAACGTGGTCAATACCCGCAGCGAGTTCGTCCGCTCGATCTGGAAGTTTTTGGACGCGGTGACCGAGCCTGTCTTGCGGCCGATCCGGAACATCATGCCCAATCTCGGCGGCGTCGACATCTCGCCGGTCATCCTGATCCTGATCATCATGCTGATCGACCGGGCCATCCGGTACTACGTGCTGCCCTTCGTCTATTAAGGAGGGAAGGGCGTTTGAGCCTCCTTCCTTGGCGCATCCGTCCCGATGGTCTCGAGGTCCGCTTGCGCGTGACCCCCAGGGGCGGGCGCGACGCCATCGACGGAGTGGAGGTGCTCTCCGACGGCAAGCCGGTGCTCAAGGTCCGTGTTCGGGCCGCGCCGGAGGACGGGGCGGCCAATGAGGGCGTCCGGCGTCTGCTCGCCAAAGCGTTGAGGCTTCCCGCCTCCGCGGTGAGCCTGGAAACCGGCGCGACCGCCCGGCTGAAGACATTTCTGATCGCGGGTGAGGGAGAATCCCTCGCCAGAGACATTGCTGCTTTGACAGGACGCTAGCCCATGACCGCTGCCATCATCGACGGAAAAGCCTACGCGGAAGGCCTTCGCGCCCGCATCGCGAGCGCGGTGAGGGACCTGACGGGCAAGGGCGTGACGCCGGGGCTCGCCGTGGTGATCGTAGGCGAGGATCCGGCAAGCCAGCTCTATGTGAAGAACAAGGCCAAGCAGACGGTGGAAGTCGGCATGCGCTCCTTCGAGCACGTGCTGCCTGCCTCCACCACGCAAGCCGAGCTTCTGACCCTTGTCGCGCAGCTCAATGTCGATCCGGCGGTGGACGGCATTCTCGTGCAATTGCCGCTGCCGAAGCAGATCGATGCGCAGAAGGTGATCGAGGCCATCGACCCTGCGAAGGACGTGGACGGCTTCCATCCGATCAATGCGGGCAAGCTGATGACCGGCGTGCCGGGCCTCGTGTCCTGCACGCCGCTCGGCTGCCTCCTGCTGATCCAGTCCGTCCGCCGGGATCTGGCGGGCTTGAATGCCGTGGTGGTGGGCCGATCCAACATCGTCGGCAAGCCGATGGCGCAGTTGCTGATCGCGCAGAGCTGCACGGTGACGGTGGCTCATTCCAAGACCCGGGATCTGCCTGACGTATGCCGCGAGGCCGATATCCTGGTCGCCGCCGTCGGACGGCCCGAGATGGTCAGGGGCGATTGGGTGAAGCCCGGCGCCATCGTGATCGACGTGGGCATCAACAGGGTGCCGAACCCGGCCGCAGGCGAGGGCAAGACCAAGGTGGTGGGCGACGTAGCATACGCGGAGGCGGCGGGCGTGGCCTCCGCCATCACGCCGGTTCCCGGCGGCGTCGGCCCCATGACCATCGCCTGCCTCCTGCGCAACACCCTGGAGGCCGCATGCCTGCGCCGCGGCCTCGCCATGCCGGCGGTGGATTTCGCAGCCTGATCAGTTCGCCGCGAAGCAGTAGAACAGTCCCGCGCCGCCGGTGCTCTTCAGGGCATCCTGGCTGCATCCGCCTCGCGAGGGGTGCGAGGTGTTCCAGGATTTGGCTGGCGGCGAGTCGTCCAGGCCCATGCGGTCGTGGTGACCGAGCATGACGGCGCCGTCCGTGCCGCTCTTCGTCCAGTTGCCGCAGGTGCGATCCTCCGCGCCAGCAAAGGCTGTGCCGTCGGCCTGCGTCCCGGTGAGGATGTCGTGCTGGTTGGGCTGGTCGCCTCGGCCTTTTACCATCTCGCCCTTCTCGGTGAGCGCTGTCTGCTTGTTGAGGTTGTTGTTGGCGCTGTGCAGGTCCGCCACGTCCTTGGCAATGACGACGCCCTTGGCGTTCTGCCAGGGGCCTCGGCCGATCCGGTCCTTGGCGTTGACGGCGGTGGCGCCGCCCGTGGCCTGCGTGGAGAGATAGGCCCGCCACATCTTGCCGCGAATCCCGGCGGCTTCCGCGAGGGTCTGGCAATGCCGGTCCGCACCTTCCAGCCCGCCGAGGTCGGCGCCCTTGCCCGAGCCGACGCTGGTCACGAAGAAGCTCGTGTCGGCAGAGGCCGTCTGGGCCTGGGCCGCAGCCGGCGAGGCCAGGGCCAGGAGGCCGATGAAGGCCATGGGCGATAAGCCGTTCGTTCCACGCATTGTCATCCTCCGCGATGAGATTTGGCGCCCCTTTGGTCAAGACAATCGTGAAGCGGCATTATTCCTCGGCTCACGGCGTCGTGAAGGCGAGCCTCAGGTGCCCTGCCGCAGATGCGCCACGAGCTGCCGGGCCGAAGAGGGCAAATCCTTGAGAGAGCGAATGCAGAGGGTCAGATCGCGGGCGGCCCATGAATCCTCCAGGGCGACGGGGTGGATCGCCATGGTGCGGGCGGCGCGCTGGGCGGTGGTCTCCGGAACGATCCCGAGGCCCACGCCCGCCTCCACCATGCGGCAGACCGCGTCGAAGCTGCGCAGCTGTACCCTGAGGCGAAGGGGCCGGCCGATGCGGCTCGCCTTGCTGGAGAGGAACCGCTGGAGAGCGCTGGCCCGATCGAGCCCGACGAAATCGTGCTCCAGCACCTTCGAGAAGGCAATGCTGGGATGGGAGGCGAGGGCGTGGCCCGTTGGGACCGCCAGCACGAAGCGGTCGCTGCGGAAAGGATAGGTTTCGAGCTGGCCCGTATCCACCGTGCCGGCCACGATGCCGATATCGCCCACGCCTTCGGCGATCAGCCCCACGATCTCGTCGCTCAGCCGCTCCTCAAGATCGATGGAAACCTGCGGATGCTGGGCCAGAAAGGCGCCGAGCGCCTCGGGCAGGAACTCCGTGAGGGCATTGGTGTTGGAGAGGATCCGGATCTGTCCCGCCAAGCCGCCGGTGAAGGAGCCGAGATCCTCCTTCAGCCTCTCGGCCTGGGCCAGGAGGGTCCGGGCATGCTGAAGCAGGGTGCGTCCGGCAGGCGTGAGCGTCACACCGGCCCGGGTGCGCAAAAGGAGAGGGGCACCGAGCGACTTCTCCATGTTGCGGATGCGGGTGCTCGCGGCGGCCAGCGCCAGATGGGCCCGTTCCGCTCCATGGGTGATGCTGCCTGCCTCGACCACATGTCGGAAGAGGCTCAGGTCCGTCAGATCGAATTGCATATCTTTCCTTCGTCATCCGCGAAGGGAGATAAGAATAATTAAAAATTGTCCTATAAGCGAGGGGAGAGCATTCTTCGCCGCCGACGAAGTGTGCCTGTGGTCGTCATCTTGGGCGGAAGGCGCATTGCGGTGTTCCCGCGCTTCCGATACGAACCATTCCAAACTACGGGCGACGCGGCGTCGCCGATCAGGAGTGAAAGCTATGGCTGAGGCGAAAGTGGCCCCGCGCCCCTTGTCCCCGCATCTTCAGGTTTACCGCTGGAGCTGGACGATGGCGATGTCCGTCGCCCACCGTATTACGGGCACGGCGCTTTACGGCGGCATCGCCCTGCTGGCGATCTGGCTCGTGGCCCTGGCCTCCGGCCCCTCGGCGTTCGACGCCGTGCAATGGTTCTTCGGCTCGCCCCTCGGCTACCTGATCCTCTTCGGCTACACCTGGATCCTCATGCATCACATGCTCGGCGGCGTGCGCCACCTGGTCTGGGATTTCGGCTACGGCATGGAAGCGGCCCAGCGCATCAACATGGCCCGCTTCACTCTCATCGGCTCGGTCGCGCTCACCCTCGCGATCTGGGTCATCGCCTTCCTCGCGTTCTAAGGAAAAAGCCATGGCCGACAACAGGGCTGATACCCGCGTTTCCATGCGTACCCCGCTCGCCCGCGTGAAGGGCCTCGGCGCTGCCGGGCACGGCGTCGAGCATTGGTGGGTCCATCGTGTCACGGCGGTGGCGAACGTCCCGCTCATCATCGCTTTCGTGATCATCGTCGCGTCGCTGGCGGCCTCGCCGTCCTATCAGGATGCCATCGCCATCATCTCGCATCCGCTGATCGCGATCATTCTGCTGCTCGCCGTTCTCTCGGTGGTGAATCACATGCGCCTCGGCATGCAGATCATCATCGAGGATTACGTGCACGAGAAGGGCTACAAGATCGCGGCCCTGATCGCGAACAACTTCTATGCCGCGATCATCGGCGTGGCGTGCCTCTACGCCATTCTCAAGGTCAGCCTCGGCCGCATCCTGGTTTAAGGAATTCTCTCATGGCTCAAGCAACGAACGGCGCAGCCATCAACGGCAAGGCCTATAACATCATCGACCACACCTTCGACGTGGTGGTCGTGGGTGCCGGCGGCGCAGGCCTTCGCGCCACCGTCGGCTGCTCGCAGGCCGGCCTTCGCACCGCCTGCATCACCAAGGTGTTCCCCACCCGCTCGCACACGGTGGCGGCGCAGGGCGGCATCTCCGCATCGCTCGGCAACATGGGGCCGGACGATTGGCGCTGGCACATGTACGACACCGTGAAGGGTTCGGACTGGCTCGGCGACCAGGATGCCATCGAGTACCTGGTGCGCAACGCGCCCGCGGCCGTCTATGAGCTGGAGCACTGGGGCGTTCCCTTCTCCCGCACGGCTGAGGGCAAGATCTATCAGCGTCCCTTCGGCGGCATGACCACCGAATTCGGCAAGGGCACCGCGCAGCGCACCTGCGCCGCCGCCGACCGCACGGGCCACGCGATCCTCCATACGCTCTACGGCCAGGCCGTCCGCAACCAGACGAACTTCTTCATCGAGTATTTCGCTCTCGACCTGATGATGGATTCCGACGGCCGCTGCATCGGCGTCGTGGCTCTCAATCAGTCCACCGGCGAGATCCACCGCTTCCGCGCCCACATGACGATCCTCGCCACGGGCGGTTACGGACGCGCATACTTCTCCGCAACCTCCGCACACACCTGCACGGGTGACGGCAACGCCATGGTGCTGCGCGCCGGCTTGCCGCTGCAGGACATGGAGTTCGTGCAGTTCCATCCCACCGGCATCTACGGTTCGGGCTGCCTCATCACCGAGGGCGCGCGCGGCGAAGGCGGTTACCTGACGAACTCGGAAGGCGAACGCTTCATGGAGCGTTACGCTCCTTCCGCGAAGGACCTTGCCTCCCGTGACGTGGTCTCCCGCGCGATGACCATGGAGATCCGCGCCGGTCGCGGCGTGGGCAAGAACAAGGATCACATCTACCTGCACCTCGATCACCTCGACCCGAAGATCCTGCACGAGCGCCTGCCCGGCATCTCGGAAAGCGCGAAGATCTTCGCGGGCGTCGACGTGACGAAGGAGCCGATCCCGGTTCTGCCGACCGTGCACTACAACATGGGCGGCATTCCCACGAACTATCACGGCGAAGTGCTGACCCTGAAGAACGGCAACCCCGACACGGTGGTGCCCGGCCTCATGGCGCTCGGCGAAGCGGCCTGCGTGTCCGTGCACGGCGCGAACCGCCTCGGCTCGAACTCGCTCATCGACCTCGTGGTGTTCGGCCGCGCGGCGGGCCTGCGCTGCGCCGAGATCCTGGAGCCGAATGCCCGTCACGCGGATCTGCCCAAGAACGCCGACGAGCTTGCGCTCTCGCGTCTCGACAAGTTCCGCTATGCCAACGGCTCGACCTCGACCGCCGAGCTGCGCAATCAGATGCAGCGCACCATGCAGAACAACTGCGCGGTGTTCCGCACCGGCGAGGTTCTGGAAGAGGGCCGCAAGCTCATTCACGACGTGTGGAACGCGAGCGCCGACGTCAAGGTCACGGACCGTTCGCTCATCTGGAACACCGACTTGCTCGAGACGCTCGAGTTCGACAACCTCATCGGTCAGGCCGTCGTCACGATGGAAGGCGCCGCCAACCGTCAGGAATCCCGCGGCGCTCACGCCCGCGAGGACTTCTCCGAGCGCGACGACAAGAACTGGATGAAGCACACGCTGGCATGGCTCGACGACACCTCGCACAAGGTGACCCTCGATTACCGTCCGGTGCACACCTACACCATGTCGAACGACATCCAGTACATCGAGCCGAAGGCTCGCGTGTACTAAGGAAGACGAAAACAATGGCTCAGTTCACGCTTCCCAAGAACTCCAAATACACCGAAGGCAAGACCTGGCCGAAACCGGCCGGGGCTTCCAACGTCCAGGAATTCCGCATCTATCGTTGGAACCCGGATGACGGCGCCAATCCGCGCATCGACACCTATTACGTCGATCGCGACGATTGCGGCCCGATGGTTCTCGACGCGCTTCTGTGGATCAAGAACAACGTCGACTCGACGCTGGTCTTCCGCCGCTCCTGCCGCGAAGGCATCTGCGGTTCCTGCGCCATGAACATCATGGGCGGCAACACGCTGGCCTGTACGCTCGGCATCGACGATTGCGCGTCGGATTCGATCAAGATCTATCCGCTGCCGCACATGCCGGTGCTGAAGGATCTGGTGCCGGATCTCACGAGCTTCTTCGCCCAGCACGCCTCGATCCAGCCCTGGCTGCAGACGGAGACGGCGGAGCCCGAGAAGGAATGGCGTCAGACGCCTGAAGAGCGCTCCAAGCTCGACGGTCTCTACGAGTGCATTCTCTGCGCCTGCTGCACCACCTCCTGCCCGAGCTATTGGTGGAACGGCGACCGGTTCCTGGGTCCCGCAGCCCTGCTTCAAGCCTATCGCTGGCTCATCGACAGCCGCGATGAGGCTACCGGAGAGCGCCTCGACAACCTGCATGATCCTTTCCGTCTCTACCGCTGCCACACGATCATGAACTGCGCCAACACCTGCCCGAAGGGCCTGAACCCGGCAAAGGCCATTGCCGAGGTGAAGAAGATGATGGTGGCTCGCGCGGTCTAACCCAGACAAAAGCCTGGCTCCAGGCTGCTGTTTCTTTGCATGGCTCCCGGAGCGGCCTGGTCCGCTCCGGGAGCTTTTTTATGCTCACTTGCTCGCGAACTCGGTCGCATTCGGGGCCTTGCAGGACCGCCTCGGCTTGACTCGCACCCCATCTCTGCCATTTCAGGAGAGCTGCAACGACTGAAACAAGAATCGATTCCTCTGTTCCAAGAAGTATCTGCCGCGATGATCGACATGAAATCCCGTGCCTATGCCCTGACCGTTACTCTCTGCGCCGCTTTGGCGCTGAGCGCATGCTCGTCCACCCGCCTGGGTGGATCGTCAGGACGTAGCGCCGCGGCTGCGCCGGCTCTCGCACCCGTAGAGGCCGTGCCGTCCGGGCCCGTCGAGGCTGCGCCGCTTGCCCCCATCGAGGGCCAGCCGCTGTCGCCCATCGCCGGTGCGCAGGCACCCCTCGACTCAGGCCTGACACCGCCTGCGGGCGGAACAGACATCGCAGGTCTTCCTCCGGCTCCCCCTCCGGGCGTATCCGCTGCTCCTGCCGCTCCCGCGGCGCCCACCAGCCGCACGGCCGTGGTCGGCAGCTGGTCCGCGCGCGATGCGTCGGGCAAGTCCTGCCGGATCCAGCTCTCGAGCTCGCCCGCGCTCGATCTCTACCGGGCTTCCGCCTCGGGCTGCTCCAACCAGGATCTGTCGAAGGTCAATGCGTGGGATTACCGGGACGGCGAGGTCTACCTCTACCAGACCGGAGGCTCGGTCGCGGCGCGCCTTCGCGGCTCCTCGTCGGCCCTCTCCGGCGTGCTCGCCAAGTCCGGCGCTCCCCTGTCGCTCTCGCGATAGCAGCTCTGACGATAAGTCATTTGCGCTCGGTTGAGCGGAACGGTATCGGTTGATCCGTGACCGATACCTTCCATCCCCCGCAATCCATCACCGCCCGTTATGACGCGCTCGTCGCCTCAGGCGCCATCGAGCGCGATCCTGCGCAGGTGAAGCTTCTGCGCCAGCTCGAGACCCTGGCAGAAGGCCTCGGCAACTACCGTCTCGCCCGCAAGCCCAGCGCGCTGGGATGGCTGTTCGGCAAGAAGAATCCCGCGCCGCCGAAGGGACTTTACGTCTGGGGCTCGGTCGGTCGCGGCAAGACCATGCTCATGGACCTGTTTTTCGAGGCGCTGCCGGTCAAGCGCAAGCGCCGGGTCCATTTCCATGCGTTCATGGCTGATGTGCACGAGCGCATCCACGAGTTCCGGCAGAAGCTGAAGACAGGCGAGGTGAAGGGCGACGATCCGATTGCGCCGGTCGCCGAAACCTTGGCCCAAGAGGCCTGGGTGCTCTGCTTCGACGAGTTCACCGTCACCGACATCGCCGATGCGATGATCCTGGGAAGGCTGTTCACGGCCCTCTTTGCACATGGGGTCGTGGTGGTCGCCACCTCCAACGTGGAACCGCAGCATCTCTACGAGGGCGGGCTCAACCGCTCGCTCTTTCTGCCCTTCATCGAGCTGCTGCAGGAGAGGATGGGCGTGCTGAAGCTCGAGTCCCGCACGGATTTCCGGCTGGAGAAGCTCGCAGGCAGCCCGGTTTTCTATGCACCCGCCAACGAGCATTCCCGCGCGGCGCTCAACCATGCCTTCAAGAGCCTGACGGGCCGCGAGCAGGGCAAGCCCGTGACGCTCACCGTGAAGGGCCACCATGTGGAAGTGCCACAGGCAGCAAGCGGTGTGGCGCGCTTCTCCTTCGAGGATCTTTGCTCGAAGCCGCTCGGCGCTGCCGATTATCTCACCGTTGCCGACGAGTTCGAGACCGTCATCCTCGAAAATATCCCGAGAATGAGTTTCGAGCGCCGCAACGAGGCCAAGCGCTTCATCATGCTGGTCGATGCCTTCTACGACGCCAAGGTGAAGCTCCTCGCTTCCGCCGAAACCGAGGTTCATGAGCTCTATCAGGCGGATTCCGGGCGCGAGGCTTTCGAGTTCGACCGCACGGTGTCCCGCCTCATCGAGATGCGCTCGGAGGAATATCTCTCCTTGCCGCATGGTCGGGAGGCATCCGGCAGCTCCGAGGGACTGGCCGAGACATGAAGCGGGTGCGGGGCATCCAGCGGATCGTGGACGCCGACACTCCGGCCGACAGCCGCCTGCTCGCCATCGCCGCCGATCAGCTCAAGCATTTCGGGCCCAAGCACGTGACGGTGGTCGGCATTGCCGATGCCGCCGGCATGACCCATGCCAACGTCTACCGCTACTTCGCGTCCAAGGCCGCGCTCATCGATGCGGTGGCGGGCCAGTGGTTGCGGCGGATGGAGGCGATCATCGCCGATATCGCGGATTCCCCCGATCCGGCTGACGACAAGCTGGAGCGCCTGATCCAGGCCTGGGCGCGTACGCATCGCGAGCTGCTGAAGGAGGACCGTCACCTCTTCGACGTCTATTGCTCCGCCACCGAGACTTCGAGGGCATTGGTGCGCAAGCACCGGTCCCGGATGCGGGTCCTGATCGAGCGGGTGCTGGACGAAGGCATCGTGACCGGCAAGTTCGATCCTCGGGACAGGGAGCGGGCGCTCGCATTCATCAGCGATGCGGTCTATCGCTTCATCAATCCCCTGACCGTGCGCCTCGATGCGGAGGTTCCGCAGGACATCCTGGACCAGCGCCTGGCGGCCATGATCCGGGTCATCCTCCGGTCTCTGGAGATCGGCACGATATAGGTCTGGTTACAATTTCGAGAAATTGTAACATGAAATTTCCGGGCCCTATTAACGCTCTAAGTCCCTGAAGTCATACTGTTATTCTGCTACGGTCAAGCTGAGCCAAGTCTCCCAAGGGCTCAAAGCCTTGCTGGTTAACCTTTTGCTGACTTGAAGCAGGCCCATTTCTGGGGCTAAACAGCGCCACCTCTTAAAAGGCGTCAGCTTCAACAACATCCAAGGACAGACCATGGCCCGGAAAAAGATCGCGCTCATCGGTGCAGGCCAGATCGGCGGTACGCTCGCCCATCTCGTCGGCTTGAAGGAACTCGGCGACGTCGTTCTCTTCGACATCGCGGAAGGCATCCCCCAGGGCAAAGGTCTCGACATCGCGGAATCCGCGCCGGTCGACGGGTTCGACGCCAAGTACAAGGGCGCGAACGACTATTCCGCCATCGAAGGCGCCGATGTGATCATCGTGACCGCCGGCGTGCCACGTAAGCCCGGCATGAGCCGCGACGACCTGATCGGCATTAACCTGAAGGTCATGGAAGCTGTCGGCGGCGGCATCAAGCAGTATGCTCCGAACGCCTTCGTCATCTGCATCACCAACCCGCTCGACGCGATGGTGTGGGCGCTCCAGAAGTTCTCCGGCCTGAAGCCTGAGAAGATCGTCGGCATGGCCGGCGTTCTCGACTCCGCTCGCTTCCGTCACTTCCTCGCCGAAGAGTTCAACGTGTCCGTCGAGGACGTGACCGCCTTCGTGCTCGGCGGCCATGGCGACGACATGGTGCCGCTCGTGCGCTATTCCACGGTTGCCGGCATTCCGCTGCCCGACCTCGTGAAGATGGGCTGGACCACCCAGGAGAAGCTCGACGCCATGGTCGAGCGCACCCGCAAGGGCGGTGGCGAGATCGTCAACCTGCTCAAGACCGGCTCCGCCTTCTATGCGCCTGCCGCTTCCGCCATCGCGATGGCAGAGAGCTACCTGAAGGACAAGAAGCGCGTTCTGCCCTGCGCCGCCTACCTGACGGGTCAGTACGGCGTGAAGGACATGTTCGTGGGCGTTCCGATCGTGATCGGCGAGAACGGCGTCGAGCGCATCGTCGAGGTCGAGTTCTCCGGTGAGGAGAAGGCCATGTTCGAGAAGTCGGTCGCCTCCGTGCAGGGTCTTGTGGACGCCTGCAAGCAGATCAATCCGGCGCTCGCATAAATTCAGTGACGTTATGGCCGGGTTCATCCCCGGCCATTCATGTCTTTCAACCGCCCAAGCGGAGAGAAACGAATGAATATCCATGAGTATCAAGGCAAAGCCATTCTGAAGGAGTTCGGTCTTCCGGTCTCCAATGGCGTCGCCATTTTCTCCGCCGACGAGGCGGAAGCCGCTGCCAAGCAGCTCGGTGGTCCGCTCTGGGTCGTGAAGTCCCAGATTCATGCGGGCGGCCGCGGCAAGGGCAAGTTCAAGGAAGCCGCTGCCGGCGAGAAGGGCGGCGTGCGTCTTGCCAAGTCCGTGGACGAGGTGAAGGAGTTCGCCAAGCAGATGCTCGGCAACACTCTCGTGACGATCCAGACGGGCGAAGCCGGCAAGCAGGTCAACCGCCTCTACATCGAGGACGGCTCCGACATCGCGCGCGAGCTTTATCTCTCCATGCTCGTCGACCGCGCCACCGGCCAGGTTGCCTTCGTCGTCTCGACGGAAGGCGGCATGGATATCGAGCAGGTCGCTCACGATACGCCTGAGAAGATCCTCACCTTCTCCGTCGATCCGGCCACGGGCATCATGCCCCACCACGGCCGTACCGTCGCCAAGGCGCTCGGCCTCACCGGCCCGCTCGCCAAGGAAGCCGAGGATCTGGTCACGAAGCTCTACAAGGCCTTCACCGCGAAGGACATGGAGATGCTCGAGATCAACCCGCTGATCGTCACGCAGGACAACCACCTGAAGTGCCTCGATGCGAAGATCTCCTTCGACGGCAATGCTCTTTACCGTCACCCTGACGTGGTCGCGCTGCGCGACATCACGGAAGAGGACGAGAAGGAAATCGAGGCCTCCAAATACGACCTCGCCTATATCGCTCTCGACGGCACCATCGGCTGCATGGTCAACGGCGCGGGCCTCGCCATGGCGACCCTCGACATCATCAAGCTCTACGGCGAAGAGCCGGCGAACTTCCTCGATGTCGGCGGCGGCGCTTCCGAGGAGAAGGTGACGGCGGCGTTCAAAATCATCACCGCCGACCCGCAGGTGAAGGGCATCCTCGTCAACATCTTCGGCGGCATCATGAAGTGCGACGTCATCGCGCGCGGCGTTCTCGCCGCCGTGAAGGCTGTCGGCCTGCAGGTTCCGCTGGTGGTGCGCCTCGAGGGCACGAACGTGGAAGAGGGCAAGAAGATCATCCGCGAATCTGGCCTCAACGTGATCCCCGCTGACGACCTCGACGACGCCGCCCAGAAGATCGTGAACGCGGTTCGCAAGGCCTAAGAATGCTGAGCCTGTTTACGATAGACCACCGCTTGATAGCCCTCGCGATGTTCGTAGGGCCGCTCTTCGTTGTACCAATTTGCAGAGTTGTTTTTGGTGCACGTTGGGCAAAGCGGATTGGATATGTCGTAGCAGGTTTGTTTGGCGCTCTGCTCGCAACTGCTATTGGCCTGCTCCTCTATGCACAGGTTGGTCCAGACGACGCTCATGGCGATCATATCGTCGCTGGTTTGCTCGTCTTGATCAGCATGTGGTCAGCCGCAGGGTTGACTGGCGCCGTGCTCGGCGGAGGCCTTATTCCGCAACCTAAAAAACCCCAGCCCGTTGGAGGCTAAATGTCCATCCTCATCGACAAGAACACCAAGGTCATCTGCCAGGGCTTCACCGGCAAGAACGGGACCTTCCACTCCGAGCAGGCCATTGCCTACGGCACCAAGATGGTCGGCGGCACTTCGCCCGGCAAAGGCGGCTCCACGCACCTGAACCTGCCCGTGTTCGACACGGTGCGCGAGGCGCGCGAGGCGACCGGCGCGGACGCGTCCGTCGTCTACGTTCCGCCTCCGGGCGCGGCTGACGCCATCTGCGAGGCTATTGCAGCCGAGATTCCGCTCATCGTCTGCATCACGGAAGGCATTCCGGTGCAGGACATGGTGCGCGTGAAGCGCTCGCTGTCGGGCTCCAAGTCGCGCCTCATCGGCCCGAACTGCCCCGGCATCGTGACAGCGGGTGAATCGAAGATCGGCATCATGCCGGCCAACATCTTCCGCCCGGGCTCGGTCGGCATCGTGTCACGTTCCGGCACGCTGACCTATGAAGCCGTGTTCCAGACCACCAACGAGGGCCTCGGCCAAACCACCGCTGTCGGCATCGGCGGCGATCCGGTGAAGGGCACCGAGTTCATCGACATGCTCGACATGTTCCTCTCCGATCCCAAGACCGAGTCGATCATCATGATCGGCGAGATCGGCGGCTCGGCCGAGGAAGAGGCGGCCGAGTTCATCGCCCGCGAGGCCAAGAAGGGCCGCAAGAAGCCGATGGTCGGCTTCATCGCAGGCCGCACGGCACCTCCCGGACGCCGCATGGGCCATGCCGGCGCGATCATTTCCGGCGGCAAGGGCGGCGCGGAAGACAAGATCGCCGCGATGGAAGCTGCGGGCATCCGCGTCTCGCCATCCCCGGCGCGACTGGGCAAGACTCTCGTCGAGGTTCTCAAGGGTCAATAACGAACAGGCCGCCCCTTCATCGGGGCGGCCAATCACCTTTTTGATTTGTAGGTTGCCATGGCACGCCAAGACGCCAACGAAAACTTCCTGAACACCGCTTTCCTCTATGGGGCCAATGCGTCCTATATCGAGGAGCTTCAGGCCCGCTATGAGAAGGACCCGTCCTCGGTCGATGCCGAGTGGCAGGCGTTCTTCGGCGCTTTGAAGGACGACAAGCAGGCTGTCGAGAAGGCGGCCAATGGTCCCTCCTGGGAAAAGCCGAACTGGCCGATCCATGCCAACGGCGAGCTGATCTCCGCACTCGACGGCAACTGGGCACAGGTCGAGAAGGCCGTCGGCGACAAGATCAAGGCGAAGACCGAAGGCAAGGGCGCTCAGATCAGCCAAGCCGACGTGCAGCAGGCGACCCGCGACTCCGTGCGCGCGATCATGCTGATCCGCGCCTATCGCGTGCGCGGCCATCTTCACGCGAAGCTCGATCCGCTCAACATCAATCCGCGCCCGAGCGATGAGGAGCTGCATCCCTCCCATTACGGCTTCACGGAAGCCGACTGGGACCGCAAGATCTTCCTCGACAACGTGCTCGGCCTCGAATTCGGCACGATCCGCGAGATCGTCGCCATTCTCGAGCGCACCTATTGCCAGACGCTGGGCGTCGAGTTCATGCACATCTCCGATCCGGTCGAGAAGGCCTGGATCCAGGAGCGCATCGAAGGTCCCGACAAGGAAATCACCTTCACCAACGAAGGCAAGCGCGCCATCCTCAACAAGCTCGTGGAAGCCGAAGGCTTCGAGAAGTTTCTGGATGTCCGCTACACCGGCACGAAGCGCTTCGGACTCGATGGCGGCGAGTCGCTGATTCCGGCGCTCGAGCAGATCATCAAGCGTGGCGGCAATCTCGGCGTGAAGGAAATCGTTTTCGGCATGGCCCATCGCGGCCGCCTCAACGTTCTGACCCAGGTGATGGGCAAGCCGCACCGCGCGCTGTTCCACGAGTTCAAGGGCGGCTCGTTCGCGCCCGACGACGTGGAAGGCTCGGGCGACGTGAAGTATCACCTCGGCGCTTCTTCCGACCGCAACTTCGACGGCAACAACGTCCACTTGTCGCTCACCGCCAACCCGTCTCACCTGGAGATCGTCGATCCCGTGGTGCTCGGCAAGGTTCGCGCGAAGCAGGACCAGCACGGCTGCACACCGGACAATCGCGGCGCGGTGATGCCGCTCCTCATTCACGGCGACGCGGCCTTCGCGGGCCAGGGCGTGGTGGCGGAGTGCCTCGGACTTTCGGGTCTGCGCGGTCACCGCACAGGCGGCTCGATCCACTTCATCATCAACAACCAGATCGGCTTCACCACCGATCCGCGCTTCTCGCGCTCCTCGCCGTATCCGTCCGATGTGGCGAAGATGGTGGAAGCACCGATCTTCCACGTGAACGGCGATGATCCGGAGGCCGTGGTGTTCGCGGCGAAGGTCGCTACCGAGTACCGTCAGCGCTTCCAGAAGCCTGTCGTCATCGACATGTTCTGCTACCGCCGCTTCGGCCACAACGAAGGCGACGAGCCGTCGTTCACCCAGCCGCTGATGTACCGCAAGATTCGGCAGCATCCTTCGATCACGGAGATCTATTCCAAGAAGCTGTTGTCCGAAGGCATCGTCACCGAGGCCGAGCTCGAGGAGATGAAGAACTCCTGGCGCTCGAAGCTCGATGCCGAATTCGACATCGCTGCCAATTACAAGCCCAACAAGGCCGATTGGCTCGATGGCCGCTGGTCGGGCCTCAAGGCCGTGCGCGAGGATCAGGACGATCCGCGCCGTGGCCAGACGGGCGTGTCCGTCGAGACGCTCAAGCGCATCGGCGACGCCCTGACGAGCGTGCCGGAGGGCTTCCACGTCCACCGCACGATCCAGCGCTTCCTCGATAACCGCAAGAAGATGATGGAAACCGGCGAAGGCTTCGACTGGGCCATGGCCGAGGCGCTCGCCTTCGGCTCGCTCCTGCTCGAAGGCCATCGCGTGCGCCTCTCCGGTCAGGATTGCGAGCGCGGCACCTTCTCGCAGCGCCACTCGGTCCTCACCGACCAGGAGAACGAGGAGCGTTACACGAACCTCAACCACATCTCCGAGGATCAGGCCCGCTACGAGGTCATCAACTCGATGCTCTCGGAAGAGGCGGTGCTCGGTTTCGAATACGGCTACACGCTCTCGGAGCCCAATGCGCTGACCCTGTGGGAAGCCCAGTTCGGCGACTTCGCCAACGGCGCCCAGGTGGTGTTCGACCAGTTCATCTCGTCGGGCGAGCGCAAGTGGCTGCGCATGTCGGGTCTCGTCTGCCTGCTGCCGCACGGCTACGAAGGTCAGGGTCCCGAGCACTCCTCCGCACGCCTGGAGCGCTTCCTCCAGATGTGCGCCGAGGACAACATGCAGGTGGGCTACTGCTCGACGCCGGCGAACTACTTCCACATCCTGCGCCGTCAGCTGAAGCGCGACTTCCGCAAGCCGCTGATCCTGATGACGCCGAAGTCTCTGCTGCGTCACAAGCGCTGCACCTCCACGCTCGCGGACATCTCGGAAGGCACGCACTTCCACCGCGTGCTGCAGGACGATGCGCAACGTGGGGCCGAGGGCTTCAAGCTGGTGAAGGACGATAAGATCCGGCGCGTCGTGATCTGCACGGGCAAGGTCTATTACGACCTGCTCGAAGAGCGCGAGAAGCGGGGCATCGACGACGTCTATCTGCTGCGCGTGGAACAGCTCTACCCGTTCCCGGCGAAGTCACTGGCCGCAGAGATTGCCCGCTTCAAGAAGGCCGACGTGGTGTGGTGTCAGGAAGAGCCCAAGAACATGGGCTCCTGGACCTTCGTCGAGCCCTATCTCGAATGGGTGCTCAAGACGGCAGGCTCGAAGTCGGATCGTCCGCGCTACGTGGGCCGCCCCGCTTCCGCCGCCACCGCCACGGGCCTCATGTCGAAGCACACGGCCCAATTGCAGGCATTCCTCGACGAGGCTTTCGCGGCCTAAAAACCGCGAAGGCTCTCATCCTTTCCTTAGGGCTTAACGAAGCTCCGAAGAGACTGAACGATCATGGCAACCGAAATCCGCGTACCCACTCTTGGCGAATCCGTTTCAGAGGCCACCATCGGCCGCTGGTTCAAGAAGCCCGGCGATCCCGTAAAGGCCGACGAGCCTGTGCTCGAGCTCGAGACCGACAAGGTCACTCTCGAAGTCAACGCGCCCGCAAGCGGCACGCTGGGTGACATCATCGCCAAGGATGGCGAGACGGTCGCTCCCGGCGCCGTGCTGGGCTCCATCGTCGAGGGCGGCGCGGCCGCCGCTCCTGCCGCTGCCGCCAAGGCCGAGGCGCCGAAGGCTGCTCCGGCTCCCGCCGCGGCCCCTGCTCCCGCACCGGCTGCTGCAGGCGCTGCCAAGGATCACGGTCCGGCTGTCGGCCGTCTTGCCGCCGAGAGCGGCGTGAATCCGGCCAATGTCGGCGGTACCGGCAAGGATGGCCGCGTGACGAAGGGCGACATGCTTGCTGCCATCGCCACCGGCGCTTCGGCTCCCGCGGCCTCCGCTCCCGTCGCTGCGCGCGCCCCGTCCGCTCCGGTCGATGCCGAGCGCGAAGAGCGCGTGAAGATGACGAAGCTGCGCCAGACCATCGCGCGCCGCCTGAAGGACGCCCAGAACACCGCCGCCATGCTCACCACGTTCAACGACGTGGACATGAGCGCCGTGATGAACCTGCGCAGCCAATACAAGGACGTGTTCGAGAAGAAGCACGGCACCAAGCTCGGCTTCATGGGCTTCTTCACCAAGGCTGTGATCCAGGCGCTGAAGGACGTGCCTGCGGTGAACGCCGAGATCGACGGGCAGGATCTCGTCTACAAGAACTATTACCACATCGGCATCGCCGTCGGCACCGAGAAGGGCCTCGTGGTTCCGGTGGTGCGCGACGCCGATCAGCTTTCGGTCGCCGGCATCGAGAAGACCATCGCCGATTTCGGCAAGCGCGCCCGTGACGGCAAGCTCTCCATCGACGAGATGCAGGGCGGCACCTTCACCATCACCAATGGCGGCATCTACGGCTCGCTCATGTCGACGCCGATCCTCAACGCGCCGCAATCGGGCATTCTCGGCATGCACCGCATCGAGGAGCGTCCGGTGGTTCGCAACGGCCAAGTCGTCGTGCGCCCGATGATGTATCTCGCGCTCTCCTACGATCACCGCATCGTCGACGGCAAGGAAGCCGTGACCTTCCTCGTGCGCGTCAAGGACGCCCTGGAAGATCCGGCTCGCCTCGTTCTGGACCTGTAAGAAGCATTATCAAATCAGCGTCATGGCCGGGCCTGTCCCGGCCATCCACGACTTCAAACCTTCAGCAAGGACGTGGATGCCCGGACTTGATCCGGGCGTGACGTTAAGTGGAGACAAAAGATGTCCTACGATCTCATCGTCATCGGCACCGGCCCCGGCGGCTATGTGGCTGCCATCCGCGCCGCGCAGCTCGGCCTGAAGACCGCTGTCGTCGAAAAGCGCAAGACCCATGGCGGCACCTGCCTCAACGTGGGCTGCATTCCCTCGAAGGCGCTGCTCCATGCCTCGCACATGTTCGAGGATGCGCGCGATCACTTCGCCGATCTCGGCATCGGCGTTTCCTCGCCATCGCTCGACCTCGCCAAGATGCAGGCCTTCAAGCAGGAAGGCGTCGACGGCAACACCAAGGGCGTCGAGTTCCTGCTGAAGAAGAACAAGATCGATGCCTTCATCGGCACCGGCCGCATCGCCGCGGTCGGCCAAGTCGAAGTGACGGCTGAGGACGGCTCCAACCAGATGCTGGAGACGAAGAACATCCTGATCGCCACCGGCTCGGACGTCACGCGCCTTCCTGGCATCGAGATCGACGAGAAGGTGATCGTTTCCTCCACCGGCGCACTCGAACTCGAGAGCGTGCCGAAGCGCCTCGTGGTGATCGGCGCTGGCGTGATCGGCCTGGAGCTCGGCTCCGTGTGGCGCCGCCTCGGTGCGGAAGTCACGGTCGTCGAGTATCTCGACCGTATCCTGCCCGGCATGGACGGCGAGGTCGCAAAGAACTTCCAGCGCATCCTCGGCAAGCAGGGCTTCCAGTTCAAGCTCGGCGCGAAGGTCACGGGCGTGCAGAAGACCGGCAACGGCGCGACGCTCACCTATGAGCCCGCCGCAGGCGGTGCCTCTGAGATCATCGAAGCTGACGTCGTGCTCGTGGCCGTGGGCCGCGTGCCCTATACGCAGGGTCTCGGCCTCGACCATGTGGGCGTTCAGCTCGACAATCGCGGGCGCGTCCAGACCGATGCACATTTCGCCACCAACATCACCGGCATCTATGCCATCGGCGATGTGATCGCGGGCCCCATGCTCGCGCACAAGGCCGAGGACGAGGGCGTTGCGGTTGCCGAGATCCTCGCCGGCAAGGCGGGCCATGTGAACTACGACGTGATCCCGAGTGTGGTCTACACGTTCCCGGAGGTCTCTTCCGTCGGCAAGACGGAAGAGGAGCTTAAGAACGCAGGCGTTGCCTACAATGTCGGCAAGTTCCCCTTTACGGCGAACGGCCGCGCGAAGGTGAACCGCACCACGGACGGCTTCGTGAAGATCCTGGCGGATGCCTCCACCGACAAGGTGCTCGGCGTGCACATCATCGGTCCGGAAGCAGGCAACCTCATTCACGAGGCGGCCATCGCCATGGAATTCGGCGCGTCGAGCGAAGACATCGCCCGGACCTGCCACGCCCACCCGACCCTCGCGGAAGCTGTGAAGGAAGCTGCACTCGCAGTGGAGAAGCGCGCCATCCATATGTAATATGGATTCATGGCAAAACTTCACTTCATCCATTCCGTAATGAATGCAGGCAAGACCACCCATCTCCTGCAGGTTCGTTACAACTACATCGAGAACGGCGGAAACGTTCTGCTGTTCACGAGTCTGGTCGACGACCGTTTCGGCGTCGGCAAGGTGAAGTCCCGCATCGGCCTCGAGGCCGATGCGATCCCCCTGCGGAAAGACGACGACATCGCAGCCTATGTGACGGCGGAGCATGCTCGGAAGAAGGTGACGGTCGTTCTGATCGACGAGGTCCAGTTCATGACCGCCGATCAGGTCCGCCAGTTGGCCTGGATCGTTGACGAGCTGAAGATTCCCGTCATGGCCTATGGCCTCAAGAACAACGTCTATGGCACGCTGTTCAGTGACGCGATCGCGACGATCATGGCGCTGGCCGAGGATTTTCAGGAGATCAAGCAGCTCTGTCATTGCGGCCGCAAGGCCACCATGATCCTGAAATTCGACCCCAACGGCGAACCGGTGCGCTCAGGCCCGGTGATCGAGATCGGCGGCGAGAGCCGCTACGTTTCCGTCTGTCGTCCGCATTGGACGAAGGGCGATATCGGTCCCGCCGCGCGGCAATTGCTGGCAGAAGCCGTGGTCGCGGCGGAGTAATCCCTCAGCCCTTCATCCGTGCCCGCGGATGCGCCGCGTTGAATGCATCCATCAACCGTGCCGCATCCACCTTCGTGTAGAGCTGTGTCGTGGATAGCGATGCATGCCCGAGCAGTTCCTGAATGCCGCGCAGGTCGCCGCCTTTGGCGAGGAGATGCGTGGCGAAGGAATGGCGCAGGGCATGAGGCGTGGCGCTGTCGGGAAGGCCGAGCGCGCCACGCAGTTCCTCGACCGCAAGCTGAATGATGCGCGGCGAAAGCGGGCCTCCGCGCGCGCCGACGAAGAGCGGGCCTTCCGGCGGAACCGCATAGGGGCACAGGTGCAGGTATTCCTCCACCGCACGCTGGATCGGCGGGATCACGGGAACGCTGCGCATCTTCCCGCCCTTGCCGGTCACTGTGATCGAATCGGTGCCGTTCACCGGCGCGTCGCGGCGCTGAAGGCCGAGCGCCTCAGAGATACGCAGTCCTGCGCCGTAGAGCAGCGAGAGCACTGCGGCGTCGCGGGCCAGGATCCAGGGCTTGCGATCCTCGGAGGCGCGCGTTTCCTTATCCGTCACTGCAACGGCCGAGGAGGCGGAGAGCGGACGCGGCAGGTTCTTGTCCACCTTCGGGGTGCGAATCGCCGCAAAGGCCGAGGCGGTGCCATGGCCCTCTCGTTCGAGATGGCGCGCGAAGGAGCGGAGCGCCGCGAGTTGGCGCATGAGGGAGCGGCTTCCGACGGAATTCATGCGGCGCGCGGCCAGAAAGGAGCGGATGTCGAGAGGCTTGAGGCCCAGCACCCCCTTGATGGTGGGCTTCTCGCCGAGATGCTCGGTCAGGAAGGCAAGAAATTGCCGAATGTCGCGGGCATAGGCCTCTACCGTCTTCGGCGATAGCCTGCGCTCCTTGGCGAGGGACTTGAGCCACGCCATCACCTCCCGGCGGGTATCCTCCGCGCCGGGCAGGGCAAGATCGAGGGCTGCAGGTTGCGCTTTGGCGTTCGTCACAGGCTGAGTATCTCTTCGTTGCCTTGCCAAAAGATGAACTTGGAAGATTACGCGCTATAAACCGGATAACGTTCAGGCTGATCCGAGAGAACAAATATGGAAGCCGAAGGGAGACCGATCCCGAGCATCGCAGGCTATGCCGAGCAGGCCGACGCGCTGGTCGATTCGTACGAAAGCATCACCTTCGAGGATGTCTATCGGCCAGTCTTCGATCTTCTGCCTCACGGCGGATGGGCTCTGGATATTGGCGCGGGAACCGGCCGCGATGCGGCGGAGCTGGCGGCCAGAGGATTTCAGGTTCATGCAGCTGAGCCCACGGCGGAGCTGCGGGCCCATGCGAAGCGTCTTCATCCCGATCCCTCCATTACATGGACGGATGATGCGCTGCCCGATCTCGCAGGGCTCCATGCGGGCCGCATTCGTTTCGATCTTGTTCTCATGACAGCCGTGTGGATGCATCTTGATGCAGATGAGCGCGATAAGGCGCTTCCCATCATCGCGGATTTGCTCGTTCCAGGTGGGCGCTTGTTCATGGCGATCAGGAAAGGGCCGGTCCCTCCAGGCCGCCGCATGTTTTCCATTCCCATCACTCCCCTGATTGAGTCAGCGGAGCGGGCTGGCCTGATGCTTCTGCGAGCCAATGAGTTCGGCGATATGCTCGGACGTCAGGATGTGAGTTGGGCCATGCTTGCTTTCGAACGGAAAAATCGGGTCTAAGCGTTCGCTAAAGATACATTCCATGAATATGTTCGCTTCCTGATGGCTTCCAAAATCGCCGATGTCCTCATCCCGCTGGCGCTGGACACGGCCTATTCCTATGCCGTGCCGGATGGCCTCGCGCTTGAGGAAGGCGACGTGGTGCAGGTGCCGTTGGCGACCCGCGAGGTGGCGGGCGTGGTCTGGGCCTTGAGGGAAGGGCAGGGGGCCAACTTCAAGAAGGTGACCGGCGTCCTCGAGGGGCCGAATCTCTCCCCCAGGATGCGCAAGTTCCTCGACTGGGTGTCCTGGTACACCCTGGCGCCCAAAGGCTCTGCCCTCGCCATGAGCCTGAAGTTTCCCGATCCCGACCGCACCGAGGTCGTGCGCGTGGGCGTGAAGCTCACCGAGAACCTGCCCAGACGCATGACGCCCGCGCGGCAGAAGGTAATCGAGGCGGCGCGGGATGGAATCGTGCGCTTGAAAAGCGAACTCGCCCATGCGGCGGGCGTCAGCAACGGCGTCGTCGATGGGCTGATCGACGAGGGCGTGCTCGAAACCCTGGCCCTGCTGCAGGAGCCAGTGGCAGGCCTGCCAGACCCGGCTTTCGGCGACACGACGCTCTCGGACGGCCAGGACAATGCGGCGAAGGAGCTCGTCGCCGCCATGGGCGAGGAGCATCCGCCCGTCATCCTGCTGGAGGGCGTCACGGGGTCCGGCAAGACGGAAGTCTATTTCGAGGCGGTGGCCGAGGCCGTGCGTCAGGGCAAGCAGGCGCTGATCCTCATGCCGGAAATCGCGCTCACCGCGCAGTTCCTCGACCGATTCGCCACTCGCTTCGGCGTCAAGCCCGCCACGTGGCATTCGGGCGTCACGGGCCGCAAGCGCGAGCGGCTCTATGCGGCCATTGCTTCGGGCGAGGTGAAGGTCATTGCAGGCGCGCGCTCGGCCTTGTTCCTGCCCTATCACGATCTCTCCCTCATCGTGGTCGATGAAGAGCATGAGACCGCCTACAAACAGGATGACGGCGTGCACTACCACGCCCGCGACATGGCGGTGGTGCGCGGCAAGATCGAGAACGCCATGGTGGTCCTCGCCTCCGCGACGCCCTCGATTGAAAGCCGCGTGAATGTCGAGCGCGGGCGCTATCGGCACGTGAAGCTGCCTGAGCGTTTCGGGGGGCGTTCCATGCCTCAGATCCGCTCCATCGATCTCAGGCGCGAGCAGATCCCGAAAGGACGCTGGCTTTCGCCCTCTCTCGTGAGTTCCGTAGAGGAGACGGTGGCGCGGGGCGAGCAGGCGTTGCTCTTCCTCAACCGGCGCGGCTATGCCCCGCTTACTCTCTGCCGGGCCTGCGCTCATCGCTACGAGTGCCCGAATTGCTCCGCATGGCTCGTGGAGCACCGGTTCCGCCGCTCCCTCGTGTGCCACCATTGCGGCCATGTGGAGCGTACGCCGCAGGCCTGCGTGGAATGCGGCAGCCTCGATTCGCTCGTGCCCTGCGGACCGGGCGTGGAGCGAATCGCCGAGGAGGTGACGGAGCTTTTCCCGGACAAGCGTACCATCGTGCTCTCCAGCGACTTTCCCGGCGGCACCGAGCGGCTGCGCACGGAACTGGCGGCTATTGCGGCAGGCGAGGTCGACATCGTCATCGGCACCCAGCTCGTGGCCAAGGGCCACAATTTTCCGCTCATGACGCTGGTGGGCGTGCTCGACGCCGATATCGGCCTCACTTCGGGCGATCCCCGAGCCGCCGAGCGAACCTTCCAGATGCTCCAGCAGGTGACCGGCCGCGCCGGGCGCGGCGAGAAGCCGGGCAGGGCGCTCGTCCAGACCTGGCAGCCGGACCATCCTGTGATCGCGGCTCTCGTCTCGGGCGATGCGGAGCGATTCTACGAGGAGGAGACCCGGGTGCGCGAGATGGCGGGCCTGCCTCCCTTCGGGCGCCTGGCATCGCTGATCGTCTCAGCGGAGGAGCGGGAGGTGGCCGAGGCCCATGCCCGGGCCATGGCCATGGTGACGGAGCCTCCGCCCGGCGTCATGGTGCTCGGCCCCGCCGAGGCGCCCCTGGCTTTGATCCGGGGACGTTATCGCTACCGGCTGCTGGTGAAGACCGAGCGGGAGGTGGACCTGCAGGCCTATCTGCGCTCCTGGCTCTCCCGTTGCCCCAAGGTCAGAGGCAATACGCGCGTCTCTATCGACGTGGATCCTCAGAGTTTTCTGTAAGATCAATGGAGGCGGTGGTCTCGACCGGCGCGACGCGAATCTCCCGTGGCGCGAGCACGAGAACGGGCTCCGCTCCGCGCTGAACGGGAGCGATCTGGGAGCGAGCGACCTTTTCCAGCTTTGGAGCGAGGAACGGATAGCTCCAGAACAGGCCGAGCGCGAGCAGGGTAAAAGTCGCGAACAAGCGCATGGGACGCCCCCCGGATTAACCTTTCGTTAAGGGTGGCGCCCAATTTCGACTTCTCAAGTGCGCAAAAGCACAGGTGCGGCCGACTACCTCATCCGGGTCGACGCAAGAGCGTTTTTGTGATCGATAGCGGCCCAGAGGAGCCCATCCGGAAATCTCATGCCCAAGATCGTTCATTGCATCCGCCACGGCCAATCGACCTTCAACGCCCATTTCGCCGAAACCGGGGAGGATCCGATGCATTTCGATGCACCCCTGACCGAGCTGGGCCTCAGGCAGGTGACGGAACGGGCGCAGGAGCTGCGTCGGCATCCCTACGAACTTGTGATCACCACGCCGCTCACTCGGGCGATCCAGACCACCCTAGGCCTGTTCGGCGATCATCCCGCAGCCCCTCCGATCCATGTGGAATGCCTACACCGCGAGCATCTCGCGAGCAGCTGCGATGTCGGGCGGGCTCCGGCCCAGCTGATGCGGGATTTCCCGCACCTTTCCTTCGAGCACTTGGCCGAGGTCTGGTGGCACCATGAAGGGGAGATGGACCCCCGCGGATTCGTGTGCGAGCCCGGTCACATTTTCGAGGGTCGGGTGAATGAGTTCCGGCGCTGGCTGGTCGAAAGGCCGGAGCGGATGATCGCGGTCGTAGGCCACGGCACCTTCTTCGGCCAGCTCACGGGCCAGTATCTCGGCAATTGCGAGGTTGCCGTTCTGGAGCTGTGATCTTCACCTTGGGCGCGTCCTTGCCGGCTTTTACGGGCCAATCCCCGCTCAGCTCGCCTTGCGCCCCAGGAAAACCCATGCTAGTGCACCCCCGCCTGAGGGCGGAGACCGTTCCCGCTGAAGGCTCACTTCCATCGACCTGACGGGTTTCCCGAGAGCTGCAAGAGCTTCCCCGGTCCGAGACCCGTAACTTGAGAGAGACGATTACGTGGCGCAAAGCGGCTCCCAAGAAGGCCCCCTCCTGTCAGGCGTAGCGTTGCGCTATGCCTCGGCGCTGTTCGAGCTTGCTCGCGAAGCAAATGCCGTGGATGCCGTCGCCGGCGATCTCGGCCGCTTCGATCAGCTGATCCGGGGCAGCGAAGATCTGCAGCGCCTGATCCGGAATCCCATTTTCACGGCTGAAGAGCAGTCCCGTGCGATGGATGCCCTCCTCGCCAAGGCCGGCATCTCCGGCCTTGCGGGCAACTTCATCCGCCTCGTGGCGTCCAAGCGTCGCCTCTTCGCCCTTCCCGACATGATCCGCGCGTACCAGGACTTCGTGTCCGACGCGAAGGGTATCGTCCGGGCCCAGGTGATCCTGGCGGAAACGCCTTCGGACGCCGTCCTCAACGAAATCAAGGCGGCGCTGCGCGACGTCGCCAAGGCTGACGTCTCCGTCGACGTCAAAATCGACCCGAGCCTCATCGGCGGTCTCATCGTGAAGATGGGCTCCCGCATGGTGGATGCCTCGGTGCGCACCAAACTCAATTCCATTCGTCTAGCGATGAAAGAGGTCCGCTGATGGACATTCGAGCCGCTGAGATCTCCGCGATCCTCAAAGAGCAGATCAAGAACTTCGGCACCGAAGCTGAAGTGACAGAAGTCGGACAGGTTCTGTCGGTCGGTGACGGCATTGCCCGTTGCTACGGCCTCGACAAGGTTCAGGCCGGTGAGATGGTCGAATTCGAGAGCGGCGTGCGCGGCATGGCCCTCAACCTCGAGACCGACAACGTCGGCGTCGTGATCTTCGGTTCCGACCGTGAGATCGCCGAAGGCCAGACCGTGAAGCGCACGGGCGCCATCGTGGACGTGCCGGTCGGCAAGGGCCTGCTCGGCCGCGTCGTCGACGCGCTCGGCAACCCGATCGACGGCAAGGGCCCGATCCAGTCCACCGAGCGTCGCCGCGTCGACGTGAAGGCTCCGGGCATCATTCCGCGCAAGTCGGTGCACGAGCCGATGGCGACGGGCCTCAAGTCCATCGACGCCCTCATCCCGGTCGGCCGTGGCCAGCGCGAGCTGATCATCGGCGACCGCCAGACCGGCAAGACCGCTGTCGCCCTCGACACGATCCTGAACCAGAAGCCTCTGAACCAGGGCAACGACGAGTCGCAGAAGCTGTACTGCGTGTACGTCGCCGTGGGCCAGAAGCGCTCCACGGTCGCTCAGTTCGTGAAGGTTCTCGAAGAGAACGGCGCGCTGGAATACTCCATCATCATCGCAGCCACCGCGTCCGACCCGGCTCCGATGCAGTTCCTGGCGCCCTTCTCGGGCTGCGCCATGGGCGAGTTCTTCCGCGACAACGGCATGCACGCCGTGATCGTGTACGACGACCTGTCCAAGCAGGCCGTCGCCTACCGTCAGATGTCACTCCTGCTCCGCCGTCCTCCGGGCCGCGAGGCTTATCCGGGCGACGTGTTCTACCTGCACTCCCGCCTTCTGGAGCGCGCCGCGAAGCTCAACGACAGCCAGGGCGCGGGCTCGCTCACCGCTCTGCCGGTCATCGAGACGCAGGCGAACGACGTGTCGGCCTACATCCCGACCAACGTAATCTCCATCACCGACGGCCAGATCTTCCTTGAGACGGATCTGTTCTACCAGGGCATCCGCCCGGCGGTGAACGTCGGCCTCTCCGTGTCGCGCGTGGGCTCCTCGGCCCAGACGAAGGCGATGAAGAAGGTCGCGGGCAAGATCAAGGGCGAGCTGGCGCAGTACCGCGAGATGGCGGCCTTCGCCCAGTTCGGTTCTGACCTCGACGCCACCACGCAGCGCCTGCTGAACCGCGGCTCGCGCCTGACCGAACTCCTGAAGCAGCCGCAGTTCTCGCCGCTGAAGATGGAAGAGCAGGTCGCCGTGATCTATGCCGGCGTGAACGGCTATCTCGACAACCTGCCCCTGAACCGCGTGCGCGCTTTCGAGGACGGTCTGCTCGCTGCCCTGCGCGGCAAGCACGCCGACATCCTGGAATCGATCCGCGCTTCCAAGGACCTGTCGAGCGACACCGAAGCGAAGCTGAAGGACGTCGTCCAGAACTTCGCCAAGTCTTTCTCGTAAAGACTGACGTTCTCGTAGGATCGAACCGGGATACCGGAGAGGTAGGGCTGCTCGATGCCGAGCTTGAAAGACCTTCGTAACCGCATCGCCTCGGTCAAGGCGACGCAGAAGATCACCAAGGCCATGCAGATGGTGGCCGCCGCGAAGCTGCGCCGCGCGCAGACCGCGGCGGAGGCCGCGCGTCCCTATGCGGAGCGCATGGAAGTGGTGCTCGGCAACCTCGCGTCCGGCATCACTGTCGGGCCCGAGACGCCGCGCCTGCTTGCCGGCACCGGTGGCGATCAGGTTCACCTGCTGGTCGTCTGCACGGCCGAGCGCGGCCTGTGCGGTGCGTTCAACTCCTCGATCGCACGTCTTGCCCGCGATCATGCCAACCGCCTCCTGGCGGAAGGCAAGACGGTCAAGATCATCTGCGTGGGCAAGAAGGGTTACGACATCCTTCGCCGTCAGTTCGCGCAGAACATCATCGATCTGATCGACCTCCGCTCCGTGCGCCAGATCGGCTTCGAGCAGGCCGACCAGATCGCGCAGAAGGTGCTCGGCCTGTTTGAGGCCGGCGAGTTCGACGTAGCGACGCTGTTCTACTCGCGCTTCCGTTCGGTGATCGCGCAGATTCCGACGGCGCAGCAGATCATCCCGGCACAGATCGAGGCTACCGGCGTTTCGTCGGATGCGGTCTATGAGTACGAGCCCGAAGAGGGCGAGATCCTCGCGACGCTTCTGCCGCGCAATCTCACCGTGCAGGTTTTCCGCGCGCTTCTGGAGAACGCCGCTTCCGAACAGGGCGCCCGCATGAGCGCCATGGACAATGCGACCCGCAACGCGGGCGAGATGATCAAGAAGCAGACGCAGACCTACAACAGGTCCCGTCAGGCGATGATCACCAAGGAACTGATCGAAATCATTTCGGGCGCCGAGGCGCTCTGACGAATCCGAGAGGAGCCTCACATGGCTAACACCGCTACTGCCGGCAAGAAGGCCGGTCACATCACGCAGGTCATCGGCGCCGTCGTCGACGTGCAGTTCGAAGGCCACCTGCCGGAAATTCTCAACGCTCTCGAGACCACCAACCAGGGCAACCGCCTGGTGCTCGAGGTCGCGCAGCAGCTCGGCGAGAACACCGTGCGCTGCATCGCCATGGACACCTCCGAAGGTCTGGTCCGCGGTCAGGAAGTGTTCGACACCGGCGCACCGATCTCCGTGCCCGTCGGCGCCGCCACTCTCGGCCGCATCATGAACGTCATCGGCGAGCCGGTGGACGAGGCAGGCCCCATCGTCGGCGAGACCACCCGCGCCATTCACCAGCCCGCTCCTTCCTATGCCGAGCAGTCCACCGAGGGTCAGATCCTCGTGACGGGCATCAAGGTCGTCGACCTGCTCGCTCCCTACGCCAAGGGCGGTAAGATCGGCCTCTTCGGCGGCGCAGGCGTCGGCAAGACCGTTCTCATCATGGAACTCATCAACAACGTCGCGAAGGCGCACGGCGGCTATTCCGTGTTCGCCGGCGTCGGCGAGCGTACTCGTGAGGGCAACGACCTCTATCACGAGATGATCGAGTCGAAGGTGAACGTGAACCCGGCCGAGAACAACGGTTCGGCCGCCGGTTCGAAGTGCGCTCTCGTGTACGGCCAGATGAACGAGCCCCCGGGCGCTCGCGCCCGCGTCGCTCTGACCGGCCTGACCGTTGCAGAGAACTTCCGTGACCAGGGCCAGGACGTGCTGTTCTTCGTGGACAACATCTTCCGCTTCACCCAGGCAGGCTCCGAGGTGTCGGCGCTCCTCGGCCGTATTCCTTCGGCCGTGGGCTATCAGCCGACCCTGTCCACGGACATGGGCGCCCTGCAGGAGCGCATCACCACCACCACCAAGGGCTCGATCACCTCGGTGCAGGCCATCTATGTGCCCGCCGACGACCTGACCGACCCGGCTCCGGCCACCTCCTTCGCCCACCTCGACGCCACGACCGTTCTGTCGCGCTCGATCGCCGAGAAGGGCATCTACCCGGCCGTGGACCCGCTCGACTCGACCTCGCGCATGCTGTCCGCCGCCATCGTCGGCGAGGAGCACTACAACACCGCCCGTCAGGTCCAGCAGGTGCTGCAGCGCTACAAGGCCCTCCAGGACATCATCGCGATCCTGGGCATGGACGAGCTGTCCGAAGAGGACAAGATGACTGTGGCCCGCGCCCGCAAGATCGAGCGCTTCCTCAGCCAGCCCTTCCACGTGGCTGAAGTGTTCACCGGTTCGCCCGGCAAGCTCGTGTCGCTCGAAGACACCATCAAGGGCTTCAAGGGTCTCGTGAACGGCGACTACGATCACCTCCCCGAAGCTGCCTTCTACATGGTCGGCACCATCGAGGAAGCCGTCGAGAAGGCCCAGCGCCTCGCAGCTGAAGCTGCCTAATTGAAATGAAGTCTTGTCCCGGAGCGTGTGCGCACGCTCCGGGACTCACTTTTCAAGCCTGTCTCCAACGACCCCGACCGCTTCTTCAAGAGCGGACGGATGACGAGAAGCTCAGATGGCCACCTTCAATTTCGAACTCGTCTCTCCCGAGCGCGTGCTCTTCTCGGATGCGGTCGATGCCGTCGTCCTGCCCGCCAGCGAAGGCGACATGACGGTTCTTCCGGGCCATGCGCCGATGATGACGACCCTGAAGACCGGGTTTCTTATCATCGGGAACGGCGCCGGCGCCGGAAAGCGCGTCCTGGTGCGCGGCGGTTTTGCCGACATCAGCCAGAACGGCCTCACCGTTCTCGCCGAGCGCGCTCTCCCCACCGAAGAGCTGACCCAGGAGATCCTGGACAAGGAAATCCTCCAGGCCGAGATGGCTTACGACGCCACCAACGATCCGGCGGCCAAGCACGCCGCGGAATCGGCCATCGCGCAGCTGCGCGAAGCCAAAGAGGCGCTGAACTACTGAATTGAAACAACCCGGCCCTGAGCCGGGTTTTTCTTTTCATGACCCACGCCGCGCCGCTTATCCTGACGCTCGCCCTCGATGAGCGCTCCTTCGCCTTTTTCGACGAGCAGAGGCAGCGTTACTTTCCGCCCGCGAGAAACTTCATTCCCGCTCATCTGACGCTGTTCCATCATCTGCCGGGCGCTCATGTCGAAAGCATTCAGCGGTACATCGAAGAACGCTGCTCCGAACTGCCCCCCTTTCCGGCTGAAGTGACAGGCCTGCGCTCACTCGGCCGCGGCGTTGCCTATACTTTGCAATCCGAGAAGCTGAGAGGCCTGAGAGAAAGCTTCGTGCAGGAATGGGCACAATGGCTCACGCCGCAGGACCGGCAAAAGCATCAACCGCACGTCACAGTGCAGAACAATGTCGAGCCCCAGAAGGCGAGGGAGCTGCTCACGGAGCTGACGGAGTCGTTCCAGCCGTTCCAGGCGCAGGCAACCGGCCTGGACCTCTGGTGGTATCGCGGAGGGCCATGGGAGAAGGTGCGCGGCTTTCCTTTTGCGAGAACTGGGTGGTCGTAGCCCGAGACAAGTTATCCCGTGTCCTGCCCATCCAGCTAGCTGCTGGACCCACAGACCTTCCATGATCTGATCCATCAACGGATGGCGCCAGTTTCCCTCCCCCCTTGAGGGGAGGGCCAGGGTGGGGGTGTCGGCGTAAGTTCTGAGATCTTGGCGCTCACACCCCCACCTCCAACTCCTCCCCACAAGGGGGAGGAGAGCTAAAGTGCTCAACCGAGAGGCGCTCAGGTGAAGGACTGGCAGAAGCAGCGCCCTCACTCGCCCATCGCGATGAGATTCGCGTTGCCGCCCGCCGCCGCCGTGTTGATCGTCACCGTCTGCTCGGTGGCGAAACGCAGCAGGTAGTGCGGGCCGCCGGCCTTCGGGCCCGTGCCGGAGAGACCGTGACCGCCGAAGGGCTGAACGCCGACCACCGCGCCGATCATATTGCGGTTCACGTAGACATTGCCGACCGACAACGCGTTGACGATCTGGTTCACGGTGGCATCGATGCGCGAATGCACGCCGAGCGTCAGGCCGTAGCCCGTGCCCTCGATAGCCTGGATCACCTCTTCGAGCTTGCCCGACTTGTAGCGCACCACGTGGAGCACGGGGCCGAACACCTCCTGCGCCAGATCGTGCGGCTTGCTGAGCTCGAAGATGTGCGGCGCGACGAAGGTGCCAGTGGAAGGCGCGGTGCCTGCATAATGCACTTTTGCCTGGCGCTTCATCGCCTCAATATGTCCGTCGAGCTTGTCCTTGGCCTCGCGGTCGATGACCGGACCCACATGAACCGACACGTCGCGGGGGTCGCCGAGCTTCAGCTCCTGCGCGTTGCCTGCGATCATCTCGATCATGCGGTCGGCCACATCGTCCTGCACGCAGAGCAGGCGCAGGGCCGAGCAGCGCTGACCGGCGGAGCGGAAGGCGGACATCACGACATCGTCCGCCACCTGCTCAGGCAGGGCGGTCGCATCGACGATCATCGCATTGATGCCGCCGGTCTCCGCGATCAGCGGAACGATGGCCGCATCCTTGTTCGCCAGCGTACGGTTGATGATGCGCGCGACTTCCGTCGAGCCGGTGAAGACGACGCCCGCGACATCCTTGTGCTCCACGAGACGCGCGCCCACGCGCCCGTCGCCGGGCATGAGATGAAGCGCGGTCTTGCTCACACCGGCTTCGTGCAGAATGCGCACGGCCATGTCGGCGATCAGTGGCGTCTGCTCGGCGGGTTTGGCGACGACACTGTTGCCTGCCATCAATGCGGCGCTCACCTGGCCTAGGAAGATCGCGAGCGGGAAGTTCCACGGCGAGATCGCCACGAATACGCCGCGTCCGCGAAGGCGCAGCACGTTGCTTTCGCCAGTCGGACCCGGCATCGCCTCGCCGGAGCCGAACAGCGTGCGGCCCTGCACGGCGTAGTAGCGGCAGAAGTCCACGGCCTCGCGCACTTCGGAGAGTGCGTCATCGAGGGTCTTGCCCGCTTCGACCTGCAGAAGATGCAGCAAGGCCCCACGGCGCTCCTCCAGCAGGTCGGCCGTGCGCTCCAGAGCCTTCGCGCGGGTTTCCGCATCCGCGCGGCTCCAGGCGGCAAAGCCTGCGCGGGCAGAGGCCATGGCGCGATCCGCGATCTCAGGCGTTGCTTCCGACACCTGACCGGCGACGGTGCTGCCATCGATGGGGCTGATCACCGGACGCGTCTCGCCGGATGCCGCCTTGCCGTCGAGAAGCGGATCGGCGCGGTAGGTTTTCGCGGCGGCCTGCTTGATTTCGCCAAGCAGCGCATCGAGCGAAGCCTGATGGCCGAATTCGACGCCCTTCGAATTGGCGCGCTCAGGACCGTAGAGGTTGCGCGGCAGCGGGAGCTTCGGGTGACGCGCCTGCTCGGCGGAGACGATGATGTCGGCGGGACGCTTGAGGAGAGCCTGCACTGGAACTGCGGGGTCCGCTGCCACCGACACGAACGAGGAGTTCGCGCCGTTCTCGAGAAGACGCCGCACAAGGTAGGCAAGAAGGTCGCGGTGACCGCCCACCGGCGCATAGGCGCGGCAGGCAAGGCCCGGATTGTCCTCGAGCAGGCGCGCATAGAGCGCTTCGCCCATGCCGTGCAGGCGCTGGAACTCGTAGCCCTCCGTGCCGCCCGCGCGCTCGATGATGGACGCGACGGTCAGCGCGTTGTGGGTGGCGAATTGAGGATAGATGCGGGGGCGCAAGCTGAGCATCTTTTCGGCACAGGCGACATAATGCAGGTCGGTCATCGCCTTGCGCGTGAAGACCGGATAATCGTCGAGCCCGCGCTCCTGCGCGCGCTTCACTTCCGTGTCCCAATAGGCGCCCTTCACGAGACGCACCATCATCTGGCGGTCGTACTTTTCCGCCATGGCGGCGATGGCGTCGATCACGGAGCCTGCGCGCTTCTGGTACGCCTGGATGGCAAGGCCGAAGCCTTTCCAGTCGGCAAGCGACGGGTCGGCGATCACGGCCTCGATCACCTCCAGCGAGAGTTCGAGACGGTCCGCTTCCTCCGCATCGATGGTGAAGTTGAGGTCGTAGGATTTCGCCTTCTGCGCCAGCGCGATTACGAGCGGAACGAGCTCGCGCATCACGCGCTCGCGGCTTGTCGCCTCGTAACGCGGGTGAAGGGCGGAGAGCTTCACCGAAATGCCGGGACGGTTCGGCAGAGGCTCGTTGCCGGCGGAGCGGCCGATGGCGTCGATGGCCGCGGCATAGGAATCGTAATAGCGGCGGGCATCGTCCGCCGTGCGTGCGCCTTCGCCCAGCATGTCGAAGGAGTAGCGATAGATGCGGCCCTTGGCCGAGCCTGCACGCTTCAGCGCATCCTCGATGGTCTGGCCGAGCACGAAATGGTTGCCCATCACGCGCATGGCCTGACGGGTGGCGGTGCGCACGGCAGGGAGGCCGAGGCGCTTCGTGAGCTGGCCCAGGATGCTTTCCGGCGTCTCGCCGGGCTGGATCACGCGGGCCGTGATGCCGAGCGCCCAGGCGGAAGCGGAGACGAGGAAGGCGTCGGACTTGGCCTCATGGCCCGCGAAATCCGCCTGACCGAGCTTGTCCTCGATGAGCTTGTCGGCCGTGGCGGCATCCGGCACGCGCAGCAGGGCCTCCGCCAGCACCATGAGGGCGAGGCCTTCCTTGGTGGAGAGCGCATACTCGCGCAGCATCTCCTCCACGCCGCCGAGACCGCCGCCCTTGGCGCGAATCGCCTCGATCAGGCGGGTGGCGCGCTCGTCCACGCGCCGCTCCCGCTCGGGCGACAGCCGGGAACTCGCCAGAAGGCGGGCGGCAATGGCCTTGTCGTCCTCGGCGAAGGGCGGGTTGAAGGGCAGGGCGGCGCTGGAATTCGGCATCGTGGCTTCCTCTGGGAGTTTCCCGGGAATATACGAACCCTTATGCCGTGTTTCGATGGCAATATTTACGCCCTGGCCTTATGTTCCTCGCCTGAAAAGGGCATGGGGCGTGATAATGACGGAAATCGACCGGATTGATCGTAAGATCCTGAAGCTCCTGCAGCAGGACGGCCGGATCTCGACCGTGGACCTGGCCGAGAAGGTGGGGCTCTCCCCCACCTCCACGAGCGACCGAGTGAAGCGCCTGCAGCGGGAAGGGTACATCGCAGGCTTCGGGGCAAGGCTCGATCCGCACCGCCTCGGCCTGGAACTGCTGGTTTTCGTGGAGGTCTCCCTCGACAAGACGACGCCGGACGTCTTCGAGAAATTCGCCGAGGCCGTGAAGCGAGCGCCGGAGGTTCTCGAATGCCACATGGTGGCGGGCGGCTTCGATTATCTCGTGAAAACGCGCGTGGCCGACATGGCGGCCTACCGCCACTTCCTCGGCGAGATCCTGCTCGCGCTACCGGGCGTGAAGGAAACGCGCACCTATGCGGTGATGGAGGAAGTGAAAAGCGACGGGATGCTGCCGGTGTAAAATGAAAGAGGCGGCTTTCGCCGCCTCCTCGGGTCCTGTGCTTTAGGCCTCGTTGGAAATCGTGTGCTGCTCGTCCCTCGTCTTCCAGAGAGAGAACACGACGCCGCCGGCGATCAGCGCGAGGGTCACGCCGAGCGAGATGGTGGGGTCGAGCTTGCCCACGAGCTGGTTCCAGAAGATCTTGCCGCCGATGAAGACGAGCACCAGCGCCAGAGCGTATTTCAGGTAGTGGAACCTGTGCACCATGGCGGCGAGCGCGAAGTAGAGCGCGCGCAGGCCGAGGATCGCCATGATGTTGGCCGTGTAGACCACGAAGGTGTCCGTGGTGATGGCGAAGATCGCCGGAACCGAGTCCACCGCGAAGATCAGGTCGGCGACGTTGATCACCACGAGAGCGAGGAAGAGCGGCGTCGCCCAGGTGACGAGCTTGCCCGACTTGGGGTCAGGCTCGCGCACGAAGAAGTGCTGATCGTGCAGACGGTTCGTCACCCGCATATGCTTGCGCAGGAAGCGGACGATGGCGTTCTTGTCGATGTTGGGCTCGCTCTCGGGCACGAGCAGCATCTTGATGCCTGTGGCGATGAGGAACGCGCCGAAGATGTAGAGCATCCAGGAATATTCCTGCACCAGCGCCGCACCCAGCGCGATCATGATACCGCGCAGAACGATGACACCGATGATGCCCCAGACGAGGGCGCGATACTGATATTTCCGGGGAATCGCGAAGTAGCTGAAGATCAGCGAGATCACGAACACGTTGTCGATGGACAGGGACTTCTCGATGAAGAAGCCCGTGAAGTACGAAATGCCCGCGTGTGTACCGTCTTCGGTCACCAGCAGGCCGGTCTCGAACGACCACCAGATATAGGCGCCGAACAGCACCGCGATGGTAATGTAGAAGGCGGAGAGAAGAAGACTCTCCTTCACGCCGAGTTCTTTGTCCTTCTTGTTCAGGACGCCGAGATCGAAGGCGAGGAGAAAAACGACAAGGCTCAGGAAAGCCGTCCACATCCAGACGGGCTTTCCCAGCCATTCCACGAAGAGGAATTCTGGCATAACCGGACCTATGTTTGCTCAATGCTCAAGCATCGGTTCCGACATCACAGGCGCTTTCTCGCCTGCCAGAGGGGCCCGGTTACCGATTTCGGTCACATGGGATCGGCCTTGCGAGGCGTCAAGAGACCCGCAGACAGAACCGAATGCTCAAATTTTCGTCAATTGAGCGCCTTCGCTGCAGACTTGACCGGGCTACAGGCTTGACCCTGCTCACCAATCTGATTGCATGATGAGTAACAAGGCAACTCAAGCCTCCCGGACTCGTTCAAGAGCTGGGCCATAACAGCAGAGGTAACGGTGATGGTGTCAGGACGTTCGACGAAGGCGGGGATCAGGGGAATCGTGGCCGGGGCAGCCTTGCTGATAGGCATGGCGACCGCGCAGGCTCAGACGCCGGTGCGGTTTTCCCTCGACTGGCGCTGGGAGGGGCCGGCCGCGCCCTTCGCGGTGGCTCTCGACAAGGGCTACTTCAAGGCCGAAGGCCTGGATGTCACCATCGACCCAGCGGCAGGCTCCCGCGAGCCGATCTCCCGCGTCGCTTCCGGCACCTACGACGTCGGATTCGGCGACGTGAACTCCCTTGTGCGCTTTCGCGACGAGAATCCCGGCACGGACCTCAAGGCCGTGATGGTGATCTACGATCGCCCGCCCTTCGCCATCATCGGGCGCAAGAGCCGCGGCATCTCGAAAGATGCATCGAGCCTGACCGGCAAGAAAATCGGCGCACCGGCGGCTGACGGCGCCTTCGCGCAATGGCCGATCTTCAAGACGGTGAACAAGGTTGATGAAACAGGCATGAAATTCGAGAACGTAGGCTTCCCCGTACGCGAGCCGATGCTGGCGCAGGGCGAGGTCGACGCCGTGTTCGGCTTCTCCATGTCCTCCTTCATCAACCTGAAATCCCGCGGCGTGCCGGCGGACGACATCGTCGTGCTCCTCATGAGCGATTACGGGGTCGATCTCTATGGCAACACCATCATCGTGTCGCAGAAGTTCGCGCAGGAGAAGCCGGAAGCCGTGAAAGGCCTGCTGCGGGCGATCATGAAGGGCGTGCAGGATACGGTGAAGGACCCGTCGAGCGCCGTGGATTCCGTGATCAAGCGCAACGACGTCGCCAAGAAGGACGTGGAGCTGGAGCGCCTCAAGATGGTGCTGGAGCAGAACATGATCACGCCCTGGGTGAAGGAGAACGGCTTCGGCGGAATCGACAAGGCGCGTTTCGCCAAGGCGCTCGACCAGATCGGCCTGACCTTCACCTACAAGGAAAAGCCCAGTGTCGAGAGCGTGTTCACGGAAGAGTTCCTGCCCGCCGCCGACCAGCGGAAAGTGAACTGACTCATCCAACGCTCTGTCCTTTACCCTCCCCTAGAGGGGGAGGGTCGCGAGCACAGCGAGCGGGGTGGGGTGAGAAACACTGCGTTCTGAAGCGTCACGCTACCCACCCCACCTCGGCTCTTCGAGCCGATCCTCCCCATCGAGGGGAGGATAAATGAGCGGAGCCCCCCTTTGCCGGTTTTTGTCGACATCCATAACGTCACCCATGTCTATGCCCGCGCCGAGGATGGCGTTCCCGCCGTCGAAAACCTGACCATCCGCATCAATGAGGGAGAGTTTGCCGCCATCGTTGGCCCTTCGGGCTGCGGCAAGTCCACGCTCATGAAACTCGCCACCGGCCTTCAGTTCCCGCGCGAAGGAACGGTGATCGTGGACGGCAAGGAGGTCGGCGCGCCGGTGAAACTGGCGGGCATGGCGTTCCAGAATCCCACCATGCTGCCCTGGCGCACGACCCTCGACAACATCCTGCTGCCGCTTGAGATCGTGGAGCCCCACCGCTCGCGACTGCGCAGGCACAAGGCGGAATACGTGGCGAAGGCCGAAAGCCTTCTTGAACAGGTCGGATTGAAAGGTCAGGGGCAAAAATTCCCCTGGCAGCTCTCAGGCGGCATGCAGCAGCGGGCTTCGCTCTGCCGCGCGCTCATTCACGAGCCGAAGCTGCTCATGCTCGACGAGCCCTTCGGCGCGCTCGACAGCTTCACCCGCGAGGAATTGTGGTGTGTGATGCGCGATCTCCACGCCGCCCAGAAAGTCACCATCATCCTCGTGACGCACGACCTGCGGGAGGCCGCGTTCCTGGCGGACCGTATTTTCTGCATGAGCGCGCGGCCCGGCCGGATCGTAGCCGAGAGGGAGGTGACGTTCCCGCGGCCGCGCGATCTCGAAATCACCTACACACCGGAATTCTCTGAACTCGTCCACGAGCTGCGCGGCCGTATCGCGCAGGCGCGCAAGGCAGCTTGAACCCCTCATGAAAACCAAGAATCAACTTGCCATCGCGCCCTGGATCTTCACCATCGGCTTCTTCGTGCTGTGGGAGCTCGCCTGTCGCGTCTTCAATATTTCCAGCTTCATCCTGCCCGCGCCGTCGACGATCCTGTTCGCCGTCTGGGAGTATCGGACCCAGCTCACCTATCATGCTTTCCATACGCTCTGGATGACGCTCGCGGGCTTTGGGCTCGCTGTCGTGTTCGGGCTGCTGCTCGGCATGGTGCTCGGCTCGTCCCGGCTCATCAATGCGGGCAGTTATCCGCTCCTCGTCGGGTTCAACTCTATTCCGAAAGTGGCGGTGGTGCCGATCCTCGTGTTCTGGTTCGGCGTCGGCTGGGTGCCGCCGGTGCTCACCGCCTTCCTCATCTCGTTCTTCCCCATCGTGGTGAATGTCGCGACCGGCATCGCCACCGTGGAGCCGGAGATGGAGGATGTTCTGCGCGCGCTGGGCGCCTCGAAGAAGGACATCGTGTTCAAGGTCGGCGTCCCGCGCGCGATGCCTTACTTTTTCGGCTCCCTCAAAGTTGCGATCACGCTCGCTTACGTGGGGTCCGTCATCGGCGAGCAGAACGCATCGAATGTGGGCATCGGCAATCTGCTCACCCGCGCCTCCGCCGCTTTCGAGGTGCCCCTCGTCTGGGCGTCCCTTCTGGTGCTCGCGGTGCTCGGCGTCATCATGTACGCGATCACGGCCTATGCGGAGCGCTCCATGACCGGATGGGCGCAGCGCTCGCAGATGGCGGCCTAAAGCATCACCCTGAAAAGTGGGAACCGGTTTTTCCGATAAGATGATGCGAAGCTCGAAAGACTAGCGGCGCAGCGACAGCGGGTTATCCGACAACGCCGCCGCGTCCGGCTGGTCGATGGCCGGGTTTCCCAGAAACGCGTTCCAGAGCTTCTCTACCGTCTCGCGTTCCAGATCGTCCACGATGAAGACGATGCGGCTGCGCCGATCGTCGCTCGGCCAGCGCGGCAGAACGGCGGGCACATGGATCACGTGCTGCACGCCGTGAATCACCACCGGGTGCTCAGGATCTTCCGCGAGCGCGACGAGACCTTTCACGCGCAGCAGCTTTGCGCCTTGGGACGAGCGTAGAAGATCGAGGAACATATCCAGCGTGCCCTGCCGGATGGGCTTGTCGCTGGTGAGGCAGAAGGCGCGGATGCGCTCGTCGTGCCGGTTCACGTCATGATGATGATGGCCATGTTCGTGATGACCGTGGTGATGATGCACATGCTGGTGGCCGTGGCTCTCGTGCTCGGCCTTCTCCACCGCTTCCGTGCGCAGCCATTCGGTCACGTCGGCGATCTTACCGTCGAGGCCGAAGAGGCCGCCTGAGATGATGTCCTCGACAGGCGCATCGGCGTTGAGGATCGCGGCGCCCGGATTAAGCGCACGCAGCCTTTCGTTCAGCTGTGCCAGCTTCGTCCGGTCCTCGATGAGGTCGGCCTTGGTGATGACGATCCGCTCCGCGACGGCGGCCTGCTTCAAGGCTTCCCTATGCGCATCGAGGGTCTGTGCGCCGTTTACGGCATCGACCAATGTCACCACGCCTTCCACCGCGTAGCGCATGGACAGATACGGATGGTAGAGCACGGCGTGGAGAATGGGAGCTGGGTCGGCAAGGCCCGTGGTTTCAATGATCACGCGCTTGAAAGGCGTGATGCGGTCGTTGTCGCGCTTGCGCAGGAGGTCCTCGAGGGTCGCAATCAAATCGCCCCGCACGGTGCAGCACAGGCAGCCTGCGGACAGAAGCACCATGTTGTCGTCGATCTTCTCCACCAGCAGATGATCGAGGCCGATCTCGCCGAACTCATTAATGATCACCACCGTGTCCTGCAGGGCAGGACTTTTCAGCATCCGATTCAGCAGGGTTGTCTTTCCGGCGCCCAGAAAGCCGGTGAGGATCGTCAGCGGGATTGGTGCAGGCGGAGTCAGGGGCGCATGTGTCATGGCGTTAATCCGCAATCGGAATCAAAGGTGCGTCCTTCAGGCGACGCTGTTCCAGAAGAACGTTGGTCATGATGGCGGCGAGCACAAGGCAGCCGCCCGCGACCTGAACGGGAGAAAGGGCCTCGCCGAGGATGAAGGCTGAGGCAACGGAGGCCACCACAGGCTCCGTGCAGTAGATGATGCCGGCAGCAACGGCCGTGATGCGCCCGAGCGCCAGGAACTGCAGGACGAAACCGAAGACGTAGCCGCCGATGGTCATGGCAACGGCAAACGGAGCGAGAGCCAGGATCGAAGGCGGCGCGAGCTGTCCGGTGACGAGGCTGATGAGGATCGAGGTCGGCAGGACGATCAGGTGAATCCAGAACACCTTCGCTACCACGCCGGTTCGGGTGCAGCGGGCCGCCACGAAGAACTGGATGGCCGTGGCGACGCTGGCTGCGAAGGCGAGCGCCAGGCCGCGCCAGTCGAGGCCGGAGAAGGCGGGGCCGACGACGAGACAGACGCCGAAGGTCGCAACCACCACGACGCCGATGAGCAGAGGCGTCAGCGGCGTCTTTTCTACGAAGGGGCTGGCGAGAACGATAAGGATGGGAAAGGTGTAGAACACCACTGCGGCGACCGCCACTGGAATGAAGGCGACGGAGGACAGGTAGCAGATGCCGACGAAGGCGGTGGAGATGCCGAGGAGAAGCATCTTGCCTCTCTCCTCGCGCGCCATGGCGAGCGAGCGCCGCGCGGCGAAGGCCACGATGGCCACAAGCGCCAGCATCAGAAACACACGGTAGACCACGATGGCCGAGCCGTTGGCGCCGGCGAAGGACGCCATGCGCGCGAAGACGATGTTGAGGCCGTAGAGGCTGGCGGAGCTGACAGCGAAGAGAAGGCCTGTGGCGTGGTGGGAGGAGCGCGTCATGACGAGGATCGAGGTTCGCGGGATGCGCACCGTTCGCGCGGATCGGGTGTGAAAGCAAGAGGCCGGATAAGCAAAACGCCCGGCACGGGGCCGGGCGCTGATGATGCGTTGGGGAAGATCAGTTCGCCGCTTTCGGCTTCGAGGCGGCTTCCGCCTTCTGGTCCTTCTTGGCCGGCTTCTGAGTATTGGCCTTCTGGTCCGTCACAGGCTTCACGGTGACGCTGACACGGCCCTTCGACTTGGTCTTGCTGCCTTCCTCGGCTGCCGGAGCATCCGCCTCCTTGGAAGCGGCTTCCTTGGTGGCCTTTTTCTTGGCGGGGGCCTTCTTCTTGTTCAGGCGGGCCTTTTCGGCAGCCTCCTCTGCAGCGGCCTGGGCGGCAAGCTCGGCCTGGGAGGGCGGGTTCAGGCCGATCCAGACGCGCTCCGGCTGCACGGCAGCGCGCGGGCCAAGCACGGTGCGAACGGGCTTTTGCGTGTCGCCCGCGAAGGCCATGACGTCGGACGAGAAGAGGTTCGGAACGTTCGAGTTGTCCTCGGCCACCACAGGGGCGTCTTCTTCCTGAGGCATCGGGCCACGGCGGTCGCAGATCACCGGACGCATGTCCGGCGGCGTGGTGTTGGCCGATGCGGGAAGAGCGGCGAGCTCGGGATTGGTGAAGTTCACCTTGCTGTTGAAGCCGCGGTCGAACAGCTCGGCTGCCTTCATGGTGCGCTCGTTGGCCGAGGGCGCGCCGAGCACCACCGTGATCAGATGACGGCCGTTGCGGTTGGCGCTGGCCACCACGTTGAAGCCGGCCGAGCAGATGAAGCCGGTCTTCATGCCGTCCGCGCCGGGATAGCGGCCGATGAGGCCGTTGGTGTTGCGCATGATGCGGCGTCCGAACTGCACCGCGCCGATGTGGAACAGGTCCTGCTGATCAGGGAACTCCCTCAGCAGCGCGCGGCCCAGGATGGCCATGTCGCGCGCGGTGGTCTGATTGCGCTCGTCGGGAAGACCGTGCGGATTAGCGAAGTGGCTGCTGGTCATGCCGAGTCGCTGGGCATGGGCGTTCATGAGAGCCGAGAAGCCATCGATGGAACCGCCGATATTCTCCGCGATCGTGGCGGCGACATCGTTGGCCGACTTCACCATCATGATCTTGAGGGCGTTGTCGAGGCGGATCTGGGTGCCCGGCTTGAAGCCCATCTTGGACGGCGGCAGCGCGGCGGCGCTGTCGCTCACCGTGAGCAGGGTGTCCATGCTCAGCTGGCCGGAGCGCACCTTGTCGAGAGCGATATAGGCCGTCATCAGCTTCGTGATGGAGGCCGGATACCAGGGGTCGGTCGCCCGCTCTGCGTGCAGAACGCGGCCGGATTCAACCTCGACCACGAGGGCAGGGCCGCCCGCGGCCAGAGCCTGTCCACCCATGAGAGCGGCAAAGGCAAAGGCTGTCATGCGTAGGGCACGGCTAACGTTCATACGGAACGACTCCTTAGACTTGTACAACGGTCGGAGAGGGGACAGAGAGCCCCGCTTGCCAGCTGGGCTATAATTTTTAATCCCAAACCTTAGCTTTGGCTAGGCAAGGTGATGTATCGCAACCCGCACCGCCCTTTGTACTGAACTCCGTGGCAAGAGAGTGGCAAGAGCCGCTCATATGCAAGAACAACGAAGCTCGGCCATTGTTTCTCGGTGGAGAAGCATATTGTCGCTGCCTGAGGGGAATGCTATCACGAAACGTGATTTCATTTCTTTTGATGGATTGCGTCGATGACTGCCGCTGAAGCCACCGCTACGAAGCCCGCCTATCGTGCCATTCATGTCGGCGATCCCGCGCCATGGTTCACCCAGAACTGCACCAGCAACCCGCAGTTCCATTTTGAGACCGTTGCCGGCCGCTATCTCGTCCTGTGCTTTTACGGCACGGGAGCGGACGAGGCCGGTCGCGAGACCCTCAAGGCGTTTCAGGAGACGCATCGGGCCCTGTTCGACGATGACAAGATCGCCATCTTCGGAGTGAGCTCCGACCCCTCTGACCAGTCAGAGGCGCGTGCAAGGCAGATCGTGCCGGGTATCCGCCACTTCTGGGATTTCGATGGCAAGGCCGGGCGCCTCTACGGGGCTCTTCCCAGCAATGTCGAACCCGGCCAGACCCAGATTCCCGTTCGCCGGTTCTGGATGGTGCTCAATCCGACCCTGCGCGTACGCGCCATCTTCCCCTTCAAGGAGGACGGCAGCGACCGCGAGGAGGTGATGGCATATCTGCGTGATTTGCCCCCGGTCGACCGCTTCGCAGGTTTCGAGATCCCGGCCCCCATCATCATCGTTCCGGACGTGTTCGAGCCTTCTTTCTGCCGGCACCTGATTTCGCTCTACGAGCAGAACGGTGGAGAAGAATCAGGCTTCATGCGGGAGATCGACGGAAAGACAGTGGCCGCCCACGACCGCAGCCACAAGAGCCGCAAGGATTTCACGGTTACAGATTCCGAATTGATCGCGCAGCTGCAGCGGCGCATCATCCGCCGCATCAATCCCGAGATCGAACGCGTGCATTTCTTCACTCCCACCCGCATGGAGCGCTACATCGTCTCCTGCTATGCGGCGGAGGATGGCGGGCATTTTCGCCCGCATCGCGACAACACCACCAAGGGCACGGCCCATCGTCGCTTCGCGGTGTCGATCAACCTCAACGACGAATTCGAGGGCGGCGAGGTGAGCTTCCCGGAATACGGATCGCGCAGCTACAAGGCTCCGCTCGGCGGCGCCGTGGTGTTCTCGACGCCGCTTCTGCATGCGGTCTCGAAGGTCACGTCAGGACGCCGCTATGCGTTCCTTCCCTTCCTCTACGACGAGGCAGCGGCGAAGGTCCGCGAGGCGAACAACGCGCATCTCGGCGAAGGTGTCGGCGCGTACAAGGCCTAGAGCATTTTCAGCGAAGTGGATGCAGTTCGCCGTCAAAAATGCTGAGGACCATGAACAGAGATGATTCCTTGTCGATGGAGCCATCTTGGTTGCGGATCATCGCTCGCCGGCCTTGATCCATTTCTCGACCTTCGGCGGCTCATAAGCCCGGATCGCATCGATCAGGGCGGCGGGCTCGTCCTTCACGATCAGCATGGCGCGGTGGATGGGCTTCACGAAGCCGCGCTCCACCACGTCGTCGAGGAAGCCTGCGAGCTTGTCGTAGAAGCCCGCCACGTTGAGCAGGGCGCAGGGCTTCTTATGATAGCCGAGCTGTGCCCAGGTCCAGACCTCGAACAGCTCCTCGAAGGTGCCGAGGCCGCCGGGTAGCGCGATGAAGCCGTCCGAGAGTTCGGCCATCATCGCCTTGCGCTCATGCATGGAGCCGACCACACGCAGGTCGCTCAAACCCGCATGTGCGATTTCCTTGTCGACGAGAGCCTGCGGCATCACGCCGATCACGTGGCCGCCCTTGGCCAGAGCCGCATCCGCCACCGCGCCCATGAGGCCGACCGAGGCGCCGCCATAGACAAGCTCGATGTCGTTTGCAGCCAAGGCCTCGCCGAGCAGGCGGGCGGTTTCGATGTAGACGGGATCCTGGCCCGCGCTGGAGCCGCAAAAGACGCAAAGACGCATGGAGCATGTCCGCTGATTCGTTCCGGGCGTCCATGGAGGCTGAAGCAGGAGCAAATTCAAGAGGCGGGGGACTTTGATCAGACTGCGACCAAGGCTGGCTTGCCGAACGGCAGGAACCATTCCACCTTATGCGCAACATCCGAGTTTCGTGAGGAGACCCCCATGACTGCCTGCATCGTCGGTTGGGCGCACACCCCCTTCGGCAAGCTCGACGCGGAAAGTGTCGAGAGCCTCATCGTCCGGGTCGCCAGCGAGGCGCTGGATCATGCGGGGATCGGCGCGGAGGACGTGGACGAGGTAGTTCTCGGCCATTTCAACGGCGGATTCTCGGCCCAGGATTTCACGGCGTCGCTGATTTTCCAGGCCAGCGACAAGTTCCGCTTCAAGCCTGCGACGCGCGTCGAGAATGCCTGCGCCACCGGCTCTGCCGCCGTCCACCAGGCGATCAAGACCATCGAGGCCAAGCGCGCTAGAACGGTGCTCGTGGTCGGCGTCGAGCAGATGACCCGCACGCCGGGACCTGAGATCGGCAGCATCCTGCTCAAGTGCTCCTACGTTCCCGAGGACGGCGAGACCCCGGCTGGCTTCGCAGGCGTGTTCGGGCAGATCGCGGGCCAGTATTTTCAGCGCTTTGGCGACCAGTCGGATGCGCTGGCGCTCATTGCGGCCAAGAACCACAAGAACGGCGTCGACAATCCCTACGCGCAGATGCGCAAGGATCTCGGCTTCGACTTCTGCCGCGCCGAGAGCGAGAAGAACCCCTTTGTGGCGGGACCTCTGAAGCGCACGGATTGCTCGCTCGTTTCCGATGGCGCCGCAGCGCTCGTGATCGCCGACACGGAGACAGCGCTGCGCATGCGCCGCGCCGTAGCGTTCCGGGCGACTGCCCATGCGCAGGATTTTCTGCCCATGTCGAAGCGTGACATCATTCAGTTCGAGGGCTGCGAAGTAGCATGGCAACGCGCGCTCGCTCAGGCCGGCATCGAACTCTCGGATCTCTCCTTCGTGGAGACCCATGACTGCTTCACCATCGCGGAACTCATCGAATACGAGGCCATGGGGCTCGCGCCTCCCGGCCAAGGCGCCATCGCGGTCAAGGAAGGCTGGACGAATCGCGACGGCAAGCTGCCGGTGAACCCGTCCGGTGGCCTCAAGGCCAAGGGACACCCCATCGGCGCGACGGGCGTCTCGATGCACGCGCTCTCGGCAATGCAGCTCTGTGAGGAAGCCGGTGGGATGCAGGTGAGGAACGCGAAGCTCGGCGGCATCTTCAACATGGGCGGCGCGGCCGTAGCCAATTACGTAAGCGTGCTTGAACGGATTAAGTAATGCAATATCTTTTCCTTGGCCGCCCTGGCGAGGAGCAAAATATTACGATGAATAAATTGGATCGGAGACGCTCTCCACAAGAGAACAAAAAGCTCTCCTATGAGCGAGATTGCAGCAATCAATATGGTGAGAATGACAAGGCAGCCCGTAAGGCCGTTCGGCGCTTCAAAGCTGCTTCCAACCGTGCTGGCAGGCGTGGAGTGAACAGGGCATTGCATGGGCTTGAGCACGCTCCCGATGAGATGGCCCACGAGATAGCTTTGTTCGAAGCCGAGCATATGGCTTTGAAACCAAAGCAAACAAAGGTGCCTGATGCCCCTCTCAAAGATGTCGTGCCTTATCGGATGCGTGCTAGAATTAAATGGGCAACTGCCCTCAGGCCCATTTTCAAAGAATGCGGAGAAACGGGGATAACGTCCCCGCATCTCTTAGTAATGGAACTCGAACGGCGTCGCATTAGCGCCCCGTATGGGAAGACATGGACACCTTGGCTTGTCCATCAAGCATTGAGGAGTCTCGGCGTTAAATATCCTTGGGAGTGGGATGGAAAACTAGCCTAAAATCCATCCTGCCTGTCCTTACTCCCCCGGCGCCTTGGCCTGGATGGCCAGGGCATGCAGGCCCCTGTCGAAGGCGCCTTTCAGAACCTCGTTCACAAGGCGATGACGCTCGACGCGGCTCTTGCCTGAAAAGGCTTCCGACACGATATAAAGACGGAAGTGAGTTTCACCCCCCTCCCGCCAGCCTCCATGGCCGCGATGCTGCTCCGACTCGTCGGTGACGGTGAGCGCGGAGGGCTGCAACTGTTCCTGCAGATTCTGTGTGATCCAATCGGTGAGGGTCATGCTGCTCTTGTAAACCTTTTTGAACGGGTCTGCGGCGAAAAGCTCTTAAGCCTTGGCTCAGGGCCTTCCGCCCTTCATAATGTTTGAATCATGGATCTCAACTCGCCTCTTTTCGACCGTATCCGGATCAAGTCTTCCGCCGATGAGCCGCGGGAGACGAAGGGACCTGCCTGCGAGCACCCCGGCTGCAAGGCTGCGGGCGAATTCCGTGCGCCGAAAGGCCGGGACCGGGAGGGTCAGTACTGGCGCTTCTGCCTTGAGCATGTGCGCGAGTACAACGCCTCCTACAACTATTTCACCGGCATGTCCGATTCGGCGGTCGCCGCCTATCAGAAGGACGCGATCGTCGGTCATCGCCCGACCTGGGCCATGGGCGTGAACACCTCCGGCAAGGCCGAGGCCGAAGGGAAGGCTCAGGAGCCCCGGGACTGGGCCTATGTCGACCCGCTGGGCATCCTCAGAGGGGAGGACTTCACCCAGGCCCGCAGCCGCAGGGCGGCGCCCGAGCCGAAGCGCCCCCGCTATACGGGCGCAGTGCGCCGGGCCCTGGACATTCTCGGCCTGGATGAGACCGCCGACGGACCCGCCATCAAGGCCCAGTACAAGTCCCTGGTGAAGCGGTTCCACCCCGACGCCAATGGGGGCGACCGTTCCTTCGAGGAGCGGTTGCGCGACATCATCAAGGCGCATGACGTCCTCAAAAGCGCTGGTCTTTGCTGAAACCTCCTTGTTTCATGCAGCCCTCTTAAGCGTTTAGGAAATTGCACCGCACCGCCATGGAGTTTAAGAAGCCATGGCAAGTCTTTGAAACCACTGTCCGACGAGAGGCCCTTATGACGGCACAAACCGATACAACGACCCGCCTGCCGGATATGAAAGTGTCCGTGCGACAGGTCTTCGGCATCGACTCGGATCTGGAAGTTCCCGCCTTCTCCCAAGCGGAGGAGCATGTACCCGATCTCGACCCGGATTATCTCTTCGACCGGGAGACGACGCTGGCGATCCTCGCGGGCTTCGCGCGCAACCGTCGCGTGATGATCACCGGCTATCACGGCACCGGCAAATCGACCCATATCGAGCAGGTGGCCGCCCGCCTCAACTGGCCTTGCGTCCGCGTGAACCTGGACAGCCACGTGTCGCGTATCGACCTTGTCGGCAAGGACGCCATCGTGCTGCAGGACGGCAAGCAGGTCACCGCCTTCCAGGACGGCATCCTCCCCTGGGCGCTCCAGAACAATGTCGCTCTCGTGTTCGACGAGTACGATGCCGGACGTCCCGACGTGATGTTCGTGATCCAGCGCGTGCTGGAGCAGTCGGGCAAGCTCACGCTGCTCGACCAGAAGCGCGTGATCCGTCCTCATCCCGCCTTCCGCCTGTTCGCCACCGCCAACACGGTCGGCCTGGGCGATACGTCGGGCCTCTATCACGGCACGCAGCAGATCAACCAGGGCCAGATGGACCGCTGGTCCATCGTCACCACGCTCAACTATCTGCCGCACGACAAGGAGGTGGACATCGTCCTCTCCAAGGCGAAGCACTATCAGAACAGCTCGGAAGGGCGCGACATCGTCAACAAGATGGTGCGCGTGGCCGATCTCACCCGCTCGGCCTTCATGAACGGGGATCTCTCCACCGTCATGAGCCCGCGCACGGTGATCACCTGGGCCGAGAACGCCGAAATCTTCGGTGACACGGGCTTCGCCTTCCGCGTGACGTTCCTCAACAAATGCGACGAGTTGGAACGCACGCTGGTCGCCGAGTTCTATCAGCGCTCCTTCGGCAAGGAATTGCCGGAAAGCGCCGTGAACATGGTGCTGAGCTAAGTCACGATCAGGCATCCTCATCCTGAGGAGCGTAGCGTCTCGAAGGATCAGGATGCCGGGTCCAGAATTCTCTGGAAGCGCCCTCGTTCTTCGAGACGGCCTTTGGCCTCCTCAGAATGAGGGCTTATCGGAAGCGACAGGCAAGTATGTCCATCTCGAACCGCAAGCCAGGTGAGAAGAAGGAAGCGCCGGCGGAGCCGCTGAAGCGCTCCATCGCCGGTGCGATGAAGGCCATCGCCCGCAAGCCCGATCTTGAGGTGGCCTTCGCCTCCGACCGCCCCGTGCTCATGGGCCAGGACAAGGCTCGCCTGCCGGAGCTGCCGCGCAAGCTCACGTCGAACGATGTGGCGATCCTGCGCGGCAACGCGGATTCCATGGCGCTGCGGCTCGCCTGTCACGACACCTCTCTCCACCGCAAGCTCGCTCCCGAGGGCCAGGCCGCCCGCGCCGTGTTCGACGCCGTCGAGCAGGCGCGCGTGGAATCCATCGGCTCGCGCCGCATGGCGGGCATCTCTTCCAACATCTCCGCGATGCTGGAGGACCGCTATCACCGCGGCGGCAAATACGAAGAGATCACCGATCGCGCGGATGCGCCCATCGAGGACGCGCTGGCGCTCATGGTGCGCGAGCGCCTGACCGGCGAGAAGCCGCCACATGCGGCCGAGAAAATCGTCGATCTCTGGCGCGACTTCATTGAGGAGCGCGCAGGCAAGAATCTCGACGGGTTGTTGAAGAACATCGACAGCCAGCGCGATTTCGCGCGCGGCATCCGCGACCTGCTCTCCTCCCTCGACATGGCCGACGATGCGTCGCTCGAGCAGGACGACGAGGAGAACGAGGAAGACAACGAGTCCGAGCAGCAGGAGCAGCGGGGCGAAGGCGAATCCGAGCAGGAATCCCAAGGCGACCGCGCCGAGGTTGAGGTCAGCGAGGATTCGAGCGACGAGATGGAGGACGGCGCGACGGAAGAGGCCGATGGTCCTTCCGGCGAAATGCCCGAGGAAGCGGAAGAAGCCGATTCCGAGGATGCGGGCGAATCCTGGCGTCCGCCTTCGCGCGCGAACGAGAATCGGGGGCCCGATTACAAGCCCTACACCAGCAAGTTCGACGAGATCATCCATGCGGAGGATCTCTGCGATGCGGATGAGCTGACGCGCCTTCGCGCCTATCTCGACAAGCAGCTCGCGCATCTCCAGGGCGTGGTGGGACGTCTCGCCAACCGCCTGCAGCGCCGCCTCATGGCGCAGCAGAACCGCTCGTGGGAATTCGACCTGGAGGAAGGAACGCTCGATCCGGTGCGCCTGCCTCGCATCATCATGGACCCGTTCCAGCCGTTGAGCTTCAAGCAGGAGCAGGACACCAACTTCCGCGACACGGTCGTGACGCTGCTTCTCGACAATTCCGGCTCCATGCGCGGACGCCCGATCACCGTGGCTGCCACCTGCGCCGATATTCTCGCGCGCACGCTGGAGCGCTGCGGCGTGAAGGTGGAAATCCTCGGCTTCACCACGCGCGCCTGGAAGGGCGGTCAATCCCGCGAGATGTGGCTGCAGAACGGCAAGCCCGCCAATCCGGGCCGCCTCAACGATCTGCGTCACATCATCTACAAGTCGGCGGATGCCCCCTGGCGGCGCGCACGCAAGAATCTCGGCCTCATGATGCGGGAAGGCCTGCTGAAGGAGAACATCGACGGCGAGGCCCTCGACTGGGCGCACAAGCGTCTGCTCGGGCGTCCCGAGCAGCGGCGCATCCTGATGGTGATTTCCGACGGCGCGCCGGTGGACGACTCGACCCTCTCGGTCAATCCCGGCAACTATCTCGAACGCCACCTGCGCTACATCATCGAAGAGATCGAGACGCGCTCGCCGGTCGAACTGATCGCCATCGGCATCGGGCACGACGTGACCCGTTATTACCGCCGAGCGGTGACCATCGTCGATGCGGAGGAACTCGGCGGCGTGATGACCGAGAAGCTTGCGGAATTGTTCGAGGAGAATGCTCAAGCGCCGCGCGGGGCGGCACCTCGCCGCCGGGCTCACGCGTGAGGCTATTCAGCCGGAGAAGCCTGCTCATCGGCGGCGGTGCGATCACCGCTGCCGGCATCGCAGGCGTCACAGGAACGGCGCTGGCGCAGCGTCCGCAGGCGTTTCGCAATGCCACGCCGATCAGGGTCTCGGCTCAGCCGATCAGCCATCTCTCCAACACCGATCCTGACCGCACGAAGTTCGGCGCGCTGTTCTTCCGGTCAGGTCTCATCCTCAAATCCGACGTTTCCGCTTTTGGCGGCTTTTCCGGTCTGTGGCGCTCGCCAAGGGGCCAGGAAATCATCGCGCTTGCCGACAATTCGCAGGTGCTTCAGGCGCGCGTGGAGACGGCGGACGGGCGCTTGTCGGGGCTGTCCGATGCGGTGATGGCGCCCTTGCTCATGAGCAACGGCACGCCTACGCGCCGCACCCGCTATTACGATACGGAGAGCCTCGCGATCTCCGGCAACACGGCCTTCGTCGGCATCGAGCGAAATCATGCCGTTCTTCGCTTCGAGCGCGGCCGCGAAGGGGCGCTCGTCAAGGGCGTTCCGATTGCCGTGCCGAATGAACTCAAGGATCTGCCGAGCAATGGCGGGATCGAGGCTCTTGCCGTTGCCCCGCAGCGATCAACCCTGTCCGGCGCCCTCATCGGAATTGCCGAAGGCGGTCAGGGGTTCATCCTCACCGGCTCACGCAAGGGCGCATTCGAAATGGTGCGCCGCGGCGGCTACGACGTGACGGATCTCGCGTTCCTCGATTCCGGCGATGCAATCGTGCTGGAGCGCCGGTTCTCCCTGTTCGGAGGCTTCGGGTGCCGTCTCCGGCGTGTGGCGGCCTCGGCGATCAGGCCCGGTGCGCGCGTGGACGGCGAGGTGATCTACGAGAGCGAGGCCTCGCACCAGATGGACAACATGGAAGGCGTTGCCGTTCATCGGGAGGGAAGCGAGCATGTGATCTCACTGATCTCCGACAACAACTTCAATACGAACCTTCAGCGAACCCTGCTGCTGGAATTCGCGCTCGCCGAATGATCTGCGCGAGCGCCGATCAGGCGGTCCGGTGGTGGTGCTTTGCCTCGAAGCGCATGAGCCGCAGGATCGCGCCGTAGGGAGCGATCGAAAGAGCGGCGAGCGCGAGCTTCACCAGATAATCGGCGACGGCGAGGTTCACCCACGGAAGCGCGATGCATTCATCCGCAATGCCAGCAAGGCCAAGCGTGTCGGTGATCGTGAGGCCGAGACCGGGGAGGGCGCCGCAATAGAAGGCGACCGAGAAGAAGATGGCCGTGTCGAGGCCCGACGAGATCACCGAGGACACGAAGGGCGGCATCCACCAGGCGTGGCCGCGAAGGCGCGTGAAGATCTGAATGTCGAGCAGCTGCGCGCACAGGAAGGCCGCGCCCGAGGCAATCGCGATGCGTGGCGTCGCGAGATAGATCGACAGCAGGACAGCCAGCACGAAGCCGGCATAAACCACCCGGCGGGCGCCTTTGGGGCCGAAGCGGCGGTTCGAGAGGTCCGTGACCAGAAAGGCGAAAGGATAGCTGAACGCGCCCCAGGTCAGATAATCACCCAGGCCCAGATGGTGGAAGGGATACTGAACCAGAATATTCGACGAGAGGACGACGAGGGTCATTGCGGCGAGCGCAATGAGGAAGTCGCGGTGCCCGGTCTTGATCATGAACGGAGCCTTCCCAGAGAACAGCTAAGCCTTGAGGCAACGCAAAACGGGCGGCTGTGAGGCCGCCCGCAGCGTAGAAAACGGTTGAGGCCGAGATTAGCTCGCTGCGGCGAGCTTCTTCTCGATCTCGCGCTTCACAGTGAGGGCGGTGCTCGACAGCTCGTCAGCCGAAGCCTTCGCCAGGAAGGCGTCGAGGCCGCCGCGATGCTCGACGGAACGCAGAGCATGAGCGGACACGCGCAGGCGCACGGAGCGCTGCAGGGTGTCAGACTGGAGCGTGACGTTGCAGAGGTTCGGCAGGAACTTCCGCTTCGTCTTGCGGTTCGAGTGGCTCACGAGGTGGCCACTCAGCACGGCCTTGCCGGTCAGTTCGCAACGGCGCGACATGGGTTCAATCCTATCGTATCAAAGGGTCACGGCTCTAGTTTCGTGGGTTTGCTTCAACGCAGATCCCGCGCGGCCGGACACCAGAAGTCCTTGGAAGGTGCAGGGCTATAGGCCGAAAATGGGCCCGGCGTCAAGAATAGTGCGGCAGCACAACTCGTTTTTTTGCGCCGCCATGGTCATGATTTATTCTGATTCTCATGCCATGCAACGGAATAGACTAACGGGACAGCCCGAGAAAGCATCCATGCGCCTGATCGCTACCGCTCTGTTAACCTTAACCGTTGCCGGCCTTGGTTCCCAGGCTCAGGCTCAAGCCGCGCAGACCCTTAAGGTGAACTATGAACTTTCCTTGGCGGGGCTTCCGTTGGGGAAGGCTGATCTCTCCTCCACCTTTACCGGCCCCCGATATGAGCTGCAGGGCAATGTGAAGCTCTCCGGCCTCGTGCGGATGATCACCGGCGGCAAAGGGGCCGGCACGGCCTCGGGCCTGATTGCCGGGTCTCAGCTGCAGCCCAGCGGCTTTGCCGTGTCCTCCAAATCCTCCGGCGAGCAGCGTACGGTGCGGATGTCGCTTGATGGCGGCAACGTGGTCGAAGCCGAGATCACTCCGCCGGTGGAGCCGAAAGAGGACCGGGTGCCCGTAAAGGATGCGGACAAGAAGGGGGTCATCGATCCCCTGAGCGCCCTCATCATGCCTGCGGTCGCGTCAAAAGACCTCACGGATCAGGCCAACTGCAATCGCACCATCCCGGTCTTCGACGGCGCCGCCCGCCAGAACATCGTGCTGACCTATGCCGAGACCAAGAACGTCGCGGTGGCTGGCTATTCCGGGCCTGTCCTCGTCTGCAACGCGCGCTGGGTCCCGATCTCCGGCCACCGCACGCAGCGTCCCTCCACCAAGTTCATGCGGGAGAACAAAGACATGACCGTGTGGCTGGCGCCGGTGGAAGGAGCGCGCGTGCTCTTTCCCATCAAGGTCGCCGTGCGCACCATGATCGGCATGGGCGAGCTGCAGGCCGCGAGCTGGTCGGTGGAGGGCGACGTGAAACCCGCCTCGGCAAAGGCCAGACCCGCGGGCAAGGCGCGGGAGCCCATCAAGGCCGGGGCCGGGCAATAAGCCCTTCAAAATCCCCGGAGAATTCTTGGATACCCGGTAGCGAAACCGGCGCGTAGCCCCATATAAGGGAGAGCCTGCCGCCGGGTTTGCCGGACCAGGCCCGCTTTGTGAGAAGGCTGCCTGCATCATCTCTACGTGCAGGGGCGTCTCGCCCCTCTCACCCGGGATCTTATCCGACATTACCCCGCATCCAGGCATGGTTCGCCGTTCTCTTCCTCCGCAAGTGCGTGCGCGCGGCGTTACTGCTGTGCTCGGGCCCACCAATACCGGCAAGACTCACCTCGCCATCGAGCGCATGCTCGGTCATGACAGCGGCATGATCGGTCTCCCGCTGCGCCTGCTCGCGCGCGAGGTCTATCAGAGGGTGGTCGAGAAGGCGGGGCACCACAACGTCGCCCTGATCACGGGTGAGGAGAAGATCAAGCCGGACAAGCCCCGCTACTGGATCTCCACCGTCGAGGCCATGCCGCGCGACATCGACGCGTCCTTCGTGGCCATCGACGAGATCCAGCTCGCCGCCGATCTCGACCGCGGCCACGTGTTCACCGACCGCCTCCTGAACCAGCGCGGACGGCAGGAAACGCTGCTCATCGGCTCCATGACCATGCGTCCGCTGATCGAGGCCCTGATTCCTGGGGTCCATGTGGTCACCCGCCCGCGCCTGTCGAAGCTCACATTTTCGGGTGAGAAGAAGGTCTCGCGCCTGCCCCGCCGGTCCGCCATCGTCGCCTTCTCGGCGGAGGAGGTCTACGGCATCGCCGAGCTGATCCGCCGCCAGAGCGGCGGTGCGGCGGTGGTGCTCGGCGCCCTTTCTCCCCGCACCCGCAACGCCCAGGTCGAGCTCTACCAGAACGGGGACGTGGACTACCTCATCGCCACGGACGCCATCGGCATGGGCCTCAACCTCGACGTGGACCATGTGGCCTTCGCCTCGGACAAGAAGTTCGACGGCTTCCGCTTCCGCAAGCTCTACAATCCCGAACTCGCCCAGATCGCCGGCCGCGCCGGCCGCTACATGCGCGACGGCACCTTCGGGTCCACGGGCCGCTGCCCTCCCTTCGATGCGGAGACGGTGGAGGCGCTGGAAAACCACACGTTCGATCCGGTGCGCATCCTGCAATGGCGCAACCCGGATCTCGATTTTTCGTCCATCGGGCGGCTTCGCGATTCTCTGGGAGCTCAGCCCAGGGAGCACGGCCTCGTGCGTGCGCCTATGGGCGAGGACCTGGCGTCCCTGGAGATTCTGGCCCGGGAGGACGATATCCAGGCTTTCGCTCGCACGAAATATGCGGTCGAGCGCCTCTGGCAGATCTGCCAGGTGCCCGATTATCGAAAAGTTTCACCCCAGACCCATGCGGACCTCGTCGGCCAGCTCTACCGTTTCCTGATGAAGGACGGCGCGGTTCCGGCGGACTGGTTTGCCCGCCATTTGTCGGCTTCCGACCGCACGGATGGCGATATCGACACCCTCTCCAACCGCATCGCCCAGGTGCGGACTTGGTCTTTTGTCGCAAACCGTCCCGACTGGTTAAAGGACCCGGAGCATTGGCAGGGTGTTGCGCGTCAGGTAGAGGACAAGCTATCGGATGCGCTTCATGAACGTCTGGCCCAAAGGTTCATCGACCGGCGGACGAGCGTTCTCATGCGGCGCTTGAGAGAGAACACGATGCTCGAAGCGGAAATTACGACCACCGGCGACGTCACCGTCGAGGGACAACATATCGGCCACCTGCACGGATTCCATTTCGTGCCTGATCCCCAAGCCGATACCACGGAAGCCAAGACCCTGCGCAACGCCGCCAGCAAGGCGCTGGCCGGCGAGATCGAGACGCGGGCCGACCGGTTTGCCGAGACCCCGGATACCACGCTGGTGCTGTCGAACGACGGCACGATCCGCTGGCAGGGCGATCCCGTGGCGAAGCTGGAGCCGGGCGACAAGCTGTTCGAGCCGCGTGTGCGCATTCTCTCGGACGAGCACCTCACCGGTCCCGCTCGCGACAAGGTGGAGAATCGCCTGCGCGCCTGGCTGAAGGCCTATGTCGTGCGTCTGCTCGGCCCTGCGATGGATCTCGAGACCAATGCGGAGCTCGCCGGCCTTGCCCGTGGCATCGCCTTCCAGATTGGCGAGGCCATCGGCGTGCTCGAGCGCGCGAAGGTTCTCAACGAGGTGCGCAGCCTCGACCAGGATGCCCGCGCGGCGCTCCGCAAGGCGGGCGTGCGCTTCGGCGCCTATCATCTTTATCTGCCGGCCCTTCTGAAGCCGGCTCCGCGCGTTCTCGCAACCCAGCTCTGGGCGCTCCAGAACGGTGGCCTCGACCAGAAGGGCATCGACGAGATCGCCCATCTCGCCCAGTCCGGCCGCACCTCGATCCCGGTGGACGCCGAGATCGCGGCGGGTCTGTACCGCGCTGCGGGCTTCCGCGTCTGCGGCGGCCGTGCCGTGCGCGTCGACATCCTGGAGCGTCTGGCCGACCTCATCCGCCCGGCGATCTCCTATCGCCCCGGAATCACCCCCGGCGAGCCGCCGGCCGGTGCCGCCGACGGCGAAGGTTTCGTGCCGACGGTTGCCATGACGTCCCTCGTCGGTTGCGCAGGCGAGGATTTTGCTACCATCCTGAAGTCACTGGGCTACGTGATGGAGCGCCGTCCGGGACCTGCGATCACCGTGCCGCTGGTCCAGGCCGCTTCGACCGAGCCTGCTGCCGTACCCCCGGCTGAAGCTCCCGCCGATGCCCCAGCCGAGGGTCAGACCCTGGCTGAGGAGACAGGCGCCGTGGCCGTGGAGGCTCCCGACGCATCCGTATCGGCCGAGACCGTCGTGGAGAGCGCATCCGAAGCCGTGGCATCGCCTGAAGGGCAGGCGCTGGCGCCGACGGAAGGTGCCGCTGAAGCTGCTCCCGAGGCTCCGTCGGAGCCCGAGATGGTTGAGATCTGGCGTCAGCACCGCCGTCATCACGAGGGCGGTCACGCCCGCCAGGGCCGAGAGGCTCGCGGCGGACGCCATGAGCGCGGCGAGCGTTCCGAACGCGGTGACCGGCCTGAGCGGGGCGACCGTCGTCCACGTCATGGCGAAGGTCAGGGCGAACGTCCCCGCCGCGAGGCTCAGGGCGAGGGCGGACGGCCGCAGAATCGTCCGCCACGGGGCCCACGTCCGGATGACCGCCGTGGACCGCGTCCTGACAAACGCGCCGACAACCGCCGCGAGGGCGGGCACGAGCGCCGTGAGAAGCAGCCGGACCCGAATTCACCCTTCGCCAAGCTGATGGCTCTCAAGGCCCAGCTCGAAGACGGCAAGAAGTAAGGACGGCGAATGCGTGAGGACCGGCAGCGGCTCGACAAGTGGCTCTGGTTCGCACGCTTTGCCAAAACCCGGACACTGGCCGCCAAGCTCGTCACGAGCGGGTTCGTCAGGGTCAACGGGCAGCGCACGGATAGTGCCGCCAAGGCGGTTGCCGTCGGTGACGTGATCACTCTCGCTCTCGCCCGCACGACCCTGGTGGTGCGGGTGGAAGGCCTCGGGCAGCGCCGGGGGCCTGCGCCGGAAGCAAGGCAGCTCTACGCTGACCTCAATGAAGGCGAGGGGATGCTTGTCAGCGAAGGCGACAAGGGCTAGAGCGGCGGCAGAGCTAGTATTTTTGGAAAGACCCTCGAAGGACCGTCCATGACCTACGTCGTCACTGAAAATTGCATCAAGTGCAAATACATGGACTGCGTCGAGGTGTGTCCGGTGGATTGCTTCTACGAGGGCGAGAACATGCTCGTCATCCACCCGGATGAGTGCATCGATTGCGGCGTCTGCGAGCCGGAATGCCCCGCCGAGGCCATCAAGCCCGATGCTGAGCCCGGCCTCGAGCAATGGCTGAAGCTCAATGCCGATATGGCCAAGAGCTGGCCCAACATCACCCAGAAGAAGGACGCCCCGGCCGACGCCAAGGAATTCGATGGCGTCGCTGGCAAGTTCGAGGCTTATTTCTCGCCTAATCCAGGCGAAGGCGACTAAGCCTGAGGGCTCTTGAAGCACGGCCATAAACCGTGCCTCTTTACGCTATGCTTTGAAATATTTTTGCTTTTTCGGCCAGACTGTGATAGGGTCTGCAAATGCCGTCGCTTGCGCTCAAGCCGTGCGCCGTCCCCCGCAGGTCGTCGGTTCACACACTGAAGCAATAACGCACGAAACTTGGCCGAAAGGGGTTTACCCTTACTTTTGAGCCCAGGCGGAGTGCTTTTGAGCTACTGCTTACATCAGGGAGTCGCACGGAATAGTCAAGTTCCGCATGCACTCATCTCATTCCTGTTCCCCTGGGTCCCTGCTCAGTGGAACCATCGCTCCTGAGCCTGAGGGCAAGGGACCATGCAAGGAGGCCTCTCTCGCATGACAACCGCCAAGAAGTCCACCCCGCGCCTGGGTTTTAAGTCTGGCGAAGCCATTGTTTATCCCGCTCACGGCGTCGGCCGCATCACGGCCATCGAGGAGCAGGAAATCGCCGGCTTCAAGCTGGAGCTCTACGTGGTCTCTTTCGACAAGGACAAGATGGTCCTGCGAGTCCCGACCGCGAAAGCTGCCAGCGTCGGCATGCGCAAGCTTGCCGAGCCCGCCCTGGTTCAAAAGGCTCTGGACGTTCTGACGGGTCGTGCCCGCGTGAAGCGCACCATGTGGTCGCGCCGCGCTCAGGAATATGAGGCGAAGATCAATTCCGGCGATCTGATCGCCGTGACCGAGGTCGTGCGTGACCTGTACCGCTCCGAGGCCCAGCCCGAGCAGTCCTACAGTGAGCGTCAGCTCTACGAATCCGCTCTCGATCGTATCGTGCGTGAGATCGCGGCCGTGAACAAGATCACGGATACCGAAGCCCTCAAGCTCATCGAGCAGAGCCTGGCGAAATCTCCCCGTCGCGCCAAGGGCGCCGAGGGTGACGATGCCGATGGCGACGACGCGCAGGAGGAAGCCGCGTAACCATCGCGCCCTCCTCGACAAACCCTTTCAAAGCCTGGCCTTGCGCCAGGCTTTTTGTTTGCGGGTGCACCTTGTCGTCAGGGTTTTGGAATCTATTTTGCAAAACTTGGCTGTAAGGAGTGAACTTTTTCCGGCCTCGCTCGTTGTGTCTCTGCCAAGGGAGGACACAATGGGAGAAATCTCAGGCGTTCGTCGTCGTTTCGTTCGCGCCGCCATGAATGCACCTTTTCTCGAAAGAGAAGAGGAGCATCAGCTTGCCGTGCGCTGGAAGGATCATGGCGACGAGACAGCTCTTCACCAGTTGACTGCTGCTCATATGCGTCTCGTGATCGCGCTTGCGGCCCGCTTTCGCCACTATGGCCTGCCGATGGCGGATCTCGTTCAGGAAGGTCATGTCGGCCTTCTCGAAGCCGCCGCTCGGTTCGAGCCGGAGCGGGAAGTCCGTTTCTCGACCTACGCGACATGGTGGATCCGCGCTTCTGTGCAGGACTACATCCTTCGCAACTGGTCAATCGTCCGTGGCGGAACAAGTTCCGCTCAGAAGGCTCTTTTCTTCAACCTCCGCCGCCTGCGCGCTCGCCTGACGCGGGGTGGTGAGGAGCGCATCTCTTCGGACGTGCACGCGAAGATCGCCGAGGCCATCGGCGTGTCCAAGGCCGACGTCGCCCTCATGGATGCCCGCCTTTCGGCTCCCGACACTTCGCTGAACGCGCCGGTGCTCGATGCCGACCCGTCGAACTCGGCGGAGCGTGTGGAGTTCCTCGTGGACACCAGCCCGTTGCCTGACGAGAGCGTGAGCGACGTGATCGACACCGAACGCCGCGTGCGCTGGCTCAAGCAGGCTCTCGAAGTGCTCAACGAGCGCGAACTGCGCATCCTGCAGGCGCGCCGCCTCGACGACGAGCAGGTCACCCTCGAATTCCTCGGCGACCGTCTGGGCATTTCGAAGGAGCGCGTGCGCCAGATCGAGAACCGCGCCCTGGAGAAGCTCAAGCGAGCGCTGGTGGACAAGTATCCCCAGGCCTCAGGTGCTTTCGTCTAAGGATTTCGAGACCCTTAGAACCATTCAGGCGAGCCGGACACCGGCTCGCCTGTTTCGTTTTGGGCGCATGTGCATGAGGGGGAGGATATGTCCCTGAGCGCGTCTCGACCTACCGTCATACTGGGCGTGAGGAGGTCATGACGGCGTGAGGCTGTCGTGCATGGCCGAACAGGCACTCTCCTCAATCACTAGCCTCAAGGGGCGAGATTACTCCGTAACGATCTTGTAGCGCTGACCCGGCCTCAAGGGCCCGCTCCGCTCAAGACCGTTGAGGAGCAGGAAGCGGTCGAGGGCGCGATCGACTGGCATGCGGGAGGCAAACGACTGGGCCGTGTCGCCCCGCTGAGCGGTTACGATCTGGAGCTTGAGCGGCCGGATACGGCGGGCCTCCTCCGGCTGAAGCTGTCGCACGCTGTTGAGCGTCCGCTGGAACATGTTTTCCAGGTCGGAGCCGCCGCTGCGGGCCGCCATGATCAGGCGGTAGGTGGTGTTGCCGATGCGGATGGCCGAGAGGCGGAAGGTCCATTCCTTGCCGTTCGAGAGAGCGGTCACTACAGGCAGGTCATTGATCGTCGTCGTCAGCAGGCTTCCCGCCTCAATGGTGTCCGTCCACGTGGAACGCAGCACCTCTTCCAGGCTCTGGCCAGCGGGAGTATCGGCGGCATCGAAGAGAAGGCGGCGCTCACCATCGGCCGAGGAGCCGAGAACAGCTTGGGAGGTGTTCTCCAGGGTGAAGCCTTCCGGCGCCTCGAAAGCGACGCCGAGACGCGCATGGGTGAAGCGGCGGCCTTTCACGACGCCGTCGCTGGGATCGTCTCCGTAGGGGAGGCCATCGAGGGCCGTCATGTATTCAAGCTTGCCCGTTTCGCCCATGCCGGGAGGGCCCGCGCGTCGGGCGGCCTGCAGCGCCTTGGCGATGCGCTCAGCGGTGCTGGGATGGGAATCGACCCGGCCTGGGCCGCTATTGCTGGAACTGCTGGCAGAGCGGCCCAGCGCCGTGAGGAAGCGTGGCGCGCCATAAGGGTCGAAACCCGCGCGGGCGAGCACTGTGATGCCGGTCTTGTCGGCCTCGAGTTCCTGCGAGCGCGAGAAGCTCGCAAGCGTCGAGCGCGCCTGGTCCTGCACCACGGCAGCTTCCTGGGCATTGTTCAGGACATTTTCTGCCACCCTCTCGATCAGCTCGGAGCGGGCCTGCAGCTCGTTGCGCTGAGAGGCGTGGCGAAGGGTGACGTGGGCGATCTCGTGCGAGAGCACAGCCGCGACCTCGGAGGTGTCGTTCGCAAGCGCTAACAGACCGCGCGTGACGTAGAGGCGTCCGTTCGGCAGGGCGAAAGCGTTTACCACGGGGGAGTTGAGGATCGTGACCTGATAGGACTCATCGGGCCGGTCGGTGGCCATGACGAGCCTGTTCACAGCATCGCTGAGAAGACGCTGCATCTGCGGCGCGCGGCCCTCGCCGCCAAAGGCTGACACGAGACGGATATGGTCGCGGTCGCGATCCGGCCCGATCACCCGGGGCGCGTTGGCCGGCAGTGAGGTGTTGCCGAAACCTGAACAGGCTGAGACCAAGCCTGCGATCATCAGGCCAGTGGCGATCCGGAGCGTACCTGTGTGACGTTTATCGCGCATGCTCGCTTATCGGGCCAAGCGTTTATCTTCACCTCGGTCGCCCTGAAGGCGTCTGCCTTCAAGGAGTTCGATCATCTCCGGTAAATCAACGGTAAGTGCCGTTCCCTGCCAAGACTGCAAAATGCCTCGGGCTCGAAGAGTGCTGCCTTTCAGCGAATCGGCCGAGAGCCCCCGCTCGGCCATCCTCATCCAAGTTCTCTTCGGGATGATGATCGTGAAGTCGTCTGCCCAGTGCCCCCCGAAATTCAAATAGGTTTTCTGCTTGCGTTCGCCGACGCTGCGAACTCGTCCTTCGACGATGACGAAGCTGCCGACGCGCTCTTTCAAGCGATCGGCTTGGTCGACAGGAATGGGGTTATAGCGGCCATCGGCCCAAAGACCAAGGTGTCGTTCGCGAGCCGTCTCCTCCAGCGCGAGCAATTCAGGCTGGCAAAGCGCGGAATCGGCGCTCGCATCGACAAGGGCCAAGCCCGCTTCGACAAGTCCGTGACTGAGGTCGAGGGTACGCGAGCCCTGAACAAGCTTGGCGCGCAGGGGCATGCGGCCCCACCGGTCACGGCTTCCTTGCGCAGTTACGAGAAGAGGTTGGCCGATCCTGGCCTTGAGCCAGTCCATGGCCTGTTGCCTGTGCGTCTCGGGAATCCGGACGCCGGCGAGCCTCGCCAGACGCTCCAAGCCGAGAATGAGCTCACCCTCGGCGGAAATGGCTTCCAGCCGGTCCTGCCGCGTTTCATTCGTGCAGGCGGCTGCGTGCATCCGTGACGACACACGTTCCTGTGCAGCCGCCCCAAGTACCGATGCAGCCCATATGCCCAGCGCAATTCCGATTCGCATGCCCGATCCCGGTCCGAACAGGGATCATAAGCGGTTCAAAGCGAGGGGCTAGGCTCGGACATGCAGGGCTATTGCTTTTCCTGTGCGGGGTTGTGCCTGTTGTGGTCGCGGCTCTCCTGATGCGACATGCCAACTTGCCGGGGTATATCTGGCTTGCCGCCCGTATCGCGCTGGTTGCGCTGGCTGGAATTGGTCATCGCGAAAATCCTGATCGTTGCGTGCGATAGACTGCAGGCTCGGCAGGAGGCTTTTTCTTACCAGCGGATCACCACCACCGTCTGGTTGCCGTTGCCTAGCTCCACCGCTTCCAGGCTTTCAGTCCGCCTGTTCTGCGGCTTGGCATTCTCGACGATCTCGAACTCCTCAACATGGGTGGCGAAAGCCTCGTCCACCTCTGCGACACAGAGCAGGGTGTCGGGCGGCAGTTTCTCGACCTTTTTGAGAAAGTCGCGCAGGGTCTGAGCCATGGAATGCCTCCGTTTGCCCACACCAAACCGGATGAAGCGCGGCAGGTTCCGTCGCGCATGGATGCAGGCCCCCTGTTGCCTTGGACGGCGGACCGCTTTAGGAGAGAAGGGACGTCCGCGTAGCTCAGCAGGACAGAGCAAAGGTTTCCTGTTTTCAAAATCGGGGGTTGCAGTCGGAAACGCTGCAATCGATCTGCTCAAAGTCGGGGAACGCTTCGCCGCACTCGCGGCATGCCAATCCCGAGCCAAGCCCCTTCACGGGGAAGGTGTAGAGACTGGACGGGCAGCACCTAAGGGCCGCAAGGCCTAGGGTGAAGGGACAGTCCAGGCCACGAACGTCCTTCCGGACGGCGGCGAAAGCCGAAGTGGTATGAAACCTGAGGTCGGGGGTTCGAGTCCCTCCGCGGACGCCATTTCATTCCATCCGGGCGATCTCTCGCCCGGTGAGGCCAGCCTTCTAATCCAAGTAGCCGAAACCGCCTTCGGCCTGGCCACGTCTCCAGTAATTGAGAATGTACATCTGATCGCGATCAAGGCCGCGCTGCGCGCGCATATGGGAGCGGATAGAGCGCGCCTTCGCGCTTTCCGCTCCGGCCCAGACGAAAACGCGGCTGTGGGCCGGCCATGAGGCAGCCTTCACGGCGTCCTGGAGCGCCGAGGTCTCGCCCTTGCCGAGGAGCCACCTGACATCGACGCCCAATGGCTTGCTGAAAGTCTGCTTTTCGGATTCGGCGGGGATTTCGATATAGGCTTCCCCGCGCGCCGTGGCCGGCAGGTTCTCCAGGATGAAGGCGATGGCGGGCAGCGCCGTCTGGTCGCCGGCGAACAGATACCAGTCGATGTTCTGCGTGGTCGTGCAGCCCGGTCCCCACAGGCCGACAGAGTCGCCGGGTTTTGCACGGTTGGCCCAGGCAGAGGCTACTCCGCGATCTCCGTGCATGACGAAATCCACATGCAGCTCGCAATTCCCCTTGTCGAAATGGCGCACGCTGTAGGTGCGCATGACGGGGCGTCTTTCGAGAGCGGGCCAGATCAGGCGTCCATCGTCATTCAGGACCGGCCATTCGGGCTCGATATCTTTCGGCGGAATCAGGAGCTTGATGTAGGGCCCAAGCGCATTTCTCGGCACATCGAAGGTTTCGAGATCCCTGCCGCCCAGAACGATCCGGCGCATATGCGGCGTAAGATCGTAGGTGCGCACCACATGCAGGACACAGAGCTGCAGCTTGGGCTCCTGCGGGGAAGTTGCGTTCAGGGACATGGGAGGAATCCTCTCGAACAAGCGCTTACCGCCCGCGTCTCGTGAGATGCCAGATCAGGTATGGAACGCCGATCAGGGCCGCCACGAGTCCGGCAGGCAGTTGGAAGGGGAAGATGACGATGCGGCCGAGCCAGTCGGCCAGAATCATGAGAATGGCGCCGATCAGAGCCGCGCCGATCAATTGCTCGAACGCGCGGCGAAGGCCGATCGCGCGCGCCAGATGAGGTCCGACGAGACCCGCGAATGTGAGTGGGCCGATAGCCAGAACGGAAGCGGCGGTGAGAAACGCCGTCAATCCCATGATGGCAAGACGCGCGAGCCTGAGATCGACGCCGAGTTCCCGCGCGGTCTCCTCGCCGAGGGGAAGAATGTCCAAGGTGCGCGAGAAGAAGGGGGGCGCCAGGAGCAGCGGTGCCGCGATCGCCAGCGTCATCCACGCGGTCGTTGCATCCGCCCTGTAGGTGGAACCCGCAAGCCATGCGAGAAGCTGCGCCGCGCGCGGATCACCCAATGCGATGAAGCTCACGATGATGGCATCGAGAAACGCGCTCAGTGCAATGCCTGTCAGAAGCATCTGATCGGGAGCGGAGCGGGATTTGATGCCGCGCCAGAGAAGAAATGCGAGCACGGTGAAGGCGCCCGCAGAGCTCATGGCCAGTTGCAATCCGCGCCCCGGCGCGGTGCTGATCACCATGCTGAGAAGAATGCCGATCGCGACGCCGGTACCGATACCCAGCACTTCGGGGCTCGCGACCGGATTGCGGGTCAGGCGCTGAAGAAGAACGCCCGCCATGCCGAGCATCGCGCCGCCGAGCAATGCGACGCTTGTCCGCGGCACGCGCCATTCCGCGAGAGCCGCAAGCATTTCGCCGTCGGCAATGGACCATCCTTGTGTGGAGCGTCCGAGCAGGATGCTGGCGAGAGTGACGGCGACGAGACCTGTCATGAGAAGCGGAAAGAGGATGCCCGGTCTGTATGCCGTCGCCGGTGCGATGAAACCCGGTGCGAGATCGTTGCTCGACGATTTCAGCTGCGGCAGCAGCCACAGAAGAAGCGGGGCTCCGAGGAGAGCCGTCACGGCGCCTGTGGGCAGGAAATCCGAAAAGCTGCCGCTGGAAGCCTGAGCCGCCTGATCGACGAGAACCAGCAGGCCTGCCCCCATGAGGGGCGCCACGACGAGGCGCTCCTGAAAACGCCGTGCGCCTGACAGGCGCGCGATCTGCGGTGCCGCGAGCCCGATGAAGCCGATGATGCCCACAGCCGATGTGACGAAGGCGGTGAGCAGGACCGCGATGAAGAGAGCGGCGATGCGAAGCCAGCGCAAGGACACGCCAAGCGCGCTTGCGCTTTCGTCGCTGAGCGTGAGGACGACGAGGGGGCGCGCAAGCAATGCGGCGGCAAAGGCGCAGCCCAGCAGACGCGGCAACAGATAGGTTACCGCGGACCAATCCTGCTGCGCCAGGGATCCTGCTCCCCAAATGTAAAGGGAGGAGATGTATTCCTGGTTCAGGAGTTTCAGCGCCACAACCAGGGAACCGCAGAACAGGCTCATGACGAGGCCTGCCAGGATCAGCGTGAGAGACGAGAACCCGCGCGCCGACGACACGGCGAAAATGAGCGCTGTGACGCCCAAGGCACCGGCGACTGCCACGAACTCGCGGCCGACGCCGAGCAGGAAAGGCGCCCAGATCGTCGCTATCACGAGCGCAAGCTGCGCACCCGCCTCGACGCCAAGGGTCGTGGGCGAGGCGAGGGGATTGCGCAGAACATGCTGAAAGATCGTGCCCGCAAGCCCCAGCGCCGCTCCGCACAAAACAGCCGTCACAAGCCGCGGCAGGGCGCTGTAATGAAACAGGAGCTGTTGCGCATCCTCGAGAGAAGGATGCAGCCAGGCCTGTGTCCACAGATGCAGAGGCAACTGGCTGTTGAGACGGACGATTGCCCAGGTCACAGCAAGAGCGGCAAGGCCTGCGGCCAACACAACCGAACGGGAAGCGGAGTTAGCCTGCACGGAGGCTCTCCTTGTCGAGCAGCGTCTTGGTCAAGCTGCGAGCAAACCGCTCGGCGGTGGAGACATCGCCGAAGGCCCAGGTCGTCGGCAGCGTTCCGACCCGTCCCGCGCGCACGAAGGACAGGCTGCGCCACAGGCCTTCACCCGATGCATTCAGGGGCGCTTCCGGCGGAATGGGAGCAATCGCGAGAAGCCCGGCCTCTGCATAAGGCGCGAGCTCGTGGATGCCGACAAGGCTGAAGCCCCAGAAATTCGTGGGCTTGTTCCAGGCATTGCGCAGGCCCAATCGGTCGAGAACGTTTCCGAAGAGACTGTCGGCGCCATAAATACGGGTATGACGGCCATCCATGAATCCAGCCAAGAGAAGAGGCGGGATCTTGCGTCCTGCAAGGCTTGCTCTTGCTGCCGTGAAAGTAGCCTCCGCCTGAACGATGACGGCCTGTGCTCGGGCCTCGGCGTGCAACTCTCGGGCAATCTCGCGCAAGACCTGCGCCGAGCGTGCGAGGGGATGCCCGTCGGGCGTGTAGGTTGCATAGGAACGCGTCGGAGCGATGCGCTCGAGGAGCGGCCGCACGTTTTCGCTGAAGGGCGTCGTGAGAATCAGATCGGGTTTCAGGGAGGCGAGAACTTCGAGGTTCGGTTCCGTGCGAAGGCCGACATCCTGAATGTCTGGAGAAATCGGAAAATCATCAGCCCACCGGCGATAGAGATCGATTTCCGCGATGCCTGCGGGCGTGATGCCGAGAGAGAGAACGGATGTCGTGAGGCCCCAATCGACGATCGCCACGCGCGGAGGCGCTTTGCCCGCATCCTGCGCGAAAGCCGGAGCCATCGGGAGCAGGAGGGCAGCAAGGCATTCGCGGCGATTGAGACCTCTTCTCATCGGGCAAATCCGATCGGCGCTTCGGACGCGGGATGGCGGATCACTTCCATGGGAATGCCGTAGACATTCTCAAGCACGTCGCTTCGCATGAGATCGTCGGGCTTGCCCTGGATCCGGATCCGGCCTCTCTGGAGAGCGATCAGCTCGTCGCAGAAGCGGGCGGCCATGTTGATGTCGTGGAGTATGGCGACGACGCCGAGATTGCGGCTGCGGCTCAAATTGCGCAGAAGGCGAAGGACCTCGATCTGGTGCGCAAGATCGAGCGCGGAGGTCGGCTCATCGAGGAGAATGAAGCTGCTGTCCTGCGCCACCAGCATGGCGATCCAAGCGCGCTGGCGCTCGCCGCCGGACAAGGTGTCGACAAGACGATCCGCGAGATCGTCCAGCTGGGCCAGCTGCATGGCCTCGACGACATTCAGGTGGTCCTCCGCCGAGATACGGCCCAACGGGCCGTGCCAGGGATAGCGCCCGAACCTGACGAGCTCGCGAACGGTGAGGCCAGTGGTAGCAGGCGTCTGCTGCGGCAGATAGGCGACATGGCGCGCGAAAGCCCGCGCGCCATAATCTTCAACAGGTGTTCCGGCATAGCGGATCGAGCCGCCACTCGGTTGAGCCTGACGGCCCAGGAGCTTGAGGAGCGTGGACTTGCCCGATCCATTGTGCCCGATGATCCCGTAAACGCATCCCCGTTTCAGGGTGAGGGATGTGGGGGCAAGCAGCACATGTCCGTCGATGGAAACGCTCGCGCCCTCCATCTCGAACATAGGACCGGACAGCCCCGACGAATCGGTTCTGTCCTCAGTCCCGTCCTGCCGGAACAGTGCCTGCATCACCACTTGTAGCTCGCGCTGAGCGTCGCCTTGCGGCGGTCGCCATAGAAGCAGGCTGCCGGGCCGGAGCAGGAGCCGACATAAACCTCGTCGAACAGGTTCGACACGTTCAGCGCCACACGCCAGTTGTCCCGCTCGTAATGCAGGGCTGCATCGGCCACCGTATAGCTCGGCACGGTGAGCGTGTTCGCCGCATCCGCATAGGACTCGCCGACGAAACGAACGCCAGCGCCCACGCCGAAGCCTCTGAAGGTTCCCTCCTGCACCGTGTAGTCGAGCCACAGGGAGCCGAAGCTTTCCGGCGTGCCCGTCGGCATCAGGCCGATATTGGCGGGGTTGAGATCCTTCGTCGTTTCCAGATCGTAGAGTGTATAGGCGCCGACGAGGTTGAGGCCTTCCATCAGGTTGGCATTGACCGCGAACTCGACGCCCTGCGAACGCACTTCGCCGGTCTGAACCTGGAAGAGGGCGTTGCTCGGATCGGTCGTGAGCACGTTCTGGCGCTTCAGGTCGAACATGGCGACAGTGACGAAGCTGTTCATACCGACCGGCTGATACTTGAGGCCCACCTCGATCTGCTCGCCGGTTTCCGGATCGAGCGGACGGCCCGTGGCGAAGTTGGTGCCGATCTGCGGATCGAAGGAGCGCGAATAGCTCACGTACGGCGCAAGCCCCAGATCGGTGTTGTAGACCAGACCCACGCGACCGCTGAACTTGCTGTCGTTGCCTTCATAGCTCGACGAGGGGAAGAGGTTGTTCGTGTTATCCGTGTTCACCCAGTCCTGGCGTCCGCTCAGCACCAGAGTGAAGCGGTCGAATTTAACCTGATCCTGCACATAAGCGCCGACCTGCGTCTGGGTCGTGTTGCCCAGAACGTAGCGCGACGTCGTCGGCGTGGCGGGCGGATAGACCGGGTTCAGGAGATTGAGCGAAGGCCCGAACTCGAAACCCTGCTCGTCGTCGATGCTGTAGCGCTTGTAGTCGAGGCCGAGCAGCAAGGTGTGCTGAAGAGGGCCGGTTGCGAACCTGGCCTCGGCCTGATTGTCGACCGTGAAGAGATCGACGCTCGGCTTCGTGACGAAGTTGAAGCGGGAGAGCAGCGCCTCGTTGGCAGTCGGAGCAGCGGCGTAGCCGCCGCCGTAAAGCGTGGCGAAGTCGATCTTGAGATGGTTGTAGCGCAAGTTCTGGCGCACCGTCCAAGTCTCGTTGAAGCGATGCTCGAACTGGTAACCGATCATCGCCTGTTCGCGCTCGAAGGAGTCGAAGCCGGGATTGCTGGTGAAGAGCTTCGTCGGAATGCGGCCGAAAGGCGCTGGAACCACAGTGCCTTCATACGGCAGGAAGTTCTGGCCGTTCGTCTGATCCTTCTGGTACGAGCCCAGGATCGTCAGCGTCGTGTCCTGATTCGGCTTCCAGGTCAGGCTCGGCGCGATGAAGGCGCGGTTGTCTTCCGTGTGATCGACCTGCGTGTCGCCGATGCGGCCCAGACCGACGATGCGGTAATAGAACTGATTTCCATCGCCGTTGAGTGCGACCGGCCCGCCGAGATCAAAGGCACCATACGTGTTGCCATAATTGTTGACGCCCACCGTGACTTCACGGAACGGCGTCATGGGCGGCTTCTTGCTGATGGCGTTGACGAGACCGCCGGGATTGCCGCCGCCGTAGAGAACGGAAGAGGGGCCGCGAAGGATCTCGATGCGCTCGAGGCCATAGGGCTCGAGTTTGAACGTTGCAAACGAGGTCGAGAAGAGCTGCAGGGAATCGAGATAGTAACCCGTCGTCTGGGCGGGGAAGCCGCGGATCAGGAACCAATCGTTTCGGGGGTCGGCACCGAAGGACTCGGAGCGAACGCCGGGAGAATAGCGGGTTGCCTCGACGACCGATTGCGCGCCCTGATCCTCGATCTGCTCACGTCCCACGACGGAAACGGATTGAGGCGTCTCGATGAGCGGGGTGTCGGTCTTGCTGCCGCTTGTCGTCTGCCTGGCGACATAGCCGTTCACGGGGCCTGTTCCGCTCTCGCGCTGCTCAGTCACGGTCACCGTTTCGAGCTGGATGGCTCCATTGGCCTGCGGAGCATTCTGCGCCTGAGCAGCCTGCGCTGAGAGCACGAGCCCGCCGAGCGCCGTCGTTGCAAGGAGCCCCCAAAGCCCGGCCCGGCGGAACGACATTTCTGTTGCGTCCTGATTGGTCATTTCTTGTTGTCCTCACCGGCGGGAATCAAGGTCCCGCCCGCTTGTCAGTGATGGGAGATTGTCTCTCCCTGATTGTTGCCTCTGGCACGCCACGCCACGTCTGAGCGCAGGAAACTCCTATCTGCGGAGATTGAATTGCAGGGGCACCGAGAAAGTGAACTGCTGCTGAGGAAGGGCCGCCGGTGCAGCCGGAAGCGATGAGCCCGGGCGCGCGGCCGCCAAGGCGGCCGCGTCAAGGGAAGCATCACCGGCGCTCCTGACGAGGGAAGCGCTGAGGATCTGGCCGGAGCGATCCATGGAGAAGCGCACAGTTGCGACTCCCGTAACGCCCTGGCTGCGCGCCCGATCGGGATAGCGAAGGCGGCTGCGGAGCGATGCCGCAAGACTTGCCACATAGCGGTTGAGCACGTTCGGATCGGCAGACGCTGCCGATCCCTGCATGTTTTCACGAGACGCTGATGCCTGCCCTTGGCTGGCATTCGACGGAGGAGGCGCACGCTCGGCAGCCGCGCGGCGCGGCTTGGGATCGGGCTTGCGCTCTTCCTTCTTCGGAGCGGGTTTGACCGGCTTAGGCTTAGGTTTCTCTTCCAAAGGCTGGGCAATCACCGCCTCCTTAGGGTCGAGGGCGGGAACGGCGTCTGGAGCGATTGTTTCCTCGACGGGCACGGCTTCGACCTCTGTGGCCTCCACGACTTCCTGAGGGGCTTCCTCAACCTGCTCTTCAACGGGCACGGCTTCTGTCGGAGCTTCGACCGGCTGCGTTTCGACCTCCGTTGGAGGCGACTCGATGGCCTGTACTTCCGCAGGCGCGACCGATACGAGATTTTCCATGGGAGGAGCGAAATCGATGGTGATTTCCTGCTCGCCTGGTGGGCTCAATTCAGCCCGCGATTGCCAGATTGCCACGGCCACGAGCGCACCCGCATGCAGCGCAAGCGCCATGAGGAAAGCCAGTCCTACTCGGCCCGGCTCCTGCATTGATGGTGTGTTCTGGTGTGTGCTCTGAACGGACATCGGAACGATTGCAGCCTCAGGGAGCCGAGCCGCTGGGTGCTTGCGCGATCAGGGATACCTTGCTGAAGCCCGCTGCATTGATCTGGCCCATGATCTCGACAATGCGGCCGTAGGGCACGGCCTTGTCCCCACGCACCAGAACCACCTGCGCAGGATCGGCGCTCGCCAGTTCTTTCAGGCGCGGCATGACGGCTTCAGGCGCCAGCGGCTCCTTGTCGAGGAAAGGCTGGCCCTGGCTGTCGATGCTGACGACGACGGGCTGCTTCGGCTGTGACACCTTCGGTGCCGCCGTCTTCGGCAGCTGCACGGGCACGCCGACTGTCATGAGCGGGGCCGCCACCATGAAGATGATGAGCAGCACGAGCATCACGTCGACGAGCGGCGTCACGTTGATTTCGGACAGTGGCGCTGCGCCGAACTCGTCGTCGGATTCCGATGAGCGGAGTGGCCCCATGCCCATTATTCAGCGGCCTCCGACCGGATGTGAAGTTTGCGGTCGCGGGCGAGACGATCACCGAGAGCGGTAATGCCGGAGGCGAAGGATTGCTGCAGGCGTCCGAGATCGGTGGAAAGCTTGTTGTAGGCGATCACGGCCGGGATTGCCGCTACGAGGCCGATGGCCGTGGCGAACAGCGCTTCCGCAATGCCGGGTGCGACAACGGAAAGGCTGGTGTCCTGGCTCGACGCGATGGCCGAGAACGAATTCATGATGCCCCACACCGTGCCGAACAGGCCGATGAACGGAGCGGCCGAACCGGTGGTCGCCAGAAATGAGAGGCCCACCTGAAGCTGGCGAAGATCGACGGACAACGTGGCGCGCATGGCGCGCTCGATGCGCTCGCGGCGCTCCGCGCGGCTTTCCGACGGATCCTGATCGCGCCACGCCTCATAGCCCGCCGCCACGATGCGCCCGGAGGTCCCGGGCATCTGCGGATCAACCTTCTCTCCCGCGCGCGCTCTGGCCTCGAAGGTGCGGGCCTGGCGACGGATGGCCCTGATGCGGAGGAGCTTGTCCAGAATGATGGTCCAACAAGCCACGGATGCCAGCACGAGCAGGATCATGACCCCTTTGACGATGGGATCGGCCTGCATGAAGAGGCCGAGGAACGACAGGTCATGCGCAGGGGCAAGGGCAGGGGCGACGGAGGGTGCGGCTGCAATCTGTTCCATGGCTCTACCTCACTTGGCGAAGGGAACGGTTTCGACTTTCGAGCCAGTCTCGATGACGGCAAGGCACTCCTCGCGCGAGGCGGCAGCGCCTTCGCAGGCTACGACGTCGTTGAGAAGCACGCTTCCGAGCTGCGGGCAGCTCAGGCCTGGAAAGTCGAAGAGCTTGATGAGCGTCTTGCGGGCCGGCACGGGACCGACTTCGACAGCCAGCCGCTTGGCGGCGATGCCGTCCTTGTCGAGCGCGAACAGGTCGAGCTTGAGGGAGCGCCAGGCTTCTTCCTGACGATTGTCGATCCGGAAATACGTGCGGCAATTCTCGCCGGAAGCTTCAATCTTGTTCAGCTCGACGCGCAGGGGCGTCGAGGCCTTCGAAGCATCCTGTGCCACAGCCATGACGCCGAAACAGGCCATCGTGGAGGTGCAGGTCGCGATTGCGATGATAGCCTTCACGGCTTTCCACTTGGCTTGGCGCATGGATGTTCTCCTTGTGCCGGTGAGCATTCGTGAAAGCGCCAAGCGCGCGGTTTCAGCGTTCCCGAAAGACGCTGTTCACAGATGTCGACGGCAGTTTCGATCAATCACCGAAAGCCTGATGAGGATCAGGGGCGACGTTGAGGAGATATCTGAAAGAAATAAGATAGATCAAGGGTTTAGGATAAGATCAGATTGATTCTAAAAGAGGCTCTATTGCTTTGAGTTTGGAGTGAGAATCGCCTCTTTAAAAACCTTACAAACTGATTTTCTTCAGCTCATGAGCGGATCTTCTGTTCAAACCAGATTATTTTTCCAGCATTCGATGTGGTGACAGAATGCGAGGCGGTCGAGCTATCGGATCTACTGCTCCGAAGGTTGCAACGCCCGTCTGGCAGAATTCTATAGGGAGTTGCGGACTAAGAAGGCAGCCAAGCCGATACGAGGAAAATTCGTTATATCGTAAGAATGTTCGATCGCCTCGTGTGATAAATGGCACCTCCCTGGGCAGACGGGTGCATTACACATTCGTAATGCGATCGTAAGCATCAAGACGATTTGATGCGCCTAAGCTCGAAATAGGCGGCACATCCAACCGATGCCGCTCCTATTTTCAAGCATGGCGAGACAGCCTTGGCGGCTTGTGGGATCCCGCATTTCCACCGAGCACGATCTCGCCTCCGCACATTTTCAAAATGCGTTTCGCGTTTTCGCGTCGAGTGGAGCATTGCCGATGGTTTTGGAACGGAAACTGCTCAAGGAGAATCTGTCCGACGATCTCTCGCCGGTGATGGTGCGAATTCTCAACGAGATCAAAGATGCGATGCATGAACTGAGAGGTTCCATGCCTGAAAGCGCTCTGATCGCTCTTGCAGAGCGAAAGATCGCGCTGTTGTCTTCCGAATATGGCTTTGCTTCGTCCGACGGGGGCGACGCTGTTGGGGAAGACGCGTAACGGAGGAAGCTGTGCATGATCGCCAATGTCGCTGGACAGACGTGGATAAGACGCTCATCCCGCGCCATGATGCAGCTGCCGGGCGCGTATTCCTCAAACGCTCTTTATCAGCGTCTTGCCTGGGCGATGGCTGCTTTTGCGTCTTCGAGATCGGGCGCGTCGATATGGCGGTAGCGCGCCTGGACGAGGCCGAAGAGGCCAAAGGCGAAAAGGCCGGTGGCTGTGAGCGCCAGAAGCGCCCAGCCATAGGGTTGTTGCTGCAGGGCCTTGAGCGCGCCGCCGAGGCCATGGACCTCTTCGGAGGAACTGCGCAGGGCGGCCAGGATGAGAAAGCCGCCAGTCATCAAGAAAACGATGCCTCTTGCCGCAAACCCCATGCGCCCTAGAGAGACCACCCAGTTTTTCTTGTCGGCTGGCAGTGAAAGATGAGCGGCAACATCGCCGCGCCAGGCCTTCCAGGCGAAGCCTATGCCTGTTGCCACCACGATAAGGCCGATAAGCCCTACCAGCCACAACCCGAAGGGTTTGCTCATCAGCCACGCTGTCCAATCCTGTGCGGCTTGGTCCTCTCCGCCGCCGGATTCCCGGCCCAGGGCGAGGTTCAATGCGGAGATAGCAAGACCGGCATAGATGATGCCGCTGATGAGATGAGCGCCTCTGATTGCCCACCCTTTCATGTCGGATCCACGCTGGTCGGCGTCGGTCAGCGCCTCGACAACCCGCCAGATGCAAAAACCGAATAGGCCGAGCGCGATCAGAACCAGCCAGAACCGGCCGAGAGGCTGCGTGAGCAAGGTTTCCAAAGCGGTGCGGCTGCCTCCTGTCTGCCCACCTGAGCCGATGGCCGCAAGAAGAGCCAGACCGCCGACGAGACCATACACCACTCCACGCGCGCCATATCCTAAACGCGCAAGTGTCTCGACGGGATTTCGGGTGACGTTCGGCATCAATTGCGGCTCCGCTTCTAGAGCATGAACCGATGAGCCTCGCCGGATGTTCCTTGTTACCGGCAGAGGCGGCTACGACCTGTGCGGGTGTCCGGCGTGATCGAACACATCGTCTGCGAGGGGAGGCCCAGCAAGAAGCAGCAGCAGAAGGGCAAAGGGCAGGGCGAACAGGAAGCCGAAATAGTTGAATCCGATCGCTCCCGTGATGCCGCCGATGAAAAATGAGCTGAGCAGCAGGATAAGCAGGCGCAATTTCCCGCGGTCCGCCAGCACGATGTTGCCAAGATGCGGGTTCCGGTTCCAGTAGAGAAGCTTGCCGAGCTCGATTCCGATATCCGTCACGATGCCGGTGACATGGGTCGTCCTCATCCGCGCGCCGGAAATTTTCGTGACCGTTGCATTCTGCAGCCCCATGACGAAGCACAGGAGAGGCACTGCGGCTGCGACGAAACCCGGCGAAGGATGGACCATCCATCCAAGCCCCCCGAAAATACAGAGAAGAATGGCCTCCAGCATCAGGGGTAGGGCATAGCGGCTGCCGAGCCGATGCCGCCGGCCCCAGTTGATCAGAATGGCCGAGCAGGCAGCCCCTGACACAAAGGGGATGAAGGCGGCAAGGCCCATAGCGACAATCGCAACGCTCCCCAACGCGAGGTTATCCGCCATCGATGAGACAATGCCGGACATGTGCGAAGTATATTGCCCGACGGCGAGGAAGCCGCCTGCATTGATCGCACCTGCGATGAAGGTGAGAGCCATGCCGAGGAGGGTGTCCGCCGCTCCGGTGCGCTCCGAGGCAGCAATCGCCTTCACCGACCTCAGGGTCCGGGCGGCGATGACGCGGTGCTTGGGAGAGGAGGGCGGTAGGTTCATCGGCGCTTAGCTTACTGCGCCGGCCCGGTCGGGTCCATCAGTGAAAAACCGCCCGAAGCAGGCTTCGGACGGCTTTCAGAAAACTATTGAACGATGCTTGTCGCGGCAGAGACGCGCCGCTCGTCGGGCGGTATGTTGATCGTGTTGATGATCTCCGCTTGGCCGACTTCATCGGCAAGGGAGCTGCCGCCGACGAAGACCTGGATCGCTCCGGCCTCAACGACATAGCTGCCGTCGTCGAGATGGAAGCCGAGGGATTCGACGGGGACGCGCAACGTCACACGCTTCGTCTGGCCGGGATCGAGGCTGATTTTCTCGAAGGCTTTCAGCTCACGCACAGGACGGCTGCGGCTGGCCACCGGATCGCGGGTGTAGAGCTGCACCACTTCCTGGCCGGCCCGCGAGCCCTTGTTCGTCACGCTCACCGATACGTCCAGCATCTGCCCGGCATCGAGCCTCGGCTGCGCAATGGCGGCATCCGAATAAGCGAACTGCGTGTAGCTGAGGCCCCAGCCGAACGGATAGAGAGGTGAAATCGCCTCATCGATGTAACTCAGCGTGAAGCGGTTGCCCGGAATGGTCGGACGGCTCGAAGGCAATCGATTGTAGTACATGGGCAGCTGTCCCGTGGCGCGGGGCCATGTGACCGGCAGCTTGCCGCTGGGATTGACATCGCCGAACAGCACATCGGCGACGGCGTTGCCGCCTTCTGTGCCGGGATACCAGGCCATGAGGATCGACGGCACGCGCTCCGCAATCGCGCCCAATACCTGCGGGCGCCCGCCCATGAGCACGAGCGCGATAGGCTTGCCGGTGGCGGCGAGTGCTTCCAGCACTTCGGTCTGCTTGCCGTTGAGTTCGAGATGGGCGCGCGAGGCTGCCTCGCCCGAAAGCTCCTGTGGCTCGCCGAATACCGCGATGATGAGATCGGCTTGCTTGGCAGCCTCGATGGCGGCGGGCAATTGCTCCGTCGAGCGGCACATGAGATCGCAGGCAGGGGCGTGGCTTACGGCAATACCGGCCGACTGGGCACGCTGTCGAATGCCCTGAAGCATCGTGATGCTGTCTTCCTTGTGGCCGCGAGCGGCATGCGGACCCATCATGTCGTGCGGCGCATCGGCCAGCGGTCCGATGACCGCGATCGAGCGCGTATCGGATTTTATCGGCAGAAGGTCGTTCTTGTTTTGGAGGAGAACGAGCGTTTCGCGCGCGACCTCGCGTGCAGCCTGGCGCGCCTCCGCAGACGGAGCCGCTTCCGTTCGCTTCGGGTCGATAGCAGGATGATCGAACAAGCCGAGGCGTATCTTGGTTCGCAGGATCCTGCGAACCGATTCATCGACCACACTCTCAGGCACACGTCCGGCCCGCACCTCATCCGGCAGATGCTTGATGTAGAGATGGCCCATCATGTCCATGTCGACACCGGCAAGGATCGCCTTGCGTGCGGCTTCGGCTCCATCTGCGGCGACGCCATGAAGGATGAGCTCGCCGACGCCGACCCAATCGGATGTCACGAATCCGTCGAAGCCCCATTGCTTGCGCAGCACATCCGTCAGCAGCCATGCATTGGCTGTCGAAGGCTCGCCGTTAAGTGCGTTGAAGGCCGCCATGAAGCTCGCAGAGCCGGCTTCCACCGCGGCACGGAAGGGCGGCAGATAGGTGTCGTGCATCTCTGCGCGGGGAATATAGGTGGTGTCGTAATCGCGCCCGCCCTGCGGTGCGCCGTAGCCCGCGAAATGCTTGGTGGTGGCGGCAAGCCCGCCTTTGCGGAAACCGTTGACGCGGGCGGCCGTCAGAACCGAGCCGAGATACGGATCCTCGCCGAACCCTTCCACGATGCGGCCCCAGCGGCTGTCGCGCGAGAGGTCGGCCATGGGCGCGAAGGTCCAGTTCACGCCCACGTGGGACGCTTCCTTCGCTCCCCATTCGGAAGCAAGGAAGGAGAGGCGCGGATTGAATGCGGCAGCTTCCCCCAAGGGAAGAGGGAACTGGGTGCGGAAACCATGCAGAACGTCCAGGCCGAACAGCAGCGGAATCTTGAGGCGCGACTGCTGGACGAGAGCCTGGGCTCGGGCCACATCGGCAGCATTGTTGAAGTTCAGAACCGCGCCGGCTTTCCCCTCGGAAATATCTTCCCAACGCAGCGGGGGGCCGTGGGATACGAGGTTCAATTGTCCGACCTTCTCCTCCAGCGTCATCTGTCCGAGCAGCTCATTCACGCGGCGCTCGATAGCCTCCTGCGCTGCAACCTCTTGGAAGGGCAGGCTGGATACGACCAGAGCGGAAAGAAGGCCTAGGACACAGGAAAGCCTCACATTCATCTCCTTCACTAGGCACGAAAACGTTATTGCGATAGGAATCTCGCTTGTCAGGCCTTCGTGCTACACAAGATAAGGTTCCGAAGTGGCGTCTTGCGGGCGTCAGGTCAATGACTTTGTGAGAAACGCGAGCAACCCGTGCAGGCCATTCTGAGGCTTCCTTTTCTGGCTTTGTCCTGCGCCCTGATCCTGTCAGGTGTGGCGCTGGCAGCGGCTGCCTATACCCGCAACTCGGAAGCGCTGGTGATCGCCCTGGCATTCTTCCTGATGATCGCGGCGGGTGCTCCCCTCCTAGTCGCACGGCAGATCGGGAGGATATTCGAGGAGCAGGAGCAGGCCATCGAGGATGCCTCGATCTTCGAAGCCCTCACCGTGGAGCAGCCCGTCACGGCGGAGCCCGAGCCTTTCCAGCTCATCGACGATCCGATCCCGGAAGAGGATGGGGAGACGCTGCGCCGTGACCAGAAGGCGCAGGCCCTAGAGCATCTCCGGGACGGCATCACGCACGACCTCAACAACAAGCTCATGGTGATCAGCGCCAATATCGACGCAGTGGCCCGCCATATGAAGGATCAGCCGGGAATTCAGCGCAAGCTGCTTTCGGCTCTCGTTGCGTCCGATCAGGCAGCCAAGCTGATTGCGAAATCCACCGCCTTCGCACGCCAGAGCGAGCCGCAGGTTCAGTACCTGGATCTCTCCGAGAGGATCAGTTCGGTTGCGGCTCTCATGGGCCGCTCCCTTTTGCGCGATACGGTGGAGCTGCGCCTGTCTCTCGATGAAGAGCTTTGGCCCGTGGAAGCCGATCCGGACGATATCGAAACCGCGATCGTTACTTTGAGTGCCTATGTGCGCGATGCGCTGGAGCAGGGCGGCACGATTTCCCTGGAGGCGCAGAATACGGCCGTGGATAAAGGCTCCCTGCCGAATCTCCAGATTCAGGGCGATTTCGTAGAGCTTCGAATCTGCAGCATCTCGGCTTCCGAGGGCTCGGAGGATGCGGATGAGAGCACGGAGCAGACCTTTGTCCTCGAGGACATGGATGTAACGTCCTGGCTGCGCCTGAACAGGAGCCTGCATTTCCTGCAAGGCATCGGCGGCGCTTCGACGGTGTCCCGCAATGGATCCGAGATGACGATCTCCATGTACCTGCCCCGCGCGCAGGCCGCCACGATGCTGTCCTTCGGCATTGCCAGTGAGGACGACCCGCCGAGCGAGGGCGAGCGGCAGAATGTGGAAGTCCTCATCGTGGATGACGAGCTCGAGGTGGCTCTGGCTCTGCAATCGACCCTGGAAGAGTTCGGCTACGTTACCTGCATCGCCACGGACGCCACCCAGGCGATCAGGAACCTGAATGCGCGCAGGCCTGGCCTCGTGCTCACGGATGTGGCCATGCCCGGAACCATGAACGGCGTAATGCTGGCGCGCGAAGTGCGACAGATCTTCCCTGGCCTTCCGGTGCTGCTGATCACGGGCAGCCCCGTCCTGGCCGACGAGGCGAGTGAATTCCCGTTGCTGAACAAGCCCATCGTCAGCCGCGACCTGCATGCGGCGATTCAGCGCCATCTGAAGCCGAAGGATGAAGACAACAAGGTCGTGCCGCTGTTTCCACGCTCCACCAAACGCGTGAGTTGAATCAGGACGCGAGAGCCGCAACCCCCAAAGGCGCCGTAACGTCCTCGGCGGCCCTCACGAGAGCGGCAAACAGCCTCTGCTGCGGCTTCTTCCAGACCAGAAGCTCCGGGTGCCATTGCACGCCGATGAGAAACGGAGCCTTCTCGTTCTCAATCGCCTGGACGATTCCGATTTCGTCACGCGCCGCGATCTTCAATCCATCGCCGAGCCGGTCGACGGACTGATGATGCAATGCGTTCACCAAGCAGGGATTGCAGTGCAGGATTCCGTCCAACCGTGAATCGCGCTCGATGGACACGCGCTTCTTCGGCAGCACGGTGCGCATCTTGGGCGCCTGCACGTAAACCTCGTAAATATCCGTGTGAAGGGTTCCGCCGAGCGCGACATTGATCATCTGCGATCCGCGGCAGATGCCGAGAACAGGGAGTTGCGCGGGCAGGGCCGCCTTCAGAAGCGTCAGCTCCATCTTGTCGCGGTCGGGGTCGATGCGCACGTCGGGAAGAACCTTGCCGCCGTAGATCTCAGCGCCGATATCGTCTCCCCCGCCGATGATGAGACCCTGCAAGGGCTCTTCCGGTAAAGGTTCTCCCGGAATCAGGCGCACGGAACGCGCACCCACGCGAAAGAGCGCCAGGCGATGCATGAGATAGCTGCGCCATCCACCCCGGCGGGATGTGGTGACGCCGATCAGGGGTCTCGTCATGACCGTACGACCTGTTCCACCACGTTGGCCCAGCTTTTGTCCTCGCCTTTGAAGCCGAGATACGTGGTTCCTGCCGCATTGAGCTTTTCGCGGTCGGCCGCCAGCCGTTCGACGGCTACCCAGCGGTTCCAGTCCGGTGCGATGCTCCAGCCTGGATCGCTCGCTCGGGCGTCGGGCAGCCGGTAATGGAAGGTCGGACGCCCGTTGATCTTCTCGTTGGGGAGTACGGCTCTCACGCGCTCCCGGTCGAAATGATGCAGAAGGGGCAGCAGATCGAGGTCGCGGTTACGGGTAGGATTGGCGGCCAGATAATCGTCGATGAAGCGCGGAATGTCGGGCCAGTAATCGGGCGAGACGATCCTGCGCACGTAATCGACGGGGAATGGATCGGCGAAACCGAGAAGATCACGGGTCCGGTCGGGCGAGACCTCTCGGCGCAGCCAGGAGTTCAGGAGCACGAAGCTCTTCATGAAAGCCGTGAGCGTCTCCGCATCCTGGCGTGGGATCTCGGGATTGAAGTGCAGGCCGAAAGCATAAAAGGGCGCATCCTGCGTGCCTTTCGCACCGAGCTTGCGCAGGATGTCGAGAATGCGGTCGAGCTCCTGCAGGCGATCCACCGGGGTTGGAGCCGTCACCAGCTCGCAGGGTACGAGGTAGCTTGCAGCAAAGCCGAAGAGGGCGGCGATCTTGGGCAGCATGCCCTTGCGGTTCCCCCCGCCTTTCCCCGGATGGAGGATGCGGCTGTCGAGTTCCACCGTCAGCTCCCCGATAGCGGAATCCTTCAGGGCGAAGGAATGCGGGTCTGCCTCGACGAGACGGCCGCCAAGGGCCTCCTGCAGAGCCTGCACCGTCTTCTCGGCGGAGGGGCCGACGAACTCGATCTCCACCCCGACCGTGCGCACCTCGCCCTGCTCATTGTGGAGCATGGGAGGGGGCAGAAAATCGATCGAGGTAGGAAGCGCAAGTTGCGCCATTGCGAACTCCGGCGGACACGAAAACGTGAGGCGGGGAGTGAACGGGTGCGGTGTGGCTGAGTTCCTCACTTTTGCTTTCTCCCCCTCTTTTCGGCCCCGCAGTGTGGCGTTTGGATCTTCCTTTGGGTAAAAACCCGCCATCATGACCGCGAAATTCGACAAATCCGCCTGGTTGGCGGAGCTGCAGGCGACTTTGTCTCTAGGCTGGCCCCTGGTTCTGACCAACGTGGCTCAGAACGCCTTGATGACGACTGATGTCATCCTCATGGGATGGCTCGGATCCAGCGCCCTGGCGGCAGGTGCGCTAGGCACGAATCTTTATTTCGCGTTCCTCATCTTCGGCATTGGCCTCATGAGCGCGGTCTCGCCCCTGGTCGCTGAGGAACTCGGCCGCAAACGGCACTCCGTGCGCGAAGTCCGCCGCACCGTGCGGCAGGGCTTCTGGGCCGCGATTACCGTGGCGGTTCCGATCTGGACCGTGTCATGGAACGGAGAGTTCCTGCTGCTCGCCATGGGACAGGAGCCACTGCTGGCCCATGAGGCGGGTCAGTACATCCGCGCGCTGCAGTGGAGCCTGCTGCCCTTCCTGCTCTATCTGGTTCTGCGCTCGTTCCTGGCTGCGCTGGAACGGCCCGGCTGGCCGCTCATCGTCGGTGTGCTGGCGGTTCCAGTAAACCTCGGTGCCGCTTATTGCTTCATGTTCGGCAAGCTCGGCATGCCCAATCTCGGCCTCATCGGCGCAGGCGTCGGTACGGGAATCGCAAGCACGTTCATGTTCGTGGCGCTCGCTACCGTCATCTGCCTCGATCCCAAGCTCAAGCGCTACTATATCTTCGGACGCTTCTGGCGCCCCGACTGGCCGCGCTACCGGACCCTGTGGCGCATCGGCGTGCCCATCGGCCTGACCCTGGCCTTCGAGGTAACGATCTTCAATGCAGCAGCCCTCCTGATGGGCCGCATCGGCGCCAATGAGTTGGCGGCTCACGCCATTGCGCTTCAGATCGCCTCTTTCTGCTTCATGGTGCCCTTCGGCTTGAGCCAGGCTGCGACGGTGCGCGTGGGCCGCGCCTATGGGGCACAGGACGGGGCGGGCGTTACCCGTGCAGGCTGGACAGCCTTCGCGCTCGGAACGGGGTTCATGGTGGTGACGGCATCCCTCATGCTGTTCACGCCGCACCTTCTGCTCAGCGCCTTCCTCGACATGGGCGATCCGAAGAATGCGCCTGTGATCGGGTTTGCCGTGTCCTTCCTGGTCATGGCGGCAATCTTCCAGCTCGCCGATGCTGCGCAGGCAGTCGGAGCGGGCATGCTGCGCGGCCTGCAGGATACGCGGGTGCCCATGATCTATGCGGCCATAGGCTATTGGGGCATCGGCCTGCCGCTGGGCATCGTGCTGGCCTTCGGCACGGAGCTTCGGGGTATCGGCATCTGGATCGGACTGGCGACCGGCCTCGGCGTCGTCGCTTCCCTGATGCTCTGGCGATGGATGCATCGTGACAGGCTCGGCCTCGTCACGGCAGTGCCGCAGGACGTTCAGGAGGCGTTCGCGAGCTGAGCGATCAGCTGTGAGATGTCGACCGGAGCGAATTGCGTGCCCTCGTGCGTCACGCGAACCTCTTCGACAGTGATGCGCCGCCATTGCGCCAATAGGGCGAGGGCTTCCTGCACCAGCTCCTCAGGGGCTGAAGCGCCTGCTGTGATGCCGATCACCGCTGCGCCGTCGATGAAGGATAACGTGAGGTCCTTCGGGTCCTGCATGAGAAGGGCGGGCCGCCCCTCGCTCTCGGCCACTTCGTAGAGGCGGTTGGTGTTCGATGAGTTGCGCGCGCCGCATACGATGATGCGCTCGGCACGTTCCGCAATCACTCGCACGGCAAGCTGGCGGTTCTGCGTGGCATAGCAGATCGTCTTGATGTCCGGTCCCAGGATGGCGGGAAAGCGCCGCTTCAGGGCGGCGATAATCTCCCGCGTGTCGTCCACGGATAATGTGGTCTGGGTGATGTAGGCGATGCGTTCCGGGTCGCTGACATTCAGCGAAAGGGCTTCCTCGACGCTATCGATGATGTGAACGATGCCGTCGATCTGCCCGATGGTGCCTTCGATTTCCACATGGCCGCGATGACCGATGACGATGACCTCGCGCCCCGCCTTGGCGTGGCGCTGTCCTTCCAAGTGAACTCGGCGCACGAGCGGACAGGTGGCATCCAGCACAGCGAGCTTCCGGCTCCTTGCTTCCCGCTCCACGCTGCGTGAAACCCCGTGTGCGCTGAAGATGGCGACTGCTCCGTCCGGAATCTCGGACACATCCTCGACGAAAACCGCGCCTTGGCGTTTGAGTTCGTTGACGACGCGTCCGTTATGCACGATCTCGTGGCGCACATAGACAGGACGGTCTGTCCGTTGAAGGGCATCCTCGACCGCCCGAATGGCACGTTCGACGCCCGCGCAGAAGCCGCGTGGGGCCGCCAGAAGAACGGTGAGAGGAGGACGATCCTGGATCATGCGGCGTCCTCTCTTCGGAGTGCAGGATGACGGGAAGCCGAAGCTCCCGTCAACGGCGTATGCAAGAGAGCCGCCACGGCTTCCGTGCCGGAGATGACGGCGCTCTCGATGGTTGCAGGCATCGATCCGATCCAATCCCCTGCAAGCGCCAGATTGGCGAGGGGCCGCAAGGGCGGTTGCGGCAGCGGCGTGACATCCTGACGGATCGTGGCGCGCTTTTCCTTCACGACGCGCGCCTCGGGCTGCTTGTCAGGAGATGCATCAAGGCCGAGATCACCCAGTGTCGGTGCGATCTCGCGCCAGACAAGCGCGGCAAGATCCGCCGCGCTGTCGAGGACGGCCGAGTCGGCCGCCGATATCGTGACGCCCACATGGTCCTGGCGCACCAGCAGCCATTGCGTCAGCCCGCCTGTGAAACCAATGAAACGAGGCTCGTCCAGCCCGGGCAAGCGGAAGTGTACGTTGAGGATTGCCTCGAAGCGCTGAGGCACGGGCACGGCAGGAAGCAATCGCTCTATCTCGTAAGGCGGCAGCGCGAGGATCACCCTGTCCTCGGGGCCAAGGGCGATGGTTCGATCCGTGAGGCTCAGTCCGATGACACGCTCGCCGTTGGTCAACAGATTGCGCAGGCGCTGACCGGCCAGGAGGGGGACGCCGCGCCCCTGCAATGTCTCGATGGCAGGCTGGATGAGGTCTTCGCTCAACCCGTTTCTCGCCACGAGCAAGCGGCCGGCCCGCGGCCACATCAAACGCCTCAGAGCACAGCCGAGACGGCGGGCGGAAGCCGTGCTCGGCGGGGTGTTGAGAACGGCCACAGTCAGCGGGCCGATCAGGCTGTTCATGATCGGCCTGTCGCCGATGATCGATGCGACGGAGCATTCCTGGGCAGGAAAGGCGAGACGCAGGAGCCGCAGAAGGTCGGCAATGCCCAATCCATTGGGGCGGCGCGAAGGCCGCAGCCATGACCATGGCGACAAGCCGACCCGATGCATGACCTTCGTGGGCAGGTCGTACAGCGGAAGGCCCTTCCGCTCAGGCTCGATCCATCGGTCCCTCGCCCCAATGGATTTAAGAAGGCTCAGTGCGTTCCGGTTGGCCGTGAGAAGAACATGGGTGCCGTTGTCGTGAGAAAATCCGTTGGCGGAACGGATCGTGCGGCAGCGGCCTCCTGCCTGGGGGGCCGCTTCATAGAGAACGGCTTCGCCACCTTCCTCGGTTGTCGCAAGAGCGGCGCTGAGGCCGGCAATGCCGGCGCCGACAATATGAGTGCGTCTTGCCGTCATGCGGGCCTCATGGCGCGGGTGAGAAGGTGCAGCTTGTCTGCCGTAGTGAGCCGGAGCCTGCCCTGGCGCATGCCCCAGCCGCGGGCGATGAGCCGATCGAGAACGCGGCGATAGTTTTCCATCATCAGGATGGCGGGCTTGAGGGCCGCCCGATCAAGGCTCGTCAAGGCTTCGTCCGCAGCCGCAAATCCTGTACGGGCCTCCTCAGCGAGCGTCTCGCATATGCGAGCGAAGCGGGGATCGGCAACCAGAGCGGCAGCCGGCGCATCCTGCAGACCGAGCTGGGCGAGACGGGAGAGCGGGATATAGACACGCTCGCGCGCCGCATCCTCGTCTACATCGCGCAGAATGTTCACGAGCTGCAGGGTCCGCCCGAGATCGAGCGCAAAAGCGCGCGCTTTCGGCACCCCGAATACATGCACCGAGAGCGTCCCGACAGAGCCTGCCACCCGACGCCCGTAGAGATGAAGATCGTGGTCGCTGCTTAACCGGACCCGCTCGGCGCTGTCGGTCTCCATGCCATCGAGCAGGGCGTGGCACTCTTCGAGCGGCAGCCTGAACAGACTCGATGCACGAGCGAGCTCGCGGCCGATGGGCGTCTCGGGCGCACGGCGGAGCCGGTCGATCTCTCGCCGCCATTCCCTCAGGAAACGGATCTTTTCCGAGGGCGGAACATTGCTGTCCGCGATGTCATCCACATTGCGGCAGAACGCATAGACCGCATGGATGGCGCGGCGGCGCTCATAACTCAAGCTCTGCATGCCGAGCCGGAACGACGAGCCCGACCGGCGCACCGCCTCTGCAGTGACATGCGTATCCTGGCTTTCCGGTTTGCGGATGAGGCCGGACAATCCGACCATGAAGGCACGCGCCTTGTCCGCCTTGTTGGTCTCGACGCGCTCAAGAACAGGGTCGCTCGTACGCAGACGCCGGCTCAAACGGTCTGCAAGCGCGATGGTAGCCATGCTTTGCGCGCGCAGGCGCTTGTTCTGCAGCCGCTCAGGTAGAATACGTGAGCTGTCGATCAGGCTGTCGACACGATCCAGCATGGCATCCAGGATCATGCGCCGCATCGCTGCCTGAGCTGGATCGAAAAACGCCTTGTCGCCTCCGAGAGGCATTGTCCATTGAAGAGGAATGTAGATGCGCCCGAGATTTTGCAGATCCTTACCGCAATCCTGCAGGTGGTTGAGGATCTGCAGGGCCGTGCACAGAGCATCGGAGGGCGCATATGCGGAGGCACATTCGCCATGGAGCTGCAGCAGGAAGCGTCCGACCGGATTGGCGGAGAGACGGCAATACCCGGTGAGATCTTCCCAATTGTTGTAGCGCGTCTTGATCACATCTTGCCGGAAGGCGCGCAGCATCTCGCGGGCCTGGGCGATGCCGCATCTGTGCTTCTTATCGGCTTCATGCAACAGCATGGCCTCAGGAGCCTTTGGATCGCCCATGACGAGCGCCTGCTCCAGAGCCTCAAGGCGCGCAAGTTTCTCGCTCGCTCCGAGATCGGGTGCATCGGCTACGTCGTCGGCAAGGCGCACGAAGGCGTAGAAGGCGAGCACCGCCTCTCGATGCTCCGGCGACAGCACGAGAGAGGCGACAGGAAAGTTCTCGTCCTTTGGTCTTTTCGTTGCATCCTTCGCCAGCATGCTCATCGCGTCGCTCCGACCGGATAGCACCTTCCCTTCCATCCGGTCTGACCAATGCCCCCGATCCGCAGGAGAACGCCCCATTGGATGGCAAGGCTCGTAAGCACGGTCAGGGGATGCACAAGGATGGAGAGAGGGTTTTCACGCGTGGCGATCGACACCATGGCTCGTGTAGCGAGAGAGAGAGAGGCCGCCCACACAACGGGCCAGATAGGAGCGATAGGAAGAAGAGCAAAGGGCAGGACATGTCCGCCGAGAAGCAGCGCGGTCCAGATCGGCAGCGCCACGGGTTTCGCCATGCCCTCATGGGCATTCTTGGCAAAGCCGTTCCAGGCATCGGTGAAGCGGGTGTACATGCGGCATGAGGCAAGTCTCTCGCCGGGCACGAGATCCGTCATGAAGCCATGGTGGCGGAAGAGGCGGGCGAGCTGAATCCCGTCGTGGATGAAGGACCGAATGGCCGCGTGCCCGCCGCTTGCGCGGTAGGCCTCCCGCTCCATCAGCATGAGCTGTCCGCAGGCTGCGCCAAAGCCGGGATGAAGCGACGCGCGCATGAAGCCCATGGGCAGGTAGCCGAGAAGCAGCAGGTTGATCATGGGGATCGTCAACAACTCACCCGGCGTCTTCATGATCTGCCGCGGAACCGCGCTCACGAGACGCGCACCTGTCTCCTGAGCGTGGCCAGCCAAAAGGCTTGCGGCTTGGGGCGACAGTCTCACATCCGCATCGACGAAGAGGAAATGCGTTCCGCGTGCATGCTCCGAAAGGTGATGGCAGGCGTGGATCTTGCCTGTCCAGCCATCCGTCAAAGGAGGGGCGTTCAGCAGCCGAACACGTGCATCGCGGGATGCGATGGAGCGTACGATGTCGGCGGTCCCGTCGGTCGAGCCATCGTCCATCACCAATACCTCAACGGCAACGTCACGGCTTGCGAGTGCTGCCTCGACAGCAGGCCGGATATTCGCAGCCTCGTTGCGTGCGGGAATGAGGATGGAAACGAGGGTGCCTTCCCGTGCGGGCCTGAGCGGGGTTCTGCCCAACACGGTGAGGTTGATGGTGGAAAGAACGGCAGGCAGGGCCGCGAGTGCAAGAAGGATGAGTCCGATCACCATCATGGCTGGCGTCCCTCATGCGAGGGATCGAACGCGCGTCCGCGCATGGCAGACGTCAGACGCCGCCAACCGTCGTAGAGCCCGCCCACCCCTGCGCTCCCTTCCAGCAGGGCGCGGAAACGCGCGGGATCGCGCGACTGCACGTCATCGCTCAGGCGGTCGAGCACCTTTGTCAGTTCACCATCGAGGCGCTGGAGACGCTCCGGGCGGGAGAGCTCAAGCAGCTCCCTGGCGCTCATCTGCGGGCCGAAGGCCATGAAGGCCTCCGCTCCACGCTCGAGCCAGAAGCCGTATTCGATGCCCAGAGGAATAATCGTGCTCTCAGGAGCGATCTCAACCAGTCGCGCAATGCCGGGTTTGAGATCAAGAGGACGCTCGCGCACATCGGAAAAGCGTCCCTGCGCTGTAATCCAGAGGGCGCGTTGGGGAGAAGACAGGATTTCAGCGCTCAGCCTCATGAAATCCGCAGCACCCCTGGTGCTGTGCAAATCCACGCCGAAAGCTCCGATGCGTCCGAAGACGCCGTAGCGCCGAAGCATCTCGGCATCGATAGGAGCGTAGCTTTCATATGCAGGGAAGAAATGGTCCGCGGCCAGGATGTAGATGGCTGCGTCCCACCATGCTGGATGATTGGAGTATATGATGACAGGACCGTTTCGCGGCACGGCTGGCAAGCCCCAGGGCGCGATCCGCAGCGCATTCATGTGTCGTCTGAAATAGCGACGGAAAACCTGCACCATGAAGCGGTGGATTGTTGCAGAGCGGCGCGCGACGGGGGAGGGCCCTGTCTGCCGGGGCAAACCTCGTCGTCCTGGCGCGCTGTCCCTGTCGTGCATCAAGACGCGTTCCGTAAATCTTCTGTCTTGAGATCGGTGTCGAGGGCATCGGCGGCGATCCAGCCGGACATCATCACCATCGGCATGCCGGGACCGGGATGCGCTGCCCCGCCCGCCAGATAAAGGCCGCGCACCTGTCGGCTGCGATTGCCCGGCTTGAAGGCGCCCATGAACTTGCCATGGCTCGCCAGCCCGTAGATCGCGCCGTTCAGGACCTTGTAGCGATCGTGGATGTCCTGCGGCGTCAGGTGCCGCTCGACGACGATGCGTTCCTCGATATCGTGCATCCCCGCCGTGCGTTTGAGCTTGTCGATGATCACCTGCCGGTAGGCCGGGAGCATCTGCGACCAGTCGTGATGCGGTCTCAGATAAGGCGTGTGAACGAGAACGTAGAGCGCTTCGCCTCCTTCCGGCGCGACGCTTGGGTCCGTTGCAGAGGGTGCCGCGAGATAGCAGGTCGGATCGGGCGCAGGCTCGCCACGGCGATAGATGTAGTCGAATTCCTCTTCCGGATCGCGCGAGAACACAAAATCGTGATGGAGGATGTGGTCGTAGCGTTTGTTGAGGCCCAGATAGAGCACCACCCCGGAGCAGGCGGGTTCGAAGTCCTTGCGCGCGTAATGCTCGCCCACCTCTCCGCCGACGAGTTCACGATAAGTGCGGATGGAATCCATGTTGGAGATGACGCTGTCATAGGCCGCCGTCTCGCCGTCTGCGAGAACAACGCCTTTCACCGCACCGTTCTCGATTTTGAGGGAAGCGACATCGGAGGCGGGCTTGAAGGTCGTGCCGAGCTCGGAGGCGAGCTTCATCAGCGCTTCGGCCACGGCACGTGTGCCGCCCATGGGATACCACACGCCGTCGGAGGCCTGCATATGGGCGATGGCGCAAAGTACCGCGGGCGAGCCGTAGGGCGATGAACCTACATATTGCGTGAAGTGGTCGAGCATCTGCGCCAGCCGCTCGTCCTTCACCTTGGAACGGATGGTGCCGGCAACCGACGAGCCCATGCGCAGGGAGAGAACATCCCGCAAGGTCGCGGGATTCATGTTGGCGCGAATATTGATGGTGTCGAACAGATCCTCCACCGGCTTCCAGAAGAAGAAACGGTTGGAGATGTCGTGAAGATGCGCCGAGATGTCCTGGAAGCGGCGATAGCCGTCGCCTGCGCCCTTGCCGGGTGCGAAGCGATCCATATCGTCCGCCATCGCATCGACGTTCTCCTGCAAGTCGATCCGCGTGCCGTCATCGAAGAAGCAGCGCCATTGCGGGTCTAGCCGTACGAGGTCCAGATAATCGGAGAGATTGCGCCCCGCCTCTGCGAAGATGCGCTCCAGAACGCGTGGCACTGTGAGGATCGTCGGCCCCATGTCGAACCGGAAGCCGTCTTCGTGCAACACCGCTGCTTTGCCGCCGAGCCAGGGATTCTTGTCGTAAAGCGTCACTTTATGGCCACGCGCCGCTGCCACGCAGGCCGCCGCCAGCCCACCCAGACCTCCACCGATCACGGCAACCGAAGCTCTTTGAGCGCTCACGAATATCCTCCCAACGGATCTGAGCCATGGAGCATTGATCTCGAGGCTCTCAGGCTTGGTTTCATGGTCATGCGTCTGGCGCGGTCTGTGGCCTGAAGGCTTGGTTCTAGGAGGCGCAAAACACAGTTCAAGGTGACCTCCCGCTCACAGGACGGCGAGCGCAGATCATCCGCAGCATTCGTCCGCCTGGCGCGCGGATGACGGGATTGAACCCTGCTGCAACAAAGTGCGGCTTGATGCTGTCCATGCTGCGGGTGTGGCCGCCCCAGAGCAGGTTCTTCAGGCGGTTCACGGAGGAGGCGATGCCGTGGCCTTCGTCCGCAAGAACCGCGACGAGCAGCCATCCGCCCGGGCGAAGGCTGCGGAAGATCCGCCGGGCTGCCTCGCTCATCGCAGGATCCGATAAAAACATCTGCGGCAGGAAAGCGAGATCGAACGCTTCTTCGTCCTCGATGTGCTCGATGCGTTGACGGCGCAGGACGATGCGCCCGTCAAGTCCGGCTTCCCGCACATGTCGCTCGCCGATGATGGCAGGGTGTTCGGCTGGTTCGAGCGCCGTTGCCGTGAGATGGGGAAAGGCTTGGCACAGGGTGATCGAAAGCCCGGCAGCGCCTGCGCCGACATCGAGCAGGCTTGCGCCCTGTCTTTCCAGGCATGTGACCAAGCCTGGCAGGAACTTGAGCTTGGGCAGAGCCTTTGCGGTCCAGAGCCGCGTCAGCGCTCCCTGCGCCTCGATGATGGCTTCATCCGTGTGCGTCCAGCCGTTCAAGGCCATGCGGCCATCCCGGAGCCTTTCCCGAAAATCCTTCACCTGCAGAAGCGGAGCCTGCAGGGCGGCTTGGAGGACTTTGGCGCCGTCCTCCGTGGTGAAGGGCTGCAGGGCGGGAGCGGCGCGGATGCTATCGTCCTCACAGGTCGCAAGGCCAGCGCCAACCAGAACGTCCACAAGAGCTGCCGCGAGCCCAGGGTCGAGCGACAGGTTTTTGCTGATATCCTGGAGCGTCGAGGGAGATTCCAGATGTCGGACGACGCCGGCTTCGGAGCAGGCCGTCAGAGCATGCGCGAACCACAGCGCCTCGTCGGCCCGCTCCAGGAGGTCGAGGACCTCATTGGAACCTCGCCGAAGGATCGGTTGACTGGGTCTTCGCCAGGGGCGAAAGCCCATGCGGTCTCCACCATGTGAGAGGAGGGCATAGGCTCGCCACAGCACGGCGGCACCTATCGGAGCGGGATGACGATTGTCGTGGAGGGCTCTCTCACGACGATCCTGGCAGCTTCGAAGTTGGGCGGGCCGCGGCGTCCCACATCGTTCGAGAAACCATAGGGCTCACTAGGAAGACCGATGAAGTTGCGGTCGAGCTTTCCGTTCCCGTTAGTGTCGTGAAATACGGCAATGGAATAAGAGCCCGGCTTCACGTTTCTGAGTCGCAGCTCGACCGTGCCGGCCTTTGCTGCTCCCCGATCCCGATAAGGACAGGTAGCCTCCTCGAAGCTCGTGTCGCAGATGCCCGCATAGACCATGCCCTGCGCGGAACCGACGCCTTCTGCTCGAATGGTCAGCGTGGCCGCCTGAGGCGCGGACGCGGCGAAAGTGAAGAGCAAGACCCAACCGGCACGTCTCATGATCTCTCCTACAATGTCGCTTCGCGGATGGTTTCGACTTCGGGTTCGGCTTCGCGCTCTCCCGACCGGCGGCGTTCACGATCCTCCAAGAGCAGGCGCGTGGTGATCCGCGCGCCTTCATAGATCACGGGCAGCCCGCTGCCGGGATGCGTGCCGCCGCCCACGAGATAGACGTTGCGCCCGAAGCGGTTATGAGGCCGGAAATAGAGCATCTGCGTAAGATTGTGCGCGAGGTTGAAGGTGGCGCCTTCGAACACGGAGAACTCATCCTGCCAGCCGCGCGGCGTTACCACGCGCTCAAAGCGGATGCGGCTTTCGATGTCGTTGAGCCCCAGAAGCTTGAGCCGCTCGAGTGCGAGCCTGCGATAGCGCGGCCCTTCCTTCTGCCAATCGATGTTGCAGCGCAGGTTCGGAACCGGCACGAGCACATAAAGACTTGTATGCCCCTTCGGCGCGAGCGAAGGGTCGCTCGCGCCTGCATGCTGCACATAAACTGAAGGCTCTTCGGACAGAATGCCTTCCGTAATTTCGCGAATGTTGCGCTCGTAATCCTTGGCGAGAAGAATCGTGTGGTGAGAAAGATCCCCAATATCGCCCTCGATACCGAGATAGAGCATGAAGGTCGAGCAGGAGAGCTTCGCGCGATCGAGCCTTTTATTCTTCCAACGTGGGCGCATGGCCTCTGGCACGAGACGGCGCATGGCATGGCCGAAATCGCCGTTGACGACGATGGAGCCAGCCGCGAAGCGTTCTCCTCCTGCCTCTACGCCGACGGCTTCACCATTGTCGTAAAGAATGCGGTCGACCGGCGTGTTCAGGCGAATATCGACGCCCATCTTGCGCGCAACATCCGCCATCGCTTCCGAGACGGCGCCGCAGCCTCCGATGGGATGGTAGACGCCATGTTCGTATTCGAGGAACGACAGGATCGTGAACAGGCTCGGGCACTGAAAGGGGGACATCCCGAGATATTTCGTCTGAAACGAAAAGGCGAGCCTTACGCGCGGGTCGGCGAAGTAGCGCTTCAGATCGTCGTTCACGTTTGAAAAGGGCCGCAGTTTCGGCAACGCCGCGAGCATGGCGGGCGAGACGAGATCGGCCGGAGAAGAGAAGGATTGCTCGAGGACTGGCCGGAAGGCTTCGAGCTTTGCTCGATTGTCATCGAGAAACCGCCGGACATTGCGCGCATCCGCGGGTGCCAGACGGGCGATCTCCTGTTCGAGACGTCCGAGGTCGCCTGTCGCGCGAATCTCGCCCCCGCCCTCGAAGACGAGGTGATATTGCGGGTCGAGGCGCTTGAGCTCGACATGATCTTCCAAGCGCTCGCCGCACGCCTCGAAAATGTCCTTCAAGACCCGCGGGTAGAGAAAGAACGTGGGTCCGATATCGAACTTGTAGCCGCCCGGGGCATGGATTGTTCGCGTGCGGCCACCTACGGCAGGCTCACTTTCGAATATGGTGACGGGAATTCCTTCCCGTGCCAGCAGCATGGCGGATGCAAGCCCTCCCGGACCTGCGCCGACGATAGCCACCCGCGATGAGTGCGCGGCATTCGACATGAAAAGCAAACCCCATAAAGAGAATGGCAAACGGGAGACCCGCAATTCAAGCCAACTAGAACAGGAAAATCAGCCGACTAGAGGTGGAGCTTTGAAGGTCGAAAGCTGGAGTAACTTCTCAGTGATAAGTGAAACTATATTCAGGCTATAGTTCCAGGGTAGAAGTCGTTCTCAGGCTATAGATTATGATTATCAGCATGCTCAAAAGTATGAATTTCCAAGGCGAGAATCTAATCGCCTTATTCTTGCCTTTTTAAAGATGAGCTTCACTTCCAATCAAAACGGAAGGGGAGACTATCTTTGAAGAACATCCTCACCCGCGTGACAGCAATCGCGCCACTTCTGCTCGTTGCTGCATGCAATACGACTGCCTCCAACGATCCCACTGTCACGGGATCCATCTCGCAAGCCAGCCTGGGTAAGGAGTTTCAGCGGGGCACCGCCTCCTGGTACGGCCCCGGATTCCACGGCCGGAAGACCGCCAGCGGCGAGCGTTTCAACTCCAATGACATGACGGCAGCCCACCGGTCTCTGCCCTTTGGCACGCGGCTTCGGGTCGTCAATGAGTCGAACGGCCGCTCGGTGGTCGTGCGCGTCAACGATCGTGGGCCTTTCGCCCATCGGCGCATCATCGATCTGGCGAAAGGGCCTGCTCAGGCTCTGGGTCTGACCTCCGCTGGCACAGGATATGTCTCCCTGCACAGGCTCGATTAAGGGTGCCAAGTTAGGCGCTTCTTAATTCCTTGCGGCGATTCTTGGCTCGATTCGGGACCAAGGGTTGCTTACATGGAATCGAGATCGTCTCAGGCGACGAACGTCATCCGCTTTCCGGGCGCACGCTCGTCGGCCAATTCCCGCCGCGATCAGAAGAGCCTTATGGATGCGGTTTATGCCGCAGGCTCCCTGCCGATTGCGGCAGATGATCGGGCAACCAAAGATATGGCGACCCGGCTCAATATCTTCGGCTTTGTTGTCATCGACGAGGTTCAGACGGATGGGACGGCGCGCCGCTTGCGTCCCTCGGAAGCCTTCCAATCGGCGAATCAGCATCCATGGCGCGTTTCGAAGCCTTCGGGCTGCTATCGGGTCGATGACGCCTGGCCGGAAACGGATCAGGATCTGTTCGCCGCTCTTCTCGCCTGACCGCTAGGCTCGCCTTTTCCTGCGCCTGAACTATGTCCTGCCGCATAGCAGGCTCGCATGAGCCTCCAGGTTCTTTACGAGTGCAGGATTGACGCAATGCATCTGGTGCAGATTCTTCTGCCGCTAAATGACAATGCTGGCCGCCGCTTCGATGGAAAGGCCTACGGTCGCGTCCGCAGCGAGTTGTCGGAGCGATTCGGCGGCATCACGAGCTTCACCCGCGCGCCTGCCGAAGGCGTCTGGAAGGAAGGCGGCCACACCACCCACGACGATATCGTGGTGTTCGAGGTAATGGCCCGCGAATTGGATCATTCCTGGTGGGAGAACTACCGCGCCGAGCTGGAGCGCCGCTTCCAGCAGGAGGCTATCGTGATCCGCGCGATCAAGGTTGAAATGCTCTAACGGCGGAACCTCAGCCGTGCTGCTTCGCTTGTTGTTTCGGATAGCGGAGTATCCTCATGTCAAAACCTCTCATCGTCACTATCCCCCATAACCTCGGCAAGGCCGAGGCTCTGCGCAGGCTGCAAGGCGGCATGAGCGGCCTGAAATCCCAATTCGGCGACAAGATCGCGTCCATCGATGAAAGCTGGACCGGTGACCGCATGGATTTTCGTGTGGGTGCCATGGGTCAGAACGTGAGCGGCAACGTGCAGGTGATGGACGAACAGGTGCGCGTGGAAGTGCAGTTGCCATGGATCTTAGCGATGATCGCCGAGAAGGCTAAGACTTTCATCCAAAAGCAGGGAACGCTGATGCTAGAGAAGAAGTGATACGCACGGTCAGCTTGAATAGTTGTTCACAAACATGAACGTAGATGGAACCAAATTGCACCGACTGCGTTGATTAAACGATTGCGCCCGCGACCCATCTCCGGAGCGCTTCACTAAAGTCATCGCATTATTCGCCCCGGACCGTGATTTTCCGTCCGTTCGTGACAACACATCTATTCTTGAGGATCGCGCTATGCATGAGCGTTTGATGACGCAGCCGCATGCCCTCCGTACGCCTTCCAAGGCCACTTCCCAAAAGCCGCTTCTCATCTGTTTCTCCCATCTTCGGTGGGATTTTGTCTGGCAGCGCCCGCAACATCTGCTGAGCCGCGCGGCCAAGCATTACGATGTGCTGATCATCGAAGAGCCGATCTTCAAGGCGGACATCCAGCCGCATATGGATGTGAGCAGCCGTCCTCAGGGCGTCACCATTGCTGTTCCAATGCTCCCTGAAGGCCTTTCGCATGAAGATGTCATCGCTGAGCAGCATGACCTCATCGAGGGGTTGATCGGGCGTGAATCCAATGGCTCGCGCGTGTTCTGGTACTACACGCCCATGGCAATGGCCTTCACCAGCGATTTCGAGTGCGAGCTGTGCATCTACGACAATATGGACGAGCTGTCTCTGTTCCGTGGCGCCTCGCAGCAATTGCTCGATCTTGAAAACGCGCTTTTCTCACGCTGCGATCTGGTCTTCACGGGCGGCATGAGCCTTTACGAGGCGAAGAAGAGCCGTCACCGCAGCGTTCACGGCTTCCCGTCCTCCATCGATTTCAACCATTTCTCTCAGGCTCGTTCCATTCGCCAGGACCCACTGGACCAGGCGCATATTCCGCATCCGCGCCTCGGCTTCTTCGGCGTCGTGGATGAGCGCATGGATATCGATCTTCTGGCAGAAGTCGCCGATCTGCGCCCCGATTGGCAGTTCGTCATGATCGGTCCGGTGGTGAAGATCGACCCCGCCACCCTTCCGCAGCGGCCTAATATCCATTGGCTTGGCGGCAAGGATTACAAGGAACTGCCGCATTATCTCTCCGGCTGGGACGTAGGCTTCATGAACTTTGCCTTGAATGAAGCTACGAAGTTCATCAGCCCGACGAAGACGCCTGAGTTCCTGGCCGCCGGCGTTCCCGTGGTTTCAACAGCCATCACCGATGTGGTGAAGCCTTACGGCGAAAAGGGTCTCGTCGAGATCGCCCGCAATGCAGAGGAAGTCGTCGCCAAGGTCGAAATGATGCTTGCCCGGCCGAAAGATGCGTGGCTCGCCAAGGTCGATCGGCATCTCGCTCAGGGCTCTTGGGACAAGACCTGGGGCGCCATGCACAAGCTCATGCTCGATGTGACGGGCGATACGGCTTCTGAGCGTCCGGCTGCTGCCTCCCTTCCTCTTTACGCCACCACGCCTGCGGAGTGATCTGAATGTACGACTGGCTGATTGTCGGCGCCGGCTTCGCGGGAAGCGTGCTGGCCGAGCGTCTTGCAACCGAGCGCAACGAACGCGTCCTGCTTATCGACCGCCGCAACCATATCGGTGGCAATGCATACGACCGATACGACGACGATGGTCTGCTGATCCATCAGTATGGGCCGCATATCTTCCACACCAACTCGAAGCAGATTTTCGACTATCTTTCCCGCTTCACCGAGTGGCGCTTCTATGAGCACCGGGTGCTGGCTGAGGTGGACGGTATGCAGGTGCCGATCCCCATCAACCTCGACACGGTCAACAAGCTCTATGGCCTGAACCTCACATCCGAACAGCTCCAGGAATGGTTCGCGGAGCGGGCGGAAAAGATCGGCGAGATCAGGACATCGGAAGATGTGGTGGTCTCCGCCGTGGGCCGAGAACTCTACGAAAAGTTCTTCCGCGGCTATACGCGCAAGCAATGGGGCCTCGATCCATCCGAACTCGACAAGTCCGTGACCTCACGCGTGCCCACCCGCACGAACCGGGACGATCGTTACTTTGCAGACGAGTTCCAGTTCATGCCGAAGAACGGCTACACGCGGATGTTCGAGAAGATGGTGACCCATCCGAACATTCATATCATGACGCAGACGGATTATGAGGACGTGAAGCATATCGTCCCGCATCGGCGCGTCATCTATACGGGTCCTATCGATGAGTATTTTAATTATCAGTTCGGAAAGCTGCCCTACCGTTCTCTGCGCTTCGAACATGTCACCCTCGACAAGCCCTGGCATCAATCCGTCGGGGTGGTGAACTACCCGCAGACCCAGGATTATACGCGTGTGACGGAATACAAGCACCTCACGGGCCAGGAGCACACCAAGACGGCCCTGACTTACGAGTACCCATCAGCCGAAGGCGACCCCTACTATCCCATTCCGAAGCCGGAGAATCAGGAGCTCTTCAAGAAATACGAGCGCCTGGCCCTTGCGACACCTGACGTATGGTTTGTGGGGCGTCTGGCGACGTACCGCTACTACAACATGGACCAGATCGTCGGCCAAGCTCTTGCCACTTTCCGGCGTATCAACGAGTCATTGCCTGTCGATGCCGATACCACGGCCGTCAAGGTTATGTCGTCCTCCGCGGCTCTGGTGTCATGACACCAGAGCTCTATCGAAATCCGCCGAACAATCCGCAATGAGAAAGGTTTGTGAGAGCTGACATAAGATAGCTTGGAGCTAATGATGAAGCGACCCCTGGAGCTTTGGGGCGGTATTGAGTGCACTGTCGCGCGTGTTGGCGACGAGTACCGCGATCAGGGCCTGGAGACCGGATACAGCGACCGCATCGAGGATCTCGACCGGATCGCCGAACTCGGCATCCGCACGCTGCGCCATCCGGTTCTTTGGGAGACAATTTCTCCCGAGAGTCCGGACCGTACGGACTTCACCTGGCACGATGAGCGCCTGACAAGATTACAGGAGCTCGGCATTCGCGCCATTGCGGGCCTATGCCATCACGGCAGCGGACCACATTACACCCATATGCTCGATCCGGCTTGGCCCGAACTGCTCGCGCGCCATGCCGCCAATGTAGCCGAGCGCTACCCGCATCTCGACCTTTATACTCCGGTCAACGAGCCGCTCACCACGGCACGCTTTTCAGGTCTTTATGGCCATTGGTATCCGCATGGCACGAGTTACGAGGCGTTTCTCAAGATCCTCGTGAACGAGTGCAAGGCCACGGTTCTGTCCATGCGCGCGATCCGGAAGGTTCGTCCCGACGCCCAGCTTGTGCAGACGGACGACATGGGCAAGACCTTCTCGACCCCGTTGCTGGCCTATCAGGCCGAGCATGAGAACCAGCGCCGGTTCCTGGGGTTCGACCTCCTGTGCGGCATGGTGGATCGAAACCATCCCTGGTGGGAGATAATGCTGAGATCCGGGGTCAGCGAAGCAGATCTTGAATTTCTCCTGGAAGGCGACGCCGCCCCGGACATCATCGGCATTAATCATTACCTCACGAGCGAGCGCTATCTCGACGAGAATATGAAGCGCTACCCCGAGCATCATTGGGGTGGGAACGGGCAGCATCGATATGCGGATGCCGAAGCGGTGCGCATGCCATTGCCCGCCAAGGAACTGGGCCCCGCGGCCCGTCTGCGCGAAGTCTGGGAGCGCTACAAACGCCCGATAGCGGTCACGGAAGCCCACCATGGCAGTTCTCGCGACGATCAATTGCGCTGGCTGATGGAGGTTTGGAACGACGTTGAGACATTGAGGAACGAGGGGGCCGACATTCGCGCCGTGACCATCTGGTCGCTTTTCGGCGCGGTGGATTGGAACAGCCTGCTCACGCGGCGAAACGGGTTCTATGAGCCTGGTCCGTTCGATGTGCGAGCGCCCGAACCTCGACGCACGGCGTTGGCTCATGCGGCTGAGGCGCTGGCGAAAACCGGAATCTACGATCACCCGGTTCTCGACCGGGCTGGCTGGTGGAAGCGAGATATCCGTTTCTATAAACGTCCAGCCAAACAATCGAGATCGTGCTGGCTCGCGGACGAGCCGCGTCAGCTGTTGATCACGGGCGTCACCGGAACGCTGGGCCGTGCCTTCTCGCGGCTTGCGGAATTCCGCGGTCTCAACCATTCGCTGCTTTCCCGCCACGACATGGATATTGCGGATCCAAAAAGCGTCAGGAAAGCCTTGCGATGCCACAGACCCTGGGCGGTCATCAACACGGCCGGTTATGTGCGCGTGTCGGAGGCGGAGAACGATGCGAAAGCCTGCTTCCGCGAAAACACGGTCGGTGCGGAGGTTCTCGCGAAAATCTGCGCGGATCTTGGAATTCCCATTGTGACGTTTTCGTCCGATCTCGTCTTCGACGGCACGCTCGACAGACCTTATGTGGAAAGCGACGAAGTCAACCCCACTACGGTTTACGGCGCCAGCAAGGCCGAGGCGGAGCAACGGGTCATGGCCGCCCATGACAAGGCCCTGATCATCCGCACGAGCGCCTTCTTCGGCCCATGGGACCGCTACAACTTCGTGTGGTCGATCCTCAATACCTTGAGCAAGGGGGAAGGAGTCGAAGCCAGCGTTGATGTGGTATCGCCCACTTACGTGCCCGATCTCGTCAACACTGCACTCGATCTTCTGATCGATGGTGGAACCGGCATCTGGCACATGGCGAATATCGGCGAGATGTCATGGCGCGATCTGGCTGCACAAGCTGCCGAACGGGCCGGATTCGACCCTGCCCTTGTTCGCTGCGCGGGAGATGTCCCGATGCTGAAAACGGCGCTCACGACCGAACGCGGCATCCTCATGCCCCGTCTTGAGACGGCTCTCGACAGGTTCTTCATCGACAGCGAGGTGGATTGGTCGGAGGCAGGCCTCAAGGTGGCTGCCGAGTAAAGGCTTTTATCCTATATCGCAAAGAAAGCGGCGCGGAGATGATCCGCGCCGCTTTCTTTTGAGATCGATCAAGTCTTAAGCCGCAGCTTCCGCTGCACGCACCGCTTCCTCGAGACGCGCGGCCCGGGATTCGACTGCGAGTTCCACAAGAGCATCCGTCAGAATGGTGGCCGTCGGATCGGCCAGTGGTGCGTCGCGCAGCAGGCGCAGCGTGGAGGCAACAAGGCGGCCGCGTCCGTAGGACCGCTCGACACCGAGCGCTACGGGTTTGTGGATCCAGCCGACCACGAGACCGGCGAAGACGCGGGCCTGGAAGTCGAGCAGGTTGCAGCCAGAGATCACGAAATCGGGCAGCACCCGGTCCATGGTCTCATCGAGCAGCGGTCCTGACGGGAAGCGCGAGAAGTGCCCTGCACGACGCAGCCAGCCGAAGGAGGACGCCCAGTCGCCGGACCACAGGGTGCCATGACGCGTCTGCACCTTCACCGCCTGCCAATGCGGGAAGAATGGATAGAGACTCATATCCGTTTCCGGCAGAAGGAGGAGCTTCGCACCGGCACGCACATGATCGGCGATCGCCTTGTCATGCGTGCGAGAGACGATCAGCGTCGATTCCTCAAACGCACGGGCCAGGGTATAGCCGAGAGCACGGAAGTGCTCGCGAATGTCCTCGTCGGGCGACCATACCAGTTCCCGGACATGCACAGGCTTTGCACGTTTCGGATGGATGGCGATGTCGTGATGATTGTGGGCAATCAGAGCGCCATCGGGTCCGCGAAGATCGAAACTGATACGCCGCAGGGAAGGCTCGTCCATCTCAGGGACCCGCACCTCGACACGGCCGAGATCGAATACGTCCGGTGCTTCGATACGCGGCAGGGTGATCTGCTGCGTCTCGTTGTTGAGCGTGATCTCAAGCGTGCAGTTTTCCAGCACCGGGCCGGCGCCATGTGCGACAGCCAAGTCGAGGGCGATTGTCTCACCGACCCAATAGGAAGCACGCTCCCATTTCGGCACGATCACCGTGTCGGAATTGATGATGTGGAAGAGCTCGTGGAACACGCGCGGATTGCGGCGCATGTCGAGAAGACCGTTCGATTCCCAATGGCAATCATGGAGCTCGGTGATCACATAGCCGGCGAGATTCGGCTTCCGGCGCATGGATTCGACTTCGTATTTCAGCGCACGGAACTGCTGCCACTGCGCAGCAATCACGAAACGCCGCAAGTCACCGAACACACGGTCCAGGCTCCAGTCCGAGAAGCGGTTCTCGACACCGTGGGCATACATGACGCCCTCGCCCCAGTCGTGGCCCGTCTCGAACCACCAGGGCTCCTCGCCATTGGCATCGCGCAGATCCTTTGGATAGGGCAGGCCCCAATTGCCAAACTCCGAGCACATGAGAGGCTCGCGGCCGGTAATCACGGCATCGCCATGGGGCGAGTAGAGCCAGGATGCACGGCTCGACAGCTCGTCCACGAACTGGTCCCACTGCGCTCTGTGATCGGGATAGGCGGCATAGAAGTGATAATCCGCAATATCGGATTCCACGTGGAAGCTCGGCGCGAGCGGCGAGTTGTCGACGACGAGGCGAGTCGGATCGTAGGCCTTGAGCCACGCAAACGTGCGCTTGAGCCAGTCGCGGTGATCCGCGTCGTTGACGAGGTCGACGCCCCAGTTCTCGTTGATGATCGTCCAGATGATGATCGACGGGTGGTTGCCGTCGCGGTCGACGATGCCTTTGAGGAGCTTTTCCTTGCGGCCCCGCGAGCGATCGGTGGCCATGCCGCCGTTGGGCAGCTCCGTCCAGATCAATACACCCATGCGATCCGCTACCTCATAATAGCGAGGGTCCGCTGCCTTGATGTGGCAACGCAGGCAGTTGAGGCCAAGCTCTTTCGCCTTGCGGAACTGATCCTCCAAAAACTCCACCGACGGCACGGTGCAGATCGTGTCCGGGTAGTAATCCTGGTCGAGGGCGGAGCGCAGATAGAGAGGTTCGCCGTTGAGATAGAACTTGCCGTTCCGGGTTTCGATGGTGCGAAAACCGAAATTGTCGGTGATCTCGTCCTTCACATCGCCGGCGCGCATGAGCTGCAGGCGAATGCGGTAGAGGTTCGGATGATCGGGCGACCACGGCTGCACGTCCGGCACTGTCAGCTCGAAGGGCATGCTGGTGACGCCTACCTGCGTCTCGTGCACCTCGTCGACGACGATGGCGCCGGAAGGATCCGTGACTTCGATGCGGATCTGCGTTGCATCCATCAAGGGACGAGCGAAGAAGACGCCGGACGCCACATGGCCCGTGGCAAGGTTCGGCACCAAGCGCACGCGATTCATATGATCGGGGATGCGGCGCTCCAGATAAACAGGCTGCCAGATGCCTGAAAGTGGCCCGTACCAGCTCTGCTTTCCGAACGGGATTTCAGCAAAGGGCGAATCCGGGAATTCGGCAGGATTGTCGGTGGGGGAATCCACGCGCACCTTGATCTCGTTCGGTCCCGGCTTGAGGTGGGGGGTCACGTCGAACGAGAAGGGAAGGAAACCGCCTTCGTTATGGCCGACCGCCTCGCCGTTGATGAAAACCTTCGTGTTGTGAAAGACGGCGCCAAAGCGGATCCAGATGCTGTCGTGCAGCCACGCTTCGTCGATCTCGATGGTTCTGCGATAGATCCCGATGCCTGCGCGCATGCGCAGGTCGGAAAACTGAGCCTGCCAGGGACTCGGCACCATGATCTGGCGAACCTCCGCCGGGCCCGACAGACGATCGTCGGCCACGTGCAAAAATTCCCAAGCCCCGTCCAGACTGATGCGATTGTCCTGCATGTTTTCTCCTTGAATTAGAGATTACCCAAGGGCGCCTAAGACGGCGAAAAAATGGCTGCGAGCCGGGATACGAATGCCGTTCCCGGGGGTGCGACAATCGATGCTTTCACGTCTGCCGGAACCATCGGTCCTCGTCCCTGAGATTGGGTTGGTGTTCCGTCGTGAACAACGGCGGAGTGCTTCAATGGATCCAAAAGGGAGAGCGTGACCTCGATATGATCTATCATCGAGGCTTGGCAGGAACCGCCCCCTCCATCCAGCGTTGCCCTGACAACGCAGAGCCTTGCCGCTCGCCCGACATTCCGCAGTTTCCAAAGAGGCTTGAGATGGTTCAACAAATCCCCGACGATCGCGCCCGCCAAGGCGCTTCCGGCCGCCCGGTTCTGGGCGTTTTGCTCGGCTCATTGCTTCTGCTCGCCGTTGCAGTGGGCGGTTATTTGATCTGGGCAGGGGCACAATCGCCTGACGACCCTGGAACGGATGCTGCCCGCTCGGCCACCACCGGATCGACGACTGGCTCGTCCAACGCCAACCCTACGGACAGGGTTTCGCCTGCCAACCCGGCTTATCCTGCCCCCAACGCGCAGCCATCCGCAAACCAGCCGGCACAATGACAAGAGACTAAATTCTTCGAGAAAGCCTGGATGGTGGCCCGCCATCCAGGCTTTTTTGTTGCACTTCACTGGTCCGGCGGCGAGTTTTCGCCTTATTGATTCGCGAAAGAACCGACCCGAACGGGAATGCGATAAGGCGGACTGAATGACCGGGATTGGACTGAAGCGGCTTTTGAACGCCGCGATTGTTGCGTGCAGCCTTGCTTCGGGCGGCTTCGCTCTGGCGCAGTCGGCCCCTCAGGCACAGCCCCAGATTCCTGCTTCCTCTCCGGCTCCTGCTCCCCAGCAGCGTGCGCCGTCACCTGCAGCCCAGGAGGGGCCTGCAGCAACCGTATCGGCGGAAACGAAGGCAGCGCGCGCCAAGCTCGATGGTTTCAAGGCCGACCTCGAGCAGAAGGAACTGGCGCTGCAGGGGCGGGCGCAGTCCGATACCGAACTGCAGAATCTGCGTCAGCAGATCGAGCCTATCATCGCAGCGATCCGGGTTGTCATCGAAGAGCAGGCACCACGGCTGGAGGCGAGCCGCCAGCGCCTTTCCCAGCTTGGGCCAAAGCCTGCCAATGGCCAGCCCGAGGAAAGCGCCGACGTTGCCCGGGATCGCGCGGATCGTGAAGTGGCCGTTGCCGAACTCGACGAGACGCAGCGGCTCGGACGCGCATTACTGGTCCAGGCAGAGCAACTGAGCGCCCAAATCGGTGATCTGCGCCGGGCCGGGTTCACGCGCGCGCTGTTCGAGCAGAGCGACGGCATCCTAAGCCCCAATCTCTGGATGAGCGTCATCCAGGCCATTCCGAATGAGCTGAGGGCACAACGGATCGTGCTCACCGACGCCCTTGAGCAGGCGAAGCGCAATGCGACCCTGGGCGTGCTCCTGCTTCTTGGTCTCGCCATTGGGGCCGCCGTGGCGCTTTATGTCGGGCGTCGCTCTCTTGCGCCGCGCTTGGTGAGGCGCGATCCCGAGATCACAGATCCATCCCGCCGCAGCCGCCTGATGGCCGCAGTCGGCGTTCTTGCGCTCGGAGCAGGTCCGGCGATCGCAGGCAGCTGGATCGTCTGGATCGCATTTGATTCGGCGGATATCGTCCCGCCCCGCCTGGAAGAGGTTGGAAAATCGATGCTCGGCGGCTTGGCCTTCATCGCCTTCGTGCGTGCTCTGATCGATGCCGTTCTCGCACCTGGCCATACGTCCTGGCGCTTGATTCCGGTGCGTGACGTTTCTGCAGTGCGCATCATGGGTTTTTCGGTCACGCTGGCGACCGTGCTGATTGTCGAGAAGGTGATCGAGGCCTTCAATAAGGCCGTTGCCGCCGTGTTGCCCATCACAGTGATCACCAGGGCCGTCTTTGCACTGGCTATGGCATTCATCTTCGCGGAACTGCTGCGGCGCTTCGCGACGAGCGAGAACCAGGACGAGAACTGCCTCGGCCCATACGTGGCGCAGGAGGTCGATATCGGCGGACCGGTGCGAAGCATCGGCTGGTTTACTGTCGCGGTCGTCATCGGCAGCGTGATCGGCGGCTATACGGCTCTTGCTTCATTCGTCGTCGATCAGGCCATCTCGATCTCCCTGATCATCGCGATGCTTGTTCTTTGCATCACTCTGGCGGACGAGTTCATCGCCGGATCTCTCCGCAGTCAGAGCAGGCTCGCCACAACGCTGCAAGCCAATACGGGCATCCGCCGCCGTTCTCTGGAGCAGATCGGGGTGCTGGCGAGCGGCATCGCCCGGCTCGCGCTCATTATCATCGCCATTCTGATGGTTCTCCTGCCCTGGGGAATCGAATCCACGGATGTGATGGGTTCGCTGCGGGCTTTGTTCTTCGGGTTCAGTGTCGGCGATGTCACGATCTCCCTGTCGTCCATCCTGATTGCGGCGTTTTTGTTTGCTGCCGGCTTCACGGTCACGCGCATCATCCAGCGCTGGCTCGACAACACTTTCCTGCCTGCGACCGATCTCGATGCGGGTCTGCGCAACTCGATCCGCACGGCAGCGGGCTATGTGGGCATCATCACGGCCGGCGTTGTCGCCTTCACCTATCTGGGCTTGAGCCTGGAGCGGCTGACCATCGTAGCCGGTGCCCTCTCGGTGGGTATCGGTTTCGGCCTACAATCCATCGTCAATAACTTCATTTCAGGGCTCATCCTGCTCTGGGAACGACCGATCCGCGTGGGCGATCTCGTAGTGGTCGGTGATGCTGAAGGCTATGTGAGACGGATCAATGTGCGTTCGACCGAAATTCAAACCGGGGATCGCGCGACACTCATCGTCCCTAATTCGAACCTGATTTCCGGTGTCGTCCGCAATCGCGTTCGCAACGATCGTGTCGGGCGGGTGCTTGTCACGATTCCCGTGCCCCGCGCCTCCGACCCGGATCAGGTTGCGGAAATCATGAGAAACGCTGCTCTTGCGCATCGTGAGGTTATGACCGAGCCCAATCCGCGTGTCCTGTTCAAGAAGGTGACGGAAAACACCATCGACTTCGATCTCGTCTGCTTCGTGGATGACATCGATGCGGCGGGCAGGGTGTCGAGCGATATCTATTTCGACATTTTCCGGGGCCTGAGAAAAGCCGGTATCGGTGTGCCGACGCCGATCGTGCCTGAGCCCAAGGAAGAGGAAAATCCGAAGGACGACAGCTCCAAAAAGGGTGGAGAAGAGGATGAAACCTTAACTCTTCTCAAGGATAAATCGCCTGCATGAAGAGCCTCCTCTGTTCAAGCCTTGCAGCGCTCGTCCTGGCGGGATGCCAGACCGGGCAGCGCCAAGCACACCAGACGCCGAGCTTCTATACCTCCATGGCCAATTCCGGCGCGGTGGTGGATGCAGTCATGGCGCGCGACATGATCGGCGCCTATCGCCGCAACAATGGCTTAGGCCCCCTCACGCTCGACCCCGATCTGCAGGCAGCTGCCCAGGCGGAAGCCGATGCCATGGCGGCGGCCGACAAGCCGAGCTCCGCCGAGGCCTTCAAGGGTCGGCTATCCTCGGCAGGCTTCCTCGCGCCGGGAGCCAATCTCTCTGCAGGCTATCATACGCTCGCCGAGGCGTTCTCCGGTTGGCGGGAAAGTCCTCAACACAACAGGGTGCTGCTCGATCCCAAAGCGACGCGGATCGGCATCGCTACAGCCTATACGCCGAACTCGAAGTACAAGGTCTATTGGGCTCTGGTGGTCGCGGCCGACAAACCCTGATCTAGGATTTGTTTCGGTTTTGTAGTGGCTTGGAACTTAATTCAAAGCGTAGCTCTTTAGATTCAGCGTCGGTGGTGGCGTTGTAAGAGCGTGTTTTGAAAGACCATGCCGGACTTCGATCCCAAGCTGGGCAAGCAGATGCCCCCGCCTCCAGCGACAGGCAGCGAGCAGGACGTCGGACCCGGTCAGGATACTACGCTTGCGAAGGAAGCGGACCACGCCGCCGCTCACCAGACGAATCAAAGGCTTCCTGAACCTCCCCATGAATTGGCGCCCAGCATCGGGCGCGAGATGTTCCTGCTGTTCCGGGACATGTACCGGAACCGGAAGGGCTGGCCGATGACCCGGCTGGCCATTGCCATCGTCGTCATTCTCATCGGCAACATGGTGGGCCAGGTTCGTCTCAACCAGTGGAACGGCGCTTTCTTCGATGCTGTCGAAAAGCGTGACACGTCATCCTTCTTCGATCAGCTTCTCGTCTTCGTCATCATTGTTGCCGCTCTCCTTTCCCTCGTCGTGGCGCAAACCTGGTTACAGGAGAGGCTCAAGATCCGTCTGCGGCAGCGCTTGACTCAAGTGCTGCTCGATCTCTGGCTCAAACCCAACCACGCTTATCAGCTTGGCTTCATGGGAGAGAACAGCCGCCAGCCCGATCAGCGTCTGCAGGAGGATTGCCGTCTCTTCTCCGAGCTGTCGACGGAGTTGGGTGTCGGCATGCTCCAGGCCTTTCTCCTGCTCGTCAGCTTCATCGGCGTCCTGTGGACGCTCTCGGGCGACACCACCTTCATGATCGGCGGACGGGAAATCACGATCCCCGGCTACATGGTATGGGTTGCCATCGGCTATGCCGGCATCGGCTCCGGGCTGACCTGGCTTGTCGGCCGCCCGCTGATCCGCCTCAATACCGAGCGCTATGCCCGTGAGGCCGATCTGCGCTTCGCGCTCGTCCGTGTCAACGAAAGCGCGGAGAGCGTCTCGCTCTACAATGGCGAGAACGACGAACGACGCAATCTCGATGACTTCGTAGAGGCTGTTCTCAAGTCAACGCGCCGCTTGTCGGGGGCGCTCGCGCGTCTGACCTGGATCACGTCAGGTTATGGATGGCTCGCGATCGTCGTGCCGATCCTCGCAGCCGCACCTGGTTACTTCAGTGGACGTCTCTCCTTCGGCGGCATGATGATGGTGGTCGGCGCGTTCAACCAGGTGCAGGCGGCCCTGCGCTACTTCGTGGACAACTTCCCGAAGATCGCCGATTGGCGGTCTGCAGTTCTGCGCGTGGCTACCTTCCGTCAGGCGGCCATCGATCTCGAGGAGGTCACGGCCCAGAACGGCAGGATCGAAATCTCGCCCCATCCGCAAGGCTGGCTCAGCTTCGAGGGATTGTCGATCGCCTTGAGCGACGGAAGCATTCTCATCGAGGATGCCACGGCAGAAATACAACCCGGCGAGCGCGTATTGATCATGGGTGAGTCTGGAGCGGGCAAGAGCACCCTGTTCCGCGCCATTTCGGAACTTTGGCCTTGGGGCTCGGGCACGATCCGCCTGCCGCCCGGTCACGAGATGATGTTCCTGCCGCAGCGTCCCTATCTCCCATTAGGGACCCTGAGAGCAGCTCTCAGCTATCCTGCATCGCCGGAGACATTCGACGATGCCGCGATCCGCGGGGCGCTGGAACGGTGCGGATTGGGAGAGTTCGTGGATATGCTCGACAGGCATGAACGGTGGGACAAGACCCTGTCGCTCGGTCAGCAGCAACGTGTCGCCTTCGCACGCGTTCTTCTGCACAAGCCGCGCTGGGTCTTCATGGACGAGGCGACCTCTGCCCTCGACGAGGAAAACCAGGCTTCCATGCTGTCCCTGTTCGACGATGAGCTGAAGGGCGCGACAGTAATGTCCATCGGGCATCGGCCTGGACTTGAGGAGTTTCACACCCGAACCCTCTACATTCGAAAGACAGAAGAGGGCGCGATCCTCTTGCCGCAGTCCCGCCTCCAGAATGCTGCCCATCCGCGGCGGAAATGGATGGGAAGCCTCCGCAAGCGCTTCAAAAAGGGCGACCATAACCATAGGCGAAGCGAGGCATGAGGCGTTCATATTCTCCAGCCTTGGCAACTTCAGGGAACAGGATTACGAAACTCCTCCTCGGGAGTGGAGTTCTCCATATGACCATGGCGCCGGGGACAGGGTGATCCTATGCGGCTGATCAGGCTTTACATCCGCGTGCTGGGCCAGCTTGGGTCTGACCTGAGAGTGGGCGCTCTGCTCGCCCTGGCTAATGTCGCCCTGGCGATCTCGGCCTTCGCAGAACCGATCCTGTTCGGTCGTATCATCGACGTTCTTACGCGTGCCCAGATCCCGGGTTCGGCTCCAGTAACGTTCTCGGTGCTTACCCCCCTGATCGTGGCATGGGTGGCCTTCGGCCTTTTCTCGATCGGTGCAGGCGCTCTCGTGGCCCTCCATGCGGACCGGCTCGCTCATCGCCGGCGTCTTGCCGTTGTCGCCAATTATTTCGAGCACGTGCTCGAGCTTCCGCTCGCTTTTCACACGTCCACCCATTCGGGCCGGGTTCTGAAAGTCATGCTGGAAGGCTCGGGTAGCATGTCCTGGCTCTGGCTCGGGTTTTTCCGTGAGCACCTGTCGGCCATCATTTCTCTTGTCGTGCTGCTGCCGCTCACCGTTTTCTTGAACTGGCGGCTCGGAATTCTGCTTGTGGTTCTTGTTGGCGTCTTTGCGGTGCTGACAGCAATCGTGCTGCGTAAGACCGAGACCCTGCAAGGCTCGGTCGAGCGTTATCATTCCAGTCTTGCCGAACATGCTTCCGACGCGCTGGGCAACGTGCCCGTGATCCAGTCCTTCACGCGCATCGAGGCTGAAAGCCGTTCGCTCCGCACGATCATTCAGCAATTGCTGCAGGCGCAGAATCCGGTCCTGTCCTGGTGGGCTTTGGCTTCCGTCGCGTCGCGCGCGTCAGCCACCATCACGGTCACAGCGATCTTCCTGCTCGGGACCTGGCTGCATCTCAACGGCCTTGCCACCATCGGTCAGATCGTCACCTTCATGAGTATGGCGACGATGCTGATCGGGCGTCTGGAGCAGGCGGTCAGCTTCATCAACCAGCTCTTCATGCAGGCGCCGAAGCTGCAGGAGTTCTTCGAGATTCTCGATACGGCGCCTGCCGTTCACGACCGGCCGAACGCCAAATCGGTGGAACGCTTCGAGGGCGAGGTCGTGTTCGACAATGTGAGCTTCTCCTATGACGGCAAGCGCTCAGCCGTCCAGGATGTCTCCTTCTCAATTCAGCCCGGCGAGAATGTAGCTCTGGTCGGCGCAACGGGTTCGGGCAAGTCGACGACGCTTGGTCTCCTGCACCGTGCGTTCGATCCGCAATCCGGATGCATTCGGATCGACGGCGACGACATCCGGGATCTCACGCTGGCATCCTTGCGCCGCAACATCGGCGTCGTGTTTCAGGAGCCGATGCTGTTTGCCAGAACAATCCGCGAGAACCTGCAGGTTGGGCGCCCGGATGCCACAGACGCTGAAATGATCGAAGCCCTGCAGCGCGCACAGGCCATCGAGTTCATCTCCCGCCAGACGGAGGGCCTCGATACGGTTATTGGCGAACGGGGCCGCTCGTTGTCAGGCGGCGAGCGCCAGCGCCTGTCCATTGCGCGGGCCTTGCTGAAGAACCCGCCGATCCTCATCCTCGACGAGGCAACTAGCGCGCTTGATGCCGCCACCGAGAAGAAATTGCAGAAGGCCCTGGATGAAGTGATGAAAGGGCGCACGACCTTCGTCATCGCCCATCGCCTCGCCACGATCCGCAACGCCAATCGCATCCTCGTCTTCGACCAGGGGCGCGTGATCGAGACGGGTACTTTCGACGAGCTTGTTGCGAAAGGCGGCCGCTTTGCGGAACTGGCGCGCGCACAATTCATGGCGGCCGAGGAGCCTGCGGTGCAGGTCGTGCGGCCGAATGTTGTCGCGCAGGCTTGACCTATTCCTCGAATCTCTGCGAGCGGCATGAAACAAGCAACCGATCCTCGAGCGGCCGGCATCTTCCTCCAGAGCAACGGCATCACGCTGCATTGCATTGAGGCTGGGCCGAAAGATGGCCCACTCGTCATTCTGCTCCATGGCTTTCCAGAGTTTTGGTGGGGATGGCGCTATCAGATCGAACCGCTGGCGCAGGCCGGTTTTCGAGTCCTCGTGCCCGATCAGCGCGGCTACAATCTCAGTGACAAGCCCGAAGGCCGCAGGGCCTACCAGCTCGATTTACTGGCACAGGATGTGATTGGGTTGATGGATGCGCTTGGATGCAGCATATGCTCCCTCGTGGGACACGATTGGGGTGGCATTGCCGCCTGGTGGACCGCCACGCGACATCCCGATCGAATCGATCGGTTGGTGGCGATCAATGCGCCGCATCCCGATGTTGCCGGCAGTTACATGCGCCGTCATCCCAGCCAGATGCTGAAAAGCTCGTATGTCGGCTTCTTCCAGCTTCCCTTCATTCCCGAAGCCATGCTTTCAGCCGACAGCTACAAGGCCCTCAGACGCTCTCTTCTGCGCACGAGCCGCAAGGACACCTTTTCGTCGGCCGATCTGGCTGAGTATGAAAAGGCTTGGACCCGGCCGGGTGCGCTCACAGCCATGTTGAACTGGTACCGCGCCTTGCCGTTCAAGCCATCGCAGTCCGTGGAAGCCAAGCTCGCGATGCCGGTGCTTGCGATCTGGGGTATGCGCGATCCATTTCTGGAGTTCGGGCTTTGCGAGAAGAGCTTGGCCTTATGCACGAAACCGCAGGTTTCTAGGTTCGAGAAGGCAACTCATTGGGTTCATCTGGAAGACCCCGATGCCGTCAGCCGGAGGCTTGTCGATTTCCTGAAAGCCTGAATGGAATCAGCTGTCCCTGGCCCGCGCAGGCTGAAGCGGGGTGATCCTCAGCGCCGTGATGCGGTTACGCGATTTGCGTAGAACCTGGAAGCGGCATCCATGGAAGGTGAAGATCTGGCCGGTATCGGGAATCGTCTGAGCTTCGTGAATGACGAGGCCCGCGATGGTGGTGGCCTCCTCGTCCGGCAAGTTCCAGTCCATGGCGCGATTGAGGTCGCGGACCGGAACTGAGCCATCCACATTCACGGAGCCATTCGGCTGCGGTCGCACGCCCTGCACGGAGAGATCATGCTCGTCCTTGATGTCGCCGACGATCTCCTCGAGAATGTCCTCGAGCGTCACGAGGCCCATGACCTCGCCATACTCATCCACCACCAGGGCGAAGTGCGTTTTCTTGGCAAGGAATGCCTTGAGCTGGTCGCGCAGCGAGGTGGTGTCCGGCACGAACCAGCTCTCCAGCGCAATCGCCTCCACCTTCAGCTTGCTCGCATCGCCTCCGACAGCATCGAGCGCGCGCAGCAGGTCCTTGGCGTGAAGAACGCCGACGATATTCTCCTGGCTCTCACGCCAGAGCGGCATGCGCGTATAGGGCGAGGAAAGCACTTCGCGCACGATCTCTTCCGACGAGAGATCGGCATTGATGGTGCGCATCTTCGTGCGGTGAACCATGACCTCCGAGACGCTGAGATCCTCGAGATCGAGGAGGCCGCCCAGCATGTCGCGCTGCACCTTCGCGACGCCGCCTTCCTTGTGCAGCAGGTCGACTTGGCCGCGAATTTCTTCCGACGCGGAAAGGATTGGCGTGTTCTCACCGATCCTGATGCCGAACGGGCGCAGCATCAGGCGCACCAAGCGCTCGACGGCGATGGCCAAAGGGCCGAGGATCGCCACGACCCAGGACATGGGTCGCGAGAGAAAAAGCGAGACGCTGTCAGGCGATAAGATGGCGATGGTCTTGGGTGTAACCTCGGCGAATACGATCACCAGCACCGACATGATCGCGGTGGCATAAAGTGCGCCGCCATCGCCGAAGATGGCGACAAGGACACTGGTCGCAAAGGCCGACACGCCGATATTGACGATATTGTTGCCGATCAGAACAGTGCCGATGAACCGCTCGCGCATCTCGAGGAGACGGTTCACCAAGCGGGCTCGCTTGTCGCCTCCCTTTTCCAGCATGAGCATGCGGGAGCGGGAGGCACCCGTGAAGGCCGTTTCACCTGCCGAGAAAAAGGCCGACAGCAGAAGGCAGAAGATGACGACCAGGGCGGCAACCCAGAGATCGCCGGAAGAGGATTCCTCGATCATGACGATGATGCGTTGATTTCACTCATCAGGAATGTGCGGACTTTCCCTGCTTCGATGCCGGGGGCGATGAAGCTCTGACCGATACCCTTGGCCAGGATGAATGTGAGCGATCCACCCTTCACCTTCTTGTCCTGGGCCATCGCGTCCAGAAGTTCGTCCACCGTGCCGCACCCACCCGGTACATGGGACAGGCGCGTGGGAAGTCCAACGCTCGTCAGATGCGCCTCGATGCGCTCCGCGTCGGAGATCGGGCAGAGGCCCAGAGCGGCCGAGAAGCGGAACGCAAGGTTGAGGCCGATAGCGACGCCTTCTCCATGAACGAGGCGCGCGGAATCGTAAGCCGTGATCTTTTCCAGCGCATGACCGAAAGTATGGCCGAGATTGAGCAGGGCACGATCGCCGGTCTCGTGCTCGTCGCGCACCACCACGGCGGCCTTGGCGCGGCAGCTCTGCGCAACGGCTTCATCGCGCTCCATGCCGCCTTCGAAGATGCCCCTCCAGTTCCTTTCGCACCAGGCGAAGAAGCGCGCGTCGTCGATCAGGCCGTATTTCACCACCTCCGCATAGCCGGCGCGCATCTCGCGGAGCGGCAGCGTGTCGAGGAGGGCTGTATCGGCCAGAACGAGGCTCGGCTGATGGAAGGCGCCGACGAGATTCTTGCCGTGACGGGAGTTGATGCCGGTCTTGCCGCCGACGGATGAATCCACTTGCGCGAGCAGGGTGGTCGGCACCTGCACGAAGCGGACGCCGCGACGCACCACAGCGGCGGCAAAGCCTGCAAGATCGCCGATCACGCCGCCACCCAATGCGATCACGAGGTCGCCGCGCTCGATTTTCGCTTCCAGCACCGCGTCGCACACCCGCTCCAGGCTGGCATAGGATTTCGTCGCCTCGCCAGGAGCAAGGGTGATGACGGATGTGCGCAAGCCGTGGGTCTGCAAGGCATCGGAGAAAGCCTGCGCGTAGAGCGGACCGACATGCTCGTCCGTCACGATAGCGGCGGCGCGGGCGCCAAGCGCTGCGATGCGGGAGCCTACCGTGCCGATCAGGCCACGCCCGACCAGAATGTCATAGGCCCGCTCGCCGAGAGGGACCGGAACCGTCAGCGCGGATGCGGTGCTGGCCTGAGCCGATGCGCTGCTCATTCGGCGCTCCCCTGCTTTTCCTTGTCGAACCAGCCGCCGAGAGCCTTGATGATATCGGCCACCACACGGTCGTGCGGTGCCTCATGCGAATCGATGGTGAGATCCGCCAGAGCATAGACCGGGTAACGGAGTTCCATGAGCCGGCGCATAGTGCCTTCCGGGTCGGGGTTGCGCAGGAGGGGGCGGGTGTCGCGCTTGCGCACGCGCCGCATGAGCACGTCGAGATCGGCCTTCAGCCAGACCGAGATGCCGCTTTCGGCGATGTTCGCGCGGGTATCCTCGTTCATGAAAGCCCCGCCGCCGGTGGCCAGCACCATGGGGCCTTCCTGGAGCAGGCGGGCGATGACCCGGCGCTCGCCGTCGCGGAAATGCTCCTCGCCATGAATGGAGAAGATATCGGGGATCGTCATGCCGGCGGCCGCCTCGATCTCGTGATCGGCGTCGCGGAAAGGCAGCTTGAGCGTCTGGGCCAGTCTCCGGCCCACCGTGCTTTTTCCGGCGCCCATGAGCCCGACGAGCACGATCGACCGTGCGCCGAGCTGGCGGCTGATCGGGTGGCCGCGCCGGCGACTCTCAGTCTGCCCGCCAGCTTCATCGAGCGGATTGAAGCGGCTGATATTGTTCATGAGACTGTCCTAGAGCATCGGACCGGAAAGTGGAATGCACTTTTGGGATCAATCCGAAGTCCGCTTAAGGCAGCGGATCGTGCGGCCCCGATGATCGGAGGGCAGAGAGCTGAGTGGAGCGTGCCTTAACGTAAGGACTTGCCTTTGCGGCTCATGCATGGTTCTAGCGAGGTAACGCTTAGAAGAGGGTCCCTTGCCCACGTTATTCCGGTTTCTCCTCGTCGTTGCCATTCTCGCGGGCTTAGGGTTCGCCGCCATGTTCGCGCTGGCGACCTTCGTCCACCCCGATCCACGCGAGATTACGGTACCGGTCCCGACCCAGCGGGCCCCTTCCACCTGATGAGCGGCGCGCGTCAGGCCAGCCTTTTCCTGGACATGCTTGCCGCCGAGCGCGGCGCCTCCAAGAATACGCTGGATGCCTACCGGCGCGATCTTGAGGATTATCTGAGCTTTCTCAACGAGCAGAGGGCGCAGCCTGACAGCGCTTCCGCCGCCACCATTCGCGGATTCATGGCGAGCCTCGAGGAGCGCGGCCTGAAGGCCACCTCCGCCGCCCGCAGACTTTCCGCTGTGCGGCAGTTTCACAAATTTTTGTATGTGGAAGGCTATGCTCCCGCCGACCCTACGGCTGCGGTTTCCGCTCCGAAGCGGGGCAGGGTGCTGCCTAAGGTTCTCTCCGTCGATCAGGTGGACCGTCTGCTGCAGGTGGCCCATGAGGGGGTTGTTCATCCCGAGGCTTCGCAGCCTGAGCGGCTCAAGGCGGCCCGCATGGCCTGCCTGCTCGAGCTTCTCTACGCCACGGGCCTGCGCGTCTCGGAACTTGTCTCGCTTCCGCGCAGCGCCGCCAAAACCCGCGACCGCTTCCTCGTTGTTCGCGGCAAGGGTGCCAAGGAGCGTCTCGTGCCCCTGACAGAAGCGGCGCGGGATGCGGCCCGCGCCTATCTCGCCTTGCTGGAAGAGCAGGGAAAGGCGACCGGCCCCTGGCTGTTCCCGGCGGACAGCGAGACCGGCTATCTGACACGCCAGGCTTTCGCGCGCGATCTGAAAACGGTGGCGGCCGGAGCGGGTCTGCGCGCCGACAAGATCAGCCCCCACGTGCTGCGCCACGCCTTCGCGAGCCATCTGCTCCAGAATGGTGCCGATCTGCGTGTCGTGCAGGAATTGCTCGGCCATTCCGACATCTCGACGACGCAGATTTATACGCATGTTCTGGACGAGCGTCTCAAGAGCATGGTGCGCGACCTGCATCCGTTGGCGTCGGGGGAGTAGGGCGGCTTACTTCCGCTTGAGCAGAAACACGCCCTGGTCGCCGAGAAGGTTCCAGACCCACCAGGGCAGGCTCACCTGCATGGGCTTTCCGCCCGCGTTGAGGGCGACGGCCTTTTCCATCTGCGCGCCGACCTCGCGGCACAGCTCCACGAAATCGCGGATAGTGCAGAAATGGATGTTGGGCGTGTCGTACCAGGAATAGGGCAGGTTTTCCGTTACCGGCATGCGGCCCTTGAGAGCCAGGTCGACGCGCACGCGCCAATGGCCGAAATTCGGAAACGACACGATGGCGCGGCGGCCGATGCGCAGGAGATGCTCGAGCACCACGCGTGGCTGGCGGGTTGCCTGGATCGTCTGCGAGAGGATCACGTAATCGAAGGTATCGTCCGGATAATCGGCAAGATCCGTGTCGGCGTCGCCCTGGATCACCGGCAGGCCTTTCGAGAGGCAGGCGTTCACGCCCTCGCGGGAAATCTCGATGCCGCGTCCGTCAACGTTTTTTCGATCGCGCAGGAGCGAGAGCAGAGCGCCATCGCCGCAGCCGACGTCGAGCACCCGCGAGCCCGGCTCCACCATGTCGGCGACGAGCAGGAAGTCGAGGCGGTGGCCGGTGGCGAGATCCGTTGCCGGCAGAGCGAGACTCGATGTGGTCATGCGATGCCCCGCACCCGGGCCGCCGCGTCGATGAAGCCGCGCGCCGCCGCAAACATCTCAGGCTCCTCGAGCAGGAAGGCGTCGTGACCCTTATCGCTCTCCACCTCCACGAAGCCGACCGACGCCGCGGCAGCATTGAGCGCATGCACGATGGCGCGGGAGTCGGAGGTGGGGAACAGCCAGTCGGAGGTGAACGAGATCACGCAGAAGCGCGTGGTCGAGCCCTTGAAGGCTTTTGCGAGCGAGCCGCCATGCTCCGCTGCGAGATCGAAATAATCCATCGCCCGCGTTACGTAGAGGTAGGAATTGGCGTCGAACCGCTCGACGAATGAGATGCCCTGATAACGCAGATAGCTCTCGATCTGGAAATCCGCGTCGAAGGAGAATGTCGGGGCGGCGCGGTCCTGGAAATTGCGGCCGAACTTCCGGTGCAGGGCCATCTCGGACAGGTAGGTGATGTGCGCGCCCATGCGCGCCACCGCGAGACCTTTCGAGGGCCGCGTGCCCTCGAGCAGATAGCGTCCGCCGCGCCAGTCGGGGTCGGCCATCACGGCCTGGCGGCCGACTTCGTGGAAGGCGATGTTCTGAGCCGAATGACGCGCGGCGGTGGCGATGGGGAGAGCCGCGAACACGCGATGCGAATAGCTCGCTGCCCATTGCAGCACCTGCATGCCGCCCATGGATCCGCCGATCACGCAGAACAGGGTCTCGATGCCAAGCCTGTCGATGAGGGCCGCTTGCGCGCGCACCATGTCGCGGATGGTGACCACCGGGAAATCGAGCGCGTAGGGCTGGCCGGTCGCGGGATCCGTCGAGGCCGGGCCCGTCGTGCCCATGCAGCCGCCGATCACGTTGGCGCAGATCACGAAGAAGCGGTTGGTGTCCACCGGTCTGCCGGGACCGACCATGGTCAGCCACCAGCCGGGCTTGCCGGTGACGGGGTTGTCGTTCGCCACATGCTGGTCGCCGGTGAGCGCATGGCAGATCAGCACGGCGTTGGAGCGCTCTGCGTTGAGCGTGCCGTAGGTCTGGTACGCGATCTGCCAGGGGGCGAGCGCGATTCCGGAATCCATCATCAACGGCTCGTCCGCGCCAAAGCGCATGACCAGGCTCGACGGATCGTCGGCTTGGCTTCGCGCTTCCAGGGAGAGGGGTGATGCTGTCATGGATGAGGCGGCTGTGTTCGATTTTCCGAACAAGCCGTAATTCGTACAGGTCCAGCCGTCAACGCGCATAAGGCCCCATAAGGATTTGTCGCGGGGGCAAGCTGGGTCTCAAAGAGCAAGCGGGAATGGCCTCGCGAGCGTTTGCTCCGAGGGTGATGGGACGAGGGAGGGCGCGAGGAGGCGTCCGGCTCGTGTATCTAGTGTGTGAAGAACCCGACGGCTCCTCGCGCACGGTTTGTTTAGGCGGACATCGCATCTTGCAGCAATGGGCCTCCCGTCACAGGATTGCGAGGCCTGCACAGGACCGTTCCGGCTCCCATCATTCACGACGCCTCGCGAGCGCGCCCCTCCTGGAGCCGGATGCCCACAGCTATAGCCGAGGTTAGGACCAAAGTCAAGAACAAAGTAAGAACATAACATCCGCTGCCGTGCTTGGGTGGGGCGCGGGTTCCCTCCCCCTTGCGGGGAGGGGGAGGGGTGGGGGTCGATCGACCGGGTGAGACCTCAAACCAGTGAGACACGGGAAGACCTCTCCCGGGTGGGAGCGCAGCTCCGGGTGAGGGACTGCCTAATCCGGATGGCGGTCCCTCACCCCTGCCCCTCTCCCACCCGGGAGAGGGGATGTGCTGTAGGGCCGTCATGTTCACTGGAGCAGCCGCAGCGCTCTGACTGTCCGACCCCACCCCTAACCCCTCCCCGCAAGGGGGAGGGAAGTGCGCGTTGCAATCGTCCTGCGGGTTGAGCCTCTCCCGCGCAACCCCGGTCTTCCCCTGGTCCAACCGCTCGGCCGCGATGAGGCCGGGGCGCCTTTCCGCTTCCTTCAGCGGGGATGACAAGCGGCTTCAAACGGGCCAAAGAAAAGCGCAACGTTTCAGGATCGAAGCCATGACCGCCGAAAAGCCCGTCCCGTCGAAGCCCGTTCCATCTCTTGCCGAACTGCGCCAGGAGATCGACCGTATCGACGAGGCCATGCACCGGCTGCTCATGGAGCGCGGCACCATCATCGACCGGCTGATCGAGTCCAAGAAGGCGTCCGAGACGGGCATCAGCTCCGCCTTCCGTCCCGGCCGCGAGGCCTCGATGATGAAGGCGCTGGCCGAGCGCCATCAGGGCCTGCTCCCCCTCGATACGGTGGAGAGCATCTGGCGGGTGATCATCGGCACCTTCACCTATGTGCAGTCGAATTACTCGGTCCATGCGGATGTGTCGGGGGGCGATGCGCCCATGCGCGACTCGGCCCGGTTTCATTTCGGCTTCACCGTTCCCTGCATCAACCAACCGAGCGCGGCGGCGGTGATCGAGGCGGTGGCGAATTCCAAGGGCGACCTCGGTATCTTCCGCCTCGACCAGGGCGCGACCAGCGGCGCCTGGTGGCGCACCCTCGCCGAGAAGGACCGTCCCAAGGTCATCGCGCGGCTTCCCTTCATCGAGCGGCCGGACCATCCGGCGGGAACCCCGGTCTTCGTGATCTCCAAGCCCCTGACAGACAATGCGGTGCGCGACGTTGTGCTCTACGCGGCCCAGTTCGAGCGCTGGCATAAGGGCGCGAACGAGGCGCTGACGCGGCTCGGCGGCGAGGTGGTGGCGAGCGCCGCCGACGCCAACGGCCTGTCCGAACTCATTGCCGTGCCCGGCATCGTGGAGGCCTCCCGCCTGCAGCAGGAGCTGACGGAAGCAGGCGCGAGCCTCGCCCAGCTCGTGGAAGTCGGAAGCCATGCCGAACGTTTCCACGTGAAATAACCATCGAGCTGCGGTAGAGCCTTCTTCGGGTCAGTGAATGACGTTCGATGATTGGGCGCGATTTGCCCTCCCCCTTGAGGGGAGGGATTGAGGGTGGGGGTCGTAAAGTCAAAGCGTCGCGTTTCGTGATGAACTCACGACGCTTTTACAACTCAATCTCTCACCCAGCCGTACACCCCCACCCTTGCCCCTCCCCTCAAGGGGGAGGGAAGAGAGCGGTGAACTGAAGCGCTAACCCTGTTCGCAATCGATTGCCTAGGAAGTTTTGAAAATGTCCGTTCGTCCCGAACCCCGTCCCGGCGTCATGCAGATCGACGCCTATGTGCCCGGCAAGAGCAAGGCCGCTGCGGGCGTGAAGGTTCATAAGCTCTCCTCGAACGAGACGCCTCTGGGGCCTTCTCCGAAGGCGATCGAGGCGTTCAATTCGTTCGATCATCTGGAGCTTTATCCGGACGGCTCGGCCATGAAGCTGCGCGAGGCCATCGGCGCGAAATACGGGCTCGATCCCAACCGCATCGTCTGCGGCGCAGGCTCCGACGAGCTGCTCTCGCTCGTCACCTATGCCTATATGGGCCCAGGCGACGAGGGCCTCTACAGCGAACACGGCTTTCTCGTTTACCGCATCGCGATCCTAGCCGCGGGCGGCACGCCCGTGGTCGCGCCGGAGAAGGATTACCGCACCGATGTGGATGCGATCCTGAGCCGCGTGACGGACAAGACGAAGATCGTCTTTCTCGCCAATCCCAACAATCCCACCGGCACCTACATTCCCTTCGACGAGGTGAAGCGCCTGCATGCGGGCCTGCCGCCGCATGTGCTGCTGGTGCTCGACGCCGCCTATGCGGAATACGTGCGCCGCAACGATTACGAGTCCGGCCTCGAACTCGTCGCCACGTCCGAGAACGTGGTGATGATGCGCACCTTCTCGAAGATCTACGGCCTTGCCAACCTGCGCATCGGCTGGATGGTCGCGCCCGCGCATATCGCCGACGCGGTGAACCGCATTCGCGGCCCGTTCAACATGAACGGGCCGGCCCTGGCCGCTGGCGTCGCTGCCGTGCAGGACGAGGCCCATGTGGTGAAAGCCGTCGAGCACAACGCGCAATGGCTCGAATGGCTCACCGGGGAGATCGAGGCGCTCGGATTGAAGGTCACGCCGAGCGTTGCGAATTTCCTGATGATCAACTTTCCCGCGGAAGCCGGAAAGACCGCCAAGGAGGCGGATGAATTCCTCTCGGGCCGCGGTCTCATCCTGCGCCGGATCGATGCCTATGGTTTGCCGAATGCCCTTCGCCTGACGGTGGGCAGCGAGGAAGCGAACCGCCTCGTGGTGGAGGCTTTGCGCGATTTCATGAAGGGCGGCAACAATGCCTGAGCGTCTCGGACCTCCTCTCGACATGCCGCTGTTCGATCGCGTCGCGCTGATTGGCCTCGGCCTGATCGGCTCGTCGATCGCGCGCGCGGTGAAGCACCTGAACCTCGCCGGCACTCTCGTGGCCGTCGACCGCAGCGAAGAGGTGGTAACGCGCGTGCGCGAACTCGCCATCGCCGACGAGGCGACGACCGATTTCGTGGCAGGCGTGAGGGATGCCGATCTCGTCATCCTCTGCGTGCCGGTCGGCGTCTGCGGCACCGTGGCGGAGGCCATGAAGCCGGGACTGAAGCCTGGGAGCATCGTGTCCGATGTGGGCTCGGTGAAGGCGTCCGTTATCGCGCAGGTGCAGCCGCATCTGCCGGACGGCGTGCATTTCGTGCCGGCGCATCCGGTGGCGGGCACCGAGCATTCCGGCCCCGATGCGGGCTTCGCGACCCTCTTCCACAATCGCTGGTGCATTCTCACCCCGCCGGAAGGCGAGGATGAAGAGGCCGTCGAGCGGGTGCGCGCCTTCTGGACGGCCATGGGCTCGAACGTGGAGATCATGGCGGCGCAGCACCACGACCTCGTTCTGGCGATCACGAGCCACGTGCCGCACCTTATCGCCTACAACATCGTGGGCACGGCGGCGGATCTGGAGACCGTCACGCAGGGCGAGGTGATCAAATTCTCCGCCGGCGGTTTCCGCGATTTCACGCGCATCGCCGCGTCCGATCCCACCATGTGGCGCGACATCTTCCTGCACAACAAGGAAGCGGTGCTCGAAATGCTGGGCCGCCTCAACGAGGACATCGCGCTGCTTGCGCGCGCCATCCGCTGGGGCGAGGGCGACAAGCTGTTCGATCTCTTCACCCGCACCCGCGCCATCCGCCGCGGCATCATCTCGTCGGGACAGGAAACGGCGGAGCCCGATTTCGGGCGCCGCAAGGACCAGGCATAAGCGCCGCGCCTTATCCAGAGAGTCCGACGGCTCTACCGCGTCATAGCCGGGCCCGGCTCGGCCATCCCGGCGTCTTTCCCTCGGGATGAGAGCGGTGTTTCAAGGCTGGGATCACCGGCACAAGGCCGGTGATGACGCAGCAGATGTCGTCTTGAGGGATATGTTTCGAGCCACCCTCAATAAAGCGGCTGCAATCTCACGTTCGGGATCACGAACGGTCCCATCGCGAGATAGCCGTTGTTGAGCGTCAGCTGCGGCAATTGCGCAAGCTGCGGCTTTCCATTGCTGCCGCCCTGTGCGCGCGGGTTCTGCCCCAGCAGCGCGCCCAGCAGGGCGCCGCCCGCGCGATTGCCCGTGATGTTGCCGATGAGGCCGTCGAGACCCGCTGCCGCAACGGTGAGCTGGCCTGCGGGGCGATGCTCCTCGTCGAGATTCAGCTTGCCCTTCGCTTCGATGCGGCGGGGCCCTTTCGCAGCGGCCAACGTCAGGACGTCGAGCGTGCCGCCCGCGCTGCGCCAGCGCTCCAGCTCCTGTGCGATCGGGCGGCCCTGGAAGCCTGTGGCCTGCGTGACGGTGACGTCCGCGTTCAGGTCCGTGAGTTCCGAGCCGCCGATGAGGGCGTCGAGCAGCGGAACGGTCGCCTGCCGGATCGACAGGGCCGCGTCATAGGCCTTCTCCGATGCGCGGGAGGGATTGGGGCGCAGATGCAGTTCGAGATACTGGCACGAGGTCGCGATGTCCTGCGGCGCGAGGCCTGTCACGGTGAACTTGGGGGAGGTGGCCGCAACCGACAATCGCTGCAATCCGCTCCGTGAGGCATGGATGCTCGCCTGCAGCAGATCCCATTGGCCCTGCACGTTCGCCTTGCCGTCGGTCACGCGCATGGGGCCTGCGACCTCCACGATCACGAGCCGCGGCTGATAGACCTGCGCGATGGCTTCCGTGCGTCCGAAGGAGGCGGTCACCGCACCCTGCTTCAGCTCCAGCGTGTTGCAGACGATCTCGATGCGGAACGGATAACCCGCGATGGTGCGATCCGCGCAAGCCCATTGACGACCTCTTTGAGCCTCCGACGCGATCCAGGCATCCAGCGCCTCGGCTGCGCGGTTGCGGATGAAGAACCACGCCACGCTCCAGGCGATCGCGACGAGAAGCAGCAGGACGAAAGGCGTATAGAGCCAGAAGCGGCTATAGCGGACGTTTTCCGTGCGGATGGCCTCGGCCATGCAAGATCTCCTGTTGTGCTGCTGCTTCGTAGCTGGTAGCGCGCATGAGGAAAAGTGCTCTCCACTTTTCCCTTAAAGCGGCGCGCTCCTTAAACGGCAAAGCAGGCAAGGTTCGGGCATGAGGCGATGACGGACGGATCGGACGACCTGTGGGTTTTCGGCTACGGCTCGCTCATGTGGAGACCGGGCTTTCCTTTTGTCGAACGCCGTCATGCCCAGCTTTACGGTTATCGCCGCGCGCTCTGCGTGCTCTCCTATGTTCATCGCGGCACGCCGGAAAATCCGGGGCTGGTGCTCGGCCTCGACCGGGGCGGGCGCTGCCACGGCGTCGCTTTCCGCGTCGCGAAGGATGAAGTGCAGGCGACCGTTCACTACCTGCGCGAGCGCGAGCAGGTGACGAGCGTCTATCTCGAGCGGCACCTGCCCCTGCGGCTCGACGATGGCCGCGCCATCACGGCCCTGGGCTATGTGGCCGACCGCAAGCACGGGCAATATGCCGGAAATCTGGAATTCGAAGAGGTGCTGGCCCTGGTGCGGCAGGGCCGGGGCATCTCGGGGGCGAACCCTGATTACGTGCGCTCGACCCACGAGCACCTGCTCGGCATGGGCGTGGTCGATCCGCTGATGCAGCGGATCGTCGAGGCTCTCGATCAGGACGCCTGATCCGCGTTCTCGCGCAAATCGGCCAGGATCTCGCGGCGGCGCGCTTCCGTGTCGGCGAGGCGGTGGATGTGCAGTTCGGAGGCGCCGCGCTCCCGTACCTTTTCGAGCCAGCGCGTGCGGGTTTCCTCGCTGGGCTCGGCTCCCGCAAGAACCGAATCAACCACATGGCCGACGCCGCTCGTGTCGCGGCTCACGGCCAGGATCACCGCATCGGTGACATCCAGCAGTTCGTTCAGATCGAGGGGATGGACGCCGACGATGTAGCGCCGGCCCGACAGCCCGCGCCAGGAGCTCAAGGTAGCGGGAGAGGAGCGAAGCCCCGCCGTTGCCCTCAACCTTTCCTCACGCACGCCAGCCCTCCGCATTCGGTCGTTGCGGAGGTCCCGCATGGCCGTGTTCCAGGATATGGTACGTTTGTTCGCCATATGTTCTTATATGTAGGTGTGGCGAAGCGTCCCGTCAAGGTCGATAAAGCTTAGCAGTATCAGATATTTGTGCTGGAAGTGGCAGGTGTTCCGACCGAATCGCCGAGACCCAGCTCCCGACGGCCCTCAGCCAGCAGCCTGTTCGAGGATTCCTCGATCCGGTCCTGTACGAGCCTGAAGAACTCCTCCCGCTTCAGTCCGGGAGCGATCGGTTCGAGAATCTCCAGACGGATCGTGCCGGGGCGGCGGATGAACTGGCGGCGGGGCCAGTAGAGGCCTGAGTTCAAGCCCACCGGGACGCAGGGAAAGCCGAGGTTCTGGTAGAGATGCGCCACGCCGTATTTGTAGGCGGCCGGAGCCCCCGGCGGACGGCGCGTGCCCTCCGGGAAGATGATGATCTGGCGTCCGTGCTGCGCCTCTTCCCTGGCGCGCGCGGTCATCTGCATGAGAGCCGCCGATCCGGCCTTGCGGTTCACCGGCACGCAGCCTGCCTTCCAGAGATACCAGCCGAAGAAGGGAAGCCACATCAGCTCCCGCTTCAGGATGAAGGTCGGGTCGTCGAAGACCGTCATCAGGGCGAAGGTTTCCCACAGGGATTGGTGCTTGGCCGCCACCAGGGCGCCGCCGGACGGGATCTTCTCGACCCCGTGGATCTCGGTTCTGGTCCCGGCGATGACGCGCTGCAGCCACAGGGAAGAGCGCGCCCAGACCTGGACCATCCTGATGAAGGTCTTGCGCGGCACCAGCATGCCCGGGATCAGCAGGATCAGCCACAGGACGAGATAAGCGTAGAAGACGACGTTGAAGAGCAGGGAGCGAACGAACAGCATGGCTTCGTGAAAAAGGAAAAAGCGGAGCATCGGGCTCCGCGGGAACCGCACCTTACCGCATCATGCGGAAAAGTGGACCCGGTTTTCCGCGCCGACGGTGCAGGACGGGTCGGAGCCTTCAAGGAGGTACGTGTGCCGGATGGGTGTGTTCCCTCCCCGTTGCGGGGAGGGGCAGGGGTGGGGGTCGATTGACCGGGTGAGACCTCAAACCAGTGAGACGCTGGAAGTCCTTTCCCGATTGGGAGAGGTCGGAGCGCAGCTGCGGGTGAGGGACTGCCTGATCCGGAAAGGGCATTCCCTCACCCCTGCCCCTCTCCCACCCGGGAGAGGGGGATGTGCTGTCGGGCTGTCTGGATGCTTGCTGCGCCCCGACTCTGCGACCTCAACCCTCGGCTCCTCCCATCAAGAGGGAGAAGCGGACGCGAGCCGTCTTAATGCACGGATGTGTGGGCGCTGGCCTGCTGGCTCGGAGCGCCGCGGCTGATGAGATAGGCCATGGAGGAATCCTCCGGGTCGTCCTCGAACCGGGTACGGACCCAGACGGCCAGGAATTTCAGGTATTCCGTGGCCAGCACCTTGGCGGTTGCCGAATTGTGCCACCAATCGTGCGGGTCGATGGTCGCGGCCACCGGATAGGGGATCTTCTGCCGGTTCGGGAGGGCGTGGTCGAGCTCCACCAGCATGCGGGGCATATGGTAGTTCGACGTCACGACGATGATGGTGTCGAAACCGTTCGTTTCAGCCCAGCGGCGCGTCTCGATGGCGTTGCCGATGGTGTTGCGGGCCCGGTAGTCGAGATCCACGCAGCAATCGAAGAGCTGGCGCTGGCCGGGATTGAGGCGCGAGATCTGGTCCCGGTTGGTCTTCTCGTTCACGCCCGAAATCAGGAGCCGCTTGGCATAGCCCTTGGCCAGAAGATCGATGGCGTCGCCGATGCGCTGCGCGCCGCCGGTCATGGCCACGATGCCGTCGGCCCGGGTCTCGGGGGGCTGCTCGAAACGGTCGAGGGTGTAGACGAAGGCAAGGAAACCTAGAAAGAAGGCCAGGCAGCCGGCGATCAGGCTCCATGCGCCGATGCGGAAGATACGGCGAATCGGGGAGCGTTTCGCGGAATCCGTCGAGGCATCGGACATCGTCCAGCCCCAGCCTAAGGCTTCAGCGGGTTCCATGGCGCTCGGCGTCATCCAACTCTGCGTCTGCGAACTCATCCTGGAGGATGATACAGGAGAATGCGGCAATGGAGAGGCAACCCTCTTTATCCACGGGAAGCGACGGAACATCGAGAGGTCGATTCCGATCTTCCGCGTAAAGCGATGCGCTGCTTCATGAAACGGGCATCAGGCGAAACCCGGGAGCGGCTTTCACTCTCGAGCGACAATGGATGATCAGCCATTATCGTTAAGAAAACGTCTCACCGTCAGCCTTGACACGATTCCCGTGATCAGCGCGACGAGCAGCGCGATCAGGATCACGACCAGATACCCTGTCCAGCTCATGCTGAAGGCCCCGAACAGGGCCTCGATCTGGTCGCCCGCCGGGCTGGCGCGCCACGAACGGGTGACGAGGCCGAGAACGATGGTGAGCACCAAAGCCGAGCCCGCACCGATCACGCTGCCGCGAAGGCCGAGCCTGAAGAAGCGGCGCTGGAATTCCCTCGCGATGAAATCGTCGTTGGCACCCACGAAGTGAAGCACTTCCACCACTTCCTTGTTGCCCGCCATGGCCCCGCGCGTCGCGAAGATCACCGCAAGGCCCGCGGCGACAAGCACGAGGGCGACCAGGAAAACCCCGGTGCCAATGATGGTGTTCGCCATGGTCGACAGGCGCGAGACCCAGAGGGCGTGATCGTCCAGGGTCGCCCCCGGCACCTCGTTCTGGAGGCTTTGCCTCAAAGGTCCGAAATCGGGCCTCACATCCTCCTGCAGCTTGATGACGATGAGGCGCGGAACCGGCAGGTCCTTGAAGTCGAGGCCGGTGCCGAGCCAGGGCTCGAGAAGGCGCTCGGATTCTTCCTTCGTGAAAGGCTGGGCTGCTTCCACCCCCGGCGTCCGGCGTGCGAGCGCCACGGCGCGGGCGACGTCGTCTTCCATAGAGCGCTGGGGATTGGGGCGGATCTGGATTGTCACCTCGCGGGCGATCTCGGAACGCCATTGGGCGGAGCTGGCGGCCACCAGCTCCGCGCCCCCCGCGCAGAGAGCGGCCAGGAAGGTGAGGATCGCGATGACGGCGGCAAGCGCCTGGCCGCCCGCCGAATCCACGGGCACCAGGGGCGCGTTGCGGCTCAGGGAAGCGGGCAGGGAGCGTTTCTCGCCGCCCTGCGGCTTGTTCGACGCGGCCTTCCTGAGACGGGGCTGGGGCGCGTTCATCCGGCTCACTCGTCGATATGCAGCCGGCCGTCGCCGAGCACGAGGCGGCGCACATTGAGCTGTTCCATGAGGCTGAAATCGTGGGTGGCGATCACCACCGAGGTTCCGAGCCGGTTGAGCTCGATGAAGAGGCGCAGCAGGCGGCGGGCGAGGGAGGGGTCCACGTTGCCGGTGGGCTCGTCGGCGAGCAGCAGGTCGGGCCGCACGATGAGCGCGCGGGCAATCGCGGCGCGCTGCTTCTCACCGCCGGAAAGCACGGGCGGCAGCATGTGCATGCGGTCGCCCAAGCCCACCCAGCGCAGAAGCTCGACGACCTCGGCGCGGTAGCTCGACTCGTCCTTGCCCTGGACGCGCAGGGGAAGCGCCACGTTCTCGTAGGTGGTGAGATGGTCGAGCAGGCGGAAATCCTGAAAGACCACGCCCATGCGGCGGCGAAGGCCGGTCAGCTCGTCCTTGGAGATCCTGGAGACATCCTCGCCGAAAAGCGAGATCAGTCCCCGCGTCGGCTTCACCGAGAGCAGGATGAGGCGAAGCAGCGTGGTTTTTCCCGCGCCCGAGGGACCGGTGAGGAACTGGAAGGAGTTCGGCTCGATGGAGAAGGTCAGGTCGCGCAGGACCTCGGGCCCCATGCCATAACGCACGCCCACATTCTCGAAATGCACCGATGGGGCGGCGCCCTCATCGAATTCCTCGTCGTAATAGGCTCTCACGCGCGCCTGAACCCTCCTGAAGACGCAAGACGAAGTGGCGGACAAAGAGGTCGGCCACGGGCGATTCGTCCCGTTATCGCCCCAGTATGGTTAGCAAGCCATAAACTTGCGGGACGCGGACGGAAAGCGAGGCGGTCGTGGAACATTGCCGCAGGATCGGCTGCAATTCCTCAATTTGCCGGGAGAATCGTGAAGTCCGTTTGACTTCCGCGCTCCGCCATGGTCGTGAAGGGGGAAGCCTTCAGGCTTTTTCGACAAAAATTTTCTGGACCGACTGACGATGAAAGCTGCCCACCGTATCCGGGTTCTCTTCGACGAAGACGCCATCGCCAAGCGCAACGAGGCGCTGGCGCAGGAAATCGCGAGCGCGAAGCCCGAAAACCTGCTTGTCGTCGCCGTTCTCAAGGGCAGCTTCATGTTCGCGGCGGACCTGATCCGCGCCCTGCACCGGACGGGCCTCGAGCCGCAGGTGGAGTTCGTGCATCTCTCCAGCTATCTCGACGGCACGGTCTCCTCCGGCAACGTGACCATCCTGCGCGACGTGGAAAGCGACGTGCGCGGCCGTGACGTGCTGCTCGTGGACGACATTCTCGAATCCGGCCGCACGGTCACCTTCGCCAAGGACCTGCTGATGGCTCGCGGCGCGAAGACCGTGAAGACCGCGGTCCTGCTGGAAAAGCCCGGCAAGCGCGCCGTGTCGATCGATCCGGATTACGTGGGCTTCACCTGCCCCGACGTGTTCGTGATCGGCTACGGCATGGATGTCGCCCATTCCTACCGCCAGCTTCCGTTCGTCGGCGTGCTCGACCGCCACGACACGAACCCGGACCTGTTCGACAAGCCGGAATAAGGGCTCTCCTCCAGAGCACTGTCCTCATCCTGAGGAGGCGCGAAAGCGCCGTCTCTAAGGATGTTTCAGTGCGCTCTGGAGACGCTCGCCCTTCGAGACGCTTCGCTCCTTAGGGCGAGGCTGTGTGGTGATGTGGACTACCCGTTCAATTGCCAGATCGCGCCATTGAGCAGCGTCGCGAAGCAGACCCAGGCGAGGTACGGAACGAAGAGCAACGCCGCGACCCGGTCGAGTTTCCAGAAGGCTGCGATCGTAGACAGGATTGCGACGATCAGGGCCGCGATGACGACTAGGCCCAGGAGAGGGCTCTGCGCGCCGAAGAAGGCGAAGGACCAAGCTGAGTTCAGCGCGAGCTGCACGAAGAAGATCACGATGGCCCCCGTGCGCCCGGGCGTGCTTCTCGGCAGCGACAGGATGCGCCAGAGGGCATAGGCCATCATGGCGTAGAGCATGGTCCAGACCGGGGCGAAAAGCCAGTTCGGCGGACTGAAGCCAGGCTTGGCGAGCCCCGCATACCAGGTCGGGATGTTCGGCTGGGTCACAAGGCTTCCCGCCACCGCAACGGCCACCACCGGCAGAACCGCGATCAGGAAGCGGGGGAGAGGCGGCGTTGCATGGCTGCCCGGCACGGTTTGGTCTGTATGCATCCTCGAAATCCCTTTAAAGCAGTGCTCATCTTCAGACTACGCAACAGTCACGCTTCCCGGAGGTTCCCATGTCGTCGTCGCATTCCCCTTGGTCCAAGCGCAGCCTGACCGCTCAGGCCATGGGCCATGTGGACCCGATCACGAAAGCGGTGGTGCCGCCGATTCATGTGGCGACAACCTACATCCGCGACGAGGACAACGCCTATTCCTCCGGCTACGTCTATGGCCGCCCCGACAACGCCACCATCCGCGAGGCGGAAGAAGTGCTGGCGATGCTCGAAGAGGCGCAAGCCGGCGCGTTGCTCTTCTCCTCCGGCATGGCGGCGGCAACCGCCGTGTTCCAGGCCCTGAACCCCGGCGATCACATCGTCGCTTCCAAGGTCATGTACTGGGCATTGCGGAGCTGGCTGATGACGGAGGCCGTTCGCTGGGGGCTGGCGGTCGATTTCGTGGAGACGGACGATCTCGATGCTCTTCGCGCCGCCATCGTGCCGGGCCGCACCAAGCTCGTATGGGTCGAGACGCCCTCCAATCCGCTCTGGACCGTCACGGACATTGCCGCCGTCGCCGAGATCGCTCATGCGGCGGGCGCGCGGCTGGCGGTCGATTCCACCACCGCCTCCCCGGTGCATACGCGCCCGCTCTCCCTCGGCGCCGATATCGTCATGCATGCGGCCACCAAGGTGCTGAACGGTCACTCGGACGTGGTGGCGGGCGCGCTTGCCGGCGCGAAGGCCGACGAGTTCTGGGCGAAGGTCGCCTCCATCCGCAAGATGCAGGGCGCGATCCTCGGCCCCTTCGAGGCCTATCTCCTGATGCGCGGCATGCGCACGCTCCATGTGCGCACGGCGGCGCAGGCGAAGTCCGCCCTCGATCTCGCGGAGCGGTTCTCCGCGCACCCGAAGGTGGCGCGCGTTCTCTATCCCGGCCTGCCGCAGCATCCGGGCCACGATATCGCGGCCCGGCAGATGGAAGGCGGCTTCGGCTACATGCTGTCGATCCAGGTGACGGACGGGGAGGCGGCCGCCATTCGGACGGCCGCCAAGGTGCGCCTGTGGAAAAGGGCGACGTCGCTCGGCGGGGTTGAAAGCCTCATCGAGCACCGCGCCTCCATCGAAGGCCCTGGAACGCCTTGCCCGCCGGACCTGCTGCGCCTGTCCACCGGGATCGAGGACGTGGAGGACCTGTTCCGCGATCTCGACGAGGCCCTGCGGGCGTCGTGAGCGGGCTCTCTTGATCCTGTCATAAAAGTTGTGCTTCCTTCTGTTCTAAGAAACAACGTTCCATTCAGAGGGAAGCCGTCCATGACATCGTCGATCACCCGCCGCCGCGTTCTTCAAACCGGCGTCGCCGCCGCCGCTCTCGCGGGCATGCCGCAATTCGCCTGGGCCGCCGGTCCGGTGGTGAAGCTCCGCATCATGGAGACCACCGACCTCCACGTGAACATCTTCCCTTACGATTATTATCGCGACGCGGCGGATGACACGGTGGGCCTTGCACGCACGGCGACCCTCGTGAAGGGCGCGCGCTCCGAGGCCAAGAACAGCCTTCTCTTCGACAACGGCGACATGATCCAGGGTTCGCCGCTCGGCGACTTCATCGCCTATCGCCGCGGCATGAAGGCGGGCGACGTTCATCCCATGGTCGCCGCCATGAACGAGCTCAACTACGATTGCGGCACGCTCGGCAACCACGAGTTCAATTACGGCCTCGAATTCCTGCAGAACTCGCTCGGCGCCGCGAAATTCCCGATGGTCTGCGCCAACGTCGTGAAGGCGAACGGCGAATTGCTGCAGAAGCCCTGGATCGTGCTCGACCGCGAATTCACGGACGAGTCCGGCGCGAAGCAGAAGATCAAGGTCGGCGTGATCGGCTTCGTGCCGCCGCAGATCGTGCAGTGGGACAAGGCCCATCTCGACGGCAAGGCCACGACCGTGGACATCGTCGACGCGGCCAACAAGCATGTGCCTGAGCTGAAGAAGGCCGGCGCCGACATCGTCGTGGCGCTCTGCCATTCCGGCATCGCGGGCGGCGAGCGCAAAGGCGGCGAGGAGAACGCGGCTCTGCATCTCGCGAAGGTCGACGGCATCGACGTGATCCTCACCGGCCACCAGCACTTCGTTTTCCCGGGCGGCAAGGAATTCAACAACATTCCGGGCGTGGACGTGAAGGCGGGCACGCTGCACGGCAAGCCTGCCGTCATGGCCGGTTTCTGGGGCAGCCATCTCGGTCTCGTCGATCTCGAGCTGACCAAGGACGGCGATGCCTGGAAGGTCGCGAATTTCCGCACGGAAGCGCGCCCGATCTACGACCGCGTCGACCGCAAGGTGGTCGCGAAAGTGGATTCCGACACGGCGGTGATGGCCGCCGCGCAGGCCGGTCATGACGCGACGCTCAAATATGTGCGCGAGCCCGTTGGCACCACGGCGGTGCCGATCCATTCCTACTTCTCGCTCGTGGCTGACGACGCTTCCGTGAAGCTCGTGGCCGAGGCGCAGGCCTGGTACGTGGCCGACCAGCTGAAGGCCTCCGCCTTCAAGGACCTGCCGATCCTGTCCGCGGCGGCGCCCTTCAAGGCCGGCGGACGCGGCGGCCCGAACTACTTCACCGACATCAAGCCCGGTCCGCTCGCCATCAAGGACATGGCGGATATCTATATCTATCCGAACACGATCCGCGTGGTGAAGGTGACGGGCGCGCAGGTGCGCGAATGGCTGGAGCGCTCCGCAGGCATCTACAACCAGATCGATGCGGCCAAGGGCGGCGAGCAGGAGCTCGTCAATCCCAAGTTCCCGGCCTACAATTTCGACGTGATCGCGGGCGTGCAGTACAAGATCGACCCGACGCAAGCCTCCCGCTACGACGACAACGGCAAGGTCGTGAATGCCGATGCGCACCGCATCAAGGAGCTGACCTATAACGGCAAGCCCGTGACGGACGATCAGCAGTTCCTCGTGGTGACGAACAATTACCGCGCGGGCGGCGGCGGCAACTTCCCCGGCAATGACGGCAGCACCATCGTGTTCGAGGCGCCCGATCTCACCCGCGATGCGATCATGCGCTATATCCTCGAGAAGAAGGAAGTGGCGCCGAAGGCCGACGGCTCCTGGTCGCTTGCGGTGCCCGCCGGCGTCACCATGACCTTCACGACGGGCCCGAATGCCGCCGCCTATCAGCCGGCCGGCATCAAGGTCGAGAAGATGGGCGATGCGCCCGATGGTTTCGTGAAATACCGCATCGTCGGCTGACCTCGCAGAGACGACGTTCTGGAGCGGCCGGGCTTTTGCCCGGCCGTTTTCGTTCGAGGCCGATGCGTCCTTATGTCCATCGAGAACGCGACCAGCAGAACTCTCTTGTTCCTCAAGGCTTTTGCGTATCCGCTCGAGCCGGTGCGGACCTCTGATGATTATTTGGGCACCGCGCAGGCTAAACCCTTGTTCATCTCTTTGTTAGACACTCGCCTGCGAACCTCGTTACATCTTTTTATTCGTTTCAAGATTTTATTCTTTGTCGCTCCATGTCTTTGCAACTTTGGAAAATTGCAGGCTTTTCGCTTTGCGTTCTTGGTCTTTCTCCCTCGGCCCTCGCGCTTGAAGACGGAGCAATGGCCGACATGCAGGTCTGGCGCGTCGAGGATGTCGCTGCCCGGCGTGCCAGGATGCCGGCCGCGAGCTATTCCCTGAACCGCACGCAGACCTGGGCGAACGGGCTTGCCGCATCCCGCTTCTCCACCTTCACGCCGTTCGATTCCGCCAAGAGCGTCGGAGCGAAGATGCAGCCGTTCCAGGATTGGAACTTCATGGTCGGCACGGAGCTGACGAGGAACAGCGGCGAAAACCGTTTCCTGTCATCGAAAGCCATGTGGGAGACATCCTGGTCGCGGGATATGCATACGCTCGGAGGCCTTGAAATCGGCCTCTCGACAATGGGCTCCGTGGACAACGCGCAGGCCGACTATTTCCAATCGCTGAGCGGAAACCTGCACGTACCGCTGGGGCTGCCTTTGAATGCATGGGACATGAAGCTCCGGGTCTCTCCCAACATGAACGTGGACGTGTCCAACGGAACGCTCAGCTCAAGTCTCATGTCGGAGCTTCTGGGGCAGACGGTGCTCAGCTCCGATTCCGAGTTTCAATCGGTTCTCAACGTTTCCGTCGGCTACAGCCTCGCGCCGGATACGCGCCCCGCGGGATTGGCGAGGGTGGAACTCAGGATTTCGCCGAAGCTCTAGAAACGCATCCCTAAGGGAGCGTGATCACATCGGCCATGTTGGGCTTCGGTTCCTTCCCAAGCCGTCTCTGCTTGGCGGCGAGGATCGTGCCGTTCAATTCGCCGCCGAACAGGAAGATCGCGCCCAGGGTGTAGAGGAAGATCAGCGCCACCATCGCCGTGGCGAGGCTGCCATAGGTCGAGGCGTAGGCGCTCGGATAATAATCGAGATACCAGCTGAAGCCGAAGCCGCCGAGGAGCCACAGGAAAAGCGTGACGCTCACTCCCGGCAGCACCGACCGGAAGCTGCGCCGCCCGGCGGGAACGAGCTTGTGGGCCAGCATGAGCCCCGCCACGATGATGATTGTTGCAACGCCGATCCGCAGGAACCCCACCAGCACATCGAAAGGCTGCAGGGCCGGCACCCATCGCAGCACGCCGCGCCAGATGAAGGGGCCAAGGACCACGAGAAGGGCCATGGCCATGAGCACGAAAGCGCCGCCGATCACGAAGGCGATGGATTCGAGCCGGGTGAGCCACCACGCGCGGGTCTCGCGCACGTTATAGGCGCGGTTGAGACCCACCCTGAGGCTCTCCACGCCGCTCGATGCGAAATACAGGGTCAGCACCACGCCCAGGGTGAGCACGTCACTGCGCCGCCCGGTCATGATGGTGTGGATCTCCCCGGCAATGGGCCCCGCGATCTCCTCGGGCCATGCCTCGAGAATGAGGTCGGCGACCTCGTCGGCGAGCGTCCCGGTGCCGAACACGCTCGCGAGCGCCGTCACCAGGATCAGGAAGGGGAAGAAGGAGGTCAGCACCGACAGCGCGATATGGCTCGCGATCGCCCAGGCATCGTGCAGCACGAAGCGGTTCATGGTGATCACAAGCAGTTCGAACGTGAGGCGCAGGCGTTTCAACAATGGGGCTCCAGGCTGCTGGAGATGGTGCGGCGAGAGGGCGGTGCAAGGCAAGACCGCCCAACCTTGGCAGGAACCTTGCCCCAATCAGTCTTAAACGGCAGCGCTGCCGTTCGTTCCCATAAAAAAGGCCTCCCGGAGGAGGCCTTCACAGCTTTCCGATCGCGAAGGATCAGATCACGAGGATATCGGCAGCCGTCAGATTGATCTTCTTGTCGAACTTGATGATCTCGACGGCCTTCTTGGAGCCCGATCCGTCCACATCGTAAGACAGGGTCTTCTTGCTCTTGTTGTAGATGATGTAGTCGTTCTTGTCCGTGGCCTTGCTGCCGAGCTTGAAGAAGTCGTCCTTCAGCTTGCCGGTCTTCTTGAGCTTCTTGAAGATCGCGTTGTCGAGCAGGATCTTGTCCTGCTTGACCTTGAAGTCCGTGATGCGATCGAGGTTGAACGTCTTGTTCGTCCTGTGGTCGCCGATCTTGCTGTCGAAAACGAACGAGTCGCGGCCGGATCCGCCCGTCAGGACGTCGTTGCCGATGCCGCCGTTGATGCGGTTGGCGCCGGAATTGCCGAGGATCGTGTTGGCGGAAGCATCGCCCGTCAGCGAGATGCCAACGGATCCGGTGGCGATCACCTTGCCGCTGAACTGGCTGCCGTTGAAGTTGGCCGAGGTGTAGACGATGTTGTTGCCCTGGCTGTCGATCACCACGTCGCCTGCATTGTCGACGTAATAGGTGTCGTCGCCGCCACCGCCTTCCATCGTATCCGCGCCGCGCCGGCCGTCGATGATATTGTTGGCTTCGTTACCGATGATGTGGTTGGTGTGGTAGTTGCCGTAGAGGTTGATCGCCCCGGCTCCGGCAGCCGCCTGGAACAACTCGATCTCGCCATCGCCGCGTGCGGCCAGATCGAAGGTGACGGTGGTGATCACATGATCGTAGCCTTCGCCGCCGCGCTCGCGCACATAGTCAAGGGCATTATCGACATAGTAGAGATCGTTGTCCGCAAGGCCCTGCATATCGTCGGCGCCGAGGCCACCGTAGAGGGTGTCGTTGCCGCCCTTGCCGACCAGGATGTCGTCGCCGATGCCGCCGTCGATGTAATTGGCGCCGGTATTGCCGTTGAGCGTATCGGCATAGTTGGAGCCGGTCAGGTTCTCGAAACCATTGATGTTGTCGCCATTCGCATCGCCGAGACTTCCAAATCCGTTGACGGCTCCATCAGCGCTGTTGAGGGTGACATTCACGCCCGAGCCGGCTGTCGCATAGGAAAGCGTATCGATTCCCGCGCCGCCCCGCAGAATGTCAGCGCCCACACCGCCGATGATCGTGTCGTTGCCGTCACCGCCCTGGATATCGTCGATGCCCGCGCCGCCGTTGAGCCACTCGGAGACGGCGTTGCTGCCCACGATCGTGTCGTTGTGGTTTGAGCCGATGACGCCTTCGATGCTCACGTAAGAGTCGGAATCCGTTCCGGCAGCGAACGCGGGGCCAGTCGAAGGAGTATTCACGTTGAGATCGATCCGCAGCCCGGATGTGGAATACTCATAGGAAACGATGTCGAAGCCAGCCCCACCGATGAGATGATCTTCCCCAAGGCCGCCGATCAACGTGTCGTTGCCGTCGCCGCCTGAGAGCTCATTGCTGCCGTCAGAGCCCGTGAGGACGTTGTTGAGCGCATTTCCCTGAACATTGCTGTGCAGGGTGGAAGCGCCACCCGGAATCTCAAAATTCACCTCGCCCGCTTCGAGGACAAAGGTGTTCGTTGCATCTTTGTAGGTTGCCATGAGGTGTCCCCCCTTGCTTGGTGTCACTAATTTTTGCGGTATCTCGGTCGACTAGGGTTGGCCTCAGAGATGCTGGCCCACGACGCCGAATTCATGTGATTCGTGCTTATTACATACAATATTACGTAACGTTTAACAGCTCCGGCTTCACCGGGGTGGAAGCCATAATGTCACAGCTCGGCTTCAGGATGTGCTTCGACGCACGAGGCCGCTCTCCGAAGCGTGAGGCATGGCTCCGGCATATCGACAAGAAGACCCTGAGAGGCCTAGAAGGGGGAGCCCTTTTCAATCGGCGCTCCAAGCACCTTCCGGCCCATCCCCATGCCCTCATCCCCGCTCGCCCGCCTCGCGCCGCCGCTCTTCGTGCTCATCTGGGCGACGGGGTTCATCGTGGCCCGGGCGGTTGCGCCCTATGCCGATCCCCTGACCTTCCTGCTGGTGCGATACCTGCTGGCCCTTGCGGTTCTGGGGCTCATCATCCTGGTGGCCAGGGCGTCCTGGCCCCGTACGGCGAGTGAATGGAGGAACGGGCTCATCGCCGGGGCGCTGCTCCACGGGTGCTATCTCGGCGGCGTGTTCTGGTCCGTGAAGCATGGTCTCCCGGCTGGGATCTCCGCGCTGGTGGCGGGCCTTCAGCCCCTGGTGACGGGGGCTCTCGCCGGGCCCCTGCTGGGCGAGACGGTTTCAGGCCGCCGCTGGGCGGGCATCGGTCTCGGCTTCGTGGGGGCTGTCCTCGTGGTCGCTCCCAAGCTCGGGGCCGGCGGCGTGCCGGCATTCCCGCTTCTGATCTGCATTCTCGGCATGCTCTCGATCACCGTCGGCACGATCTGGCAGAAGCGCGCGGGCAGCGCGCAGGACCTGCGGGTGAATGCCTTTGTGCAGTATATCGGCGCCGCCGCCGTCACCCTGCCGATGGTATTGCTGACCGAAGAGATGCGCATGGAATGGACGCCGCCGCTGATCGGCGCCATGGCCTGGGCCGTGCTCGGCCTGTCCATCGGCGCGATCGGCCTGCTGCTGTTTCTCATCCGGCAGGGCGCTGTCGTCGGCGTGGCGACGCTGCTCTATCTCGTGCCGCCGGTCGCGGCCATCATGGCCTTCGTGATCTTCGGGGAGGCCTTGAGCCTGATCCAGATGCTCGGCATGGCCTGCGCGGCCCTGGGCGTTGCCGTTGCAAGCCGCAGCTGACATGGAAAAACCCCAGGCCTCAGGCCTGGGGCATCGCATCGGATAACGAAACTTACTTCGTGATCTTCACAGAAACTGGGTCGCTGGCCGGGAAGGTTTCTTCCACGCCTTCATCCAGCTTCTCGTCGAGAGACTTCTTGGAGTTCTCCGGCAGCTTCTCGTCCTTGGACTGAGATTTGTCGGCCTGTTCATCCTTGTTGCGCATCTTGTCGTTGTTCATGGGGATCTCCATGGGCTTGGAAAAAGCGTTCCCCTGAACAACGCCGCACTCAAGGCTTCGATCCCGCCAAGGTGAGGAAAAGGCGACGCTTGCGTCGCCTTTCCAAGAAGCTTACCGCTGGCCCTGCTGCTGGTTGACGAAGTAGTCGAAGGGCAGCTCGGCGATGCGGAACCAGGTCAGCTCCTTCTCGCGGAAGGCGCTCCAGTGATCGAAGATCTTCTTGAACTTCGCGTTGGACGCCGCGATGTCGCTGTAGGTCTTGAAGGCTTCCTTGTAGCTCTGCTCCATCACATCGCGCGGGAAGGCGCGCAGCTGCGCGCCCTGCGAGACGAGACGGCGGATCGCCTCGGCGTTCTGCGCATCGTATTTCGCCATGCACAGGGCATTGGCTTCGGCGCAGGCGGCTTCCAGGATGGCCTTGTAGTTGGCAGGCAGCGAGTTCCACTTCTCCATGTTCACGTAGAGCGAGGGCTGGGCGCTGCCTTCCCAGAAGCCGGGATAGTAGTAGTACTTCGCAACCTTCACGAAGCCGAGCTTCTCGTCGTCGTAGGGTCCGGAGAACTCCACCGCGTCGAGCGTGCCGCGCTCCAGCGCCGGATAGATGTCGCCGCCCGCGAGAACCTGCGGCACGACGCCGAGCTTCTGCAGGATCTGGCCGCCCATTCCGGCAATGCGCATCTTGAGGCCCTGGAGATCGGCAACCGAGTTGATCTCCTTGCGGAACCAGCCGCCCATCTGCGCGCCGGTCTGGCCTGCCGGGAAGGAGATGACGTTGTAGTCCTTCAGGAACTCGCGCACGAGGTCGAGACCGCCGCCGTAATACATCCAGCCATTGTGCTGGCGCACGTTCATGCCCCACGGCACGGAGGTGTCGAACATGAAGGTGGGATCCTTGCCGATGTAATAGCTCGACAGGGTATAGCCGCATTCCACGGTGCCGTTCTGCGTGGCGTCGAGCACCTGCAGGCCGCTCACGATTTCGCCGGCGGCGAACACCTGGATCTGGAACTTGTTGTCTGTGGCGGCTGCCACGCGCTTGGCCACCATCTCGCCCGCGCCGTAGAGGGTGTCGAGGCTCTTGGGATAGCTCGACGCCATGCGCCAGCGAATCTCGGGCTGGGACTGCGCGATCGCAGGCGAAGCCACGACGCCTGCCGCTGCAGCGAGACCGGCGCCTTTGAGAACGTTTCTTCTATCCATGAGAGTTTCCCCGTAACTTTATTTCAATTAAGTCATTCGACTTGAACGATCCATAAAGCCCAAGGGAGGTGCTGTCACTCCGCCTTCCGGCTGAGTGAACAAAGACATGCCTCGGAGACATGGCTCCGAGGCAGTGGAATCGTATCGAAAAGGATCAGCGTTCTTCCGATCCGCCCTTGGAAAGGGGGCGGTCGACCTGGCCTTCCGCGGCGCGGCCTGCGCGCTTCGGCGGCTTCTCGTCCCCGGTGGAGGACAACGACTTTCCACCGGACTGGCTCGCCGTAGGATGCCCGCGCACGAGCGTTCCTTTCGGCACATCCACCGCATTGCCGGGAGCGGGCACGCGCTTGCGCGAGGTCGCGCCGCCGCTCATTCCCGTCGATCCCGTTCCTGCATCCGTCTGAGCTGCGCGAGCCGCGGGGCTTTTGTTCGCCGTCGTCGGCACGCCTTCGGCGATCTCCTCGTTGGACAGGGTGAAGCTGGCGTCATCGTCTTCCTCTTCCGGCACTTCCTTGAAAGAGCGGATTCCCGCCTTGGAACCGCTGGCGATCCGTCCGTCGTCCACGTGATCGATGTCGAGATCGGGATCGAGTTTCTTCGTTGCGCCCATCACGCCGGTGGCTTTCGCCGCTGCGCGCTTCGTGTTGCCGACATCGTTGCGCTGAGTCGGGCCCGCGATGAAATCGTCGCCGCCTTCTTCCTGCACAAGCTCGTTCAACACTTCATCGACCGGAGGCTCAGGCGGATTTCCGCGCTTGTCTCGCGCCATCGGATATTCCTCTTCTTCGTTTCCCGGCGGGCTCGAGAGCGTGCCCGCCTATCTTGAAAAGCAACGGCCTGTTGAAAGAGGTGTTCCGGCCCGCGCCGTGCAAACAGGCGGGGCCGCGACACCTTTAGCGGCCAAGCTCCTTCTGCATGGTTTCGAGCAGCACGATGTGCTCCTTGATCTGGCCGCGCGCGAGCTTGGCGATGTTGGTCATCTCGCGGTTGCCGGAGTTCTTTAGGTAATCTTCCTGCAGCTTCAGAAGCTTCTGATGTCCCTGAATCTGCATGGTCACGTATTCACGATCCAGCGCGGCGCCGGGCTGGGCTTTCGACAGGCGCTCCATGGCGGCGGAGTCCTCCTGCGACAGTTCCGGTGCCGTGGCGGCCGAAGCCTGTGCGCCCGCGGAGGTCGATGCGGTCGCGGCCGGATCGGCGAAGGAGCGCATGACATCGGTGAGGGTATTCTGCTCGCCGATCTCGAATTCGGCGAACTGCTTCACGCGCGGATCCTGCGCCTTCGAGAGGGCGAAGTTCGATTGCTGAAGCGAGACCGTGCTCAATGCGAGCGCCTGCTGAACGTATTGGCGATCGGCCTGAGATTGCTGCTGGCCTTGCGCGGAGGGTGCGCTGTTGGCTTGGCCCTGCCGCATCGGCGTCTGCGTATCCTGCGGAGCGCCGCCCTGCTGCGTGCGCTGCTGGCGCTGTTCCGCACCCTGGCCGAGGGCCTGGTTAGACCGCGTTTCGGTCGGCTGCGGCGTTACGGGATAGGACGGTGCCTGACTTTGCTGAGCGAAGGCGGGAAGGGCGAAGGCGGCGGCGATGCCAGCAACCATGAGACGGCGAGAGGACATGAGCTTCTCCTGAAAGGGCCTGTGGTGTCGAACGCTCGCCGAAGAGTTTTGTTCGAGATATCAGTTGGGAGGAACGAAGTCCGTCCAAGCGCGTCCATTGTGTGAGATCGCATGCGGCAACCACACGGAGAAGAGATGCAGGAGCGGACGACACGGCTCATCATGTTGGCGGTTGCGGTGCTGCTGGCGATCCTTGTGATTCAGCCTTACGTCAGCACCTATCTGTTTTCTGCCCGCGAACCGCGTGCGGTGACGGCGCGCGGCGACCTGTCGGAACTGGAACGCTCGACGATCCGCGTGTTCGAAACCGTGGCGCCATCCGTGCTGCAGGTCGTGAGCGTGTCGAACCGTGGCTTCACGACGGAAGCGGAGCCGTCGGGATCGGGGACGGGTTTCGTCTGGGATGCCGCCGGTCATGTGGTGACCAACGATCACGTGGTGGCAAACGGCACAGGCTTCGTGGTGCGTCTCGCTTCCGGCGAAGTGGTGCCTGCCGAAGTGGTGGGCCGCGCGCCCAACTACGATCTCGCGGTGCTGCGGCTCAACACCCGGAGCGGCTTGCCAGCCCCTGTCGCCATTGGCGGCTCCGCCGATCTCAAGGTGGGGCAGACGGCCTATGCCATCGGCAATCCCTTCGGCCTCGACCAATCCCTCACCACAGGCATCATCAGCGCGCTCAAGCGCCGCCTGCCGACAAGCGGCGGACGTGAGATCGCCGACGTGATTCAGACCGACGCCGCCATCAATCCCGGCAATTCCGGCGGCCCGCTGCTCGATTCCGCAGGGCGGCTGATCGGCGTGAACACGGCGATCTACTCTCCCTCCGGAGCGAATGCAGGCATCGGCTTTGCCATTCCCGTCGATGTGGTGAACCGGGTCGTGCCGGAGCTCATCCGCAGCGGTCGCGTTCCGACGCCCGGCATCGGCATTCTCGCGGCGAACGAAGCCGTCGCCGCTCAGCTTGGCGTCACCGGCGTCATCGTTGCGGGCGTGGCGCCAGGCTCGCCCGCGGAACAGGCCGGGCTGCGCGGAGTCGATCCCACCATCGGCGCCATCGGCGATATCATCATCGGCATCGAAGACGTGCCGGTGCGGCGTCTGTCCGATCTCACGGACCGGCTCGAGCGCGAAGGCACGGATAAGACCGTGACGCTGAAGGTGATGCGCAACAACCGCACCCGCGATGTCGCGGTGCGCGTGGTGGATGTGGGTGAAGTGGCGCAGCGACAGCCCCGGCGGTGAAACCGCCGCGCTCAGCACCAATCCTTGTCGGACGTGACGTTCATCCGCTCGGCGGCTTCCTTGATGTCGGAGAGATCGACGGGATCGCTGAACGGGTCCTCATCCAGAACCGTGACCCGGTTCAGAATGGTCTGCCACTTCCGCAACTCATCGATGTAGGGCTGGTACGGCACACGCTTGAGGGTGCCGTTCTCCTCCACGAGATCGCACAGGCCGTTGTGCAGCCACTCCCCCGTGTGCCAGTCGGGCATGTCGATTGCGGGAAAGAGGCAGACGCCGTGCAGATCGATGCCCTTGCGCACGGCGGCAAGCGATTCCTCGACGATGTCGCACAGCCAGTCCGGGCGGCCCTCCCGCAGGCCGCTCGTCTCGCCCACGATCATCGGACGGTGATAGCGCTCCCAGGCATAGCTCAACAGATCGCCAAGAGGGCGGATCCGCTCGTCATGGGGTTCGAGCGAAGCATGCGGGCCATGCTCGCGATATTCCATCTGCCCGAACGAGTAGCAGTTGACGCCTACGATATCGAGCACGTCCGGCGAGCCGCCGAGTTCGGGATGACGCCGACCGGCAATCACGTCCCAGGCGAAGAACGTGTCCTCGTAGGTCTCGCGATCCGCCTCGTCCCGAAGGTCGGACCTGTCGCGCGGAGCCACGACGAGGATCAGCGGATCGATGTGAACCATGCGCGCTTCAGGGTCGACGTCGCGGATAGCCTTCACGGCTGCGATGTCGGCGCGGCACAGAGCCAGACGCAGCTTGATCCGCTGCTCGTTGGTGGTGCCGAAGGGAGCGGTCCAGCCCCATTCGCCGCCCATGAAGGCGAAGAAGGTGATCTCGTTGATCGGAGTAAAGAAATGCGGGCCGTGAATGCGCGTGGTCACGTATTCAGCGGCGGCGCGGGCATAGGCCGCGAAACGCTCCGCGAAATCGTCCGCGAAGGGATCCGCGTCGTCCGGATAGCCGTAATGGCAGAGATCCCAGATCGGCAGGATCTGGTGGCGGTTCATCGCATCGATGAAAGGATCGAGGCATGAGAAGTCATAATCCGCGCCCTTGTCGACGAACGGCCAAGGTATGCCCTGCCGCGCAACGGCGATGCCGAGGGAGCGGAGAAACGCGTAATCCTCGTCCACGTGTTCACGGTGCTGCGTTTCTGCGACGAGATCGCGCCGTCCCTGGTCCTTCCAGATGAAGGTGGAACACTCGAAGCCCGAGAGAAAGAACGTCGGAAAAATGCCGGGTCCGCTCGTGGCGGCAGAACCTGTTGCGGGCTGCATGATCCTGTGCAAGGCTGGCGTCCTTCTCTGCGTGAAGGGATTTTTCCGTTCGCGAAAGCTAAACAGGATATAACTGCCGCCGGAAAAATTTGTTTCCTTTCATCCTGAAACCTTCTTGCAGAACAGCCGTTAGCCCTCGAACCTTCACACCAACGGAGGACCGAATGAGTCTAGAAGGCGCCGAAAATGCGATCCTGGTGCAAAGCTCGAATGTCGATCTGGGAGATATGTTTCCCGAATATGCCAGAACCAACATCCGCCAAGTGGCGAGCAAGTATTTCGGAAGGCTGAGCACCGCCTCCGTACACGTCACCCGCGAGGGAAACACCTATCGGTGTACGGTGAACATCCAGATGGGCGCTTTGAAGGTGATGACCGGCGAGGCCAAGAACAAGGACCTCTATGCCGGCTTCAGGCAGGCTTTGCAGAAGACGGCCAAGCAGCTGCGACGTTCAAAGCGCGAGTTGCGTGAGGACAAGGTCGCTCGCACCAACAAGGACATGCTGCTCCGCGAGGGCAACAGGCCCCCGGCCCGCGATGAGGACGATTTTCGCGCCGCTGCGGAATAGCAATCAGACATGAGAAAGGCCGGGTTCGTCCCGGCCTTTCCTATTGCCATGATTGATAGCGATCAGTTCAACCGCACGCCTTCCGGCGGGCGCTCCGTGGCCTTGGCCACGACGGCGTCGCCGATGGTCAGGCCCATGGGGCCTGCATGCACGGGGACGGACTCGCCGTCCTTGATCTCACCGGCCAGGATGGCCTCGGCCAGCGGATCCTGAACGTTCTTCTGGATCACGCGCTTCAGCGGACGCGCGCCATAGGCGGGGTCGTAGCCCTTCTCGGCAAGCCACGCGCGGGCATCGTCGTCGAGTTGCAGCGTGATCTTGCGATCTTCCAGCAACTTCTGCAGGCGGGTGAGCTGGATGTCGACGATGGCACCCATCTCCGAGCGCTTCAGCCGGTGGAACAGAATGATCTCGTCCACACGGTTGAGGAACTCGGGCCGGAAGTGCGAACGCACCACGCCCATGACTTCATCGCGCACCGCGTCCGTATCCTGACCCTCGGGCTGGTTCACCAGATACTCGGCACCCAGGTTGGAGGTCATGATGATCAGCGTGTTGCGGAAGTCCACGGTGCGGCCCTGGCCGTCCGTCAGGCGCCCGTCGTCGAGCACTTGCAGCAGGACGTTGAAGACGTCCGGATGCGCTTTCTCGATCTCGTCGAACAGCACCACCTGATAGGGCCTGCGGCGAACCGCTTCCGTCAGGGCGCCACCCTCCTCATAGCCGACATAGCCGGGAGGCGCGCCGATCAGGCGGGCGACCGAGTGCTTCTCCATGTATTCCGACATGTCGAGGCGCACGAGCGCGGTTTCGTCGTCGAACAGGAACGCGGCGAGAGCCTTGGTAAGCTCCGTCTTGCCGACGCCCGTGGGGCCGAGGAACATGAACGAGCCGATCGGCCGGTTCGGATCCTGCAGGCCTGCGCGCGCGCGGCGCACAGCCGTCGAGACGGCTTCGACCGCTTCACGCTGGCCGACGACGCGTTTGCCGAGATCCTGCTCCATGTGCAGCAGCTTCTCGCGCTCGCCTTCCAGCATCTTGTCGACGGGCACGCCGGTCCAGCGCGAGACGACCTGCGCCACGTGGTCGGGCGTCACCGCCTCTTCCATCAGGCCGCCGCCATCGGCTTTCTCTTCCACATCGGCAAGCTGCTTCTCCAGGCCCGGGATGACCCCGTAGGAGAGTTCGCCCGCCTTCGCCCAATCGCCGTTGCGCTGTGCGGAAGCGAGCTGGTTGCGCGCCTCTTCGAGCTTCTTCTTCAGATCGGCGGCGGCGCCCAGCTTGTCCTTCTCCGCCTTCCAGCGCGAGGTGATGGCAGCCGATTGCTCCTCCAGATCCGCAAGCTCCTTCGTCAGACGCTCGAGGCGGTCCTTGGAAGCGGCATCCGTCTCCTTCTTGAGAGCCTCCTGCTCGATCTTGAGACGCACGATCTCGCGGTCCACGTTGTCGAGCTCTTCCGGCTTCGAATCGACCTGCATGCGCAGGCGCGACGAGGCCTCGTCCACGAGGTCGATGGCCTTGTCCGGCAGGAAGCGGTCGGTGATGTAGCGGTTCGAGAGCGTGGCCGCGGCCACAAGCGCGGAGTCGGTGATGCGTACGCCGTGATGCTGCTCGTATTTCTCCTTCAGTCCGCGCAGGATCGACACCGTGTCCTCCACGGTGGGCTCGCTCACGAAGACAGGCTGGAAGCGACGGGCGAGTGCTGCGTCCTTCTCCACGTGCTTGCGATACTCGTCGAGCGTGGTCGCGCCGACGCAGTGCAGCTCGCCGCGTGCAAGCGCAGGCTTCAGGAGGTTCGAGGCGTCCATCGCGCCATCGGCCTTGCCCGCGCCGACCAGCGTGTGCATCTCGTCGATGAAGAGAATGATGCCGCCTTCGGCTGCCGTCACTTCGTTGAGCACGGCCTTCAGGCGCTCCTCGAACTCGCCGCGATACTTTGCGCCCGCGATCAGCGCACCCATGTCGAGGGCAAGCAGCTGCTTGTCCTTCAGCGACTCGGGCACGTCTCCATTGACGATGCGCAGGGCAAGGCCTTCCACGATGGCGGTCTTGCCGACGCCGGGCTCGCCGATGAGCACCGGGTTGTTCTTGGTGCGGCGCGAGAGCACCTGGATCGTGCGGCGGATTTCCTCGTCGCGGCCGATCACCGGATCGAGCTTGCCCTCGCGGGCCGCCTCGGTGAGGTCGCGGGCATATTTCTTCAGCGCATCATAAGCGTTCTCCGCCGTCGCATTGTCGGCGGTGCGGCCCTTGCGCAAGGCATTGATGGCATTGTTCAGCCCTTGGGCCGTCACGCCGGCCTGGGCCAGAATCTTGCCGGCCTCCGAATCCTTCTCGACAGCGAGCGCCAAAAGCATCCGTTCGACGGTGACGTAGGAATCGCCGGCCTTCTCGGCAGCCTTCTCGGCGGTGTCGAAGAAGCGCATCAGGTCGCGCGTCGCCTGAGGCTGCGCGGCGGAGCCGGATACTTTCGGCTGCTTGGCGAGCCATTGCTCGACCGCTGCATGCGCATCGCGCGAGCGTCCGCCCGCGCGGTCGATAAGGCCGGCGCAGAGGCCTTCCGGATCGTCGAGCAGGACCTTCAGCACATGGCCGGGGGAGAGCTGCGGGTGTCCTTCCCGCATGGCCAGATTTTGCGCAGCCTGAACGAAACCCCGGGCGCGCTCGGTGTATTTTTCGAAGTTCATATAATCATCCCTCCTCAAGCTATCCCGCCCTCTTCGAGGCACAGGCCAGCTCAGTGATGTCGGACCTTCTTCAGGAAGCATCCGCTGCGCTTAAGGTGGGGGCAAGGCGCAAGAACAACAAGAGGGGTCTTAAGGGGAACCCCTCTTGAGGCCTCGCATTGACCCTGCACGTGATTTCAATGGATTCAAGGAGGCTTCCATGTCGCGCGATCCGCGCTCAGACGCCGAAAAAGCCCGTGCCGATCTGGCGCGAAATGCCGAGCTTGGTCTGGCCGTTCCCGAAAGCCCGGCGGAGGAGCAGCCCTCCGTCACTCCGCAGACCTTCGGCGACACGACTGAGAACGGTCGCCTGCTCAGGAACGGAGAGGGGGCCAAGGCCACCGACGCCGACCAGGATATCGGCGATTCGACCGGCACCATGAAAACCTCCCGCGATATTCCGGAGAACCGTCAGAACGTCGAAACCCCGCCGACCCATCGCAGCGACCGGAGCGATGGTGTGCTTTCGCGCGCAAAGGAGTAATTCACCATGGGATTTTCAGATTTTCTTTCCCGTCTCAGCCCCAAGAAGCGCAAGGCCGAGAAGGCCCGCCAGGAGTTGGTGGCCAATGCCGAGAAGGCGTTGCGCATGAAGCAGGAGGCTGGGCCCACGGCCAATATCCCTGAGCACCAGACCTCGCATGAGGGCATGCAGCAGGATCCGCACATGGTCGAGTTCGACCGCTCGAGCGGTCGCGAGGCCGGCTTCACGCCGCAGCTGAAACGCTCGAAGGTGGCTCGTTCGGGTGACGCTTCCTAACATCCTCATGCAGATTTTCAGGTGAGAGAGCCCTGCCGGTTTCCGGCGGGGCTTTTCTCTTGGTAAGGCATGCCTTAACCCAGGATGCATGAGCATCCGCATCGCCTCTCTTCAACGCTATCCCGTAAAAGGCCTCTCGCCAGAGAATCTGGAGACCGCTACCCTCGACAAGGGCGGGTACTTCCCCGGCGATCGTCTTTTCGCCATCGAGAACGGGCCTGCCGGGTTCGAGCCTTCAAGCCCGCAGCACCAGCCCAAGATCAAGTTTCTCATGCTCATGCGCAACGAGAGCCTGGCGCGGCTGAAGACCCGCTATCTCGACCGCATCACGACGCTCTTCATCGAGGAGGGTGGGCGCGAAGTGGCGCGCGGCGATCTTTCGACGGAGCAGGGAAGGCTCGCCATCGAGGCGTTCTTCCGCCGCTATATGCCGAGGGAGCTGCGCGGCCCGCCGAAGGTGCTCACTGCGCCTGATGGCTTCCGCTTCACCGATTCCCGGCGGGGCTATGTCTCTCTTATCAATCTCGCCAGCGTGCGGCAGCTCGAAACCGTCATCGGCGCGCCCGTCGATCCTTTGAGGTTTCGCGGCAACCTGCATATCGACGGGCTGGAGCCCTGGGCCGAGTTCGATCTCGTCGGGCAGGTACTCACCACCGCGTCCGGCGTGCGGTTGAAGGTAACGAAGCGCATCGAGCGTTGCGCCGCCACCAATGTCGATCCCGATACCGGCATCCGCGACCTGCAGATTCCGAAAAGCCTCATGCAGGCCTATGGCCACTTCGATTGCGGCATCTATGCCGAAGTGCTCAGCGGCGGGAGCATCGCGGTCGGCGACCACCTCGAAACCGAGCAGGCGACACTGGCGCTGTAAGAGGGGTGTTCAGCCGTCTCGTTCAGGTCGCCTCCGGGCTTTAGACAACAAAAAAGGGAGAGCCCGGCTCTCCCTTTCTTAATCTTGTCTTGTGCGAGCCGTTACTCGGCGGCGGGCGTTTCCACATCCGGCGTGAAGCTGCCGCCCTCATCGCCTGCGTTCTCGACGACCTCACGGCGAGGACGGCGGGTGCGGCGGGGACGCTTCTCGGCAGCCTCGGTACCGAAATCCAAGGTCGGAGCCACGGGCTGCTCCTCGACAGGTGCGGGAGCCGAGCGAACCGGGTTGGTCAGGAAAGCCGGCAGGCCACCTGCATCGGCGTTGTCCGCTTCCTCGCGAGGGCGGCGGTCGCGCTGGAAGCGCTCACGGCGCTCGGGGCGGTCCTGACGCTCCTGGCGTTCAAAGCGGGCGGGGCGCTCACCCTCGCCGTTGCCGGCCTGGTCGTCGCGCTGGAAATCCTGCCGATCCTGGCGCGGGCCACGATCGCGCTGGAAACGCTCACGACGGTCACCACGCTCCTGACGATCGCCGCGGTCCTGGCGCTCGCCACGATCCGGACGGTCTCCACGGTCGAAGCGGGCCGGGCGGTCGCCTTCGCCGCGTGTCTCGTAAGGCTGCGGCTGGGAGCCGAAGTCGGCCTCATCGCCATTGCCGCCGGAACGCTCGAAGTTCGGACGATCCTGGGCGAAGCCCTCTTCGTCGCCTTCGTCATCGAAGCGCTGCTGGTAGCCGTACTGCTCGCGCAACTGCTCCTGAGCGGCCGCGATGATGCGGTAATAGTGCTCTGCGTGCTGGAAATAGTTCTCCGCAGCCACCGGATCGCCGCTCGCCTGCGCATCGCGGGCAAGCTGGCTGTATTTCTCGGCGATATGCTGAGCCGTGCCGCGGATCTTCACGTCCGGGCCGTTGGACTCATAGCTCTTGGTCAAGGGATTGGGACCCTTGTTACCACCATTGTTGCGGTTACGACCGCGCATACGCCTGTTTTGTCCTGGTCTCATTTTTTGCTCTACGAGCCTCGCTGGTTCTTCAAACCCACGCGATATGCAGCCAATATTCACCGAACGGGCTCAACGCCCACCGTTCGCGTGGCAAACCGCCTGTCGTTCAGCCAGAGCGCAAACGAGCGCCTGACTATCCTTCAGTATCGGGTTCAGATGATCGCGCTCGGCTGTTCATTAAGCCCCTGCCTGCGCGATGGATATCGTTTGGTCTTCCGGCATGCTCCTCCTGGGAGCTACCGTTTTCTTACGACCGAGGACGATCTCTATGATCGAATCTAGCGGGTTCCTCTCGGTCCAACAAGCCATTTTTAGCTTTTACCCCTGCCTGAGGCAAGAATGCCTCACTCGGTACGGTTATGGGCGCCTCATGGCAACACATCTGGGGTTGCCAGAAAGATCGTGAGCGATTTCCACGATTTCAAGGCCCTTCTCTGCGGCCAAGGTTTTTAATTCCTCCGCCTGGTCGTAGCCGATCTCGACCGCCAGAAGACCCCCGGGCACAAGAAGGCGACGGGCCTCGTCCAACAGGATCCGGTAGGGCTCCAGCCCGTCCGGGCCGCCGTCGAGGGCAAGCAGGGGGTCATGCTCCCGCACCTCCCGGTCGAGGGTGGGGATGACGGGAGAAGCGATATAGGGCGGGTTGGAGACGATCAGGTCGAACTGGCCTGTCACCGCATCGGCCCAATGGGACAAAGCGAAAAGGCTGCGGTCTCCCACCCCGTTCGCCCAGGCGTTCCGGCGGGCGGTTTCGAGGGCGCCCGGCGACAGGTCCACCCCCAGACCGGTGGCCTGGGGCAATTCATGGAGCAGGGCCACCAGGATGCAGCCCGAGCCGGTGCCGAAATCGGCCATCAGCAGGGGTGCCTGCCGGTCGGGCAGGAGCTCGAGCACCGTCTCCACCACGGTTTCCGTGTCCGGACGCGGCACCAGAGTCTCGGCCGAGAGGGCGAAGGGCAGGCCCCAGAACTCCCGTTCCCCGACGATTCGCGCCACCGGCTCATGAGCGAGGCGCCGTCGGGTGAAAGCCGCGAGAAGCTCTGCCTCGGCTGGGGTCAGTGGAATGTCGGGATTGGTGATGAGCGCGGTCGCTGGGATATCGAGCGCGGAGAGAACCAGCAGACGGGCATCGATAGCGGCTGTCTCGAAACCCGCTTCCATCAGTGTCTGGCGCAAGTTCCTGAGCGCTTGGGCGCGGGTGAGAATGCTCACGCCGCAACGCCTTTGCGATACCGCTCCAGCCGCTCTTCCAGCGTGCCGGTATGCAGTTCGAACAGATGGTTGTCGTGGTCGTAGAAGTAGATCGAATGACCTTCGCCTTCCACGCGCGGGCGCGGCTCGCGGGTCTCCAGACCGAGTCTTTCGATGCGGGCGCGATAATCGTCGATTTCGGAAGCGGGAATCTTGAAGGCGATGTGGTTGTAGCTGCGCGACGGCAGGCTTTCGCCTTCCATCAGCGCGACCCATTGCCCGCCGACGATGAAGAATTTTTCGCGCGAGAGCGAGAAGGTGTCGTCGCCTGAGGAATAGACCTCTTTTCCGTCCAGAACCTGTTCGACAATCGCGCTCATGCGGTCGAGATCGCGGGTGATGAGCGTGATGTGGCTCAGGCCCTCGATCACGCGGCCTGATCCTGGTCCGCGAGCTGGGCTGCCTGATGCTCGGTGATCAGCGCATCGACCAGCTCGTCGAGGGCGTTGCCGGCCATGACCTCTTCGAGCTTGTAGAGCGTGAGGTTGATCCGATGATCGGTCACGCGCCCTTGCGGGAAATTGTAGGTGCGGATGCGCTCGGAGCGATCGCCAGAGCCCACCTGCGACTTGCGGTCGGCGGCGCGGGCCGCGTCCTTCGCGGTGCGCTCGGCGTCGTAGAGGCGCGAGCGCAGCAGTGCCATGGCGCGGGCGCGGTTCTTGTGCTGGGAGCGTTCGTCCTGAACGAACACCACCGTGCCCGTCGGCAGGTGCGTGATGCGGATGGCGGATTCGGTCTTGTTCACGTGCTGGCCGCCAGCGCCCTGCGCGCGCATGGTCTCGATCTTGAGGTCCGCGTCGTTGACGACGATGTCCACATCCTCCGCTTCCGGCAGCACGGCGACGGTGGCGGCGGAGGTGTGGATGCGGCCTTGCGTTTCCGTGTCGGGCACGCGCTGCACGCGATGCACGCCGCTCTCGAATTTCAGGCGCGCGAACACCCCGCGCCCTTTCACCTCGGCCACCACTTCCTTGTAGCCGCCAGCGGTGCCTTCGCTCTCGGAGACGATCTCGACCTTCCAGCCTTTCAGGTCCGCATAGCGCGAATACATGCGCAAAAGATCGCCCGCGAAGAGAGCCGCCTCGTCACCGCCCGTGCCGGCACGGATTTCGAGGATGGCGCTTTTCTCGTCCGCCTCGTCCTTCGGCAGCAGCATGATGCGCAAGTCCTGCGCAGCCTTCTCCAGGTCCTCCCGCGCCTGCGGGATTTCCTCCTCGGCGAGCTTGCGCATTTCGCTGTCCGTCGAGGGATCGTCGATCAGCGTTTGAAGTCCTTCCAGGTTGTCTTCCATGGCGCGGTAGGCGCGGATCGCGCCCACGACGCCGTCGAGCTCGGAAAGCTCGCGCGACAACGCGACGAAGGTTTCCGGATCGGGGCCGGCATTGAGCGTCGCCGTGATGATGTCATGGCGAGCGAGAATAGCGTTCAGGCGGTCGGTGGGAGGCGCAATCGACATCAGACCGGAATACCACGGCTTTCGGCAAACTGAGCAAGTTTCGGGCGCAGCGTATCGCCGCTTCCCGCATGCTCGAGCTCATTGTGAAGGAAGGTTTCGAGCTCGGCGATATCGAGCGCGAGCAGCATGGCTTTCACCGGCCCGATGGACGCCGGCGACATGGACAGCGAACGGAAGCCGAGGCCCAGCAGCGTCATGGCTTCGAGCGGACGTCCGCCGATCTCTCCGCACAGGGTCGCCTGGCAGTTCGAGGCGAGAGCCTGCTCCGCAACCATCTTCAGGGCACGCAGCATGGGCGTGCTCAATGGATCGAAGCGGTCCGCCACGCGCCGGTTCTCGCGGTCGATGGCGAAGAGGAACTGCATGAGATCGTTCGAACCGATGGAGATGAAGTCGGCCCGGTCGCAAATCTCTTTCAGCTGGAAGAGGAGCGAAGGCACCTCCAGCATCACGCCGAGCTTGAGATCGGAGGGAAGGACGTGGCCGTGATGCGAGAGATAGCTCTTCTCCCGCTCCACGATGGTCCGCGCGCGCTCGAACTCGTCGCAGGTCGCCACCATCGGGAACATGATCTTCAAGGGGCGCCCGGAAGCGGCCTTCAACAGGGCGCGCACCTGGGCGCGCAGGAGGCCCGGACGGTCGAGGCCGATGCGGATGGCGCGCCAGCCGAGCGCGGGATTCTCCTCTTCGACGGCCTGCATGTAGGGCAGGATCTTGTCGCCCCCGATGTCGAGGGTGCGGAAGGTCACAGGCTTGTCGCCCGTTTCCGCGAACACGGCGCTGTAGAGCGCCTGCTGGTCGGAAGCGGAGGGCATCCTCTCGGCGATCATGAACTGCAGCTCGGTGCGGAACAGGCCGACGCCGGCGGCGCCGGTTTCCTCGAGATGCGGCAGGTCGACGAGAAGGCCCGCATTGAGCTGCAGCGTGATTTCGACGCCGTCCTTGGTCATGGACGGCACGTCGCGCAGCTTGAGATATTGCTCCTGCCGCCGGGCGCGGAGACGGGCCTTTTCGGCATAAGCCGCCTCGACATCCGCGTTCGGGCGGATCTGTACTTCACCGGCTGCGCCGTCGACGATGATCGCGTCGCCTGGCTCGGTCAGCGAGGTTGCGTTCGATACCTCGCCCACGGCGGGAATGCCGAGCGCGCGCGCCACGATGGCGATGTGACTGGTCGGACCGCCTTCCTCGAGCACGAGGCCGCGCAGGCGCGAGCGGTCGTAATCGAGGAGCGCCGCAGGACCCATGGAGCGGGCCACGATGATCGCATTGTCCGGCAGGGAATGGCGGTCGGCCACGAGATCGCGCCCGACGAGGCGGAAGAGCAGGCGGTTGGCGAGGTCGTCGAGATCGTGCAGGCGCTCGCGCAGGTAAGGATCCGTCTGGCGCAGCATGCGGGCGCGGTTGTCCGACTGCACCCGCTCCACGGCGGCCTCTGCCGTGAGGCCGGAGATCACGGCCTCGCGCATGCGGCGCAGCCAGCCCTGATCGTGGGCGAACATGCGGAAGGTCTCGAGAACCTCGCGGTGCTCGCCGTGATGGGCCACGTCGCCACGCTCGATCAGCTCGTCGATGGAGACGCGCACTTCGCCGATGGCTTTCTCCAAACGCTGGAGCTCGGACTCGACGTTCTCGGCGATCAGGTTCTTGATGACGACGCGGGGCTCGTGCAGCACCACATGGCCAAGGCCGACGCCGTCGGCGAGCGCCGTGCCCTTCTGGTAGACGGGGCGGCGAAGCGCGATGCCCGCATCGACCGGGGCCAGCGCCTGCAGCTCGCCGGTCGCGAGCATCTCGGCCACCACCATGGCGGTGGTCTGGAGCGCCTCGACTTCCTCTTCCGTATAGACCCGGTAGGTGCGGTTCTGGACGACGAGAACGCCGAGGGTGTTGCCCGCGCGCAGCAGCGGGACGCCGAGAAAGGCGTGGTAGATCTCTTCGCCCGTCTCCGGCTTGTAGGAGAAGGACGGATGGCTCTGGGCATCGGAGAGGGCCAGCGGTTCGGCCGTGGAGGCGATGAGGCCGACGAGGCCTTCGCCCGCGCGCATGACGGTGAGGTGGACGGCCTCCCGGTTCAGGCCCTCGGTGGCGAACAGCTCGAGGACGCCGTCGCCGCGCATCACATAAACGGAACACACCTCCGCCACCATGTTGGCGGCGATCTGGATCACGATCTTGTCGAGGCGGTCCTGAGCCCCCACCGGCTCCGCCATAATCTCGCGGAGGCGGCGCAGCAGAAGGCGCGGACCGCCGGGAGCGCTTGGCATGAGCTTCTCAGTTCCCGTCCTTCGGAGCCGGCGAGGCGAACCGGCGGTTGTTGAGCCGAGTGTGGCAGGCCGGGTGACCCGCCGTCAATCTGGCCTGCTCTCAATCAAGCCTTGTCCAGGCCGTATAGCGAGTGGAGCGTGCGCACGGCAAGCTCAGTATAGGCCGAGTCGATCAGGACAGAGAACTTAATTTCAGAAGTCGTGATCGCGCGGATGTTGATTCCCTTGTCGGCCAAGGCTTTGAAGGCCTTGGCGGCGACGCCCGCGTGACTGCGCATGCCGACCCCGATGGCCGAGACCTTCACCACGTCCGTGGCGCCCTGGAGGTCGCGGAACTCGATCTCGCCTTTGTGGGCGTTGAGAACCGTGCAGGCCCGCTCGTACTCGGCGGAGGGGACGGTGAAGGTGATGTCCGTGGTGGTGGTGTCGTCCGACACCACCTGGATGATCATGTCCACGTTGATGTTGGCGTCAGCCAAGGGCACGAAGATCGAGGCGGCGATGCCCGGCTTGTCGGCCACATTCCGCAACGTAATCTGGGCTTCGTCGCGCGAATAGGCGATGCCCGTGACAACCTGCTGTTCCATGATGTCTTCCTCGTCGCAGATGAGGGTGCCGAGCTTGGGATCGGCGGGATCGTCGAAACTGGAGCGCACATAGGTGGGAACCCGGTGCATCATGGCGAGCTCGACCGAGCGCACCTGGAGCACCTTGGCCCCGAGGGAGGCCATCTCCAGCATTTCCTCGTATGAAACTTTATCCAAGCGCTGTGCCTTGGGCACGATGCGCGGATCGGTGGTGTAGACGCCGTCCACATCCGTATAGATGTCGCAGCGCTCCGCCCCGATGGCGGCGGCCAGCGCCACCGCGCTGGTGTCCGAGCCGCCGCGGCCGAGGGTGGTCACGCGCCGGGTGTCCTTATGGACGCCCTGAAAGCCGGAGACGACGGCGACTTCCTTATTCTTTTCAAAGCCTTCGATGATGCCGGAGCCGTCGATGTCGGCAATGCGGGCCGAGCCGTGGGCATCCGAGGTCATGATCGGGATCTGCCAGCCCTGCCAGGACCGGGCCTTGATGCCGATCTCCTGCAGCGCGATGGCGAGAAGCCCCGAGGTGACCTGCTCGCCGGAGGCGACGACCACGTCGTATTCCTTGGCGTCGTAGAGAGCGGAAGCGTCTTTCACCCAGCCGACCAGTTCGTTGGTCTTGCCCGACATGGCCGAGACCACCACGGCCACGTCGAAGCCGGCCTCGACCTCGCGTTTGACGTGCCGCGCCACGTTGCGGATTCGCTCTACGTTCGCGACGGATGTACCGCCGAACTTCATGACAAGACGGGGCATGCGAAGAAGGCCGTGGGTTAGTTGAAAATTTTGCCCTTCGCGACTTCGGAAAGGCGCGTATACATGACGTTCAGTCCGCTCCCTGTCAACGCGCGGAAATCAATTCTTTAGCCTAAGGAATCGGATCTCATGACCGACGCCGCATCCACGACCATCGACCCTGCCGAGGTCGCCCGTTTCGAGCAGATTGCCGAAACGTGGTGGGACTCGAACGGTCCCATGAAGGTGCTGCACAAGTTCAATCCCGTCCGGCTCGCCTATATCCGCGACGAGGCCTGCCGCCGGTTCGGACGCGATCCACGCTCCGCCCGTTCGCTCGAGGGGCTGACGATTCTCGACGTGGGCTGCGGCGGAGGGGTGCTCTCGGAGCCCTTGGGACGGCTCGGCGCGACGGTGACCGGCCTCGATCCGGCCCCCACCAACATCTCCGTGGCCAAGCTCCATGCGGAGCGCGCAGGGGTGCCAGTCGATTTCCGCAACGAGACCGTCGAGGCGGTCGTCGCAAGGGGCGAAACCTTCGATATCGTGCTGGCCATGGAAGTGGTGGAGCATGTGGCGGACGTGCAGGCCTTCGTGAATGCCTGCGCCCAGGCGGTCAAACCGGGCGGCGTTCTCGTCATGGCGACGATCAACCGGACGCTTCGCTCCTTCGCCTCCGCCATCGTCGGCGCCGAGTACATCCTTCGCTGGCTGCCGAAGGGCACCCACGAATGGGACAGGTTCGTCACCCCGGACGAGCTGACCGATGCCCTCAGGAATGCAGGCTTCGCCGTCAACGACCTGACGGGCGTCGGCTACAATCCCCTGCGCGACAGCTGGTCCCTCAGCCGAGACCTCTCGGTCAATTACATGCTGCTCGCCTCGCGGACCTGAAGCTTTTCGCGGGGCGCGAAGCTGAGCAGGATATAGCCTGCCAGCGCCGAGAGAACCGAGCCCATGAGCACGCCGATCTTGGCCTCGTCGGTGAGCAAGGGGTCGTCTGGGAAGGCGAGGGCGCCGATGAACAGGCTCATGGTGAAGCCGATGCCGCAGAGCAGAGCCACGCCGTAGCATTGCAGCCGCGACGCGCCTGCGGGCATGTCGGCAAGGTTGAGACGGATCGCCAGCTCGGAGAAGGCGAACACGCCCACCTGCTTGCCGATGAAGAGGCCCATGGCGATGCCGAGGGGCAGGGGGCTGAGCAGGGCGTCGAACGACAGACCCGACAGTGACACGCCCGCATTCGCGAGACCGAAGATCGGGATGATGCCGAAGGCAACCGGCTTATGGAGCGCATGCTCCAGGCGGTGGAGCGGGGCATCCTCCGCCCGCGTCGCCTTCGGGTTGGCTTGAAGCGGGATGGTGAGCGCGAGCGCAACGCCCGCCAGTGTAGCGTGAATGCCCGATTGCAGCACGAAGAACCACAGCACCGCGCCGACAAGCAGATAGGGCACGAGGCTTGTGACGTTGAACCGGTTGAAGCTCACGAGCGCGACGAGGCAGAACACGGCTCCGGCAAGCATCGGAAGCGACAGATCGCTCGTGTAGAACAGGGCGATGATGATGATCGCGCCGAGATCGTCCAGGATCGCAAGCGCCGTCAGAAAGATCTTGAGGGAGGTCGGCACGCGGGAGCCTATGACCGCCAGCACGCCGAGCGCGAAGGCGATGTCGGTAGCTGCGGGAATCGCCCAGCCGTGATGCAGGTGCGGTTCGTTGCGTGTGATGAAGAGGTATACGAGGGCCGGCACGATCATGCCGCCGAGCGCCGCGATGCCGGGCAGGATGCGGCGCGGCCAGGTGGAGAGCTGTCCGTCCAGCATCTCACGCTTGATCTCGAGTCCCACGAGCAGGAAGAACACGGCCATCAGCGCATCGTTGATCCAGTGCAGAATGCTCAGGCCAAAGACGTAGGTTTTCAGGATTCCGAAATAGACAGGCGCTGCAGGAGAGTTGGCGAGAACGAGCGCGATTACCGTCACGCCCATGAGGATCATGCCGCCGGAGGCCCCGCTATCGAAGAATTGGCGCATCAAGGAGATGCGCCGTGTCGGCCTCAGATCGCTTTTCGGATGATCCATCCCTCACTCCTATCGTTCAAACCGGTCATAGCCGGAAAGGTTCGAGGGGGAAGGAATTTCGGCACCTGTCCCTTCACAAAAACGGGAGCAACTCTGCTGCTCAGGCGTGGGAAGGCGTGCGGCGGCGTTTGGTGGACAGGATCGTTTCCAGGGTCACGGGACGAAAATTCCAGGCATCGACCCCCACATCGTATTGGCGCGTCTGGGGCTTCAGCTTGCCGTGCGAGTGGCCGTGAAGGTCGATCCAGCCGCGTCCCATGTTCTTCCAGGTGCGGAACGCGTAATGACACATGACGACCGCGCGGCCTTCGAGGGCGAGCTCGGCATAGGCCTGCACGCTCTCCCAGCCTTTCGCCTTGATCGTCGCCTCTCCATCGTTGTTGCCGGTGATCAGGTGTTTCCGTCCGTTGAGCAGGGAGAGCAGCTCCTCGATGCGTTCCGGGCGCGCATGCAGGGCGAAATCGCCCAGGTGCCAGATCTCGTCATCCGCCGAGACCGTCTCGTTCCAGTTGGCGATGAGGGCTTCATCGTGCTCGGCGACGGTCTCAAACGGTCGCTTGTCGATCCGCAGCACCCGGGGATCGCCGAAATGAGTGTCGCTCGTGAAGAAGATCGCCAAGAGAAGTCCTATGCTCTGTTCAACCTGACATGGAGTGTCAGTGCGTGAGATCGAGGCCTTGGCAGGGCATTTTTCCAGGATCGATGCGCCCTGCATCTCAGACGATATAGGAAAATAGAGCTGTTTACCTAAGGTAAGATGTGTTACCTCTCCCGCGCATTCGCGACGTCGGGACAATAAAAGTCACCAACAGCTAGGCTCGGTGAAGACGAACGCTGACTTGTTGAGAAACGAAGCGCAATCTGAGCCTAGGGGCTAAATCTTGAAGACAATCGCAACGCTGGCCGCGGCCAGCCTTTTTGCCATGGGTGCGAGCGTTCCCGCCGCGGCAGCCGGTCCCGGTGTTTATACGGTCAAGGGCAGTAACGGCGAGTCCAACTCGGAGTACACGGGCACGCTTACCATCGTCCAGACGAGCAAGGACACGTTCAAGCTCACCTGGATCATCGGAAATGAGCGCTATGAGGGCTTCGCTGTCGGAGACGAGCGCGTTCTCGCGGCGAGCTTCGTCACCAAGGGCGCAAGTGGAACAGCGCTTCTCGTCGAGGATGACGAGAACGAGGGCGGCTACCAGAGCATCTGGGCGTTCAAGGGCACGACGACGCTCGGCTACGAGATGATCTCGCCGAAGAAGTAATCCGCCATCCCCTATCGATCCCCGAGAGCGGAAGCCTGCTTTTGGGGATCGTGGTTTCGGTTTCTAGTTCCGGTCGTCCGGAACGACGGGGATCGGCAGCACGTCGATGCCTTCTTCGAGCAAGGCGCGGGCTTCCTCGAAATCGGCCTCGCCGTGAATCGAACGCTCCTCCGCTTCGCCGAAATGCATCTTGCGCGCTTCCTCGACGAAGTTGCGGCCGACATCCTCCGAATTCTTCAGCACGTGCTCACGCAGGGCGCGCAACGCGGCGCGGATCTCGTGCTCCTTGTCCGAGAGAACGGCCATGGGCTGCGCTTCCGGTTGCGCGACAGGCGCCTTGTCGGTGCGCGCGACGGAAGGCGCCATGATCTGCTTCTCGACCTTGGGCGAGTTGCAGAACGGGCAGGTCACGAAACCGCGCTTGCGCTGCGTCTCGAACGCCTCGCTTGAAGGAAACCAGCTCTCGAATTCGTGGGCCTGCTCGCAGGCCAGGGCGTATTTGATCATGTCCTTGAGTTCAGGCTGACGCGATACACAAACAGGCAGTACACAAACGGGAATGTCAGGCTAGAGCCGCCTGACGATGCTCGGAGGCCGATACGGTTTCGATCGTGAAGGAACGCGCGTTCTTGAGCGTCGGAATGCGTCCACGCACTTCCGTCACAAGGGCCGGATCGATTTCGGCGAGGATCACGCCGGGCTCAGTGCCCGCTTCCGCCAGCACGCGGCCCCACGGATCGACGATGATCGAATGGCCGAAGGTCTCGCGCCCGTCTTCATGCAAGCCGCCCTGGGCGGCCGAGATCATGAAGGAGCCGGTCTCGATGGCGCGCGCCCGGTGCAGGATATTCCAATGGGCTTCGCCGGTCTGCTTCGTGAAGGCGGCGGGAGCCGTGAGGAACGACGCGCCGTTTTCGGCCAGTGCCTTGTAGAGCGCCGCAAAGCGCACGTCGTAGCAGATCGTCATGCCGAGATAGCCCCAGGGCGTCTCGGCCAGCACCGCCGTGCTGCCGCCCGTATAGGTGGCCGATTCACGCCAGCTCTCGCCGTTCGGCAGATCCACGTCGTAAAGGTGAATCTTGTCGTAGCTGGTGACGATCTCGCCGCCCGCATCGATCAGAAAGGCGCGGTTGGCAACCTTGTCGCCTTCCTTCACGGCGATGGAGCCGATCTGGATCATAATGTTTTTCTCGCGCGCTACCTCGCGCAAGGCGGCGAGAACCGGATCGCTTTCCTGCGGTCCTACCTTCTCGAACATCTCCGCCCGCTCGCGGCAGACGAGAGAGGTCATCTCCGGCGTCTGGGCGAAATGCGCGCCCTTCTCGGCAGCCTCGCGGATGAGGGCCACGGCGTCGTCGCGGTTCTTCAGCACGTCGCGGCCGGAGCGCATCTGGATGCAGGCGGCGGTAAAGCGGGTCGAGGTCATACGCGATCAATCTCCGGCAAAAGACAACATAAGCCTCAAATGGGATTGAGGCTTATATATTACTACCACGTATAGATGGTACTTGCCGAAGTGAACTTGTTGAAGGCGCTGGGCGCCGATTTATGTAAACCGGGCCCGGCGGCAGCGCTTTAGCGGACTTCGAGCTTATAGTTGTAAGTGCGGGCTGTTCCCGATGGATAAATGACATCCATCTTGAAGCTGTCCTGGCCCAAATACCCCGGCGATGGAATGTAGATGGCCTGCACTACAGGAACGCGCTGCCTATTGCAGTGATGGCGGCTGTTGCTTTCCCGGAAGCTCGGGAAGTCGGTTGCTTCTTTGGTTTCGAGCCTGCCATTCTTGGGAGCTTCGACGAGGCGTACTACGGTCTTCCCGACTGAGCTGCAATCTGGATTGATGGAGTAATAGGAATCTACCGTGAGGGGCTTGCCAGCGGTCGTGACCTTGAGAGGTGGGGACACGGAAGCGGTGGTGTTGCATCCAGACACGGCGAGGGTGCAGAGCAGAGCCGTAAGAGCATAAACGCGCATAGGAGAAGCCTTGGAGTTTCAAACGTCCAAGAAATACTACATACGATATATCGTTATGCAAGGCTTGGGCTCAGAGGTGGCGATGTCCTTAGCTTGCTATAGCAGACCTACATCACTCTGCCACGACTATGCGGCCAGGAGGCGCTCCAACTCACCCCGGTCGTCAAGGGCATAAAGGTCATCGCAGCCGCCCACATGCTTCCCGTCGATGAAGATCTGCGGCACGCTGGTGCGCCCGTTGGCCTTCTGGATCATCTCCGCCCGGGCTTCGGGCTTCTTTTCGATGTCGATCTCGGTGAAGGCGGCGCCCTTCTTGTTGAGCAGTTCCTTCGCGGCCGAGCAATAGGGGCACCAGCCCTTGGTGTAGATCGTAATGGACGGCATGCATCTCTCCGTAGCGTGGCCCTGATATAGGGACAATCATGTCTCTGTAACAACTCTCGCGAAGGCCAGAATGTCCACGCAGGCCGCGCCGCCCCGCAAAAGCGCCCTTGAGGCGGCATTGGCGGTGGAGCCGGTGGTGAGCACGTCGTCGATGAGCAGCACCCGCTTGCCCTTCAGCCGGACCTTGGCGTCAGGCGGCACGCGGAAGGCGCCCTGGAGGTTCTCCTGCCGTTGCGCTTTGGAGAGGCCAACCTGCCGGCGCGTTCGCTTGATGCGGTGGAGGAGCGACGGATCGCAGGGCACCCGGCTCTCCTGAGAGACGACCTGAGCCAGGGCCATGGCCTGGTTGAAGCGCCGCTGCCACAATCGCCAGCGATGAAGCGGAACCGGCACGATCACATCCGCGTCCGTCAGCAGTTCCGCACCTGCCCGGCTCATCATAGTCCCCAAGGCGCGGGCCAGCTCCAGCCTGTCATTGTATTTCAGCCGGTGCACCAGCAGGCTCGCAGTACCGTCATATTCCGCCGCCGCCCGGGCCCGCTCGAAAACCGGCGGGTCGGCGATGGCCGCGGGCGAAAGCAGGGGCTGGCCGAGATCGACCTGGAACGGCGTGCCGAGCCGCTCGCAGAACGGGCGCTCGATGAAGCGGATGCCTGACCAGCACGCGGCGCACAGGCCATGAGGCTCGCCGGTCGCGCCCTGACAGGCGATGCAGCTGGGTGGATAGATCAGGCCGAGCGCGGCCTTTGCCAACCGTGAGCCGAAGGACAGCGCAATCTTGGAGGAAAGGTGGCTCGGTTGGGTTTCCAGGGACATGGCTCAAGCGTAGCCGATCGGAAGTTGAAGAGCGAGATACTATTCCCTTCCGCTTGAGGGGAGGGGCAGGGGTGGGGTGGTCTGACTGGGTGAGAGGGTGAACCAGTGATGTCATCCCCGGCGAGCGTCAGCGAGGGAAGGGGATCCATAGCGCAGTGCGTGTGGGTGGCTTCCCTTCCCCTCCCCTCCGCTGCGCTCCGGCCGGGAATGACACTGTCGGCTGTCGTGCGTTCTGGCTGAAAAACGCGCAGCGCTCTGACTGCCCGACCCTTACCTCTGCCCGTAAGAGAGATGGAAGAATACCTCAGTGCGCACAAAACCTCTTTGCGCTTTTCCCATTCCACGCCATATCCAGCGCCTTATGAGCACACCTCTGGTTTTCGACCGCTCCCTTGTCCGCCTGCGCCTCGCCCGTGCGTTGAAGGCCGGCTATGCGGATTTTCTCCTGGCTCGTGCTGTCGAGGATCTGCAGGAGCGGCTCTCGACGGTGCTGCGCACCTTCTCCCTCGCCCTCGATGTAGGAACGCCGACGCCTTTGGCAGCCGACGTGCTGCTGCGGAGCGGCTTAGCGGAGGGCATGGTGCGCCTCTCGCCCACGCCCGAGCCGGGCAGCGTGCTCGGCGATGAGGAGCGGCTTCCCTTCTCCGGCGCGAAGTTCGATCTCGCCGTGTCCCTTCTGGCGCTTCAGGGCGTCAACGACCTGCCCGGCGCGCTCATTCAGATCCGCCGCGCGCTCAAGCCCGATGGCCTGTTCGTCGGAGCGCTGCTTGGCGGCTCGAGCCTGAACGAATTGCGCCAAGCCCTCACCCAGGCCGAGGCCGAGCTGGAGGGCGGGGTCAGCCCGCACGTGGCGCCCTTCGCGGATCTGCGCGACATCGGTGGCCTGCTGCAGCGCGCAGGCTTTGCCCTGCCGGTGACGGATTCCGACATCATCCGCGTGCGCTATGCCAATGCCTTCGCTCTCATGCGCGACCTGCGCGCCATGGGGCTGACCAATGCGCTCAACGACCGCCGCCGCACACCTTTGAAACGCGGCACGCTGATCCGCGCGGCTGAAGTGTATGCCGAGCGATTTGCCGATCCGGACGGGCGCATTCCCGCGACTTTTGAGATCGTGTGGCTCTCCGGCTGGACGCCCCACGAGAGCCAGCAGAAGCCCCTGGCGCCGGGCTCGGCCAAGATGCGGCTCGCCGATGCCTTGGGCGTGAAGGAGGGAGAGACCCCTGCTCAACCGGAGAAAGAATGATCTTTCGTAGCAATGGCCTTGGGCTGCAACCGGGAAGCCCTAGTTCCGTTCTCCAGAGATCAAGTGCTGGAGAGCCCCGTGTCATGAAAGAACCCGGACCGGATCATCCGATCACGATCACGCAGAACCCGCACCGAATCCGGGTCATGCTCGGCGGCTTCATCATCGCCGAGACGACGCAGGCGCTGACTCTTCAGGAAGCCACGCTCCCGCCCGTTCAGTACATTCCGCGGCAGGATGTGCGAATGGATCTCCTCGATTCCACCGATCATGTAAGCCACTGTCCCTACAAGGGCGACGCCTCGTATTTCACGGTCAGCGGCGGCGGCCTGGTGCGCGAGAACGCGGCCTGGAGCTATGAGCAGCCTTCGCCGTCGGTTGCAGCCATCAGGGAACATATCGCCTTCTATCCGGAGAAGGTCGACGACATCGAGGAGTTCCGCGACTGAGGACGCTCGGGCGGCTGGGCTTTTAGTGGGGCTTGCTGAAGCAGCGCCTTGGCTCCACTCTTCGGCAAAACGGATCGCCCCATGCAGCCCTTCACGTTCAACACAGCTCCATCGCTTGTCTTCGGCTCAGGCAGCATCGCGCGGATCGGCGAGATCGCGGCGCGGCATCTCGGTCCGCGCATCGCGCTCGTGACCGATGCCGGTCTGGTGAGGGCAGGCCTCCTCGAGAAGGCGCTATACGCCCTGGAAGAAGCGGGCCTCGCCGTCGATGTGTTCGATGGCGTGGTCGCCGACCCGCCCGAGGCGATCGTGCAGGCCGCTGTTGCGAAGGCCAAGGCCTTCGACGCGCGGGCCGTGATCGGTTTCGGCGGTGGCTCGTCCATCGATGTGGCGAAGCTCGTGGCATTGCTCGCGCGGAGCGGCGAGGACCTGCCCGAGATCTATGGCGTCGGCGTTGCGAAAGGGCCGAGGCTTCCGCTGCTCGCCGTTCCGACCACCGCCGGCACCGGATCGGAGGTCACGCCGATTTCCATCGTGACCACCGGCGCGCATGAGAAGAAAGGCGTGGTGTCGCCGCTCATCATCCCCGACATCGCGCTGCTCGATCCCGATCTGACGCTGGGCCTTCCGCCGCATGTAACGGCCGCCACCGGCGTCGACGCGATGGTTCACGCCATCGAGGCCTATACGTCAATGAGCGCCAACAACAATCCGGTCTCGAAAGCGCTTGCGAAGGAGGCGCTGCACTTGCTCGGGCGCAACATCGAACGCGCTGTGCATCACGGCCAGGATGTCGAGGCGCGGGCCGCGATGCTGCTCGGATCCATGCTGGCGGGACAGGCCTTCGCCAACTCGCCTGTGGCGGCGGTGCATGCGCTCGCTTATCCAATCGGCGGCCATTTCGGCGTGCCGCATGGCCTGTCCAACGCGCTCGTGCTGCCGCATGTGCTGCGCTTCAATGCCAGCGCCTGCGAGCGGGCTTATGCGGAGCTCGCGCCGCATGCTTTTCCTGAGCTTGAAGGAGACGCCAGTGCGGACACGTTCGTCGAGGCGCTGGCTGCCATGTGCGGAAAAGTCGATCTCCCGCCGCGTCTGCGCGATGTCGGCATTCCCCAGGATACGCTGCCGATGCTGGCGGAGGACGCAATGAAGCAGACGCGCCTGCTCGTGAACAACCCGCGTCCGCTGTTGCTGGCCGACGCGCGCGCCATCTACGAAGCGGCCTGGTGAGGCGTCTCATGCCAGAGCGTCCCGCGCGGCTGTCCCGTTCCGCCTTCAAACTCTTTCGCCCCATCGCCACGCGCTGGATGGACAACGATGCCTACGGGCACGTGAACAATGTGCATTACTATTCGTATTTCGACAGTGCCGTGAACGGCTGGCTCATCGAGCAGGGATTGCTCGACTTCGCCAGCGCTCCCGTGATCGGCCTTGTGGTCGAGACAGGCTGCACTTATTTCGAGAGCGTCTCTTTCCCTGAAAAGCTCGAAGCCGGTATCGCCGTGGCGCATCTCGGTCGCTCATCAGTGCGCTACGCGATCGGCATCTTCAGGGAGGGTGGGGAGCTTGCCGCGGCGCAGGGGCACTTCGTCCATGTCTATGTGGATCGGGAAACCCAGCGCCCCGTCGACATCCCGCTGGCAACGCGCGAGGCGCTCAACCGGCTCGCTTGAGCCTACCGGTAAAGGACACGAGCGCGACGCCTGCGAGCACCACCGCGCCGCCGAGGAGTTCGCGCAGGCCCACGCTCTCGTTCAGGAACAGAACCGCGAGAAGAATGGTCCAGACCGGAGCGAGATAGCCCACCATCGAAGCGCGTGTCGGGCCTGTGCGGCGGATCAGGTGCATAAAGAGAAGGATTGGCAGAGCCGTCGACAAGGCGCCAAGGGCCAGAAGCGGCACGATGCTCGAAGGAACGGCAGCGAAGGCCGCAGGTCCCGCCATCACGAGCGCAAGCGCGGTTGCGGCTGTGCCCGAGCCGATCTGCTGACCGAGCGCCATGCGCGCGGGGTTCACGTTCTTGACGGTGCGGACATAGACATTCGCCGCCGCATAACTGCACGACACCAGCACCATGACGATGATTCCGGTGAGGCTGATGCCGCTGTCGGGCAGGGCCGCCGGACCGATCAGGATGCCCATGCCTGCAAAGCCCACGAGAACGCCGAGGAACCGCTGCGGCGTGAGCCTCTCGTCCACGAACATCAGATGGGAGATGGCGGCGACGATGAGCGGAGAGGACGCCTGGATCATCGCAGCCGGCGCCGTGGCGAGCTGCGTCAGCGCATAGGCTACGAGCACATTCGGCAGCCAGCCGTTGAAGGTGCCCAGGAAAGCCCAGACCGGCAGCTCATGACGCTGAGGCAGAATGCTCTTGCCCTGAAACAGGAACCACGCGGCAAGCGACGTTGCCCCGATCACGCCGCGCATGGAGGCGAGCACGAACGGGTTCAGGTTTCCGCTGAGCTTCACGAAAAAGAACGCGCTGCCCCATAACAGGGAGCAGATCAGCAGATTGGACAGGATGAAGGCTGGCGTCGGAGCGGAGCTCGCTCCCGCAGGCTGGGCGGACATGATCTCAAGAGCCGAGAAGATCGAGAAGGAACGGGATCAGCGGCTCGTCCGCCGGCGGCATCGGATAGCTGCGCAGCTCCTGCGGCTTCACCCATTTCAGGGCCTGACCCTCCATGGGCTGCACGAAGCCTTCCCACCGGCGGCAGATGTAGAGCGGCATCAGCAGGTGGAAGCTCTCGTATCCATGGCTCGCGAAGGTCAGCGGTGCGAGGCAGGGCTCCTTCACGGTGATGCCGAGCTCCTCGCGCAGCTCGCGGATCAGCGTTTCCTCGGGCCGCTCACCGGGCTCGACCTTGCCGCCCGGAAACTCCCACAGCCCCGCCAGCTGCTTTCCCTCCGGCCGCTGCGCCAGAAGAATGCGGTTGTCCGCGTCGACCAGAGCGACGGCAACGACGAGGGTGAGCTTGAGAGGCAAGGTGTTCGTGGTCATGTCGGATCGTCACTCATCAGATTCCATGGCGAATGACAATCGTCCGAATAGCCATGGGAATTATTATTATGTTATAAAGTTCGTCATTGCCTCTTCTGAAAGAAGTATCTCATGACGTCCAACATAAAGACTTTCGCCTTTGCCAGCTTCATCGCTCTCACCGGCATGGCAAGCCAAGCCGATGCCTCATGCTCAGGCGCGCCCGTTCCAATCCCCGGTTACTCGGCAGACATCGAAGGCCCGCTCACGGTGAAAGCCGGAACCGGGTGCGCCTTCGGCCTCAACGGCATCGAGGGGGCGATCTCCGAGGTCAAGATCACGCAGATGCCGAGGGTCGGCAAAGCCGGGGTTCAGAACATGAGCGCCTATTACATCGCCAAGCCCGGCTACAAGGGTTCCGATGAGTTCACCTATGTGTTCATCGGAACGGACGCGCATGGCGGTCCGATGCGCATTTCGGTCAAGCGGCAGGTGACCGTCGTTCCCTGATCGGGCCGATCAGCTACGGTAATCGCCGTTGATTTCCACGTAAGCCTTGGTGAGGTCGCAGGTCCATGCGGTGGCCTCGCTGCGGCCCAGGCCGAGATCGACGCGGATCGTGATCTCATCGCCTTTCATGTAGGCGGAGGTCTTCGCCTCGCTGTATTCCGGATCGCGCGCGCCTTTTACCGCCACGCGGATGTCGCCGAACCAGATGGCGAGCTTGTCGCGCTCGGCAGGCTCGCCCGCCTTGCCGACCGCCATGACCACGCGGCCCCAGTTGGCGTCCTCGCCGGCCACCGCCGTTTTGACGAGCGGGGAATTGGCAATCGCCATGGCGATGCGCTTGGCGGAGGTGGCGCCGGTTGCGCCCGTCACCTTCACGGTCACGAACTTGCGCGCGCCTTCGCCGTCGCGGGCGACCTGCTGAGCGAGATCGCAGAGCAGGCTCTCGAGAGCTGCGCGGAATTCCTTCAGGCGGCGGTCGCTCGGCAGGGAGATCGCGGGTGCGCCGCGGGCCGCGGCAGCGCCGGTGGCGAAGAACATCAGCGTGTCGGATGTGGAGGTGTCGCTGTCCACCGTCACGCAGTTGAAGCTCTTGTCGGCGCCTTTCTTCAGGAGCGCCTGCAGCACGGGTGCCGCAATCGGCGCATCGGTAAAGATGAAGGAGAGCATGGTCGCCATGTCGGGCGCGATCATGCCCGCGCCTTTGGCCATGCCGTTGATGGTCACCTCGACGCCGCCGATGGTGGCCGTGCGGGTCGCCACCTTCGGGAAGGTGTCGGTGGTCATGATGGCTTTCGCCGCATCGAGCCAAGCGGAGGGCTTCGCCTTCTTCTCGCAAGCCTCCAGCACGCCCTGGAACTTCGTCGCGTCGAGCGGCTCGCCGATCACGCCGGTGGAGGCGATGAAAACCTGCGAAGCGCGGCAGCCTGCGGCTTCCGCTGCGATCTCGGCGGTGAGCTTCACGGCTTCCGCGCCCTTCTTGCCGGTGAAGGCATTGGCATTGCCGGAATTCACCACGAGCGCGCGGGCGGTGCCTTTGGCAAGGTTCTTGCGGCACCAATCGACGGGAGCCGAGGGGCATTTGGAGCGCGTAAACACGCCTGCCACCGTCGTCTCCTTCGGGAGCGTCACGTAGAGAACGTCGGTCCGGTTCTTGTATCGGATGCCGGCCTCCGCAGTCGCGAGCCGCACGCCTTCGATGGCGGGCAGGGTCGGGAACGTCTTGGGTGCGAGGGGAGACACGGTCTTGGACATGCGATGGGTCTCGGAATGGGGCGGATGGAATACCGTTAGGAAACGCGACCTGTGGTTTTTTAAGGCTTTTTGTCAAGTCAAAGCTGCACGGCCGAGGATCAGGAACGCCGGTGATGTGTCTTCGTTGACCCAATCTGAAAACAACGGAGGCCTTCATGACCGGCAAGCACCCCAAGACCCAGCCCCAGGAACGACCGCGCAGCGACCTCGATGTGGATCCGGGCATCGGACGCTCCAAGGGTTCCAACATGAGCGGCGAAGACCCGCGCGACCTCGACGGTGGGTCGACCTTCCAGGGCGACGTGGAGAACCAGACGAACCGCGAGGGCGGCGTCGATCCCAACCGCATGGGCCGGACGAACAAGTGACCTCGGTTCTCGAAACCGAGACCATCCCAGACGCAAAAAGGGCGGCCTTGAAGGCCGCCCTTTGAATCCAATGCCGTGATCTTTACGGCTGCTTCTGTTCGACCAGGTTGCCCTTGTCGTCGAGTTTCTCGATCTTGGCATCCTTGCGCAGGCTCATGATGAGGTCCTGCTGAGCCTTGCGGCCGAGATACGCCTCGACCTGATCCTTGGTCTCCTCGAAGCTCGGCGCGGGCTTGGCGCGCTTTTCCTCGAGCTTGATCACGTGCCAGCCGAACTGGCTCTTCACGGGATCGGAGATCTGGCCGGGCTCGAGCTTGAAGGCGGCCTCGGCGAAGGGCTCGACCATGCGGTCCTTGGTGAAGAAGCCGAGATCGCCGCCATCGGTCTTGGAACCCGGATCCTTGGAGACTTCACCGGCAACCTTGGCGAAGTCCTCGCCGCCCTTCACGCGGGTCGCGACCTTCTTGGCCTCGTCCTCGTTCTCCACGAGGATGTGGCGTGCGCGCACCTCCTGCTCGGCAGGGATGTTCTTCACGGTTTCATCGTAGAGCTTGCGGGCGGCCTCGGGCGTCACGGCCTTCTTGGCCGTTTCCTCGAGATAGGCGTCCAGCAGGGTCTTGTCCCGGTTATAGGCGAGCTTGCGGGCGAAGTCCGCGCCGCTGCCGATCTTGGCATCTTCGGCGGCCTTGGCGCCGAGCTTCAGGTCGATGAGATAGCCGGTCAGCATCTCGCGCTTCTGCTCGTCGGGAACATTCGGCATCTGCAGGGCCGGATCCTCGGCCGCGACCGCCAGATCCCCTTCCGTAATCTCCACGCCGTTCACCCGGGCGACCACCTTGGCGGGGTCGACGGCGGGCACGGCCGCCGGGGAGGTGGCAGGGGCCGAGGCGGGGGGCGTCTGGGCCAGAGAGGTCTGGAGATAGGCGGCGCCTGCCATGAGGGGCAGGGCGGTGCCGAGGGCGAGAAGGCTTTTACGAACCGTAAGTGGCAGCATGAATGATCCTCTGGTGGGCTGATCGAGCCCACGGACAGCACCGATGAGATGGCCCAACGTGTTTACGTTTGCAAGCGATGGCATATTTATGCCACAGCATCTCGCACGGCGCGGCCCTATTTGGGGTCGGCTGAGGAACGTTAAGGCTGCGCCATTCAGGCACGGCCTTTAAGATGCGTTTCTACATGATTAGGTCTATAAGGCGGCTCCAAAGCCCCTTATCTCCGGATTTATGGAATTTTCGAAGGCTCTCGATGTTCGGTTCTCTCGCGAAGAAAATCTTTGGCTCGGTCAACGATCGCCGGCTGAAGTCCTATCGGCCCAAGGTCGCGGCCATCAACGCGATGGAGGCCGAGCTGGAGGCCCTGTCCGACGAGCAGCTGCGTGCCCGTACGGAAGAGTTCAAGGCCCAGCTCGCCGCCGGCAAGACCCTGGACGACCTCCTCGTTCCGGCTTTCGCCACCGTCCGTGAGGCGGCCAAGCGCACCCTCGGCCAGCGCCACTTCGACGTGCAGCTCATCGGCGGCATGGTGCTCCACGAGGGCTCGATCGCCGAGATGCGCACCGGTGAAGGCAAGACCCTGGTGGCGACCCTGCCGGTCTACCTCAATGCGCTCTCCGGCAAGGGCGTCCACGTGGTTACGGTGAACGACTACCTCGCCAAGCGCGACTCCGAGTGGATGGGGCAGATCTACCGCTTCCTCGGCATGAGCGTCGGCGTGATCGTCCACGGCCTCGACGACGCCGAGCGCGCCCAGGCCTATACCGCCGACATCACGTACGGCACCAACAACGAATACGGCTTCGATTATCTGCGCGATAACATGAAGTACGAGATGGCGCAGATGGTCCAGCGCGGGCACAACTTCGCCATCGTCGACGAAGTGGACTCGATCCTCGTGGACGAGGCTCGCACGCCGCTCATCATCTCCGGCCCGCTCGACGACCGCTCCGAGCTCTACAATGCTATCGACAAGGTGATCCCGCGCCTCGACAAGAGCGATTACGAGGTCGACGAGAAGCAGCGCTCCGTGGCGCTGACCGAGGACGGCACGGAGAAGATCGAGGAGCTGCTGCGCCAGGAGGGCCTCCTGAAGGAGGGCGATCTCTACGATGCGCAGAACGCCACCCTCGTGCACCATATGAACCAGGCCTTGCGCGCGCACACCCTGTTCCAGCGCGACAAGGATTACATCGTCCGCAATGGCGAAGTGGTCATCATCGACGAGTTCACCGGCCGCATGATGCAGGGCCGCCGCTACTCGGAAGGCCTGCACCAGGCGCTCGAGGCCAAGGAGCGCGTGCAGGTTCAGCCCGAGAACCAGACCCTCGCGTCGATCACGTTCCAGAACTACTTCCGCCTCTACGACAAGCTCGGCGGCATGACCGGCACGGCCGCCACCGAAGCGGACGAATTCCTCGAGATCTACAATCTCGAAGTGGTGGAGATCCCCACCAACCGTCCCGTCGCCCGTATCGACGATGACGACGAGGTCTACCGCACGATGGAGGAGCGCTACAAGGCGGTCATCCGCGATGTGGAGGCGTCCTCCGCCAAGGGCCAGCCGATCCTGGTGGGCACCACCTCGATCGAGAAGTCGGAGATGCTCGCGGAGCTTCTCATCAAGGAAGGCTACAAGCTCATCGACTTCGAGGACCCGCAGGCGCTGGAGCCGCTCTATCGAGATGCGCGCGCCGGACGCGGCACGAAGCACTTCGCGGTGCTGAACGCCCGCTTCCACGAGCAGGAGGCCTTCATCGTCGCGCAGGCCGGCGTGCCGGGCGCGATCACCATCGCCACCAACATGGCAGGCCGCGGCACGGACATCCAGCTCGGCGGTAACGCCAAGATGCGCATCGAGCGCGAGCTCGTCGGCGTCGAGGGCGAGGAACGCGCGCGTCGCGAGAAGGAAATCCTCGACGAGGTCGTGGCCTTCAAGGAGCGCGCGCTCGCGGCAGGCGGTCTCTACGTGCTCGGCACCGAGCGCCACGAGTCGCGGCGCATCGACAACCAGCTGCGCGGCCGTTCGGGCCGTCAGGGCGATCCGGGCCGCTCCAAGTTCTACCTGTCGCTCCAGGACGACCTGATGCGCATCTTCGGCTCCGACCGCATGGACGGCATGCTGCAGAAGCTCGGCCTGAAGGAAGGCGAGGCCATCATCCATCCTTGGATCAACAAGGCCATCGAGCGGGCGCAGGCGAAGGTCGAGGCGCGCAACTTCGACATCCGCAAGAACATCCTGAAATACGACAACGTCATGAACGACCAGCGCAAGGTCGTGTTCGAGCAGCGCAAGGAGTTCATGGCGGAAGAGAGCGTGCGCGACACCATCGACGACATGCGCCACGGCGTCATCGAGGACATCGTGGCTCGCGCCATCCCCGAGAACGCCTATGCGGAGCAGTGGGACGTTCAGGGCTTGAAGCAGAACGTCGTCAACTTCCTCAACCTCGACCTGCCGATCGAGGAATGGGCGAAGGAAGAAGGCATCGCGGACGACGAGATCCGCGAGCGCATCACCAAGGCGGCGGACGAGTCTTACGCGCAGCGCGTGGAAGCCAATTCGTCCGAGGTCATGAACTATGTGGAGAAGCAGGTTCTGCTGCAGAGCCTCGATCATCTCTGGCGCGAGCACCTCGTGACCCTCGACCACCTGCGGCAGGTCATCGGCTGGCGCGGTCTTGCCCAGCGCGATCCGCTTAACGAGTACAAGTCGGAAGCCTTCGAACTCTTCAACTCCCTTGTCGGCCACCTGCGCGAGCAGGTGACGGGCCAGCTCATGCGCATCCAGGTTGTCTTCCAGCAGCCTGAAGCCGCTACCCTGCCGCCCATGTTCCCGCAGCATCTCGATCCCGCCACCGGCGAGAACGAGTTCGACATGCCGCAGGGCGCGGCCTTCGGCGAAGGCGGGGCTCAGGGCTTTGCCGCGACCGCCATCAACCCGTCCACGGGCGCTCAGCGCGATCCGAACGACCCCTCATCTTGGGGTCGCGTGAGCCGCAACGAGCCTTGCCCCTGCGGTTCCGGCAAGAAGTTCAAGCACTGCCACGGCCAGTTTGTGGCTTAAGGCGAGAGCTAAGGCAGTTTTAGAAGCCCAGCCTTTGAGCTGGGCTTCTTTGCCGTTATACAGTAGCGGGGCAGACATTCCGCTATAGGGTTATTATATGCAGGAAAAAGGTGATCACTGGTCTGGATTGATTGGTGGATATAGAATTCCCTACGATCCTCGCCCAGCCTTGCAGGCCATTGAGCAGGGAAAGGCTGAGCTTGCCTGGGAAGAGCTGTGGGAGAACCTCTACCATCAAGGTGATGTCGGCTCTGCGTCCTACGCCGCAGTTCCAGAGATTGTCCGTATCATTGCACATACGGAGAAGCCTGACTGGAACACATATGCTCTAATTTCCACAATCGAGGAGGCTCGCCTCAGCGAGCATAATCCGCCTGTTCCCGAGTGGCTTGAGCCGGCTTATCAGGAGGCGTGGAAGAGAGTCCCTGAACTCGCCCTAGTCCATCTTGCACCAGCAAGCGACGAAACTCTTATCTGCAGCATTCTAGCAGCTCTCGCACAGGCTAAAGGCCAGACAACTCTTGGAAAGCTCGCCTTGCTTACGGAAAGAGAGTTGCAGGAGATAATCGCCGACTATAGCTGATCGACCCACCTCTCTAATGAGAATCTTCGCATAGGCGAAGGCTTGCCAGTGGCAGGCTTTTGTTGTGGAGTCTAAATTCCCTTACGTCATCTTTCAGAGCTGCTCCAGGATCCGCACCTTTCAGCTATATGGCTCAACGACGTGGATAGCTAGGACGAGCCCGGCCATCGCGCTGGGCTTTCGCATTGAACGAGTGGGCGCTCCTTAACCTTTTAGAACCTTTTAGTTGGCGACTGCCACATTGACCGGGGTGGAGCTCTGCACTCTCTTCTGAGGCACAGGCTTGTGGACAGGGGCCGTACGCAGGGCGGGGGCGGCCTGTGCCGTCTCGGCGGCCGGCTGCAAGGGCGAGGGGCTGAAGAGATCCGCAACACCGCCGAACATCTTCTTGTAGAAGGGTGTCTCCTGCGACGAGGCAGGTGCAGTGGAGGCCGTTGCCACCGGCGCTGGGGCAGCGGACTGGGGCACGGCGCGGGCGACCAGAGGCTCAGAGGACTCGGCGGGCACTTCCCGCATGGAAGCGAAGGCCAGTGCCGTGGACGGGGTGTCGAGGGTCTCGCGGCCGCTGTCATCAAGCGCGATCTGCTGCGGGCCGGAAGAGATGCCCTCGGTGCGGCTCACATAGCCGAGCCTGCTGTCGGTCACGCCGGACACATTGGCGAGCGCCGTGCGGAAGGATTCGTGCGTGTCGCCGTCATGATAGACGAGCTTGATCGGCTTCGTGCCCTTGGCGACGAGCTCGGCCACCTGCTGCTCATCCTGGGCGTGCTTCTGTGCCACGGCGGCTACGACGGTGGGATCGGCGTTGAACTGATAGCGACGCCCTGCCACGGCCACCGGCACTTCTTCCTTCGTTACCTCGAAGGTGTCGGCACCTTCCTTCAGGTTTTTCCAGAAGGCGATGTTGGGATCGAGACGGTGCTTGGCCAGGTTCTGGGCCGTCATCCGGAACGGATAAGACTGGAACTGGACGGCGCGCTGGCCGCTGGCGAAGGCTTCGCGGGCGATGGAATAGATTTCGGCGATGTTCTGATCCGTCATGGCGAAGCAACCGCGCGAGGAGCACGAGCCGTGGACCATGATATCGCCGCCGTTGCGGCCGAGCGAGCGGTCGAAGGCGTTCGGATAGCCGGTGTCGAACGAGAGATAGAAATTCGAGTTGGGGTTCATCTGCGCCGGGGTAACCGTGTAGAAGCCTTCCGGCACCTGGCGGTCGCCTTCGCGGGTCTTGGGGCCGAGCTGGCCGGACCAGCGGCAGATGGGATAGGTCTTGAGCAGGGCGTACTTGCCGTTCGAGCTGCGCTTCCAGATCTCCAGCTCCGATTCCTTCTTATAGGCCCGGATCAGGATCGGATCTTCCTTGCTCATGCCCTTGGAGGACATGAGGGCCATGGCGGCCGGCGGAATCGGCTGAAGATGGCGGGTGGAGCCTTTGGTGAGATTGCCGTCCTGGCAGGCAGCAAGCGCGAGCATCAGGCTCGCGGCCATAGCAATACGCTTCATCATGGGGGACCCCGCATTTCTGATCTGCCGGCGTTATGCCTGACAGTTCCCCTTAACCCTTAAACCGTTAGCCTTAACTGGCCCTTACTGCAAGCGGAGCCGTCATGTTGTGATGGTTAACGAGAGGTAAATTCGCCTCTTCGGGGGAATGTATTGCTGGGCTTATCCTCCCGGAGAGGCATGCCTTTGGAGGAGCCAGGGTTCCGAAAGCTTCAGGGCTGCTCTCGTGAAAGAGCAGCCCCGGTTTGGAATCTTGGGCGTTGCTTAGAGCTTGCGGCCGATATTGAGGAACTTCTCGGCCCGGTGATCCCGAATTTCCGCGGGGCCCATGTTGCCGAGGTCGTGGAGAGCTTCCTCGATGGCGTTGCCGGCGGCCTGAATGGCGGCCTGCGGGTCCCGGTGCGCGCCGCCCACGGGCTCGGTCACGATCCCGTCGATGATTCCCAGCCGCAGGAGATCCTGGGCGGTGATCTTCATGTTCGTGGCGGCGTCCTGAGCACGGGCGGCATCGCGCCAGAGAATCGAGGCCGCGCCTTCGGGCGAGATCACGCTGTAGATGGCATGCTCCATCATCAGCACCTTGTTGGCGGTTGCGATAGCAATCGCGCCGCCCGAGCCGCCCTCGCCGATGACAAGGGAAACGTTCGGCACGCCAAGGCCCAGCTGCGCCTCGGTGGAGCGGGCGATGGCCTCGGCCTGTCCGCGCTCCTCCGCTTCGATGCCGGGATAGGCGCCGGCGGTGTCCACGAAGGAGAGGACGGGAAGGCCGAAGCGGTCCGCCATTTCCATCAGGCGCACGGCCTTGCGGTAGCCCTCAGGACGCGCCATGCCGAAATTGTGCCGGATGCGGGTTTCCGTGTTGTGGCCCTTCTCCTGGCCCAGCACGCAGACCGGTTGGCCCCGGAAGCGCCCGAAGCCGGCCAGGATGGCCTCGTCCTCGGAGAACTTGCGGTCGCCGGCGAGGGGCGTGAACTCGGTGATCAGGCCGGCGCAGTAATCGACGAAGTGAGGCCGCTGCGGGTGGCGCGCGACCAGGGTCTTCTGCCAGGGCGTGAGCTTGGAATAGAGATCCTTGAGGGCGTCCGCCGCCTTGACCTCCAGGCGCGAGACATCGTCGGAGATGGAGACGGCATTGCCGTTCTCACCCAGGGCCCGGAGCTCTTCGACCTTCGCCTCAAGCTCGGCGACGGGCTTTTCGAAATCGAGATAACTGCGCATCAGACTCTATAAAGATGAAAGCCGGCGTGAGGGAATAGCCTTGCCGGAGCGGGGCGGACACTGGCGATTCAGGGGCCCCAAGTCAAGTTGAGCCCCGTCTTACTCCCCTAAAACCGGGCAAAATCAAGGAAGATCCCCAATTCGGGACGCAGTTGCCGGTACGAAAACCGGGGCGGTACGGCGGGAGCGGCGTACCGCCATGACCGTTCCGGGGCGATAAAGCTGCTTGGTGGCCTCCACGATGTGAAGGCCCGCGAACGGCAGGGAGAAGCCGGCGCCGATGCTCTCCCAGGCCTGGGCAGTCCCGAGCACCAGGCGGCTGGTGAGCGGCGGCACGTAGAGGGTTTCCGCCCAGCCTTCCGGCGAGAACCAGGTCTGCCGCATGAGACTTTTCAGCTGCGAGCGGCTATAGGGCTGGCCATAGCCGAAGGGTGTCGTGTCCATGCGGGCCCACAGGCCGCGCCGGTTGGGAGCCACCATGATGATGCGTCCGCCCGGCGTCAGAATGCGCCAGATCTCGTGCAGAAGCTCGCTCGGACTTTCCACCGTTTCGAGGGCATGCACCACGAGCACCCGGTCGATGGAGGCGTCTGGCAGGGGCATCATGAGCGGATCGACGAGAGCCGAAGCCGAGGCGCCCGTGCTCGGCCAGTTCACTACGCCCTGATGGGCGGGCATGAAGGCGATGGTCCGCTCGGCTTCGCTCCGGGCGGTCGAAAGATAGGGCGGCGCATAGCCGAGCCCGAGCACGCGCAGGCCTGTCAGCGGTCCCCAGAACCGGTTGATGGCCCGTCCGACATAGCGGCGGGTCACGGTGCCGAGGGGACTCGCATAAAAGCTGCGCAGATCGGTGATATCGATGCTCATGGCCTCGTCAGGATGCCTCTCGATCTGCTTCGACGGAGCGTATCCATCGCATGGGGACTGGTTTCACCCCTTGAGTGTTCCATGATAGCTCAAAGTGCATCAAGACAGGTTTCCTCGATGTCAGCCCAGATACACGCCTTTCTCTGCCTGCAGGACAATATCGGTGTTCTGATCCACGATCCCAATACCGGCGCTTGCGCAGCCATCGACGCGCCGGAGGAGGAAGCGATCCTCGCGGCCCTCGCCGAGAAGGGCTGGACGCTCACCGACATTCTCGTCACTCACCGCCACAGCGATCACGTGCAGGGGATCGACGGCCTCAAGCGCCGCACCGGCTGCCGGGTGGTGGCGCCCGCCAAGGCCCGCGAGGCGGTGCCCTCCGCCGATGTCTGGGTGGGCGAAGGCGACGGCGTGCTGGTGGGGACTCTCGAGGCGCGCGTTCTCGAGACGCCCGGCCATTGCGCGGATCATGTTTCGTATTGGTTCGAACAAGATCGTGCGCTGTTCGCCGGCGATACGCTTTTCACTCTCGGCTGCGGGCGCATGTTCGAGGGCACGTACGCCGATTTCTGGAAGTCGCTGCAGCGGCTTGCCGCCTTGCCCGACAACACGCAGGTGTATTGCGGTCATGATTACACGCTCTCCAATGCGCGCTTCGCGCTTGCAGCTGATCCCGACAATGCTGCGCTGAAGGCGCGCGTCAGGCAAGCCGAGCAGGCGAAGGCGGAAGGCCGCTTCCTGGTGCCGTCGACCATTGAACAGGAAAAGGCCACCAACCCATTCTTGAGGGCAGGGGAGCTTAGTGTGGCGAAAACCGTTCATAAGGAAGGTGCTGCGCCCGTAGAGGTCTTTCAATCCCTGCGCGAATGGAAGAACACGTTCTGACGGCAACGCGGCACGGCAGGAGCGGCAAATCTCATGAATGATCACGGCCTCATCATCGGGCTTGAGAGCAGGCTTCTGAATGCGTGGCCTTCGTTCGATTATCAGGCTTATGACGGATGGATCCTGCGCTTTGCCAACGGCTATTCGAAGCGCGCCAATTCCGCGACCCCCCTCCTGCCGCATGCGGCTCTCGACGAGGAATTGCTCGATTACATGATCGCCCGCTTCGTCGAGGCGAATGTGCGTCCCACCTTCCGCTTGAACGGGCTGCAGGCGGCGGACGTGGACGAGCGCCTGAGGCTGCGCGGCTTCAAGGAGATCGAGCCGACGCATGTGCTCGTGGCGCCTATCCCGCAGGCCGATTGCGAGCCCGATCCGGAGGTGGAGCTCGCGCCGCAGGCATCGAAGCGCTGGGTGCGCGAGGCCGCGGCTTCTTACGGTGGCGACAAGTCCGATGACGAGACGCTGATGAAGATCGTCTCGCGCATTCGTCAGAAAGCGGCTTTCGCCACGCTCAGCCTTGACGATAAGCCGGTGGCCTGGGGGCTCGGCGTCGTGGAGCGTGGATATGTCGGCCTGTACGACATCGTCGTCGCGCCCGACCTGCGCGGCATCGGCCTCGGCCGCCGCGTCGTCTCAAGCCTCATGGCTTGGGGATGCGGGCAGGGCGCGCACAGCGCCTATCTTCAGGTGCGCGAGGAAAACGAGGTCGCGCATTCGCTCTACAGGGCGCTGGGCTTCGAGATCGCCTATGGCTACAGGCACCGGGTCATGCCCGGGCGGTCTAGCTAAGAGCTGCTTTATCGCATTCTCTTACGGCGAACCGAGGCCACTTCGCCGGAAAATGCTTTAGGCGTTAGCGTCGCCACCAGCGCACCGGCGACGATGAGGCCGCACGAGAGCGCCAGCGTGAGCGTCGGCTCCGCATAGCCTGCGAGCACGAGCAGCAGCGTCGAGAGCACCGGCGTCGCATAGGATGCGACCCCGAGCAGGCGAATGTCGCCGCGCTTCATGCCGATGTCCCACACATAGAACGCCGCGCCTACGGGACCGAGTCCGAGCGCCAGGACTGCGAGCCATTGCGTCGTGTTCTCCGGCCACACGGTTGTCTCGAACGCGAGATGGCAGATCCAGCTCAACAGCGATGTGGCGAGGCAGAAGCCCGCCACCGCATCGGTGGGCACCTGCCCGAAGCGCCGCGAGAGCACGGAATAGCCGCCCCACACGAAAGCGGCGACGAAGGCGCACAGGTAGCCGGGCAGATATTCCGAGCGCGCATCGAATGCGCCCCGCCCGGCGATGAGCACGATCACGCCTGCAAAGCCGAGGAGGGCGCCGACAAGATGCGCCCGGCGCAGATGCTCGCCCGGCAGGAGCGAGGAGAACAGCACGATCAGCAGCGGCCAGAGATAATTGATGAGACCGGATTCCGCGGGCGGCGCCCAGCGAAGCGCCGCGAAATAGAGCGCGTGGTAGCCGAACAGGCCCCCTAAGCCCAGCGCCCAGACCACCGGCTTCTGCTTCAGGGCCTTGACCCCTTCCGGCCGCGCGATCCAGCTCGCCATGCCCACGAGCCCGCCGACGAGAAAACACATGGCGTTGAGCTGGAAAGGAGGGATCGTGCCCGTAGCCGCCGTGAACAGGGCGAGCAGGGACCAGAGCAGGATGGCCGTGAGGCCGATGGTGGTGGCGGTGCGTGTCGTCATGGTGACCGCCACCTAGCACGTCATCCCGGTCGAGGCGAAGTACAGATCCGGGGTCTTGTGCAGATTATGGCGCCATGGGCGATCTGCGATTCCGGATCGCGGCCGGGCCGCATCCGGAATGACGCCGTCTTAAGCCATGTACTGCCCGCCGTTGAGGCTCAACGTCGAGCCGGTGACGAAGCCCGCATCGTCGCCTGCGAGGAAGAGCACGCCGCGCGCGATCTCTTCCGCTTCGCCCAGGCGCCCAACGGGAATGAGCGGCAGGATCTTGGATTTCAGAACCTCTTCCGGCACGGCTTTGACCATTTCCGTGGCGATGTAGCCCGGCGCGATCACGTTGACCGTGACGCCCTTGTTCGCGTTCTCAAGGGCGAGCGCCTTGGCGAAGCCGATCACGCCCGCTTTCGCGGCGGAATAGTTCGCCTGGCCCATCTGCCCCTTCTGGCCGTTGATGGAGGAGATGATGATGATGCGCCCGAAGCCGCGTTCGCGCATGCCCTCGATGACGGGGCGCGTGCAGGTGAACATCGAATCGAGGTTGGTGCGGATGACGGCTGACCATTGGTCGAAGGTCATCTTGTGGAACATGCCGTCGCGGGTGATGCCCGCATTGTTGACCAGAACGTCGACGGGGCCGAGTTCCGCTTCCACTGCGCGAATGCCGGCCTCGCATCCTGCCGGATCGGAAACGTCGAATTTGAAAACGGGAATGTCCGTTTCCGATTTGAATTGGTTTGCAGCCTCGTCATTGCCTGCGTAATTCGCGGCAACCTTGTAGCCTGCCTGCTTCAAGGCCGATGAGATCGCGGCGCCGATGCCGCGAGTGCCTCCGGTGACCAATGCAACGCGCGCCATGGAATTTCCTTCCCTCAAGCTTTTTCTGAGCGGATCTTCATGGATCCCTTCATGTGATGGAGTGCCGTTGATCCGGCGACTTCCAGTCTCAGCTTATTACATGTGGCGGACTGGGAAAGGGTGTAGGTCCGCTATTTCGTTTAAGCCTTTCGGTCTAACGAAAAAGGCTTGCGCTCCCTCGAAAGCGCAAGCCCTCCTTTCGATCAGGTGCAACACCGCAGGGATGTTGCACTTGCGAAATTCCTCAGCGCTCCAGGCGGCTTATCTTTCAAGGCACATGGCGACACCCATGCCGCCGCCGATGCAGAGGGTAGCGAGGCCCTTCTTCGCGTTGCGGCGGCCCATCTCGTGCAGCAGGGTCACGAGCACGCGAGCGCCCGATGCACCGATCGGATGGCCGATGGCGATGGCGCCACCGTTCACGTTCACGATCGACGGATCCCAGCCCATATCCTTGTTGACCGCGAGCGCCTGAGCGGCGAACGCCTCGTTGGCTTCGACGAGTTCCAGGTCCTGCACTTTCCAGCCGGCCTTCTCCAGCGCCTTGCGGGAAGCGGGAATGGGGCCCGTGCCCATAATCGCAGGATCGACGCCGGCAGTCGCCCAGGAGGCGATGCGGGCGAGCGGGGTGAGACCGCGCTTCTGGGCTTCGGATTCGGTCATGAGCACCAGGGCAGCCGCGCCGTCATTGATGCCGGAGGCGTTGCCTGCGGTCACCGTGCCTTCCTTCGAGAAGGCGGGCCTCAGCTTGGCGAGCGCGTCAATGGTCGTTCCCGCGCGGATGTACTCGTCCTGCTCCACCACGATGTCGCCCTTGCGCGACGAGATGGTGACGGGCGTGATCTCGTCCTTGAAGCGGCCTTCCTTCTGGGCGGCCTCGGCCTTGTTCTGGGAGGCGGTGGCGAACTGGTCCTGCTCCTCGCGGGTGAGCTGCCAGCGCTGCGCCACGTTCTCGGCGGTGTTGCCCATGTGGTAGCCGTTGAAGGCGTCCATCAGGCCGTCCTTCAGCATCGTATCCACGAGCTTGAAATCGCCCATCTTGGTGCCAGCGCGCATGTAGGCCGCATGCGGGGCCAGCGACATGGATTCCTGGCCGCCGGCCACGATGATGTTGGCATCGCCGTTGGCGATCTGCTGGAGGCCGATGGCGACCGTGCGCAGGCCCGAGCCGCAGAGCTGGTTGAGGCCCCAGGCGGTCTTTTCCTGCGGCACGCCTGCCGCCATGGCGGCCTGACGGGCCGGGTTCTGGCCCTGACCTGCGGTGAGGATCTGACCGAGGATCACCTCGTCGACCTCCTCAGCCTGCACCTTGGCGCGCTCCAGCGCCGCCTTGATGGCCGTCGCGCCCAGCTCATGGGCCGGGGTGTTGGCGAAAGCGCCGTTGAAGGAGCCGACCGGCGTGCGCGCGGCGCCGACAATGACGATGCTGTCCTGGGCCATTCCTGTCTCCTATGACTCTCTGTCCGATTAGATAGTGCTGGTGCGATCAAAGCCCCAGAGCCTGCGATGTCAAGGACAGGATAGAACAAGTCAGCCATGCGTCCCTTAGACTTTTGGCGCTTTGCTCGTGGGGCATAAGGCTTATAATTAGTTAAGGCCGTCGAGGTCCCGACAGGGCACGCGGTCACCGGTTTCGAGGAGCGTATCGGGTCCACATGGCGACGGAAAAACAGCCGACGATCATCAAGAAATATGCCAACCGCCGCCTCTATCACACCGGCACCTCAGCCTATGTGACGCTGGAAGATCTGGCCGGCATGGTCCGCCAGGGCGACGACTTCGTGGTCTACGACGCGAAGTCGGGAGAGGACATCACCCGCAGCGTTCTCACGCAGATCATCTTCGAGCAGGAGAACAAGGAAGGGCAGAACCTCCTGCCCGTCACCGTGCTTCGCCAGCTTATCCGCTTTTACGGCGACAGCATGCAGGCCCTCGTGCCGAGCTATCTCGAGTTCTCCATGAACAACCTGTCCCAGGAGCAGCAGAAGCTCCGGGATCAGATGACCAGCGCTTTCGGCTCCGGGGCCTTCCAGGCCATGGAGGAGCAGGTGCGCAAGAACATGAGCTTCTTCACGGAGGCCATGCGCATGTTCTCGCCCTTCCCGCAGGGGGGAGCGCCCGGCGCTCCCGCGACGAAGGCGACGTCTCAGGCGGAAGAGGGGGGCGATCTCGATGCCCTCAAGCGTCAGATGGCCGACATGCAGGCCAAGCTCGACAAGCTCGCCGGAAAGTAAGGTCAGGCCCTGGCTTTCTTCAGCAATTGCTTGAGGCCAGCAGGCTCCTGAACGACTGCCGGCTCTCCGAACAGCGCGCCTTCCAGATAATCCACGCCCCAATCGGACAGCATCCGCGCGGTTGCCTCGTCGTCCACCCATTCGGCTGCGACGGCAAGGCCTGAGTTCTGAGCCTTGTCCACGAGGGCGCGCACGAAAAGGCGGTCCTGCGTCGAGCGCTTGAGCGGCTGGATGAAGACCCCGTCGATCTTGAGCATGTCGAAGGGCATGTAATGCAGAACGGATGGCAGGATATGGCCGGAGCCGAACCCTGACAGGGACAGGCCGATGCCGAGGGCCTTCATGGCATGGAGGCGGCCCACAAGGGAGGCGTCCTTCGCCAGCGCGATCTCCGGCACCTCGATCATGAGGCGCGACTCGATGCCGGGCCGGGCCCCGAGATGGGCGGCAAGGGTCGGCAGCCATTCCGCGTCCAGCAGGGTTGCGGGCGCGACGGGCAGGGCCATCCGCTCATGAGAGTGTCGGCTCAGATAGTCCGCTGCCAGCTCCAGCATGCGTCCATCCATGAGCAGGCTCACATTGGCGTCGTTCAGGGGCGGCACGGGACCAAGAGGGATGATCCGCCCATCGGAGGCGCTCAGGGCGGAAGCGGCCTGCATCAGAGCGGGGGCTCTGCTTCGGGCATCCACCATGGGGCGGCAGGCCAAGGTGAGGCTTCGCTCGTTGAGAGCAGAAATCAAATCGAAGGAAGCCTTCTCGGCCCGCGTCGAGCGGGGAGCCGGATGAGGATCGTAGAGCTTGAAGGGCTCCTGGCCCGCAAGGGCGGTCTCCAGGGCCTGCTCGGCAAAGCGCAGGAGCTTGGTAGCCTTGAAGGTGTGGTCCGGCGCGCAGGCGGCGGCAAGCGTCAGCTCGCCTGCGCAATCCTTCAGGAGGCCGGCCGCCCGCAGCATTGCGCTCGAGGCCTCCGAGACCGGGCAACCGGGCAGCGTCAGAGTGAAGCGGCTGGGGCTCAGGGCGCCGAAATGGTCCTGCCGCCGCATCATCGGGCGCAGTCTGCGGGCGATGATGTCGAGCGCATCCGAATCGTCACCCTCCAGGGAGCCCACGATCAGGGTGCAGGTCTGGGAGAGGCGAAGGGCCTCGTTGATGCCGTTCTGGATCTGCCGCAGCAGGCCCGAGCGGGCTTCGATCCGGGCCGGCAGGCAGGCTTGGCCGGGATCGGTCCGCATCAGGCCCCGCACGAAGGCAGGGCGGCCTTGGGCATCCGGCAGCCAGCGCCCCGCATCCTCAATCATCAGAACCTGATCCGCCGCGAGGCGAAGGGCGTAGCGCGTCTCGAAACTGCCGGAGGAGCAGTCGGCGATCGCCTGCGGACGACTGGTGCCGATGCCGGGCTCCACGAGCTGGGCGAAGGCTTTGCCCGTTTTCGGCAGGTCTCGGGCCGGAACGCCCAGAAGGGCAGCCGCATTGGGCCCCCAGGTCAGGGTGTCCGAGAGAATATCCCAGGAATAGGCGGAGCCGGACTGGGAGGCCGGGAAAGCCTCTTGGCGCTTGCGCGGCGTCCGGGGTGTTCCCTGAAAGATCCCCGCCCGGCCCGGACGCTTCGTCGCCATTGCTCACACCCCAAAACGCAATACACAGCGGCCGGGAGAAAGCTCCAGCCCGTCAAAAATCGAGGCTCAAGGATCGGGCTTCAGGCTTAATGATCGGTAAAATCGATAGAGAAATCGGGCCTCTGGGGATTGCGGGCATAAAAAAACCGGCGCGGTGCGCCGGTTCTTTTTACTTGCATGCCGCGTAAACTTACGCGTCAGCCTTCACCTTCAGGACCTGACGGCCACGGTACATGCCGGACTTCAGGTCGATGTGGTGAGGACGGCGAAGCTCGCCGGAGTCCTTGTCCTCGATGTAGGTCGGGGCCTTCAAGGCATCGGCGGAGCGACGCATGCCACGCCGCGAGGGCGACGTTTTTCTCTTAGGAACGGCCATTTCTCGTCTCCGGTCAAAAAAGCGGAGCGCCCGCTCAACCGGGGAACGCTCACATCTCAAACTTAATGAGGTTGCGCCTCATACAAGGTCTTGGAGGAAATATCTAGTCCTTAGTGACTTAAAAAGGCTTTTCATGGTCGCAGCTCAAGGTTTCAGGCATTCGCTATAGGGGGCGGCCCCTACCATCCGGGCCTGGACCTGCCCTGCCAGGGCATTCAGCCTTGCCGTGGGGCGTCCGGGGTTGCGCCTGAGCGGGTTGGGGAGGGCCTTGGCCAGAAGCGCCGCCTCACGGCGTGTCAGGTTCTTGGCGGACTTGCGGAAATACTTTTGCGCCGCGGCTTCGGCCCCGAAGATGCCCTCGCCCCATTCGGCCACGTTGAGATAGACCTCCATCATCTGGCGCTTGGACCAGATGAGATCGAGATACATGGCGACCGGGATCTCCAGCCCCTTGCGGAGGTAGGAGCGGCTCGGGGTGAGGAACAGGTTCTTGGCCACCTGCATGGAAATGGTCGAGGCTCCGCGGGACGGGCCATCCTCGTCGGAATCATCGATCACCTCCTGGACGGCGATCCAGTCCACGCCGCCATGGCTGCAGAAGCGGCTGTCCTCAGCCGTCATGACGGCGAGCGGCAGGTGAGGGGAAATCTCATCGAACGGGACATAGGTGCGCTCCACGCCCTGGAGCGTGAGCCAGCGGCCGAGCATGAGGGTGGAGACGGGAGGCACGATCCAGTACAAGAGCCCTAGCCAAAAGACGGCTCCGACCCATAAGAGGATAAGGCCGAGGCCGAACTGGACGAAGCGGCGAAGGAAACGGGCGACCGTCATCGGCTCCCGCGACCGTTCCCGCCGCAGAATCCATCCCCGGTCCGTTCGTCCGCCGCTGTTCTCCTCGGAGGGAGCGGCCGCTCCCTCCGAATTCGGACTCACCATGACGCCATCCACCAGCACTTTCAGCGCGCGGCTCAATGAGGCCGCAAAGCTTATCGAAGCCAATCTCGAAGCCTTGCTAGCAGACAATGCTCGCCACGGCGAGATTGCTCGGCCCGCCCGGCTGATGGAGGCCATGCGGTATGCTGTGCTGGGGGGCGGCAAGCGCCTGCGGCCGTTTCTCGCCATCGAGGCGGCGCGCCTCCTTGGGATGGAGGGACAGGGGCCTTTGAGGGCAGGCTCGGCCATCGAGCTTCTGCATTGCTATTCCCTGGTCCATGACGACCTGCCGTCGATGGACGACGACGATCTGCGCCGTGGCCGGCCGACCGTGCACAAGGCCTATGACGAGGCCACGGCAATTCTCGTGGGCGATGCGCTCCAGACCCTCGCCTTCGAGGTGCTGGCCGATCCCGAGACCGATGCCGATCCGGCGGTGCGCTCGGACCTCGTGCTGGGTCTCGCCCGTGCCTCGGGCCTCGGCGGCATGGTCGGCGGGCAATTGCTCGACCTCTCTGCGGAGGGCCGCTATGGGGCGATCACGATGAAGGAGCCTGACGTGCGCCAGCTCCAGATGATGAAGACAGGCGCCATCCTCACATTCTCGGTGGAAGCCGGGGCGATTCTCGGCAGAGCCGATCAGGATGCGCGCCGGCACCTCGTGGAATACGGCCGTGCGCTCGGTGCGGCGTTCCAAGTGGCCGATGACATTCTCGATCGCGAAGCATCAGCAGAAGCGCTCGGCAAGCGCACCGGCAAGGACCAGGAAAAGGGCAAGGCCACTCTCGTGGATCTGCTCGGGCTGGAGGGCGCGAAACGCGAATGCCGCGAACTCATCGAGAGGGCGGATGCCGCGCTCGATCCATTCGGCGACAAGGCGCAGACGTTGCGCGAGGCCGTGCGCTTCGTGGTGGAGCGTGAGGTTTAAGCGCTCGCCGATGCTCTACGCCTCAACCAGCGCGGCAGCTTCATCTCGCTCACGATCACGCCGGCAACGATCAGCGACGCTCCAAGCAGTGCGGCGGCGGGCATGAGTTCGCCATAGAGGCGTCCCACGATTCCTGCCCACACCGGCTCACCCGCATAGATCAACGTGGCGCGGGTGGGAGACACGCTCTTCTGCGCCCAGTTCATCGCAAGCTGGATGCCTGCGCTGGCAAGGCCGAGACCGACGGCGCTGAAGATCAGAAGCCATGACGGCTCAGGCAGCGATTCGCCGAGTGGCGCCATAAAGGCGAATGCGAGAACCGATGTTGTGGCGAGCTGCACAACGGTGACGCGGCGCGCATCCACCTTCCCCGCGAAGCCGCCGATCAGAATGATCTCGGCGGAAATGGCGACGGCGCAGAGAAGCGTCAGCAACTCGCCGATCCCCATTCCGATCGATGTCCCGTCGGGCCCTGCGAGCAGCGCGAGGCCGATGAAGGCGAAGACGATGCCCGTCCAGGCCATGACACTCGGCGGCCTCCTCAGGACCAGCCATTGCAGCAGGGGCACGATCGGCACATAGAGCGCCGTGATGAAGGCCGACTTGCTGCTGGGGATATATTGCAGCCCGTACGTCTGGAGCGTGTAGCCGAAGAAGATCGCAACACCGATCAGCATGCCGGCCTTGATCTCGAGCCAGGTCAATCCGCGCAGCACCGGCGCTGCGATGAGCGCCATCATCAGAGCAGCCGTGCCGAAGCGAAGGCCAACGAAGAACAGCGGGCCGCTGACGCTCAGGGCAAGCTGGACGATGAGAAAGGTCGCACCCCAGATCATCGTGACGAACACCAGCACAGCCTCGCTGCGGCTGAGGGCGAAGGAGGAAGGGGGTGGGGCGGTGCTCAAGAGACGGGTCCTCGACGGAATGGGCGTCGGTTAGGGGCAATCAGCGCAACGGTCAAGGATGGGCCGGAGGGTGATCGGCTGAGGCGAGTGGGGCTGGTAGGGGTCAATCTTGCCCAACCGGACCTCATCCCTATTCCCTCGCCGCAAGGAGGGGAGAATAGGGGGAGTTAGAGAGGACGCCTTGAAGGATCCCGTTTAAACAGTCACCTGCGTGCCCACTTCCACCACGCGTCCCGTCGGGATCTGGAAGAAGTCCGTGGCGTCGCTCGCCGACTTTGCGAGGCTGATGAACAGCTTGTCCTGCCAGAGCGGCATGCCCGATTGGCTCGCAGGGCGGATCGAACGCCGCGAGAGGAAGAACGACGTCGCCATGATGTCGAACTTGAACCCCTGCTTGCGCAGGATCGCGAGGCCGCGCGGAATGTTGGGCGTTTCCATGTAGCCGTAGCTCAGGCGGATGCGCCAGAACGAGTCGCCCACATTCTCGATGGCGACGCGATCCTCGTCTTCCACGCGCGGGATGTCCTCACCGCGCACGGTGAGAATCACGTTCTTCTCGTGCAGCACCTTGTTGTGCTTCAGGTTGTGCAGAAGCGCGGCGGGAGCGGTGTCGGGATCGCTCGTGAGGAACACGGCGGTGCCCTTCACGCGATGCGGCGGGCTCTTCTCGAGCATGCCCACCAGTTCGAGCAGGGGCACGTCGATCTTGCGGGTCTTCTCGAACAGAATCCGCGTTCCCTTCACCCAGGTGAACATGATCACGAAGAAGGTGAGAGCGATCAGCAGGGGCACATAGCCGCCATCCAGGAGCTTGAACAGGTTCGAGGACAGGAAGGTGAAGTCGAGGGCGATCAGCGGTACCATCACGAGGGCGGTTTTGATCGGACCCCAGCCCCAGACCCGGCTGAACACCAGGCAGGCGAGCAGCGCCGTCACGATCATCGTGCCGAAGACCGAGATGCCGTAGGCGCTGGCGAGGTTACTCGAGGAGCCGAATGTCAGCACCAGCGTGACGACGGCGACGAGAAGGAACCAGTTCACGCGTGGCAGATAGATCTGTCCTTGGTGCGTTTCCGAGGTGAAGCGGACCTCCAGGCGCGGCAGGAGGCCGAGCTGCACCGCCTGCCGCGTCAGGGAGAACGCGCCGGTGATGACGGCCTGGCAGGCGACGATGGTCGCCAAGGTCGCCAGGATCACCAGCGGCAGCAGCAGCCACGGGGGTGCCAGCAGGAAGAACGGGTTCTCGATCGAATCTGGATTCGAGAGCACGAGCGCGCCCTGCCCGAGATAGTTCAGGGTCAAGGCCGGAAAGATGACTGTGCCCCAGGCCATGCGGATCGGCTTGCGGCCGAAATGGCCGAGATCCGCATATAGCGCCTCGGCGCCGGTTACGGCGAGGCAGACGCTGCCGAGGATCGCAAAGGCGGTGCCCGGGTGCGTGACGAGGAAATGCACCCCGTAATAGGGGTTGAAGGCGAGCAGAACCTCCCAGTCATCCGAGATGTGGAGAAGGCCGAGGCCCGCCATGGTGATGAACCACAGGAGCGTGAGAGGGCCAAAGAGGGCGGCAACCTTGCTGGTGCCGCGGCTCTGCGCGACGAAGAGGCCGATCAGGATCGCTACCGCAACCGGCAGGATGTAATCCTCGAAAGCCGGAGCGACGAGCTTCATTCCTTCCAGAGCGGACAGAACCGAGATGGCCGGAGTGATGGCGGCGTCGCCATAGAACAGGGCCGCTCCGGCCATGCCCATCATCAGAACGGGCAGGCTGCGCCGCCCGAGCGCGCGCTGCAGAAGCGCCACCAGCGTCAGAGAGCCGCCTTCGCCCTTGTTGTCGGCGCGCAGCAGCAGGATCACGTACTTGACGGTCACGGTCAGGATCAGCGCCCAGATGAGGAGCGAGAGAATGCTGATCACCAGATCGCGCGTCAGATCGACCGGGACACCGTGGTGGCCTCCGGTCGCGGCAGCGACCGTCTCTCGCATGGCGTAGAGCGGGCTCGTTCCGATGTCGCCGTAAACGACGCCGATGGCGCCGAGCGTCAGGGTCCAGAAACTCGCCTTGTGGTGGCTTCCGGGAAGGGTTGCCTCCGGGGCGGCGGAATCCGCGTGCCCGGGAGCGACAGCATGCTGTTCTGTCATGTGTGTTTTCTTTGCGGACGTGTCCGCGGACAGCCTTTGTTCCAAGTCACTCTGCAATAACGACGAAGGAAGGAGATCTTCATCTTCGAGTGCAGTGGCCGTCACTGCTGCCGGCGCGGCGCGCTCTCTAGCACATCGCGCTTGAGCTTAAAACGGAATTTCTCCCAGGGTTCCACGAGGCTCACGCGCCGATTCACTCGGCGGCGTCGCGCTCCCGCTGGCCATAGGTCTTGCGGATGTAGTCGAGCACGAGAGCTTGGAAGTCCTGGGCAAGCGTCGGGCCGCGCAGGGTCATCGCCTTCTTGCCGTCGATGAAGACGGGGGCCGCCGGCTGCTCGCCTGTTCCGGGCAGCGAGATGCCGATATTGGCGTGCTTCGACTCACCGGGGCCGTTCACGATGCAGCCCATCACGGCCACGTTCAGGTTCTCGACGCCGGGATAGGTGCGCCGCCACTCGGGCATGGAGGTGGAAATCCAGTTCTGGATGTCCCGCGCCAGCTCTTGGAACACCGAGGACGTGGTGCGTCCGCAGCCGGGGCAGGCGGCCACCAGCGGCACGAAGGTGCGGAAGCCCATGGTCTGGAGCAGTTCCTGCGCGGTCTTCACCTCGAGCGTACGGTCTCCGCCCGGCTCGGGCGTGAGGGAATAGCGAATCGTATCGCCGATGCCTTCCTGCAGCAGGATGCCGATGGCCGCGGAGGATGCCACGATGCCCTTGGTGCCCATGCCGGCCTCAGTGAGACCCAGATGGATGGCGTAATCGGAACGGCGGGCAAGCTCCTGATAGACGGCGATCAAGTCCTGCACGGCGGAAACCTTGGCCGAGAGGATGATGCGGTCCCTCCCTAAGCCGATCTCTTCCGCGCGGGCGGCGGAAAGCAGGGCGGATTGAATCATCGCCTCGCGCGTCACCCAGCGCATCTCGCGAGGCTTAGCGGAAGCGGCGTTCTCGTTCATGAGGTGCGTGAGGAGCTCCTGATCGAGGGAACCCCAGTTCGCGCCGATGCGCACGGCCTTGTCGTGCTTGATGGCCAGCTCGACGATGGCGCCGAACTGCCGGTCCTTCTTTTCCTTGAAGCCCACATTGCCCGGGTTGATGCGGTACTTGTCGAGAGCCTCCGCGCATGCCGGGTGATCGGCCAGAAGCTGATGGCCGATATAATGGAAGTCTCCCACCAGCGGCACGGTAACGCCGAGCCGGTCGAGCCGCTCGCGGATCTTCGGCACAGCCGCAGCGGCCTCGTCGCGATCCACCGTGATGCGCACGAGCTCCGACCCGGCGCGGGCGAGCGCCGCGACCTGGGCGACGGTGGCGTCCACATCCGCCGTGTCCGTGTTGGTCATCGACTGGACGACGATCGGTGCGCCGCCGCCGACCATGACGGAGCCGACCCGAACGCCTACCGTGCGGTGACGGGGGCTAGGGCCTGCGGGGCGCTCGAAGGGGACGACATTGGAGGAGGACATAAGAGACATGCTGCAATCCGCGGCGGCCGATGACAAGGCCGTCGCCGTTTAGCTGAGGCGAAAACCCCTTCTCGTCAAGCGTAGCCCAGTCAATAGAGTGTCAGATGTGATCTGCAATCAGCAGTGAATGCAGCGGCCGGTGAGCTCCAATACCTTGGCATGCGGTGAGAAAGCATGGGTCTTGTGGAGCGACGATAAGGCATCGGACAATTCCGGCAGGATCACTTCCCTGACGTCTCCGCAGCCCTCGCAGATGAGGAGGGCGGATGATCCATGGCCGTCGGAAGCCTGGCTGCTGGCGGTATAGGCATTCAGGCTGGAGAGCCGGTGGGCCAGCCCCTGCTCGATCAGGAAATCCAGGGCGCGATAGACCGTGATAGGCGCCATGCGGCGGCCTTGAGGCGAGAGAACATCCGCCAGGTCGTAGGCCCCGAGGGGCCGCTTGGCTTTATGAAGAGCCTCGAGAACGCGACGGCGGATGGGTGTCAGCCGCACCCCATTGGTCCGACACAGGCTTTCCGCATAAGCGAGACTTTTAGCAACCGTGGCCGATTTGGAGACCGGCTGAGGGTGGATGGCAGTCTGGAGATCGGAAGAAGGCTGCGTCACGGTGTTGTCTCTGGATTTGTAAAACGGAACTTGATTGGAAAATGAAAGGGCAAGAGGGCTCATAGGCCGCCCTCTCCGCAAAGATAGGTTACAACGCTACATATTCAAAGGGGCTTTTGGTATTCAAAGTGCATGGTCTTGCAGTCATGCAGTGAGGGAATGCGCAGCAGCTGACTATTCGTGCCGAAATTCCCAGACGCTGGTTTTCTTGATTTCGGCATCCTCCAGAGTGCGCGTTACCGGCACTTCGTAGATTTCCAGACGTTCGAGACGGTCCTTGGGGAGATAGCTACGGCCCGGATCGCCGATGAGGACGGCGGCACCGCGCCGGCTCAGAGCAAACAGCCAGTCCGTGACCCACGCCGCCAGATCCTGCTCGTAGCAGATGTCACCGGCGAGAACGGTCTCCCAGCCCCGATCCTGCCCGATGAGGTCTTCTTGTATGGGCGTGACGCTGACGCCGTTTGCCTCGGCGTTCAACTGGATCGCGGCGATGGCGAAGCCGTCGATGTCGCAGGCGAGCACCTCGGCCGCGCCCGCCTTCATGGCCGCGATCGCCACGAGACCCGAGCCCGAAGCGAAATCGAGAACGCGTCGCCCGCGCACGGTTTCGGGATGATCGAGAATGTAGCGGGCGAGCGCCTGCCCGCCTGCCCAGGCAAAGGCCCAGAAAGGCGGAGGCAGGCCGATCTCGCCCAGTTCCTCTTCCGTGCGCTGCCACAGATCGGTCGCTTCGTCGGCGACATGCAGCAGGAGTTCCGGCGTGTGGGGCACCGGCAGCAGCCGCGTCTCGGCGCGGATAAAGGCAACCGGATCCGCGATCATGGGCTCAACATGGAGGCATAAAGCCGTTTGACGTCGTTCATCACGTCCCGTTCCGTGAAGCCGTCGAGAACGCGGGTGCGGGCTGCCTCGCCCATACGCACCACGCGCTCGGGATCGTTGGCGAGAGACAGGAAACCAGCGCCAAGCGCTCCGGCATCGTTCGGCGGCACGAGGTGACCCTCAACGCCATCCCGCACGAGGGTGCGGCAGCCGGGAACGTCGGTGGTGACGATGGCGCGCCCACAGGCGGCGGCTTCAAGCAGCGTCCGCGGCAGGCCCTCGCCGCCTCGGGAGGGAAGGCATGCCACGTGATGATCGCGCCAGACGGCCTGAACATCCCGGGTTGCGCCGTGCCAGGAAATGCCGGGCTCGGAACTCCAGGCCTTCAGGGTTTCCTCCGGGATGGCTTTCGGGTTCGACGGGTCGGGATTTCCATAGAGCGAAAGCTCGACGGCGGCGCCTTGCGCCCGGGCCTTACGTACGGCCTCCACGGCAAGGTCCACACCCTTCGACCAGAGCATGCGGGCGACGAGGGCCACCTTCAGCGGCGGCTGCGCGGGGAGGGGAGTAGGCTTGAACGCCTCGGGATCAATGCCTGCGCCCCCGACGATGGTGACGTTCGAGGCTCCCGGGTCGAGGCCGAGGAGCTTGGGGTCGTCCGTATTCTCGAAGAGGTAGCGTGTTTTTTCGGTCTGAAGGCCGCGCACCAGCAACCGCACGGCACGCTGCGAGAGGCGCCCGACCCTGTCGGTTCTTGCCCCGAGGAAGCCAAGGCCGGTGAGCGCGTAAACACGATGCTTGATGCCGGCGAGGCTGGCCGCGAAGCCTCCGACCAGAATGCTCTTGAGCGCAATGCAATGGACGATGTCGGCCTTCTCGTCCTTCAGAATCGCGGCGAGCTGACCGGCCGCATAGCCTGCCGTCATGGGATTGATGCTGCGTCGCTCGACCTGCAGCGGAACCACCCGCGCTCCCGTCGCCTCGATGGCTTCCCGGTGCGCCTGAACGCGCGTGACAACCGTCACGTCGAGGCCGAGCTCGCGCGCAGCCGTGGCCATGGGGAGGAAGTGCGAGGCGAAGAACCAGTCCTCGGTCACGACGAAGACGAGCTTGCGGCCTGGAAAAAGAGGGTCGGTCAAGGGAAGCCTTTGATGAAACAGCGCTGCTGTATCTAGCGACCTCTCCTCCTGGAGGGAACCACCCTTTTCCGTCGCCGTTGCATTCGGCCTGGAAAGGAGGCGTGAATGAGTGAGTGGCTGCCGACGATCCTGGCGACCGTTGCGGGAATTCTGTCCACGGCGAGCTTCGTCCCACAGGTGCTGAAAGCCTGGCGCGAGCGCGACACGGCGGCGATCTCGAAGAAGATGTACCTCGTGACGGTCACGGCCTTCGTGCTGTGGTCTGCTTACGGCTTTCTCATCGGGGCGATTCCGCTCATCGTGTTCAACCTGCTGAGCTTGTGCCTGAGCGGCACCATCCTCGCCTTGAAGATCCGCAATGACCGGCAGGAGGCGCGCACCGGCAAGTCTGCCGCAGGCGAGCGGAGGGAACCGGGCATGGCGCAGTCCGGTTGATCCTCTGCTTCACAGCAAGGCGCGACATGCTTCTGGACCCGAATCCTTCCAACGACACCATCGTCGACCCGCGGGACGCCGCCGAGACGGCAGGGCTCACTTATGTCTCCGATGAGTCACCCGGGATCAGACGCAGAAAATCCGGCAAGGGCTTCACCTACACCAAGCCCGACGGGAAGAAGGTCGAGGACAAGGCGACGCTCGACCGCATCAGGTCGCTCGCCATCCCGCCTGCCTACACGGATGTGTGGATCTGCCCGAAGGCCAATGGCCACATTCAGGCGACGGGCCGCGATGTGAAGGGGCGCAAGCAATACCGCTATCATCCCGCCTTCCGCGAAGTGAGGGAGAGCACGAAATACGAGCGCATGCTCGAATTCGCGCGCGGCCTGCCGGCCATCCGCAAAACCATCGACGAGCACATGAAACTGCGCGGCCTGCCGCGCGAAAAGGTGCTGGCGACGGTGGTGCATCTGCTCGAGAACACGCTGATCCGCGTCGGGAACGAGGATTATGCGAAGCAGAACAAGAGCTATGGCCTGACCACCTTGCGCGACCCGCACGTGAAAGTGGAGGGGGCCGAGTTGCGCTTCCAGTTCAAGGGCAAGAGCGGCAAGACCTGGAAGCTGCAGGTGAAGGATCGCCGTATCGCCAGGATCGTAAAGGCCTGCCAGGATCTGCCGGGGCAGGACCTGTTTCAATATCTCGACGAGAGCGGCGAGCGTCAGTCGATCTCATCGTCGGACGTGAATGCCTATCTGAAAGAGATCACCGGACGCGACATCACCGCAAAGGACTTCCGCACCTGGGCAGGCACGGTGCTTGCCGCCATGGCCTTGTCCGAGTTCGAGCAGTTCGACAGCGAGGCCAAGGCGAAAAAGAACATTCGCGCAGCCATCGAGCAGGTTTCCTCGCGTCTCGGCAACACGCCGACCATCTGCCGCAAGTGCTATGTGCACCCCGAGGTATTCTCCTGCTATCTCGAAGGCGGCCTGCTTCTGGAGATCAAGGAGCAGATCGAGGCCGAACTGCGTGAAGACCTGCCTTCCCTTCGGCCGGAAGAGGCTGCGGTGCTGACCCTGCTTCAGGAGCGGCTGTCCCGCGAGGTGCAGGAGCAGGCAGAAAAGCAGGCGAAGAAAAAACCTGCCAGGACGCGCCGATCTTCGGTTCGCCGGAAGCAGGATGCGAGTCAGGCCGAGATGCGCGCCTGATTCTTGACCCTCAGGCCCGGTCATGCTCCATCGCTGCCGTGATGGAGCGAAAGTAGATGAAACGTTCAGCGATCATGGTGGCCGCTCTTGCGATGGCAGGTTCGTGTGCCGCGGGACTCTCCTGCGCTGTTGCTCAGGAACCAAGCTGGGTCGAGGTGAAATGTGACCGTTACAAGAAGGCGTGGGATGACGCTCTCGCACGGCGGGGCACCAAGGGTTTAGGACAGGAATTTCTCGATCGTCACGAAGCCTTCCTGGTCTCCGGCTGCGTCGCCAAAGCCGAAGTCTGTCCCCGCTCCGAGGAGGAGCTGACCCTTGCCAACATGATGGTGGTGGCCGCCATGAACGCGGGAACGGCCAGCACCTTCCCGCCTTTCGCCTGCCGGAAGTAGGCTCCCGCGTCGAACATTTCCCTTCGGTCTGGCGTTAGGGTTTCTCTCCACCCAGTCAGCGAGGCCTTCCATGCGTGTTCACCATCTCAATTGCGGTTGCATGTGTCCGGTGGGTGGCAAGCTGTGGGACGGGGTGAGCCGCGGCATGACAGGACAGCTCGTCTGCCATTGCCAGCTCGTCGAGACCGACAATGACGGATTGGTGCTCGTCGATACCGGCTTCGGTTCGCGGGATGTGGAGCATCCTTACGAGCGGCTGAGCCCGCTGTTCATCCATACCAACCGCATCCAGCTCGAGCATCGCTACACGGCCCTGGAGCAGGTGAGGAGCCTGGGGTTCTTGCCTCGCGACGTGCGCCACATCGTGCTCACTCATCTCGATTTCGACCACGCGGGCGGACTCGAGGACTTTCCGGAAGCGAGAGTTCACGTGCTGGAAGCCGAGATGGACGTGGCCGAGGATCGGCACGGGCTCATCAACACGCGCCGCTACCGGCCCGAGCAATGGGACGAGGTGCATAACTGGCGCTTCTACAATCCCGAGGGCGAACGGTGGTTCGGCTTTGACGCCGTCCGCGATCTCGATGGGTTGCCGCCGGAGATTTTGATGGTTCCGCTGCCGGGCCACACCCTCGGCCATGCAGGCATCGCCATCGATACGCCGGAGGGCTGGCTGCTGAACGCAGGCGATGCTTATTTCCACCGCCATGAGATGGATCCGGAGCCCTATTGCACGCCGGGCCTTGCCGCCTATCAGCGCATGATGGAGATGGACAGGCCGTCCCGCCTCCATAACCAGGAGAGGCTGCGCGAACTTGCGAACGATGGTCGCAGCAATGTGAGAATCTTCTGCAGCCACGATCCGGTGGAGCTAGAAGCCCTGCAACGCCTCAGCACGGGCTGGCGTCCGCTGCAGGCTGGATCCATGTCGCAGGCGCGATATTCCTAGGCGCGAGCCTGGACCCTTCTTGTCCGCGCCCTAAAAGCAGGGGGAGGAAGATAGAGGGGAAGCGGTATGGAACTCGACGCCTTGATGCTTTCACGCATCCAATTTGCGTTCACGATAGCGTTCCATATCATTTTTCCAGCCTTCACCATCGGCCTCGCGAGCTGGCTCGCGGCGCTGGAGTTCAACTGGCTGCGCACAGGCAATCCGCTCTATCGCAATCTTTTCCGCTTCTGGGTGAAGGTTTTCGCGGTGTCGTTCGGCCTGGGCGTCGTGTCGGGCATCGTCATGAGCTATCAGTTCGGCACGAACTGGTCGCGCTTCTCAGAATACACCGGCAACGTTCTCGGTCCGGTCATCGCCTATGAGGTGATCACGGCGTTCTTTCTCGAAGCGGCCTTCCTCGGCATCATGCTGTTCGGCTGGGAAAGGGTTGGCGACCGCCTGCACTTCTTCGCCACCTGCATGGTGGCCTTGGGAACGCTGATCTCCGCCTTCTGGATTCTCTCGGCCAATTCCTGGATGCAGACGCCGGACGGTTTCGCCATCGAGAACGGCAAGGCCGTGCCGGTCGACTGGTTCAAGGTCGTGTTCAATCCGTCCTTCCCGTTGCGCTACGCGCACATGGTGCTTGGCTGCTACATCACCACGGCCTTTGCTGTCGCAGGGATGTCTGCCTGGATGCTGCTGCGCCATCCTCACGATGCGCCGGAGGCCAAGCTCGCCGCATCGCGGCGTTCGCTCTCGATGGCCCTGTGGTTTGCCGCCATCTTCGTGCCGGTTCAGATCGTGATCGGTGACCTGCACGGTCTCGGCGTGCTCAAATACCAGCCCACGAAGCTCGCGGCCATCGAAGGCAACTGGGATCGCATGTCCAACATGCCGCTTCGTCTCTTTGCCATTCCGGACGAGGAGGCGGAGACCAACCACTACGAAATCGGCATTCCGAAGATCGGCAGCTGGGTGCTCACCCATGCTTTCGATGGCGAAGTTCCTGGCCTGAAGGAAGTTCCGCGCGAGGACCGCCCGCCCGTATGGCCTGTGTTCTTCTCTTTCCGGATCATGGTGGGCATCGGCTTCGCCATGCTCGGCATCGGGTTGTGGAGCCTATATCTCCGCTACAAAGGCACGCTTTTCACCAACAGAACGTTCCTGACCGCCACGATGATCATGACGCCGTCGGGTTTCGGCGCGGTGCTGTTCGGCTGGTTCACGGCTGAGATCGGCCGTCAGCCTTTCGTGGTCTATGGGCTGTTGCGCACCGCCGATGCGGTCTCGCCCGTTTCGGCAGGCGCGGTCACCGCATCGCTTCTCACCTTCTTCGTCGTCTATGCCTTCGTGTTCGGTTTCGGCTCGTACTATCTCGCGAAGCTGCTGCGCCGGGGCCCGGATCCTGTCGAGGACATTCGCGGAGACGATCTCAGCAAGAAGCCGAAACGTCCGTTCTCCGTGCCGGACGAGGGGCTCGAAGGCAGGCCCGGCCATCGGCCGCAGCCGGTGCGATAGGAGGCAGCAGCATGTTCGGTTTTGGAAACGAATACGAAGGTCTCGCTTTCTGGCTGCCGCTGATATGGGCCGGACTGATCGCGGTGGCGGTCGCCATGTACGTGATCGTCGACGGGTTCGATCTGGGCGTCGGCATTCTTTTCAAGGCGGCGCACAGCGAAAACTGGCGCGATCGCATGATGTTTTCCGTCGCGCCGATTTGGGACGGCAATGAAACCTGGCTCATTCTCGGCGGCGGCGGCCTCTTTGCGGTCTTCCACATCGCCTACGCGGTTCTCATGCCCGCGCTCTACGTGCCGATCATCCTCATGCTGATCGCGCTCATCTTCCGCGGCGTGGCCTTTGAGTTCCGCTTCAAGTCTGAGCGGTCGAAGTTCCTCTGGGATAATGCCTTCTTTTTCGGATCGCTCCTCGCGACGTTCTTCCAGGGCATGGTGCTCGGCTCCTTCGTGCAGGGGTTCTCCAACGACGGACGCCAGTTCACGGGGGGCACTTTCGATTTCCTGACGCCTTTCAGCGTCGTCACCGGCATCAGCCTCATTTGCGGCTACGGATTGCTCGGGGCGACCTGGTGCGTGATGAAGACCACAGGAGAGCTCGAGATCTGGGCGCGCCGCATGGCGGTGCGTTTCCTCATCGCGACCATCGTCGCCATGGCCATCGTCTCCTTGTGGGTGCCGTTCCTCGGGCGGCAGATCGAGATGCGTTGGTTCACCTGGCCCAACATTGCGTTTCTCGCGCCGATCCCGCTGATCACGGCCTATGTCGCCTACCGCCTGTTCCGCGATCTTGATGAAGGGCGGCATTATCGGCCCTTCTTCCTCACGATTGCGCTCTTCCTCCTGGGCTATCTGGGGCTCGGCGTCAGCCTCTTTCCCTATAACGTGCCGCCGAACCTCACGATCTGGGATACGGCCAACACGGTGAACTCGCAGCTCTTCGCGCTTGTGGGCTTCGCCATCGTGCTGCCCATCACCTTCGCCTACACGGCCTATGCCTATTATGTGTTCCGCGGAAAGGTCGCCGAGGAAATCCAGGGCGGCGGCTACGGATATCACTGATGCAGGCAGAAACGCATCGCCCACCGGAGCGGCGCTCGAAGCGCCTGCTCTGGTTCGTTCTCATGTATGTCGTGAGCTTGGCGGTTTTCGCCGCTCTCGTCTATGGGCTAAAGCTCATCATTCCCCACTGAGCCTTCAGCGGTAGGTGCCGATGAAGCCCTTGTCGGTGACCACCACCCAGCGTGCGCCGCGCCGCTCGATGGTCTCCACCTTGCCGACCCCGGGAATGAGGCTGCCGGGCATGACCTCGTAAAGGCCACGGTTGCGGCTCTCCACGAGGGCCGATCCATTGTAGACCTCCCGCAGAACCCATCCGTCGACAGGTTCGGCCTTGGCTGGCTTCAGAGCGGGCGGGCTGTCTTTTTCGGCTGCCGGATCAGGGGCGGGAGGCTTGATTACGCTCAGATTATTCAGCCCTGCCATAATCTGGCCTTCCATCCGGGTCAGACGATCCTCGAGAGACGTGAGCTTCATGCCCGGTTCTTGGATCGATGCCGCAAGGCGGTCGATCTTCTCGGCAAGCCTGGCTTGTCCGGAATTGGTGGAGGCCGTGTGTTCGACGTCGCGCGCTTTCACCGCGACTTTCAGCGTTGCCAGTTCATCGTTCAGTTTGACGAGAATGTCCTGGTTGCGCACCGCCTCGGCTTGCATGAGGCGGATTGCCTCCCGGGTGCCTGAGTTCCCTGCATAGGATGCAAGCCATCCTGCGCCGAGGAAAATCAGGGCCACGGCTGCTTGAGCCAGGAGGGGATTTTTAACGCGGTGTCGAGGTGCTGTTTTGGCCTCGGCCTCCGTCAGGGGATTGGGAGAACCTTCAGGCTTCGCCTCTTCGCGGGCGCTCCTGATCGCTTCTGCCAGGGCCGCACTCGCGGCAGGGTCGATCCGGATTTCTTTCGGCGCTGATTCGCCGGTTCGGAAAGGCGCTGCCAAGGTAAGATGAGGGCTGTTGAGCTTGTCCATATTGCGACCTCATTTCTAGGTCACATCTGTTTAACTATGATTGTTTACCAAAGAGTTACATATTAAAAGGGGCTCCGTTACGTTACCTCTATAAATAGAGAGTAAGCAAAACGAGTTCGGCATTTGATAACACTTTTAGTTGACACGTGTGCCTGAAATAGGGTTACAACCAGGGTGGCGTAACGGAAGGCGCTGACTTTGGGGGCATCTCAATATCCTTAAGGGCAAAGAAAAAACCGGAGTTTTCAGTCCGGTCCGTTTAGAATGCTCTTAGCGATCCAAAGCCCGACATCCGAGCTGTCGCAAGACAGCTAACATCATGCTAGGATATAACCGTGCATGGTGGCACTGCAACTGAACGGTGCGCCGCGTGAGCGGCTCGCCGATGGAAAGAACAAATGAAGCAGTCATCGAGAAATCGGGAAGAGAGCACAGAGGTCCAAGACGCTCTGAAATCCTGCTTACCTTCTTTTAGCAACGTGGCCATTTTCTCGGCCGTCGTGAACATCCTGGCACTGACCGGCTCGATCTACATGCTCCAGGTCTATGATCGCGTGCTGTCGAGCCGAAGCATTCCGACGCTCATCGGCCTCTCGCTGATCACCCTGGCGGCCTATGCCCTGTCCGGCGGCCTCGACATGCTGCGCGGCAAGATGCTGGCCCGCATCGGCGCCCGCTTCGACGAGATCCTCGCTCCGCGCGTCTTCGATCTTGTCGCCACCATGCCGCTGAAGGGCGCCAAGCAGGCCGAGAGCATGCAGCCCATTCGTGACGTGGATACGATCCGCGGCTTCCTGTCGGGCCTCGGCCCGACCGCCCTGTTCGACATGCCTTTCATGCCGATCTTCCTCATCGGCTGCTTCATGATTCACCCCTGGGTCGGCATCATGTCGACCATCGGTGGCGTCTGCATCGTGTTCCTGACGATCTACACGGACTCCAAGAGCAAGGAGCCGTCCTATCAGGTGACGAAGAGCGGCGCCGAGCGTCAGGCCCTGGCGGAAACCAGCCGCCGCAATGCGGAAGCGATCCGCGCGCTGGGCATGCTGAGCTTCCTCGGCAAGCGCTATGACGAAGTGCATGTCCGCCACGTCAACGACGGCCTCGCGAGCAGTGAGTCCTCTGCCGGCATCAGCGCCTTCGCCAAGGTGTTCCGCATGGTCCTGCAGTCGGGCGTTCTGGGTCTCGGCGCTCTCCTCGTCATCGAGGGGCAGATGTCGGGCGGCCTAATGATCGCCGGTTCGATCCTGATGTCCCGCGCCCTCGCGCCCATCGAAATCGCGGTTGCTCACTGGAAGGGCTTCACTGCGTCCCGTCAGGCCTATCGCCGCCTCCAGCACATCATGTCCATCGTTCCGGCGCAGGGCCAGCGCATGCCGCTGCCCGCTCCGAAGCAGGCCGTGTCCGTGGAGGAAGTTTACGTCTCGGCTCCGGGCGCTCAGTTCCCGATCGTCCAGGCTGCTTCGCTGCGCCTCCAAGCCGGTCAGGGCCTCGGCCTCATCGGTCCGAGCGCCTCGGGCAAGTCGACGCTCGCTCGCGCCCTCGTCGGCGTGTGGCCGAGCATGCGCGGCGAGATCCGTCTCGACGGCGCGGCCCTCGACCAGTGGGAGCCCGATGCACTTGGCCGTCACATCGGCTACCTGCCGCAGGACGTGGAGCTGTTCGAAGGCACGGTGGCGGAGAACATCTCCCGCTTCCAGCCGAACGCCAAGCCCGAGGATGTCATCGCCGCTGCCAAGACAGCCGGCGCTCATGACCTGATCCTCAATCTACCGGATGGCTACGACACGAAGATCGGCGAAAGCGGAGCGTCCCTGTCGGGCGGTCAGCGCCAGCGTGTGGCCCTCGCCCGCGCCCTCTATGGCAATCCGTTCCTCGTCGTGCTCGACGAGCCGAACGCCAGCCTCGACGGCGCCGGTGACGAAGCCCTGAACCAGGCGATTCTCGCCGTCAGGCAGCGCGGCGGCATCGTGGTGGTCATCACGCATCGCCCCGCCGCTCTCGGCCAGGTCGATCAGGTCGCCATCATGGAAGAAGGTCGCATCAAGGCCATGGGCCCGCGGGACGAAGTTCTGCAAGGTGTGATGAAACGCAATACGACTCCGGCCCCGCAGCAGGCACCGACGGTGCGTGTGCAGCCGGCACAGGCGCAGGCCGGAAACCTGCGGGAGGTTGGTTAAATGATGATTATGCAGCAGCCTCAAAAGCCTTCGATGCACGAGAAGGTCCTGCGCCAGTCGAGCGTCGCGGGTCTCGCGATGATCGCCCTGTTCGGCGGCACGATCGGCCTCTGGGCGGCCACCTCGACCTTGTCGGGCGCCGTCGTGGCCGGCGGCCAGTTCGTGGTCGATTCAAGCGTCAAGAAGATCCAGCACTCCACCGGCGGCATCGTCGGCGAGCTGAAGGTCAAGGACGGTGACCGCGTGAATGCGGGCGATCTCCTGGTCCGCCTGGATGAAACCTTGACCCGCGCCAACCTTCAGGTCGTGTCCAAGCAGCTCGATGAGTTCATCGGCCGCCAGGCCCGCCTGGAAGCGGAGCGCGACGGCGCCAGCGAGATCAAGGTGCCGGACGAGTTCGCCAGCCGCCTCAAAGATCCTGCGGTTCATAAGATCATCTCTTCCGAGCACACCCTCTTCTTGGCGCGCCGCGCCGCAAAGGATGCCCAGAAGGATCAGCTCAAGAAGCGCATTGCGCAATCGCAGGATGAGATTACCGGCCTGAAGGCGCAACAGCATGCCAAGGCCCGCGAGGCCGAGCTCATCACCGAGGAGCTGAAGGGCGTCCGCGAGCTCTACGAGAAGAACCTGGTGCAGCTTCCGCGCCTCAACGCGCTGGAGCGCGACGCTGCCAGCATCGAGGGGCAGCGCGGCCAGCTCATCGCCGCCGTGGCCCAGGCTGAAAGCCGCATCGCCGAAACCTCGTTCCAGATCATCCAGATCGACGAGCAGATGCGTGCGGAGGCCATGCAGGAGCTGCGCGAGATCCAAAGCAAGATCGCCGAGTACACGGAGCGTAAGGTGGCGGCCGAGGATCAGCTGAAGCGCATCGACATCCGCGCGCCCAGCGACGGCTACGTCCATCAGCTCAACGTTCACACCATCGGCGGCGTGATCTCCCCGGCCGAGCCCGTCATGCTCATCGTTCCCACGAACGACAAGCTCGAGCTCGAAGCCAAGGTCATGCCGAACGAGATCGATCAGGTGAAGATTGGCCATAAGGCCACTGTGAAGGTGCACGCCTCGAATGCCCGCAACATGCCGGATCTGCACGGCAAGGTCAGCCGCATCTCGGCCGACGTCTCGCGCGACCAGCAGACGGGCATGACCTTCTATACGATCCGCGTGGAGCTGGCGCCTGAGGAGATCAAGCGCCTCGAAGGGCTGCACCTGATCGCAGGCATGCAGGCCGAGGTCTTCGTCGAGGTGAACGAGCGCACTCCGTTCGAGTACTTCTTCAAGCCCATGAAGGACCAGATTGCCCGCGCCTTCCGCGAGCACTAAAGCCTCCTCAAAAGGGTTCAATCCTTTGCACCGCAGCCGGCCCATGAAGCCGGCTGCGGTTTTTTATTGCCTGGGTTGCACCTTGCGCTCAGGTCCTAAGGCTGGAAAGTTCACCGGAAGAACCCATAACAGGGACGGGCGCGTCTTCGAGGCCGCGCCAGGGCTGGTGGCGAAACATCGAATTTTTCCCGGTGTTTAGGCTCCAACTCTTCGAAAGGTCTTGAACATCCTAGGGATAAAGAGGTTTGAGGATTATCTTTCGCTTCGGCGGTATTGCGTTGCTTGTTGCGGCCATCGTCATTCTGGCCGTTCTCCCGTTCGCCACATCCTTTGTGGATGAATGGGCGCGGAGGGATGTGGAGTTACGGTCCCAGCTGGTTTTCAACTCGGCTCGTGATCAGGTTTCCAATCTGTTGACCCGAAACGATGTCGGGCGGCTGTCGGGTCTCTTCGAGCGGATTGCTTCCGGCGAACGGGTTCTCGCGATCGGCTATTGCGACGGCGATGAGCTGCGCGCCCCCACCCGCAGCATGCCGCAATCATTCTCCTGCACTCAGGCTGCCAGAGCAGACACGCAGAGCTTCTCCACGGTTACCCATAATGGGCAACGCATCCTGGTCAGCACCTTTCCTCTGACGGTGTCCGGTCGCGAAGGGCACCTCATGGTGCTGCACGACCTGAGCTATGCGGACCGGCGCGGAGGAGAGGCGAGAAATTACCTTTTCCTGGCTCTCGCCGGTGTTGCCTTCGGCGCGGCCGCGCTTGCGGCCATGATCGCGGCGCTGATCATGCGTCGGTGGCTTGCCTCCATCCGGCTGGCCCTCGAGAACGCCCGCGCCGGAGCCGCCGGGACGCCTGAGCAGGAGAACATCATCCCCTTGGGCCAGGAAATCCGCGACGTGCTCCAGGAGTTGGAGGCGTCCCGCCGGACCATTGACGCGGCCCATACCGACTGGAGCCCCGATACCCTTCGCGCGGCTCTCGCAAACGAGCTGTCGGGGTCCGAGGTGATCGTGGTTTCGAACCGCGAGCCCTACATCCACAACCGCTCTCAGGATGGCGCCATCGCCCTGCAAATCCCGGCAAGCGGCCTCGTCTCCGCTCTTGAGCCGGTGGTGCGCGCCTGTGGCGGCACATGGGTGGCTCATGGCAGCGGAACGGCGGACCGGGAAACCGTGGACGCCAATGACCGCGTCCCCGTGCCCCCTGCCAATCCGTCCTACACGCTTCGCCGCGTGTGGCTGACGGACGAGGAGCAGGACGGTTATTATTACGGCGCCGCCAACGAAGGCCTATGGCCGCTCTGTCACATCGCCTTCGTGCGTCCCGTCTTCCGCGAGCAGGACTGGCAATATTATCGCGCCGTCAACGAGAAGTTCGCCGATGCCATCGTGGCCGAGGCCAAGCGCGAAGACCCGATCATTCTCGTACAGGATTACCATTTCGCGCTCCTGCCGCGCATGATCCGCAACCGCCTGCCGCAAGCCACCATCGTGACCTTCTGGCATATCCCGTGGCCGAACGCGGAAACCTTCGGCATCTGTCCGTGGCGGGAAGAGATCATCGACGGTCTGCTCGGCTCGTCGATCCTCGGCTTCCATACGCAAGCCCATTGCAACAACTTCATCGACGCGGTGGATTCCTACGTGGAGAGCCGCATCAACCGTGAGACGGATTCCATCACGTTCGGCGGAGAGGAAACCCAGATTCGCCCGTATCCAATCTCCATCGAATGGCCCCCGACGGCCCTCGCGGGCCAGAAGCCCGTCGAGGAATGTCGCAGCACCGTTCGCGAGCGTCTCGGTCTCTCCCCCGACATGCGCATCGGTGTCGGCATTGAACGCTTCGATTATACCAAGGGCATTCTCGACCGTATGCAGGCCATCGACGCGCTGCTGACCGAACATCCCGACTGGAAAGGCAATTTCACCTTCGTCCAGGTGGCGGCTCCGACCCGCAGCAAGCTCGCCAATTACAGGCAATTGCAGGAGGAGGCGGAAGCACTGGCGCGCGAGATCAACGAGAGACATGGCAGCGAAGGATACGAGCCCATCAAGCTTCTCATCCGCCATCATGAGCCCGATGAGGTGTTCGAGTTGTTCAGGGCCGCCGATCTCTGCATTGTGTCGAGCCTGCATGACGGCATGAACCTCGTGGCGAAGGAGTTCGTGGCGGCCCGCGACGACGAGCAGGGTGTTCTCATCCTCTCCGCATTCGCCGGCGCGTCCCGCGAGTTGTCGGAGGCCTTGATCGTCAATCCTTACAATGCCCATGCCATGGGCCAGGCGATCAACCGCGCGCTCACCATGTCGGAAACGGAACAGCGCGAGCGGATGCGGCTCATGCGCGATCAAGTGAAGGAGCGCAACGTTTATCGCTGGGCCGGGCAGATGCTGCTCGCCGCGTCCCGCCTGCGCAAGCGGTTAAGGATTCGGCGTCTCATTGCCTCCGGCAGAAAGCGGGCGGCTGCCAATGCGTGATGCTCTCATTCAGGAAGCGGGAACAGAAGAGGCTTACGCGCTCTTTTTGGATTTCGACGGAACGCTCGTGGACATCGTCGAGCGTCCCGATGCTGTCGTGGTGGATCCCGACCTGCCGGATGTTCTCCGGCGTCTTCAGGAGAGGCTGGGCGGGGCTCTTGCCATCGTCAGCGGCAGACCCGTTTCGTTTCTCGACCATCACCTGAAACCCTACAGCTTCGACATGGCGGGGCTGCACGGTCTCGAACAGCGTGTGGCAGGCGATCTGCATCTTTGCGATCCCGACGAGCATCCTCAGCTGCGCCGGATGATTGGACGATTGAAGGATGCCGTGGCTGACAAGGCAGGCGTCCTGATCGAGGACAAGGGCTGCTCGGTCGCCATTCACTGGCGTCTCGCGCCTCAGGAAAAGGACTTCGCCTTATCGACGGCTCATGCCGCCGTGGAGGCGCTCGGAAACGAGTACCGTCTCCAGCACGGCAAAGCCGTTGCGGAAATTCTTCCGTCCGCGGCAGGCAAGGGCAAGGTCATCGAGAGCTTTCTTCACGCGCTGCCCTACAAGGGACGGCGCCCGATCTTCGTCGGCGACGACCTGACCGACGAGAACGGCTTCAAGACGGTGAACGCCCGCGGAGGCTTGTCCGTTCGCATCGGAGCGGGCGAGACAATCGCCAAGGTTCGCTTGGGAACGCCTGCCGATTTGCGACATTGCCTGTCCACATGGGCATCGGATGGTTCCTTTCCTTTCAACGTGGATAAATGATCAGATGAGTTCGTTGGACCTCGCCGTCATCGGCAATTGCATGATCTCGGCCCTGGTGGATCGCCGGGCGCAGATCGTCTGGAGCTGTTTTCCCCGGTTCGATGGCGACCCGGTCTTTTCCGCACTGCTCGATTGCCCGGAGGGGCAGACGGATGCGGAGCAGAAGGGAGTCTTCGCCATCGACATGGTCGGCATGGTCAGCTGCGAGCAGAGCTATCTTGAGAACACCGCCGTTCTCGTCTCGCGCATGACAGATTCCTTCGGCAACATCATCGAGGTCACGGACTTCGCCCCGCGCTTCAAGCATTTCGACCGAACCTACCGCCCGCCGCTGTTGATCCGTCGCATCACGCCGATCAAAGGACGTCCGCGCATCCGCGTGCGCTTGCGTCCGCATTACGAGTGGGGCGGCTGTGCGCCGACCACGACGCGTGGAAGCAATCATCTGCGCTTCGTCGGCCCTCATTATTCACTCAGGCTCACGACCGATGCTCCCGTCTCATACGTGCATGAGGAGCGTCCCTTCGTGGTGGAACGTCCGCTGTCGTTCTTCTTCGGAGAGGACGAGCCGCTCCGCTCCGAGGCGGATTCGACCGCACGCGAGTTCCTGGATAGCACCATCGGCTTCTGGCGCGACTGGGTGCGCTCGCTTTCCATCCCGTTCGACTGGCAGGAAGCGGTGATCCGTGCAGCGATCACGCTGAAACTGTGCAATTTCGAAGAGACTGGCGCCATCGTCGCTGCGCTGACCACATCGGTGCCCGAGGCACCGCACACGCAGCGCAACTGGGATTACCGCTATTGCTGGCTCCGTGACGCCTATTTCGTGATTCAGGCACTCAACCGCCTGGGCACGACGAAGACGATGGAGGAATACCTCACCTACATCACCAATATCGTCGACGACATGGACGCCATTCCCGATCAGAAGGACATGCCGCCGCTGTTCAGCATCACGCGCTCGCCCGATCTGGAGGAGCGTGAGGCGACGGCGCTTGCAGGTTACCGGGGCATGGGCCCGGTTCGCGTGGGCAACGCGGCCTATACGCAGGTTCAGAACGATGCCTATGGCAGCATCGTCCTGGCCTCGGTGCACGCTTTTCTCGACAAGCGCATGATCCGTCCCGTCGGCAACCGGGCCCTGTTCTCGCATCTGGAGAAGCTAGGGCATCGCGCCATTGAGGTTTTCGACCAGCCCGATGCCGGTCCCTGGGAGCTGCGCACGAAAGCCGCCGTTCACACCTTTCCGAGCGTGATGTGCTGGGCGGCCTGCGACCGCCTCACCAAGATCGCTCTCGCCATGGGGCGGGAAGATCGGGCCGACTTCTGGCGCGAGAACGCGGCGCGAATGCACCGCATCATCGACGAGAAAGCCTACAACCCGGAGAAGGGCACCTTCGTATCGTCTTTCGGCGGCGAGGATCTGGATGCAACGCTGCTTCTCCTGCATGAGCTCAATTTCGTGAAGCCGGACGATCCTCGCTTCATCGCCACGGTGGATGCGGTCGGCAAGAGCCTGCGGCGCGGCGATCTCCTGCTGCGTTATGATGTGGAAGACGATTTCGGGCTCATGCATACGGCTTTCATGATCTGCGGCTTCTGGTACGTGGATGCCCTGAACGCCATCGGACGCAAGGAAGAGGCGAGAGAATTGTTTGAGCACATCCTGGGCCTGCGCAATTCCTTCGGGCTCTTTTCCGAGGATGCCGACTTCACGACCGGCGAGTTGTGGGGCAATTTCCCCCAGACCTACTCCATGGTGGGGCTCATCAACTCCGCCGTGCGCTTGAGCCGGAGCTGGGAGGATGCGTTCTGATGGTGGCGGTCGGCAGAACCTGAAGAGAAACGAGAAGGCTCTCTCGATGTTTGCATTTCCTGTTTTGCTGGGGGATATCGGTGGCACGAATGCGCGCTTTGCCGTTCTTGCCGCCCCCGGAGAGCCTGTTCAGCTGCTGCCGCGCACACTGACGGCGGACACGCCCGATCCAGTCGGCGCCATTCGAATTGCCCTTCAGGGTTATAAGGGCGAAGCGCCCCGGTCCGCCATGATCGCTGTGGCGACCCGCGTCGATGCGCCCTCCATTCGCCTCACGAACGCCAGCTGGGTCATTGATGCTCAGGCCATCGCCAAGGCCCTGGGCCTTGAGCGCGTGACCCTCGTCAACGACTACACGCCCGTTGCCGCTTCCGTGACGGTGCTGAGCGAGGAGAAGGGCGATCTTGCGCCCATCGGCAGCGGACATCCCGGGGAGGGCGCCCGTGTGGTGCTCGGGCCGGGCACCGGCCTGGGCGTGGGCGCGCTTATTCCGGTTGAGGATCGTCTCGCCATCGTCGCCACCGAGGCGGGACACATCGAATTCGGTCCATCGACCGAAGAGGAAGCAGCTCTGTGGCCACACCTCGAGCGAGTCGGCGGGCGCGTTTCCGCCGAAGTGCTCCTGTCCGGTCCCGGCCTTTTCCGCATCGCCAAGGCGATTGCCGCGCATCGGTGCGTGGATTGTCCTTATGCGAAGCCGAACGATGTGCTGACCGCGGCCCGCGAGGGCGATGAAATGGCGCAGGCCGCGCTCAATCTCTTTTCCCGGTGGCTCGGACGGTATTCCGGCGACATGGCGCTGACTTTCGAGGCTTCCGGCGGCGTCTTCATCGCCGGAGGCATTGCTCCGCGCATGGTGGACATCCTGCAGGACGGCGGCTTCCGCGAAGCCTTCGACAGCAAGGCGCCGCACCATGCCTGGGCGAGCAAGGTGCCGGCCTTCGTGATCGTCAATGCAGAGCCGGCCTTGCAGGGGCTTGCCGCACTCGTTACCAATCCCGGTCGCTTCGTGTTCAAGTCGCAAGGATGGGCCGCCTGAAAGCCTGCTCTCATGCCTTGAGCACGGTTCATCATACCCGCTCAAGCTGACAGCAGCATTGCCCATCATGAAAACAGAACAGATTGCCCTTTCGCCGCTTGCCCCCGGGGCCAGCCTGTCGCTGACCGTCCATCGCTTCGGCCAGGAAGGTGCGCGCCCGCGCGTCTACGTGCAGGCTTCCCTTCACGCGGATGAAATCCCAGGCATGATCGCGGCGCATCACCTGCGCGAGCGGCTGATCGCCCTGGAAGCGGAAGGCAAGATCAAGGGTGAGATCATCCTCGTGCCGAGCGCCAATCCCATCGGCCTCGCACAGCGCGTGCTCGGCAGCCATATCGGACGCTTCAATCTCGCCGACGGCATCAATTTCAATCGCGGCTACCCTTATCTCGTGCCCAAGGTGGCCGAGAGGATCGAAGGCAAGCTCACAGACAGCGCCGAGGCCAATGTGCGCCTGATCCGCGAAGCCCTTCGCACCGAGCTGGACGCTTGGGGGACGAGCAACCCCGCCGAAGTGTTGAAGAAGGCGCTGCTAACCCTCGCCATCGAGGCCGACATCGTGCTCGATCTGCATTGCGACTCGGAGGCGGTGGAGCATCTCTACACCCACACCCGCTCAGCGGATGAGTTTGCTCCGCTCTCCGCGCTCATTCAGGCGCAAGCCTATCTGCTGGCCGAGGAATCCGGCGACGATCCGTTCGACGAGGCTCTCAGCCGCCCCTGGGGCGAGCTTGCCGACCGCTTCAAGGATCATCCAATCCCCTTCAGCTGCCATTCCGCGACCCTCGAATTCCGCGGTGAGCGGGATGTGAGCCACGAAACGGGGAAGCGCGATGCGGCAGCGCTCATTGCCTACATGACCCTGCGCGGGGTCATTGCGGGCGAAGCCCCGTCGATCCCTGAGCCCCTCTGCCAGCCGACGCCGCTCGCGGCCTCCGAGCCCGTTCCGTCGCCGGCCACCGGCATCGTGGTGTTCCAGGCCCAAATCGGGGACCAGGTAAAGGAAGGCGATGTGATCGCCGATATCGTGGACCCGCATAGTGGGACGGTGACACAGGCGAAATCCCCCTGCGACGGTGTGGTCTTCGCCCGTATCGCGCTCCGCTTCGCCACCGAAGGGGCGCGCCTGGCCAAAGTAGCCGGCAAGACGGCCAAGCGGACCGGCAAGCTGCTCAGTGCTTGAGCCAAAAAGAAAGGCCGCCCCAAGAGGCGGCCTTTCCATTGTCGGTTCCACGGCCCGTTCAGGCCGTTCCTAGCATCGGCCCCAAAAGTGGCAGGCACTTTTGGGACCCATTCGATGCTCCTTTTTCAAGGGCGCATCGTTAGGCGCGGAAAACCGGATTCCACTTTTCCGCACGATGCGCGTGCGTTACGCACCAATCTCGGCAGAGGCCAAGATCCAGGTCACGGCAACCGGGGACCGTAGGGTATGACAATGAGACACTGGATCACCTCCTTTCGTTGTTGACGGGAAACCCCCATATGGGGTCAGAAGAAGCCCATGAAAGGGCGGGGCGCTGCGGCGTTCTGTCCCCCACCGCGTGATCAAGAACCTATAGAGCCATGACCGACCTTCCGGCCCCCGTGGGCCGCCGCCGAACCTTTGCGATCATCTCCCACCCCGACGCGGGTAAGACCACGCTCACCGAAAAGCTGCTGCTGTTCGGAGGCGCGATCCAGCTCGCCGGTGAAGTGAAAGCCAAGAAGAACCGAGTCTCGACCCGCTCCGACTGGATGGGCATCGAGAAGGAGCGCGGCATCTCGGTCGTGACCTCTGTGATGACTTTCGAGTATGGCGGATGCGTCTTCAACCTGCTCGACACGCCGGGCCACGAGGACTTCTCGGAAGACACCTACCGCACGCTCACGGCCGTGGACTCGGCCATCATGGTGATCGACGCCGCGAAGGGCATCGAGGCGCGTACGCGCAAGCTCTTCGAGGTATGCCGCATGCGCGACATCCCGATCGTCACCTTCATCAACAAGATGGATCGCGAGGCGCGCAGCCCCTTCGATCTGCTCGACGAGATCGAGAAGACGCTCGCACTGGATACCGCTCCCATCACCTGGCCGATCAGCCAGGGCAAGAGCTTTGCAGGCACCTTCGACCTGCGCCGCAACGTGGTTCGCCGCATCGACACGGACGATGAGCTGATGCCGGTCTCGGGGCCGGACGACGCCAAGCTCCTGAGCCTGCTGCCTTCACATGAGGCGGACGCCTGGCAGGAAGAGGTGATGCTGGCGCAAGAGGCCTGCAAGCCGTTCGATCTGAAGGCTTTCCGCGAAGGCCATCTCACGCCGGTGTTCTTCGGCTCGGCCTTGCGCAATTTCGGCGTGCGCGATCTCATCGATGCCCTGGCCGAATACGCACCGCCGCCGCGCGGGCAGGAGGCTGACAAGCGCCTCGTGGAAGCGGGCGAGAGCCGCATGACCGGCTTCGTGTTCAAGATCCAGGCCAACATGGATCCGAACCACCGCGACCGCATCGCTTTCATGCGCATCTGCTCCGGCAAGCTCCAGCGCGGCATGAAGGCGAAGCTCGTGCGCACGGGCAAGCCCATGAGCCTCAACACGCCGCAATTCTTCTTCGCGCAGGACCGCGCGATCGCGGACGAGGCCTGGGCGGGCGACGTCGTGGGCATTCCCAACCATGGCACGCTGCGCATCGGCGATACGCTCACCGAAGGCGAGGACATCGTGTTCCGCGGCGTTCCGAGCTTCGCGCCGGAAATCCTACGCCGCATCAAGCTTCAGGATGCCATGAAGGCGAAGAAGCTGCGTGAGGCGTTGCAGCAGATGGCGGAGGAGGGCGTCGTCCAGCTCTTCATTCCGCAGGACGGCTCCGGCGCCATTGTCGGCGTTGTCGGCGCGCTGCAGCTCGACGTGCTGAAAGAGCGCCTGAGCGTCGAATACGGTCTGCCGATCGATTACGAGCCGACGCGCTTCTCGATCTGCCGCTGGATCACGGCGGATGATCCGAAGGAACTCGACAAGTTCATCGAGAGCCATCTGTCCTCCATGGCACGCGATCTCGACGAGGCGCCGGTGTTCATGGCGGCCAACACCTTCAACCTTCAATACGAGATGGATCGCTACAAGGCGATCCGGTTCTCGGATGTGAAGGATTACCAGAAGAAGGCGGCGTAACAGCCGCCTTTCCATTTTCAGCTCAGCGGGACAACTGGCTCAACGGAATCTGCAGGTCGACGCGCAGGCCTTCTGCGCGCCAATCGCACTGGAGCGTTCCGCCGAGCTGATCGGTCACGCTTTTGCGGGCGAGTTGCGAGCCAAAGCCTTTGGCTGCCGGCTCGCTTTGGATGGGCGGCCCGTCGGTTTCCTGCCAGACGAGCGACATCATTTCTCCATCCTGCCAGCAGGTGATGGTGAGGTGACCGTGGGCGACCGAGAGCGAGCCGTATTTCGAGGCGTTCGTCGTCAGTTCGTGCAGGACGAGCGTGAGGCTCGTCGCTGCTTTCGCGCCTACGCTGATCGGCGCGCATTCGATCAAGACGCGCGCGGGCAGGCCAAAATCCCTGTGCGGTGCGAGAATGGTCCGGACAATCTCGGCCACGGTGGTCTCACCCTCGACGGGGCTGTCCTCAGCGACCGCGGGCCGGATGAGCTCATGGGCCTTGGCCAGAGCATTCAGGCGCCCATGAAGCGCGTCGGCCATATCCTTGGTCGAGGTGGCCGTTCGTGCCGTCATCGTCACCATCGCATTCGCCATGGCGAACAGGTTCTTGACGCGGTGGTCCAACTCTTTGGCGAGAAGCTGGCGAGCTTCTTCGTTCTTACGCCGTTCCGTGACGTCGAGCATCGTGCCAAGAAGGCGTAAGGGCTTCGGTGTGCCGCTTTCGGAAGTGTAGAGCATGCGGCCCCGGCAACTGATCCAGCGGATGTCTCCATCGGGATGAATAATCCGGTAATCCATCTGGAGACGCCCACCGGAGGCGGGATCGTTCAGCGCATCGACCTTCTTGCGGACCCATTCTCTGTCGTCGGGATGAATGAAAGACAGCCACAGCTCATGCGTGAGCGGAGTGTCTGGACTGATGCCGAAAATCTGCCTGTAGCGATCCGACCAATAGATCGTGCCGCTCGCAGCGGTCCAATCCCACATGCCCATTTCAGCGGCTTCGACGGCCAGGGTCAGGCGCTCGTGGAAGAGATCGACTTCATGGGCCTGACGATCCGCTGCATCGCGCGCCTTGGCGCGTTCCGTCACATTGGCCGCAAGAGCCAGAACGCCCTTGATCTGATGGCTCGTATTGCGGATCGGCAGAATCTTGACATCCCAATAGGAGACCTGTTCAGGCGCCAGCGTGAGAGGAACTTCTCTTAGTTCCTGCGGTTCGCCTGTCGTGAAGGCGCGGTGGCGGAGATCTTGCAGGACAGGGGTATACACCTCTCCCATCACCTCGAAGGTCGTGCGGCCTGTAAAGTCGGCATCCGGCGCGCCGAAACTCGAACGGAAGAGCTTGTTGGCAAATGCAAAACGCGGGGGGTAGCCATAGGTTACCACGACCGCCACAGGAACGTTCTCGAGAATCTCCGCGAGGGCTTCAGGCCCTAGATCTTCGATGCCATCCCGTAAGCGGATCTCATCGAGCCCAAATGCCCATGGCCTAGCAGGACTCAAGACCCTAACCCCTCGTCTGAGGACCAAGCCCTCTGGAACCTAGAGGGTCCTCCTATACGTTATTACAGGAAGATTGCAGGCATTCAGGCCCGAAAGCAAGAAGAGAATGAGGGCGGCCAGGCTTCAGAGGCCTAGCCGATCAACGATGCCTGCACATCACGCAGCCAGCTTACGCTCCGAGAAGCGCGCCTGCGTCTCCTCGATGTCACGCAAGCTCGGAATGCTTTCTTCATTGCCGAGATGCTGAATAGCGTAAGCGGAGGCAGCGCGGGCGAAGACGAAATGTTCGCGCCAAGGCTGGTCCGGGCGCGCCATGGCGGAATAGACGTAAGAACCGTGAAAGATGTCGCCCGCGCCGTTGGTGTCCACCACCGCTGCGGCCGGAACGTCGAGGGCCGGCAGCACGCTTTCGGTTCCATTCTCGTCGTACCAGACCATGCCGCGCTCACCCATGGTCACGCCGCCGATCTTGCAGCCGCGCCCTTTGAGGTAAGTCAGCATTTCGCTCGGCGTCATGTTCATCTGTTCGCAGAGACGCTCGGCGACGATCGCAACGTCGATAAACTCCAGCAGCTCATGGGTATTGGAGCGTAGTCCGCCACCGTCGAGGGAGGTCAGGATGCCCGCTTCGCGGCACGCCTTGGCATAGTGCATCGCAGCGTCGGCTTGGTGTCCGTCGAGATGGAGCGCACGGCAGTTCTGCAGGTTCAGCGGCGGCACCGGATGCAGATAGTGATCGTCGCGGCAGCGCACGATGGCGCGCTTGCCGCCCCGCGGCATGATGAAGGAAAGCGAGGATTCCTTCACCTTCCGATGATGGACCGAGATGCCGTATTTCGACGCCATGTCGATGAACATGCGGCCGAGCCAATCGTCCGCAATCGAGGTCAGCAGGTCGGGTGCTATACCGAGCTTGGCACAGGCGAAAGCTGCCGTCACGGCATTACCGCCAAAGGAGATGGCGTAATCCCGCGCGACGGTCTTCTCGTCCCCTGTGGGGAGTTCGTCCGCCAGGAAAGTGACGTCGATATAAGTCTGGCCTACGAAGAGTGCTTGCATGGTTTCAACAACAGTCCCAGTCCGAATGGAGACAGAATTCTTGGACGAGGATAGGGCAATAGGCAAGCCTTGCGGGTAGACTCAGGTCCTGTTCAACGTAGCGGCGAGCCTCGCGGCGGTCAGCGCTGCATCCAGATCCGTGGTGATGAACTCGACCGGCGTGAGGAGATCATGCCTGAAGGCTTCGGCCACGATGGGATGAAGGCGCGAGCTGCCGCCTGCCAGGGCTACGGGGCGTGGCCCGATGCGCTTGGTCAGGCTGTTGGCCAAACGAGCCAATTCTTCTCCGGCGGAATGCAGGATGCGCAAGGCAGTCTTGTCGTCCGCTTGAGCCGCTTCTCCGACAGCCCGCGCCAGAGAGCCGATCTTGCCTCTGTCGCCTCCATAGACATAGGAGCGCACGAGGTTCCAATCCGTCCCGCCGAGAGCTTTTGCCAAGCTCTGGCCAAGGGTCGTAGCCCAACCTTCGCCGGGGCTTTCTTCTTCCTTGCGCAGAACGGTTTTCAGGGCCTCTCGGGCGATCCAGAAACCGGAGCCGCCATCGTCGATGAGGTTCCCGCGGCCGCCGACGCGGATCACATCTTTGGTCTCGGAAAGGTAATAGCCTATGGAGCCAGTGCCGCTATAGACCAGGATGCCTTCGCCCAGGGCGAAATAAGACAGATAGGCAATCCACATGTCTTCGGCGACAAACACCTTGTCTTGCGGAAGCTCGAAGATTTCCGCGAAGAGGGAGCGCATCTTCGCCTCGGGTGGCGTGTCTCGGGTCAACCCTGTGATCCCCGCGATGATGCCCAGAGGCTTGCCCTGACGCATCACCTCCTGCGCCATGTCGAGGACGATCTGCCGGGCCCGCTCTTCGGCGGCTGCGGAGAAGAGATGGCCGGTCAACGGTTCGGCGTTGCCTTTTGCAATGCATTGGCCTTGATCGTCCGCCAAACGCCAGCGCGTCGCCGTTCCGCCTGCGTCGATGCCAAGCCCCAATGCCATGACGCTTCTTCAGCCCCTTCTGCCGCTGGAATCCTGCGGCCTCTTATGAGTTCTTCGGAAAGTCTGCCAGGGCTTTCCGCAAATTGCCATCGTTTCGATCGAGGGCGTCTTGCGCTTCTTGCGGCCCGGCGCCCATGGCGATGAGAACGGCGGTCTTGAGGTCGCCATTCGCCTGAAGAATCGCATCGGCGGCTTTGGCCTCGTCGCAATCAGTAATCTGCATCACCATGATCTCGCTGCGGCGGCGCAATTTCGCATTGGTGGCGCGCATGTTCACCATGAGCCCGCGATAGACGCGGCCCATGCGAACCATGATGAGCGAGGAAAGCAGGTTCAGGATGATCTTCTGCGCCGTGCCCGCCTTCATGCGCGTCGAGCCCGCAATCACCTCTTCGCCCGTGTCGGCGAGAATGGGGTGAGAGCAGGCTTCGAGGATAGGCGCATTCGCATTGTTGGAAATGCCGATGGTCTGCGCACCGCGCACGGCAGCCTCTTTCAGAGCCGCGATGGTGAACGGCGTGCGTCCGCTTGCGGCGACGCCGATGACCACGTCATTGGGGCCGATATTGTTGTTGCGGATGCCTGCCTTGCCTTCCTCAACTGAATCTTCGGCATTTTCCACCGCCTTCATGATGGCGCGGTCGCCGCCAGCGATGAGATAGACGAGCTTGTCGTCGGGCCAGTTGAAAGTGGGGGGCAACTCGGTGCCGTCCTGCACGCCGATGCGTCCCGAGGTGCCGGCGCCCACGTAAACCAGACGTCCGCCCCGGCGCAGGCGCGCGACCGCCTCTTCTGCCGCAGCCTCGATCTCCGGGAGCGACGACCGGACGGCTGCCACCGCGGAGAGCTGACCCTCATAGAAGGCTGACAGCACGTCGAGGCCTGACCACGTATCGAGATCCTGGAAGCGGGCGCTGAAGTGTTCTGTAGCCATGGCCTACCTTTCTTGCAGACCAATATAGGTCCAGTTCAGGGGCCCAGCAATCGGCAGCACGCTCCATGTGATCGACGTCACCAGCTTTTTGCTGACATCCTTAAGGCCTCAATCCCGGCCTTCAAACAACGCGATGACCCGCTCGCCTGTTGCACGCCTAAGATCCATGATCCCGCTGTCCTTATGGCGGGAGGGATGAACCCGGTTGGTCAGGAGTGACCAGGCAAGGCCGCGTTTGAAATCGAGCCAAAGGCCCGTTCCGGTAAAACCCGTATGCCCGATGGTCGTGGGAGAGCACCCATCGCCGCCGTGCCAGCCGGGGTAAAATCCTTCCCAGCCGACGGTGCGCTTCTCCGACTCGTGGGTGCGAACGGCATTCAGCGATTGTGGCAAGAGAATTTTGCCGTCGAGGAGGCCATGGGCGAAGTCCAAGACGCCATCGATGGTGCCGAACAGGCCCGCGTGGCCGGAGGCGCCGCCGAGGGCGAAGGCGTTCTCGTCATGCACCTCGCCACGGATCACGCGGCCGCGCCATGCGCAACGTTCGGTCGCCGCGCAGAGACGAGGCTCCGGGTTGAACGAAAAATGTTCAGGAAGCGGCTGATCGCTCAGGGGCTTTCCCGTGATGCGCTCGATGGCAATCCCCAGCAGAATGAAGTTGATGTCGGAATAGACCGGCGGCCCGCTTCTCCATTCGCGCTGGAGAACGAAGGCGCGAAGCGTGTCTGGGTTCTGGCCGTAGGTGTAAAGCGGTTCGACGGCAGGCAGGTGCGTCTGGTGTGCAAGACATTGCCGAAACGTGAGACGCCGCTCTGCGGCATTCATGTCGTACTGGCGCAAGTCGGGGATCGCTTTGACCAGCGGATCGTCGAGTGCGATGCGGCCTTCCTCCACGAGCTTCAGGATGGCTGTCGTGGTGAAGATCACTTTCGTGAGCGACGCAAGATCGAACCACGTCTCGCGCGCGAGGCTCTCCTCATGAGGCTCGATTTGCGCCATGCCCTTCCAGCATACTGCGCGCTGTCCGTCCGCTGTGACAATTCCAAGGACCGCGCCGGGAATATTACCGTGCGCGATGGATTGGGCAGCCGGGGCGAAAGCCTGATCGATGATACTCGCGGGTGACATGGTTCAAGCCGCGCGATGCAGCTCGCCGCCGGTCATGGGTTGGGGAACTCCCGTGGTCGTGGGAAGGCTCAAGGAGAGCCCGAGCGTTGATCGAACGGCGAGATAGCCGAAGGCTTGCGCTTCGAGAAAATCACCGTTCCAGCCGACGGATTCCACGGGGTCGACAGGAACGCCGAGACGCTCGTGCAATCGGCGCATGAAATGTGCGTTGAGCCGTCCGCCGCCTGTCACGAGCCAGCGCTGCGGTGGGCGAGGAACATGGCGAAGGGACGCGATGACGGATTCGATGGTGAAGGCGGCAAGAGTCGCTGCGCCATCCTCATCCGAGAGTGCCTCCACGCTTTTGGCACGTGCGTGGAAATCCTGGCGGTCGAGGGACTTAGGAGCAGGGCGGTCGAAGAACGGATTGCTCATGAACTCCGCCACGAGCTTTTCGTCGACCTTGCCGGATGCCGCGATCTTGCCGTTCTCGTCAAAGCTCAAGCCACGGCGGCGCAGCACGAAATCGTCGAGCAGGGCGCTTGCGGGGCCCGTATCGAATGCGATCACCGTCTCCCCGTCGATATAGGTGACGTTTCCGACCCCGCCGAGATTGAGAATCATGATCGGATGCGGGAGCTTGCTTGCAAGCGCACGGTGATAAAGCGGCACAAAAGGCGCGCCTTCCCCGCCTGAGGCCACGTCGGCATGACGGAAACGGTAAACCGTGTCGATGCCAAGCTCCTGCGCAACCATGGAACCGATGCCGAGCTGGCGGGTGAAGCGGACTTCAGGGCGGTGATAGACGGTCTGCCCATGGAATCCGATCAGGCTCACATTCTTTGCAGGGATTTCTGCTTCTTCCATGAAGCGGCGAATGGCAGCGATGTGCGCCTGCGTGACAGCCTGTTCGAGATCCTCCAGAGGTTCGCTCTGTGCGCGCGCCGGCTCGGCGATCAGCGCCTGAAGCGTCTTTCGCAGATCGGCAGGGTAGGAGAAAGTGCGGCCCGGTCCCGGCTGGACGAAGGCTTCTCCATCCGTCTCGACAATGGAGACGTCGATGCCGTCCATGGAGGTTCCGCTGATCACGCCGATGGCTTTGACGGGCGGGCGCTGTGGCATCGATTCCTCCAAGATGATCCAGTGTCCGAACCATAGCACAGGATGCGAAGTGGTCCAGAGTGGTACGTAATTGGACCATGACAGGCCTCAAGACGTGTTCTATAAATCCCCGGCGGCTTCCAAGGGAGGACAAGACGCATGTTCAGGTCAGCACTGCGCGGTACGTTGAGCGCGGGTTTCATGGTAGCCGCGATGGCTGCCGCTTCGGCTCAGGTTCTGGAAATCGGCGCGGATCTCAGCCCGACCGGCCTCGATCCCCATCTCATCACCGCTTTTCCGAGCTTCATGGTGGTGAACGGCAATATCTACGAGGGCCTGACCGCCATCGACAAGGATCTGAAGACCGTTCCGAGCCTTGCCGAATCCTGGACCGTGTCGGAGGACGGCAAGTCCTATACCTTCAAGCTGCGCTCGGGCGTGAAATTCCACGATGGCTCGCCCATGGAGGCGGCAGACGTGGTGGCTTCCGTGAAGCGTCTCCTGAGCAAGGACATTGCTTCGCCGCTCGCAAGCCGCCTCTCGGCGGTCGAGAGCGCCAACGCGGTCGACGCGCAGACCGTCGAGCTGAAGCTGAAAGAGCCATCTGCGGCGCTTCTCAGCTCGCTTTCGACGATTGCCATCGTGCCGCGTTCCATGGAGACGAACAAGGACGCGCTTCAGAAGACGCCTGTCGGCACTGGCCCATTCAAGTTCCAGGAATGGCAGCCCAACGGCTACATCCTTCTCTCGAAGAACGATGCCTATTGGGAGAAGGGGCTTCCGAAGCTTTCCGGCCTCAAGTTCAACATCGTCCCTGAATCGGCGACCCGTCAGGTCGGCCTCACCAACGGCCAGTACGCGCTTTTGCCCAATATCGATGCGGCGACCGCCCTTCAGCTCAAAGGCAAGCCGAACGTGAAGCTCGCCGAGACCATGGATCTCGCCTACACGCTGATCGGCCTGAACGTATCGAAGCCGCCCTTCGACAACCCGAAGGTGCGTGAGGCCGTGAATTACGCCATCAATCGCCAGGAGATCGTGGACGCGGCTCTTTTCGGTGCAGGCGTTCCAGGCGGTCCTCTCTCTCCTGCGCTCAAGTCCTGGGCGCTCGATGTGAAGGAATTCAGCTGCTACGCGCACGATCCTGCGAAGGCCCAGGCGCTTCTGAAGGAAGCGGGCATCACGACGCCGGTTGCGGTTTCCATGAAGGTGCTGCCGCGCCAGGACATCAAGGATGTGGCGCAGGTGGTGCAGGAGCAAATGAACAAGGCTGGCTTCAAGGTTGAGCTCATCAACCAGGAGCAAGGCCAGTTCATCCAGGATTGGCGCAACAGCAATTTCGACATGTTCGCCTCCATCAATGCAGGCCAGCCCGATCCGGACGAGTACTTCTACCGCACCTTCCGCACAGGCGGATCGACCAACGTGTTCAAGTACTCGGATGCGGAGATCGACAGCCTGCTCGACAAGGCGCGCACCCTGACGGACCAGGCCGAGCGCAAGAAGGCTTACGATCAGGTGCAGAAGAAGCTGGCCTGCTCGGGTCCGGTCGCGCACTTGGCCTATGGCACCCTGTTCTCGGCCATGAGCGACAAGCTCAAGGGTTATGACGTCATGCCGAATCGCTCGCTGATGATGCTGCGCGGCGCATCCTACTAACTTTGTGTCTTGCACCGGCGCGGATCGTCTGCGCCGGTGCTTTTCTTTTTCGGGAGAGCTGGGTTTTCCATGAATCGCGTTCTGCTCGCGCGTCTGGTCGATCTCGTCGTCGTGCTTTTCGGCGTATCGGTCATCGTATTCCTGATGATCCGTCTGATCCCCGGCGATGCGGTCGCGATCATGCTGGGGGCCAATACCGAGATCACGCCCGAGCGGATGGCGGAGCTCAACCGGCGCGTCGGTCTGGATCGACCGATCATCGAGCAATACCTTCTCTGGGCCGGTTCGGGCTTGCGCGGCGATTTCGGAACGTCGCTCTGGACGGGACGTCCGGTCGCCACGGAAATTCTCATTCATCTCTGGCCGACTCTCGAGCTGACCTTCCTCGCCCTCGTCATCGGCGCCGTTCTGGCGGTTCCTGTCGGATGCCTGATGGCCCAGACGCGCGGAGGCGCTGCCGATGTCGCCATGCGCATCGGGGCCATTGCAGGGCTTACGATCCCGTCCTTCTGGCTCGGGATCGTCATGATCCTGCTTTTGTCTTCATGGGCGCCGAGCTTTGCTTCGCTGGGCTATGTGCCGTTCTCAGATGATCCCATCGGCAATCTGCAGCGCATGTTGCTGCCATCCATTGCGCTGGCGCTTCCGATCCTCGCCAATCTCTCGCGCCTCGTGCGCTCCGCCATGCTCGATGCGCTGGGACAGGATTACGTCCGCACGGCCCGCGCAAAGGGCCTGCCGGAGCGGAGCGTGGTTTACAAGCACGCGCTGCGCAATGCGCTCATTCCGTTTCTGACGAGCGTCGGCATCATGACAGGTTACCTTCTGGGCGGCGCCATCGTCGTCGAGCAGGTCTTCGCTATCCCGGGCCTGGGCCGCTTGATCCTCGGCGCCATTGCCGAGCGCAATTATCCATTGATTCAAGCGACGATCCTGGTGGTGACGGCAGGATTCGTCATCGTGAACTTTCTGGTCGACTTCCTCTACATGCTCGTCGATCCGCGCGTGAGGGCCTGAGCCGTGAAATCCCTGGCCAAAAACAAGCTCCTCACCTTTGCTGTGCTGCTGGTGGCGATCCAGCTCATTCTTGCCTTCGGCGCTCCGCTGCTTGCGCCTTATGACCCGATGGCACAGAGCGTTGCGCGCCGCTTGAGAGGACCGACCGAACTCAACTGGCTCGGCACCGACCAGTTGGGGCGCGATGTTCTCACGCGCATCCTTTACGGCTATCGCACATCCCTTATCGCCTGCGTCCTCGCAGTCGGCATCGCGCTGTTCGCCGGTGGAACGTTAGGGCTGATGGCTGCCTATTATCGCGGTTGGCTCGACCGGATCGTCATGCGCATCATGGATGTGCTCTTTGCCTTTCCCGTCATGCTGCTTGCCATCGGCATCATCGCCGTTCTGGGCCCGCACACATTCAGCGCCGCGACCGCCATTGCGGTGGTCTATACGCCGATTTTCGCGAGGCTCTTGCGCGGTCCGGCGCTCGTTCTCTGCGAAAGCGAGTTCGTGGCAGGCGCCAAGGCCATCGGGGCGTCCGATGCCCGCATCATCTTCCTGCACATCCTGCCGAACCTGGCTTCCGTCATTCTCGTGCAGACGAGCCTTCTGCTCTCCGCCGCCATTCTGGTGGAAGCTTCGCTCTCCTTCCTCGGCCTCGGCACGCAGCCGCCAACGCCTTCGCTGGGCCTGATGCTCTCGGAAGGCCGCAACTTCCTCATGCTCTCGCCCTGGAGCGCGATCTTCGCCGGGTTCGCGATCCTCTTCCTGTCCTTCGGCTTCAATCTTCTTGGCGATGCCCTGCGCGATACGCTCGATCCGCGCCTCAGAGGCCAGTCTTGATCGTTCGGGAAGCCCGGCTTGAAGACATCCCAGCCTTGTCGGAAGTCGCGGCGAGGTCCTATCGCGCAGGCTTCGCGTCGATCCTGGAGCCGGACGTGCTTGCAACGCGCGATCCTGCCTTCTTTGCGGAACGGTTCTCCTCAAGCTGGGAACGGGTGCTGGTGTCAGAGCGGCAAGGCGAGATTGCCGGCTTCCTGCTGATGACGGATGGCCATATCGACATGCTGTTCATGGACCCCGATGCAAGCGGGCAGGGCGGCGGCGCGCGGCTCCTTGAAGAGGCGGAGTCGAGGGGAGCGAGGAGCCTCGAGTGCTTCCACGACAACGAGGGGGCGCGGCGCTTCTACGAGCGTCATGGCTGGCGCGTCACTCGAGCCTATGAGCGGGACTTCGCCGGACGCCGCCGCAGCTTCGTCTTCTACGAAAAAAGCAAAGCGTCTTAAGACAGCGCCTCTCCGCCGATCCAGGTGTCCTGCACATGCAGGCCTTCATCGAGCAGAACGAGATCGGCGCAATAGCCCGGCGCAATGCGTCCATATTCGTGATCGAGTCTCAGGAAGGCGGCGGGGACGAGAGAGGCCATGCGCAACACGTCGGGAAGCGCAAGGCCAAGGCGCTCCACGCTGTTGCGTACCGCGGCCGCCATGTCGAGGTCCGATCCTGCGAGCGTTCCGTCCTCCGTCGCGAGCCTGCCGTCCTTGCGATAGATCGTGCGGCCATGGAGCTCGAACGTCTTCATGTCCGTCCCTGTCACGGCCATGGCATCCGTCACCAGCATCATGCGCTCGGTGCCCTTGGCCGCTATCGCAAGGCGAAGGGCAGGATCGCTCACGTGATGGCCATCGACGATGATGCCGCACCAGGTATCGCGATTGTCGAGGGCTGCACCCACTGGGCCGGGATCGCGCCCGGCAAGCGGCGGCATGGCGTTGTAGAGGTGCGTGAAGCCGCGAAGGCCATTGCGGAAGGCTTCCATCACCGTCGCGTAGTCGCTTGCCGTGTGGCCCGCGCAGATGAGAACACCTGCCGCTGCGAGCCGCGCGATGAGATCCATGCTGTTGCTCTCGGGAGCAAGTGTCACGAGCGTCCGGCCTTCCTTCAAGGAGGTAAGGATGTCGAAATCCTCCTCCTCCATCGGACGCATGAAGGCGGCGTTGTGCACGCCTTTCCGCGCGGGATTGATGAAGGGACCCTCCACGTGGATGCCGAGCACCCCGGGAACACGGGTAGCGAGAGCCGCGCGCATCGCCTCGACAGCTTCCGCCATCTTCTCACGCGTATCGGTGATGAAGGTCGGCAGCAGGCCCGTCGTGCCGTATTTGCGGTGCGCTGCTGCGATGGTCTTGAGGCCTTCCACGGTGCGGACGTCGTTGAGCATGACGCCACCACCGCCATTCACCTGCACATCGATGAAACCGGAGGTCAGCAGGCCCGTCACCGCACGCCGCTTGACACCCGCGCCGAGATCTCGCTCCGGCGGAAGCGCGACGATTCGCCCGTTCTCAATGACGACCGCGCGGCCTTCGAGCATATGAGTGCCGTCGAAAATGCGCGCACCTGTGAGGGCAAGAGGCATCAAACCGTCTCCGTCACCTTGCGCAGGCGCGGAGGATTGTCCGGATTGCGGCCGCGCGCCAGGGCAATGGCATTCACGAGGGGGTAGAAGCTCTGAATCATGGCGATCGGAGCAAGATAGGGATGTACGTTGTCGACGGACGGCAGCATCACCGTTGCAGGCCCCTCAGCTGCGCCCGCCACCACGACGGGAACGTCCTGCTCCCTGAGCTTCGTAACGAGATCGTTCACGCCGCTCAAGGTCTCATCCCGCTGGCTTATCACCAGGATCGGAAAATGGTCGCCCGCGAGCGTCCAGGGGCCATGCATCAGCTCGGCGGCGCTCATGGCTTCCGCATGCACGCCGGAGGTTTCCTTCAGCTTGAGGGCCGCTTCCTGAGCAACCGCAAAGCCGACTCCGCGCCCCACGACGAAAAGGTTGTTCGCCTGGGACAGTTCAGGCAGTGCCTCCGACCAATCGATGTCGGCAGCCTTGGCGAGAACCTCCGGCAGGGTGTCGAGCGCAGCCAGAAGCTCCTTGTCCTGGGACCAATGAGCGACAAGCTGGAACCCTGCGGCAAGAGCAGCAATAAAGGACTTCGTTGCGGCAACGCTCTTCTCAGGCCCCGCATGGAGCGGCAGCACAACCTCGCAGGTGGAGGCCAGCGGCGAGGAGGTGTCGTTGACGAGCGCGACCGTCAGCGCGCCATCGTCACGCCCAGCCTGAGCGAGGTTGAGAATGTCCGGGCTGCGACCCGATTGCGACACGGCGAGGAAGAGCGCATCGCGCATGCGCGGGCGGGCTTCATACACCGATGTCACGGACGGGCCCACGGAGGCCGTCACGAGACCGGAATGAATCTCGAGCAGATATTTGACGAAAGTGGCGGCATTGTCCGAGCTTCCGCGTGCGCATGTGACCGCAAAAGGCGGCGGAGATGCGCGCAGGCGCTCGCCGAGATCGCGGCATAGGGCTGCATTGCTGTCGAGCAGGCGCGCCACGACCTGCGGTGCCTCGCGGGCCTCGCTCAGCATGGCGGTCATGGTGGAAGAAGAATTGTCAGGCGTCATCATGATGGATCCGATCGGGCTGGCTAATGGTCAGCTCAGCCACGAAGTCATAGGCATCGCCCCTGTAATAGGACGAGGTGAACTCGACGACCTCGCCCGTTGCCGTGAACGAGCGACGCTCGATGTAGAGGGCAGGGCTTTGAGGCTGAACGTTGAGCAGGGAAGCCTGTTCCTCATTCAGCAGCACCGCATGCAGCCTCTGCAGGGCGCGAGTCGGCATGCAGCCCTGCTCGTGCAGCGCCGCATAGAGCGATTGTTTCACAAGGCTTGGGTCAGGCAGGAAGCGCGAGGGAAGAACCGCGTGCTCGATGGCCATGGGAATGTCGTTCGCCATACGCAGGCGATTGACGCGGCTTACGGTCTCGCCGGGAGACAGGCCCAGCGCCATCAACTCATCGGTCGACGCCTGGCCGCTTGAGCGGCTCAGGAGAACGGCGGACGATTGTAGACCGCGGGCCGACATGTCGTCGGTGAAGCTCGACAGGCGTGAGAGCGGCTGCTCCACGCGCATCTGCGGCGCGATGAATGTACCCGATCCCCAACGTTGAACGAGGACGCCTTTCTTGACGAGACCTGTAATCGCCTTGCGCACTGTGACGCGCGAAATGCCGAGCTGCTTGGCAAGATCCCTCTCGCCCGGAAGCGCGTCATCGGCCTTCAGCGAGCCTTTGCGGACGGCATCCTCGATGGATTGCTGAAGCTGGAGGTAAAGCGGCGTCGGATTGTCCTCGTCCAGCGGAAGGGTGAGGGCTGCTGCGGCATGTTCGTTCATGACTGCCTCCGCGCCGCAGCGTTTCGTGCCAGAAGAATGGCTCCGTCCAAGGCATCGGCCTGAGGCGGTACGACCGCCTGTTGAATCGCCGGCGGCATCCATGGAAGCAGAGGTTCCGCCAAGCCGCCGAAGAGGCACAAGGAGGGCGCGCCGAGTTCCAGAAGACGCTCGGCAATGCGCGTGGCACCCCTAGCTGAATCTTCGATCAGGGCGATGGCCAGCGGGTCACGGCGGTTCGCATGATCGAACACCAACGGCGCATAGCGGGCATAGTCGCCGGGGCGCGCCGTGCCGACCCAGTCGACAAGCACTTCGAGATCGTTCTTGAACTCAGCCAGCACCACATCGGAGAGCGGAGTGTAAGCAATGCGACCGTCATACGCCCAGACGCAGCGGCGCAGAAGCTCGCGCCCGAGGGCGGCTCCGCTGCCTTCATCTGAAATTTCAAAGCCCCAACCGCCGACATAACGGCATTGACCGCCCGTGCCGCCATAGCCGCAGGAGCCCGTGCCCAGGATCAGGATGGCCCCGTCGCCACCATTGAAGGCGCCGAGCCAGGCGGTGTGAGCGTCCGTGTCGATGGCGAAAGAAGCGAAGGGATGCGGGCGGGACAAGAGCCGCTCGACCGCGCTCGCCTGTCCGGCGCCTGCAGCCCCCATGCCGGCATGAACGCTTTTGAGGTCGCTTTCCTGGAGGCCTGCCTGGCTGAGAGCTTCCCGGCAGGCAGTGAGAATGGAGTTCCAGACCAGATCGGGATCGAGACGAATGTTCGACGGGCCGCCGGAGCCCTCTCCCAACAGCGTCCCTCGGTCATCGCGCAGCCGGGCACGGCATTTCGTGCCGCCGCCGTCGATGCCGATAAAAAGGGATTGGTTCATGGGATCAGGGGTTCTCACGAAGAAGACGACCAGACCGGTATAATGCCACTTAATATCCAGTTGGGGAAGGGGAGCGAGAGAACCATACCCAGGCCCCTAACGCCCAAGTTGCCTGCTGAGGTTGCTCATGGCTGAAGCGCAGCCCTAAAAAGCTGCGGTCCGGCCGGAGGTTAACGGAGGTCAAGCAATACCAGTATGAAGTCACTTAAGCCTTAAAGCTTAGAGGCGGCCTCAGGTGTTGGAAACCGCGGCGGCGATCTTTGCTCCAAGGGGGCCTCCAAGGATGGCAGAAGGCACATCCGACGCGACGACCTTTCCATCCGCGACAAACACCATCTGATCCGCAAGGTCGGCGACATCCTCGGGGGTATGGATCGTCATGAGGATTGTAACCGGACGCTTCCTGCGCAACTCGCCCACAAGCTGGATCATGTCGCGTCGCAGGCCAGGGTCGAGGCTGCTGAAGGGCTCATCGAGAAGGATCAAGGGGCGGCCCGAGACGAGCGCGCGCGCCAGTGCCACGCGCTGGCGCTGCCCGCCCGACATCTCTCCCGGCTTGCGTGTGTCGAAGCCTTTCAAGCCGACAGCGTCCAACATGTCATCGATGAGGACGCGTTCTTCGTCGGTCAGGCGTAGTGATGGGCGAAGGCCTAGGGCTACATTCTGCGCTGCCGTGAGATGCGGGAAGAGATTGTGGTCCTGAAAGACAATGGCGACAGGGCGTTTGGCAGGCTCAAGAGGCAGTAGGTTCTGCCCTTCGAACGTGAGCGTGCCGCTTTCGGGCGTCTCGAATCCTGCAATCATGTGCAGCAACGTAGTCTTCCCACCGCCAGATGGGCCAATGACGGCACAGAGATCGCCCTTATCGACCCTCATGGAGTAATCGGCCGAGAAGTCCGGCCATGTGAGGCGGCAGTTTTCAATCACCAGCATGGGATAAGCGACCTGAGGCATGAGCGAGGAGAAAGGCGACGATCACGATGAGAAGGCCGATGGCCGAGGCTTCATCGAGCCGGTATGCGCCAAGCCGCTCGAAGAGAAGATAGGGCAGGGTGACGAGTTCCTGTCCGCCGAACAGGGCAATGATGCCGAAATCGCCGAAGGAGAGAGCCATGGCCAAAGCAAAGGCCGCACCGAAAGGACGCTTGATCAGCGGCCAATCCATGATGGCGAGCTTGTTCATGCCTGCGATGCCGAGAGACGCTGCAACGCGGCCATAACGCTCCTCGGCCGTCAGGAGGCGAGGTGCGAGCGAACGATAGACGAAAGGAAGTGCGGCAAGTCCGTTGACGAGCGGCAGAAGGATAAGGCCCGCTGCTGAAGGGTCGGTGAAGCGCCTCACGATCAGGAATAATCCTGCCGTCAGTGCAAAGGGAGGCACGGCCAGCAGAGTGTTGGGGAGGAAATCGTAAAAGGCGGCAATGCGGGGTGAGCGCAAGGCGACCCGCCATCGGCGGGCTGAAGAAGCAAGGGCAAGCGCAGAAATGCAGGCGATGGTTGCTGCAATGATTGCAATCGTCACGCTCGTCATGAAAGCGCGCAGCAGGTCGGCATCGACGATGTCCGATATATAGGCCAGCCCACTCAACATGCTGAGCGCCAGAGGCGCGATGAAGAGAGACCCTGCCGCCAGAACGACGGCATCGAGAATTCTGAGACTTCCGTTTCGTGCATCGGGACGCTTGATCAAGCCGCGTATGGTGTGAGCCGTCGGCGGCCGCGTCAAAGTCCAGTTGAGAAGGCCCGTCAGCGTGAGACAGATCGCGAGCTGGATCAGCGAAAGCCAGGCCGCGCGCCCGAAATCGAGGTCGATCTTCAGCGCCTCATAGATGGCGACCTCAAGGGTGGAGCGGCTGGGACCTCCGCCGAGGGCCAGCACGATGGCAAAACTTTTGAAACATAAGAGGAAGACCAGCCCAGCAAGCCCCGGTAATTCCGCGCTCAGCACAGGCCAGTCGAGATGGCGGAAGATATGGGAGGGCTTGAAGTCTAGGGCCGATGCAAGGCGCCATTGCTCAGCCGGAACGAGGCTCAAGGAATCGAGAAGGATGCGCGCTACGAACGGCGCGTTGAGAAACACATGGGCGATCAGGATGCCCGGATAGCCGAAGATGCTGAAACTGTCCGTCCATCCGAGAAAGGAGAGCGCCTGGGTGAACCATCCACTGCGCCCATACACGGCAAAGACCGCGAAGACTGCCACGATCGTGGGGATCACCATCGTGGTGCCAAGAAGCGCTAGCACCAGGTCGCGCCCTGGAAAGCGGCGGCGTGCGAGAGCAAGAGCCAGCGCGGCTCCGAGCGAGAGGGACAGAAGGGTGGAGAGCGCCGCCTGGATGATCGAGAAGGCCAGCACCCGCCGGAGATAGGGGCCGATGGAGAGAGAAGTCGGCCCCTCTCCACTGACCGTTGCAAGTGCGATGAAGCCACCCGCAACCAGAGCCACGATGACAAAGGCCACGAGGCTTCCGGGATGGGGCAGCTTCATCGTCATCGCAATTGCTTCAACGCGCTGCGGCGTTGAGCCAGGTATCGGTGAAGGCCCGACGGTTCTGCTGGACTTCCTCCGGCGTGAAGAGCAAAGCCTTCTGCGGCTGCACCAGATCCTTGAACGAGGCAGGCAGCCCCGATGCAGGTACCTTGGCAGGCATCATCCAGTTGCCTTCAGGCATCGCCGACTGGAAGGGCTCGCTGAGTACGAAGGCCATGAACTTCTTTGCCAGTTCAGGCTGCTTCGTGGCGCGCGTCATGCCGGCGAGCTCAACGTGCAGGTAGTGTCCTTCCGAGAAAGCGGCTGCCTTATAGTTGTTCTTCTTCTCCGCGGAGATGTGATAAGCTGGAGATGTGGTATAGGACATCACCATGTCGGCCTCCCCCTTCATGAACAGGCCATAAGCTTCCGACCATCCCTTGGTGAAGGTCACCACACGCGGCTTCAGCTGCGTCCAGGCTTCGCCAGCCTTTTCCCCATAGACCTGCTGCATCCACAACAGGAGGCCGAGACCAGGCGCGCTGGTGCGCGGATCCTGCAGCACCACCTTCGGGCCATTGGGATTTTCGACGAGCTCCTTCAGGCTCTTTGGCGGGTTGGGGAGCTTATTGGCGTCGTATACGAAAGCGTAATAACCCCAGTCGAACGGGATGAAGGTGTCGTCGTTCCAGGCGATCGGAAGCGACAGGTCCTTCACATCTACGCCATGAGGCGCAAAAGTGTTGAGCGCCTTGGCTTCCGCCGCGAGGTTCATGTCGAGGCCCACGACCACGTCGGCCTTCGTGTCGGCGCCTTCGAGACGAAGGCGCCCGACGAGACTTCCTGCATCTTCTGCGGTGACCCAGTTGAGGTCGCATCCACAGGTTGCTTCGAAGCGCTCCTCGACGGTTTTCCCAGGACCGTATTTCCCGGCGAATGAGCCGTAAGTGTAGACCGTGAGCACAGGTTTGCCCTGTGCATATGCAGCATTCGCCAGGAAGATCGAGGCGAGGATGATAAGGGATCGGCGTAACATCAAGGTTGCTCCCATGCATGATGCAAGCCGGGTTGGCGGCATAATTCGCACGGGGCGCAGCTTTCTCTGCGATATCGCATGCTCATTCCCTCCGCCGGCATGACCCGGATCAGGTTCGACGGGTCGGCAGCCTAGCCACCTCTCAGCCTCGAATGAGGCTCCCCGTGAGACAAGCCGGTTCTAAAGCAGATCCTTTTGCAACACAAGGCAAGGCGCAGGTACGTCCCGGCGCTTTGGAGTGGTGCCCTTGCGGTAGAGCTAAGATTCTGTTTGGAATAGAAAAAAGTTATGGAATATCGAGCATGAACCTTTCCCAAACTTGCGATGTTGCCGTAATCGGGCTCGGTGCCATGGGGTCGGCTGCGCTTTATCAGCTGGCAAAGCGAGGAGCGAAGGCTGTTGGAATCGACCGTTTCCGGCCCCCCCACGACCAGGGTTCGACCCATGGCGAGACGCGGATCACGCGGCAGGCGATCGGCGAGGGCGCGTTCTATGTTCCGCTTGCACTGCGCTCCAACGAGATATGGAAAGAGCTTGAGGCTGAGACCGGTGAGCGGCTTCTGACGCAGAACGGCTGCTTGATCGTAGAGGCGGCAAGCCCCGTCTCGACCGGCGTCATTCGCAACGCCTTTCTGGAGCGGACACGAAAAGCAGCCCTAGCCTACGATATCCCGCACGAAATGCTGGACGCTGCGGAGATCCATCGTCGCTATCCGCAATTCACGCCGCGCGAAGACGAGATCGGCTATTTCGAACCGGGCGGCGGGTATCTCAATCCGGAGCGCTGCGTCGGGGTCCAGCTCGAACAGGCCCGTGCCCTCGGGGCCGTCACCGAACTCGGAACGCAGGTGATCTCCGTCGCCCAGACCGGCGATGGCGTTCGGATCGTCACGGATCGAGGCGAGCTTTCGGCTGGTCAGGTCATCGTCTCTGCTGGAGCCTGGGCTCTTTCCCTGCTGGGAGAGCCGTTCAAGAAGCTTCTGTCCCCGAGCCGCCAGGTGATGCATTGGTTCGAAGTCGATCCGGATTTCAGGCAGCATTGGGCGAACAGCCCCGTGTTCATCTGGTCGCATGGGCCGAGCCCCAACGATTTCTTCTACGGCTTTCCCTCCTTGAGCGGCAGCAAGGCCATCAAGACTGCGGGAGAGCAGTATGATGCATTCGTCGATCCCGATGAGATCGAGCGAACTGTCACTCCTGCCGAATCCGATGCCATGCGGGAGGAACATCTCTCGGGGCGAGTCCAGGGACTTCGGGCTCGTGCCCTGCGTGCCGTGACCTGCCTTTATACGGTAACCCCCGACTCGAACTTTTTGATCGACCGTCACCCCGAGAGTGATCGGATTCTTGTGGTGTCTCCTTGTTCTGGGCACGGCTTCAAGCACTCGGCCGCCATCGGCGAAGTGGCTGCCCAATGGGTGCTCGACGGTCAATGCAGGATTGACGTGTCTGCCTTCGCCCTCTCTCGGCTAAGGGTTGCGGCATGATGGGGCGTCGTAATGAAGTTCCGTTTACCAGTTGGTGCCACAATGCGTTCCAACAGCATGGGCCATTCAAGGCTGGCGTCAGCGGTGGGCTTGATGTTTGCAGGGCATCTTGCCCTTGGTCGTATGCGCAAGCGAAACACTCAGGTGAGACGCTCAAGCACAATGCTTCAACGGCCATCATGGGCTTCAAGGATATGACAGGTTCACGGAATGGCTGATCTGCCAATACTGGATTGGCGAGCATTCGCAGCCTTGATTGCGTTTGGTCTCACGGCCGGAGCGGCATGGCTGGCGGGGCGGGCCTCCGTTCGCCGCCCTCTCAAGTCGTTTTACCAAGCCGTGGACCAGTGGCGGCATGGAGATCTGCAGGCCAGGGTTGAGATCGGAAATACAAAGACGCCGCTCGGGCATTTGAGCGTCGCCTTCAACGACATGGCCGGCAAGCTCAGTCTGCGCGAGATGGAGCGTGAGAATGTCCTGAAGATGCTTCGGGAGGGGGAAGAGCGGCTCCAGATCGCCCAGGATGTTGCGGGCCTCGGCATCTGGGACTGGGACCATTCGACCGGCAAGATCACGTGGTCGCCGCAGATGTTTCGGCTCACCGGGCTCGATCGCGATGAGAGCCAGGACAATCCCTTCAAAGCTTGGATTGGAATCCTGCATCCTGACGATCGGGAGCGGATGGAGTGGCAGGTCAAGCAATTGCCGCGCACGCTGGAGCCTTTGACGTCCGAATATCGGATCATCAGGAGTGACGGCTCGGTGCGTTGGCTGCAAATGCGCGGCCAGTCTCTCGCGGGCAAAATGGACAAGCCATTGCGGACGGTGATCGTCAATCTCGATATCACTCCCAGCAAGGAAAACGAGGTTCGCGAGAGCTTTCTTCTCAATCTCAGCGACCAGATCAGAGAACTCGTTCGCCCTGACGACATCCTGATGACCGTGGCGGAGGCTCTCGGCAAACATCTGGGCGTGACGCGTGTCGGCTATGGCGAGATCGACCATGCCACCATGATGCTGACCACGCTGGTCGATTGGCGGGCGGAAGGAATGCCCTACATGGCGGGGCGTCATCCCCTCACGCCTTTCGGCTCGTTCGTCTGCGAGGAAATGCGGGCTGGGCGAATGATCGTCATCGACGATGCGCTGTCTGATCCTCGTGTTGCTGACAATGTCGATGTTTTCGTCGCCCTCCAGACCATTGGCAACATTACGGTCTCGCTCGTCAAGGAAGGCAAGTTGCGGGCGACCCTTTATCTGCACAATGTCACCAAGCGGCTTTGGTCCCAGAGCGAAATCGAGCTTTGCCGAGATGTTGCCGAGCGCACATGGTCTGCCGTCGAAAGAGCCCGGTCCGATGCGCGTCAACGCCTGCTGATCAACGAGCTCAATCACCGCGTCAAGAATACGTTGGCGACGGTGCAGTCCGTAGCAGCTCACAGCTTCCGGATCGGTGACCCTAATATCGGGCGCGCGGCTTTCGAGGCGCGCCTGTTCGCTCTTTCCAAGACGCATGATGTCCTCACGCGGGAGAATTGGGAAGGCGCTAATCTTCAGGACATCGTTCAAGAGGCTATGGCTCCCTACGCAAGGGACAATGCCGAGCGTTTCAGGGTCGTCGGTGAGCCATTGCAGCTTCCGCCGCGGATTGCCCTGCCGCTGGCCATGGCTCTCCATGAACTCTCAACCAACGCGGCGAAGTATGGGGGCTTCTCGACGGAAAGCGGCGAGGTTCTCATCGAATGGACTTTGATCCGCCTGGAGGATGGTCCTCGTCTTGTCCTCAAGTGGACGGAGACCGGTGGCCCGCCGACGGAATCTCCCACTCATAAAGGCTTCGGTTCACGGCTGATCGAACGTGGACTGACCCGCGAGCTCGGGGGGACAGTCGATCTCGACTATCGGCCAACCGGGCTCGTCTGCACGGTAAGTTTCCCGCTCCCCGAGGCAGAAACCGTCGATTACTATCGCGCCAACGAAAAGCTCGCGGGAGAGTTTCTCCCGCGAGCTTGAATGCTTGTTTGTCGACAGCGCTGCCGTGTCAGCGGCGTGCGTTCTTGTCTTTCTGCAGCCCCGCCCGGCGCAGGGCATCCGCCAAGGCGCCGCCGGACGCATTCGAAGCTGCGGGCGCGGAAGATTTCTTCTCGTTCTGTGAACGGTGCTTCTGGAATGCGCCCCGATTGTCGTCAGAGCGGCCCGCCTGACGCTTCTCGGCAGGATCGCTCATGCGCATGGTGAGCGAGATGCGCTTGCGGGGAATATCGACCTCGAGCACCTTCACCTTCACGATGTCGCCGGGTTTCACCACATCGCGCGGATCCTTCACGAAGGTTTCCGACAACGCGGAGATATGCACCAAGCCATCCTGGTGCACGCCGATATCGACGAAAGCCCCGAAGGCAGCCACGTTCGTCACCACACCTTCCAGCATCATGCCGGGTCGGAGATCGCTGATCTTCTCGACGCCTTCCATGAAGGTTGCGGTCTTGAACTCGGGGCGAGGGTCGCGGCCCGGCTTCTCGAGCTCAGACAGGATGTCCTTCACGGTCGGAACGCCGAATTTCTCATCAGTGAAGCTCTGCGGGCTGAGCTTCTTCAGCACTCCGCCATTGCCGATGAGAACTTTGATGTCGCTTTTCGTCGCCTCGAGAATGCGGCGCACGACGGGATAGGCTTCCGGGTGCACTCCTGACGCATCGAGCGGATCGTCCCCATTCGGAATGCGCAGGAAGCCTGCAGCCTGCTCGAAGGTTTTGGGTCCAAGACCCGGCACGTCGCTGAGGGCTTTACGGGTCTTAAACGGGCCTTTGGCATTGCGGTGCTCGACGATGTTCTTCGCGACCCATTCGCCTAGGCCCGATACGCGCGACAGGAGCGGTGCAGAGGCAGTGTTGAGATCGACGCCGACGGCGTTCACGCAATCTTCCACGACAGCATCGAGGGAGCGGGAGAGCTTATGCTCGGCCAGATCGTGCTGATACTGGCCGACCCCGATGGATTTCGGATCGATCTTCACGAGCTCCGCCAGCGGGTCTTGCAGACGTCGTGCAATGGAAACCGCGCCGCGAAGGGACACATCGAGCTCAGGCAGTTCCTGGCTTGCATAGGCCGACGCGGAGTAAACGGATGCCCCGGCTTCCGACACCATGATCTTGGTGAGCTTCAAGTCTGGATATTTCGTTACCAGCTCGCCTGCGAGCTTATCGGTCTCGCGCGAGGCGGTGCCGTTGCCGATGGCGATGAGTTCCACCTTGTGCACGCGACACAGGCGGGCAAGCGTTGCGATGGACTCGTCCCATTGCCGCTTCGGCTCGTGCGGATAGATGGTGTCAGTTGCAACCACCTTGCCGGTGGCATCCACCACGGCCACCTTCACGCCTGTGCGATAACCCGGATCGAGACCCAGCGTCGGGCGCGTGCCTGCAGGGGCCGCGAGCAGAAGATCGCGCAGGTTGCCGGCGAACACCTTCACGCCTTCGTCCTCAGCGAGCTGCCAGAGCTTCATCTTCATGTCGAGCTCGATAGAGAAGCGCAATTTCGTGCGCCATGCCCAACGCACCGTATCGAGAAGCCACTTGTCGCCGGGACGGCCTTTGTCGGTGATGTTGAAGGCAAGCGCGGTGCGGCCTTCATAGCGGCTCACATAACCGGGCTCTGCCGCATCCTTGTCCTCTTCCATCCTCAGATCGAGAATCTCCTCCTTCTCGCCGCGGAAAAGCGCAAGAATGCGGTGAGAAGGAAGCTTGGTGAGGGGTTCTGCGAAATCGAAGTAATCGGCAAACTTTGCGCCATCGGTCTGCTTGCCGTCGCGCACCTTCGAGGTGAGGCTACCGCGCTCCCAATAGATCTCGCGCAGGGCGCCGAGCAGTTCCGCGTTCTCCGCAAAGCGCTCCACGAGAATCGCACGCGCACCTTCAAGTGCTGCTTCTGGTGTCGCGACTTCCTTCTCGGCGTTCACGAAAGCGACGGCTTCCACCTTCGGATCGCGCTGCGGCTCGGCGAGGATGAGGTCGGCGAGCGGTTCGAGGCCTGCTTCCTTGGCGATCTGCGCCTTGGTGCGGCGCTTGGGCTTGTAGGGCAGGTACAGGTCTTCGAGCCGCGCCTTGGTATCGGCCGTGCTGATCTGGAGCGCGAGTTCGTCGCTGAGCTTGCCCTGCTCACGGATGCTGTCGAGGATCGTCTTGCGGCGGTCCTCAAGCTCCCGCAGGTAGCGCAAGCGCTCTTCCAGGGTGCGCAGTTGCGCATCGTCCAGGGTTCCTGTGACTTCCTTGCGGTAGCGCGCGATGAAGGGCACGGTCGCGCCGCCATCGAGCAGGTCGACAGCTGCCTTGACCTGCCATTCCTGCACATTCAGTTCGCTCGCTATGCGCTGACCGATGGATAGCATGGACCTCTCCGACATTAAGACAAGGTGCGGCTTCTACGGGGTGCGAGCCCCCCGGGTCAACGGCCTATCCCCAGCCCCGGGGTCGCACTGCCGCATGGGCAGGAGCCAGGGCGAATCCTCGAAAAACTTCTTGGCTGCCGGGGTTTGGGCGTATAGACCGTCCGGCCCTCCAACCGCTCTTTTCCGGGCCCGCCATGTCAGTTTCCCACGATCTTTCCATCGGCATCGACTTCGGAACCAGCAACACGGTGGTGGCGGTCGCCGATTCGCATGGCAACGTGAAAGCCCTGACTTTCGACCATGGCGGGGAAAACCTGAAGGTCTTCGTGACCGCCCTCTGCTTCTGGGACGAGCGCCACGGCAATGGCTTGCGCACACAGGTCGAAGGCGGCCCCTGGGCCATTGAGCAGTTCCTGGAGGGCCTTTCTCCCCATCGTTTCATCCAGTCCTTTAAGACCTTTGCCGCAAGCGCGACGTTCCAGGAAACCCGCATCTTCCGCGATCGCTATCGTTTTGAGGATCTTCTGAGCGCTTTCCTGCGCACTCTCGTGCGCCACGGCGGAGAGCAGCTTAACTGGGGCGTTCCCAATGTGGTGATCGGAAGGCCCGTTCAGTTCGCGGGATACAATCCTGATGACGATCTGGCCATGCAGCGCTATCGCGCCGCGTTTGGAAAGCTCGGCGCCGACCATGCCCGCTATGTGTACGAGCCCGTTGGCGCGGCCTTCTTCTATGCGCGCCAGCTCAACCGTGATTCCACGGTTCTGGTGGCGGATTTCGGCGGAGGCACCAGCGACTTTTCCGTCATGCGCTTCTCTCGAGAGAGCGGAGTTCTCCGTGCCGAGCCCCTGGGACATTCAGGTATCGGCATTGCCGGAGACGCGTTCGACTACCGCATCGTCGATCACGTTGTCTCGCCGCAGCTCGGCAAAGGCGGATTTTACCGCTCCATGGGCAAGACCCTGTCGATTCCAAATCATTATTACGCCAACTTTGCGCGCTGGAACCAGCTTGCGATGATGAAAGGAAGCGGCGACCTGAAGGAGCTGCGCGAACTTGCCAAGGTGGCTCTCGAGCCGGAGCCCTTGGAGAAATTCATCGACATCATCGAATACGATCTGGGCTTTGAGCTTTATCGCGCGGTATCCTCCACTAAAGTGGCCCTGTCGAGCCAGGACGAAACGGAGTTCCGGTTCCAGGGTGAGGGCGTGGATATCAAGGCCCGTATCAAGCGGGCGGATTTCGAAAGCTGGATTGCAGATGATGTAAAGCGCATCGCCGGAACGGTCGACGAAGCTCTGATGAAATCCGGTGTTTCGGCGACAGAGATCGACAAGGTCTTCCTGACAGGAGGCACATCCTTCGTGCCTGCCATTCGCAACCTTTTCGTGGAGCGTTTCGGAGAGGAGCGGCTGACTTCGGCCGACCAGTTCGAGTCGATCGCTTACGGTTTGGCGTTGATCGGCCAGACCGATGATCCCGAGCGGTGGGCAGTGCAGGGCTCTCAAGACGTCAAGAAATAAAATTACTCTTGTGGTCTAGGGAAGAAAGGTTTTATTTCGCGGTGCAGCATCAAGCCTGAACCGGGAGTAGCCCTTTGTCCCTGATCAATCCCGACGTCACGCCAGAAAAGGATTTTCCGCTTCGCGATGATATCCGGCTCCTGGGCCGCCTTCTCGGCGACACGATCCGCGAACAGGAGGGTGAGGCCGTTTTCGAGATCGTGGAGCGCATCCGGCAGACCTCGATCCGATTCCACCGGGATGAGGACGAGGCAGCGCGCACGGAACTTGAGACGATCCTGAATAGCCTCTCCCGAGGGCGCACCAATCAGATCATTCGGGCCTACAGTTATTTCTCGCATCTCGCGAACATCGCGGAGGATCAGCACCATGTGCGCCGGTCCCGCGCCCATGCCATGGCCGGCGCCCATGCGGTGACAGCGCCAGAGCCCCGCGAAGGCACGCTCGCCCGTGCATTGAAGCTCGCGCTCGAAGCCGGCGTCAGTCAGGAAGCTCTGCAGGCCTTCTTCGCTTCCGCCCTGGTTGCTCCTGTTCTGACTGCGCATCCGACGGAGGTGCGCCGCAAAAGCACGATCGACCGGGAGATGGAGATCTCTCAGATTCTGGCGCAGCGCGACCGTTACAGGCTGACGCCTGAAGAGGAGGCGGCTACGGAGGAAAGCATTCGCCGTGCCATCCTCACCCTATGGCAGACGAGCATTTTACGCCGCAACCGCCTGAAGGTGATCGACGAGGTCGTGAATGGCCTGTCCTATTACGATTACACTTTCTTCAAGGAGTTGCCGCGCGTCTACGCCTCCCTGGAGGACCAGCTTGTGGAGATGAGCCCCACTTGGCAAGGTGTGGAAATTCCGTCCTTCCTGCGCATGGGAAGCTGGATCGGTGGAGATCGTGACGGAAACCCGTTCGTGACGGCGGACGCGCTCAGGCAGGCACTGCTTCTCCAGAGCAAGCATGCTCTGGGCTTTTATCTGGAAGAGCTGCATTGCCTCGGCGGTGAGCTCTCGCTTGACGAGCGCTATGTGAACGCCTCCGAACAGGTTCATGCCTTGGCGAAGGCCTCGCCGGATGCTTCTCCGCATCGGCAGAACGAGCCTTACCGCCGCGCCATCACAGGCATGTACGCGCGCTTGGCCGCAACAGCTGCTGGTTTCGGTCACGACGATGTCGCGCGCCATGCGGTAGGCGAAGCGCCGGCCTACGCCAGTGTCGAGGAATTCTTGGGGGACCTGTCCATCCTGCATCGTTCGCTCGTCAGCAACGGATCCGGTGCTCTTGCGCGCGGACGCCTGCGCCGTCTGCGCCGGGCAGTCGATGTCTTCGGATTCCATCTCGCAAGTCTCGACCTGCGCCAGAACTCCGACGTGCACCAGCGCGTAGTGGCCGAGCTTTTCGAGAAGGCCGTTCCGGGTACAGCTTACGAAACATTGTCGGAGGAGCAGCGTGTCGAACTTCTTCTGGAAGAACTCAGAACACCGCGTCTGTTGACGTCGCCCTACCTGGAGTACTCGGAGGAGACGACAAAGGAACTCGCCATCGTTCATGAAGCAGCCGCATCGCATCGGCGCTACGGGCAGGCGTCTGTGCCCAATTACGTGATCTCCAAAGCGAGCGATCCTTCCGATATTCTGGAGGTTGCGCTTCTCCTCAAAGAAGCAGGCCTTCTGCGTTCGCGGGAAGGAGAGATGGCGGTCAACATCATTCCGCTCTTCGAAACCATCGCCGATTTGCGCAATTGCAGCCGCGTCATGGGCGATCTCTTTGCATTGCCCGATTATATGCGCCTTCTGCGCAGCCGCGGGCAGGCGCAGGAGGTGATGCTCGGTTATTCCGACAGCAACAAGGACGGCGGCTATCTCACCTCAGGATGGGAACTCTACAAGGCGGAAACCGATCTTGTCGGTTTGTTCAAGCGCCATGGCGTTGCACTTCGGCTCTTCCACGGTCGTGGCGGGTCCGTCGGTCGCGGCGGTGGGCCGAGCTATCAGGCTATTCTCGCGCAACCGGCCGGCGCAGTGCAGGGCGCCATCCGCATCACAGAACAAGGCGAGGTAATTGCGGGCAAATACTCGAACCCGGATCTTGGACGACGCAATCTCGAAATCCTGGCGGCGGCCACTTTGGAAGCATCCCTTCTCCATTCGGAGCAGCCGGCGCCGCGGGAGGACTATCTCAAGGCCATGGAGGAGCTCTCTGAAAGCGCCTTCAAGGCTTATCGTTCGCTCGTATATGAGACCGAAGGGTTCGAACGCTATTTCTGGGAATCGACGGTGATCGGCGAAATCGCCAACCTCAACATCGGCAGCCGTCCTGCCTCGCGCACGAACTCGCGCCGCATCGAGGATTTGCGTGCCATTCCCTGGGTGTTCGGCTGGGCTCAATGCCGTCTCATGCTGCCGGGCTGGTACGGCTTCGGCTCCGCCGTCAAGGAGTTCCTGGAGAAGCACCCGGATACGGGTTTGGCGCTCCTGCAGGAAATGTATCGAGAGTGGCCGTTCTTTCAGGCGCTGCTGTCGAACATGGACATGGTTCTCGCCAAGAGCAACATTGCCATCGCGTCGCGCTATTCCAAGCTGGTGGAGGACGAGAGCTTGCGGCAGGCGATCTTCCCAAGGGTACGGCATGAATGGGAGGACTCGATCAAGACGCTACTCGCAATCATGGAGCAGGAAACCTTGCTCGACAAAAATCCCCTTCTTGCTCGCTCCATCCGCAACCGCTTCCCTTATCTCGATCCGTTGAACCATCTTCAGATCGAGCTTTTGAAGCGCCACCGTTCCGGTGATGCGGACGAGCAGGTGGTGCAGGGCATCCACCTGTCGATCAACGGCATCGCGGCGGGCCTGCGCAACAGCGGCTGATAAGCACACCCGGAACCCACCTGTTGCGCCCGGGTTGAAACAAAAGAGCGTCGCTGGTCCTCTGTGGGCTTGCGGCTGCTCGATGGTTCAATCCAGGGAGAAAAACATGTCTCGTGGTGACAAGTCGGCCTATACGGACAAGCAGAAGCGTAAGGCCGAGCACATTGAAGAATCTTACGAGAATCGTGGCCTCTCGGAGAAGGAAGCCGAGCGGCGCGCTTGGGCTACCGTCAACAAGCAGGATGGCGGCGGCAAGAAGGGTGGTTCCGGGCGCGGTTAACGTCTCGAAGGGCTTTAAAGGCTACATACCATCCATGCATTGAAGTGTAGGCCGCAAGCCTACTTGAGCGGTGCATTCGTCGGCGAGGCCGTGTATGGAAGGGGCTGACACAAAAGCCTTTTCCAAGGAGGAAGCCTTGCTCACGAGTTCTGCCGCCGGCGTCTATGTTATCTGTCCCACGCCCTTCGAGAGCGATGGGCGGCTCGATATGGCCTCTACCGATCGGATGGTTGAGGCCTATCTCGAAGCTGGCGCAACGGGTCTCACGATTCTCGGCATCATGGGTGAAGCCCCGAAGCTGACATCTGACGAGTCGCAGGCCTTCGTGCGTCAGGTCATGAAGGCGGTGGCAGGACGCGTTCCGGTAGTCGTGGGCGTCTCGGCGGCAGGTTTTGCCGCCATGTCGGCCTTATCAGCAAAAGCGATGGATGCAGGTGCCGCGGGCGTGATGATCGCGCCGCCTTCGACGCTCAAGACCGACGATCAGATCGTCGCCTATTACGCCGATGCGGTCGAAGCCATCGGCGCGGATGTTCCTTTCGTCCTTCAGGATTACCCGCTCACCACCAATGTGGTCATGACGCCCAAGGTGATCATGCGGATCATCGAGCAGAGCCCCTCCTGTGTCATGCTCAAGCATGAGGATTGGCCGGGATTGGACAAGATCACGACCCTGCGCCGCGCGAGCGACAAGGGAGAAGTGCGTCGTGTCTCCATTCTCTGCGGCAACGGCGGCCTCTTCCTTCCCTTCGAGATGGAGCGCGGGGCCGATGGCGCCATGACAGGCTATGCCTATCCGGAAATGCTTGTGGGCGTCGTCAACCTCATCAACCAGGGCAAGCGTAAGGAAGCGCACGATCTCTTCGACCGTCATCTGCCGCTGGTGCGCTACGAGACGCAGCCCGGAGTAGGTCTGGCCGTCCGCAAATACGTGCTGAAGAAGCGCGGCATCATTGCCCATGACACGCTACGCAAGCCGGGACCGAAGCTGAGCCCGGAAACCATCTCGGAAATCGACTGGTTGATGCAGCGTATCGAGCGCTCGGAATCGTGAAGGAGTCTGACAGAATGAAGACAGGGTTGGAAGGAAAGCGCGCGCTGGTCCTCGGCGCAAGCAAAGGTTTGGGCTTCGGCATCGCGCAGGGGCTAGCGGAGGAGGGCGCGCGCGTCGCCATCGCTAGCCGCACCATGGAAGGCTCGAAGGCCGCTGCCGACAAGATCGGCCGGGATGTGTTGCCCTTCATCTGCGACACCGGCAAGGTTGATCAAGTCGATGCTCTTGCCAAGGACATCACCGCGGCTCTTGGTGGCGTCGATATTCTCGTGCTCAACAGTGGCGGCCCGCCGCCCGGCAAGGCACAGGGCGTGTCGTCCGATCAGTGGCGGCAGTCGTTCGATGCCATGTTCGTCAATCTCGTGCGCATCGCCGACCATCTGCTGCCCGGCATGGTCGAGCGGAAGTTCGGCCGTATCATCTCGGTGATCTCCTCGGGTGTCATTCAGCCGATCCCGAACCTCGCTATCTCCAACGCAATCCGCCCGGCGCTCGTCGGTTGGGGCAAGACGCTCGCAAGCGAAGTTGCCTCCTCCGGCGTGACCGTCAATGCCATTGCGCCGGGGCGCATCGCAACGGATCGCCTGAAGCAGCTCGATGCCGCCAATGCCGAGCGCACAGGGCGCTCCGTCGAGGATGTGGCTGCTGCCGCTCGCGCCGGAATTCCGGCAGGCCGGTATGGCGAGATCGAGGAATTCGCGGCTGCCGCCGTGTTCCTCGCCAGCGAGAAGGCCTCGTTCATGACCGGTTCGATTCTGCGCGTCGACGGCGGGCAGATTTCGTCCGTGACCTGATCCTATTGAGGGAGGGAGGCGAGACTTTGCCTCTCTCCTGTCCGCCATGCTCTCGATCAGGAGAGCATGCCGCTTGCGTAGAGTGCGATGCCTGCTGCGGACGTTGCCGCCAATGTCGGCAGCATGCCCACCTTGAAGCGGAACATCGCGATGACGGCGGCTGCTGAAACAAGAAGCGCCCAGACATTGACGGTGCCCCAGACGGGCGCACTCACATTGACAGGTCCCCATGTGAGGTCCTGCGTCTCACGAAAGATCGTGTGAATCCCGAACCAGATCGCCAGATTGAGTATGACGCCGACGACCGCTGCCGTAATGGCGGTCAGCGCGCCGCTGAGAGCACGATTCCCGCGCAACACCTCGATGTAGGGTGCGCCGAGAAATATCCACATAAAGCATGGGGCAAAGGTCACCCAGGTGGCCAGGAGCCCGCCCAACGTTCCGGCCGCAAGCGGATGAAGCGCTCCTGGATCGCGGAATGCCCCCATGAAGCCCACGAATTGCAATACCATAATCAACGGACCAGGTGTCGTCTCGGCCATGCCGAGGCCGTCCAGCATCTCGCCTGGTTTCAGCCAGCCATAGGTCTCGACCGCCTGCTGAGCCACATAGGCCAGCACCGCGTAAGCGCCGCCGAATGTGACCATGGCTATCTTGGAAAAGAACAGCGCAATCTGGGAGAACACATTGTCCGGACCAAGGATCAGCAGAAGCCCGATCACGGGAATGAGCCACAAGGAGAGCCACAGACTTGCTACCCTCAGGCTTTGCCTGCTGTTGGGATAAGCATGCGCGGGCAAATCATTGCCGAGCAGGTCATCCGGGTGCACTTTTCCGTCTGGATTGCTGCTTGCGCCAATGAGTGAATGCAGACCTGCTCGTGCAGAGACGAGGCCGATGAGGCCTGCGGTAAGGATGATGATTGGAAAGGGAATTCCGAGAAAGAAAATCGCCACGAAGGCTGCTGCTGCAATGCCGATCATCAGAGCGTTCTTCAGCGCGCGTCTGCCGACCCGGACGACAGCTTCCAGAACGATGGCGAGAACGGCTGCCTTCAAACCGAAGAACAAGGCTGCGACAAAGCCGACATTGCCATAAAGCGCATAGATCCAGCTCAAGCCCATGATCGCGATGACACCAGGCAGAATGAATAATCCGCCCGCCATAAGGCCGCCGAGGGTCCGGTGCATGAGCCACCCCATATAGGTGGCGAGCTGTTGCGCCTCGGGGCCCGGCAAGAGCATGCAATAGTTCAGCGCGTGGAGGAAACGCTCCTCGGAGATCCAGCGTTTTTCCTCAACGAGAATGCGATGCATCACTGCGATCTGGCCCGCAGGGCCGCCGAAGCTCAACGCCGCGACGCGCAACCACACGCCAAAGGCTTCACGCAAGGAGACACCATGATGAAGTCTCCGCTGAGAACGCTCTACATCGGTTCTTTGCGTCATCGTTTCCATTTTACGCCTTCTTAGAGGGCCAATTGTGCGTCTCATCGGTCGCATCGCGGCACCAACGATAGAAGGCATCGTACAGTAGGAGGCCTGCGTCGAGTTGAGCGAGGTCATCCGTGAAGATGCGTGAAAGACCGAGCGATGCGGCAAGAAGGCCGGACGCTTCAGGCGCAAGGTCGAGGCGTGCCGTATCGGCGCCTCTGACAATCGTCGCAAGCCGCTTCAAGGGTTCAGTCTCGAGGCCGAACTCCTCGATCATCACGTCAAACGTGCAGAGTTCCCCCCGATGACTCCAGAACACGCCTTCTCCCTCAATGTCGAAAGGAGTTGTGCCGAAGCGTTCACCGACAGCCTGGACTTCGGAAGGTGGGACGAACAGGAACACTGCATTGGGGTCGACAAACCGTCGGATCAACCAGGGGCAGGCAATGCGATCGATCTTGGGTCGCGAGCGGGTGACCCATAACGTACGGCCCCGTGAGTCGCGCGAGGGAAGCTTCGCTTTTGGGACCATGGGGAGCCCTGCCTGCGCCCACGCGAGAACTCCTCCTTCGAGAGCATCTGCCGAAGCCCCTGCATGGCGGAGCCAAGCTGCTGCGCCGTGACTGAGTTTGTGTCCCTTCTGGCAGATCGTAACGACAGATTGGCCGACATACTCATGTGCCCATTCCGATACGGCGCCGTAAGGCCGCCGGATGGCACAGGGGAGGATGCCCGGATTGGTGGAAAAGTCCTCGTCTGCGCAGACGTCGATCAGAGTGGGGCACTTGGGAGTGCCGATGAGCCGGGCGAGTTTTTCGACTGAAATGGTGTTGAATGACGACATGATGCATCCGTAAAAGCTAGAGCGGATGCGATGCTTGGGCATGTCGCCTCGTGGGGAGATCGCATTCCCCATGAAACGAATTACATCTGAAGACACTTGGATTGTCAATTCAGCTCGTAGGGACGAGAAGGCCGTTTTCAACCAGCTTGGCCCACGTCTCTTCCGCAGTTTCCGCAAAGTGGACGAGCTTGCGGTCATCGGGGCTGACCATGCCGTGTTCGAGCAGCGCATCGAACTTGATGACCGACTGCCAATAGGCTTTGTCGAACAGAACGATCGGCAGCGGCGGCGCCTTGCCCGTTTGGCGGAGAGTCAGGATTTCGAAAAGCTCATCGAGAGTGCCGAACCCGCCAGGGAAGACCACGAGCGCATTGGCGCGCATCGCCAGATGCATCTTGCGCATGGCGAAGTAGTGGAATCGGAAGGTGAGATCGGGAGTCGAATAGGAGTTCGGCTCCTGCTCGTGCGGCAGTGTGATGTTGAAGCCGATGGACGGCGCGCCTACGTCAAAGGCTCCGCGATTGGCAGCCTCCATGATGCCCGGTCCGCCGCCGGTGGCGATCACGTTGTCACGTATGCCGCCTGTGGCTGTCATGGCGCCGCCGCGCTGGGAGGCAATGGAGCCGAAAGCGCGAGCTTCTCCATGCCAGAATGAATGACGACCTGGGCCGTTCTCGTGAACGCGGGCGCTCCCGAACACGACGATGGTGGAGCGCACGCCCCAGATCCGAAGGTTTTCCTCAGCCTTGGCGTATTCCAGCTGAAATCGGACTCCCCGCATGGAATCTCCCAGCAGGAAATCCTGATCCATGGCAGCCAGCCGGTAGGAAGGAGAGGAGAGGTGGGCCGTGTTTGAAGGCTTTCCATTGTCCATGGGCAGGAACTCCTGTGTTCATGGTCTGCAGAAAGCACATCTCCAGGCTGCCGTTAAGAGCCTAGCGGTCCGGTTGGGATTTCCTGGGGGCTGGACGGCGGAATACCGGTGGGCTCGCTGGGGCTCGGCGCTTCGCTTGGGGTCGTCGGTGGAACGCCCAAGGGTTCTCCGGGGCTTGGAATACCAGAGGGGCCGGGATCTGGATGGACGGGCTGCGGTGCAGGGTTTGGGACATCGGGCTGCGGCGGTGTCGGATTGGGTGTGTCGGACATAGGCAGGCTTCCTTCTTGATCGAAATGCTTCGGTTCGGAACGGAGCACAAACGACCTTTGTTCCGATCTGCTCACCCGTCATGCCGTCTCTGTCTTTTTGTTGGTAGGCTCCAACGCCAAGCTCGCTATATTGGCGCCTAAGAAGGGCAGGAGGCCCTTCAGAGATGGAAGGGAGTGCCAGCCTGTGAACCGCCTGTCCTCATTGAATGCAGCGGATATCCTGCCTGTTGATGGTTATCGTGGAGCTCTTGCGGGCCGCGTCTGGCTGCCAGATATCGGCCCCTGTGTCGTGGCCATCCGAGAGGATGGAGTTTTCGACATCTCCGCTTCCTTCGCGACCATGAGCGAGCTGGCAGCAGCGGAGAACCCGGCGCAGGCGCTGAAAACGGCACAGGGCGAGAGGATCGCCTCGCTCGACGAACTCATGGCCAACACGCCGTCCGACAAGCGCGACACATCCAAGCCCTGGCTCCTGGCACCTGTCGACCTGCAGGTGATCAAGGCGGCCGGCGTGACATTTGCCGTGTCCATGCTGGAGCGCGTCATTGAGGAGCGGGCGCGCGGCGATGCAAGCGCCGCTGCTGCGATCCGGGCGGAAGTCCTGCGTCTGGTTGGCGACGATCTCAGCCGTCTGAAGCCGGGATCGCAGGAAGCCATGGCTTTGAAGGACGTTCTCGTCGCTCAAGGTGCTTGGAGCCAGTACCTCGAAGTCGGCATCGGTCCGGATGCGGAGGTGTTCACCAAGGCGCCGACCTTGTCGGCGGTCGGTGCCTTCATGGACGCTGGACTGCATCCCAAATCCACCTGGAACAATCCTGAGCCGGAAGTGGTGATCGTCGTTACCGCCGACGGCAGGATCGTGGGCGCGAGTCTGGGTAACGACGTGAACCTGCGCGACTTTGAAGGACGGTCGGCACTTCTTCTCTCGAAGGCGAAAGATAACAATGCGTCCTGCGCACTGGGCCCGTTCATTCGCTTCTTCGACGAGAGTTTCAGCCTCGATGACGTTCGCAGTACCAATGTTACGTTGACTGTGGAAGGCGAGGATGGCTTCAAGCTCGAAGGCTCGTCATCGATTACGAAGATCAGCCGCGACCCTGAGGATCTCGTTGCGCAGACACTCGGCCCCCACCATCAATACCCCGATGGGTTCGCTCTTTTCCTCGGCACCATGTTCGCGCCGACGCAGGACCGTAACGAACCTGGCATGGGGTTTACGCACAAGACCGGCGACATCGTCACGATCGCAGCACCAAAACTTGGAAAGCTCGTGAACCGCATGAAGCCGAGTTCGGAATGTGAGCCCTGGACCTTCGGCCTCACGGCATTCATGAGAAACCTTGCTGGGCGCGGCCTGCTGAGAACTCACTAACATTACATGAGGCGCATGCGTTTCGCATGCGCCTCATGATGATTATCATTTGTCACACGTCGACTTTTCACTGACGAATTAACCCCGTTTGCAAAACCCCGGAAGCTTCCTGGGTATTCCATTGAAGTTTGCCTTCCGAACGCCATCATAAGCGAGCACAAAGTGGTGTTGGCCTAAAGAGATCAAGTGAGTGTCACGCCAGAATGTAGTTTTGTGGCGAGTCATGCTGACTAAGCATGCAGGCTATGAATCGAAACTTCATTCTGTTGAACATTGACGCAACGAGTTCTAAGGGCAGCAAGAGTTTACGCGCATTGTACCAGAGAGCTTAAAATGGTTGCTTACAGACGTTATCTCATTGCCTCGTCGCTTGCGCGCTTGATCAGGAAGGAAAGAGGCGGCAATCGCATTGCCGAAGGCCACTTTCCGAACCAAGCCGATCGAAGCTCCTTCGTCATCGTGGACGGCGACAAGGGAAGTCTCGTTCTGGTTCATGCAGGACCCAACGGGCCGACCGAAGAGCGGACGGAAGTGCCGCGCGCTCATGCGGAAGCCTTGCTCGATGTGACACCGGGAAAGATCGACTATCTGATGACGCATCTGACGGTCGGTACACGCGATGTGCAGATCGCTCGGTTCGTTACGCCAGGTCCTCTCGATATGATCGCGGTATCCTTCGAGAGCGAGGAAGAGGCTCGGGATTTCCGTCCTCTCTCCTGGTTCGGTCCAGACGTCACTTCGGATGCGGCCTATCAGAACCGCGCGATCGCGCTCAACGGCGCACCGCAGGTGCCCGAGGTTCCGCTGACGAATGCAGCGCTCAACAGCCTGCTCGATACGCTTGAGAACCGCTACAGCACTGGCCGTTCCTATGCGCCACAGCAGCAGCAGACCAGGAACGCCGATATCGAGATCGTCGAAGGTGCAGCATCCACGGCACCGTCCGAGAGGGGCGCGCCTGCCGCACAAGGCCGTGCATCGGCGCAGGCGCCGCAAGTATCGACCGATGTCGAGATCGCCGAGGACGAGAACAGCGATCTCAGCATCGAGGACAATGTCATCAGGGAGCTGGCGCGCTCCCTCCGGCCTCAGAGGCGATAAGAGTTGAACAAGGCCCGGATCGAAAGTTCCGGGCCTTTTCCGTTAGCTCGGCAGGACGATGCAGCTGCCGCCGAGAGACCGAATTTTTTGGCAAAGCTCTTCTGCGCCTTTGCGTGACTCAGCAGGAGCCCGCACGCGATAGAACGTTCTCGTCCCCCGGTAACGCAGCCTCGTTCCAATGATCATGGGGCGCGTATCCTGAAGCACCGATGCATAAGCGGAACTGGCGCGCCTGTATGACGACAGGGCTTTCGACTTTGAGAAATTGCCGGCCAGCTGGACGCCCCACGGTGCAAAAGGCGCTTCAATCTCATCTCTCCGCCCCGGTCGACGCAGGACCGCTACGATCTGCTGGCAGCTTTCCGTTCCTGTCTTCGTTTCGCTCCGCTCCTGCTGATCGGAGGCGTTCTTGCGATCGGCTGCCCAATCTTCAACGTCCCGCCCTGTAATCGCGGCGACATAGTTTCTGGTCTCGAAGGGGAGGCTCCCACGGCCCTCGAGCCATGAGGATACGCGCGCGGGGCCACCATTATAGGCTGCTGCTGCAAGGCCCAAATTCCCGAAACGTACGGAAAGGTCCGCAATCAGCTCGGCTGCTTTCGGGATAGCCTGTTCCGGATCGAACGGGTCCACGAGACCGCGCTCCTTCGCCGTCCCCGGCATGAATTGCGCAATGCCCTGAGCCCCTGCCGGGCTGACCACGCCGGTGCGGAACGAGCTTTCCTGCCAGATGAGCTTCGTCAAAAAGTCGCGCGGAATATCCCGCTGCTGCGCAGCCCCTTCGATGAGGCGGCATAACGCCTGCTCAACCGTTTCGCCGGAATTGCCCGTTGAAGCCAAGGCGGCTCCACAGACAAAGAGAAACCCGCAGAGTGACGTTAGCCAGACGCGCATGCCACATCCCGTCAAAACAGCTTTGTACCGTGAGAAGAGTAGAAGCCTAGAGATAGGCGATCATTCGGCCCGCCAAGAGGGTGGCGATCCATGCAATCAGCGAAATGAGAGCATAGGTTCGCGCCTCTGGGGGCAATGAGCCTGCACGAAGATTAATATTGAAGCGGGCATGAAACAGGGCAACGTTGACGAGCCCGATGGCAATGAAGGCGAGCTTCGCGAAAAAGGCAGGGTTCGTGCCCAACGCTCGGGCCTCGACTGCGAGGAGAAGAACGCCGGTAGGGATTTGCAGCGCAACTCCTGCCGCCGCGAGAGGAATGGCATAGCGGCCGACCTGCTGAGCGTTCTTTCCATGTTCGGCAAGAACCTTCAGATCGAAGACTGCGATGCTGCCCACAACGAAGGCTGCTCCCAAAACATGAAGGAGATTGGCAATGGTATAAAGCCATGCCGAATGACGCCCGGTATGGCCAAGCCAGGATGCTTCAAGTGCAGCGAGCATGTCGAGATACATGGACGTCAACGAAGCTCGAAGATTCTGCCGCCGACGCTGATCCGCTCTGCTCTCATCTCATTGTCGACCTGGGTGGAAGGATAACCTTCAATCGTCACCTGCGTGCCAGGCTTGAGCATTTCGGGCGAGAGCCCACGGGCGTTCATGCGAAACGGCGGCGCCAGAACCGCCTCCCAGTTCCTGTTGTCATGCGTGACGGCAACCGTCACGTGAGGGTTCTGCCAGTTGGCTTCCCTGACTGAGCTGTTGATGGAAATCTGCTTGGAGGCGTCATAGCTACCCCAGCCGTGGTGAGCCAAGGCCATTCCTCCGGTCAGGAGTGAACAGGACAGAGCGAAGGTGAACAGAGGATGCTTCATGGTGAAACCCCTGCATCTGAACAACAAGGTCAGGGTTTACTCGAAGAGCAGAGCCGTCAAGACACTCAGCCTGATTTCTTGGGCCAGATCAGAGAGTTGTGATCGATTGCAACAGGGTTGACCCTGCCGGCGCCTCCAGGGATATGCTGGCGTCTGACGAATCATTCAGTTGTTCCGGTGGTGTCATGGCTTCCTTCTTCAGTAATCTTTGGACCCGTTTTGCCGGGGCGGGCGAGCGTGACGATGCAGGCAAATCTGCAGCCGAAGCTGTGGAATACAAAGGCTTCCGCATCCGTCCCGATCCTTACCCTTCCAGGGGGCAGTTTCAAACAGCCGGGACAATCGAGAAGGATTTCGAGGCTGGCGTGAAGGAATATCGCTTCGTGCGGGCGGAGACGCATCCCAGCAAGGCCGATGCAACAGCCTTCGCCATCGTCAAAGGCAGACAGATCATCGACGAGCAGGGCGAGCGTATGTTCGACTGATCGGGAGTGGGTGTAGCAAACCCCCTTCTCCTATTTCCTTTCCTGCCTCCTGCATCAGGTATCCCTTTCATTCGAAGCTGCGAACCAGCGGCGGTGCCGCGTGTTGGCTCGTAGCCCAAGCATTGTCCGCATCGGAAAGGGAGAACCAGATGGCCAACAAGTCAAAAGAACCCAAGACTGGAAAGTCACAAGCGTCCGGGGCCCCGGATCAGGTTCTGACGAACCGGCAGGGACATCCCATCGCCAATAATCAGTCGCAGCGCACCGTCGGTGCGCGCGGTCCGGCAACGCTGGAAAACTATCAGTTCCTAGAAAAGATCACCCATTTCGACCGTGAGAGGATCCCCGAGCGAGTGGTTCATGCTCGCGGTTTCGTCTGTTACGGAGAGTTCGAAGCCACCGGCAAGATCGGCGACGAACCTGCCTCCAAATACACTCGTGCCAAGCTGTTCCAGGAAGCCGGCAAGAAGACGCCGCTCGCGATCCGGTTCTCGACCGTGATCGGCGGACGCGATTCTTCGGAAGTGGCGCGTGACCCACGCGGCTTTGCCGTGAAGTTCTATACGGAGGATGGAAACTGGGATCTGGTCGGAAACAACTTGGCCGTTTTCTTCATCCGTGATGCCATCAAGTTTCCGGATGTGATCCATTCCCTCAAGCCTGACCCGGTCACGTTCCGCCAGGAGCCGAACCGCATCTTCGACTTCATGAGCCAGACGCCTGAATCCATGCACATGCTGACGCACCTGTTCAGCCCGCGTGGCATTCCGGCCAGCTACCGGCATATGGAGGGTTTTGGCGTCAACACCTACAAGATGGTCAATGCCCAGGGCGATACGGTGCTGGTGAAGTATCACTTCCACCCACGCTGCGGCCTGGCGAGTCTGACGGCAGATGAGGCAGCCAAAGTGCAGGGTCAGGATCTCGGCTCGGCTTCCAAGGACCTATTCGAGGCCATTGAAAGGGGCGAGCACCCGCAATGGGACATGTATGTCCAGATCATGGAAGACCATGATCACCCGGAGCTCGACTGGGACCCCCTGGACGATACCAAGATCTGGCCGGAGAAGGATTTCCCCCTGCGCCATGTCGGCGTGATGACGCTCAACCGCAATGTTCAGGATCATTTCAATGAGAACGAACAAATCGCCATGGGTACGGGCGTGCTGGTGGACGGGCTCGACTTCTCCGACGACAAGATGCTGGTGGGACGTACCTTCTCTTATTCGGATACCCAACGCTATCGGGTCGGCACCAACTATCTGCAATTGCCCGTAAACCATGCGAAGAATGCCAAAGTCGCCACAAATCTGAACGGCGGGCAGATGTCGTATCGCCGCGATCTCGCTCCCGGGCAGAACCCGCATGTGAACTATGAGCCTTCGATCCATAACGGATTGCACGAGTCTTCCCGTGAGGAGCCGAATAACCCTCCGGAGGTTCGCGGGCGTTTGACCCGCAGTGTCATCGAGCGCCGGAACGACTACATCCATGCACGCGGACGCTATTGCACCATGATGGACTGGGAGCGGGACGACCTTGTTCTCAACATGGGCACTTTGCTCGGGCAATGCGAACGCGATGTGCAGGAACGCATGGTCTGGCACCTTCTGATGGTCCATGACGATTACGGCAAGCGGGTCGGGGATATGATTGGCGTCACGGCGGACGACGTCCGCAACATGCCGCCACTGCCGAAGCAGGTTCTGACGGACGATGAAAAGCGCCGGTTGCAGAATCTTGGCAACAACGGCGACAAGATCGATCCAACCGTGTGGGGCCAGTGGACCAGCTCGGTGAAGAACTACAAGGCCTCGGCCGAAGAGGTTTTGGGCGGAATGCGCAACGTGCCCACGACTCCCGCAACTCGCCAGGCGGCTGAATGAAAAGCATAGGTTGAGATCAAGCGAGCCGGTTCAAAGCCGGCTCGTTTTCTCTGGGGTGCCGCCCCTCGTCCCGCTCTGGCTTCCACGACTTTCGGCATAGGCTTTCGTGAATTCTGCGCCGAACAGCAGGATCAGAGACGAATAATAAATCCAGAGCAGAATCGTGATGATGGACGCCGCCGCACCATAGCTTGAGGCGATGTTGCTCTTGCCGAGGTAATACCCGATCAGAAACTTTCCGAGCGTGAAAAGGAGCGCCGTCACCAGAGAACCGGTCCAAACATCACCCCATGTAATATTCACGTTCGGCAAGAGCTTGAAAATCATGGCAAAAAGGAACGTTGCGATCACGAAGGCAACGAGGCTGTTGAGAAAGCGCAGGATCGCTGTCGCGCCGGAAAAGTTGGGTTCGATATAGGCTCCAACAGCGGACAAGCCGGCATCGATGATCAGCGAGACGAGGAGCAGAAAGCCGATCCCTAGAACCAGGGCGAAGCTGACCAGTCGTGTTCTGAAGAAGTTGATGACTCCGGAGGTCTCTGGCGGTTTCACCTTCCAGATGATGTTCAAATTGTCCTGCAGTTCGATGACTGCGCCGGTAACCAGAAGCAGGAAAGTGACAATACCGACCGTCGTTCCGACGATGCCCGATCCAACATTGCTGGCACTGGCAATCATGCCTTCCAAAGTAGAGGCCTCATTCGTCCCGATCAGGCCCCCGAGTTCCCCGACGATGGCGCCCTGCGCTGCTTCTCTCCCGAAGGCAAGGCCTGCGACGGCAATAGCTGCGAGCAACATGGGAGCTAAGGAAAAGACCGTGAAGAATGCGATCGACGCCCCTAGACTCATGGCGCGATCGTTCCACCACCCTTCGAATGCAGTCTTGAGAAGCCGCCCTGTTTCGGAGAACATTCCCTACGCCGTTTCCTGCCGCCGACATCGACGATGTGGGCCTGTATTGCCTTGGCCGTTAACCGGCAGGAACCTTGTCTTGTTCCTGGGGTAACCGAGGCCATTTCATGGGGCGATGACGGCCGATATGAAGACGAGATAACCCTCCGCCGGCTGCGATAAAGGCGACAGCGAGGGCCGAGCGACCGCACGGCCGCGGCAAGCCGAATTCGTTCTCCGTTTGCCGCGACCGCTTAGGGTGATCGAGGCTTAAGCGGCGGCTTCCTGCTTCAGCGAGGCCATATCGATCACGAAGCGATACTTGACGTCGCTCTTGAGCATCCGCTCGTAGGCTTCGTTGATCTTCTGGATCGGGATCATCTCGATCTCGGACGTAATCCTGTGCTGAGCACAGAAATTGAGCATCTCCTGCGTCTCGGCAATACCGCCGATCAGGGAGCCGGCAAGCTGGCGCCGTTTCATGATGAGGTTGAACACGGTGGTGGCCGGGTGAGGTTCGGCAGGGGCGCCGACCAGCACCATGGCGCCGTCCCGGGCGAGAAGCACGAGATAGGAATCGAGATCGTGCGGGGCTGCGACGGTATCGAGGATGAAGTTGAAGCTATTTAGGTGGGCCGCCATGGCTTCCTTGTCCTTGGATACCACCACCTCGTGCGCGCCGAGCGCCAAGGCGTCCTCTCGCTTGTTGGGTGAGGTGGTGAACAGCACTACGTGCGCGCCCATGGCTCGGGCGAGCTTGACGGCCATATGCCCGAGGCCACCGAGCCCAACGACGCCGACCTTGTGTCCGGCTTGAACGCGCCAGCGGCGGAGAGGAGAATAGGTGGTGATGCCGGCACAGAGAAGCGGGGCCGCAGCAGCAGGATCGAGATTGTCAGGAACGCGCAGGACAAAGCTCTCATCCACCACGATCACATCGGAATAGCCGCCATAAGTGTTGGCGCCGGTGCCCTGCTCAGGACCATTGTAGGTGCCGGTAAACCCGACCTCGCAATATTGCTCGAGGCCTTCCCGGCAACTGCTGCAGGTCCGGCAGGAATCCACCATGCAGCCAACGCCGACAAGATCGTCGACTTTGAATTTTTGAACTCCATCTCCGACCCGAGTGACTCTGCCCACGATTTCGTGACCAGGCAGGCTGGGATAGAGCGAGCCGCCCCATTCGCTGCGAACGGTGTGAAGATCGGAATGGCAGACACCGCAGTAGAGAATTTCAATCTGAACATCTTTCTCGCGGGGCTCACGGCGCTCGAAGCTGAAAGGGGCGAGCGGCGTCGTTGCGTCCTGGGCGGCATAACCGAATGCTTTAATCACGGGATTCTCCGTTGCAGGGTAAGAGGTCTGGCAGGTGTCAGCCTTCTGCTGCAGCAGACCATAGGTTAGGCGAGTGCCTCGTCAATGAGTGCGGCGTTTGACCGGCCATGAACTTGAAGGGATTGGGCTATCATCCGCGTTTGTAACAATACATCATCAAAATTTATTCTGTGTGCTTCTGGTTTTCACCGTCTGACGAACTACCTCTTTAATGAAGGTCCTGGTGAGCTAGAGAGCAGATGCTGCTTCGAGGAGGCGGCAACGCGGCACATCAGAAATCGGTGCTCAAAAGAAACTTTAACTTGCCGTGCTAGCGGCAATCCGCGAGGCTAGGTAGGAAAGACGGTTCGCTAACGACAAGGATGCTTCCTTGCAGATCCAGGCGTCCTGATCGTATCGCGCAAGCCGCAGATGTCGAGGAGGGGAACTGCCATAGGCCGTTCTGACGCATCATCGCACCACATGGTTTGGGCAACCTTAGCGGTGCAGAATCGTTGTCTCTGAGAGGGATCTGATTTCGGTGGCGCCATGCATCACTCCGACGACCTGTTCTCGAGTTTTCTGAAATCTTACGAGAGCCGCCGCGAGGCGGAGATGTCCCTTGCGGAATACCTAGAAGGGTGCCGCGACAACCCCATGATGTATGCCAGCGCTCCAGAGCGCATTCTGGCGGCGATCGGCGAGCCGGAACTCGTCGATACGTCGAGGGATGCGCGCTATGGACGCATCTTCATGAACCGAACGATCCGCGTCTATCCGGCTTTCTCCGAATTCTACGGCATGGAAGAAACGATCGAGATGATCGTGAGCTTCTTTCGTCATGCAGCGCAGGGCCTCGAAGAGCGCAAGCAGATCCTCTACCTTCTTGGCCCTGTGGGAGGCGGCAAGTCCTCCCTTGCCGAGCGTCTCAAGGCGCTGATGGAAGTGCATCCTATTTACGTGCTCAAGGCAGGAGACGAGATCAGCCCTGTTTTCGAGAGTCCGTTGGGGCTGTTCGATCCAGAGCAGATGGGCGCTACGCTGGAGGAGCGGTATGGAATTCCTACCCGCCGGCTGACCAATCTTCTCAGCCCTTGGGCCATCAAGCGACTTGATGAGTTTCGAGGCGATATTTCCAAGTTCCGAGTCGCTAAGATCAATCCGTCGCGCCTGCGCCAGATTGCCATTGCCAAGACAGAACCGGGTGATGAGAACAACCAAGATATCTCATCCCTTGTCGGCAAGGTGGATATCCGCAAGCTCGAGACCCTCTCTCAGGCCGATCCAGATGCTTACAGCTATTCAGGAGGCCTCAACCGAGCCAATCAGGGCATTCTTGAATTCGTCGAGATGTTCAAGGCCCCGATCAAGATGCTTCATCCACTCCTGACGGCGACGCAGGAAGGAAATTATGTAGGGACGGAGAATATCGGCTCCATCCCATTCACCGGAATCATCTTGGCGCATTCCAACGAAGCCGAGTGGCAGAGCTTCAAATCAAATAAAAACAACGAGGCGTTCATTGATCGCATTTATGTGATCAAGGTTCCCTACTGCTTGCGGGTCACCGAAGAGCAGAAAATCTACGAGAAGCTGATCCGCAGCTCTGAACTCGCGAATGCCCCATGTGCCCCCGCTACGCTGGAGATGCTGGCAAGGTTCTCGGTTCTGTCGCGCTTGCGCGCTCATGAGAACTCCAACTTCTACTCGAAGATGCGGGTCTACGATGGCGAGAGTCTTCGCGAGGTCGACCCGCGCGCGCGTAGCCTGCAGGAATATAAGGACGCGGCCGGTGTAGACGAAGGGATGGACGGAATCTCGACCCGCTTTGCGTTCAAGGTTCTAGCGGCGACCTTCAACCATGACACGATCGAGGTGGCAGCCGATCCGGTTCACCTCATGTATGTGCTCGAACAATCGCTCCGCCGCGAGCAGCTGCCGCAGGATGTCGAAAGGCGTTATCTCGAGTTCATCAAAGGTGAACTCGCACCGCGATACGCCGACTTCATCGGCCATGAGATCCAGAAGGCCTATCTCGAATCCTATCACGATTATGGTCAGAACCTGTTCGATCGCTATGTGTCCTATGCCGATGCATGGATCGAAGATCAGGACTTCAAGGACCCGGATACGGGCCAGCTTCTCAACCGTGAACTTCTGAACCAGGAACTCACAAAGATCGAGAAGCCGGCCGGAATCGCGAATCCGAAAGACTTCCGTAACGAGGTGGTGAAATTCTCATTGCGAGCGCGGGCCAGCAACAACGGGCGCAATCCCTCCTGGACGAGCTATGAGAAGATTCGCGACGTTATCGAGCGACGCATGTTCTCGCAGGTGGAGGAGCTTCTCCCCGTTATCAGCTTCGGCTCGAAGAAGGATAGCGAGTCCGAAAAGAAGCACGGCGAGTTCGTGAAGAGGATGATGGAGAGAGGCTATACCGAGCGGCAGGTGCGGCGCTTGGTGGAATGGTACATGCGTGTGAAGCAGGCGGGCTGACAGAAAGCGGAGGCAGAGCAGGCGTTCCTATGTACATCATCGACAGACGCCTCAATCCCGGCGGCAAGAGTCTTGCCAATCGCCAGCGTTTTCTTCGCCGTGCCAAAGCGCAAATTCAGCGGGCCGTGCGCCAGACGGCGGGAGAACGCGACATCACCGATCTCGAAAGAGGAGGAGAAGTCACGATTCCCGCGGATGGTGTGCGGGAGCCCAGCTTCCGCCGCTCAGGCGAAGGTGGCGTGAACGATCACATTCTTCCGGGCAACAAGCGATTTGTCGAAGGCGACACAATTGATCGGCCTCCAGGCGGAGGTGGCGGAGGTTCCTCGGCCGGAAACAGCGGCGAGGGGGAGGATGACTTTCGATTCGCCCTGAGCCGTGAGGAATTCATCGACCTCTTTCTCGAGGATCTTGAGCTTCCCGATCTCGCCAAGCGACGCTTGGCGACGGTCGAGGTGCAGGGCATGCGGCGAGCTGGCTATTCCGTCACTGGATCGCCCGTCAATCTGGCGCTGTTGCGCTCCATGCGAAACGCCCTGTCCCGGCGGATCGCCATGCGGCGCCCGAAACCTGGCGACCTGCTGAAGCTCGAAGAGGAGATCGCGTTTCTCGAGAAAGATGGTGAAAGCGACAAGCTGCTGGAACTGAGGCAGAAACTGGAGGAGTTGCAGCAGCGGACACGGCGCTTTCCATACATCGACCCTCTGGATCTCCGCTATCGCCGGTTCGAGCCTGTCTCCCGGCCCGTGGCTCAAGCGGTCATGTTCTGCCTCATGGACGTGTCCGGTTCCATGACAGAGCATATGAAGGATCTCGCCAAGCGGTTCTACATGCTGCTCTATATTTTCCTGACCCGTCGCTACAAGCACGTAGAGATCGTCTTCATCCGCCACACTCATGAGGCGAAGGAAGTGGACGAGGACACATTCTTCCATTCTCCGGAAACAGGCGGCACCGTGGTCTCTTCCGCCTTGCGTGAGATGGAACGGATTGTCACGGAGCGCTATCCGCCGGAGAACTGGAATATCTATGCCGCACAGGCATCGGACGGAGACAATTCGCCCAATGACGGAGCGACGAGTGCGACCCTGTTGAGGGATGTGATCCTGCCGGCCTGCCAATACTATGCCTATCTCGAGGTGGGCAGCGATCATGACCGGATGCAGGCAGGGTTCATCAACCATAAGACAGCCCTATGGCAGACATATGAGACGCTGCAGGACGATGGCTCCAACATCGCCATGCGCAAGGTCAACCACCGCCGGGAGATCTATCCCGTCTTCCGCGAGCTGTTTCGCCGCCGCGATGCTGTCGAGGCGAAGATACCATGAGCTTGATACGGGAAGACATGCTGCTCTTTCATGGAGCGGACTGGGATTTCGGCGCAATCCAGCGTGTCTACGACGCCATCGAGAGGATCGCCCTCGGCGAACTGGGGCTTGATGTCTACCCTAATCAGATCGAGGTGATCACGGCTGAGCAGATGCTGGATGCCTATGCGTCTATCGGCATGCCGCTATTCTACAAGCACTGGTCGTTCGGTAAGCATTTCGCCACGCATGAGTCTGGTTACAGACAGGGCCTTATGGGCCTGGCCTATGAAATCGTCATCAATTCGAATCCGTGCATCTCCTATGTCATGGAGGAGAACTCGGCGACGATGCAGACTTTGGTGATCGCCCATGCGGCTTTTGGCCATAACCATTTCTTCAAGAACAATTACCTGTTCAAGGAATGGACTGACGCCGATGGCATCCTCGATTATCTGGAGTTTGCCAAAAGCTACATCTCCCGTTGCGAGGAGCGCTATGGGCAGAACGCTGTCGAGAAGGTACTCGATGCAGCTCACGCTCTCATGTCGCACGGGGTGCACCGCTATCCGCGCAAGAAGCGGCCGGATCTTCGCTCGGAAGAGCGGCGAGAGCGCGAACGGCAGATCCACCAGGAGCAGACCTTCAATGATCTATGGCGGACACTTCCCTCCAAGGGCAAGGCTCCCAAGTCTGCCTTGAGTGACGAACGCCGGCGAGCTCTTCTGGAACTGCCCCAGGAGAACATCCTTTATTTCCTTGAGAAATCCGCGCCCCGCCTCCAGCCTTGGCAGCGTGAGATCCTGCGTATCGTTCGACAGATTGCGCAGTATTTCTATCCGCAGCGTCAGACCAAAGTCATGAATGAGGGATGCGCGACTTATTGCCATTACCGCATCATGACCCGCCTTCATGAGACGAGGCAGATCAGCGACGGAGCCTTTCTGGAATTCCTCCAGTCCCACACCAATGTCACGCGTCAGCCGGAATACGACGATCCGCATTTTGGCGGCATCAATCCTTACGCTCTAGGTTTCGGAATGATGCAGGACATCGAGCGTATCTGCACGCAGCCGACTGCCGAGGACCGGGAGTGGTTTCCTGACATTGCAGGCTGCGACGACGCGATGGGCGTTCTGCGCGATGTGTGGACGAATTATCGGGATGAGAGCTTCATCTCCCAGTTCTTGAGTCCGCAATTGATGCGGCAATGGCGCTTGTTCCACTTGCTGGATGATCCGGATCGGCCCGAGCTGCTTGTCGAAGCCATTCACGACGAGCGGGGATACCGGCGCGTGCGCCGCGCGCTGTCCCGCCAATACGATGTAGGCTGGAGCGATCCGGACATCCAGGTGGCCGACGTGGATCTTGCCGGCGACCGGCGTCTCATTCTTCATCATCATGTCCTCAACCGGAAGCTGCTGCATAAGGACGATGCGCAACGTGTCCTCCAGATGATCGCGAACCTATGGGGCTATGATGTCGTGCTCAAAGAGGTGGAAGCCTCGACAGGCGCCATCTTCCAGGAACATGTGTCTCACCCGCATGAGACACTCTTCTGAGTTCTCATGACGTAAAAAAGCCTACGACTCGTTCCATCATCACTCTCCCAGGGCTTGCCTTGGTTTTAGGGCAGGCTCCCATTGCGGAGAACACCGATGGAACACAAGCCTGTAGAGACACTGCGTGGCGTTGCTGAGGTACTTGAGTTCAAGCAAGGTTTCCTGTCCCGGCGTGAGCGTCTTGACCGTTGGGCCGAATTGTTGGAGCGCCAGCCGAAACGGCGGCTGCGCTCACTGGGCGAAATCGAGTTCACGCCTGAGGAGAAAAGACCTGAGTTAAGGTCCGACGAGTCTCCTATTACTGTAGCTTTCGAGGATCCCATTCTGCGGGCAGATGGCCTCAGGGGCGACCGGCTCGGCGACGCCATGGAATACTTCGATTTGTCGGAACGTTCCGCCCATCGGCTTCTGTGTTCCTGCATGAATGGCTGGAGCATGGAAGCGGAAGTAACTGCCCGGAAAGTGCGCCGCATCGCCAATCCGGATCATCGTCTCATGCTGTTCACATCCGCCGGTCTCCTGGCAGCAGTACCGGCGGCGCTCTACCTTTTGAGCTGAAAGACAGAATGACATCGAGCCCTTGAAGTTCTCCAAGGGCTCGATGCACTAACCAATGGAAGATATCGCGTGACGGAAGCAAAGCGAAAGATTGGCCTTCCTTGGTATAGTCGAAACGACTACGCCGAAATTCGCAACATGATGGCCGACCGCCATAATCTTGCTCCGTCCTACGAGCAATGGCTCGCCGCTGCAGAAAATAATGAAAGTGTCGGCATTCAGGCTGGTTTGGAGATCGAGCGCATCCTGATCGAGCCATCATCCTTTTCCCGATGGTGCGCGACCAATGGCCTTGAACCCGACAGCGTGGCTCGCATGCGCTATGTTGCAGAAAGTCAGGCGAAAACAGCCAAGGTCTAGGGGCTTGTCGAAACGGTTCGGTCGCGTTGCGATCAGTCTGACGTAGCGGTCGCTTTCATGAATGGGCAAGCCTAGACGCATCTTTACCGTAGCGGAGCCGGCTTCTTGGGTCGCCTCTGTATGTCGCGTTGACTAGCGATTCTGAGGTTTACCGCAAAAGGAGAATTACTGAGGCAACATGAATTTTAGAGGTCCAAAATAGCATGCTTAAGGAAAAAGGCGCCCCGCAGGGCGCCTCTCATGATCACCAAGAGGATCAGGCTTTCGCAACGCCGACTGTGTCAGCCATCTTGGCGCCGCGTGCGCCCATGGGCTGATGTACGCCTTCCGTAGTATCCTTGACCGTCTGATGTTCCATTTCCGCGTTGATCTCAGCACCCAGCAGAACGACGATGCTTGATAGCCAGATCCAAGTCATGAAACCAATGACTGCGCCGAGAGAGCCGTAGGTTTCATTATAGCTGCCGAAGTTAGCGACATACCACGAGAAGAGCATCGACACAGCGACCCAGAGCACAGCCGCGACGATGCCTCCCGGTGTTACCCAGCGCCACTCCGCTTTGTCCCGGCTTGGGCCGAAGCGATAAATCAGGGACAATCCAAGAGTCACGCCGACGAGAAGAACAGGCCAGCGCAGGAGCGATACAAGCCATTCGGTTCCCTCACCCAAGCCAATGAAGTTCAGGACGATCGGCAACACGACGATGCCGCCCAGAGCGAAGAGGATGAACAGAATGGCGCCAAATGTGAAAGAAAGAGAAGTCAGGTTCAGGGCGATGAAGCTGCGCTTTTCCTCCTCGTCGTTCACGATGTTGAGGGCATCGAACACCGCCTTCATGCCGGCATTGGCGCTCCAAAGCGAGAGGCCAAGTCCGAAGATGAAACTGAAGCCTAACGCACCCCCTCCTTGCGAAGCGATGCGCGTCACTTGCTCCCCGATAATCTCCAATGCACCGCCAGGTAAGACGCCCGACATCGTATTGAGATGCTCTTGGATCGTCCCGGGATCGGCAAACAGGCCGTAGATGGAGACCAGGGCGGCGATGGCGGGGAAGATGGCGAGCAGAGCATAGTAAGTGACGCCTGCGGCAACCGAAGTGACCCTATCCTTGCCGAATTCCTCATAGGTGCGCCAGAGAATGTCCTTCCAGCCCCGAGCGGGAATTTCGGTTGGCGTCTCAGCTTCACGCCCACGGCCGCCTTCACGTGCTGCAGAATTTGGGTCGGCATGCCGCTTCTCGGTAAATCCCGTGTCCCTTTGCGCCCCAGCCTGGCTTGGGCTCCGCGACCCGGGGTGCCGTGGAACAGGCGACCGCTGGCGCTCCCCTCCGGCAACCAGCCTGACAAGAGCCCAACCGGCCACAACCGCGGCCATGGTTGCGATCACTGAAGGGGATTGGGGAGAACCAGATCGCTGAACTGCCGGATTATCTGCCATCGGGGACCAAACCTCTTCCATACGCGCCAGCCGGACAGGCTTGGCTTATGCTTAAACCTCATGATGAAGTCGGCGGTTCCACTTATGAAAGATTCTCATGGCTTCTGTTCCATGCCCATCAACGCGGAGCTTGGCCGCAAGAACATCCCTCCTTCGCCGGGCGACGACCAAGAGGAGTGCTCCATGCAGGGGCTCTGGTTCATCAGAGGGCATCTGAACCCCGCATCCACAAACCAGTGCTCCTCTGCCTGCAGAGGCATCTCTTTGATGTCACGCCCGATCAAGCCAGGCATCTTTTCCATGACATCAGAATTCCACGCCCAGCTAAGCAGCTAATCGAAGAAAACAGGCCTTTAGCTTAGTTCCATGATGCTTCGATAATCTGCTGAGTCGGTTCCGTCGGCTAACCTTCACATTCCCTCGAAGTGCTGGGTCATGCGAGCAGCATCCGGCTCAAGGCCGGTAAAAAGGCGAAAGGCGCCGGCAGCCTGGAATACAGCCATGCCGCCGCCGGACATGGTTCGGCAGCCGCGAGCCCTAGCCTCGCGCAGCAATTGAGTCTCCAAGGGAAAGTAGACAATGTCAGCGACCCATAAATCAGGGCGCAAGAACTCGGCAGGGAAGGCCATGCCGGGATATTTCTCCATTCCCAGCGGCGTTGTATTCACGATGCCATCGGCGGTTTTCAAAGCAGCGGGATAGTCCGTTGTTGCGGAAGCGCGGGCCCTGAACCGCTCATGCAAGGAGCGCGCGAGGGTTTGAGCGCGGTCCTCATGCGTGTCTATGAGGATCACTTCGTCAACACCTAAGGTCAGCAGAGCGTGTGCCACGGCTGCTCCGGCGCCACCTGCTCCGAATTGAACTACGCGGTTCTTTTTGACGTCCGGCAGAGCGAGCTTGAAGCTCTCAGCAAATCCCCACCAATCGGTGTTGTGACCGACGCGCTTGCCGTCCTTCAAAACGACTGTGTTCACCGCGCCAAGGGCAGCTGCATCGGGCGACAGTTCGTCCAGCAGCGGGATCACCGCCTGCTTGCAGGGATGGGTGATGTTGAGGCCGGAGAAGCCAAGGCGCTGTGCTGCCGTGAGGATGTCTGGCAAGGCGCTGGCATCGAGATGCATAACCTCGAGGTCTATAAGCTTATAAATATAGCGCAGGCCATGCAGCGCTCCTTCGCGCTCATGAAGGAGGGGCGTACGAGACGCCTGGATGCCAGCCCCAACCAAGCCAACCAAAACAGAAGGCCAAGCATAAACCTTCTGCATAGCGGTTTCCGCTGTAGCCGTTGATGGCACATCGGTCATCGCTTGGCGCTCGCAGCCGTTTTGTCGATCATGCCGAGCATCGCTTTGACTGCTATCGGATAGCCATCCGTACCAAGACCTGCAATGACCGCCGTTGCAATGGGTGAGACATAGGACTTGTGATAGATCGGCTCACGCTTGTGAATGTTTGAGATGTGCAGCTCGATAATAGGGCCTGGAAACATCTTTAAAGCGTCCATGATGGCCATGGATGTAAAAGTGAATGCTGCCGGGTTGATGATGATCCCGCTGCCCTCATCGATGGCTTCATGGATCCAATCGATGATCTCATACTCGCGATTGGATTGCCGGAAAACGATAGCATGCCCGGAGGCAGCATCCCGGCACAGTTTTTCAACATCGACCAAGGTCGCCCGACCATAAATTTCGGGCTCGCGGGTTCCCAGGCGGTTCAGGTTGGGGCCATTGAGAATGTAGATGGATTTGGTCATCGCTATGCATTTCTGGGATGTGAAGATGTCACCCCTGGTATCCGAACATTCGTGGCAGCCAGAGAACAGTTTCAGGGATGAAGGTGAGAACGCCGAGAGCGACAATCATGGCGAAAAGGAACGGCAATGTGTCCTTGACGATATTCCGCAGGGGCTCGCCCGAGATATTTGCCATGATGAACAGGAGGAGACCGTAGGGCGGCGTGATCAAACCGATCATGATGTTGACGACCACCACCACTCCGAAATGCACAAGGTCGATCCCTAGCGCCTGAGCCGTCGGGACGAAGACCGGTACGACGATGAGGAGAATCGCCGTTCCCTCGAGCACGCATCCCAGAAGCAGAAGCAGAACATTGACGAGGATCAGGAAGCCGACTGGAGACAGATCCCAGGTCGAGAGCAGGGTTTTCACGCCTTCCGGGATGTTCTCGATGGTGATGACGTAGTTGAACACGAGCGAGCCTGCAATCAGCATGCCGATGGAGGCCGTCGTTCTGGCACTGACAGCGAGCGACTTGTAGAAGTCTCGCAAGCTCACGCTGCGATAGAGCCCGGCCGATATGAGGAGCGCGTAGGCGGCGGCGACCGCAGCCGCCTCGGTAGGCGTCATGACGCCGCTATAGATGCCGCCGAGAAGCACGACGGGCATCATCAGAGAGGGAAAGGCCTCCCAGGTGATCCTTGGGATCTTGCGCAAGGGAACAGGCTTTTCAACCGGGAAGTTCCTGCGCTTGGCCGTGATGGCCACGATTATCATTTGGCTCAACGCCATCAGCAATCCTGGAATGACGCCGCCGAGAAACAAAAATCCGATGGAGGCGTCCGAAACCAGGGCGTAGAGAACCATCGGAATGGATGGCGGAATGATGGGCCCAATCACGGAGGAAACAGCCGTGAGCGCAGCCGCATAGCTGGGCGTATACCTCCCATCGCGTGTCATCATCACCTGCATCATGCGGCCGGTGCCTGCCGCATCCGCGATCGCGGAGCCGGACATGCCGGCAAAGATGATGCTCTGGAGAATGTTGACATGGGCAAGGCCGCCGCGGAAGCGCCCGACGAGAGCGTTGCAGAACGTCATAAGCCTGTCGGTCATGCTGCCGATGTTCATGAACTCGGCAGCCAGAATGAAAAGCGGGACCGATAAAATGACGTAGTTTGAGTACATGCCGTTCAAGAGCTGCTCGGCAGCAGTGCCCATATCCTGCCCAGCGAGGAACAGGTAGAGAATTGATCCGGCAATCATCGAATGGCCGATTGGCAATCCTAGGAAGGCAAGGGCAGTGATTGCGACAAGGGCGAGCGAGAAGGGGCTTGCAAGGTTCATACGCCGGAACTCGCTTTAACAGGGTCGAATTCATCCGGCGCAACGCCACGCATCGCCTGCCATGCGAGCCAGATGTATCGAACGATCGTAGCGATCACGAAAAGGATATAGATCGAGAAAAGATAATCGAACCGGATCTTCAGGTAAGCGGTCTTTTCGACCTTCATGAAGCTCACGTAATCGAAAACTGCCGGGAACGAGATGCTATAAAGGGCGATGAGGACAAAGGCCGTGATGATGCACATGATCCGTCGCGCACCTGAGCCGACCGACCCGTAGATGATGTCGAAGCGGATCTCTTCACGTTCCGTGATTACGAAGGCTGCGCCCCATAATACGAGCCATACCCAGAGGATGACGCTGATCTCATGGGTCCACCCGATAGGAAGGCCGAAGACATAACGGAAAACGATTTGGAGAATGAAGGCCAGGAACATGGCCGCCAACATGGCGGCAGCTATGTTTTCAGCACGGCGGGCCAGCCACAGGCTGAGTGATCGCATATGACCAGGCATGGCAGGAACCTCATGCGGGAGCGCGATATGCTCCCCGAATGATGCGGCGTGAGTGAGAAGACGCCGGAACGTTGCGTTCCGGCGTCTCAAGGCTTACTTTACATAGCGTTGATTTTGTCGAGCATGCCCGGCTGCCAGCTCTTAGCAAGGTCGGAAGCCAGGTATTTCTTCTGCGCGTAATCGCGGAAGGCCTTCTGGTCCGGCGTATAGACCTCAAGCCCCTTGCCCTTGAAGAAGGTCGCGAGCTCTGCCTCTTTCTTCAGGTGCTCTTGCGTGCTCCACTCGATTGCCTTGTCTGCAGCGGCTTGGAACGCAGCCTGCTTCTCAGGCGACATGGCATTCCAGACTTTGTTCGACACGGCCAGAACATCGAAGCCAACGAGATGCGAGGTCAGAGCAATCTGCGACATCACCTCGTAGAATTTCATGTTCTCTACGTTGGGAAGCGGATTGTCCTGTCCGTCGATGGCGCCTGTCTGAAGTCCGGTGTAAACCTCGGCATAGGCCATGGGCGTAGGGTTGGCGCCAAGGGATTGCCCAAGAAACTGCCAGGCGTCCCCACCCGGCATGCGCAGCTTGATACCGGCGAGATCCTCAGGAGTGTTGATTTTCTTGTTCGATTTCAGGCCCACGTGACGGGCGCCGAAATAAGTTGGTCCCAGAATGTGAATGCCCAGCTGATCGGACGCCATCTTCTTGAGTTGCTGCCCCACATCGCTTGCGAACACCTTCTTCAGGTGATCCGCATCGCGGAAGAGATAAGCGGATGTCACAATTGACCAGGCCGGGATCTGGTTGGAAATATCTTGGGGTGCGATGTTGCCCATTTCCAGATTGCCACGCTGCATGGCCACGAGCTCGGTGCCCTGCTTGAACAGGGTTCCACCATAATAAGGCTGCAGATTGAACCCCTGAGCTTTGAGCTCCTCCCCAAAGCGCTTCATCATCTGAGCGCGGATATCCTGCTCGGAGAAGACAGCCGAGAAGCGAAGGTTCTGCGCGGATTGGGCTAGGGCAGGCCCGGCGATGCCGCAGGCTACGACGGCCGCACTGGCAGCCATGAATAAACGACGATGAATGTTAAGTGACATGGTTTCCTCTCCTGATAGTGGCGCGCATTTTTGCGTCTTAAGCGAACTATCTGCTTGGATAGGAAGGGAATCAATAGGCTTTTTTGAAATCATCTGATATTTTGGATATTCTCTGATGTCGAAGTTGAGGCTGGAGTCTTTGGCGAGCGTGGCGGTATGAGCATTGAGTTGCTGGCAACATCTATCGCTGACCGGGCTTATGACCGGATCCGGGCCGATATCGTGTTCGGCCGCCTTGAGCCGGGCGGTAGGCTCCGTCTCGATCGTCTGGCGAAAGAATATGGTGCGAGCATCAGCACCGTACGGGAAATCCTCAGTCGCCTCTCATCGGAAGGGCTGGTGATCGCTGAAGAGCAGCGGGGATTTCGCGTGACCCCCGTCTCCCCGGAAGGGTTGCAGGATGTGTCGGCCATGCGGCTGCTCCTCGAAAGCTATGCCCTGCCCCTGTCGTTCGCAGCTGGTGACCTCGAGTGGGAAAGCCGGGTTGTGGCTTCCCACTACAAGCTCGCCTCCATGGAGCGGCGGATGTTGGCGGGTGAAACCGAGGGGGTGGAACTCTGGAAGCGATATGATCGCGAGTTCCATCAAACCTTGATCGAGGCCTGCGGATCGCAAACCCTCCTCGATCTCTATGGCAGTGTCTTTGACCAGTATCTCCGTTACCAGATGGTGGCGGTCGTCTTTCGCGGGGAGACCGCCGCGGAAGAGCACAGGCTCCTGCTGGAATGCGCTTTGACGCATAATGCCGAGCGAGCCTGCGAGGTGCTCAGCCTTCATGTGAACGAGTGTGTGGATTATACCCTGAACAGCGGGGCTCTGCGATGAACGACATGCAGATGAGTCCGCAGCTTCACGGTATTGGCGAAAGCGCGTACCGCAGGATCAGGACAGATATTGTGTTCGGGCGCCTTGCGCCCGGCAGGAAGCTGAAGCTCGAGCGCTTGAAATCCGATTATGGCGCAAGCGTCAGTACGCTTCGGGAGATCCTCAACCGTCTTTCATCCGAAAGACTCGTCGTTGCCGAGGGCCAGAAGGGGTTTGAGGTTGCTCCCGTCTCCATCGCGAACCTGCGGGAGATAGCATCGCTCCGCCAATTACTGGAATGTCGTGCCCTGGAGCAGTCCTTTCGCGCAGGCGACATGGAGTGGGAGGGGCGTGTTGTCGCCGCGCATTACCGACTAGCGAGCATGGAAAAGCTCATGGCCTCGGGAGATCGCAGCCATACCGAAGAATGGAAACAATACGATTGGCAATTCCACCAAGCACTGATCTCGGCCTGCGGGTCGAAAATGCTGATCGACACACATGCATCCGTCTTCGACAAGTATCTTCGCTATCAGATGATTGCCTTGAGCTATCGCGGTGACATCGCGTCCGAGGAGCACAGGCTTCTGATGGAATGCGCATTGCAGAGGGATTCCGCGCGAGCGTGCGAAGTTCTGACACGCCACGTCGCTGGTGGAGTCGAGCACGCGCTAGCCACAGGCACGATCACATAAAGGAGCGGGCCCAATCGGCATCGCTCTCCAAGAACTCCGAGGAAACTGGAACCAAGAGCATGCAAACCGCCATTGCAACAGTCTGTCTGAGCGGAACCCTGGCCGAGAAGGTGGAAGCCATAGCAGCCGCCCAGTTCAAGGGTGTCGAGATTTTCGAAAACGATCTTCTCTCCTTTAATGGGACGCCCGCCGATGCGAGGCGCATGATCGAAAATCTTGGGCTCAAGATTATCACTTTTCAGCCGTTTCGCGATTTCGAAGGCATGCCTGAGCCACAGCGCTCGAAGGTGTTCGCCCGAGCCGAGCGCAAGTTCGATGTCATGCAAGAACTCGGCTGCGATCTGCTGATGATCTGCAGCAATGTCTCGCCGGATCCCCTCGGCGGTGTCGAGCGAGCCGCCGCTGACTTCCACGAGCTTGGCGAACGCGCGGCAAGGCGAGGCATGCGCGTGGCTTTCGAGGCTCTCTCCTGGGGGCGCCACATTCATGATTATCGTGATTCCTGGGAGGTGGTGAGGCGAGCGAACCACCCATCTGTTGGATTGGTGCTCGACTCCTTTCATATTCTCGCCCGAGGAACGGATCTATCGGCGATCCGATCGATCCCTCCGGAGAAAATTTTTCTGGTGCAGATGGCGGATGCGCCGAAGCTCAGCATGGACTATCTGTCTTGGAGCAGGCACTACCGCTGCTTCCCGGGGCAGGGCGATCTTCCGGTCGATGAATTCATGCTTGCACTCCATGGCACCGGATTTGATGGGCTGCTGTCACTGGAGATCTTCAACGACCGTTTCAGGGCAGGTTCCGCGCGTAGTGTCGCCATCGACGGGCACCGCTCGCTCATCGCCATGCTGGATGAACTTCGCATGCAGACGGGGGCGGGGATACCAAGCCTGCCGGACGTCCCGCCCAAAGCCGTTTGCTCCGGCGTCGAGTTCATCGAATTCGCCGTAGATGAACGCGGTGCGGGAGGATTTGAGAGGACCCTGAGCGGTCTGGGATTTCGCAAGGCCGGCATTCATCGATCTAAAGCTGTGACACATTGGCGGCAAGGAAATATCAACATCGTCCTGAATGCCGATAAGGAAGGGTTTGCGCACTCATTCAACATTACGCATGGAACCTCTGTGTGCGCTCTCGGACTGCGCGTTAGCGATGCTCCCGCAACTGTCGACAGAGCCGTCACGCTTCTCGATCAGCCCTTCCAGCAACCGGTCGGACCAGGGGAGATGAATATTCCTGCAGTTCGCGGTCTCGGCGGAAGCCTGCTCTATTTCGTGGATCATAAGACCGGACTCGACCGGCTATGGGACGTCGATTTTGAGCCCGTCGATTCTAATGAACCTATCGGAGCGGGCCTGACCGATGTCGATCACGTCTCCCAATCAATGCACTACGAGGAGATGCTCACTTGGCTTCTATTCTACACCTCTCTTTTGGATGTGCAGAAGACGCCGGTTCAGACCGTGATCGACCCCGGCGGCGTAGTGCAAAGCCAAGCAATCGAAACCACCGACGGATCTCTCCGATTGATTCTCAACGCCTCCCAGAGTCAGCGCACTCTGTCGTCCCGTTTCCTGAACGAACTCTTCGGGTCAGGCGTGCAGCATATTGCCCTTCGGACCTCCGACATCTTTGCAACCGTTGCGCACCTGAAGAACAATGGAGTGGAGCTTTTGCCCATTCCTGAAAACTATTATGATGACCTCGAAGTTCGAACCGACCTCTCGACCGAGGAGGTCGAGCGGTTGCGATCGGCCGATATTCTGTATGACCGCGAGGGGGCAGCCGAGTACTTCCAAGTTTATACCAAAACCATGGAAGGCGGCTTCTTCTTCGAGATCGTCGAACGGCGCGATTACAAAGGCTATGGGGCCATCAACGCACCCATCCGCCTTGCCTCCCAGACGCGCCTCGTCTCCGTGGAGGCTCTGCCCGGGGTCTGAAGGAAGCCGTTAGAACGCGGTTTCCGTAAAAATAAGAATGCCTCCAAGCAAGATCATGACGAAGGCGGGCCAATGGGTTTTAAAGCTGAACGAGCGCGGGCTCTGTTGTGGTTCCAGGCTGGCCCCCTTGCGGGATGCCTGACCGCGTCTCGCATCACTGAGCCGCCCTGCCCGGAGAGCTTGGGCCGCTCCATAGACGACCCCGCAAAGGATGAGCAATGCGCCGATCCAGATGAGGACGATGCTCGAATCCATGGACTACTCCCTGCGTGGATCATTGACGGACCCAATTGGCCCCTTCAAGGTCCGAGTGCGAAGAACGAGAGCCTCGATAGGAGAGTATGATCGGCCTCAAACGCCATGATGGCCACGAAGACCAGAACTGCGCTGATTGGCACGAGAATGGCATAAACCAGAGACAGGCGCTCCCATGCCATGTGCATGAAAACGGCGATGATGAGACCGGCTTTCAAAAGCATGAACAGCAGGATGAGCGAATAACGGAGAAATCCCTCGAGCTGGAAGTAATCCACGAGATAGGAACAGGCGCTCAGGATGAACAGCCACGCCCAGACTACGAGATAAAGCCGGATTGGATGCTGCTGGCCTTGTTCGTGAGCGGATGCGGACGTTGCTGCCTGTGCCATGACCGATTCTCACCAGAGATAAAAGAAAGCGAAGATGAAGACCCAAACCAAATCGACGAAGTGCCAGTAAAGGCCCATGATCTCGACTGCTTCATAGCGGCCCTTCCGACTTGTGAAAAAGCCTCGTCTTTCTTGGTCGAAGTCGCCGCGCCAGACTTTTCGAGCGATGATCAGCAGGAATATGACGCCAAAGGTCACGTGAGTGCCGTGGAAGCCGGTAATCATGAAGAACGATGATCCGAACTGGGCCGCGCCCCAGGGATTGCTCCAGGGCCTCACGCCTTCATGGATCAGCTTGCTCCACTCGAAGGCCTGCATGCCGACGAAGGCAGCCCCTAGAAGGGCCGTCAGCAGCATCAGGGCCGCAGTTTTGCGCCGGTCGCGACGATAGGCGAAGTTCACAGCCATGGCCATCGTTCCGCTGCTACTGATCAGAACAAATGTCATGATCGCGATCAGGATCAGCGGCAGCGTCACGCCTCCGATGGTGAGTGCAAAGACCTCACTCGGATTGGGCCACGGAACGGTCGTGGACATTCTGGCGGTCATGTAGGCGATCAGGAAGCTGCTGAAGACAAAGGTGTCGCTGAGAAGAAAGATCCACATCATCGCCTTGCCCCAGGAGACGTTCCTGAAGGCGCTTCTGTCGGAGGAAAAGTCGGCTGCGATGCTGCGCAGCCCGGAAGACTCGGAGTGTTTGGCATCAATGTTTGAGAAGGCCTGTTCAGTCATGATCAGAGCTCCTCTCAACTCAATAGCTGACGGCAGATGTCGATCATGTTTCCCGCCCAGCCTGTCAGGATGCTCAGAAGGATCAGCCAGACGAGAAGCAGAAAGTGCCAGTACATGGCACATAGATCCACGCTCAGCCGCAGGCGTTCTGCTCCGACGCCTTGCCATGCTCTTGCGGTCGTTCGGCCTAGAACTGCCAGCCCGCCCAAGAGATGCAGGCCGTGTATTCCGGTGAGCACATAGAAGAACGCGTTGGCCGAATTCGAGGATAGAACATACCCTTCCGTCGTAAGCTGACGCCATGCCAAGAGTTGACCGGACAGGAAAGCCAGAGTCGTCACGCTTGCCGCCAGCAGCCCGATCTTCAGCTCATCGTCCTTCCCCTGGCGGGCGGCGTTCCACGCGCCATGCAACGCAAGGCTGCTCAAGATCAGCATGCCGGTGTTCAGCCAGAGCACCTTCGGCAGAGGCAGGGCACGCCAGTCCGGCAACTGCATGCGGATTGCATAGGCGCTGATGAAGAGCGCAAAGAGAGAGCCGACCACGGCCAGAAAGACCTTAAGTCCTGCCTTTGCGGCTGCTGGAGCTGCACTGCTCGTCGAGGGCCAATCGGCAGCGATCCCCTGCTCGAGCCAAGGCTTCGCCATCAAGCCCTGCCGCGAGAGCCACCAGACGCCGATGATGAGCAGCACGCTTAAAAAGATGAGAATGCTACCCATGAGCCAGCCCCGCTGTCGCTTGAGCATTTGGTTGGTTTTGAGGGAGGAAATCTTCCGCTGCGCCTGGGACGCTGTAGTCGTAAGCCCAGCGATACACGACCGGAAGCTCTTTCCCCCAATTGCCATGCGGGGGCGGCGTTTCAGGGGTCTGCCATTCCAGCGTGGTCGCTCGCCATGGGTTGCCGCCTGATGGCCTCCCGTGACGCAGACTCCAGAACAGGTTGAAGACAAAGACCAGTTGGACGGCGCCGACAATCAAAGCGACGATGGTGATGAAAGCGTTGAGCGTATGAGCGGAAGGGGGGACGAACGCCATCTCGCCGATCTCATGGTAACGGCGCGGGACGCCCATGAGGCCGAGATAATGCATGGGAAAGAAGATCGCGTAGGCCCCGAGGAACGTGACCCAGAAATGAAGCTTGCCAAGCGTATCGTTCAGCATGCGCCCGGTCACCTTCGGATACCAATGGTAAATGGCGCCAAAGATCACGAGGATCGGCGCAACTCCCATGACCATGTGAAAATGCGCCACCACGAACATCGTGTCGGAGAGCGGGACATCAACGACGACGTTTCCGAGAAACAGGCCTGTCAGGCCTCCATTCAGGAAGGTCACGATGAAGGCGAGGGCGAACAGCATCGGCACATTGAGATGGATGTCTCCGCGCCAGAGAGTGAGGATCCAGTTGTAGACCTTGATCGCGGTTGGGATGGCGATGATGAGGGTGGTTGTCGCGAAGAAGAACCCGAAATAGGGGTTCATGCCGCTCACATACATGTGGTGCGCCCAGACCACGAAACTGAGGGCGCCGATAGCCAGCAATGCCCACACCATCATGCGATAGCCAAAGATGTTGCGCCGCGCGTGGGTACTGATCAGATCGGAGACGATGCCGAAAGCCGGTAGTGCGACAATATAAACCTCCGGATGGCCGAAGAACCAGAAAAGATGTTGGAAGAGCAGGGGGCTTCCGCCACTGCGATCGAGAGTCTGCCCCATCTCGACGATGGCAGGCATGAAGAAGCTCGTGCCGAGCGCTCTGTCGAACAGCATCATCACGGCGCCGACGAACAGAGCCGGGAAAGCCAGAAGAGCCATGAAACTGGCCGTGAAGATCCCCCACACGGTCAGGGGCATGCGCATCAGCGTCATGCCTCGAGCCCGCGCCTGCAGCACGGTCACGACGTAGTTCAAGCCGCCCATGGTGAAGCCGATGATGAAAACCATCAGTGAGACGAGCATCAGAACGATGCCCCAATCCTGTCCACCGGGCGTGCCGGACATGATGGCCTGGGGAGGATACAGGGTCCATCCTGCGCCGGTGGGTCCGCCCGGCGCGAAAAAGCTCGCGACCAGAATGAGGACGGCGAGCAGGTACACCCAGAAGCTCAACATGTTGAGGTAGGGGAAAACCATGTCGCGGGCGCCGACCATCAGAGGGATGAGGTAATTGCCGAACCCGCCCAGGAAGAGTGCCGTCAGCACATAAACCACCATCATCATCCCATGCATGGTGATGAACTGGTAATAGGCGTTCGCATCGATAAAGGTGAAGACGCCTGGAAAGCCGAGTTGCAGGCGCATCAACCAAGACAGGACGAGGGCGATCAACCCGACGGTGAGAGCCACGAAGGAATATTGGATTGCGATGATCTTGGCATCTTGGCTGAAGACGTACTTCGTCACCCAGCTATGCGGATGGTAGAGTTCGACATCTTCGGTCGCAGGCGAGGGCGCCGTTCCGATCGGCCCGAGGGGTACATCAACCATCAGGGTTCCTCTCCCTGGACGTTTCCACTGCCCCCATGCCGCCTTTTGCCGGCAGCTTGCTTATTGAGCGTCAGGCGAAAGGCGCGCGAAGCTGCGCGATGCTTGGCCCTGAAGCCATGTCTGGTAGTCCTTTTGCTCCTGCACGACGACTGTTCCGCGCATCTGCGAATGGCCGAGCCCGCAGAGTTCCGCGCACAGGATTTCGAAGGTGCCCGTTCTCGTGGGCGTAAACCAAATGTAGGAAACCTGGCCTGGAACAAGGTCCATCTTGGCTCGGATTTCCGGCACATAAAAATTATGAATGACGTCAACCGAGCGCAGCAGGGCTTTCACAGGTTTGCCAATGGGGAGTCGGAGTTCGCCGCCCTCGACGATCACGTCGTCCTGTCCGCTTTGATCTTCGCGGCTTAAACCCAAGGGATTGTCCGGGCTGATGAGGCGTGCATCGGTTGTGCCGAGTTTGCCATCGGGCCCTGGAAGCCTGAAGCTCCATTGCCATTGCTGTCCAAGGATCTCGATGTCGGTTGCATCCTCCGGGACCGAGATGAATTGATGCCAGACGAAAAGGCCAGGCGTCAGCATGGCTGCGACACCGACGCCTGTGATGACGGTCAACCACAATTCCAGGCGCTTGCTTTCCGGTTCATAGTGGGCTTGCTGGCCCTGCCGATGGCGAAAGCGATAAACGCAATAGGCCATGAAGAGAACGACAGCGACGAAGACCGCTCCGGTAATCCAGAAGGTGATGACGATCGTGGTGTCGATATAGCTCCAGTTCGATGCAATAGGCGTCCACCACCAGGGGCTCCAGAGATGGAACGCCACCGAGCCGAGGGCGATCAGAACCAGTATGAGCGCTACAGCCATCCCCGTTCATCCTTGCCTGAAGAGGCTTCTGGCATGAAACAGAAGGCAACAACTTCGCCGCTGAAGAACTTCCCGCAAGAAAGCCGAAAGTCGGTTCAGTGGTTTAACACGCAGCTCTGCAGGATGATCTTCATAGTGATGGGAATATGAAGTTCATCCATCGACTTGAGTTAAAATTAAACCTAACGGCCGAGTTGGTCAATGATGGCTTACGCTAAGCTGGTAACGACCATGCCCAGCCTGATGAAGCATAGCTGTAAGGTGGGGAGTGCATTTGATCGGTTAGCTGTGCTAATTTCCTTACAATGTAAGGCGGCTGCAACCGAGATGTACTGTGATTGACGTAGCAAGATGGCTCGTCGAGCAGGGGCTTGAGCAATACGCCGAGGTATTCGCCGCGAATGCCCTCGAAGGCGAAGTCCTGTTCAGCCTCACGGAAGCCGACCTCAAAGACTTGGGAATTTCGGCTCTCGGACATCGGAAAAAATTGCTTCGATCCCTTGCCGCTCTCCAGGCACAACAGGAGCTGGCAACGACAAGGCCTTCCCGCGAGTCCCAAAACACATCGGCGGGCTTTGCCGAGCGGCGTCAACTGACCGTTCTTTTTTGCGACCTCGTGGGTTCGACGGAACTGTCGGCGCGGCTTGATCCTGAGGATCTGCGCGAGGTCATCAGTGCTTATCACGATGCCTGCATCCAGGTAGCAGCTCGAGTGGAGGCTTATGTCGCCAGGTTCCTCGGGGATGGTGTGCTGATCTATTTTGGGTGGCCGCAAGCTCATGAGGACGATGCCGATAGGGCGGTTTCTACAGGCCTCGCCCTGATCGAAGCAATCAATCATCTGAAACCTCCGGGGGGCGCGCAGTTGCAGGCCCGCATAGGTATTGCGACAGGGCCGGTGGTGATCGGCGACTTATCGGGACGAGAGGCCGCCGACACTGTGATTGGTGAAACGCCAAATCTGGCGGCAAGGCTCCAAGCTATTGCGGAACCGGGCGCTGTGCTTATCAGTCCGATAACGCGTCGGCTTGTAGATGGATTGTTCGAGCTGGAGGATCTGGGCCCGCAAAATCTCAAGGGCTTTGCAAACGCGCTGACGGTATGGCGCGTCAAAAGCGAGATACGAGCCAACGACCGTTTCGAGGCCAAGCATCCTGTCGGCTATACGCATCTTGTCGGGCGCGAGGAGGAACTCTCGTTGTTCCTACGCCGCTGGCAGCAGGTCAAAGGAGGCGAGGGCCAGGTCATCCTTCTCTCTGGACCGGCGGGAATAGGCAAATCGCGTCTGGTGCTAGAATTGCGTGAGCAACTGAGTGGTGAGACTTATGTGGCGCCTCGCCTGCAAGGTACGCCCTATCATATTTCTACACCTCTTTATCCTGTGATCCAGCACTTCGAGAACGCCGCCGATGTGAAGCGCGATGATCCGCCTGAGGTGAAGCTTGACAAGATCGAGGCGCTGCTTGCTCGGAATACGGGTGATCTTGACCCTGCCGTTCCGCTGATGGCAGCTGTGCTCGGCATTCCTACAGGCTCTCGCTACACCCTCCCGGAATTGACGCCGCAACGCCAGAAGCAACTCACGCTGGAAGTGATATTCCAACAGCTCGAGGGCTTGACTGCCGGCTGCCCCGTGCTTTTCATCTGCGAGGATGCGCAATGGCTGGATCCGACGACGCTGGATTTTCTGGAGCTTGTGATCGAGCGTATTGAGTGCCTGAAGGTGATGCTGATTGTCACGGCGCGGCCTGAGTTCTCGCCTCCTTGGGATAGCAGCGGCCATATGACTGCGCTGTCTCTGAATGGCCTCCCAAGAGACCAAGGCGTCAGCATTGTCGAGCAGATGACTAAGGGTAAATCGCTGCCGGGCTCCCTGCTTCAAGAAATACTGGAAAGAGCGGACGGCGTACCCCTTTTCATCGAGGAACTGACGAGGGAGGTCATTGAATCGGGTATCGTGATCGATGAAGGCAACAGTTATGCCTTGGCAGGCCCTTTGTTTCCTCCGGTCATCCCAGCGACTTTGCACGATTCTCTTCTGGCCCGCCTGGATCGTCTGGGGAAAGCCAAGGAGATTGCCCAGATCGGAGCTGCAATTGGCCGCGACTTTTCCTTTCCATTGTTAGCGGCAGTTGCCGAGCGCCCGCAGGAAGAGTTGCGGGACATGGTGGAGCAACTCGTCACATCCGGTCTCGTGCAACCTAGTGGCTCACCGGATACGGGAGTCTACAGTTTCAAACATGCTCTGGTGCGGGATACGGCTTATGAGAGCCTCCTGAAAAGCAGGCGCCGGCAGATCCATTCCGGCATCGCCAGTGCTCTCGAGAGTCAAAGGCCCGAAACCAAAGATATTCAGCCGGAGCTTCTGGCTCACCACTATGCCGGTGCCGGACAGACGCAGGAGGCTGCAGATTATTGGCGCAGGGCAGCGGAACGGACGATTGAACACTTCGCCAACAGTGAGGCCATCGCTCATTGCGACAGAGCGATCATGCAGCTTCGCACTTTGCCGCCGGCACCTGAGCGAATACGGGCAGAGCTTGAGGTGCAACTCATCAAAGGTGTCGCCGTGCGTGCCGCCAAAGGCTACAGCGTGCCGGAGTCCGAGGAAGTTTTTCTCCGGGCCTGCGAGCTCTGCGAGACTTTGGGAGATCGCGTCAATTTGGTCCATGCGCTTCGCGGCCTGTTTGGAGCCTACTACGTGGCCGCTCGATGGTCCGATGCCGAACGGGTTGCCGAACGGATTTGTGCTGCCACAGACGGCCTCGATGATCGCGTTCTGCTGTGCATCCGCTGGACCATGGATGGGGCAGCTCGGCTATTCAGAGGAGAGCCTGCAGACGCTTGTACTTGTCTGCAGAGAGCGCTCGACTGTTACGATGAGAAGGATCGCGAGATCCATATTCGGCTGACGGGGCACGAGATGGCCTCCCTGATCCGCTTTCACCTCGCCATTGCAGAATGGCTCAGCGGAAAGCTGGATAGGGCCATGCGCACTTCCGCGGAGGCCGTGGATATTGCCCGGTCTGCCATGCAGCCTTTCTCGCTTGCTCAAGCGCTCGGCAACATCGCATTGCTCCAGATCCTCGCAAGAAATTTCGATGCTGCCAAAGAGCTTACCAGAGAAACGGTCGAGATTAGCGTTCAACACGGAATTCCTGATTACATTCTGTTCGGCAACTTGTTGGCCGGAACGCTGACGGCCATCGAGGGAGATCTTCGAAACGGAAATCGTCTTGCCCAGGAAAGCATGGTCGGATTGCATCGAGCTGGTTGGCGCTGCTTAATTCCTATCTTGCTGGTCCACATCGCTGCAGCTGCGGAGCGGGCTGAAGAGACAGACATGGGACATGAGATAGCGAGAAATGCACTGTCCATGATACGCGATAGCGGTGAGGCGATATGGGAGGCCGAGGCCTTGCGCATTCAGGCTCTCATAAAAATGGCCTGTGGCGCTGACAGTGCTGAAGCGGAGGACATTCTGCATGCTGCCATCGATCTCGCAAGGCGCCAGAAAGCGAAAGCGTTTCAGATTCGCTCGGCTGTTTCACTTGCCCACTTGTGGATGAGGCAGGGGAAGCTGCATGAAAGCCAGAGCCTGCTTGGTCCAATCTATGCGGAAATCACTGAGGTATTCGGAGCGCCTGATTTGGTGGAAGCGCGAATGTTGCTTGATAAGCATCACTAGCCCTCTCCATGCGAGGTAATTCCGGCGCAACGCTTAAAACCGTAGTTCTATTCTCTTTCGAAGAACGGCCAAGTTCAGCCGCGACGCATCCGATCTATCTCCAAAGATGGTGACTAGTTTTGATGTTCAGCGTTTGATCTGATCGACAAGTGCCTCGAAATATCCGTTCCTGCCACCTGTTCCGAAGAGCATCCAAACTAGTCACTTTCGTGCCATCACGGTACAGTTTGCGTTGACATTCCACGGAGAGTGCCATGGCAACGGAGCTTCGTGACTTTCTGGCCGACTTGGCGACCGACCCGAAAAGTCTGGCAGGGTTCATCGTCGATGCAGATGCCGCAATGGAGCAGGCGGAACTCTCCGACGAGGACCGCAAGCTCTTGCTGAGTGGGAACCTCGCGGCGATCCAAGCGCGATTAGCCGGCCTTGACGCCGAGAGTGCAGCGACACCGCAGATCGTCGTTGTAGCCGGGCTCGATCAACTCCGGAAAGTATATGTCGATCACATGCGAACCACGCCTCCCCCAGGAGCCGAGGTATCGCAATTTGGAGCGCGCCAGCAGACGCTTGTTGGAGCCGTAGCACCTCAATTTGGTGTATGGCAGCAGGCGCTCGCAGGAGCTGTGGCGCCTCAGGTTTCACCATCGCAGCAAATGCCGGCAGGAGCTGTGGCTCCACAGGTTTCACCTTGGCAACAAACCCCTGCGGGTGCGGTTGCGCCACAGGTTACCCCTTGGCAGCAGTTGCCAGCAGGGGCTGTGGCGCCGCAAGTTGGGTTCTGGCAGCAAGCTCCCGCGGGCGCTGTCGTTCCTCAAGTTGCGCCATGGCTGCAGCCTGCGCCGGGAGCCATGGCCCCACAATTTGCGATGTGGCACCAGGCGGCGCCAGGTGCTGTTGCGCCACAGATGGCGTTCTGGCCACAGGCTGCGCCAGGAGCCATGGTGCCACAATATGCATTTCCGTTTGTCATGATTCCGATCTGGTGGCGATGAGCTCTGTGCAATGCGCCAAGCACTATGACGCGCACTGTCTGCTCTAAGGGAGGCAATGTGTACGACGATCAACTCCTTGTCGTTGGAACGGGCATCCGAACGACCGGCCAACTAACCGTTGAAACGATTGCTTGCATGCAATGTGCCGCCCGCCTCTTTTACATCGTCGCGGACCCTGTGGCCGAAGAGGTGATCCGCCGTCTTTGCCCCGATGGAGCCGAGACGCTTTACGACCTTTACGGAGAGGGCAAGCCGCGGATGCAGACCTATCAGGAAATGGTCGACCGTATTCTTGCGAGCGTGCGATCCGGCGAGCGCACCGTCGCAGCCTTTTATGGTCATCCCGGGGTCTATGCCTATGCCTCGCACGAATCGATCAGGCGCGCTCGTGCGGAGGGGTTCCGTGCTCGGATGCTGCCCGGCATCTCAGCCGAGGACTGCCTCTTTGCGGATCTGGGCATAGACCCATCTGCGAACGGTTGTCAGTCCTACGAAGCGACCGACTTTCTTCTCAATTCGCGCTCCGTCGACAATTCGGCTCAGCTCATCCTCTGGCAGGCCGGACTCGTGGGCGATCTAACCTTTCGCCGCTATGCCTATGACATTTCGGCCATGCCGCTCCTGCTTGAAAAGCTTTCGCTTTTCTATCCGCGAACGCACCCGGTGTATCTCTATGAGGCACCAACAGTTCCCGGATGCGAGCCTATGATCCGTCCCATCATGCTGGAGGAAATTTTAACGGCAAGCATCACTGCGACAACGACACTCTATCTGCCCCCGGCGCGAGCGACGATGCCGGATCCGACTTACCTCAGCCGGGTACGATTACCGCAAGGATGAGCGGGCATAGGACAAGCTTAATCTCCATGTTCGAGGGAAACGAAAGTGCCCTCGTGGAGAAGGGAAGCCCTCATGTGCCTTAGCGCCATTGAGCGCGGGCCCTGAGCATAGGTTGCCAGTCGCAGGCTTGGGCTGGCCTTCGACAGCTTCTTTCATACCGCCTGCGAACTTTTCGTCACTAGCTGACAGCTTGATAAGTTTATCCTTACCGTGCGGCTGAAGATGTTCTTATGCTCGCTCTCGCCATATCCGCTGCGAGAGCCGACCAGCCGCGCATATCGTCCTGAGCTTTTCTGTAGCTTTCAACGATACGGTTGGCGAGGGAAGAGGTCGAAGCAATCTCTGACAGGAGCTCGGTCGAGGCCGATTGTGCCATATCTAGAACGGATCGAGGGAATGCCTGAAGGCTCACTGGATATCTGCCGAGAATCTCCGTCAAAGCCGCAGCATTGGTTTGATAGGCATCGGCAAGCCCCAAGGTATGTTCTGCTCTGCAGGCTTCCATGACGATGTTGCGCAGGTCTGTCGACAACGTCTCCCAGGCCGCAAGCGAGATCAAAAGTTCGCTAGCGCCATTGGGTTTATTGAACCCTGGTGCGTAATAGAACGATGCATATTTCGGCAGGCCGGTTTCCAGATCCGTCGCAGGAGCCAGAAACTCCGCAGCATCGATAGTGCCCTTTTCAAGAGCAGGTAGAAGATCGCCGGCGGAAACGGTCATCGGGACAGCACCCAGCTTGGCATAAATCTCGGCTCCCAAACCCTGAACCCGCAATCGCATGCCTTTTAGGTCTTCGACGCCATTCAATTTGTGACGAAACCATCCGCCCATGGACGGCCCCGTATTGCCTGCAAGAAATGCCCGTACTCCGTGAGGCCTGTAGAGTTCGTCCCAGAGCGTCTGACCGTCCCGTAACTCGATCCAGGCCTGATGCTCGATCGGGCCGAGGCCAAAAGGAACACTTGTGAAGAATCCTGCGGACGGCATGCGCCCCTGCCAATAGAGCGACGCCGTGTGACCCATTTCCACGGTTCCATTCGAAATCGCATCGAGGACTGCGAAGGGCGGCACGATCTCGCCGGCCGCAAAGAGATCGATCTGAAGCCGCCCGCCGCTCATGGCGTTGATGCGATCAACGATTCGTTGCGCCGATATGCCGGGACCGGTGCGTCCCTTCGGCCACGATGTGACCATGCGCCAGCGCAGATTCTTAGCATGAACAACAGCTGGAGTTGCAAGAGCGGCTGCACCGATGCCGAGCGCAGCGCGGCGTGAAAGTTTAGGACCAAAGAGCATGGAAGTGATGCACGGGCCCATGCCCGCGTCCAATGGTGAGATGATCGGATGCGCCGATGGCCGCGCTGACGAAACGCTTGCCTGCCGAAATCGCCTCGTCGAGCGATAGGCCTCTCGCAAATCCCGCTGCAATTGCCGACGACAGGGTGCAGCCCGTGCCGTGCGTATTGCGCGTCTTGATGCGAGGAGACGCGAAGCGCCGCATGCCCTCCACGTCCAGGAGAACATCGATGCTCTCGGGACCCGTACCATGGCCGCCTTTCAGCAGCACCGCTTTGGGTCCCATGGCGAGGATCCTCTCGGCTTGCCGGTGCATGGTGGCCTCGTCCTGGGCCAAAGGCTCATCGAGAAGGGCAGCGGCTTCCGGAAGGTTGGGCGTGACGAGCAAAGCCATCGGCAGCAAAACTTGCCGCAAGGCGTCGACCGCCATTGGTGCGAGCAAAGTGTCCCCGCTGGCGGCCACCATCACCGGATCGAGCACGATCTGCGTGATGCCGTGACGCGCAAGCCCTTCTGCGACTTCCGTGATGACGGCAGGCTGGGAGAGCATTCCAATCTTCACGGCATCGACGGAGAGGTCGGAGAAGACACTGTCGATCTGCTGTGCAACGAAGTCCGGAGGGACATCATGTATTGCCTGAACGCCGAGCGTGTTCTGCGCCGTCAGCGCCGTGATAACACTGGCGCCGTAAACGCCGAGTGCAGAAAAGGTCTTGATGTCCGCCTGAATGCCTGCCCCGCCACCTGAGTCAGAGCCTGCAATGGTGACCGCGATGGATGTCATGCGGGAGCACTCCTTTTTTCCAAGGCTTGATCCACCATTCTCCTTAGTCTTCTGGCCTCTTCTTGGGTGTCAGGCGCCATGAAGAGTGCTGAGATGACTGCGATGCCGTCAGCCCCCGCAGCAATGACGGACTGCGCATTCGATGCGTCGATCCCTGCAATTGCGCCGATGGGCTTATTGGCTGCAGCTCTGGCACTCGTCAGGATGCTGCGAAGCCCATCGATGCCGATGGGCAAAGAGGAATTGTTCTTGCTTGAGGTTGAGAAGATGCCGCCAATACAGGCATAATCGACCGGCATGCCTACCATGTTTGCAGCATGCTCTTGCGTCTTGAGGGTCCATCCGATGATGGCGTTGGGGCCGAGCAACTCGCGCGCATCTTCAGGGTGCATGTCATCCTGACCGAGATGAACGCCATCGGCGCCGGCGGCCATTGCGACATCGACCCGGTCGTTAATCAGCAGAGGTACGCCTGTGCCTACGAGTGCCTCTTTTAGAGCGCGAGCCAGTTCTACAGAACGGCGGCCATTGGCGTTTTTGTCCCGGTACTGCATGAGCGTCGCGCCACCGGAGACGGCTTGCCGTACAAGTCCGATAGGATCGCGGCCTGCCGTCCGTTCAGGGGCGATAATGCCGTAAAGCCTGAGATCAACAGAATTCATATGATCTTTCCATGTGTGGAGATGGCTGATGAATTGAGGCTGAAGAGGGCGTCGAGGAAAGCAGGCTGAAACGTGCCGGGTCCTTTCGCCTCGTGTGCAGCGATTTCACCGGCAATCCCGGTGACGAGCAGAGCCGCGGCGGTGGCCTCAAGTGCGTTGTCGTGCAAAGCGGAGAAAGCTGCGATGAGGGCCGTTCCTGCGCATCCCATAGCGGTTACGCAGGTCATCAGCGGATGGCCGTTTGCGATGCGAATAAGACGATTTCCGTCAGTGATGAGATCGATTGTGCCGGTGAGCGCAACGACCATCGCATGGGATTTAGCGAATGCCTGCAAGGCCTCGGACGTTGGCTCTGTTCCGGAGAGGGCTTTGAACTCGCTCTCATTGCAGCGCAGGACCCGGGGCATTCCCGAGAGGCATTCATGGCAAAACTCCAGGCGAGGCGGAGAAACTTCTACGAAGACTGGATCAAGTACCCACGGCTTGGCCTGAGCGTTGGCTGTTGCAATCGCATGTGGGATTGCCAATCGACGATCTTTGTCAAGGGTGCCGAGATTGACGAGAAGGGCATCGCAGCGGCTCGTAAAGCCGGTGACCTCTTCCGGTGCGAAGGTCAGAGATGGAACCGCGCCTGAGGCCAACAGCAGGTTTGCCGTAAAGGTCTGTGCAGCTGCGTTCGTGATCGCATGCACGCGTATGTGCCTGCTGCGAAGACGCGCAAGCAAAAGCCCGGCCAAATTCGGAAGATCAAGGGCGTCCATCACGGACGCTGGTGCGCTCATCATCTCGCAATCCCTCCGCCGGCATGATCCGGATCAGGTTCGATGGGTTGATCTTTTAAAAAGACCTCTCAGCCCGAATGGGCACCCCAAGGAGATGCTTGAGACATAGTCCCTAAACTGCGTCTTGGCAAGGATCACTCGTTCAGGGAGAGGGATGCTGGATTTGCATTGCCCGTTTCAGAGACGAGAGGATTCTTGGATCGCCTGTTTGCGCAACATTGAAGCGGATGAATGGTGCAGCCATTTGTGAGATGCTGAACACGTTTCCTGGAGCCAGAACCACGTTTTCTTCCAGCAGCGTGCGAGCCAGCGTCGCTGAATCATGATCCTCCGGCAGACGGCACCAGAGATAAAATCCGCCGCGCGGCATAACCCATGGCTTGATGCCGAGATTATCCAGCCGGGTTGCCATTTCGCGCCTTGCCCGTGAAAGGCGCTTTCGCAGTTCCTCCATGTGCTTGCGGTAGCTGCCACCCGAGAGAACTTCGGCAATCAGCTCGGTCGCAATCGGGCTCGGCCCGCCGAAGCAAGTGGCAACTTGAAGATCTGTCAGACCTTCGATCCAATCCTTTCTCGCGGCGATGTAGCCACAGCGGATCGAGGCCGACAGGGTTTTCGAAAAGCTCCCGATCCGGATGACCCGGTTGAGGCCGTCGAGGATCGCAAGACGTGGCGAGGGCTCCGGTTCGAAATCGGCAAAGATCTCGTCCTCGACGATCGTCACGTCATGAGCGGCGGCTGCGCTCAGGATTCTATAGGCATTCTGTGGAGAAGGGGTGGCTCCCGTCGGGTTATGAAGCGCTGAGTTGGTGATGTAGAGGCGCGGCCGTTCTGTCGCCATGATGCTTTCGAAAACGTCGGCATCAGGGCCGGAGGGTGTATACGGCACGCCGACGATCCTGACCTGATGCGCACGGAGCAGCGCCTGAAAGTTGAAGTAGCATGGATCGTCCACCACAACCGTGTCGCCAGATCTCAGCAGGAAACGACAGACTAGGTCGATCGCTTGCGTCCCCGAGCCCGTAAGCATGATCTGATCGGGTGACGTCTCAAGGCCTTCTTCCGCAAATCGTCCGAGCAGCAGCCGGCGCAGGCGCAGCGAGCCACGTGTACTGCCATAATCCGCAAGCATCGCATCCTCGGCCCGCGCGAGTGTGCGCATGGCGCGGCGAAGGGCAATATGCGGCATCCAATCCGCAGGTAACCAGCCGCATCCAGGTTTCAGTGCTGTAGAAGCGGCGTCGAGCGACTGTCGCGAAACCCAGAATGGGTCGACGGCACGATCGCGGCGTGGCTCAGTTTCCGCCAGCGCAAGCGGCGTCATGGCATTGCCTGCGACATAGAAGCCGGAGCCCCGTCGGGCACGGATCAGGCCCTCTGCGGCAAGGCGATCATAAGCCTCGACGACAGTCGACGGCGACACCCCCATGGAGGTTGCAAAGCTTCTGATCGAGGGCAGCCTGTCCTCGGAGGAGAGGGCCCGGCTCGATATCTTCGAGCGGACCGCTGCCATCACTTGTTCTGTCCGTGTGGGTTCTTCGTTCTTCATCCATGTTCTGCCAAGTGTATGGATAAACGTACCCATACAATTTTGACAGATTGTATTGCATTGTTGCTGTTCGAGCCAGCGGCCAAATCCTATGCTCGTCTTTGAAAGAGAGGCGATATGGATCGAACGACGGATGCGTGGGGCAGCGGCCTCCTGGGTGTTATCATCTTCAGCGGCTCGTTGCCTGCCACCCGAGTTGCTGTCGGCGATTTCTCACCCCTGTTCCTGACCTCGGCTCGTGCAGTGATTGCCGCTCTTCTTGGGGCGGTCTTCCTGAGACTTCTCCGGCAGAAGATGCCTGAACGGGGCGACCTCTTCTCGCTTGCGGTGGTTGCGCTTGGCGTTGTGGTCGGTTTCCCGTTGCTGACCGCGCTTGCCCTTCAGCACATCACCTCGGCTCATTCCATCGTCTTCATCGGACTGCTGCCGCTTGCAACCGCCATCTTCGGCGTTCTGCGGGGAGGCGAAAGACCCAAAGCGATCTTTTGGCTGTTTTCAGGGCTCGGTGCCGCCACGGTCGCCGGCTTCGCCCTGCTCAACAGCGGCGGCGGATCGCTTACGGGCGAGTTGCTGATGGTAGCAGCGATCCTGTTGTGCGGCCTCGGCTATGCGGAGGGCGCCACGCTGTCGCGCAGGCTTGGTGGATGGCAGGTCATCTCATGGGCTCTGCTGATGTCGCTCCCGATGATGGCGGCTCTCGCGCTGATGACGCTGCCGGGCTCCTGGAGCGGGATCGGCATGCCCGCCTGGCTTGGGCTCGCCTATGTTTCCGTATTCAGCATGCTGGTCGGATTTGTCTTCTGGTATCGCGGCCTCGCCCTGGGCGGCATCGCGGGAGTCGGGCAGCTGCAACTGCTCCAACCCTTCTTCGGGCTGGCGCTGGCGGGCCTTCTGCTTCATGAGCCGGTCGCCTGGACAATGATCGCGGCGACAGGCGTTGTTGTCCTTTGCGTTGCCGGCGCCAAGCGGTTCGCATGAGCCTGATGTTCCTGCTCTGAACAGCTTTGGATGCTCGGCCTCGATCTGGGGCGGATACGGCCGGCAAGGGGAACGGTCAGGCTTCCCATTCATTATCATGCAACGCAACAATCGCCGCCAATGCAGCGAAATCGATCCGGATTGCTTTAGTGCGGTCGTCATTGCCGGAGGCGGCAGAATGAGCTTGAACCTGTCCCCCATCGTTCGTATGCCGCAAGTCAAGGTCGGCAGGGAGGCGTTTGCGCCTGGCGAGCGTGTCGTGGCGGAGGAAATGCCCATTGCCATGACCTATAACGGATCGACCCATGCAGTGATGATGGCGAGCCCGGCCGACCTGGAAGATTTCGCTCTCGGCTTCAGCCTCTCCGAAGGTGTTATCGCGGCTCCGGACGACCTCGTTTCAACCGAAATCATCGAGCACGAGACGGGATGCGAAATCCGCATGTGGCTGTCGGAGCGGCGCAGCGCATCCTATCAGATGCGGCGGCGCGCCCTTGCTGGCCCGATCGGATGTGGATTGTGCGGGGTTGAATCCTTGGCTGAGGTCGAACGTCCGCTTCCTTCGATCACAAGCGAGCTGCAGGTTTCACCAGAGGCGATAGCGGGGGCGATGGAAAATCTTTCCGATGCTCAGCGGCTGAACCGCGAGGCCAGAGCCATCCATGCTGCCGCCTTTTGGCGTCCAGAGCAGGGCGTGGTTGCCATCCGGGAGGATGTCGGACGGCATAATGCGCTCGATAAGCTGGCTGGAGCTTTGGCTGCGCGCTCAGAAATCTGCTCGGATGGTGCCGTTCTGCTGACCAGTCGCGTCTCGGTCGAGATGGTGCAGAAGACGGCCCGCATGGGGGCTCCTCTCCTCATCGCGATCTCCGCGCCGACGGCCCTTGCTATCAGGGCCGCCGAAGGTTGCGGCATTACTTTGCTGGCGGTCGCAAGAGGGGACAGCTTCGAAGTCTTCACCCATCCCCAAAGGGTCGCCCTGACCCAGCCATGAGGGAACGAAGCTGCGCTGAACCGATTGTCCAACAGCGAAGCTTCGATCGGGCCAGAAAACCTGACCAAACGATGGGTGCGCGACACAGGCAATGGCGCAGCTCTTTACACCGGCAGCAACGACCCTGTTCAGGGTGGTCATCGTGCTCGTTGGGGCCGGGATCGTCGCGGCCGGCGCGCTGGCTTATGTCTGGGCCCGTTCCGACAGCACCTGGAATGTCGGCAAGCCTGCACCTCAGCCTGTTCCATTCCGGCATGATCTGCACAGCGGAACTTTGAACATCGATTGCCGCTATTGCCATTCCACGGTCGAGCGCGCGGCCGACGCCGGCATGCCTTCTGCTCAGACCTGCATGTCATGCCATTCTCAGGTGTGGGTGGGCGCGAGCGTCCTCGATCCGGTCCGTTCCAGCTTCACCCTTGGACAGCCGATTGAGTGGACGTCCGTCCACCGCCTTCCGGATCACGCCTATTTCAACCACGCTGCCCATGTGAGCAAGGGGGTCGCCTGCGAGACCTGCCATGGCCGGGTGGACCAGATGCCGAAGACCGTGAAGACGCAGACCTTATCCATGGGCTGGTGCCTGGACTGCCATCGCGACCCGGTTCCGAATCTTCGACCGCAAGAGGCCGTGTTCACCATGGGCTATGATGCCCACGACAAAGATCTGCCGAATGATATTCGCGAATTTTATCGGGCCGCTTCGCAGCGTCTCACCAGTTGCAACACATGCCACCGGTAACAGCGATGGGTGAGAGCGCAAAGTTCGATCTGGATGCATTGAGGGCTCGCCTCGCCGCGGAAGAAGGCCCAAGACTCTGGCGCAGTCTTGAGGAACTGGCAGATATGCCGGAGGTGCGCCGGTATGTGGAAGCCGAGTTTCCAGACGTGGCCCAAGCCTCGTCAATCGACCGCCGGACGCTGCTGAAATTGATGAGCGCGTCATTCGCCCTGGGAGGGCTCGCCGCCTGCAATGGAAGCGACGCGAGCAAGAATGCTCCGCTCCTGTCCCAGAGTCATAACATGCCGGGCTATACGCCGGGCGTGCCTCTCACGGTTGCGACATCCCTTCCATTGAACGGCTTTGGGCGAGGCGTTCTTGTGAAGGTACAGGAGGGGAGGCCGATCAAGATCGAGGGAAATCCGCTTCACCCGGCAAGCCTCGGAGCAACGGATGTCTTCGCGCAGGCCGAAATCCTGTCCCTCTACGATCCCGATCGCTCGGGCTCACCGATTCAGAACGGCATCCCGCGAAGCTGGGAAGAGCTCACGAACTTCATTCGCCCTGTGCGGAACGAGCTTGTCGTCGGTGAGGGACGGGGACTTCACATTCTGATGCCGCCTACATCATCGCCGACCCTGAACAGGCTCATCGGCCAGACAAGGCAACTGTTTCCGCTTGCGCAATGGCATGTGTTCTCGCCTATCGACGACAACAACAGGCAAGCGGCTGCCATGGAGATATTCGGGCGGAACGTCGATCTCATCTACGACCTGTCCCAAGCCGATACCATTGTGACCCTCGGGGGCGATCTCTTCGCCGAGGAGCCGGGACATCTGCGCTATGCGGCCGATTACCAGAACCGGCGGCGCATGCAGGATAAGGATCTGCCGCGTCTCTTCTCGGTCGAGGCCAGGCCGAGCCTCGTCGGCGCGCGCGCGGATGAGCGCGTGATCATTCGAGCACGGGAGTTCGAAGCATTCACGCTATCACTGGCATTCGCCATCGAAGCAAACGCTGAACAACCTTCGGACGCGCATCCTGCAATCTCCCGTCTGGCGAACGAACTGCGCCGGTCGGGATCTCACGGCCTGGTCGTTGCTGGACAGGAGCTGCCCGCCCATGTGCATGCTCTCGCGCTTTCAATCAATGCGAAGCTGGGCGCGTTCGGCACGGCGATACGAGCCGTAGAGCCGGCACGAGTCGCAGTAGAAGGCGCCCAAGGGCTCCGTGAGTTGGCCGAAGCGATGGAGGCCGGTCGGGTAACCCATCTTATCGTTCTTGGAGGCAACCCGGTCTACACGGCTCCAGCAGACATTGACCTTGCCGCCCTCATCCGGCGTGTTCCTCTCTCGATGCATCTTGGCCAGCATCGCGATGAGACCGCTGCCGCCTGCCAGTGGCATGTGCCCGAGGCTCATCCCCTGGAGAGTTGGGGTGATCTGCGGGCTTTCGATGGCACTGTGGGCTTGAGACAACCTGCGACGATGCCGCTGAAGCCGGTGTTGAGTGCGGAGGAGTTTCTCGGCCTCATGGCGGGTCAGAACGTAGATGGACGCAGCCTTGTCCAGGTAACCTGGCGTGAGGCTTGGGGCGATGCGTTTGGGGAGCGCTGGGCGCGCTCGCTTGAAGACGGCGTGATCGATGGCTCGGCATCCCCTGCCATCGACATCTCCACGCGGGTTGATTGGCAGCCCGGAGCCGCTGATCCGATTCCATCTGCAGGCATCGATGTGATGTTTGCGCCTGACCCATCCATGTGGGACGGGTCCTATGCGAATAACGGATGGCTGCAGGAACTGCCGAAGCCGCTGACGAAACAGGTCTGGGGCAATGCGGCACTGATTGCTCCGGAGACGGCGAGCATCTTCGGCCTGTCATCAGGCGATGCCATCGATCTTAGCGTGGAAGGCCGCGTCGTGCGAGCTCCTGTCTGGGTGATGCCGGGACATGCGCCTGGAGCCGTGACAGTGACGCTCGGCTACGGGCGCCGGCAGGCGGGCCGGATCGGAAACGACATCGGGTTCGACGCGTATGCAATCCGACCGTCGACCCAGCCATGGATCACCGCAGGTGACATCAGGATCGTCGGCGGCCGAGTGCCGATCGTCTCCACGCAGCAACACCACTCTCTCCAGGGGCGCGACATCGTACGCACCGTCTCGCCCGATCAAGCAAGTGCGCAGGAGACGGAAAAGCTGCCGTCATTCTATCCGGAATGGCCCTATCAGGAACATGCCTGGGGTATGGCGATCGATCTTGACGCCTGCATCGGGTGCAATGCCTGCGTCATCGCATGCCAGGCAGAAAACAACATCGCGGTCGTCGGCCCGGAGGAGGTTGCGAAAGGGCGCGAGATGCATTGGCTGCGTGTGGACCGATATTATGGGGGAAACCCTGTCAGTCCGGACACCTATTTCCAGCCCGTGCCCTGCATGCAATGCGAGAAGGCTCCGTGCGAAGTGGTGTGCCCGGTGAATGCCACGGTGCATTCCTCCGAGGGACTCAACGACATGGTTTATAACCGCTGCATCGGCACGAGAACCTGCTCGAATAATTGCCCCTACAAGGTCCGCCGTTTCAATTTCCTTGACTATCAGGGCACCGATTACACGGCCTCACCCGATGCCATGAACCCGCAGGTAACGGTGCGGGATCGCGGGGTCATGGAAAAGTGTACTTACTGCGTTCAGCGGATTGGCGCGGCGCGTGCCGAAGCCCGCATCGAGGACAGGCATCTGCAGGATGGAGAGGTCATGACGGCATGCCAACAGGCTTGCCCGACCCAAGCCATCATATTCGGCGACATCAACGATCCCGTCAGCTCTGTGAGCCAGCTTAAGAAAAATTCGCGCAACTATGCGCTGCTGGGTCATCTGAACACGCAGCCACGCACCACTTATCTCGCCCGCATCAAGGCTTCTACGGAGAACGGATAGCCGATGACAAGCCATGCGCAGGCCAGAACCAGCAAGATTGCGGACATCCCCCTTCGCCGTCGCTTCGGCGCGATCTGGTGGATCGCCTTGGGGGTATCGGGCGCGCTCGTTCTGCTGCTCGGCTACACGCTGGCCTCGGTCACGATTTTCGGCGTGGGGGTTTGGGGCGTCAATATCCCCTTCGTCTGGGGATTCGACCTGATCAACTATGCTTGGTGGATCGGCATCGCTAATGGGGCAAGTCTTTTTGCGGCCATCCTGGTTCTGCGCCGGCACGATCTGCGAACGGCCGTCAATCGCTTCGCGGAGGGCATTGCGCTCTTTGCCGTCATCTGCGCGGGGATCTTTCCGATCTTCCATCTTGGCCGCCCTTGGCTGTTTTACTGGACGTTTCCGTATCCCGCGACATTCCAGGTCTGGCCGCAGTTCCGCAGTACGCTGACCTGGGACTTCTGGGCCATCAGCACCCATGTCGTCGTCACCAGTTTGCTCTGGTATGTTGGCCTTATTCCCGATCTCGCGACCCTGAGGGATCGGGCCCGGAAGGAGAGCGTTCAGCGGATTTATGGAGTGCTTGCCCTCGGCTGGCGAGGTTCCGTGCGCCATTGGGCCTATCACCAGCGCGCTTATCGCCTTGTCGCCATCCTCGTGCTGCCTCTGATCCTTATCATGCAAAGCACGGTGGCCTTTGAATTCGCCGTGACATTGGTGCCTGACTGGCACGAGACCCGTCAGCCGCTCCATTTCGTAGCCACAGGCTTGGCTCAAGGCCTGTCCATCGTTCTCCTTGTCGCTGTTCTGCTGCGCTGGGGATTGAAGCTCGGGCACTATATCGATGAGGGCGACATCGATCTTCTTGGCAAGCTCGTTCTCGCAAGCGCTCTCGTGTCCGGCTATCTTTATCTGGACGAGTTCGTCTCCGCCCTTCTGTCGGACGGCTTGGCACAAGAGGCCACTTTCAACCGCATGACGGGGGACTATGCCGGCCTCTACTGGACGGCAATCGTTTACAGCGTCCTGATTCCACAATTGCTCTGGTTCAAATCCGCACGTCAGAGCACCATTGCCGGCGTTTTCGTCGGCGTGTCCATAGGCGTAGGCATCTGGTTCGACCGGTTCTCGATTATCGTCGGTGGGCTTCAGACGGATTATCTGCCCTCGATCCAGCGAACCTACAGCCCAAATCTCGCGGAGACAGGCCTGTTTCTTGGGACGATCGGATTGTTCTCAGCCTTCATCCTGCTCTTTGCTCGCTTCCTGCCCGCGATTTCCATGTTCGAAACCCGTCACGACGAACATGAGGAGAAAACCTCATGACGTCATCCGTTTATGGGATCATGGCCGAGTTCGAGAACCCCGAGGCTCTGATGGATTCCGTCAGGGCGGCAAAGCGGAAAGGCTTCACGAGGATAGACGCTTTCAGCCCCTTCCCACTCTCCGATCTCGCTGAGGAAATGGGCGTTCGCACGACGATCATTCCTTGGATTGCCCTCGTTGCGGCCTTGGTGGGGGCGGGTATTCAGTACGCCGCCCAGTACTGGATGAATGCTGTCGATTATCCTTTGAATGTTGGAGGCCGTCCGCTCAATGCGTGGCCTGCCTTCATCCCATCGACACTGATCGTTGCAATCCTATGGGCCGGTGCGGCAACCCTGCTCGGGCTGCTCCTGATCCTTCGGCTCCCGCGTCTGCATCATCCGGTCTTCGAGGTGCATGGTTTCAAACGCGCTTCGGAGGACAGGTTTTTCCTCTGCATTCTGAGCAGCGACCCCCTGTTCGACGATGATGAGGTCAGGCACTTTTTCGAAACCCTGTCACCGAAAGCGGTGCGCGAGGTGCCGGCATGCGGCTAGCCGTGGTCATGATCGGCCTGTCCCTCCTGACCTCCTGCGATACCGGCACGGAGCAGCGGGATGAGGTCGCCTCGACCCGCACAGTGCAACGGCCGTATGTGCCTGTTCCTCCTGGCGTCATTCCACGCGGAACCGCCGCACAGGAGGCAGCACTGGCAGCGCCAGGGCCGCAGGTTACTCCAGGATTGATCGCCAGAGGCGAAGAGCGTTTCCGGGCCTTCTGCTCGCCTTGTCATGGCCTGAGCGGCCGTGGAGATGGAACGGTGGTTTCTCGGGGCTTTCCACCTCCGCCATCCTATCATGAAGAGCGCGTGAAAGCCCTTTCTGCTGAGCAGATCGCCACGGTCATCACAGAGGGGAGAGGTCGCATGTTTTCTTATGCCGATCGGGTTCTGCCGGAGGATCGCTGGGCCATCGCCCATTACGTGAAGCAGTTGCAGGCAGAAGGTGGAACTCCGATGCGTCAGGGAGAAGCATCTCCATGAATGTGATGGAGGCCCTCTATATCGTCTTTGTCGGGCTTGCCGGGATCTCCATGGGCAGCCTGATCGTGTTGATGATCGGCCACCTCATGAACGAGCATTGGCTGGCTCCGATCCGAGCGGAGGTAGAAGCCGCCGCATTGACGCTTCCGTTGTTCATCCTTCTCGGCGTTCCGCTTGCCTTCGGCATCGATCAACTTTTTCCCTGGGTCAGTGAGAGGGCCGATCTGCCGCCGGTGCGGGCCACATTCTTGAGCCCCGGCTTTTTCCTCCTAAGAAGTGCAATCTATCTGTTGGTCTGTGCCGGAATGGCGTTCTGGCTGATCCGGACCCGGCATGTGCGTCAGGTCAGCGCTGTCGGTCTGGCCCTGTTGACGCCGATCGTGAGCTTCGCGGCCTACGACTGGGTATTGTCGCGCGAGCCGCATTGGTGGTCGAGCCTGTTCGGGTTCGCCTTCGGGCTCGCCCAGGTTCTCGCCGCGCTGGCCGGCGCCATTCTGGTGAACTTTCTCAAGCCCGACCCGGCCTCCTCACAGAGGATGAAGAGCCTGGAACGTGCTTTGCTGACATTGGCTCTTCTGACTGTCTGGACATGGTTTGCCCAATTCATCATCGCTTGGCTTGCCAATCTTCCGCAAGGTGCAGGCTGGTTCCTGAGGCGGGCCGATGCTTCGGATCAATGGCTTCTCAAGACTTCCTATCTATTGATGCTGGGCGCCATCGTGGTGCTGGTTCCTTCCGGCGTGAGCCGAGCCGCCATGATTGGAGGGAGCTCGCTGGTGCTTCTGTATCATGGCGCTCATACGCTCTGGATCCTGCAGCCGAGGGGGATATCTTCCTGGCTGGATATCGTGCTCATTCTTGGCATCATCTGTCTTTGGATTGCAGCTTTCATCACATTGATGAAAGTCCGTCCGAGTTATGCCGAGGAAGCGTCCGCTGAGCCCTGAGCGCAGGCAAATGCATCTCGCTAAGTGCGAGGTTCTTGGCTGATGTTTTGATCAGGGATGATACGGCGCGTACGCGGATCTGTTTCCGATGGTGTTGTTGTCGAATCGGGGATCTCGATGGTTCTCCCGCTGGCATCGCGAAGCGGAAGGGGAGGACCGCTTGGATAGACCCGCAGATCCTCGCTTCCCAGGGAATAGAGATAGGCGGCCATATGCCGGGCTTCGGCCTCCGTCACGCCTTGCGATGGCATTCCGGTCTGCGGCTTCAGCGCTACAGGGTCCATCAGCCACGCCATCAGATTACGTGGCGTGTTCGGCAGGAAGCCTGCGAGGAGATGCTGCTGCGCGTAATTCTCGAGGATCGGCCCGACCCTGCCGCGCGCGCCTCGGATGCCGTCGATCTGGTGGCATGTGCCACAGCCATAGGAATGGATCAGGGCGCGGCCCTGCTCAGGCTCACCGCCGGCAATATGCAGGATGGAAGCCTGCTCCTGCTGGTCGCTGCAGGCCACCAGCCCTATGAGGGCGGAGGCGATGAGCAATCGATTGAGCGCGCGCCTGATCATGAGCTCTGCTTCGGAGTTTCCGATGAAGCAACCGGCAGGAGCCGCTTCCGTTCCTTGGCGACCATATAGCGCTAGATGACCCGTGAGCCACGAGGTGCCGTGTTCATGGGCCCAAAGGAGCCCGACAACCCAGTTGTAAATTGAGGGCAGGGTGTTTCGAGGGAACCATAGCTCACGGCCAAGCTTTGTTACTCGATACAGATAAGACCCAAGTTGGGCAAATGAACCTTGAAGCGAGATGGCATACCCTTCATGGGTGGCTTGGCACCTTTGCGAAGCGTGCGGCTGCCCTTTTCTGTATGCTCTCCCTCATAGGGTGCAGTGGCGTGCAATCGGCCCTCGATCCGGCCGGAGGCGATGCTTCGAGGATATACTGGCTTACCGTCATCATGACGGTGGGAGGCACCCTCATTTTCTTGGGTGTCACGAGCCTTCTGCTCTACGCGATCTTTGCTCCCCCCGAGCGGCGGGCATGGCTCGGCACCCGTGGAACGATCGTCTATGGCGGACTGGCCTTTCCGATCGTGACCCTATCTGCGCTTCTCCCTTACGGGCTCATCGTCATGCGCGACACCGATGTGCCGCAAGAGGGTGCGCTCCCGATCGAGGTGATCGGCGAGCAGTACTGGTGGCGCGTCCGTTATCCTGCGGATGGTCGTCAGACAGAGTTTTCGACAGCCAATGAGATCGTCGTCCCTGTCGGGCGCTCCATCGCCGTGTCCGTCACCTCTGCCGATGTGATCCATAGCTTCTGGATTCCGAATTTCGGTGGCAAGATCGATATGATTCCGGGGCGCATCAATCGCATCAACTTCACGGCAGAGAGACCGGGCGTCTATCGCGGCGTCTGTGCGGAGTTCTGCGGCGATCAGCATGCCCGCATGGCTTTCGATGTCATTGCATTGGAACCTGAGGCTTTCGAGGCCTGGCGGACAGAACAGGCAAAGCCTGCCCGAGAACCCGAAATTCCCCTGCTTGCACGCGGACGAGAGCTATTCCGTGTCGGCGGATGCGGATCCTGCCATGCGGTGCGAGGGACAGAGGCCAGCGGGCAGTTCGGGCCTGACCTCACTCATGTGGGAAGCCGTCGCACGATCGGAGCAGGCCAGTTCCCGAACAATATCGGTACGCTTGCTGGATGGATCGCCAACACGCAGCATATCAAGCCGGGTGTGCGGATGCCCTCCTATGGATCCCTGAGCGGTGAGGACCTTCGCGCCCTGGCCGGATACATGGAAAGCCTGAAATGAACGCACCCGAAAGTCCTCGCTCCTTCGGGCGCAACGAACCTGACTATCCCAATCCGCTACCCCGGCCGGAGGGAGAGTTCGAAGCTCTGCAAAAAGCCTGGAAGGCACCGAGCGGCCTCAGCTTCATCACGGCCGTCAACAACACCTATGTCGGCCTGTGGTATATCGGAACGGCTTTTCTGTTCTTCATCCTGGCAGGCATTCTGGCGCTCATCATGCGCGCGCAACTCGCGCTGCCGGAAAGCAATCTCGTCGGGCACGATCTCTACAACCAGCTCTTCACCATGCATGGCACGGTGATGATGTTCCTCTTCGCCGTTCCAGCGGTGGAGGCCGCCAGCGTTTATCTGCTGCCGAACATGCAGGCCGCCCGCGACCTCCCCTTTCCACGGCTTTCGGCATACGCATTCTGGGCATATTTCGTCGGCGGACTGGTATTCTTCGGGACGATCTTCTTCGGTCTGGCGCCGAACGGCGGCTGGTTCATGTATCCGCCGCTCACCGGCAGCAAGTATTCGCCGGCAGAGAATGCCGATTGGTGGCTGCTCGGCATCGGCTTCATCGAGATCTCGGCCATCGCGGGCGCCATCGAAATCATCGTGGGCGTGATGAAGACACGCGCCGTCGGCATGAGCCTTGACAAGCTGCCGATCTATTCATGGGCGATGCTCGTTTTCGCCGTCATGATCGTCATCGGCTTTCCCGCGGTCATTCTTGCGACGCTTTTGCTCGAGATGGAACGGGCTTTCGGCTGGCCGTTCTTTATCGCGGAAAGAGGCGGAGATCCTCTGTTGTGGCAGCACCTGTTCTGGTTCTTCGGCCACCCGGAGGTGTACATCATCTTTCTGCCTGCAACCGGCATGGTTTCCATGATCGTGCCGACGATGGCGCAGACGCCGCTAGTTGGGTACCGCCTCATCGTACTCGCTCTCGTCGCCACAGGCTTTCTGTCCTTCGGGTTGTGGGTTCACCACATGTTCGCGACGGGCCTGCCGAAGATGTCCCTGAGCTTCTTCTCGGCTGCCAGCACGGCGGTTGCGGTGCCGAGCGGTATTCAGGTTTTCGCCTGGATCGCGACTATCGCGTCCGGGCGCATGAAGCTGACGACGCCATCGCTCTTCATCATCGGTTTCCTCTTCATCTTCACACTCGGCGGCCTCACGGGCGTGATGGTGGCGATGGCGCCTTTCGATTGGCAGGCTCATGACAGTTATTTCGTCGTGGCGCATCTTCACTACGTGCTCATCGGCGGCATGGTGTTCCCGCTCTTTGCTGCGTTCTATTACTGGATGCCGGTAGCCAGTAAGTACCCTCTTTCGGAACGCCTGGGACGCTGGGTCTTCGGCCTCATGTTCCTCGGGGTGAACGTGACCTTCCTGCCGATGCATATTACCGGCCTTATCGGCATGCCCCGGCGCGTTTATACCTATCCGGTCGGAATGGGATGGGACACGCTCAACGTCGTTTCGACCATCGGTGCGTTCATGATCGCCGCTGGCGTTGCGATATTCATCTACGACTTGGCGCGCAAGTTTCGGTTCGCCTCGGACGATAATGCCGGAAACGTCTGGAATGCCAGCACGCTCGAATGGCTTCCGAACGGAAACTATAATACCCGCAGCATACCCGAAGTTGTCAGTAGAGATCCGCTTTGGGATCAGCCCAATCTGTCGAAGGATGTGGAAGAGGGGCGGTATTATCTGCCTGGAACGGCGACCGGCGGGCGGGAGGCCTTGGTGACGAGCCCCTTCGATGCACGGCCTCAATATATCCTGCAGGTCCCAGGTCCTGGCTGGCAACCGGTGCTCGCCGCAGTCTTCACGGCTGCCTTCTTCCTGTTGCTGACGGTGAAGTTCGTTCTTACATCAGTCGTCTGCGGCGTGATCGCTGTCGGATGCGTGATCTGGTGGCTTTGGGAAACCGATCCAGGGCCCGTTCGCCCGCCCGCCGATATCGGCGGTGGCATCGTCGTGCCTGTCTATGTCACCGGGCCAGCGAACCATTCCTGGTGGGCCATGATCGTTCTCATGGTCGTCGCCGGTATGGTCTTCACCTGCCTGATCTTCTCCTATCTCTTCCTCTGGCTCGTGAATCCGGGGGCATGGCCACCGCAAAACGTCCGAATTCCCGAATGGACGTGGCCCTCTCTCGCGGCATTTCTTTATTGCGGCAGCGCTGTCCTGATCGCTGCCGCGAGCCGGCAACTCCGCGGTGAAGATCGCCGGAGCCCAATCTCTGTTCCAATTTTGATCGGGGTGGCGCTTCTGTTCTTATGCGGTGGGTCAGCCATCGATCTTTGGGCACAGTGGGGGACGGATCTAAGCCCCTCCGCTCACGCCTATGGTGCAGCAGTTTACGCCATCATGTCTCTGCAGATATTCTTTGTCCTGACGACGCTCATCATGGGGGCCTACACAATCGCCCGCTGGCTCGCAAGACGGCTCGACAGCGTGCGGCGGACGACCTTCGATAACACCATGCTGTTCTGGTACTACACGGTAGGACAAGGCTTGGTCGCTCTTATCGTAGTCCATTGTTTCCCGCGGTTGACGGGAGGGATCTGATGAGCGGGAGACGCACGGGACAGGTTCTCCTTATGGTGGCCGGCCTCATTGCGTGGGCAGTTCAATTCACGATCATCTACGCAGTGACGTCGACCCTGTGCGGTCGCGGGTGGGCAGATGCGGCTTTCCTCGGATTCGAGATTGTCCCGATGACCATCGTCTCAGCGACACTTGTTACGTTTTCTGCGACGCTCCTCGCTGCCGTCTGGTCCTTCAGGAACCATCGGCGGAAAGGGGAGCAGCCCGTCTCAGGGGCGGACAGTTTCATGAATCATGTCGCAACCCTCATCAATGGCTTATCGCTCGTTATCATTCTTTGGCATGGAATCTCTGCCTTCATTCTTCCGGCTTGCGCCTAGTGCCCCATGAGGAGGCTTCGACGATGATCGACTGGCAGGAAATTTTCGTACCAACGCATCCAATCCATGAGATCATCATTCGTGGGACGTTCACTTATATCTTGCTGTTCCTTATTCTGCGTTTCCTGCTCAAGCGGCAATCCGGAGTCATCGGCATAGCCGACTTACTTGTGATCGTCCTTATCGCCGACGCCGCCCAAAACGCGATGGCGAGCGAGTACAAATCCATCACTGAAGGCACAATTCTGATTCTGACAATTGTCTTCTGGAACTACGCAATCGATTGGATCGGATATCGCTTTCCCGCGCTTCAGCGCCTGACAAGGCCTCCACCGCTCCTTTTGATCAAGAACGGCGAGATGATTTTTCGCAACATGCGCCAAGAGATGATCACGACCGAGGAACTTACCAGTCAGCTGCGCCAGCAGGGCGTCGAGCACTGCTCGGAGGTTAAGCTGGCGTATATCGAGGGTGATGGGCGGATCAGCATCATCCGGAAGGACAAGGAAGAAACGGGACAGGCGGATACCGCCATGAAAGGCGCGCCCTGAAACGCTTCTCCATGCCAAAAGGCCGAGAGTAGTAATATAAAATCGGTCATCGAGAGGGCTGTTCGACGGGGAGTGAGCGAATTCGAGACAGCCGAAAACCTCGTCTCAATCCATGAGATTACATTCTCGTGGGAATAGGACTGTAAAAAGCGTATGATCCTTCAAATGCAAGGGTTTTCGCTGTGTATCAATCCGGTGACGGCACCCGTGTTCTTGACATCCAGATCGACGCTGACAAAGCGGCGGGCCAAAGTGGTGAGCCGGATTCATCCATTCTGTTTCCCGACAACGACCTCCTGTTTACCGCCGATTTCAGGAGATCAGGCTCGGATCTCCTCCTTGAGGGCCCTGAAACGACATCCGTCATCATGGGTTATTTCAGAGGTGAAAGAAGGGCCAATATTGTAACGCCCGAAGGAGCCGGGCTCAAAGGGGAAACCATTGAGATCCTGGCAGGCCCCGATCCTCCAGGTCGATATGCGCAAGTGACCGGTGCTGCGCCGGGCCTGGTTCCGATCGGACGCGTCGAGAAAGTGTCAGGATCTGTCACCGTCCTGCGAAACGGCATTCCGATCGATCTTCGGCTCGGCGATACGGTTGCCAAGGGTGATGTCGTTCAAACCGGCTCGTCCTCGTCATTGACGATCAAACTCAATGACGGAACGGTTTTCAACCTGTCCTCCAGCGCCCGAATGGTCCTGAACGACATGGTCTATTCGGCGAGTTCGAACGCGAACTCGGCATTATTCACCCTGATACAAGGGCTGATCGGGTTCGTTGCAGGGCAGGTGGCCAAGACGGGCGATCTCAAGGTCGACACGCCCGTCGCCACCTTGGCGATCCGAGGTACGGCGGTCCAAACGGAGATCACTGCGATCAGCGGCACGACGCGTTTTTCGCTCCTCACCGAGCCTGACGGGCGTGTCGGTTCAATCGTCCTTCTGGACAAGAACAATCCATCCCGGATCATAGCGTCCATGTCGGATGCCCGCGTCGCCACTCTCCTTACCCCGGTGGCAGGCGCCGATCCGTTGATCAGTCAGATTGCAAAGACCAACGACGAAATTCGAACCGAAAGCAGCTTTGTCAGAGATCTGTTCCAATTCTTCTCCGAGCCAAGTCAAAGAAGAGGCAGCAGCGATCCAGAGGACGCGCCCATCGTTCCTGCGAGCTTGCCTCGGTCCATCGACGCGTTTGATCAGAGGCAGCTGGCCTTTGTCCCTTTCGCTTTGGAGCGTGTTGAGATTCCTAGCCTGACCATTGCAGTACCTATCTCCGCGCCTGCGCCGATCCGGGGGACGGCTATCGAGGACGGGCCGGTCGCGAGGCTTGGCGCATTATCCACTGCAGCAAGTAATGAGGCGCCACCACTTGTGCTCGTGCCTGCAGCATTGCCACCTGGCGTGAGGTACCTTGGCAGTTCGCGAAGTTTCTCACTGGACCCCACGCATCCTGCCTATCAGCACCTGGGGGCGGGTGAGACGGAGAGCGTGACAGTCGAGTACCGGTTGGCATTCAGTGACGGGTCTGTCGTGCCGGCTTCTGTCACTTGGGTCATCAATGGCAGGAACGATGCTCCCATTGCAGGCAATGACCGCATTGCAGGCCTTGAGGAAAACGGGCGGACGACGCTTGCGGTGCTTCCCAATGACCGCGATATCGATGGCGATGCTGTGCGAGTGGTCAGTTGGACATCTCCCTTTGAGGGTTCGCTCAGCCTCGATGATAAAGGAAACCTCGTCTTCGATCCGGGAGATGATTTTGGTGCGCTAAGCCGTGGCGAAACTGCGACGGTCTCTTTCGCCTATACGATTTCCGACGGCAAAGGGGGGAGTGATACGGCAACCGTAACCCTGCAGGTCAATGGCGAGGGGGCGTTCTCGTCGCCAGATCAAGCCGCCTCAGATGCAGACATCCTCGATTTTAATGGACAATCGGCTTCGCTTACGATTGAGACGCCGACAGCGACAACAGCCTCAAGTGCAGACCTTGAACTGACCATATCGCTTGGATCGGTTCTGCAGCCTCAGATGAATATTCTCTATTTGATTGATGTGTCAGTCAGCACTTCCGACAGATACGAGGGTGATCCGGTCGGTGATCTGAACGCAGATGGCCGTTTCAATACGATCCTCGACGCAGAAATCGCCACCCTGATGGCCCTGACTGAGAAGGTAAGAGGGCTCGGTTTCTTTCCTGAGGACGTCTCAGTAACGATCATCCCTTTCAATGGAAGCGCAGATCCAACGGATTCCGGATCCTCCAGCGGTAACGGCGTGAGCGCAGAGACTTTCAGCCTCGGCCAGACAGGGGACGATGCCATCGGCAACTATCTCAGAAATCTTGATGCAAGTGGAGGGACTGATTTCGCAGATGCGTTGCGTGCAGCTAACGAACAGCTCCAAAACCTGGATCAGGGAGGCGAGAAGAATATCCTGTATTTTCTCTCGGACGGCAGAGGCCAGGGGAATTTCGGACCGGAGCTTGCCGAGTTGAACGATCGGTACAACGCAACAATTTCCGCGCTCGGATTCAGTGGCGCCGGGGAGAATGCGCTCGGAATCTTGAATGGAATTGACAATACGGATGGGGCGTCCCTGGTGATGTCGCCTGAAGAAGTCGGTGCTTCGGATGTCGGGTCTCCGCTGCAGGGCGGGAAGGTCGCCGATGTCGATCTCTTCCTGAACGGCATGGAGATTGCTGGGATCGGACGGGAAGATCTCATTGAGGTCGGAAACGGATGGACCCTGAGCACATCGGTCGATGGTCTGAGACGACTTGTCGGAGATGCAAACGAGGTGCAAGCGGTCGTCAGGTTCGAGAGTGGGGAGGTGCTGACCGCCGATCTGACGATCGCTGGAGCGCTGCCCCGCTCGACCGATCTTATCCTGTGAGGATGCATGCTTGGGCCCTCACCCCTCTTCCATCTGCACGGTCATCGACCGGTTCCGCAGGAAAGGAAGGTGACTACTGAAGCAATGACGTGGAGCCTTGCAGGACAACCCGACTTCAAAGGCCCGCAGCCATGGCCTCTTTCCTGAACAGGTTGCGCCGCTTTGGAGCCGGACGTGTCGTCGGTATCATACTTCTGACAAGTCTGCTGGGGCTACGGGTCTGGGACCCGGGGCCGGTCGAAGTCATTCGTCTCAAGGCGCTCGACATTTACCAACTCCTGCATCCGCGCCAGGAACGTCACGATCTTGTCGCGATCATCGATATCGACGAGCAGAGCCTGAGGGCACTTGGCCAGTGGCCATGGCCGCGAACGATCATGGCTGAAATCATTGAAAAGATCGTTGAAGAGGGCGGAGGAGTCATTGGGTTCGATGTGCTCTTCCCCGAGCCGGATCGTAGTTCGCCCGAGGTCTTTGCTCAGACGTTTCAAGGGCTCGATGACGCTACAAGGGAAAGCCTTCAGCGCATGCCCGGGAATGACGCCGCCTTCGCTGATGCGATCAAGGCGGCAAAGGTGGTTCTGGGGCAATCCGGGTATCGTGTCTCAGGCGCTATGCCGAATGTGCCGCCTCCGGTTCAAACAGGGATCGCGAGCTTAGGCCCAGACCCACGTCTCTTCCTCGTCGACTTTCCTCATCTCTTGCAGAACATTCCCATTCTCGACGAGGCCGCGAGCGGGCATGGCATGTTTTCGATTTCTTCCGACCGCGATGGGGTTTCTCGCCGCGTTCCTGTCATGGCGGTCGCAAACGGAACCCTCGTTCCTTCGCTCTCGCTCGAGATGCTTCGGGTTTCGACCGGATCAGATACCATTCTCGTCAAATCAGATGCGAGCGGCATCCGAAGCGTTGGAGTGAGCGACTTCGAAATTCCAACAGACGGCAAAGGCCGGGTGTGGGTTCACTACTCGGCGCCTAAAGTGGGCCGGTATATATCTGCGATTGACCTCCTGCAGAACCAAGTGCCCAGCCAAAGGCTCGCTGGCAAGATGGTGTTGATCGGATCCTCCGCGGCAGGACTTCTCGACCTCAAAGTAACGCCTGTTGATCCGGCGCTGCCAGGAATGGAGCTGCACGCTCAGGTTCTGGAGAACGCTCTCATGAGATCGACATTGAGCCGCCCAAGCTATACGGCCATCGTCGAGCTTGGGCTCAGCGCTCTGCTCAGCATTCTCCTGATGGTCCAAGCTCCGAAGATGAGCGCCGGCTCACTCCTCGTTCTCGGGGCGGTTCCTGCTGCCGTGACATTAGGCCTGTCCTGGTATTGCTTTGAAGTTCTCGGAGTGCTGATCGATTTCACCTTCCCGCTGATTTCGAGCTTCTTGGTCTATGCTCTTCTCGTTTTCACGAATTATGTGACCGTTTCCGCAGATCGCTTTCGGATCAGATCCGCCTTCAGTCAGTATCTTTCCCCCGATCTCGTCGAGCAGCTGGCGCAGTCGCCGGATAAACTGAAGCTCGGGGGAGAGCAGCGTGAGTTGACCGTGCTCTTCTCGGATGTTCGAGGCTTCACGTCGATCTCGGAACTCTACAAGGGCGATCCGCAAGGCCTCACGGCTCTCATCAACCGGCTGTTCACGCCGCTTACCCACGATATTATGAATCATCGCGGGACCATCGACAAATACATGGGCGATGCGATCATGGCATTCTGGAATGCGCCGCTTCCAGATCCTATCCATGAGATCAATGCCTGCAAAGCGGCCTTTGCCATGCTGGAGAGCTTGAAGGCACTCAATGTGCAGCGCCGGCAGGAAGCCGAAGAAGGTCGAGAAGCTCCTCCGCTCAATATCGGGATCGGCCTGAATACCGGACTTTGCGTTGTCGGAAACTTCGGCTCAGACCTCCATTTCAATTATTCGGTTCTAGGCGACACGGTCAATCTGGCATCGCGGCTGGAAGGTCTGACCAAGGAATACGGGTTCCCCATCATCATAGGCGAGACGACCGCTCAAGCGGTGCAGGTTCAGTTCGCTGTCCTCGAAATCGACCATCTCCAGGTTAGAGGAAAGCGGGATCTGGAGCGGATCTTCACGCTTCTCGGCGATGCTGAAATGGCCGGAAATCCTGACTTCATCGAATTGAAGGAACGGAACCGCGCCATGCTTTCTGCCTATCGAAGCCGGGAATGGGCGCATGCCCTTGAAATGATCCTTCTCTGTCGAGAGCTGGGGAAAGCCTTCGGCCTCGAAACCTATCATGAGCTTTACATCCAGCGGATCCGGCAGCAGATCGACGCCGCGGCATCATCCAGCTGAGAAGGGTTGAGCCAGGTGGAGCGCCATGAAATGGCTCAACGCTTGACGATCGCTGCCGGCACAGATGTGACGAATGCAGGCCTTACGTTGTCAGCTCTGATAAAGACTGTTGAAGTTGAGCGGGATCAATCCGCACCTTCAAAACCGTTCCGCCGAAATCGAGTGCCAGAACAGAGCCTTCACCATCACGGTGAATCTTTGTGCTCAGAGGCTGCACCGGCACGCTCTTGCTGTGGTTGGGGCCGGCATCCCTGGAGAAGGTCCTGGGCGGCTTGTCCTTGTGGGTGCGCACCATGTCGCCGAGCAGGTCTGTCAGGATCGGAGTGGAATCGATCACGCTGAAGAGGACTTCATATTCCTTGCCGGTCTCAGTGCGGATGCCAAGGACGACGATCTCCCCATCGTTCGTCACGTGCACCCGCCAGGCTTTAGATCCAATTCTCTTGACCATCGTCGTCTTTCCCGATGCAACTCTTCATCCGGATCGGTTTGCCACGATAATGTGATGACCGCCAGACCTGCCCGGGGCGTTCGGCGCTAACAGCACATATACTCCGTTCGTAAGCTGGCTGCGGGGCTGGCTAGTACATGGCGAATGAGCAGCGAGCGGGTGTATGGGATACGCTTGCACTGATGCTGATAAATAAAGGATTGTATCAGGAAAAATAGTAACCTCGTAATATACTCTGGGTAGTTTTACAGAATAATTATTCAAGTATAGAGAAATTATCTTAAATAAATCAAAAGATATTTTATATTCTGCTAGCTTGGGCCTGTTATCCATTGAAATGGACTTTTGGTCCATGGAAAAGCTAAGTTAATTGATGCCAAGTTCATAATTAGGAAGCCTTGCTCGGCTCTTGGCGCAAGCCGCGATATGACAATGCATTGACATTTAATTGAAGGCCGATAATCTCCTCATTGGAGAAACGAAGATGCCTTTAGATAAATCGCTTTTGCAGTCTCTAACCTCCTCTGTGCGCCGTTTCGTCGATGAGCGGCTGATCCCTCAGGAGGCGAAAGTATCGAAGGCCGACGCCATCCCCGATGAGTTGATCGAGGAGATGAGAGAGCTTGGTCTTTTCGGTCTCTCAGTGCCTGAGGCTTATGGTGGGCTAGGACTTTCGCTGGAGGAAGAGGTTTCTGTGATGCTCGAACTCGGGCGCGCGTCACCTGCCTTCCGTTCGCTGATCGCAACCAATGTCGGAATTGGGTCTCAAGGAATCGTCATCGATGGGACGGAGGAACAGAAACAATCCTTCTTGCCTTCGATCGCCTCTGGAGAGGTGATCGCCTCTTTCGCGCTGACGGAGCCAGAAGTCGGATCGGATGCCGCATCCGTGCGGACCACAGCCCGGCGTGAGGGTGACGTTTATTATCTCAACGGCACGAAGCGCTTTATCACCAATGCTCCCCGCGCCGGATTGTTTACCGTCATGGCCCGGACCGATTCCGCGAAGCCGGGAGCATCGGGCGTGTCGGCCTTCATTGTTCAGGCTGGCAGTCCTGGCCTGTCAATCGGCAAGCCCGAGCATAAGATGGGGCAGCAGGGATCACACGTTGCCGACGTGATTTTCGAGGAATGTCCCGTTCCCGTCGCCAACTTGATCGGCGGAGTGGAAGGACAGGGTTTCCGCACGGCCATGAAGGTTCTTGATCGCGGACGCCTGGGCATTGCTGCGGCTTGTGTCGGCTTTGCTGAACGCATTCTCGATGAAATGGTCGCTTATGCGGCAGGCCGTCGACAGTTCGGCTCTCCCATCGCCGACTTCCAGCTCGTGCAGGCGATGATCGCGGATTCTCGAACGGAAGCCTATGCCGCCCGCTGCATGGTCTTGGAAACCGCCCGCGCCAAGGATGCAGGCGCCGAGATCGGCACTGAGGCTTCCTGCTGCAAGCTGTTTGCGTCCGAGATGGTCGGCCGTGTTGCTGACAGGAATGTGCAGATCCACGGCGGATCGGGCTACGTCTCAGACTATGCCGCTGAAAGACACTACCGCGACGTCCGTCTCTACCGGATTTACGAAGGGACGTCGGAGATCCAACGCCTCAAGATCGGGCGTGACACTGTTCGCGCCGCCAATGTGAGTTGAAACCGATGAATGCTTCCTTCCAACCTATGGACACTGCTTCGATGTTCGGCCTTACGTCGGAACAGAGGAGCTTCCGCGAGACGGCTTTACGCTTCGCGCAGAACGTGCTTGCCCCTGCCTCTCGACAGATCGAAGCCGAGGGTCGCGTGCCGATGTCGCTGCGCAGGCAGATGGGTGAGCTCGGGCTAATCGGGGTCGAGATGCCCGCCGAGTACGGCGGTTTGGCCGTGGATCACGTCACAAGCGGCGTTGTGATCGAGAGCATTGCTGAAGGTGACTTCAACGTTGCCTATATTCAGCTGCTTGCATCCTTGTGCGGCACCATCGTTGCACGTCATGCCTCGCCGGAACTTGCGGCAGAGATTCTGCCAGGTGTGTGCAGCGGCGAGAAGATCATCGCACTGGCCCTGACCGAGCCGCAGGGCGGGTCCGATGCGGCGTCGCTGCGATTGAAGGCAACGCGTGATGGCGATTCTTACATCCTCAATGGGGAGAAGACCTCCATCTCCATGGCGGACCAATCCGAATATGCGGTAGTCTTTGCCCGTACCGGCACCGAGGCGGAGCGCGCATACGGCGTTTCGGCGTTTCTGGTGGATCTCGATGCATCCGGAATCAGCCGCACGCGGTTCGACGATCTCGGTGAGCATGCCATCGGACGTGGCTCGATATTCTTCGACAATGTGCGGGTGCCGGCATCGCGCCTGCTCGGCGGTGAGGGCAAGGGCTTCGTGCAGGTCATGCAGGGCTTCGACTTCAGTCGCGCACTCATCGGCCTACAATGCCTCTCAGTGGCCCGCGTGTGCTTGGCCGAGACCTGGAAATACGTGTCCGAGCGAAAGGCATTCGGCAAACCTTTGTCCGACAATCAAGGGGTCACCTTTCCGCTCGCGGAGTGCGAGACCCATGTCGAGGCGGCGCGCCTGCTCTGCTATCGGACGCTTGCCGCCAAGGATGCCGGCGTGCCGCATACCCGTGAAGCTGCCATGTGCAAGTGGTGGGCGCCGCAGCTTGCTTTCGAGGTCGTTCATAAATGCCTGCTGATGCATGGCCATGCCGGCTACAGCACCGAACTGCCGTTCGAACAGCGCCTGCGCGATGTGCTCGGCCTGCAGATCGGTGACGGCACGGCCCAGATCATGAAGCTCATCATCGCTCGCGAGACGCTGAAATCGCTCGCAACCTGAATTGAACGGGCGCGACAGACGCCCGACATCTCGAGGAGGAAACACCATGAAACTGGAACTGGATTCTCTGCACAGGCGCCGGGCCGCCATGACGGAAAGCGGCCATTGGCGGGACGAAACACTTCTGGAACACCTGGCCCGCGTCGTGAGCCGAACGCCCGGCAAAACCGCCATCATAGCCACTCAGTCGGAACAGGGGCAGGAATACCGGCTGACCTATGAGGAGCTTGACCGGCTCTCCGATCTCGTCGCTCTCAGCCTCGATGAGCGCGGCGTCGGTCATGGTGATGTGGTCTCGTTTCAGCTGCCCAACTGGTGGGAGTTCACGGTTCTGCATCTGGCCTGCCTCAAGCTCGGTGCGATCAGCAACCCCCTGATGGTGATCTTCCGCGAGCGTGAATTGAATTTCATGCTCGGTCTTGCAGAGACGAAGGTGCTCGTCGTACCTGCGAAATTCAGAAACTTCGATTATGCCGCCATGGCGGCCAACGTCCAGGCACAGCTGCCATCTCTCAAGCACGTATTCGTCATCAATGGCGAAGGCGAGCAATCTTTCGATACATTGCTGAAACCAAAGGCTGGCGAAGACGGACGCAAGCGCCTACGCGAGCGCAAGCTCTCGCCTGACGACGTGATCCAGTTGCTTTACACCAGCGGCACCACAGGCGAGCCGAAGGGTGTCATGCACACGTCCAACACGATGCTGTCCAATCTCGTGCCCTTTGCCGAACGGCTGCATCTGGGCGAGAGCGACGTCATCCATATGCCGTCGCCGATGGCTCACCAGCTCGGTTTCATGTATGGCCTCGTACTCCCGGTCATGCTGGGTGCAACCGCCGTGCTTCAGGATATTTTCGTCGCCCAGACGATGGCGGAGCAGATCACGCGGGAGGGCGCGACCTTCACCATGGGGGCAACGCCTTTCCTGAACGACCTCACCGAGTATGTGGAGCGGACCGGCACCGCTACGCCCACACTGCAGGTATTCGTCTCCGCAGGTGCGCCCATTCCACGAGCACTCGTGACAAAGGCGCGGCAAGCGCTTGGGGCGGCCATCATTTCCGCCTGGGGAATGTCGGAGAACGGTGCCGTCACCACGACGAGGCCGGAAGATCCCGAAGAGAAGACGACGAGCACCGACGGCAAGGCGCTTCCGGGCATGGAGGTGCGCATCGTCGATGCCGATGGCAAGTCCCTGCCGAGTGGCGCTGAGGGGCAGCTTCAGGTGCGTGGCTGCTCCAATTTCGTCGGCTACCTGAAGCGCCCGGAGCTGGACAATACCGATTCAGAGGGCTGGTTCGACACCGGCGACATCGCGCGCATGGATGAGGATGGCTATATCCGTATCGCCGGCCGTTCGAAGGACATCATCATCCGCGGCGGCGAGAACATCCCCGTCGTCGAGATCGAGGGCATTCTTTTCAAGCATCCCAACATCTCGGGCGTTGCCATCGTCGGCTATCCTGACAGCCGTCTCGGGGAGCGCGCTTGCGCCTATGTCACCTTGAAGGAAGGAGCGACACTCGACTTCGAGGAAATGACGTCCTTCCTCAAGGAACACAAGATGGCGGTGCAGTACATTCCAGAGCGTTTGGAAATCGTTCAGGAACTGCCGCGTACTCCGAGCGGCAAGATCCAGAAGTTCAAGCTGCGGGAAGAGGCCAAGCGCCTCTAAGCCGATCGGAAGTTCGCCGCGCGGCTTTTTGCTGCGCGGCGGTTACACGGTGCTCAACTTGTCTTTCATGCGGTCGAGCAGGCGATAGAGAAGAATCTGATCCTCGAGGCTGAAGCCATCGAGCGCAGCCTCGTAGAACGCCCTGATCGTATTCAGCATCTGGGCCCAGGTTTTCTCTCCCTTGGCGGTCAGCCTGATGAGGCGGCTACGCCCATCCTCCGGATCTTTCACGCGCTCTACCCAGCCTCTAGCCTCGAGGCGGTCAAGCACGGCGGTGAGATTCTGGCGGCTGAGAAGCAGAAACTCGATAAGGTCTTTCACCGACATGCCTTGGGTGCGTACCCGCGGGCGCGCCAACGCTCCCAGCACAGCCCATTGCTGGGTGGTGCTGCCGTAATCGGCCATGAAGCGTGTGCCGTTCTTATGCATCAGGTTCGAGCATTGATACAGGCGGAAGAACACGCGGTTGGCAACCTCGAAGGCAGGATCCTCCAATATTTCACCGGTCGCTACAGCAGGCTTGGCTTTGCTCATGAGGAGGCCTTCAATAATACATCAATGGGTTGCCATAAATCCGAATATATCATAGTGTTGTCATATCTTCATATAGCCAGTGAGGTCACGGTGCGCGACTTTCAGGAAAAGACCATTATCATCACAGGCGGCGGAGGGGGAATAGGCTCGGCGACTTCGCGCTATTTCGCGTCTTGCGGGGCTCAGGTAGCTGTTTACGACCGCGATCTGGAGGCTGCCGAAAGAACCGTTTCAGCCATCAAAGCAGAAGGCGGTCTCGCAAAGGCCTTTTCGTGCGATATCACCGACCGGACGCAGATCGACCGTGCCGTGGCCGAGACTGAGAAGGCCTTGGGCCCCATTTCCGTGCTCGTCAACAATGCGGGCTGGGACATCTTCCGGCCCTTTCTCCAGACCTCGCCTGAGGAATGGGAGAAGCTGATCGCCATTAATCTCGTCGGCGCGCTCCACATGCACCATGCCGTCATTCCTCTCATGGCGGAGCGTAAATATGGGCGCGTCATCAACATCGCGTCCGATGCGGCCCGCGTAGGATCGACGGGCGAAGCGGTTTATGCAGCCTGCAAAGGCGCGCTCGTCTCATTCTCGAAAACCCTGGCGCGTGAGCACGCACGCGACGGCATCACCTTCAATGTGGTTTGCCCAGGTCCGACCGACACCAATCTTTTCGCCGAATATACGAAGGGCGCAAGCAATCCCGAGAAGCTCATGGAGGCCTTCAGGCGCTCCATTCCGCTAGGCCGGATCGGTACGCCGAACGATCTGCCTGGAGCCATCGCCTTCTTTGCGAGCGATCAGGCAGCGTTCGTGACGGGCCAGGTTCTCAGCGTCTCCGGCGGTCTGACCATGTCTGGCTGACATGTGTCAGGAACCCGATGCCGCAGGGCAGAGAAGAGCGTTCGAACGAAAATGAGAGCTTCCGTGCTTCATTGAGGGTTCTTGGGGAGCCGTATGAGGCAGGAGGAGCTGCAACGGAGAAGGCAATGAGCCAGTACGAAGACATTCTCTATGAAGTGCGCCCGGAAGGGGTCGCGCGGATCACGATCAACCGGCCCGATCGTTACAACGCGTTCCGCGGCCAGACTGTCGATGAGCTGATCGACGCGTTTCAGAGAGCCGGGTGGGATCGCTCCATCGGCGTGATTGTTCTGACCGGAGCCGGCGAGAAGGCTTTCTGCACGGGCGGTGACCAGACGGCGCATGACGGTCAGTATGATGGGCGCGGCACGATAGGTCTGCCTGTCGAAGAATTGCAGGGCCTCATCCGCGATGTCCCCAAGCCTGTGATCGCTCGGGTCGACGGCTTCGCCATCGGCGGCGGCAACGTGCTGGCAACCGTATGCGACCTGACGATCGCGTCCGACCGGGCGCAGTTCGGCCAAGTGGGCCCTAAAGTCGGCTCCGTCGATCCCGGCTTCGGGACCGCCTATCTCGCCCGCGTCGTCGGCGAAAAGAAGGCACGCGAGATCTGGTACATGTGCCGCCGTTATACGGCAGAAGAGGCCCGGCAAATGGGCCTTGTCAACACGGTCGTCCCGCATGCGGAGCTCGATGCCGAAGTGGATCGCTGGTGCGCGGAACTTCTCGAGCGCAGCCCGACTGCGCTGTCGCTCGCCAAGCGCTCCTTCAACGCGGACACGGAAAGCATCCGTGGCATTGCGAGCCTGGGAATGCAGGCGCTGAGCCTTTACTACGATACGGATGAATCGAAGGAGGGCGGCATCGCTTTCCGCGAGAAACGGAAGCCGAATTTCCGCCGCTATATAAAATCCTCGGGGTCGAAGGGAGAGTAGCGGTCATGCGGGCAGCTTTCATTACGGGTCACGGCGGCAACGAGGTGGTCCAGATCGGCCAGCGACCTGAGCCGATCCGAGCGCCGGGCGAAATCCTGGTCCGGGTGAAAGCTGCGACGCTCAATCGCGTCGATCTCTATATGCGCGACAGCGGTGCTGGGATCACCCATACCCTGCCGCAGATCATGGGACTCGATGGCGCAGGCGTTGTCGAGGAGGTGGGTGCCGACGAGAGAAGGATCAAGGTCGGGGATCGCGTCGTGCTCCATCCTGGAGTGGTTTGCGGCCGATGCGAGTTCTGCCAGCGAGGAGAGCAGGTGCTCTGCGTCGAGATCAAGTATCTTGGCGAGCACCGGGATGGAACCATAGCGGAACTGGTCAGCGTTCCGGCAGATAACGTCTTTCCCATGCCTGAGGCTTTCAGCTTCGCCGAGGCTGCGTCTCTTGGAGTCAACTATCTCACCGCCTGGCGCATGATATTCACCAAGACTCAGGTGAAGCCCTGGGAGACGGTTCTGATCTTCGGCATTGGCGGAGGCGTTTCGCTGGCCGCACTGCAGCTCGTCAAAGCGATTGGGGCAAAGGCTATCGTGACATCGCGCGACGATGCCAAGCTGCAGCGCGCTCGTGCGATGGGCGCAGACGGTACGATCAACGGCCGCACTCAGGACATCGCCCGCATGGCGTTGGAGCTGACAGGTGGGCGCGGCGTAGATGTGGTCATCGAGAATGTGGGCGAGGCCGTGTGGCCTGCTGCTATGCGCTCTCTCGTGCGGGGAGGGCGCCTCGCCACCTGCGGGGCAACGACTGGCGACAACCCGTCGGCGGATCTGCGTCGTCTCTTCATTCGACAATTGCAGATTTTCGGCTCGACGGCGGGAAACTTCTCCGAGTTTCGAGATCTCATTGCCTTCTGCAAGCAAGGCACAGTGAAGCCAATCATCGATTCCCTCTACCCACTCGACCAAATGCATGCCGCCCTGTCCAGGCTCGAGGCGGGCGAGCAATTCGGCAAGGTGGCCATCGAGATTGAACAGCATTGAAGGGCATGAAACCGGTGACTGCATCCTACACTCTCAACGATGCTCAACCTCGGACGGTCGTCCTTCGGCGACAGAGCGACATTGCCATCATTGAGATTGATCATCCGCCGGTAAACGCCATGTCCGCGCATGTGCGCAGACAATTGCTCGATGCGCTTCAGGAGGCTGAGGCCGATGCTTCCGTCGCCGGCATCGTGCTCACAGGACGCGGCGGCCGGTTCGTTGCCGGCGCCGATATCCGTGAGTTCGGCAAGCCGCCTGTCGCACCGACGCTTCCGGATGTCGTCGAGGCCCTGGGCCGGTGCAGCAAGCCAATCGCTGCGGGAATCGAAGGGCAAGCCCTCGGTGGTGGGCTTGAGCTGGCTTTGGCGTGCGATTGGCGCATTGCAACAGCCGGTTCCGTTCTCGGGTTTCCTGAAGTGAAACTCGGACTGATTCCGGGGGCTGGCGGAACGCAAAGGTTGCCGAGGCTGGTGGGTGTCGCTCGCTCGATTGAGCTGATTGCCACTGGCCGCATCATCAAGATTCCCGAGGCGCTGGAAATCGGCTTGATCGATGAGGTTCTACAAGGCTCAACGGTAGACGCATGCATCCTCCAACTCCAAAAGAGGAGGGGGATGAAGCGGCCTGTCTCGTCTCTCCCTATCGTTTCGGATCAGGCCGGGATCGATGAAGCACGCGCTGCCGTTCTGAAGAACAGGCGCATCGCCACCGAAGCCGCGAGAACTGCCGTGGATGTGGTGGCGAGCGCGATGCATCTCGGGTTCGATGAAGGTCTCGCGGCGGAACGCTCGGCCTTCGCCAAGCTAAGGGGTGGAGAAGAAGCTGCGGCCCTGCGCTATCTGTTCTTTGCCGAGCGCGAAGCCCCCCGGGTTGCAGGCTTGGATGCCTCTCCTCTGCCTGTCGGAAAGGCAGGCGTCGTCGGCGCTGGAACCATGGGGTCTGGCATTGCCGTAGCTCTCATCAATGCGGGGTTCTCCGTTGTCCTGGTCGAGCAAAGCACGGAGGCGCTCGAGAAGGGGATCAGCCGGATCGATGAGATCCTCAGCCGTGCCGTGAAATCGGGGCGGGCTTCTGCCGAAACCGCAGAAAGCCAGAGGAAGCAACTCATCCCGACCACCAGCATGACGATGCTCGGGGACGTGGACCTCGTCATCGAGGCCGCATTTGAGGTTCTTGAAGTAAAACTCGATTTGTTCAGGCGTCTCGACCAGATTGTCTCACCGCAGGCGGTTCTTGCAACCAATACATCCTATCTCGACATCGATGCGATTGCTGCTGCAACCACGAATCCTGGGCGTGTGCTCGGGCTGCATTTCTTCAGTCCGGCTCATGTTATGCGTCTGCTCGAAATCGCGCGAGGGCGGGAGACGTCGGATGAGGCCCTCGCAACGGGCCTGGCGTTGGCCCGCAAGCTCGGAAAGCTCCCTGTCGTTGCGGGCGTTTGCGACGGTTTCATCGGAAACCGGATCTTTTCGGCCTATCGCCGCCAGTGCGAGATCATGCTCGAAGAGGGCGCTCTGCCGGAGGAAATCGACAAGGCTTTGGAGACCTTCGGTTTTGCCATGGGTCCTTTCGCAGTTGCGGATCTCGCGGGTCTTGACATCTCCTGGAGCAGGCGAAAGCGTCTTGCGTCCTCTCGCGACCCCCGAGAGCGCTATGTGCCCATCGCGGATATGCTGTGCGAGCAGGGACGCTTTGGCCAGAAGACCAGCATGGGTTGGTATCGCTACTCCGGGACAGAGAAGCGTCGTGAACCCGATCCCGTTGTGCGTGCCTTGATTGAACAGGCTTCAGCGGCTCGTGGAATTGAACGCCGGTCTATCGATGCAGATGAGATTCAAAGGCGCGTTCTTGCCGCCATGGTGAACGAGGCCGTGCTCGTGATCGAGGAACGCATCGCGCAACGCGCCTCGGATATCGATGTCGTGCTTGTGCATGGTTACGGATTTCCGCCAGCGCGTGGAGGCCCGCTATTTTGGGCCTCGCGGCAGAACGCCGCCTCTCTGAACCAAGCGCTTGATGCGGTCGAGGCCTCCACCGGATTTGGATTCAGGCGTGCCCAAACCATTCCCCAGGTCTTGGCTGAGGTCGCATCATGATGACGCTTCATCCGTGAGAGACAGATCATGAATTGAAGGCGCAACGAGGCGACGATCTTTCAATCCCTTGAATCCTGAGACTGGTCCGACGTTCCAGACCCTTGCTTGAAGATGATGTGACATGAACAACCAGCCGATCGATCTGACGAAACCCCTTCACCTCGTGGTCGAAGGCTCGACTGCCGTACTGACCCTCTCTCGAGCGCCGGTGAATGCCATTGACGACGTCCTCACCGATGCGCTTGAGGCTGCATTGGCGGAGCTCGAGGGAAATGATCGGCTTGCCATTCTACGGATCCGTAGCAATCAGAAGGTTTTCTGTGCCGGCGCCGATCTGCGAATGATCGCGGACAGGTTTGGAACGGAAGAAGGCAGGGCCGCCATGACGGCGAGCGTTCGCCGCTTCCATGCGGTTTTCGACCGGCTCGCGGCCCTGCCGATGGTCACGTTCGCAGAGATCGAAGGGCATGCGCTTGGAGGAGGGCTGGAGCTTGCGCTCGCCTGCGATCTGCGGATAGCCGCCCATGAGGCCAAGCTGGGGCTCCCCGAAGTCAATGTCGGCTTGATCCCAGGCGCCGGCGGAACACAGCGGCTGACGGCTTTGTGCGGATCAGGGATCGCATCGCGGCTGATCCTCACGGGCGAGGTCGTCAGCGGCCTCGATGCGGAGCGCCTCGGGCTTGTCCAATGGGCGCGGCCCTCGGCTGGATTCAGCGATGCCGTCGGCGGGATCGTGGAGCGGATCGCCAAGTTGTCGCCGGAGGCTCTTCGGACGGCGAAAGGCTGCATCCGCCTTGCGGGAGCGCTGAATCCCGCTGGCGTCGCAGCCGAAATCGATGGAATTGGGATGCTGATGCTCCGCCCTGAAACCGCCAAGCGCGTCGCTTCCTTCGTTGCTAAGAGCAGCGGCTAGCCGGGAAACTGCAAACAAGATTGCGGGTAAGCCGGGGTGCCTGCCCCATGAAGGAAGCCGCTTGGATGCTTTTGCTGGCGTCTCGCTAAGCTCGCAGAATTATAACAAGCAGTTGACATAATAAATATAGCTATGCATTGATGTAAGTGCCGTGCTGCACCAGCTGCATTGGTCCTGCTGCGGTAAGAACGGGAGGTCTCTGAGGTGCGAATGTCAGTTCGAAAAGATCGGGTTGATGCCTCATGCTGACGAATGCTCTCAATGGCCTGGTTTACGGCAGCCTGCTCTTCGTTCTCTCGTCCGGCCTTGTCCTGGTCTACGGATTACGGCGCGTGGTGAACTTCTCCCATGGCGCGCTCTATATGCTCGGTGCCTATATCGGCTACTCGATTGCGCTTCGCTACGGCTTCACGGCTGGCGTCCTTGCCGGAGGCATTGCACTGGGGCTGGTCGGAATCGTTCTCGATCTCCTGGTGTTTCGTAATCTCAGCGACCGTAATCCTCTCGTGACCGTGATCGTGACGTTCGGCGTCTTCCTGGTCCTTGAGGATATCGTCAAATCGGTATGGGGTACGCAGAACTATACGCTGGATCCTCCTGCCGCATTGGCCGGTGTTGTGGAGATCGGCGGAAATCCTTTCCCGGCCTACCGTCTCTTTATCATCGGGGCGAGCTTCCTCATGGCGATGATCCTCGTGGTTTGGCTGAAGTTCGGACGCACCGGTCTCTTCGTCCGCGCTGCAAGCGTCGATCCGTCTGTTGCCGCAATGTGCGGTGTGCGAACGGACCTGCTGGGCCCTGCAGTCGTCGGGCTCGGTGCGGCCTTTGCAGGGTTCTCCGGCATCATCGCGGCTCCCTTCCTTTCTCTTCACCCGGCGATGGGCAGCGAGATTCTCGTGCTTTCCTTCGTCGTATCGGTCATCGGCGGGCTCGGCAGCTTCGTGGGAGCTTTTGTATCGGCCATGCTCTTGGGGCAGATGCAGGCGTTCGGCACGGTCTACATGCCTGAACTGGCCTCGCTGCTTCCTTTCCTCCTGATGTCCTTCATTCTGATCTGGCGTCCGCAGGGACTCGGCGGGCGGAGCGCGTAAGATGAACCGCGCCATTCGCCAGAATGCCCCCTTCCCATATGCTGAATTGGCCTGTGTGGTCGCCATTGGCATATCGGGCGTTGTGTTTGCGCATTTGGATCTGCCGCTGCTGCAGAGCCTGATCGCCCAGGCGTTGATCCTGTGTTTTCTTGCTTTCGGTATAGGCTATCTGATCCGTATGACCGGGCTGGTGAGCTTTGGACATGCGGCTCCATTCGGAATAGGAGCCTACGGCATCGCGCTCAGCTTCTCAGGTTCAGGCGTGGCTCCCGAGCTCATGCTGCTTCTCATCGTTCCTGGCGTGACCCTGCTCTATTTCCTTGTCGGCCTGGTCGTCAGCAGGCTCGAAGGGATCGGCTTTGCCATGCTGACCCTGGCGCTCGGGCAGGGCGTGTATGTGGCAGCCACGAAGTTTCGCGCGATCACGGGAGGAAGCGATGGTATCGCAGTCTCGCTGCCGCGGCGTCTCTTCGGATTGCCGACAGACATCCTTCAGCAGCCTCATGGAATGCTCGTTGCCGCGTTGATCATCCTGCTGATCGTCTACGTGATCCTGCGCTTCTTCGAACGGTCGCATCTCGGGCGTCTTGCGATTGCAATTCGTGAGAATGAAGAGCGCGCTAATTTTCTGGGTTATCGCACCCGCGCGCTTCGGGCCGCCGTCTACGGCGTATCGTGCGGGATCGCATCTCTTGGCGGGATCGCCTTTGGTATCTACCAAGGCTTCGTCTCGCCAGACGTCCTCACTTGGGGCATGTCCGGATCCGGCTTGATCATGGCGATCCTCGGGGGCTCCAGTTTCCTATGGGGCCCAATCGTCGGCGCACTTGTCTTCTTCTTTACCCGTGAATGGCTGACCGAGTTCACCAGCCACTGGCTCGCCATTCTAGGCCTCACGCTGATCGTCGTCATGGTTCTCTGGCCAAAGGGAATATCCGGCGGTGTGGAGCACCTGCTCACACGGCGTCGCGCTCCTTCCAAGCCTGCGTCGGCAGAACTTCAGAGGAACGCGGCATGACAGCTCTGCTCCAGTGTCGCAATATCAGCAAGAGCTATGGCGGCGTACACGCCTTGCAGAAGGTCGATCTCAAGGTGGAGCCGGGCAGGGTTCATGGGCTGATTGGTCCCAACGGCGCCGGGAAGTCTACCTTCATCGATGTCGTCTCGGGGCGCACCCGCGGGTCGGGCACGGTTATCCTCGGAGACACCGATGTTTCTGGTTTTGCGCCCAACAGGCGACGGAGGATGGGCCTTTCGCGGTCATTTCAGCGTACGTCGATTTTCCCTGCACTGACGGTGCGGTCGCAGTTCGAGCTTGCCGCTGGTTGGGTGGACAACGACAATACAGCCGACCTCATCGACATGTTCAATCTTCGAGGCGTCCTCGATGTGCGGGCCGAGGAGATCAGCTATGGCCAGCAGCGCCTCGTCGATCTGGGGCTTGCTCTTGTGGGCACACCGAGAGTTCTTCTTCTCGACGAACCCGCAGCCGGTCTTTCGGCAGCCGAGTCCCATCACCTGGCAGATCATCTGCTCGACATCGCCCGCCGATGGAATGTGGCCGTTCTCCTCGTCGAGCACGACATGGACGTGATCTTCAAGGTCTGCGATGTCCTGACCGTTCTTGAGACGGGAAAACTGCTGATCGAAGGACCACCCGAATCCGTCAGGAGCGATCCGAAAGTCATTCAAGCCTATTTCGGGAGTACGGCATGACGGCGCTTCTGGAATTGCGCAATGTGGTCGCAGGCTACGGCGCGGCCCGGATCCTTCATGATCTCAATCTCTCGATCGGAGAAGGCGAGCGCGTTTCCGTGATCGGCAGAAACGGGGTCGGCAAGACGACGATTGTCAACACGCTCCTTGGCACATCCCGGTTCATGGGAGGCGAGGTGCTTTACCGTGGCAGGGCTCTGCCAAAAATTGCAGGGCACACGGCTGCGACATGCGGAATTGCCGTTGTGCCTCAGGGACGCAAGATCCTGCCGAACCTGACCGTCGCCGAGAACTTGCGGCTCGGAGCTGCCTTGGGGCGCAAGGGGCGATGGACGATCGATGAAATTTACCGCCTGTTCCCCATCCTGCATGAAAGGCGCAACTCTTCAGGCACGGCGTTGAGTGGTGGTCAGCAGCAGATGATCGCCATTGGCCGCGCGCTCATGGCGAATCCTGATCTCCTTATTCTCGACGAACCCTGCGAAGGTCTTGCGCCCGTCATCGTCGACGAGATCAGCGCCATTTTCAAGAATCTCGCCGCCACGGGAGTCGGGATCCTGTTGATCGAACAGCATCTCAACCTCGTGCGGGAGATAACCGACCGCTTCTACGTGATCTCCAAAGGAAGCGTCGTTCGGTCGGGTCATGTTGCAAGCGTCAGCCAGCATGATCTTCAAACGAGCATAATGCAATAAGAGCGAACAGAACCGTTCCCGGAGGAAACCCATGTCCCGCTATACCTACCCCGTTGCTCTTCTCTTGAGTATCACCTGTGCCACAGGCGCTCTCGCACAAGCCGAGCCCCTGAAAATCGGTGTGCCGACCTCGCAGACTGGTCCCTATGCCGCTCTTGGAGAGCAGGTGATCCGCGCCATTGAGTTCGCAGCCGCCGAGGCGAATGCGGCAGGTGGTGTCGACGGCCGCAAGGTCGAGGTCAAGATCGGAAACGACGAAGGTAATCCCGAAGTCGGACGCCGTGCAGCAGAGAAGCTCGCAACCGAAGGTCATAAGATCTTGATCGGCTCCATCTCATCCGCTGTCGGCCTCGCGCTGTCGACACAGCTCAACCGGTGGGATGCGATCTATGTGTCGGTCGTCAACAAAACTCCCAAGCTGACCGGCGATTCCTGCACCCCGCGTACCTTCCGCGCAAATCATTCCGACGATATGGACATCGCTATCGTCGCCCCGTGGCTGGCGGAGAGCGAAACGAAGAAATGGGCCATCATCGGCGCGGATTATGTCTGGGGCCGCGGCTCCGGCGCCGCATTCAAGGCGGCTGCAACCAAAACCGGTAAGTCCATCACGACCGAGCTCTATGCTCCTCTCGGAACAGCGGACTTCGCGCCTTACATCACCCAATTGCGCGATTCAGGTGCAGAGGGTCTCTGGGTGGCTTTGGCCGGCTCCGAAGCGATCAACTTCGCCAAGCAGGCGAAGCAGTTCGGTCTTGTCGACAAGATGACGGTGTTTGGGCACAACTTCGTTGCGTCCTCGATCATCAAGGCCGTCGGCACGGATGCCGTCGGCTTCTGGGGCAACGTCAACTATTCGGCATCGATCAAGACGCCGAACAACGAAAAGTTCGTTGCGGCTTGGCGTGCGAAGTTCAACGCGGATCCGACCGAGTATGAAGGCGAGGCATATTCTGGCATGCAGGCCATCTTCGAGGCGGCCAAGAAAGCGAAAAGTGCCAAGGCTTCGGATATCGCAAAGGCGTTCAGCGGATTGACCGCAGAGACCGTCTACGGGCCAGTGACCATGCGCGCTGCAGATCACCAGCTCGAGATGCCGAACTATCTCGGACGTGTGGCCGAAAAAGACGGTAAGCCCGTCATTCAGGTGGTGCGTTCCTTCGACTCGAAGGCCGCCACGCCCCCTCCCAGCGGCGAATGCAAGATGTAAGAATCTACTGATGTTATCGTGATTGAGCAGGGCCCCATCCATTGGCGGCCCCGCTCGGACTATCTAATAGCCCGTGAGGGAAACGACGGCGTCACCAGAGGCTAGAATTTGCGGGATGCTCAAGGTTGCCTAGCAGCTTATGTAGATTTTCCACACCATGCGGCCCTTGATGCCAGGTGCGGCTCCAAAGAGCGCATATCGTTATTGTGATATCGATCTACGCCGCCCCATTCTTCGCCGAACAGGCAAGGTGCCGGCGTTCTAAAGGATCAGGGATTTGTATTTCCCGAACAGCTCTTTGGCTGTTCTGATAATCTCGCGCTTGCAGCGCTGAGCGCCTTCGGCATCACGATCTTCCATACTACGCAGCATGCGCAGATGCATTTCGCGGCCGAATTCCGCCCGCCCGGGGAGTAGCGTAACCCTTATCTTGATGACGCGCGCACGGTCCAGGATCTGATTCAGGAAGTGCTTGCCGATATCGTTGTCGGACAGCTGAATCGTTTTGGCACGAAGCCGCTCCAGAGCATCGTTGTAGGCATCGATATCGCCGTCCGCGATTCTCTCTTTCAAGGGGCCTTCGAACTCGTCAATGAAGGGACGCCAGGCGCCTTCGGGAGCCAGCAGCGTTGCCTTGTATGTCGCGAGTCCCTCCAGAGCTTCTCGGATCTCAAAGATCTCATGCACCTCTTTCTCTTCGAGGCGCTTGACGATTGAACCGCGGTTGGGAATGCGCAAAACCAGACCGCGCTGCTCAAGCGTATTCAGAGCTTCGCGAATGATTGTCCGCGATGAGCCGAATTCCGCAGCAAGCTGGGCTTCCTGAAGTCTGCTTCCCGGGGGAAGTTGCTGACTTGCGATCTGCTCTTGGAGAACTTCAGCGACCCTTGTGGCCGTCGATACCGTTCTTTTCTCCGTAGTGGCTCTTTTCGCTGTCCGTTTAAGGCGACCTGATGCGAGCATTCTGTCAATACCGTGTGTAGCCCAGAGGGATAATCTACAAGTTTGTACACAATCTATATGGTATTCTCTAGGGGCATAATTAGAATACTAGGGATCCAATGACCCTCCCGAGCTTAAGTGCTAACTATATCAAGCGCGTGGCGCCATTTAGGAATAATCTGTACTATCAATAACTTGCGGCAAAGAATCCTGGTCCTAATACCGAGTCTCTCATCATCATAGACAAAATTGTATGCAATTTTGTCTATGATAGGTTGACAAAGAAATCTCCTTCGTTGACGCTTGGGAAAGTTGGCTCGTCAGAAAGCCGTAGAGCGCCAAAGCGCCAATTGCGAGCACACCGCGAGTCGGGTGCTGTCTGCTACAGAATGGAGGAAATTGAATGCGCAGTGGTATCCACAAACCGATCCGACGCACGATGCTTGGATTGGCGCTCCTCGGAATGAGCGTTTCAGGTCTCGCTTCGAGTGCAGCTGCTGAGGCCAGCAAAGTTCGCTTTGCCGACCAGATTGGCCTTCTCTATCTTCCCATGCGGGTCGCCATCGAGAAAAAGCTCGTCGAGAAGCATGCGAAGGAAGCAGGCTTGGGTGATGTCACGGTCGAGGTCAGTCAGTTCAGCGGTGGCGGCGCAGTCAATACGGCAATCCTGTCGGGGGGCGTTGACTTCGCAGCGGGCGGCATTCCGCCGTTGCTGAAGCTGTGGGATCGCACGAAGGGAACGGATACCGAGGTGAGGGGCACGATTTCCCTCACGCACATGGCTTACAAGCTGTTCACAATCGACCCTAATGTTAAGACGATCGATGACTACGTCGGCATTCAAGGTCATCGCATTGCGCTGCCTTCCGTGAAGGTATCGACCCAGGCGGTAACGCTCGCAATGGCGGCGGAGAAAAAGTTCGGTCAGGACAAGGCTTTCAGCCTGGACAACCTGACGGTTTCCATGCCTCACCCACAGGCTTACGCTGCCATGAAGTCGGGCAGCCAGCCTATCAAGAGCCATTTCGCGACGCTCCCGTTCTCCTACCAGCTTGTTAAGGAGATAAAGGCGCGTCAGGTGTTCTCATCCTATGACGTCGCCGGCGGATCTCATACAGGTGTTGTTCTCTACAACACCAAGAAATGGAAGGACGAGAACCCGAAGCTGTTCAAGGCCGTTGTCGATGCCTTCTCCGAGGCGAGCCAGTGGATCAAGGACAATCCCAAGGAGGCAGCGGAGCTCTTCAAGAATTCTGAAAAATCGCCCAACACTGCAGAAGAAATTCTTGAAATGATCTCCGACCGGAGTGAGGTCGAGTATCGCACGGACGTCAGGGGAACGCTGATTTATGCGGAATTCCTCCACCGTACCGGCGACATCAAGAACATGCCGACCTCTTGGAAGGACTACTTCTGGGAAAGCGTGCATCAATTCGAAGGGGATTGATCATGCTCGACAGTTTCAATCCTTCTTACAATCCGGCCTGTTCTCCCATTCTCAGGGTCGAGAATGTTACGATCCGGTACCAAACCGACGATCATCATGTCACGGCAACCGACCGGGTCAGTTTCGATGTCTTCGAGAGCGATCGCTTCGTTCTCCTTGGGCCATCGGGCTGCGGAAAATCGACACTGCTGAAGTCGATTGGCGGATACATTCCGCCCACAGCCGGCGACGTCCGCCTCAAAGGAAAGAAAGTCACCGAGCCAGGACCCGACCGGGTCTTGGTCTTCCAAGAGTTCGACCAGCTTCTCCCCTGGAAGACGGTTCGGCAGAATGTGATCTTCGCCTTGATCAATGGAGGCCGTTGCAAAACCGAGAAGGAAGCGGACAGTATCGCGCTGCATTATCTCGACAAGGTCAAGCTCAGCAAGTTCAAAGACAATTATCCGCATACGCTCTCGGGCGGTATGAAACAGCGGGTTGCCATCGCGCGTGGTCTCGCCATGAAGCCTTCGATCTTGCTGATGGATGAGCCTTTTGCCGCCCTCGACGCTCTGACGCGCCTGCAGATGCAGGATGAACTACTGGAGCTCTGGGAGGAAACGAAGTTCACACTTCTCTTCGTCACTCACTCCATTGAAGAAGCCATCGTCGTTGGAAGCCGAATCCTCGTTCTCTCGCCCCACCCGGGACAAGTCCGCGCAGAGCTCAACTCGCATAAGATGACCAGGGGTGAAGCTGGAGCAAGCGAGTTCTCCGCCCTCCACGACCGGATTTACGAAATGCTCTTCGTCGAAAAGCCAACAGCAAGGGCAGGTGCGTGATGTCAATCGAAGTCATTGGAGCCAGAACACCTGAAGGCATTGTTCTCCGCCCCGAATATGAGCGCCCTGTCGAAACCAAGCCTGATGCGAAGGACGTGACGCGCAAGCTGTCCACCTGGGAACACATCATCGGCAACGAGATGGTCCGAAAGGCCGCTGTCGTAGCTCTGGTGCTTATTGCGTGGCAGCTCTACACGGATTTGGCCGACGTCCAGCCGCTCGTCTTTCCAAGCGTCGTCGATACCCTGAAGGCCCTCTTCGCATCGATGATGGATGGGGAGCTGTTCCTGCGTGTCTGGGGGTCTCTCAAGGTTCTTCTTGCCGGTTACGCGATCGGCATGGGACTTGCGGCGCTGCTCACTGTCTTCGCCGTATCGAGTCGGTTCGGCAGCGATGTGCTGAGCACGCTGACGGCCATGTTCAATCCGCTACCGGCCATCGCGCTCCTGCCGCTCTCGATGCTCTGGTTCGGTCTTGGCAGTCCAAGCCTGATCTTCGTGATGGTCCACTCCGTTCTGTGGGCTGTGGCACTCAACACGCATTCCGGCTTTCGCTCCGTCAGCGAAACGCAGCGCATGGTGGGGCGGAATTATGGCCTTAAAGGAGTTCGTCTCGTCGCTAAAGTTCTCATCCCAGCAGCTTTCGCATCGATCCTGACGGGAATGAAGATCGGCTGGGCCTTCGCATGGCGCACGCTCATTGCAGCAGAGCTGGTTTTCGGAGCCAATCAGGGGGGCGGCGGCCTCGGCTGGTATATCTTCGAGAACAGTCAAAATCTCAACACAGACCGTGTGTTCGCAGGTCTTCTGACCGTGATGCTGATCGGCGTTCTCGTCGAGAGCGGCTTCCGCGCGATTGAAAAAAGGACGGTCCAGCGCTGGGGCATGCAGCGATAACATCCTGATGCGCCTCAGGTGACCAGGCAACGTTCGCCCCGCGAGCGAATCCAGAGTTTCGGCCAGAGAGCCGAGCAATAAGGAAAACGACAATGAAAGAACTATCAGGCGGTCAAGCTGCCGTTGAATCACTGCGCGCTGAGGGCGTCGAGCATGTCTTCGGCCTGATCGGTTCCGCTACGATGGAAATGTTCGATGCTCTTCATGGAGCCAGCGACATAAAGTTCATCAGCGTTCGTGACGAGCGGACAGGCACTCACATGGCCGATGGCTATGCAAGAGCCAGCGGCAGGGCAGGGGTCATTCTGGCGGGGCAGAACGGTCCCGGCGCAACGAATCTGGTGACGGGGCTTGCCCAAGCTGCGGCTGCCTATTCCCCGGTCGTTTCTCTCGCCGGCTCCCTGTCGAGCGGCCATGTCTATCGGGACGCGTTCCAGGAAGTCGATCAGCAGGCGCTGTTTCGCCCCATTACCAAGAAGACATGGACCGTGACGCAGACGGAGCGTGTCCCGGAAATGTTCCGAGAGGCATTCCGCGTTGCGATGACTCCGCGGCGCGGCCCGGTGCAGCTCAACCTGCCTCGCGACATTCTTTCCACGACTGCCGACTTCCCCGACTTCCAGAAGCCAGAGAACTATCGGCCAGTCTCGGCGCCCGCAGGCGAGACTGATGCGATCAACCGGGCTGCCAGGCTTCTGGCCAATGCCGCGAAGCCGTTGATCATCGTCGGAGGCGGCATCAAGAACACGGGCGGCCACGAGAGTGCCTTGCTGCTCGCCGAGCGTCTGAATGCTCCGGTCGTGATGGCTCCTGGCCATGGTGACGCAATCCCCTTCGGACATCCGCTGAATGCCGGACAGATGGGCCCCCGCGGAAACCCGGTTGCCTCCAAGCTCGCGCGGGAAGCGGATGTGATTCTCGCCCTGGGTACGCGCTTGGGCTTCAACACGACGTTCTATTCGTACGACAACATCAATCGCGATGCGGACATCATCCAGGTTGAGCTGGAGCCGACCGCAATCGGACGCTACTTCCCGGTTGCAGTCGGCATCTGGGCGGACGCCCCTACGGCGGCGCGGCAGATCTGCGATGCGGTTGGAAATGCGGCACGCCGCCAAGAGGTGGAGGCATGGTCGAACACCTTCAAAAATGAGCGGGCCGCTTACCTTGAAAAGCGCGACATGGACGGAACGCTCATGTCTGATCCCATTCAACCGGCACGCCTGTTCAAGACCCTGCGGGATGTGTTGCCGAGGGATGCTGCGGTGACGATGGACGCGGGAACCCTGTGTCTGCAGGCAACGGACGCCCTGAACTTTTGGGAGCCGCCGTGCTTCTTCACGCCACTGGATTTCGGCCTCGTCGGCTTCTCCTTCGCCTGCGGACTTGGTGTGAAACTGGCGCGCCCCGACCGCACGGTGGTCAGCCTCATGGGAGATGGCGGCTTCGGTATGACTCTGTCGGAGCTCAGCACTGCGGTGGAGTACGGCATCAACACCGTGACGATCGTGATGAACAATCAGAGTTGGGGCGCGGAGAAAGCCTATCAGAGAGATTTCTTTGGCGGGCGCTATATCGGAGCCGACATTTCGAGCCCTCCCTTCGATGAGGTCGCGGAATTGTATGGCGCCGCAGGCTTCCGTGTCGATCGTGCCGCCGACATGGGAGATGCGATCCAGGCGGCCCTCAGGTGCGGCCGTCCGGCGGTCGTTGATGTCAAGGTTGAGCCGGCGGCGCTCTACAGCTTCCGCAGAGACTCCTTCCAGCATCGGGTCGCAAAGGCTTGAATAATGGACGAAACATACGACTATATCGTTGTCGGTGCGGGCTCGGCCGGAGCCCCACTCGCCGCGCGACTAAGCGAAAGCGGCAGACATCGGGTTCTTCTCCTTGAAGCGGGCGGGGAGGATGACAGCATCTGGATCCATATTCCGCTCGGCGTCGGCAAGCTCCTGACGAACGATCGCTACGTATGGCCCTACAGCTCGGAACCCCAGGTCCACCTTGCAGGACAGCGCATCTACTCGCCGCGTGGACGTGTCCTCGGCGGCTCGAGCGCCGTCAACGGCATGGCCTATCTCTGGGGCGATCGTGAGATCTATGACGGCTGGAGCAGGGACGGACTGACCGGATGGAGTTTCTCCGACGTTCTGCCTTACTTCCAGAAGATGGAGTCGAATGAGTACAGCGAAAATCCATTACGCGGACGCTCCGGGCCGCTCAAGATCACCGATCTGAAGAAACGGGATCCGGACTCGTTGTCAGATGCCTTCATTGCAGGCTGCAAAGAGGCCGGAATCCCTGAAACGCAGGATTACAACGCGGGAAGCTACGAAGGCGTGCGATACCTCGAGCAATCCGCCTATCGCGGGCGGCGGTTCTCGACGGCAGTCGCCTATCTGCGTGATGCGAAGCGACGCAAGAACCTGACGATCCTGACAAAAGCGCAAGCCACCAAGATCCGGTTCGAAGGACGCAAGGCCGTAGGGGTCGACTTCATCCAGAATGGTGTTCTCAAAACAGCGAATGTTCGGGGAGAGATATGTCTCTGTTCGGGTTCGATCATGAGCCCTCATCTTCTCGAACTGTCGGGAGTAGGGGATGGCGATCGATTGAAGCAGCTCGATATACCCGTCGTCTTCAATAACTCTTCGGTCGGCGAGAACCTGGTGGATCATCTTCAGGTCCGGCGGACTTATGAGACGAATGTTCCGATTACGATCAACGATCTCATGAACCGACCAACCCGGAAAGTCACGGCGGGTCTGCGCTATTTGTTCAGCCGGAAGGGAACATTCGCGGGAACATCCTCCACTGCACATGCCATCACTCGATCCAGCCAGGATCAAGCAAAGGCCGATGTGATGATCCGCCTCTACCTGATCAGCGGCAAGGATCGGTATTCGCGCACGAAGCTCGGCGGCATCGACGCATTCTCGGGCTTTTCCGTCGGCGGCTTTCTGCTTTCGCCAAAATCCCGCGGTCATGTTCATATCGCGTCGACGGACCCGCTCCAGCTTCCGGCCATCCAGCCGAACTATTTCGGGCATCCGGACGATGCCGCAGCCGCGGTGCGCATCCTCAGGCTCATCAAACGTGTGGCGGAGACATCGTCATTCGGTTCGGTGATCTGCAAGCAGCATCAGCCCGTATCGCCGGAGGAGACCGACGACGCATTGCTGGAATACGCCAAGCAGACGGGACAGACCGCTTGGCACACAGTCGGAAGCTGTCGGATGGGCAAAGAGGGCGATGCCGTCGTGGATACGCGCCTTCGCGTCCACGGGCTTGAGGGAATTAGAGTCGTCGATGCTTCCGTGTTCCCGACGATACCTTCATCGAATACCAATGCGCCTTCGATCATGCTTGGGGAGCGAGGTGCCGATTTGATCCTGAGCGATGCGAGAGCCTGAGAGAACTAGCATGACAACCCTTCAAGATACTCAATCCTACCCTCACACTCTGGATCATATCCGCAAAGGTGATTGGAACCCGCTCTGGGATCAGATCCGGGAGCGCGATCCGGAATTCCTGGAGGCCTATCTCGCCTTCCGCAGCGTTCCTCATAGGAACGGCCCACTGCCGCAAAAGACGAAAGAGCTGATCCTGGTTGCCGTCAACGCCTCAACGACGCACCTCTATGGGCCGGGCGTCCGGCGCCATATGCAGAATGCAATCCGAGCCGGTGCGACACCCGAGGAACTCATGGAAGTGATCCAGCTGACAACGGTGATCGGGATACATTCCTGCAATCTGGCGCTGCCGATCCTCATCGAGGAGGTGGAGAAGGTGTCGGCGGGCAATCCGTCAGGTCAGTGAGGGGAACCTGGATCGGGCTTCGTCCCTGAGGCCCGATTCCTCAACAACTTCCTTGGATTTCCTGTCCTGTTTGGATTATCTGCACCTTGTTCAGCGCTGCGGCGGGCCATGGTCCCTCCGCGGCAAGATCTTCCCATGGCCCAGGTTTTCCTTGGCCAATGACGCAGGATGCGTGAAGTGCCGACTAATAACTGGAGCCGCATCCTCCCCGGGATCGCCCTTTGTACAGCGATCTCGCTCGCCGCCATGGGATTGCAGGCCATCGAAGAGCACTGGACCGGACGGCCATGGCTCGAGGCGCTCGTCATTGCAATCCTGCTCGGCACGATCCTGCGAACCGCATGGACGCCCGGCCCCCGCTGGACGCCCGGCATCAATTTTTCCGCTAAGACTCTTCTGGAGGTCGCCGTTGTGCTCCTGGGAGCTTCCATAAGCTTTCAGGCGGTGATGCAGGCGGGTTTAGGTCTGATTATCGGCATTGCCGCAGTCGTGGCCGTTGCAATCCTTGCAAGCTACGGCCTGTGCCGTTTGCTGGGCTTGCCGAAACGCATGGCAGTTCTGGTCGCGTGCGGAAACTCGATCTGCGGGAATTCGGCTATCGCGGCGGTTGCGCCGGTGATCGGTGCAAAGCCCGAGGATGTCGCTTCTTCTATTGCATTCACGGCTGTGCTGGGTGTGATCGTCGTGCTGACCTTGCCGATTCTGGTGCCGCTGCTCGGTCTCTCGCTCACCCAATACGGCGTGCTTGCGGGGCTCACGGTATATGCGGTGCCGCAGGTTCTGGCTGCAACCGTGCCGATCGGCCTCGTCAGTACGCAACTCGGCACTCTCGTCAAGCTCGTGCGAGTTCTTATGCTCGGCCCGGTCGTTATCGTCCTATCGATCCTGGGCGGTCGTGAAACGTCGACTTCGAAAACGGGCTTGTCCCTGAAGAAGCTCGTGCCTTGGTTCATAATCGGCTTCCTGGGTTTGGCTGCCCTGCGCTCCTTCGGCGTCATTCCAGAGGCCATCTTAAGCGCCATCCTTCCGACCGCCACGATGCTGACCATCATTTCCATGGCGGCGCTCGGTCTCGGCGTCGACTTGAAGGTGCTCGGGCGTGTAGGCGGCCGGGTGACGCTCGCCGTCACCCTTTCTCTTCTCGTTCTGGTTTCGATAAGCCTGGGACTGATCTGGCTGCTCGGATTGTCATAGGAACGTATGGACCGATGCGGAACGGTGCACATGCCGCTGCATGGTCTGAGAGCTTTGTAAATTCGGAAGGTTTGTTGGAGTGACTGAAGTTCGCGGGATTCTTCAACGATGGCTGCGAGCCTTCACCTCGTCATTCTTTCTCTACGGGCGGTTCGTGATTGCCCTGCTCATCGGCGCATTCGGGGGATGGGTGTTCGTCCAGGCGCAGTTGCCGCTGCCGTGGATGCTCGGTTCCATGACGGCCTGTACCCTGGCTTCACTCGCGCGGTTGCCGATCAAAGCGCCGGAAATGATCCGGCCACCCATGACGATGATCATCGGTGTAATGCTGGGGGCAGGCTTCACGCCACAGATTCTCGAAGGTCTTGGTGGATGGATCCTTACGATCCTCGGCCTTGCAGGGTTCGTTCTGGTGAGTGGTGCCGCCTGTGTTGCCTATTTCCGCCGGATCGGAGGATTCGACCTTGCCACAGCCTATTTCTCTGGGATGCCCGGCGGCATTGTCGAGATGGTCGCCGCAGGTGATGAAGAAGGTGGAGATGCGCGAACTATCGCGCTCGTGCACTCGGCTCGCATTCTGCTCGTCGTACTCACGCTGCCATTCCTGGTACAGGCGATCAGCGGAACCGCGATTGGGGCACGGCCTCAACTCGGATTGTCAATCCTGGAGACGTCTTGGCGCGATGAAGTTTGGCTCCTTGTTACGGCACTGTCCGGAGCGTGGATTGGGCGTGCCCTGCGTCTGCCGGCTCATGTCTTGCTTGGTCCGATGCTCGTCAGTGCAGGGGTGCATATCTTCGGCTGGACGCAATTCAAGCCGGCAATCGAGATCGTCAATGCGGCGCAGTTGGTGCTGGGCACGGCCATTGGATGCCGCTTTGCCGGAACGGCCACGAGAGAGGTCGTTCGTATCCTTGTACTATCCCTTGGGTCGACCATTCTCCTGCTCGCGATCACGGCGATATTCGCTGTCGGAGTAAGCCGGGTTTCGGCTTATGGCGAAATTCCATTGCTCCTTGCCTATTCCCCCGGCGGCCTGGCCGAGATGAGCCTTGTGGCACTTGCGCTCGGTATCGAGGGCGCCTTCGTCGCCGCTCACCACATCATCCGCGTGTTTCTTGTGATGCTGGGAGCAGCACCCGCATTCGCTATCGTGTCCAAGAGAAACAAGCGGTAAAGTTGGCAGCAATCGTCCTCATCTTTCAGAGGTACCTCGACGAGCGAACCAATAGCACCCTCCCTGACGACCTAGGTTAAAGGATGATCATGCGTTAGCGTTCTTTGCAGATCGCGAAGGCCCATCGCACCGCGCGTCAGGATGAGGCGATTTTTGCCTGCTGACATCACATGCCTTGCGGAAGTCTCAGGTAAGATTAGATTAGCAGTCACGCTTGAGGGCGTCCGCATATATTCATGCTTGGCCTTAACAGGGAGGTCCGGCTTTTGTGAAGGCTGTCGCTTCCACGCATCTGTCGCATCAATGCCCACAGCGGGACGGTTTATAAGCGTGCCAGTAGAGTGATGGGGTGCCTCGTGCCGAGGGGCCAAGATCAACAAGGACATTTACGCTGAATCGATAGAGCCGATCAGGAGGTTCGCATGCGTCGTCTCCGGACGCTGCATCGATGGCAGGTCGGTTGGGCGTTATGCGTTCAGAGGCGTCGCGCGTTCGCAGGGACTCTTTAACCCTTGAGCCGGAACCTGCAGCGGAGCCCCAGAGCAGATTGCGATAGCGATTGTCACGCCTGATGGAGCGTGGAAGCATGGGTATCCTTCTTTTCAGTGCGTTGATCGGCATGGTCGCAGGTCTGCGCGCCATGATGGCCCCTGCTGCGGTGAGCTGGGCGGCGTCGTTGGGCTACCTGGATCTCGAGGGAAGCTGGCTTGCATTCTTGGGCTATCGTTTCACGCCATGGCTGCTGACGCTGCTCGCACTGGGTGAACTCGTGGCCGATCAGTTGCCCTCTACGCCAAGCCGGAAAGTGCCCATCCAGTTCGGCACACGGATCGTCACGGGAGCCTTGTCGGGAGCAGCCATCGGTGTTGCGGGCGGTAGCCTTGTCGCGGGCCTCATCGCCGGGGCGATCGGGGCTGTCATCGGCACATTGGGAGGCGCGGCCATACGGTCTCGTCTGGCCAAGAGGTTCGGAATGGATCGTCCCGCCGCCTTTATCGAGGATGCCGTTGCATTCCTGGCCTGCGTGTTTGTGATCGGAGCCATGCCATGACTGAGAACTTCGACGCCATCATCATCGGGGCCGGGCAGGCAGGGCCGCCCCTCGCCGGGCGTCTGACCGGTGCGGGAATGAGAGTCGCGCTCATCGAGCGCAAGCTGTTCGGCGGCACCTGCGTCAATACCGGCTGCATGCCGACCAAAACGCTGGTCGCCAGTGCTTATGCCGCTCACCTTGCCCGGCGAAGCGCCGAATATGGAATCATGATCGAGAGCCCGATCAGCATCGACATGAAGCGCGTGAAGGCCAGAGCCGAGACCGTTTCGACGAATGCCCGCACGAACCTGGAAAAATGGCTGCGCAGCATGGATGGTCTGACCGTCATCGAAGGCCATGCCCGCTTCGAAGGGCCGGATACCGTCCGGGCAGGTGAGCGGTTACTGAGGTCACCGCGCGTCTTCATCAATGTCGGCGGACGGGCAAACATCCCGGACATGCCGGGTGTCGGCACGGTCAGCTATCTCACCAATACCTCGATCCTCCAGCTCGATACTCTGCCAAGGCATCTGGTCGTGATCGGAGGCAGCTATATCGGTCTTGAATTCGCGCAGATGTACCGGCGCTTCGGCGCCGAGGTCACGATTGTCGAGAAAGGGCCGCGCCTGATCTCACGCGAGGACGAGGATGTGTCGGATGCCATCCGGGACATCCTGGTCGATGAGGGGATCACGGTCCGCACCGATGCCACCTGCATCGGCTTCAAGCCCCATACTGAGGGCGTATCGGTGGATGTCGATTGCACCTCCGGCGATCCGGCGGTCGTCGGTTCGCATGTGCTTCTCGCCATCGGTCGGCGTCCCAACACCGAGGATCTCGGCCTCGACAGAGCAGGCGTCGCGATGGACCAACGGGGCTATATTCGCGTCGACGATACGTTGGCGACGAACGTGCCAAGCATATGGGCGCTGGGCGATTGCAACGGTCGCGGCGCCTTTACGCATACGGCTTACAACGACTTCGAGATCGTCGCCGCCAATCTGCTCGACGACGCTTCCCGAAAGGTCAGTGAGCGCCTTCTCGGCTATGCCTTGTATATCGACCCTCCGCTCGGGCGTGTTGGAATGACAGAGGCTGAAGCGCGCGGGAGCAGCCGACGGATCCTCGTGTCCAAGCGCCCGATGACGCGGGTCGGGCGCGCCATTGAAAAGGGCGAGACCAAGGGTTTCATCAAGCTCGTCGCCGATGCAGAGACGAAGAAGATCCTCGGCGCGGCTATTCTGGGAACAGGAGGCGACGAAGCGATTCATGGCATCCTCGACATGATGAATGTCGATGCAGTTTATCCTGATCTGCAATGGGCAGTGCCCATCCATCCCACCGTCTCGGAACTGATCCCCACGGTGATCGGCGATCTGAGGCCGAGCGATTGAAGAGGAGTCTGGCCTCGCCAGGGCATCCGGTGGAGTTCGCGCCGTAGCTTCGTTCTGTCGCCGAACGAAGACAGCCGGATCGGGATGATCCTCCTCGATGGAAGAAGAGGCATCTTCGGCCGGATGGAACTTCCGGCTTTCGGGCTTGTTCCGAACTTAGCAGCACCGAATGGTTGGCCTGTCCGCCGCCTCCGAGGGGAGCCAGATGAGCAAGTCCGAAGAATCCAGCCAGCGCCCCGACACGCCGCATTACGAGAATGCAACAGGCGGCTGGGGGTCGCTCAAGGGCGTCAGCCGCATCCTGGTCGATCAGAAGCCGTCTCCGGGCGTCTTCCACACGCTGATGCGCCAGAACAAGCCCGGCGGGCACATGTGCACGTCCTGCGCCTGGACCAAGCCCGCACAGCCGCACCTCTTCGAATTCTGCGAGAACGGCGCCAAAGCGACGATATGGGACCTGACGCGCGACCGCTGCACGCCCGACTTCTTCGCCCGGCATAGCCTGGCCGAACTGCGCGGCCTGTCGGACCATGAGCTGGAGAAGACGGGGCGCCTCACCCATCCGATGCGCTACGACCCGTCTTCGGACCGCTACATCGAGACGACATGGGAAGAGGCCTTCGCGGGGATCGGCGCGAAGCTCAGGGAGCTCGATCCGAAATCGGCTGTTTTCTATCTGTCCGGCAAGGGCAGCCTGGAAACCGCCTATCTCTATGCGCTCTTCGCGCGGCTCTATGGGCACAACAATCTGCCCGACAGCTCCAACATGTGCCACGAGACCACGAGCGTGGCTCTCAAGAAAGTGATCGGGATCGGCGTAGGCACCTGCGTGCTGTCGGACTTCGATCATTGCGATCTCATCCTGTTCTTCGGGCAGAATACGGGAACCAACTCGCCTCGCTTCCTCCATACGCTGCAGACAGCCAAGGAACGGGGCTGCAAGATGATCACCTTCAACCCGATCCGGGAGAGAGGTCTCGTCGAATTCGCCAATCCTCAAAATCCCGCTCAGATGACGGTTAAGCCGGCGACCCGGATTTCCGACATCTATCTCCAGGTTCGTCCCGGAGGCGACATTGCGGTGCTGGCGGGGCTGTGCAAGCGCGTGCTCGAGCTCGATGCCGAGAGGGGAGGCCAGATCCTCGATCGGGCTTTCATCGAGGAGCATACGACGGGGCTCGACGAGCTCATGGCGCGGCTGCGAGAGGTGTCCTGGGAGGAGATCGAGAAGGAATCCGGGCTGCGTCGCGAGGAGCTCAACGAGGTGGCGGAAATCTATGCGACGTCGAAGAACGTCATCGGCATCTATGGGATGGGCCTGACCCAGCACGTAAAAGGTTGGCTCAATCTGGCCATGTTCGTGAACCTTCTCCTGCTGCGCGGCAATATTGGGCGGAAAGGAGCTGGCATCTCGCCCGTGCGCGGGCATTCCAACGTTCAGGGCCAACGCACCGTGGGAGTTTCCGAGAAACCCGAGAACGTGCCGTTGGACAAGCTCGCGGAGCTGTTCGGTTTCGAACCGCCGCAGGAAGAAGGGCGCTCCACCGTGGATCTGGTCGAGGGGCTTCTCGACGGTTCCGTGCGGGGCCTCATCTCCATGGGCGGCAATCTCGCTCGTGCCATTCCCGACAGGGCCCGCGCCGAGGAGGCATGGCGCAATCTCGACCTCAACGTGCAGGTCGCGACGAAACTCAATCGCTCGCATCTGCTGCCCGGACAGGCCACCTGGCTGCTGCCCTGCCTTGTGCGTGCCGAAGAAGACATGCAGGCGGCTGGGCCGCAGGTGGTGACGATGGAGGACAGCCTGAGCATGATCCACGGCTCCCTCGGCAAGCGCGAGCCCGCTTCTCCGCATCTCAAGTCGGAAGTCACTATCATTGCGGGGATCGCCAAGGCGGCGCTGCCGCCCAATCCCAAGGTGAAGTGGGACGAGTGGACAGGCGATTACGGCCTGATCCGCGATCTGATCGAGGCCACCTATCCTGACAAGTTCAAAAACTTCAACGGGCGGCTTTTCACGCCGGGTGGTTTTCATCGCGGCAACTCGGCGCGTGACCGCGAGTGGAAAACTGAGAGCGGGAAAGCCCAGTTTACCGCACCGGAGTCGCTGACTGCTCTCGGCGAGTCGCCCGAAGGTGAAGAGGTCACCCTGATCACGCTCCGCTCGAACGACCAGTTCAACACGACGATCTACGGCTATTCCGACCGGCTGCGCGGTTTATCCGGCGCGCGCGACATCGTTCTCATCAACCCTGAGGAAATGGCGCGGCGGGGCCTGTCGGAGGGGCAGTTGGTGACGCTTGAATGCGCCGTGGAAGACGGTGCCGAGCGGGTAGTGCGCGGGCTGAGGGTCGTTCCCTACGACCTGCCGGATTCCTGTGTCGCGGCCTATTACCCTGAGGCCAATCCGCTGATCCCTGTCAGCTATCACGATGAATTGTCCAAGACGCCCGCTTATAAGGGTGTTCCCGTCCGCATCCATGCAGACGGGGCAGTCAGGTGATGGACGCGCTTGCGGGCATCTATTGTGGTCCGGCGCCGCTGCCGGCAGAGATCTGGGGGCGCTGGAACTTCGATCCGGCACTGCTCGTGGCATTGGGGCTCCTTGCCCTTATGGTGAGACGGAGCAGGGCGGGCATGCTTGCCGTCGCTGTACTGGCGGTGGCGTTCGTTTCGCCGCTCTGTGCGCTTTCGGCGGCGTTGTTCTCTGCGCGGGTGGTGCATCATGTCCTGCTCGTGGCGGTGGCCGCGCCGCTCCTTGCACTGGCGTGGCCCGGACGCAGGCCGGCCTCGCCGACAGTTCCGTTCCTTGTCTCGACTGGAGTGCTCTGGGCCTGGCATTGGCCCCCGGCTTACGATCTGGCGCTGTCTGACATGGCAGTTTACTGGGTGATGCAGGCGACGCTTCTCGGCTCGGCCTTTATCTTCTGGCGCTCAATCCTTCACCGCGAGCAGGCACCTGGCACCGGCGTCCTTGCTGTGCTGGGCGGCTACATGCAGATGGCGCTTCTGGGAGCGCTCCTCACCTTCGCGCCTCAGACCCTCTACGCGATCCACGCAGTCGCGCCTCTGGACTGGGGCTTCACGCCCCTCGGCGACCAGCAATTGGGCGGCCTCATCATGTGGGTTCCCGCTGGTCTGCCCTTCGTCGTGTGGGGAGCCTTCGTTGCGCGGCGGGGATGGCAAGCGATGGCGCAGGGACTCGCATGATTCCATGGCTCGACGGTGCAATCCCATATCTGAAGGCGCTCCATATCGCCGCATTGGTGCTCTGGTGCGCGGGGCTGTTCGCGCTGCCCTTGATGCTGGCCCGCCACGACCCGGCAATCGGGCAGGCGGACTATACCCGGATCAGGCTCGCGTCCCACTACGGCTATACCGCCGTCGTGACGCCTGCCGCCCTGATCGCAATCGGCGTGGGAACCCTCCTGATCTTTCTGCGGGAGGTCTTCGACGTTTGGATGTTTGCGAAGCTCGTCTTCGTGGCGCTGCTTATCGGTTTTCATGCCTGGGTCGGCCATACGATCGTCACTGTTGCCGAGACCGAAGGAGAGCACCAGACGCCCGAGCCTTTGGTGCCCTTGCTCCTCCTGCTGATCCCGGTTCTTGCGATCCTGTTTCTGGTTCTGGCCAAGCCCGACCTGAAGGAGATTCCGCTACCGGACTGGCTTACGGAACCCAGGGGCGGTCAGCTCCCGTTCGACGTGCCCAGACGATAGTCGAAAACGAGCTTGCCGCCATGCCACCCCGTTACGCCTACCATGATGACGCAGAAGCCCGACAGCAGGATGCCGTATGGCAGCACGGCCGTCTCGTAGCCGTAAAGCCGGTAGCCCCAGTTCGCCCCGAGGGTCGACAGGAGTGCGACTGCGATCGCGGCATGGGTCCAGGCGGCGGCCCGCGCACGGATGCCGGGGACCAGCAGCAGCTCCATCGTTCCGGATGCGGCTGCGGCGAGTCCGATGAGAAAGGCCATTCCTGCTGCCCATACGCCGGCCCGTGCCCAGAAACCGTCGCCGGTCCACCAGTAGAATGCATCCGCGCCAAAGTTGCAGAAGGTCAGCGCGACGGGAAAGGCTACCGTCATGGCGTGGATCGGGTGGCCTGCGACAGCAATTCTCGATCCGGTCTCGTCGAAGCCGGGGGTCTGTGCGACCGGATCGACGAGCGGCTCGTCCCTCATTTGGATCTGGGTTTCGGCCAAAGGCGGGGTCTCCTGCGTGGTCTGGTTGGGAGCCTAACGCCCGTTACGGTTGCCGGTTGCGCCGAGTCCCTCTCGACCGTCCATCCGGCGGGCCCTGCGGCCGATACCATCGCGACCCTGTGGTGGGTGATGCTGGCTGGGGCGACGGCGATCTTCCTGCTTGTGTTGGTTTTGCTCCTGCTGGCTTTCCGCCGCGGTGGAGGGCCCTCCGGATCGGAGGCGGACGCCCGGCGCGAACGGGTGTGGATCCAGGGATTGGGGCTCGGCTTTTCACTCACGGTTCTGGCAGCGCTGACCGCTTATGGTCTCTATGTCGGCGAGCGTCTTCTGCCTCGGCCCGGGCCTGATGTGGTGACCGTCCGCGCCGAGGGACGGCAGTGGGCCTGGTCCTTCGGCTATGCCGATGCGCCGGGGCGCTCGACCGAGAACATCCTCCACATCCCGGCCGGCCGTCCGGTGGACGTGGAGATCACTTCAGCCGACGTGATCCACAGCTTCTGGGTGCCGCGCCTCGCCGGAAAGCTCGATGCGATCCCCGGCCACGTGAACGTGCTGCGGATCGAGGCGGATGCTCCGGGCGATTATGCGGGCGTCGGTGCCGAGTTCAACGGGCGCGACTACACAAAGCACCGCTTTACCGTGCGGGCGCATGACGAAGCGGCCTGGAACGCCTTTCTTCAAGAGGAGATGCAATGAACGCCCTGCGCCGCCACCGCGCGCTCGAACGCATATGGGGGCCTCGACCAGGCTGGCGCGGCAAGCTCACGACCGTGAACAACAATGACATCGGGCTGATGTTTCTGTTCCTGGCGGTGACGTTCTTCGTGATAGGCGGCATCCTCGCGATGCTCATCCGTGCGCAGCTCGCAACCCCACGCTCGGTCTTCATGGGTCCTGATATCTACAATCAGGTCTTCACGATGCATGGCGTCATCATGATGTTCCTGTTCGCGATTCCACTCTTCGAAGGGCTGACGGTTTATCTCCTGCCGAAGATGCTCGGGACGCGCGACTTGGCCTTTCCGCGCCTCAGCGCCTTCGGCTTCTGGTGCTACGCCTTCGGCGGCTCGCTGCTGATCTTCGCGCTTCTCGCCGGGATTGCGCCCGACAGCGGCTGGTTCATGTATCCGCCGCTCTCCTCGACGCTCGGCTCGCCGGGAATCAACCCAGACTTCTGGCTTCTCGGCATCACGTTCGTGGAAATCTCCGCGATCTCGGCGTCTGTCGAGATCGTCGTGACCGTGCTCCTCTACCGCGCGCCCGGCATGTCGCTCGACAAGCTCCCGATCTTCGCGTGGTACATGCTGATCGTCGCGGTGATGATCCTGACAGGTTTTCCTCCGCTGATCCTGGGCTCGATCCTGCTCGAGCTCGAGCGCGCTTTCGGAATGCCGTTCTTCCAGGTTGACGCCGGCGGGGACAGCCTGCTCTGGCAGCATCTGTTCTGGCTCTTCGGCCACCCGGAAGTCTACATCATCTTCTTGCCCGCCGCGGGCGTCATCTCCACCGTTCTGCCGGTGATGGCGCGCACGACTCTGCTCGGCTACGGCTGGATCGTGGCTGCTGCAATTTCCCTCGGGGTGCTGAGCTTCGGGATCTGGGTCCATCATATGTACGCGACCGGCATCCCGCATATGGGGCTGGCTTTCTTCTCGGCGGCCTCGACGCTGGTGGCGGTGCCCACTGGAGTGCAGATCTTCGCCTGGATCGGGACGCTCTGGAAAGGCCGTCCCGAGATGCACATGCCGATGCTCTGGATCCTGTCCTTTTTCGCGACCTTCGTGATGGGTGGGCTTACCGGCGTCATGGTCGCGGTGGTGCCCTTCGACTGGCAGTCACACGACACCTACTTCGTCGTGGCGCATCTCCACTACGTTCTGGTCGGCGGCTTCGTGTTCCCGATGCTCGCAGGGCTCTACTACTGGCTCCCGCATTTCACGGGAAGAAAACGTTTCTTCAAGCTGGGAAAGACGGCGTTCTGGCTCGTCTTCTTCGGTTTTCACGGCACCTTCCTGCTCCTGCATTGGGCGGGTCTTTTGGGAATGAGGCGCAGGATCGACCACATCGAGAATGGATCGGGATGGGAGCTCATCAACCTCCTGGCATCGATCAGCGGCTTCGTCATGGCGATCGGATTTGCGCTCGTGCTCATCGATGTTGTGGTGAACGCGGTCGTGGCAGTTCGCGGACGGCGTAATCCCTGGCACGCGGGGACGCTGGAATGGGCCATGCCTGCGCCTTCAGCTTCTTACAACATCGCCTCGATCCCCGAGGTTCGCAGCCGCAATCCTCTCTACGACGATCCCGAACTGCCCGTGCGCATCGCACGCGGCGAGGGATATCTCGGAGACCCGAGTAGCGGTCTGCGCGAGATCCTGACGGTGGAGATCGCGAGCGGGCGACCGAGCAGCCTCGTCATCTTCCCGACCAACACGGCGCTGCCGATTGTCATGGCCTTCGTTACCGGCGGTCTCTTCGTAGGCATGTTGATCAAAGCCTATTGGCTCGTTCCACTCTCGATCCTGGGCGTGACTGCGCTCGCAGTGTGGTGGGCCTGGAGCCTGGGGAGCCGAAGAGATCAGGAGCCGCAGCCGGTGGGACATGGGCTTGTCCTGCCGCTTGCCTCCGAAGCGAAGCGGCCGCCGGGCTGGTGGGGATCGCTGTTCCTGCTCATCGCGAACGGAGTTTTCTTCGGCTCGCTCCTCTTCGGCTATGCGTTTTTGTGGACCGTGGCGCCGAACTGGCCGCCGCCTGCGTGGCTCAAACCTGATCTGACCGGGCCGCTGCTGGCGCTTGGCGGCGCGACCCTGTCCTGGAGAGGCATACGTGTTGCCGACCGCGGGCTTCGTCGCAATGGAGGCCCTTGGCTAGGCTTGCTCCTGAGCCTTGCGGGATCGGTCGCGCTCGCAAGCGCTGCCGTCACAATATTCATGCGGACGACCCACGATGCTCACGCCTATGATGCAACGCTCTGGGTGATTGCGGGCTACGTGCTTTTTCACGCCACGATCGTGGGGCTCATGACGGTATTCCTGGCGTTGCGGGCTGCCGCTGGCTATCTCTCGGCCCGGCGCATCGGTGAGGCAAGAGTGGTGAGGCTCTGGACGGACTATGCCGTCGTTACGGCGCTGCTGGGCCTCGGCGCCGCCTGGTTGCCGGGAGTGCTGACGTGACAGACATCCTTCGCATCTCGGTTCCGCTGACAGCATGGCTTGTTGCCTTCAGTGCCGTCTACGGACTGCACGGCCTCGTTTGCTCCGACCGCTGGGTTGCGGCAGGGCTTGATCTTGCTGTGGGCCGCGCCGCCATGGCAGCAGCCTGGATCGTCGCCATCGCGCTTCAGGTCGCGCTTCTTCTCGCGCTCCGCTCGCCCCGCTTCGCTTCGCCCTCGGCCTTCATGCGCGGGGTAAGCCTGACGCTGTCCGTCACCGCCTTGGTTGCGACGCTGTGGACGCTCATGCCGGTCGTCACGACCTCGGCCTGCCTTTGACGGCGCCGTTAAGCTGTCTGCTGCGGTTCCGGATCGTTTGAAGGTCTTGAGCCGCCCTGCTGATGGAACTTGGCAGGAGACGTTCCGTTGAGGATCGAAGGGCTGCATCGATCTGTTCCCGCTTTCCCGATGTTGCTCAATCGGACGAACAGAGGCCCGCCATACTTCAGGTTGGATCATTGGCATGGAACTCAGCTATATGCCGACTCGCCGATCTGCCGTTCAGTGGGCGGCGCAATTTGCAGCGGGAGAGATCGACGTCACGGACGCGATCGATCAGACGCTCGCCGCTGTGGAAGCCTGCGACGACCCGGCCATCTTTACGCTGACAACACCTGAGCGGGCCCACGCCGCCGCGCGGGCCGCCTCGGTCCGACAGAGAGACGGGCGCTCCCTCGGATGGCTCGACGGAGTTCCCGTCGCATGGAAGGATCTCTTTGATCTCTCGGGACACCCGACCACGGCAGGATCCCGCCTGCTGACGGATGCTCCTCCGGCGATTGCAGATGCTGTCATCGTCACGCGGCTCGAAGCGGCGGGCATGGTCAGCATAGGCCGCGTGAACATGACGGAGTTCGCGTTCTCGGGCATCGGTCTCAACCCGCATTACGGCACTCCGGTCAATCCGCACGGGCAGCGCAGGGTGCCGGGCGGATCCTCATCGGGCTCGGGCGTCGCGGTCGCGCGAGGTTTGGTGCCGATCTCCATCGGGACCGATACGAGCGGCTCGGTTCGCATTCCAGCAGCCTTCAACGGCATCGTCGGCTATAAGACGTCCGGAGGGCGCTGGCCCATGCAGGGCGCCTTTCCCTTGTCTCGTACGCTCGACACGCTCGGCGTTCTCTGTCTGAGCGTGCTGGATGCAATCTTGGTCGATGCGGCCGCGCGAGGGCTTGCCGCCCCCGATATCCGTCGTGAAAGCGTCAGGCACCTGCGCGTGATCGTGCCGACCAATGTGGTGTTCGACGAGTGCGAATCGGCTGTCGTCGCGAATTTCGAGGCCGCGCTGAAACGCTTGGAAAGTGCCGGAGCATATGTCGAGCGACGGGCTTTGCCTGTGCTCGATGAAATCCTCGCGCTGAACGCGCAATACGGCCCCATCGTGAATGCCGAAGCCTACGCCCTGCACAGGGAGCGCGTCGAGGGAGAGGCCGCTGCTCGAATGGACCGACGGGTCGCCTCGCGGATGAGGCTCGCGGCTGCGACACCTCTTAGCGCGTACATCGCTATCATGGAAGCGCGCCGTCGCATCGTGGCGGAAACGGCAGCGATGCTGGAGGAGGGCTGGCTCGTGGCTTATCCGACGGTCGCTCATGTGGCGCCGTCCATCGATGAACTCGAAGCCGACGACGATCTCTTCTTGCGCATCAACATGAAGACCCTGCGCAACACGCTTCTCGGCAATGTCCTCGACTGGTGTGGAATATCCATTCCCAATGGAGCCGACGCACAGGGAATGCCAACGGGCTTTCTTCTGTCGGGCGGCCCAGGGCGGGATGACCACCTGCTCGCATCGGCGCTGGCGGCGGAGGACATCATCCGCAGCGAGGCCGCATAACAGCTTGATCCGTTTTCTGAACATGCACCGGAGGAGGAGCACTCATGGCGAAGGAAATTCTCTGCAGCTTCGGCATCGACGTCGATGCCGTCGCAGGCTGGCTCGGGAGCTATGGCGGCGAGGACTCGCCGGACGACATCTCCCGTGGCCTGTTCGCAGGCGAGGTCGGAAGCCTGCGTCTGCTGCAACTTTTCGAGAGGTTCGGCATCAAGACGACATGGTTCATTCCGGGCCACTCGATTGAAACTTTCCCGGATCAGATGAAAGCGGTCGCCGATGCAGGCCACGAGATCGGCATTCACGGCTACAGCCACGAGAATCCGATCGCGATGACGCGGGAGCAAGAAACCGAGGTCCTGGACAAGTGCATCGAGCTCATCACCCAACTCTCCGGCAGGCGGCCTACAGGATATGTCGCCCCCTGGTGGGAGTTCTCGACCGTGACCAACGAGTTGCTGCTGGAACGCGGCATCAAGTACGATCACTCGCTGATGCACCATGATTTCCAGCCGTACTATGTGCGCGTCGGAGATCGCTGGACCAAGATCGACTACTCCAAGAAGGCTTCCGAATGGATGAAGCCTCTTGTGCGCGGTGAGGAGACAGACCTCATCGAGATTCCGGCAAACTGGTATCTCGACGACCTTCCGCCGATGATGTTCATCAAGACCTCGCCGAACAGCCACGGCTTCGTCAACCCACGCGACATCGAGCAGATGTGGCGGGACCAGTTCGATTGGGTCTACCGGGAGTACGATTACGCCGTCTTTCCGATCACGATTCATCCGGACGTCTCCGGACGGCCGCAGGTGCTGATGATACTGGAGCGCCTTTACCACCACATGATCAGCCATCCAGGCGTACGCTTCGTGACCATGGACGAGATCGCGGATGATTTCTCCAAGCGCTTCCCGCGAAAGAAGTAGCCGGCGGTTTTCCGTCGATTGCCATGCTGTCGTGACGAGGAAGGATCAGCCATGTGCGCACTCTGCGGCGTTTTAGGCAGCGCAGATCACTGGACGGACGCCGTCGCCCGTCCAGGAGTCTTCAGCCGCAACTCGGATGCTGCGGAGCGGCGGCGCGAGCGCATGCGACGCGTGCAATCCGCCAACAGGGTGCTGAGCTTTTATGGGCTCAAGCTGCGCGACTGGCAGGGCTCCGCCTTCGTTCTGTCCACTGTCACTGGTAAGACGGAGATCGTCGATCACCTCGCCCACCTGTGGGTCGCGGCCGAGAAGCTGATCGGTCGCGCCTGCGATCCTCTCGATCCGGCCCTGATCGCCGAGCTTGAAGCGAAGCATGACTGATACGTCGGCATTGACGCCCGTCAATCTGATCACCGGCTTCCTGGGCTCCGGCAAGACAACGCTGCTTCAGCGCCTTTTGCGTGATCCGGCCCTTGCCGACACGGCTGTCCTGATCAACGAGTTCGGCGATGTCGGCCTCGATCATCATCTTCTCGAACGCATCGACGAGACCATGGTGCTTTTGCAGTCAGGCTGCCTGTGCTGCACGATCCGTGGTGAACTGTCGTCCGCGATCAAGAACCTGCACTCCAAACGCGAAGGCGGCCGCATACCATTCTTCCGGCGCTTGGCGATCGAAAGCACGGGGCTTGCCGACCCGTTCCCCATTCTCTCAACTGTCCATGCCGATCCGGTGCTGAAACATCACTTCCGCCTGGGGAACGTCATCGCAACCGTCGATGCCGTGAACGGTGAAGCTCAGATCGCCCGTCAGCAGGAGAGCGCCAGGCAGATCGCCATTGCCGACCGGCTGGTCGTCACCAAAACGGATCTTGCCGATGCAGACATGCTCGAGAGGCTCATCCCGCGGATTCGCCAGCTCAACCCATCGGCTCCGCTCTGGCATGCTCCGCGAGATCCGCTCGATGCGGAGCACCTTCTCTCTCAGGGAGTGTTTGAATTGTCGGAGAGGAGCGAGATGGCGCAGCATTGGTTCGCTAGCGAACTGAAGGGGAGATGGCAGCAGGATGGATTCACCCATGGTTCGAGCGGGCTCGGGCCAATCAAGTCTCTTCGTGGTGCCGACGATCAAAGGGCGTCCGGATCCGGCTTGACTTGCCACGCCGACAACATTCATGCGTTTTCTCTCGTGTTTGACAAACCGCTCGATTGGACAACTTTCGGCATCTGGCTGACCATGCTGCTCAACCGGCATGGAAACAGCATCCTGCGCGTCAAGGGTATCCTCAATGTCGAAGGCTCACCGACACCGGTGGCCGTGCACGGGGTGCAGCATCTTGTTCACCCGCCGGTGCACATGGCCGCGTGGTCCGACGAGGATCGCCGGTCGCGCATCGTATTCATCGTCGATGGTCTCGATCGCGCCCTAGTCGAGCGATCACTGGCTGCCTTCTTGCCCCGATGAGCTGCCAAACACCGAGATGGGCAGCTGCCGTTCAGAGACTGAAGCCGTGCAGGCTCAGACCGCATTAGATCAGGAGTTCAGATAAATGGCGGAGGGAGCGGGACACTCCGCCGTTTCAGGCCCAAAGCCCTACGATCCAAGGGTTTGTCCGCAGCCGCTGCCCTGGTTGACTACATATTGATGTACAAATCGCCCGGAAAACGTCAAGGCTGGCGTGGCGATTTTAGGCCGGATCAGCCCCGTCCCGCGGCGGGTCCGCCAAGTCATCAGCCTCCGGAAACAGCTTCTGTTCGGCGAGGGCGGCAGCAACACCCTGCGGCTCTAGGCTCGCCTGCAGGACCCGGATCCGGGATTCTGCCCAGGCCAGCATCCGGGCGACCTCCCCAGGACAACCCGGCCTCTTCGGCTGCATGCGCTCCAGGAAGCCTTCCAGCTGGCTGATTTCCGCAGCGGCAGCGGCGAGCCGCCCGACAAATTCCTGCCGCCGCTTCTCGCGTTCCTCCCGGGCCCTTGCAAGCGCGCGACGCTGTTCCTGGAGCCGCCACTCCTGCTGCCAGCGTTCATGTTCCTCGCGTCGGGCTTTGACGCCGGCAAGATACAGGAGCATCCCATCGGCGATCTCCTCGATCAGGTTTTCAAGGCGCTGGGTCTTGCCGTCCTTCCAGACGCGCCGTGCCCCAGTGACATACTGATCGGTGATCCGAATGCCCAGTTCACCGGTCCGCATTGTGTCGGTCTCCGGATACGCCCTTTTCTGACCGTACTCCCAAAGTCCGAGACGGGCGTTACGCTCGTTGCGCCTGAGCCGGCGCTCTTCCTCGGCCAGCTCGGCGTCGGTGGGGATATGAGGCCGTGTCTCGGTGCGCTCGATCAGCGCGAACGTCAGCGTATCGCGGCCGATCCCGGTTCGCATCAGGCGTCCCTCCGCATGGAGGGCGAGATCACGGGCCTCCAGGGCGCGGGCCAGAGCATCGAGGATGCGGATCACCCGCTCGACGCTCGTGATGCCAACCTCGATCCCGCATTCCCCTTCGCCTGAGGCGCTGACGGCTCCGTCGGGCCCGGGTTTTGCCCGGCGCAGCGCCTGAGCCGTGCGTGCAATGCTCGGGTGAATGATCCGTACCGGCTCAACGGGCTCGAACTCGATAGGCTTTGGACGGCTTGGGCGGACGACATGCCGCTTCCGGTGGTCCTCGATAGCCTCCCGGACTGCTGGCGACCGAGGGGCAGGCGGGCCATGAATGACGATCTGCTCATCGGCTGGATCCGCCGTTGCGTAGAATCGTACCTGCTTAACCGGTTGCCCGCTCTCCTTTCGAGCCCAGTATCCGCGACCGGGCGTAGGGATCCGATGCCGGTCACAGATCTTCTTGAGGGCAACGTCCGAAATGCCGAGTTCCGCAGCAATCTTCGTCATCGGCTTCGACCAGACGAGGTCGTACATGGCGCGTCGTGTCAGCTGATCCGGGAGCATTGCACATGCTCGTTCGGAAGCCGAGAATCTGTCAACAGCAGCCTGATCGGAGATGCGGTTCAACGTTGGCATGGACCGGCAATGCTGATGGATGGTGCTGGCCCGGGAATCCGCGTCGAACGTTCCGCTTGATCCTTGCGCGCCCGCAAGTTCTCATCGCATTTGACAGGCTTCCTCCAGCGCTCTGAGGGGGTAGCTGATCAAAAAACTTGTCCTTGGAAACGCGTTACTCTTCTTCGGAAAAGCGTTTCACTCGTGCGGAAAACCGTTTCAGAAATTCGGCGCCGAATTTTGGAAAAACGTTTCTTTTCGTAGGAGTAACGGGGGGACATCGACGGCCTGCATCCAGGATGCCTGCCCCGGAGGCTGCAGGAAATCCGTCTCTCATGCTCCCAAAGAGCATCTCCTGATGCGCGGGCGACTTTGATCGGGGAAGGTCGCAATCAATCTCTCCAGAGAAACCGTTTCTCGCAGGAAGCCCTCCGCATCGTAAGCCAGCGAATGCCCAACCCGTTCCTGTGTCTGCAGCAAGGTGGCTGATCACCCGAATGCTGGCCATGAGACCATTTTGGCATTTTGGCAGTATTGGCAGCGGCTCTGTGCATCCAAATTGCTCGGGTGCAGGACGTCCGGCTGCGGTTCCGAAAATAGATTTATTTATCCTACATTGTGTTGCTTGACGGTCAGGGTTGGTGAGTCATCCTGGGTGCAGAACCGGTTCGCTCAATCCTATTCGCCCATGCCAGACCACGCAGGCGTCGTCCCCCGACGGCCCTGCGGGAAGGGAGCCGTTGTGTCCGATTTCAGCATTATCCGTTGCGTGGCGCCGCCCGCGCCGACCTCGCGCCTGCCTGATACCCTCGCCGAGGCCGCCTCGGCCCGCGCCATTGTCGCCTCCACGCCCGCCGTGACCCCGTCCGCGTCGGTGGACCTGTCGACGGACGGCGAGCCGCCAGTCCGGCCCCTCATGGAGGAGGCATCGAGCACGGACCAGCCTATCCTGAGCGAAGCCTCTGCGCCGAAAGCCGACCATGCCCTGCAGGGATGGCCTAAACTCACGTCCGACTGGAGGGGAGACCTCCTGGGGGAGGCTCCGGACCTTCCGCTCTGGAGTCTCGTGCCGCAACTCAGGAGCTGGGTCACCGCCATCGCTGATGGACTCGGTGTGAACGAGTCCATGGTCCTGCCTGAGGTTCTTGTCCTCGGAGGCGCGGCACTTGGGACTCAGATCCGCGTGAAAGCCGGCGCGACGTGGACCGAACCGCCGATCCTCTGGTCCTGCACCGTCGCGCCGCCGGGGTCGCGCAAGACGCCGTTGGGGGCATATACGCGGAGCATTGTTGTCGCTCTTGAGCGGTTCAACAGGGACTACACCCGCTCCATCAATGAGCAGCGCGAAGCCGAGCGCGCAATCTGCGAAAGGGCTTGGCAGGCCTATGAACGCGAGCGTCACGAAGGGGGCCGTGAGGGCCGCGCCGAACCAACGCCGCCGCAACGTCCGGAGGACGTTGCGGCGGCAAGTGCCGAGCCGCGCCTGCTCGTCCAGGACGTGACCCCGCCATCACTCATTGACGCGGCGGCCGTCTCCCCGCGCGGGCTCGTAGCCTATGTCGACGAGGCAACAGCCGTGTTCCAGGCTGCGGGAGGCTCGGGCCTCGGACGAGCGCTGTGGCTGCAGGCATACTCCGGCGAACCCTACACCATTGATCGCGTGACACGGGGCGTCCGTCACATCGAGAGGCTTGCGATTTCCGTCATCACCGGTACGCAGCCTGATCGGGTCGCCGGCCTGATCGGGTCAGCGGACGATGGCCTCGCGTCTCGGTTTCTCTGGATCTGGCCAAGCAAAATGCCTGCATGGCGAATTTCCCATACCTCGGTGCCGACCGAGGAAATGGTCAATGTCCTTACGCGGATTTCTAAGCTTGATCCGCGCAAGGGTATGCGCATCCTGCCGATAACCCCGGACAGTGAACCTATCCTGCAAAAGGCCATAGAACGATGGCAGGAGGAGAGCGAACGAGGCGGCGATCTTGCGGCAGGTTGGTATGCCAAGGCGCCAGGCCGGGCCCTCCGGATTGCGCTCATCCTTGCAGCGTATCGCTGGGGCTTGGACCATGAGAGCCCCGATCTTGCTGCCGTTGAAGCCAAAGACGTTACCACCGCCGTGATGCTGATTGACCGGCTCTTCGGGCCGATGATGCGGAGGGTCACAGGTGCGCTGGGCGAAAGCCGTGCCGAGCGGATGGTCGCGCGCGTTGTAAAACATCTCGTGGCGACGAAGATTTCAACCTTCAACGCAAGGAGCTTGCGGCGCGAGAATCTGGGCCTGTTCGCCGACAAACATGCCTACGACGCAGCGCTCCAGGAGCTTGTCGACCATTGCGTAATCCGGCGTGCCGACCGTACTCCCGGCAAAGTAGGCCGCCGGCCGGGAACGTACGAAGTCAGTCCCCGGCTATTGGCGGAGTGAACTAAAGAGAAAGAAGCCGGGCTGACATCTCAGCTCGGCTTCCGGCCAATCACCGCATGGCCTTGAACCTCGTTTCCTCGTGCTCTCAGGATCCGATCACGCCGGACCCCAAGGCACATCCGGACATCCGGAGCCGGCGAATGCCGAAGAACGAAGGAAGAAACAGGGAAGAGCTGCGCGGGACTTTGTGCATCAGCACAACACCAGACTCTTCCGAATGCTCATCTTGGAGCTTGGCAAGTGGGCTGCTGCTACCGATGCGATCTCCTTGGCTGAAACGACGCGCTTGGCCAGGAGCTGTTCGGTAAGCGCGAGGATGGCGGCAATGTTCGATTCTACCAAGACCATCGTTCGCGCCATGAGGCGCTGCAGATCCGCTTCAACGGTAGCCGCCATCTTGGGGTCCATCATGAGCGTGCTCAATGCGTCCTGTTGCGGAGCTCGATATGAAAGAGTCTCTCCAAGCCCGAACGAAACATGGAGAGCTGCAACGAGCCGCGTGGCTTCCTTCAAATCACTGGCGGCGCCGGCGTTCGCTCCCTGACCCAATACGATATCTGCACAGCGGCCGGCAAGCGCTGCCATCACCTGTGCCTCCAGCGTAATCCTGTCAGGGGTCAAGCCGGTGATGTTGAGCCGGGTCGAGCCGCCTGCCGTATCTGACGCCATGATCGTTGCACTGAGGACCGGAAGATTGAGCCGGTGGGCAACGATGGCATGACCTGCTTCGTGGATCGCGACAATCCGCAGCTGCTCAGCGCTTCGCGGGTCGACAGGCGCGGCTTCGGCCAGAAGATCATCAAGCCCCATCATGCGCTCGGCGAGACGCGCTCGCTGTCTCGCTGCACGGATCCATCCCACTGCCACGGCACCGGTCGCTCCCTGTCCAAGCCGGGCCACCGGTGTCAGGTCCGCATCCTTGAGGTCGGCACCGAGATGCAGCCTCAGGATCGCGATCAGGGCCTCCTCATCCGGAGGCATGATCTCGAAGGTGCGGTCGAACCGGCCGGGTCTGCGAAGCGCGGCATCGACTCTTTCCACATGATTGGTTGCGGCGAGGAGTACCACCCCGGCCTTTGTTGCCCGGACCTGGTCGATGCGGAGAAGCATATTTGTAATCACCGGGAGCCACCAGTCCGCTCCTTTATGGGATAACGTTGCTCTATTTGGCAGCGCATCCACCTCGTCCAAGAACCCGACGGAGGGAGCGGCCGCGATCAGCTGATCGAAGAAGGCGTTCATCTGCTTGATCACCGAATCCAGGTACCCTGGACCATCGGCAAAAAATTTTGCAATCGAGGATTGAAACAGCGGGAGGTTCGCCGTTCTGGCGATGGACCGCGCCAGGGTAGACTTGCCCGTGCCGGGAATGCCGAACAGCAGGCAGCTCTCCAAAGCATCGGGACCGATCTCGCCCCGCCGCAGGCGCGCGACGTCGTCGACCAGCGCGAGCGCCCAGTCCCGGGCCGGCCCATAGCCGTGCAGATCCTCCAGGCGCGGCGTGTCGTCGTCCCGGTGGGCGACTGTGCGGGACCGGGCGGCACGCCTCAATCTCTCGATGCAAATCTCGGGCGTCTTGCTGCCCGGGCGCAGGCTGGCAGAAAGGTCAGGCAGATCGAGGCCCGCCAGATCCTCGGCCTTGAGGCCGCGCGGCTGCTGGCTGCGGCACCAGGCGGCAATCGCCTCGCCCATCAGCTTCGGCGACGGCGGCGGCACATGCACCACCAGGTCCGCCGCACCGGTGACCACCGACGGGAGATACAGGTCGGGCGCCTGCGAGACGGCGAGGACGGGAACATTGCGCTCAAGCGCATGCGTGACCTGGATCTCAAGCGTTTCACTGTATCGGCGCTGGTTGGTCTTGGCTTGCAGCACGACCGCCTTGTGGCCCAGCAGACGATTGGCCGCGCTGGAAATGGCCTCGACCCAGGCCGCGGTCGGCACGTGCAGGACCAGCACCAGCGCGCCGCCCTTTTGCAGAAGGCGACGGCCGTTGCGGCCGAGTGCCCGGCGCAGGGCCAGATCGGCGATGAGCTCGGACGGGGCCGTCGGGGGCTCATCCTTGCTCTTGGTGGAAGCCTCCGTGGCGGGCGTCTCGGACTCCAGCTCCAGGTCGGGGAAGGGGAGGCTGTCGGTGCTCGGGGTCTTCAGGGTTTCGCTGATGGTCGACATCAAGAACCACTCTCATCACAAAGGGAACGGACTGCCCGGCTGCATGGAGGCCGGGCGCGTGGGGCTGCGGCGCGGTCAGGCGTGGTTGGCCTGGGGGCGGGGGCTGCGCGCCGGCTCCAGCCAGGGGCAACCGGCGGCCTTGAGCAGGGTGAGGCCATAGCGGAGCACGAGGTCGAGTTCCCGGCGTTTGGAGGCACAGAGCGGCTGCGAGATCGGCCCGGTGCCCTGAACCAGGTAGGCCCGCTGTGCCTGCTTCACGAGGCCCGAGATCCGCTCCTGCAGGTAGACGATGTCGCTCTTATCGAAGGCGGCGTTGGCGAGGACGAAGATCTCCTCGGCAAAGAGCAGGTCTTCGTTCCGGCGGTGGTCCGGCAGGCGGCAGGGCGGCTTGCCGGCCTCGCCAACCCGGGCCGAGAGCCCGTTCTCCTCGTCATATCCGACGAGGAGATAGGCGATGGCTCCCCGGAGCTCGGGCAATTGCAGGAGGCGGGTGAGGTCATTCCAGTCGGCTCGGATGACGCTGGTGCCGACGACTTTGCTGTTGAAGGCGGCGAGGCTGGTGCCCTCGACCGGATAGCTGATCTCGATGCGGGGGAGGGGGAGCGGCGTGAGGCTCATGAAAAGCTCCAAAGACATGCGCTAGGGATCGCCGGCCATGGCAGGCGGCAGCGTGAGGCGCTTGACGGGACAGGCGTGGAGATCAGCCGGCTATGCCGCCGGCTGGCCTTGTGGTGTGAGGAAGAGGTTGGGCTAGGCCGTCGGCCGCCAGACGCGCAGGCTGGCGTCGAACCCGGCCTGCAGGTCGAGGGCCAGCAGGCCGGCATCGACGAGGGCGAGCACGGCCGAGATCGGGCGCGGGTGGTCGGGGATCACGCAGGCGAGGTCGCCGAGCTCGGCGATGACGGCCTCGTCCACGGCCGCGAGCAGGGCAACCTGCACCTCAGGGGTGAGGTCCGGGTGCTCGATGAGGCCCGGGTGCACGGCGGCCGGGCCGGAGCCGGGCGGGACCGGCGGGGCGCCGGCACTGGCGCGGAGGAGGGAGGCGGCGTGCGGGGCGCACGCGAGGTTGCGCGGAGCGTGGGCTCCGGCATAGAAGGGGGTAACCATGTGGTCTCCTGGCACAAACAGGGGGCCGGATGGCCAGGCTGTTGGGGACGGGTCGCAACCGCTCCAACAGCCGCTCGGCTGTCCGGATTGGGATCGAGGTCCCAACAAGTGACAATGTGGATCGCCACAGGCGCTAAGACAAGCACGACCGACGCAGCCCGGAGGCCGATGGTTAACGAGTCTTTAAGATTTCAGAGTTGTCTCGCCGGAAGCGCACCAATGCAGTTTACTATGGCACGGAATTCGCCGGTCAGATGCTGGACGAGTGGACCTATTTAAACTGGGTCGAGACCGACTTCTCCCGACCTGTGCCACCCCCACGGACATGCACAAATCAAGGCGTTCAACTGCCGCCCGCGGGCAGAATCCCTGAATGCCTCCTGGTTCCTATCCATGGCCGACGCCAGGTGGCGGATTGAGCAATGGTGGAAAGACTACAATGACACCAGACCACATATGGCGCTTTGTGGCTTCACCCCGAGCGCCTTCGCCCAATAAACTACCAGGCTCGGAAACGCATAGGCTGTGGATCGCAAACGGGGGCAGGTCCAAGGTGAGCCTCAATACATAATTCAAGGTGGACCAATTAAATGGGGGTAGAACATACTCGCGTCGCTCGCGGAGCCGCACAACCGTCTCCGCGCTCCGGTAAGGAACCCTCGCGCCAGAGTTTGCGGCCAGCCTGCGTCTGACTTTTCCGTTCGCATAGTTGGGGCCTGCAGCCTCCTTCCGTCAAGGCCATGCCCTGGCGGGCGTTCACGGCGATTCCTCACGTTGGTCGTGTAGGCCGGGTAATCCCCCCGACGTCCTGTCCCTTGACGGTAATTCTCCCCCTCATTGGCGTTTGCCGAGTCTGGTTGCACGCGCACACCGCTTTTAAGACTAGGAGAAAGACCAAAGAATGTAGATGTTTATGAGAGGATCACCATTCCCGTAGTGGCCGAGCTGGAGCAGGGCGCAAGGCCGTGGCTCAAGCCGTGGAATGCCGAGCACGCCGCCGGGCGGATCACGAGGCCGCTGCGCTTTAACGGCATGCCGTATTAGGGAAGCAACGTGCTGACGTTCTGGGGCGAGGCGGACGCCAAGGGCTGCGTCGCGCCGATCCTAACGACCTTCCAACCGTCATCAGTCGCCCTCTTTGATTTTCCTGATCAGCCGCGCGATTTGAGCGTAGTCGATCCCTTCCAGTTCTGTTGTTGTAACCAGCGTGCCGTTCGGTCCGCCCCCCTCGCTTTCGTGAAGAATGCCGTTAGTGCGGTACCATGCCTGCTTTGCGACCCACTTCTGGTCATACTCCGCGTCGCCAAGCATGCCGAGATGCTCCCAGTACCATGTGATGCCGGTGTCGGCGTCTTCAATGGTAAAGTCGGGATACCTGCGCGTTCCATCCATTCCGACGAATGGGCGCTCGTATTCGTAGACGATTCCTGCTGTGCTGAGCTCGTTGGCAATGATTACCTCCGACTTGGAGATCATGAGTTCGCCGCGCCGTGATCGGTGAATATGCTTGTTGTCGTAGGTGCGGTGCCCGACCTGCACGGGTTCCGGTGCTTCGAACAGGTTGGTCAGGCGGCGCGCCGTGTCCGACTGATGCCGAAAATCCAGCAGCTTGTGAGCTTCGCCTTGGCAGAAGACAACCAGTCGGGAGTTCTGCCGTGTCAGGGCTGTGTAGATAAGCTCTCGCGAGAGGATACGGCATGGGTTGGGAAGCACGACGAACACAATGTCGAACTCGCTTCCTTGCGCCTTGTGAACCGTCAGCGCATAGGCAAGCTCGAGCAGCCGCCCGTCCTCGTCGAGATCGCTCGGCCAGTAGGTGTACTCGAAGCCCGCCTGAGAAGAGAGGGTCACCTTCAGCTGGTCGAGGCTGATCTTAGTGCCCTTCTTCTTGAAGGGGCCGGTGACAATGCCGATTTCACCGTTGGCAACGTAGCGCAGCGGCTCGTTGCCGTTCCTATCCGGATCAGGATAGACCCATTTTCTGCGATGGTTTCCGAGGTTGATGACCTTATCGCCATAGATGATGCCATCGCTTCCCATCGGCGCGGCGACCTTGGCGAACCTGCGATCCTCGCGTTCTGCCCGTTTGCGCGTCTCGCGCCGGAAGCCCTGCTGAATCAGCCGGTTCAGTATCAACGTCCCGGCTGCGTCGCCCTTGATGGGCGAGAGCACCTGCCAGCGGTCAGCTGCCGGGCCGGAAGACCAGAAATTGAAGTAGACTGATCCGTTGCTCTCCGTCCCTCCAAGCGCTTTCAAAGCAAACGATTTCTCTTGATCCTCGGAGTCGATGCCGAGCTCCTCGGCAATGACCGCCGGTAGCATTGCGGCGAGCTGTGAGGGCGAGGACCAAGGGCATATCCGCAGGTGCGGACCGCAGTCGCCGCCCGAGAGCTTCGAAATGATTTCATCGCTGGCCGGACCGGAAGGACGTCCGCTGAAGAGTTCCGCGAGTTCCAGGTCCTGGCGGGACGCTCCCTTTTGGCGGCTGCCGATGGTCAGCTCCGCATAGCCCGGTCCGACACGAGGCTTGTTTGCGGGCAGGTTCTCGGGCCTGAGCAGCTTGACGATGTCGACGAACGGTCGTCCGGCTCCGATAGGCGGCAGCTGGCTAGGGTCGCCCACGAGAATGATCCGGTCCACTCCGCTGAGAGCGTCGAGCAGCGCCCCAAGCTGCTCTTCAGTAAGCATCGAAGCTTCATCGACGATAACGGTCTTGTACGTCGCGTTTCGTTCGAGATCACCGACAACATGATAAGTTTGCGTTGCTTCCCGGTAGCGCAGGGGGCGCAGGAATTGCGCGAGCGTGCGAGCCTCGATCCCGGTCGCCTGCTGTAAGCGCACGCGAGCCTTGCCCGTAGGGGCGAGGAGTAGGACGCCCCTCTGCTTTATCGGTGCTGCGCTACAGAGGGATCGTAGAAGTGTGGTTTTGCCCGTGCCTGCGGCTCCGATCAACACGGCGAATCTCGCTGCGGCGAGTTCCTGCAGGGCTGCAGCCTTTTCGGTGCGGCCGCGATCTTCGAGCGACCCTTTGGCTGCAGGAATATCCTTGAAGATGCGGTCGAGCTCCGCGCGCCAGTCGATCTCGACGACAAGCCGCTTGCCCTGCTTGACACGCTTGCGGACCGTGGAGGCGATGACCTCTCGCGTCACCACGAGACGATCCAGCTGATAGGCCGGTTTGCCGTTTTCCAGGGTACAGGGTATCAGGACCGGTGAAAGCCTGTCCCGATGAATTTCGTACTGATCGTCGGTCGCTGGCAGGGTGGGGCTGAGATTGAGGTCCCGGACTTTCGCGATGATCTCCTCGCGCGAAAGCAGAGTGTGGCCGTCGCCAGCCGCCTTCTCCAGGATCGCCGCCGTTGCGGCGCGAAGCCTTCGTCCGTCTACGGGGCCTGTCATTGCTGACGGCGCAGGCAGTGGATAGGCGCTCGCGATCGTCTTCTCGGGAAAGATCCCCTGATCGGCTGTCTGAAACGCGATGGGGCCGGGCTGAAGCCGGTCGCATTCATAGAGCAGATAAGGGTTCTTGAGGACGGCCGCGTCAGTGATCTCCTCTCCGCCAAGCGTCAGTCTGGCATGGTTGCGCGCGGATTGGTCCCACCAGCGCGCCGCCTGATCGGCCGTGATATCGAGCCTTGCCAGCAGCTTTGCAAACGCAAGCCGTTGAGCGCCCCTGTCGCTGGCAAAATAATTCCAGGTCTCGGCAAAGCCGATAATCTGAGCATAGAGGTCTGCCGGGAGTTCGGTGGGATCGTTGGCAAGCGCGGCGAGCACCGACCAGGGATCGCCGTTTTCTCCTGCCTTGTCCCAGCAGTAGTGGGCAAGCTGATAGCCATACTCGACACCAGCAGCGCACAGGACTGATCCGAGGCCGGGATATGGTCCGCGTAGCGTCCACAATTCCCCGAGCCGCTGATCAATCCATTTTAGCTGGCGGGTCCAGTCTCCGCCGAAGCGCTCACTGTAGTTGGATAGCGCGGTCTTAACGGAGAGGAGTGCGGTAATGGCTGTGCCTGTCGCGACATGCTCGCTCGCATAGGAGAACTCGCCCCGGTACTCGTTCGGGACGAAGGCGATGCAGTCTGTCGGATCAAGGGCAGGGTCGTTATCACAGCGGTTCAGAAGGTCATGGTAGGGAAGCAGCACCCCGTTCTCGCCGCCGGGCCGGATACTGTGCCCTACCGAGCGCTCCCATAGATAAGATCGCAGGCCGCTGTGATCAGGCAGCTCGTAATCCCACTCCTGCAGGTCACCAACCGAGGTGACCTGTCCGACACCGATAATCATCCACTGGTCATCATCGATCAGCGGAGTGCGCTTTGCGTAAGCGAAGACGAGGCTACGTCGAGGCTCCAGTGCCCCGAAGAAGGCATCGAGCAAGGCCTTTTGGTTCTTGTGCCCCTGAATCCAAGGTCTCTCTTCGAGCCATTCGGGTTCATCCGGCTCGTGCTCGGGATGAGCTTCGATCCCATAACGCTCGACGATGGACTGGCTCTCGATCTTGCCCTTTCTCCACTCTTTCCCCCAAGCACGCTCCTTGAGAAGCCATCCGAAGGGCGTCGCTGCCGCTGAGAAAGCAGGATGCGTGAAGGCCGTGTCGACGATGTGCTTGTGATGCTCGCTCGTGTCCGAGTAGGCATGGTGCGCCATTCGCCTTTGGGCGCGCGGCGAGAGGAAGTTTACCCGTTCGGAGAAGCAAGGTGGGGCTTCACGCGGAGAAAGCTCGTCAAGGTTCCGGCCTGCATACTCCATCTCCTGCACTTCGTTCTTCGCGGAGCCAATCCGATTGAGGGCAAGGCAGCTCGCATTCTCGCGCGGTGACCGGCAAACGGTTCCATCCCATCCCGCATCGTGCCAGGGAACGCGGATCGAGAGATGGCGCAAGGGGATACGAGAGGCATTTCTTCCAGGCACTGACATTTACTCTTTGTTCTCGGAACCGTAGGATCTTTCAAGCGGTACTTATAGGTTTTGGAGCATTACTGATTGCGCTATTCCATAATTTATGCAAGGTAATTTTTGCTTAAGCCTGAATAAAATGACGGGGGAAACAAATAAAGTGCTTGACGCGATAGGTTTGGCCACGAATGAAATTGCCCGATTTCTCGAAGCCAAGATGCCAGGACTGTCGGAAGACTGGTGGCAGAAGCATGTCGTTGACCGTCTGAGCTTCCAGCAGCAGCGCACTGTTATCGAACGGGGGCACAAGACGCTTCGTCAGCTTGATTTTGCCGCTCTGCTGCGAGTGCTCGATCAGAACTGGTATGAGCTCTCGAATATGCTGCGGCTCCCCCGTGAAGGGCGCACTTGGGTCAAGGAACTCCAGACCGTCCGCAACAAGTGGGCGCATCTCTCTTCGGAAACCATGCCCGCGAGCGAAGTATATCGGGACGCTGATACTCTTGGCCGGCTCCTCGGCATGATCGGCGCCGATTCGGCGTCTCTGGAGCTCATCGAATCCGTCAAATCGTCGGCGCTCGCAACTATGGCTGACGCAGGAAAAATAGGCACGGCGAGCGTCTCCGAGCAGGTGGAAAGGTCCGATAGCGGGCCTGCAAGCGCGAGTGATACCGCAGTGACGAGCTTCAAGGTGGGTGACCTCGTCGCGCTGCGCTCCAATCCAAACATTCAGGTGCCTGTTCTGGAGGTCCTCACCGGCGGGCCGGAAACCCGCTACAGGGTCTTCCAGAACAACGCGAAGGCGACGTACTACGAAAGTCAATTACAGGCCGTGGCAGCTACCGAGGGCGAGCGCGCAGCGCTTACGGTTTTGGAGCTGCATGCGCATCTTACCGCGTTGCAGATTCTCTCTCCCTCGACCGCGAACCTTTTCTCCCTGCGTTCGGGCCGGGTGCAGTTCGTCCCCTATCAGTACCGGCCGGTTCTCAAACTGATTCGCGCGGACCGTCCGCGCCTGCTGATCGCTGACGAGGTCGGCGTCGGTAAGACCATTGAAGCTGGTTTAATCGTCAAGGAGTTGCGCGCGCGGATGGATATCAGCTCCGTGCTCGTGATCTGCCCCAAGGCACTTGTGGCCGAGCGCAAATGGCATTCGGAGATGAAGCGCTTTGACGAGCACTTCACGGCGCTTGACGGGCCGCTGTTGCGACATTGCCTAAAAGAAACGGACCTCGAAGGCGAATGGCCGGAACAGTACGCGAAAGCCATTCTGCCGTTCTCACTGTTCGATTCGGATCTCGTGTTCGGACGGAACGGTCGCGCCAAGAAGAGGGATCTCGGTCTGCTCGATCTGAATCCGCCTCCGCAATTCGACCTCGTTATCGTCGACGAGGCTCACCACATTCGAAACAGTGAAACATTTTTGCACCAGGGCGTGCGATACTTCTGCGACAATGCCAAGGCTGTTGTGTTGCTTACGGCGACACCGGTCCAGCTGGGAAGCGAGGATCTTTTTACCTTGCTCAACGTGCTGCGCCCTGATTTGGTAATCGATCACGCCAGCTTCGAGCAGATAGCGGAGCCGAACAGATATATCAATGCGGCTGTCCAGCAGTGCCGGGCCGCAAAGCCAGACTGGCAGGAAGAAGCCCGGAAATGCCTCGAAGAGGTGGCGCGCACCGAATGGGGCAGGCTTTTCCTTCGCGAGTCTCCCGCGTTTCAGGCTGCTTTCGACAAACTTCAGGAGAGCGATCTCGGGGATGCCGACCGCGTCGGACTCACACGCTCCGTCGAGGAGCTCTACACCTTCAGTCCCTTGATCAATCGCACGCGTCGCAGGGATATCGGCGAGTTCACCACACGCAAGCCTGAGACCGTCACCGTCGATTTTACGCCCGAGCAGAGCCGCCTGCATGACGGGCTTCTCGATGTGATAGCGCGCATACTCGCCCGCTGCCATGGTCAGCAGAACGTCAAGTTCATGATGACGACCATCCGCCGCCAGGCGGCGAGCTGCCTCTATGGTCTTGCACCATTGTTGTCCGACATCCTTTCCGGCAAGCTCGACCAGCTGGAGACAATGGAAGCGAGTGACAGCGACGCAGATGTCGATCTCAGCTTTCTGACTCAGGTGCGCAGCGATATCCAGGACCTGTTGGAGCAGGCTCGAACCCTCGATCCGCGTGATGAAAAGGTAGAAGCATTCGTCCGGATGCTAACCGAGAAAAGCAGCCTTCCCAACAACAAGGCGCTGGTCTTCAGCACATTCCGGCACACGCTCCGCTATCTGGCCGAACATACCGAGAGGGCAGGGCTCAAGTACGGCCTCGTGCACGGCGACATTCCGGACGATGAGCGCGCCGAGCTGCGTCGCCGTTTTGCCCTGCCGAAAGAAGACGCAGACGCGCTGGACATTCTACTCTCCTCCGAAGTCGGATGCGAGGGCCTCGATTTTCAGTTTTGCGATTTCCTCATCAACTACGATCTGCCGTGGAACCCCATGAAGATCGAGCAAAGGATTGGCCGTATCGACCGCTACGGGCAGAAGAGCGAAGCAGTCGCGATCATAAATTTCATCACTCCCGGAACCGTGGATGCAGACATATACCAGCGTTGCCTTTGGCGTATTGGCGTGTTCCAGCATGCCGTGGGGGGCAGCGAGGAAATTCTTGGCGAGATCACCAGGGAGCTGCACGATATCGCGGACAGCTTCACCCTTACCGCTGAAGAGCGCGAGCACCGGCTCCAGCAGCTCGCGGACAATGGCATTCGCCGTATCCGTGAAGAGCAGGAACTCGAGTCGAAGCAATCCGAATTGTTCGGGCTGAACGTGCCCACCCAATCCTGGCGTGAGGAGATTGCCGCTGCTGAAACCTACTGGCTTTCGCCCGCCGCTATCCAGCGATGCGTCACAGGCTACCTTGCCGCGCGGCTAGGTGGGGAAGGGGAGCACCTCCTTGGGGAGAAGCCGCTCAAGACATTGAGGCTCAGCCAGGAAGCCAGGACCAGGCTGCTAGAGGATTTTAAGCTCCTGCCGCGCTCCATCGACCCCGTCGCGCGTGAATGGGAGAAGTGGCTGAAGGGCGGTCAGCCTCTGCTGCCCGTCACCTTCGAGCAGGAGATCGCAGCCGAAAACCCGAAAGCTGTCTATTTGACGGTGCTGCATCCGTTGGTGCGCCAGGCCGCTGCGTATCTCGACTTCGAGGAAGCGAGCTACTGCACGCTCGCGGTGCAGAGCGACGCCGTGCCGCCAGGAATCTACAACTTCGCTCTATACCGTTGGACTAAACACGGTATCAAGCCAGACGAGTCTCTCGTGGCAGTGGCCGATCATCCGCAGGTCGAGGACTTTCTATTCGAGTTGCTGCAGGCCGGGACGGGAGACTATGCGCCATCGCTCCCCGAGGCTGCCGCTTGTGACGGTCTCGACGTGCGTCATCATGCAAAGTGGTCTGAAGCCCAAGCCAACCACATGGCGCAGAACAGGGAGCTTGCCGACCATCGCATCCAGAGCCTTACCGCCAGCCACCGCGCGCGGTGCAAAGCTATCGAGGATCAGGTGATGAGGGCGACGAACGATAAGATCCGACTGATGAAGGAAAGCGAACTCGCGCGCGCGAACGTGGACTTCAATCGGCGGCTCGAAGAGCTCGGCCTCGCTGCCGCAAGTAGCGACATTCGATCGGCTCCAATTGTGTTTGGAACAATCGCGGTAACAAGGGGGCAAGCCGCATGAGCACCTTTCTTAAAACGTTGATGCAGCAAAGGCGGATGTTCCTCGATGGGCTGGACGCAAACCAGGGGGACATCAACCTCGATATCTTCGAGGACTTCTACCCGGATCAGGCTCACTTCGTGTTTGAGCTGCTTCAAAACGCCGAAGACACCGGCGCGACGGAAGCGGCCTTCACGCTGACGAATGAGGGCTGCTGGTTTGAGCATAATGGAACGCGCGGCTTCACTGAAGGAGACGTGCGCGCCATTACCGGCATCCACAACAGCACGAAGACCAAGGCCCCGGATCAGATCGGCAAATTCGGCGTCGGCTTCAAATCGGTTTTCGTCTACACGTTGACGCCTACAATCTACTCGGCCGACTTTTCCTTCCGCATTTCACGTCTTGTCATGCCGGAGCCGGTTTCTCACGATTTGGCTATCGGGACGAGAACGAAGTTCTGGTTGCCCTTCAACAATCCCAATAAGGAGCTGACGGCGGCCTTTGCCGAGATCAAGGCTGGCCTTAACGAACTGGCCGAGACGACGCTTCTTTTTCTGTCGAACATCGAATCGATCAAGTGGCGGGTGGGCAGCGAGACGGAAGGGGAGATCCTGCGCATCGGTCACTCCGAATTCCACATCGAGGTTCTGAAGCAGATTAACGGCGAGACCACGACCAGCGCCCATTTTCTCAAGTTCAACGAGCCGGTTTCAGGTCTCGAAAGGCAGAACGTCGCCATTGCCTATGCCCTGGATTTTCTGCCGAATGTCCAGTCCTTCTCCCGAAGCAAGCAGCTGTCTCAACAGCTCCGAATCGTTCCGACACGGGGACAGGTCGCCGTCTTCTTCCCCGCAGGGAAGGAGACCTCCGGGTTGCGCTTCCATCTGCATGCCCCCTTTGTTCCCGAGCTGAGTCGCGCCAGTATCAAGAAGACCCCGGCCAACAATCCACTTTTCCAGCAGCTTGCGAGTCTGACGGCTTCATCGCTTCACACGATTCGGGACCAGGGCCTGCTTACGACGGACTTTCTGGGCGTCCTGCCGAACCCGCAGGATCAGCTCGGGGACAGCTATGTCTGCATCCGTGAGGCCGTTGTTGAAGCCATGAATACGCGGCCGCTGACCCCGACGCATGCGAAACGCCATGCGCCCGCGCGCTATCTCGTGCAGGCCAAATCGTCCCTCAAGGACCTCCTGTCCCTCGAAGATATCGAATACCTCATCGACTATGACGACGAGCCGCCGCAATGGGCCGCGAGCCGCGCCCTCCAGGGCACGAACGTCGAAAGGTTCATGAACGGCCTCGCGATTGAGGATTGGGATATAGAACAATTCGTCGATTGCGTTGTCGATAAATCATCCGAGGGCAAGTGGGGAGGTGTTGAGGATGATTTCATCACTTGGATCGGCAGCAAAAATGCCGAATGGCATCAGCAATTCTATGCGCTGCTGACGCGGGAAAGCGAAGCCCAGGATGAGCTATACCGGCTCAAGCGCTGCAAGATCGTGCGCCTGTCCGATGGACGCTATAGTGTTGCGACAAAATGCCATTTTCCGGACGAGCGGGGGCTCAAGTCCAGTAATGTGTTGTGCGTCGATCAGGCTGTCTACACGGCGGGCAAGAGCAAGGCACAGCAGGAGAGCGCCCGGAAGTTCCTGGAGGAGGCCGGCGTCACCAGCATCGGCGAGCGCCAGCTGGTCGAAGCAATTCTCCGCAGTAGTTATACCGACGACAAGCGCACGCTGAACCAGAGGGAATACCTCTCGCATATGCGTCGCTTTATCAAGCTGCTGGACGAAGACCCCTCCAGCGCATCACTGCTTTCGTCCTATCCCCTTCTAATGGGCAAGGACAACAAGTGGCACAAGCCAAGCGAGATTTATCTCGACGCACCGTACCTGGACACAGGACTCGGCGAGTACCTTGCCATCGCCGGCGGTGCTCCTCAGTTGCATCCGCTCGCCGACTTCTACCAGGCGCTGCCCATCGATACACCGAAGGTCGTACGTTTCGCCGAGACTCTCGGCTGCCTCACGCAGATCTCGCTGACGAAGGTAAACTGCAGTAGGAACCCGCAATGGCCGTATCTTAGCAGCGTTTCAGGAAAGCTGTTCACAAGCCCTATCGATCGGGATTTTCTGATCAAAAATTTCCAGCAGCTGGTCGAACGCAAGTCGGAGAAGCTCGCAAGACTTGTCTGGAACACAATGTGCTCCCTGACTGGTACGAATTACATGTACGATTCCCCGTACAATCAGAATCCGTTGCGAGCGGTATATCAGAAGAACAGCACGGGCGGCGCTCGTTTTGCCGATTCCCAGCTCATACATCAGCTCCGAAACTATCCCTGGGTGCCCCAGCGAGGGGGCGGATTTGTGCGTCCGGCACAGGCGCGTGCGGAGCTGCTACCTGACGGGTTCACATTTGATCCCGGTTGGCGCTGGATCAAGGCGGTTGAATTCGGCAAGAGCATTCAGCTCCAGAACGAGAAAGCGGTGGCCGAAGCTGCTGCTGCAGCCGAGAGCCAGCGCAGGCAGCAGGAGGCTGCCAAAGCTCTGGGCTTCGACGATCCCGAAACGGCCCGTAAGCTAGCAGCAATCCCAGCCGAGGAGCTCAATCGCTTCTATGCTGACTGGATACGCCGCAAGGACATCGAGCTTCCCGACCGTGAGCCGAAAAACCCGGCGCGCCGGGCGGAAGCCGTCGCCACTCAAGCCGCCGATGCGCCCGAGAGGATTAGTGAGCAGAGGACCAGATCGGTTTCGGTCGGGCGGGAGGCTGTCAAGGAAGACGCCGCTCAGTACCTGCTTCAGCAATACACAACCGATGGAGACGTCATCTGTCAGGTCTGCAAAAGACCCATGCCGTTCAAACGCGACGACGGAAGCTGGTATTTCGAAAAAGTCGAATTCATTCCCGAGCTTCGGAAACGATATTACCAGAACTATCTGGCGCTTTGCCCTAACCATGCAGCGATGTTCAAGGAGGCAAACGGCTCATCGGAGTTCATGCGCGATATGTTCGTGGAGCTCTCCGGGAGCGAGCTGGAGGTCGTTCTCGCCCAGCAGGATGAAACCATCTATTTTACGAAGACCCATATCGCCGATCTGAAACAGGTGATTGCCGTCGACGAGGCGTCAGCCGCGCCGGAGCTCGAACTCGTACATTCCTCCGATGTCGGCTGAGCGATCCTCAGTACAGAGCGGTGCGTGATAATGTTATCCTGCGGGGGAAAGCCTCCCCTTGCCTTCAACCCGCCTTGTGCGGGAATCATCCCACAACGCCCTCGGATCCGGCTGAGAAGAGTTGAAAGCGCTTGGGCATGGTTGTTGGGGCCTGCGCCCCCTCTTAGACTAATCAGTCCTTCATCCGGCGCTCGCACTATGAGGAATGACATGGCCACTTTTCGAATGGGACCAGTCGAGATTCAGGTAACCGAAGATATGACCGCCGGAGACATCCAGACTCTCCAGCAGGCGTTCGACGAACTTAAGATATCCTATCCCGACGTTGATGATCGAGGGCTCGCTCAGGGCGTCTTCTTCAACTGGTTCCCGGGATGCTCTAAGGATGACCTCATCGCCGCCGCGTCTGTGATGCTTGGGCACCACAGCTGAATAAGTTTTAAATCCCTGCCTGCATCTCCTGCTGTCGGCCGAGAGCTGGTCGGGGAGAGTGCATCGGAAGCCATGTCGAAGAATTGATAGTATGTAACGCGTATCGCCGGCGGTCCAGCAATCTGAATGTTCACACGAAGGAGATCACTTATGAGCTATGAGGATGAGGACGACATTTATTCGACAGCTCCAAGGTTGGTTGAGGCTGCGCAGCGGGATGCTGGGCCGACCGATTATGTAGTTGTGATCAACGAAGATGGGGCTCCGGCAATGGTTCATCCGACACTGTGGCCCCATGCTTTTCCGGACGAGGAGGCAATGCTTTCAGCCGTTCTGGAGGAAGTCTGTCATTACACTCCTAGTGGTGGCGACAGAGTTTTAGAAGACATAGCTGAGCATCTACGCTCAGTGATCAGCAAACTGCGTGGCGGATCGCTTGATTACATGGCTGCAGCCGGTGCGATCAACGAAAAGTCGAGCGGCGCCTTTTCGATCGTGTGGTGGGGGCCGGTGAGCGCTCTTCTAACTTGCAATAGCGAGTTTGCACGTGAACTCAGGGATGAAATCGTCGAGAGTGAGGAAGAGGTAACCCTTGAGCGCGTCGTTGAACGCATAGAAACGATCAATTTCGCCTAAGCTCCTGCAAACTTTCAAGAGGTTCGGAAAGATGCATTTGGCAAAGCCTGATTTCAAGCCAGGCGTGAGGAGCAGAGGTAGCCTGCCCTGAAGGGGTGAACTGGCTAGCCGATTTCTTATCCTTGAGGAAAAATGTGGGAGTGCTTCTTTGAGTGTCTTCGAGAAGCTGCAAGCATATCCATTGCAGGAGCGCATTGATGCAGTCCTTGACGACATCGCTTTTGGAAACGACCAATTCCGGTCCATGGAGGCCCATGGACTCGCTGAGATCCTAGGCGTTCCTGACGCTTGGAAGCCTGGCTGTGGATGGGACCGCATTCATTTTATGCGCCGCTGTACACCTGAAGGATGCATCGACCAAGGCTACTCACCTGAAGAGTTACTGGAATGGATTAAGGACACTGTCCCCGCAGAGCGATATTAGTTTCTTATAAGGCTGATCGCCAAATATGTAGCTAAGCAAGAGGACTTCCGTTTGGACGCCTTCTCTAACAGGGAGCGACACCTCATTGGGGATGCGGCAAGCGAACAAAAGTTTGATCAACTAGAAAGCGGGCAAGTTGTGACTCGCTATACAATTACAGCAACCTCATGGCAGGAGCCTCCATTTCGAAGGTCTCATTGAGGATGACGGGGGTGCTTTGACCTGAAAACGCCATATGACCACCGTGACGGCTTGTTCAGGGATCTTAGAAACTGTGTTACACAAACGTGGTAACCGGTCATAGTCCCCTTCGCGCTCAGATAAGGCGATTGAGCCTCGTCCCACACCAAGCCATGGAACTGCCTCCGTGCCTTCTTACGCCTGGGATGTGGATTCTCCATCCGGGGTTCATGTAAACGTGAGAGCCCAAATCGTAAGCGAAAGCACTAATAATGAATGGAGGGATTGATGAAGTATCAGTCGGTTGAAGAATTTTTCAAGGCTGCCAAAATTGGCCGTCCTAAGTCCGAAGCGATCTTTGAAAAGAACGGCCGTAAACGCTTCCGCGAGGCGTTTGATGAACTGATGTTTGTTATTCAGGCTCGCGTTGAGGGCGCAGACTTGGACCCTTATGACCTAAAAAACTCGTCCCTCGAACTCTCCTTGTATGTCGGCGAATATTACGCATCAAATATGTGGCGTGAATTCGCTCAATGGATCGCCAAGGAGAACTTGCCCGCGCCAAATGAAGTTCTCGATTTGGGATGCGAAAATGGCGTGCTAACGTGCTTCTGCGCTGCCTTGTGGCCCAATGCTAAAGTTACAGGCGTAGACGCCAGTGCTCCTGCAATAGCTGCAGCTCGTGAGCTGGCTACTCGCCTAGGGCTGTCGAACATCACATTTGAACATTCGGATGCCCCGGAGTTTCTTGCCGGAAGTGCAGGACGCTTTGACGTCATTGTGGCGACTATGTTCATGCACGAGTTCCTGCACACTAAAGGGGGACGTAAGCCGTTTTTGTGGGGCGAGCACCCCGAATCCTTAGAGCATGTGCGCCTTACCGCCGATGACCAAAGCGTGATCCAGTCGCTCTCCACGACAGCCGCAGCACTCAACGAAGGTGGATTGTTGATCTCGCTGGATCGTTCCCCGACATCGGCCAGCATGTGGTGGTATGCTCAAGTACTGGAAAAGGCAGGTCTCAAGGTCTCGCTCTCGCGAAGTTACGTTCTTGAGGTCCAAGGACCGTCTCGCCTCGAGACCCTCCCGCTCACCGTAGCGCGGAAACGCCGGGAGGGGGACACAGAGACGACACCTGAAGAGATCCTTAGTCTTGCGACCTTCCGCAAAATCTCTGAGATGTCATTGCACCTCAAGGAAATGGTTGCGGATGTTTTCGTTCGTTCGCTTGGTCCAACCGAAATCCTATTCGAGGCAACGGCTGATTACATTGATGGGAGCGGCACCCGCATATTACGCCTCATGAAGACGCCAACGCTGCTTGTAGTCCACGATTTTACGACCTTGGGCTATCAAGAAGCCTTTATTGCGCCCTTGGTCGCCCTTCCAGACATACTATCAAACTGCGTTCAGGTCGCAACCGCACTCCAAGAGCACTGTGCCGTAATCGGAGATTTAACTGAGGCTGGCAAGGTGTGGCTTTCCCGCCTAGATGCTCCGCATTTTGAAGCTGCTATCTGAGCGCTTGTGGTCCTTGGCCGGCGGCCCATCCCGAATCTACCAACGCAAGAAGTTGCCGGTCATTTCAATTCTCGCCTCCGCAACGATACAAGAGCAAAAACGTCTGCGTCCGGACGAGCTCGCTCCAACGCAGCTTCATCAGCTTCCATCTTAGCCCCCTTTTTGGGGGTGAGGCCGGCCACAAGCGTCCAATCTCCAGTGGGACGGTTCCCTCTAGCCTCATTGAATGTGACTTTGTTTTCTAAGAAGGATGGAATAGGCGGAAGCCGGTCATTCAGCGATTCAGTGTACACGGGCTCCCACTCCCCGGTTTCGCGCTCAAACCCATATTCGAATAATGGAACGGCTTTAGATTGAACCTTGGCTCGAACTTGCTGCATGTCGGAAGGTGTAGTAGGGCGATAGGTGCCGCCTAAAACCGCCTGAAGGCGAGGGGTGGGTGTGCGATCAATCTGCCAATCGGCTCGGACCTCTGCGTTTCCCTGCTCATCATCTGCGCCCAGCGTAATGCAAGTATACTTCGCATCCGCCTGCTCCACTTGGTTCAGCGCATCAAATGGGCTGGCGGGAAGTATGTTGAATAAGAAGAGATGTACTTCGGTCTTTAGACTCTCGATCTGGATTCCTGAAGGAAGCTCAAAAAAGAAAGTATCTCCTATATCAAGTCTATCACTGCTGGCAGCCTCGGCGAAAATCAGGATCGTCCGAATGCTATTCCAGTCACGCGGCACTCCAACTTCAAACTCGACCGAAACTCCCTCGTAATACTGCTTTGCCCACCACGCATAAGCATGCTTCAACGAGGGGTCGTATTGAATCGCTTTTGCTTCTGCCGCCGCTATATGGCTTCGTACCTGCTCAAACTCAGGTGAATTTAATGGTCCCTCTAACATAACGGCAGCTTCACCATTTTGGCCAGTAAGAGCAAAGGCGGTCATGTTATGAGAGCCTATGAAAGCACAAGCATGCTCGTTCGGAAGCTCCATATAGTAGACTTTGCTATGAAGCATAGGGTGATGACGGGCGAACGGATGCCGCCCAGTTGTTGGCTTCGTATGTCCCAAATAGATGCGTAGACGACTTAGTGGAACATGAGCTGCTATCAGTCCGTCCAGCGCCTTGAACGCAGGGTAGGTCGCTGCTCCCACGACAAGGCTCTTCAGCTTCCCAGGGTTCGCTCGGATTGGGCGATCAATGGCCGCTAAACCACCAGGCGTCGCGAAGCCTGTAACGATGCTCGTGGATGTTGAGGCGGCAATCTTGGAGTTGATTAGCGAGGCGATCGCGGTATGCGGTCGGTCAAATAGGACCGTAGCAGTTACTGACAACTATCCCTCCCTCTGTGGAGCCAACCCATGCTTGGTCGGCTTCCTCAGCGAACAGCGGCATCATCGACAGCCGATCGGTCAGAATGACCGAGATTGGCTGACCGCGGCGAAACGATGGCCAATAAGATCAGAGGCCGCAAGCGCCATTTGCTCGTCAATCCACAATGTGAGAAGCCGGAAAGGAAGCCAAGTTATACCGAAATGGGCAGAAGGTTTGGCAAATTGAAAAGACCGCACATGAAATAGCTGTTGGGAGTAGGTGTAGATATGGTCAGGCCCGCGTTTTCGGACGCGGGCCTTTATCCATCATCGACAGTGAGTATGTAGACTGCCTCAGTCGATATCGTCGAGCGGGAGATCGCGACCGTTCTTCAGGATATCGTAAATGATGTTGCTCAGGATGCCCATTGCTTGTTTGTCGGACTTGAGGAGGATGGTAGCTAGTGAATTGCTGGACGACATTGCGCGAACTACTGCGCCTTGAACCGCACCCGGCAGGTTCCCTTTTAGAGCCTGCTGCTTGGGATTGTTCTGAACCTGCGCCATTACTATCGCGTTCTCGCGGGCGATAGAGGCGATCTGATTAACGAATTGCGCCTGATCTTTTAAGGGTGCTGCCTGCCCAAAAAGGCTGTTCAGCTTCTCAATAAGCTCCTGAAGATAGACAGGTGTGCCGCCCGGCAGCTTTGATCCACCGGGACCGAGGGGGGTGAGGGTCGGATTGGCAGGCGGCCCGTCATTGCCGCCAGGTGCTTCTACGTCATCAACTGCCTTGATCTCGTACCCGGTCAGCAACAGCCCCTTGAGGTCTACCCCCTCGGGAGCGATTCCGTTCAGACGCTTAGCCAAAAGCTTTGCGAATGCAGCGTAGTTCTCGAGATCAGGATCTCCGAGATCAATCAGCTGAGCGATATAGGCGTAAGTCCGGGTGAAGCGTCCAAGGCCAGATTTGAATTCGGTGAGCCTCCCAAGATCCTCCTCGAGTTCTTTCCGCCGGTAATCCGCGGCCTTCATGCCGTCCGCGCTCCCAATGGAATGGGCCTTCTGATATTCATTCTCGGTCTTCTGAATCTCGGTCCGCAGCCGGTCAAGGCGACCATTATAGACATCGGTAGGCTCCTGCGTCGCCGCGTAAAGCGCTTTGTGCTGGGTATCGCCCGACTTCAGGATATCCTTTAAGGCTTTGAAGCGGGCTTGCTTGAAAGCTTCCAGGTGGGTGAGGTTGTAGATCCCCGTCTGGTCCAGCTTCGCCTTAACCTCGTAGATCACATTGAGGTCTTGGACGCTTTCAATCTTTGCGCCCGCGTCATATAGGGTGAAAGCCGCCCTGACAGTCTCGGGATCGTTGACGAAATCGATCACGAAGGTCTGGTCCTTGCCGGGTGCGGTGCGGTTCAGCCTGGATAGGGTCTGCACGATTTCCACCGCATTGGCGATTTTTTTGTCCAGATACATCGCCACGAGCTTGGGCTGATCAAACCCGGTTTGGAACTTATCGGCGACCAGCATGACCCGATACTCGGGACGATCGAAGGCGATCCGCAGGTCAGTCCCTTTGATGTCCGGATTCATCGAGAACTCGCTGAATTCAGCATCGTCATCGACTACAAACATATCGCCGGCGAGCTGGTCATCATCAGCGTGCTTGACCTCTTTACCCGTCAGTGTGCCTGAAAACGCCACCAGAGCTTTGATGTCGGCATACTGGGGATTCTTCTCGATAAAGGCGTCAAATCCCTTCTTGTAGCGGACGGCAGCCGCTCGTGAGCTGGTTACGACCATGGCCTTGGCCTTGCCGTCCAGGAGGTGGGCGACATTCTTCGAGAAATGCTCGATGATGAACCGAACCTTCTGGGTCACGTTAGTCGGATGCAGAGCCATCCACTTGGCCAGCGCCCGTTTCGCCACCTTACCGTCTACCCGCTTCTCGTCGACAAATTTCTTCCCGAGGTTAAAGGCCGTCTTGTATGGGACATAGCCCTCGAGGACGTCGAGGATGAAGCCCTCCTCAATGGCTTGCCGCATCGGATATTTATGGAAGGCTTCCGGCGGATTTTCGTCCGAGACGGGTTGCGTCGGGTCGGCAGGGCGTCCGAATAGCATCAAAGTCGAGTGCTTCGGTGTTGCCGTGAAGGCGAAATGCGAAATGTTCTTTGGGCGAACCCGGGAAGACTGGATCTCGGCGAGTAGCTCTTCGACCGTCATGTTATCCATGGCCGCCTTGGAGCTCATTGCGAGGGTCGCCTGCAGCTTCGACGCCGTGCTGCCCGTCTGAGAGGCGTGTGCCTCGTCTATGATGACGGCAAAGGATCGATTCTTTAGAGAGTTTTCGGTCAGGATCGCTTCCATCGCATATGGAAAGGTCTGGATCGTCACAACGATGATCGGGACACCTTTGAGCAAGGCCTCCGACAGCTGTTGGCTCTTGGACTTGCTCGACTTGTCCCTATCTATTGCGGCGATCAAACCCTTCTGGTGATCGAGCTGCTGGACGGCATCTTGGAGCTGACCATCGAGAACATTACGATCAGTGACGATGATGGCGGCATCGAAGACCGGCGTGCCGTCGTCGTGCCGCAGCTTGATGAGGTCGTGCGCTGTCCATGCGATGGTTGATGTCTTTCCGGAACCCGCGGAGTGTTCGCATAGATAGGCGTGCCCAGGCCCCTTCTCCTTGGCGTCTCGGACCATAGCATTCACCGCGGATAACTGATGGAAGCGGGGGAAGATCAGGGCTTCCTTCTTCGACCAGTTGCCCTTTAGATCGACGACGTTCTTCTTCTCGACGTAGACGAAGTTGTGGAAGATTCGGATCCACGAGTCCCGTTGGCAGATCTCCTCCCAGAAATAGGCAACCGGATATTCCCCGTCGGCACGTGCCGGATTTCCAGCATGCCCATCTCGGCCCTTGTTGAAAGGCAGGAAGAAGGTCGCTTCCCCGGCAAGCTTCGTCGTCATCCAGATCTCGGAATCCGACATCGCGAAGTGCACCACAGCCCCCCGCTTAAAGGTGAGGAGCGGTTCCTTACGCTTGGTTTTCGGGTCAATTGGAAGGCGGTCGGTCTTGTATTGATTTATCGCTGCTTCGACTGACTGGGTAAAATCAGTCTTCAGTTCAACGGTGGCGACGGGTAGACCGTTGAGGAAGAAAACTAGATCGATGGCGTAGTTGTGCGCTGGATGGTATTTCAGCTGGGGGACTACCCGCAAGATATTCGATGCATACCGGTGCAGGACGTCCTTGTTGCGCTTGTCCTCAGGGGCGGCGGTGCTGATATCGATATGCCCACATCCGGCAATGGAGAAGCCAGTACGCAGGATGTTGATGGTGCCGTAATTTTCCAAGGCCTGCGCCAACCGGTTCGTTAAGACGGTGAGCGCCTTCTCTTTGTTGAAGGTAACCAGCTTGTCCCACTTCTCTGGCTGGGTTGCCTGCACCCACGCTCGCAGGTCTTCTGGATACAGTGCGGTATCCTGATCGTATCCGTCCGAGCTGCCTTTTAGCCAGCCCTGGGCAACTAGCTTCTCGACGACGTAATTTTCTAAATGAGTTTCGTGGTGGGCTTCGCTCATGCCGCCTGCCTCACGTCGATCTTACCGGTCACAGCCGCGGTGATCAAAGCTGAGCGCTTCTCCTTGAGGAGTTCGATGCTGCGGTCAGTCTTTGCAATGAGCGTATCAATGCGCCTGCCTTCGGCGTCGAGAAGAGAGACAATTGAATTCTGCTCTTCCACAGGTGGGATTGTTACTGGAACAGTGCGTAGATGCGGCCACTTTACCTGACGTTGAATATCTCCAACGCTCATCGACGCGAGCATAAACCTATCTACGTATATGCGAGCGCGGAACATGTAATTTGCAAATGCCGGCTCAAGCTTCGTCCGATCGAGCTCAAAGATCAGGTATGCAGGGCTTACAATTCCGCGATGAATAGATACTCCTAGAGAGCCCCTCCAAGCTTGCTGGTTGTTCATCACGAGGTCGCCAGGCTCGACAAGCTGATATTTTTCAAGGCTCTCCGCTGGCTTATGAACAAGCCCGCCTCCCTCAGAGTACGGGATGACGCCCCGATCAAGGTAGACCGAAAGAAGCTGTTCGTCGGCATAACCCGAGATCGACTTGCCCCGAACCAAGGTCCAGAACGGGTAAGTGGTCCATCCGTCTTTGGGAGAAATGGCCTTGGTTATATCTGCCAGCCGCTTTTCCTTAAGCAACTCGATGAAGCGGGCCTTCTTGTCGATTAGGTTTTCGATCCGCGCTGTCTCGCGATCGAGAGACATGACGATGCTTTGCTGTGTATCTACATCGGGGAGCCAGAATTCGGTTGAGAGGAATTCGTCGGGGTTCAGGCGCATGAAACCCGTTCCAATTCCATTAGAGCGCGACAAGAAATCTGCCGCGTACAATGGGGTTCGGACAAGATACTCAATAAAGCGCGGGGAAACGTCTCCATGAAAGTCGTAAATTGCATAGTCGGGGCTCGTAATCCCATCATAGGGCGAAAGTCCGAATACCCCGTTCCAGGCCTGCATTTTATTCGAGATCAGTTGCCCTGAGCGCACACATTTGTAGCCAACGTGGGTTTCTGCCTGTGCAGATCGCTGCCCAATTTCGGACTTCTTTAAGACCCCGCGCGCTCCTGAAAGCCCAAGTAGATCCTCCTCGCCAGTCGTCGAGCGAACATCTACTTCATGGAGGAGGACTTTCGCACGAGTGCGCTTCCAGTTTGAGATTGCGAGTTCTCCGAGAAAATCCTTAATTTTGAAGGTCATTCCGTGACCTCCGCCAGCATGGCAGCAATTTCCTCTTCGATTGTCTTCAGATCACCGTTGATCGCTTCTAGATCGCGAGGCGGCTTATACTCATAGAAGTAGCGGTTAAAGTTGATTTCGAAGCCGACAATGCCAACTTGGCCATCATATTCGTCTCGGAAGCTCTTATCGATGTAGGCATCTGGTGCATGCGGATGCACCTCCCGGGCGATATAGTCATTGACGTCCTGCATCAGCGGGACGTTCTCGAAATCGATCAGCTCGTCGTCGGCAATTGGATTGCCCTGATCGTCAGTCACGATTTCTGCGCCCGGATCCCGGACGCCGAAGGCGGAAATCAAAGCCTTGATGAAGGGTTTGCCAACCTTGCCGAGGGTAGAGTCCTTCTTCCCTGCCGTCTTGGCAAAGCTCTGCAGCCAGTCGTACTCGTGCTCCTGGCCGATGTGCCGGAGCAGAAGGTCAACCCAAGCCTGCTGTTGGCCAAGCGTGAGCTTCTCCCAGACCTTATCCCGCTGCAGAGTCTCGATGCCGTCATGGGTGATGGCGATCTTCATGCGCAACGGTCGCAGAATTTTGACCCGGCGGTAACCGAAGTCCCGGTAGTCCAAGATCGCGCTGCTCTTTGTCAGTTCGAAGGCGGAATACTGCGCCACGATGTCCCGAATCTGGTCCGGGCTGATCATTCGCCGCTTATTGCCTTCGTTCTTGCGCATGGGCGTGAACATTTCGGTGGCGTTCAGAAGCTGCACCTTGCCCTTGCGATGATCGGGCTTTTTGTTCGATAGGATCCACAGGAAAGTGCCGATGCTAGTCCGGAAGAAGATGTCGGCGGGAAGAGCGATAATCGCTTCGACGAAATCATTTTCGAGCAGGTAGCGCCGGATTTCAGATTCACCCTGTCCCGCATTGCCATTGAACAGCGGTGATCCTGAGAGGACAATGGCGCCGCGCCCGCCACCGTTTTCCGGGCGCTCCAACTTGCTGACTAGGTGCAGCAGGAACAACATCGATCCATCGCTGATGCGGGGCAGCTTGGGCCCGAAACGGCCATCGAAGCCCTGCTCCTCATGCTCCCGCACGACGACGTCCTGATCCTTCTGCCACGGCTTGCCGAAAGGCGGGTTCGAGACGCAGTAGTGGAACTTCTCGCTCGCCAGCTTGTCGTTCGACAATGTACTACCAAGTTTGATGTTTCTCGACAGGTCGCGCCCGGGATCAGACTCCAAAGTCCGAAGAAGCATGCTGGTGAGGCAAACCGCATGAGTTTCGGGTTCCAATTCCTGGCCATAGGGTACGATGACCGGGGCGATGTTGTAACTGTCCCGAAGCGAGTCCACGTGATCCATGCCGTCGGTCAGAAAGCCGCCGGTGCCGCAGGTCGGATCATACAGGGTGCGGATCAGACCGGGGTTCTCGATAAAGAGGTGATCATCGGGATCGAGCAGCAGTTCGATGGCGAGGTGAACCACGTCCCGCGGGGTCATGAAGTCTTCGGCCGCTTCGTTAACCTCTGCGCCGAACCTGCGGATCAGGTGCTCGTAGACATTGCTCATCACGCGATCTGGAACGGCATCCGGATGCAAGTCGATTGCCGCAAAGTTCTGGCAGATCCTATAGAGCACGCCCGCCCGGTCCATCCGGGCAATGGTGTTCATGAAGTCGAACTGCTCAAAGATCACCCGAGCGTTGTCCGAAAAGCTGGCGACATAGTCCTCGAGATTGAGGCGCGTCTTGGTGCCGCCCAGCGTTCCGAGGGTATAGTTCGAGGTGTTGTAAAACGGCAAACGAGTGATCTGCCGCAGAACGGGATCCAGATCGATGCCGCTGTCCGCCATGGACTTCGCGGTCTCTAGTACCTGCGAGCGGGTGGGTTCAAGAACGCATTCGAGGCGCCGAAGCAGCGTGAACGGGAGAATGATCTTGCCAAACTCAACGTGCTTGAAGTCGCCCCAGAGGTCATCGGCGTTCTTCCAAATGAAATCCGCCAGCGTTGTGTTTGTTGCCTGATACTGGTTCACAGCCTGCCCCCGATTCGCAGCAAATAGGTTTTTTCTAGGGCAAATTTAGATGGTCTAAGGGCGACACACCAGATATTGCCTGATCAGATTCGAATGTTTGCGAGAATTAGCAGTCGCCCCTCAGATCGGGCAAGGCAATTGCAAGGAGCTGGTGGCGAAGCCGTAGCCCTAACTGAACCCTAGTAATCTTTAAATGGGTCATGTCCTCAGGATCAGCCGGCGGCAGAGCGAACCAAAGCGCTGGCTAGCCTGTGGCCGCGATCCCCGATCTCATGTGACCGCTGTCGCAGACGAAAGGATCGGACATACGGCCAGACGAATCGCGATACGTAACAAAGTAGCGAGTTGGTCAACCGATCAACGGTGTTGAGGCTGGCGCCCTCTCGCTGGACTTGAACCTGCGGCCTACCGCTTTGGGGTCGTGGCATTCAGAGCGTGATTGAGCGGCGGACGTTCTGAGTAGCGCTAGGATTCGTGCGCATGATCCCGGATGCTGTTCGGGTGGATATTAGGGTTCAGATCGGGGCTTGGTCAAAATTATCCGTATTTCAGACATTTGGCCCAAACGAATGGCGGAGAGGGGGAGATTCGAACTCCAGATACGGTTGCCCGTATGCCGCATTTCGAGTGCAGTGCATTCAACCACTCTGCCACCTCTCCGGGGTGCGAAGGCCGTCAGGCCCGCTGGTTGAGGCGGGGTAGATTGCTCCAAAACTTCTGAAATATCAGCCGCTTAATTGCTTTTATACCAAGCGTGGTGTCGAGGAAAGCCAAGGCCGCTTGGCCACATTTTCTCATCTTACCCATGGCTTTTGTCGTTGCGCTGTGGCGATCGTGTGGCAAGCCTGAGCAAAGGGTAAGCCGTGTCTAGGCTGCCAACGACTATTCAAACAGCGCAGTTCGGCAGTTCTGGTGTAGTGTTGTTGCATAATGATAAATATGTGTGTGGGTATCTTATGGACCCCAGTGCCGACTCGGATTTAGTAGCAAGTGAGCTAGTATCCTGGTGGCATCGTTGGGGAGTGAGCGGCGGTTTTGCTGCGACCGCTGGAGAAATGCGCTGAATGTCGAGCCGGGACGACCTGGAGAACACTACATACCTGTGGGTCGCTGAGACAGTCCTTGCCCGCCAAAAGCGTCCGCTTCGGGCAGGTGAGATTGTTCGTATCGGCTTAGATGATGGCTTATTCGGCGACAAGGTCCTCAGCAGAACGCCACAGAAGTCCATGCAGGCTCGTTTAAGCATGGATATTCTGCGGCATCAGCAAGAATCCCGTTTCCTTCGGACAGGTCGGGGGCGGTTCTTCCTACGCTCCTTCGTAGAAAACGAACCTGATCCAGAAGCTTTTCCAACTGCCCTGGCCAAACCAGTCCAAGAGTATATTGCTCCCCGTCGCACTCCCCTTCCGTCAACTGAGCGGGTTCTAGTCATATCAAAAGCTGACTACGCTCGGATCCTCGACTTTCAGGGGATCAACTTAGCTCACGGGGAAATCCTTTCTGCCCTGCTCAGTGCGCCATCCCTGACCTACATGAACAGGGCGTTGGCTGAGACGAACAACGATTTCAAACAGGTAGTCACCTATGTCGTAATTCAGTCGGGAGATCGTGTGCTTTCGTTTCGGCGCGGTACTTACAATCGGGCCGCAAGCTTTCTACGTGGTGCTCTCTGCATAGGATTCGGAGGACACGTAAACGAAGATGATCTCGACATTTTTTCTTACCAAGACCGGGGAATACGTGCCAACGCGGTGCGTGAGATAGGTGAGGAACTGCGCTTGAAATCGGGGCCTGTCGAGATACAGCCCCATGAGATTGAGCCGATCGGGATCTTGAATGATGACTCGTCTGAGATCGGGCGACGGCACCTAGCCGTAGTTCTGCGCTACCGACCAAGCACCCTCCTGGAAGAGTGGGAACATCCACTCAAGGGAGAGGCCTCAATCAATCAGATTCGATGGGTAAGCCCTGATAGAAAGCCCATAAACCTTCCCGAGTATGAGTATTGGTCACAGCTTTGCTTACGCAAGCTGTTCCCTGCCTTCGCCTCCGGAGAGCCGTCCTATCTCGTCCGGCGACGCTCCGCTTTCGCAAAGGATCATGCCCTCTGCGTCGTCGGCTCGATTGGCTCAGGTAAGTCTGTTGCCACCGCGATGATAAGAAGAACTTGCGGGTATGCGGAAATAAATACGGGTCGCGTTCTCGCGGGTATACTGGGTGTTCCTCCTGTGCCAGAAACAGACCGTCGCGAGTTTCAGTCACTTGCCCAGGAGTTTATCGAGCGGCCACATGGCCCCAGTCTATTGGCAGAGCGGATCGCTAGCGAAATAGCATCCTGCGACTCTCGCCGAGTGATCGTCGATGGACTCCGTCATACGGCGACACTCGAAAGGCTCCGGGAAGTGTCTCCTCTCCCGCTGGCAATGGTTTACATCCAGACGCCGCCAGATGTTGCTTTCGAGTTGTATCGACTTCGCGAGGGTCGTGATGGCGACATGTCTGCAGCGGAGTTTATGGATATACTCCATGCACCCGTCGAAGCGGCTGTCCCGTACCTGATATCAGAAGCCGATGCGATAATTTATAACTGGTTCGGGATCGACAGCTACAAGAGCGTCGTGGCTTCGTTCGTAGCAGATGCTCAATTATCAGGAGCGATTGATGCGTGATGGAGGTTACGATGTTGGATACAGAGCAGTATCCTGCTTTTGGGGAACAGAGCCATCTTCGCTCGTAAAATTGTTTCTCTCCGATATTAGGCCCAGCGGAACAGGCCGAGTGCTTGATTTAGGGTGTGGAGAGGGGAAGAACGCTGCTGCATTCGCAGAGGCAGGGTATTTGGTTGATGCAATAGACTGTTCGTCTGCTGCCATTGAGAACGGGCGCAAGCAGTTTCCCATTCAGCGCGTTAACTGGACCGTCGGCGATGTTTTGAGTTACTCATCTCCTGACGACAGTTATGACATCGTTGTCGCTTATGGGCTGGCGCACTGCCTTTCAGATGCAGAGGAAGTTGAACACCTTGTCAAGTTGATGAGGCGCCTGACCAAACCATCTGGGTACAACATTCTATGTACGTTCAACGACAGGTCTCATGACCTGTCGGCACATCCCGGCTTCGCTCCCCTTCTCCTTCCGCATTCGTTCTTTACGATGCTCTATCAAGATTGGACCCGAATTACGTCCACCGACGATACCATTCATGAAACGCACCCTCACAACGGAATTCCCCACCACCACTCTGTAACTCGGATCCTTGCGAAGAAGCCCAATGCCACACCTCTGTCCACCTGAGCTAAAGCAGTTATATCGCCAAGGTCGAGTTCTTCCTTTCGTTGGCGCGGGAGCATCCATTGCTGTGTCATGGGATCACGGCGGCAGCAAGCGAACTGGACCTTCATGGTCCGAAATTGTTGAGCAAGCCTGTAAGATGCTGGGATACGAGGATCCGGAACTGCTGAGAATGCGGGGAAACGATCTGCAAATCCTCGAATATTTCAAGATCAAAAAGGGCAACCTTGCGCCTTTAACGAATTGGCTTGTGCGCCTCATGGAAGCTGATGATCATGCCATTCGGCAGTCAAGGCTTCATAGTGCGTTAGCGGCTCTGGATCGCTGTAAAATTTTCTACACGACCAACTATGACGATTTTCTAGAGCGTGCACTAACACTCGCTGGTAGGCAGGCGCAGCCGATCACAGCTGAGCGTGACATGGGATTTGGAAGCGATGCTGTGCAGGTTGTAAAATTTCATGGCGATTTCAACAGTCCGGAGAATATGGTCGTTTCCGAGGCCCATTATTACGACCGTATGCGCCTTGATGGCCCAATGGATCTGAAGCTTCGATCAGACTTGCTCGGTCGTGCTGTGGTATTCATCGGCTACAGTTTCCGTGACACGAACATCGCCTATCTGTTCCGGACCGTTAACGCGATGTTCAGTATGCTTCCTAACAGCTTCTCAGGAAAGCGGGCGTACATCGTCTTTCACAACCCATCTGATTTTGAGTTCAGCCTGTTCAATCAGCGGAATATCCAAATCATTCCGACATTCGGGAATGACAGGTCAACGGCTACTTCCGAGATCCTTGAGGACATGGCGTCATGACAAAGATCCTGATAACGTACGCGTCATCAAGCAGATTCAAGAAGCAGGAGGTAGAAGTCCTGCTGGAAAGCGGCACGTTTCCTGACTCAAGCGGGCGTGAAAGGAAAATTGGGGATCACTTCCGGTTTGATTTTTCGGGAATTCGAACCGACGAACCTCTCGAAATCGATCTAATTGAGATGGTCAAACATAAAGCACGGTCGGCTTACCGTTCCCTACTGATGCCCTGTATTGTCGAACATGCTGGGCTCATCCTCGGCGCAAATTATGAACAAGGTTTTCCAGGCGGGTTGACGCAACCGATGTGGGACGCGCTTGGAGCTGAGGAGTTCCTGAGGCGAACAGCTTCAGTCGGAGAGCCCGTGGTTGCTCGCGCAGTGATAGGCTACTGTGACGGCATGTCAGTACGAACCTTCGTGGGCGAGACAAAAGGAACCGTAGCTGATGCGCCGCGTGGCGACAGAGACTTCTACTGGGACACAATCTTCTGTCCGGATGAGATTCAGCCTGGGACGTATGCAGAAATTGCCGGAGATCCGGAGCGCGGTATTCGCGTGAAAATGACCATCTCGCAGTCCTATCGTGCGATGCGGCAGTTTCTCTGCATGAGGTTCTCTCAGGAGGAAACCGGTCTGTTCGCGGCAGAGTAGGTTTATTGCTAGGAGCTTCGCGTACGCTAGAGAGGGTTAATCAAAGGATTGCTCACTTGAGTAGCGCGGATTCGGTCCGGATAGTTTGCGGAAAATTCGAAAGCCGATCTTCAATTCCCGCCATCTAAGATTCCCACTCTAGGGTAGGGCGCAGGAAAATGACGAACCATTTTGGTTCTGGCAATGGTTTGCACCGCCTGATAAGTATAACTATGTGAAACTGCGCTGGCTGTTCGAAGTGCAGACGGTAGGCAATCGACAGCTTTCGTTAACTCCGTCACTATTCAATCGAGTTAGATCTGAATGCTGTCGTAAATGATTGACGCCCCAGGGTTCATTCGGATGCCCCAAACGGTGTACTCAATCAAAAAAATTGCAGCTTCCTTCACGTCAGAAAATTCGCGAGCTGTTGATACTTCGTTGCTCGATGGGGGAAAGCATTTGAATGTCGCTCCACCTACTTAATGCGCCTCACGCTCAATACCGTTAGTTATTGCCCATATCCTCATGTTGCTCCTCGATGAAAGTCCGTCTCACCGTGCAAGCCATATTGGAATATCCATAAAGGAAATCTGAAGCATGGGGCTGGTTAGATTACCGTCCCATGCATTCCGGCAGATTTCATCTTTTGTCGGGATCCGCACCGTTAGATGCGATCCATCAACGATGCGCCTGGACGCCGATCACAAAAAGTAATCTCGTCGAGAGGCCATCCCTTCAGACCAGTGCCATCGTTAAGTGGGGCATCCCCTGGCAGCTTTGAAAAATGCCTCCATAGAGAATTTGCGACGATATCCGCAGCGAAGATCAATGGATCAGCTTTACCAACTACAACGATGTCCCCAACGTATGACACATCTAGTCTGAAGCCAGCGTTCGCATTTATTGAGATCGTCGCTGTTTCATTTGTTCTTGTAACGAGATTTCTTGCGATGACCTCTGTCGTGCGGCTTGATATGTTTTTCGTTCGCTCCAGGAGTTCCTCGTACCGCTTTGCGACAGGGGCGTCGATTTGATCGAAGTATAAGTCCGTTTTCTGAAACCCGGCGTCCTCAACAAATAAATCCAGTATGAGTGCGAGATCGATCAGGACCTGATCTTCTACCTGATCGTCACTTGGTCTGTTTGCCCCGGGAATGGCATACATACGAGGCCCGTGGACTGGTGACTGATCCTTGGCACTTGCTGTCAACTGTTCATTGATGCCATGCACTTCCCGAGCAATCTTGAAACGCCTAGCAGCATAAACAACGCGAAGCTGTCTCCGGATCATGAACCCAAAGATTTCTTCGCGAACCTCATGAGCAGTTTTTGCCCACTCATCATTGCCTGATTGGAAAGCGTCCGTGATGTGAAGCTTTGCGCCAGGTGGTGCGGCTTTGCAGAATCGGTCGAAGGAGGGGCGTATGCTCTCGCGAGCGAATTCTAGGTGCTCTACCGGGATAGGAAGTGCACACATTAGGCTGATGTAATTATCGGCCTGCTCGGTGATGTTTCTGAGATAGCCCCTCCCACCAGCCTCGTCGACAAACGATACTACGTCGGCAACTAGGCCCGTCATGTAACTCCCCACTGCTAAGATTTCTTGCTTCGTTGATCCTGGGCATAGAATGCGCCAGGCTTGTCATTGCCGATATTTATAAACGGCATATTCTCCTAACAAGAGGTGTTTTGAAACCTTGAGGCGGCCGTAATATTTGCAACAAAATAACAATGACGACGCGTTAAGTTCTCCAACGAGTAGTCCTCGATACTGGCCTGATTTCGAGGTGCTGAGGCCGAGTAAGTAGTAGAGCCAAGATGCAGACGGCGAGACACTCAGGATAATGATCTTCAAAGTGAAACAGACTCCGCATCGTGATTACATTTGGCGCGAGCAGCCAAGCTTCGAGATCCGTCTGCACCCATCCGGGACCATTCTGCCATGGCTAAGAAACAGAGGGATTCCATGTTGCCCAAAACCCTCCGGTACCCTCCGACTCAGGGGCGAGCCACAGGAGTTCTGGGTTAATGTCGACCATCCGTTGGATTTGGAGGTTTACGTCCGATGGTTCTGAATACCACACCTACTTACCTCGGTGCCGCGTATGAGTATACCCTGGTGTGACGTAACACAGCCACGCTTTGGTGCGTAACATCAGAGTTAACATTGGATCAATGTGACGAGAATGTGCGCAGGTCTAAGACCCTGAGGCTAAATCTATGGCTCGTATCGGTTACGCTCGCGACTCCAATTCCGATCAGAACCTTCAGACCCAAATCGACAAGCTCAAGGCTGAAGGCTGTGAGGTCGTTCGCTCCGAGAAAGTCTCAGGCGCAAGCCGGGACGGACGGAATGAACTGGCAACCATCATTGAGTTCCTTCGCTCTGGCGATGAGCTTGTCGTCACTCGTCTCGACCGGCTCGGACGGAACACCAGGGATGTTCTCAACATCGTTCATGAGGTTGAGCAGAAGCGAGCCTTTCTGACCATCCTAGATCCACTCGTCAGCACACGCGGGGAGATGGGACACCCCGTACTGACGGTACTTGACATGGTGGCTCAGATGGAGAGGCGCTTCATTAAGGAGCGTCAGAGGGACGGGATCGAGAAAGCGAAAGCAGAGGGTGTCTACAAAGGCGGGAAGCGTCGTCTCGACCATGCCAAAGTGAAGGCCATGCACTCGGAAGGGCACGGCCCTGCGGCAATAGCAAAGGCCCTCGGCTGCTCTCGGATGCAGGTTTGCCGGGTCCTACAGGCGTGATCCTCTGAGCGGCTACCAAAAGTGCAGTGGACTGCACCTGTCCTAATCTAATTAAGCCCCACCTCCAGAGAAGAAGGGCAATAACCCCTACTCTTAGAGAAGGTAATTACCATGCACCTTCGGAGGAATTGGGGAATTGTCCCTCACCTTCAGAGACAAGGCTTTAGGTTGCACCTCCAAAGATAGGCGCCTGATTGCGAATGTGTCTTGCGTGTCTGTAAGCATCTTGCCACCTCTTCTGGGCCGGATGCAGGTTCCAACGGTACTTCAGTCATTAATCCGCTTCGGACGGCCGCGCGACGGGCGGTTCGCCGCCATGCCATCGAAATCAAGCCCGCGGAAAACCGTGAAATCAATCTCCGTGGGCAGCGGAGCCTTCGCGATCTCGTGCAGCTCGCTCCGGCGCAGCGATCCGCCATACTCCTCATGCACGTCGAGCAGCTCGTGACCAACCTGAAGCCGCGTCGTCCGTGGGTCGATCTTGAGATCCCGGTCGAAGTTGATCTTCGCGGTCCGCAGCGAATGGTATGTCTCCAGCAGGTGAGGGGAGGCTCCCGCCGCCCGGAACAGCCGCCCCATGCGCTTCTGGGCGGTGTCCGCCGGATCGACGACACCCTCATGCAGGGACGGAAAGATGAAGCCCTCCCGCCGGCGGGCCCAGTCGATGAAGCCGATCTCGTCGAGGAAGTTGTGGAGCACGAAGAAGCTGAGGCTCTCCTGCGTCTTGTACGGCACGATCTGGTATGAGCCGTCGACGGTGATCACGTTCGGCGGAATGGCGATCCAGACCCCATGATACCGCCTGATGTTCTCGCCGCGCAGGAAGGAGAGCAGGCCAATGCGCCGGCCGGTGACGAAGCCGGTCAGCGGAAGCAGAGCCTTTGTCAGCTCGCCGCTTGCCACACCCTTTGCAAAGATCTGGTTCAGGAGCTCGTAGTCGGGAGCCGTGCGCTGGCGCTTGGGCGGCGAGATCTTCGGGTAGATGAGCCGCAGGTCATCGAGCTGGAACGGGATCTGGGCCTGCCGGCATCCGGCCCGGATGATCGTCTTGATCTTGCCGACATAGTTGTTCTTGAGCGTCGACCGGCTGAGCGGCCTGCGGGCGAGCTTCCTGTTGTCTTCGACGATCTCCCGGATCCGCGCCATGTCGTAATCGTCGTCCTTGGACGCGTTCGCCGGCATGTACGCGACCTGGTCGATGAATGCCTGCAGGTCGTCTTGGGTGTAGCGACCGACCGGCTTGTCCTCCATAAAGGCGAGGAACACGTCCGTGCGGTGCCGCAGATAGCTGAGCTCGCCGTAGTCGGCGCCATGCGCATTGCGGAGCTTGTCCTGATAGGTGCGGCTCGCCTCGCTGAACAGGGAGCCACGATCCTGCTCCTGCGGCGCCATGCCGGCGATTTGGGCCTGAAGCGCCGCCTGCGAGGCCATGAGTTCCCTGAGCATGCCGGCGAGCTCGTCATTCCGGGCGGGTGCGGCCGAGGCGGGAGCGGTCGGCGCCAGCGGCGGCAGCCCGAGATGCGCGCGGGTCGCGCCCTCATCCGTGACCAGCCCCAGATAATAGCGGTCGAGCACGGGCGCCTCGGCTGCCACGAGGGCGCTGGCCCCGGAGATCCGGTCGGCGGCGATGCCGATGAGCCCGTTGAGACCGGTCTCGGCCATCCGTCCGGCGATGGCCGCCGAGGATGCCGGCGCGCTGCCGTCCGCGAGCCGGCCGACGCCGTCGAGGCCGCGCAGTACTGGCAGGAGGGCGGTGAGATGATCGCGCACCGCCCGTCCCACGTTGTCCTGATCCGTCATGATTGCCTTGCCCCCTTCGGCCGCATTCCGCTGCAGATGTCCGAAGGCGAGATGGGCGGCGCCGGCAAGCTGTGCCGCCAGCCGTCTGGCCTCGCGAATTCGGACATGTCCCAGGGTCACCCGGATCGGAGCGAAGGACAAGCCCGGGTCGAGGGCCTTGGGGATCCGGATCTGGAAGACGAGGCCCGCAGGGGTGCGCGTGAGGTGGTCCGGCATGTGTACAATCCCATGTACATGCAGGCCGACGGCATTGAAAAAGCTTGGATTTTCGGCGGGTCAGAAAATGGCGGAGGGAGCGGGATTCGAACCCGCGATACGGTTTCCCGTATACACACTTTCCAGGCGTGCGCCTTCAACCACTCGGCCACCCCTCCAGCAGGAATCTTTCATCGTTGTAACTATGTTCGCGGCGTTGCGCGAACCGGATGAGATCCCCCGCATCTCTGCGGAGCGCTCCTGTAGCTCCAAAACGGTGCAAAAGGCAAGACCGAACTGCAGAAAGTTTGGAGGGGGTGGCTTTGCGGCGATCCCAAAACGCTCTAGATATTCCCCCTCTGTTTGGAGAGGTACCTTCCTTGAAATTTCTAGCGCGTAGTTTGGGGCTTCTGCTGGTCGCAGCCGGCTTCGTCGGTCTTGTGATCGATGGAACGCGCTCCATCGTCAATCATGCGGTTTCGTTCGTCTCGATCTCGAGTGCGGCCGGCACCCTGTTCCCCAATGGCCCCACAGGCTTCGAGGGGCAACTGGCCGCGCGAACCTATCCGTGGCTGTGGGATCCCTTCGTGAGCCATCTGCTCCAGCTTCCTGCCTCCGTCACCGCCTTCATTGTCGGCGCATTGCTTCTCTGGGTCGGCCAGAAGCCGCTCGAGCCGATCGGTTACCTAGCGGGGCGCTGAAGGCTTTTCATCGTAAGGTGAGGGCTGGCCCCTCCTGCTCGGGCTGTGGAATGACTACATAAGGCAGGTCACGAGAGAGGCCTCCATGTTCAGCTTCCGCAAACCCCTCACCATCCCGACCCCCGATCAGGCTCTGCCGGGCCGTGCGGCTCCGCTTGCCACTGCCGAAACCCATTTCATCAATGGCCGTCCCCTCCAGCCGCCGTACCCGGATGGTATGGAGAAGGCGCTGTTCGGGCTTGGCTGTTTCTGGGGCGCGGAGCGCAAGTTCTGGCAGATGGGCGACGGCATCTGGGTGACGGCCGCAGGCTATGCCGCCGGCGTCACGCCCAATCCCACTTATGAAGAGGTGTGCTCTGGCATGACCGGGCATAACGAGGTGGTGCTCGTCGTCTACGATCCGAAGAAGACCTCTTACCAGGCGCTGCTGAAGACCTTCTGGGAGAACCACGACCCCACGCAGGGCATGCGCCAGGGCAACGACGTCGGCACGCAGTACCGCTCCGGGATCTATGTGTTCAACGAGGCTCAGCGCGAAGCGGCGGAAGCCTCGAAGGCAGCCTATGCCCAGGCGCTCGCGGAGCGTGGCTATGGTGCCGTCACGACGGAGATCCTGGACGCGGGCCCGTTCTACTTCGCCGAAGATTATCACCAGCAATACTTGGCCAAGAATCCGAACGGCTATTGCGGTCTCGGCGGCACGGGCGTGACCTGCCAGATCGGCACCGGCATCGCGGCCGAGTGACCGAAAGCGCGGACGGAGGCTGCCGTCCGCGCAGCATCATTCAGATACAAGAACGCGTCGGCACTCCTCCGGCAGCTGCGCCATCGTCAATGGCGGACGCGGCCTGCCGGGCTTTGGATAGAGCATCTCGGGAGTGAACCAGCGCGCGAGATCCGCACCGCATCCATCGCCCGGCGGAGGCGGATCCTGATCGGAGCAGCCGGCGCTTCCCGACGGACAGGCGAGGCGGATGTGGAAATGGTAGTTGTGCCCCCAGGTCGGGCGCACCTTGCTCAGCCATCCCCGATCCTGTCCCGCCTCGCGGCAGAGCGCCTTCTTGATCGCCGGGTTCACGAAGATGCGAGCAACGCTCCTCTCGGACGCGGCCGCGCGGATTAGGGCCGTGTGCTGTGGCGTCCAGACAGCAGGATCCACATCGAGCCAGTCGCTGCGCACCACATTGGTCGCGGACATCTCCTCACGCTCGAGTCGCGACAGGCGGCGATCGGGCATGGGGGTCAGCCACACATCCGCATCGAGGCCGATCTGGTGTGAGGCATGTCCGGTGATCATCGGTCCGCCGCGCGGTTGCGAGATGTCGCCGATGAGAAGGCCCGGCCAGCCATTGACGTTCGGCATGCGCGCGGAGAGACGCTGCAGAAGCGCGATCAGGTGCGGGTGGCCCCAATTGCGGTTGCGCGACAGGCGCATCACCTGCCACGTCTCGCCGTCAATGGGGATGGCCGCAGCGCCGGCCACGCAACCGCGCGCATATCCGCCGATGGAGCGGGCCTGCAGAGAGGCGGGCACCGTAGCGCGACCGAACAATTCCTTCGCGGCGAGCTTCGGATCGTTCGGGTTCGCCAGGGGCGGCAGGGGTTTGGGGGCGAGGGATCCCTTGTCCTGAGCGACGGCAGGGCCGCCGACGGCAAGAGCAGCGATGAGAATGAAAGAGCGAATCGGCTTCATGCAGGAAGGCTAGCGCGGGCGGGCGAGGTTCGAAACAACCTGTGGGCTGTCATCTTGTCGCCGCGAGGGGCCGGTGCTGACCCGGCCCCTCGCGTGAGGATTAGTGGCGCGGCTGCGGACGGCCTTCATGCTTGCCGCGCTGGCTGATATGGCCAGGACCCATGGTGCGTTTGTCGTGGCCGTTACCGGTGCGGCGCATGGTGGGCTGGTAGCGCGGCATCGGCCGCTTCGCGGGACGGCTTGGGCGGCGCGTGCCGGAGGTGAAGGGCGCAAGAAGCAGGCTTGCGACGACGGCACCGACACCGGCCAGAACGGCAGCCGTTGCGAGGGGATGGAGCTGCGCCTCGAGCAGCAGACTCGTCTTGCGCGGCTCGCCCGGCAGCGACGAATACATGTCGCCATCCTCACGGGCGCGATAAAGGTTGTCGCGCATCTGCTTGCGTTCGGGATGGTCGGTCGTTTGCGAGCCGTAGCCCGTCCATTCCATTGCCTTGTCCAGCATGCGCGGCGCGACCTTGCCCATGGCGCCGATCACCCATCCTCCGAAGCCGATGGTGAGCTCGCGTCGATGATTCTCCGCGGCGAAGACGATGGCCTTCGCGACCAGATGCGGATCGTAGGCCGGCGGCGGAACTGCGTTCTCCTTGTCGAGATAATTACGGGCATGCTCGACATAGGGCGTGTCGATGGAGGAGGGCTTGATGAGCGTTACGGAGATGGGCGCGCCCTGTTCCTCCAACTCCATGCGCAGGCCATCCGTGAAGGCCTTCACGGCATGCTTGGAGGCCGAATACTGCGTCTGCAGGATCATGGCTCGCTCGGACAGCACGCTGCCCACATTGATGATGGTGCCGCCCCGGCCGCGCAGGTGTTCCGCGGCAATGAGCGAACCATTGACCACGCCCCAATAATTGACCTCGAAGAGCTGACGCTGATCCTCGATAGGGATCTTGTCGAGACTCCCATAGAGAGCAACGGCTGCGTCGTTCACCCAGGTGTCGAAGCCGCCGAAGGTGTCGATGGCGGTGCGGGCGATGCGCTCCAGATCCTCGCGCTTGCTCACGTCCGCCGCGACCGCGACGGCGCGGGTGCCGCCCCGGCTGAGCTCATCGGCAACCTTGCGCAGGGCATCCTCGTTGCGGGCTGCCAGAACAAGGCCCTTCGCTCCACGCGAAGCAAACATGTGTGCTGTCGCGAGGCCGATGCCGCTGGACGCCCCCGTGATGACGATGACCTGCTCCTCAACCGGCTTCTGGCGAACGGGCATGGCGATCTCCTTCGTTGTCTCTGGATCAGAAACGCATGGGTCAAAAGCGAGGGTTCAACGTGACGGTGATCGACCCGGTTCCTATGGCAGCGCTTGATGCCGCAGGCGCGGAGAAGCGTTGCGGAGACTTGTCGCGTCCAAGCCGCGCAAAGCCTTGGCCGGAACGGCTTCTGGACCGGAGCGTTGCCCTAGACCTTGCAGATGACAGGGAGTGAGAGAATGGAGACGACGGTACAGAACACCGATGTGCGTGAAACCCACAGCCTGATCGCCAGCGACAAGGTGGAGGGTACGCCGGTCCGGCGCTCGGACGGCGAGAAGATCGGCACCATCGAACGCGTGATGATCGAGAAACGGTCGGGCAAGGTCGCTTATGCGGTCATGAGCTTCGGCGGCTTCATGGGCTTGGGCGAGGAATACTACACGCTCCCCTGGAGCGTCCTGAAATACAACACCGAGCTCGATGCCTATGAGCTCAATCTATCGGAAGATCAGCTCCGCGGCGCACCCCGCCGCACGGCCGAGGGGCACGACGCCTCCTATGACCGTGAATGGGAGGAGCATGTCCACCGCTACTACAACGCCACGCCCTATTGGGGCGAGAGCGATCCCATGAGCACTGGCCGCTGATCCTTCACCGGCCTCGCAAAAAGAAAATCGCCCGGTTTTCACCGGGCGATTTTTTATGCCCATGCGCCGGTCGAGAGCTTGAACCCTCTTCTGGCGCATGGGGCATGCTTGGCTTAGCGCTTGCGAGCCTTCGAGGGGCTCTTGCGAGCGCTCGTCGAACGCTTGGCGACCTTGCCGGACTTCTTCGTTGCGGAAGTGCGGCTGGAAGCGGCGGCAGCGCGCTTCGTCGTGGTCTTCTTGGCAGCCGTCTTGCGGGCCGAAGCCTTCACTGCACCGCGGCTTGCGCTGCGAGCGGGGGACTTGCGAGCCGTAGACGTACGGGCCGTAGACGTGCGGGCCGTGGAAGCACGAGCCGTGGTCTTGCGAGCCGGCGACTTGCTGGCGGTCGACTTACGGGCGGTCGACTTGCGAGCCGTCGACTTCGTTGCCGACTTGCGAGCAGTGGACTTCGTTGCCGACTTGGCAGCGGTCTTGCGAGCCGTGGGCTTCTTGGCTGCAGTCTTCTTGGCTGCAGTCTTGGCAGTCGTCTTCTTGGCGGCCGACTTGGTGGCGGTCCGCTTCGTAGCTGTCTTCTTGGCAGAGGACTTCGCCGAGGACTTGGCGGCCGATTTGGCCGTGGTCTTCTTGGCAGCAGTCTTCTTGGCAGCGGTGGTCGTGCCGGCCTTCTTCGTGCTCTTGCGAGCCGAGGAAGTGCTGGCCTTCTTCGCGCTGGACTTGGAGCTCTTCTTTGCTCCGCTCTTCTTGGTGCGGGTCGCACCGGTGTCACCCGTGAACAGTGCTGTCAGCGGGTTCTTGGTATCTGTCGGCATAGCCGCCTCCTTCAAGGGCCTTCGCGTGCAACCGTCACGCTTGGAAGGCAACGTCGTTATACCAAGCGGGTTCCGATTAACGGAAAGTGTAGAAAGTAGAACGCGCACTTTTTCTGTGGATACTTTCACCGCAAGAGATGCCTGAACTTGCTCTTCCAGTGCTCGATAGAAGGTGCCTGATGCGACTCGCAGAGACTCTTCTTCGGAGTCTTCATCATCACTTCCGATCTCGCAGATTAGTTTTTCGCGCTACTTGAAACGCTTTTAGCATCAATGGCTTACGAGGCTGAAGTCGTTCGTCTGCTTTCGCTTTCACGCGCGACGCGCGTACCGAAAACCTCTTCTTCGAGAGGGGGTTGCCCGCGGTTTTGAAGATGTCGTCGAAGGCGTTTTCGATGAGTGAAAATTTTTTTCGCGACGGGCACAAAAAAATGCGGCTCGGAGGTGCTCGTGATGCTCATCGACGTGTCGAGCGATGCAAGAATCACCCTGCGAGCACCCTAACGTAGGGACAAGAGCGGAGTCTGAATCGACATTCGTGCGATCATGCTCCGCTGACACGCGGCAACCTGCCTCTCGCTTCACCCTTCACGCGGTGCACGAGGCAGGTTAAGCGGAGGGATCGAACATCTTGTCGTGGTCTCGTCTTGCCTCATCGCAATCTCCTTGCCGTCGTCGCCTGGATGAGCGGCGCACTCCTTGCTTTCTCGGCAACCGCGGTTGCTGTGCGCGCGCTCGCGCCGGCCTTCTCGGTGTTTGAGATGCTGGCGGTCCGCAATCTCGCCGGCGTGGCGATCCTGCTTGTTCTGGCAGGGTTCAAGCCGGAGCTGCGACCCGGATTGAAACCACGCCGGTTCACGCTTCACCTGACGCGCAATATCCTGCATTTCGCGGGTACGGACGGTTGGGCCTATGGCCTCACGCTGCTGCCGCTCGCCACCGTTTTCGCGCTTGAGTTCACAACGCCCGCATGGGTCGCGCTGCTTGCGATCCCGCTGCTCAAGGAGCGGATGACCTGGGGACGTTTCGTGGCTGTAGTGCTGGGCTTCGCGGGTGTTCTCATCATCCTTCGTCCTGGCCTGGAAACCTTGCAGCCAGCCAGTTTCCTGATGCTCGGGGTCGCGTTTTCCTTCGCTCTCGTCGCCATCATGACAAAGCACCTGACGAAGACCGAGAGCACCTTCGCGATCCTCTTCTTCATGAACCTGCTGCAATTGCCGATGAACCTCGCGGGCGTCAGCCGGGCGTTCTGGCTCGCTGTCGAGCCGCAGCATATCCTGCCCTTCATCGGCATCTGCGCGGGCGGCCTGCTCGCGCATTACTGTCTGACCAATGCCTATCGCCGTGGCGACGCCACCATGGTCGTGCCGCTCGACTTCATGCGCATTCCTCTGATCGCCTTCGTCGGCTGGCAGCTCTACGGCGAGCCGCTCGATCCATATGTGTTCGTCGGCAGCGCCTGCATCGTCGTCGGCCTTCTCTACAGCCTGAACCGGGAGGCGAAAGCATCATGACCTGGTCACCGCAGCAGGACGCCGCATTGAAGGCCGTGGCCGATTGGCTCAAGCGCGGAGACCGTCCGGTCTTTCGCTTGTTCGGTTACGCGGGTACCGGCAAGACGACGCTCGCGCGGCACATCGCCGAGGGTGTCGATGGCGATGTGTCTTTCGGCGCCTATACCGGCAAGGCCGCGCTCGTCCTGCGCAACAAGGGATGCGCGGACGCATCCACCATTCACTCCATGATCTACCGGTCGCGGGAGGGAGACGAGAACGGGCCGCAATTCGTCATCAACCGGCAGAGTCAGGCTGCCAAGTCCGACCTCATCGTGATCGATGAGTGCTCCATGGTGGATGAGGAATTGGGGCGCGACCTCCTGTCGTTCGGCAAGCCGGTACTCGTGCTCGGCGACCCCGCGCAATTGCCGCCGGTGAAGGGCGGCGGTTTCTTCACGGAGGCCGAGCCCGATGTGATGCTCACCGAGGTGCACCGCCAGGCCAAGGATAATCCGATCGTTCATCTCTCCCTGATCGTACGGGAGGGCGGCAGGCTCGAGCCCGGGACCTACGGCAAAAGCCGCATCATCCGCCGCCGCGAAATCGATGCGGCGACCGTGATGGCCGCCGATCAGGTGCTGGTGGGATTGAACAAGACGCGCCGCCTCTACAACTCGCGCCTGCGCGAGCTGAACGGCTACCGCGATCCGACGCCGGCAGCCGGCGAGAAGCTCGTCTGCCTGCGCAACGACAAGACCAAGGGTCTGCTCAATGGAGGGACCTGGAGCATCCAGGCGCTGCGCGGCATCCGCAACGACTTCGTCCGCATGGATGTGGTGCCCGATGACGATGCGCGCCGCAGGTCCGTGGAGGTCGCTGTCCACAAAGCCTTCTTCCTCGGAACCGAAGAGGAGGTGGCCTTCGCCCTGCGTCGGGAGTCCGACGAGTTCACTTATGGCTATGCGCTGACCGTGCACAAAGCCCAGGGCTCGCAATGGGACGATCTCGTGCTCTTCGACGAGTCCTATGCCTTCCGCGAGCATCGCAGCCGCTGGCTCTATACCGGCCTGACACGCGCAGCCGACAAGTTAACCATCGTCATGTGAAAGCAGGCTGAGGAACCTCGGCTCAAGCTCGGCGGTTATACGTCAAGCTGAACCGTTCTCGACGAGGCTCCTGCATGCTGAAATGGGCTCTGATCTTTCTCGTGGTGTCGTTGGTCGCCGGGGCTCTGGGCTTCACCGGGGTCGCTTCGGGCGCAAAGACGATAGCCAAGATCCTGTTCGCCCTTTTCCTTCTGGCCTTCATCGTTCTGGTTCTCTTGGCCTGGAGCGCGGGCCAGCTCATCTTCTGACCATTTCCTGCGGGATAAAATCTTAGGCACGGCGATGCATGCGCCAAGCGCATGAGGCGTCTGCTTGAGACGCACTCCTTCTCCCGTCAAAAGTCCTTATGAGGGTCGTTTCCTTTTTTGCGTTTCAATGCGCCAAGTTGAAACTTTATGTCTCAACGGCGCGTTGAATGCTTCATTCGTGAGAGAAACGCCATGAAACGCCGCGCATTCCTCCAGGCTGCCACCCTGGGTGCAGCAGCAGGGACCATCGCCAAGCCCGCCATCGCCCAGTCCAATCCGGAAATCCGCTGGCGCCTGACCTCCGCCTTCCCGAAATCTCTCGACACGCTTTACGGCGGCGGCGAGACTTTCGCGAAGCTCGTGGCCGAAGCCACCGACGGCAAGTTCATCATCCAGCCTTTCGCTCCGGGTGAGATCGTCGGCACGCCGCAGGCTGCCGATGCGATTGCCGCTGGCACCGTCGAGATGGGCCACACCTGCTCCTACTACTATGTGGGCAAGGACCCGACCTTCGCCATCGGCACGAACCTGCCGTTCGGCCTCAACTCCCGCCAGACCAACGCATGGCTCTATCATGGCGGCGGTAACGAACTGCTCAACGAGTTCTACGCCAAGCACAACCTGATCGCCCTGCCTGCCGGCAACACCGGCGCGCAGATGGGCGGCTGGTTCCGCAAGGAGATCAAGACCGTCGAAGACCTGAAGGGTCTCAAGATGCGCATCGCGGGTCTCGCAGGCCAGATCATGGGCAAGCTCGGCGTCGTGCCGCAGCAGATCGCAGGCGGCGATCTCTATCCGTCGCTCGAGCGCGGCACCATCGACGCCGCCGAGTGGGTGGCGCCCTACGACGACGACAAGCTCGGTCTCAACAAGGTCGCGCCGTACTACTACTATCCCGGCTTCTGGGAAGGCGGTCCGGCCATCCACATGTTCATCAACCTGCAGAAATGGAACGAACTGCCGAAGTCCTATCAGGCGGCAATGCGGGCTGCTGCGGGCTACGTGAACGTGGATACTCAGGCCAAGTACGACGCCAAGAACCCGGTCGGCCTGCGCAACCTCGTCAGCAACGGCGCGCAGCTGCGCCCGTTCTCGCAGGAGATCATGGAGGCCTCTTTGAAGGCCGCCAACGAGATCTACGACGACATTTCGGCGAAGAACCCCGACTTCAAGAAGATCTATGACAGCTACAAGGCGTTCCGGAACGAGGAATATCTGTGGTTCCAAGTGGCGGAATACGCCTACGACACCTTCATGATCCGCGCTCGCGCGCGCGGCTGATCCATCACTGAAAACGAAAAGGCGGGCTTCGAGCCCGCCTTTTTTGCTTTGCGCCGCTTACTGGCTCGGGAAGGCCGATGTGTCGCCGCCCGCGAGTTTCGTGGCGTAGAACGCGATGGTCTGCGAATAGACCTGTGACTTGTTCCAGGCGCGGATCGCCTCGAAGTTCGGAGTGCCCGGCTCCCAGCTTCCGCCTCTCACCCAGCCATGGCCTCTGAGATAATTCGCGGTCGAGGCCAATACGTCGGCAGGGCTGCGCAGCAGATCGGCCCGTCCGTCACCGTCGAAATCCACGGCATATTTCACGTAGCTCGAGGGCATGAATTGTGTTTGTCCCATCTCGCCAGCCCAGGCACCGCGCATTTCGGCGGGTGTGAGATCGCCTCTGTCGACGATGCGCAGAGCGTCGAAAAGATGCGCTTTGAAGAAATCCGTGCGGCGGCAATCATAAGCGAGAGTCGCCACCGAGCGGATAACCGGAAGATTGCCCTTCACGGCGCCGAAATCCGTCTCCAGACCCCAGATGGCGACCAGCACCGGAGCCGGCACGCCGAAGCGCTGCTCGATGCGCGCAAGAGTGGCCGCATGGCGCTTGAGCATACTGGCGCCGCCTTTCAGGCGGGCAGGGGAGACCATGCGTCCGGCAAATTGCTGAAAGCTCTGCTTGAACACGCCCTGACCGCGATCCTTCCGGATGACGCTCTGGTCGAATGTGACTCCCGACAAGCCCTGCCTCACGGCCTCCGGCGAAATGCCCTGCGCCACGGCTTCCTGCTGAATGTCGCCGAGCCATTTCTCGAACCCTGCCGGATCACGGCATGTCGCTGCGGAAGCGGTTCCTGCAGCAAGCAGGAGGGTTGCAATGAATGAAGCGCGCGTCAGAGCCTTCATGTGTTCTCTCCTGAAATCGTTGAGCTGAGGACGAGGTAGGGCCTCCACACGTCAACTCAAGGCCACGCATGACACGCAACCCACGCAAGGACTCGAGCGTTGCCATGGGAAGGCCGCAATGATCGCCTTGAGGAATCCCATGATCCAGGCTTCGAAAATCGTGTCGTGCGGGACAGCGCTTGCGGCGTTTCTCTGCACGGCGTCGATTGCATGGGCTGCCACCGCTCCGCTCGGTGCCTCGGGATCGTGGCATGAGACCATACGGACCCGCTTCGAGCCGCAGGCAGGGCAGACGCGGGTGGCGGGGCGCGTCTCATCGGGATTGTGCTTTGCCCTGTCACTGCCGCAGGAGTGGCGCGCCCACGCGGAAGGGTCGGGGACCCGTTTGAAGGCTGCTTTCTCGGATGCGGAACTGGAGGTGGGTTTGCGGTCCGCTCATGAGTTGCGCGACATGCCTCAGCCCGATCTCGCCAGCCGCGACGCCGCATTGCTGCAGCAGGATTACGAGAGCCTTCTCGGGCGTCCGGCGCAATCCGTATCGCTCGCGTCCCTCTCCGCCGGAGCGACACGCTGGTCGGCAACGTGGGTCGATGCGTATCTGCCGTCCGGCAGCCACGGCATGACCGTGGAGACCCTCATCGTACCCTTGTCGAGCGATTGGGTGCTCGAGCTCTCCGTCACGCAGGTGATGGAGAAGGAGCGCTACGAGGCGCTCCTCGCGTCGGTTCTGTCGGGTTTGCGCGTCCAGCGCGGCTCCGATTGCGGGGTGTGAGGGGCGGGAACGTCGCGCTTCGCTTGCTCGCCGGAACTTGCTACCTTTCCTGGGCGCGAGAATGCGCAGGAGGGGATCAGCAGCCATGGACGCGATCATCTATCACAATCCGCAATGCGGCACCTCGCGCAACACGCTCGGCCTCATCCGCAACGCAGGCATCGAACCGCATATCATCGAATATCTGAAGACGCCGCCGACACGCCTCCTGCTGCGCCAGCTCATCGCGCGCATGGGGCTGAGCGTCCGCGACGTGATCCGCGAAAAGGGAACGCCCTACCATGAACTCGGGCTCGACGATCCGGAGCTCGGCGACGATCATCTGCTCGATGCGATGATGGAACACCCCATCCTCATCAACAGGCCTATCGTGGTGACCCCTCTCGGCGTGCGGCTCTGCCGTCCCTCGGAGGCCGTGCTCGATATCCTTCCTCCGCAGCAGGGCGAGTTCCGAAAGGAAGACGGTGAGCTGGTCGTCGATAGCTCGGGGCGGCGCGCAGCGACGGCTTAAGACGGTTCGAGCTGCGTACCGACGGGGACGGGCGGTTCCGGTGTAAAGCTCTCCTTCTCGGCCGTCGGAGGAGCCGCGCGCATGAGGCTGCGGTAAGCGCCCCAGATCGCCATGAGCGCCTGCGCCACGATGAAGATGTAGAGAAGTCCCAGACGCCCGAACTCCGTCATTGCGACGCCGGAGATCACCGGTCCTATCACGGACCCCACGCCCTGCAGGATCAGGAGGCCGCCTGCCGCGGCCACGAACTCGCCGGGCTTCACCATGTCGTTCACATGCGCGATGACGATGCTGTAGGTCGGGATCACGCTGCCGCCGAAGATGGCGACATAGAAGAACAGAAGCCATGTCGGCACGGTTGCTGGGACGAAGTGGATCAGCGCCAGGAGAATGGCAGCCGCCATGCCGGAGGCGCCGATGATCACGTGGCGCCTGTCCATGCGGTCGGAGAGCCAGCCCAGCGGCCATGTGGTGAGGAAGCCCCCCAGCGTGCCGCATGCCATGAAGATGGCGATCTCCGCCGTGCTCAATCCGCGCTCCTGCGCCCAGATGGGACCGAGCGCGAAGAACGAGCTGGTGGTGATGCCGCAGAGAACGGCCGCCACGACGCCGAAGGGGGATTGCCGGTAGAGCTGCACCAGGTTGATCCGGGTGTCGCTCACCGCCTGAGCCGGTGCGACGGCGCGTGAGAGGGCCGTGGGCACGAGCGCCAGACAGATGAGGATGGCGACGAAGCAGAACAGCTGGAAGCCTGCAGGATCGCCGGTCGGAAGTAGCATCTGCCCGCCAATGCCCGCGATGAGACCCGTCATGCCGTAGATGCTGAGAACCTGACCTCGCGTCTTTGCTGTCGCCGACGCGTTGAGCCAGCTCTCGACCGCGATGAACAGGCCTGCAAAGCAGAAACCCGTGACGGCGCGCGCGGCGATCCAGACTAGCGGGCTGATGACGAGAAGATGAAGAAGCGCAACACTTGCCGCGATGGCTGCAAGGGCGGCGAAAGTGCGCGTGTGGCCCACCTGCTGGATCACGCGCCCGGCCCACAGGGAGCCCACGACGATGCCTGCCCAGAAGGCGGAGCCCACGGCGCCGATCTGCGTCGGCGAGAACTGCTCGATGCTGCCGCGTACGCTCAACAGGGTGCCCTGAAGCGTATTGCCGATCTGCATCAAGGCATAACCGAGAAGGAGCGCAACCAAGGTGGGAAGCACGGAGCGCATGGAAGTGGACATGGGCTCTCCTGAAGGCGAGTTCGTCGAGGCGTCGTGCCAGGACCTGCCCCAATCATTCACATCGCGACATGGCAATGCCCGGCGTCGACGAGACACCGTGCTCATGAATCGTTGATCGGGATCAGGCCCTGTGCGTGAGGTGAACTCTGGCCCGAAGGTCGGGTTCCGGAGTTTCATCCAACAAAAGAAAAGCCCGGCTTGGTGAGAAGCCGGGCTTTTGAGGATTGGGAGGAAGACGTCGCGAGGACTTACGTATCCATCTTCAGCGCGGCGATGAAGGCTTCCTGCGGAATGTCCACCTTGCCGAACTGGCGCATGCGCTTCTTACCTTCCTTCTGCTTGTCGAGCAGCTTGCGCTTGCGGGATGCGTCGCCGCCATAGCACTTAGCGGTCACGTCCTTGCGCAGGGCGCGGATGGTTTCGCGAGCGATGATCTTGCCGCCGATGGCGGCCTGCACCGGAATCTGGAACATGTGCGGCGGGATCAGCTCTTTCAGCTTCTCGCACATGGCGCGGCCACGGCCCTCGGCACGGTCGCGGTGGACCAGCATGGAGAGGGCGTCGACAGGCTCGGCATTGACCAGCACCGACATCTTCACAAGGTCGCCCTCGCGATAATCGGAGATGTGATAGTCGAAGGAAGCGTAGCCTTTCGAGATAGACTTCAGGCGGTCGTAGAAGTCGAACACCACCTCGTTGAGCGGCAGGTCGTAGACCACCATGGCGCGCTTGCCGACATAATTCAGGTCGATCTGGACGCCGCGCCGCTCCTGGCAGAGCTTCAGCACGGAGCCGAGATAATCGTCGGGGGTGAGGATCGTGGCGCGGATCCAGGGCTCCTCGATGGTCTCGATCTTCATCACGTCCGGCATGTCCGCCGGGTTGTGCAACTCGATGGTCGAGCCGTCGCGCAGCTTCAGGTGATAGACCACGGAAGGCGCGGTGGAGATGAGGTCGAGGTTGAACTCGCGCTCCAGGCGCTCCTGGATGATTTCCAGATGCAGCAGGCCGAGGAAGCCGCAGCGGAAGCCGAAGCCCAGCGCGGCGGAGGTTTCCATCTCGTAGGAGAAGCTGGCGTCGTTGAGGCGCAGCTTGCCCATGGCGGCGCGCAGGTTCTCGAACTCGGCGGCATCGACAGGGAAGAGGCCGCAGAACACCACCGGCTGCACGGGCTTGAAGCCCGGAAGAGCCTCGGCCGTGGGCTTGCGGTCATCGGTGATCGTATCGCCGACGCGGGTGTCGGCCACTTCCTTGATCGAGGCGGTGAAGAAGCCGACCTCGCCGGGGCCGAGCTGCGCCATTTCGGTCATCTTCGGATTGAACACGCCGACGCGGTCGAGGCTGTAGGAGGCGTTCGTCCCCATCATCTTGATGGTCTGCCCCTTCTTCATGGTGCCGTCGATGATGCGCACCAGCACGACCACGCCGAGATAAGCGTCATACCAGGAATCGACCAGGAGAGCCTTCAGCGGCGCATCCGGATCGCCCTTCGGAGGCGGCAGCTTGGTGACGATGGCTTCCAGCACGCCCTCGATGTTGAGGCCACTCTTGGCCGAAACCGGCACGGCCTCGGAGGCGTCGATGCCGATCACTTCCTCGATCTGCTCCTTGATCCGGTCCGGGTCGGCGGCGGGCAGGTCGATCTTGTTGAGGACGGGAACGATCTCGTGGTTGGCGTCGATGGCCTGGTAGACGTTCGCGAGCGTCTGGGCTTCCACGCCCTGGGAGGCGTCCACCACCAGCAGCGAGCCCTCGCAGGCGGCCAGAGAGCGCGAAACCTCGTAGGCGAAGTCCACGTGGCCGGGGGTGTCCATCAGGTTCAGGATATAGGTCTTGCCGTCCTGGGCCTTGTATTCCAGGCGCACGGTCTGCGCCTTGATGGTGATGCCGCGCTCGCGCTCGATATCCATATTGTCGAGCACCTGCTCCGTCATCTCACGGGCGGTGAGCGCCCCCGTGGTCTGGATCAGGCGGTCGGCCAGGGTCGACTTGCCGTGGTCGATATGGGCCACGATGGAGAAGTTGCGGATGTTGTCGAACGTACGTGCGGTCATCATAAAACTCGGGCGGGCATGAAACCCTGTTGGCCGGGCAATAGCAGCCCGGCCTCCTAATGCCAAGGGAAGGCGGTGTCGCGTGGCCGTTTTGGCGGCCAACCGGGCCGTTTAATGGCCCGAAGCGAGCTTCGCCCCCTCCTTGTCGTGGGTGCTCAAACGGTCCACCAGGGTGGCGCTGGCCTCGTTCAGACCCACGATCTCCACCGGGATATCGTGGTGGCGGAACTTGAGCACAACCCGGTCGAGGGCGTTGATGCCGGTAATGTCCCAGAAATGGGATGCGTGGACGTTGATGACGACCCGCTTCACATCCTCCTCGCGGAAGTCGAAGGCGCTGTGGAAGGCTTCCGCTGTGGCGAAGAAGATCTCGCCGTTGACCCGATACGTCCGGACATCGCCTTCGCGGGTTGAAGAAACCTGGAAGAACTTGGCGACCTTCCGGGCAAAGAAAATGCCGCTCAGGATCACGCCCACCAGCACGCCCTTGGCGAGGTCGTGGGTGAAGACCACGACGGCGACGGTGGCCAGCATGACGATGCTGGAGCTCTTCGGGTAGAGGCGCATGGCCAGGATCGAGCCCCATTGGAAGGTGTTGATCGACACCATGATCATCACCGCGACCAGCGCGGCCATGGGGATCTGGCGCACCCAATCGTCCAGCACGAGGATGAGGAACAACAGGAACACGCCCGCCCAGAAGGTGGAGAGCCGCCCGCGTCCGCCGGAGGAGACGTTGATCACCGACTGGCCGATCATGGCGCAGCCCGCCATGCCGCCGAACAGGCCCGCGACGATGTTGGCGAGGCCTTGTCCCGTGCATTCCCGGTTCTTGGGGCTGTCCGTATCCGTCATCTCGTCCACGATCGACGCTGTCATGAGGGATTCGAGCAGGCCCACCATGGCGAGCGTGAGCGAGTAGGGCAGGATGATCCGGAGCGTCTCGAGGTTCAGCGGCACATCGGGAAACGCGAAAGCCGGCAGGTCGCTCGGGAGCTGGCCCATGTCGCCTACGGTGCGCAGGTCGAAGCCGAAGTAAATCGAGACCGCCGTCAGCAGCACGATGGTGACGAGCGCGGAGGGCACGGCTTTCGTAATCAGCGGCAGTCCGTAGATGATGATGAGACCCACGGCGACCATGCCATACATGAGCGGCGGCGCATCGTTGAACTCCGGCAGCTGCGCCATGAAGATCAGAATGGCGAGCGCATTCACGAAGCCCGTCACGACAGAGCGCGACACGAAGCGCATGAGATCGCCGAGACGAAGGAAACCCGCGACGATCTGCAAAGCGCCGGTGAGAAGCGTGGCGGCCAGCAGGTATTGCAGTCCGTGATCCTTCACGAGGGAGCCCATGACGAGCGCCATGGCGCCGGTCGCGGCGGAGATCATGCCGGGGCGTCCGCCCGCGATGGCTGTGATCACCGCGATGCAGAAGGATGCGTAGAGGCCAACCTGAGGATCGACGCCCGCGATGATCGAGAAGGCGATCGCTTCAGGGATGAGCGCAAGCGCGACCACGGTGCCGGCGAGAAGATCGGCGCGAACGTTTGGAAACCATTCGGCCTTGAGGCGGGAAAGTCGAGTCATGCGGGAAAGTCTCTTTGGCCCGATGAAGGGCCCATGGGTCCGCGAGGCGTTGATCGCCGATCAAGCAGGCGGCCTGAAGAAGGAAAAGGTTCGGGCGCGTGGCTGCGCTTGCAAGGGCGCTACGGCGGAGCGTTTCGCGAGATCAAAGCAGAGGAGCCATCATGAGCCATGGGTCCTCATAGCAGCATTATGCGACCTTGCAACAGATCGAATGCGGGAGGGGCCGTCTCAGACACATGCTCCAGGCTCGAATACCCATCCTGTGTCAGCGCCCCAAGGTTTCCGGAGCGTTAGGAGGCCTGGAGGCTGCGATGGCAGAAACGCAGGCAATACGGGATGCTAGACTCTGCCCGAGAAAAGATCCCTGCAAGGAAAATTGCGGATCGTCTGTACGGTGCGTGACGGAAGAGACAAGCGCGGGTCTGTGAGGACCCGCGCTTCCTTAAGAGACAGTGGTTTAACGGGCGCACTCGACAGGAACGCGCTCGCTCGTGCCCTGAACAAGCACGGTGCGGCAGGGAACGCCGTTGATGATGCGGATTTCATGCGGAGCGGCAGTTGGGAACGCGGAGGTCGGCGTGCCGGAAATGGCGCCACCTGCGGGCGGACCCATGAGAATGCTGCCGGTCGAGGTGGGATCCATGCCGACCATGCCGGTCGGAGCGGCGCACTGCACCGGAACGCGGGCTCCGCTCTCGCGGTCGAGAACAGTGCGGCAAGGAATGCCGTTCACCGTACGAATCTCATGCGGCGCAGCATTCGGGAAGGGAGAGTTCGGGGTGCCGCTGACCTGAGCCTGCGCAATACCGAAAGTGCCAAGCATCAGAAGGCCAGTACCGGCAATCATCGAAAGAGTCTTCACAGGAACCTCCTAGGTTGATGGGAATATGAACCGCTTTTCACGGACCGGAGGTTTAACGCCTATCGAGAGGATGGTTTCCTGCGTCAAAATAAAACTTCTGTCCGCCAAAGACGAAGACTGACGGAACATCTGGATATGTCACGGACTTGTGAGGGCAAAGGCCAAGATACTTATAAACTGCCAAGCAGGACTGAAGGAAAATGGCGCTTTCTTCAGCGACCCTGCTCAAGAATGCGCGAGATAACCTTTGCCGTGTAATCCACCATCGGCACGATGCGGGCGTAGTTCAAACGTGTCGGGCCAATCACGCCCAGAACGCCGACGATCTTCTGGCTGCCGTCCCGGAAAGGAGCTGCGATCATCGACGAGCCAGAGAGCGAGAATAGCTTGTTCTCCGAACCGATGAAGATGCGCACGCCTTCGCCGCCTTCCGCGCGGCTGAGCAGATCGATCACGTCGGTCTGCGTTTCGAGATCGGAGAACAGCAGGCGGATGCGCTCGAGGTCGTCGGCCGCCTTCAGGTCGTCGAGAAGATTTGCCTGGCCGCGCACGATGAGCTGGCGCGATTCCGCCGGGCCTACGGTGGTGGCGAGCCCCGCTTCCACGAGCTTGGCGGTGAGCGTGTCGAGCTCGCGCTCCATGTCCCCGCGCCGCGTTTCGATCTCCTGCTTGAGGTCGCCGAGCGTCTTTCCCTGAATGCGGGCATTGAGGAAGTTGCCAGCCTCCATCAATGCACCGGCAGGCAGACCCGCGGGCAGATCGAGAAGCCGGTTCTCGACCGAGCCGTCCTCGGACACCAGCACTACGAGGGCGCGGGTGGGATCGAGGCGAACGAACTCGATATGCTTCAGGCGTGCATTCGATTTCGACGTCACCACCACGCCCGCGCCGCGCGAGACGCCCGACAGCAGCGCCGAGGCTTCGGCGAGCGCCGTTTCCATGGTGTGTCCGCTGGCGGCCGCCCGCATCTGCGCCTCGATCCGCGTCCGCTCGTCGGCGGTCACGTCTCCGATCTCCATCATGGCGTCGACGAAGAAGCGCAGGCCGATTTCCGTCGGCAGGCGTCCGGCGCTGGTATGAGGCGCGAAGATCAAGCCCGCCGCTTCCAGATCCGCCATCACGTTGCGGATCGAGGCCGGGGAGAGCGTCATCGGCAGGATGCGGGAGAGATGACGCGAGCCGACGGGCTCGCCGGTCATGAGATAGCTCTCGACGATCTGGCGGAAGATTTCGCGGGAACGGTCGTTCAGTTCCGCGATGGCGCGGACGTCCGACAGGTTCGAGAAAGAGCCGGTTGCGTGCATGGAAGGGTTCTACGCTTTCACAATTCCACCCTGCAAGTCAGCATTATGTGCGGATGAAAAGCCCTTTAGGCAAGGCTTGAGCTTGCCTAAAGGGCTTCGTGGCCCCAAACAGGCTCCCAGACAAGCCTTATGGAGAACTCGATCATGCGACCTTCCAACCGCGCCCCCGACGAACTGCGTCCCGTTACCCTGGAGCGAGGTGTCGCGCGCTATGCGGAAGGCTCCTGCCTCGTGTCCTTCGGCAATACGAGGGTTCTCTGCACGGCTTCGCTTGAGGAAAAAGGGCCGCCGTGGCTGCGCGGCACCGGCAAGGGCTGGGTGACGGCGGAATATTCCATGCTGCCCCGCGCCACCCATGAGCGCACCCGCCGCGAGGTCAATTCCGGCAAGCCTTCCGGCCGCACGCAGGAGATCCAGCGCCTCATCGGCCGCTCGCTCCGCGCCGTCGTCAACCTGCCCGCCATCGGCGAGCGCCAGATCGTGCTCGATTGCGATGTCATCCAGGCGGATGGCGGCACCCGCACGGCGTCCATCACGGGCGCATGGGTCGCCCTGCACGAGTGCTTCACCTGGATGCAGGGCCGCTCGATCATCTCCATCAACCCGCTGCGCGAGCCGGTGGCCGCCATTTCCTGCGGCATCTATCAAGGGCAGCCTGTGCTCGATCTCGATTATGCGGAGGATTCCGCCGCCGAGACGGATGCGAATTTCGTCATCACCGGTTCCGGCGGCATCGTTGAAGTGCAGGGCACGGCGGAAGGAAAACCCTTCTCCGAAGAGGAATTCCTGAGCCTGCTTCGTCTCGCCAAGGCAGGCGTGGCGCAGCTCGTGGATCTGCAGAAGAAGGCGGTGGCCTGATGCTGCACCGTGCTTTGACAGGCAAGGTCGTCATTGCCACCCACAACGCGGGCAAGCTGCGCGAGATGCAGGAGCTCCTCGCACCCTTCGGCATCGAGGCCGTGTCTGCGGGCGAACTCGGCCTGCCGGTGCCCGACGAGACGGGACACATGTTCGCGGAGAACGCTGCGATCAAGGCGCACGCCGCCGCGAAGGCAACAGGCCTGCCGGCGCTTTCGGACGATTCCGGCCTTTGCGTTCATGCGCTCGATGGTGCGCCGGGCCTGTTCACGGCGGATTGGGCCGGTCCCAACAAGGATTTCCACGCCGCCATGGAGCGCGTGCATCGTGAGATGAAGAAGCGCGAAGCGACCGACAAGAGCGCGCATTTCGTCTCCGCCCTCGTCATCGCCTGGCCGGATGGGCATGAGGAATTGTTCGAAGGCCGCGTGTTCGGGCAGGCCGTTTGGCCGCCACGCGGCGAGAAGGGTTTCGGCTACGATCCCATGTTCCAGCCGGACGGTTTCACGCAGACCTTCGGCGAGCTGTCATCGGAAGAGAAGCATGGCATCGACTGGTCGAAGCCGGAGCCCGAAGGGCTCTCTCACCGCGCACGCGCTTTCGTGAGGCTCGCGGCGGGATGCTTGAACAGGGTCTGAGCCCCTGTTCGTTTCATGAAAAGAAGAAGCGCCCCGTAGGGCGCTTCTTTTGTTTTCAGGGTTAAGCGTTCGTCGGGCCGTTGCCGCGGCGCTTCGCCATGAAGGCGTCGAACTCCTCGCGGTCCTTGGCGCGCTTCAGCTCTTCCACGAAGTTGCGGAATTCGCGGGCTTCTTCGTCGAGCTTGCGGCGCTCTTCCTCGAGACGCTCCAGCTCGCTGCGGCGGTAATCGTCGAAGGCCGCATTGCCGGTGCTGGCATAGCCGAAGCCTGCAGCAGGACGGCGCGACCCGAAGAGGTCCTCAGATGCGCGCCCAACGGTGTCGCGGAAGAAGGCCTTCGCCTCGTCGTATTTCGGATATCCACACATTTTCCACACCAGGTAGGCCAGCGCGAGCGGCCAAGCAAAGATGAAGCCAAGGATGATGACGGCGATCTCCAAACCGCGTCGGGGGGAGCGCCCGCAGCGACGGTGAGCGCCGGTGTTCCAAGGTCCCCCATGAGGGCCCTGGTTCCAGGCGGTTGAAGCAGAGTCAGACATCGGTGGTTCTCTCTATGTTAATGCTAACAACATTAACATGCGGATCGATTTTGGCGCTTTCAAGAGTGGGCTTGGCAATTTTTTGAGGGTTTGAAAGGCCGAGCTTCCGTCAGGGCAGGAACTCAGAGGCCGGCGCTGTCCGGCTTGTCCTTCAGGGCACCATGGACGAGCGCCAGGACGCCGGCGCGCAGCAGCTCGTATTTGTCGGGCAGGCCCGGGCCCTTCGGAAGCTGGCCCGCGGCATCCAGGGTGGCGATGCCGTGGGAGAGGGCCCATACCCCAAGGGCGATGAAGCGAACGTCCACGTTCTGGAACCCTTCGGGATAGGTCCTGGTCAGGGCCTCCACCAGATAATCGAAGGCCGTGTTCGGCCGTTCGGCGTCGCCCCCGCCTTTGCCGGGCGAACTCTTGCCCCAGGGGCCGCAGCTTTCGGCTTCGGCCGTCGGCCTGGCGGAGAACATGGCGGCATAGAAGCCCGGTTCCTGCTCGGCAAAGTCCAGATAGGCCTCCCCCATGCGGGTGAAGCGCTCCCGGGGGGAGCCTTCCGTCTGAAGCGCCCGGCCAAGGCGCTTCGCGAGTTCGTCGAAGCCCCGGAAGGCGACCTCGGCCACCAGGGCGTCCCGGCCGCGGAAATGGCGATAGAGCGCCGCGGGCGTGACGCCTACGAGCTTGGCGGCATCGGCCAGGGTGAAGCCGCCAAGGCCGCGCTCGGCAATGAAGCGCTGCGCCGCTTCGATCAGCGCCTCCTTCAGATTGCCGTGGTGATAGCCCTGCCGGTCGAACGGGCCGCGCCAATGCCGCATGATGGCTCCTATGAACTCTCTGCCGCGATCTTAGGTCCCTCCTTCGGGAGAGGCTAGGGCGCAGATGTCATGAGGGGTGAACAACCATTGCAGGGAGAGGTTCAGACAAAAATGATTCGGTGCGGCAAGGGCTGATCGTGACGTTGGCCGCGAGACCTGCCATATACGGCCCATGATCGATCATCCGACGCGCGATGTGGGCTTTGGCGTATACGTCCATTGGCCCTTCTGCGCCTCCAAGTGCCCCTATTGCGACTTCAACAGCCATGTCCGCCACCAGCCGGTGGACCAGGAGCGGTTTCTCAGTGCCTTCAAGCGCGAGATCGCGCATACGGCGTCGCGCATTCCGGGACGGACGGTCACCAGCATCTTTTTCGGGGGCGGCACGCCCTCGCTCATGAAGCCGGAAACGGTGGGCGCGATTCTCGATGCCATCGGGGGGGCATGGGGTATCGACGCCAACGCGGAAGTGACGCTGGAGGCCAATCCCACCAGCGTGGAAGCCGAGCGCTTTCGCGGCTATCGCAGCGCCGGCATCAACCGCGTGTCGATGGGCGTGCAGGCGCTCAACGATGCTGACCTGAAGCGCCTGGGCCGCATGCATTCGGTCGAGGAGGCGCTTGCTGCGGTGAAGGTCGCGGGCTCGATCTTCGACCGCTATTCTTTCGACTTGATCTATGCCCGCCCCGGTCACACGCCGGAGGCCTGGGCCGCCGAGCTTGAGCAGGCCATCGGTTATGCGGTCGAGCATCTTTCGCTCTACCAGCTCACCATCGAGCCCGGCACATGGTTCCAGCGCCTGTTCGATGCGGGCAAGATCACGGTGCCCGACGAGGAGACGGGGCGCGCGCTCTACGACATCACGCAGGAAACCTGCGAGAAGCATGGAATGCCCGCCTACGAGATTTCCAACCACGCGAGGCCCGGCGCGGAATCGCGGCACAACCTGCTCTACTGGCGCTACGGCGAATATGCGGGCATCGGCCCCGGCGCGCATGGACGCCTGGTGACAGGCAATGCACGGCTTGCGACATCGACCGAAAAGCATCCCGAGACATGGCTCGAGCATGTGGAGCGCGAAGGTCATGGCGTGATCGAGGAAGAGGTGCTCACCTCCGAGGCCGAGGGCGATGAATTCCTCCTCATGGGCCTTCGCTTGAAGGAAGGCGTCGACGCGCGCCGCTACGAGGCGTTTACGGGAAAGCCGCTCAACCAGCGTGGTTTGCGCATCATGCAGGAAGAGGACCTCATCCGCGTGGACGGCTCTCGTCTTGTCGTGACGGAGAAGGGCTTTCCGGTGCTCAACGCGGTGATCGCGGAACTGGCGGCTTAAACAACAGTGGTCATCCCGGACGAAGCGTAGCGAACATCCGGGATCGCAAGATGATTTATTCTGCAGGCAATCCCGGGTTCCGCTGCGCAGCCCCGGGATGACGCAGGCCTGAGCAGGCTATCAAACCCGCTTCACCTTGCTCTCGATCGCATCCCACACATCCACAGCAAGGTCCGGTCCGCCGAGGCGCTTGATGGCGCGGATGCCGGTGGGGGCCGTGACGTTGATCTCGGTGAGGTTGCCGTCGATCACGTCGATGCCGACGAGGATGAGGCCCATGCGCTTGAGATCGGGGCCGATGGTTTCGCAGATCTCGCGCTCGCGCGGCGTGAGATCGGTGGGCTTTGCAGCGCCGCCGCGCACCATGTTGGAGCGGATGTCGTTGGCTGCCGGAACGCGGTTGATCGCACCCGCCGCTTCACCGTCGATGAGGATGATGCGCTTGTCGCCTTCCGTGATCTTCGGCAGGAAGCGCTGGATCACCCAGGGCTCGCGGAACAGGTTTGCGAAGAGATCGTAGAGCGAGCCGAAATTCGGATCCTCGCGTCCGACCTTGAACACGCTCGCGCCGCCATGGCCGTAGAGCGGCTTCATCACCACATCGCCGTGCTCGCGGCGAAACTCCTCGATCTCCGCCTTGTCGCGCGAAATCAGAGTCGGCGGCATGAGGTGGGGGAACTGCGTGACGAAGATCTTCTCCGGCGCATTGCGCACATGCATCGGATCGTTCACCACGAGAGTCTTGGGGTGGATGCGCTCCAGGAAATGCGTGGCGGTGATGTACGCGAGATCGAAGGGCGGATCCTGGCGCATGAGCACCACGTCCACGGTTGAAAGGTCGACGCGCTCCTGCGCGCCGAACGTGAAGTGGTTGCCCTCTTCGTCACGCACTTCGATGGGATCGGCCATCGCAATCACCGTGCCGTCGCGAAGGGACAGGCGGTCGGGGGTGTAGTGAAGAATGTGATGCCCGCGCCGTTGCGCCTCGAGCAGTAGCGCAAAGCCCGTATCGCCTGCGATCTTGATGCTGTTGATGTGATCCATCTGGATCGCAACGGTGAGGCTCATCGATCTTCCTCCTGAGGATGCGGGTTTATTGGGCTGTTTCCTGGAGAAGGCAACTCTCGGAGGCCCCGAATGAACGAAAAAGCTGGCACGGTGTTATTGAATAGCTCCGCTTCAGGTTTCCCCGACCCCCTTGCGGAAAAACCCAAGCTTCCACATCTGATTGGTCATGTCACGCCGCGCCCTCCTCATCGTCAACGCCAAGAGCCGCAGCGGCGCAGCCCAGGTCCAGGCCGCCAAAGATGCCCTCATATCGCATGGCATCGAGCCTGTTCATGTGGAGTGCGGCCGGCGGGAGGATCTTTCCCCCCTCATCGTGAAGCATCGCGACGGCGTGGATTGCGCCGTGGTCGGGGGAGGAGACGGAACCTTGAACGCGGCCGCTCTCGGCGTCATCGAAGCCGGGCTGCCGCTCGGCATCCTGCCGCTCGGAACCGCGAACGACCTGGCGCGGACGCTGGACATCCCCTTCGATCTCGATGGGGCGGCACAGGTCATCGCCGATGGGCATACACGCAAGATCGATCTGGGCCTTGTGAATGGGCAACCCTTCTTCAACGTGGCGAGCCTGGGGCTCTCGGCGGAGCTGGCGCAGAAGCTGACACGAAACATCAAGCGCCGTTTCGGACGGCTTGGTTATGCGCTCGTCGCCATGAATGTCCTGGCGCATGCCAAGCCTTTTCGCGCCACCATCGAGAGCGAGGAGGGGACCGTGCGCGTGAGAACCCTGCAGATCGCGGTGGGCAACGGGCGCTTCTATGGCGGCGGCAACGCCGTGGAGAAGGATGCCGCCATCGACGACCAGCATCTCGATCTCTACAGCCTGGAGTTCGAGCGCGCATGGAAGCTCGCTCTCATGGCGCGCTCGTTCCGTTATGGCGAACACGGAGCCTGGAGCGAAGTGCGGGCGATCCGGGCAAAGGAATTCGACATACGCACGAGGCGCCCCAGGTCCATCAATGCGGATGGCGAGATCGTGACCCACACGCCCGCGCATTTCTCAATCAGGCCCTGCGCGGTGACGGTGTTTGCGCCTTAGCGCAGCTCGCTCCATCGCCTCAGCAGCGCCCATGGCGGATGGCATCCTCGATGTTGCCGGGCCCAATGCCGATATCGTGGAGCGTGGCCTCGTCCAGGGCTGCCACCTCCTTCATCGCGCGACGGATGCGGATCTCCCGCAGCACGGCCGAGAAGACGCTTCTGAGGCCGGAGGTCGGGCGGGTTTCGAAGGTGTCCTGGCGGGTGGTCGAAAGGGCTGACATAGCGCTCTCCTTGAGTTGGTAAGGAGAGTATGGGATTGCCCCTTGCATAAGTGAAACGAATGTTCATTATATCGATGATAATGCTTCGTTATGGGTGGGTCGCATGCCTCACAACCTCGATGTCAGCCTTTTAAGAGCCTTCGTTGCCGTGGTGGATACCGGCGGCATGACCGCCGCCTCAGGCATCCTCAACCTCACTCAGGCCGCCGTCAGCCAGCAGATCAAGCGGCTGGAGGAGTTCGTCGGCGAGGACCTGATCGTCCGGGACAGGCGGGGCGTAACCCTGACCAGGGCCGGCGAGCGGCTGTTCGGGCGCGCCAAGCGCATGCTCGCCATGAACGACGAAATCTGGACCGAAATGACGACTCCGGAATTCGAGGGCGAGATCCGCCTCGGGATTCCCAGCGACATCATCACCACCTATCTGCCTGCCTTCCTGAAGGACTTCGCGCGCAATTATCCGCGCGTGCAGATCTCGCTCAACAGCGGTTCGAGCGCCGAACTCCGCAAGAAGCTCGGGGCCGGGAAAGTCGATGTCGTCATGGCGACTGAGCTTGCCTGCGATGCCGACGGCGAGAACCTCGTGATGGATCGTCTCGTGTGGGTGGGCGCGCGCGGCGGCGAGGCGGCGTGGAAGCGGCCGCTGCCGGTTTCCATCGGTTGCTCCGACTGCGCATTTCGACCGCCGATCCGCGATGCGCTGCAGAAGGCGGGCATCGAGTGGCGGCAGGTTTTCGATTCCACCAACACATCCGCGCAGGTGGCGACGGTCGCCGCCGATACCGCCGTGATGGCGTGGATGGCGTCCACCGTGCCGGCCAATCTGGAAGTGCTGGGACCCGAGACGGGTCTGCCGCTGCTTCCGCCCTTCATGGTCAATCTCTACCTGCCGAAAGGCGGCGGCAACCACATCGTGCAGGAAATGGCGCGCATGATCCGCGATGCGGTGCGCGATCCGAGAAAGCTGGCGGCTTAAGAAATCTCCAGCTCGAAGGCCGATACGATGTGCTGCGGCCAGCGCTTCGGCGCGATGAACACCGCGTCCGCCCGCCATGTCTTTCCCTGTGCATGGGGATGCCGCGCAAGCCACGCACGCGCGGCGCGGGAGAATCGCTGGCGCTTGGTCGCCGTGATGGCGGAGAGCGCGTTGTCCATCAATCCGCGCGCCTTCACCTCGACAAAGGCGATGGTATCCCCGCGTCGCATGATGAGGTCGATCTCACCGCCTGCGGCGGCATAGCGGCGCGCAAGCGGTCGGTAGCCTTTCGCAATCAGGAACAGCAGCGCGATCCACTCGGCGCGATGTCCGCGTAGGAAAGTGGCGCGCCGCCGTTCGAGTGCTGTCTTCATGCATCCCGTTTCGCGAGTTCGAGCGCGCGCGCATAAACCTCGCGCTTCGGCATGCCGAGTTCCGCCGCAACGATGGCTGCGGCATCCTTGATGGAATGGTTCTTGAGCGCTGCTTCGAGCCTCCCGTCGAGAGCGGCATCGGCTTTCTCCGCATGCATCTCTTTCGTCGCCTCGCCGATCAGCACCACGATCTCGCCTTTCGGTGGACCTTCCTCGGCGAACTGCGCGGCGAGCTCCGGCAGGGTGCCGCGCCGGATCGTCTCGAACATCTTGGTGAGTTCCCGCGCCACCACGGCCTGACGTTCACCGAGCACGGCCGCCGCGTCGGCGAGCATCTCGGGCAGGCGGTGCGGGCCTTCGAACAGCATCAGCGTGCCGGGAATGGTGCTGAGTTCGGTAAGCCTCGCACGGCGCGCGCCACTCTTTGCCGGCAGGAAGCCTTCGAAGAAGAAGCGGTCGGTCGGCAGGCCCGATGCCACGAGCGCGGTGAGCACGGCCGAGGGGCCGGGAATGGGCGTGACCGGCAACCCTTCCTCGATGGCCGCCTGCACGAGCTTGTAGCCGGGGTCGGACACCAGCGGCGTGCCCGCATCCGATACGAGCGCCAGCGCCTGACCCTCGCGGATGCGATGCACCATGCGCTCGCGCACGGCGTCGTTGGAATGCTCGTGATAGGCGACCAGCGGCGTGGTGATGCCGTAATGGGCGAGCAGCGTCTTCGTCACCCGCGTATCCTCGGCGAGGATCGCATCGGCGGCGGCCAGCACGTTCAGCGCCCGGAAGGACACGTCCTGCAGGTTGCCGATGGGGGTTGCCACCACATAGAGGCCCGGCGTCAGGGGCTTGGCCTCGGCGGCAAGCCCGAAGGCCGTGAAGGTGGCAGTTTTCTCGCCCGGCTCACGCCGCCGGGTCCTGTTGTCGATTCTCTGTGTCATTGCCGCCTAGTCTCGCACAAAGCTCCCACCCAACGAAAGCAGCCGCTTTCTCGCGGGCCAATGTTCTTTGGAACAATGTTTACTTTTTGCGGCCAAGATTGGTCCCATGTCCGAAAGCTGTTTCCAAGAAGGGGGCGGAGATGGCGAATTTTGTCAGGGCGAACAAGAGAGTCTGGAGCATCCGGGCGGCATGGGCTGTGCTGCTGACAGGGGCGCTTGTCCTCTCGGGATGCGCCGGATCGGGGCCGACCCGGCAAACCCGCAAGGCGGCCAGGCCCGTCCAGAAGGCCGTCGCTTCTCAGCCGGTCTACAAAGCCGATGAGGCCACGGAAGGGACCTTTGCCGGGCCGGCTCCCATGACCGGCGCGATCATCGGCAACGGTCCCGTGAAAGTGGCGCTGCTCCTGCCGCTGTCCGCGCCGGGGCAGGGTGCGATGGTTGCGCAGAGTCTGCGCAATGCCGCCGATCTCGCGCTCAGCGAATTCCAGGGCTCGGATCTGACCATTCTGGTGAAGGACGCACGCGGAACGCCGGAGGGAGCTCGGGAGGCGGCAAACCAGGCAATTGCGGAAGGCGCTCAGCTTCTCATCGGGCCGCTGTTTGCCGGATCCGTCCAGGCCGCGGGGCAGGTGGCGCGCCAAGCCGGAAAACCGCTCATCGGATTCTCCTCGGACCGGGCTTCCGCCACGCAGGGCGTCTATCTCCTGAGCTTCATGGTGCAGGCGGAGGTCGACCGCATCATCGCCTACGCCGCGTCGCAGAACCGCCGTTCCCTCGCGGCCCTGATCCCCGACACGGCCTATGGCCGCGTGGCCGAGGCGCAGTTGCGGGAAGCGGCAGCTGAGAACGGCATGCGCATCGCCGCCATCGAACGCTATCCCGCCGGACAGCCGCAGGGCTCGGTACAGCGCCTCGCGCAGGTCATCGGCGGCTCCGCTCCGCAAGCGGATGCATTGTTCATTCCAGACAACGGCGATGGTCTGCCTGCCGTGGCGCAGGCCCTGCAAACCATTCGTTTCAACGCGCAGAGAGTGCAGCCGCTCGGGACGGGCGTGTGGGACGAGGCGCGCGTGTTCGGTTTGCCTGCTCTGCAGGGCGGCTGGTTCGCCGCTCCGGACAAGCGCGGCTTCATGGATTTCGCCGCTCGCTACCGGGCGCGCTTCAACAGCGAACCGGTGCGCCTCGCGACGCTCTCCTACGATGCGGTGACGCTCGCTGCGGCGCTGGCCCGCATGCAGGGGCCGCAGGCCTTCAACGACAGCGTGCTCACGAACGGCGCAGGCTTCGCCGGCGCCGATGGCGTATTCCGCTTCAATCCGAACGGCACGAATGATCGCGCTTTGACCGTGCAGCAAATCCAGGGCGGCACGGCTGTGGTGATCAACGCCGCGCCGCGCACCCTGATGGCGCAGAACTGAAGGCATCAGCAGCGTCTCTCCGCTCCGGCTATCCTGTCTCCATATCCTCCGTCCTCATCCTGAGGAGCAGCGCAGCTGCGTCTCGAAGGAGGCCTCCCGTGCACTCTGGATCCTCCTTCGAGACGGCCTTTCATGCCTCCTCAGAATGAGGGCCGAGTGTGAGAGGCCGGTGATGGCGAGTGAGGCTTTGGCTCTTACTTGCGCGCCACCGTGGCGCTCAGGTTCGGCTTGTTGTTGAGGGTCTGGAACACCACGCAATAGCGCTCGGTCAGCTTGAGGAGCTGCTCGATCTTCTCCTGCGGAGCATCCGTGTCGACCTCGAAGGAGAGGCGGATATCCTTGAAGCCGACCGGCGCGGTCTTGTCGACGCCGAGGGTGCCGCGGAAGTCGAGATCGCCTTCCGCCTTCACGGCGCCGTGGCGCAGGTCGATTTCGAGTGCCGTGGCAACGGCCTTCAGCGTCACGCCCGCGCAGGCGACGAGAGCTTCAAGCAGCATGTCGCCGGAGCACAGCTCCGCGCCCGAGCCGCCGGTCGCGGGGTGCAGGCCTGCGACCGCGAGCGCACGGCCCGTCTCGACCTTGCAGGCGATGTGCTGGTCATCGAGCGTGCCTTGCGCCTTCAGGGTGATGACGGCGGAATCCGGGTTGCTGCGGTATTGATCCTTCAGCGGCGCCTGAAGGGAGCGCAATTCGGTCGAGTCCATGATGCCTGTCCTTGTTCTACCACCACAGGGCCGCGGCCTGACGGTCGCGTTCGCGCTGGGGTTGCTGCTGAGGCGTGTTGAGGGAATGATCGAGAGCCGTCAAGATGCGGCGCACCGATGTCTCAAATGGCAGGCCTGTCTTGTCACGGGGGCGGGAGAGCGTGAGCGGCAATTCGTCGAAGATGCGTCCGGGCTTGGGCTGCATGACGACAGCGCGATCCGCCAGCGTCACAGCCTCCTGCACATCGTGCGTCACGAGCACGACGGTGGGGCGCGTCTCTTCCCACAAGCCCAGTAGATGCTCGTGCAGGCTCGCGCGGGTGAAGGCGTCGAGGGCCGAGAAGGGTTCGTCGAGGAGCAGCACTTTCGGGTGGGTCACGAAGGCGCGGGCGATCGCCACGCGCTGCTGCTGTCCGCCGGAGAGGTCGCGCGGCCAGCGCCCGGCATGTTCCGAGAGCCCGATCTTTTCGAGCGCGTGCTCGACGCGGGCTTTCCGCTCAGTGGCGTTGATGTGATCGAGGCCGAAGGCGATGTTGTCGAAAACCGAAAGCCACGGCAGAAGACGCGGCTCCTGGAACACGATGCCGACGGAAGGATGCGGGCCGGAGAGCGCTTCGCCGTCGAGTTTGATCGCGCCTGCGCTCGCGCGGTCGAGCCCGGCGATGAGGCGCAGGAGCGTGGTCTTGCCGCAGCCCGAGCCGCCGATCAGCGAGACGATCTCGCCCTGCCGGACGAAGAGGTTGATGTCGGACAGCGCGCGCGTGCCGTCGGCATAGATCTTAGAGAGGTGTTCGAGTTCAAGCATCAGAGGCGCTCCCGCACGGTATCCTGCCAGCGCACGAGCGGGCGTGTCGAAAGAACGAGCAGGCTGTCGGCGAGCTTGCCGAGCAGGGCGAAGGCGATGATGGCCGCAAGGATCTGATCGGGCTTGCCCATCTGCTGACCATCGACGAGCAGATAGCCGAGGCCTTCCGATGCGCCCATGAACTCGGCCGCGACCACGAACATGAAGCCGAGGCCGAGCCCCGAGCGCAGCGCGATCACGGCTTCGGGCAGAACGGCCGGCAGCAGGATGCGCCTGGCGAGCTTGAAACGCGAGAGGCGGAACACGTGACCGACCTCCACGAGCTTGCGGTCGACGGAGAGGATCGCGCCCGCAATGCCGAGATAGACGGGAAAGAACACGCCGACTGCGATGAGCGCCACTTTCGAGGCCTCGAAAATCCCGAGCCAGAGAATGAAGAGCGGCACCCAGGCGATGGAGGGAATGGCCCGCAGCGCCTGCAGCGTGGGATCGAGCAAGCGGCGGAGCGTTTCGCTGGAGCCGGAGAGGGCGCCCAGCACGATGCCCGCAACCGCGCCGATGACGAAACCGACGACGACGCGCCAGAGCGTCATCCAGGTGTGGGTCCACAACTCGCCCGTTTCAGCGAGCGCGAGAAGCGTTGCAAAAATTCTGCTCGGTGGCGGGACGAGGCGGCCCTGCGCAAGCCCGAAGCGCACGGCGGCTTCCCAGAGAAGCGCGACGGCGATGGGCAATAAAAAGCCGAGAAGGATGCGCCAGTCGAAGGCGCGTCGCTTCTCGGCAAGGGAAGGGGCCGCGAGAGCGGCGGCACCCTGTTGGGAGGACCAGGCGGAAGCGGTAGTTGCGATTTCGCCTGACACGGCGCTCTCCCGTGGTGAAGTCATTACCGTGACGCAGTGGCAAATTGGCGGTCGATGAGGCCATCGACAATCGCCTTCACATCGGTATCCGCGGGCACCACGCCAGCCTGCTGAAGGGCGATGCCTGCGGCGAGGATCGTGTCGGCCTGCGGCTGGCCGATGGTGGAGTGCGTGAGCTCGGTCCGCTCCAGCTGACGGTCGATCACCGCGTCCGGCAGCTTGGTGTAGGTCGAGAGGGACTTCTTCAGCTCAGCCGGATTGGCGAGAGCATATTTGCGCGCCTCCTCATAGGCCTTCAGCACGCGGCCCACGAGAGCCGGATTGTCCTTTGCGAAGGTCTCCGACACGTTCAGCACGCCCCAGGTGTTCGCTTCCGCCTTGCGGTAGAACAGCTGCGCGCCGCTCTCCACTTCGGCCGCCGCCATCAGCGGATCGAGGCCGGCCCAGGCATCCACGTCGCCGCGCTCGAGAGCGGTGCGTCCATCCGGGTGCTGAAGCAGGACGAGCTTCACGTCCTTCTCGGTGAGCTTGGCGTCCTGCAGGGCACGCACGAGGAAGATGTGCGGATCGGTGCCGCGGGTCACGGCCACGCGCTTGCCCTTCAGGTCCTCGACCTTGGTGATGCCCGTGTCCTTGCGGGTGACAAGCGCGGTCCATTCAGGACGGGAATAGACGTAGATCGACTTGATCGGATTGCCGTTGATCTTGGCGATCAGGGCTGCGGCGCCTGCGGTGGAGCCGAAGTCGATGGAGCCTGCGTTGAGAAACTCGAGCGCCTTGTTGGAGCCGAGGGACTGCACCCAGCGAACCTTGATGCCGTCCTTCTCCAGTTCCTTCTCCAGGAAGCCCTTGTCCTTCAGGACGAGGCTCACCGGATTGTAGGTGGCGAAGTCGATCTTGATTTCCTTGGGCTGCGCAATGGCGCCATTGGCGAGAACTGTCAGGCCCGTGGCAACGGAAGCGGCGAGAAGGAGGCGGCGGGTCAGGCTCATCGTATCGGTCCCATGTTTGGCGCATGGGAGCTTGGGATCGAGATCCTGAGGCACCCGGCGCTTTAGCTGCACTTGTTTCGCGCCCGCAAGCTGCTAGCTCAAATCGGCGCGTGTTCTTTTTATGGAACGATCAGTTTCTTGTGTCAAACAAAATTTCTTATAAAGAACACTCTATCCGTCTTAACGGATAAGTCCACTTCGCCCTTGGAAGGATATGGCTCTTGGGGGGAAGGACCTGGGGTGATAAGCCAGAACCCTTGATCGACAATGGTTGTTCCATGCCGCTCCACACACCCGACGCCGTCCTGAAGGCCCTTGGTCCGAGGCCGATCCGCGATGCAGGAGAGCTGCGGGCGAAGCTCGTGCCTCAGCTCAAGCTCTACCTAGAGGAGAGCAGGGCCAAAGCGGAGCAGCAGCTTCTGGACACGCAGGACGGTCTCGTCTGCGCCAAGTATCTCTCCACTCACATGGATGACCTCGTGCGCCTCGTGCACGACGCGGTGGTGCGCCATCTCTATCCGGCGGAAAATCCGTCCTCGGGCGAGCGCATCGCCGTGGTGGCCACGGGCGGCTACGGGCGCGGAACGCTGGCCCCCGGCTCGGATGTCGATCTGCTCTTTCTTCTCCCCTACAAGCAGACGGCCTGGAGCGAGAGCGTCGTCGAGGCGATGCTTTACGTGTTGTGGGATCTCAAGCTGAAGGTCGGCCATGCCACCCGCTCCGTGGAGGATTGCATGCGCGAGGCGGGCGCGGACATGACGATCCGCACCTCGCTCCTCGAAGCGCGCTTTCTCTTCGGCGACCGCGCGCTGTTCGATGATCTCGTGCAGCGCTTCGACAGGGAGATCGTCGCGCCGTCGCCCGCCGAATTCGTGGACGCGAAATTGAAGGAGCGCGATGCGCGCGTGGCGAAGGCCGGTGCATCGCGGTATCTTGTCGAGCCGAACGTCAAGGACGGCAAGGGCGGGCTTCGCGATCTCAATACCCTCTTCTGGATCGGCAAATACGTCTATCAGGTGAAGAAGCCGAAGGAGCTCGTGAAGGCCGGTCTCTTCACGCCGGAGGAGTTCAAGCTCTTCCAACGCTGCGAGGAGTTTCTGTGGCGCGTGCGCTGCCACATGCATTTCGCAACCGGACGCGCGGAGGAGCGCCTCACCTTCGACCTGCAGCGCATCATCGCCGAACGCATCGGATACGCACCGCGCGGCGGCCTGTCGGGGGTCGAGCGCTTCATGAAGGCCTACTTCCTGATCGCCAAGGATGTGGGCGATCTCACCGCCATCGTCTGTTCCGAACTCGAAGCGCGCCAGACGAAGAAACGGCCGATGCTGGATCGCGTCCTGGGCCGGTTCCGCCGCCGCCGCGGCGGAGCCATCGAGGGCAACGATTTCGTCATCGACAACAACCGCATCAACGTGAAGAGCGAGGATGTTTTCGCGCAGGATCCCGTCAACCTCATCCGGTTGTTCTGGCTGGCCGACCGGCACAATCTCGCGATCCACCCCGACGCGTCGCGCCTTGCCACACGCTCTCTGAAGCTCATCGGCCAGAATCTGCGCAACGATGCGGAGGCGAACCGGCTTTTCCTCGACATCATCGCCTCCAAGAATGCACCGGAGGTGGTGCTGCGGCGCATGAACGAGGCCGGCGTGATCGGGCGCTTCATCCCCGATTTCGGCCGCATCGTCGCGATGATGCAGTTCAACATGTATCATCACTACACGGTGGACGAGCATCTCATCCGTTCCATCGGCGTGCTGACGGAAATCGAGGCCGGGCAGCTCGGCAACGAGCACCCGCTCGCCAACCAGATCTTCCACACGATCCAGAATCGCCGCGCGCTCTACGTCGCGGTGTTTTTGCACGACATCGCGAAGGGGAGGCCGCAGGATCACTCTATTGCGGGCGCATCCATCGCCCGCAAGCTCGGCCCGCGCTTCGGGTTGAAGGATGCCGAGACAGAGACCGTGGCATGGCTCGTGGAGCATCATCTGCTCATGTCCAACACGGCGCAGAGCCGCGACCTGTCCGATCCCGCCACCATCAAGAGCTTTGCGGAAGTGGTGCAGACCATGGAGCGCCTGAAGCTCCTTCTCGTGCTCACCGTCGCCGACATCAGGGCGGTCGGGCCGGGCACATGGACGGGCTGGAAAGGCCAGCTCCTGCGAACGCTCTATTACGAAACCGAAGTGCTGCTCGGCGGTGGCGCGGCCGATGTGGCACGCTCGGACCGCGTGCGCTTCGCACAGGAAGAGCTGCGCAAGGCGCTGCCCGATTGGTCCGACAAGGAGTTCGAGGATTATGCCGCCCGCCACACGCCCGCCTATTGGCTGAAGACCGATGAGGAGCGGCGACTGAAGCAGGCGCATTTCGTGCGCGATGCCGACAGGGCCGGGCGCACGGTCACCACGTCCTATGAGACCGATCACTTCCGCGGCGTGACCGAACTGACTATCCTCTCGCCCGATCATCCGCGCCTGCTCGCCATCGTCACCGGCGCCTGCGCGGCAGCGGGCGGCAACATCGTCGATGCGCAGATCTTCACGACGACGGACGGCATGGCGCTCGATACCATCGTGCTCTCGCGCGCCTTCGATCGGGACGAGGACGAGCTGCGCCGCGCGGAGCGTGTCGCCAAGGCCATCGAGCGGGCCTTGAAGGGCGAGGTGAAGATCGCGGATCTCGTGGAGAGCAGGAAGCCGTCGAAAACATCCTCCAAGGCGTTTCATGTGCCGCCCGAGGTCAATATCGACAATTCCCTCTCGAGCCGGCAGACCGTCATCGAGATCTCGGGGCTGGACCGGCCGGGCCTTCTCTACGACCTCACCACCGCTCTTGGAAAACTCAACCTCAACATCGCCTCCGCCCATATCGTCACCTTCGGCGAAAAGGCTGTGGACGTGTTCTATGTAACGGACCTGACGGGCACGAAGGTGACCCATGCGGGACGCCAGGCCACGATCCGGCGGACCCTGCTGGAAGTGTTCAAGACCAACGAAGCGGAGCCGTTACAGCGGCGAAGCGCTTGATTTGTGAGCGCTTCGCCCTGATATGTGGCCTGACCCTTTCCCTATCTTTAGCGGATCGACATGAACCCGAACGACACGGACAACCAGAACACCAATCCCCAGGCCGAGACCGCCAATGGCGCCGACAACCAGGCCGCCGCTGAGACTCAGGCCGATCCGGTGGCCGTTCTCGAAGCCGAGAAGGCCGATCTGAAGGATAAGCTCCTGCGACTGATGGCGGACATGGAAAACCTCCGTCGCCGCACGGAGCGTGAGATAGCGGACGCGCGCGCCTACGGGGTCGCCAATTTCGCCCGCGACATGCTGAATGTGGCCGACAACGTGCGCCGCGCCATCGAGAGCGTGCCGGAGGATGCGAAAGCCGCTGCCGAGGGCGCTTTCAAGGGCCTTATCGAGGGCATCGACCTCACCGAGCGCGATCTTCTCAACACCCTTGAGCGCCACGGCGTGAAGAAGCTCGAGCCGCAGGGCCAGAAGTTCGATCCCAACGTGCATCAGGCCATGTTCGAGGTGCCGAACCCGGACGTGCCGAACGGCACGGTCGTGCAGGTGGTCCAGTCCGGGTTCGTGATCGGCGACCGCGTATTGCGTCCGGCCCTCGTGGGCGTCGCCAAGGGCGGCCCCAAGGCTCCGGCCAATGGCGAGACGGCTGACAACCCCTCTTCGGCCTCCTGAGGCTTTTCTCCGGCAACACCCTGAAAGCTCGCCGCGCCCCAGGCGCGGCGGCAAAGGATGGCCAGATCCTTCCTGTCCGGAGGGCTTGCGCTCTAGAAAGCCGTCTCGATCCCGTCGGCGATGGCGCGGAAGCGTGGGAGGTTCTGGTCCCGCTGCTCCTCGCGGGTCAGGCCGACCATCCGCACGTAGCGGTTCCCATCGAAGCGGATCGACTGCATCACCACGATAGGCTGGCCCGATTCGGCCTCCACGGCCTTGGCCACGATCTCGTGCCAGTCCTGGCCCTTCAGGCGGAAGGACTCGGAGCGTTCGATCCGGATATTCTTGAGCACCTGATTGGCGTAGAGCGCGGCCTGCGCGAATTGCTTGCGCCGCTCCCCGGGAGGCGGCGGGGGCTGAAGGGAAGATGCCAGGATCATCATCGGCTGTTCCATGGCCTTGACCGCGTCCTTCGGCCCATCCGTGAACAGCACGGAATTGCCCGCCATCACCCGCACGGGCCTGAAGCCGGCCTTCTCGCCGATCTGGAAGGGCAAGGCCGAGAGCTGCTCTTCGAGGGAGACGTTCTGGCGCACGGCCACGCTCTTCAGGGCGTCGCGGATCTGCGCGTCGCTGTAGCCGTCCTGGCCGCCCTGCACCTGCGCCACCACGAGGCCGGTCATGGTCTCGTCCTTGACCAGAAGGAGCCACTTGCGCCCCATCTCCTTCGTCATCGTTGTGCTGACGAGGATGCCCGTCTTGGAGCCGAGCTTCACATTCTCCCGTGACTTCATCTCCAGACCCTGCTTCCTCAGCACCTCCTTGGTGAGGCCGGAGGAGAGCTGCTTGAAGGCCTCGGCGGGCATCTCCGCGAAGGTGATCGCGGCAGCGCGCTCCTCGCTTTCGAAGCCGCTGAAGCGCTTGGACAGGGTCATTTCCTGCGGGGGTACCAGGCCAAGGCGCGAGGCCGGCGGAAAGACCGGCTCGGCGGCAAAGGCCGCCTGGACGGATAGAACCAAGCCGAATGCTGCAGCGGAAAGAGCTTTCATGGATGCCCCTTGAGCGTTTTCATCGTCATCAAGGCTAAAGCGGCTTCTCCACCTTGCGCAAGGTGAGATTGAGCCGCCCTGCATGCGACAGCAGGTCCGAGGAGTGGGGGATCAGCCGGTCGATGCCGTGATGGATCAGGCGGGCAGGGCCCCCGAACACGATCGCGTCGCCGGATTTGAGCCTGACGGAGCGGGTGGGGTTCTTCCGCTCCAGCCCGCCGTAGCGAAACAGGGCCGTATCGCCCAGGGAGAGAGAGACGACGGGCGCGTCGAACTCCGCCTCATCCTTGTCCTGATGCAGGCCCATGCGGGCCTTAAGATCATAGTAATTGATCAGGCAGGCATCGGGCGGATGCGGATAGCCGCTCAGCTCTTTCCATGCCTGCAACGCCTGGGCCGGCATGGCAGGCCAAGGCCTGCCCGTCTCCGGGTGAGTCGGCTGGTAGCGGTAGCCGTCGGTATCGGAGACCCATCCGAGCCGCCCGCAATTCGTCATGCGTACGGAGAAGGGTTTTCCCGTGCGCGGCATGCGCGGCGTGAAGAGGGGCGCAGCCTTCGTGATCTCGCGCACCGATTGCAGCAGCTGCTCCTGCGCGGGGCGGTCCAGGTAATCCGGGTAATAGGTCAGGCCGGGGGCGAGGGTGATGGCAGTCATGAAAAGCGCTACCTCATCCCCTCCCCCTTGTGGGGAGGGCTAGGGTGGGGGTGTGAGCGCTGAACCAGACCAGCTTAACGCCGACACCCCGCCTCCATCTCCTCCCCGCAAGGGGGAGGAGGGTTCATGTCGTGCTGGGTTACCCCTCCAGCACCTTCTTGTCGGCGACCGTGGTGTCGGCGTTGAGCTTGTAGACCAGCGGGATGCCGGTCGCGAGCTCGAGTCCGGGAATCGTCTCCGAGGTCAGGCCGTCGAGCACCATCACGAGGGCGCGAAGCGAATTGCCGTGAGCGGCCACGAGCACGCGCTCGCCGCGCATGACGCGGGGCAGGATCTCGCGGATGTAATAGGGCAGCACGCGGGCCACCGTATCCTTCAGGCTCTCGCCACCGGGAGGAGGAACGTCATACGACCGACGCCAGATATGCACCTGCTCCTCGCCCCAGCGGGTGCGGGCGTCGTCCTTGTTGAGGCCGGACAGATCGCCGTAATCGCGCTCGTTGAGAGCCTGATCGGCGATGGTCTTCAGGTCCGGCTGGCCGATCTCTTCCAGGATCAGCTTGCAGGTGCGCTGGGCGCGGGAGAGGTCCGAGGTGTAGGCCACGTCGAACTGCACGCCCATCTCCTTCAGGCGGCGGCCCGCATTGCGCGCCTCCTCGATGCCGAGATCGGTCAGGCCCGGATCCTTCCAGCCGGTGAACAGGTTTTTCAGGTTCCACTCGCTCTGGCCGTGGCGGGCAAGCACAAGAAGGCGATCCATGTCTTTAGCGTCTCCGTGATCGTTCTAGAGGTCGTTGAGGCCGAGCACGTCGGCCATGGTGTAGTAACCGGGTTTCTTGTCGAAGCCCCAGAGCGCCGCTCTCACCGCGCCGCGCGCGAAGATGCTGCGGTCCTCGGCGCGGTGGCCCAGTTCGAGGCGCTCGCCCTGTCCGGCGAAGATCACCGAATGCTCGCCGACCACCGAGCCGCCGCGCAGGGTCGCAAAGCCGATATCGCCGGGACTGCGCGCGCCGGTATGCCCGTCGCGGCTGCGTACGGAACGCTCTTTCAGAGAAATCTCGCGCCCTTCCGCAGCGGCCTCGCCGAGCAGCAGCGCGGTGCCGGAGGGCGCATCCACCTTCATGCGGTGATGCATTTCGAGAATCTCGATGTCGAAATCCTCGTCCAGGGTCGCCGCCACCTTGCGCACGAGGCCCGCGAGCAGGTTCACGCCGAGCGACATGTTGCCGGATTGAACGATGCGCGCATGGCGCGCCGCCGCTTCCAGCTTGGCGAAGTCGTCGTCCTGCAGCCCCGTCGTGCCGATCACGTGCACGATGCGGGCCTGAGCCGAAAGGGCCGCAAAGGCCACCGTCGCGGCAGGGGAGGTGAAGTCGAGGACGCCGTCGGCCTGGGCGAAAACGGGCAAGGGATCATCCGTCACGCTCACGCCGAGCGGGGAGAGACCCGCGAGAATGCCCGCATCCTGGCCGAGCACCGCCGAGCCCTCGCGCTCGATGGCGCCCACGAGGCGGCAGCCGCCGCTTTCCGCGACGGCTTTGATGAGCATGCGCCCCATGCGTCCGGCCGCACCGACCACGACAAGTCGCATTTCGCTCATGCTCGATCTCCTGTTGTTCCAGGCGCTGGGTATAGCGGCTCAGGGGGTGACTGAGAAGCGCAGCCTGTCAACGCGTCATGGCCGGTCTTGTCCCGGTACGACGAGACTCAGCCCGGCTGCGGGCCCTCGTAGCCTTCGATGATGATGATGTCGGCCAGCGCATGGCCGTCCCGCTCGGCTTTGGCCGCCTGGTATTCGGGCGAGTCCCAGCAGGCGGTGGCGGCCTCATAGGAGGGGAACTCGATGACCACGTTGCGCGCCCGCGCTTCGCCTTCCGCCACGCGATACTGCCCGCCGCGCACCAGAAACTTCGCGCCGAACTTGGAAAACGCAGCCGCATTGGCCTTCACGTAGTTCTGGTAGGCATCCGGATTCGAGACGTCGACCCGGCCGATCCAATAAGCCTTCGCCATTATTCCGCTCCTTCGACCAGCACGAATTCCGCCTCGCAGGCTCCGTCGCGCTTGGCCTTGGCGGCCTGATATTCGGGGGAGTTGTAATAGGTGCGGGCCTGCTCGACGGAGTCGAACTCGATCACCACATTGCGGGCGCGGGCTTCGCCTTCCAGGGCCTCATAGGCACCGCCGCGCACCAGCGGTCGTCCGCCATATTGCTTGATCGCCGCCGTCGCGCCCTTGGCATATTCCGCATAGGCTTCGGGGTTCGTGACGGTGACGCGGGCGATGACATAGCCTTTGGGCATGAAGGGCTCCTCTCGAAATGGGTGTGCAGCGAACCCCGGTGGGCGCGATGCGTCAAGCTCTACGTTGGCTGCGGAGCGGATTTGAGCGGCACGCCATCCTTGAAGGTGGTGATGCCGTCGGTGGCAAGGCCGAAGACTGCTCCGTCGCTGCCGTATGCAGGCTCGATGGACCTCAACGCCTTGGGGTCGGGAAGCGTGAAGCGCTTTATCTTCAGGCTCTGTGAGCCGAACATCAGGCAGAAACCCGCGGTGTCGTCGGTGGCGTAACGGACAGGATGAAAGTACGGCTCGATGAGGCGGAAGCTCTTCGGGTCCGCCTTTGGAACGGGCGTGTAGGGGCCCCACAGGCAGAACACGTGGTTCCTGTCTTTGAAAAACGACCCGCCGATATGCTCGACTGAATCCCTGTCGATCTCGGACATGATCGCCGCGCCGCGAAAGAAATGGTCCTTGTCCCGGCCCGTGTCGTCCGTGAGGGCCTCGAAGCTCGCTGGATCGCAGGGAACGCGACGACGCGTTTCGAGGCGGCATCCCTCGTCCGTGAGCACCATCGCCGTCTCCTCCTCTTCGCCGGGAGGAAATTCGGCGGGCACATAGGCTTGCCTCACCTGCTCGATCCAGTCGCTCTCACTGCCTTCGATCGGCACGCGCGTGATGGAGAGCACTTTCTTGAGTTTCGCCGGATTGGCGGCCAGAGGCTCTTCCTGAGTCATGAAGCCGCCCGTCAGGCTCTCGAAGATGAAGCGCTGATGATCGTCCGTTGCCAGAGCAAGCCATGGAAGCGGATGCTTCAGAAGCCTGAAGGATGCCGCATCCGTTTTCACGAGTTTCGCGCCATAGGCATAAACGGCCTTGCTGTCCTTGTAGAGAAGACCGGGCAGCACGCAGCTCAATGTGCCGGGATCGGCTTCGAACCGCGACGTGCCCCACAAGGCGTGGTCCCTGTCCACGGCGACAGGGCCTTTGGCTCCGATCGTGCGGAAGGATGCGGCGTCAACCTGTCGGGCCGGACCGGTGAAGGCGAAGAAGACATTCTGGTTCGAGACGAGATAACGGCTGCTCAAGACGATCTCACGCATGGAATGGACGCGAACTTGTAACCCAGTCTCGAACGGTTGGAAACGAGGCTTGGCCGTTTCAGGCCGCAGCGCTTTCCTGCGCGATGCATTGCGCAGGAAAGCGGAATTATCCGCCGGGGCGGATTACGGCTCCAGGATGGCGGGCAGGTCGGCCAGGAGGCCGTCGCGGGCGCGGAAGCTCGCCACGCCTTTTTCCTTCTTTTCGTCTCGGATCAGGCGAACGAAGAGTATCTTCCTCTCGCCCTTCTGCGCCCAGCCGACAAACCATCCGAACTGCCGGTTGCGGTCGAAGGCGCCGTCTCGTGTCGGTTGGAAGCCGGTGCCGGTCTTGCCATAGGCCGTCCAGCCGTCGGGGAGGGGAAAGGCCGGCATGATCGTGAGCGTCATGTCCTGGGCTCGGGCTGAGACCGGCAGCTCGCGCTTGAGAAGCTTGCTCAGGAAGTCGATCTGCTCGAGGGGCGAGATCTGGAGCGACGATGCACTCAGCCATGAACGGGTAAGACCGTTGTTCTTCCCCTTGTCGCCGCTGACATCGTGGTTGCCGTAATCGAAGGCATCGACATAGCGTTTGAAGCGCTCTTGTCCCAAGTGGCCCGTCAGGACGAGCGAATACCAGAGCACGGAGTCCTTCAGCCATGTCCGAGGCGTCGTGGTCTTTTTCCAGGCCTCGTTCCAAGTCTTGTATTCAGGCTTGTAGGGCCATGCAGGCTCATCCTCGCCGGTGAAGATGCCCGCATCATAGCCCATGAGGCTCAAAGGAACCTTGAAGGTGGAAGCAGGATTCAGGCGGCGCTTGCAATTGCCTTCCTGCTTCAGAACACGTCCCGTCTCGAATTCGGTGACCAACGTGCAAGTATCGGCCAGGGCCTGTCCGCCGGCGAAGAGAAACTCGCACAGCAGAACAAGTCGCAAGACACGCATGGAGAACTCCTAGAGGAGGGAATCAGGCCTTGGCGATCTCGTCGACGATGGCCTCTGCCACTGCGCGCGGATCGTCAGCCTTCACGATGGGACGCGCGACGACGAGGTGATTGGCGCCCAGGCGAATGCCTTCGGCCGGCGTGACGATGCGCTTCTGATCGCCCGCATCCGCGCCTGCGGGACGGATGCCCGGCGTCACGATGAGACGGTTGCGGCCGACGATGGTGCGCACGGCTTGCGCCTCCGTCGCCGCGCAGACGATGCCGTCGATGCCGATGTCGCGCGCCTGCTCCGCGCGCTTGGCGACGAGCTCCGCCGCTGCAACGGGCGCGTAACCTGCATCGATGAGATCGTTGTCATCGTAGGAAGTGAGGACGGTGACCGCGAGGATCTTCAAATCCGATCCGGCTTTTCCGGCAACGGCGGCGCGCATGGTCTGCGGATAGGCGTGAACGGTGAGAAAGGTCACGCCCATGCGCGCGATGGAGCGCACGCCCTCTTCCACCGTGTTGCCGATGTCGTGGAGCTTGAGATCGAGAAAGACCTTCTTGCCCTGGCCGATCAGCTCGCGCGCGAATTCGAAGCCGCCCGCATAGGCCAGCTGATAACCGATCTTGTAGAAGGTGCCGGCATCGCCGATGCGCGATACGATGGAGCGCGCTTCATCGACGGTTGGAACGTCGAGGCCGATGATGAGCCTGTCGCGAATGTCTCCTCCTGAAACGGGCTTCGGAGAGGAAGACGAAGGCTGGCTCATGGATTCTTGGCCTTGTTGTAAACCCAGACGCGGGCAGGGGGGAGATTGCGCCAGATGCGGTTGGACGCTTTGGCTCTGTAATCTTTCGAGCGAGCCGGAATCGGCGGCACGACGGCGTAGGTGAACTGGACGAAGGGCGCGTTCGGATGCATCAGCTCCTGCGCCGTCTCCAGCAGATCCAGGCGATGGTCCATGGGCTTGGTGAAGAGCGGCAGGCTCGACACGGTGGCGGCCGCCGGTTCCTTCAGGATGCCGGACAGGGTTTCCTTGAGATCGTAGGCATCGCCCTGAACGATCGTCGCCTTCGGGAAGCGGCGCTTCAGGAGCTGGCAGAATTCGGGGTTGAACTCCACAAGGATCAGCCGCTCCTGCTCGACCCCGCGCCGGATCAGCGCGTCGGTCACCGGGCCAGTGCCGGGACCCAGCTCGACGATGGGCCCCGGAATGCGGGGATCGACATAGGACGCCATGGTCCGCGCCAGAACCTTGCCCGAAGGGGTCACGGCGCCGATGGTCAGAGGGCGTTCGAGCCAGGAGCGGAGGAACCGCGCCTCGTCCTGAAAGCGATCTTTCTTGACAGGGAGTTTCCGGGTCGTGGGCCGTTGGAACGACTGAAGCACTGGGAAGATCCCTCAAGCGGGCGGATCACAAAGGCTGTTTAGAACTCAATGGAAACGACCGTCAAGTTAACTTGATCCGCCGAGGCCATCGAGAAATTCCCGGAAACGCGAGAAGAAGCCCGAGCTTTCAGGATGGTTTTCCTTGGAGCACTCCTTGTCGAACTCTTCCAGAAGCTCGCGCTGGCGCTTGGTGAGCTTCTGCGGGGTTTCCACAACAACCTGGATATAGAGGTCGCCCACGTCGCGGGAGCGCAGCACCGGCATGCCTTTGCCCCTGAGGCGGAACTGCTTGCCGGTCTGGGTTCCCTCGGGAACCTTCACCAGCGCCTCGGTGCCGCCTAGGGTCGGCACGTTGAACTCGCCGCCGATGGCGGCCGTCACCATCGAGATCGGCACGCGGCAGAACAGGTCGGCCCCGTCGCGCTGGAAGAACGGATGGGGTTTCAGGGACAGGAAGATGTAGAGATCGCCCGGAGGCCCGCCGCGCAGGCCCGCTTCGCCCTCGCCCGCAAGGCGAATGCGCGTCCCGTCCTCGACGCCCGCCGGAATGTTGACGGAGAGCGTGCGCTCGCGGGTGACGCGGCCCGCGCCGCCGCAGGAGGCGCAGGGATCGTCGATCACCTCGCCGCGCCCATGGCAGTTCGGGCAGGTGCGCTCGATGGAGAAGAAGCCCTGGGTGGCGCGTACACGTCCGGCGCCCGCGCAGGTAGGGCAGGTCTTCGGCTTCGAACCGGGCTTGGCGCCGGAGCCGGAGCAGCCTTCGCAGGTGATGGAGGTGGGGATTTTCAGTTCGGCGGTCTTGCCGTGGAAGGCCTCGTCGAGGCTGATCTCGAGATTGTAGCGCATGTCCGCGCCGCGCTCGCGCCCGCTCGATGAGCGCCCGCGTCCGCGCCCGCCCGCATCGCCGAAGAAATTCTCGAAGATGTCCGACATGAAGTCGGAGAAATCGCCGTTGAAGCCGGGCCCGCCCGGTCCGCCGCCATTGGCGAAGGCCGCATGGCCGTAGCGGTCGTAGGCCGCGCGCTTCTGACCGTCGGAGAGGGTCTGGTAGGCCTCGTTGATTTCCTTGAACTTGACTTCCGCCTCGTGATCGCCCGGGTTGCGGTCCGGATGATACTGCATCGCGAGCTTGCGGAAAGCGGATTTCATCTCCGCCTCAGACGCGGTCTTCGCGACGCCGAGAACCTCGTAGTAATCGCGCTTGGACATGTCAGGCGCCCCTCGGAGCGACGATGCGCTCCGTCATGCTGCCGATCGGACCCTGGCGCTTGGATGCATCATGTTGAACGGTCGATGGATCGGTCATTGTTGTTTCAAACCATTTCACGAAAACGGCACCCGGCCATGAAACCGGGTGCCGAATTCGTCAGAGAATGCGCATATTTTTAGGCGCGCTTCTTCTTGTCTTCGTCGTCGACTTCCTGGAAGTCGGCGTCGATGACGTCGTCCTTCTGGGCATTGTCTTCGCCCGAAGCCTGCTCGCCGCCTTCGCCAGCATTGGCTTGCGCGGCATACATGGCTTCGCCGAGCTTCATGGAAGCCTGCATCAGGTCCGTGGTGCGGGCCTTGATGACTTCCGGATCCTCACCGGCCAGCGCCTGCTTGAGCGCGTCGATGGCGGTGGTGATGCCCTGCTTGTCGGACTCGGAGACCTTGTCGCCGTACTCGGTGAGCGACTTCTCCGTGGCGTGAACGAGGCTTTCGCCCTGGTTCTTCGCCTCCACGAGCTCGCGGCGCTTCTTGTCTTCCTCGGCGTGAGCCTCGGCGTCCTTCACCATCTTCTCGATGTCGGCATCCGACAGACCGCCGGAAGCCTGGATGCGGATCTGGTGCTCCTTGCCGGTGGCCTTGTCCTTCGCGGTGACGTTCACGATGCCGTTCGCGTCGATGTCGAAGGTCACCTCGATCTGCGGCACGCCGCGCGGTGCCGGCGGAATGCCCATGAGGTCGAACTGGCCGAGCAGCTTGTTGTCCGCCGCCATTTCGCGCTCGCCCTGGAAGACGCGGATGGTCACCGCGTTCTGGTTGTCTTCCGCGGTCGAGAAGACCTGGCTCTTCTTCGTCGGGATCGTGGTGTTGCGCTCGATCAGACGGGTGAACACGCCGCCGAGTGTCTCGATGCCCAGCGAGAGCGGAGTCACGTCGAGAAGCAGAACGTCCTTCACGTCGCCCTGGAGCACGCCCGCCTGGATCGCCGCGCCGATGGCCACGACCTCATCCGGGTTCACGCCCTTGTGGGGTTCCTTGCCGAAGAAGTTCTTCACCACTTCCTGGATCTTGGGCATGCGGGTCATGCCGCCGACCAGAACCACCTCGTCGATGTCGCCGGGCGAGATGCCGGCGTCCTTGAGGGCCTTGCGGCAGGGCTCGATGGTTCTTTGCACGAGATCGTCCACGAGCTGCTCGAACTTGGCGCGCGAGAGCTTGAGGGCGAGGTGCTTCGGACCGGAAGCGTCAGCCGTGATGTAGGGCAGGTTGATTTCGGTCTGCGAGGTCGAGGACAGCTCGATCTTCGCCTTCTCGGCGGCTTCCTTCAGGCGCTGAAGGGCGAGCTTGTCCTTCGTCAGGTCGATGCCCTGCTCCTTCTTGAACTCGGCCGCGAGGTATTCGACGAGGCGCATGTCGAAGTCTTCACCGCCGAGGAAGGTGTCGCCGTTGGTGGACTTCACCTCGAACACGCCGTCGCCGATCTCGAGCACGGACACGTCGAAGGTGCCGCCGCCGAGGTCGTAGACCGCGATCATGCCGGACTGCTTCTTGTCGAGGCCGTAGGCCAGGGCCGCGGCAGTCGGCTCGTTGATGATGCGCAGGACCTCGAGGCCGGCGATCTTGCCCGCGTCCTTGGTGGCCTGACGCTGAGCGTCGTTGAAGTAGGCGGGAACCGTGATGACGGCCTGCGTCACCGGCTGGCCGAGATAGGCCTCCGCGGTTTCCTTCATCTTCTGGAGGGTGAAGGCGGAGATCTGGGAAGGCGAGTAGGTCTTGCCGTCCGCCTCGACCCAGGCGTCGTTATTGCCGCCCTTCACGATGTGATACGGAACGAGGCCCATGTCCTTCTTGGTCATGGGGTCGTCGAAGGTGCGCCCGATCAGGCGCTTGATGGCGAAGATGGTGCGCGACGGGTTCGTGACCGCCTGGCGCTTGGCCGGCTGGCCGACGAGGCGCTCGCCGTCGTCGGTAAAGGCCACGATGGACGGGGTCGTCCGGGTGCCTTCCGCGTTTTCGATAACTTTGGGCGTCGAGCCTTCCATGACTGCGACGCAGGAATTGGTGGTGCCGAGGTCGATACCAATGACCTTACCCATGGCGGGATCCCTCACTTTCAAGCAGACCGCCGCACCCCGAAGCGGCGCGGCCCATGGCTGATACGTTGATGACTAAAACAGGCTCACCCCAGCCCGGGGCTCCCTGTTGGCGCTGATATAAGAAGGGGTTTGAAGCGCTGCAAGACGATCTTGGAAGCTAGTTGGCTTCAATTCATGGGAGTGGGACCCTGTTGCAGCTATACAATAGGGGGGAAAGACAGGGCTGGGTTGCGATTTGGGTCAGCCGCAGCCTGGCCCGGGCCCGCCAAGCCCGATGATGGGAAGCAGCTGGTCGCCTTTGAAGCGATCGGCCAGCTCCCGTTCCCGCGCTTCGATCTGCTCAGCCGTGGGCGAGCAGTCCTCGCATTCCTTGAACCTGAACGGAACCGTCTCTGGAACTTCCGATGGCTCGGGGGCGGCCTCGCGGCCAAAAAGGCAACTCAAGGGCGGCCAGGACGAAAGATCGTGCCAGAGCTTCTGGGTAGGCTTTCCCATGACAACCTCCTCTCATCCGAGAGAACGTTCTTGTGCATGAGGATAACACGAACCGCCGGAATGTACGATGGCTCTATGCGGCCTCGCTCCGGCCATCGACCGGGCTGAGCGTCCGAGCCCAAACCGTGTTCCGGAGCCGTGCTTATGCTATAATGAGGGTTCTCATGTGACCTGTGTTGGGGGCGAGGAACACCAGAGGAGGAGTTCCATGAAAGCGCTTCTGCTCTCTGTCGCATTGGTCGCGTTTTCCGGGGCTGCCTGGGCCCAGGACACCCAGCAGCTCCAGGAGCCTGTCGTCGTTCAATCCGAAAAGCTGTCCTGGACGCCCAACCGCTCCCTGCCCAAGGGGGTGGTGAGCACAAGCCTGCTCGGCGAGTCCAACAAGCCGGGAATCTATGTGCGCCGGCACAAATTCCCGGCCAATTACCGCATCCCGCCGCATACTCATCCGGACATGGAGATGGTGACCGTCATCAGCGGAAGCCTCGGGGTGGCCAAGGGAGAGAAGTACAGCATGGAGCCGGCTGCCATGCTGACGGCGGGGGGCTTCTTCGCCATGCCGGCAAAGACCACGCACGTGGTCTGGACGGGGCCTGAGGAAACCGTCATCGAAGTGCACAGCACCTCTCCGACCAATATCGATTACGCCAATCCCGCCGACGATCCGCGCAAGGCACAGTGAAGCCTTCGTCCGGCAACTGCGGACCCGCGAGGGTCCGCAGTTTCCTGTTCGACGCAATGAGCTCCTGCTGCTTTCTTGCAATAAAGAAAAGGAGGGGGAGGGGCCGGCCTGCTATATCAGAACAATATTCTGTAAGATGCTTGGCGATCGATCGAGGATTGAAGGCATCTTCATGAAAGGCCCGCGCCTACCCCGAATAGATATACCCATGGGCTATGTTCCAGTTGCAGCCGCATTCGCCATAATCACGGTTGTGATGCTTGTTGCTGCAATCCGTTGCGCGCGATCGAATGATCGAGAGCAGTTTTGGATAAGACTTGTGGGCACGGTCCCATTTATTGCCGGCCTAGCCTTTGTCTTGTGGAAGGCTTTATTTTCTCATGAGCCTTAGGCTCTATCCTTGATCAATCCGCTTCCGATGGACTAGTCGCTTGCCTGCCCGGCCTCCCAGCCCAGGATCGCCTGTTTGCGGGTGAGGCCCCAATGGTAGCCGGTGAGCGCGCCGGAGCGGCCGAGGACACGGTGGCAGGGAACCACGAAGGAGATTGGGTTCTTGCCCACCGCCGCGCCCACGGCCCGGCAGGCGGCGGGCTTGCCGATATGGCGGGCGATGTCGGAATAGGTGGTGGCCTTGTCGCGGGGAATGCGCAGCAGGGTCTGCCAGACGCGCACCTCGAAATCGGTGCCAATGAGCACGACCCGCAGGGGCTGCTCAGCCTGCCATTGGGTGGGGTTGAAGATGCGTTGTGCGAGCGGCGCGGTGGCGGATGTGTCCTCCACATAATGCGCCCTGGGCCAGCGGCGGGTCATATCCGCAAGCGCCGCCTCCCTGTCCCCGTCATCCACGAAGCCGAGGCCCGCAAGCCCCCGCTCCGTCGCAACCAGGATCGCCTCGCCGAAGGGGGAGGGGTGAAAGCCGTAGCGCATGGTGAGGCCCAAGCCTCCCGCCTTGTAGTCGCCTGGAGTCATAGCCTCGTGCGTCACGAACAGGTCGTGCAGCCGGGCGGGGCCCGAGAGCCCGACCTCATAGGTGGCGTCGAGTACGCTGGCGGAATCCGCCAGCAGCGCCTTGGCATTGTCGAGGGTGATCGCCTGCAGGAAGGCTTTGGGCGAGAGCCCCGACCAGCGCCGGAAGAGGTGATGCACATGGGTGGTCGAGAGCCCCACATGATCGGCAATGGCCTCCAGCGAAGGCTGCTCGCGCCAGCGCTCCGAGATGAACGCGATGATCCGGCGCACCCGCTCATAATCGGTATGAGGCTCCTCCGGCAGTGTAAGCTCGCTGGGTTCGATGGTGATGTCGCGCAAGGTGTCGAGCATGGCATGTTCCTCTTGTGCGCACTCTAGGCGGTCCCAGCAGGAGGCGACACCCGATTTCTGTGATGTTTCGGAAGCGAGCCGGAAAGATGCGCAGCGCGTGTTCCCCTCCCCCTTGCGGGGAGGGGCAGGGGTGGGGGTGGTCTGACGGGGTGAGCGGCTGAACCAGTCATGTCATCCCCGGCGAGCGCCAGCGAGGGAAGGGGATCCGTAGCGCAGTGCGTGTGGGTGGATTCCCTTCCCCTCCGCTGCGCTCCGGCCGGGAATGACACTGTAGATCTGTCGTGCGGTCTGGATGCCTGCTGCGCTCCGACTGTCCGACCCCCACCCTCCATCCCTCCCCGCAAGGGGGAGGGAACACGCGCTCTTTGCGAGTCAGCGACTGCGAGCAGCACCTATGCTTTCACCGATGCTCGTGCCCGCATTGGCTGTGATCGGCCAGAACCTGGATCACGCGGCATTCGCCGACGCGGCCATGGCTGCATTCTTCGACCATGTGTCGCAGCTCGGCGCGCAGGGCCGTCAGCTGCTCGATGCGCCTTTCCACCTCCGCCATGTGCCTGCGGGCGATCCGGTCGGCCTCGGCGCAGGATTGATCCGGCTTTTCGCTGAGCTCCAGCAGCTCGCGGATGGCCTCGACTTCGAAGCCGAGCTCCCGCGCATGGCGGATGAAGTTGAGGCGGGAGACCTCGTCGGCTCCGTAGCGCCTCTGTTTTCCCTCAGTCCTCGGAGCCAAGGGCATGAGGCCGATCTGCTCGTAATAGCGGATGGTTGGCACCTTCACGCCGGTGCGCCGGGACAATTCTCCGATGGACAGCATTTTGCTCTTGAACCTCTAGTCGCTAGAGATTGTAGGCTCCTCTCACCATCAAGCAAAGAGGATTCGCGATGGCAGAGGCCTGCTGCTCCAACCATGATCACGGTCATTCCCACGCACACCATTCTCACGGCTCAAAGACGCCGCAGGAAGCCGCGGATTCTTGCGGCTGCCAGGGCGGCGTGCCGGTCTTCGACGGCGTCGATCCGCGCTACAAGCGGGTGCTCTGGACCGTGATCGCGCTCAACGGGGCGATGTTCGTGACCGAGATGGTGGCCGGGCGCCTTGCGGGATCGCAGGCCCTGCAGGCGGATGCGCTCGACTTCCTGGGAGATACCGTCACCTACGGTCTGAGCCTTGCGGTGATCGGAATGAGCCTGCGCACGCGCGCCACGGCGGCCTTGTTCAAGGGGCTGTCGTTGAGCCTGATGTCGCTCTGGGTCTTCGGCTCGACACTCTATCAGACCCTCATCCTCGGCGTGCCGCAGGCTGGGCTCATGGGCGGCATCGGTCTTCTGGCGCTCGCCGCCAATCTGGCGTCGGTGCTGCTGCTCATGCGCTACAAGGACGGTGACGCCAATGTGCGCTCGGTCTGGCTCTGCTCCCGCAACGATGCCATCGGCAACGTGGTGGTGATGATCGCCGCGCTCGGCGTGTGGGGCACCGCCACCGCATGGCCCGATCTCATCGTGGCGGCCCTGATGGCCGGCCTGTTCCTCACCTCCTCGGTGCAGATCCTGAGGCAGGCTTGGATGGAATACAGGACCGGAGGAGCAGAACCCCTGGCCCACTCGCACGCGGCGCGATAGTCCCGCCTCTGCGATGGACCGGGCGTCCGCCTTGTCCTGCGAGGCTGGCTCACAAAGGATGCACCGTGCGCTTCCCTCCCCCTTGCGGGGAGGGGTTAGGGGTGGGGGTCGAACAGTCAGAGCGCTGCGGCTGCTCTAGTGAACATGACGGCCCTACAGCGTCCCCTCTCCCGGGTGGGAGAGGGGCAGGGGTGAGGGACTGCCCTCTCCGGACAAGGCTCGACCTCACTCTGCCCGCAAGACGTGATCAGCGCTTCACTGGTGTGAGGTCTCACCCGGTCGGTCGACCCCCACCCCTTCCCCTCCCCGCAAGGGGGAGGGAACACGCGCCTTGTCCTCCGAGGCTCCTTGGCTGGTTGAGGCGGATGCAATGTTCTTACTTTGTTCTTGACTTCTGTCCTAAGCTCGGCCATAGTGTGGCGGTCTGCTTCTCGCGAGGGACGCGCCCGAGGCGTCGGTGGCGGAAAGCAGAGGCGGCTCTGAGATGCCGGCGGTCTCGCACCCGCCGGCCTCAGCGATCCGAGCGGGGAGGAAGAGGCGCTGAGCCTGATCGGGCAGGCTGCGTCGACGCTCCCCCAGCCTCGCCGGGTCTGGAGCACGCTCTCCAGCCCCGCGTGCCCAGCCACGCCGTACCGCGTCTCTGAGGGTTCGTCCCTGATGGCGCCGGAGTGCCGAGGCCGGATGGTGACGAAGCCGCGCGCGGGAGGCGTT